>NZ_CBDCBI010000002.1:0-3582500 GCF_965214355.1 Novosphingobium sp. | reverse complement strand
GGCGACTGAGTTCGATGAATTAGACCCGAAACCCGGTGATCTAGGCATGACCAGGCTGAAGGTGCGGTAACACGCACTGGAGGGCCGAACCGTTGAATGTTGAAAAATTCTCGGATGAGTTGTGTTTAGGGGTGAAAGGCCAATCAAACCGGGAAATAGCTGGTTCTCCGCGAAATCTATTGAGGTAGAGCGTCGGACGTATACCGTTGGGGGTAGAGCACTGGATGGATGCGGGGGTCGCGAGATCTACCAACTCTAACCAAACTCCGAATACCAACGAGATTTATCCGGCAGACAGACGGCGGGTGCTAAGGTCCGTCGTCAAAAGGGAAACAGCCCTAACCTACAGCTAAGGTCCCCAAGTCGTGTCTAAGTGGGAAAGCATGTGGGAATCCCATAACAACCAGGATGTTGGCTTAGAAGCAGCCATCATTTAAAGAAAGCGTAACAGCTCACTGGTCTAATCAAGGGTTCCTGCGGCGAAGATGTAACGGGGCTAAAGACACGCACCGAAGCTTAGGGTTGGACACTAGTTGTCCAGCGGTAGCGGAGCGTTCCGTAGGCCAGAGAAGCGGGAGGGTAACCGACCGTGGAGGTATCGGAAGTGCGAATGCTGACATGAGTAGCGATAAAGAGGGTGAGATGCCCTCTCGCCGAAAGACCAAGGGTTCCTGCTTAAAGCTAATCTGAGCAGGGTGAGCCGGCCCCTAAGACGAGCCCGAAGGGGGTAGTCGATGGGAACCACGTTAATATTCGTGGGCCTGGAGATGAGTGACGGATCATGGTTATTGTCAGACCTTATTGGATTGGTCTGGCCTTGAAGTGGTTCCAGGAAATAGCCTCTCCATATAGACCGTACCCGAAACCGACACAGGTGGTCAGGTAGAGTATACCAAGGCGCTTGAGAGAAGTATCCTGAAGGAACTCGGCAAATTGCCTCCGTACCTTCGGAAGAAGGAGGCCCTGTCTATGCGCAAGCACTGGCAGGGGGCACAGGCCAGGGGGTAGCGACTGTTTAGCAAAAACACAGGACTCTGCTAAGTCGGCTTCAAGACGACGTATAGGGTCTGACGCCTGCCCGGTGCCGGAAGGTTAAGAGGAGGAGTGCAAGCTCCGAATTGAAGCCCCGGTAAACGGCGGCCGTAACTATAACGGTCCTAAGGTAGCGAAATTCCTTGTCGGGTAAGTTCCGACCTGCACGAATGGCGTAACGACTTCCCCACTGTCTCCAGGATATGCTCAGCGAAATTGAATTCTCCGTGAAGATGCGGAGTACCCGCGGTTAGACGGAAAGACCCCGTGCACCTTTACTGCAGCTTCAGAGTGGCATTAGGAAAGAATTGTGTAGCATAGGTGGGAGGCTTTGAAGCATCGGCGCCAGCTGATGTGGAGCCATAGGTGAAATACCACCCTGTTGTTTTCTGATGTCTAACCCAGGACCGTTAGCCGGTTCGGGGACCCTCTGTGGCGGGTAGTTTGACTGGGGCGGTCGCCTCCTAAAGAGTAACGGAGGCGCGCGATGGTAGGCTCAGGACGGTTGGAAACCGTCTGTTAGAGTGCAATGGCATAAGCCTGCCTGACTGCGAGACTGACGAGTCGAGCAGAGACGAAAGTCGGTCATAGTGATCCGGTGGTCCCTCGTGGAAGGGCCATCGCTCAACGGATAAAAGGTACGCCGGGGATAACAGGCTGATGATTCCCAAGAGCTCATATCGACGGAATCGTTTGGCACCTCGATGTCGGCTCATCACATCCTGGGGCTGGAGCAGGTCCCAAGGGTTTGGCTGTTCGCCAATTAAAGTGGTACGTGAGCTGGGTTCAGAACGTCGCGAGACAGTTTGGTCCCTATCTGCCGTGGGCGTCGATACTTGAGAGGAGTTGTCCCTAGTACGAGAGGACCGGGATGAACATGCCTCTGGTGTACCTGTCGTTCCGCCAGGAGCGCAGCAGGGTAGCTATGCATGGACGGGATAACCGCTGAAAGCATCTAAGCGGGAAGCCTCCCTCGAGATAAGGTATCATAGAGCCGTGGTAGACCACCACGTTGATAGGCCGGGTGTGGAAGTGCGGTAACGCATGAAGCTAACCGGTCCTAATAGCTCTGTTCATGCTTGAGAATTCCACCATCAATATCAGCCCTGCCCAACAGCAGGCCAGGTAAAGGCGGGCGGTAATCAAGCCAGACGCCAAACACAAAACATACACACGCGCATCGATTAAAAACCCCCACACATCAAAACGTCGGCATCATTGCTTGGTGACCATAGCGTCTGTGACCCACCCGATCCCTTCTCGAACTCGGCCGTGAAACCAGTCCGCGCCAATGGTACTAACGCTCAAGCGTTGGAAGAGTAGGTCGTCGCCAGGCATTGTCGCCGACGTTCTGATGCAAAGTGGGGGTTACACCCATTCACAACGCTTGCCGCTTAGAGGCAAAAAGAGACCCCGCCTTGGCGGGGTCATTTTGCGTTCAAAAGACTTGTGAAAACTGCGTCAGCCATCGCGCTTATTACGGCCCGCGCTTGCACCGAGCAGTGCAGGATTCATCGCGGTAGCAGCGCTTTGGCAAACCCGTCCCACGCAGTATCGTAATCGCCCTGCAACAGCGGCGTTTCCATCGCCCACCGCGTCGGGCGCAGCACCTGCCTGCTCTCGATCATGAAGGCCATCGTGTCGGCAATCCGGTGCGGCACGAGATCGGCGGCGACCGCCCGGTCATACGTCGCCCGGTCAGGACCATGGCCGTTCATCTGGTTATGCAGTGAGCCACCGCCCGGTGCAAACCCGCCCGCCTTGGCGTCGTAGACACCTTCGATCAGACCCATGTATTCGCTCATCACATTGCGATGAAACCACGGTGGCCGGAATGTCGCGTCGGCAACCATCCACCGCGGCGGAAAGATCACGAAATCGGCATGGGCGGTCCCGGGCGTATCCGACGGGCTGGTCAGCACGGTGAATATCGACGGATCGGGATGGTCGAAACTGACGGTGTTGATCGTGTTGAAGCGCCGCAGATCATAGCGATAGGGCGCCAGATTGCCGTGCCAGGCCACCACATCGAACGGCGAATGATCGAGTGTGGTCGACCACAACCCGCCCTGGAATTTCTGGATGAGCTCACTCGGACGATCCCCGTCTTCGAACCAGGCAACCGGAGTTTCGAAATCGCGCGGATTGGCCAGGCCGTTGGCGCCGATCGGGCCAAGATCGGGCAGACGGAATGGCGCGCCATAATTTTCGCAGACATAGCCGCGTGACGGGCCATCAAGATCGACACGAAACCTGACGCCACGCGGGATCACCGCAATCTGTAACGGCGCGACCATCATCCGCCCGAATTCTGTCGTGATGTCGAGCGTGCCCTGTTGCGGCACGATCAGCATTTCGCCGTCGGCAGAAAAGAACGCGCGGTTGCCCATCGACACCCCCGCCGAATACGCATGCACCGCGCAACCGAAGCCGGCCGCGACATCGCCATTGCCACACACGGTGATCATCCCGTCGACGAAATCGGCCTGTGCCGCCACCGGCAACGGGTCCCAGCGCAACCGGTTCGGGCTCGGCAAGCTGTCATTAAACGGCGCGGACCGTAACAACGATGCACCGGCATACGGTGCGAACGGCGGATGCGACGCCGCCGGCCGCATCCGGTAAAGCCAGCTGCGCCGATTTTCCGCGCGCGGCGCGGTAAACGCTGTCCCGGAAAACTGTTCTGCATACAGGCCGAACGGCACGGCCTGCGGACTGTTGCGCCCGATCGGCAGCGCGCCCGCGACCGCTTCGGTGGAAAAATGATTGCCAAAGCCGGTCATCATCATTTCATGCCACTCCGGCCGGAAGCATAAGCCTGCGTGCCCCGGTGTACCACGCGGTCGGTATCGAGTATGTCGGCCACGTTCAGATCGGGCAGCGTTGCCAGCGATTGATACAGCGGCGCGAAATCGGTCTCGATCGTCTGACGCAAGAGGTCTTCGAAACTGTCGATCACGAAATAGACCTGCTGAAAATCGTCGATGATATAGCGCGTGCGCATCACTCGGCCAAGATCGAACCTGATCCGATGGGGCGACGGGTCGGCCAGCGCAAACTGCGTCTCGCTATGCGATGAGACAATGCCTGCGCCATATGTCTGCAGCGTGTCGCCGGCGCGGATCAGCCCGAATTCGACCGTATACCAATACAATCGCGCCAGCCGGTCGATCGCGCCAAGACTGCTCGCCCGTTGCGCCCCGCGTCCCCACGCCTGCATGTAATCGGCAAATACCGGGTTCGCGAGCAGCGGGACATGACCGAAGACATCATGGAAAACATCGGGCTGCTCGATGTAGTCGATCTGGTCCGGCGTCCGGATAAAGCGGCCGGCGACGAACCGGCGGTTTGCCAGGTGATCGAAAAACACGTCGTCGGGCACCAGGCCGGGTACTGCGACAACGGTCCATCCGGTCGCCGTCTGCAAACGCGCGTTGAGCTCGGCAAAATCGGGGATGCCCGGTTTCGACAGGCGCAGAATGTCGAGACCCTGGAGAAACGCCGGCGCCACGCGCCCGGGCAATATCGCCGATTGTCGCGCAAACAGGCGGTCCCACAGCGCATGTTCGGCGTCGCTATAGCGCTGCCAATCCTGCGGGATCGTCCAGTCGTCTGCCGCAAAAAGCGGTTTTTCGATCGCAGCATCGCTCATCGAATACATATCCCACACAATTGGCATAATTGCCTTTCAAATTGTGAGGTGGAGCGCATGATCGTGAAACACACAGCGCGGAACTGGCGAAAATATGAACGTGATAGCTCAAATGGATGCGCTCGACCGGCGAATCGTGGCGCTGTTGCAAAACGACGGTTCGCTCAGCCATGCCGAGCTGGGCGAACGGGTCGGTGCGTCGGCAGCCTCGTGCTGGCGCCGGGTGCGCAATCTGGAGCAGCAGGGCGTGTTGCGGGCGACTGTGCGCCTGGTCGATCCCGACAGGATCGGGCGCGGCGTCAATGTGTTCTGCAATGTGCGCGCCAAAAGCCATGCGCGCGACGTGCGAGGCCCGTTCGAGGATTTTATCCGGAGCCGGCCCGAAGTCATCGAATGTTTTTCGATGTCGGGCGATTGGGATTATCTGTTGCGGATCGCGGTGGCAGATGTGGCCGATTACGAAGCGTTCCTGATGCAGACTTTGCTCGAGCATCCCGCGGTAGGCTCGGCGTCATCGCATTTCGCGCTGTCGATGACGAAATACACGACGTCGCTGCCGGTGTAACCCTCTCCTCAAGGGGAGCGCGACGCAGGCAATGCCGGGCGCAACCCGATCGCCGGTGGCTTTTGCCAGGGGGGCGTGCATAGTACCGCAAGGCCGGCACGCGCCGGCAAGGGGGATCATTCATGCCACAGGCTTTTTCCGGATTCGGGTTCGTCCTGGGGTTGATTGCGATCGTGCTGGCGCTGAAAAGTTTTGGCATCAATCAGGAATATCAACGCGGCGTGGTGTTCCGTCTGGGCCGGCTGATGGAAACCAAAGGCCCGGGCTGGTTCTGGCTGATCCCGCTGATCGAGCGAGTGGTCAAAATCGATATGCGCGTGATCACTTTTGCCCTCGCGACACAGGAAACGGTGACGCGCGACGGCGTTGCGGTCAAGATCAACGCCGTCCTGTGGTTCCGCGCGGTCGATGCCGCCAAGGTCGTGACCACGGTGGTGGATTGGACAAGCGCGGTGGTCCAGGCGGCCGAAACCGGGCTGCGCGATGCGATCGGCCAGAGCGAGCTGGATCTTATCCTGAAGGATCGCACCTCGATCAACGCCCGCTTGCTCGAAATCCTGGGCAAAACCGTACAGCAATGGGGCGTGACGGTCGATGCGGTCGAGATCAAGGACCTCGACATCCCGGAACAGATGCAACGCGCGATTGCGCGCGAAGCCGAAGCCATCCGCGAAAAACGCGCGCGGATCATCAAGGCCGAAGGGGAAAAGGACGCGTCGGTCACCCTGGCGCAAGCCGCGCGCATCATTGGCGAGGTGCCCGGCGCGCTTGAATTGCGGCGCTTGCAGACGTTGAGCGAGATCGGGGTCGAGCACAATTCCACGATCGTCGCGATGTTTCCGACCGAATTGCTTGAAGCGGCCAAGCGTATCGCGACGGTTTGAGCGCGTCCGCCGCGCACTCAGCCGGATATCACGGACAGTTGATAAATTGGGATATTACGTACTCCTGACGTCTGTTGTTAACCAATTGCGGCGTACCCGGGACCCTTGCGGGCGCACAGGAGATTCGCCGTGAGTTTCATGGGACGCGTATCCGGACCCTCCACGTCAGACCGATCGGCAAATTTCTGTCAGGGTTGCCGCGACGGTGCCCGCCTGCCGTTTGCCTTCACGATGGCGTTTCAGCCGATCGTCGATGTCGCAGCCAGGCGCGTCTGGGCCTATGAAGCACTCGTGCGCGGCACGGCGGGCGAAGGGGCGGGCGCCATCCTCAACATGGTCGACCAGACGGCGATCTATGCGTTCGACCAGGCGTGCCGGATCAAGGCCGTCGAACTGGCCGGCCGTATTTTTCCCCGCGACGACGACACCCGGCTGTCGATCAATTTCATGCCCAATGCGGTGTACGAACCCGACGCCTGCATCCGCGCAACGCTGACAGCGGCCAGGCGCGCCGATTTCCGACTTGATCGCCTGATGTTCGAATTCACCGAAAACGAAGAAATGCGCGACACCGCGCACGTGCGCACCATCATCGAAGCGTACCGCCGACGCGGTTTCACCACCGCGATCGATGATTTTGGCGCCGGCTATGCGGGTCTGGGCCTGCTGTCCGAACTGCGCCCCGACGTGCTGAAGATCGACATGGCGCTGATCCGCGACATCGACGAAAGCACGACCAAGCGCGCGATCGTCCGCGCGGTGGTCGCCATGGCCGCCGAACTGCACATCGACGTCATCGCCGAAGGCATCGAGACTGCGGGCGAACTGGCCACATTGCGTGGCCTGGGCATCCGGCTGTACCAGGGCTTTCTTCTGGCGAGGCCCGCCGTCGAGGCATTGCCTGAGATCAACTGGTAAAGCTGTGTGCTGCGCGCGAAGAATTCCCGCGCGCGGGACCGGAATCGGCTCCGTCACGGTGGTGCAGAGGTAACGCCGCAAGCTCTAGCGGTAAACCACACCCGTCAGATCTTCCGAAGCGCTCCATAGCTTCGACGCGACATCGCGATCAAGCGCCTGCGGCTCCGCTTTCGCAAGGCCGGGCGGACCTCTCATTTCCATCCAACCTTGCGGTCCGATATACTCGCCGCCCGCCAGGTTCGGCGCGGTTGCGGCGTTGATCTGCGGCAAGGCGCCGTCCGCTGCCGAATGCCCGATCACGCCGATGACCGTTCGGCTGAGCCAGGCCACAAGCGGGTTGGGGGCCATGCCATTGGCGATAATGTCGGTGGTGGCAACGCCGGGGTGGGCGGCGACGCTGGTCAGGCCCCAGCCGTGCGCCTTGCTGCGACGGTCGAGCTCGAACGCGAACATCAGCATCGCGAGCTTGGTCTGCGCGTAGACCTGGAAGGGCTTGTAGCCGCGTTCGGCGTTCAGGTTGTCGAGCCGGATCGTGCCCCGGCGGTGCGCGATGCTCGACAGTTGCACGACGCGGGCTTGGCCTGCGCGCAGCAGCGGGAGCAGGCGACCGGTCAGGGCAAAATGCGACAGGTAATTGGTGCCGACCTGCATCTCGAAGCCATCGGGGGTGAGCATGCGCTTGGGCAGCGCCATGATGCCGGCATTGTTGACCAGGATGTCGATCGGCCGGGCCGCCGCCAGCATTGCGTCGCTGAACGCGGCGACCGCGGCGAGGCTGGCGAGATCGATCGTTTCGAACCGGATATTGGCCTGCGGATGGCGCGCACGGATTTGCGCCTCGGCTGCGCGGCCTTTGCCCGGGTTGCGGCCGGCG
Organism: Novosphingobium sp.; assembly: GCF_965214355.1. Classification (GTDB taxonomy): domain Bacteria; phylum Pseudomonadota; class Alphaproteobacteria; order Sphingomonadales; family Sphingomonadaceae; genus Novosphingobium. The sequence goes on along the minus strand of NZ_CBDCBI010000002.1, from coordinate 3,574,575 downwards.
AGGATGACTTCGGCACCGGCGCCCGCCAGGGCCATCGCGGTTTCCAGCCCCAGACCGCCGGTTGCGCCGGTAACCACGGCCAGCTTGCCCGATTGATCGGGGATATCGCGCAGGGTCCACGATGTCATGTCCGCACTCCTTTGCACCGCCGCCAGGCGCGGCGCCGGAGAGGCGCACCGTGCACGCAAAAGCCGCAAACGGATAGGTTGCGACTGACGGTTATGGAAAAGAATGGTGCCCGGGGACGGGATCGAACCGCCGACACCGTGATTTTCAGTCACGTGCTCTACCAACTGAGCTACCCGGGCATCGCGTACTTGCGCGTAGCCCGGAGGCGGCGCGGTCGCGGTGGAAGCGGGCGTATGGCGAAGCGCGCGAGGCTTGTCCAGCCCCCACGTGACAGATTAGTTGCCGTCTTCGTCGCCGTCGGGGCGGTCGGCGGGTGGGCCGGGGATGGTGTAGCCTTCGTCGAGCCAACGGAGCAGGTCGCGGTCGCGGCATCTGGGCGAGCAGAACGGGGTGAATTCGGCCGAGCGGGGCTTGCCGCAGATCGGGCAGGCGCGGGGGCGTTCGGCCAGGGGTTCGGGAGATTGCGTCATGATGTCGTGGCCTGCGCGAAACCGGCGTGGAGGGCAAGCGTGTTGCGCGGATCCTTGCGGACCAGGCGGCCGGTGCGGCGGGCAAGTTCAGCCTCCAGCGGCGGGGCAATCGCCGCCAGCACGGCGGGATGCGCGACAAGCATCAACGTGCCGGGTTCGGCCACGCGTTCGGCCTGGCGCAGCAGCGCGTGGGCGGCGGCGCGGGCGGGATGGAACGCCAGGCGCGCGACCAGCGAGGCGCGTTCCAGGCGGGTGATCAGCTGGACGAAGCCGAAGCCGTTCATGCCGGTGCGTTCGCCGTGCCAGCCGGTGGCGGATAGCGCGGCATCCAGGGCGAGATCTATCGCCTGGCGGTCTGCACGCGTGTCCTGGCCAGGGAAGTCGATACCGACCGATCCGGCGATGTCGAGCCGCGCCAGCGTCCTGGCGATGGCCGGAACCGACGCCAGCGCGAGCGGGAGCAGCGGCGGTGGGCCGTCGATGTCGATCAGCGTCATCGCGGGCGTCGGGCTGATCGTCAGGCGGCCGCCGGGAAAATCGATTGCGCCGGTTTGGGCCTGTTCGATCAGGTCGTCCCAGCCGGCCTCGTCAAAGCTGCGGTCGAGACCGCCCAGAATGCGCACCGGGCTGTCGGTCTGCGCCAAGGTTTCGGCGAGCGATGGCGCGGGGGCGGGCGCGGGGGCGGGGGCGGGGGCGGCAACGCCGGCAGCCCGGCATTGCGCGAGTTTGAACCGGCCCTGTTCGGCCAGCGCCGCGCGGGTGATCCGCACCATCAGCGTGGCGCCGTGGGTTACATCGGCGGGCAGCGCGTCGATCGTGGCGGTGGTGCCATCGGGCAAATGGACTGCGCCGCGTTTCGATCCGGGATAGCGATGATCGAGTTGCGCAACGCTGACCGCGCCGGCGCGCCAGGGTTCGCGCCAGCACACCCGCGCAGCAACGATGGTGCCGTGGTCGACAAGGATCGCGCGATCTTCGCCGATCCCCGGTTCGACGAGCCATTCAGGCAAGGCGCATGCCCGCGGCCAGCAGCAGGCGGCGCGTTTCGTACAGCGGCAGGCCGACGACGCCCGAATGGCTGCCCGCAATCCACGCGCAGAACCCTTCGGCGCTCCCTTGGATCGCATAGCCGCCGGCTTTGCCATGCCATTCGCCGCCGGCGATATAGGCGTCGATTTCCTGGTGCGTCAGGCGTTTGAAACGGACGATCGTTTCGCTTAAGCCCTCGCGCAGCGTGCCGTCGGGCGTGATGACTGCGATCGCCGAAAATACGCGGTGGCGGCGGCCCGACAGCAAGGTCAGGCAACGGTGCGCGGTCGCTTCGTCTTCCGCCTTGGGCAGGATGCGCGCACCCAGGCCGACGACGGTATCGCCCGCCAGGATCAGCGCATCGGGGCGCAATGCCGCGGCCGCGCGCGCCTTTTCGGCGGCCAGGCGCACTGCGTGCGGGCGCGGTTGTTCGGCCTTGCGCGGGGTTTCATCGATATCGGCGGGCGCAACGGCATCGGGAATGATACCGATGCGCGCGAGCAGTTCGCGGCGACGCGGGCTGGCCGAAGCCAGCACCAGCGGCGGCACGTTGGCAGTCGCAGCGTTCAAAGGCTCAGAACGAACCGGGACCGCCACGGCCGGGCATGAAGCGATAGGTGATACGGCCCTTGGTCAGGTCGTAGGGGGTGAGTTCGACCAGCACTTCGTCGCCGACGAGCACGCGGATGCGGTTCTTGCGCATCTTGCCCGCCGTGTGGCCGAGGATTTCGTGGTCGTTTTCGAGCTTTACGCGGAACATCGCATTGGGCAGCAGTTCGACCACCGTCCCGCGCATTTCGAGGAGTTCTTCTTTCGCCATTGGCGGTTCGCACACCCTTGTTGTGTTTTGGATTGGGCGGCGCGTGTGGCCGTCCGCAAAAAAATAGGAGACAAATTCGGTTCGATGCGATGGTACAATTACGCCCCGCGCGTGGCGCCCATAGCTGATAGGTTGGGAAAAGAAAAGCCCGGTGCAATATCGGGCGTGCCCCGGCTGGGGCGAACGCAAGCGATACAGCGCGGATTAATCGTCTGACCGCCAGACGACACAATGTTACCAATTCGCCGTTGCCGAATGCCGGGCATTTCGCAAGGGCGGTTGGCGCAATTCGCCCCGTGGGGCCATGATCTGGATCGCCATGCCCTCCGCTGCCTTGCTGTTTCCCGTCATAGCCGTCGGTGCCATTTTTGGCGCGCCCTTCGCTCTGGCGCAGCAAGCCGATCCGGCACCGCCAGTGGTGAACGTGCCCGCGCCGGCCGCACCGGCTGCACCGGCCGTAACGACAGGCGAAATCTCCGTCACCGGTGAAAAGATCGAGAAAGCCAATGCGCAAGGGCTCGACCAAAAGGGCGATATCCTGGTCGTCGCGCACCGTATCAAGGGCCAGGTCGACGCGGTTCAGCCGCCGATCGCGACGCTTGATGAGGAAGACATCGCCTCGTACGGCGTGTCTTCGATCGAGGAACTGGTTGCAGCGCTGGTGCCGGAAACCGGCACCGGGCGTGGGCGTGGCTCTGGCGGGCCGGTATTTTTGCTGAACGGCATGCGCGTGTCGAATTTTCGCGAGATCAGGGGCTTGCCGCCCGAGGCGATCCGGCGCGTCGAAATCCTGCCCGAGGAAGTCGCGCTGAAATTCGGATTCCGGCCCGATCAGCGCGTCGTCAATTTCATCCTCAAGGACGAATTCCACAGCGTTTTCGATGAGGCATCGGTCAGCGCACCGACGCGCGGCGGGTATACCGCGCTGATGGACGAGGGCACTGCGGTGCGCATCGACCACGGCGCGCGGATCAATGTGACCGGCACCTATACGCGCCAGGACCCGGAGAGCGAGGCCGCGCGCAATATCATCCAGACCATGCCCACGCTGCCGGGGCAGCCCGATCCTGCCGATTTCCGCAGTTTGTCGCCAGGATCCAGCACCGCCGTGCTGAACGCCACGGTGGCGCGGCCGCTGGGCGGGGGCGCCGGGCTGACGATCAACGGGTTGATCGAGCGCGATTCGAGCGATGCGCTGAACGGGATCAGCCCGACCGATAGCGATCGGGCGCTCCTGTCATCGGGCCGCACCACCACCGGATCGATCGGGCTGGGGCTGAACAAGCCACTGGGGGCGTGGCTGTTGTCGGCCACGCTCGATGGCAGCCATGTGTATTCCTCCAGCGCGACCGATCGGGCGATGGCGACGATTCCCGAAATCGCCGACACCACCACCGATACCTATACCTCGCTGATCACGCTGAGCGGATCACCCGCGCATTGGGCTGCGGGCGATATCGGGCTGACGGTAAAGACCGGCTATGTCTGGTCGGCACTCGCGGGCAACGATTCGCGCACCGGGACCGACACGCATATGTTGCGCGGCAATGCGCAAATCGGGTTCAGCCTGGATATCCCGATCGCCAGCCGCAAGAACCATGTGCTGGAGGCGCTGGGCGATCTGTCGGCCAATCTGAATGTCGAGGCGCACAAGCTGTCCGACTTTGGCAATCTGATCGATATCGGCGGCGGAATTACGTGGAAGCCCACGACCCGCTGGGCGCTTTCGGCGAGCTATATCGGCACCGAAATCGCGCCGACGCTGGGCCAGCTGGCCGCGCCCGATATCGCGACGCCGGACGTGTCGCTGTATGATTTCGTGCGCGGGGAAACGGTGCTGGCCACGGTGATTTCGGGCGGCAATCCCGCGTTGTTGCGCGAAAGCCAGCACGATCTGAAATTTGCGAGCAACTGGACGCTGCCGTTCGGCGCGGACAACGACACGCTGGTCGTCGAATATTTCCGCAACCATTCGGACAATCCGACCAGCGCATTTCCGCTGCTGACCTCTGCTGTGCAAACCGCGTTTGCAGGGCGCATCAAATACAACGCCGACGATCAGATTGCGGTGATCGACGAAACGCCGGTCACTTTGGCCATGACACGCAGTTCGCGGGTGCGCACATCGCTCAATCTGGGGGGCAATTTCGGCAAGCCCGATCCGGCGATGGCGCAGCGACGCGGCGGCATGCGCGGGTTTGGCGGGGGTGGCGGCGGTTTTGGTCATGGCGGCGGCGGCGGGGGTCCCGGTGGCGGTGGCCCCGGCGGCGGACACGGCGGTGGCGGTGGCGGACCACCGCCATCGGATGGACGCGGGCGGTGGAATGTGTCGCTCAGCTACAGCTATGAAATCTACAACACTGCGCAACTGGTGCCTGGCGGGCCGGTGCTGAACCAGCTGGGCGGCGACGCGGTGACCGGTACGGGTGTGGCACGCCAGACGGTCAATCTGGATGCAGGCGGGGCCTATCGCGGTTTTGGCGTGCGGCTGGCGGGCGCTTATGCCAGTCCGACGCATATCAGTGCCAGCGGTGTGCCGGGCGACCTGCCGCTCGATTTCGGATCGCTGGCGACGCTCAATGTGCGGTTGTTCATGGATCTTGGGCGTATGCCGGGGGTGGTTAAAAAGGTACCGTTCCTGAAGGGTTCGCGGCTGTCGCTGGCAGTGAACAATGTGTTCGACGGACAGCAGAAAGTGGTCGATTCCACAGGCGCTACGCCGTTGCGGTATCAGGCGGGGTATATCGATCCCGTCGGGCGGTTGATCAAGCTGGAGCTGCGGAAGCAGTTTTAGGTTCGCACAATGTGATGCTAAATCGATTGGGGGGCCTACACTGGTCGCCCCTGCACGAAGTCGCGCGCGTTGCGGCGCTGGCGGTCCATCTCGATCGCGGTGAAATGATCGTGAATCCCGCGCAGGCGGACGAGATCGTCCCGGGTCACCGGCTCTTCGAAACACAGCCCGAAATGGACGCCGCTGTGCCACACGACCGTGCCGAACGCTTCGATCCCGTTGAACATCAGCACCGCGCTGTCGCCGATCGGCGGCGCATCGCGGCCGATCGACACGCTGGCGCCGGTTAGCGACAGGTCGTCGACCAGGCACTGCTCGTGGCCGCTGACCAGGATGACTTTGCCCGGCAGCGCCAGGCGCACGCGTGCTGCCTGGCGGCGGCCGGCGCCGCGACTCTGGTGGACAAAGGGGATTGCTTGCAACGCCATGCGCCGGCGCTACGCCGGTTGCGGTTAAATGCGCCGATCCGGGGGGATCCGGTCAAATGCGTAGCGGCGACTATGGCCATTCGGGCGGCGAGCGCCTATCTGAAGCAGCCCATGGCCCGTACCCCTCCCCCTGCCGCATCCGATCCGCCCGCCGGCCGCACCCCCGCCGGATCGATGGATTCCCCGCACGGGGCGGAACGCTTCAATGAAGACAAGGCGCGCTATGCGTTGCGCGGTGCGGACCAGCCCGATCTCGATGGCGGGGTTGCGGTCATCCGCGAGGTTGTTGCCACGCTGAAACCGTCGCCGGGCGTCTATCGCATGATCGATGCGCGCGGCGATGTGCTGTATGTCGGCAAGGCGCGCGCGCTGAAGAACCGTGTCGCCAACTACGTTCAGGTCGATCGCCTGCCCAACCGTTTGCGCCGCATGGTCAGCCTGACACGCACGATGACGATCGTCACGACGAATTCGGAAGCCGAGGCGTTGCTGCTGGAGGCGCAGCTGATCAAGCGCTATCGACCGGCCTACAATGTGCTGTTGCGCGACGACAAATCGTTTCCGTTCATTCTGTTGCGCAGCGATCACACATTTCCGCGGATCATGAAGCATCGCGGGGCGCGGCGGGCCAAGGGCAATTATTACGGGCCATTCGCCAGCGCGGGATCGGTCAATGTGACGATCAACGCGTTGCAGAAACTGTTTCTGCTGCGCAGTTGCAACGACGGCTTTTTCGCGCGGCGCGACCGGCCGTGCCTGCTGTACCAGATCAAGCGGTGCAGCGCGCCCTGCGTCGACCGGATCACGCCCGGAGATTATGGTGAGCTCGTGCGCCAGGCAAAGGATTTCCTTGGCGGCAAATCGGGCGCGGTGCAAAAGGAAATCGAGGTGCAGATGGCCGCCGCGGCGCAGGCGCTCGATTTCGAGCGCGCCGCAATGATGCGCGACCGGCTGCGCGCAGCGACGTTCATCCAGGGCAGCCAGGCGATCAATGCCGAGGGTGTAGGCAATGCCGATGTCTTCGCGATCGCGGTCAAGGGCGGGCACGTCGCGGTCCAGGCGTTTTTCATTCGCGGCGGGCAGAACTGGGGCCACCGTGCGTTTTTCCCCAGCCATACCGAAGGCCATGACGAGGCCGAAGTGATGACCCAGTTCATGGCGCAGTTCTATCAGGACGTGCCGCCGCCGCGTTTGATCCTGATCGATCGCGAATTGCCCGATGGCGATCTTCTGGCCGAAGCACTGGCGGGTGCGGCCGGTGGCAAAGTCGAGATTTCGGTACCGCAGCGCGGCGATCGCCGCCGGCTGATGGAACAGGCGCAGCGCAATGCGAACGAAGCGCTGGACCGGCGCATGGCGGAAACCGGGACCAAGGCGAAGATCTTTCGCGAAATGGCCGAGTTTCTGGAACTTGGCGATGTGCCGGACCGGATCGAGATTTACGACAACAGCCATATCATGGGGACCAATGCGGTCGGCGCGATGGTCGTGGCCGGGCCCGAAGGCTTTCGCAAGGGGCACTATCGCAAGTTCAATATCAAGCGCCCCGAAACCGAGCCGGGCGACGATTTCGGCATGATGCGCGAAGTGATGGGCCGGCGGTTTGCACGCGCGCAGGAAGAAGACCCCGACCGCGATCGCGGCGTCTGGCCCGATCTGGTGCTGATCGACGGCGGCAAGGGGCAGATGACGGCCGTGCGCGAAACGCTGGAGGAGCTGGGGATCGAGGATGTCGCGCTGATCGCGGTGTCGAAAGGCCCCGATCGCAATGCCGGGCGCGAACATTTCCATTTTCCCGACGGGCGCGAAAAACTGCTGCCTTTGAATTCGCAGCTGCTGTTCCATCTTCAGGTCCTGCGCGACGAGGCGCATCGCTTTGCGATCGGCGCGCATCGCGCGAAACGCAGCCGCGCGATCACCGCCAGTCCGCTCGATGACATTCCCGGCATCGGCCCGGCGCGCAAACGCGCGTTGCTGCTGCATTTCGGCACGGCGGGAAAAGTGCGGGCGGCCAGCCTGGACGACCTGCAACGCGCGCCGGGCGTCAGCGAGACGGTGGCGCAGACGATCTACGACTTTTACCACCCGGCGGGATAGCCGGCGCGTCACACGCCATTGCCGGACAGCACAATTGGCCCCGGTTCGGAGCGGGTTTGGCATGCGCCACGATGACCCGCCCGATATATCCGATCAGTGGCGGAACAATTTATTAATCGGTAACCGAAATCCGTAAAACGCGCGTTACCATGGTTCGATAGACCTTGTTTGCAGGGATGGATCGGCCGTGGGGCGGGCGATCACAGGCATGGTTACGGCGCCAGATTGTGTCGGCGCCTCTTTCGGGGGCATGTGAAATGCTGGGCAAATTTTCGGGTAAAGACAAATCGTTTTCGGGTGCGCTTGCCATGGGCTTTGGCGGGGTGTTGCTCGTGATCGGGGCCGCCGGTGCAGCCCAGGCGCAAGTCGGGGCCCAAGTTGGAGCAGGGGGCGTTTCAACCGGGGTCGGCACGCCGTTCGAACTGGCATTCTGGCAATCGATCGACAGCAGCAACGACCCGTCGCTTTACGATGCCTATCTCGCGCATTTCCCCAACGGGACATTCAGCGATATTGCCCATGCCAAGATCATCAGCCTGCGCGGCCGTGTTTCGGCGCCGGCGACACCCGCGTTGACCGTGCCGATCGCGCCGCAGTTACAGCCGGTTGCCGCGTCGCCCGATGCGACCGCCGTGCGCGTGATGCAGCCCGCGGTTCCGGTGGTTCAACCCATTGCCGCGCCGGCGCCGGTTGTCGGGCCGATTGCGCCGCCCAGCCAGGTCGCCGTGGCCCCTGCTGTCGCGACCACAGCGCCGCCGGCAGGAACGCTTGGCCAGTTGCTCGCCGCGCTGGCGGTCAGCCAGTCGAATGACGCCGGCGGCGGTGCAGCGCCCCAGCAGGCGGTGCTTCAATCGGCCAACCTGGTCAGCGGCCCGGCCCAGATGGCAAGCGCGCCTGCCCCGATGGCGCCGCATCCGACCGCTGTCAGCTTTGCCATGCCCGCGCAACCGGCGTTGTCACCGGTGCCGGCCGTGGCGTTCCCGGCCAGTTTCTGTTCGGCCGAACAGCGCAATGCGTTTCATGACCAGGTCTATGCGCCGTCTGTCGGCACCGCGAAGCACAACAACGAGGCGGCCGCCGCCTATCTGCGCCAGTTGCAGGCGCTGTACGATCAGTACCAGACGAGCCGCGACCCCGACACGATGAACGCAATCGTCGTCGCGGCGCGCCAATACGAGCAAGTCGCCCAGACCACGTATTCGATGCAGGCGTCGCTGGTCCGCCAGTTCGGCACGCTGATGGCGGTGCCGGTCGTGGCCTGCGCGCAGCCGGCGCAGCCCACCGCCGCATTGCTCGTGAAATGACCGCGATGCGTTCGGCCGCGCTCGGCATCGCGGGCCTCGCGCTCGTAATGGGTGGATCGGCGCAGGCGGCGTGCATCGATCCGCCGGTGCTGGGCGCGGCGCGGCTCCACGAATTTGAAACGATGATGATGGACGCATCGCTGCGGTGCAACCGGATCGGCGTGGCCATGCAGACGCATTACGACAGCATGGTCGTCGCGCACCGTGTAAAATTCGAGGAGGCGGCGCACAAGTTGCAGCATTACTTCGCGCTCGCTGCGGAGAAAGAGGCGCAACATGGCGGCGCGTTCGACCGCTATGCCACGCTGATCGCCAATCGCTATGGCGGCGGCAACACCAGTCTCGACACATGCCGCGTGCTCGATGGCATCGTGCATGAAATCGCGATCGCCACCGATGACGGACGCGTTCTGGGTGCGGTGGCGCAGGCGATGATCGAACACCCGCTGCTGGAACGCGCGACGTGCGTGGCCAAGCCCTGAATGGGTGGGGCCCTGAATGGGTTGGGCCCTGAATGGGTCGGGCCCTGAACGGGTCGGGGTCTGTTTGATCGGCCAAAGGGCTGGCGCGTAAATCGATCAGACGGCGTGACCCGCCAGTGCCGCCAGCAGCAGCAACGCGACGATATTGGTGATCTTGATCATCGGGTTGACCGCGGGGCCGGCGGTGTCCTTGTAGGGGTCGCCCACGGTGTCGCCGGTGACCGCTGCCTTGTGCGCGTCGGATCCCTTGCCGCCATGATGGCCGTCCTCGATGTATTTCTTGGCATTGTCCCATGCGCCGCCGCCCGATGTCATCGAAAGGGCCACGAACAGCCCGCTGACGATCACCCCGAGCAGCAGTGCGCCCAGCGCGGCAAAGCCGTTGGCACTGCCCGCGACGAACGCGATCACGAAATACACCACCACCGGCGCCAGCACCGGCAGCAGCGACGGCACGATCATCTCCTTGATCGCCGCCTTGGTCACCAGGTCGACCGTGCGCGCATAATCGGGCCGGCTGGTCCCGAGCATGATACCGGGATTGTTGGCGAACTGGTCGCGCACGTCGATCACGACGTCACCGGCGGCGCGGCCGACCGCCGTCATGCCCATCGCGCCGAACAGATAGGGCAGCAGCGCGCCGAGTAGCAGCCCGACGATCACATAGGGATTTTCCAGGCTGAAATCGACTTTCAGCGTCGGGAAAAATTCGCGCAAGTCGGTGGTATAGGCGGCAAACAGCACCAGCGCGGCAAGGCCCGCCGATCCGATCGCATAGCCTTTGGTCACCGCCTTGGTGGTATTGCCCACCGCGTCGAGCGCATCGGTCTTTTCGCGCACGCTTTCGTCCAGTCCCGCCATTTCGGCAATCCCGCCGGCGTTGTCTGTCACCGGGCCATAGGCGTCGAGCGCCACGACCATCCCGGCCAGCGCCAGCATCGCGGTCGCGCCATAGGCAATGCCGAGCGGGCCGGCCAGCTTGTACGTGATGATCATCGCGGTGACGATCGCCAGCGCGGGCAGCGCGGTCGCTTCCATGCTGATGGCCAGGCCCTGGATGACATTGGTGCCATGGCCGGTGACAGACGCGCGCGCGATCGAGCGCACCGGGCGATAATCGGTGCCGGTGTAATATTCGGTGATCCAGATCAGCAGCCCGGTCAGCACGATGCCGACGAGCCCGGCATAAAACAGCAATTGCCCCGAAAACGCATAATCATGATCGAACGCGCGATAGGCGGTGGCCGCATACATATCACCCAGGGCGAACTGCATCGCGAACCAGATCGCCGGCACCGACAACACGGCAGTCACCAGGAACCCCTTGTACATCGCGCCCATGATGTTGTTGGACTTGCCCAGTTTGACGAAAAACGTGCCGATGATCGACGTCAGGATGCACACCCCGCCGATCAGCAGCGGCACACACATCAGCGACAGCAGATTGGGCGCGTTCTTGACCAGCAGTGCGGTCATGATCATCGTCGCGCCAAAGGTGACGACATAGGTTTCGAACAGATCGGCGGCCATGCCGGCGCAATCGCCGACATTGTCTCCGACGTTGTCGGCAATCACGGCGGGGTTGCGCGGGTCGTCCTCGGGAATATCCGCCTCGACCTTGCCGACCAGGTCGGCGCCGACATCGGCCGCTTTCGTGAATATCCCGCCGCCCAGGCGCGCAAAGATCGACACGAGCGATGCACCCAGCGCCAGCGTGGTCAATGCGGTGACCACTGGACGACTGTCGGGCAGATAGCCGCCCGGCCCGATCAGATACCAGAAAAACCCCGCCAGCGCAATCAGCGCCAGCCCGGCCACGAGCATTCCGGTGATCGCGCCCGCGCGGAATGCCAGCGTCAGACCCGCCTGCAACCCGCGTTGCGCGGCGGCGGCGGTGCGCACATTGGCGCGGACCGAGACATTCATGCCGATGAACCCGGTCGCGCCCGACAGCGTTGCGCCGATGACGAAACCGACAGCCGCGATCGGCCCGAGGAACAGCAACACGATGACGGCCACGATCACGCCGACCAGCGCGATCGCACGATACTGTCGCTTCAGATAGGCCTGGGCGCCTTCCTGGATCGCGCCTGCGATATCCTGCATCGTCTGGTTGCCGGCCGGCGCGCTCAGCACCTGTTGCCCGATGACAAAGCCATAGACGATGGCCAGCAAGCCAAAGCCGATCGAAATCCCAATCAAGTTCATGCCCGTCATCATCACCGTGCCATCCCCTGTTTGTCCCGACCCGCATCTGCCCCGGGCAGGATGCAAAACGGCGCCTCTTTCGTTGCGAAGAGATGGAGCGAGGCTACGGATTTATTCCTGTCCGGCAAGCATTTCGTTGAAATCACTCAAGTCGTTGCTAGTTGTGCGCATATCCCAGTGGACCTTGCGGCACTGCACCATCGACCAAGATACTGTGGCCGCAAAAGACTTCGACGCTGCCTATTGCGTGTGCGATGCAATCAGGCGCGCGATTTGCGGGCAGGGTAAACAACAATTCATAGTCGTCGCCCCAGGTCATCGCATGGTGCCGGCGCGCTGTCGGCAGGGATTCGGGGAAAGGGACCCGCGCACTCGTGATGGCCAGTGTGGCCCCGCTGGCCACGGCCATGCGCTGCGCATCGATCAGCAAACCGTCGGACACATCCATCATCGCGCCGACGTGCGGCGCCAGCAGGCGCCCTTCGCGCAATCGCGGCGCCGGGCGGCGAAATGCAGATGTGTCGACCCCCGTCACATTGTCGCGCAACGCTTCAAACCCCAGCATCGCGGCGCCCACCGGCCCCGTGATCCAGACCCCGTCGCCCGGCCGGGCGCCCCCGCGCGACGGCACCGGATCGCATGTTGCCCGGCCCAGCGCGGTCAGGCCGTGACTGCGCGCCAGCGCGGGCGCGGTCACGGTATCGCCGCCCAGCAGCGGCACGCCGAACGCGGCCAACGCCTCGCCAAGGCCCAGCGCAAAGCGCGCATCATCGGGCCCGAGCGCATAGCCGAGCAGCACGCCGACCGGTTCGGCGCCTTTGGCCGCCAGGTCGGACATGTTGGTCGCGATCAGTTTCCAGGCCACGTCGGCCTCGTCCTGCCCGCGCAGCCAGTGGACGCCCTCGACCATCATGTCATGCGTGATCACCAGCGTTTCGCTGCCGAATGCGATCACTGCCGCGTCATCGGCCAGCGCGCGCGCCGCCGGATCGGGCGCCAGCGCACGCATCAGCGCGATAAAGCGGGACTCCGTACTCGCCATCGCCGCATCTCTTTCGCTGGATGTCGCACCGGTTGCGTACGGGGCGGTGCCACACGCGGCGATGCGGCGCAATCGGCTTGACCAATGTGTGCAGCGTGCTTAATCGCTCACTTAAATCAGACTTATCAGCAGGAGTCGTAGCGGAAATGGGTACAGCCTATATTGTCGACGCCGTGCGCACAGCCGGTGGACGCCGCAATGGTCGGCTGTCCGGGGTCCACCCGGTAGACCTGGCCGCGACCGCGCTCGATGCGCTGGTTGCGCGCACCGGCATCGATCCTGCCGCGGTCGAGGATGTGATCATGGGCTGTGTCAGCCAGGGCGGGCAACAGGCCGGGCAAGTCGGGCGCAATGCCGTGCTCGCGTCGAAACTGCTGCCCGAGACGACGCCGGCGGTCACGATCGACCGGCAGTGCGGATCGTCGCAGCAGGCGATCCAGTTCGCAGCGCAAGCGGTGATGTCGGGGACGCAGGACGTGGTCATTGCCGCCGGCATCGAAAGCATGTCGCGCGTGCCGATGGGCAGCACCGGTGCGTTTCATCTGAAGGAAGGCCTGGGTTACTACAAATCGCCCGGGCTTGAGGAAAAATACCCCGGTATTCTGTGGTCGCAGTTCGACGGCGCCGAAATGATCGTGAAGAAACACGGGTTTTCCAAGGACCAGCTCGACCGGTTTGCGCTGGCCAGCCATCACAAGGCGATCGCTGCAACGCAGGCGGGCGCATTTTCGGGCGAAATCGTGCCGGTCGGGATCGAGACGGCCGACGGCCCCGCAACGCATACCGTCGATGAAGGCATCCGCTTCGACGCGACGATCGAAAGCATCGCCGGCGTCAAGCTGATGATGCCGGGCGGATCGTTGACTGCGGCCAGCGCCAGCCAGATCTGCGATGGCGCCAGCGCCGCGCTGATCGTGTCGGAAGCGGCGCTGAAACGTTATGACCTGACTCCGCTGGCGCGCATCCACACCCTGACCGTGACCGCGGGCGATCCGGTCATCATGCTCGAGGAACCGCTGTTTGCGACCGACCGGGCGCTGGCGCGGGCGGGCATGACCATCGGCGATATCGACCTGTACGAAGTGAACGAGGCGTTTGCGTCGGTGCCGATGGCCTGGCTAAAGCATACCGGCGCAGATCCCGAGCGGCTGAACGTCAACGGCGGCGCGATCGCGCTGGGCCATCCGCTCGGCGCGTCGGGGACGAAGCTGATGGCGACATTGCTGCACGCGTTGAAGGCGCGCGGTCTGAAATACGGGCTGCAGACGATGTGCGAAGGTGGCGGCGTCGCCAATGTGACGATCGTCGAGATGGTCTGATGAACAACGCGGGGAAGGATCCGTTTTGGCAATGAACGACAGCGAAATGACCGCAAGATCGGCGTTACCCGCAGAGCCGGCCGAACAGCAGGGTGCGCGCGACCTGCTGCTTGCGACCGCATCGCAGATCATGCGCGATGGCGACCAGGTCGATATCTCGCTGTCCGAACTGTCGCTGCGATCGGGGCTGAATTCGGCGCTGGTCAAATATTACTTCGGCAACAAGGCGGGCATGCTGGCCGCGCTGCTCGATCGCGACATGGTGGCGATCGTCCGCTCGGTCGAGGCGCTGATGGCGCGCGACGACATGCCGCCCGAGGAAAAGCTGCGCCGCCATATCAGCCGTTGCATCGATACCTATTACGCGGTGCCCTATCTCAACCGCCTGCTGATGCGGCTGGTGCGCGACAGCGACGATGACGAGGCGCGGCGGGTCGCGGACAAATACCTGACTCCGCTGCGCGTGTTCTATGACAGCCTGATCAGCGCGGGCGTGGCGCAGGGTGTGTTTCGCCAGGTCGATCCGCAGCTGTTCTATTTCACCGTCACCGGCGCGGCGGACCGGTTCTTTTCCGCACGGCTGGTGTTGCGCCATTGCTATGGTGAGGAGCCGCTGTCCGAGGAACTGCGCGACCGCTACCGCGAGCACACCGTCGATTTCATCATGGCGGGGATTTCCGCGCATGGCTGAGGGGGCGCGCGCAAGGTAATTATACGTTGGGGCCGGTTTGCCGAAGGATAGTTTCGCTTGCAACGTGCGGGACAGTCGATAATGACGTCGGCGATGCCCGGTTCCAAAAGTCGCCTTGCTCATTTCCTGCCGTACCGGATGGCAGTGACGTCCAATGCGGTGTCGAGTCACATCGCCGAGGAATACGGCGAACGGTTCGGGCTGAAGATTCCCGAATGGCGGATCATGGCGATCCTGGGCGATACCGGCGCGCAGACCCAGCGTGATCTGGTGCGCGCGACGCTGATGGACAAAGTCGCGGTCAACCGCGCGTGCAAGGCGCTTGACGACCGCGGGTATCTGCGGCGCAGCCCCAATGCCGCCGACGGCCGGTCGCACCATCTGGAACTGACCGAAGAGGGGCAGGCGATCTATGGCCAGATCTGGCCGCAGGCCTATAGCGCCTACGAACAGATATTTGCCGTGCTGACGCCGCGCGACACCGAGCGCCTGACCGAACTGCTGCAGAAACTGATGCAGTCGGTGCGCAGCATCGAGGCCGGGGCCGAAGCGCGCGCACGGCGCAAGGCCTAGCTGCACCTCCGTCCCTCCCCTGACGGGGAGAGCTGCAGGCTACCCCATTTTCTTGTTCAGGAAGTTGTCGCTGATCGAACAGGCGGCGGGGCCCAGGATCACCACGAACAGCGTGGGCAGGATGAACAGGATCAGCGGCACGGTCATGATTGCGGGCAGGCGCGCGGCCTTTTCCTCGGCGCGCATCATGCGTTCGTTGCGGAATTCGGCCGACAACACACGCAGCGCCGATGCCAGCGGCGTGCCGTAGCGTTCGGTCTGGATCATCGTCGTGGTCACGCCGCGCATTGCTTCCAGATTGACGCGATAGGCCAGGTTTTCAAACGCGCTGCGCCGATCGGTCAGGAACGACAGTTCGATCGCGGTCAGCGAGAATTCGTCGCCCAGTTCTGGATAGGCACGGCCCAGTTCACGCGCGACGCGGGCGAATGCCGCGTCGACAGTCAAGCCTGCCTCGGCGCAGATGACCAGCAGGTCGAGCGCGTCGGGCAGGCCCCTGCGCACTTCCTTGGTGCGCTTGCCGACGAGGTTGGACACATAGATGTCGGGCAATTTGTAGGCAAATACGAGCATCGCCGCGAACGCGCCGAATTTCTTGTAATCCGGCCACAGCGGAAAATAGTTTACGCCATAGATCATGATCGCGGCCAGGCCGCCGATCACGATCGGGCAGATCATCCGCGCCAGAATGATCGCAACAGCCCATTCCTTCTTGCGGATGCCGGCCTGCGCCAGTTTCTGTTGCGCGGCCTTGACCTGGCTGTCCTGCAGCACGCTGAGCCGCGACAGGAACGACCGGATGCGATCGGTGGTGTCGTTGCGGCGCACGATGCTCTGGCGCTTGCGGCTGGCGGCGACGACGATGCCGGCCTTCAGCTCTTCGCGCCGTTCATTCAGCGCCTTGACCCGCTTGACCATCGGATCGCGGATCGTGACCGCGGTATAGATCGCAAACACCACCATGACGGCGGCAAGGCCTGCCATCATCGACCCGACCATGATGACGTCGACGCCCATCAGCGTGGGGTGGTGCACTCCGGCGGCGGCGTTGAATGATGCGCTCATGGCTGCGGCCTCAGATTTCGAAGTTGATCATTTTTTTCATGATGAACGCGCCGGTCGAGAGCCAGAGAAAGGCTCCGCATCCGGCAATGATCAGGCGTTCGTCAGTGAAAAAATGACCCATGTACGTGGGGTTGATCGAATAGAGCAGGCCGAACACGATGAACGGCAGCGACCCGATGATATAGGCAGATGCTTTGGATTCGGAGCTCATTGCGCTGATCTTCAGCTTCATCTGTGCGCGCTTGCGCAAGACGTCGGCCAGGTTGGCCAGCGTTTCGGCCAGGTTGCCGCCGGTTTCGCGCTGGATCGCCAGGGTGATGCAGAAAAAGCTGAATTCGGCCATGTTGAGCCGGTTGGCGGTTTCCTGCAGCGAATCGTCCATCGTCCGGCCCATGCGGATGCGATCGTTGATCAGCTTGAACTCCTCGCCGACAGGGCCCGGAAGTTCGCTCGACACCACGTGCATCGTTTCGCTGATCGGCAGGCCCGAACGCAGGCCGCGGGTCAGCAGTTCGAGCGCATCGGGAAAGCGCGTGGTAAATTTGTTGAGCCGGCGCTTGATGTGGAAATTGACCGCCATATGCGGAAAGCCCGCACCGATCACGACGCCGATCGCCAGCGCCAGTCCCAGCGATCCGCTTTTCAGCAGGATCAGCAGTGTCAGTACCGCAGTCAGGCCGATCGAGGCATACATGTATTGCGGTACGGTCCACCCCTTGCCGGTGCGGACCAGCCGCAGCCGCAGCGCTTCCTTGCGCGATTGCGATCCGGCGGTGCGATAGGCGGATGGCGCGCGCTGGGCGACAGCCTTGCGGAACTGCGCCTCGACCTTGTCGACGGCGCTGTCCGAATGGCGCAGCCGCACCGCGTGCAACCGGCGCGCGACCTGGCGGTTTGCGCTGGGTCCGCTGAACATGATCGCAATCACGCCCAGCAGGAACACCGCGCCAAAGACCAGTAGCATGATAGGCAAGGACTGCATCGCGTGACCTGCGGTTGGTGGCAAGGGATCCGCCCGGCTTCAGGCGGAAGCGGACGGGTTCATCGGATCAGGCGTTGGCGCCCGCTTTGGATTTGGTCAGCAGCTTCTTGATCGCGAAACGCTGCATCATCGAGCCCGAGCCTTTGCCCGCGCCGACGCCTGCATCGGCAGGTACGGCTTTCGCGCCCTTGCCGCCCAATTTGCCGCCCAGCTTGCCAGCAGCGCCGACCGGCGCTGCCTCCTGGTCGCCGTTGCTGGCGATGATCGTATCGACGATCGCGCGAATCGCAGTGGTCGTCTTGGCCGCGCGATTGGCACCGACGAACGTCTGCCCCAGCTTGGCCGCATTGGCCGCCGCCTTGGCATCGTGCGGGATGACGAAGCTCAGCTTGCGCTCGATCGAGGTTTCGAAATCGCTGCGGCTGATTTCGCCGACGCCTGCGGCCACCTTGTTGGCAACCGTGATCACCTTGGTGTGCGGCGCGTTCGATTTCAGCCACGACAGGATACGGATGCCGTCGCGCGCGCCCGACAGGGTAAGCTCGGTGACAACCACCACGACATGCATATTGGCCAGCAATTGCGGGAAATTGATCAGCATGTTGCGCGGCAGGTCGACCACCGTCGCCTCGAAGGCGTGACGGAATTCCTCGATCAGCTGGACGAAGGCGGTGCCATCGGTCAGCAAGGGCGAGCTGATCGGCGCTTCGGCCGACAGGATCGCCAGATTGTCGTTGGCGCGGATCATCGCGCGTTCGATGAACAGGCCGTCGATGCGGCTGGGGTTGTCGATCGCGTCGGTCAGACCGCGGCCCGGTTCCAGATCGAGCGTCAGCGCGCCGGTGCCGAAATGAACATCGAGATCGAGCAGTGCGGTCGGCATCTTGTTATCGGCGCTCAACATCCACGCAAGCGAGGTCGCAATCGTCGAGGCGCCGACGCCGCCGCGCGTACCGACGACGGCTGTCGCGATATGCGTCTTGCCGGCGGCGGCATCGCTGCCGCGCGGGGCGGCAAAAATGGCCTGTGCCTGCACCAGCGTGTCGCGCAATTGCGCGGGCGCCAGCGGCTTGAGCAGATAGTCCTGGATGCCCGAGGCGACCAGATCGCGATACAGCCGCACATCGTTGACCTGGCCGATGGCGATCACCACCGTGCCCGGCTCGCACACTTCGGCAAGGCCGTTGATATCGTTCAGCGGATCACCGCTTTCCGACAGGTCGACCATCAGGATCGAAGGGCTCGCGGCGACTGCCAGCGACTGGACTGCATTGCGCAATCCGCCCTTCATTACCTTTTCGGGCGGCCAGCCCATTTCGATGGCGACCGAGCGCAACGTATCGAGAGAGACATCATCGCACACAAAGGCGGAAAAGATGTCGCGGTTGCCGGTCTTCCATGGCGCGTTCATCGCGTGATGTCCTTATGTGCAGATGGTGCGGATTAAGCGCAGGTGACGGTTACTGGTTTGCGTTACTGGGTGTTCTGCGAAGAAATCTGTTTCAGCGCGGTGCCGCCGGTGGGCGCTTTCAGGCGATAGGCGTCGATGGCCTTGGTATTGGTCAGCACGACCGTATCGCCATTGCCGCCCTGGCCGTGGATCAGGTCTTCCTTGTTGGCGACCATCGCCGCCAGGTTGGTGTTGACCGCGCAGCCATAGTTTTTCGACGTTGCGTTGTTGTAATTGGCATCGGACTTGGCCGACCAGTCGGGACAGCCCGGCACGCTGGCAAAGGCGCGTGAGACCACGACGCGGGCATAGCCCGGCGCGATGACGCCTTCGGTAACCGGCGCGGTGCGATCGAGGATCAGGCCATAGCGGCCAGCGACTGCTTCGACCGCGACATGCGTCAGGTCGCTGTCGACAGGATCGTCGAGCCCGATGTGATCACCGAATTTCAGCCCGAGCCCGGCAAACCAGTCGTTGAGCCGGTGCTGCTGCGCAGGATCGAGCCCGCCCTGCGGCAGCGGCGCCACGTCGAGCGTGTAATTGGTGTGCTGGACGATGGGCTGATGCACGCTTTCGAGCGACGCATTGGTCGGCATGCCACCGCATGCAGACAGCATCAGGCCAAGGCCGAGCGCGGCCATGCCAAGACCGGAGCGCAGATGTGCGCGGGCGGAATGAAGCGTGAGCGTCATGACGGGTTCGCCTTTCACTGGATGCTGAAGCCGGGCTGCGTGTCTGCGCTCGCCTGCTGCTTGTTCTTTGACCGGACCTTGTCGCCCGTATCGGGCACGGTATCGGTCGTTGCGGCGCCGACTTTGGGCCCTGTTGCCGGGGGCAACGTGCCGGGCGCGTATTGCGTCGCGGGCAGTTCGGTCGGCTTTGGCCGCGTTTCGCCCTTTTTGCCGTTGGTCTCCTCGTTGCCGAGCAACTGGCGCACTGCGTCGGCAGCCTTGAAGCCATCGGTCGGCAGCGCGATCTGGTTGGCATCGACCGGTTTGACCAGGTACGGCGTGACCACGATCACCAGTTCGGTTTCGCCCTTCTGGTAATTGGTCGAGCGGAACAGCGAACCCAGCACCGGAATGTCGCCTGCGCCGGGCAGCTTGCTGATCGTGTTCTGGCTGTTGTTCTTCAACAGGCCGGCGATCATGAAGCTTTGGCCTGACCCCAGTTCGACGGTGGTTTCGGCGCGCCGCACGGTCAGCGCTGGCACCGAAAAGCCGTTGATGGTCACAGCGCCCTGGCTGCTCAGCTCCGACACTTCGGGCCGCACCCGCAGCGAAATCCGGCCATTGGCCAGAACCGTGGGCGTATAGGACAGGCTGACACCATAGTTCTTGTATTCGACCGAGGTCGCGCCAAGCCCGGTGCTGATCGGGATCGGGTATTCACCGCCCGCCAGGAATTCGGCGGTTTCACCCGACAGGGCGGTCAGGTTCGGTTCGGCCAGTGTCGACACCAGGCCGATCTGTTCGCCAAGGTTGAGTGCCGCCAGCAGGTTGAGCCCGAGCAATTTGCCCGTCAGGCCGATCGTGCTGCCGATCTGGCCGGCTGTCACGCCGATGCCGGCGGTCGAGGTCAGGCCCAGCGGATTGGTCGCGGTGACGTTGGTGGGCACCGGGATATAGGCGCTGGCCTGTGTCCCGACGCCCAGCGGTACGGCGGTGTTCCCGGATGCGAAAAAGTTCGATCCCTGGCCGATGCCGTACTGGAAACCGCCGGCCGTCGTCGAAACGCTGGCCAGGTTGGTGCTGATGCTGCGCGTCAGCGACCGGCTGACTTCGGCAATCCGAACGCTCAGGTTGACCTGCAGCGGGGTCGCCATTTTCAGGCGGCTGATCACGACGGTCTTTTCGCCGACGAACGCCTTGGTCAGGCGTTCGGCCTCGGCTGCGTCTTCGGGTGCGGCAACGATGCCGGTCAGAAGCACGGTGTTGTTCATCGTCGTCGTGACGATCCGTGCATCGGGCATCGCCATGCGCAGCATCTGTTCCACGCTGTCGAGATTGGTGCCGACGCGGATGTTGGACGACCACACGATTTCGCCGCGGGCGTTGCTGGCATAGACCGTGGTTTCGCCGCCGGTCTTGCCGAACACATACAGCTGGTTGCCCGATTTGACCTGGACATCGGCAACCGTGTCATTGGCGACGAACACGTCGGTCATGTTCGATGGCAGCGTGACCAGTTCGCCGCGGCCGATGCCGAGCGCCATGGAGCGGGCGGGTGCGGTGATGCCGGGCGTGCCCAGCATGACCGGCGGCGTCGCATTCGAATGGCGCCGGGGCATGCCTGACCATTTTTGGTGCAGGTCGGCCTTTGCCGCCAGCGGAGCGACCAGGGCCGGCAGCGCAGCGACAGCCGCCATGCCGAGCGCCGATGTTAGCAAACGCAGTTTCATCGTCTTGCCTTTCGCGCCGGGAAGGACGCTGGGTTGAATGCGGCGCATGATCAGAGCACTCCCATCGGGCCAACGGCGACGATCCGCGGCACCGGCGCAACCGGCACTTCGATCGTTTCCTTGCCGCGCGTCACGCGCACCGTGGGGCCGCGATGAACCACGGGGCCGGCCGATACGCCGGGTGCGGCAGGCGCCATTGCGGGATGTTCGTTCACACCGTTGATCGTGGCGGCGGTCGGCATCGTCTTGCGCTGAAAGCGCGAGACGTCGCCGCCGGTGACAAAGCTGGTCGACTTGTCGACAGGCTTGGCGATCGCGGCTTTCAGCAGGCTGTCTTCCTCGGCCTTGCTGGCGCCGTGGGGCACCTTGACCTGGCCCGAGGCGACCACCTGTTCCAGCTCGGCCGAATTGTCGGCGATCGAGCGCAGTGACAGGCTGATCGTGCCGATCGATTCGGCAACCGACAGCTCTTCGGCGATCTTGGGCGTGGTTTCGACCGTGACCAGGCTGAAACCCTTGACGCGGGTCTTGCCCTCGACCGTTTCCTGATCGGTGGACTGGTCGGTGGCGAGCACGCGCAGGTTCTTGAGAATGGTTTCGGTGGCGCGCAGCGGTTGCGTCTCGCCGGTGCCCGGCGCGACCGTCTGCGTCAGCAGCAGGTCGACATGGTCACCGGGAAACACGAAGCCGGCTACTCCGGTGCGGCTGCTGACCGGGATGGTCACCGCGCGCATGCCGGGCCCGAGCGCAGCGGCCAGGAAGCCGCGATCACCTGGCGCAACCAGCGATCCGGTGGTCATCGGCTGGCCCGCAGTGACCGGGTTCTTGACCACCGTGCCGAGCAGCTTGGTCATGTCGGTCTTGTCCTGGATGAAATAGGCATCCTGGACCAGATCGCGCGGCCATGGCTGAAACGAGACCGAATCGGCGGTGATGATGGTGCCGATGGGCAGGGCGCGCTGGGCGACCAGCACTTTGGGTCCGTCGAGGATTTTGGCCGCGGCTGCGGCTTGCGGCGCGGCGGCGCCGATCAGCATGGCGCGGGCAAGCAGGCTCGTGACGATTGCCACGAACAAGGCCCCAACCAGCAGTAGCAGCTTCTTCCTGTCCATGACTTGCGTGTCCTGCCCTTGTTATTCGAACGCCGTAATGATGCGCCAAATTGGTTAAGAATGGCCTATTTGGTTTTTGCGCGGTTCAATGACCCGCTGGCCGGTGCGCTTGCGACGGCGCTGCCGGGGTCGGTGATGCCGGGTTTGAAGATGGTGAATTTGCCGCCTGGACCATGATGGCCGGCTGGGCGTGATTGGCGTGCACCCCTGCCGATCCATCATGCCAGTGCGCGGCATCCGCGCTGGCCAGAGTCCACAACCCCCCCACCGCGATTGCCACGCCATAAGGAATTTTGAGGCGGCCGGTCTGGCGGCGCGAAATGTGCCACATGCCCAGCGCCACGGTGAGCACGCCACCGGCGATCGCCATGATCAGCAACAGCCGCATGAACAGCATCGCAGGCAGCCAAAGCGCCAATGCCGTCAACAACTTGACATCGCCGCCACCCATCGCGCGGATCGCAAACAAGCCCGCGAGCACGACAAATGTCGCCAGCGCCAGACCCAGTTGCAGCGCCATGCCCGGCCACACCGACAACCCCGTCGCCCACCAGAATAGCGGTGCGCCCAAAGCGATCGCGGCATTGAGCCAGTTGTCGATCTGGCGGCGGCGGATATCGGTAAAGGCGGCAATCAGCAGCGCGATTGCCAAGGCCCCGACCAGTCCGTAAACGATGGATGTTCCCTGCATGACGGGTCTTATGCGGGACAATCACTTACCAAATAGTAACCAAGGTTGCCCGCGGATTCCGGGCCTTCGAATTTCGGTGAAGAGGCTTCTCTTGACGGATACGCTGCATGCAAAAGCTGCTGTCATGACGCCCGCCGATGCACCGGCCGGGCGGCGGGCGATACCGCCCCACGCGCTCGAATCGGTATGGCGTGCGCCCGACGGGTTTGCGATTCGCCGCATCGACTGGTCGGGTCGGCAAACCGCCGGCCAGCCGCCGCGCGGCTCGCTGCTGTTCCTGCCGGGGCGGGCCGATTTCTACGAGAAATACCTCGAAACGCTCGACGGCTGGCACCAGCAGGGCTGGCGCGTTACTGCGATGGACTGGCGCTGGCAGGCGGGATCGGGGCGATATCATCGCGATCCGCGGCTGGGCGGAACGCAGGGATTTTCGGCCTGGGTCAACGATTTGGCCAATTTCTGGGCGAGCTGGACCGCGGCAACCCCGGGGCCCCATGTGCTGATCGGGCATTCGATGGGCGGGCATCTGGTGCTGCGCGCGGTGGCCGAGCGCAGCAGGATGGAGCGGGGGGTGCGGCCCGACGCGCTGGTGCTGAGCGCGCCGATGCTGGGGTTTGTCACGCCGGTGCCCGCCCGGCTGCAGCCCGCATTCGCGCAGGCGATGTGCCGGATCGGAGACAGCGCGCGCCCGGCGTGGAAAGATGGCGAGCGCCCCGGGCAGAGCCAGTCCAAACGGGGAATGTCGTTGACGCACGATGGCAATCGCTATTCCGACGAGCTGTGGTGGCGGTTGCGCCGACCCGAACTCGATATGGGCCCGGCGAGCTGGGACTGGGTGCGCAAGGCGAGCGATTCGATCGTCAGGCTGGGTGAGCCGGGACTGATCGAATCGGTCGACGTGCCGGTGCTGACGCTGGCCGCGCGCAAGGATGCGCTGGTGTCGTGGCCGGCGATCGCACGAATCGCGGCGCGCCTGCCGCGCGGTCAACTGGCCGAATTCGGGCGCGAGGCCGCGCATGAATTGCTGCGTGAGGCCGATCCCGTGCGCGATCATGTCCTGGCGCAGATCACGTGTTTCCTCGACCGGGTCGCCCCGCGCGAAGTGCCGGCATGAACGAAGTGTTCGATATCGTGATCATCGGCGCCGGGATCGCCGGTGCCAGTCTGGCGGCCGAATGCGTCAGCGCGGCGCCGGTCCGCGTCGCGATTGTCGAGGCGGAGGACGCGCCGGGCTATCACACCACCGGGCGCTCGGCCGCCTATTGGGAGGAAAGCTATGGCGGCCCCGGTGTCGTCCCGCTGACGCTCGCCTCGGGCGGATTTCTGGCCGACCACGGATTTTTGAGCCCGCGCGGCGGCCTGACGATCGGCCGCGCGCAGGATCGTGAACGCATCGAGCAATTCGTCGACCGGTTTTCCGGGCTGGGCGTCGATGTCCGGATGCTGGATCGCGCGCAGATTGCCGCGCTGGTGCCCGGATTGCGGCCCGAATGGTGCCACGGCGCCTATGAAGGGCGCGGCGCGGATATCGATGTGGCGGGGCTGCATCAGCTTTATCTGGGCCTGGCACGGCGATCTGGCAGCGTGGTCAAACTCCGCGCGCGGATCGATACGATCGCGCGCGCCAGGGACCAGGGGAGCGCCGGCTGGCAGCTGTCATGGCCCGGCGGCACCGTGCGCGCCGGTATTGTCGTCAATGCTGCCGGCGCCTGGGCCGATGGGGTCGCGGAACTGGCCGGCGCCGCGCCGCTGGGCATAACTCCGCTGCGCCGCACGATCGTGCAGATGCGCACCGACCCGGTGGCACCTGCCGACATGCCCCTGACTTTCGGCATCGACGGCGATTTCTACGTCAAACCGCAAAGCGGCCGGGTGCTGGTGTCGCCCCACGACGAAACCCCCGATGTGGCGCACGACGTCGCCCCTGAGGAACTCGATGTCGCGATCGCGATCGACCGGTTCGAACACGTGCTGGACTGGCGCGTCGCGGCGGTCGAACGGCGTTGGGCAGGCCTGCGCAGCTTTGCGCCGGACCGCCTGCCGGTCTATGGCTTCGATCCGCTGGTGCCAGGCTTCTTCTGGTTTGCAGGGCAGGGCGGCTTCGGTATCCAGACCGCGCCGGCCGCCGCGCGACTGGCCGCGCAATTGCTGCTGGGGCATGCGCGTGATGCGATGACCGAGCGTCTGGATGCAACGGTTTATGCGCCGGGGCGGTTCGCAACCTAGAGCGTGATGACATTAGATTGACCCACAGTGATTGCCCTGAAAAGTCTCGTGGCGAGAAGCAGCACGCAGCGCGGGCTGGTTGCCCCGTGCAAGTGCTGCGACGCTGTCACGGGGCTTTTCAGGGCAACCCCGAAGGGGCGGGCCGCTTTTGGCCCATCGCAGCGTCTTTCGTCGGTCACAATGGGCCAGCATTGCTCCCTCCTCAATCCTCGCGCTGGGCCAAAATCGGCTCCGTCACGGTGGGTCAATCTAATGTCATCACGCTCTAACCCCACCACACCTCGTCATTCCGGATTTATGACGAGCGTTAGCTAAGCCGCCCGCGCGGCGTCGCTGGCCAGCTTGTCCACGCGCTCGTTCTCGACATGGCCGGCGTGGCCCTTGACCCAGATCCAGTCGACCTTGTGCCCTTTTGCGGCCTCGGCCAGCGCCCGCCACAGGTCTTCGTTCTTGACCGGCTTGTTGTCCGCGGTCTTCCAGCCTTTTTTGATCCAGCCGAACATCCATTTGGTCATGCCGTCGATCACATAGCGGCTGTCGGTATGCAGCCGTACCGCGCATGGTTCGCGCAACGCCTCGAAAGCGCGCAGGACCGCCATCATTTCCATGCGGTTGTTGGTGGTGGCAGGGTCGGACCCCGACAATTCCTTTTCATGCCCGCCGATGCGCAGCAAGGCGCCCCAGCCGCCCTTGCCCGGATTGCCCTTGCACGCGCCATCGGTAAAAATCTCGACCGATTTCAAACGAACAGTCCTGTGTTGTCGCGATAGAACATCAACCGCTGTGCCAGCGGCAGCGGGTCCTTGCGCGTGACCAGCGCATCGCCCGGGGTATTTATCCAGTCATAGGCGCGGCTCATGACAAACCGCAATGCAGCGCCTTGTGCCAGCAGCGGCAAGGCGTCGCGCTCGGGCGAAGACAACGGGCGCACCGCTTCATACCCCGCCAGCATCGCACGCGACAGATCCTGGCGGAATCCGGTGTCATCCCAGCACCACGCCAGATGCGTCACCGCCAGATCGTACGCAGTCACGTCGTTGCATGCGAAATAAAAATCGATCAGCCCGGTGATCGTATCGCCCAGCACCAGCACGTTGTCGGGAAACAGATCGGCATGGATCACCGATCGCGGCAGATCGGTGGGCCAGGCTGCGGCAATGCGCGGCAGATCCTGCGCGATCAGCGCGGCCAGTGCAGGATCGATCCCCGCCAGCGCGTCGCTGCCGCATTCCACCGCCAGACGTGCCGATTCGGCAATGCCCATCGTGTTGGCGCGTGTGGCAGGAAAATCGGCCGCGGCCAGATGCAGTCTTGCCAGTTCGCCGCCGACCGCGCGCGCCAGCGCCGGGGTCGGCATGCCCACGGAAACGCCGGGGAGGAATTCGATGAGTGCTACCGACTTGTCGCCGATCTTGCGATACAGCGCGCCCTCGCGGTCATGGATCGTGCGCGGCACCGGGCAGCCATGCGCCGCCAGATGATCGAGCAACGACAGGAAATACGGCAATTCGTCGGTATCGATGCGAAATTCGTACATGGTCAGGATGTAGCGCGCGCCGGCTCCGGTATTGCCCGTCGTCTCGATCAGCCAGTTGCTGTTCGACACTCCCTCGGCAATGCCCTTGGCGCTGACCAGCGTGCCCACGTCGTAAGCGGCGATCAGCTCGGCGATATCCTCTGCGCGCAAATGCGTATAAACCGCCATTATCGTCAGTCGAGCAGCTGGCGCGGCAACTTGAACACCATGTGTTCTTCGGCCGTGCTGACCGTTTCGGTCGTGATCGCGCGCATCTCGCCCAGCCGGTCGATCACTTCGCGTACCAGCACTTCGGGCGCCGAGGCCCCGGCGGTCACGCCGACCGTATCCACGCCCGCCAGCCACTCGGCCTGGATCTCGCTGCCGCGCTGGATCAGATGGCTGCGCGCGCCGCTGCGTTCGGCGACTTCGACCAGGCGCAGCGAATTCGAACTGTTGGGCGCGCCGATCACCAGCACCAGCTGGCAATCGCCGGCGATGGCCTTGACCGAATCCTGCCGGTTCGACGTCGCATAACAGATGTCTTCGCCGCGCGGACCGACGATTTCGGGATACCGGGCGGTCAGCGCCGTGATGATCGCGATGGTATCGTCGACCGACAGCGTCGTCTGGGTCAGATAGGCAAGCGGCAGGCCGGCGGGCAGGTCGAGCGCGGCGACATCGGCGACCGTTTCGACCAGCGTCATGTTGCCGTGGGGCACCTGGCCCATCGTGCCGATGACTTCGGGATGGCCGCGATGGCCGATAAACAGGATGTGGCGGCCGGCTTCGACCTGGCGCTCGGCCTGGCGATGAACCTTGCTGACCAGCGGGCATGTCGCATCGAGCCAGTCGAGCCCGCGCGAGGTGGCATCGGCGGGCACGCTTTTGGGCACGCCGTGCGCCGAAAACACCACCGGCGCGCCATCGGGCACTTCGTTGAGCTCTTCGACGAACACCGCGCCTTTGGCTTTCAGCCCGTCGACGACATAGCGGTTGTGGACGATTTCGTGGCGCACATAGACCGGCGCGCCATAGCGGGCGATCGCGCGCTCGACGATTTCGATTGCACGATCGACGCCGGCGCAAAACCCGCGCGGCGCCGCGATCAGCACGCGAAGCTTTTCGCGATCCTCAGGGGTGGATTTGTCGATCAGCGGATGGGCCGGTTCCATGGTCATGACAAAGTCTCTAGAGCATCACGCGGACAAGGTGGAACCGGTTTTTTCAGAAAAATCCGCGGCGATTGCCCTAAGCGACGTGGCTGTCTACAGAGGGGCCGCAGGTGTTCGGCGCCTGCCTCGTTTACGACGATATACCGCCTTTAAGGATTGCGCGCCCAAATGTCTGCCACAACGTTGCCCGCCAGACTTCCCCGACTTGCCCGTATCGGTGCGCCCGTCACGCTGCTTATGGTCTCGATGCTGGCGCTGGCTGGCTGTGCCAAGAACCATGGTGAGCTGGTGGTGGATGATACGGTCGGCGTGACCGCGCTGCGCACCCCGTGCCCGATCGTCGAAATTCCCGAAATGACCGGTGATGTGACGGTGCTGGCCCCGGGTCGGGTGGATTCGACCGCTATCGATACGGTCGCCACGCTCACCAACTTGCGCAGTCATTGCAACAATTCAGCGGGCCTGCCCGAATTGACGACGAAAATCGATTTCGACGTGATGGTGCGCCGCAACGACACGCATGGCGCGCGGCGGATCAGCTATCCGTATTTCTCGGTGGTGCAGCGCGCCGGCACGACGATCGTGGCCAAGCATCTGGGCGCGGTGTCGGTCGAATTTGCCGATGGCCAGGATCGCGCAACAGCGCACGGCACCGCGACAAGCGTGATCAGCCGCGACGAGGCGACTCTGCCCAAGGCGATCCGCGAGCGCCTGTTGCGCAAGCGCAAGCCCGGCGACACCGATGCAGCGGTCGATCCGCTGTCGCTGCCCGATGTGAAAGCCGCGCTGGCCAGGACCTCGTTCGAAGTGCTGATCGGGTTCCAGATGACCGACCAGCAACTGTCGTACAACGCCACGCGGTGATGCGATCCCAGGTTGGCTATTGCGCGCTGACCTGAATTTCCCAAATCCCGGATAGAGGGGGTTATTTCTCTCTTGCGGCACAATCCGCTATGACCGGACAGATAACCATGACCCATACCGTCCCCAATCTCACCCTGTTCGCCGAATTTGCCGGCGTGATCGATTGCGCGCTCGATGCGCTGGTTGCTGGCGGCGCATTGCCCGCCGGGCTGGCGCGTGGCGGCGTCACGACCGAGCCGCCGCGCGATCCCGCGCATGGCGATCTGTCGACCAATGCGGCAATGGTGCTGGCAAAACCTGCGGGCACCAATCCGCGCGCGCTGGCCGCGCTGCTGATCGATGAATTGCGCAAGGATGCGCGGGTGATCTCGGCAGAGATTGCCGGGCCGGGATTCATCAACCTGCGGCTGACGCCTGAAACCTGGCTGGGCGAATTGCGCCTGATCGCGCAAGCCGGCGATGACTATGGCCGGTCGGCCCTGGGGCAGGGCAGCACCGTCAATGTCGAATACGTGTCGGCCAATCCGACGGGGCCGATGCACATGGGCCATTGCCGCGGCGCAGTCGTCGGCGATGCGCTGGCGACGTTGCTGGGCTTTGCCGGGCACACCGTCATCCGCGAATACTACATCAATGACGCCGGCGGCCAGGTCGACGTGCTCGCACGCTCGGTCCACATCCGGTATCGTGAGGCTCTGGGCGAGGCGGTCGGTGACATTCCCGAAGGCCTTTACCCCGGCGATTACCTGGTACCGATCGGGCAGGAATTGGCCGCCGAATACGGTGATCGTTATGCCGCTGCGCCCGAAGGCGAGTGGCTGGCGCTGTTCCGCACGCGCGCGGTCGCGGCGATGATGGTGATGATCCGCGCCGATCTGGCGCTGCTGGGCATCCACCACGATGTGTTCAGTTCGGAAGCCGTGTTGCAGGCATCGGGCAAACCCGCCGCCGCCGAAGCGTGGCTGCGCGCGCACGATCTGGTTTACGACGGGGTGCTCGAAGCGCCGAAGGGCAAAGTTCTCGACGACTGGGAAGCGGTCGAACTGCCGCTGTTCCGCTCGACCCGGTTTGGCGATGACCAGGACCGCCCGATTCGCAAGTCGGATGGCGGCTGGACGTATTTCGGTGCCGATCTGGCCTACCATTTCCAGAAAAGCGAAACCGCCGACGCGCTCGTCGATATCTGGGGCGCGGATCATGCCGGCACGGTCAAGCGCATCCGCGCTGCTGTCGCCGCGCTGACCGGCGCGCAGGGCACGCCAAAACCGTTCGAAGTGAAGCTGGTGCAGATGGTCCAGTTGCTGCGCGACGGGCAGCCGGTAAAAATGTCGAAGCGCGCGGGCACCTTCGTCACGCTGGCCGATGTCGTGAGCGAGGTCGGCCGCGACGTCGTGCGGTTTACCATGTTGTCGCGCAAACCCGACGCGCAGATGGATTTCGATTTCGCCAAAGTGGTCGAGGCGTCGAAAGACAATCCGGTGTTTTATGTGCAATATGCCCATGCCCGGGTGTGTTCGACCCTGCGCAAAGCGGCAGCGGAAGGGCTTTTCCCTGGCGAAGCGCCCGATCTGGCGCTGCTGGGCGACGAGGAACTGGCGCTGATCCGGCTCGTCGCGCAATTCCCGCGCATCATCGAAAGTGCGGCGCATGCGCGTGAACCGCACCGGGTAGCATTCTTTCTTAACGATATTGCCGCAGGGTTTCACGCATATTGGAACGTCGGTAACGACAGACCCGATAAACGCTATATCGTCGCAGGCGATCCGGCGTTGACCGCCGCGCGGCTGTTCCTCGCGACGCAGATCGGGCAGGTTATCAGGAACGGTCTGGCTATTCTGGGTGTGACGGCTGCCGAAGAGTTGTAGCACCTGTCAATTCGAAGGGAGTGCGGGGCATGCACACGGATGATAACGGGCATGGTGAGAACGGGCCGGGCGATAACGGGCATGGTGATAACGGGCCGGGCGAACACGGCGATTATCACGGAGTAATCCCGCACGGCGAACCCCGCGAAGGCGCGTTTCACAAACCCGAAGACAGTGTGTTCGACAGCCATGAAGCTGCGCCATCGCTTGACCTGGGTGATCAG
This sequence comes from Novosphingobium sp., assembly GCF_965214355.1. Classification (GTDB taxonomy): domain Bacteria; phylum Pseudomonadota; class Alphaproteobacteria; order Sphingomonadales; family Sphingomonadaceae; genus Novosphingobium. Next base: position 3,543,618 of record NZ_CBDCBI010000002.1, on the reverse strand, counting down.
GAACGCCTGCCCTGGCTCGAAGGCGCCGACGATTTTGAAGAGCGGCAGCGCAACAGTGGCCATCACCGGATGATCGCACTGGCTGTCGTGGCGCTTATCGTGCTGGCCCTGCTGGTCGACGGCATCTACTGGGTCACGCATCGCGGTGGCTCGTCGAAACCGGCCGATGGCAGTCTGATCGAGGCGAGCAAGGACCCGTACAAAGTCGCGCCCGGCGATCCCGGCGGCAAGAAGTTTGCCGGCACCGGCGATTCGAGCTTCAAGGTCAGCCAGGGCGAACACCCCGATGCGAGCCTTGCCGGCAGCGCCGGGACGACGCCGCCGCCTGCGGTTGCGGCATCGGCTGCGCCAAGTCCGGCGGCAACACCCGTCCCGCCCGCGCCCCCCCAGCACGTGGCGGCAGCGGCCCCGACCGGCGGCGGCGTGGCCGTACAGGTCGGCGCCTATTCCACCGAAGCCCTGGCGCAATCAGCCTGGTCGCGCCTGACCGCGGCCAACGAGCTGCTCAAAGGCCTCAACCACCGCGTGGTCGAAGGCAAAGCCGATATCGGCACCGTCTACCGCCTGCAGGCACTGGCGTCCGACGGCAGCGCAGCCACCAGCCTGTGCAGCCATCTGGAAGCCGACGGCGTAAAGTGCCAGGTCAAGCGCTAGGGTAGTTGGGGGCACCAGCCAGCGCCAGCGCCGGTGCCAAACTCCATCCCCAACCCCATCGTCATCCCGGACTTGATCCGGGATTGTGCTTCTTTGTCCTTTCCACGGTGCGCCAAAGAAAGCCTTGTCCCGGATCAAGTCCGGGACGACGTGGGGAGGGGGCGGCAAGTCCAGGACAACGTCGGGATAGGCAGCAAGACCACGGACGACTGGGTAACGGCCACACAACAAAACCACGGCAAAGCGCATTCCCCGGCGCATCACGCAAGACGCTTGCACACATGACCCCGCTTGCGGCATGTCCGACCGATCATGCTTCCAGCCATATTCGGCCTGTCCGGCCTCGTCCTTACCGCCGATGAGCGCGCGTTTTTCCGCGAGGTCGATCCGGCGGGCTATATCCTGTTTGGCCGCAACATCGAAAGCCGCGCGCAATTGCGCGCGCTGACCGATGACTTGCGCACGCTGCACGGCCGCAGTCGCACATTCATCTGCATCGACCAGGAAGGCGGCCGCGTCGTGCGGATGAAACCGCCGCAATGGGGCCCCTATCCGCCGCAGGGCGTATTCGACCGGTTGTACGATCTGGCACCGATCAGCGCGATCGAGGCCGCGCGTGCCAATGCCGAGGCGCTTGGGCTCGATCTGGCGGACGCCGGCATCACTGTCGATTGCCTGCCGCTGCTCGATGTGCGCCAGCCGGGCGCGGACGACGTCATCGGCGATCGCGCGCTGGGCGCGGAACCGCTGCGCGTGGCCGCACTGGGCCGTGCGGTGTTGGACGGGCTGGCCCGCGCCGGCGTGACAGGCGTCGTAAAGCACATGCCGGGCCACGGCCGCGCGACTGCCGACAGCCACAAGGCACTCCCGACAGTGACTGCAGATGCCGCCACGCTCGAAACCGATCTTGCGCCGTTTCGCGCGCTGGCCACGGCCAGGATCGCGATGACTGCGCACGTCCTTTACACCGCGTGGGATGCTGCTGCGCCTGCGACACTGTCTGCGCGGGTGATCGGCGATGTGGTGCGCGGGGCGATCGGGTTTTCGGGGCTGCTGCTGTCCGACGATCTCGACATGGCGGCGCTGACCGGCACGATCCCCGAACGCGCGGCGCGTGCGGTTGCGGCAGGGTGCGATCTTGCGCTCAATTGCTGGGCGCGGATGGATGACATGACCGGAATTGCCGCGGCCCTGCCGCCGATGACGCCGCAAGCTGGTGCGCGTTTGACGGCGGCGCTCGCCGCGACGGACATTGCGCCGGTCGATCTGGCGCTGCGTCAAGCCGCACTCACCGCAAAGGGCAATGCGCTGCTGGCTCTTGTGACGTGATCGAAGAAAGCGACTGGCTGCCGATCGAGCCGGCGCCTGGCGAAGACGGCGCGCTGTATCTCGAACTCGATGGCTGGGAAGGACCGCTCGATCTGCTGCTCGATCTGGCGCGGCGGCAGAAGGTCGATTTGCGGCGGATCTCGATCCTCGACCTGGTCGACCAGTACCTCGGCTATATCAACGGGGCGCAATCGTTGCGGCTGGAACTGGCGGCCGATTATCTCGTGATGGCGGCCTGGCTGGCCTATCTCAAATCGCTGTTGTTGCTGCCACGCGATACGGAAATTCAGCCAAGTCCCGAGGAACTGGCGTTGCGCCTGCAACTGCGGCTGCAACGGCTGGGCGCGATGCGCGATGTTGCGGCGCGGCTGCTGGCGCGCGACCGGTTGGGCCGCGATGTCTTTGCGCATGGCCAGCCCGAAGGCGTCAGCGTCGATCGCAAATCGCGCTGGACTGCCAGTCTCTATGATTTGATCCTGGCTTATGGCGCCATCAAGGTGCGCAACACGCCGGTGGTGCACATGGTTCGCGAACGCCCGGTGATCACGCTGGAGGCTGCGCTTGAACGCCTGTCGCGGATGCTGGGTGTCGCGCGCGACTGGATTGATCTGCGCCAGTTGCTGCCGCGCGCCGAGCCCCACGCCGATCCGCGCCTGACGCGCTCGGCGCTGGCGTCGCATTTTGCCGCTGCGCTTGAACTGGCCAAACAGGGTCGTGCCGAGCTGGCGCAGGACGAAGTGTTCGGCCCGTTGCGCGTGCGCGCGGCATGAGTGAGGTTTACGATGACCTCGCCCGCGCGGTCGAGGCAACGCTGTTTGCCTCCGAAACGCCGTTGTCGCTCGATGACATCAGCCGGCATCTGGGCGGCGCGGCCGTCGCTGCGGCACTCGGCGTATTATCCGCGCATTATGCCGGACGCGGGGTCGAACTGGTCGAGCGCGGCGGGTACTGGCATTTTCAGACCGCGCCTGATCTGGCGCACCTGCTGCGCCGCGAACGCGAAGACCCGCGCAAGCTGTCGCGTGCGGCGATCGAGACGCTGGCGATCATCGCCTATCACGAGCCGGTGAGCCGCGCCGAGATCGAGGCGATCCGCGGCGTGCAGACTGCGCGCGGCACGATCGACGTGGTGATGGAGGCCGGCTGGGTGCGGATTGCCGGGCGCCGGGAAACCCCCGGGCGCCCGACGATCTATGCGACCACGCCCGCGTTCCTGGCCCATTTCGGCCTCGCGACGCGGCGTGATCTGCCGGGGCTGGACGAACTGCGTGCCGCAGGCCTGCTCGATCCAATCGACACCGCTTATGCCGCGCTGACGGATAATGACGCGGCCGATGCCGCGCTGGCCGGCAAAATCGACGAATAGCAGCGCCCTTTCGACGCAAGCATCTGGCGATCGGTGTGGAAAGCGCCTATCTGGGAAAGATTGAAGGAGAATTTTCATGGGCGGCCTGTCCCTACCACACCTGATCATTGTTGCGCTCGTCGTCCTCGTCCTGTTCGGTCGCGGCCGGATTTCCGACATGATGGGCGATTTCGGCAAAGGCATCAAAAGCTTCAAGGAAGGCATGAGCGAAGAAACCAACCGTCCGGCAACGCCCCCGCCTTCGCAGATTCCGCCCGCATCGCAGGTTCCACCGGCCCCCGTGGCCCCGGTGCAGCCAGTGGCGCCGGTGATCCCTGCCGACACGACGGGGCCGGTTGGCGGCGCATGACGCGTAACGGCCGCTGATCCGACCCGATGTTCGATATCGCACCATCCGAATTCCTGCTCATCGCGATCGTTGCGATCGTGGTGATCGGGCCCAAAGACCTGCCGATGGCGCTGCGCACCGCCGGCCGCTGGATCGCGCGCGTGCGCCGTGTGTCCAACCACTTCAAATCGGGGGTCGAGACGATGATCCGCGAGGCCGAGATGGAAGAGATGGAGCGCAAGTGGCGCGAACAGAACGAAGCGATCATGGCGGCCAATCCGCCCGTCGATCCCGGCGCGGCGCCCGCTGCCGTAACTGATGCCGCAGGTGTTCAGCATCCGCTGATCGAGCATACGCCGGTGGATCCCGTGATCGCGGCGCACGCGCCCACCGAACCGACTCGGGTCACGCACACCGATCATCCCGCATGATCAACGATATCGACCAGACGCAGGCGCCGCTGCTCGACCATCTGCTCGAACTGCGCACGCGGCTGCTGCGCGCGATCCTGGCGCTCGCCATCGCGTTTGCGGTCTGCCTGTATTTCGCCAACGACATCCTGGGCGTGCTGATCATCCCGCTGGCGCATGCCTTTCCGCAAGGCACGGGCAAGCTGATCTACACCAAGCTGTACGGCGCGTTTTTCGTCGAGATCAAAGTCGCGCTGTTTGCCGCCACGCTGTTCAGCTTTCCGATCATCGCCAACCAGCTGTGGGCATTCATCGCACCCGGGCTTTATGCGCGCGAAAAGAAAGCGTTCCTGCCGTTCCTGATCGCGACGCCGGTGCTGTTCGGCATGGGGGCGAGCCTTGCGTATTTTGTCGTCATGCCGACCGCATTCCGCTGGTTCATCGGGTTTCAGGGCGTGCACGGTGGGTTGCAGCTTGAGGCGTTGCCGGGCATCGATGAATACCTGAACCTGGTGATGCAGTTCATCCTGGCATTCGGCGGCAGTTTCCTGATGCCGGTGCTGCTGATGCTGCTCAACCGCGCCGGGATTTTGACCCGGGCGCAACTGGTTGCGGCGCGGCGCTATGTGATTGTCGGCATCGTCGCGCTGGCCGCGCTGATCACGCCGCCCGATGTAATTTCGCAGCTGATGCTGGCGATCCCGCTGATGATTTTGTTCGAAGGCACGCTGATCGTGATGCGCTTTGCCGAGGCAAAAGACGCGCGCGAAAAAGACATGGAAGCCGCCGCTACCTGATCCTCCCCGGGACGGTGAGGAGGTTCAGCGCTTCGGCTTTGCCACCACCGCATCCGGCTCGGCATCATAGGTCTTGCCGCCGCCGACCCAGGTCTGGAAGACCCGGGTCTTGCGGATCGCTTCGGGCGTCGCGGTCATCGGGTCGGTGTCGACCAGGATGAAATCCGCCCGCAAACCTGGCGCGATGCGGCCGAATTTGCCTTCCGCAAACCCGGCCCAGGCAGCGGCGCTGGTATAGCCGGCGAACGCAGTCAGGCGGTCGACGCGCTCCTGCGGTTGCCAGCCGCCGGCCGGTACGCCGGTTTCATCCTGCCGGGTCAGCGCGACCGCGATACCGATCCACGGATCGGGCCGCTCGACCGGGGTGTCCGATCCGAATGCCAGAACCGCGCCCTGCTGCTTCAGGCTGTTCCACGCATAGGCGCCGCGCAGCCGGTCGGGCCCGAGCCGCGCCTCGGCCATCAGGCGATCCGACGTCTGGTGCACCGGCTGCATCGAGGCGACCACGCCGCCGGCGCGCGCAATTTCACCGACCAGCGGCCAGTTTTTGGGATCGACCACTTGCGCGTGCTCGATCCGCCAGCGCCGATCGCCCTTGTACGTGTGGGTCAGATCGTAAATCGTCGTCAGCAGCGTTTCATTGGCCTTGTCGCCGATCGCGTGGACCGCGACCTGGTAATTGTCCATCGCCGCGCGGCTCATCAGGTTGCCCAGCTGTGTTTCGGAATACAGCGGCGTGCCGCTGTTGCCGGGCTGGTCCGCATACGGCGCCTTCAGCCAGGCGCCGCGCGATCCCAGCGCGCCGTCGAGCAGCAGTTTCAGCCCGCCCATGCGCAATTTGTCGGCATAGAGCCACGGCGTCGGTCCGCTGCCGCCGATCTGCGCCATGGCCTCGGTGCCCATCGCATAGGCCATGATCCGCACATACAGATGGTTTACATCGCCCGCGCGGCGAAACGCGATCCAGTCGTTGACGGTCGTGCCCATGTCGGCGACCGCGGTGATCCCGCGCTTGGCAAAATCCGACTCGGCGGTCGCCAGCGCCAGATCGAGATCGCGCGCCTGCGGCACCGGCACCACGCGCGCCACGAGGTTTGCGGCGTGATCGATCAGCACGCCGGCCGGGCTGTGATCGGGCATGCGGTCGATGGCGCCACCTTCGGGCGAAACGGTCGCGGCGGTAACGCCGGCTGCTTTGAGCGCGGCGCTGTTGGCCCATCCGGCATGAAAATCGGCGCGTTCCAGCCACACCGGGCGATCTGGGACGACGCGGTCGAGCTCCGCCGCAGTGGGAAACCGGCCCATGTGCCAGCGTTCCTGATTCCATCCGCTGCCCAGAATCCATGGCCGGTCGGGGTGCGCCCTGGCGAATTTGCCGATGCGGTCCAGTGCATCGTCGAGCGACACGCTGTCCGACAGATCGAGTGTCAGCAGGGCAAACCCCGTTTGCATGACATGCGCGTGCGCGTCGATCATGCCGGGCAACAGCACGCGGCCCTTGCCATCGACATGATACTGATACCCGCCCCGACCCTGGCGGGGCACGCGGTCGCGCGGGCCATAGACCGCCTTGATGATCCCGGTATCGTCGAACAGCAGCGCGCTGAATGTCTGCAGCGTGCCGTCGGCGGCGATGGTTTCGCCCTTGATATTGTCCACCAGTGTATCGGCGCGGGCATTGGCCGCCAGGGCAAGCAGGCTTGCAGTGAGAACTAGACGCTTCATCATTTCGCACCTCGCCGGGCAAGACGGCGCGGCAGGCGCCGGATCAGCGCGCTGGTATCCTGCCTGCCGCCGCCCATCGCCTGTACATCGGCGAAAAACTGGTCGATCAATCCGGTAATCGGCACACTCGCCCCCACATTGCGCGCTTCGTCGATGGCAAGCCCGAGATCCTTGCGCATCCAGTCTATCGCAAAGCCGAAGTCGAATTCGTCGCGCGCCATCGTCATGAACCGGTTGTCCATCTGCCAAGATTGCGCGGCGCCGCCGCTGATCGCCTCGAACGTCTTGTCGAGATCGAGATGCGCGCTCTGGGCAAAGCGCACCGCTTCGGCAAGGCCCGCGATCGTGCCGGCCAGGCACATCTGGTTGGCCATCTTGGCGATCTGGCCCGCGCCCGATTTGCCGACATGCACGATGCGCCGGGCGTACGCGGTCAGGATCGGCTGCGCGGCGGCAAACGCCTGCGCGCTGCCGCCGCACATGATCGCCAAAGTGCCGGATTCGGCGCCCGACTGGCTGCCGGTGACAGGCGCATCGACGCACAGCACTTCCTTGTCGCGGCCCTCGACCGCGATCTGCCGCGCGATTCGGGCCGAAACGGTGGTATGGTCGATAAATACCCCGCCGCGTCGCAGCGTCTGGAATGCGCCACTGGGGCCAAGCACCACATCGGCCAGATCGTCGTCGTTGCCCACGCATGTGATCACGGCATCGGCGCCCTGCGCCGCTTGCGCAGGGCTGTCGGCGACACGCGGGCCCAGCCCGGGATTGGCGGCGAGCCAGGCATTCGTGCGCGCGGGCGTGCGGTTGTAAATTGTCAGGTGGTGGCCGGCCTGGCCCAGATGGCGCGCCATCGACGACCCCATCGTGCCCAGGCCGATGAAGGAGACGTGGATCGGTGCGTCGGTTACGGGTCGCAGGCTTTTGGTCATGACCGGGTATCTAGCCTGTTTGATAGTGTGCGCCAGCCTGTTTGATGGTGCGCCGCGCTTCGCACTTGCAGCGCAAACGGGGGGCGGGTAGCGCCGGCACATGCTGTCATACCCGAATACACCCGCCATCCGCCAGATCGGGCTCGTGCTGTTCTGGCTGGCGATGGTGTTTGCCGTGACGATGGCCCTGCTGCCGCACCCGCCGGCGCTGCCGATCGATTCGCTGGGCGACAAATTCGAACACAGCCTGGCCTTTGCGACGCTGACCGTGCTGGGCACATTCGCATTCCCCGCCATGCCGCGCTGGCGGCTGGTCGAGCGGCTGTCGTTCCTGGGCGCGCTGATCGAAGTGGTGCAATCGGTGCCGGAGCTGCACCGCGATTGCGATATCCGTGACTGGGTTGCCGATACGCTGGCGATCGTTGCGGCGACGCTGGTGTTGATGGTGTGGCGCGAAATGTCGCGCAAATGCGTTTCAAACACGGACTCTTTCGATTAGGACACGTGGCATGACTGTTTCCGTTATGCCCGAGTTGACCCAAACCCTGACGCTCGATGATGTGCGCGTCGCTGCCACGCGCATCCAGGGCCAGGTGGTGCGCACGCCCACCTTGCACAGCAAGACGCTGAGCGCGATTACCGGGGCGGAAATCTGGCTGAAATTCGAAAACCTGCAGTTCACTGCGGCATACAAGGAACGCGGCGCGCTCAACGCGCTGCTGCAACTGACCGACGAGCAGCGCGCGCGCGGCGTGATCACCGCATCGGCGGGCAACCATGCGCAGGGGCTGTCGTATCACGGCACCCGGCTGGGCGTGCCGGTCACGATCGTGATGCCGCGCACCACGCCGACGGTAAAGATCCTCCAGACCGAGAGCAACGGCGGCACCATCGTGCTCGAAGGCGAAACCTTTGACGAGGCCAATGCCCACGCGCGCGCGCTCGAACGGCAGCTGGGCCTGACATTCGTGCCGCCGTTCGATCACCCGCATATTGCCGCGGGGCAAGGCACTGTCGCGCTCGAAATGCTGGACGATGTGCCCGAAATCGACATGCTGGTCGTGCCGATCGGCGGCGGCGGACTGATGACCGGCATGGGCACCGCAGCGCGCGGGATCAATCCCGCCATCGGGCTGATCGGGGTCGAGGCGCTGTTGTATCCGTCGATGTACAACAAGCTGAAGCACGCCGAACTGACCTGCGGTGGCGACACCCTGGCCGAAGGCATCGCGGTCAAGGAACCGGGCGTGTTCACCTCGGCGCTGCTGGCGGGCCTTGCCGATGATATCGTGCTGGTCGATGAGGCGCATCTGGAACAGGCGGTTTCGCTGCTGCTGCAGATCGAAAAGACCGTGGTCGAGGGCGCCGGTGCGGCGGGCCTTGCCGCCGTCATGGCAAACCCTGCGATCTTTGCCGGGCGCACGGTCGGCGTGGTGCTGACCGGCGGCAATATCGACACGCGGCTGCTGGCCAATGTGCTGCTGCGCGATCTGGCGCGGTCGGGCCGGCTGGGGCGGTTGCGCATCGTGCTGCAGGATCGGCCGGGCGCGCTGTTCAAGGTGGTCGAGGAGTTCAACCGCCACCAGGTCAACATCCTGGAAGTGTGGCACCAGCGGATTTTCACCTCGCTGCCTGCCAAGGGCCTGACCGCGGAAATCGAATGCGAAGCGCGCGACCGCGACCAGATCGACCGTCTGGTCGAGGCGTTGCGCGCGCGGGGGTATCAGGTCGAGCAGGTCGAACTGGGCTGAATCACTTCAGCGTTTACCCGCGTGCTACCGTCTGTCCTGCACCGGGACAGTCGTCACGCCCTGGCATAAAACCTGGCGCATACCCCGATCGGGTCTTGTCCATCCGAGGCAATTCATGGTTAATGTCCTTTAAGCGCGCCGGGCTTTGCGACACAGTCGCCCCGGTACCCAAACAAAGGACATGCCCGTCTCGTGAGCGCACCCGTTCGCTTCCCCCGCTTTTTCGTGACCAGCCCCGGTCCGTGCCCCTATCTGCCGGGCCGGACCGAGCGCAAGGTGTTCACCGAGCTGAAGGGTGACAATTCGGACGAGTTGAACGATGCGCTCAGCCGCATCGGCTTTCGCCGCAGCCAGACGGTTGCGTATCGTCCGAGCTGCCTGGGCTGCACGGCCTGCGTATCGGTGCGCGTGGCCGCGCACGAATTTGCCCCGTCGGCCAGCCAGCGCCGCACGATCCGCCAGAATGCGGACCTGATCGTTTCGGTGTGCAAACCGTGGTCGACCCCCGAACAATACGAATTGTTGCAGGCGTATCTGTCGGAGCGGCACCCGGGTGGCGGGATGGCGGCGATGGATGAGGTCGACTTTGCCGACATGGTGGAACATACTCCGATAAGAAGCTATGTCGTCGAATATCGGGAGCCCAATGCCGATGGTTCTCCCGGGCGGTTGGTCGGGGCGTGCCTGACCGATCAGCAGGGTGACGGGTTGTCGATGGTTTACAGTTTTTACGATCCACATCACTCTGCGCGGACCGGGCTTGGCACGTATATCATTCTCGATCACATCCGGCACGCGCATGACATTGGCCTGGCTTATGTCTACCTCGGCTATTGGGTCGAAGGGTCGGCATGCATGCAGTACAAAGTGCGCTTTCGCCCGCTCGAACGGCTGGGCCGCGACGGGTGGGAACGGTTCGATCCCGAGACCCAGGCGCATGCGATCGATCGTCTGGCCAGCGCTCCCCGGCTCGATCAGCCCTTTGGCGCCGATTCGGGGAAAGACGGCATCGCCCTTGCGGTCCGCCCGCACCACTGACCGACTTGCGCGCGGCGCACCGTGTTTTGCCGCGCTGATTGTTGCGCTGTCGGGGCCTGCGCTGGCCCAATCCCAATCCCAAGCCCAATCCCAATCCCAGGCGGAAACGCCGGGTGCGCATGCCCCGCCCAAAGCGCATGAAACCGACGCCGCGCTCAGCGCGCTGATCCCCGACGCCGCGGTCGCCGATCCGCAAGCCTGGGCGCTCGATACCGATGCCGCGCATCACGCACCCGATCCGGCGACGCTGCCCGACGTCTCGGCACTGGACGGCACGCCGATGCCGGCGATTCCCGGACTGACGATCGCCTGGCCCGACAGTTTCGATGCGTCGCCGATCGACCTGCTGACGCCCGATCCTGATATCGACGCTGCCGCCACTGTGGCGCGCGATGCCGGCGCGGTGCTCGATGCAGCGATGCCGCGCGGCGGCTGGCGCGGGCCGCTGGGCGCCGATGCGCTGGTACGCCATGCCGGTGCCGGGATCGACCTGGTGTTTCCGCCCGGCACGGTCCTGCCCGAAATGGACGACCTGGCCGACCGGTTCGAAGGCCTGTCATCGTTGCACACTTTGGGCCGCACCACCGACAATCTGGCGCAGATGACCAGGCGGGCGCGCGACGATGTCGATCTGCTGCTGCAGATCCTGCGGATGTATGGCTATTATGATGCCGAAGTCAGCGAAAACCTAGTCGGTCTGTCGTCGGACGCGGTGATCATCCAGACCGCACCTGCCAAACCGCGCAAGGGCAGACCGGCCGCCGCCGCGATCACGGTGCGGTTTGAAATCGTGCCGGGAACGCGTTATCCGCTCGCCGCGATTGCCTTGGGCGATGTCGCGCAAAGCCCCGACAAGACGCTGCTCCTCACTGCGTTGAAGCTCAAGACCGGAGACCCGGCCAACACCGAAACGATCCAGGCCGCCCGCGACCGCCTGATCGATGAACTGGGGCACATCGGCTATGCGTTCAACAAAGTCGGCGATCCCGCGCTCAGCGTCGATCACGCCGCGCTGAACGCCGATCTCGACATACCGGCGATCATTGGCGGCAAATACGTGTTCGGGCACGTGACCAGCTCGCTACCCCAATTCCTCAACGCGCGGCATTTGCAGCGCATTGCGCGGTTCCGCGCCGGCCGGATCTACGACCGGCGGCTGGTCGACGATTTCCGGCAGGGAATCCTGCAGACCGGGATTGTCGGCGGGGTAAAAATCGTACCGCGCGAAACCGTGGCGCCCACGCCGACTGCGCCGGGCGTCGCCGATATCGATGTTGCGCTGACCAAAGGTCCTCAACATTCGGTAACGCTGCAGGGCGGCCAGTCGAGCGGGCAGGGGTTTTATATCGAAGGCAGCTGGGAAGACCGCAACAAGTTTCCGCCCGAAGGCATGGTCGGCGCGCGCGGCATCCTGGGCACGCGCGAGCAATTGGCCGGGCTGACGTTTCGCAAGAGCAATTTCCTGGCGCGCGACCAGTCGTTCACCGCCGATGTGTACGCACAGGCGCAGACCACCGATGCTTATAACGCGCATACGCTGTCCGCGACGATCACGCTGGCCAAGACGAGCACGCTGATTTTCCAGAAGCGCTGGGCCTATTCGTTCGGGTTCGAAGTGATTGCGACCCAGGAACTGCTTGCCGGATCACCACCCAATTCGCCGTTCACGACGTATTTCATCGCAGCGCTGCCGATGAAATTCGGTTTCGACGGCAGCAACAATCTGCTCGATCCGGAACGCGGTGTTCGCGCGGCGATCACCGTGCAGCCTGCAATCTCGATCCAGGACGGGCCGAAATCGTCGTATGTGATGACGCAATTCGACGGCAGCACGTACCAGAGCGTGGGGCACGGCGTGGTGCTGGCCGAACGCGTGCGGTTCGCCTCGATCAATGGCACGTCGCTCGTCAATATCGCGCCGTCGCAGCGGCTTTATGCCGGCGGCGGCGCGTCAATCCGCGGGTATGGCTATCAGGATGTCGGGCCAAAGGACGCGAGCCACAATCCCGTCGGTGGCTTGTCGGTGGCCGAATTTTCGCTGGAGGCGCGGGTAAAGACCGGGCTGATGGGCGGCGCGCTCAGTGTGGTGCCGTTCCTTGACAGCGGTACGGCCGGTGCGACGCCGACGCCGACGATGCGCGGGGCAAAGTTCGGCGCGGGGCTGGGCATCCGTTACAAGACCACGTTCGGTCCGATCCGCGTCGATGTGGGCACGCCGCTCAATCCCTCGCCGGGGGACAGCAGGATCGGTGTGTATATCGGGCTGGGTCAGGCGTTCTGATGGCCGAAACTGCCCCTGCCGAAATGCGTCCTGCCAGGGGGTTGATCCCGGCGATCCTGCGCGTGCTGGGCGTGGTCGGCCTGGGGCTGGGCGTGATGCTGGCGATCGCGCTGTTGCTGCTCGATTCGCCACTGGGCCATCGCCTCGTTACCGACCGGATTGCCGCATTGCGGCTGCAAAGCGGGCTGATCATCACGATCGGGCGGATCGATGGTTCGTTGCTGGGCACGTCATCGCTGCACGATGTCGTGTTGTCGGATGCGTCGGGCCGGTTCCTCACGCTGCCCGAGGCCGATCTGGCATGGCGCCCGCTACCCGCGTTGCGGCTGGTCGCGGGCTTTGGCGGCGGGCTCGATATTCGCGACCTGACGCTCCACCGGGGGCTGCTGCTGCGCGCGCCCCATCTCAATGCCAGCGACCCGAATGTCCCGATCCTGCCCGATTTCGATATCCGGATCGATCGGTTTCGTGTCGAAGGGCTGACGGTGGCGCCGGGCCTTGCCGGCGCGCGGCGGCGGATCGACCTGACTGCACAGGCCGATGTGCGCCACGGCCGCGTGCTGCTGTCGTGCACCGGGCGGCTGGGCGGGCGCGATCACCTGTCGCTCCATCTCGACAGCGAGCCCGACCGCGACCGGTTCGCGCTCGATCTCGATTATCGTGCCCCCGCCGACGGCTTGCTTGCCGGCCTGACCGCCGGCGCGACCGGCGGCGTAAGGCATGGTATTGTCGCGCAGGTCGGCGGCGCAGGGCGGTTTTCGCAATGGCACGGCTGGCTGCTGGCCTCGGCCGACGGGCACCGGCTGGCAGGCGGATTGATCGACAATGCCGCGGGGCAATACCGGCTGGCCGCGCTGGTCCATCCGGGCGCGGTTGCCAGCGGGCTGCCGGCCGATTTTGCCGCGCGCCCGCTGGCCGTGTCGTATGCGGGCACATTCGTCGGCGCGCGCCTCGACGGGCGCTATCATCTCGGCGATGCGCTGGGGCGGATCGACGGGCAGGGGGCAATCGACCTGGCGAACAACCGCGCGCAGGCGCTGGCGCTGACCGCGCGGCTGCTGAAGCCCGAGCTGTTGCCGGCTGCGTGGACGACGATCGTGCAACCGGGCGCGGCGGTCATGACAGCGCAGCTGGACGGGCCGTTCAACGATCTGGCGATCCGTCATGACCTGGCGCTGACGCAACTGGCGGTGGGGGCCCGTCGCGCGACCGGTCTGCACACCACGGGCGTTGCGCGCTGGCACAATGCGCGGCTCGATGTGCCGCTTGCAGCCAGTGCGGTGCGCATCGACACCGGCACTCCGTGGCTGGATCCGCACCTGGCGGGCGCCCGGCTGACCGGTACGGTGTCGTTTGGCGGGCACATGGTGTCTGGCAATGCGCTGCACGTCATCGGCAACGGGGTTTCAGGCGATCTGTCGCTGAAGGGTGATCTGCGCAGCAACATTTACGCCCTGGCCGGGCGGGTCGACACCCGCGGGTTTGCGGTGCCGCGCATGGGTCTGGCCGATGGCACCGGCAAAGGCGTGCTGGTGCTGGCGCAAGGCCATCCCTGGACGCTGGCGGTGAATTACGCGGCCAATGTTTCGCATTTCGCGATGGGCGGGCTGACTTCGCTCGTCGGCCCGACCGCGCATGTGGCGGGCAGCGCGCATTGGGGAGGAGCCTTGGGGGGCGGCGCCCTCGCGCTGACCACACCCGACATGCGCATCACTTCGCCGCTCGTGGCGATGACGGCCAGGGTCAGCTATGCTCCGGGCGGCCGGATCGAAGTCACCACGCAAGGGACGCACACCGGCTATGGCGCATTCGATGCCCACGCGCTGATCGACCATGGCGCCACGACGGCAGAGGCCCATTTCGCCGAACCGCTGCCGTCGGCCGGGGTGAAGGCGGTCAAAGTCGCGGTGGCAAGCACCGCTGGCGGATACCATCTGAACCTTACCGGCGATTCGCGCTTGGGTCCGGTGGTGCTGGCGCTCGATTTTGCGGTGCCGGCCAATGCCGGGCCGAATGATCCGATACGCATGACGCTGGCCGATGCGCGCGTGTTCAACACCAACCTGACCGGCACGCTGGCATTCGACACCAATGGTCTCGACGGCGATCTGCTGATGACCGGCGGTGGTCTCGACGGCACGATCCACTTTGCCGGGCAGGCAGGAGGCCAGGCGATCGAGGCGGCAATCAACGCCCATGCCGCGAAATTCGGCGGCGACAAGCCGATCTCCGTCGCTATCGCGAAACTGACTGCCAGCGCGCTGATTTCGCCCGGCAACACCACGCTCAACAGCGCCTTGCAGGCGCAAGGGGTCGCGATCGGGCAGGTGTTCATCGGGCGCCTGATTGCCGAGGCGACCGTCGTCAACGGTGCGGGGTCGGTGACCGCTTCGCTTGCCGGGCGGCGAGGCACGCGCTTTGCGCTGCAAGGCACCGCGGCATTTGCGTCCGACCGGGTGATCGCATTCGTCGCCGGCGATTATGCCGGCAATGCGATCACGATGCCACGCCGCGCGATCCTGACGCGTGAAGGAGATGGCTGGACGCTGAGTCCGACGCAGGTCGATTTCGGCAGCGGCGCGATTATCGCGAATGGAAAAATCGGCGCCGGCACCGCCGCTGGCGAGACCAATATGCATGTGGCGATCTCGCGCATGCCACTGTCTGCGCTTGATATCGTCTATGCAGATCTGGGCCTGGGCGGATATGTGTCGGGCGTGGTCGATTTCCGCAACGATCACACCGGGGCGCCCGCGGGCCATGCGGCGCTGTCGGTCAGGGGGCTCAGCCGTTCGGGCCTGGTGCTGACATCGCGCCCGCTCGATCTGGCGCTGGTCGGGCAATTGGACGAACGTGCGGTCCAGGTGCGCGCGGTCGCGCGCGAGGGCAAAGTGCCGCGCATGCGGCTGGAGGCGCTCGTTGCCGACTTGCCGCGCGGCGGCACCATGATCGAGCGCGTGCGCGGCGGGCGGCTGAACGGGCAAATGCGCTATGCCGGGCCGGCCGATGCGCTGTGGCGGCTGGCCGCGATCGATGCATTCGATTTGACGGGGCCGATCGGCATTGCGGCACAAGTGTCGGGCACGATCGACACACCGGTGCTGACCGGCGCGGTCGTCAGCCACGCGATGCGCGCGCAAAGCTCGATCAGCGGGTCCGACATCCAGAACATCGACGTTGCCGGCAGCTTCAGCGGCGCGCATCTGTCGCTCGCGCATTTTACCGGCACGACCGCGGGCAATAATAAGACTGGGGGGGGTAAAACTGCGGGCGGCAAGATTGCGGGCAGCGGCTCGATCGACTTCAGCGATGCCTCGTCCGAGCACCCGAAAATCGATCTGCGCATCGGCGCGACCAACGCGGAACTGGTCAACCGGCCGGAGATGGCCGCGACGATCACCGGCCCGATGCGGATCGTGTCCGACGGCACCAGCGGCACCATCGCGGGTCGCCTGAAAGTCGATCGCGCGCGGTACGTGATGGGCCGCACAACCGCCGCACAGGCGCTGCCGACGATCGCTGTCAGCGAACGCAACGCGCCAGCCGACGTTGCCCCGCCGGCAACGCGCGGGCCTCCCTGGAAGCTGCTGATCGATGCCGCCGGCGCCAATCGCCTGGATGTGCATGGCATGGGGCTGCAAAGCGAATGGCAGACCGATGTGCGTATCCGCGGCGACACCGCCAACCCGCAGATTTTCGGCAGCGCAGACGTGATCCAGGGCAGCTACGAATTTTCGGGCAAACGTTTCGACCTCACGCGCGGCCGCATCCGCTTCAACGGCGAAACGCCGATCGATCCGCAGCTCGACATCGTCGCCACCGGCGATGCCAACGATATTTCCGCGACCATCAACATCGCCGGGTCCGCTACGCACCCGCAGATCACGTTCGCCTCGACGCCGGTGTTGCCCGAAGAAGAACTGCTCAGCCGCATCCTGTTCGGCAGCTCGATCTCGCAGATCTCCGCGCCAGAGGCGGTGCAACTTGCCTCGGCGCTCGCCTCGTTGCGCGGCGGCGGGGGGCTCGATCCGATCAACAAGCTGCGCGGGGCGATCGGGCTGGACCGGTTGCGCGTGCTGAGCGCCGATCCGACGATCCCGCGCGGCACTTCGATCGCGGTGGGCAAATACCTGGGACGCAAGTTCTACATCGAACTGGTAACCGACGGCCATGGGTATAGCGCAACATCGATCGAGTTCCGCCTGACCCGCTGGCTGTCGCTGCTCGGCACGATTTCGACGGTGTATGATGAATCGGCCAGCTTGAAGTTCATGAAAGATTACTGATCGGCGGATGATCTCTGTAATGCCCCGGACATGACCCCTACGGCATTCCTACATCTCGTTTCGACACCAACAATCCCCCCCCCGCTCATCCTGAGCCTGTCGAAGGACGCGCGCGACGCTCGCTTCTGTGCGGTTTGTCATTGCCGACATTGGTGTCAGTGCGTGTGCTTCGACAGGCTCGGCATGAGCGGATGGCGCGTAAATACAGACGTTATAAGCTGGATAGGTGAATGCGACCGGGCGTTGATGCGGGGCGTCGATCGGCGGGTGTGGGGCGCGCGATTTGCGTCCCCACACCCGTTGCCCGTTACGCGTTGACGATCGTTTTCACTTCCATGAAATCCTTCAACCCGTGGCGACCGCCTTCGCGGCCGTTGCCCGACTGTTTGTAACCGCCGAACGATCCGCCCTTGACGCCGCCCCACTGGTTGACCGCGACCAGGCCGGCGCGCAACTGGCCGACGATGTCCTTTGCGGCGGCGGGGTCGCCCGTCACCGTGGCCGACAGGCCATAACTCGTGCGATTGGCCAGCTCGATGCCTTCATCGAGCGTGTCATACGTCGTGATCGTGGCCACCGGACCAAAGGTTTCCTCGTGGAAAATGGTCATGTCGGGGGTCACGTCGGCAAACACGGTCGGGCGGATGTAATAGCCGCGGTTGACGCTTTCGGGCAGGCCGGGGCCGCCTTGCAGCAGGCTGGCGCCTTCCTCGATCGATTTTTCGATCAGGCCCTGCACTTTGGTCCACTGCGCCTTGTTGACCAGCGGTCCGATGTGCGAGCCTTCGTCGCTGGGACTGCCGACTTTGACCGCGGCGAAATAGTCACGGACAAAGGCTTCGGCTTCGGCCTTGCGCGCGATGGGCACCAGGATGCGCGTCGGCGCGATGCAGCTCTGGCCGGTGTTGGCGATCACGCCTTGCAGGGTACCGGGCAATGTGGCGGCAAAATCGGCGCCTTCGAGCACCAGGTTGGGCGATTTTCCGCCCAGTTCCTGGTGGACGCGCTTGACCGTGTCGGCGGCGTTCTTGGCGATCTGGATGCCGGCGCGGGTCGATCCGGTAAAGCTGACCATATCGACATCGACATGTTTGGTCAGCGCGACGCCGACACCCGGGCCATCGCCCTGCACCAGGTTGAAGACGCCCGGCGGCACGCCTGCGGCATCGAGCACTTCGGCAAAGATCGCCGCGTTCGAAGGGCATTCTTCCGATGGTTTCAGGATCACGGCGTTGCCCGCCAGAATGCACGGCGCGACTTTGGCGCAGATCTGGTTCAGCGGCCAGTTCCACGGGGTGATCGCGACGACAACGCCGACCGGTTCATAGACGATGCGTGCATTGGCGCCCTTGATCGGTTCTTCCCATTCGAAATCTTCGGCTGCTTCCAATGTGCCAAGCATGTACCCAAGGCCGGCGCCGGTCTGTGCAGTCCCGGCAAAGCTGATCGGCGCGCCCATTTCCTCGGCGATCACGCGTGCGAAATCGGGAATGCGCTTCTTGTATTCCTCGATGATCCGGCCCAGCAGCGCGGTGCGCTCTGCCAGCGTGGTGCGGCTATAGCTGCCAAAGGCGCGCTTGGCGGCGGCGACCGCCTTGTTTACATCGGCGTCGCTGCCCAGCGTGATCGCGGCGCAGGCTTCCTCGGTCGCCGGGTTGATCACTTCGTACCGCCGGCCGCCTTCGCTCGGCACCCATTGGCCGTCGATGTAATGGTTCAAAAGTTCGCGCATGATACCTCCGGCGGCTGCGGCTCCGGCCGCGCCGTTCCACCGCCAGTGTGGGGCGGAATGCGCGGAATACAAGGTCATGGATGGCACGGGCGCGCGTGCCGGCGTTTTGCGAACCGTGAATTCCGGCGCATTTGCAAAGGGTTGCCCGAGCCGCGCACTGGGGTTTTTATTCATTTCCGCTAACGATATGTTCGCCATGCGTCCGATAGCGTCTGGCACCATGGGACCTGGACCATCTTTGCAGTTTGATGCCGAGCGGCGGATCGCGAGCGGCCTGCGTACCGCCTGGATCGCGCTCGCGACGTTTCTGGGTGTGATTGCGCTGTCGGTCGCGCTGGTGGTGGCGTTTGAACATGCGATCAGGATCGCCGACGATCTGTCGCGCAAGGACGAACAGCAACTGGTCGCACGGTTTGTCGCACGGTCGCTGGAGACGCAGGCGAGCTCCGAGCTGGGCCTGCTCAGCTGGGACGAGGCAATCCGGCATATCCAGTCTCCGCTATGGCGACCAGGCGGCGGACCGACATCCGAAATGCTGTGGCTCGATCGCGAATTCGGCCATTACGCCTGGGCGACGTACAATGCCGACCGCTCGTTCCTGGTGCAAAGCGACGGCACGCTGATTCGCGCCTGGGCAAACGGCCGTCCCGATGGCGATGGCGCATATCGGCAGTTGAACGGCGCGATCGGACAATTGCTGGCGCGCAGCATGCGTCCCGGCCAGGTGCTGGGTGTGCCGGTTGCGACGGTGCGGCTTGGCGTGCAGAACGCCGGGGCGCGGCCCGGCGCGCCTGCGGAATCCTGGAAAGTGGCCTGGCCGATCGATCGCGCGGGCAGCCTCGCGCCGCGCTGGGCCGGCGGCCTTGTCCGCACAGACCATGGCGTCAGTCTGATCACGGTCGGCTCGGTCGTGCCCGACCACGATCCTGCGATGCTGAGCCGGGCGCCGGTCTGGTTCGTGACGACGCAGCCGCTCGATCCGCGCATTATTCTGCGGATGCGCCGCGAGCTGTTGCTGCCCGACCTGGGGCTGACCATGCCCGACGATCCTGCCGCGTCCGCAAAAGTGTCGGCGCACACGACGACCAACATGATTCCCCTGACCGGGATCAATGGCGCCGCGCTCGGCTGGATCCGTTGGAGTGGAAAAAGCCCCGGGCCGTCGATCCTGCGCAGCGCGTCGCCGATGCTATGGACATGGATCGTGCTGTTTCCGTGCGTGCTGATCGGCGGAACGATCGTGTTGCGCGCCAATTGGCACACCACCCGCGCATTGGTCGCCAATGCGGCGCAGGCGCGGCACAATGCGTTGCACGACGCGATGACGGGCCTGCCCAATCGCGTGCATTACATGCAACGCCTGCATGCCGAACTGGCGGCCAGTGCCAGCGGCCAGGCGCGGGGCGACGTGTTTGTCAGCTACATCGATCTCGATGCATTCAAACTGGTCAACGACACGCTGGGGCATCACGCCGGCGATGAGCTGGTCCGGCAGGTCGCGCTGCGCCTGATCGAGACGTTGCCATCCGGTGATTTCATCGCGCGGTTCGGCGGCGATGAATTCGTCGTCCTGCGCCGGGGCGAAGGCGGGCGCAGCCTGGCCAGCCAGATCGGCATGCAGATCATGCGCACGATGGACGAACCGTTTGCGATTGCGGGCAATGCGATAAGTGTAACGTGTTCCTGCGGGATCAGCTGGGGCCCGGCGCAAAGCGAGGATCCGGGCGAATTGCTGCGCCGTGCCGATATCGCGCTGTACCGCGCCAAACAGCGCGGTCGCGCCCGCTATCGCTGTTTCACCCGCGATATGGATGCCGGCATGAAGCTGCGGCTCGAGCTGGAGACCGAATTGCGCCGTGCGATCGCGCGCAACGAATTGTCCGTGGCGTATCAACCGATCGTCAGTTTTGCAGGCGAAGACAGCAAAGGCACCATCACCGGCGTCGAGGCGCTGTTGCGCTGGAATCATCCCGAGCGCGGCGCGATCCGGCCCGATATGTTCGTGCCTGTGGCCGAACAGGGCGGGCTGATGATCGCGCTCGGCAACTGGATGCTGGCCCATGTGTTCAACGAATGCGCCGGCTGGCCGCCGTGCGATATTTCGGTAAACCTGTCGCCGATCCAGTTGATGGCCCGCAATTTTGTCACGACGATCGCCGATCTGGTCACTGCGACAGGTGTGGATCCGCACCGCATCGTGCTGGAAATTACCGAAGGTGTCCTGCTCGACCGGTCCGACCATGTGCTGCAAGTGCTGGGGCAATTGGCCGAAATGGGGTTTCGCATCGCGCTTGACGATTTCGGCAGCGGCTATTCCAGCCTGAGCTATCTGCGCCAGTTTCAGTTCGAACGGATCAAGATCGACCGGTCGTTCATCTCCAACATCGAAACCGATGCCGACGCGCAGGCGATCCTGTGCGCGATCGCGTCGCTGGGCCGCAGCCTGCGGATGAAAGTCGTGGCCGAGGGCGTGGAAACCGAAGCGCAGGGCGCGGTGGTCAGAGCCGCCGGCTGCGGAATGATCCAGGGGTTTCTGTACTGGCGCCCGATGTCGGCCGCCGCGGTGCTGCCCCTGCTCGATCCTGCCCGCCCGATGGAAACGCTTCCGGTCAGGGCGTTGCGGTCTGCCTGAAATCAGGCTTGCCGAAATCAGCCAGCGTCGTTGTCGCTGTCATCGGCCCTGCTGGCCGTCTCGGCGCCGGCAGTCTCGGTGCTGGTGCCGGGATAGATGAAGCCGAAGGCGGGCGAGGGGCGCAGGCCGAGCGACGCGGTCGGGCCGTACCACACGCGCACTTGCGACCAGTCGCCGCTGTCCGACACATCCACCGCCATCACGCCCTTTTCCACCGCGCCGGGGCGCGACCAGTTGGCATGGCTGATCAGGACGTGGCGACCATCGATCACTTTGCTGACGACCGCGACATGGCCCATCGGCATCGCGTGCGTGCCGCGAAATGCCAGCACTGCGCCTTTGCGCGGTTCGTTGCCACGGGCATAAATCCCTTCGGCATGGCCCCACCATTCGCGCGCATTGCCCGATAGCTGCACTGCGGAAATTTGCCGCGCATAGGCAACGCATTGCAACCGGGCCTGGGCTGCGACGGGCATTCCGCAAACGGTTGCGAGAGCCACAAGGCCGGAAATCGTGCGAAGGATGTGAGTGCGCTGCATAACGCTCACCCTACGGATTTGTTCCGATTCTGCTACCCGGGGGCGGTTCCGTTCGCCGTGTCGGTCCAACCGTTCGTCCCGTCGGGGGATAAATCCGGCAAACCATTGCGTGAAAATGACGCACTGCAACAAAAAGCGCGCCCGAACCGAAGTCCGGACGCGCTCCGTGTAATACAAACTATAATCAGGCGCTATAGTACATGTCGAATTCGACCGCCGACGGCGTCGTTTCCCAACGCGACACTTCAGGCCATTTCATCTCGATGTAGGCTTCGATCTGGTCTTGCGTGAACACGCCGCCTTCGAGCAGGAACGCGTGATCGGCCTTCAGGCAATCCAGCGCTTCACGCAACGATGCACAAACCGTGGGGACATGCGCCAGTTCTTCGGGCGGCAGGTCGTACAGGTTCTTGTCCATCGCCTCGCCGGGATGGATCTTGTTGCGGATGCCGTCGAGCCCGGCCATCAGCATCGCCGAATAGCACAAGTACGGATTGGCCATCGCGTCGGGGAAGCGGAATTCCACGCGCTTGGCCTTGGCACCCGCGCCATAGGGGATACGGCACGAGGCCGAACGGTTGCGCGCCGAATAGGCAAGCAGCACCGGCGCTTCGAAACCGGGAACCAGCCGCTTGTAGCTGTTGGTCGTCGGGTTGGTAAACGCGTTCAGCGCCTTGGCATGCTTGACCACACCGCCGATGAAATACAGGCACATATCCGACAGGCCGGCATAGCCGTTGCCGGCGAACAGCGGCTTGCCACCGTCCCAGATCGACATATGCGTGTGCATGCCCGATCCGTTGTCGTCCTTGATCGGCTTGGGCATGAATGTCGCGGTCTTGCCATAGGCATGCGCGACCTGGTGCACGACGTACTTGTAGATCTGCATGCGGTCGGCGGTCTGCACCAGCGTGCCGAAGGTCAGGCCCAGCTCGTGCTGCGCAGCCGCGACTTCGTGGTGATGCTTGTCGCAGGGCAGGCCCATGTCGAGCATCGTGCGCACCATTTCGCCACGGATGTCGACCAGGCTGTCGACCGGCGCGACCGGGAAATAGCCGCCCTTGACGCGCGGGCGATGGCCCATGTTGCCGGCATCATACGTCATGTTGGTGTTGGTCGGCAGCTCGATATCGTCGATCTTGAAGCCGTTGCCGTCATAGCCGTCGTAGAATTTCACATCGTCGAACACGAAGAATTCGGCTTCGGGCCCGACATAGATGGTGTCGCCGATGCCGGTCGTCTTCAGGTACGCCTCGGCGCGCTTGGCGGTCGAGCGCGGATCGCGCGCGTACAGTTCGCCGGTCGCAGGCTCGACCACATCGCAGTTGATGATCAGCATCGGCGCGGCCGAAAACGGATCGATCCAGGTTTCGCTGAGGTCGGGCTTGAGGATCATGTCCGATTCGTTGATCGCCTTCCACCCTTCGATCGACGATCCGTCGAACATCAGGCCGCTTTCCAGCTCATCCTCGCCCAGGATCGAGGCGACCATCGTCAGATGCTGCCACTTGCCTTTGGGATCGGTGAAGCGCAGATCGACCCATTCGATCTCTTCGTCCTTGATCCGGGCGATAATGTCCTTCGCAGTTGCCATTGCTGGTCCTTCTGTTGGCGCCCCTTGTGCAGGAGCTGGATGGGAATTGTGGTCGTGCGGGGGCGGCAAGCGCGCCCGGGTGCAATTCAGATCGCGTCGTCGTCGCGTTCGCCGGTGCGGATGCGCAGCGCGCTTTCGACGGGAATGACGAAGATCTTGCCGTCGCCGATCCGGCCGGTCTGCGCGGCATTGGCAATGGCCTCGACCACGCGATCGACCAGCGCGTCGGCCACGACGACCTCAAGCTTAACCTTGGGCAGGAAATCGACGACATATTCGGCGCCGCGGTACAGTTCGGTGTGGCCCTTCTGCCGGCCGAAACCCTTGGCCTCGGTAACGGTGATGCCCGACGCGCCGACTTCGTGCAGCGCTTCCTTCACTTCGTCCAGCTTGAAGGGCTTGATGATCGCTTCGACCTTCTTCACTCGATCTGAACCCCTGATACCTCGCGCGGAAAACCGGCGTCACCGTTGCTGCGCCCCACGATTTCTCAGAATCGTGATGACGCCCAACGATATGTTCCTAGGCCATCCCCGGGCTTCGCGAAAGCCGCAAAATGTGGTGAAGCGGGCAATATTACAAAGGTTCGATGGCCTTTAGCATTGCGCAAATTGCGTGAAACTTTGCGATATGTGCGCAAATTTTGCGCAACCGCTGCTCAAATATTGGGCACTCGTCGGTTATTCCGGCCAGCTTTCATCCTGCCAATCGCGCGCGGCATGTATCAGCCGCAAAATGGAAACGGTCCGCTCGTCATCGGTCAAGGCATATGTGATGATGTAGGGCAAGCGCCGCACCAATTTCTCAAAGGTGCCGGCAACCCTACCCGGATGCCCTGTGGCAAAGTCGCCCAGCGCAGCGCCGCTCGCTTCGATTGCATCTGCAACCCGATCGGCCGCATCGGGATCGGCAGTCGCGATATGATGCAAGATGTCGTGAAAATCGGTGGTCGCTGTGTCCGACCAGATTACACGTCTCACCGGCCTGCGTTTTTCGTCTCGCGAACCTCTGCGATGATCGCACGTGCTCGGGCCATCACTACATCATGCGGCGTGGTGCGACCGGCGGCGACATCAGCAAGTCCCCGCTGGATACCCTCGATTATCTCCAACTCGCGCTCGACATACGCCGAAAGCGCCTTTGCCGTAAGATAGGACCGGCTGCGCTGGGTTCCGGCGGAAAGCCTGTCGAGCTTTTCGGTCAGATCTGTTGGCACACTTACAGATAGAGTGGTGCTTGACGGGTTGGCGGACATGTTCAGAGCCTTTGTGACATGCAATCCCGTGTAACATAGCTTGGTTGATTGCACTATGCGGCGCGGGCAAATCTGAGTGTCTCGTTTCGCTGGAAAGCCG
Organism: Novosphingobium sp.; assembly: GCF_965214355.1. GTDB lineage: Bacteria > Pseudomonadota > Alphaproteobacteria > Sphingomonadales > Sphingomonadaceae > Novosphingobium. Next base: position 3,518,869 of record NZ_CBDCBI010000002.1, on the reverse strand, counting down.
TTTTATTGCTACCGCATATCCATCATCATCGGTGCAGTCCATGTCAGACGTAAGGCGGGCAGTTCCGTCCCGTCGGGCTCTGCGTAAAAATCTCGCAGCCGGTCTCGGTAATCCCGATCGAATGTTCGAACTGCGCCGATAGCGAACGATCGCGTGTCACCGCCGTCCACCCGTCCTCGAGGATTTTCACCCCCGGCTTGCCCAGGTTGATCATCGGCTCGATCGTGAACATCATCCCCGGACGCAGTTCGGGGCCGGTGCCGGCGCGCGCGGCATGCACCACGTCGGGCTCGTCATGGAACAGCCGGCCGACGCCATGGCCGCAGAAATCGCGCACCACGCCGTACCGCTGGCGCTCGGCGTGCAGCTGGATCGCGGCGCCGACATCGCCCATCCGCGCGCCGGGCTTTGCCGCCTCGATCCCGATCATCAGGCATTCGTACGTTACTTCGACCAGCCGCCGCGCCTTCAGCGGCACATCGCCGACCAGAAACATCCGGCTGGTATCGCCGTGCCAGCCATCGAGCAGCGGGGTGACATCGATGTTGACGATATCGCCGTCGCGCAGCGTGCGCTCCGACGGAATGCCGTGGCACACGACATGGTTGATCGAAATGCAGCACGAATGGCTGTACCCGCGATAGCCCAGCGTCGCCGGCAGCGCGCCGCCCGCCAGCGTCATCTCGCGCACCACATCATCCAGCGAGGCGGTCGTCGCGCCCGGCACGGCCAGCGGCGCCAGCGCGTCGAGGATTTCGGCAGCCAGTCGCCCGGCCTTGCGCATGCCCGCAAACCCGGCTTCGCCATGCAGCTTGATCGTGCCGTCGCGCGGCTGCAGCTCGGTTTCGTCGGCGATGATATAGTTGGTCATGCCGACAATATAGCGAGGGGGGGGCGGATTGGCGAGAGGGGGCGCACTTTTCCGCTCGCCCGGACGTTTTTTGCTCGTAACACCGGCATGGCTGCGGCAAGACTCCAACGATGAACGACAGAACAGCATTGATCCAGCCTGATCGCGGTCAGCAGGCGATTGCCATCCACCTTACCGACAAGGCCGCTTTGCCTGCGCTGCTGCGCCCGCTGACCGATGGGCAGCGCGCAGTGATCACCGCGCACAAGTTCGAGGGTACCCCGGGCGAAGTGGTGATCGTGCCCGATGGTGCGGGGTGGTTCGCGCTGGCCGGTATCGATACGATCGACACCTGGAGCCTGGCGCGGCTGGCCGAAATGCTGCCGGGCGGCAATTACCGCGTCGCCAATCCGGCCTCGCGCATCGGCGCGGCGCTGGTCGGCTGGATCTGCGCGCAATATCGCTTCGACCGGTACAAGGCAGAAGGCCCGCGCACCGATCCGCGTGTGCTGTTGACGCAGGAGGTCAAGGCGATCGCGCCCGCCATCGCCGAGGCGAGCGCGATCGCGCTGGTGCGCGACCTGGTTAACACCCCGGCCGAAGACATGGGCCCGGCGCAGCTGGAACTGGAGGCGCGCGCGCTGGTGAAAACCTATGGCGCCGAAATCCATGTCGTTGCGGGCGATGCGCTCGAACGCGATTATCCGATGGTCCACGCGGTCGGCCGCGCTGCGGCGCGCCATCATGCGCCGCGCCTGATCGAGCTGACCTGGGGCGATGCGAAGCATCCGCGCGTGGGCATAGTCGGCAAAGGCGTGTGCTTCGACAGCGGCGGGCTCGATATGAAGCCCAGTGCGGGCATGGCGCTGATGAAAAAGGATATGGGCGGCGCGGCGCATGCGCTGGCACTGGCGCGGCTGGTGATGGAGCAGGCGCTGCCGGTGCGGCTGCATCTGCTGATCCCGGCGGTGGAAAATGCCATATCGGGCAATGCGATGCGCCCGGGCGATGTGTTGCGATCGCGCCAGGGGCTGACGATCGAGATCACCAACACCGATGCCGAAGGGCGGCTGGTGCTGGGCGATGCGCTGACGCGGGCGTGCGAAACGCCGCCTGCATTGCTGATCGATTTTGCCACGTTGACCGGCGCGGCACGTGTGGCGCTGGGGCCCGATCTGCCCGCGATGTTTGCGCGTGACGATGCCACCGCGGTTGCGCTGGCGGACGCAGGCATGAAAACCGACGATCCGGTGTGGCGCCTGCCGCTGCATGAAGGGTATCGCGAATACCTGAAATCCGATGTCGCCGACATGGTCAACAGCGCGGCCACCGGCTTTGCCGGCGCGAGCGTTGCGGCGTTGTTCCTCGACCGGTTTGTAGCGGCCGGCATCGACTGGGTCCATTTCGACACATTCGCCTGGCGCCCGGCAGCAAAGCCCGGTCGTCCCAAAGGCGGCGAAGCACTTGGCCTGCGCGCCGCGTGGGGCCTGCTGGTGTCGCGTTTCGGTGACAACACGGGCGCATGACGGGCCGACGGCTTGAACGCATGCGGCAATTCGCCTAGGCGCCCTGCTCACTGTTTGCGTAGGAACCCCGATCTTTGTGCGCCGATTTGCCGCCTGTTGAACCCTCCGCGCTGACCGGTCGCGATTTTACGCTGACGCATGTGTCGGACAAGGGGGACCCGCTGCATCGTCCGGTGCGGGGAGATCTGGCGCATATCCGCTGTGCCGGGCGCATTTTCGTGCCGCATTACGCGGTGCCGATGCCGCACCGGGTGACTGCCGATGCGACGCCGCTGATCCGCAGCGTGCGGGGCGAACCGGTGGTGCTGGGCACGTTTGCCGTTGAAACGCTGTTCAATGTGCTCGATCTGGCGGGCGATTGGGCATGGGGCCAGATCGGCGAAGACGGGCTGGTCGGGTATATCCGCACGACAGAACTGGCGATCGCATGACCACGCAGGTTTTCATCGATGGCGCGGCAGGCACCACCGGGCTTGAAATCGCGGCGCGGTTGTCGGGGCGCAGCGAATTTTCGCTGATCGTGCTGGATGACGACCGGCGCAAGGATGCCGGCGCGCGGGCCGAGGCGCTGAACGACGCCGATGTCGTGATCCTGTGCCTGCCCGACGAGGCCGCGATCGAGGCGGTGGCGCTGATCGCCAACGACCGTACGCGCGTGATCGACGCCTCGACCGCGCACCGTGTTGCGCCGGGCTGGACGTATGGTTTTCCCGAACTGGTCGGGCGCGATGTGGTTGCCGGGGCCAAACGGATCACCAATCCGGGGTGTTATCCCACCGGTTTCCTGGGGCTGCTGGCGCCGCTGGTGCGCGCGGGGCTGTTGCCGGTGGCCTGGCCTTATACGTGCAATGCAGTTTCGGGGTATTCGGGCGGCGGCAAGGCGCTGATCGAACGCTTTGCGCGCGAGCCGGGGATTGCCTGGCGCGGTTATGCGCTCGAATTCGGGCACAAGCATGTGCCCGAAATGCAGGCTTATGCGCATCTTGCGATCGCGCCGCTGTTTGCGCCGGCGGTCGTCGCGGCCTATCGCGGGATGGTCGTGGAAATTCCGCTGCCGCTGTCGATCATTCCCGGCGCACCCGATCCGGCAATGCTGCGCGACGCGTTGCGGGCGTTCTACGCCGGATCGCCGGTCGTCAGCGTGGCCGACGAAGTGCCCGCCGAGATCCTGCTACGCGAACATGCGGCGGCATGGGACGGCCTGCGCCTGCATGTGATCGCCAGCCAGGACGGCGCACAAGCGCGCCTTGTCGCCGAACTCGACAACCTGGGCAAGGGCGCCAGCGGCGCTGCCGTGCAAAGCCTGAACCTGATCAGCAACCTGCCCGAAACCGCCGGCCTGGTCCTCTAACTTCCCCCCTCCCCTTCAGGGGAGGGGCCGGGGGAGGGGCCTCTCCCCACTCGCCAAGGCCAATTGTCAGTGACACTGCGAGCATTGGGATGAGCATCGCAATGGCGCCTTTTATTGCGCTGTCAGCGGCGTCCCGCTTGACCGAATGATCCTCTCTCATGCTCCAATTTTCCTCTCCACTTCAAGGAAGGCTGAGCACTAGGGGATCTCGGCCATATTCCACGCTTGGGGCCACCAACGGCGTTGGCGAGTGGGCAGAGGCCCCACCCCAGCCCCTCCCCTGAAGGGGAGGGGCTTAAGGCGTGACTGCCAACGGCGGCTTCTCCGCCCCCGGCAGCGTCGCACCCATTGCGCGCGCCAGCGTCGGCGCGATCGCGCGCATATCGATTTCGCCCAGGTCCCGCGCCTTGGCGATGCCGGGGCCCGACATCATGAAGGTCGAGCGCATTTCGGGCGCGGCGGGGAAATAGCCGTGCATGCCTTTGTACTCGCCGGCAGGAAGCGTCAGCGGCAGCCCGGCCGCAAGGAACGGCGCGGCGGCAGTACCGATCTTCAGATTGACGTAGAACGCCGCGCGCGGGTTGCCGCCCATCGCGGCAATCGCCGGTTCGGCAATCACGCGGTCGATATGCGCGGCGGGATTACCCGCCAGCCGTTCGAGCAGCGCACCGACTTTGGCGCGCAACGCGGCGTCCTGCGGATGCGCCAGCACGATCGCAAACGATCCGCCGGTCGCCCAGGGCATCGCTTCCCAGCCGCTGATCTTGCCGCCGGCATTGACCGTCACCAGCCCGGCATCGATGAACGGGCGATAGAGATTGATCGCGCTGTCGATCGGCGCAAACCCGTGATCGCTGACGACGGCGATATCTGCATCGGGGTGAAACTGCCGCTCGATTGCGATCACATCGCCGACCAGGCCGTCAATTGCCTCCAGCGTCTGGTGCGCCTCGGGCGAGCCCGGCCCGGTCTGGTGTTGCACGTGATCGAGCGCGGTCAGATATACCGTCAGGAACCCGGGCTGGTGATGGCGGATCAGCGACTGGGCAAAGCCGGCGCGCAATTTGTCGCCAGCAAGAGTCTCGTCCTTGCCGTCGGCATAGCCTTCGCGGCGCGCGGCCTCCATTTCGGCGACCAGCCCGGGCGTCGCCAGTGCGCGCACCAGCTTGCGATCATCAGGGTGCCCGGTGCGCCAGATCTGCGGCAGGTTCCAGGTGACGTGCGTTGCGCCGACCGACACCGGCCAATGCACGTTACCGGTGGTCAGCCGCGCACGAAACGCTGCATCCCATAGTGTTTCGGCCTTGTTGTCCTCGGCATACCAGTACCAGCCGCCGTCGTTGATGTTCATCGGGTCGAACGTGGTGTTGGCGACGATGCCGTGCTTTGCCGGCGATACCCCGGTGATCAGCGTGGTGTGGCTGGGATAGGTCAGGGTGGGCAACACGCCGACGACGCCGCGCGCATAGCTGCCCTGCGTCAGGAACGCTGTCAGGTTGGGCAGCTTCATCCCGCGCTGTTGCGCCTCGATCACATCGGCAGGGCGCAACCCGTCGATCGAGATCAGCAGCAGCGGCCGCGCGACAGCGGGCTGAACCGCGACCAGCGCAAACAGGGGGGCGATCAAAGACCAGATGCGCTGCGCCAACATGATTCTCTCCCGGTCATTCGATCCGGCGCGATGCATCCCGCAAAAACGCCCGCCTGCCAAGGGGCAGGCGGGCGTTTTGTACACGCAAAAGCGGCGCGCTCAGTCTTCGGGCGCGATCGTCACTTTCAGGCCGTCGGTCGCATCGGTGATCGGCAGCTGGCACGACAGGCGCGACGTGGCGTTGCGATATTCCGAGCTGTCGAGCAGGTCGTTTTCGTCCTCGCTGACCGGCGCCAGCTTGTCGGCAAAGGCCGGATCGACATAGACGTGACACGTCGCACACGAACAGCAGCCGCCGCACAGCGCCAGCAATTCGTCGAAGCCATTGTCGCGGATCGCTTCCATAACGGTGGTCCCGGTGGAGGCATCGATGGTTTTTTCTTCACCGGCACGGTTGACGACAGTCAGCTTTGGCATGATCGATCTCCGATGTGCGAAACGCGCGCACGTGTCCTTCTTTGCGCCGGGCTGCTATCGCCCATCACGCAATTTGGCAAGCCTGCGCAATCAACAAGGACGCCTGTGCGCGTGATACCGGAGAGAAATGCATGGGCCTGACCGTCGAACAGATCCGCGACGGGCTCGATCATGTCGGCCGCGCCAGTCCCGCGCTGGCGCAGGCGGTCGAGCGCGTGGGCTATCCCGAGCCGCGCATCCGCGTGCGTGGCTGGCATACGCTGTTGCGCACCATTGTGGGCCAGCAGGTCAGCGTGGCGGCAGCGGCATCGGTCTGGGCCAAGCTGGAGGCCCTGCTGGGCGAGGGGATGGACCCGGCCGATCTGCTGGCAGCCCCGTTCGACGATCTGCGCGCCTGCGGCCTGTCACGCCAGAAGCAGGGCTATGCGCGCTCGCTGTGCGAACTGGTGGGCGAGGGCGCAATCGATTTCCACGGGCTGCCTGCCGACGACGAGCAGGCGATCGAACTGCTGACCCGGATCAAGGGCATCGGTCGCTGGTCGGCGGAAATCTACCTGCTGTTTGCCGAAGGCCGCCCGGATATCTGGCCGGCGGGCGACCTGGCAGTGCAGGCGGGGCTGGGCAAATTGCTGGCGCTGGAGGCACGACCCGACGAGCGCCTGACGCGCGAACTGGCCGAAGCGTGGCGTCCGCATCGCGGCGCGGTCGCGATCTTCACCTGGCATTGTTACAACAATCCGGCGTTGTAGGTTTAGCGGATCACCACGACGTCGACCCGGCGACATCGGCAATCGACCACCACTGCCCGGCGGACATCCCTGCGTCAAAATTTCAATTCAATCTTGTTCGCCAATTACTAGTCATTCCCGCGGACGCGGGAATCCAGGCTAACCCCAACACCGTGACGTCAGCGTGTTGCGCCCACTCTGGATTCCCGCGTCCGCGGGAATGACGATTGTGATGTATGACTTGCAGCGACGATCAACGTTTTACACAAACCCGTCGATCGCGGTCGCCAGCGCCACATCGCGTTTCGACAACCCGCCCGCGTCATGCGTGGTCAGGCGGATTTCCACCCGGTTGTAGACATTGAACCACTCGGGGTGGTGATCCGCCTTTTCGGCGACGATCGCCACGCGTGCCATGAATCCGAAGGCCTGCGCGAAATCGGTGAACACCAGCTTGCGCTCGATCGCCAGGCCGTCGCCGGCCAGCGTCCAATCGGGCAGGGTGGCCAGCGCGGCGTCGCGTTCGGTTGGCGTCAGTTGGGCAATTGCCATGGCATCTCTCCTTTGTGCGGGTGTTCTTGTTAGCCTTGTGCATTTCCCCTATCGGCTGGGCGGATGCAACCGTGCCGCCTGATCGCCGAGGATATTGCGTGTCGCCGGGGCGACCGGTTGTTGTTGCGCGGGCTGGGTTTCGATCTGAAAACAGGCTGTGCGCTGCATCTGGCAGGGCCCAACGGTATCGGCAAATCGAGCCTGTTGCGGATATTGGCGGGGCTGATGCGTGCCTATGCCGGGGTGGTTACCGCAACGGGCGCGATTGCATTGTCGGATGAGCGGCTGTCGCTCGATGCGCATCGGCCGTTGGGCGCAGCGCTGGATTTCTGGCGGAGGATCGATGGCCTGGCCGCATTGCCGGCCGATTTCGGGCTGGACGGCCTGGCCGATGTGCCGGTGCGGTACCTGTCGACCGGGCAGCGCAAACGTGCAGGCCTGGCGTGTGTGGCGGCAAGCGGCGCGGCGATCTGGTTGCTCGACGAGCCCTTGAACGGTCTCGACACCCATTGGGCCGATGTCGCGCAAAGTGCCATTGCGGCCCATTGCGCGCGTGGGGGCATTGCGGTGATCGCCTCGCACCAGGCGCTCGATGTGCCACGGCTGCAACGCCTGTCGCTGCTGGACTTTGTGCCGTGACGCGCACGCTACGCCAACTCTGGCTCATTTTTGCGCGCGATTGCGCGCTGTTGCTGGGCGGGTCGCGCGGGCGCGGCGGGGCCACGTTGCCGTTGTTGTTCTTTCTGGCAGTGGCGATGCTGTATCCGTTTGCGGTCGGGCCCGATGCGCGGTTGCTGGCGCGCACGGGCGCCGGGGTGATCTGGGTCGCGGCGCTGCTCGCGGCGATCCTGCCGCTCGATCGCCTGGTCGAGCCCGATGTCGAAAGCGGGTTTTTCGATCAGTGGGCCTTGCGCGGCCTGTCCGAGGAAGCGGTGATGTTGGTGCGGATCGTGGCGCACTGGCTGTGTTTCGGGATGCCGCTGATGGCGGCCACGCCGATTGCGGCGGGGTGGCTGTCGCTCGATGGCGGGCAGTTGCTGCGGCTGGAAATCGGCTTGCTGGCGGGCACGCCGGGGCTGGCCGCAATCGGCGTGATGATCGCGGCGATCACGGCGGGCCTTCGCGCCGGTGCGGCGCTGGGCGGGCTGTTGCTGATCCCGCTGGCGGTGCCATTGCTGATCTTCGGCGCGGGCTCGTCGGCGCCGGGCGGGGCGGACGGGCTGGCGCTGCTGGCGGCGGCCAGTCTGGTCGCGGTGGCGATTGCGCCCTTTGCAGCGGGCGCAGCCATTCGGGCGGCACGCGAATAGACGCGCTTTCGGGGATGTTTCACTTTTTGCGTTGCCGTTGCTGCGGGTAATTCCTACCTGAAAGGCATGACAGTGACATCCACGCTTCCTGATACGCTTTCGCTGATCGGCAACACGCCGCTGGTCCTGCTCAAGGGGCCGAGCGAGGCCGCCGGGGCGGAAATCTATGGCAAGTGTGAATTTGCCAACCCCGGTGCCTCGGTCAAGGACCGTGCCGCGCTGTGGATCGTGCGCGATGCGGTGGAGCGCGGCACGCTGAAGCCGGGCGGGACGATCGTCGAGGGCACGGCGGGCAACACCGGGATCGGACTGGCGCTGGTGGCCAATGCGCTGGGCTATCGCACGGTGATCGTGATGCCCGAAACGCAATCGCGCGAAAAGATGGACACGTTGCGGGCGCTGCGGGCGGAACTGGTGCTGGTGCCCGCTGCGCCGTTTTCGAACCCCGGGCATTTCGTCCACACCAGCCGGCGCATTGCCGAAGAGACCGAAGGCGCGATCTGGGCCAACCAGTTCGACAACATCGCCAACCGCCGCGCACATGTCGAAAGCACCGCCCCCGAAATCTGGGCGCAGATGGATGGCCGCATCGACGGGTTTACGTGCGCTGCGGGAACCGGCGGGACAATCGCCGGCACGGGCCTGGGCCTCAAAGCCTTCGACGACACAATCACCATCGCGCTGACCGACCCGCATGGCGCCGCGCTGTACAGCTATTACGCGTGCGGCGAACTGCATGCCGAAGGCTCGTCGGTCGCCGAAGGCATCGGGCAGGGCCGGATCACCGCCAATCTCGAAGGCGCGCCGATCGACACGCAGTTCCGCATTTCGGACGAGGAAGGGCTGGTCTGGGTCGAGCGCCTGCTGGCCGAAGAGGGCCTGTGCCTTGGCCTGTCGAGCGGGATCAATGTCGCAGGTGCCATTGCGCTGGCCAAGCGGCTGGGGCCGGGCAGCCGGGTCGCAACGATCCTGTGCGATACGGGCTTTCGCTATCTGTCGAGCCTGTACAATGCGCAGTGGCTGCGCGCCAAAGGTTTGCCGGTCTTCCCCTGGCTCGTCACTTAGAGTAATCTCCGTCACAATGGCGCTGTTTGGAAAGACATCGGGAAGGTTGCTGCGGATCCGCAGGCGTTCCGCACTGGCCGGCGATCCGGCAGATGGACATGCGACCATGCCCCAACACCTGGCCCATCCCGGATCGCGCGATTTGCGATCGCAGGCAGTGCACCGGCTGCAGGTCGGGATGTTCGGCCTGGCCGCGATGCTGTTGCTGGTCAGCCTGGCCAGCGTGATCATGCAGCGGATCCAGACCGTCGATCGCAGTGCAATCGCCTCCACACCGGCGGCATCGGCCAGTGCCTTGCCCGCCAACGACCCGCTGGCCGATATCGGTGTCGCGCCCGAAGTTCCGGTCGACGGCAATGCCGCGGCGCACAAACAGGGTAAACCCGTCAGCGCGCACTGAGCGCAGACGCTGCGGAAAATCCCGGGAAACGGTGCCTGGCACCCGGCATTCCATAGCCAATTCGTGTCCGGCGCGGTCTGCGCGAATCGCGGGGGCAACTCGCTTGCGCACGGGAAACAACGGGAACGGCTGCTCAGCGCTGTGCTGCCCGCACCCAAGCATCCCCCTTATCTTTATATTTTTGAGCAACTTCGGTGGTTGGCGCGCCGTTATCCGTATTTGCGACCCGCTGCGTTGGCGTACAAAATAGCCACGGAAAATGGCTATTCTCCGCATTTTCCCGTAATTTCCCGTTGTCGCCCGGGCCATCCCGATATAAGACCCTGCCACGGGGACGATTTCCTGCCGCATCGCGAGATGAACTGCCGCGACACCGCGTTCGGCAGGGGCGCGGAGCATTGTCCCTCGGGGAGGGTATTTTCGGATGCACAAGCCCGGTCCTGCACCAGGACCCGGCGCTTTACAGTGGGGGCAATCGTGTGACGGGTGGGCCGTCGAAATATTGGGGAAAGGGCTTTTCGCTGCGAGGCGACAAGGGCCGCTTTGTCCTGCCCCCCGATTTCCGCGGAACCGTGCTCGCTGCATCGGGCAACACGCCCATCCTGTGCCTCGATGCCCATGCCAGCCATCGCTGCCTTGTCGGTTTCGGCCTGTCGCGCGCCGACACGTTCGAAGCCATGGTCGCGCATGAAGAGGATATGGCGCTGAAACGCGGCGAGCCGTTCGACAGCGAAGAACGCCTCGGCCAGATCAGCGCTTTTGCAAAAACCAAATTCGACGAATCGGGCCGGTTCATCCTGCCCGATTATCTGGGCGACCATGCCCGGGCGGATAACGGCCTGTATTTCCATGGCGGCAGCACGCATTTCACGATCTGGGCGCCCGATGTGCTGTTTGCGATGGGCCCCGGCTGGGATGGCGCCAAGGCGAATTGCCGCTCGGCAATGGCCGAGGCGGCGAGCCGCAACGTTGTCCGGGGGCGCGGCAAATGACCGCAGGCCACATCCCCGTCCTGCTGCATGAAGTCGTTGCCGCGCTGGCGCCGGCGCCGGGCACGGTCATGGCCGACGGCACTTTCGGCGCGGGTGGCTATACGCTTGCGCTGATCGGTGCGGGCGCGACGGTCCATGCGTTCGATCGCGATCCCGATGCGATCGCCACGGGGCAGGCGCTGGTCGCTTCTGCCGGTGCATCGCTGATCCTGCACCACCGCCGCTTTTCCGAACTGGCCGACACCTTGCGTGAGGCGGGCGTCGGCCTGGTCGATGGCGTCGTGCTCGATATCGGCGTCAGCTCGATGCAGCTCGACCAGGCCGAGCGCGGCTTTGCCTTTTCCACCGACGGCCCGCTCGACATGCGCATGGCGCGCGACGGGACCAGCGCCGCCGATTTCCTCAACACCGCCGACGAGGCGCAGATCGCCGATGTGATCTATCGCTATGGCGAGGAACGCCAGTCGCGCCGGATCGCGCGTGCGGTCGTTGCGGCGCGCCCGGTCACGACCACGCGGCAATTTGCCGATATCGTACGCCGCGCGCTTGGCTGGCACACCGGCGAAAAGAAGGACCCGGCCACGCGCGCGTTCCAGGCGGTGCGGATCCACATCAATGGCGAGCTCGACGAGCTGGCCGCCGGGCTTGCTGCGGCCGAGGCCGTGCTTGCACCCGGCGGGCGGCTGGCGGTGGTGACATTCCACAGCCTGGAAGACCGCATGGTCAAGCACTTCCTGCGCGAAGCATCGGGCATGGTCCCCGGCGGGTCGCGCCATCTGCCGCAGGCGGCGCAGCGTGATGCGCCGGTGTTCGGCAAACCCTCGGCGGCCATCCGCCCGGGGGACGAGGAACTGGCGCGCAATCCGCGCGCGCGTTCCGCCACATTGCGTTGGGCCATCCGCAGCGATGCGCCTCCCCGAAACCAGAACACTCGCAGCATAAGGGATCTTGCGGCATGATGGTCACTGCCCGTCGCCTGCGTTCGATCGGATGGATGGCCACGCTGGTCGTCTGTGTCGCGCTGGTCATGATCCTGGCGTTTCGCGTCAACGCGCTGCGCAGCCAGGTGCACATGTCGCAGGCCAGAATCATCGCGCTGAAAGCCGAGACGATGTATCTGGAGACCGAATTCGAAACCCGCGCCAACCAGCAGCAGCTGAAAACGTGGAACGATGTCGAATTCGGCTATGCCGCACCGATCGCCTCGCAATACCTGGACAACGAACGCCAGCTGGCCTCGTATGCCAAGCCGGTCGAACCCGATGCGCCCGCGCCGATCCGCGTGGCCAGCGCCGACGATGGCGTGGTTGCAGCCGCCGCGTTCCCCGCGATGGTGTCACCGATGACCGGGCAGCCGGTAAGCGCGACGAGCGAAACTGCGACACCGGCCGATACCGTGCCCCGGTTGACGAAAGTTGCCGCCGTTACGGTTGCGGGCACGGGGGCCGTCGCAGGACTGGCCGGCCTGGGCGAGCGGCTCGGCGCGGTGCATCATGCCGGCCGCGTGACGAAGCCTGCAAAAGCGGGCGCCAAATCCGGAAAGCTTGCTGGCAAGAAGCCCGCCGGCAGCAAGATCAAAGCCGCCGCGAAAGGCGCCAAAGCCCCCTCGCGAGCGTTTGCGGCAAAGCTCGTGCGGCCAAAGGAGCGCCTGGCCAGTGCTGATCCGCGCCGCCACGCGCTGTCGCCCGGGAGATCGGGCACGCCGCTGATCAAACTGGCTCTGAGGGACGCAAAGACCGCCAAGTGAACGCTTACAGCCCCGCCCCCAGACCCGGCCCCAGGCCCGATCTTCGCGCCACGCCGGGTTTTGCCGGCCCTTGCGTGCCGAGCGCCGCGACGATCAGCGGAACCCGCCATCCGGGGCGCCGCCATCTGGCGAATGTGCGGCTGCTGTCGCTGCAGACGGCAAAGCTGCGGCTGTTGTGGGTCGTGCTGGGCTTCGTGTTCTTTACGCTGACCGCGTTCGTGCGCATCGCCCAGCTGGGCTATGCCGCGCAAGGTCCCGACCATGGCGCCGCCGGCGATGCGCTGGTGCCGCCTCGCGCCGAAATCACCGATCGCAACGGCGTGCCGCTGGCGCGCGCATTTCCGGCCTATTCGTTGTGGTTCAACCCCAAGGCGCTCGGCGCCAAGGGCCTGCCGCTGGTCAAGACGCCGGAAGAGGTCGCGCACGCACTTGCGCTGATATTTCCCGACGAAGACTATGGCGATCTGCTGGCCAAGCTGAAAGCGGGCAATCCGACATATCTGCGCCGGCGCGTCCTGCCCGAACAGGCCAACAAGGTGCACGCGCTGGGCGAACCCGCGCTGGAATTCCCGCGCGAAACCCAGCGCTTCTATCCGCAGGGCTCGCTTGCCGCGCACGTGCTGGGCTACATCGATGAAGACGGCAAAGGCAAGCTGGGCATGGAACAAGTGCTCAATGCGCGGCTGATCGACCCGGCGCACCGCGCCGAGCCGGTGGCACTGTCGATCGATTCGCGCGCGCAGGGCGCGATGGAGGATGAACTGTCGCGCGGCATGCTCGAAACGCATGCGAAGGGCGCGGCAGGGATCATCCTCGATGTCGATACCGGCGAAGTCATCGCGATGGCCTCGCTGCCCAGTTTCGATCCCAATCGCGGCGATCTGGTGCGCAATGCGCTGGCGTTCAACCGCGCGTCGAACCAGGTCTATGAGCTGGGATCGACGTTCAAGCCGTTCACGATCGCATCGGCGATCGACGCCGGGGTCGTGACCGACATGGCGGTGCGTTACCCCGCGACACCGTTAAAGATCGACGGGTACACGATCCACGACAGTCATGCGTTCGGGGCGTCGCTCAATGTGCCCGAGGCGCTGATCCATTCGTCGAACATCGTTACTGCGGAAGTGTCCGACAAGCTGGGCGGGCAGCGGTTGCGCAACACGATGATCGCGCTGCACATGAACGCGCGTCCCACGATCGAGCTGCCGGCAAAGGGCTTTCCGATCTGGCCCAAAGGCGAATGGCCGCGGTTGCGCACGATGACGGTCAGCTTCGGCCACGGCATCGCGGTAACACCGCTGCATCTTGCGGCAGGCTATGCCGCGCTCGTCAATGGCGGGATCTGGCGGCCGACGACGCTGTACAAGGTGGATCCCGCGCATGCGCCTGCCGGGCAACGCGTGTTCCAGGCCTCGACCAGCGCGCGCATGCGGCAGTTGCTGCGCCTGATCGTCGTCGACGGGACGGGGCGCAAGGCCGAGGCTTCGGGCTTTCGCGTCGGGGGCAAGACCGGTTCGGCCGAAATCGCCGGCGGCCATGGTGCGGGGTACAAGAACAAGACCGCGATCATCGCGACGTTTGCCGCCGCGTTTCCGATGGACCACCCGCGTTACGTCGTGATCGCGATGCTCGACGAGCCCAAGGCGACGCAAAGCACATCGGGCCAGCGCACCGCCGCATGGAACACTGCGCCGATCGTCAGCCGCGTGGTCGCGCGCACCGGGCCGTTGCTGGGTGTGGTGCCCGACGCAAAACGCGATGTCGACGTGTCTGACCTGACGCCGCTCGTGGCCAGTGGAGAAGGCGAATGAAACTGGCCGGGCTGATCAGCGCCGCTGGTCTTGCCAGCGTTGCGCCGGATGCAAATGTCACCGGGTTTGCGATCGACCATCGCAAGGTGGCGCCGGGCACGGTATTTGGCGCGTTTGCGGGCACGCGCGTCAATGGCGAGGATTACATTCCCGCCGCGATTGCCGCAGGCGCCGTGGCGATCGTGGCGCGGCCCGAGGCGATCGTCGACGGCGCGGTGCATATCGCATCTGACGAACCGCGCCGCACGTTTGCGCGCATCGCCGCGCAGTTCTTCACCCCGGTGCCCGAAACGATCGTTGCAGTGACCGGCACCAACGGCAAGACGTCGACGGTCGAAATGACGCGGCAGTTGTGGCGCATGGCCGGCCACCGCTCCGCCTCGATCGGCACGCTGGGCGTGACGACCGCGGATGAAAGCGTCTCGACCGGGCTGACCACACCCGACATCGTGACGTTCCTGGCCAATGTGTCGGGGCTGGCGCGCGAGGGGATCAGCCATCTTGCCTATGAGGCATCCAGCCACGGGCTCGACCAGTATCGCAACGACGGGCTGCCGGTGGTGGCTGGCGCGTTCACCAATCTGTCGCGCGATCATCTCGATTATCACCTGACATTCGGTGCCTATTTCGCGGCCAAGATGCGGCTGTTCGATGACGTGGTGCGCAAGGGCGGCGCGGCGGTGATCTGGGCCGATGACGAATGGTCGGGCCGTGCGATCGAGCATGCGCGCGCGCGCGGGCTGACATTGGTAACGGTGGGCACGGCGGGCGAAACGATCCGGCTGATGACCCGGACGCCGACATTGCTCGGGCAAACACTGACATGCGAACACGCCGGACGAACGCGCACGTTCACGCTGCCGCTGATCGGCGCGTACCAGGCGGCCAATGCCCTGGTGGCGGCGGGTCTGGTGCTGGCCACAGGCGGCGACGGCGACCGCACGTTCGAGGCACTGGCCCGGTTGCAGCCGGTGCGCGGACGCCTGGAGCGTGCGGCGATCAACGCGGCGGGTGCGCCGGTCTATGTCGATTATGCGCATACCCCTGACGCGCTGATCGCTGCGTGCGATGCCTTGCGGCCGCATGTAAAAGGCCGGCTGATCCTGGTGTTTGGCGCCGGTGGTGATCGCGACACGGGCAAGCGTGCGCCGATGGGGGCGGCTGCGGTGGCGGGCGCCGACGTCGTGATCGTGACCGATGACAATCCGCGCGGCGAAGATCCGGCCGCGATCCGCGCCGAAGTCATGGCGGGGTGCAATGGCGAGGCGCGCGACATCGCCGACCGGCGCACCGCAGTCACGGTCGCAATCGCCGAGGCCAAAGCCGGCGACATCGTGCTGATCGCGGGCAAGGGACACGAACAGGGCCAGATCATCGGGCGCGGCGAGGCGACACGCGTGCTGCCGTTCGACGATGTGGCGGTTGCGCGGGAGTGTACGGCATGAACGCAATTCTGGAATGGCCGGTCGAAGACGACGATGCGATCGGCACCGCGCTGTGGATTGCCGCACAGATCGCCGAGGCGACCGGCGGTGTGGCCGGCGGCGGCGATTTCGCGGTGGCCGGCGCTGCGACCGACAGTCGCGAGGTGATGGAAGGCGACCTGTTCATCGCGCTGACCGGTGAAGCCGCCGATGGCCACCGGTTTGTCGAAGGCGCGGTGGCCAGGGGTGCGAGCGGCGTGCTGGTCGATCGCGCCGTTGCCCATGCGCATGTTTGTGTCGGCGATACATCTGCGGCGCTCGATGCGCTGGGCCGAGCGGCGCGCGCGCGGCTGAATGCGGAGGCGCGGGTCATCGGCGTCACCGGTTCTGCGGGCAAGACCGGCGTCAAAGAGGCCCTGTATGCCGCGCTCGACCGGTCGAGCCGGGGGCAGGCGCATCGTTCGGTGAAGAGTTTCAACAACCATGTCGGCGTACCGCTGAGCCTGGCGCGGATGCCTGCGCGCACGCGGTTCGGCATATTCGAAATGGGCATGAACCACGCCGGTGAACTGTCCGCGCTGACCCGGCTGGTTCGCCCGCATGTCGCTGTGGTGACGACGATCGCACCCGCACACATCGGCCATTTCGCCGACGAAGCCGCGATTGCGCAGGCCAAGGCGGAAATTTTCGAGGGGTTGGAGCCCGGCGGCATCGCGATCGTCCCTGCAGACAGCCCGCATGCGCAGCTGCTGGCCGGCGTGGCGCGGGACCATGGCGCGCGCGTGATCCTGTTCGGCACGGCGGCCACCGCCGATGTCCGGCTGATCGACGCATTGCCCACCGCCGATGGCGGTACGCTGGTGACGGCCGAGTTTGGCGAAAGCACCGGCAGCCCGCGCAAGCTGTGCTATACCATTTCGCAGCCGGGCGCGCATTGGGCGGTCAATTCGCTGGCGGTGATGGCAGCGGTTGCGGCGGTCGGCGGCGATCTGGGCGCGGCGGGGCTGGCCCTGGCCGAATTGCCCGATCTGGCCGGGCGCGGCGCGCGCCACCCGATTGTCGTGCATGGCGGCGACGGAACAGGCCATGCGCTGCTGATCGATGAAAGCTACAACGCCAATCCGGCCTCGATGCTGGCGACGATCACGCAACTGGGCGCGACGCCCGCGCGCCGGAGAATGGCCGTGCTGGGCGCGATGAAGGAACTGGGCGAGGGCGGCGATGGTTATCATGCGGGCCTTGCCGCGCCGCTGGTTGCAGCTGGCGTGACGCGCGCCCTGCTGGTTGGCGCAGAAATGGCGCCATTGGCCGCTGCTTTGGGGACAATCGACCTCACTACGCTTGCCGCACCGATTGCATTCGTCCACGTGCCCGGCGCCGCGCAGGCAGCCGCGATCCTGGACTCAGCGGACTGGGCTCCGCAAGGTGGCGACGCGATCCTGATCAAGGGGTCGAATTCGGTCGGGCTGTCTGCGCTGGTCAAGGCGCTGGTGGCGGCCCGTGCAGACACAGACGGGCCGCACACCACGGCCGGGGGCGATTGAATGCTGTATATTATCGCGCGCTATTTTCATTTCGAGGGCGCGGCCAATCTTATCCGGTATCAGTCGTTCCGTTCGGGCGCGGCGCTGATGACCGCGCTGGTGATCGGTCTGCTGATCGGGCCGCGCTTCATCGTCATGTTGCGCAGCCGGCAGGGCAAAGGCCAGCCGATTCGCGCCGATGGCCCGCAGACGCACCTCGCCAAGCGCGGCACGCCGACGATGGGCGGGCTGATGATCGTGATTTCGCTGTCGATCGCGCTGCTGCTGTGGATGGATCTGGGCAGCCGTTATGTCTGGGCCTGCCTGGTCGTCACGCTGGGCTTTGGCCTGATCGGGTTCCTCGACGATTACGACAAGGTGACCAAGAACGCGCACAAGGGCGTTTCGGCCAAATTGCGCCTGGCAGGTGAATTTGCGGTTGCCGGGATCGCGGTCGCGCTGGTGTGCACCCAGACCAACCTGTACGTCCCGGTGTTCAGCAACATGTATATCCCGCTGGGGCCGTTCTATTATCTGTTTGCCGCCTTCGTCATCGTCGGCGCGGGCAATGCGGTCAATCTGACCGACGGGCTCGACGGGCTGGCGACGATGCCGGTGATCATTGCGGCGGGCACGTTTGCGATCATCGCCTATCTGGCGGGCCGCGCCGACTATGCGCATTACCTCGGTATTCCGCATGTGCCGCAGGCCGGCGAACTGGCGATTTTCTGTGCGGGCGTGATGGGTGCGGGGCTGGCGTTCCTGTGGTTCAATGCGCCGCCGGCCGCGGTGTTCATGGGCGATACCGGCAGCCTGGCGCTGGGCGGCACGCTGGGCGTGATCGCGGTTTCGGTGCATCACGAGATCGTGCTGGGCATCGTCGGCGGGCTGTTCGTGATGGAGGCGGTGTCGGTGATCGTGCAGGTCTTCGTCTACAAGCGCACCGGCAAGCGCGTGTTTCGCATGGCGCCGATCCACCACCATTTCGAACAGCTCGGCTGGCAGGAATCGACCGTCGTGATCCGCTTCTGGATCGTGTCGATCGTGCTGGCGCTGCTGGGCCTTGCCACGTTGAAAGTGAGGTAAGCCGCACTCTCATGCTGACCTCTACGCGCTTTGCCGGCCAACGCTTTGCGGTGCTGGGTCTTGCCCGTTCGGGGCTGACCAGCGTGGCCAGCCTGGTCGCGGGGGGCGCGGAGGTGACGGCGTGGGACGCGCGCGAGGATGCGCGCGACAAAGTGGCGGATGTGGCGACTGTTGCGGACCCGCTGACGATCGACCTGGCCGGGTTTGCCGGCGTGGTCGTGTCGCCCGGCGTGCCGCTGAACCGTCATCCGATCGCCGCGCATGCCGCAGCGTTCGGTGTGCCGGTGATTGGCGATATCGAACTGCTGGCGCAGATCCGCGCCGATCTGCCGCCGCACCGCGTGGTCGGGATCACCGGCACCAATGGCAAATCGACCACGACCGCGCTGGTCCACCATCTGTGCCGGGCGGCGGGCCTGCCGGTGCGGATGGGCGGCAATATCGGCCTGCCGGTGCTGGGCGAAGATGCATTGCCGCCAGGCGGCGTCTATGTGCTCGAACTGTCGAGCTATCAGATCGACCTGACGCGGTCGCTTGCCTGCGATATCGCCGTGCTGATCAATGTCAGCCCCGATCATCTGGATCGGTATGACGGGTTCGATGCCTATGCCGCATCGAAAGAACGGCTGTTTACGATGCAGTCTGCCGGTCAGCGCGCGATTTTCGGGCAAGGCGATCCGGTGACACGGGCAATTGCGACACGTATCGCCGCGCAGCGCGCAGGCGAAGTCACGATTGCCGCGCCCGATGCGCTGCCGGGTCAAGCCGACTGGCCATCGCTGCAAGGCCCGCACAATCTGGAAAACGCGGCCATCGCGGTCGCCGTCGCCCAGGCGCTGGGTATTGACGAAGACGTCTGGCGCCCGGCGCTCGCCAGCTTTGTCGGGCTGCCGCACCGGATGGAGCGTGTGGCCCTGGCCGACGGCGTGCTGTTCATCAACGACAGCAAGGCAACCAATCCGGCGTCGACGGCGCCCGCGCTGGCGGCTTATCCGCGCGTCCACTGGATCTGCGGCGGATTGCCCAAGACCGATACGCTGGGCGAATGTGCGCCCGCATTCGGTCATGTCGTCGGCGCTTATGTCATCGGCGAGGCGGGACCGCTGTTCGCCGAACTGCTGGGCCCATACATGCCGGTCGTGCGCAGCGAGATGCTGTGCGATGCGGTGCGCCAGGCGATGATCGCCGCGCAACCGGGCGATGTGGTGATGCTGTCGCCGGCTTGCGCCAGTTTCGACCAGTTCCGCGATTTCGAGGCGCGCGGCGATGCCTTTCGCCAGATCGTCACGATGCTGATTGCCGATCGCGATGCGGCCTGCCCGCCGCTGCCCAATTCCGAGGGAATGACCTGATGGCCAGTACCGCGATCACCAGCCGCCCGATGCCGGTCCAGACGCGCGACGGGGGCGTGCGCGTGATCGGCCGCGCCAATCGCTATCGTCGCAGCCGGCGCAGCGAACTGGTGATCTGGTGGCGCGAGATCGATCGCGTGCTGCTGGGCCTGGTGATGGTCCTGGTGGTGATCGGCGCGATTGCGGTCGCCGCCGCGTCGCCGGCCAGTTCGCACCGGCTGTCCACCGGCGCGAAATCGCTGGGCGATCTGCATTTCTTCTGGCTGCATCTGCGCTGGCTGGCGGTCGGGCTCATCACGATGTTCCTGGCCTCGCTGTTGCCAAAGGAAACCGCGCGGCGGCTGGCGATCGTGCTGGCGGCGGCGATGATTTTCGGACTGATCCTGGTGCCGATCCTGGGCACCGAAGTGAAAGGCGCGCGGCGCTGGCTCAATCTGGGGATCAGCCTGCAACCGTCGGAATTTCTCAAACCCGGGTTTGCGATTGCGCTCGCGTGGATTTTGTCGTGGCGGGTGCGCGATCCGAAAATCCCGGTGATGGGCATTTCGATCGGGGTCATGCTGCTGGTCGGTGCGCTGTTGATGGTGCAGCCCGATTTCGGGTCGACCGTGCTGTTTTTGGGGGTGTGGTTCGTGCTGGTGCTGCTGTCGGGCCTGTCGGTCAAGCGGATCGCCATGGCGCTGGGCATGGGCATTACGGTGCTGGTGCTCGCCTATCTGTTCTATCCCAATGCGACACACCGCATCGATTCGTTCATCTGGGGCGGCAGCGAATTCGATCAGGTCGATCTGGCCATGCGCACGTTGCTCAATGGCGGCTGGGGTGGCACCGGGCTGTGGCTGGGCACGCGCAAGATGGCGCTGCCCGAGGCGCATACCGACTATATCTTTTCGGTGATCGGCGAGGAATTCGGGCTGATCATGTGCGGTGTGATCGTGCTGCTGTATTGCGCGATCGTGATGCGCGTGCTGCTGCGGCTGCTCGATGAAGACGATCTGTTCACGGTGCTGGCCTCGGCCGGGCTGACCGCGCAGCTGGCGGGGCAGGCGTTCATCAACATCCTGGTCAATCTGCAGCTGTTTCCGTCGAAAGGCATGACGCTGCCGCTGATCAGCTATGGCGGGTCGTCGACGATCGCGTTGTTGCTGGGTGTCGGGTTCCTGCTCGCCATAACGCGGCGCAACCCCTATCTGTCGCGCGAGACGTTCGACCCGAAAGACCGCGCCCCCCGGGAACGCGCGCCCAAGGGTCGGACCCGCAAGGCTCCCAAGCCTGACGATTCTGGGGATTCGGCCGCGCCATGAGTTCAGCATCACACCACTACGTCCTGGCCGCCGGGGGCACCGGCGGGCACATGATCCCCGCCTTTGCGCTGGCGACCGAGCTGGAACGGCGTGGCCATCATGTCGCGCTCGTTACCGATGAACGCGGCGCGCGTATCCCGGGCAAGCCCGATTTCTGCCCCGCGCATGTGCTGCCAGCCGGGCGGCTGACCAAAAACCCGCTCAGTTGGGCCAAGGGCCTGCGCGGAATCTGGCAGGGTCGCGCGATGGCGCTGCGTCTGTTCGAAAGCTTTCAACCGTCGTGCGTGATCGGGTTCGGCGGCTATCCCGCCTTGCCCGCGCTGCTCGCTGCGCAATCGGCGCATATTCCGACGGTGATCCACGAACAGAATGCGGTGCTGGGCCGGGTCAACCGCCTGCTCGCACGCCGGGTCGATGCGATTGCCACCGCCTATCGCGAAGTCGGGCGGATGAACCCCAAATGGCTGGGCAAAGTCCATCTGGTCGGCAATCCGGTCCGCGCCGAAGTGCTGGCATTGCGCAAGGAGCCGTTTCCGCCGCTGGGCGAACACGGGTTGTTGCGTGTGCTCGTCACCGGCGGCAGCCAGGGCGCGTCGATCCTGGCCGAGGTCGTGCCCGATGGCCTGGCGATGCTGCCGCCCGCGCTCCGCCACCGGCTGCAGGTCACCCAGCAGTGCCGGCCTGAAGATATCGCGACAGTGCGTGCGCGCTATGCCGCGCACCAGATCCCGGCGGAACTGGGCACATATTTCGAGGATATGGATGTGCGGCTGGCGGAGACGCATCTGTTCATCGGGCGCGCGGGGGCCTCGACAATTGCCGAGCTGACTGCGGTGGGCCGCCCGGGCATTCTGGTACCGCTGCCGATCGCGACCGACGATCATCAGGCGGCCAATGCGGTCGAACTGGTGCGTGCCGGCGGCGCGCGCGCGATCCGCCAGCCCGGCTTCCTGCCCAAGGAACTGGCCAAGCAGGTCCAGGCGATCGCGCTGGCCCCCGATGCGCTGGCGCATGCGGCGCATGCTGCGTGGAACTGCGGTTTTCCCGACGCGGTCAGCGATCTGGCCGATCTGGTCGAAAGCTTTGGCGGTGCGCCGGTCATGGATGTGATCCGCATGCAGACTGCGCCGGCGCGGACGACATTCGCGCCATCGAGGGTTTCGCAATGAAGGGCGTCGGCATCGATATCGGCACGATCCATTTCGTCGGCATCGGCGGGATCGGCATGTCGGGCATTGCCGAAGTCATGCACAACATGGGTTACCGCGTGCAGGGGTCCGACATGGCCGACAGCTATGTCGTCGAAGGGCTGCGCGCGCGCGGCATTGCGGTGATGATCGGGCAGAACGCGGCCAATATCACCGGCACATCGGTCGTCGTCACGTCGACTGCGGTCAAGCGCGACAATCCCGAGGTCGTCGCCGCACTCGACCAGCGTATCCCCGTGGTGCGCCGCGCCGAAATGCTGGCCGAACTTATGCGCCTGAAAAACACCGTCGCGGTGGCGGGCACGCATGGCAAGACGACGACGACCTCGATGGTCGCCTGCCTGCTCGATGCCGGCGGAATCGATCCGACCGTGATCAACGGCGGGATCATCAATTCCTACGGGTCGAACGCGCGGCTGGGCGACAGCAACTGGATGGTGGTCGAGGCCGACGAAAGCGATGGCTCGTTCCTGCGGCTCGACGGCACGATCGCGATCGTCACCAATATCGATCCCGAACACCTCGACCATTACGGCAGCTTTGATCGCGTCAAATCGGCGTTCGTCGAATTCATCGAAAACGTTCCGTTCTATGGCGCGGCGATGCTGTGCATCGATCATCCGGTGGTTCAGGCGATCATCCCGATGGTGCGCGACCGCCGCGTGATCACGTACGGGTTTTCGGCGCAGGCCGACGTGCGCGGCGAAGCGGTGACCCCGGTACCGGGCGGCAACCGGTTTACCGTGGTCCTGCGCCAGCGCGACGGCGAGTTTCACCGGATCGAGGACGTGTTCCTGCCGATGTCGGGGCGGCACAATGTCCAGAACGCGCTGGCCGCGATCGCGGTGGCGGTCGAAATGGGCGTGAGCGAAGAGGTCATTCGCGGCGGGTTCGCCACCTTCGCCGGGGTCAAGCGGCGCTTTACCAAAGTCGGCGAGATCGCGTTCGACGGCGGCGTGACGACCGTGATCGACGATTACGGCCATCATCCGGTCGAAATCCGCGCAGTGCTCGCCGCCGCGCGCGAGGGCGCGCGCGGGCGGGTGATCGCGGTGGTGCAGCCGCACAGGTTCACCCGGTTGCGCGATCACATGGAAGACTTCCAGGGCGCATTCAACGATGCCGACGTGGTCTATGCCGCCCCGGTTTACGCAGCGGGTGAAATGCCGATCGACGGCGTCGATTCTGCCGTGCTGGTCGAAGGGATCAAGGCGCGCGGGCATCGCAGCGCGCATGGCATCGCGGGCGCCGACGCGCTGGCGGCGGACCTCGCCGGGCTGTTGCGTGCCGATGATATCGTGGTGTGCCTGGGCGCGGGGGATATCACCCGCTGGGCGGCGGGGCTGGCCGACGCCGTGCGGCGCGAGCTGGAAGCGGCGTGACTTTGGCCTGCCTTGAAACGCGTGGGCGCTTGACCGAAAACGCGCCGCTTGCACCGCTGGTGTGGTTCAAGGCGGGCGGCGCGGCGCAATGGCTGTTCGAGCCGGCGGATGTGAATGACTTGCGCGATTTTCTCGGTCCACTGGCGCCTGATGTGCCGGTCATGGCGTTGGGGCTGGGGTCGAACCTGATCGTGCGCGATGGCGGCGTTGCGGGCGTGGTGGTGCGGCTGGGCAAGCCGTTTGCGCACGTGCGTGCGATCGACACGGCGACGCTCGAATGCGGCGGCGGCGCGTCGGGCGTGCTGGTGTCGTCGACGGCGCGCGATCATGGCATTGCCGGGCTGGAATTTCTGCGCTCGATCCCCGGCACGGTCGGCGGCTTTGTCCGCATGAATGGCGGCGCGTATGGGCACGAAGTCAAAGACGTCCTGGTCGATTGCGACGTCGTGACGCGCAGTGGTGATCTGGTTACGGTTTCGGCGGCCGACCTTGGCTTTTCCTATCGCCATTCGGACCTGACCGATGGCGCGATTGTCGTTGCGGCGCGGTTTCGCGGGGTTCCGGGCGAGGCCACTGTTATCCAGGCCGAAATGGATCGTATCGCCGCCGCGCGTGAAGCCTCGCAACCGTTGCGCAGCAAGACCGGCGGCTCGACCTTCAAGAACCCGGCCGGACACAAGGCGTGGGAACTGGTCGATGCGGCCGGTTGCCGGGGCCTGACCCTGGGCGGCGCGCAAGTCAGCGAGAAACATACGAATTTCCTGATCAACACCGGAGCCGCCACCGGCGCACAGATCGAAGCGCTGGGCGAACTGGTGCGCGACAAGGTGCGCACGGCGATGGGCGTTGATCTGGAGTGGGAAATCCGGCGTGTCGGTATGCCGGGCCCCCACTTTCCAAACAATAATTCAGGTGAAGCGTGAACAAATTGCATGTGGCCGTGCTGATGGGCGGATGGTCGAACGAACGGCCGGTGTCGCTGATGAGCGGCAATGGCGTCGCCGACGCGCTGGAAGCGCGCGGGCACACGGTCACGCGCATCGACATGGGCCGCGATGTTGCGCAAGTGCTGGCCGCGACCGCACCCGATGTCGTGTTCAACGCGCTGCACGGCACCCCCGGCGAAGATGGCACAGTACAGGGCATGATGGACCTGATGGGGCTGGCCTATACGCATTCGGGCCTGGCCGCGTCGGTCATCGCGATCGACAAGGCGCTGACCAAACAGGCGCTGGTGCCGCATGGCATTCCGATGCCCGGTGGCCGCGTGGTGCCGGTGGCCGAGATTTTCGAGCGCGACCCGCTGCCGCGTCCTTATGTGTTGAAACCCGTCAACGAAGGCTCGTCCGTCGGTGTCGCAATCGTGACCGATCATGGCAATACCGGCAATCCGGTGTCGCGCGATGCCGTCGGCCCGTGGCAGCAGTTCGACCATCTGCTGGCCGAACCGTTTATCCGGGGCCGCGAGTTGACGACCGCCGTGCTGGGGGACCGCGCGCTGCTGGTCACCGAACTGCGGCCCAAATCGGGCTTCTACGACTTCGACGCCAAATACACCGAGGGTATGACCGACCATATCTGCCCGGCGGAGATCCCCGACGATGTCACCGAGGCCTGCCGCGACATCGCCTTGCGCGCGCATCGCCTGCTCGGGTGCCGGGGAACTAGCCGCAGCGATTTCCGCTGGGACGACGAACGCGGGATCGACGGGCTGTTCCTGCTCGAAGTCAACACGCAGCCGGGGATGACACCCCTCAGCCTGGTGCCCGAACAGGCGCGCGCGCTGGGCATGGACTATGGCGAGCTTGTGGAAATCTTGATTCGAGACGCGCTCGCGCAAAAGGAAGTCCGCTGATGGCCCAGACGATCCGGCGTGGCGGCAAAGGCGTTCGGCGCGCAGCCGCCGCGCGCACCACCCAGAAGCGCGTGGCAACCGCGCGCAAGCAGACCGGCAATATCGTCGGGCAGGCGGTGCGCTGGCTGCCGTTTTCCGACGAGACGCTGCACCGCATGCTGATCTTTGCGATCGTCGGCGGGGTGCTTGGCGCAGTGGCGATTGCCGCCGATCTGGCCGGGGTGCCGGGGATGGCGGAAAACGAAGTGGCGATCATCGCCGGGCATGCCGGGTTCAAGGTCAAACGCGTCGAAGTGCGCGGCGTCAATCGCATGAACGAACTGGCGATCTATGAAAAAGTGCTGGGCCAGCGCGACCAGGTCATGTCGCGGCTCGATCTGGCGGCGCTGCGCACCGACTTGCTGACGCTGCCCTGGGTCAAGGATGCGCGTGTGTCGCGGCAATTGCCCGATACGCTGGTGGTCGATGTGGTCGAACGCAGCCCGCATGCGGTGCTGCGCGATGGCAAGCAGTTCGTGCTGATCGACGAAACCGGTCATACACTGGAGGCCGTGCCCAGTTCGCGCGCGCGCGGCATGCTGGTGCTGGCAGGCACCGGCGTCGAAAGCCAGGTCGGCGCGCTCGACAAATTGCTCGAGGCTGCGCCCGCGATCAAGACCCAGGTCGCCGATGCCGAATGGGTCGGCAATCGCCGCTGGAACCTGACGTTCAAGACCGGGCAAGTGCTCGCGCTGCCCGAGGGCGACGATGAAAGCGCCGCCGCCCTGCTCAGCTTTGCGCGGATGGACGGTGTCGACCGCTTGTTGGGCGGCAAAGTCGCCGCGTTCGACATGCGCGTGGCCGACCGGATATACCTGCGCATTCCAGGGCATGCCGAGGCAGTGGTTGCCGATGCCAAGGCTGCGGCCGTGGCCCGCGCGACACACGCCAACGGCGCCGATGGCCCGGCCAGATCGACAGCGGTAAAAACCGCCGCCAAAGGCGTAACGCCCCATGCCGCCGCCACGGCGCACGACTGACATGACCTGATGGCCATTCCGCGCATCACCAAAGTCTTTGCGGCCGTCAACATCGGCTCGTTTCGCACATCCGCGATGATCGCGGGGCTGGCGGAAACGGGCGATCTGGTTGTGCTGGGGTCGGGGCACAGGGCCAGCGCGGGGATCAAGCGCGGCTATGTCATCGACATGGTCGCCGCCACCCATTGCGTGCGCGACGCGATCGAGCGTGCCGAGAAAATGGCCAATGCCAGCGTACAATCGGTGTGGATCGGCTGCGCCGGCGCGGGCCTGGTCAGCACCACCGCGCGGGTCGAGGTCGATATCGGCGGCCGGCGGATCGAACAGGACGATATCGAACACCTGCTGATCACCGCGCGCGAAGTGATCCAGCCTGAGGGACGCCAGGTGCTGCACGCGCAGCCGGCGCATTACACGCTCGACGGCGCGCACGGTGTGCCCAATCCCAAGGGGCTGCACGCCGAACGGCTGGCGGTCGATATCCACGTGATGCTGGCCGATGGCGCGCCGATCCGCAACATGAAGGAAACCGTCGAACAGGCGCACCTGCGGGTCGAGGCCGTCGTCGGATCGCCCGTCGCGACAGGGCATGCCTGCCTGACGCCCGAGGAGCGCGAGATCGGCGTGGCGCTCGTCGAATTCGGCGCCGAAGTGACGACGGTTTCGGTTTATGCGACCGGTATGTTGCTGGGGATGCAGGTCATTCCCTTCGGATCGGGCGATATCACCGATGCCATCTCCTCCGCGTTCGGGATCCGCCGCTATCAGGCCGAGCGGTTGAAATGCATGTCGGGCTCGGCAATTGCCAGCCCGGCCGACCATCGCGAAATGATTCCGGTCAACGCGCCCGGCGATCCCGAGGGCGCCGGCCCGATCGCCCGCCACGCCGACGACAAGAACCGCATTCCGCGCGCCGAGCTGATCTCCGTGATTACGCAGCAGCTGGGCTATATCACCGAGGAAATCTCCAAGGCGTTGAAAGCGATGGGCTTTACCGGCCAGCGCGGGCAGCAGGTGGTGCTGACCGGCGGGGGCGCGCAAATGCCGGGCCTGGCCGATTTTACCCAGGGCGCGCTTGGCCGCCCGGTGCGTATCGGATCGCCGCCGACGATGCTTGGCCTGCCGCCGGGCAATGCCACACCGAGTTCTTCGACGCTGGTCGGGCTGCTGCTGTATGCCGCGGCCGAGCCGGTCGACATTCGCGCGATCGGCCCGTCATGGCGGGGCGATACCGAAGATCGCGGTTTCTGGGCCATGCTGGCAAGAATATGGCGCGCAATCCGGGAGTATTTCTGATTTTGCTAAAGCCCCTCCCCTTCAGGGGAGGGGTTGGGGTGGGGCCTCTCCCCACTCGCCAACGCTGCGATAAGGGAAGCGATGAACCCCTCCCAATCAACCTTGGCGAGTGGTGAGAGGCCCCACCCCCGGCCCCTCCCCTGAAGGGGAGGGGGGAAGAAGACGACAATTTCCGCACCAATCTGTGGAAAAGCTACGTTTGACTTTGATCTGACGAATCATTGTGTGCCAAAGATGGATTAATTTCAGGCGGGAGTTCCCCGTCCGTACCGGGAGACCGACATGAGCATCAACATCGGACCGCCGTCGATCGACGAACTGCGGCCCCGTATCACGGTGATCGGGGTTGGCGGCGCGGGCGGCAATGCCATTGCCAACATGATCCGCGCCGGCATCGAGGGTGTCGATTTCGTCGTGGTCAACACCGACGCGCAGGCGCTGAACAACTCGATCGCGGATACGCGCATCCAGCTCGGGCCAGCAATCACGCAAGGGTTGGGTGCAGGCGCGCGGCCCGAAGTCGGTCGTGCCGCAGCCGAGGAAACGATGGCCGAACTCGAGCGCGCGCTCGAAGGCGTGCACATGGTGTTCATCGCTGCCGGCATGGGCGGCGGCACCGGCACCGGCGCGGCGCCGGTGATTGCCGAAGCGGCGCGGCGCAAGGGCGTGCTGACCGTTGGCGTGGTGACGAAACCTTTCCTGTTCGAAGGCGCGCGGCGGATGCGCTCGGCCGAAACCGGCATCGAGGAATTGCAGAAGCACGTCGATACGCTGATCGTCATTCCCAACCAGAACCTGTTCCTGGTCGCGAAGGCCGAAACCACGTTCAAGGAAGCGTTCGGCCTGGCCGACGAAGTGCTGCAGCAGGGTGTGCGCTCGATCACCGATCTGATGGTGATGCCGGGCCTGATCAATCTCGATTTCGCCGACGTGCGCTCGGTCATGGGCGAAATGGGCAAGGCGATGATGGGTACGGGCGAAGGCGAAGGCCCGCACCGTGCGCTCGAAGCCGCCGAACGCGCGATTGCCAATCCGTTGCTCGACGGCGTGTCGATGCAGGGCGCCAAAGGCGTGATCATCTCGATCATCGGCGGCGACGACATGAAACTGCTCGAAGTCGACGAAGCGGCGAACCATATCCGCGAGCTGGTCGATCCCAATGCCAACATCATCTGGGGTTCGGCATTCAATCCCGATCTCGATGGCAAGATCCGCGTGTCGGTGGTCGCCACCGGCATCGAACAGACACACGAACAGGCCGAAATCGCGTCGCGTCCGACATCGGTCGGCGGATCACGCGGCCCGGCATTCCCCGGCGCGGCCCAGGGCATTGCGCCCCGTCCGCCGGTCGGCGCGCCACCAGCGCCGCCCGCGCCGGCCGTGCTCGAGCCGCCTGTCGAAACCGGGTCGGTAACCGCCGAGCCGCATGTGCTGCATTCCGGCGGCCCGGCCTCGCCCGAAGACGAACCGTTCGACCTGACGCTCGATCTGAGCGAAGGGACCGGCGCGCCGGCGCATGGCAACGAACCCGCGCCATCGGGGCTGCCCCGGTTTGGCCGCGAATCCGCCGAATTCATCGACCCGGCGGCGCCTGCGCGTCCTGCCGCGGGCGGATCGACGCTGTTCGAACGCATGGCCAGCCTGTCGCGCGGCACCCGCGCCGACGAAGCGGCCGAGCCCGAGGATGACGGCAAGGCGCCGAACATCCCGCGTTTCCTTGGCCGGCAGAATAACCAGTAATTTCAATTCGTGACTGCGACTATGCGGTCCCGATTTGCGTTTCATCGAACAGGGGGCATGATCCGTCGCATCATGCCCCCTGTTCACGTTCGATAGGCTAGAGGCGCTGACAATGATTCGGTTTGCCTCGCTGCCTTTGCCCAAATTCCAAACGCGTGCGCGCCTGCTTGTGCTGGGTGTGGCGCTGTGTTGCGTGTCGCCTGCGCTGGCCGCGCCGCCGCAGGCTGCCGATGATGAAGAGGGCCCGGGAACCGTCTCGCGCGCGGTTGTGGAACCGACCGCTCCCAGCGCAGGCAAGGCGCTCAACGCTGCGCTTGGCCATCTGGCGCGCGATCCGCGCAATGTCGAAGCTTTGCTGGAGGCGGGGAATGCCGCACTGGCGCTGGGTGACAACGAAGCGGCGCTGGGGTTTTTCACGCGCGCCAATCAGGTCGCGCCGACCAATGCGACAGTCAAAGTCGCGATCGCCGGCGCGCGGCTCCATCTCGACGATCCGGTCGAGGCGTTGCGCTGGTATGCCGAGGCCGAGCGGGCCGGGGGCGATCCGTCCGGGTTTGCGCTCGATCGCGGGCTGGCGTTCGATCTGGTCGGGGACAATGCCGCCTCGATCGCGCAATATCGCCTGGCGCTGGCGCGCAACCGGGATCCGGCACTGCGCGACGAGGCGACCCGCCGCGAAGCGTTGAGCCTGGCGATCGGCGGCGATCGGCGCAGCGCGGATCTCGCGTTGCTGCCGCTGCTGCAACATCAGGACCGCGCGGCGTGGCGCACGCATATCTTTGTGCTGGCGATCGGGGGCAAGGGCGAAGAGGCGGTCAGCGTGGCGCATGCGACGATGCCCGCCGACCTGGCCGAATCGATTGCGCCCTATCTGCGCTTCATGGTGCGGCTGACGGCCGCGCAACAGGCAGCTGTCGCCAGTCTGGGCCGGTTTCCACGGGCGGCCGATATCGGCCGCGATGATTCGCGCGTCCTGGCCTATGCCAGTGCGCACCCGCGCACGCCGCTGGTCGTGGCGGCGCCAGTGCTGGCAAAAGCCGCGCCGACCGCCGCCGAGCTCAAGGCCGCGCGCAAGCGCAAGGGCCAGATTGCGGTTGCCGCAGCGACGCCGGCCGCTTTGCCCGACGTGGCGATGCCCGCGCCGCCGCCACCGGTGATGCTGGCGGCGAACACGGGACCGGTGCCCGCACCCAGCGCCGGCCACGCGCCGCCGGTGGTCGCGCGGGTCGGGCCGGTGGTGCCTGTGGCCAGCCGCGAAACGCCGACGCGTCGTTCGACATTCGATCTGGCGCAGGCCAGTAACGCTGCGCCCACGCCGGTGCCGCCGCCGCTTTCGCCCAATCCGCGAGCGTCCACGCCCGCGCTTTCGCCCCGCGTGCCGCAGCCTGCGGTGTTGTCGAAGCTTGACATGCCGCCACCCCAGCAAAGCATGGGCTACGCGGCCCGCACGGCGCCGGTGGCGACGCGCGAGGCGCCGACGCCGCCGATTTCGACGCAGTTCTTTGCAACCCCGCCGCGCACGCCGACGACCGGCCCGGTGATGGTTTCTGCACCGGTGGTCGAACAGACGCCGCGCGTCGCTGCAGTGCCTGTTGCGCCCGCGCCCGCGCCCCCGCTCGCGCCGCAGCCCGCGGCCCCACCCCTGCCGGCGCCGACCGTGGGCTTCGAACCGCCAATCCCCGAACCCACTGCGAATGCGCCCCTGCCGTCTGCTGCGGGGTCTTCCGCTGCGGGCGGCGAACTGCCCGCGATCGGGCCCGCTGCGCAACCTGCCCCCCAAGCTGCGACCGCACCGGCCCCCCAGGCTGCGACCGCGCCGGCCGAAACCACACAGCATGCCGTGGTCGAACCCGTCTCCGCCGAAAAGGCCGCACGCGATGCGGCCGAAAACGAGCGCGCGGCGAAGGCCGAAGCCGATGCCGCCGCCGCCGCAAAAGTTGCCAAGGAAAAGGCGCGCATGAAAGCCGCCAAGGACGCCAAGGACGCCAAAGACAGGGCCGCCGCCGATGCGGAGGCCGCCGAAAAGGCGCGCGCCGAGGAGCCGGCCGCAAGGGAAAAGGCGGCAAAGGACAAGATCGCCAAGGCCAAGGCAGCGAAGGCGGCCAAGGACGCCGATGCCGAGCCTGCGCTCGAGCCGTGCAAGCCCGTAACGCCCGCCAAGGGTCGCAAGGGCAGGGCCGCCGCCAAGGCAGAAGCCGCGCGCGTGGCCAAGGCCGCTTCGGCGCACGGGCGTCACGGCGCCAGGGGCAAGGCGCATGCCGCCAATGACGACGAGGCGTGCGCGCCCGTGGCCAAGGGCGATCGGCCCGATGGCCCCGGCGGCGTCTCGCGCGATAGCGACAGCGACGACAGCAAGGCCACGTCGAAGAAGGATGCCAAGGCCAAAGGCAAGACCCACGGCAAGGACACCGACGCCGACAAGCCCGAAAAGGGCGGCAAGAAGGCGCATTATGCCAGCCGCATCTGGGTCCAGGTGTTGACCGGCGGTGATCGCGACAAGATGGCCGGCGAATGGCGCGCGCTGGTGCGCCGGGCGCATGGGCTGAAAGGGCGCAAAGCCTGGCTGACGCCATGGCACAGCAATTTCCGCCTGCTGACCGGGCCGTTCGACAGCGATGCCGAGGCGCAGGCGTTCATCGCCGAATTGCGCAAGGACGGCGTGTCGGGATTTGAATGGAACAGTCCCGCCGGGCAGGCGATCGACAGCCTGGGCTCCTGATCGGCAGCCGCGTTCGCTGTAAGGAATGGACCCAAACTTGCGCTCACGCGCTTTTAACCTGTGTGTCCACAGGTTTTGCACAGGCTTGTCGAGTTTTGCGCAACGCGTTTGGCACCCGTCATTGCCGATTGCGGGCGGCTTGGCGATGGGTCTGTGGGCAAGCGACAGCGGCCGGTTACTTGGCGCAGGGCGATCCCAAAAAGGGTCTCGCCTGCGATAACCGGACTGGTGTACTGGAGTGGCGATGATGCGGACTGCCCACGATAATGCCGAACGCGACGACGCTGCGCCGGTCGACATGCTTGCGTCGCTGTTCGAGGCGCGCGGCTGGCCGTTCGAATTCGTGTCCGACGACGAGATCCACGGCGAGATCCAGGGGTCCTGGGCAAATTATCAGGTTCGCTGCATCTGGCGCGAAGAAGACCACGTGCTGCAGATGCTGTGCCTGCCCGATATCCGCGTCGCCGATGACAAGCGCAGCGCGGTGTTCGAAGTCATGGCACTGATCAACGAACAGGTGTGGGTCGGGCATTTCGACATGTGGTCGAACGGCGGGGTGCTGCTGTACCGCCACGGGCTGATGCTGGGCGACGAAGGGCTGCTCAGCCTGGGCCAGGCGCAATCCGCGATCGAAGCGGCGGTGGACGAGTGCGACCGGTTCTACCCCGCGTTCCAGTTCATCCTGTGGGGCGACAAGACACCTGCCGAGGCGCTGGCCAGCGCGCTGGTCGACGCGGTGGGTGAAGCGTAAGCCATGCGCTTGTTCCAGTTCGGTTGTGGCAATATGGGCGGCGCGATGCTGGCCGGATGGCTGGCCGGCGGGTTCGATCCGGCGGCGTTCACGGTTATCGATCCCTATCTTGCCGCGGCACCCGATGGCGTGCGGCTGCTCGACGCCGCGCCTGACGAAGCAGCGGCCGATGTGGTGCTGCTGGGGTTCAAGCCGCATCAGCTTGGCAGCGCAGCGCCGGCGATTGCACCGCTGATCGGCGCGGGCACGCTGGTGTTGTCGATCCTGGCCGGGGTTGATCTGGCGACCTTGCGCGCGACGTTTCCGCTGGCCGGCGCGATCGTGCGGGTGATGCCCAATCTTGCTGCGGCGGTGGGCAAATCGCCGATCGCGCTGTTTGGCGATGCCAATGGCGCGGCGCGCGGGCGCACCGATGCGCTGATGGCGCCGCTGGGCCAGGCCGAATGGCTGGCGCGCGAGGCCGACATGGATCTGGTCACGGCGCTGGCGGGATCGGGGCCGGCTTTTGTCTATCGCTTCATCGATGCGCTGGCGAGCGGGGCCGCCGCGCTCGGTCTGCCGCGCGAGCAGGCGGATCGGCTGGCGCTGGCAATGGTCGAGGGCGCGGCGCAATTGGCCGCCGCTTCGCCGCACAGCCCTGCCGAACTGGCAGGGCGCGTGGCCAGCCCGGGCGGGGTGACACAGGTCGGGCTGGATGTGCTCGATGCGGACGGCCGGCTGGCGGCGTTGCTCGAGGATACGCTGAAAGGCGCGCGCGATCGCAGCGCGGAAATGACCGCCGAGGCGATAAAGGCGATGGCGGCGGGCGCTGATCGCCACACCCAACACCACTGATTTCGTTCAGCGATCCGAAATGCACTCTCGTGCATAACCGCTTCATCGGAATTTTCGCGGGTTTCGCTTGAAAGCGGGCGCATCCGGGGCGATATTGCGATCATGAGCCCGGCTGCAGGCCCGGCATTTGGAGACTTGAGTCACATGGCAAACTGGAACGATCCACGGCCCACCCCGACGGGCTTCGGTGCGTCCGCTGGCATGTCCGGCAGCTGGGACCGTAGCACGGTCCAGGATGCCGGGCTGCGTCGGCATATGCTGTCGATCTACAACTACATGGCATCGGGCGTTACGCTGTCCGGCATCGTCGCGCTCGGCTTTTCGGCGTCGGGCATGGCGGATCAGGTCATGCATGGCCCGCTGCGGCTGGTGATCAGCCTGGCGCCGCTGGCGTTCGTCATGGTGATGAGCTTTGGCATCAATCGCCTGTCGACCTCCGCGATGCAGGGCCTGTTCTGGGCGTTCAGCGTGACGATGGGCCTGTCGCTGTCGTCGATTTTCCAGGTCTACACCGGACCGTCGATCGCCGTGACCTTCTTTGCCACCGCCGGCGCATTCGCGGGGCTCAGCCTGTTTGGCTACACCACGCAGAAGAACCTGTCGGGTATGGGCACGTTCCTGATCATGGGGCTGGTCGGCATCATGATCGCATCGCTGGTGAACATCTTCCTGCATTCGCCGGGTCTTGCCTGGGGCATCAGCTTCCTTGGCGTGCTGCTGTTCGCCGGACTGACCGCGTACGATACGCAGCGGCTGAAGGACCAGTACCGCTACGTTGCCGGCACGACGATGGCGGGCAAGGCGGTCATCATGGGCGCGCTGCAGCTTTACCTCGATTTCATCAACATGTTCATGTTTCTGCTGCGCTTCATGGGCGACCGTCGCTGATCCGATCCGGACCGGTCTTGTCACGACGGCCCGACCTGAATCCCATATCCCACACCCCGCAGGATTTTTGCATCCTGCGGGGTGTTTTGCTTTTCGAGTACGCGGCGCTTGTGTAAACGCCTCGACCGGGGGCGGTGAAGACCAGAGCTGGGTACAGCCGGCGGTGAAAGGCTTTGAAGACCGTGAATGATAGCGATGGTTTGGCGGGCGCCGGTTTCGGTCCGGTTTCGAGACGCCCGGTCCGGGGCGGTAGTGCAAATTCGATGACACCGTATGCACCGCGCTGGCGCTTTTTCGCAGGGATTGCGCTGACAATGGCGCTGGCTGCGTGCGCAGGCAAGCCGTTGCCGCCGCCACCACCGCCGCCGCCGCCGCTGATCGAAGTACCGCCTCCGCCAGAACCAATCCCGCCCGATGGCGCGGCACCGACGCTGGTGACGCCTGAAATCGGGGCCGACGGGCAGCGCGAGTCGGTCAATCGCAAAGTGTCGAGCAATCAGATCGTGTGGAATTTGCGCTCTGCCTATACGGTGGCGGCGCTTGGCTGCCTCGATCCGCGCAATGCCGCGATCCTGCCCAATTACCGTGCGTTTCTGGCGCGCAATGCGAATGCGCTGAAAACCATTTACGACGCGATGGACCATGAATTCCGGGCCAAGTATCAGCGCGGCGGCGAAAAGCTGCGCGATGATTACCTGACCGTGCTGTACAACCATTATGCCTTGCCGCCGACCAAGGATGCGTTCTGCAACGTGGTCGATCAGGTGATGCAGGCCGGCGTGAATGTGCCGCCTGCGCAACTCGATGTGTTCGCCACGGCCAATGTGCCGTTGATCGAAAAAGTGTTCGACGATTTCTACACCCGGTACGACCAGTACAAGAACGCGCTGGCCGCATGGCAGGAAAAATACGGCCGCGTCGGGCATGTGACGATCGGGCGGTTTGTCTCGCAGGCGCCGCCGCCGCCAACGCCGCCGTCGCCAACCCTGCCATCGCCACCAGGCATGCCGACCGCGCCGCTGATCCAGACTGCACCATACCACAACCAGGTCGACACGACGCCGGGCTATCCTGCACCGGCGTATCAGGCGCCGGGATATCAGCCTGCGCCTGCTGCGCCGGCACCGGTTTACCAGCCGCCGGTTCCCGGCGTGGTTCAGGCGCCGGTGCGCAACACGGCGCAGCCGCTGCCACAACCGGCGTCGTCCGGGCGCCTGCCCGATCTGTTGAGCGGCCCCCGGGACGAGCCGGTTTCCACGCCCGCGCCGCGCCCGGTGGCAGGACCGCCTAACCAGTAACCAGCCCCAAACAGGATGCGCGCTGCGTCCTTGCGGGAAAAATGGTGCTTGGCAACACCGCCACACCTGCGCTAAGGGCGCGCCTCTCCGTCTGGCGAGGCGCGCGCTTGGTGCGGGCTGCCTCATGCCGGCCGGTACGAACGCTGGAACGGGGCCGTAGCTCAGATGGGAGAGCGCGTCGTTCGCAATGACGAGGTCAGGGGTTCGATCCCCCTCGGCTCCACCAGCGCCTGATCCACCGGACACTTTGACAATGCATTTTCTCGACCAGGCCAAAATATTCATCCGCTCGGGCGCCGGTGGCGCCGGCGCGGTCGCATTCCGGCGCGAGAAATATGTCGAATACGGCGGCCCCGATGGCGGCAACGGCGGCAAGGGCGGTGACATCGTGTTCGAAGCGGTGCCCGGGCTGAATACGCTGATCGATTTTCGCTATACCCAGCATTTCAAGGCGCAGCGCGGCGGCGGCGGATCGGGCGCAAACCGGTTTGGCGCAGGCGGCGACGATCTGGTGATCAAGGTGCCGGTCGGCACCCAGGTGCTCGATGATGATCGCGAAACCGTGCTGCTCGATCTGACCGAACCCGGTGCGCGGGTCACGCTGCTGCGTGGGGGTGATGGCGGGCGCGGCAATGCCAGCTTCAAATCATCGACCAACCGCGCGCCGCGCCAGTCGGGGCCGGGCTGGCCCAGCGAAGAGCTGTGGGTGTGGCTGCGGCTCAAGCTGCTTGCCGATGCAGGGTTGGTCGGCCTGCCGAATGCGGGCAAATCGACGTTCATCAACCAGATCAGCAATGCCAAGGCCAAAGTCGGCGCTTATGCCTTCACCACGACCCGGCCGCAGCTCGGCGTCGTGCGCCATCGCAATCGCGAATTCGTGCTGGCCGATATTCCGGGATTGATTGCGGGCGCGGCCGATGGCGCGGGAATCGGCGACCGGTTCCTGGGTCATATCGAACGTTGCCGCGTGCTGATCCATCTTGTCGATATCCACGGCACCGATCCGGCCGAGGCGATGCAGGTCGTGGCCGAGGAACTGGCGAACTACGGTGCGGGCCTCGATGAAAAACCGCGCCTGATCGCGCTCAACAAGATCGATCTGGTCGATAGCGAACTGGTCCGCGCCTTTGCCGAAGAGCTGATTGCGGCGGGTGCGGATCAGGTATTCCCGATCTCGGGCGCGACGGGCAAGGGCATGGATGCGCTGCTCGACGCCGTGCTCGAACACCTGCCCGCATCGACCGCGACCGAGCGGCCGGCGGGCGAGATCGAGGACGAGAGCACGCGGGAGCCCTGGTCACCGTATTGATCCTATTTCGCAGTCGCAGCGAAATTATAAAAAAACCGGTTCCCAATTTTTCGCGCCATGCGTTAAGCGAAGCGCGATCATGACCATTACCCAGCTCGACCACTTCGCCGACCCGGCATTGGCACCCCGGCTTGTCGTCAAGGTCGGTTCGGCGCTGCTGGTCGGTGCCGATGGCGAGCCGCGCCGTGCGTGGCTGCAGGCGCTGGTCGCCGAACTGGCGGCAGCACGTGCGCGCGGGCAGGAAGTCATCGTAGTGTCATCGGGCGCGATCGCGCTGGGCGCGCGCCGGCTCTGCCTGGCCAGAGGCGGGCGCGGCAGCCTGGCCGATGCGCAGGCCGCTGCCGCCGTCGGGCAGATCGCGCTGGCCGGGCTCTGGGCCGAACTGCTGGCCCAGCATGGCGCGATTGCGGCGCAAGTGCTGCTGACGCTGGACGATCTCGAGGACCGGCGGCGCTGGCTGAATGTCACCGCCACGCTCGGCACGCTGCTCGCGCGCGGGGCGGTGCCGGTGATCAACGAAAACGACACCGTCGCCACCGAGGAAATCCGCTTTGGCGACAATGACCGGCTGGCTGCGCGCGTCGGCCAGGCTGCGAGCGCCAGCGCGGTGCTGTTGCTGTCGGACATCGATGGCCTGTACGATCGCGATCCGCGCGCAGAGGGCGCGACGCGCATCCCGGTGGTGCGCCGTGTCACACCCGAAATCCGCGCGATGGCAACAAGTGGCTCCGCCTCTGGGCTGGGCTCGGGCGGCATGACCTCGAAATTGCAGGCGGCCGAGATCGCCGGGCCTGCCGGGATTGCGCTGGCGATCATCGATGGCCGCCCCGAGACGCCGATCGCGACCGCGCTCGGATCGGGCCGGGGCACGCTGTTCCTGGCGCGATCGAGCAGCGAGGGACGCAGGAAAGCGCGCAAGGCCTGGCTGGGCGGGACGATGCGCATGCGCGGGTCGGTTCAGGTCGATGCCGGCGCTGCTGCCGCGCTGGCGCAAGGTGCCAGCCTGCTGGCAGCGGGTGTCGTGCTGGTCGAAGGCCAGTTTGTGCGCGGCGATGCGATTGTGGTGCTCGGCCCCACCGGTGATGTGCTGGCGCGCGGGCTGTCCGAATACGACGCTGCCGAATGCACCGCGCTTGCCGGGCACAACACGCGCGATCATGCCGAAATCCTGGGCTATGCACCGCGATCGGCGCTGGTCCATCGCGACCATCTGGTCCTGATGGGATGACCATGCCCGAAACCGTTACATCCGGGCCACACCTGATCGCGATGACGGGCGCGACCGGCTTTGTCGGGCAGGCGGTGCTCGATGCGGTGCTGCGCGCCGGGTATGACGTGCGCGCGCTGGCGCGGCGCGAGCAGGTTGCGCGGCCCGGCGTCGAATGGGTGCTGGGCGACCTGGGTGACGAGCGCACGCTACGCCGGCTGATGATGGGGGCGACCATGGTCATCCATATCGCCGGCGTTGTCAGCAGCGTCGATACCGCGGGCTTTGCTGCGGGCAATGTGCGCGGCACGCTCAATGTCGTGAATGCCGCGCTTGGCGCAGGCATCAACCGGCTGGTCCATGTCTCGTCGCTGTCGGCGCGCGAGCCCGATTTGTCGCTGTATGGTGCGTCGAAGCGCAAGGGCGAACGGATCGTGATGGCATCGAGCCTCGACTGGACGATCGTCCGGCCGCCCGCGGTGTTCGGCCCGCGCGATACCGAAATGTTCGAACTGTTCCGCCTGGCCAGGGGTGGTCTCGTGCCGTTGCCGCCAAAGGGCCGTCTCTCGCTGATTCACGTCAGCGATCTGGCGGCGCTGATGCTGGCCCTGATCCCGGGGGGCGAGGATGTCACCGGCGCTATTTTCGAGCCCGACGATGGCGTGCCGGGCGGGTGGACCCATGTGCAACTGGCGCATGCGATCGGCATCGCGGTGGGTCGGCGCGCATTTGCGGTACCGCTGCCGCGCAAGGTGCTCGAATGGGCCGCGCTGGCCGATCGCGCAGTGCGCAAGGGGCGGGCGAAACTCACGCCCGACCGCGTGGGGTACATGTGCCATCCTGATTGGGCATCGGACGTGCTGTTGCAACCGCCGGCCGCGCTGTGGCGGCCCGAGGTCGATACCCGGCGCGGGCTGCATTCGACCGCGATGTGGTACCGCGAGGCGGGCTGGCTCAAGTAGCCGCTGAAATCAGCAGGGCGCGACCATCGGCCCGTTGGTTGATCAGTTTGCGGATCGCGATTTCCCGATCGTCGCTGCGGATCTGCGCAGCGGTCTCGGGCATCGGGACAGGTCGTCCGTGCTGTGGTCTGGCCCACGGGTTAGCTGCGTTTGATGATGATCATCTGGTGGCGGTATAAGCAGGATTGCGGATAGCGCTGACGCTCTTACCCTCTCAGGGCAGGGACAAAAAGGTCACTGCGTCAACGTGTTGCCCGCGCCATGCGGCAGGCGAAAGGCGTCGATCGTGCCCAGCAACGCCACCAGCGCGACGATCGCAAACGCAATGCGGTATTCTGCGCCCGGCCCCGCGAGCGGGGCCATTGCCGGAAAGCGCAGCAGGGCACTGCCGGCATGCACCGCCATTGCCGCGACCGTGATGGCCGCAGCGCCCGACAGCAGCATCGTGGTGTTGAAAAACGTGCTGGCATCATTGAGCGCAGCGCGGTCGACATCGGCAAAGGCCAGCGTCGTCAGGCTGGTGAACTCCAGGCTGCGGATCATGCCATGCACCACCAGGATGATCGCGATCAGCCACAGCGGCACCGCCGGCGTGATGAACGCCATCGCCAGCAGCGACGCCGCGCAGGCAAAGCCGGTGGGGATCAGCACCGGGCGATGGCCGAACCGGCGCAGGATGCGCGTGACGAACGCCTTCATCGTCAGATCGCCGACGAACAGCATCAGCACGAACATCCCGGCGTGAAACGCGCTGAACCCGTACCCTTCCTGCAGCATCAGCGGCAGCAGGAACGGCCCCGCGTTGATCGCAATGCGCATGATCGACCCGCCACGCGAAGCCATGCGGAACGAGGCCACACGCCACGCTGCCAGGTCGATCAGCGGATGCGCTACACGCCGCATGTGCCGCACGGTCAGGACGACCAGAATCAACCCGACGATGCTGAGCCCCAGCGCCAGCGCATCGGCGTGGCGCGGCAGGCGTTCCAGAC
Organism: Novosphingobium sp.; assembly: GCF_965214355.1. Taxonomy (GTDB): domain Bacteria; phylum Pseudomonadota; class Alphaproteobacteria; order Sphingomonadales; family Sphingomonadaceae; genus Novosphingobium. Next base: position 3,478,323 of record NZ_CBDCBI010000002.1, on the reverse strand, counting down.
CGATCTGCAACGCGAACAGCCCGACGCTCGACAGCGCAAAGCCCAGCCGGTCGAACCGCCGCACCACCTCGCGCACATCGGGGATCAGCCACAGGCATCCCGCCAACGCCACCGCACCAAGCGGCACATTGAAATAGAAAATCCAGCGCCAGCCGAACGATTGCGTGATCAGGCCGCCCAGCGGCGGGCCGATCACCGGCGCAATCAGCGCGGGCCAAATCAGCGCCGCCAGCGTCTCGACCAATTTTTCGCGCGGCGTCAGCCGCATCACCACCAGCCGCCCGACCGGCACCATCAACGCGCCGCCAAGCCCCTGAAGGATACGCAGGCACACGAACGACGTCGGCCCGGGCGCCATCGCGCACAGCGCCGATGCGACAGTAAACAGCGCGATCGCGGCGGCAAACACGCGCCGCGCGCCAAACCGGTCGGCAACCCAGCCGCTCGCCGGAACGAACACGCCCACTGTCAGCAAATAGGCGGACACCCCGATATCGAGCGCGACCGGCGAGGTGTGAAACGAGCGCGCCATCGATGGCAGCGCGGTCGTGATGATCGTGCCGTCGAGGATTTCCATGAACAGCGCCGCGCTGACCAGCGCCATGATCAGGCGCTGATGCAAAGGCGTACCCCGGGCGACGGCAAAGCGGGAAGGGGGCGCGGGCACAGGAATCACCGCGCAACCCATAAGCACCTGATCGCACAGGGCAAGCCGCACGCACTGGTAAAGCATTTCGGCTGCAATTCACGCTTGCATGAGTGTTGGCAGTGGAGATAGCCCCGACCCAACCGGTCCCTTGAAGGGGAGGGGCTCAGGAAGGGCGACGATGCGCCGGGTGAAAGTTTTTTTCGACGGCGGCGCCCGGCCCAACCCCGGGCCGATCGAAGTTGCGGTGGTCGTTCGCGGGGCCGCGCACGTCTTCGACGATCTGGGCGAGGGTACAAGCCACGATGCTGAATGGCTCGCACTGATCCACGCGCTGAAACTGTGCCAGGCGCAGGATTTGCGCGATTTCGTGCTGATCGGCGATGCCTTGGCCGTGATCACGCAGGCCAATCAGGCGCTGGCGCCAAAATCAGCGCCTGGCGGCCACGCGGCGACGTTCGTTGCGCTGGCCAGGGTATCGCGACCTGCATCCATCCGCTGGGTCAAACGCCAGCAAAATCTTGCCGGCATAGTGCTGGCGGCACGGCATCCCAGGTAGTACGGGGCGCGCATGACACCAGATTTCGACAAGACATACGCCGCCTTTCTGTTCGATCTGGACGGCACCTTGCTCACTTCGATCATTTCGGCCGAACGCTGCTGGACGCGCTGGGCAAACCTGCACGGGCTCGATGCCGAAGCCTTGCTACGCACGATCCACGGCAAGCGTGCACTCGACACGATGCGCGAACTGGCGCTACCGGGCCTCGACCCCGACGCCGAGGCCGCTGCACTTACCCGGATGGAAATCGAGGATGTCGCGGATATTGAACCGATCGGCGGCGCGGCGGCGTTCCTGGCGGCAATCCCGGCGGACCGCTGGGCGGTGGTGACATCGGCGCCGCGCGCGCTGGCGCTGGCGCGGATGACGGCTGCCGGCCTGCCCACGCCGCCGTTGCTGATCTGCGCCGAAGATGTCGAAAACGGCAAGCCCGCGCCCGACGGATTTCGGCTCGGTGCGCGCCGGCTCGGGTTCGAGGCGGCCGATTGTCTGGTGTTCGAAGATGCGCCGGCAGGGATCGAGGCGGGCAAGGCGGCGGGCGCCGATGTGCTGGTGATCACCCAGATGCATAGCCGCGCGATGGCAGAGCCAGACGCGCAATCGATCGTAAACTACGCAGGCGTCGGTGTAAGATCGACAACAACCGGCATCGCCATCACCTTGCTTTAAAACCCCTCCCCCTTAGGACCCCTTAGGAGAGGGGGTGTGTGCGATCAGAATGCCGGATCGTACACCGGCGGCAGCTCGTCGGGCTGGCCCGGAACGTGGATGCCGCATTCGGATTTGTCCCAGCCTTTCCAGCGGCCCGAGCGGGCGTCTTCGCCCGGCGCGACTTTGCTGGTGCACGGCGCGCAACCGATCGAGGGGTAGCCGCGTTCGACCAGCGGGTGGCGGGGCAGGTCGTGCGTTTCGAACCAGGCTTCGAGCTCATCGTGGGACCAGCTGGCCAGCGGGTTGATCTTCAGCCTACCTTCAGAGTCGGAATGGTCGATCTCGAAACGCGGCAGCCCGGCGCGCGTGGCTGATTGAAAGCCCTTGCGCCCGGTGATCGACGCATCGAACGCGGCCATTGCTTTGGCCAGCGGAACGACCTTGCGGATGTCGCAGCAGCCGTCGGGGTCCCACGACCAGCGCAGGCCGTTTTCGTCCTTCTTTTCCAGCACCGCGGCATCTGGCACCAGCACGCGCACGTCGGACAGGCCCAATCGCGCGACCAGTTCGTCACGATAGGCCAGCGTTTCGGGAAAATGTTTTTGGGTATCGAGAAACAGCACCGGCGTGGCCGGGTCGACTTGCGCGACCAGATGCAGCAGCACCGCGCTTTCCGCGCCAAAGCTCGACACCACGGCCAGATCGCCGGCCAGCCCGTCGCGGATCACCGTGCGCAGCATGTCGCGCGTATCGGTGCCCCGGAACAGGTTGTTCAACCGGATCGCATCGGCATCGCGGAAACGCGGGCCAGTGGCGATACGGTCGATCTTGCGGGTTTCGATCTGGGGCGCGCTCTCAGCCATGACGCGCTGCCCAGATCGGCGCGCGGCCATCGACCGTGCGCTGATAGACTTCGGGCCAGGTCGCGATCGCCTTGTCGATGGCGGCGCGCGCGATCGGCTGGTCGGGCAAAAACGCATCGAACCCGCAACGGTGATAATGGCTGATCTGGTCGATCAGCACATCGCCGACCGCGCGCAGTTCGCCGGTATAGCCGCGTTCGCGCAACGCGCGTGCCGAAGTATAGCCGCGCCCGTCGGTGTAGGCGGGGAACGCCACTTCGACCAGTTCGAGGCGGCCCAGCAGCGGCAGCAGCGCGCTGATGTCATCGCCCGGCGTCACGCGCACGGCGGTCGCATTGGTGTCGCCGCCAAGCTCGGCCAAGGGCACGACAGGCGCGGTGGAGGCGGTGTCATCGCGCAGCCGGATCAGGGTGTCAGGCATAGATCGCTTCCTTGAACGGGGCAGTGCCGATGCGGCGATAGGTGTCGATGAACCGTTCATCGGCCTGACGCTGTGCCAGATAGACATCGGTGGCCTTTTCGATCGCATCGACGATGCCGTCTTCGGTAAAGCCGGGGCCGATGATGCTGCCGAGCGACGTGTCCGCGCCTTCGGAGCCGCCGAACAGCAACTGGTAGTTTTCCAGGCCTTTGCGATCCACTCCCAGGATGCCGATGTGCCCGGCATGGTGATGGCCGCAGGCGTTGATGCAGCCTGAAATCTTCAGCTTCAGCTCGCCCAGTTCACGCTGGCGGCCGATGTCGGAAAAGCGTTGCGCGATTTTCTGCGCGACCGGTATCGAGCGTGCATTGGCCAGGCTGCAATAATCGAGGCCGGGGCAGGCGATGATATCGCTGATCAGATCGAGATTGGGCGTCGCAAGGTCTGCTGCATCAAGCTGTTGCCAGATCGCGTGGAGGTCGGTTTTCTTGACATGCGGCAGCACGATGTTCTGCGCATGGCTGACGCGCAATTCGTCGAAACTGTGGTCGCGCGCAAGATCGGCCATCAGGCGGATCTGATCGGCGGTGGCATCGCCCGGGATGCCACCGACCGGTTTCAGGCTGATCGTGACGATGGCATAACCCGGCGCCTTGTGCGCGTGGACGTTCTGATCGACCCACAACGCGAAATCGGGATCGGACAGATCGATTGCGTCCGCAGCGGCCGGGTCGAACCCGGGATCGATGAATTGCGCCTTGATCCGCTCCAGCTCGGCGGGGGGCGGCTCGAGATTGAGCGTCAGGATATGCGCGAATTCTTCCTCGACCTGACGGCGGTATTCGTCGGCGCCGATTTCGTGGACCAGGATCTTGATCCGCGCCTTGTACTTGTTGTCGCGGCGGCCATGCGCGTTGTAGACGCGAAGGCACGCTTCCAGGTAGCTGATCATCTGCAGCGGCGGCAGGAAATCGCGGATGACCGGCGCGATCATCGGCGTGCGGCCCATACCGCCGCCGACGTGGAACCGCAGGCCAATCTCACCAGCGTCGTTCTTCACCACCTGGATGCCGATATCGTGCAGCTTCATCGCGGCGCGATCGGTTTCGCTGCCGATGATGGCCACTTTGAACTTGCGCGGCAGATAATCGAATTCGGGATGGAACGTCGACCACTGGCGCAGCAATTCGGCATAAGGGCGCGGGTCGGCGACTTCATCGGCGGCGGCGCCGGCGAAATGGTCGGCCGTGGTGTTGCGGATGCAATTGCCGCTGGTCTGGATCGCATGCATGCCGACCGTCGCCAGATCGGCCAGGATCGCGGGCGATTCTTCCAGCTTGATCCAGTTGTACTGAATGTTCTGGCGCGTGGTGAAATGGCCGTACCCGCGGTCGTACTTGTCCGCGATGTCGCCCAGCATGCGCATCTGGCGCGAATCGAGCGTGCCATAGGGCACCGCAACCCGCAGCATATACGCGTGCAGTTGCAGATAGAGCCCGTTCTTGAGCCGCAGCGGCTTGAACTGGTCCTCGGTCAGCGTGCCGGCGATGCGCCGCGCCACCTGGTCGGTATATTCCGCGACGCGGGCATCGACCATCGCCTGGTCATGGGTGTCATACTGATACATGGTTGGTGCCTTTCCTGGCCTTTCAGGCGACCCAGCCGGCCGCAGCCGGATCATTGGGGCGAAGCGACAGGTCGAGCCGGACGGTGGGGCCCAGCGCGCGGATGCGTTCCTTGATATGGACCGGGCGCAATGCGCCGTCCTCGCGCACAGCGTCGATCACATACGCCGCGACCACGCGCTGCGCGGCTTCTTCGCTTGCGGCGATGGCGGCGCCGTCCTCGACAGGCGCGGCATCATCGACGTGGCGCGACCATGTGCTGCCGGTCCACCATGTCACATCGCCCGACAACAGGTCGTTGCCGGTCAGAACCTTGAACTTGTCGCCACTCAACGCACTGTCTCCGCAAGTCGGGCGAGCGACGCGGCATTCTGGCGCGCGGCAACATCGCCGATGATAATCAGGGCCGGGCTTTTCACCCGGTGCGTGGTGACCAGATTGTCGAGTCCCGCCAGCACGCCGCGCAGCACACGCATATCGTGGCGCGTGGCGTTTTCGACCACTGCGACCGGAATATCCGGGGACAGCCCGTCCGCAATCAGTTTGTCGGTGATCGCAGCCGCCGTCGCCACGCCCATATAGATGACCAGCGTGCGGCCTTTGCCGGCCAGTCCCGCCCAATCCTGTTCGGTCAGGCCCTTGCACTGGCCCGCGACGAACGAGACGATCGACGCGGCATCGCGATGCGTCAGCGCGATACCCGCGGCAGCCGCTGCGCCCATCGCCGCGCTGATCCCGGGCACGACCGAGACCGGCACGCCGGCCGCGGCGCAAGCCTCGGCCTCTTCGCCGCCGCGCCCGAACACGAACGGATCGCCGCCTTTCAACCGCACCACGTCGTTGCCCGCCAATGCCTCGCGCACCAGCAGCGTATTGATGTCGTCCTGTGCCATGGTGTGACGCGCGCGGCTTTTGGCGACCGACACGAACCGCGCATTGGCGGGTGCCATCGCCAGGATCGCCGGATCGACCAGCCCGTCATGCACGATGAGTTGCGCCTGTGTGATCAACCGCGCCGCGCGCAGCGTCAGCAGATCGGGGTCGCCAGGGCCCGCGCCGACCAGATGGACGGTGCCGATTGCGCGCGAGGGATCAGCTGTTTGTGCCATGCTGCGGCAGATGGGGGCTTGCGCCCCGGCTCGCCAGTCAGAATGCCTTTGGAGGCCGCTAGGCCAGCTTTATGCGCCGCGTTTACTTGCGCTGCGGCCATCAGGAGAGGGAGTTTAAGTATTTGGCGTTGCGGGTTTTTCCAGCAGTTGCAGCAATTGGCGCAGCGGTTCGGACTCGCGCAGATGCACATCCTGCTGCGCGTGGGGAATGGCGATGTCGTGTTCGCGAAACAGCGCCCAGGCGTTTTTCAGCACGTCCGAGCGGATCGCGCCGATGCCGTTTTCGGGATCGATGATCCACACGCTGGCCAGCATTTCGATCATGCCCGGCCCCAGGTTTACCACGAGCACGCTGGGCGGCGGATCGGTCAGCACGCGCCCGATCTTGCTGGCGGCCTGCAGCAGCAGCGCCTCGACCTGATCGATATCGCTGCCATAGGCGACGTTGATCGGGATCGAAACCGCGACCCGGCGCGATGAATACGACCAGTTTTCGACCTGGCTGGTCATCAGGATTTCGTTGGGAATCAGATATTCGCGGTTGTCGAGCGTGCTCACCGACACCGCGCGGACGCCGATCTTGTTGACCACGCCCATCGTGTTGGTGCCGCCGCTGCTGACCGCGATCACATCGCCCGGCTTGATCGAGCGGTCGAGCAGCAGAATGAACCCGGCGATCATGTTGCCAAAGGTTTTCTGCAGGCCAAAGCCGATCGCGAGACCGAACGCGCCTGAAAACACCGTGAAGGCGGTCAGGCTGATGCCGAGCGCGTCGATCGCGGAAAAAAATGCGAAGGCCCAGATCAGCAGCGTGACGGTCTTTTCGCCGAGCAAGCGCTGCGCCGGATCGAGATTGGGCACGCGGCGCATGATGCGCCGTGCCAAACCGCCGCCGAACCTCGCAAATGCGAACGCGGCGATGATCACCAGCGCCATCCAGATCGCGTTGGCAAGCGAGATATGGTACCGTCCGAAATCGATGCTGATGTCGTCGAGCGCATCGTACAGCGTGTGCATCTGCGCGCTAAGGTGCAGGGTCGCGGTGCTCATGCGGGCCATTCCGACCAGGCGCGAAGGCCGGCGCCCAAATCGCCGATCAGGTCGGCCGCATCTTCCAGCCCGATCGCCAGTCGCACGCCAAAGCGGTCGGCCGGGTCCCACTGCGCCGGCGGCCACGGCGTCGCGCTGCGCATTGCGGCGGGATCGACCGGTGTGGCCAGACTCTCGAACCCGCCCCAGCTGAATCCGATGCCGAACAGCGACAAGGCGTCGATCGCCGCGTCACGCGCGGCGCTGGTGCCGCCCCTGAACACGAAACTGAACAAGCCGCAGCCGCCGGTAAAATCGCGGCGCCATATGGCGTGGCCCGGCGTTCCGGGCAGCATCGGGCAGAGCACTTGTGCCACCTGCGGCTGCGCGGCCAGCCATTGCGCCAGCGCCAGGGCGCTTGCAGTGGTGCGTTGCAGCCGCAGGTCCATCGTGCGCAGCCCGCGCAGCATCAGCGCGGCATCGTCGGGCGATACGACGATACCCAGCCCCTGCGCACGCAGCCGCAATTTGCGGTACCAGTCCGCGCCCGCGCTGGCCGAGCCCATCATCGCGTCCGAATGGCCGCCGACATGCTTGGTCAGGCTCATCACCGCGATATCGATGCCATGGCGCAGCGCGGCAAACCCGAGCGACGAGGCCCAGGTGTTGTCAAGCACGCTGACGATAGTGTGCTCGCGCGCGATCTGCGCCAGGTGCGGCACATCGACCAGCTCCATCGTCAGGCTGCCGGGATTTTCCAGCAGGACGCAGCGCGTGCGCGGGCAGATCGCCGCGGCGAATGCAGCCGGATCGGCGGGATCGAACCAGCGCGTTTCGACGCCGAAATCGCGCAACACCCCGCGCGCCATCGCGCGGCTGGGTTCGTAGGCGTTGTCGGTCATCAGCAGCACATCGCCGGGGCGCAGCACGGTCAGCAGGACGCCGGCGATGGCGGCCACGCCCGAGGGATACAACACCGTGCCCGCAGCGCCCGGCTCGAGCCCGGTCAGCGCGTCAGCCAGTGCCCATTGCGTGGGCGAGCCGCGCCGGCCGTAGAAGAAATTGCCGTCTTCGTTGGCCGGGTACGCGCGCATTGCCGCCATATCGGGGTACAGATGCGTGCTGGCGCGCCATACCGGCGGACTGACGACGGCGCCGGGGTGGCCGGGCGTACCGGTCCATTCGTCGCGGCGGCCGGCGGCGGTGACGCGCGTGCCGGGGCCCAGGTTCCTGCTATCATTTGCGCTCATTGCGCAGGCCCGGTTTCAACAGGCAGCGCGGGGTCTGCGCCCCATTCGGCCCAGCTGCCATCGTAAAGCGCGGCGTCGTCCTTGCCGAGCAGATGCGCGGCGAACAGCACGACATTGGCGGTCATTCCCGAGCCGCAGGTCGCGACCATCGGTTCGTCGAGATCGATGCCGGCATCGGTGAACGCAGCGCGCAGCAGCTCGGGCGATTTCCAGGTGCCATCGGCGGCGAACAGGCCGGCATAGGGCAGGTTGCGGGCGCCGGGGATATGGCCGGAGGCAAGCCCGGGGCGCGTTTCGGCGACGTCGCCGGTGTAACGCCCGGTGCCGCGGGCATCGACGACCTGTTCGGCGCAGGTTTGCAGATTGATCAGCATGTGCGCCTTGCTGCGCACCTGGCGGATTGCGGGCGATGCGGTGAACCGCGCGGGCGGCGGATTTACCACTTCCTGCGCACAGGGCCGCCCCTCGGCCTTCCATCTGGCGATGCCGCCATCCAGCAGCGCCACGTTGCGCGCGCCGAACAGCGTCAGCATGAACCACGCGCGCGTCGCCGAATGGATCGGGCTGTCGTCATAAATTACGATGCGGCTGTCATTGCCGATACCCAGCGCCTGCATCCGTTCGGCAAACAGGTCTGCCGGGGGCAGCGTGTTGGCAAACGGGGCATCGGCATCGACCAGTGCGTCAAGGTCCAGGAAGACCGCGCCCGGAATGTGGCAGGCCGCGTATTCCAGCGCCGGATTGCGTGTGTGTTCGGGCAGGAAGGCGTTCGCATCGACGATCCGCAGATCGGAGGCGCCCAGTTCCTTGGCAAGCCATGCGGTGCTGACCAGCGAATCCATGCGAACCTGTGCTCCTGTCGTTCGGCCTTGCGGGGCCTGGACAGACCTGTTGTCAGCTTCGAAGCGCGTTGCCAAGTCTGCCTTGCCCCGGCGCGTCATGCGCGGCAAAGCGCGGCATAACCGAAAGGATGAAACCGATGTCCGACATCACACCCCTGTATCTGGGTCAGCCAAGCGCTCTGCCCGCATCGCCCGAAGCGGCCGTGCTCGACTATGTGCCCAATCCGCGCGCGGGATCGCTGTATTGCGTGCGGTTCGCCGCGCCCGAATTCACGTCGCTGTGCCCGGTCACCGGTCAGCCCGATTTTGCGCACCTGGTGCTTGATTATGCGCCGGGCGACCGGATCGTCGAATCCAAGTCGCTGAAGCTGTTCCTGGGTGCATTCCGCAACCATGCCGGGTTTCACGAAGACGTGACGGTGGGTATCGGCCAGCGGCTGTTCGATGAAATGGCACCGCGCTGGCTGCGCATCGGCGGCTACTGGTATCCGCGCGGCGGCATCCCGATCGACGTGTTCTGGCAATCGGGGGCCGCCCCCGATGGGCTGTGGGTGCCCGATCAGGGCGTGGCGGGGTATCGCGGGCGCGGTTGATTCATAGCGCTTCGCCAGCGTCGGATTCGGCTTTCAGCTCGGTCAGGAACGCGCGCGCCTCGGCTATCAGCGCGGGCATGCGGGCACGGGCTGCGGGGGATTGCACGCCGGCGGGCACGTCTTTCAGGTTCTGTTCGATTTCGGCGACAGCGGCGGGCAGGTCGCGCGCGGATTCCGGGTCGGCCTTTGCGGGTGGCGGATTGCCGTGTTCGACCGTGGCGAGAATGCGCGCGACCCCGATCGCGCCCAGCCAGTCGAGCGCGTCGGCATCGTGGATATAGACAGCTTCGGGCGAGACGGCCTTGCGATAGTACATATGCGTGCGCGTCGCCTCGCGCACGGCGTCGATCTTGGCTGCCGGAAAGCCCAGTCCGGTCAGCACTTCGCCCAATTTGGCCGCGCCGACATCGGAATGGTCATGGCTGAAATCCTTGTCTTCCCATGGCGCAAATCCGGCGATGTCGTGGATATACGCGGCGGCAAACAGCACGTCGTCATCGACCGCGACGTGATCGGCGCGCGCCAGATCGCGTGCCGTTTCGTAATCGCGCCGACTGTGTTGCCATCCCCACGCCGGGTGCCGGAAATGGTCGTGCGCAAAGGCATCGAGCCCCGCGCGCCAGTCTGAAACGGTTTTCGGCGCGGCTTGCGCGTGCCCGGCGGATGCCACAAGCATTGCCGCCGCCGCCAGCGCCCATTTGCCACCATATCCCATTGCGTGCCTTTCGCGTTGCATGCCAAAGAAAGGAAGCGCGCGGCGCGGGTGCTGTCAACCTAGCGTCGGGGCAGGGGATGACTTCGCCCGATGGTGCGCCTATCTCGCTGGGCACTCTTGCTGGTGGCCAAACGATGCATTTCGATTTTTCAACGATGTCCTCGCCCGATCGCTATCGCCTGATGGCCTCGGCCATTACGCCGCGCCCGATCGCCTGGGTGACCAGCCAGTCGGCCACAGGCACGCGCAATGCCGCGCCGTACAGTTTCTTCAACATGATGGGCGCCGCGCCGCCGATCGTGGCGATCGGGATGATGCGGCGGCCCGATGGCACGCACAAGGACAGCGCGCAAAACATACTCGATACCCGCGAATTCGTGGTCAATCTGGTGGGTGAACCCGATGCGCAGGCGATGAACCTGACGTGCATCGACGCCCCGCCCGATATCGACGAGATCACGCTTGCCGGGCTGGACACCGCAGCGTCGATTGCAATCGCCCCGCCGCGCATCACGAGCGCCCCGGTGGCGATGGAGTGCCGCGTCTATCAGACGGTGGAAATCGGCACGACGACCCTGGTGATCGGCGAAGTCCTGCATTTTCACGTCCGCGACGAATTCTACGATCCGGCGACGCGGCGGCTCGATACGCCGGCGATGCGGTTGATCGGGCGCGTCCATGGCAGCGGGTTCTACGCGCGCGGCACGGATCTGTTCGAACTGAACCGGCCGGTCTGGACTGACCCGGCGTAGCTTTGCCACGCGGGGCGGGGCACAAAAATAGGGCATAGCCAAACCGCGGCATTTTGCGCCATGGTATGCGCATGAACGAAACGATCGCAATCCAGCCCGCCAAATCGCCCAACTCGACCGAAGCACGCGATATCCGCTATCACCTGCACGGCTATACCAATGGCCGGCTGCACGAAGATATCGGCCCGCTGGTGATCGATCACGGCGAAGGCATTCATGTCTACGATGCCGACGGCAAGGCCTATATCGAGGCGATGTCGGGGTTGTGGAGCGCAGCGCTGGGGTTCAGCGAAACGCGGCTGGCCGATGTGGCCGCCGCGCAGATGCGCAAGCTGCCGTATTATCACACGTTCACGCACAAGGCGCACGGGCCGGTGATCGACCTGGCGGAAAAACTGGTTGCGATGACATCGCACCTGACGCCGGGCGGGATGAGCAAGGCGTACTTCTGCAATTCGGGATCAGAAGCCAACGACAGCGCGATCAAGCTGATCTGGTATCGGTCGAACGCGCTGGGCAAGCCCGAAAAGAAGAAGCTGATTTCGCGGATGCGCGGGTATCATGGCGTGACGCTGGCGTCGGCCAGCCTGACCGGATTGCCCAACAACCATCGCTCGTTCGATCTGCCGATTGCGGGCGTGCTGCATACCGGTGCGCCCCATTACTGGCGCGATGGCCTGCCCGGCGAAAGCGAAGAGGCGTTTGCCACGCGCCGCGCCGACGAACTGGAAGCGATGATCCTGGCCGAAGGGCCCGACACGATCGCGGCATTCTGGGGCGAGCCGGTGATGGGGGCAGGGGGCGTGGTCGTGCCGCCTGCGACGTACTGGGAAAAGATCCAGGCGGTGCTGGCGAAATACGACATCCTGCTGGTCGCCGATGAAGTGATCTGCGGCTTTGGCCGGACGGGCAACATGTTCGGGTGCGACACATACGGCATCCGGCCGGATGTGATCATCCTGTCGAAACAGCTTTCGTCGTCGTACATGCCGATCGCCGCGCTGGTCGCCAACGACCGCGTGCTCGGCCCGGTGCTCGACGAAAGCGCGCGGATCGGCACTCTGGGCCACGGGTTTACAGCCGGCGGGCATCCGGTGGCGACCGCGGTCAGCCTGGAAACCTTGCGGATCATCGAAACCGAAAACCTGGTCGCCAATGCCGCGACGCAAGGGCAACGCCTGCGCGCAGGGCTTGCCGCACTAGGCGATCATCCACTGGTGGGTGAAGTGCGCGGTGTCGGCCTGATCGCGGCGGTCGAGCTGGTGACCGACAAGGCAGCCAAGACCGCGCTTCCTGTGCCGGGAAAGTTGGGCGCGATGATGAATATCGCGCTGCATGACGAGGGCATGATCTGCCGCGTGATCGGCGATGCGGTTGCGTTTTGCCCGCCGCTGATCATCACCGCGGACGAGGTCGATGCGATCTTGCACAAGTTCCGCGCAGCCCTCGACCGCATTGCGGGTGACCTGGGGATCTGAACGAGACGGCCTGCCACGATCTCCGACGTCATCCCGGATCAAGTCCAGGATGACGAAGTGTGTCGGGAGGGGTTGCGCCGAATGCGCATGCCCAAATCGCCACTTGCCTGCCCCTGCGTGTCGGTTTAATCGAGCGATGAAATCAAATCGGCGCCGCGATGAGGGCGCCTGTGGCAGGAGAGATCAGCTTGGATCTGAAATTCACGCCCGCCGAAGAGGCATTCCGCACCGAAGTGCGCGCGTTCCTGGCTGAAAAACTGCCCGCGCGGTTGTCGGACAAGATGCGCAAGGGACAGCATCTGACCAAGGCCGACATGGAAGAATGGCACGCCATTCTGAATGCGCGCGGCTGGCTGGCCAACCATTGGCCGGTCGAATGGGGCGGTACCGGCTGGACCGTCATCGAACGGTTCATTTTCGAGACCGAAACCGCGCTGGCCAACGCCCCGCGCATCCTGCCGTTCGGTCTGTCGATGGTCGCGCCGGTGCTGTTGAAATACGGGTCCGAAGAACAGAAGCGCCATTGGCTGCCGCGCATCCTGGATGGCAGCGACTGGTGGTGTCAGGGCTATTCGGAGCCGGGCGCGGGATCGGATCTCGCCAGCCTGAAGACCACCGCCGTGCGAGATGGCGATGACTATGTCGTCAATGGCCAGAAAACCTGGACCACGCTGGCGCAGTACGCCAACATGATGTTCTGCCTCGTGCGCACCAGCAGCGAGGGCAAGAAGCAGGAAGGCATTTCGTTCCTGCTGATCGACATGACGACGCCGGGGATCGAGGTCCGCCCGATCCGGCTGTTGTCGGGCGATTACGAAGTCAACGAAGTGTTCCTGACCGATGTCCGCGTGCCGGTCGCAAATCTGGTCGGCGAGGAAAACCGCGGCTGGACGTATGCCAAATACCTGCTGACGTACGAGCGCACCAATATTGCGGGTGTCGGCGCGTCGATGGCGGCGCTGGGCGAACTGAAGGATATCGCGCGCACGCAACAGCGCGGCGGCCGGTCGCTGACGGACAATCCGCAGTTTGCCGCCCGGCTCGCGCGGCTCGAAATCGAGCTCGAAAACATGAAGACGACCAATATGCGCGTGCTGGCCGCTGCCGGCGCGGGCGCGGCACCGGTCGCGGAAAGCTCGATGCTGAAAATCCGTGGAACCGAGATCCGCCAGCAGATCGACGACATGACGCGCCGCGCGGCCGGCACATATGCGCGGGCGTGGGTGCCCGAATCGTTCGAAGGCGGCTGGAACGGCGAAGCTGTCGGCCCCGAATGGGCAGGGCCGGTTGCAACGCAGTATTTCAACGACCGCAAGCTGTCGATTTTCGGCGGATCGAACGAGGTCCAGCGCGAAATCATCACCAAAGCCATTCTGGAGCTCTGACGCATGGATTTTTCCCTGGGCGAAGACCGGCAGATGCTGGTCGACAGTTTGCGACGCTTTCTGGCAGACAAATACCCGTTCGCCACGCGCACTGCGGCGGCGTTCGAAGGCCCCGGCTGGTCGCGCGATCTGTGGGGACAGATGGCGGAACTGGGCGCGGTGGGCGCGCTGTTCGGTGAAGACGCGGGCGGGTTCGGCGGATCGCCATTCGATGTCGGGGTGGTGTTTGGCGAGATCGGCCGGGCGTTGGTCACCGGGCCGTGGCTGGCGACATTGCAAGCCGGGCATGTGCTCGCCGCCGCCGGGCGCCATGACGATCTGGCCGCGATGATCGCGGGCGAGCGCGTGATCAGCTATGCCGAGGAAGAGGCCGACACGTGGTTCGATGCCGGCGCGATCACCACGCGCGCAACCGCACGAGGCGAAAGCTGGGTGCTCGATGGCGCAAAAGCCGTGGTGTCATGTGCCGGGAGCGTCGATGCCTTGGTGGTCGTGGCGAAAACCGATGCGGGACTGTCGACGTTTATGGTCGAACGCGATGCGGCGGGCCTGACCGTGCACGATTACCTGCTGGTCGATGGTGGCTCGGCCGGCGATGTCACCTTTGCCGCGACGCCGGCGGTGTTGATCGGTGAGGCGGGCGGCGCTGCGCCGGTGATCGAGGCGGCGCGTGCGCTGGCGCTGGTCGCGCTGTCGTGGGAAGCGGTGGCGGTAATGGACGTGCTGCGCGACCAGACGCTCGACTATTTGCGCACGCGCAAGCAGTTCGGCATCGTGATCGGCAAGTTCCAGGCGCTGCAGCACCGCATGGCGACGATGGCACTGGAGATCGAACAGGCGCGCAGCGCGGCAATCAACGCGGCCGATCTGTACAGCGCGGACCGCGTGTCACGCGAACGGGCGGTCAGCGCGGCCAAGACGACGATCGGCAAGGCGGGTTCGCTCGCCGCAGAAGAAGCGATCCAGATGCACGGCGGGATCGGCATGACGTGGGAACTGGCGATGTCGCATTATGCCAAGCGGCTGATCATGCTCGGCCATGAATTGGGCGACGAGGACCACCATCTCGCGCGGTATATCGCGCTGGGCCAGGAGCTGGAGCCGGCATAGTTTCGAGCCCGAAGGGCCGGACCTGTCGCAGGGTTCGGTCAGACGCCGAAAAAAAACGAAAATTCGCAGCCGGGCCCGGAACCTTCTTCATGGCAGGCAGTTTGTCAGAAAAGCACGATGCGAATTTTGGTGGCACAGCACACCAGTATCCATACCGGGGGGTTCTCACCCCGGCATCCGGCGGCGGGCAAAGGGTGGTTTCCACTTTGGCCGCAGCCAACTTTTAGCGACCAGGGCGAAATCGCCCGGCGTCGCTTGGCTCCCTGCGGGCCGGCACTTCCCCCCCACCCCTCGTGCCGGTCCGCAGGGCGCATTTCACCTTCAGCTTCCTGCCGGCCGCTCGTTCACCGGGCCGCCCAGCGCACGCACGATCGACACGCTGGCCTGCGATACGCGTGTCTGCACGGCAAGCAGCGAGCGTTCCGAATTAAGCTCGTCGGTCTGCGCGGTCACGACTTCCAGATAGTTCGACGCGCCTTCGCGATAGCGGATCAGCGACAGTTTGGTCGTCGCCTGCGCCGCTTTGACCGCGATCTGCTGTTCGGTAACTTCGCGCGCCAGATCGCGCGCGTCGGTCAGCGAATCCTCTACCTCGCGAAACGCGGTGATTACGGTGTTGCGGTAATTGGCGGCGTTTTCATCGAATTGCGCGCGCGCCAGGCGCACGGCGGACAAGCGTCGGCCGCCGTCGAAGATCGGCAGGTTGAAACCGAGCGGACCGAGTGCCCAGGTCGTGTTCTGCTGGCTCAACAAGGCCGGGCCCGTCGTGTTGAAGCCGCCGGCCAGGCCCAGCGTGATCGTCGGAAACAGCGCGGCGTGGGCTGCGCCGATGCGCGCGTTGGATTCGGCCACCCGGCGCTCGGCCGCAGCGATATCGGGGCGGCGTTGCAGCAGCGTCGATGGCGTGCTGACCGGCACGGCGGGTGCCTGCGTCACCTGGCCAACCGGCGCCACTTTGAACCCGCTCGACAGCGCGCCGACCAGCGCAGCCAGTTCGTGCTCGGTGCGGTTGCGCTGATCGGTGACATCGACCGACAGCGCGCGGGCATTGCCGAGCACGGTCAGCGCACGGTTTTCATCGAGCGCGGTGCCGACGCCGCCGATATGCCGCGTCCGCGTCAGGTTGTAGGCCTTGGTAAAGGCATCGACCGAGCGGACCAGCAGGTCCTGTTCGGCATCGAGCCCGCGCAGCCGGACATAGGCGTCGGCGACCGAGGCCTGCAGGCTGAGCTTGACCGAGGCGAGATCGGCCTCGGTCGCGCGCTCTTCGGATCTTGCCGCGCGGACTTCGTTGCGCACGCGGCCCCACAGATCGACTTCGTAATTGAGCTGCGCGCCAAGAACATAATTGTTGCCGGTCACCGCATAGCCCTGTGATTGAGGCCGGTCCTTTGCAACGCGCTGCCGTTCAGCGCTGCCCACGGCGTCGACTTCGGGTACGAGGTCCGCTCTCGTTTCGCCCAGCACGGCGCGCGCCTCGTCGCGGCGCGCGAGTGCGGCGGCCAGCGTCGGGCTGGCCGCATCAGCGCGCAATTCCAGATCGTTCAGCACGGCATCGTTGAACGCATACCACCACGGTCCGCGCGGGATGGTGTCGGCAGGCACTGCTTCTGCCCAGTTGGGCGGGATATCGTCGAAATGCGGGGGCGGCGCGACCACCGGCAGGTCACGGGGCGTCAGAGCGCAGCCTCCCAGCATCACGCCCAGAACGAGCGGTGCCGCGATGATCAGGTGTTTACTTCGCATTCGAAGAGCCTGTCTGCCCCAAATTCGTCTGAGCCGTGTTGGTCTGCGCCGAGTTGGTGGGCCCGGTCTGGGTGTTGGTGCCGGTCCCTGTCGTCGTACCGGGGCCGCTGGTTGCCGGCGGCTTTGCCGACAGGTCGGCGCTGGGCTTCAGCACCTGGGTCACGCGGACTTTCTGTCCGGTGTGGATCGCGTCGGGCGGGCTGTCGACGATCGTGTCGTTCGGGCTGATCGCGCCGGTCACGCGCACGACATTGCCGTCATCGCGCACGATCTTGACCGGGCGCATGGTCACGACTTTTTCGCCGTTCGCATCGCCCTTGCCGTTTGCAGGCACGACGGCGACGCTGGGTCCGGCAGTGCCGTACAGGATCGCGCTGCCGGGCAGCGACAGCGAGCCGTCGCCACCGGTCGCGTGGAAATGCGCCTGGGTATAGGCTCCGGGCTTCAACGCGCGGTCGGTGTTGTCGGCCTGCAGCTCCACCAGCACCGATCCCGACTGGACATCGACTGCGCCGGCGGAGCGCACGAGGACAGCGGGAAAGGCACGATTGGGGTATTCTGGCACTTCCAGCGTGGCGGGGATGCCCGGGTGGATCATCGCGGCAT
This sequence comes from Novosphingobium sp., assembly GCF_965214355.1. GTDB lineage: Bacteria > Pseudomonadota > Alphaproteobacteria > Sphingomonadales > Sphingomonadaceae > Novosphingobium. The sequence continues at coordinate 3,460,940 of NZ_CBDCBI010000002.1, read as the reverse complement.
AGCTCTGCGGCACTTTGACGTAGATGCGCATGCGGTGCACGTCGGATACGGTGAACAGCGGCTGCGCAGTCGCATTGCCGGTTACGACCAAGGCCCCGATCTGCGCCGAACGGCTGGTGATCACGCCATCGAACGGCGACAGCACGCGCTCGAACCCTTGGGTGGCCTTCAGCCGTTTGACATTGGCGAGCGAGGCCCGGGACAATGCGGTCTTGGCGGCCAGATCGCCCTGTTTCTCGTCGTTTTCCTGCTTCGCGACAGCATCCTGTGTCAGCAACTGGGCCCAGCGCTTTGCGGTTGTGGCCGACAGGTGCTGGTTGGCCAGCGCGGTCTGGTAATCGGCTTCGGCCTGGGCGAGTTGCTGATCGACTTCGGGGGCGTCGAGCACGGCGAGCGCTTGCCCGGCGTGCACATGATCGCCGATGTCAGCCAGCCAGGAATGGACATAGCCGCTGGTTCGCGCATTGATCGCCGCGTTGTTCCAGGCCTGGATCTGCCCCGGCAAGACGAGTTCGTCCCCGCCGCCGACCTGCACGGGATGGACGACGGCGACATTGTCGACGGACGCGGTGCGCGACACCGACTGTTCGCCGCCCACTGCATGGTGGCGCCAGCTGATGCCGACGATCGCGATCACCACTGCGCTGACACCGACGATCAGGCCGATCTTCTTGAGCTTGCCGGCATCGGGCAGCGGCTGATCGAGATCGACGTGTGCCGATTCCTGGGGGGTCTGCGAGTCAGGCATGGGAAGGCACCGCTTCGTTTGAGTGGGTTTCGGTGGTGTCGTTTTTCGGCGCATCGGCCGCTTGCTTGTTGTCGTCATGGCCGCGCTGCTTGCGGCCGGTGTGTACCATGCTGAACACCACCGGCACGAAAATGAGCGTGGCGGTGGTGGCGAACAACAGCCCGCCGATGACCGCGCGGCCCAGCGGCGCGTTCTGTTCGCCGCCTTCGCCCAGGCCCAGCGCCATCGGTACCATGCCGATCATCATCGCCAGCGCCGTCATCAGCACCGGGCGAAACCGCACCGAACCCGCTTCGATCGCGGCCAGCGTGGGATCGCCGTTTTCGTCCAGGCGTTCACGCGCAAAGCTGATCACCAGGATCGAATTGGCCGTGGCGATGCCCATGCACATGATCGCGCCGGTCAGCGCCGGCACCGACAGCGTCGTGCCGGTGATGAACAGCATCCACACGATTCCGGCCAGCGCGGCAGGCAGCGCAGAGATGATCACCAGCGGATCGAGCCAGCTCTGGAAATTGACCACGATCAGCAGATAGATCAGCACGATCGCGGCGACGAGGCCAAGGCCCAGGCCGGTGAAAGCGGTGTTCATCGTCGCCACCTGGCCGCGCACTGCCACCTTCACGCCCTTGGGCTGGTCCTTGGCGAGCGTCTTGAGGACTCCATTGATGTCCGAGGCTACGGCGCCAAGGTCACGGTTCTGCGTTGTGGCAAACACATCGTAGACCGGCGCGATGTTGTATTGCGACAGTACGGCGGGAATGTCCGATCGTTTCAGCTTGGCAACACCGCCCAGCAACTGCGTCGGGGTACCCGACGTGGCGCCGCCAACCGGTACGTTTTCCAGACGGTTGATCGACGACACCAGGTATTCCGGCGCCTGCGCGACGACCGGGTACTGGATGCCCGTGGCCGGATTGACGTAATACACCGGCGCGGTCTGCGACGACCCGGCGAGTGCGTTGGCCAGGCTGTTGGTCACATCGCGTTCGTTGAGCCCGTATTGCCCGATCAGCGTCCGGTTTACGTCGACATCGAGGTTTGGCGACCCTTCGGGCTGCTGGATGCGCGCGTCGGCAATGCCGGGTATGGGTGAAATGGCGTTGAGGATCTTGTGCGCAAACGCCGCCACGTCCTTGGGCTTGTTGCCGCTTATCTGCACGTCGATCGGGGCAGGGCTGCCGAAATTGAGAATCTGGCTGGTGATGTCGGCGGGCAGGAATGCGAATGTCGTGCCGGCAAACTTCACCGGCATTTCCCGGCGCAATGTTTCGATCGCGCGCTCGGTCGGCGCATGGCCCTCCTTCAGCGTGATGATGATGTCGCCATCCTGCGGACCGATCGTGCCGCTGTTGTTATACACGGTGTTGATCGAACTGACCGGGAGGCCGATGTTGTCGATAACCGCTTTTACTTCGCCCACCGGCAACACCTGGTGGATGCGCTGTTCGATCAGGTCGAAGCGGGCGGCGGTATCCTCGATGCGCGATCCCATCGGTACGCGCACATGCATCAGGATCTGGCCGGAATCGATGGCCGGAAAGAAATTGCTGCCCAGGAACGGCACCAGGACCAGCGAAATAACCATGGCCGCCAAAAACCCTGCGACAAACCGGCCGTGGCCGATCAGCGCCAACCGCAACAGCCCGACATAGCCCGCACGAAAACGCTCGAAGCGCTTTTCGAAACCGTGCTGAAAGCGGGTGAAAAAGCCGCCGATGCCGCCGCGGCGCGGCCCGTCATGTTTGTCGGGATCATGCTTTTTCAGCAGGTACATCGCCATGGTCGGCACGAGCGTGCGCGACAGGATGAAGCTGAACACCATCGCAAAAATCACCGACAGCGCCATCGGTACGAACAGATATCCGGCCACGCCCGGCAGGAAGAACATCGGCACGAACACGATGCAGATGCACAGCATCGACACGAACGCCGGCACGATGATCTGCGCGGCGCCGTCGGTGATCGCAGGGATCACGTCCTTGCCCTGTTCAAGGTGCCAGTTGATGTTTTCGATCGTCACTGTCGCTTCATCGACCAGCAGGCCGACAGCGAGCGCCAGCCCGCCCAGCGTCATCGTGTTGAGCGTATGGCCGGTGGCATAAAGGGTCGCGATTGCGGCCAGCACCGCCAGCGGGATCGACGTCGCGATGATCAGTGTCGACCGCACCGAACCCAGGAACAGCAGGATCATCAGGCTGGTCAGGCCCGCCGCGATCAGTCCTTCGCGGATCACGCCGCTGACCGCCGCCCGCACAAAGATCGACTGATCGCCGACCAGCGCGATTTTCAGCGATTCGGGGAGGCCCACGGTGATACCGGGCAGTTTTTCCTTCATCCCGCCGATGATCGCCAGTGTCGATGTCGCGCCATTTTTCAGCACGGTCAGCAGCACCGAGCGTTTGCCATCGACGTGCACGACATTGGTCTGAGGCGGGTAGCCGTCGCGGACATGGGCGACATCGCGCATGTAGATCGTTGCACCGCCGACGACCTTGACCGGCAGGTCATTCAGCGCCTCGACCGATGTCGGCGAATTGTTCAGCGATACGCTGTACTGGGTCGGCCCGATCTTGACCAGACCAGCCGGATTGAGCTGGTTTTGCGCGGCAATGGCATTGGTCACATCCTGTGCGGACAGGCCTTTCGACTGCAGCGCGGACGGATCGAGATCGACCTGGATCTGGCGCTGTTTGCCGCCCGACGGATATGGCATCGCCAGGCCCGGCACGGTCACCAGTGGCGGGCGGATCTGGCTGAAACCGAGGTCGAACAGCTGCTGTTCGGTCAGCCCGGTGCCCGACAAGGCAATCTGCACGATCGGCACGGTCGAAGCGTTGTAATTGAGAATCAGCGGCGGCGTCGTGCCCGGTGGCAGCTGTTTCAGCGCGGCTTGTGAAATCGCGGTGACCTGCGCGTTGGCTGTGGCGATATTGGTGCCCGGCTGAAAATAGATCTTCACCACACCGATACCGACCATCGACTGGCTTTCGATATGTTCGATGTCATTGACCGTGGTCGTCAAGGTTCGCGAATACGGCGTGATGATGCGGTCGTTCATGTCCCTGGGATTGAGCCCGGCATATTGCCAGGCCACCGCGATCACCGGAATATTGATCTCGGGAAAAATATCGACCGGCGCGCGAATGGCCGACAGCACGCCGAAGATCGCGATCAGGATCGCCATGACAATGAATGTCAGCGGGCGGTGAAGGGCGATCTTGACGATATCCAGCATGCTTGCAAACTCCATCCCCAAACCGGGGAAGCTCAACGACAATCGCGCGTTACTCGAACGATGGTGCGGACCGCATTTGCCTATCAACCCTGACGGGCGTGGGCAAAAGGGTTTTCAAGGGCAAAACGATCCGGTGAAAGGCCGATGGCACGCAAGATCGGGGCGCCACAGGCCACGATCAGTCAACACATCAAAACGAAGGTCGTTCCAACCCGCGGCGCATAGCACGCGTTTATCGTGTCAAGAAAGATGCCCGCTGGTAACGAATTGTTGCAGGAGCTGGCAACAATCGGACTGTGCATGGTTGGTAACGTATTGGCCATGTCGCAATAGACCCGGCGCCCCCCGGGCGATCCGCGCGCGGCACCGCCGGACCTAGAGAGTTCAACCCGCCGGCCGGTCCCGAACTGCGTGGCCATGACCTGACGGGCCGGGATGCCCAAGGTTGGTAACTTAATCGGCGGTTTTGTGCCGATCGGGCATGACGATGCCGGTCGCAGCGTAGTAGACCGCCTCGGCAATATTGGTGGCATTGTCACCGATGCGTTCGATATTGCGCGCGACCAGCAGCATCTCGGTCGCGGTCACGACGTTGGTCGTCTTTTCTGCCAATTGCTCGATCAGGCTGCGGATCAGTTCCTTGTACAGCGCATCGACCAGATCGTCGCGTGCGACCACTTCCTGCGCCAGCACCGCGTCCTGCGACGCATAGGCGTCGAGCGTGGCGTGGATCATGCCCACGGCGATTTCGGCGACGGCGGGGATCAGCGCGATCGGACCAAACCGGAAATCCTCGATCTTCAGCGTGCTGCGCGCGATGTTCTTGGCATGATCGCCAACGCGTTCGAGCATGCCCGAAATCTTGAACGCCGCCACGACCTGGCGCAGATCGCTGGCGAGCGGCGCGCGCAGTGCGATCAGCTGTATCGCCAGCTTTTCGATTTCGGCCTCGATCGCGTCGAGTTGCTTGTCGCGCGCGACAACTTCGGCAGCCTTGTCGTGATTGCCGCTGTGCAGCGCGTCGATCGCGGCCACGATCTGGCTTTCGGCCAGGCCGCCCATCTGCGCGATCAGCGCGTTGAGCTGACCCATGTCGGCATCGATCGCACGCGGGGTAAATTCATTGGCCATCTGATGTCTCTTTTCGCTCAGCCGAACCGGCCGGTGATGTAGTCCTGCATCTGGCGCGTTTCGGGCGAGACAAAGGCATCGGACGACGGACGGAATTCGATCATCTTGCCCAGCAGCATGAACCCGGTGTAATCCGAAATACGCGCCGCCTGTTGCAGGTTGTGCGTGACGATCACGATCGTCAGCGACGATTTCAGCTCGATCAGCGTGGATTCCAGCTTGGCGGTCGACAGCGGATCGAGCGCCGAGGCCGGCTCGTCGAGCAACAGCACATCGGGATTGATCGCGATGCCGCGCGCAACGCACAAGCGCTGCTGCTGCCCGCCCGACAGGCCCAGGCCCGACGAATGCAGCTTGTCCTTCACTTCGTCCCACAGCGCAGCGCGGGTCAGCGAGCGTTCGACCATCGCGTCCATGTCGGCCTTGCCGACGCGGCGGTGCAGGCGGACGCCGAACGCGATATTGTCGTAGATCGACATCGGGAACGGGGTCGGGCGCTGAAACACCATGCCGATGCGCGCGCGCAGGCCTTCGGAATTCTTTGCCTGGTCGAGAATGTTTTCATCATCGAAATGGATGTCGCCGGTGGCCGACTGACCTGGATACAGATCGTAGATCCGGTTGAGCGTGCGCAGCAGCGTCGACTTGCCGCAACCCGACGGGCCGATCAGCGCGGTCACCTTGTTGCGCGCGACCGGCAGATCGACGCCGAACAGCGCCTGGTTCTTGCCGTAGAAGAAATCGAGCTTTTTCACGTCGATCACGCGGTCGCCGGCGGGCGGCGGGATCATTACCGTGGTCTGATCCATGGATGGGGCTTCGAATGTCACTTGTGGATGCTCCCGCGCGTCAAGGCACGTCCGATGATATTGGTGGTAAGAACCGCAACCGCGATGATCAGCGCGCCGGCCCAGGCCAGGCGCTGCCAGTCGTCATATGCGCTCATTGCGAACTGAAAGATCGTGGTGGGCATCGATGCCATCGGCTGGGTCAGCTTGAAGCTGAGGAACGGATTGCCAAGCGATGTGAACAGCAGCGGCGCGGTTTCGCCGCTGATGCGTGCGAAGCTGAGCAGGGCGCCGGTCATCAGCCCCGATTTGCTGGCGCGCCAGATGATCGAGCGGATGACATGGCCGCGATTGGCGCCCAGCGCCATGCCGGCCTCGCGCAGCGCATAAGGCTGCAGCCGCATGATGTCCTCGGTCGCGCGCGTCGCCACCGGCATCGCCAGCAGCGCGAGGGCGACCCCGCCGGCCAAGGCCGAAAAGCCGTGGAACGGGCGCACCAGCAATTGATAGACGAACAGGCCGATCAGGATCGACGGCGCCGAAATGAGAATGTCGTTCAGGAACCGCACGACGGTCGCCAGCTTGGTCCCGTCGCCATATTCAGCCAGCCAGGTGCCTGCCAGAACACCGACGAACAGCGCGATGACCATGCCGATCGCACACATCACGAGCGATCCGACGATCGCGTTGAGCAGGCCGCCGGCCATGTCCGGCGCAGGCTGGCTCATCGTGAACACCGCCGTGTCGAGCCCGGCGACGCCTTTTACGACCAGCGTTTCCAGGATCAGCGCCAGCGCGGCGAGCGCGATCGCGGTGGCAAGCCCGGTCAGGATAAGAAAGATCGTGTTGTACACCCGGCGACGCGTATGCAGGAACCGGTCAAAATTCGCGTTTTCGAGGGTTTTCATTTCGTCTCTCCCCCGCGTCCCAAAAGCAGCCGGGCGGCGGCAATCGTGACGAACGTGATCAGGAACAGCACGAGGCCCAGCGCGATCAGCGCGGAGATATGCATTTCGCCGGTCGCCTCGGTAAACTCGTTGGCGATCGTCGACGAAATGGTCGAGCCGCTGTCGAACAGGCTGTGCGGGAAATTGTGCGAATTGCCGATGATGAACGTCACCGCCATCGTTTCGCCCAGGGCCCGGCCGAGCCCGAGCATGACCGCGCCGATCGCGCTCTTGCGCACATAGGGCAGCATGATGCTCATCACCACTTCGCGGCGGGTGCAGCCGAGGCCATACGCCGCCTCACGCATGTGCGAAGGCACCGACATCAGCAGTTCGCGCAGGATCGCAGCGATATAGGGCAGGATCATCACCGCCAGGATCAGCGAAGCGGTAAAGATATTGGCGCCGTTGGGCACGCCCGAAATGATCGATTCGAGCCACGAGCCCGGCGTGACCCATGTCATCAGCGGCAGCTGGACATTGGCCGAAAACCACGGCGCGAGGACGAACAGGCCCCACATGCCATAGACGATCGAGGGAATGCCCGCGAGCAATTCGACCGCGATCGCCAGCCAGCGGCCAATCGCCTGCGGGCAGATTTCGACAAGAAACACCGCAACGCCGACCGCCACAGGCAGCGCGAGCACGAGCGCGAGAAATGCCGTGATCAGCGTGCCGACGATCGGTGCTGCGGCGCCGTACTGGTCCGCCACCGGATCCCAGGTGCTGGTCGTAAAGAAACTGATACCGAAATGGCTGAGCGCCATCCAGCCGCCCGAAGCGAGCGACAGCACGAGGCCTGTCAGCGCGGCCATCATGGCGAGCACGGCGCTGAGGCACAGCGTACGGAACACCGCGTCGCTGCCCGGTTTTATGGCGACACCCTGCGCGTCCATAACGCGCAGGGTGGAAGTGCCATCGGGCGCAGCGCCCAGACTGTTGGAAGATGGGGGCTGCACCATAGTCAGATCATTTACCGTTATAGACCGGGCGACCGCCGGTCTTGACTTCATTCATCCACTGGCGACGGATCAGATCCTTCACCTGCGCAGGCAGCGGCACATAGTCGAGGCCCATCGCGGTCTTGTCACCGGTCTTGTAGGCCCAGTCGAAGAACCGCAGCACAGCGGCGGTACGGCCGGGGTTTTCGGGGTTCTTCGGCACGAGGATGAACGTCGCGCCGCTGATTGGCCAGGCATTGCGTGCAGGCTGATCGATCAGCATGATGTAGTTGCCCGGGATCTTGCCCCAGGGCGCGCTGGCGGCAGCAGCGGCAAAGGCGCCGCCGTTCGGCTGCGGGAACTGGCCGGCAGCGTTCTGGACGAGCGTGTAGGTCACTTTGTCTTTGCGCGAATAGATGTATTCGACATAGCCGATCGCGCCGGGTGTCTGCTTGACGAACGCGGCGACGCCGTCGTTGCCCTTGCCGCCCAGGCCCGTCTTCCAGTTGACCGAGTCGTTGGCGCCGACCGTGTTGGCCCAGGCCTGGCTCTTGTGCGTCAGGTACGTCGTAAAGATGAACGTCGTGCCCGAACCATCCGAACGGTGCACCACGGTCACGGGCAGGCCGGGCAGCTTGAGGCCGGGGTTGATACGTGCAATCGCGGGATCGTTCCACTTGGTCAGGCGGCCCAGGTACATCTCGGCAATGATTTCGCCGGTCAGATGCAGCTGGCCAGGCATGACGCCGGGCAGATTGACGATCGGCACGATGCCGCCGACCACGGTCGGAAACTGGCTGAGGCCGTTCTTGTTCAGGTCTTCGATCTTCAGCGGCTTGTCGGTCGCGCCGAAATCGACGGTCTTGGCTTCGATCTGGCGGATACCGCCGCCCGAACCGATCGCCTGATAGTTCAGTTCGTTGTTGGTCGCGGTTTTGTACGCCTGCGCCCATGCGGTGTAGACGGGCGCGGGAAACGTCGCGCCGGCGCCGGTAAAGCTGTCGGCATATGCCGTGGTGGTGAGGGCGGCAACGAGCCCTGCGCCAATGACTACGGTTTTGAACATGGTGGTCCCCTATGTTGCTTCTGGCAGGTAGAAAAACGGACCCGTCCTGAGGGAAACGGTTCCGGGTGGCACTAAAGGAACGCTGTGACTGAAATATGACGGTCCACAGCAGCACTCGCAAGGAAAACCGCAAACGCGGCGCAGCGGTGAAAACCGCTGCGCCGCGCTGCGAATGGTCGTTCGATCAGAACGGGTAGTAGCGGAAGCTGATCAGGCCGATCGACTGGTCGGTGCGCGGCACGCCGTTCGAATTGGCGCTGATGAACAGGTCACGCTGCGTGTAGCTGTACTGCAGACCGACCTGGGCGCGACCGAACGAGCCTTGGTAGATCTTCTGCCACAGGCCACCGGTCGCTTCGCGAACACGGCGGGTGTTGCCACCGCACGTGCCGCCTTCGATGAAACAGCCGCTGTCGTTGGCAAGCAGGTTGCCGGTGCCGAAAGCGCCGGTTTCCGGCGTTGCGCGCTGCAGTTCCTCGCCCGCGTAGCCATAGATGTCGAGCATCTTGGTCGGGTGAAGAACCACGCCCGCGAGGTAGAGGTTTTCATGGATCGGGTGGATCGTGCCATTCGAGTCGAACGTCACGTCAGGCAGCGAGCCTGCGCCGTAACGGCCGATACCCTTGCCCGCCATGCCGGTGAATTGCACATCGAGGAATTGCGGAACGACCTGGAAGTTGATGCTGCCGCCAAAGCTGGCCGCGCCCTTGTTGACGTTGTTGCCGGCGATGACTGCGCTGCCGTTGACGCGCGCGGTGAACGTGCGCTGCAGGCCGAAACCTTCGATGTGCAGCTGATGGCCGCCGATGTTGTCGTCGTAGGCAACCTTGCCGACGAAATCGGGCACGGTGTTGAGCGACAGGTTGTTCGCGCTGTTGAAGCCCGAACCGCCGGCAACGACGTTGGTGACGGTGGCAGGAATGGAGCCGCCGAACGTGGTCTGCGGGTTTTCAGCCGAAGCCGCGATCCACAACTTGTGATCGAGGAAATCGGCGGTGAAGCGAACCTGCGGCGTGCGCGTCCAGGCAAAGCCCGCGACATACTGTGCGTCGATCACCAGAGGGATGACTTCGGCGCGCGGCGTGATGCCCTTGCTCTGCATCGTGACCAGCGACCAGTTCTGCCCTGCGAGGAAATGCAGGCCCTGGCCATCCTTGCTGTAGTCGACCGTGCCGTACAGCACGCGGATACGCGGGTTGTAGCTGTTGCTTTCGTTCGAGTTCGCGGTCTGCGCCGCGCCCTGGAAGTCGAATTCGCCGTACATCGACAGCTTCGTGTGTTGGTTGGCCATGCCTTCGGCCAGGAACGACACGCGGCTCTGGCGCGCGGTCAAGCGGCTTTCGCCTTCGTAGTAGTTGTGCGCGCTGGGGAACGGGATGCCGCCGATATTGGTGGCGATGTCGTTGGTCTGGTTGTGCTGGCGATAGATCCCCGCGAGTTCGAGGAAGCCGCCTGGCGTGAGCTTGATGCCCTTGAAGTAGAACGTGTCGTTGTGATGTTCTTTTTCGACGGCCGACGCGATGGTCGCGCTCGAGATCGACTTCACGTCGTCCTTGGTCGGAACGTTCGTGATTTCCTGGTTGATCGCGCTGACCTGGGTCTGCGTCTGGGCAACCTGTGCCTGGGTCTGGGCGACCTGGGTCTGCGTGGTCGCGGTCGTGTCGCGCTGGTTGCGCATTTCTTCGCGCAGCGACGCGATCTGCGCCTTCAGCTCGTTGACTTCACCGCGCAGCGCCGCATCGTGCGGTGCGGCAGCGGCGTGGTGCTTGACGTGCTTCTTTGTCGCGGCGTGTGCGTTCGGTGCGACGATCGCACCCATTGCCGCCGCTGCCAGCAAGGCATGGTTGAGTTTCATAAGGTGGCCCTTTTCTATGGTAGTTCAGAATGGCCAAACCGCTATGGCTCTGATGTTGCGGTTTTGTGACAAAGTCCTGCGCGGTTGCACGAGGGTCATGGCGCCGGTCGAGACGCTGCTCCCGCTGTGTCCCCGGGGCCACAGATCCCTGCGCAGCGCGCCTGCGACGCCCTCTGTTCGATGGCGCACTACTATAGGGTAACGGCAGCGTCGGTGGCAGGCCTCGGTATTAACCACCTGGCTCATGGCACTGTTAACCGCGATCATACGCTGGCGGCATCGCACTTTTGCCCCGGCTGCCGGCCTTGAAGCAGTCGAGCCTCCCCCTGGCCCGCACGATCAATTGCCAGGCCGCTTAAACGCCGGTGCACCACGGATGTTCCCGCGAATCATATCGCAACGGTGTGGGCAATCGTTTGCGAGCAAAAATGCCGATAAACCCGGGCCGACCGAAAGAAAGGTGTCGTGGCGCGAATTGGCTTGGCGCACGCGATACTGTTTTCATGTGGAATTTTGATACGCAGCGGGATTTTTTACCATTTCGGCGAGCTACTAACCCGGCCTTAACCACACGTAGTTATACACATTTTCTATGAAACGCCTTCGCAACACATTGGCTGCCGGAGCAGCTGTCGCCGGGCTCGTCGGGGGACATTCGGCATATGCTGCCGGAACCCTTGCCGGGACCCTGATCCAGAACACGGCCAACGCCACGTTTTCGAGCGGAACGAGCACAAGCACGATCCAGTCGAACACGGTGACGGTAAAGGTCGATCAGCTGATCGGCGTTGCGGTCACGCCGTTGACGACGACGCCGGTTACGATCGGAAGCGCGCCGGCGGTGCTGATCTATCAGGTGACGAACACCGGCAACGGCTCCGACACCTTTAACCTGACCGGCGCGCCGACCGTCAGCGGCAACGCCTTCAACGCAACTTTACAGACCGTCGCCATCGATACCAACGGCAACGGCGTCTATGACCCGGGTGTCGATACCGTCATCACCAACGGCGCGGCCAGCCAGACGCTGGCACCCGATGCCTCGATCAAAGTCTTCCTGTTGGCGGCGTCACCGACGACCGCAACCGATGCACAGACATCGCAAGTGCGCCTGACCGCTGTTTCGGTGATCGGGTCGGGCACCCCTGGCACGCTGTTTGCCGGCAAGGGCACCGCCGGAGTCGACGCAGTGGTCGGCGCATCGGGCGGCACTGCCAACGCGCTGGCCAGCCTGATCGCCAGCCTGGCGGGCGTTACGCTGACCAAATCGGCCGTCGTTGCCGATCCCTACGGTGGAACCAATCCGGTACCCGGCGCGCTGGTCACGTATACCATCGTCGCACATGTTGCCGGATCGGGCACCGCGGCCAGCCTGACCGTGACCGACGCCTTTCCGGTGGGGACGACCTACCAGGCCAACTCGCTGACGCTGGGCGGAACGGGCCTGACCGACACTGCCGACAGCGATGCGGGCACTGCGTCGGCAACCGGGATTACCGTGACGCTGGGCAGTGTTGCAGGCGGGACCGCCGACAAGACGATCGCTTTCAAAGTCAAGATCAACTGATTTTTGCAACTCCATTTAATCAAGGACATGAAACATGCGCAAACTTACTCGTAATGTGATGACCGCAATGGTGGTTCTGGCTGCTTCTCCGGTTCTGGCGATGGCTGCTCCTGGCGCGGTTGCGCTCGACAGCTCGATCAAGCTGGACAAGGTCACGACCGTCAACGGCCAAACGACCCACCAGTTCGTGGCGCCGGAAAAGGTCGTGCCAGGCAACCATCTGCTGTTCGTGACCGCCTATCGCAACACCAGCGACAAGCCGGTCGACCATTTCGTCGTAACCAATCCGGTTCCCGGCGCAGTCGCGCTCGAAGGCGCCGGTGCCGACAATTTCGAAGTTTCGGTCGATGGCGGCAAGACCTGGGGCAAACTGGCCCAGCTGACCGTCGCCAAACCGGGCGTTGCACCGCACGCCGCACAGGATTCCGATGTCACGACCGTCCGTTGGGTGATCCCCGTGATCGCCCCGGGTGCGTCGGGCACGCTACAATATCACGCCGTGGTCCGCTGAGCGAAACCACATATTTTGTGAGAGCCTGAGGTCCGCGGGCGTGATGTTCGGGGTGCGGACCATTTTTTTGACAAACGTTTAACCATTCAGGAGAATTATAATGAAATACGCCAGCAAGCTGCTGGGCGTGGCGAGCATTTCTGTGCTTGTCGCATTGGGGGCAAGCCCAGCCTATGCTGCAGGTACCCAGGCCGGTACCAGCATCACCAACACTGCCCAGATCAACTACTCGGTAAACAATGTCGCGCAGACGGCCGGTTCGGCATCGAACACCGTCCTGGTCGACCGCAAGGTGATCTTTACCGTCAACAACGTCGGCGCGACCACCACGGTCACACCTGGCCAGTCGGTTGCCTATGACACGTTCACCGTTGCCAACACATCGAACGACACGCTCGATTTCTCGTTGTCGGCTGTGAACCAGGCGATCGGCGCGTCCGCGCAGCACGGTGGCACCGACGCATTCGGCGTGTCGGGCTTTACCTACTTCATCGATACGAACGGCAACGGAACGTATGACTCGGGCACCGACCAGCAGATCACGTATCTCGACGAAGTCGCGCCCGACACCAGCAAGACGGTGTTTGTCGTGGCCAGCGTGCCACTGACGGCGACCAACACCCAGGTTTCGGGTATCGTTCTGACCGCACAGGGTCAACTGGGCGGAACGCCCGGAACGCAGGGCGCCAATCTGGTCGCCAGCACGGGCGCGTGGACACCCGGTACCGTTCAGACGATCTTTGCCGACGCGGCCGGCACGGGCGGGCTTGATGCGCAATACGACGACAAGTACTCGGCCAAGGGCGACTATACGGTTTATGCCCCGGTGCTGACGCTGACCAAGCAGTCGACGATCGTTTCGGATCCGATCAACGGTACCACGAACCCGAAATCGATCCCGGGTGCGACGATCGAATATTGCATCGTCGTGCAGAACGGTTCGGGCGGCGCGCCGACGACAGCCCTGTCGGTAAGCGATCCCCTGCCGACCACCGTCACGTATCTGTCGAGCTTCGGCATCGTGCTCAACGGCACGTACACGGGCACGACCTGCAATACCGACGGCACCACCGGAACCGTGGCGAACAGCAGCTTTGCCACTGCGACGTCGGGCAATTCCGGCACTGCGAACGGAACGCTGAACAACGTTTCGGCTGGCGGCGCAACGACCATGCGCATCCGCGCAACCATTAATTAAGCAGAAAGGGGCGGGGGATTTGCGTCTCCCGCCCGCTTTCAAACCGATGGTTCGAACAATCCCGCCCTTGAAACTGGCGGTGAAGGGACTGGTTGCCCTGCTCGTCCTGCTTTGCGCAGCGGCGGGGGGTGAAGGCGCGTGCGCCCAGACCATTTCCAACACTGCCTATGCCAGCTGGCCCGTCGGTGGCCAGACGGCAACTGTCGCCTCGAACACGGTCATATTCAACGAAGCCATCCTGCCGGTTACAGTTCAGACCTATCTGGCATCACAGTCTGGAACGTCCACTTTGACGTACCAGGCGACGCAATGTGCGATGACGACAGTATCGTCTGCGTCTTCGCTGGCCGCGGCATCGCCCGCCGGCAGCGCGCAGACCAGAGTCGTGCCCGCCGCGACCATCACCATTGGTCAGGCATTCTTCTTTACGGTCTCGATGCCACAGGGCAATCTCAGCCCCACCGCGATCGACCATATCACTGCCGTCATCACTACCACGAGCGGCGACCGCGAAACGCTGAACATCGCCGAGACCGGCGCAAACACAGGCGTGTTTGCCGGCTCCATTTCGACTGCCGCAATTCCGCCGTCACCCGCGCCCGGCGATTGTGTCCTGTCGGTCGGTGGGGGCGATGCGATCACCATTCAGCCCGAATTCCCAGGCGCCAGTCTCACGCCGACCACTGGGACCGTCAATGTGCTGGCCGATCCATTCGGCGAAGTCTTTTCCAGCGACGACGGCACTCCGGTCAACGGCGCGACTGTGGCGATCGTCGATGCCACGACCGGCGCACCGGTTCCCGTTTATGCTGACGATGGCGCCACCAGCTGGCCCTCGATCGTGCAGACGGGTTCTGCAGTGGTGGACGGCGCAGGCGTTTCGCATACGCTTCCGGCCGGAGAATATCGCTTTCCCAAAGTGCACCTCGGCACCTATCGCATTGTTATCACACCGCCGGCGCCTTACACCGCGCCGTCGAAACTGACCCCAGCGCAATTGTCGGCGCTCAAGCGCGTCGACGGCTCGGCGGTCAAGATTTCGCCTGCGTCGTATGGCCGGGTGTTCTCGGTTGCCGATACGATGCCGATCCAGATCGACATCCCGGTCGATCGTCCGGTCACTGCGGCAAAGATCACCAAAGTCGCCTCGATCAGCGAAGCGCAGCCCGGCGACCTGGTCGCCTATACCGTCACTGTGTCCAACAGCGATACCGCCCACGCCATGCGCGGGCTGATACTGACCGACAAGCCGTCGACGCTGCTGCGCCTGCGCACTGGTTCGGTGAAGATCGATGGCGTGACGGCTGCCAATGCCGTGTTTGCGCCCGACGGTTCGCTGCTGACGGTGCCGCTGGGCAATCTGGCCAGCGGTGGGACGCGCCAGATCACCTATACCGCGACCGTACGCCCGAAATCCGGCACCAATCGTGCCGAAAATACCGCGACAGTTACCGACATCACCGGCACCACCGCGTCGGCCAATGCCGTTGTGCGGATCGACGAAGACGGCTTGTCAAGCCGGATGACATTGGTAGGTGAGATCACAGATGGCGGCTGCGGTCTGGCGAACGGCCATCGCGGCATCCCGGGCGTGCGCGTCATGCTCGAAGACGGCAGCTTTGCGATCACCGACCGGAACGGCCGCTATCATTTCGACGGCCTGGTCCCGGGCACCCATGTCGTGCAGGTCGCCCCGCAGACCTTGCCCGAAGGCGGCACGTTCGTGCTGTGCGGCGGCGGGACGCGTGCCGCGGGCAGCGCAATCAGCCGCTTTGTCGTGGGCGACGGCGGCAGCCTGATGGTTGCCAATTTCCACGCCGAGTTGATCAAGGCGCAGGCGTCGGCCGCACCTGTCGATATCAAGGCCGAAGTCGAGCGCGCCGAGCGTGTCGCGGCCGGCGCGGAAACCGACTGGCTGGCACAGGGCAAAGGCGTGCCCGAGATCCTGTTTCCCGCGGCCGATCACAATCCGCGCAGCCCTGCGGTCCGCATCGTCATCCGCCATGGTGCAAACCAGACGATCGATCTGTCGGCCAATGGCAAGCCGGTGTCGGCGCTGATGCGCGACACGACCAAAGTCGCCGCCGATCAGAGCTTTGCGATCAGCATCTGGCGCGGCGTGCCGATCGATGGCGAAACCACCGAACTGACCGCCGATGTGCGCAATGCCGATGGCAGCATAGCCGGCCATCTGGCGCGCACTGTCCATTTCAACAATGTTGCGTTCAGCGGGCAGATCGTTGCCGAGCGCACGCATCTGCTGGCCGATGGCCGCACGCGGCCGGTGCTCGCGGTGCGCATTCTCGATCGCAACGGCCGCCCGGTGCATGCCGGGCTGTCGGGCGAAGTCGCGATTTCGGCGCCGTATGAAAGCGCCGATGCGATCGACATGATGCAGTCGCGCGCGCTGTCGGGCCTGACCCGCCAGGCGCCGCACTGGACAGTGAAAGGCGACGACGGCGTTGCCCTGATCGAACTGGCGCCGACGATGGCCAGTGGCGCGCTGCAGCTGCAGTTCAACTTTACCGACAACGATCAGCATCACAGCCAGACGCTCGAAAGCTGGGTCAAGCCGGGCAAGATCGACTGGACGATCGTGGGCCTGGCCGAAGGCAGCCTGGGCGCGCGCACGATCGCCGACAACATGGACAAGACCAGCGCGATTTCGAGCGACCTGGGCCAGCATGCGCGCACCGCATTCTATGCAAAGGGCCGCATCCTGGGCAAATTCCTGGTCACGCTGGCCTATGACAGCGCCAAGCAGGCCGCCGACCAGACCGTGCTCGGCACGATCGACCCGCGGGCCTATTACACGGTCTATGGCGATGGTTCGAGCCGGCGGTTCGATGCTGCCAGCCGCAACAAGCTGTATGTCCGCATCGAAACCGCAACGTTCTATGCCATTTTCGGCGATGTCGAAGCGGGCTTCAACCAGACCGCGCTGGCCAGGTTTTCGCGTACCGCCACGGGGCTGAAGTCCGAGGCGCGGATTGGCGGCCTGCATCTGCAGGGTTTTGCCGCGCGCACCTCGACGACGCATCGCCATGACGAAATCGCAGGCAACGGCCTGTCCGGCCCGTACCCGCTGTCATCGAACGCGATCATGCTCAACACCGAGCGGGTAACGGTCGAGGCGCGTGATCACGTGCGCCCCGATATCGTGCTGAGCTCGACCACGCTGACCGCCTATGCCGATTACACGATCGACCCGATTGCCGGCACGATCACGTTCAAATCGCCGCTGCTGTCGCGCGATTCCGGTCTGAACCCGCAATACGCCGTGATCGATTACGACATCGATCCCACGATTGCCGGAGCGGACAAATTCGTCGGCGCGGCGCGCGCGGATTTTACCACGCGTGACAAACGCCTGCGCGTCGGCGCCACGGTGATCAGCGACACGACCTCGCAAGGGTCATCGACCGGGCGCAGCACCGAGGCTGCCGCCGACCTGAAGTTCCAGATCACCCGGACCACAGAACTGCGGGCCGAAGGCGCGGTGTCGACCTTTGCCGGCGCTGTGTCGCGCGCCTGGCTGATCCAGGAAGAGCATCACGACAAACTGCTCGACGTGGTCGCCTATGCACGCAGCGCGGACCTGAATTTCGGCGTCGGCCAGACCGGTGACGCACAACTGGGCCATCGCCGCGTCGGGGTGGATGCGCGCAAGAAACTGTCGCCGAAATTCGCGCTCGCTGCCAGCCTGTGGCTCGACGACGGGCTGGGTGTGATCGACAACCGCAAGCAGGCTTCGTTCAAGCTGCAATACCACGACAAGAATACGCAGGCGAACCTGGGCATGACCACGCTGCAGCAGAACGACGGCGTGACCAATGGCCGGTCGACGACCGTCGATGCCAGTGTCACGCAAAAACTGCTGAACAACCGGCTGGAGCTGTCGGCGGCGACGTCGGTGCCGCTGGGCGGCGCCGATGCGGCCAGCCTGCCCGGCAGCCTGACCGTGGGCGCGCGTTATGCGCTGAACAGCCATACGCGCCTGATCGGCAGCTATGAACTGGCCGACAGCAGCGAGCTGAAAACGCGCACCGGCCGTATCGGCATCGACATGCAGCCGTGGAAGGGCGGCCATGCGACGGCCGGGCTGGGCAACCAGAATATCGATGAAAACATGGCCCGCGCGTTCGCCAATTTCGGCCTGTCGCAAAGCTTTGCGCTCAACAAGCGGCTGACGCTCGATGCCACGCTCGATACCAACAAGGTGCTGTCGGGCGGCTCGCTCGCCGGGCTGGGGTCGGCCGTGACCGGTCTGCCAAGCGTATCGAGCCCGACCACGACGACCAGCCTGGCCGGTTCGGGCAGCTCGGCAAGTTCTGCCGGTACCCTGACTGGCGTATCGACAGGTAACGGGATCGCCACGACGTCACTGGTCGAAAACTACACTGCGGTCACGCTGGGCATGGCCTGGCACAAGGATTTGTGGAGCGCGACGGTGCGCGGCGAATACCGCACCGGAGAACTGTCGCAGCGCCATGGCTTGACCGCGGGCCTGATCCACCAGCTGGGCGATGGCGAAATGCTGGGGTCGGGGCTGACCTATACGCATGCCGTGGGGACCACCGGTACGATTACCGACGTGCTCGATGCGACGGTCGCGATGGCCTGGCGCCCGCATTTCTCGGCCTTCGCATGGCTGGCGCGCGCCGAATATCGCACGGATTATGCGCTGATCGGTACCGACAGCACCACGTCGAAAGTGCCCTCGCTGGCGACCGCGGCAGCGGGCAGTTCGCTGGCGCCTGGCCTGACCAGCGGCGACGCCCATGCGCGGCGGCTGATCCTGTCGGCTTCGGTCAACTGGACGCCGCACGGCCGTGACGATGGCGAATTGGCGGAACGCAGCGAGGTCAGCCTGTTTGTCGCCGCGCGTCGCAATTTCGATGCCTATGACGGCTATAACCTTGCGGGCACGACACTGATGGCCGGGGTGGGCGCGCATGTCGGCATTGGCGAAAAGGTCGAAATCGGTGGCCAGGCTTCGGTGCTGACCAGCCCGACCGATCACACGACGCGGTTTTCGATCGGGCCGAGCATCGGGTTCGTGCCGGCGAAAAACGTGCTGATGATGGTGGGCTACAACATCAGGGGCTATCGCGATGCGGACTTTGCCGCCGCGAACAGCACGCACAAGGGCGTATTCGTCAGCATGCGGCTGAAATTCGACACCAGCACGTTCGGGTTCCTCGGGCTGGACAGCAAAGTTCGCCGGTAAATATCCGCGTCGAGCTCAGTTCACCTTTGCCTGGATCGTGATCGCAAAGTTGGGCGCAGTGCCGTTCGATCCGGCCATAGTGCCTTTGGGGTTGAGGCAGATGTAGCGCACCGCCGGGTCAAACGCTGATGTCGGCGTGTAATTGCACGCGGCAAAGCTCGTCGGCGCCGTGGTGGCTTTGGAAAACGCGATGTCGGTGCTGGCGGTAAAAGTCAGCGCGCTGGTTGGCGATCCCTGGGTAAACACCGGTGTTGCCGCAGTGCCAACCGACAATTGCGTGGGCAGGGTATCGACGATCAGCACGGTGTTGGAATCGACCACCGACGGGCCGGAATTGCTCACGGTGAGCGTATAGGCGACGATCGCGCCGGGGATTGATCTGGGTGTGTTCGTGCCGTTGATCGGGTCCGACACCAGCGCCGAAGTCTTGACGATGGTCAGGTTGGCGTTCGACGCGACCTTGGTGTTGGTCAGCGTGCACAGCACGACATCGCCCATCGCGGGCGTGATGCTGCCGGTCACGGTGGTCGGCAATTTGGTCGCCGACCCGGCGTAGCTGTTGGTGCAGCCAAGGCCCGTCGTATACTGGCTGGTCAGCGTCGTGCCCGATGCGGCTTCGTTGAACGTATAGGCGGTGCCGGCGGTGACTTGTGTCTGCGGCGTAACGTTGGTCGCAAGGGTTGCGGCCGAGCCGGTGGTGGTGGCAGTGGCGATCGTGTTGCCCGCTTGCGCGATGTTCACGACGAACTGATCGCCTGTGAATTGCCGGCCACCCGTGCCCAGCGCTTTTTGGAGCGTAAGGTGGGGATAGGGCGTTTCGGTAAAGATGCACATGACATCATCGCCATAGGCGAGCGAGCCGAGCGAATAATTCGAGGTCGTCACGCCGGTCGGCATGGCGGTCGCCGATCCCGAGGTCGAGTTGGTGCAGGTCAGGCTGGAGACGTAGTGGCTCAGCGTGTCGGTACTGCCCGCCGCCATCGACTGGGTCAGCGTCAGGGGTACCCCCGACGCGGTCGCGATCCCGGCGATGCCGAACCCTGTCAGCGCGGTGCCGGCCGATGTCGCGTTGATGAGCGTGGCGCCGGTGGTGGTCGATGAGATCCCGTATGTGAACTGATCGGCGGCGGCGACACGCGCCGCGGCAATCGTCGTGTTGAGCCGGAGTGAGGCAAACCGCACTGCGACCATGAATCCTTGCAGGCCCCCCGAAACCAGCGTGGTGGTGATCGTGGTCGGCTTGGTCGTGCCGAAGACATAGGCGCCGACAGTGGCGTTGGCGTTGCCGGTCAAAGTCGCGGTGTTGGTGACAATCGCTTCGGTCGGATAGCTGCTGCCGCTGGTCGGGCCAGCCTGGTCGAGCACCACCCAATTGCCGCCATTGGTCACGAATTGCAGCGTTTCGCCCGAATTGGTGGATTCGCCATCGGCAAAAGCCATCATGTAATTGGTCGCCGCCGTGCCCCCGGAGGGCGGGGTAAGCGTAAGCGCGGAAATCGTTGCCGTCGTGTTACCGCCGCCCGTGGCGTAAAGGACCGGCAGGCCGCCGATGCCCAGCATCGCGGTGTTGCCAATGGCCGCGCCTGTCCATGACGGGCTGGACACCGGGTTCAGCGAAACGCCGGTGACTTTCAGGTTGAATTGCATGACCGTGCCGTCCTGCAGGGTCAGGCTGAAATTCTGGCCACTGGCGGACATCGCAGTCGTGTTGTTGTATGTTGAAAAATCGACCCAGCAATACGATTGCCAGTCGTTCGGACCGGTGCTGCCCTGTGACGTCGGCGGGTAGCAATTGGCCGCAAATGCGGCTGTGGCCGACAGGGCCCAGAGCGTTGCCAGAAAAAGCGCGCGGCGCACGAAAGCCAAGAAGTTTGCGAACATGGCAAGCGGTATGGCGCAACCGCGACTCGGCTGCAATCGGCGCTTGCGGCGAAGTCTGTGAAGATTTCGCACGAATTGCGATAATGATGTGCAAAGACAGGCGAATGGGAGAACGATCGATGCTTGCCAGACGGCTGACCCGTTATTTTCTTGTCGCGGCCTACTTTGCGGCAGGTGTGCTTCATCTGGCAAAGCCTGCGCCGTTCCTGACGATCACACCCGCGTGGGTGCCCGATGCGCCGCTGGTCATCGCGTTGACCGGGCTGGCCGAACTGGCGGGCGCGATCGGTCTTGCGCAACCGGTGTCGCCGCGCCTGCGCGTGGCGGCCGGGTGGGGGCTGGCGGCCTATGCTTTGTGCGTCTGGCCCGCCAATGTCCATCACATGATGATGGATCTGGCACGCCCGGACCGCGGCCTGGGCTGGGCCTATCACGGCCCCCGCATGATCGCCCAGCCGGTGCTGATCTGGGCCGCGCTGTGGTGCAGCGGGGCGCTGGATCGGTTCAAACGCGCGCGATAACCCGCGCTAGTAAATTTCCGGCACATACAGCTCGGGTGGTACCGGGTGCCGCACATAGTCCGCATGGTGCAGTCGCGCGGGCAGGGTGATGTCCTGCTTGGGCACATCTTCATAAGGGATCTGCGCCAGCAGATGCGTGATGCAGTTCAGCCGCGCGCGGCGCTTGTCATTGGCCGCAACCACCCACCAGGGCGCTTTTTCGGTATGCGTGCGCGCCAGCATTTCTTCCTTGGCCTTGGTATAATCTTCCCAGTGCACGCGGCTTTCCATATCCATCGGTGACAGTTTCCACTGTTTCAGCGGATCGTGGATCCGCATCTGGAAGCGGAATTCCTGCTCGTCGTCGGTGATCGAAAACCAGTATTTGATCAGGATGATGCCCGATTGCACCAGCATGTTTTCGAATTCGGGCACGGTGCGGAAAAAATCGGCGACATCGGTTTCGCTGCAGAACCCCATGACGCGCTCGACCCCGGCGCGGTTGTACCACGAGCGGTCGAACAGCACGATTTCGCCCTCGGTCGGCAGATGCGGGACATACCGCTGAAAATACCACTGGTGCCGCTCGCGCTCGGTTGGCGCGGGCAGGGCCACGACGCGGCAGGTGCGCGGGTTCAGCCGCTGCGTCACGCGCTTGATCGCACCGCCCTTGCCCGCCGAATCGCGGCCTTCGAACAGCACCACGACTTTCAGTTTCTTGTACTGGACCCAGTCCTGCAACCGCACCAGCTCGTGCTGCAGCCGGAACAATTCACGGAAATACGTGCCCCGGTCCATACGCTTGCGATCGTGCGCCAGCCCTTCCTGGGTCAGCAGCTCGAGATGCGCCTCGTCCATTTCGAGCTCGAGCTCTTCGTCGAAGCTGTCGACGATTTCGTCCTTCATGCGCTCGAGGTTGTACCGGGTGTTGTCGTCCATGGCTCATTCTCCGCAGCGCAGGCGTGGATTAAACACGGCCGGCCTATCTTGTCGATATGACAAGTGCGCTACGCGGCCGGCCGGCGATGGCATCGGCAAGTATGCAAAGGGCATACCCAACAGGCCATCACCGGCGCGAAGCCTATTTGGCTGGAGCGGCAACCGCCGCTGCAGCGGGCGGCGGCGGGGGTGGCGGCGCGCCGGGGCCATGATCGGGACCGTCCCCGGGGCCATTTTCGCGTTCGTCACCGGGGCCATCGTCAGGCCCGTGGCGCGGTCCGTGGTGGTGGCCAGGTCCGCCATGCGGGCCGTCCAGCGGTTCCAGCGCAGTGACCTTGGCATCCGGGCCGACCAGGAATGATGCATGCATGAAACCGCGGTCGAAACGGCCCTGAACGGTCACGTCCTCGCCCACGGTCACCAGCGCGCGTTCGCCATGCGGGCCGGTGTCGACCAGCGCACGGCCGCTGGTATCGGCCATGATGAACTTGTTGCCGTAGATTTCGGCGACACGGCCCTTGACCGTCACGATGGTGCCGGACGTCAGCGAATGGATGGCAACCGGGACGGCGGGGGCCATCGTCACGGTGGGTTGCCCTGCGTGCATGGCAATGGCGCCCGCGCCGCCGCCGAGCGCGACGAAAGCTGCGGCGATGGCCACCATGGCGCGGTTGCTGCCGGCAAAGCGCCGGCGATCGGTTGGTTCAGACATTGGGGTATCAGACATCGGTATCTCCTTTTAGCTATCCGATGACCATCGTTTACCCGATTCGTTCCGACGCACGCTGAACCCTGTGGTTCAGGTTCGGTTGGGGTTGGCGGGCTAGTCGGGGCCCGAAAGGACGAGATTGTGCGGATACTTGTGGTCGAAGACGACAGCACCCTGGCCGACGGGATCGCGCGCGCGCTGCGCGCGGAAAACTTTGCGGTCGATGTTGCGGGCAATGGCGAGGACGGTGGCCATCTTGGCGCGACCGAATTGTATGACGCCGCCGTGCTCGATCTGGGCCTGCCGTTGCGCGACGGCATTTCGGTCCTGCGCGACTGGCGCGCACAAGGGCGCACGTTGCCCGTGCTGATCCTGACCGCACGCGATGGCTGGTCCGAAAAAGTCGCCGGGTTCAAGGCGGGCGCCGATGATTATCTGACCAAGCCGTTTCGCGTCGAGGAAGTCGTGATGCGGCTGCGCGCGCTGGTCCGCCGCGCCGCCGGGCACGCCGGATCGCGGATAGTATGCGGCCCGGTCGCGTTCGATGCGCAACTCGGCCTGTTCGAGCTGGACGGGTTGCCGCTGAAGCTGACCGCGTTCGAATGGCGGGTGCTGTCGGCGCTGATGCTGCGCAAGGAGGTCGTGATCGAGCGCGCGCAATTGATCGAGCGGGTTTACGAAGGCGATGCCGACGTCGATTCCAATTCGATCGAGGTCATCATCGGCCGGTTGCGGCGCAAGATCGGCGCAGGCATGATCGAAACCGTGCGGGGGCGGGGGTATCGCCTGACCGCCGGATCATGACCCTCATACCGCGTTCGCTGTTCGGGCGGCTGCTCGGCATTGCTGCGCTTACCACGCTGGTGGCGCTGGTGTTTGCCGGCTTTGCGATCGGCCATGTGCTCGAACGGTTTGTCACACAAGGGCTGGATCAGCAGCTCGACGCCCAGGTCGACGTGCTGGCGCGCGCCATACGCCGCGATGGCTCGCTGGATCGTGCGCGCGCAATCAGCCTGCCGGCATTCGACGAACCGGGCTCTGGCTGGGGCTGGCGCGTGGATGGCCCGGCAGGCGCGTGGACGCACGGCGCCGCCATCGATGCGCCGCGTATGTCCGACATGCCAGATCCGCCGTTGGGGCCGGACAGGCCCGGCCCGGCGGCAGGCCATCCCCACCCGGCGGCAGGCCATCCCCACCCGGGGGACAATCATGACGTGCATTTTCGCCGGATCGCGGTGGATACGTCCGCTGGCCCGGTGGTGCTGACCGCCGCAGGCCCGCGCGCGGTCGCGATCGCCCCGCTGCACGAGGCGCTGGTGCCGCTGCTGGTCTCGCTCTGCGTGCTGGGCGCGGGGTTGGCCGGCGCGACACTGTTGCAATTGCGGCTTGGCCTGGCCCCGCTGCGCCGGCTCCGGCTGGAACTGGCCGAGGTACGGTCGGGCCGGCTGCACTATATTTCAAGCGGCCTGCCTGCCGAAATCGCGCCGCTGGCAACCGAGCTCAACGCGCTGATCGATCAGAACGAACAGGGCCTGGCGCACGCCCGCCGGCATGTGTCGAACCTGGCGCATGGCCTGAAGACCCCGCTCGCCGCGCTCGGGCTGAAACTGGCCGAGCCCGGGCGCGATCCCGATGGCAGCCTGGGCGCGATGGTCGATCAGATCGACCGGCGGGTGCGCCATCATCTGGGCCGCGCCCGCGCGCGCGCGCAGGGCGGCAGCGCCCGAAGCCGGACGCCGCTGGCTCCGGCGATCGCCGACATTGCCGGCGCGCTGGCCCGGATCCACGCCGAACGGCCTGTGGGCATCGCGATCGATGTGGCGGCGGACTTCATCGTCGCGATCGATCCGCAGGATCTGGACGAGATCGTCGGCAATCTGCTCGACAATGCCTGGCAGCATGCAAGCGCGACGATTACCGTTGGCGCGCGGATGGTCGAAGCCTCCATCGAACTGACGATCGCGGATGACGGGCCGGGGCTCGACCACGGTGCGATACGCGATGCGCTGGCGCCCGGACGCAGGATCGACGAGCGCGGGGACGGCCACGGTTTCGGTTTGCCGATCGCGCAGGAACTGCTCGAAATCAACGGTGGCAGCCTGGCGCTCGAGCCGGCCTCCGGCGGCGGCCTGCGCGCGGTTATATTGATGCCCGTCGCGCCATGACCTGCTCGGCGCGCTTCGCTCAAGCCATGCGCTTTTGGCCGTATGGTGGTTGCAGATACTGATAGGGATCGGCCGACGGGCGTCCGATCAGGTACCCCTGTACCTGCATGCAGCCCAATCGCTCCAGCGCTTCGTACTGAACGTCGGTTTCGACACCCTCGGCCGTGACCACCGCACCCAGCTGGCTGCCCAGCACAGCCACTGCCGATACGATTGCGCGCGATGATGCGTCTTGCGGCAACCCGCTGACAAAGCTGCGATCGATCTTGATCTTGTCGAACGCATAACGCTTGAGATACGTAAACGAGGCAAACCCCGTACCGAAGTCATCGAGGGCAATGCGCACGCCCAGTGCTTTCAGGCGGTTGAAGCTGATCATCACTTGCGCTTCGTCGGCGATCAGCATGCTTTCGGTGACTTCCAGCTCGAGCCTGTCGGCCTCCAGCCCACTGTCCGCCAGCGCGGCCTGGATACATTCGACCAGCCCGGGCAGACGGAACTGAACTGCCGAAACGTTGACCGCAATCGACATGCCGGCGGGCAGCGTGCGTCCGATCCTGCAGGATTGCTGGATGATCCATTCGCCCAGTTCGCCGATCAGCCCGATATCTTCGGCCAGCGGGATAAACACCGCCGGCGGAACCTGGCCGAGATCGGGATGCGTCCAGCGGGCCAGGCATTCGAAACCCGAAATCCGCCGGTCGGCAATGTCCATCTGCGGTTGCAGGTGTATCGCCAATTGGCCCCGTGCCAGCGCCTGCCGCAGTTCCATTTCCAACGCGCTGCGCTGTTCGAGGCCTTCGCGCATGCCAGGCGAAAACCGGCGCCAGGTGCCTTTGCCATTGGCCTTGGCGTCGTACATCGCCATATCGGCGTGCTTCATAAGCTCGTCGGCATTTTGGCAATCGTGCGGGTAGATGGCGATGCCGATACTGCCGCCGAGATGGACGATCTTGTCGCGGATATGGAACGGCTGCTTCATGCTTTCGCACAGGCGCTGGGCGACGATTTCGCTTAGCGTCGCGAGCGACGGGGCACTGACGAGCACCGCAAATTCATCGCCGCCGATCCGCACCGACAGATCCTCCGGCCTTACGGCCAGGCGCAACCGCGCAGCCATTTCGCGCAGCACCATGTCCCCCGCATCATGACCAAACGTGTCATTGACCATCTTGAACCGGTCCAGGTCTATCGCGATCAGGGCAACTTCAGGGCGCGCCATCGCGCCCGAGACCTCGGTATCCAGCAACGAAATCAGCCGGTTGTTCAGCTGGACGCGATTTGGCAACCCGGTCAGGACATCGAACAGCGCCAGTTCCTCGATCCGCGAAGTGGCGCGGCGCACTTCGGTCACGTCCTCGGCAATGGTCAGCGTCAGCGCATCGTCGTCAGGCATGGGGATCGGGATCTGCATCGCCCGAATGATGCGTTGCTGCATGGCGCCGGGAATCGTGAATGTGAGGTCACACGGCATCGCCGGCGGTTGCCGTGCCAGCGTGGCGTCGGCCCTGAGTATCTGCTGCATCATATCGCCGGGCCGGGATGCTACGGCACTTCGTCTCATCACCTTTTCGTTCAACTTGCCCATCATCTCGGCCCCGGCGCGGTTAATCAGCCGCAATGTGCCATCACGCTGGCCCCGCACGGCGATCAGCGAGGGAATATGTTCGATGACCGCTTCGGCAAGTCGGCGCTGGCGTTCGAGAGCCCGATTGGATTTGCGCAGATCGTCTGCCAGGCTACGCAGCTTGCGCGCGTTAGACGTGCGCTCCTGCGTGGTTGCGCGCAACAATTCGATCATCCCGCTGACGCCCAGATACCGCCCCTGATCGACGATAATAAATCCGCGCCAAAGCTCGTCTGCGAACAGGTCGAGCGCCCGTTCGGCGAATTCGACGGCGTCGTCATCCGCTTCGATCATCAGATTGACGGGCTCCATCGTCAGCGACACCGGACGACGCGCATAAATGGCGTTGCCGTACTGGCTGCCAAAGCGCAGCAGGAAACTGGTCCGTTCCAATTGCCCCACAGGCCGTGCTTGTGCATCGGCCACCGCCAGCAACATGCAACCCGGCTGCGCCTGAAACCAATCAAACGCCACCTGGCCGACGTCGTCAGGCCTCAAGGCCGGTTGCTTGCGCGCCGACGCCCTGAACGTTTTCGGGCCGGTGTCTTGGCTTTTTGGCAACTCGGTCAATCCTCGGAGCGGCGAACCCCTTCATATTTAAGCGAAAATCGTTAACAAGACCGCACCCCCTCACCGATAAAAAACGGGGGGCAACGTGTACGAAACCGGTGGACGCAGACCATCACCTTGGTCGCCATTCGGCGCCAAAATCCGGTATTATAGTGTTGATAATTAACCAAATATCTGCACAAGGGCAGCGAGGCCGGGATAACGGCGCGGATCAGCGTGTCATCGCCAAGGCGTCTCGTGCGCGATTGCGCCCCGATGGGCATTTCGGATTCAGGTGCGCGCTTGTGCCTTGATGATTCCCTGGTCGATTGCGCCGAACGGCGTGCGCCCGTCGCTGGTGCGGCCTTCCATGCGGACATGGTCGCCGTGTGCCATGAATGCGGTTTGCGGCTTGCCTTCGGCGATCATTTCGATGGCGCGGCGTTCCGAGATACAGGCCGATCCGCGCGTGGCATATTCGCGGTTCGAAACCGTGCCCGAACCGATGATCGTGCCGGCAACCAGATCGCGCGTGGCGGCGGCATGGGCAACCAGTTCGGGGAACGAAAACGCCATCTGGTCACCGTTGACCAGGCCGAAGCGGTCTCCGTTCCATTCTATCGCCAGGTCGCAGCACACGCGTCCGTCGCGCCAGTCCGCGCCCAGTTCATCGGGCGTCACGGCAAACGGCGCCATGCTGCATGGCGGTTTGGCCTGGATCCAGCCGAACCCGGTTTTCATTTCGACAGGAGCGAGTGTGCGCAGCGACCAGTCGTTGATCTGCACGATCAGGCGAATATGACCGGCGGCGTCGGCGGCGGTGGTGCCCATCGGTACGGCATCGACGATCACGCCGAATTCGCCTTCGAAATCGATGCCATTGGCCTCGCTCCCAAACGGGATCGGATCGGTCGGGCCGTAAAACCGGTCGGACATGCCTTGGTACATCAGCGGGCGATCGGTGGGGGTCGGCGGCATGCTGAACGCAATCTGCATCAGATCGCCGTGCTGGTGAAAGGCCGATCCGTCGAGCCATTGCCATGATCGCGGCATTGGCGCGGCGATCAGGGCATGGTCCAGCAGATCGCCACCGCCGGCATTCAGCCGCGTGGCCAGCGCCTGCAGCGCCGGCTCGGCCGTGGCCCAGTCGGCAATGGCCGCGATCAGGGTGGTGCCGCCGCTGATCATGCGCTGGCCATCGTTCGAAACGAGCACCAGCACGCCATCCGGGCTGCCGTCGCGCAAGGTTGCCAGCCGCATCTGTTCAGTCCTCGATGATCGCGACGGCGCGGGTCCATCCGGCCGACGCGCCTTTGATCTTGTGCGGAAAGCACGACATCGTGAAACCCGACGACGGCAGACTTTCCAGATTGTGCAGCTTTTCCAGGTGGCAATAACCGATGTCGCGGCCGGCCTTGTGGCCTTCCCAGATCAGCGAGGTATCGCCGGTTTCGGCCACTTTCTTGGCAGTGTGGCTGAACGGCGCATCCCAGCTCCACGCATCGGTTCCGGTCACGCGGATGCCCCGGCTGGTCAGGTACATCGTCGCCTCATAGCCCATGCCGCAGCCGACATTGACGAAATCGGGACGGCCGAGCGCCATGCCCGCCGCGGTGTTGACCACCACGATCTCGAGCGGTTGCAGCGTGTGACCGATACGCGCCAGTTCATCCTCGACGTCTTGGGCGGTCACGACGTAGCCATCGGGGAAATGCCGGAAATCGAGCTTGACGCCTGGCTGGAAACACCATTCCAGCGGCACTTCATCGATCGTGATCGCGCGTTCGCCGCCATTCATCGTGGGGTGAAAATGCCACGGCGCATCCAGATGCGTGCCGTTGTGCGTGGTCAGTGTGATGGTTTCCGCCGCCGCAAACCCTTCGCCGCCCGGGATTGCCTCGGCCGTGAGGCCGGGAAAGAAATGACCGGCCTCGGCCACGGTTTCGTCATGTGTCTGATACGTGATGTGCGGACGCATGAACGGCGGGTCCGACACCACGTCGTTGCACAGCGTGATCGACAGATCGATGAATTGACGTGCCATTGGAGTGTTCCTAACCGATTGTTCCGCCCAGCGTATCTGCAAACCAGTCGGCGATGTAATCGCAGCCATAGCTCATGTTGTCGGCGCCGACATGTTCGACACCGCCTTCGCGGGCGGTAAAGATCTTCAATTCGCGGCGTGGGCTGTTGACCAGCTGCTCGTAGCAGTCATGCGCATATTGCACGCTGATCTGGCGATCGCTGGCGCCGTGGGTGACCAGGAACGGAACGCGCACGCCATCCATATGGCCGTTGAGATTCATGCCATCGGATTTCGCCAGGAAATCATCCATATCGCTGGCGCCGAACGCCCACATCACATGCGCCCAGTAATGCGGCACGGGGTTTTCACCCTCTTTCTTCATGCGCTTGTCCTGCACTTCGCGCCAGTTGTGATTGGCGCCCCAGCAGGCGCCGCTGGCAAAGCGCGGCTCATAGGCGACCGCGCGCGGGGCGAAATGCCCGCCCAGCGAAATGCCGGTCATGCCGATGCGTTTGGGATCGACATCGGGCTGCGTTTCCAGCCAGTCGACTGCGCGCGAAGCCCAGCGTTCGCTTTCGGGAGTAACAGGCAGGTTCTGCAGGCGCAGCGCCTCGCCGCTGCCCGGCTGATCGACACACAGCGTGGAAATGCCGCGTCGCGCCAGGGCGGCGGGCAGGTGCGACCAGTACAGCAGCTCCTTGCAGCTATCGAGGCCATTGCAATAGACCACCACCGGATGCGGGCCGGGGCCGGGCGCGCGGACGTAAAGCGCGGGCATTGTCGCGCCTGCGGGGTAATCGTCGCCCAGCGGTACGTCGACGCGTTCGCGGTTGATCCCGCCCAGCGCCGTCGATCTGGCAAACGTCGCCAGTGCCTTGGCATACGTATCCTGGCGACCTGGATGGCCATGGCCCTGCATGCGCTCGGCGGTGAACAGATAGAGCGAGGCGCGCTCCAGCTTGTCCGACGCACTCAACTTGCGGCCGCGCGCTTCGTCCTCGCCGGCCAGTTCGATCAGCTTGTCGCCCATCGCCGCCCACTGCCGCATGAAGGCGGGCGTGCCCGCATCCGCGCCATTGGCAGCGGCATCCCTGATCGGCTGGCACATGTCGACGATTTCGCCGACCTGCCCGCCCGACTGCATCGCAATTGCGACCGACAGGTTCCAGATATAGTTGGGAAAAAGTTCAAGCAGTGCCATCGTTCAGGCCTCGACCGTGGTGAACAGGCCCGGATTGGGGTGCGGATGGGGCAGCGTCTGCGGGCCGCCGGTGCCGATGCCCCACTGGTCCATCGTCTGCGGCGTGGGGATGTGCACGGTCGCTTCGTGCGTGGCAAAATCCACGTCTTCCAGCTCGCTGGTGTATTCGGCGACGAACCCGCCGGGCGTCACGAAATAGCTGAACGTGTTGTTGCCCGCGGTGTGGCGACCGGGGCCCCAGCCGATGTCGATGCCGCTGTGTTTGAGCCGGTGAATACCGCGCATCATGTCATCGACGCTGGGCATGTCGTACGCGACATGGTTGAGGCAGGGCGGCCCCGGCAGGATCGCAAAGCGGTGATGCGCCGAATTGCAGCGCAGGAACACCATGAAATCCCCCAGCCAGTCGGACGTCTTGAAGCCGAGCACATCGCAGAACCACGCGGCCAGTGCCTTGTGATCGGGCGAATGCAGCACGATGTGGCTGATCCGTTCGGGCAGGCCTTCCCAGCGCGTGAGGGCACGGCTGGTGCCGCGTGCCACATTGGCGCTGACTTCAAACGGCAGGCCGTCGGGCGAGAAAAAGCGGAAGCCATAGCCGCCGCCGGGCGTGGTCAGCGCGCGCGGCGCATGCACGATCCGGCCGCCCGCTGCGACGACTTTTTCAGCCAGCGCATCGACATCGGCGTCGGTTTCGGTCGCCAGTGCGATCACGTCGACGCGGTTGGCATCGGCCTTGCGCAGGCTGACGACCTGGTGCTCGTCATGGCCCTGCGTCTTGAACCAGGCGCGTCCGTCATCGCTGATCACGGGCTCCAGGCCCCAGACATTGGCGTAGAATTCGGATTCGGCGTCGAAATCGACCACGCCGTAACCCACGTATCGGATATCGGTCACTCGGCTCATGGGGACTGTCCTTTTGTATCAGATGGGCTGCGACACGACCGCGAACATTTCAGCGGTGGCCAGGGCGTTATCGATCGGCGGGCCCTTGCCGATCTGGCCGTGGCAAATTTCCAGGCTCTTTTCGACGATGTAGCGGCACCGCTCGAACCGGCGCGCGCGGAACGCGGTGAACGCCGCTTCGGGATTATCGGCGCGGGCGATTTCCTCGGCCAGCACGACGCTGTCCTCGATCGCCATACCCGCACCCTGGCCCAGGTGCGGCGTGGTGGCGTGAACGGCATCGCCCAGCAGCACGACGCGGCCCTTGTGCCAGGGTCCGCGCACCAGCATGCCTTCGAGCGGACGATAGACGACGCCCTCGTCATCGGTGATCTGTTCGGCCAGCGCTTGGATCGCGGGTGCCGTGCCGGCGAGCTTTGCCCGCATGAGTGCGGCGAGCCCCTCGGTCGGATAGCGCGGATTGTCCGGCTCGGGCGTGGTCGCATACATGTACATCAGGCTGTCGCTGATCGGTACGAGGCCGACCCCGGTGCGGCCGTTGTAGACTTGCAACGCATCGAGATCGGCCGGTCGCGCAAAGTTGTAGCGCCAGACCGCTTGCCCGGTGTATTCCGGCTTTTCCGCCTCGGGCAGGATCATCGCCCGCGTGGCCGAATAGACGCCGTCGGCGGCGATCACCAGATCGTAGGTGCCTGTGGTGCCATCCGAAAATGCAACCTTGACGGCATCGCCGGTGTCATCGATCGCTTCGGCCGTCACGCCCAGGCGCACATCGGCGCCCGCGGCAATCGTGGTGTCGCCCAGCAATTTGTGCAGCGCGGGGCGGCCGATGCCAAGATTTGTGGGCAGGCCGGGGGCCACCGGATGACCCGGGACCCGCGCAACTTTCTGGCCGCTGGGGATGAAGATCTCGACCGCGTCGAAGCCGACGCCGGCCGCGAGATAGCCATCGAGAATACCGAGTGTCTGCGCCGCGCGCAGCACGTTCGATTGCTGGATGATGCCCACGCCATAGACCGACCAGGTCGGATCGCGCTCGATTACGGTAACCGCGTGGCCATCGCGGCGCAGCGCGATCGCGCTGGTCAGGCCGCCGATGCCGCCGCCGATGATCAAAATCTGCTGATGGTTCATGACCGTGGGGCCCGGCTGAACACCGGAATCGGGCAAATCATGGCATTCTCCCAAACGTCTCGTTCAAAAGGTCTGTGGGCGGAATCGAAGGATATGTAAAAATCATTATCGTTATGCTTTTTCATCAACTAAAATCATGCCGTGGCGAGCGCCGACTGCCGCAACTGGTCGCGCAGCCACGCCAGTCCCGCATCATCGCGCCGCGATTCATGAAATTGCACCATTTCGCGCAGGCGCGGAAACGGAAACGGCATCGGGACGAACGTCAGGTCGAACTGCGGCATCATCACCCGCACCAGCCGCTTGTGCAGCACGGCCAGCCGGTCGGTGCCCTGCAGGAACCACGGCACACTCGCAAACGATCCCACTTCGATCTCGATCCGGCGCTGGCGACCCATGCGCGTCAGCTGCGTATCGGCAAAGGTCGTGGCACGGCGTGCGCCCAGCGCCACGCCGACATGCCCGGCGGCAAAGAACTGGTCTTCGGTCAATCCGCCGGTGATCACCGGATTGCCGTTCCACCCGACCACGACCTGTTCTTCCTCGTACAGGAAATCCGACGGGTGCCATGGCGCAAGCAATTGTTCGGGCGCAATTAACAGATCGATCCGGCCATTTTCCAGATCCTCGGCATTGGTCTCCGACGGCAACTGCACCTCGAGCTGGATCGCCGGCGCATGCTGGCGCAGCCGCGCGGCCAGCTCGACCAGAACCGCGACCATCACGTAATCCGACGCATTGATGCGAAACCGGCGCGAGCTCGTGGCCGCATCGAACCCGGCCGGTGTCGCGATCGCCTGCTGCACCTGGCCCAGCGCACGCTGGATCTGCGGATACAATGCCTCGGCAAAGGGCGTGGGGTGCATGCGCTTGCCCACCTGGACCAGCATCGGATCGCCGAAATAGGTGCGCAGCCGGCGCAACGCGGCGCTGGCGGCCGGCTGGGTCAGGCTCAGCCGCTCGCCCGTGCGCGTCACGCTGCGTGTTTCCATCAGGCTATCGAACACGACCAGCAGATTGAGATCGAGTTCCTTGAAACGCATGATCAGAAATCCGGTTTATGTAACTGGGTTATGACCATAGATTGAAAGCGGGTACACGCAAGTGCTAGACGGCGTTGGCACGGGCAATCGCGCCGTAGATCGCCGCGCTCGGCTTGGCCGTGCGGACGAAGCTGCGGCGATCGAGGCTGTGCAACCCGAATTTGGGGGCATAGCCAAAACCCCATTCATAATTGTCGATCAGCGACCAATGGCAATACCCCAGCACCGGCACGCCCTGCGCGATCACCTCGTGCAACGCGGCGAGCGCGGCGGGGATGAATTTTTGCCGGGGCGCATCGTCGTCGCTGCGCAGGCCATGCTCGGTGACCAGGATCGGCACGCGCGCGACGTCGTGGGCATAGCGCACCGCGCCGGCCAGCGATGGCGCATAGATTTCCTCGCCGCCATCGTTGCGCGGCGCGCCCGGCGGCACGGGCAGCCTGCCCTGTGGCCCCCAGAGTTGACGCGTATAGTTCTGTACGCCGACGAAATCATCGCCGCGCGCCGCGCGCAGCCACGGCGCATACAGCTTTTCGCGTGCGGCATCGCGCAACGCCGGCGATCCCGTCGCCTGGTCATCGACGATCGCCAGGCTGACCCCGACCGGCAGGTCGCCGCGCACGGCCTTGATCGCGGCGCGGGCCAGCGCATGCGCGCGCAGCATATGGGCCTGGCCCACGGCGGGATCGGGCACCCAGATCGAATTGCCGGCAAGGAACTGCGGGCTGTTGTGCGCGCGCGCGATCGTCGCGCTCATCGCCTTGTCCTGTTCGACCAGGCGCGCCCCGAGCTCGGGCGGCAGGACATCGACCAGCATTCCGGCAAGATTGGGCTCGTTGAGCGTCGTTGCAAAACCGATGCCATCCGCCAGGTGGCGTGCCGCACGGTCGCAGAAGCGGGCAAGCAATTCGGGACTGTCGGGATGTGCCCAGCCGCCCTTCAAAGCGAACCACATGGGCGTGCTGAAATGGTTGAACGTCACGACCGGGGTAATTCCGCGCGCACGGCACCCGGCGATCATCGCCTTGTAGTGGTCGAGCATGGCGATCGAGAATTGCCCGGGCTCGGGCTCGATGCGCGCCCATTCCAGGCTGAACCGATACGTGTTGAGCCCCAGCCCGCGCACGAGGTCGAGATCGGTCGGCCACAGCGCAAAGCTGTTGGCGGCATCGCCCGACGGTTCGGCATAAGGCGTGTTTGCGGCGTGTTCGGCGGCCCATATGTCGCTGCCGACATTGTTGCCTTCGACCTGGTACGCCGCCGTCGATGCCCCCCACAGGAACCCCCGGGGAAACGCGCTGGCACCGGTTGCGGCACGGGCAAGCGGTGCCCGCGTTGCCAATCCCGCAAGCGCGGCGCTGGTCACGAATTGGCGACGATTGAGCAAGGAGTGGCCTTTCGCTTATTGGAATCGCATTCGAATAATCGAAGCCGAAGCGCAAACTGTCAAGCCATCGGACAAGCCCGGCGAGCCGTCACCGATCGCGCAGGTATGCCAGGCACATGCGGCCAAGCTCGCGCTTGATCAGATCCCAGTCATAAACCTTGGCGGACCCGCTGATCGTGCCCAGGCTCAACTGGCGGGCAAGCGTCGCAAAAATGATGTGATAGGCCGAACTCGCGCGCAATTCATGATCGTCGCCCGCAAACTCGCCCGAAAATTGCAGCAGCGCCGCGTTCGTCTGTTCCACGGCGGTGTCGGCAGCCTGTTTGCCCAGAACGGCCACCAGCGGATCGTTGCCCGCACGCGCCATCGCCAGGCGCAGCAGCGGGGCGTTTATCCGCAACACTTCGGCGTAGTCTTCGACAAAGCGGGGGACGAAATCGGCCAGCGACAGGCATTGGCGGCGCAGCCGGGCGATCATGGCGGTTTCACTGTCGGAAAGCGTCTGCAGCGCATGTGCCAGGACCGCGCGGACCAGGTTGTCCTTGCTTTCAAACCGCAGATAGATCGAACCGATCGATGCCTGTCCGCGCTGGCTGATTTCCTGCAAGGTAAAATCCTCGCTTCCGCGCTCGATCATCAGGTCGCGTGCGGCAGACAGCATGCGTTCCAGCGACGCCTTGCTGCGCCCCTGCAGCGGCGTGCGGCCAGCCATGTCGATCGGCAAGGCAGCTGCGGGTTCGCCAGCGAATTTCGACACCAATGCAACACCTCGCCAGCAACAGGACAGGTCCGTGCACGCTCACGACCTCATAACGCCATAGCGGCAATGCAACCATGCGCCAATGTCGCGACCGCGCCCGCACCACTCACCGATCGTGCTTGACGGGCGAGCCCTAAACAAATTAGAATGAAATTACAAATTATACGATGGAGAGAGACATGCGGACCATCAAGGGGCCAGGCATTTTCCTTGCCCAGTTCGCCGGCGACAACGCGCCGTTCAATTCGCTGCCCGCGATTGCCGGTTATATGGCAGGGCTGGGCTACAAGGGGCTGCAGATTCCCAGCTGGGACGCGCGACTGTTCGATCTTGCCCTTGCCGCGCAAAGCCAGACGTATTGCGACGAAATCATCGGCATGCTCGCCGAAAAGGGCCTGGCGATCACCGAACTGAGCACGCATCTGCAGGGGCAACTGGTTGCAGTGCACCCCGCCTATGATGCGCAATTCGACGGTTTCACGATTCCGCAGATGCGCGGCAATCCCGATGCGCGCCAGGCGTGGGCGGTCGACCAGCTCAAGCTGGCGGCAGTCGCCTCGCGCCGGCTGGGCCTGACCACCCATGCATCATTTTCCGGCGCGCTGGCCTGGCCTTACATGTATCCGTGGCCGCAGCGTCCGGCAGGGCTGGTCGAACAGGCGTTCGACGAACTGGCGCGGCGCTGGCGCCCGATCCTTGACGTGTTCGACGAAAACGGCGTCGATATCGGCTACGAGATCCATCCCGGCGAGGATCTGCACGACGGCGTGACGTTCGAGATGTTCCTTGATCGGGTCGGCAACCATCCGCGCGCCAACATTCTCTACGATCCCAGCCATTTCGTGCTGCAATGTCTCGATTACCTGCAGTTCATCGACATCTACCACGACCGCATCAAATGCTTCCATGTAAAGGACGCCGAATTCCGGCCGAGCGGTCGCAGCGGTGTCTATGGCGGGTATCAGAACTGGGTCGATCGCCCTGGGCGGTTCCGCTCGCTCGGTGATGGCCAGGTCGATTTCCCACAGATTTTCAGCAAGATGGCGCAATACGACTTCGCTGGCTGGGCCGTGCTCGAATGGGAATGCGCGCTCAAGCATCCCGAACAGGGCGCAGCCGAAGGCGCACCGTTCATCGACCGGCACATTATCCGCGTGACCGAGCATGCGTTCGACGATTTTGCCGCCGGCGGTGCCGACGCGGCGCTGAACCGCGCGCTGATGGGGCTGCGCTGAATGGCATCGATCGCGCCGCGCGAAAGCCACGCTTCGTTCGACCCGCGCCATCTCAGCCCGCGTCACAAGATGCTGGCGCTGCTGACTGTGATTATCGCGCTCGTGCTGGAAATCGTCGACATGACGATCGTCAACACCGCCTTGCCCGCGATCAAGGCCAGTCTCGGCACCGATGCGCATGCTTCGCAATGGATCATCGCAGGGTATTCGCTGGCTTTTGCAGTGCTGCTGCTTGCAGGCGGGCGACTGGGGGACAGCTATGGCTATCGCCGTATGTTCGTGCTGGGCATTGCCGGGTTCACCCTGTCGTCGCTGGCATGCGGATTGTCGGCCACCGCCGGCCAGCTGGTCGCGGCGCGGATGATGCAGGGGGCAACCGGCGCGATCATGGCGCCGCAGGCGATGGCGCTGGTCCAGGTCATTTTCGAGCCGCTCGAGCGCGTGTCGCGCATGGCGCTGTTCGGCCTCATTGGCGGACTGGCCGCAATTTCCGGCCCGATCCTTGGCGGATTGTTGCTCGCGGCCAATCCCTATGGCCTGGGCTGGCGGTCGATCTTCCTGATCAATCTGCCGATCGGCGCGCTGGCGATCATCGCGGGGCTCATGTTTCTGCCGCGCACACGCTCGGACCGGCCGGCGGGTTATGATCTGGTCGGCATGGTGCTGTTCGGGCTGGCGCTGGCCGCGCTGTTCTGGCCATTGATCGGGGCGGGCGACAGCGCCAGCCCGGTGATCACCGCGGGCTGTCTGGTCTGCGTGATCCCGCTGGTATGGGCCGGTTGGCGGCACGTCACGGCGCGGGTGCGCGCGCAGCGGCCGGCGTTGTTCGATCCGGTGCTGTTCTCGATCCCGGCATTTCGCACGGGTTTGGCGATTTCAATCGTATTCGCGGCATCGAGTGCGGGGTTTCTGCTGGTGTTCGCCTTCGCGATGCAGGCAGAGCGCGGTGCGACCCCGCTGTTTACCGGGATCATGCATATGCCTTACGGGCTGGGTGCAATGTTCGGCATCGGCTTTGTCGGTCGCAATCTGCTGCCACGCCTGGGGCGGCGCGTGCTGGTGATCGGGGCAGGCATGATGTTGCCCGCGGTGTGCCTGGTGCTGGCCGGAGTGACCGCGCTGCACTGGCCCTGGCCGGTGATTGCGGTGTTCCTGGTGCTGTGCGGCACGGGGATGGGCATGACCAGCGGATGTATCGGGCCGGTGTCGGTTTCGCGCGTCGATCGACAGCATGCGGGCGCGGCCAGCGCCCTGCTGAAGACCGCGCAGCAACTCGGCGCGGCCTTCGGCATCGCGGTGGTCGGCGGGGTCTATTTCTGGTGGGGCGGCGTGCACCATCTGCCGGCGCTGGCGGCAGCGGTGGTGATCGCCACCTTGCTGACAATGTGCGTCACGCTGTCGTTGCGCCTGCCGCAACGTATTTTCGACACACCTTAGCGCGGGATGACGCGTCTGGAACGCGTTGCGTCAAATCTGCAATCACAGTGGGTCAATCTTATGTCATCCCGCTCTCGCGTCGGCGCAGTGTGCGCCGAACCGTGTGGGTCGGTTTGGCGCCCCATTGGTATTTGTAGTCTTCTTCGCCGCGCAGGAAATGAAATTCGCGGGCGCCGTCGGCTACCGCGCGCTCGATCAGTGTTGCAAACGCCATCGAGCCAAAGCTCTGACCCGGCACGGTGTTTGCAACGCCGTTGATGTACGAATAGCCGCGCGAAGCATCCGCAAAGCCAAGCAGCACCGCAACACACCGCCCATCGAAGGTCACGGTCACAAGCCGCAACAGCCCGGCCGCTGCCAGGGCCGGTGCCGCGGCGCGATGGAATGACTGGATGCGTGGATCGGCAAGCACGCCGGCCTGCCCGACCGCAGCCCAGCGCATTTCGTGGAGGGAAAACAGGGCGTCGAGCGCCGCGTCGATATCGTCTGGCGCCACGATCGCCTCGATTGCGCCACCTGCATTGGCGGCGCGATGCCTGTCGTGCACAACCTTGCGCCGCTGCGACTTGGTCAGCGCCGGCAACAGCGGCCCCGTCTCGGGCAGCGTCAACACCGGGCAGGTTTCGCACGGTGCACAGTCCGAAATCCAGTCGTCGGGCACCGGCCCCAGCAGGGGGGACCCCTCGCGCAGATCAGGCAGCAGCACTTCGTCGCACCCTTGCGCGGCGGTCAGCAGCGCTGTCATCAGCCGCTCGGCCGCGTTGCCGGCCGCAGGGTCGACCAGCGCATCGCAATAGTCGCTTTCGCCCGCGCCGACCGGCACCAGCCGGCGCGTCGCACCATCCTGCCACACCCGCATCGGCAGCGCTGCGACCAGCCGGTCGTCGTCACGCACCAGCACGTCGCGTCGCTCTCCGCTGCCCAGCGCCTCCCACCAGGCATCGAGCCAGGCAGGCGACTGAAACGGGGTCGCGCGCGGATCGGCGTGCCACAACGCCCACCATTCGGAAAGTGTCACGCGCGCCGCCGCAAGTGAAAGCCGACGCCGTCCCACAGCTCGAACGGACGTTCGCCCACGCGCACCACATCGAAGCCGTGCGCTTGCGCCAGCGCGCGCGCGTCTCGTTCGTCGAGCGCGGGATCGCCGCGATAGGACCAATTGAAGATGAGGAAATCTCCGCCCGGGGCAAGCACGCGCGCGATCTCTGCCACCAGAGTATCGGTCGCATCAGCGCCGGCCCGCACCACGAACGGCCAGCAATCGATCGCGAGCACAAGGTCGCCGGCACCATCTCCGATCATCGGCAGCCGCAGACCGTCCCCCTGGACAAAGGTTGCACACGCCCCGCCCGATCGCGCCTGCGCCGCAGCAACCATGCCGGCCGACACGTCGATGCCCGTCACCGCTGCCGCTTCGTCGGCGAGCGCCAGCGACACGCGTCCGATGCCGCAGCCCAGATCGACGACGCGCCGCCCTGCCGGCGGCGCCCAGGCGCGGATGACCGACACCAGCTCTGCCGTCGCACGCGCCAGCACAGCCGGATCGCCCAGCGAATAAAATGCGACACCAGCTTCCGGTGCCTGCGCCGCAAACCGATCGAACAGCGCCGCGGTACCTGCCATCGCGTCATCACCCGGATCGAGCCCGGCGCGCGCAAAGGCGCTCAGCGGTTCGAGCTGATCGCGATATGTATCGGCCAGCACCGCGAGCCTGGCAAGCGGACCCGGCGTCGCCAACCGTGCAAGCTCGGCGGGATCGGGTGCTGTCCCAAGCAGCAGGAGGCGCGAAAGCGCGATTTCCGGAGAGATCTCGCCGGCGGCGCATGCGGCCATGATGGCGGGGTCGATCATGCGGCGAGCTGACGGTAAAGTTGCATATAATCCTCGATCATGCGTGTCTGTGAGAAACGCGCGAGTGCCGCGGCCCGGCATGCCGCCGGGTCAATCGTATCGACGCGGCGAAGGGCGTCCGCCATGCCGGCAACGTCGTCGACCAGCCAGCCGGTCACGCCGTCCTCGACAATGTCGGGCAAGGCACCCGCACGATAGGCGATGACAGGCGTGCCCGAGGCAAGCGCTTCCATCGCGACCAGAGACGATGTCTCCGCTGCGGTCGACGCAATGAGCACACAGCGCGCCGCACGCAGCAGCGCGGCTTTCGCCTCGCCCGCGACGGGCCCCACATAACGCCGTTCGGCGTCGAGCCTTGGCGCCACCTCGCTGGCGAAATAATGTTCGTGCTCGGCATAAGGGAAAATCACGCCCGCGACATCCAGCGGCATTGCCGCGGCATGGGCGGCATCCAGCGCCGAATGGAAACCCTTTTCCACCGTGATCCGGCCCAGAACCAGCGCGCGGTCGCTCTTGGGGCCGGGCCTGAACCTCTCGGTATCGATGCCGTTGGCCACTGGCGCGATCAGCGCGACGTCGGCATCGGCCAGCGCCGCCTGGCTTGCAGAAACCGGTTGCAGAAAGGTTTGCGGCCGCTCGGGGCGCAGCCACCGGGCGTCATACCAGTCAAGCGGCAGATGCAGTGTCACCAGCACCGGCGGGCCCGCAGGTGGCAGATAATGCCCGAAATCGAGCCCGTGCAAATGCACGACGTCGGGCCGGTGGCGCTCGATCACCATTGTAATCTGCTCGCGCATGATCGCGTGGCTGGTGGCCCACATCGGCTCTTCGATCCGCCCGTGCGGCGCTGGCGTGGTGTGCAGTTCACCCGTGACGACCGACCCCTCCTGCGCGATGACGATCGAACGGTGGCCGGCAGCGGTCAGCGCGCGATCGAGAGCCGCCAGGATCTGCTCGGACCCGCCGGGCGGATCGGCCGTGACCGGCGCAAAGGCATAGCCCACCGACAAGACCGTTACCACGCCGCGATATCCCGCCACCGGCTGGTCGTCATCGTCCAGCCGAAATCGTCGTACAGCGCCTCGTCCGGCGGCGGCGGTGCGGCAAAGTCATACGTGGGCGCTGCGCGCCAGTGCTCGTGAGCAGGCCGCCAGTCGCCAAACACATGCGCCTGACTGGCGTGCGCGCGCAACGCCGCGTCGATGCGTGCAGACTCATCGGGCGACAACGCCCGGGTCTTTTCCGCCGAACCAGGCCAGAACGCTCCGAACACGCGGTTGCCATCGCGCTTGTGATAACAGGCGAACTCCACCACCGCTGCGCCCACGCGATCGGCCGCCCGCCGTACCGCGAGCGCGGCGGCGTCGTGATCGGGGTGGCCCCCCTCGTAAGGATGGGTAACCACTGCCGCCACCCCGGCCAGGTCCGTCGTCAGCCGCTCGATCAGCGCATCAGTTGCGAAAACCGCCTCCTGATCGCGTATTCCATAAGCCTTGCGTGCCCCGCGATAGCCGAGCGCTGCCAGTGCAAGGTCCAGTTCCGCTGCACGCGCGGCGGCATAGCTATCGCGTGTGGGAAAGCCGCGCTGGCGCGCGTCGGCATTGTCCGCCGGTGCGCCGTCGGTCAGGTGGATCAAAACCCCGTCATCCAGCCGCCCAAGCAGTGCGCCTGCCCAAAGCGTCTCGTCATCGGGATGCGCCACCACCACCGCAACGCGCTCGCCGATGGGGCCGCCGGCCGCGAAACACGTCGCCCATGCGTCGCTCGAGCGAGCGTTCACCGCCAATTGCTCCAGGCAAGACAGGCGAGCGGGCAAGCAACGGGCATCACGGTCGGTAATTGCTCCAATGTCTGACGTTCCAGGCACGACGCCGGATCGTTTCGCCAAACCGCCAGAAGAACGTGGTACGTTCGTGTGGCCCGGCTTCAACAATTGTCCAGCTTTCGCCTTGCGGCAAGCTGACAATGCGATGGATATGCGTCGCCTTGATCCGGTGGCGCGAATTCGGCAGGCGCTCGACATAGGCGCTTTGCCACTTGCCGTTCGGGAGGATCGTGAACAGTTCCTCGACATACCCCCCCGAAAGAATGGTCGTCTCGAAAGACCAGGGATGATCGTGCGGATGGGCATCGGGCTCGGGCTGTACGAAACGATGCAAGGCGCGGCCATCGTCGAGATGGCACTTGAGGAAAGCGCGCGACATCCGCTCGGCACGAACGATTTTCGTACCGACAGGAGCAAGGTCGAATGCGACGGATGGAATGCGAACAGGCACGGTCTGTCCATGCCAGATTGGTTGGAGACGGACCAGTCCCATGCGCGGCAGGTGCCGAAATATTCAAGGCTTTCGCCGCCGTCGCATGGTCGACAAGACGCATCGGCTTTGGTCGTTGGAGCGTTTGCAGGTGCGGGCAATCCGTTGTCAATAACGGTACGAAGTTATTGTCCTGGCATAAGGAACCGGCCGCAGATCCATGGATTTTAGGTACACCCGGATGAGCGCGACCACGCGGATTGGAAGAGTGTGCACGATACTGGATCAATTTTCAAACATTCCGCGATTGACGAGCCCGGCCCGCCACCGTTGATCTGTTTCTCGCATCTCCGCTGGGATTTCGTGACGCAGCGGCCGCAGCATCTGATGAAGCGTTTCGCGCAGGACCAGCTCGTGTTCGTGTGGGAAGAGCACATCGCGTGCGACCATCCGCTGCCCTTTCTCGAGCACCATCCTTTTGCCGCCGATAACGTGATCGCGCTGCGCCCGCGACTGCCGCATTGGTGGACCGCTGCCCAGGTCGAGGCGGGGTTGCGGCAGCTGCTCGACAGTCTGATAGCGACGAGCATTCGGGCAAAGCCCGTGCTCTGGTTCTACACACCGATGATGCTGCCATTTGCCGAGCATCTCGATGCCGCCGCTGTCGTCTATGACTGCATGGATGAACTGTCCGCATTCCGTTTCGCCGACCCTGCGTTGCTTGCCTGCGAATCACGATTGCTCGCGCGTGCGGACCTGGTCTTCACCGGCGGCCTCAGTCTGCACGAGGCAAAGCGCGGTCGCCACCGCGACGTGCATGTCTTTCCCTCGGCCGTCGACGTCGCGCACTTTGCAAAAAGCCGCAGCGGCAATATCGAACCTGACGATCAGCGCCGCATCCCTGGCCCGAAGCTGGGCTTTTTCGGTGTCATCGACGAACGCATCGACCTTGGGTTGATCGATGCCGTCGCTGCCCGGCGGCCGGACTGGTCTTTCGTGATGATCGGCCCGGTCGTCAAGATCGACCCCGCCAGCCTGCCGCGTCGCCCTAACCTCCACTGGCTCGGTGGACGCAGCTACCAAGAGCTGCCGGCCTACCTTTCCGGGTGGGACGTCGCGCTGATGCCGTTTGCCATCAATGCCGCGACGCGGTTCATCAGCCCGACCAAGACGCCCGAATATCTTGCCGGCGGCTTGCCCGTGGTCTCGACGCCGATCGTGGACGTGATCCATGATTACGGCCAGACGAAAGCCGTCGCGATTGCCGCGGACGCGCGCGCTTTTGTCGCCGCTTGCGATGCTGCCCTGGCCTTGCCTCGAGGCGGCGCCTGGCTCGATGAAACCGACCGCCTTCTGGCCACGCAATCGTGGGACCGGACGCAAGCGGACATGGCAAACGAGATCAACCGCGTCCTTCGTGGCAAGCAAACCTACAGCCGGATGGTCGCCAAGGCCGTCGCATTGGAAGCCCCGGTGATGGCTGCCGAATGACGCCAATCCGGCTTGTGACGCACAGTCGCGCCGCGCCCGGCGGCGGTTGACGACCATGCTTGCTGCCGATGCCCCGCCGGTCCGCGTGCTGTTTGTCTTCGCCTGGCTCGGCGTGGGTTGCGAGGAAAGAGAAGTGCGACTGCTCGCGCAGGCGCTCGACCCGGCGCGCTACCGGCTCGAAGCCGTGGTGTGCTTTCACAAGCAGGGCACGCCCGACACGATGCATGCGCGGCTGCAGGCGGCCGGAGTGCCGGTCGATCGCACGCCTCACACGCTCGGCTTCGACGAAACTGTCGCATACCTGGCAAGCAAAA
Organism: Novosphingobium sp.; assembly: GCF_965214355.1. Classification (GTDB taxonomy): domain Bacteria; phylum Pseudomonadota; class Alphaproteobacteria; order Sphingomonadales; family Sphingomonadaceae; genus Novosphingobium. The sequence goes on along the minus strand of NZ_CBDCBI010000002.1, from coordinate 3,416,310 downwards.
TGCCCGCGTACGACGTGATCGTGTCGTACCAGAACGTTGCGGACGTCTATCCGGCGCTGGAACTTATGCACCTTCGCCCGCCGCTGATCGATCGTGGTTTCCTCGTATCCGAAGCGATCGCCAGCCCGAAGCATTTCACCGCGCGCTATGTCGGCGCCACCGCCGCGATCCGCGATGCAGCCGCCGCGCGGATGCCGGGCCGCGACCATGATGCGATCATGATCCCCGCGATCGTCGAAACACCGCCCGAGTCCGGGATGGCTGCCGTAGCCTCTCGCTGGGACGCGGTGTTTGCAAAAGTCCTCACCGATCGCCCGGCCCACGCGTGCCCGACCGGCCTGTTCAAGAGCTTTCTGCAAGGCGGGTTCGAATCCTCTACCCATCGCCGCGCGCACGACCGCAAACGCCTCGACGTCATTGCGGCCAGTCATCATGACACATTCGCCGCGCATGATTATGCCGAACTTGCCGCGCTGGGCATTCTTACCGTCCGCGACGGCCTGCGCTGGCACTTGATCGAGGCCGAACCGGGCCAATACGACTGGTCCAGTCTCGACCGCCAGCGCGAAGCGGCCGACGCGATCGGCACCGAAGTCATCTGGGACCTGCTCCATTACGGCTGGCCCGACGATATCGACATCTGGACCCCTGCCTTCGTCACCCGGTTCGCCGCGTTTGCCGCTGCCGCCGCACGGCACATCGGCCCGGCCAGGCCTGGCGAGCGCCGGTTCTATGCGCCGATCAACGAAATCTCGTTTTTTTCCTGGGGCGGCGGCGACGTCGCCTATCTCAACCCGTTCGCACGCGACCGCGGCTACGAACTCAAGGTGCAGCTTGCCCGGGCAGCGATTGCCGCGATGGAGGCGATCCTCGCGGTCGATCCTGCAGCGCGGTTCGTGCACGCCGACCCGGTCATCAATGTCGTCACCGACCCGTCCCGCCCGCAGGACGCACCCGGCGCCGAGGGCCATCGCCTGGCGCAATACCAGGCCTGGGACATGATCGGCGGCAAGGCGTGGCCGCAGATCGGCGGCCGTCCGGAATTGCTCGATATCGTCGGCGTCAATTTCTACCACAACAACCAGTGGATTCACGGCGGCGCGCCGCTCGCCTTTGATCATCCGCTCAGCCGGCCGCTCCATGCCATCCTCGCCGACGTTTATGCGCGCTACGGCCGCCCGATCTTTATCGCCGAAACCGGCATCGAGGGTAGTGCCCGGCCCGCGTGGCTTCGAATGATCCTGCGCGAAGTGCAACGCGCACAGGCGCTTGGCGTGCCGATCGAAGGCATATGCCTGTATCCGATCCTCGACCATCCCGGCTGGGATGACGACCGGTACTGTCCCAATGGCCTGCTCGCCTGCTCAAAAAAAGCCGGCGAACGAGTCGCATATCCCGCGCTTGCAGAGGTTATTCGCGCCTTTCGCCCCCGAACCACCTGAATTTTGGCGCGGGTCAGTTGCGCTGATGTTTGCCAAACGGAGCGACCTGCGTGTCGGGAATCCGGCGGTTTGCGATATCGCAATGCGCCGTGCCCTGATTGGGCGGAGTGGGGTCTTGCGGGGTTGTCCAGGTCAGGATGCCGGTCTTGCGGTCGATCTGAACCGGGCGGGGCGTATCGTCCTGGCTGGTCCAGGTGATCGTGGCCGGCGTAATCGTCGCGGGCCAGGTCTTGATCTGGCCGATCATGCCCGCGCGCAACAGCGCATCGTCGATATTGCCGCCGCCGTTGAGGCCGTGCATGGCCGGCCGGTTCTGCAACGACAACACGGTGTGCACCGTCATCGTCGCCGTATCGGCCCAGATCACTTCCATGTCGCTATACCCGCCAACGGGCTGGTATTTGCAGATCAGGTTAATCGTTTCGCCTTGTACCGGTTGCGCTGCGGCCGTCAGGCCAGCCGCCGCAACGGCAAGCACGATCATCGTTGTGTTCATCACCGCACCTTGCCTTTCTGTTTCTGATCGATGTGTCGCGACATCACACGAACCGCGCGTCGCTTTGCGTAAAACTGGCCAGCGCGACGTTTTTGAGCGTGACCGAGTTGTCCGGGTCGAGCGTGATCAGCACATCGCTGCCCTGCTGCGTGGTCGCGCCCAGCAGATGCGCCCAGTCGGCGAATTGCGCCGTGGCGAACTGCACCACATCGTGCGCGGAACCGGTTGCGGCAAAATTGTTCACCGTTTCATGGCCGAACCCTGCACCGAACGCGAATGTATCGGCACCCGCACCGCCATCCAGCGTGTCGCCCGCACCCCCAGTCAGCGTGTCGCCCGCCGCATTGGCGATCAGCACGCGATGGCCTGCGCTGCCGTCAAGTGTGACTGGCTGCGTTCCGGCGTATTCGATGTCGGTTCCGTTCAGCCCGTCGGAGGCAAGCACGATCCCGCTGCCGGGCAGATTGCCCGAAGCGCCCGCCGCCAGGAAAGCGCCGTCGAGTGTGAGGCCAAGCGCGCGCGTGCCATCGTTCAGGGTCAGCTGCGCAGCAGTGCCGGTAGCGTTTTCGGCGAAGGTGCCGGTGACTTTGGCAAAGGTCAGGTCGGTTGCGTCGATCATGTTGCCGATCTGCGCGAAGTTGGCGATCGTGTCGCCGTTGATCACCGCGGCGGTGTCGGTGAAGGTGTCATAGCCCGCATCGGCGCCGACCATCGTCAGCCTGCCGCGCGCGCCGCCGGTCAGCGTTTGATTCGCGCCGCCTGCGGTGACCGTGTCGGACCCGAAACCCTGGTCGACGATCGTCAGCCCCGCCTGGGCATTGGCGGTAAAGACATAGGCCGTGGTAGTGGGGGCCAGCACCACCGTCGAAATGCCGTTGTCGCCCGCATTCATGGTTGCCGTGCCGCCGCCGTGCAGTGTCAGCGTGGTTACCCCGCTGCCGCCGTGGATCAACGCGCCGGCCACCGCCGCCTTGGCATTGATTAGCGCCGTGCCGCTGCCGCCGTTGACAGTCTCGGTCCTGCTGCCCAGGTTTACTGTGTCCGTGCCGCCGCCAAGATTGAATACCGCGCTGTCGGCCACACCGTTCAGCGTGATCGCAGCATTGCTGCCGGTGGTGGTGGACGCCGTGACGTTGATCGTCGAGGTCATGCCGCGGCGCAAGTCCACCGTCTGGCCTGCACCTTCGAAGGCGTCGATCACCTGGAAATTCGTCAGCGTCGAGGGCAGGGCCAGCCGGAATGTGCCGGCGCTCTGCAGGATCAGCGTATTGGTCCCTTGCGCGCCGTTGAGCGATGTCGTGGCCTTCAGGTTGATCGTGCCCAGCGCAACCGTGTCATTGCCGCTGCTGCCCGATACGCCGGTGATCAGGGTGTTCAACGTCAGGTTCGTGGCCGCATCGAGCAGCACGTGGACCCGGTCGGTCGCCACGCCCAACACCGCCGTGCCGCCAGTCGTAATCTCCAGGATGTCGGCGCCGGTGCCGCCGTGCACGGTAGCGCCGGCATTGGCGGCGTTCACCAGCGCGGTCACGCTGGCCGCCTTGCAGATCAGCTCGTCTGTCGACGACGACAGCGTGACAATATCGTCGGTCGTGGAATTATCAGTGATGATCAGGCCGTTCTGGCCGGTCGGGGTCAGCGTGTAGGCGGTGTTCGACGCAGCCAGCTTGATCAGTGACAGCCCGGTGTCGGCCGGATTGAGCTCGATCGTGCCGCCGCCCGACAGCCCCAGCGTCGTGGTGCCGCCGTGGCCGGAGATCAACGCGCCGGCGGTCGCGGCGGCCATATTGACCAGCGCGGGGCCGCCGCCGCCATTGACCGTTTCGGACGCGCTGCCCAGCGTGATGACATCGGCGCCGGCGCCCAGGTCGAACACGTCGGCATCGTTGGCGCCGTACAGATAGATCAGGCCGCCCGCGACGCTGGCCACATTCACCGTCACGTTCAAGCCCGATCGCAACGTCACGCTTTGCCACGACGTCCCCGCCATCTCGGTCGCATCGACAAAGGCGATGTCGGTCAGTGTGGCCGGCTGGGTCAGGTCGAATGTTCCGGCCCCGCCCAGCGCGAGGATATTGGCGCCGCTGCTGCCGCCATCGATCTGGTCGCCGCTCGACAGCGTGTCGCTTGCCGCTTGGATCATGTTGATGCCGCTATCGCCGGCGATCGTGTCGATCCCGGTGGTCAGGACATAGGTCTCGTTGGCAGGCATCAGGGCATATCCTTTAGAAAAGCAGATGCCGGCGGGTCAGTTGCCGATATTGACGTTTGCGCTGTTCTTGAAGATCGAGGCCGCGACATTCAGCAGCCGCGCGACCTTGCCGACCTGGACCGCAGGCGACGTCGCGATGAACACCAGATCACGGTCGCGCATCGCAAAGCTGTCGGCCAGCAACAGTCCGTCGCCGGTCTTGAAATTCAGCTGGTAGATCACCGGAACCGTATCGCCGGCCAGCAGGTAATCGGGCAGCGGCGCGGTCGACAGCGTGCGCGCAAGCGCCTGCTTTTCGTAGCGCAGCACATACACGCCGTAAGGATCGGCCTGGTTGTCGGCGAGGCCCCCGCCATTGCCGATCGCCTCGGCCAGGGTTACGCGCGATTTGCCGAACAGCACTTCGGTGTTGTGGTTGGCCGCGCCCAGGATGACCAGTGTCTGCGGCTCGTGATCGAGCGAGACCATGTCGTTGGCGCGCAGAAAGATGTTCTGGTCCGGGTCGCCCATCACGTCGGACAGGCGGATATTGCGTACAACACCGCCGCGCATCAATTGCACCAGCATGTCGCGCGCCTTGCCAACGGTTCCGCCCGCTTCGGCGATCGCGTCGAGCAGGCGGGTGCCGTTGCGCATCAGCGAGATCCGACCGGGATGATTGACATCGCCGGTGACAGTCACCGCGTTGTCGCTGCTGTGAACGATCTGCACCAGCGCCTGCGTCTGGTTGGCCTTGCCGCGCAGCGCCGCGATAATCGCGGCCTGCACCATGCGCGTGGTGCGACCCACGACATGGATGTCGCCCGCGAACGGCACGATGATATCGCCGGCCTGATCGACTGTCTGGTTCGGGACAGTGGCCGATTGTGCGCCGACCAGGCCTGGTGCGGCCTGCTGGATGTTGGGCGTATAGGGAACCGGGCCGAGCAGGCCGCTGCCGAATTCCCACAAGGTGACCGACACCGTATCGCCGACATGAATGGTGTCGACCGCAGGCGGGGAGGGCGCGGCCAGCGGCGTGAAGTTGTCCGCCGGAACATGCGCCAGCGCAGTCAGCGTCATGCGGTTGACCGGCACGAGCAGGAACGGTGGGGCGTCTTCGCGCGCTTCACGTGTCAGGCTTGGCGCCATCGGCCCGGCCACCGGCAAGGTGCCGCAGCCGGCAGTCAACAGCGCCATCGCGGCTGCGGCAAGCAGGCGGGGACGTTGGAAAAGGGCATGGCGGGGTGCGGTCACTGTGGTTCTCGACATGGCTTTTGCTTTCGTCACGCCGCGCGGGCGGACATGCTTGAATCCCGGATGGCGGATGGCGTCATCATTCGCCCTGGGCGGTGTGGTGGGTTGCGGCGGTGCTGCAGTCGCCCGTTCGCGACATCATCAGCAGCAGTTCCTGCTGCACCTTTGGTTTCGACAGGCGGCGGACCGTGCGATTGGTCACGCGTTTCGGCTTGGCAGTTGCCTTGCGGGTGATGCTTTCCACAGGGTCTGCCGCGACCGCGGGCGCGGGCGCGTCAACCGCCACGGCCGCAACGGGCATGAGCGCCGCCACGGCATCGGCGCCGGGCTTTGGATTTGCAGTGCTGCGCTTTCGCTTGACCATATCGCTCAGACCTTTCAACACGAAGCACCTGCTTCACTTGCACCGCCCACGTCATGCCCGGTTGCAGCGCTCATGGCGCACCATCGCCGAACGCGATCGCGGCGATCCGGGCGTTGACATCGCTGGTGCACACACCGCCCTGGCGCGCGCCGTTGCGCCAGAAGAACACGCCGGCCAGATGATCGGTGACAATAGCGCGCCGGACGAACCGCGCGTCTTCCAGCGTCGTTCCGGCCAGTTCGAAATCGATCAGCACGCGCGACCCGTCGAATTTGCCCCCGGCGGCGATCGCGGCTTTCTGCTTTTCATAGCTGGCAGCCAGATCGTGTTCGGGATTGCGGCTCCATAACAGGATCGTGGTCAGGTCGAACGTCTCGACCAGCGTATGGGCATTGTCCGCGGTCACGCCGGTATAGACTTGCGTCGGCGCGTCGATCGGGTTGGTCAGCAGGATCGCGGGGCGATGGCCATCGTGCACCAGTTGCGCCCATTGGCGCAGAAACGCAGTCGTCTGCGCTGGTGTCCGGCCGTCCTGCACTTCGTAATCGAGCAACACGCCCGATCCCCCGCCGCCCGATTTGACCGGCGCCAGGCTGCCTGCGGGCGCAATGCATGTGTCCAGCGGGCCGACCGATCCGGCATCGGGCTGCGCGCTTTCACCGACCAGCCGGATCCCCGCCGCCCGGGCATAGCCGGCGGCGCGATCGGGCCAGCCGAGCACCCCGGCGGTTTGCGCCAGCGTGCATGCGTCGGCCCGCGCGACCGAGGTAAAGGCGCTGCGCTGCTTGCGCTTGCCGGTGAACGAAGGCTGCAGATTGGCCTTGCGCACGATCGCCTCGCCATCGGCGTTCGCGAGCGGTGTATTGGCGCGATTGGCCCATTGAAAATAATAGGTCGCAGTGCCGGGCAGCGGCGCGACCACCGATTGCAGCTGCATCGAGGCCACGCCGGTTTGCGGGTAATAGGCATAAGGTCGCTGGCGGCTCGATTTTGACGTCGGCGCATTCTGCAGCACCTGAAATGTCAGCCGCCGGTTGTCCGCCGCGCCAAAGCACGCCGGATCGGCCCGCACGAGCGCTGGCCATGCCACCAGCACGAGGCCGGCGACACAGGCGCTCCGGTTCAGGATCGGCCGGCGGATGGTCACACCCTGGTACCTTCGGGCGCCAGGAACGCGGCTTCCTCTTCGTTGGCGACGGACGCGGCGGCGGCCTGGTCGGCATCAAATACCGCGATGGCTTCGTTGACGTCTTCATAGAAATCGAGCCCGCGATTGCGGATGACGTAGGCGCAATCGCAATGCTGGCGCGCGATGCGGACATTGCCGGTGGCCACGATCGCGCCGGCGGTGCGCGTGCGCGCCTCGAACATCGCCTCGCACCGCGCGCGGAATTCGGGATCGATCGCGCCGATCGAATTGTCGAACAGATACGTGTCGAACGGCAGCGCGTACGTCAGGACATAGCTCAGCCGCGCGCGATCCTGCGGGGTCATCAGGCGCATGTGGATTTCGATCTTGTCGCCAAGCCCCGAGACATGGCGCACGAATTCGAACACTTCATCGGGGTCCGCGCCATAGATCTTGGCCGCGAACATCACGTTGTGCCGGCCGGTGTGCGCCGGACGAAACCCGCGCAGATATCCGCCTGGAAACGAGATGCGGGTATAGCGCTCGACGTAGCCATGCGTCGGCTTCATCACCCCGCACAGCATCTGTACCAGTGTCGATTTGCCGCTGTATTTGCCGCCCAGGATTGCCAGGCGTCGGCCTGCCGGCAATTCGACCGAGACACTGTCGAACATCGTGTCGCCGTTCTGGCCGAGATAAGTCAAACCGTGCAGCCGGATCATCGCAGACTATTCCTTGTCTTCAAGATATGTGCGCATGCCCGCTTCGAGCAGCAGCCCGACCACGATCATCACGATGGCAAATGTCAGCGGATAATAGATATTGGTCAGCTCGGCAGGATAAAAGAAATAGAACGACTGCCGGAACCAGTTCACTGCGTGAATCACGGGATTGGCAGCGAAATACCAGCGGATGTTGGGCGGCAGATAGGCCGCGACGAAGTACGGCGCCGAAAAGTGCAGCGACCCGCGCGCAAGCGCCGGCCACAGCGCATCCCATGGCGGAAACAGGCGCGCGATCACCGAATTGATGATTCCGGCACCGATGCCGAACAGGAAAAAGATCGACAGCGCCAGCATCGTCGACAGCGGATCCCAGGGCACCGCCTCCTGAATGCCCAGCCAGTACAGGAATCCGAAAAACGCGACGCCGATCACGCTGGTGCTCAGGACATGCAGCACCGCGTGCACGACGATATGATCGAGCGAGGTTTCGATCGGATAGCGCTTGCGGTGCGATCCGGGCGCCAGTGCGCCGCGCAGCCGCATCGAGGTATGGATGAACAGATAGATCGGAAACACGCCGGTTGCGATGAACAGGAACAGGCTGTGCCCATACGGCGCCTGGCGGTTGATGGTGTAGAACACCAGACCGATCGTCAGGATCACCAGCAGCGGTTCGATACCCGCGGCAAGATACCCGACCGAAAACCGCCGTCCGCGCCGTGTTTCGGATTCGCGCAGGAACAACGCGCCCAGCACGCGCATCTGCGTGCGCAATTCGCGCGTCCACGGGCTTTCGCGATCGTTGCGTGGGCTCAACGCATCGGCCATCAGCCGTGTTCCATGATCGAGTTTTCGACAAGCCGGCCGATCGCCCAGACCATCGCCGCGCCGATCACGATGATCATCAGGTCAAGCCAGCGGTTGGGTGCCAGCGGTGCTTCGGGCAAAGTCGGCTTGACATAGGTCGTCATGTAGACACGCTGCGAATGCTGCGCGGCCTGCGTTGCGGCAAGCGTGTTGATGGCGGCGTGCAGCACGCCCTGATAATCGTGAAGCCGGTTCTGCAGCGATTCGAACTGCGTGACCCTGTCGGCCAGTCCGCTGCTGCCCTGGCCTTTCAGGATCTGCCGGGTCGCACGCAGCTGCGCGTCGTTGGCGGCAAGCTGGTCGCGCAGCAACTGTACTTGCGGCGCATCGGGATTGTGCAATTGCGCGGTGACCGAGGCGATCTGCCCCTGCAACTGGCTTTCGCGCTGGATCAGCTGCGCTTCGAACCCTTGCGTCGAGTTGACCGGGCCCTGGCTGCCCTGGTCGGCATTGAGGAACCCGCTGGTGCGCCGCATTTCGGTGACTTGCGCGTTCATCGAAGCCAGTTTTGCCATGGCATCGTCGACCTGCTGCTGCGCAAAGCGGACCGAATCGGTTTGCGAATGCGCGCCGATCGTATTGACCAGATCCGATGACAGGCTCACCAGATTGGTGGCGATCGCATAGCTGTCCTGCGGGCTGTAGGCGCGCACGCGCACGACCGCGAGACCCGACGCCGGGTCATAGACAGAATAGACCATGCCCTGCCAGAACCAGGCGAGGCGTTCGGCCGACGCGGACTTGCCGACATTCGACAACGGATCAAACGGCTTGCTGTACATTCCGCGCAGATTGAGCTTCGCATTCAGGTCGATCGCAGCCTGCCGGCTGTTGACGTAGTCGACCACGGTATAGTTATCGAGCAGATCGGTCCCGGGCGTGGTGTTGCCGTCGAACAGGAACGATTTGGTCTGCACCGACGGCGTCGTCGATTCGGGCACCGGCAGACGCACGCTGAAGCGGTATTCGGTGACATACTGATCGGGCGCGATCAGGAACAGGTACAGCGCGCCCAGAATCACCGGCGCGACGAACGACAGGCCGAACCAGATCCGGCGGCCGTTCGAAATCTTGGGCTTCCGGCTGGGAAACGGCATCCCGACGATGCGCGGCCGGTCATCAACGACGGGATCGGCCTCGGGCGCCGGGCTGGTCTCCGGCGCGCGCGGTGCAGGTGCGATCAGATCGAGCGCCGGCATAGCCGGATCGGAGCTGCGTGGGGTGCTGACTTCGCGAAGCAGCGGCCGCTTGTCACTCGCCATGGCCGCGATACCGCGAAAACTGTGGTCGGGCTTCAGCGGCGGCGGCATGATCCCATCGGGCGCAGCAGCGTCCTGGCGCACGACTTGTTGCGGAAAGGGCGGCAGGGCCGATGCGGTCGTCGCAACGCGCAACGGAGCCCCTTCGCCAGCACCTGGCGAGGGGACGGGCGCGCCGTCCGTTCCGTGATCGTTGGTCATTCCGGCACTTCCCTCAATTGCAAGTCGGGCCGGGGGTACATGGTTCACGCGCCACAACCGGCGCCTGGTGCTTTGCCCGAAACCTGCCCCCCGGCGTTTGGTTAGACTGCGACCAGTATCAGGTCCTGTGTCGCACAATCGGTGTGGGTGGGATTGGCCACCAGCACCAGGTTTGGCGGGCTTTGCGGTACTTCGCGTTCGTGCGTCCATTGCGATACGCACGGGATTTTCGAAACGTCGCAGCGGTGGGCATACCGCCGCGCAATGCTCGTCACTTCGTCGGCCAGGCCTTCTTCCAGCCGGGTCGGATTGAGGCCCAGCTTCAGGAACGAGGCATTGCACACTACCAGGCCGTTTTCCGCCGCTTCGTTGCGCGGATTGGGCACCAGGACGTAATTGACCCCGGTCATCGTCGAAACCATCTGCGCCAGATCGATCAGCCGGTGGGTTTCGGTCATCTGGTTCATGATCGAGACCCGTTCGCCGGTGGCTGGCGGATTGGCGATCGCCAGTTCGATGCACCGCACGGTATCGCGGATGTGAATGAACGCGCGCGTCTGGCCGCCGGTGCCGTGCACCGTCGGTGCATGGCCGATGGCGCCCTGCATCAGGAACCGGTTGAGCACGGTGCCATAGTCGCCATCGTAATCAAACCGGTTGATCAGCCGTTCATCCAGGCTGGTCTGTGCGGTCTGCGTTCCCCACACGATCCCCTGGTGCAGATCTGTGACGCGCAGCTTGTAGTTGCGATTGTAATACCAGAAGAACAGCGCGTCCTGCGCCTTGGTCATGTGGTAGACGCTGCCCGGGTTGGCCGGGTACAGGATCTCGATGGCCTTTTCGCCTTCGGGGGTATCGACCTTGACCGGCAGGTAGCCCTCGGGAATGGCCATGCCCGCGGTGCCATAGCCATAGACGCCCATCGTGCCCAGGTGGACCAGATGAATATCCAGCTCGCTTTCGACGATCGCCGACAGCACGTCGTGCGTGGCACCGAGGTTGTTATTTACCGTGTAGCGGCGTTCCTTTGCCCCCTTCATCGAATACGGCGCGGCGCGCTGTTCGGCAAAGTGGACAATGGCGCGAGGGCGTTCGCGACGGATCAGCTCGAGCAGACGATCGTAATCGGTACCGATCGTCAGATTTTCGAACCGGATCGTCTTGCCGCTTACCTCGCGCCAGGCATCCAGTCGGACGCCGATCGGACGGATCGGAGTCAGGGAAACGGCCTCCAGATCGATGTCGATCTTTCTGCGCGAGAGGTTGTCAACGATAACCACATCATAGCCGATGTCGGACAGGTGAAGCGCTGTCGGCCAGCCGCAAAACCCGTCCCCGCCGAGAACGAGGACCGTTTCCATGAAAAAAATGCCTTAAGTCTTTCTACAATCGACGACCGGGGGTTCAGCCCGGTGATGACAATCAGGCAGCGTGTTCGCGATCGTGGCGACGCACCTGGCGCAGGCCTTCGAGGATCGCGCTGAGGATCCAGCGTTGCTCTGCCGGTGTCGCAACGTCCTTGTAGTACGACAGCACTTCGCGGATCGTGATCGGAAATCCGGCAACGGTGCCCTTGATCCGGCAGGCTTCGCCTTCGGTCAGCAGGTCGAACGCGGATTCGATTTCTTCGAGCTCAGTGCCCTTGAGCTGCGTTGCCATATCTTCGGGAACGGTCAGTTCCTGCTTTTTGATCTTGCCCAGCGGCACGCGCGCGCCGCCATCCGGATCCTGGCGAACGATTTTGATATTGCGCGGTTCATCGATGAAAAGAAGCATGCCTAGAAACTCCGTCAAGAGAACGTAAAAAACTGGGCGTGGCCGGAAATAGCCATCACAACCAACATGACAGAAAAATTTCGATGGTCCGCCGAACGCGAGCATAAGGGCTCAAGATTCGCGTGCGAACATGATTTGCGAAATTTTTCCCCCGAACGCTGCTGATTGATAAATCAACAAGCATATTTTTTAAGCATTTCTTATGCGCTGGCCCCTACACCACATAAGAATCAAAAACACTGCAGGACGTTTTGGTAACCACGAGTCTTGCAGTGCAATCAGTGGTTCGTCGCTAAGTTATCAGTGTGACAGAGGTGCGACAAAGCTGTTACACTTCGGAATTCTGTTGCGGTCCCAATGGTGCCGGAATCCCGATCGCGGACTCGCTGCGCGTGCAAAACCACGCCCATGTCGCTGCCAGACCTGCGGACAGATTCGTATCGGGCGCAAACCCAAGGCGCGCCCGGGCCTGCGATATATCGCACCAGGTTCGTGCGATTTCGCCGGCGCGCGCCGGATGATATGCAACAGTCAGCGGCAGCGGGGCGGCAACTTTGCCGATCGCGGCGATCAGTTGGTTGATCGACAAGGGCACACCCGATCCGAGTTGCACCACGCCCGACTGCCCGCTCTCGATGGCACGCAAGATGCCCCGGCACAGATCGCCGACATACACGAAATCGCGGGTCTGCTCTCCGTCGCCATAGATCTGGAGTGGTGCGCCCTGCAGCGCCTGCCGCATGAATTGCGCCACCGCGCTACCTTTGTGATACGATCGCGGGCCATAGACATTGGCGAACCGCAGCGACATCGCGGCAAAGCCGTAGCTGCCTGCCCAGGCCGAACACAGCCCTTCGACCGCCAGCTTGGTCGCGCCATAGGGCGCGATCGGGTTGGGCACCATGCGCTCGTGCACCGGCGGCTCTGCCTCTCCAATGATGGCGCCGCCGGTCGAGGCATTGACGATGCGGCGCACGCCGCGTGCGCGCATCGCTTCGAGCAGGCGGAACGAGCCGACGACGTTGACGTCGAAATTGGTGGACGGATCGGCAATCGAATCGATCACGCGGGTATCGGCGGCAAGATGGATCACGACGTCGACGCCCGCCAGCGCGGCATCGAGCGCGGCGGGATCGCGGATATCGCCCGACAGGAATTCGCCGGCAAAATTCACCAGGTGCGCGCGCTTGCCGACAATTTCGCTGTCGAACACGCGGACATCATGCCCGGCCGCCTCCAGCAACGGAACCAGATTGGCACCGATAAAGCCGCAACCGCCGGTTACCAGAATGATCATTTTGCGGCTTTCGTACGGGTGGGCGGCGGTTTTGCGCGCAACTTCGCCACTGCGACGCTGCTGCCCTCGATCCAGACCGGCAGGCCGGGCAAGGGCAAGCCGAGGCGGGCAATCACGACATCGATGCGGTGGCGCCCGGCTTCGCGAAACAGGCGTGGCACCGGCAGCGCAAAGCCGAACGCGCCTTGGGCGGATGGCTGGTCGGCGCGGGCGCGGCCCAGGAACACACCATTGGCAAACAGCGCGACATCGACCGGGCGTGCCGCGTCCTTGATCCGCCGCGCCCAGCCGCGCACCACGCCATCGTCGCCCGGCAGGCAACCGGCGTCGATCCCGCATGTTTCGATTGTGCTGGCGCGGGGCAGCACCAGCCCGTCGCCCAGCACCAGCCCGCCGCCGGTGGCCGCGACCGCATAGCCGATCGCGCCCTTGCTGGCAGCCGGCGACGGCGGCAGGTCGATGACGAAGCCATGCCGCGCCGCCTCGCCAGGCAAAGCCGCAAATGGCGCAAAGCTGCGATCCGCGAGCTGCCCCTGCCATACGCCGCGCGCGCCATCGATGATCAATTCCACGCCGACCGGTTCGGCAGGATTGGCCAGATCGGTGACCCAGCCATACAGCCGGCCTTCGTACACGCCCAAGACCTGGCCGATGCGCGTCCCATCGGTCGCCGCCTCCTGCCGCTGGACCAGCGCGCGCAGTTGGGCCGGCATGGCGCGCGGTTTGGCACGGGGACGGGCCGGCGCAGGGGCCGCGGTTTCGGCGCGCGCGGATATCTTGGCGCCAAGCCGCTCTCCCGCCTTGACCAGGCCGTCGGTCAATGGATCCGGTTCGTTTCGGGTGCGGGGTTTTGCAGATCTGGGCTTGGAGGCAATTACTGCCCGACGTTCCGCCTTGGCCACGGGGTGGTCGGTCGCGGCGGCGGCCTCTTCGGTGGCGACGCCGGCGATCATGCGCACCAGCATGCCTTCGGGCGTGGCGGGATCGATAACCTGGCGCGGCTTGCTGCCGCTGCGTGCCTGCAGCCCGCGCGCCAGCAGCATCGCATCACGCATCGCGAGCGGCGCTGCGGCAAGACCTGGGCGGATCGCGCGAAAACGGCCGGCCGCTGCGTCATACCCGCGCTGACGCAGCCAGTCCGAACTGCGCGGGACGATGCTGCCGAATTCGCGCAGCACCGTCTGGCACACGGTCCCGGCCAGCAGCGCGCGGGCGACGAATTCGTGGTCATAGCCGGTCACACGGTAGTCGGTGGTGAACCCGCCCAAAGCCTGAAAGGCGTTGCGGCGGACGAACAGCGGCATTTCGCCGATGTCGTTGCTGAAAAAGCTGTGCGACGGGCTGACGATCAACCGCGCGTGCAGCGGCCCGATTGTGCCGGACAGGCCGGCTGGATCGACCGCGCGCACCAGGTAATTGACGACATCGGCCCCCGCGCACGCCGCGCCGCGCGCCAGTTCGCCCAGCGCGCAAGGAACCAAAGTGGCCCCTTCCCATACAAACAGCAGCCAGGGCGCCGCGGCGCGCGCGGCGGCGGCGTTGAATGCCGGCCCGGCATCGAGATCGAACGCGTCGACCAGCACCGGGTCGAACCCGTGTCTCAGCATCAACGCTGCGGCGGTTTCGCCATCGGCGTTGCTGACGGCATCGACTGCGACCACCACCGCGGGGCGTGCGGGGCTCTGCGCGGCAAGGCTGGCCAGCGTGGCGTCCAAGGCATCGGCGTCGCCGGTAAAATAGATGCATACCGCCGTGACCGCATCGATCGCGGCGGGCTGCGCACGCGTGGCATCGAGCAGCTTTTCGCGCAGACCCGCGCTCAATTGCCGGTGAAACCTGCGCCATGTTGCCAGATTGGCATGGTTGTCAAAACTGGGACGCGGCACCATGCCGCCAAGCGTCAGCGCCTGTTCCAGCCGGTCACCCAGCGAAACCGGGTGCGGCGCGCACAGCACCGCCGCGTGGTCGCCCGCATCGATCAGTTCGGCATTGCCGCCCACATTGGTTGCGACAGCCGGAATGGCGCAAATCGCGGCCTCGTAGATCGCCATCGAGCTGTTTTCGATGATCGAAGGCATGACGGCCAGCCGCTTGCCGCTCAACAAATATTCGATCGCCTCGTACTGCTGATAGCTCGAGATGATCTGCACCTCGCACGGCCAGTCCTTGCTGACGTCGAGAATGAAATCGGGCGTATCCTGATCGGGATGCGACGGCAGGCGGGCGCCGGGTTTGCCCATGAAGGTAATTTTCGCTGGCAGCGCCACGCCTTTGCGGATCAGGCGGCGGATCGCCTGGCAGAACACGAACAGGCCCTTGCGCGCCTCCAGCCGGCCGAAGAACACGAATTCGTCGATCGGCGTTCTGGTGCCATGCGGCAGTGCGCGCGTGTTGATCAGCGGCTGCAGCGTATCGAACGACACCACATTGGGCTGCACAAAGGCGCGCGATTGCGGCACCGCATAGCCCTGGCTGGCCATCCAGCGCAGCAGATGCAGGCTGCCGCCGATCACCACATCGGCCAGTTCGACGCTCTGCCGTTCGGCGTGGATCTTGACCAGATCGTCGACCCGCTCGACCAGGTTAGAGCCATAAAGCCGGTTCCACATCCAAGGGCTCGACGTCTTGACCACGAACAGCGTGTCGGTGCAGGCGATACCAGTGCGTTTGGCCAGCATCGCCAGATACCCGCTGCCGCGCCATTCCGACACGTGCACCACATCCATCGGATGCTCGATCAGCCAGCGCAGCATGTTGTACGGCGCGCGCAACCAGCGATCCGCGCCCGAAACGAACCGGTCTGCGGTGGCATAGTCGGGCACCGGCACCAGTTTCACGCCTTGGGCGGCGTAATCGGCGATCCAGAAATCGATCGTGTTGATCTCGGATTCCTGTCCGCGCAGATACAGCACGGTGACATCGAACCCGGCATCGGCCAGCAGCAGCGCGAGCGCGGCATATGTCGTGCCGATGCCGCCGTTGCGGACCGGCCCGGTGATCTGTTCGGCCGCAATGCAGATGCGAATCGGTGCGCGCGGCGCCTCGGGTTCGGTGAAACTGTCGAGCCCGCGCAACTGCATCGTCCATGCACCGGCATTGCGCGGCAGGATTGCATCGATCGCCCCCAACGGGTCTGGCGCGCAGAGCAGGCGTTCGGTTTCGCTTGGCGCGACCTGGTTCGCCGGAGCGATGCGCGGCGCGGGTTTGCGATTGGTGCGTCTTCTGACGGGAGCGGGGGCGCCGGTGTCGACCTGGCTGCGTTTGGGCATCAGCGCGCTGCCCGGCGTGACCCGAACGCCGGGTGCGGGCATGCGCCGGCCAGTCGTCCCGGCTTGCGGAAAAGCATATCGCCCAACACCCCAAACAAAACGCCACGCCGATCCCAAGTCATAATTCCGGAATTTGCCCGGAATACAGAGTGATCGGGCCGTTACCGAACCATGAAAGTACGCCGGACCCCATCCGGCGTGATGGATCTGCCAATCTGAAGATTGGGCAGGCATCCCAGGGATGCCGCTAAAGAACCGTCAGGTTACAATTGCGAGACGGTCCTTGCCTAATTGTCATAAATCAGGCGCGTATCATTGGCGGGCTTGCGCAATGCTTCTCTGGGCCGGCCGCGTTTTTGCAGTGTCGTCAGTCCGCTGTCACAAAACTTGCATACTTAACTGCTCAATCAGCGGCATTGCCCTCGGGAACAGGGCAATGCTGTTCCGTGCGCTGTGGGGGTTCGCTGGCGGCGGAAGTCAATGCGGGAAACATCATGCCAATTGGGCGTTCAATAACCGGGAATTTCGGGGCCTTTGCCTCGTTCGTGACACGTATGCGCACAGCGCATTCCGTTGGCGTGCCGGCCGGGTTTCGTCTGTCGGCGGGCCTGCTGCTGGCCACTGCGGGCGTGGCTGTCGCGCCGGCCGCGCTGGCACAATCCGTGCCGTCACCCAGCCGAGTCGTTCCCGACAGCCTGGCGCCGGTGCGCGCGCAGCCCGATGGTTCGATCGACCTGCCGGCGACCGCGTCTGCGTCTGCGCCGGCCGGGTCCGATGCGCTGACGCTTAAAGTCGGAGGCGTGGTGGTCGAAGGGCTGGACAGGACGCTGCCGCCCGCTGCGGACAAGGCTGTCGTCGAGGAACGCAATGGCCTGGCGGGCCGCACGGTCAGCGTGGCCGAACTCTATGCCGCTGCCGGCCGGATCGAGGCCAGCTTTGGCCGCGCGGGCCAGGTGCTGACTCGCGTTACCCTGCCCCCGCAGCACCTTGCCGATGGCGGCGCGGTGCATTTTCTGATCGTCGACGGGTTTATCGAAAGCGTCGATGTGTCCGCGCTGCCCGGGCCGGTGCGCGAGGCGGTGCGACGGCGGCTGGCGCTGCTGATTGGCAAACGCGGGCTGACGCTGCCGCAGATCGAACGCCACGTGCTGCTGGCGGGGGACACCCCAGGCGTACGCCTGCGTTCGGCGCTGGTGCGCGGTGCGGCGGTCGGTGCGACCACACTCGTGGTGTCGGGCCAGTATCGCCCGGTTTCGGCCAGTCTCGGGTTCGACAACACCCTTGGCCGCGCCTATCAGTACGAGGCGTTTACTGTCTCGGCTTCGCTCAATTCCGTGCTCGGGCTGGGCGAGCAGATTTACGGCACGCTGACCAACGGGCCCGATTTCGATCATCTGTTCGACAGCGCGCCGCGCCGGCGGATCGTGGCGGGCGGCGCGATCGTGCCGATCGGCAACGACGGCCTGGCGATCAATCCCGAATACACCCGGGTCGATACCGCGCCGCGCGGCGGTGCGCCGACGACCGGCGTGTTCGAACGCGTGGCCTTGCGCGCTAATTATCCGATCGTGCGCAGCCGCCGCGAAAACCTGACCTTGACCGGCGGGTTCGAATTGAGCAGCGAGCGCGAGGCGATCACCGATCTCGGCGAAATCAGCAAGGACCGGCTGCGGTTTGCCACGCTGGGCCTCAACTATTCCCGGTCGGTGGGCCAGGCCGCCATCGTCGGCGCCGACGGCCAGGTCAGCGTCGGCTTTGCAGGGCTGGGCGCGCGCACCCAGGCTGATGCGATGCGCAGCGGCATCGGTCTGTCGCGCCAGGGTTCCGAGCCCGATTTTCGCAAGGCCAATGCGCACCTGAGTATCGATGACCAGATCGGCGCCGGGTTTGCCATGTCGGGCGTCATCCGGGGGCAGGCCAGCTTTACCGGCGCCTTGCCCGCAGCAGCCGAATTTTCGCTCGACGGCAGCGATGCGCTGTCTGCGTTTGCGCTGGGTTCGATCAATGTCGACAGCGGTGTGACCGGGCGGCTCGAATTGACGCATCCGATCCTGGTCGGCGGCCGCAATGCCGTCATCACGCCCTATGGCTTTGGCGTGATCGGGTATGGGCACGTGTCCGATCCCACGATCGTGGAGACAGCCGATCTGCATAGCTGGTCGGCCGGCGGGGGGCTGCGGCTGCTGATCACGCCGGCCACCAGCGGCGTGACGACGGTCGGTTCGGTCGAAGTCAGCCATGGCCACATCACGCGCGCCCCCGGCGTCGCAGGGGCCGGGCAATCGATCGACCCGACGCGTGTCTCGGTCAATCTCACATTCCGTCTCTGACGCATTCGATATTTACAGGAGCGCGTCCATGCGTCTTTCCCGGTATAAACTGAACCTGACCGCCAGCGCGCTGGCTCTTTTCGCGACATCGTCCGGCGGCGCGGCCCTTGCCAACGCGCTACCGTCGAACGGTACGGTTGCCGCGGGCAATGCCAGCATTGCCGGCACTGCTTCGACGCTGACGGTCAATCAGTCATCGGCCAATGCTGTGATCAACTGGCAGAGCTTCAATGTCGGCGCAGGCGACAAAGTCGTCTTTGTCCAGCCGACGGTGAACAGCGCGACGCTCAACCGCGTCACTGGCAACACCACGTCGGTGATCGCGGGCGATATCACGGCCACGGGCACGGTCTACCTGATCAATCCGAATGGTATCCAGATCACTTCGACCGGCGCGATCTCGGTCGGGCGCGGGTTTGTGGCCTCGACGCTCGATCTTGCCGACAAGGATTTCCTGGCGGGCAAAGGCACGTTCAGCGGAACCGGTGGCAGCATCGGCAATGCGGGCAGCATCACGACGGCGAGCGGCGGGTTTGTTGGCCTGCTGGGCGGCAGCGTTGCAACATCGGGCCGGATCCTGGCGCCGGCGGGCCGGGTCGTCATCGGTGCGGGCACTGTAGCCACGCTTGATATCAATGGCGGCGGTTTCCTGCAGGTGGCGCTGCCCAGCGGCGCAGCGCTGTCGGCGGACGGTTCCGCCGCGCTCGTTTCGGGCGGCGCGGCGCGCGATGCGGTTCGCAACATGGTCAATCTGCCCGCCAGCGTGAATGCGCAAAGCCTGAGCGGCCGTTCGGGCAGCATCGATCTTGGCGGCAGCATCAGCGTCGATTCGGCCAGTGGCAATGCCGGCCACATCAAGGTGCTGGGCGACAGCCTGTCCGGCAATGCCACGCTGTCCGCCCGTGCGACGGGCGCCACCGGCGACGGCGGTCATATCGAGACCTCCGGCAATACCGTCGATTTCAGCGGATTTTCGATCACGACGGCTGCCACGCATGGCAAGACCGGCACGTGGCTGCTCGATCCGCTCGACCTGACGATCGATGCGGCGGGAGCGACATCGTTGTCCAATGCGCTGGCCACCAACAGCGTCATCCTGACGACATCGGGCGCAAACGATACGACCGGCACGTCGAGTGCGACCGGTTCGTCCACGGCGATCAGCCCCAGCTCCTATGGCACGGCCTCGACCGGCAGCGGCAATATCAACATCACCAGCGCAGTCAGCTGGAACAGCGCGAATTCGCTGACGCTGCAGGCATACAACAACATTGCGATCAGCGCGCCGATCACCGCACTGACGGGCTCGCTGGTGCTGACCGCAGGCAATGGCGTGTCGCAGACGGGCACTGTTACGGCAACCGCTGCGGTCAATGTCGGCATGTTCAGCCTGACCAACGGCAACTGGATGCAGAACAGCGCGAGCCTGCCGTCGTTTTCGGCCACGGATTTCAGCTTCGATACCAACAGCGCCAGTTTTCTGCGCGTGACGGGCGGGGCGGGCAGCGCTGGCAGCCCTTACCAGATTTCAGACGTCTATGGGTTGCAAGGCATCAATTCCGCCGCATTGCTCGCGTCCAGCTTTGTCGTGACGGGCAATATCAGCGCGTCCGGCACGTCGGCGTGGAACGCCGGCGCGGGCTTTCTGCCGATCGGCACCGATGCCAGCGATACCATCGTGGCAGGCACCGGGTTTACCGGCAGCCTCGACGGGCAGGGCCACACGATCAACGGCCTGACTATCAATCTGCCGAGCGCGGACAATGTCGGGCTGTTCGGCGCGATCGGTTCGGGCGGCGTGGTGCAAAACCTGGGCGTGACCGCAGTGTCGATCACCGCCAACAGCAATCTCGGTGGCCTGGCCGGCGAAAACCAGGGGACGATCACCAACAGCTATTCGACCGGTACCATCAACGAAAACGGTGCGGGTTTTGCCGGGGGCCTCGTCGGGCAGAATTTTGGCACGATCGGCGGATCGAATTCGAGCGCCGTGGTCAAGGGCTCCGATGTGATCGGCGGCCTGGTCGGCAGCAATGCCAATATGAGCACGATCACCGGCAGTTTTGCCACTGGCGCCGTGACGCAAAGCGGTACGGTCGGCGATGGTGGTGGCCTTGCCGGCCAGAATTACGGCACGATTACCGACAGCTATGCGACAGGCGCGGTGCGTGGTGGCACGTCGGTTGGCGGGCTGGTCGGCTTCAACGCCGGTGGCGCGAAAATCCTGGGAAGTCATGCCACAGGCCAGGTGTTCGGCAACGATCCGACCAACGGCATTGCCGGCGGTCTGGTCGGCGACAATGGCGGGGCGATCGCCAACGATGCCGCCGGCGCGAGCTATGCGACCGGTGCCGTCAGCGGCACCATCAATGTCGGCGGGCTGGTCGGACAGGTCGATGCCAGCGGCACGGTCATCGGCGCCTACGCGACTGGCAAGACAACCGGCACGGCATCGAATGTCGGCGGGTTGGCGGGCAATTCGGATGGCTCAATTTCGCAAAGCTATGCCTCCGGTGCTGTCCAGGGCGCGAATTTCGTCGGCGGCCTGGTCGGGGCCAATTACCATTCGATCAGCGACACATACGCCACCGGTGCGGTGACGTCGGGCGCATTGAAGGGGCTAGCCAACGCGGGCGGGCTGGTCGGCCAGAATGCGCCGTTGCCCGGCAATGTTGCTGCCACGATTACCACCAGTTACGCCACGGGTGCGGTAAAGAGCACGGTCTCGACCGCCACGGCGCTTGGCGGCCTGGTCGGGTCGAACCTGGGTACCGTGACTGCCTCGTTCTTCAACACGCAGACCACTGGCCGGACCGATACCAATGGCGGCACCGGTGTGACGACGGCGGCAATGCAGAATTTGGCGACGTTTACAGGCGCCGGCTGGGCGATCGACGACGCCGGCGGCACCACCAATACCTGGCGTATCTACAACAGCAGCACCACGCCGCTGCTGCGTATTTTCCTCGCTCCGCTGACGATCACCGGCAATTCGGCCACCATCACCTATGACGGCAACGCGCATTCGGTCAGCGGCTATACAGTGCCTGCCAATGCCAACAGCGCCGAAATCCTGGGCACCGCGACCAACCCGAACGTCACGGGGACCAACGCTGGCACCTATACGGCAGCGCTGACCGGACTCTATTCGAACCAGCAGGGGTATGACCTGAACCTGGTACCGGTGTCGCTCACAATCAGCGGGGCGCAACTGACGGCGATCACGGCCGGGCTGATCGGTACGACGACCAAGGCCTATGACGGCACCACCGTCGCCACGCTGACCTCGGGCAATTACCAGCTGAGCGGCTTCGTCAACGGGCAGGGCGCTACAGTCAACCAGACGGTCGGCACCTATGGCTCGGTCAATGCCGGCAGCGGTATTGCGGTCACGGCGAGCCTGAGCAATTCGAACTTCGTGCCCAATTCGGGCACCAATCTGTCGAACTACATGCTGCCGACCAGCGCCACCGGCATGATCGGCGTGATCACGCCCGCCGCCCTGAGCGTCACCGCCACCGCGCAGACGCGCACCTATGGCGCGACCAATCCGGCGCTGACCTATTCCCAAACCGGTCTGGTCGGCAACGATACGTTGACCGGCAGCCTGGCGACTGTCGCCACCAGCGGCAGCAACGTCGGCACGTACGCGATCACGCAAGGGTCGCTCGCCGCAAGCAGCAATTACACGTTGAGCTATACCGGCGCCAATCTGGGCGTCACGCCGGCCAGCCTGACCGTGACCTACAACGCGGCGGCCGCATCATCGACGTATGGCACGACGCCTTCGGGCCTGACCGGCACGGTTTCGGCGACAGGCCTGGTCAACAACGACACTGTCGGCGGTGTCACCAGCGGGACCGCCGCCTGGGCGACGCCTGCGACATCGGCAAGCAATGTCGGCACGTATGCGATCAACGGCGCGGGGCTGTCGGCCGCGAGCAGCAACTACAACGTGACGTTTGCGCAAAACGCCGCGAACGCCGCCGCACTGACGATCAATCCCGCCAGCCTGACCGTGACCTACAATGCGGCGGCGGCATCGTCGGTTTACGGGACGACACCTTCGGGCCTTACAGGCACGGTTTCGGCGACGGGGCTGGTCAACAATGACACGGTCGGCAGCGTCACCAGCGGCACGGCGGCCTGGACCACGCCGGCGACGTCGTCGAGCAATGTCGGCATGTATGCGATCAATGGCTCCGGGCTGCAGGGCGCAAGCGGCAATTACACTATCGCGTTTGCGCAAGGCACGGGCAACGCGACGGCGCTGACGATCACGCAAGCGCAACTGACCGCGATCACCGCGGCGCTGACCGGCACGGCCACCAAGACCTATGACGGCACCACCATTGCCACGCTGACCTCGGGCAATTATCAGCTCAGTGGCTTCGTCAACGGGCAGGGCGCGACAGTCAACCAGACCGTCGGCACATACGGTTCGGCCAATGCCGGCAGCGGCATTGCGGTTACGGCCAACCTGAGCAATGCCAATTTCGTGGCTAATTCGGGCACCAACCTGTCGAACTATGCGCTGCCCAACAGCGCCACCGGCATGATCGGCGTGATCACGCCGGCCAGCCTGACAGTCACCGCCAGTGGCCAGACACGCACCTATGGCGCGGCCAATCCGGCGCTGACGTATTCCGAAACCGGCCTCGTCAACGGCGATACGCTGACCGGCAGCCTGGCGACCACCGCTACCAGCGCCAGCAATGTCGGCACCTATGCGATCAGCCAAGGGTCGCTTGGCGCCAGCAGCAATTACACGCTGAGCTACATCGGCGCCAATCTGGGCGTCACGCCTGCCAGCCTGACCGTGACCTACAACGCGGCAGCGGCCTCGTCGGTCTATGGCACGACGCCTTCGGGCCTGACCGGCACGGTTTCGGCGGCGGGCCTGGTCAACAACGACTCCCTGGGCGGCGTGACCAGTGGCACGGCGGCCTGGACCACGCCTGCAACGTCGACGAGCAATGTCGGCACGTATGCGATCAACGGGTCCGGACTGATCGGCGCGAGCGGCAATTACAATGTGGCCTTTGCGCAAAATCCCGGCAACGCGAGCGCACTGACCATCACCAAGGCGCCGCTGATCGCCGTTACTGCCGGCCTGACCGGCACGATCTCAAAGACCTATGACGGCACCACTGTCGCCACTTTGACCTCGGGCAATTACCAGCTCAGCGGTTTTGCCAACGGGCAGGGTGCTGTGGTCAACCAGACAGTCGGCACGTATGGTTCGGCCAATGCCGGCAGCGGCATTGCGGTCACGGCCAACCTCAGCAATGCCAATTTCGTGGCCAATTCGGGTACCAACCTGTCGAACTATGCGTTGCCCAACAGCGCCACCGGCATGATTGGCGTGATCACGCCGGCCAGCCTGTCGGTCACCGCCACGGCGCAGACGCGCACCTATGGCGCGGCCAACCCGGCGCTGACCTATTCCGAAACCGGCCTCGTCAACGGCGACACACTGACCGGCAGCCTGACGACCACCGCTACCGCCGCCAGCAACGTCGGCACGTATGCGATCACGCAAGGGTCGCTCGCCGCAAGCAGCAATTACACGTTGAGCTATACCGGCGCCAATCTGGGCGTCACGCCGGCCAGCCTGACCGTGACCTACAACGCGGCGGCCGCATCATCGACGTATGGCACGACGCCTTCGGGCCTGACCGGCACGGTTTCGGCGACAGGCCTGGTCAACAACGACACTGTCGGCGGTGTCACCAGCGGGACCGCCGCCTGGGCGACGCCTGCGACATCGAAGAGCAACGTCGGCACGTATGCGATCAACGGTTCAGGCCTGTCAGGCGCGAGTGGCAACTACAACGTGACCTTTGCGCAAGGCGCGGGCAACGCGACAGCACTGAAGGTCAATCCGGCCACACTGACCGTTACCTACACCGCCAATGCCGCATCGAGCACCTACGGCACCACGCCGGCCGGCTTGTCGGGCAGCGTCGGCGAAACCGGGCTGGTCAATGGCGATACGGCGGGCAATGTTGTCGGTGGCACTGCCAATTGGTCAACAACCGCAAGCGGTACCAGCAATGTCGGCACTTACGGCATCAGCGGCAGCGGCATCGCCACCACCAGTGCCAATTACACGATCAACAGCGTGCAGGCCGCCGCCAACGCCAGCGCGCTGACGATCAATCCCGCCAGCCTGTCGGTCACGGCCAGCGGCCAGACACGCACGTATGGCGCGGCCAACCCGGCGCTGACCTATTCCGAAACTGGCCTCGTCAACGGCGACACGCTGACCGGCAGCCTGACGACCACCGCTACCGCCGCCAGCAACGTCGGCACGTATGCGATCACGCAAGGGTCGCTCGCCGCAAGCAGCAATTACACGCTGAGCTATACCGGCGCCAATCTGGGCGTCACGCCGGCCAGCCTGACCGTGACCTACAACGCGGCGGCCGCATCATCGACGTATGGCACGACGCCTTCGGGCCTGACCGGCACGGTTTCGGCGACAGGCCTGGTCAACAACGACACTGTCGGCGGTGTCACCAGCGGGACCGCCGCCTGGGCGACGCCTGCGACATCGACGAGCAACGTCGGCACGTATGCGATCAACGGTTCAGGCCTGTCAGGCGCGAGTGGCAACTATAACGTGACCTTTGCACAAGGCGCGGGCAACGCGACAGCACTGAAGGTCAATCCGGCCACACTGACCGTTACCTACACCGCCAATGCCGCATCGAGCACCTATGGCACCACGCCGGCCGGCTTGTCGGGCAGCGTCGGCGAAACCGGGCTGGTCAATGGCGATACGGCGGGCAATGTTGTCGGTGGGACTGCCAATTGGTCAACAACCGCAAACGGTACCAGCAATGTCGGCACTTACGGCATCAGCGGCAGCGGCATCGCCAGCACCAGCGCCAATTACACGGTCAATAGCGTGCAGGCCGCCGCCAACGCCAGCGCGCTGACGATCAATCCCGCCAGCCTGTCGGTCACGGCCAGCGGCCAGACACGCACGTATGGCGCGGCCAATCCGGCGCTGACGTATTCCGAAACCGGCCTCGTCAACGGCGACACGCTGACCGGCAGTCTGGCGACCACAGCCACCAGCGCCAGCAATGTCGGCACCTATGCGATCACGCAAGGGTCGCTTGGCGCCAGCAGCAACTATACGCTGCGCTATACAGGCGCCAATCTGGCGGTGACCCCTGCCAGCCTGACCGTGACATATGTCGCCACACCGGTGACCATTGCTCCGGGCGCACCGCTGCCCGCTCTGACGGGGTCGATCAGCGCAAACGGGCTGGTCAACAACGATACGATCAAGGGAGTGACTGGTGGCACGGCAGTCTGGACGACGACGGCCCTTAGCGGCAGCAATCCGGGCGTGTTCCCAATCGTCGGCAGCGGACTGACCGCGGCCAGCGGCAATTACACTTTCACGTTCAACCAGGCGCCGGGCAATGCTAAAGCCTTGTTGATCGCGCAACCGGCGGCTGCGCAATTCGGGTCCAACTCGCTGCCGCGAATGGCGCCGGGCGCCGACGGGAGCATGACGGCAAGTGACAGCCAGGCGATCTATGGCAACAACAACGTCAGCCAGCTGGACCTCGATACCGGCATCACGACGACGGCTTGCGCGCCGGGGGCACGGTGTCCTGCGCGTAACTGAGACGGCTTAACCTGGCCGCGTGGACGAATCGGCTGACCTGCGGCGCGCGCTGGCCGATGCCAGCCATGGCATGGCCACCGGCGCGATTGCCGTCGCGCGCGGCCGTGCCGAAGACGCGCTGGCAATCAATCCGGGCGACCTTGCGGCGCGGTTGATCGCCAACCAGGCCGCGTTCCTGCTTGGCGACTTCGCGGCCGCGCTTGCGCATGTCGAGCACGGCGAAGCGTTGCATCCCGAATGCGCGGACTTTGCCCTGCGGCGCGCCCGTGTTCTGCTGGTGTCGAACGACACCGGCGCGGCGCGGGCGGCGCTGGCCGTCGCCGAAGCAAAGCTGACCGCATCGGGCGACACGCCGGCCGATTGCGCGACGCTGTGGGGCATGATCGGTGACGCCCATGCGTTGCTGAACGATTTCGAGATGGCCCGCGCCGCGTACGTCCGGGCCATCGCGGGCGCGCCCGAGTTGGCGCTGCACCATTTCAACCGCGCCGTCATTGCGCGCTATCTGGGCGATCCCGCTGCCGCCGCCGCCGGTTTCGAAGCCACGGTGGCACGCGAACCGTTTCACGCCGAGGCGTGGCTCAATCTGGTGCAACTGGTACGACAGACACCTGGCGCCACGCATGTCGCAACGATCGAAGCCCTGCTGGCGCGCCTGCCGGAAAGCGTGCAGACCGCGCGCGCGCGGTATCAGCTGCATTACGCGGCGGCGAAATGCCACGAGGATCTGGGGGAGGGCATGGCCAGTTTCGTGCATCTCGATGCCGGGGCGCGCCTGATGCGCGCCTCGCTGGCCTACGATGTGCGCGGCGATCTGGGCATGATCGATCTGTTGCGCCGCAAATTTCCACAAGGCCAAACGCCTGCGCCGGTGCGCGGTTTCCGCGGTATCCGGCCGATCTTTGTGCTGGGGCTGCCCCGGTCGGGCTCGACCGTGGTCGAACGCATCCTGACCAGCCACAGCCAGGTGGGGACAGTCGGCGAATCATCAGCGTTCGCGCGGGCGCTGGCCGATGTGGCGCGCAGCGCCGGCGTCGATCCGTCCGACGCCGGAGCGCTGATCCTGGCCAGCCGGCGGCTCGATCCGGCAGCGATCGGCCGGCGCTATGCCGAACTGACCGCGCCTTGGCGCGGGCCGGAAGCATGCTTTGTCGACAAGCTGCCGGACAACTGGCGGCTTGTCGCGCTGATCGCCCGCGCGCTGCCCGACGCGCGCATCGTGCACACCACGCGCGATCCGATGGGTACTTGTTACGCGCTGTACAAGACGCTGTTCAACCAGACCTGCCCCTGGAGCTATGACCTTGACGAACTGGTGGCGTATTATGGTGCCTATCGCGGGCTGATGGCGCATTGGCGCGGGGTGACGGGCGTGCACATGATCGAGATCGCGCATGAAACGCTGGTCGAGCGGCCCGAACCCGTGATCCGGCAGCTGCTCGCCGATTGCGGGCTCGAATGGCAGCCGGCGTGCCTGGCGTTCCACGAAAACCGCCGTCCCAGCACCACGCAAAGCGCCGCGCAAGTGCGCGCGCCGCTCAATCGTGACGGGGTCGACCAATGGCGCCGGTTCGCGCATTTGCTGGGATCGCTGCGCAGCCGGATCGACGCGCTGGGCCCATTGGCGTGATGGGCTGCGTATAACTCCGTAGCTAATCGCCGGCCCGATTTCACCGGATTTTGAAGCACCGTGGTTAGGTTTGGACACAGCGGCGCAAGGTTGCGCCGGCCATCGCGGAAAGCCTTACAATGTCATCGGCCCCAAACCCTGTGCCGCAGCAGCGCGCCCTGACTCACGCAGAATCGGCGGATCTGGCGCGCGAAGTGATCGATCGTGCGCGCCAGGCGCTGCGTGCGGGGCGGGCCCCACCGCCGCGCGCGCCGGCTGCACGCAGGGCCCGTCTGCGCGCCGCAGCGCGCGCGGTATCGCGTGTGACGTCGCTGCCGGGTTTCGAGCCCGGTTGCATTGGCGCGTGCCTCATGCTGTGCGCCGCAAACATCGCGTTGCACATGCACCCTTGATCAGGCAGGCCGCCGCATCGCCTCGTGCGCCATCTTGCCGGTCACGATCCTGCACGTACCCTGATAGAAATGCTCCGGCTGATAATGGGTCAGTTCGGTCGCGCGCATCATGAACAGGCTGGCCGTGCCATGTTCGATGTCGACCGGATGGACGACGATCATGTTGAGCAAGGGGCCCTCGATCGTCGCGCTCAGTTCCACGCGATCGGGCCACATATCGACGATGCGCCCGAACTGCGAAGACGGCTGGCCGGAAATATGATCGGGATCGTGCACGATGCGCGTGCGCGGATCGACCGGGGGCGCATCTTCGGCAGCATCGGGCGGGCGGCCCACCAGCGCGGGTATCCCGGGCAGGAACAGGGTGAACGCATGATGCCCGTCGAACGTCAGCTGATCTGGCGTCTGTTCGATATGCGGGTCGAAATTGGTAATATGCCCGATCGAGCAGGTCAGCAGGCGGTCGGGCAACTGTGCAGGATCCGCCACAGCAGGCGCGGCCGCAAGGCCGATCGATACTGCAATTGCCATCGCCAGGCGCTGGCCAATCCGCTTTGCTCGAATCACGTTTCACATCCCCGGTCGCACAACCCATCACCGGTCGGCAATCCCTCCTTTGCGCGCGAATGTGTCAATCAAATGAAACAAATTTCGGCCACTAGGCAAAGGGGGCGTGGGGGAAATCTTAACCGTGTTTTGGGGTCATTCCAGACTGTTGTCGGCGTTGCAAGCTGCTGTCCTGCTGATCGGGGCGGCGGGATCGGCCCACGCGCAAGTTGCCGATTCGCAAGGCGATGTCGCGCTGGTCGCGCCCGCTGCCGTGCCGCTGTTTGGCGGGCCCGCGATCGATGCCGCACCAGTTGCAGACAGCCGTGACCGCGCGCTCGATTGCATGAGCCTGGCCATCGCCTACGAAGCCGCCGGTCAGCCGGTGTCCGGGCAGGAAGCTGTCGGCCAGGTCATTTTGAACCGCACGCGCGATGCCCGTTTTCCCAAGACCGTGTGCGGCGTGGTGTTTCAGGGATCGTCGCGCTCGACCGGGTGCCAGTTCTCGTTTGCCTGCGACGGATCGTACAACCGCCGCATGTCCGACACGACGCTGACGTTGGCGCGCAGCATCGCGCAGACCGTGCTCGACGGCGCAGTGCCGGATCATGTCGCCGGCGCCACGCATTATCACGCCGATTACGTGCTGCCCTATTGGGCCGCCACCGGGCAACAGGTCGCCCGCATCGGCGCGCATATCTTTTACCGGATGCCGGGCAGTGCTGCGCACTGGACCCGAGGGCTGACCGGCGTGCAGCCAGAGCCCGAAGACGAGGCGGTGCCCGCGATCGGCCGTTTCACCGCCCCGCGCCGCGTGTTGGCGCGCCATGGCCGCCGCCCGGTGCCGAACCTGCGCATCGCACAAGGCGCCGCTGCCTCTCCGCACGCGATGTTTGCCCCATGGGGTCTTGCGGTCGCTGCGGCCAGTCCGGACTGAGACGTTATCGCACCGCGTGGATGAGATAGGGCTGCGCGGGTTTGCCGGTGACGACGATCACCACTTCGCGATGGGCGTGACCGCCATCGGGCGTCTGCGCATCGACGATGATGGTCAGCGGGCGGTTCAGGAACTGCCCCGGCTTGACAATTTCCAGCGCCACCTGCTGGCCATCGGCTTCGCGCCGGGCCTGGATCGCCTCGGGCGTCAGGTCGCCATTGGCAGTCATCGCCGCGATCGCGCCGGGCTGGGCATAGGTCGGATCGAACGCCTGAATATCGGGATCGACCGTGACATAGCCGCGCAACCGCTCGGCCAGCCGTGGCCCGAACCCGCGCACCCGCGCCAGCTCGTCCACGGTCAGCGGCCCGCCGTTGCGCGGGCCATACCCCTGACGGGCGTACCATGCGCTTTCGGCGCCGGCGCTGCGCGGCTGGTCATCGTCATCGAGCCAGTCCTGCAGCGAATCGCTCGCGATCGTCAGGTTCTCGCCCGACAGGCCAGCCTGTTCCAGCATGCGCGCGGTGGTGTCGGCCTCGACATGGCCGAGCGGGATCTTGCCGCGCTCGTCCACCACATGCACGGTGATCCGACTGCCATCGAATTCGATTTCACGCGCGCGTCCGTGCACCAGCGCCAGAAACTGGTCATTGCCTGTAACAACGCCGTGCTCGGCAATCGCCAGGCCGGCATCGGCAGCGGCATCGGCGCGCGCGCGCGCCATTTCGCCAGCGCCGGCGGCAATCGAGACGCGCGTCGCAGTGACGACCGAGAGCGCCAGCGCACCGAACACCGCGATCGCCGCCACCGCGGCGATCAGGCCATAGCCCTGTTCGCACGCGGGGACAGGACGATCGGGACCGATCAAGGGATCCCGCCCTCGCTGCGCAGCCGCGGCAGCGCGTGAAGCTTGCGCGCAAGCTCGTCGGTAATGCCGCGCGCATCGTCTTCTGTGGCGATGACATGGGGCTTCAGCAGCACGATCAGTTCGGTGCGGGTGTCCTTGTATTGGTGCGTGCCGAACAGGCCGCCGACGATCGGGATCTGCGACAGGAACGGAATGCCGTTCTTGCTGACGGTCTTGGTGTCGCTGAACAGGCCGCCAAGCGCGATCACCTGGCCATCGTGGACTTCGACCGTGGTCGATATCTTGCGCGTCGAAATCGTCGGAGTAATGCCTTCGATGGTCGATCCGCCGGTCGACCCGCTGACCCCGCTGACCTCTTGTGCGACATCGAGCTGGACCACGCCGCTGGCATTCACGCGCGGCGTGATCTTAAGGATGATGCCGGTGTCGGCATAGGAAATCGAGGTCGAGGTGCCGTTGGCATTCGATGTGCTGCCGGTCTGGGTCGGTACCTGGTCGCCGACTTGCAGCGATGCAGTCTGGTTGTTGAGCACGAGCAGTTTTGGCGCCGAGACGACTTTGACATTGGTGTGCTGCTGCAACGCGGTCAGCGTTGCCGAAATGCTGCCCTGCGCATAGAAAAACGACAGGCCCGGAAATGTCTGGGCCTGCGGCACGCCGTTGCCGGTGTTGGCATAACCGACCTGGCTGCTGCCGCTCGGGTTCGAATAGTTCCACTGCACGCCATAGGCCAGATCGTCGGTCAGCGTGACTTCGGTGATCGCCGCTTCGATCAGGATCTGCTTGGGCGTGATATCCAGCTTGCGCAGCGCATCCTCGACGATCGCGTATTGCCGCGCCGTGCCGAAGACGATGACGGCGTTGTTGGTATCGTCGGCGGTGATTTTGGCCTGCGCCGGGCTCGCGCCCGAGCCTGCAGCATTTGCGCGCGTCGGTGCGGCGACAGGCGCGGCCGGAACGGCGCCGGGCTGGGGCAGACTGGCGCCCGCCGACTGACCTGCGCCGGCCTGATCGGCGGACGCGTTGTCCGCGCCGGATATTCCGCCATAGGCCGCGTTGATCGTCTTGGTCAGATCCTTGGCGCGGCTGTTCTGCACCCGGTAGACAAAGATCCGCCGCTCGTTGTTTTCGCCCTCGCGATCGAGAATTTCGACCCAGCGGCGCACATCGTCGAGATACTGGCGTTGCGTGCTGATCGCCAGGATGCCGTTGAGTTGATCCATCGCGATCAGCCGGACGAGCCCGTGGGTGGGCGAGTCAGGCGCATTGATCAGCTTGTCGAGCGATGGCACGATCAGCCGGGCATCGGTCTTTTCGGGGATATACAACGCAAAGCTGGTGTTGCGCAGCCAATCGACATCGAACTGGTGCAACAGGTCGCGCGCGCTGGCGCGTTGCCCGGTGGTGCCCGAAATGGTCACCATGCCGATCGCCGGATCGCTGGCCGTCACGACGCCGGGCAGCACGGTATCGAGCAGTTTGCGCACCTCGTCGGCGTTGATGAAGTGCAGCGTGATCACCTCGCTGCCCGACCCGGTCATCTCGGGCGCGATCGGCGCACGCGCGCCTGCGACGTTCTGGATTTCATAGCCACCGGCCACCGGCACCAGCGCCAGGCCCGATTGGCGCAGCGCTGCCTCGAACAGATCGAGCAGCGCGCCTTTCGTCACCGGGTAGGGCGTCGACAGCGTGACCGTTGCAGTGACGCCTTGCGCCACGGTATAAGTCTTGTGCAGCAAGTCGCCCAGCACTGTGGACGCGACCGCGCGCACATCGGCATTGGGGAAATTGATCGTGATATCGCCGTGCGCAGGCGGTCTTGCGGCCGCCTGCGGCATCATCGGCATTGCGGCCGTGCCGGGCACGACCGTGGTCCGCACCGGGCGATCGAGCACGCTTGTCGGGTCTTTTTCGTCGGCAATCGCCGGCGTGGCGGGGATATCGATCGGGGGGCGCGCGGCAGTCGTGCCCGGGCAGGACAGCGACATCACGGCGATTGCGGCGATAGTGTTGGTCGATCTGGTCATTGGTCATCCGCTGTCGGTTTGGCTGCGTGCGGGGGAAGGGACGGTACCGGGTGCGTGCCGTACGGCAGCGCGATGATGCGGTGGCGGCCGCGCGAAAGATCCGCACCGCCGGGCGTCAGCGCGTCGATCCGCCATCCGGCCAGCCTGTCGCCCACCGCCAGATGGCGCACCATGCCATCCGCACGCTGGACCACGCCGACGCGGCGCCGGCCTTCCTGAACCACGCCGGCGATCACCGCGCCGCCCAGTGGATCGGGCGGTGGGGCGGGGCGCGCCTCGGGTGCGCGCACGGCAACCGGCACGAATGGATCGTGCGCGATCAGTATCGCCGGGGGCAGCACCACCAGCGGCGGCTCCGGCGGCAGCGTCACCCCGATGCGCGCGGGCAGCCCGCCTGTCGCCAGATCGACATGGCCGGGCAGTGCCAGCTGAACGCCTGCCGCCGCCACCAGCAGCGGTAGCAGCAGGAACGGCAGGCGCGCCGGGCTACCGCCGGGCGGCGGCGTGAAAGGCAATCGCGATTTCAAGTTTCACATCCAGACTTGCAGCGGCGCCCGACAGCAGCGCGTCATCCGCGCTGACCGACAGGCCCTTGATGGTAACCAGCGGCGTGGCATTTTCGATTGCGGCAATCAGGGGCGCCAATTTGCCCGCGGGCACGCGCATCGCCACGCGCGCGGCGATCATGCCGGGTGCGCCGGGCAGATCCTCCGCGCCATGGAACTCGGCGCCGACCGCATTGGCGGCCGCCTGCATCCGGTCGCGCAGCGCATCGGCAGCGGTGGGCATGTCGGCCGCGTTCAGCGTGTACAGGTCCGCCTGATGCGCGCGGGCGGCGGCCTGGCGGCTGAGCCGGGGGATCGCGGCGATCGTGCGCTCGTTGGCGGCATAGCGCGCCTGCAGCGCCTCACGCTGCTGCGCGCGTGCGGCAAAACCGCTGATCAGCGGATCGACCACGACCAGGTCGAACAGCCCCAGCGCCGCGATCAGCAGCAACACCGCGACCAGGCGCGATTCGCGGGGCGCGAGCGCGCGCATGGTCAGCGTTTGCCCAATTTGAGCGTGATTTCAAACGGTTCGCCCAATGGCGACGGCGCGGCATTCGATGTGTCGCCATAGCGCGCCACCGCCATGCCCGCTGTGCGCAACGCGCCGGACACGTCGGCCTTTGCCGGATGAAATCCGGCGAGCTTCACGCTGTCGCCGGTCCAGGTAAAGCGTTGCAACCACGTGCCGGAGGGCAACGCGGCATCGATCCGCGCGAGCAGCGCCAGCGGTTCGCGTTTACGCCGGGCGGTCACCGTGGCGGCCGCGATCGCGTCCTCGCGGCGCATGCGCGCAATGATACCATGCGCGACATTGACTGCGGGGGCCTGCTGATCGACCAGCGCCGACATCGTATCGAGCGTGGCGGTATCGCGCCACACCAGCAGGCCCATGTTGATCAGGAACAGGAAGGCCACGGCCAGCCACAGCGGCGCGGCCGACCGCTCTACGCCGCCGGCCAGTCCCGCAGCGCGCAACGCGGGCAGCAGGTCGACAGGCTGCGCAAGCCCCGGTTCGGGCGCACCGACCAGCACCGCCGCCGGCACGCGCGGCGCATGCGCCAGCGCGAGCGACAGCATCTCGGCCCGGGCGCGCGGCAACCCGGCGACTTCGACCTGTATCCGGCCGGGCCCTGCCGGTCCGCGCGCGGACGCCGCCAGCAGCGCCTCGCCGCGCGCCAGCGGCATGATGCGATCTGCATCGAGCGTGATCAGCTTGTTCAGATCCCGCGCGCCCAGCGCAGGGGTTTCGATCAGCCGCGTCAGCACCAGATCACGCGGAAGAACCACCGCGAGCGGCGCGCGCGGCCGCGCGTCACCGATCGGGTCGAGGCGACCGCTGAGCGGATCATACAGGGACAGTGCCAGCCGGCGGTGCCGACCCTCGCGCCAGCGGCGCGGCACCAGGCCGGCCAGTTCGCCCAGCCACCAGCGCCAGCCTTGCTCGGCCCAGCCGCGCAAAGTCTGCATATCGGCGTTCAGCAACCCGCTCATGCTGCGACGGCCTTGACCGGCGCGCAACCGGCATCGCCGGGTGCCACTGCGCAGGGGTCGGCAACCGTGCCGTGCGGGCGCACGATCAGGTCGGGCCAGGTGCGCGGGTCGCCGGGCGGAAAGCTGACCCGCACGCGCACCAGTTGCGGCAGCGTAGCGCGATGCGACCAGTTGTCCTGCCACACCAGCCCTTGCGCGGGCGCATACGCATTCTGCCCGAGATAGCGGATTTCGATCGCGGCTGTGCCCGAAACCAGCGGGCGCGCGGTCCAGCCGACTGTTGCGGCATTGTGCGCATCGACCCGCTGATCCAGCGAATTGGCACTGAACAGAGTCAGGTCGCCACCGGGATCGCGCGCGATGCGGAAATAATGGAGCGCGTCGGGACGGTCGCCCTCGGCCGGTTCGGCCAGGAAGTCGACCCGGTTGTCGAGCCCGGCAAAATCGATCGTGCCGGCGCCAGCCTGCGCATCGGCCACCGGCACGGCGCTGGCCAGTCGGTGGCGCAGCACGAATTGCGCAGTGGCGACCGTATCGACGCGGCTGTCGCCCTTGTCCGCCAGATCGAGACTGAGCCCGATCCGCCCGATGCCCGTCGCCAGCAGGGCGGCCGCGATGCCGAGCACGGCCAGGCTGACCAGCATCTCGATCAGGCTGAAACCCGCTGTCCGGGCGTTCGGCACAGTCATGGCGCGATCCGTACCGTGGTCAGCCGCGCCAGCGGGGCATGGAGCGGATCCTCGACCGTGATCGTCAGCTGTTCCAGCCGGTTGTGGGCAAACGCATCGCTATCGCCGTAATTCCGGCGATCGATATGCCATTGCAGATCGCCCCACTGGCCCTGTTCGTCGGTCAGCCCGCCCGCTGCGCGATCGAGCTGCGACTGCGCGACCATCAGCGCCTCGCGGCGCTGGCGGACCATGTGCCGGGTGCGGGCATTGGCGGTGACGGTGGCAAACAGCGTCAAAGTGATCACGGCGATGATGGCCAGCGAAATCACGGCCTCGACCAGCGAAAAGCCGCGCTCGCGCGCAATCATGGGGCAGGGGGCGGCGGTCATGGGGCAAAGCTGGCCCGCGCAGTGGCGGGATCGACGGTGTAGCGGCTGCCGGCTGCGCCGATGTGGATCAGGCCGGTCGCCCCCGCTGTCGATCCGTCACCATAGACCACGACCCCGCCGGCGGGCCAGTCGATCGAAACGCCCCGTGGCAGGGCGATCGCTGCGCCGTCGGACAAAACCAGCTGCGCAGGCGTCTCGGCGGTCAGGCTCACGGTGACCGGCGCGTCGCGGGTCAGTGCCAGATTGCGCGCGCGCGCGATCGTCAGCGTCAGCGTCCCGCGCGCCTGCGCCAGCGCGGTGCGCGACAGCAGCTGGCCGACCGCCGGCCAGCCAAGCCCGGTGATCAGCGCCATGATCGCCACGGCAATCATCATTTCCAGCAGCGTGAAGCCGCGCTCACCAGTTGCCGACATCTTTGGCCTCGCCGGTGCCACCGGGCTGGCCGTCGGAGCCAAGGGAAAACACATCGACATCGCCGTGATCGCCGGGGATCTTGAACTGATAGGGTTTGCCCCAGGGATCGTTGAGCGCGGCGGCGTCGTTCAGATAAGGCCCGTTCCACGCCGGATCGGTCGCCGGCGCCTTGACCAGCGCGCCCAGGCCCTCGTCGGGCGTCGGAAAACGCCCGGCGTCGAGCTTGTACAGCTCCATCGCCGCCTCGATATTCTTGGCCTGAACATGCGCGGATTGCGTGCGCGAGCTGCCCAGATAACGGATCACCTGCGGGCCGACGATCGCGGCCAGCAGACCCAGGATCGCCAGCACGACCAGCAGTTCCAGCAGGGTGAACCCGCGCTCGCGGGTTGGGGTCATTGTCGTCATTGGGAAACCGCCAGATCATTGAAGCCGAGGATCGCCGTCATGATCGAGGCGATGATCGTGGCCACGACCGCCCCCAGCACCACCGTGATCGTAGGCGTAAGAATAGCCACCAGCCGTTCGAGCCGGGTGCGGACATCGCGATCGAGCACGATGGCGAGGCGCCGCAGCATCAGCGCCAGTTCCGAGGTCTCTTCGCCGGTGCGCACGAACGCCAGCGCCAGCCGGGGCAGCACGCGCGTCGCGGCCAGCGGCCCGGCCAGCCCGCCACCTTCGCGCAGGCCTTCGGCAACTTTGCCGATGGCGGCAGCCATAACCGAATTGGCAATCACCCGCTGCGACAGCACCAGTGCGGCAGGCAGCGCCACGCCGCCCTCGACCAGCGCGCCCAGCGTATGCGCAAACCGCGCGGTGTCGATCCGCCGCAACAGCTCGCCCAGCAGCGGAACGCGCAAAATCTGCGCATCGATCCGCTTGCGCACCGCCGGGCGGCGCAGACCCTGGCGCAGGGCGAGCGTGATCCCGATCAGCACGATCAGAGCCCACAATCCGTCTTCGCGCAGCAGGCGGCTGGCGCCGATAACGGCCAAGGTCGCGGCGGGCAGTTTTGCGCGCGTGTTGTCGAGCAGGTGCTCGAATTGCGGCACCACATACAGCAGCATCAGGCCGATCACGCTGACCGCGATGACCAATAGCGCGATCGGATAGATCATCGACGTGACGAGGATGCGCTGCAGCGCTGCCTCCTGCTCCAGCATGTCGGACAGGCGTTCCAGCGCATCGGCCAGCTTGCCGCCGGCTTCGCCAGCTTCCGCCATCGCCGCTTCGGCAGGGGTAAACAGCGCCGGATTATCGAGCATCGCGCGCGACAGCGGAGCGCCTTCGCGCACCGCGATCAGCAGCACGCCCATCGCCTGCGCGGCGGCGGCATTCTCGATATTGTCGATGGCCAGCGCCAGCGCGCGATCCAGCGGCAGCCCGGCGCCGAGCAGCACCGCCAGTTCGCCGATCAGCGCGCGGCTGATCGCGCGCGGCTGGCGCCGGGTCTTGCCCGCTGGCTTGGCCGTGCCGGCGGCCAGCGCGCGCAGATCGATCGGCGTGGCGCCGGTGCGACGGATGCGCGTGATCGCATCGCCTTTGTCGCTGGCCTCGATCTCGCCCGAAACCTGGCTGCCGTCGGGGCGGACCGCGCGATAGCGAAAGGCGGTCGCGGTGCTCATTCGCCGCTCGCCACCCGCAGGATTTCCTCGATCGACGTCTGGCCGGCCGCCGCCTTGGAAAACCCGTCGCGCATCAGGCTGTGAAACCCGGATTGCTGCGCCGCCGCCTCGATCGCGCCAGGTTCGGCGCGTTGCGTGATCAGCCGGGCAATGGCCGCATCGATCACCAGGAATTCGAACACCGCCAGCCGCCCGCTGTAACCGGTCTGGCGACAATCATCGCAGCCGGTGGCGCGATGGAATTGCTGATCGGGCAATCCCAGCCCGCTGCGCAAAGCGGCATCGGGCCAATACGGTTCGCGGCAGGCCATGCACAGCCGCCGCACCAGCCGCTGTGCCAGCACGCCGGCCAGGACCGAACCCAGCAGGAACGGTTCGACCTCCATGTCGATCAGCCGGCTGATCGCGCCGGCCGCGGTGTTGGTATGCAACGTCGACAGGATCATGTGGCCGGTCAGCGCGGCCTGCACTGCGATCTGTGCGGTTTCGGTATCGCGAATCTCGCCGACCATGATCACATCGGGATCCTGGCGCAGGAACGAGCGCAGCGCGGCGGCAAAGGTAAACCCGATCGACGGCTGGACCTGCGTCTGGACCACACCGTTCAGCCGGTATTCGATCGGGTCTTCCACTGTCAGCAGCTTGCGCTCGACACTGTTGATCGCCGACAGCGCCGCGTACAACGTGGTGGTCTTGCCGCTGCCCGTGGGCCCGGTCACCAGCACGATGCCGTGCGGCCGGCCGACGACTTGCGCAAACCCTTGGGCAAGCGTGTCGTCGAAGCCCAATGCGGCGAAATCGAGCGTCAGGTTCGAGCGGTCGAGAATACGCATGACCACGCTTTCGCCGTGGATCGATGGCGAAGTCGCCACGCGAAAATCGATCTCGTGGCCACGCACCGCCAGCCGCAGGCGCCCATCCTGCGGCAGGCGGCGTTCGGAAATATCCAGCCCCGACACGACCTTGATGCGCGACACGATCGCGCTTTTCATCGCCTGCGGCAATCGCGCGACTTCGCGCAGCATGCCGTCGATGCGATAGCGCACGACCAGGCTGTCATCGGCGGGTTCGAGATGAATGTCCGACGCGCGCGTATCGACGGCTTCGGCGATCAGGCGGTTGACCGCGCGGATCGCCGGCGCATCGCTGATCAGATCGCGCAACCGGTCGATATCATCGGCATTGGCGGTATCGTCGATCTGCCACGGCTGGTCATCGCCCTGGCACAGGCGTTCGATTGCGGCATCGATATCGCTGGCCCGCGCAATCACGCGCCGCACCTGGCCGCCGAAGACGAAGTGGAACGATTGTGCGACAAACGGGTCGAACGGATCGACCACAGCCACGCATACGCCATGGGCATCGCGCGCGATCGGCACGGCACGGATATCACGCAGGAAATCGGCAGCGATCGGCTGGTCGAGCGCGAAGGGCGCGCGCAAGTCATCGCTTTGCGCGACCGGCAGTCCGCTGGCGAGGGCGAGATGGTCGCACAGCGCGCTTTCGCTGAGCAGGCCAAGCCGCGTGACCACCGCCTCCAGCCGCTCACCGCTTTCGGTCGCGACCAGTTGCGCGCGGACGAGCGCCTCGCGGCTGATGATATTGCGGGTTTCGAAGACTTCCAAGATCGAGATTGCGACCGAATGTCCCGGTGCGTGCAGGATTGATGCGGCGACGCCGATTGCGCGCGAATCGTCGCTCGTCGCGCTGCCCTGGGCGGCCAAATCGGGGGTGTCGGAGAGAGTCACGTTCTTCCAATTCCCACGTTCTGCCAGCCCGCCGGTCGCGATGGCGTGGCCTGTGCCTCGTTGCCTGTCCCGGTTTCCTGGCACGCCGGCTGCGCATGATCCGGCGGGCACATAGGTCGGAAAACGCTTGGAAAACGCCCGCGATGCCCCGACCCACGCTCCGCATTTATGCGGAATTTGCGTCAGCATTGTTACAAATTTGACGGGATCGTGCGCATGCAACCGATGTGTAAAAAAAGCCTGATGGCATTAAGTATTCGACAGGAATTTTGTGCATTGAAATAAATGTAACACATAAATGTAATCAATTGTGTCTAGACCTCCGTCGTCGGCAGGGATGACTTGCCGTCCTTGGGGGGGATGCTGGGCTAGTCGCCACTAAATCCCATGAAATTGCAGAAACTTGGGAATTCTCCCGGGTATTTACTCTACGAATTCAACGAATCTACTTGATTTTGTTGGATTTTTAGAGCGTTTCCGTTTGTCTTGTTGATTGCAGGATGTCCAGTTGTGTCGGGGTTGCTCGCGAGATCGGGCGGTGCCGGTGCGCACCCACGCCCCGGCCATGGCGTGGTTGTCTGTGCATCGTCTGATTGGGTCATTTCACCTGTTGGAGATTTCACCAATGTCGAATTTCAAATCTTCCCTGCTGCTCGCGACGGCCATTGCCGGCGTGACTGCCTCGTCTGCCGCTTCGGCGCAGACCTATCCTGCTCCTTTCGCCATCCAGGCGTACGAAGCCGACGCCACTGTCGTTAACGTCGCGCAGGCGCCTGCTGCTCCGCTGTCGCTCGCCGACAACCCTTTTGCGATCCAGGCGCCTGGCAATCCCGCCACGTACGTCATCACCACCAACGGCACGACCGCGCCGACCTCGACCCCTGACATCTACGGCAACCCGCAGTATGCCGCTGGTGCCGGTTACACCGTGTTCGACGGCGACTATTCGATTCATGGCGTCGGTTCGACCGCCGTCCAGAACGTCCTGGTCCGCACGATGAATTGCTTTGGCACGCCTAACCCCCTTGCCAACGGCCAGGCTGTTGCCGGCGGTTCGGGCCCGACCGGTGGTTCGCTGAATGTTGGCAGCAAGACGATCCTGGCCAACACATACGCTGGCACGCCTTCGCTGACCTGCAACAACGGCACGTTCGCTGCATATGCACCGGGTAGCCAGCCTGCCGGCGCGATCCAGTACAGCGCCTACACCACCTATTCGGGCGGCGTGGCCAACAATTCGAAGAGCCTGTACTTCATTCCTGGCTCGAACATGACCGAACTGCAGCCACAGTTCAGCGATTACTCGGTGACCACCGGCAACCTGGCCGCGTATGGTTTTTCGGGCAAGTACGTCGGTTCGGGTTCGGGCCTGGGTCAGAAGGCCTGGGAATACGCTTCGGACGTTTTCGATGACGGCTACGGCAAGACGACGAGCCAGCCTGGTTCGACTTCGAACGTGCCAAACCCGTTCGTCAGCATTGCCGGCCAGAACGCCTGGAGCCACGTGCAATATGCGTTTTCCGACGCTCCGATCGTTCAGTCCAACCTGACGCTGTACAACGCAAACGCATCGACCAAAGCTGGTCCTGCGGTTGAATTCCCGCTGTTCGTCGTTCCGGTCGCGATCGTCTACAACACGGTCTATGCATCGACGCCAACCAAGACGATGACGTTCAACGCCAAGGGCAAAGCGGTTTATGCCGGTTCGACCACCGCTGTTGCGTCCCTTCAGCTGACGGGTTCGCTGTATTGCGGCATCTTCAACGGCATGATCACCAACTGGAACGATGCGGCGCTGACGCAGGCGAACAAGAACATCCCGCTGTTCGATCCGATCAACGATACGGCTGCACGCTGGGGCACATCGGGTGCGCCGATCCGTCTGGTTGGCCGCATGGACAACTCGGGCACGACCGACATCTTCACGCGTCACCTTGCCGCCGTCTGCAGCCAGGACAAGATCTACGGCAGCGGCGCCACTTCGACCAACAACTACTATTCGGCACCGGGCGTCACCGCGCCGTTGCTGCCCGTGGCAGACAAGCGCAATTTCGTTGGCAACAAGTACCTGCATAATGCTCAGACCCTGCCCTATTCGGCAACAACCGGTCTGAACTACACGTCGATCCGCTCGGACACGCATATCGATGGTTCGGCTTATTCTGCAGGCAACGACGCCGGCACAGTGAACACGATCTCGGGTGACTACTGGACCGGCAGCGCCATCGGCAACATCGGTACCACCACCAATGGCGGCACGGCTGTTGCACCGGCAACCCCGACCAAGACCAATGGTAGCGGTCTGTTCATCGTCGCCAACGGCGGCAGCGCAGTTGCTGCCACGATCAACTACGCGCCGGATTACGATGCCATCACCAGCACCTACAACAACACCAGCGCAACCGACTCGAACATCTTGTACAACGGCAAAGTCGGCTACATCTCGGCCGACGTCGTGACCGGCAGCGACGCTGTCGGTACGCCTGCGACCGGGTTCCTGCGCGCTGCGGTTCTGGCGACACTGCCAAACAGCTACACCCCAACCGGCGGCATCTATGCCTACACGTTCTACGCGCCGACAGTGAAGAACGCGCTTTCCGCGTTCAACACCCAGGGCGGTACCCTGGCGTTCCTGCCACCCGAATCGGATGCCTCGGGCAACTACGTACCGTCTTCGAGCTCGGCGACTTCGGCTTCGGGTGGCCAGATCGTTCGTTCGAACCCCTTCGCCTGGACTGACCAGTTCTATCAGAACGGCACGCCTTACGGCACCGGCCTCCTGTCCGGTACCTACAGTCTTGCCCAGCCAAGCCAGGGTTTCCCGATCGTTGGGACCACCCAGATGCTGACCTACACCTGCTTCGTTTCGCCAGGCAACCGTCAGGCGATCGCCGACCTCGTCGCCACGCTGACCAGCGCGCTGACTGTCGACTCGACCAATACCAAGATCAACAAGAATGCCTTCACCAGCCCGTCGCCTGCGATCCCTGGCATCATCGCCAGCTCCAGCATCGGAATCGTGCCGGCGGCCTGGCAGGTTGCGGTTGCCCGCACCTTCCTGCAGGGCACTTCGGACGTGAACCAGTCGACGACCGGTGGCGGCACCGCCAACACCGGTTACGCAGCCTCGCCGCTCAACTTCACGAGCGCCGTGGTTCCGACCAAGGTCAAGGTATCGGCCGGTGTGTTCACGTACACCCCGACCACGCCGAACCAGAAATGCGCCGAAGGCGGCAATGGCTCGGGATTGCTGGTTGGTCTCTGATCACCCAGTCTGACCGTTACGTCTGCAAAACGGGGGCTCCGGATCGTTCCGGGGCCCCTTGTTTTTGTGTGTGGTCCCGTTGCGGGCCACAGCGACCGTCGATCGGTCGCAAAATGTCACAGAAGTTAAACACAAAGTTACCAAGGTCCATATGGGGGCCGCGGGGATATTCAGTGTCATTCAGTAAATTGCGCCTGCGCCCGATATGGGTTTGCGGCGCGCTGGCCGGGTTGCTGGCAAACGGGGCGGGCGCGGTTGCCGCGATTGCCCCTGATGCCAAGTCGCTTGCGCCCGGCGCGCCAGGCGCAACCGTGCCCGCCGTCCAGGGTCCCGCGCCGGACAAATTCTTTATCCAGGCCTTCGATGTGAGCGGCGTCACACGACTTTCAGCTAGTGAAGTCGAGCGGCTGGTCTATGCGCACAGCGGGCCGGGGCGCACCAAGGACGATGTCGAGGCTGCGCGCAAAGCCTTGCAGGACGCTTATGCTGCCAAGGGCTATGGCGCCGTGCTGGTCGATGTGCCGACCCAGGATCATGACAGCTTTGCGCAGGGCATCGTGCAGATCGCGGTGAGCGAGGCGCCTGTCGGCCAGTTGCATGTTTCGGGCAGCAAATACCATTCGCTGTGGGTCGCGCGCGAGCAGGTGCCTTCGCTGGTCGAGGGCAAGCCGATCAACCTGAAGGTCCTGCAGGCCGAGGTCGCCACGGCCAACCATTTTCCCGACCGCCTGATCAATCCCCAGTTCAAGCCCGGCAAGGTCAGCGGCGAAATCGATGTCGATCTGGCGGTCACCGACGAACGTCCGCTGCATGCCAATTTCGCTATCGACAACGATGCCAGCCCGTCGACCAAGCCGCTGCGCCTGACACTGGGCGTGCGTTATACCAATCTGTTTCAGGCCGGGCAGTCGATCTCGGCGACCTATGTGGTGGCGCCGCAAAAACGGTCCGACACCGAAGTGTTTGCCGGGTCATACACCGTGCCCATTCTCAATTCGCCGTGGACGGTGTCGCTGTCGGGCTATCATTCGAACAGCAATGTCGCCTCGCTCGGCGGGTCGGCGGTGCTGGGCAACGGGTTTCAGGTGGGTGGGCGGCTGCTGTATCGCCTGCCAGTGTCGGCCGGATCGCAGACATTCAGTTTCGGGCTCGATTACAAGGACTTCAAGCAGAAGATTGTGGTCAACGGCGTGCAGGCCAGTACCGCGCCGATCCGCTATGTGCCCTTCGAGGTGCAATATGCCCGGGCCGGCGCAAGCGAGCACACCAGCTACGATCTCTCGCTCGGCGTGACGACGGGTTTGCGCGCGTTTCACCAGGTCGTCTGCGTCGAACAGGGTACGACATGCGTGCCCGCCGATGCGTTCCAGAACCGGGGCAGCTTTACTTTTGAAAACTTTGTGCGCGTCAATCTGGGCGCGGATTTTTCGTACGCGTTCAAGAACGACATGATCGCTGCGTTCAAACTGGCCGGCCAGTTTGCCGATGCGCATCTGGTGACCAACGAACAGTTCGCCGGCGGCGGCATGCAGACGGTGCGCGGCTACCTGTCTTCCGAAGCGGTCGGCGACAACGGCATCGAGCCGAGCCTGGAATTGCGATCGCCGTCGTTTGCCACCGTGTTTGGCCGCTGGCTGAGCGAGGCACGGTTCTACGGCTTTGTCGACAGCGCGTTCCTGCATGTCGACAGCGTGCTGCCCGGCCAGATCAATGCCTATCGGCTGGTCAGTGCCGGCGGCGGGCTGCGCACGCGGCTGTTTACGCACTTTACTGCCGAAGTGCTGGCCGGCGTACCGCTGACCAATGGTCCGGCAACGCAGCGTTTTCATCCCCGGGTCGATTTTCAGGTCAAGGGGGATTTCTGATGATGTTTCTATCTGGGGGGAATTCCAAGTGACCCGTATCGTGTTGGCGATCCTGCTGGTGCTGGGACTGTCGGGGCTAGCCGCACCGGCCGCGGCCGCCGGGGACCAGGGCTGGTGGAACAAGGACTGGTCATACCGCAAGGCGGTAACCGTCGACACATCGCCATCGGGGGTCAACGTCACCGGCGCGATCGGGCGCACGG
The DNA here is from genome assembly GCF_965214355.1 of Novosphingobium sp. Classification (GTDB taxonomy): domain Bacteria; phylum Pseudomonadota; class Alphaproteobacteria; order Sphingomonadales; family Sphingomonadaceae; genus Novosphingobium. The sequence continues at coordinate 3,371,440 of NZ_CBDCBI010000002.1, read as the reverse complement.
TAGTGCTGGTGCGGCTGCACAGCGGCAATTTCACCTTTACCGACGCGATGCCCAACGGCGCGGACATCCGCTTTGTCGACAGCGACAACAAGACGCCGCTGCCGTTTCATATCGAACATTTCGACGCCGGCGTGGGCATTGCCACCGCCTGGGTTTCGGTGCCTAATCTCAATGGCGGCGAAAAACGCGCGATCTGGCTGTATTTCGGCAACAAGAGCGCGCCGGTCGGTGCCGATGAAAAGGGCACGTACGACCCCGATTACATGGCGGTCTATCATTTCTCCGAAAAGCCCGGCACACCGTCGAACGATTCCAGCGCGAATGCCAACAACGCCAAATCGGCGCCTCCCGGGCTTGATGACGGCGGGATCGTCAGCAGCGCGGCGCGCTTTCCCGGACAAGGCGAAATCCAGATCGCCGAATCCGGATCGCTGGCGATGCCGGCCGCGGCGCCCTTCACGTTCACCGCCTGGGTCAAGCCCGACCAGCTGGCCGGCACATCGGCGATCTTTGCGCGCGGCGGGCTGACTGTCGGGCTGAACGCCGGCGTGCCGTTCGTATCGGGCCCGGGCATTTCGCTGCAGGCCAAGACCGCGCTGAAGCAGGGTGACTGGAGCCAGGTGGCGTTCGTCAGCGATGGCAAGGTGACGCATCTCTACGTCAATGGCGCCGAACAGGGCACGGGCGCCGGCGCGTTGTCGGCGATTGCCGGCCCGGCCACGCTCGGCGGGGCCGCGGGGCAGCCGTTCAATGGTGAACTCGATGAAGTGCGCCTGTCCAAGACCGCGCGCCCGGCCGGCATGATCCAGGTCATGGCCGAAGCCGAAGGCAAGGGCGGCAAGCTCGTCACTGTGTCTGAAACCGCCGAAAAGCAAAGCTCGGGCGGCGGTGTGTTCTTTTTCGTGTTGTCGAAGCTTGAAGGCGTCGATGAAGTGGTGGTCGGCGTGTGCCTCGTGCTCACGACGATCTCGGCCCTGGTGATGGCCAACAAGTTCCGGTACTTTGCCAAGTGCACCAAGGGCAACGCGGCGTTCATGCGAGTGTTTCGCCAGATGGACGACGAACTGGTGCCGACTGCGCAGATCCAGGGGCTGGACAAGAAGCAGACCCAGTTGATCAAGGACGCGCCGCTCGCGCATATCTACGATGTCGGCATCGAGGAGTTCAACCGGCGCAAGGCGCGCTGGGGCAGTCGCCCGCTGACCTCGCAGGCGATCGATTCGATGCGTGCGGTCGCCTCCGAAGTCGTCGTCCATGAAAACCACAAGCTCGATGCCTGGATGGTGATCCTGACGATCGCGATTTCGGGGGGCCCGTTCATCGGTCTGCTCGGCACGGTGATGGGTGTGATGAACACGTTCGGCGGCGTGGCGATGGCGGGCGACGTGAACGTCAACGCAATCGCGCCGGGGATCGCGGCCGCGCTGCTGGCAACGATTTCGGGGCTGTTCTGCGCCATCCCGTCGCTGTTCGGCTACAACTATCTCAACTCGATGGTGATCCCGCTGGCCAGCGACATGGGCGTGTTCATCGACCAGTTGCTGACCCGGATTGCTGAAATGCAGGCCGACCAGGCTGCGACCGGCGAAATGGACCACTTCGGCATGGACGACATGTCGCTGGTCGGCGTCGACGATTTCTGAACTCCGCGCGATCCGACCTGACGACACGCACACAAGGACCTGAACCATGGATGTAGGTGGCGGCCGCAAGGCCTATGACGATATCAACATAACGCCGATGCTCGACCTGGCCTACGTGTTGCTGGTGATCTTCATCCTGATGGCGACCGCGTCGGTACAGGGGGTCAAGGTCGACCTGCCCAAGGCGAGCTCGGCCAAGAGCCTGGTCCAGCCCAAGATCGTGGCGATCACGGTCAACAACCAGGGCCAGATCTTCATGGATGCGTTTCCGGTGACGATTTCCGATCTCGAAACGCGGTTGCGCAATGCCAAGGCGACCAACCCCGACGTGCCGATCGTGCTCAAGGGTGACCAGGCCTCGCAATACGGCAAGATCATGGAAGTGCTCGACTTGTGCCGCCAGCTGGAGCTGAACAAGGTCGGGCTGGTTACCGGCAAGCCGACTGCATCGTGATCGTGTGACCGGGAATGGCGCAATCACCTCCTCCTGCCGACGAACCCGAGACGGGGGGATTGCTGCGCCGCTGGCCACTCCTGGTCGGCGTCGTGGTGGTCGTGGCGATCGTGTGGTTTATCTACAGCCAGATGAGCGTGACGACCGGGGTGAAAGTGGAAGCGCCACCGCCCGCCGTGATCAGCATGCTGCCGCCACCGCCCCCGCCGCCCCCGCCGCCGCCAAAGCCCGAACCCAAACCGCCCGATCCGTCGGAAAAACCAAATCCTGTGCCCAATCCGGAGCCCAAGCCGGCCTCGGCGCCGGCGGCCCCGGCGGCGATGTCGATCAACGGGCCGGCGCAGGCCGGAGCGGATTCGTTCGGGATGCAGTCGGGCAATGGCGGAGGCATGGGCGGCAGCGGCACGTGCCTGGGCACGAATTGCGGCGGCACGGGCGCGGGCGGCGGCGGCGGCACATCGATGAGCGATGTGTTCTACGGGCGATACCTCAGCGCCGTGCTGCAGGAAAAGGTGCAGCGCGACGACCGGGTCAACCGGCAGGTGTTCTCCGCCGATTTTGCGATCACGATGTCATCCGCCGGGCGGGTGACCGTGGTCACATTGCTGAAAACATCGGGCCGACCCGATCGCGACCAGGCGTTGCGCGCAATCCTGCTCAGTGCGGCCGATCTCGATCCGCCACCTGCGGGCATGCGCTTTCCGCGCAAGGTCACGGTGCGCGGCAAACGATCGTTGTAGGCCGGGAATATCCGGCACCGGCGCAAGACGATTAGAAGGAACGTTTCGATGTCACCGATCTGGACCCGCAAGGCTGCATTGCTGCTCTGCACGCCTGCCGCATTGCTGCTGGGTGTGGCCCCCGCGCATGCGCAGGCGGGTGCGGGTACGCCTGCGCGGGTGGCCGAAGCACCGTCGACAAATGCCATGGTCAATCTGGTGCGTTTGCTGGTCGCGCAAGGCACGATCTCGCGCACCAATGGCGACGCGCTGATCGCACAGGCGACGCAGGAAGCGGATCTGGCGCTGGCCGCGCAAGCCGACGCGCATCGTGCGTTCGCGCTCGTGGCGCCGCAGGGCAGTCCCACAGGTACCCCCGCTGCATCCGGAGCCGCGCTGGCCATGATCGACCGCCCGGGCTCGTCCGCACCTGCGCCCGCCGAAGGGTCTGCCACTCTGCCGCCGCCGGCTGCGGGCACGATCCGCGTGCCCTATGTGCCGCAAGTGGTGCGCGACCAGATCCGCGACGATCTGCGCGCCGACATCATGCACCAGGCGCGTGTCGAAGGCTGGGCGTCGCCCGGTATGTCGGTCCCCGAATGGGTCAAGGGCCTGCACATTCACGGTGATCTGCGGCTGCGTTCGCAATCGGATGTCTACAGCCGGTTCAATGCAACCGATGTTCCCAATTTCCAGGCAATCGTGAATTCCGGGCCGCTCGACCTGCTGAGCGGTGCGATCCCGTTCGAGAACGCGGTCGAGAACAAGTACAACCTGCTGGGCGTGCGCGTGCGGCTCGGATTTGATTTCGGCGTCAGTTCATCGACTAAAATCGGCGTCGAACTTGCCAGCGGCAACAACAACGCGCCGACATCGACCAGCGCGACGCTCGGCAACGGGTTTTACAAGCGCAATGTCTATCTGAACAAGGCTTATATCGAACAGCGGCTGACCAGCAACGCGGTCATTACTGCCGGGCGCATGGACAATCCGTTCCTGTCGACCGATGCGCTGTTCAACACCGAGCTGAAATTCGACGGTATTGCCGCGCAAGTCAGCTTCCCCCACCGCGTGTTCGGCTATGCCGATTTCACGCTGCGGGGCGGGGCGTTCCCGCTCGATTTCGGCGACCAGAATTTCCCGGATACCGCAACGCTTAAACAGCAGAACCACCAGAAATGGCTGTTTGCCGGCCAGATCCTGGGCGAGGTGCATCTGGGTGGCGAGGCCAACCTCAAACTTGCTGCAGGGTATTATTTCTACAGGAACACGCAAGGGCGCCCATCGGCGCCGTGCGCGCTGGGGTTTGGCGATACGCAGTGTTCGACCGACTGGTCGGCGCCGTTTTACGTGCAATCGGGCAACACGCTGTTCCAGATCCGCGATATCGTCAACAGCGCGGGGCAGTCGGTCGATGGCAACCAATTGCTTGGTCTTGCCGAAAAATTCCATGTGCTCAACGCGATGGCTGTGCTCAAGGTCCCGGTCAGCGACAAGACGCAATTCACGCTGCTGGGCGAATACCTGCGCAATCTGGCGTTCACGCGCAACGTCTGCGGCCACGGCGAAGCCTACGAGCCGGTCAACAACGGTGGCGCGGGCGGCAGCGGCAACATCTGCGACCCGGTCGCGGCGAAACGCACGCCGTTCGTCGGCGGCGGGCAGGGCTTCCAGGTGCTGGCCAGCATCGGCTATCCCGCGCCGCGCCAATGGGGTGAATGGCGCGCGTTCCTGGGCTATAAATACCTGCAGAGCGATGTCGTGCTCGATGCGTTCAACGACGATTCGTTCCACCTTGGCGGGACCAATGCCAAAGGCTTCACGCTTGGCGGGTCGCTCGGCTTGTCACAGGGGGTGACAGGGACGGCCCGCTGGATCAGCACCAACCAGGTTTCGGGCGTACCGCTGGCGATCGACGTGTTCCAGTTCGATCTGAACGTGGCGTTCTGATGCGCGCGCTGCTGGCCCTTGTCGCATGCACGATGGCACTGCCCGGCACGGCATTTGCCGCAACGCCGGTCGGCGCGCCTGCGCCCGCTGTGGCTCCGGCGCAGGCCGGGATCGATGCCCCGCCCAGCGAGGCCGCGCGGATCGAAGCGTTGCAGCAACGCCTGCTTGCCAGCCAGCAGACGATCGCGACGCTCGAACGCGAACTGGCATCGGCCAGGAACCGTGCGGTGGTGATGGACGAATGCCGGATCAAGAACGGACGGCTGGTGTTTATCGGTCGCGAACTGATCGAAGGCTACGAAAAGCGCTACCAGCTTACCCACAAGGATCCGTTGCAGATGGGTCGCCGCCGGTTCGAATTCGAACTGCAGGCGTTGTCGGACGCGATCTATACCAATCGCATCGATGTGCCGGTGCCCCCGTTGCCGGGGGAAACCGCGCCGTCCGGCACCCCGGAGCGCAACCCCGGCGGCACGACGCCGGCGGCCCCGGCCCCTCCAGCGCCAGCACCCGCAGCGCCGGCCACTCCCGCCCGCGAAAGGGCAAATTGATCATGGCAGCCATGCGACGGACACGATCGGCAGGGGCGACAAGGCTGCCATTGCCGCCACAAGCGCGCCGCGTGCATCCGCTCGCCGGCGTCAGCTTGGCCGCGCTGCTGCTCGGCCTGTCCTCCACGCCGGCGGCCGCGCAATTGGCAAAGCTGCGCAGCAATGCCGGCACCGTCAATCCCGCCTCTGCTGCTGCGGCGACGACGGCGGCCCCGGTGCGCCCGGTCACGATGACTGATGCGCTGGCACGTCAACAGGCGATGCAGACGAAGGCCGCACAATTGCAGATTTATGTGCAATCGGCGCGCAATGCCGCCTATACCTCGGTCAATGGCGCATCGGCGGTAACCGATGGCATTTCGGCCGCCGGGCTCAATCCGATCGCCCCGGTCAAGGCGCTGACCGTCTATGCTGCGGCGGGCGCCGCTGCCGGCACTGTCACGGCCAATTCCGCACCGACCGCAAACCTGGCGGCCAACGACAGCACCGGTCTCAACACCTGGGATGGCGCAAAGGCGCCGGTGCAGAGCACGTCGAGCGCGGGCGCGGTGACGGTTACCATCACCCAGACGCAGAAGAATGCGCTGCTCAGCTGGCAGAATTTCGACATCAGTACCAACACCACGCTCGCGTTCGTGCAGCAGTCGGGCGGGGTTGCGCAACCCGGCTGGACCGTAGTCAACCGCGTGGTCAATTCGGCCAATCCCAGCAAGATTCTGGGGGCGATCAAGGCCGACGGCACCGTGCTGATCCTCAACAACAACGGCGTCATCTTCGGACCGAAATCGCAAGTCAGCCTGAACGCGCTGATCGCCAGCACGCTCGAACTGGGCAATTTTGCGTCGAATGTCGTGACCAGCGGTCAGGCGCAATTTTTCCTGTCCTCGACGATCGCGCAGCGCAACACCGCGTTCCTGCAGAACGGCCTGCTGGTCAACGGCGTGGGCGGTTATCAGGGGCAGCTCTTGTCCGCGCTGTTGCCGCAGGGGCTGTACAACGCCAATGACGCGCTGCCCAATCCGGCGGCGGGTTCGGTCATCGTCGACAGCGGCGCCACGATCACGTCGGGCGAGGGCGGGTATATCATCCTGGCCGGCCCGAGCGTGATCAATGCCGGATCGCTCTATGCCACCGATGGTCAGGTCAGCCTGCAGGCGGGCGAAAACATCGGGGCGGTCGCGTCTGCCGGCGGTGCAGGCAGCATCGATGCGAACGTGCGCGGGCTGGTGCTGTCGAGCCAGGTTCCGGTGGTGCCGACGCTGCCGCAGGCGCCCACCCCCGACCAGGGCGATGTGGTCAATCTGGGCTATATCGAATCGCGGCGCGGTTATATTTCGCTGGGCACCGCGATCAACGGCACGGTCGAAAACGATGGCCTGTTGCAATCGACCACCAGTGTGTCGCGCAATGGCTATATCCGCCTGACCGGCGGCACGGTCACGCTGGGCGGCGGGGCGACCGGTGCGACGGCCAGCGGCATCGTGATCATGCCCGACGCCGATGGCGAAACCGTGCCGCAGGGCACGCCGGATGCGCCGCCCGCGTTCAAGACATCGCAAGTGGCAATCGGCGATTCGGTCACGACGTATCAGTCGACCACGCCGGGCCCTGCGATCGCGCTGTTTCCAGCGATGGTCACCATAGGGCAGAACGCATTCATCTACGCGCCCAGCGGCAATGTCGTGATCGGCGCCGATGCGTCGCAGGGCAATATCGCGTTGCAGCCCGAAGTCGCCAGCGGCGTGTCGATCGCGGCGGGCGCGACGATCGACGTTGCGGGCATGATGGATGTCGCCGTCAGCGCGTCGTCGAACAGCGTCGTGATAAGCCCGGCCAAGCAGAACGAATTGCGCGACACGCCCAATTACCGTTCGGTCACGACCGACGGCAGTTTCACGCTGAACGGCGCGACCCTGTATGTCGATGCCACGACATCGGGCGTGCGGTCCGACGGGGTGGCGTGGCAGGGCTCGCCGCTGGTCGAAGCAGCCAGCGCGATCAGCCAGGTACCCGTATCGGCCGCGCAACTGATGACCAGAGGCGGCACGATCAGCATCGATGTCGGCGCGCAGAACAGCACCAGCAATCTCGATCCGTCGCAAGTACCCGCCATCGCCATCGCCAAAAGCGCCGTGTTCGATTTCGCCGGTGGCTGGGTGCGGTATGACGCGGGCTATGTGCTGTCGAGCGAGCTGATCACCGGATCGGGCGGCGCGGTCAACATCGCCAATGCCAGCGCCAATGGCGACTATGTCGCAGTGGTCAACGGGTTTACCGCGACGCAGCCGGGGGCCGGCATTTCGCAGACGTATTACAATGCCGCGATCCAAGGCGAAAAATATGTGTCGAGCTATGACGAAGGGCGCGATGCGGGTGCGGTCGAAATCGTCGGATCTAACATCGCGTTTGGCGCCACCGTCTACGGCAACGCCTTTGCCGGCGCATACCAGCTCGCCGGCGCGCAAGTGGCCAGCGCCGGTTCGAGCATCGCCGGCGATCCGCGCAAACTGCAATACAGCAAATCCCAGCTGCCGTCGGGCGGGCTGTTCCGCATCGGCGCGTTCAGCGGCAAATCCGGAATCGGGCTGGGCCAGGATTTTGTGCTCGACAACGGCGCCCCGGTCGCGGCCAACCTGGCGGATATCCGGCTCGATGCGCAGATGCTGTCGCAGGCCGGCCTTTCGGCGCTAATGCTGCAGACGAGCGGCGCAATCACCCTGGCGGCGCCGGTGCACCTGACACTGGCCGCAGGCGGGACGCTCGAACTCGATGCCGGGCGCACGATCAGCTTGGATGGCACGGTCCGCATTGCCGGCGGAACGATCGCGGCGCAGACCTATCAGCTGACCACGGCAGGCAGCCCGGGCATCGGCAGCGTCGGCAATCCCTATCGCAGCGATGACGATATCGGCGCAACGTATGCGGGCGCGGCCACTCCGCCATCGCCGTTCGATGTAATCGTCAATGGCACGCTCGATGTGTCGGGCAAATGGACCAACGATTATTCCGTCAACACCGCGCCGCAGGGTTCGGCCTGGACAGGCGGGGGTTCGATCCGGCTTACCGTTGCGCCCAAGGTATTTGTGCCGATCAGCGCGGATACGCTGGGCGACATTTCGGGCAGCATCCTGATCAACCAGGGCAGCCGCCTCGATGTGTCCGCCGGGGGGTACGTTTCGGCCAAGGGCGCGCTGACGCTGACGGCCAAAGGCGGCAATGTCAGCTTGATCGACGAAACGATCTATGCGGCGATTTCGCCGTTGCAGCCGGTCAATGGCGACAACGCGGGCACGACCGTCACCGGCCAGGGCGTGGCGTTCAACCCGGTCATGGCGCAAACCACCACGGTCGGCGTCATTCCCCAGGCGGTGGTCGCGACCGAGACCAGCGTCGTCAAATTCGCGCCGGGCAGCATCACCGGCTTCGGTTTCGGCGGCGGCGGCACATTCACGCTGATCGCGCCCGATATCGCGGTGACGGCTGCAGGCGTCACCACCGGCGGCGATGCCAATGCCACCGTCATCCCGCTCGATTTCCTGAAATCAACAGGCTTTGGCACGCTTAATCTGACGACGTACCATTCGGCGATTTATGCCGGTCTGTTCGACAGCGGCAGCGCGGGGCTGTCCGCCTTCCTCGACACCACCCGCGTGGTGGTGGGCAGTGGCCAGACGCTCGACCTGAACCAGTCGCTGCTGCCCGATATCCTCGACGCCGCCACCACGCAGCGCCTGCTGGCACTGCCCGGCGGCAGCAATATCGCCTCGGTCTTGACCGCTGCCGTGCCGGTTTCGGCCTGGTATCAAAAGGCTGCGACGCTCGATCTCAATGGCCTGATGGAACTCGATGTCGAGGCTGGCGGCGCAGTGACCGGCGCACCGCTTGCGACGATCATTGCGCCCAAATTGTACAACGCGGGGGTCATCGATCTGCCCGGAGGCGTCATTTCGATCGCCGCCAATCTGCCCGTCGCGCTGGCGGCGCAGGGCTATGGCATCACCGATCCGGCGCTGGGCGGAAGCGGCTTTGGCGGGGTGTTTGGCGGGACCAATGCCCAAGGGCAATATCAGCTCGATGCGGCCAACACCGCCGGGCTGACCGACGGCAACGGGCAGGTCCTGACCAACAACCAGATTTTTACGACCGTCGGCTCGGAAAAATTCCTGTATGTCCTGGGGCAGGTCGCCGAAGCTTCAGGGATCGAGCTGAAGGCGGGCAGCACGACCAATCTGGCCGGCACGGTCATTCTCGATCCTCTCGCGCCGATCGCGCCTGCCGGCACGCAATATCGCGTCGGCAAGGTGATCGATGGCGGCACGATCGTGTCGGCGGCGACAATCACGACATCGTCTGCCGTGCTGTTCGCCGCACCCGCCTATGGGTATGAGGCCTATCCCGATCCGGCCAGCACGGCGCCATCTCCGCCCGCCCAACCGTTGCAGACTGCGCCGCGTGAAATCGTCGCCATGCCGGGCTCAACCATCGATATCCGCGGGACGAGTGCGCTGCTCGATGTCGTCGATGCGCAGGGGAAATACGTCCGGTCGTTGCAATGGAGCAATGGTGGGTCGATCGCGCTGCTGGCCGGCGGCACATTGTCGGGCGCCACCGTGCTGGCGTCGGGCGGCACCGCGCAAGCGACTGGTGGCACGCTGGAATGGCTCGATCCGATCGTTCGCGGCACCGACCCTTGCGCGGGCGCGGCGCATTGCGTCGGCGCGAACAATGTCGCCTATGCCGACCAGATCATCAAGTCGGGGTTCAGCACGCTGATCGCCGATGGCGGCCTTGCGCTCGATGGCACGTTCACGCTGGCGCTGCCTCGCGCGCTGCTGGTGCAATCGCCGGTGGCGATCGACGGCGCGGCAGTGGGTGCCAATGCCGCGGTCACGATTTCGGCAACGGCGGGCACCGTCGCCACGATCACCGCGCCCTATATCAATTTCACCAGCACCGCGGGCAGCGGCAACACCGCGCTTGGAACCGCGACCGGCAATGCCGTGGTCACGTTTGCGGCGGGCGTGTCGGGCATGGATTTCATCGGCGGGATCACGTTCGACGCTTCGATCGGTCAGGTCAACCTGAACAGCGCGGCCGATGTGCGCCTGATCGGGGTCGACGATCGCAGCGCGGCAAGCCAGGCGCCCGTGCTCGACGGCGCGCTGGTCGCGGCGGGCAATATCACGTTCGATGCGGCGCGGGTCTATACCACCACCGGCACGGGCAATCTGCAGCGCATTCTCGAGGATGCCGCCGGCGCCGTCGATCCGAACCCGCCAGCGCCATACCTGCTGACCGCGCTCGGCCAGTCGACGATCACGTTCCTGGGCGACCATATCGACAAGACCACGCCGCTGTCGGCCGGATCGTATCTGCAGGTCGAGGCTGCGTCGGTCACGCAGGACGGGTATCTGGCCGCACCGTTCGGCCGGATCGATTTCGGGACGTATGCCAATCCGGTCGCCGATGTCGTGTTCGGTGCGCAGAGCATAACCTCGGTGTCGGGCACCGGCATGGCCATTCCGTACGGTACGACGACCAACCTGTCGCAGTACTTCTTTACCGCCGGGACCGGCGCGGCGGTCAGCCGCCTGCCCAGCGGCGATCTGACGATCACGGGCACCAACATCACTGCCGCCAAGGGCAGCACGATCGACGGCGCGGGCGGCGGCAGTGTCTATGCCTATGAATTCGTATCGGGCACCGGCGGATCGCGCGATCTGCTCAGCCGGTTCAACACCGACCAGTACAGCAGCAACGGGTACAATGCGGCCACGGGGATCGGCTATCAATACGCCGACCAGCGCCAGGTCTATGCCATCGTGCCGCTGGCGCAGGCGCAGAAGATCGCGCTGTATGATCCGATCTATGCGGCCGATTACAGCAAGACGCCCGGCTTTGACGACAATGGCACGCATGGCCCGACCAATCTGTATGGCGCGAATGCCGGCATGGCGGTCACGCTGGATGGCGGCGGCGGGATCCCGGCGGGGCAATACGTGCTGATGCCGGCACATTATGCACTGCTGCCGGGCGCCTATCGCCTGGTCGAAAACGATGGCCAGGCCGCGCCCGGCGCCGGCACGGTGCAGACGCTGCGCGATGGCAGCGTGGTCATGGGCGGCACGTTTTCGACCGCCGGCACCGGCTATTCCGGGTCGCAGCGCTATTCATTCACGGTGGAAAGCCAGGCGACATTCCTGCGCTATTCCGACATCGTGACCACTGACGGCACGACCACGGTCAAGGCGGCGGCGGCCAGCGCGGGCAAGTCTGCGCCGTCCAATCCGCTCGATGCCGCGCAAGTCGTGCTCGATCCGCTGGCCAAGCTGACGATCGACGGCACGTTCAATCTGGCGGCCGCGACCGGCGGCAACGGGTCGCAAGTCGATATCCTGGGCAGCGACATCATCCTCAGCGCCACGGGCACATCGAAGACGGCAGGTGCGCTGGTGCTGTCCAACAAGACGCTGGCCAATCTGGATGCCAACAGCCTGCTGATCGGTGCGCAGCGCACCGACAATTCCGACGATACGACGTCGCTCGACGTTTCGGCGAGCAAGATCACCGTGCTTGACGGCGCGATTGTCAAGGTGCCCGAACTGGTGCTGGCAGTCGGTGGCAAGGGGTCGCGCCTGGTCATCAACGATGGTGCCAATCTGTTGTCCACCGGCACGCTCGATGATGCGCGCGCGGGCAATTATGTGATTACCGGCACCTTCACGCTGAAGGGGGCGGCGGTGCCCCAGCCCGGCCAGTTCGACACCACCGGGGTCGGTTCGCTGCTGCGCGTGGCCAACGGCGTGCAACGGCTGGTCGATCGCACCGGCACGGCCGAGGCGAACGCAAACCGGTCATCGACGCTCAAGATCGGCCTGGATGGTATCAGTGGCACGTCGCTGCTGTTCGACACCAACGACAAGTTTGATATTTCGGCGCGCGCGCAATTGAATGCCCCCAATCTCGCGCTGGTGGCGGGCACGATCAGTTTCGGCATGACCGGCACGGTCAATGCCGCGATCGAGGCCAAGTTTGCCGCAGCGACGACGCTGACGCTGGCTTCGAACAAAGCCATCACGTTTGACCCCGGGACCACGCACACTTTCAACAACCTGACGATCGATGCTCCGGGGATCGATCTGGGCAGCGAAAGCGGCGTGGCCGAGACACTGACGCTGAACACCGGCGCCGTCACGCTGCTCAACACGCATGGCGCGTCGCTGGGTTGCGGGGCAAAGGGCGCACCGGTTTGCGCCACCAGCGGCAATACGCTGACGATCAACGCCAGCAGCGTCACGCTGGGGTCCGGACAGTTCCGGACGTATGGTTTCGATCGCGCAATTGCGCTTGCCGCGACCAAGGGCCTGTATGTCGAAGGCGCGGGCTCGCTTGTGCTCGGGGCTGCCGCGCTGAGCGTGACCACGCCATTCGTGATCGATCGTGCTGCCGTGGTCGATCCCAATTCGCTGTCGTCCACGCCGAGCGACAGCGTGACCCCCAGCGGCAATTACACGATCCCGGTTGCGCCCCATTACGTGTTCGCCACCAGCGGTGCGATCCGCCTGCTGGCGCCGACCGTGGCATCGGGCACCTCGGCCCCGGCCCCACAGGGGATCCGCGCGCCCGGCGCCCAGATCGATTTCGGCACGGCGGCAGCACCGGTGGCCAGCCTGTCGATCGATGGCGTCGCGATCACCGCGACGGCGGGCATCATCGATGCCCGCTCGACCGGTTCGATCACGCTGGCCCATGACGCGTCGCTGTCGACGCCGGGGTACAGCCGCAGCTATGGCGATGCGCAGGATGTCGCGACGGTTTCGGCCGGTGGCGGCACGGTCAACCTGGTGTCGCTGGCCGGAAATGTGATTGCGCCTGTCGGCACCGCCATCTCTGTCGACAACGGCACCGGCAATGCCGGCACGCTCAATCTGAGCGCGGCCGAGGGCGGCGTGACGCTTGGCGCGACGCTCGATGCCGGCGCAAGCGGCACGCGCGCGGCATCGCTGACGCTCGATTCGCAGGATGCCGGCTTCGACCTGTCGGCCTTTGCCCACCAGTACGGCCAGTTGTTCCAGGGCGCCCTGTCGATCCGCACGGGTACTGGCGATCTGAATCTTGCTGGCGGCGCCACGCTCAAGGCGAGCGGCGTGACCCTGACTGCCGATGGCGGCATGGTCACGATCGGCGGCACGATCGACACATCGGGCACGAGCATCGCGGGCATGACCGCGACACAGGCCGCGCATGCCGTGGTCGATAGCGGCAATATCGCGCTATGGGGTATGACCGGGGTCACGCTTGCCGACAAATCGCTGCTCGATACGCACACCAGCGGGTACGCCGACACCGATCTGCGCCAGGCGAGCGCGGGCGACATCACGATCGGGGTCGGTCAGACTGCAAACGGCGCGATCACGATCGCATCGGGCGCGACGCTGAACCTTGGCGCCACGCGCACCGAGGCGGCGATCGCAGCAGGCCAGACCGGCAACCGGCTGGTGGCCGAAACCGTCGCCAATCCCAACACCCTGGTCAACACCACGGTCTACAATTTCGTCGCGGCCGACAGCGGTGGCACGCTGCTGCTGCGCGCGCCCGTGGTGGCCGCACCCGCCGCGAGCCAGGCGCGGTGGGGCATCAACATCGCCATCGGCAAGAGTGCCACGATCACCGGTGCGGCTGCGCAACAGATCGAGGGGTATTACACGTACAATCTCGACGCGATCGCTGCGGCCGGCACCTATTCCGGGGTGACGGCGGTGGCCAAAGGGGTGCAACTGGACCCCACGGCCAACGGCACCAACATCTTGTCCGACCTGTTTATCGGCGCCGACGGCACACAATCCGTTCCGTCGTTCGTGCGCAACTTTTCGATCGCAGCCACCGACGGCACCACCGACCTTTCCGCCTTTGTCCAGCGCCCCGGCGTCAATCTGGTCTCCACCGGCAATATCAAGCTGGCGCAGACCTGGAACCTGGCCGCAGGTACGCTCGATACCGCAGCGGCCCTGGCCGCAGGCGATCTCAAGACCATCCCGGAGCTTGGCGCGCGCAGCGACGGCACCCCGTATTATGCCGTGGTGTCTGGCACCGAAAGCGACCTGCTGGCAAACCATGTCGATTTTGCATATCGCGTGGGTGGCAAGGCAAGCGGGCAGGCGGGCGTGTTCACGTTTGCGGCCGGGGGCAATCTCGATATCGCGGCCTCGATCAGCGACGGCTTCTTCAATTTTGCCGACAAGTCCGATGCGGTCTGGATCAATTACCAGCTGGGCGGCGGCACGCGCAACTATGTCGCGGGCGTAGTCGCCACGTGCGGCCAGGCCAACAATTGCAGCAATATCGCCGACTATTCGCTGGCTGCGATCATCGCCGGCAGCCCGTCGCTCGCGATCGACCTGACCTCGTACTACGGCGTCCAGCAGGGCGCATCGAGCGTTCTGGCGCCGTACGATCCGGCAGCCAATTCGGCCACTGCGGCCGGCAGCAATGTCAATCCGTCGAACAGCGGCACAGCCGGCGGCGATGCGCTGGGCTTTGCCGAACTGTTCCCGCTTTTGCCCGGTGGCGGCACGGTCCAGTCGAGCAGTCTGCGGCTGGTCGCAGGGGCCTCGTTCACCACCAGTCCGCAGACCGGGGCTGTCACATTTTCGGCCAACCCGCTGCATGTCGATCCGGCCAGCGGCGCCGGCGTGACAGTCGAAGGCACCAGCGAATATGCGGTTTCGGCCAGTGCCGCGACGATCAGCATCAGCAACACGCTCGATCTGCTGCTTGCGGTAAACGGCAGCACCCCGGCGACCGATCCGGTATTCGCCCTGACCTCGCTGATCGGCACGACCAGCACGGCGGCCAGTGCCAATCGCCTGACCGCGACATCGCTCACCACGGTGAACTGGGGTGATGCGCGCAGCAACGTGCCGGCGGCGCTGGGCCAGGATGCGAGGGCATTCTTCACCAATGCCAGCCAGGGCACGCTGATCGCCGATTCATTCGGTTATTCGGGCGTACAGGCGCCGCTCGGCCAGATTGTCGCATTCCTGCAGAAATACAGCGCCGATTACCTGCAGTATTTGGGATCACGTGGCCAGGGCGCGCCTGTGGGGTCGATCAACGCGCCAACGCTGATCAATTACACCGATCCGGTGGCCAATGTGAACACGCTGGTGCGCACCGGCAACGGCACGATCGCTGTCGCCGCCAGTGGCAATGTCGATCTGACCAACGAGGCGTACAACCTGGCCAACAACGGCTCTGCGATCATCTATCGCGATGCCAACGGCGCGTCGAAGGCTGCCAAGGGCAAGCCTTATACCGCAAATTCCAAAGGCGTTGCGCAAGTCGGCGGCACCGCGATCTATACTGCAGGGGCGCGCCTGGCCGGAACTGCGCTGACGGCGACGATCGTGGGCACCGACACGCAGGTATCGGTGACGCCCGTCAGTCCCGACCAGACGATCGCCGCGCAAAGCGCCAGCTTCACCCCATCGCCCAAGGGGTACGACACGCAAGGCGCGGTGTTTGCCACCGGTGGTGGCGCCATCTCGGTTTCGGCAGGCGGCAGCGTGCTCGCGCTGACCGACGACTGGAGCGCGGCCAATTTGG
Source organism: Novosphingobium sp. (assembly GCF_965214355.1). Classification (GTDB taxonomy): domain Bacteria; phylum Pseudomonadota; class Alphaproteobacteria; order Sphingomonadales; family Sphingomonadaceae; genus Novosphingobium. The sequence continues at coordinate 3,355,518 of NZ_CBDCBI010000002.1, read as the reverse complement.
TCAGCGGCGCGACATACAACAAGGCGTTCGTCTCGCCATTCGACGCCACCACGATCGGCGACAACACGCAGTTGTGGCGTGTCGGCAATGTCGGCCAGGATACCGAAATCGCCATTGCGCCGAAATATTTCACCAGCGGGATCGGCGCTTTGGGCGGGGGCGATGTCGCCATTGCCACCGGCGGCAGCGTCACCGAACTGACCGTGGCGCTCGACAATTCGGCCACCACGGCCAGCACGGCCGCAGGGCCGGTGCTGATAACGCAAGGGCGGGGCAGTTTGGCGGCGCATATCGCCGGCGATCTGAACGGCGGGCAAATCGACGTGGCCGATGGCACTGCCACTGTCGATGTCGGTGGCAACGTGCAGTCGATCAACAACGAATACCTCCAGGTGCGGATTGCAGACACCGCGTTCACGCTGACCGCCGACGGCTCGATCGCAATGGCCGGCGTTTCGGCACTGGCCGCGGCAAACGGCGGCAATGCCAACGCCGAATACAATGCCGCCGGGTATTTCGCCCCGGCCGCCAGTTTTACCGCCACGGCAACCGGTGCGCTCGATTATACCGACAACCGGACCAACCAGACCGTTCCGTTCCAGCTTGGCGCGGGCAATTCGGGCATTTTCGGCGGTAGCGTTTTGCCGCCGAGCGTCAGTCTGTCGGCGCTGACCGACAGCATGGCCACGCCGGGCGAACCGCTGGAGCTGTACCCATCGGCCATCGGCGAACTGGCGTTGTTCAGTGCGGGCAATATCAGCTCCCTGGTCATTGCGATGAGCGACAGCCAGCCTTCGCTGTTGCCGGGGGCGTTCACCGCGTCGGTCATTTCGCTGACATCGACAACGGGATCGGGTTCGGGCGACGTGACCACGCTGCAGGGGCTGGGCTTCGGGATTCCCGGCGTCACGCCGACCACCAGTCCGGGCCTGCTGCGGATCTATCACGACCAGGCCATCACGCATGCCGACGATGCCAACCCGATCCGCATCTACGCCGGGGTGGATATTGCCAACGCGCTGATCAATGTGCCCAAGGAAGCCGAAGTGATCGCCGGGCGCGATATCACCAATCTGTATTTCACCGGTCAGAACATCAACGCGAGCGATACCACTGTAGTACAGGCCGGGCGCGATATCGCCGGCACTGCGGCGACCTCGGCATTGTACAATCTGCCTTATGTCGTCTCGAGCGATTACGTGCTGGGCGGCCCGGGCAATTTCCTGGTGCAGGCGGGGCGCAACATCGGCCCGTTCATCAATTCGGCAGTGGTGAACAATGTCAGCTATCCCGGCGGCATCCAGACCGTCGGCAATCTGTATGATCCGTGGCTGACCGGAGCGGGCGCCAACCTGACCGTGCTGTTCGGCGTGGCCGGCGGGATCGACTATGCGGCGTTCGAAAAGACATATCTCGATCCGGCCACCTTTGCGCAGCTCGACGGGTCGTTGTTCGTCCAGACCGCCGATGCGCTGGGCAACAATCATCCCGATCGCACCAAGCAGATCTATGCGCCCATCCTGGCGGAATGGCTGCGCGACAACGATCCGGTGGCCTTCGCGACAATTTTCGGGCTTGGCACCTTTGCCGATACCCCGAGCGCCGTTGCGAAAATTGCAGGATCGGATCTTGCCAACACGGATGCCGGCAATGCCGCGCTGACGAAGGCGTCTTACGGCCAGAGCAAGGCGATGTATGCCGCCTTCACGCAAGTCAACGCGCTGGAACAGGACCAGTTCCTGATCAACGATGTGTATTTCCACGAATTGCAACAGCCGGCCGAGCCCACCAGTCCGTCGTATCTGCAATACTTTCGCGGATACCGCGCGATCGACACGCTGTTTCCGACAAGCATGGGCTACACCGACAACCTGGCGGTCTACACCGTCAATTCCGCGACGGTTAGCACCGACCATCCGCAGGGCGTGCCGACGCGCAATCTGTTGAATGGCGAACCGGCCAAGGCCACGCAAGTCCACACCGGCAACGCCAACCTGGAACTGGCCACCTTGCAGACCGACAGCGGCGGCAACCTGACGATCCTGGGGCCGGGTGGCAATTTCATTGCCGGCTCGGTCGTGCGAACCTCGACCCAGGCCGCCAGCATCGTCACCCGCTTTGGTGTGGATCCCACGCAGAACCTGGCGTTCGGCGCGATTTCGGGTAGCGCCGCCAACCGCATCAGCGCGATCCCGATCGGATATGAAGGCGTGCTAACGCTCAATGGCGGTGCGGTCAGCGCATTCACCGACGGCAATTTCCTGGTCAACCAGAGCCGCATTTTCACCGAAGCCGGCGGCGATATTACCATGTGGTCTTCCAACGGCGATCTCAACGCCGGCGAGGGTCCCAAGACGGCATCGAACTTCCCGCCGGTCACGGTTGCCACGGATCTCGATGGATACAGCACCGTCGACAGCGCCGGCAGCGTGTCGGGGGCGGGCATCGGCGCGTTTCAGCGCCTGCCGACCGACCCGGCGTCATCGATCATCCTGGTGGCGCCTGCCGGCCTGGTCGATGCCGGCGACGCCGGGGTGCGCGCATCGGGCAACATCCTGGTCGCGGCCGCGCATGTCGCCAATGCGGATTCGTTCAGCGCCGGCGGCTCTATTTCAGGTGTCCCCGCGCGCGGTGCGACACCGGGAACGGCGCCTGCCAACAACAGCTCGACAATTGCTGCCGCGGCCAATGCGACATCGGCCAGCAATGACAACGGCCAGCAAAAATCGATCATCACCGTCGACGTCGAAGGTTTTGTGGGCAATGCCGCGCTTTGCGAAGACCCAGGCGTGACCGACCCGGAATGCCGCAAGAAGCAGGCGAACTAAACCGGATCATGCCGGAGCTGTGCCGTACTTTGCGGCATCGGCTGCATTCGAGAAGGCCGTTACTGCGCAGCCTCGATTGCGCGGGACGCTGCACCCAATTGCGCCATGATGGTCGCCTGCATGTCCGGCGTCAGCCGCGAGGTCGGCAATCCGATACTGAGTGCGGCGACGACCTGGCCTTTGGCGCGCACGGGCACGCCGATGCCATAGATCCCGATCGTGTATTCCTCTCGGGTAAAGGCAAAGCCGGTTTCCCGGGTCGCGGCAAATTCGTTTTCCAGTGCGCTGCGATCGCACACGGTGAATGGGGTAAACCGCTCCCGCTGCGCTTCGGCGAAATAGCGATCGCGCGTCGGCTTCGGCAGACAGGCCAGCAACGCCTTGCCCGCAGACACGCAATGCATCGGCGTGCGGCGACCGACATCGATCGCATAGCGCAAGCTGTGGTTCGATGTCTCGGTAACAACCGCTTCCACCTCCCAGCCGATGGCGACGAACAGCGAAGTCGTCTCGTTGGTCTGCTGGCGCAGGGCCCGGACCAGCGGCCGCGCCAGATCGATCAGCGAAAGCTCGCCGCGTGGGCATTGCAGCCGGTCGAGACCTGCGCCTGCGACGTAGGTGCGGCCTTCGCGGCGCAAGTACCCGCGTTCGACCAGCGTCGCCAGCAGATAGGACAAGCTGCTGATCGGGATCGCCAGCGCGGCGGCAATTTCCTGTGCGCCGACGCCTGCCGGTTTCGCCACGACGTATTCGATAAGATCAAGCGTGCGCAGCGCCGACTTGACGCCCGGCGAGGATGCCGATGGCGCCATCTAGTACGCCAGCGAGCCGAAGCGTTCGGAAAAACGCCAGCCCTGGCCGGTCCTGATAAACCGGTCGCGGAACGTGCCGACTTTGGGTTCGGCCCCTTCGATGAACAGCGCCATCGCGCATTCGCCGCGCGCCTCGACCGGGCTCACGACATCGATGACGATATTGCTGCAAATATGCCGGCTTTTGCGCAACGGGCGTGCGCGCAGGCTTTCCAGGATTGCCGCCCGGCCGTGCACGACCTCGGTTGGCGCGGCGGGCCGGGCGAAACAGCCGTCTTCGGCATAAAGATCGGCAAGTTTTTCCCACGCGCCGGCATCGTTCAGATTGGCATAGCGCGCAACCAGGCGTGCGCACGCCCATTCGGCGGCCAGGATTTCAGCGTCTGTCAGCATGGTATCGGGGGTCACAGGCGCTTGTCCGCAATATCGGCGCCTTCGCGCAGCGCTTTCAGCTTTTTCCAGGTGACCGCGGGGTCGATCTTGCCATAGCCGGCGAATGTGCCGAAACCGCAATCGGTGCTGGCGATCACCCGGTCCTTGCCGACAAAGGCGGCAAAACGCTCGATGCGCTGCGCGACGAGCTCGGGATGTTCGACATAGTTCGAACAGCTGTCGATCATTCCGGGCGCCAGGATCTTGTCATCGGGCAGGCGACAATCGCGCCATACGGTCCATTCGTGCTCGTGCCGCGGATTGGCCGCTTCGAACAGGATCGTGCCCGGCCGCGCCGCCAGCACGATGTCGATCACGCGCTCGAGCGCAATATCATGGTCGTGCGGCCCCTCGTAATTGCCCCAGCAAACATGCATGCGCATCTTGTCTGAGGGGATATTGGCCGTGGCCGCGTTCAGCGCCTCGACATTGGCGGCCGCGATTTTCAGGAATTCGGCCTCGGTCTTGTCCTGAAACCCCGTATGGCGCGACATCGCCAGGTCGGGGCAATCGAGCTGCAGCGCAAATCCTGCGGCAACGATCGCCTCGTATTCCGGGCGCATCGCATCGACGATATCGGCAAGATAGGCCTCGTGCGTCGGATAATGGCGATTGACCTGGAATGCGGTGATCAGGCCCGGCGAGGCCGCATTCATGAATGCTGCCTGCGCCGGGACACCGGCCAGCGCCGTCTGGAAACGCCGGATATCGTCGTGCAGCGGCTGCAGGTTTTTCAGACGGACCGGGCCGATGCACGACGCGCGCGTGAATTCCTGGCTCCCCATGATCGCCGACAGCTTTTTCGACAATTCGGGATGCGGCGCAAGATCGGCCGCCGCCCTGCGCTCGATATGGCCGCCGAACCCTTCGAGCCGCTCGATCATGTAGGTCGAATAGCCGATCTTGCCCAGTTCGCCGTCGCTGACGATCGTGACTCCGCAATCGATCTGGTGCGCCAGTGCATCGTCGATCGCAGCCTGCACCGTGTCATCGAAGTCTTTGGCCGAATACGGCTCGCCCTTGTCGCGGGCCAGCAGCAACGGGGTCAGCGCATCGCCGCGCGGCAGGCTGCCAACATGTGTCGTCGCGATCATCGTGCACCCTTCTTGTAAAAGCCCTCCCCCGGAGGGGAGGGCTTGATTGACGTCAGGCCTTCGTGCGCCAGCCGTCGGCGTATGTATCGCGCGCGGCTTCCGAATAGGGCACCGGTGCGACTACGGCCTTGATCTCGGTCTGGATATGCCGTTCGACCGTCGGTTTCGACGTGCCGCCATCGGGTTCGCCCCACAGCAGCGTCACTTCGGTACCGGGCTCGGCAAACTCCTCCTCGATCATGGCCAGCGCCAGGAACCGGCCGGCGTTGACGGTATAGCCGATCCAGGTCGACAGGCCGATCGTCCTGCCATCCTTCAGCACTGCGTCATACGGATGCATCGCATAGACTGCGCTGGGGAATTCGAGAAACTTCGCCTTGTCGCCGGTCTGCAGCATCGAGCTCATCACGCGCACGATGTCCGCGTTGTCGAGCGCCAGCGTGACTTTGCGGCGATGCGGCTGATCCTTCAGCTTTTCCAGCGCTTCACGCCCCACGAATTCATGATCGAACTTGACCATGATGCCATAGCCCAGGTCCCACGGCGTCAGGTAATAGTCCTCGATCCGGTCCGAGACGAAGCTGCCGCCGAGCGAACACACGCCCTCGTACGATTTCGCACCCAGCCACTCGCGGTATTCCTTCATCGAGTCGCCGGTGTAGATCGCGGGCAGCGGCGAAGGAATCCAGCCCGATTCCAGCGTGTTCGAGCTGTAGGTGCGCCCGCCGCACAGCGTCAGGCCATCGTCCTTGCCCGCCGCGATCAGCGCATCGCGGACTGTGTCGTAGTCCGCCCAGGGACCGAACAGCTCGTACCCCGGCTGGCCCACCATGCCGTGGCGCAGCGCGCGCACTTTGGCGCCGGCGATGTCGACCGTCGCCATGTGAAAGAATTTGAGATCGGGCGGGGTTTCGCCCATCGCCTTTTCCAGCACTTTCATCGCGTTCGGCCCCTGCAGCTGAAAGCGGTAGTTGCGGCGGTAGTGCTTTTCGGCTTCGGGGCGCGCGGCGGTGCGTTCGTCGCGCTCGACCTTTACATCCCAGCGCCCGGTCTGCGCCCAGTATTCCACCCATTCGATCGTCGGCGCGCGGCCGACCAGTTCAAACGTCTCCTCGCCCAGGTAGAACAGGATCACGTCGCCGATCACATAGCCTTCGGGGGTGACCGGCGCGAACTGCTTGGCGCGATCGGGGATGAACCCCTTGAAGCTGTTGGGCGCAAGATAGGACAGCATGTCGAACGCGCCGGGCCCGGTGACGAGCAGGTCGACCATGTGAAAGCTCTGGTTGAAGAGCACGGCGGTTTCCGCCCACGACCGCTGCTCGTCGCGCCAGTTCGAATATTCGGCCGGAACGCCGGGATAGGCATTGGGTCCGACCTGCTGGTTGCGCAGGAATTCGACGATGTTGCCTTTGCTGTCGAGCACTTGCTGCAGATTGCCGTCACTCATTTTCGTAACCTTCCTTGCTTGGAATTCCGGGGCGATTTCACGTATTGTCGAGCCATTCGCTGATGCAGCGATTGAACTGTTCGGGCGCTTCGGCGGGCGCCATGTGGCCCGCATCGGCAATGATCCGCAGTTGTGCGCCGGGCACATCGCGCGCCATCGCCGCGTGCTGCGCCGGCGGCGACCAGGCGTCGTCCGCACCGACCAGGAACAGCGTCGGGCAGGTGATCGTCGGCAGCACCGCCGCCGCATCGGGCCGGTGCAGCAGCGCCTCGATCTGGCGCTCGTAAGCCGCACAACCACCGTCGATCGCCATTGTCCGCATTGCGCGCATGAACACGCCATCGTCGCGGCGGTGCGGCCCGACCATCGGCGACAGCCAGCGATCGACCAGCGCGGCGCTGCCTTCGGACCGCCCGAGATCGCGCAGCGCCATACGCCCGGCGCGTTCCTTGTCGCTGACCGGATGTGCGCCGGTATCGGCAAGGATGAGGCGATCGACGCGCGCAGGGGCGCGCGCCCAGATTTCCAGCGCCACACGCGCGCCCATCGAATGGCCGAGCAGCGTGCAACGATCGGGCATCCGCGCCAGGGCATAGTCGGCCATCGCGCCGATCCGGTCGGCCGCGCCGTAAAACCCGTCGATCACGGTGGCGCCAAACGCCTCGATCTGGCCTGCAAACATGCGGGCATCACAGATCAGTCCGGGCAGGATGACAAACGGCGCGGCCTGCGTCCCGGAAGATGTCGAATTCGCGTCCATGAAATTTCGTCTATACGAATTATTGCATGCTCGCCAGAGGCAATGCGAAGCCGGCAGGGCTAATATCGATTGAACCTCGCGCGCTTTTCGAAACTGGCGCCCGGTTGCCGATCGGCTGCAAACCGGTCAGTCCGCGCTCCACAGTCCGCCCAGCGCCGGGATCAGGTGGTCGCGGTGCTTGGGGGCTATCAGGTTCATCAGATAGATTTCGAATTCGGTGGTGATCGCGTCTGCCTCCGCCCGCCGTTGCTTACCAAGCGCTGTCAGCAGCAGCGCCTGCGATTTTCCGTCGATCGGGCGGCGCTCGACCAGCCCGGCTTCGACCAGCCGGTTCAGCAGGGGCACCATGTTGGCGCGCTGAATGTCGAGAATTCGGCCGATTTCGCTCGATGTGGCATCGTCGCGATCGTGGATCAGCAAGAGCACCGATGCGTCGGCAATGCGCAAATCGATCGTGTCGAGCCGGCGCGACAGCTCGGCCATCATCGCATTGGCCGCGCGGCGCAGGGCGTATCCCGGACGATGGCGCAACGGATCGGTCATGGGAACAGGGTCTCGCTTTTCAGCCATGTCGGACGCTTGAAACGGTTATTGACGATACCATTTTTATGGCTATTGCCTATAGCATAATCGTGAAATTGCAAAATGAGGACATCATGACCGATCGCAGCGAAGCCGATACCGTCGCCTATACGGTCGCAGACCGTATTGCATGGGTCAAATTCAACCGCCCCGAAAAACGCAACTGCATGAGCCCGAAGCTCAATCGGCGGATGAAGCAGGTTCTGGAAGAGCTTGAATTCCGCGACGATGTCGGTGTGCTGGTGCTGACCGGCGAAGGCTCGGCCTGGACGGCGGGCATGGATCTGCAGGAATACTTCCGCGAAACCGAAGCGCAGGGGCTGGGCGCTATCCGCAAGTCGCAGCGCGAATCGTACGGCTGGTTCGAACGGTTGCGCTGGTATGAAAAGCCGACGATCGCGATGATCAACGGTTGGTGCTTCGGCGGTGGCTATGGGCCGCTGTTTGGTTGCGACATCGCGATCGCGGCCGATGACGCGCAGTTCGGTCTGTCGGAAATCAACTGGGGCATCCTGCCCGGCGGCGGCGCCAGCAAGGTCGCGCAGGAACTGATGCCGTTTCGCAAGGCGATGTATCACGCGATGATGGGCGAAACCCTGTCGGGCAAGCAGGCCGAGGCGCAAGGGTTGATCACCGAGGCGGTGCCGGCCGACCAGTTGCACACGCGCGTGCTCGAAATCGCGCATGTGCTGCTCAAGAAAGACCCGCATGCGCTGCGCGCGACGAAATGGACAATGCGCCGCGTGGGCGACATGACATACGACAATGCGCTGGAATACCAGATCCGCGCGCAGGAAGCGCTGCACAGCTTTGGCGGCGCTGCCGCGCGCAAGGAAGCGACCAAGCAGTTCCTCGACGAAAAGACGTTCAAGCCCGGGCTGAGCACGTTCGACGCGACCAAAGTCAAAGGCTGAGCGCGGCCTACAATACGCAGGCGCAAGCGCGCAGGAGATGGGCATGCTGGATACAGGGGCGCGTTTTTCGCGCGAGGCGCTGGCACGGTTGCTGCGTCCGAAATCGATCGCGGTGGTCGGGGCCAGCGACAAGCCCGGCGCGCTGGGTGCAACGCTGATCACCAATCTCGATCGGGCGGGCTTTGCCGGAACGATCTATCCGATCAACCCCAAGCGCGATGCAATCGGGGCGCGGCCCTGCCTGACATCGGTTGCGGATCTGCCGCCGGGCGTCGATGTCGCGGTGCTGGCGATCCCGCGCCCGGCGGTGATCGACACGGTGCGGGCGCTGGCAGAGCGCGGCGTGGGCGCGGCGATCGTGTTTTCGGCCGGGTTTGCCGAAGACGGACCCCAAGGCCTGGCCGAACAGGCCGAAATCGCGCGTATCGCGCATGAGGCCGGTATGGTGATCGAGGGTCCCAATTGCCTGGGCCTGGTCAACCATGTCGACAAGATTCCACTGACGTTTGTCGAGGCGTTCTGCGAACCGCCGGCCGGGCGCCGCGCGGTCGGTGTCGTGTCCCAATCGGGCGCGATGGCGGCGGTGCTGGGCACCGTGCTGATCGCGCGCGCGGTCCCGACCAGCTTTTCGGTATCGACCGGCAACGAGGCGGGCAGCGGGGTCGAGGACTATGTCGATTGGCTGATCGATGATCCCGATACCCACGTGATCGCGATGATTGTCGAACAATTCCGCCAGCCGGCGCGGTTTGTGGCGGCGGCCGCGCGCGCGCGCCTGGCGGGCAAGCCGATCGTGCTGTTGCATCCCGGGACATCGAGCGCGGCGCGCGAATCCGCCGCGACGCACACCGGGGCGATGGCGGGCGATTATCCGCTGATGCGCGCCAAGGTCGCGCGTCAGGGCGTTATTTTTGCCGACACGTTGCAGGAACTGGGCGATGTTGCCGAACTGCTGGTGCGCTGCCCGGCGTTGTTGCGGCCCGATGTCGCGGTGCTGGGCGAATCCGGCGCGTTCAAGGCGATGGTGCTGGACCAGGCGGAGCGGCTGGGCCTGCCGCTGACCGTGCTGGACAATGACAATGCGCCGGCCTTGCGCGCTGCGCTGCCGGCCTTTGTCCCGGTCAGCAATCCGCTCGACATCACGGCGCAAGGGTTGAGCCAGCCCTCGATCTACACCGAGGTGCTGACTGCGTTGTTCGGCGATGACCGGGTCGGCGCGATTGTCGCCGCGATCATCCAGTCCGACCCCACCACCGCCGATATCAAGGTGCCCGCGATACTTGCGGCAATTGACCGGGCCGCGGGCGAAGGTGGCACGCTGACCAAACCGATGATTTTTGCCGGGCTGGATGAAGGCGCGCGCATGCCCGAGCATTACATCGCCGCGTTGCGCGCGCGCGGTGTGCCATGGTTTGCGACGACCGAACGCGTGTTGCGTGCGCTGACGCTGCTGGGCGTTGCCTGTGCTCCGTCAGATCCTGTGCACCCGGCGCCGCTGGATTTGCCGGCGCTTGCCGATGCGGCCGGTGTCATCCCCGAATACCGGGCCAAAGCGCTGCTGGCGCCATTGGGCGTTGCATTCCCACGGGGCGCCTTTGCCGCATCGCGCAGCGCCGCCGTTGCCGCGGCCCACGCGCTCGGCTTTCCGGTCGCGATGAAGGCGCAGGCGAGCACGCTCAGCCACAAAAGCGATGCTGGCGGCGTCATCCTCAATCTGGCCGATGCCGAGGCAACGGGCGCGGCTTGGGACCGGATGCATGCGGCTGTTGCGGCCTATGATGCGACGATCGTGCTCGATGGCGTGCTGATCGAGGCGATGGGGCCGCGCGGGACCGAGATGATCGTGGGCGGGCGCAATGATCCCGAATGGGGCGCGGTCGTGCTGGCCGGGTTTGGCGGGGTTACTGCCGAAATCCTGTCCGATGTGCGGCTCTATACGCCGGATATGACCGAGCAGGATGTGATCGCCGATCTTGGCAAGTTGAAAAGCGCGGCTTTGCTGGCCGGCTGGCGCGGCGCGCCGGCGCTCGATGTGCCGGCGTTGGCGGCGCTGATCGTGAAAATGGCGCGACTGCTGCACAGCGAGCCGCGCCTGGTTGAATTCGATCTCAATCCGGTCATTATCTATCCGGCGGGGCAGGGGATTATCGCGCTCGATGCCCTGATGGTGGTGCAGCCGCAGCCTGCCTGAAACCGGCATTCCCGGGCAGTTTTTTCGACCTTACCGTCACGTTGCTGCAAAATTGCTGCGGCCAGATTCCATTTGCACGGCCAGGATTTTATAGTATGTGATACATACAAAATGCCAAATATCGGGAGAGCTGAAGTGACTGCCGCCAACCTTGACCAGCTGCTGTCGCAGCAAAGCAATATCGTTGCGATGCTGCGCAATTCGCAACTCGGCGCCTATGTCTATCCGGTGGTCGCGCCCGAGTTTTCGAACTGGCGTTCCGAACAGTGGGCCTGGCAGCACAGCGCGGTGCTGTTCGACCAGTCGCACCACATGGTGAACCTGTATATTCGCGGCAAGGACGCGGCAAAGCTGCTGTCCGACACGATGATCAACTCGTCGAAAGGCTGGGCGGTCGGCAAGGCCAAGCAATACGTACCCACCACGCCGTATGGCCATGTCATCGGCGATGGCATCATCTTCTGGGAAGAAGAAACGTCGTTTACGTATGTCGGCCGCGCGCCGGCGTCGAACTGGCTGCGCTATAACGCGGCGACCGGCGGTTATGATGTCGAGATCGAGCTGGACGACCGTTCGCCGATGCGCCTGATGGGCAAGCCGGCGCATCGCAAGGAATGGCGTTTCCAGATCCAGGGGCCAAAGGCCTGGAACGTGATCGAAAAGCTGCATGGTGCGCCGCTCGAACAGCTCAAGTTCTTCAACATGTCGACGATGCATATCGCCGGCCACACGGTGCGCACGCTGCGCCACGGCATGTCGGGCGCGCCCGGTCTCGAAATCTGGGGCCCGTACGAGGAACAGGAAGAGATCCGCGCCGCCATTCTGGAAGCCGGCAAGGAATTCGGCCTGATCGCGTGCGGCAGCCGCGCCTATCCGTCAAACACGCTGGAATCGGGTTGGATCCCGTCACCGCTGCCCGCAATCTATACCGGTGAAAAGCTCAAGGGCTTTCGCGAATGGCTGGGGCCGGACAGCTATGAAGCCACCGGGTCGATCGGCGGGTCGTTCGTGTCGGACGATATCGAGGACTATTATCTGAACCCGTGGGAACTGGGCTATGGTCCGTTCGTGCGCTTCGACCATGATTTTCATGGCCGCGAAGCGCTGGAGCAGCTCGATCCTGCCACGCAGCGCAACAAAGTGACGCTGGCCTGGAACCCCGAGGATCTCGGCAAGATCTGGACCTCGATGTTCAACCCCGATGGCGAACAGTACAAGTTCTTCGATGTGCCGCTCGCCAACTATGCCTCGTCGAACTACGACCGGGTAATCGATGCCGCGGGCAAGACGGTCGGCCTGTCGATGTTCACCGGGTATTCCTACAACGAAAAGCAGGGCCTTTCGCTGGCGACGGTCGACCACGAGATCCCCGTCGGCACCGAAGTGCGTGTGGTATGGGGCGAGGAAAACGGCGGCACGCGCAAATCCACCGTCGAACCGCACAAGCAGATCGAAGTTCGCGCAATCGTCAGCCCGGTGCCGTATTCGCGCGTTGCGCGCGATACCTACCAGGACGGCTGGCGCACCGCGCGCTGATTGTTTGCCCCGGCACCGGCGATGGAACGCCGGGCCGGGGCGGTCTCCGGCCGGGATAGTGCCATGACGTTACCGCAGATACATCGCAACTGGGACAAGCCTCCGCATATCATCACCGACGGCTATTCGTTGGAGATGACTGCAAAAGACATCGCCGCGCTCATGGATGCCGCGCCGTTGATCCCGGTGGAAACGCCGGTCGCGGTCACGTTTCTACCCGGCGAGGAACACGCCGCGCGGATTGCGGCGACTGTGGCCGTGCGCGAATTGGGGTTCGAGCCGATGCCGCATTTTTCGGCGCGGCGGATCCGTTCCGAAGACGATTTCGAAGGCTATCTGAACGCGGTCGTGCGCGACGCCGGTGTTCGCCGCTGCTTCATCGTGGCCGGCGACCCGCCAGCGCCCGAAGGTCCGTACTTCGACACGATGGCGCTGCTGGAAACCGGCGCGTTCGAGCGTGCAGGCATCACCGCGATCGGCGTCGGCGGGCACCCGGAAGGGCACCCCAACATGTCGGTGGACGAATGCTGGGATGTGCTTGACCGCAAGGTCGCCGCCATCGCGTCGCGCGGCATGGCGCCGCTGGTGGTCACGCAATTCGGGTTCGACCCCGATGCCTTTCTGGAATGGCTCGTCGAGCTGCGCCGGCGGGGCATCGATGTGCCGGTGCGCATCGGTGTGCCGGGGCCAGCCGGGATCAAGCGCTTGTTGTCATTTGCCGCGCGGTGCGGGGTCGGTGCGTCTGCCAGTGTTCTGAAAAAATATGGTATTTCGGTTGCAAGCCTGCTCGGGTCTGCCGGGCCGGACAAGCTGGTCGATGCCTTTGCCGCAGGGCTGGGAGCAGAGCACGGCAAAGTGCGACTGCACTTCTATCCGTTCGGCGGTTTGCGCAAGACGGTCGAATGGATTGCCGGCTATGAGGCGCGGCATGGCGCCGGCTGATCGCAGGTTTGTGAAAATGGGGCGTAGACATCGCTTCCGAATGGGTTTGTATGCGCAGCAGACAATCCTGCAGGAAATACCGAATGGCCCGGCCCAAGGAAACGCTCGTACCCACGACACCGCATGTCGCCGGGGATGACGATATCGGTGAAATCCGGTCGATCGTAGGCTTTCATATTCGCCTGGCCCACGGCGCGACGTATCGGCATTTTACCGAGACGTTCAATCATATCGACCTCACCCAGAAACAGGTTTCGGTACTGTGGCTGATCGACGATCACCCCGGCATCGCACAGACCGACCTGGCGCAGCGCATGCGTATGGATCGCGCCACGACGATGGCCATCGTCAACAGGATGCAGGAACGCGGGTACCTTGTGCGCGGCGTCTCGCTGGCCGATCGGCGCAAGCAGACGCTCAATCTGACCACCGCGGGCGGCGCGGCGCTGGCCATGGCCAAGGATGCCATCGGCGAGCACGAACGCTGGCTGAAATCGCGGTTCACCGACAAGGAAGTCGAAACGCTGATCGAGATGCTGACGCGCATTCACGAATAACGCCCGTCGCGGGTGACGACCACAACCATAAAAACCGGGGATTTTCTGATGGACCAGCCCAACGCCACGGCGGTGATCGACGCATCCCCGATGAGCCGCCGCCAATGGCTGGCGGTCGCGATCATGGTGCTGCTCAATGCGCTGGACGGGTTCGATGTGTTGTCCAGCGCGTTTGCCGGCCCGGGGATCAAGGCGGAATGGCATCTTGGACCCGATGGGCTGGGGCTGGTGCTGTCGATGGAATTGATCGGCATGGGCGTCGGTTCGGTGCTGCTGGGCGGTGTGGCCGATCGGCTGGGGCGGCGCCCCGCGATCCTGGCGTGTCTGGCGCTGATGGTGGTGGGCATGTTTGGCGCCGGTACCGCGACCTCGGCGCCGGTCCTGTCGGCCTGGCGCGTGCTGACCGGCCTTGGCATCGGCGGCATGCTGGCGGCGGTGAACGCACTGACGCATGAATTGTCGAATGTCGCGCGGCGCAGCATCGCGATGGCGTTGATGGTCATCGGCTATCCGCTGGGGGCGTTTCTGGGCGGATTGATCGTGTCGGTGCTGCTGGCCCACCATGGCTGGCGCGTGGTGTTCCAGTTCGGTGGCACAATGACGCTGGTGATGATCCCGCTGTTCGTGTTGCTGGTGCCCGAGCCACCGGCCTGGCTGGAACGCGCGCGGCCGCGCGATGCGCTGGTGCGGCTCAATCGTTCGCTTTGCGCGCTGGGCCATGCGCCGCTGGCATCGCTGCCGCCGGCGCCAGCGATCGCGCCGCGCCCCGGGATTGCCGCGCTGTTTGCCCCGCAGCATCGGCGGGTTACGCTGCTGGTGGCCTTTTCGTATGCGGCGCACGCGCTGGCGTTCTATTTCATTCTGAAAATGGCGCCGGCCATCCTGTCGGATCCGCAATTTGCCGGGCTGCACTATACCCGCGCCGAGGGCGCACGCGCACTGGCGATCGCCAATCTGGGCGGCGCGATCGGCGGCGGCACGTTCGGCTGGCTGATGTACCGCTTTGGCACGCGGCGCGCGACACTGGCGGCGCTGGCGCTGTCATTCGTGATGGTGTCATCATTCGGGCTGGGCCAGCCGACACTGACCGCGTGGATTGTCGCGATCGCCATGATCGCCTGCGTCACCAATGCGGCGATCGTCGGGTTCTACGCGGTGTTCGCCAGCCTCTATCCGCCGGAATTGAAAGCGACCGGCACCGGTTTTGCGCTGACGATCGGTCGCATCGGTGCGGCGCTGGCGCCGATCGCATCGGGCGCGCTGTTTGCCCGGCACGTGCCGCTGGCGTTGGTTGCGGTGATCATGGCGAGCGGATCGCTGATCGCGCTGGTCCTGTTCATCGGATTGCCGGCGCGACGCACCAATGGCCATGCCGTCGATATGGTACCCGCCGACCTGTAAGGCCCGGGCGCGACGCGCCCGACAGATTTGCCCTTCAATGCATGTTTCGACACTTGGCAGTGCGCGGAAATTCTGTATGCTTGGCATACTGAATCGGATCGGGGCGGTTGACAGCCCCGGCCGACATGAGGGAGGAACGACATGAGCGGAATTGTGCAGGCGCAGCCTCGTCGGCGTGCAGCATTCTTGGGCAGCGCAGCGGTCACGCTGATCGCCGGGATAACTCTGGCCACACCATCATTTGCCCAACAAACCGCGGCCACCCCGGCCACGCCCGAGCCAAAGGCCGGCGGGATCGAGGAAATCGTCGTGACCGCGCAAAAACGGTCCGAAAATATCCAGACCGTGCCGATTTCCATTTCGGCGTTTACCGCCAACGCGCTGAAGGAACGCGCGGTCGGCGATGTGTCGCAATTGTCCGCGCTGTCGCCCAACGTGACGCTCGATGCCTCGACGCCATTTTCGGGCACCTCGGCCGTGCTGGGCGCCTCTATCCGCGGTGTCGGCGCGGCCGATTTCGCGTTCAACATCGATTCGGCCGTCGGCGTCTATGTCGATGGCGTGTATCTTGGCCGTTCGGTCGGCGCGAACCAGGATCTGCTCGATGTCGATCGCATCGAAGTGCTGAAAGGTCCGCAGGGCACGCTGTTTGGCCGCAACACGATCGGCGGCGCGATCAGCGTGGTGACGCACGATCCGGGCAACCAGTTCCGCTTCATCGGCGATTTCACCACCGGCAGCTATAACCGCATCCAGGCGCGCGCGACAGCCGACATCCCGCTGGCCGACAACCTGACGTCGACAGTCTCGATCGGGGTGATGACCCGCGAGGGGTACCAGTATCGCATCCCCTATCCCGGCGCCTACACAACCGATGTGCCCAGCGTGTTTGCCGCCGCCGGCAACGCCAGCCGCGGTGATCGCCAGGGCGGCGACAACAACTGGAACGCGCGGATCAAGCTGAAATACACCGGCGTCAACGGCTTCGTCGCGCGGCTGACGTTCGATTACACCCATGTCTCTTCCGAATCGACCGCCAACACCCTGCTGGGTACCGGCGGCAGCATCGAAGGGTTGTACAACACCTGTATCTCGCTGCCCGCGGCCACCTTGTCGGAAATCGGTCTGGGCGGCATCTGCGGCCCGCGCACCGGCGTTGGTGGATACAACACGCTGCCCGGCCTCGCCGGACAGGGCGCCAACGGGTATCAGACGTACGGCAACAAGTTCATCACCAACAACATCGATACGACATACGCCACCGGCAACAACTATTCGAATGTCACGCAATTGGGCGTCGGCCTGACGCTGGAACAGCCGATCGGCAATGCGGTGCTCAAATCGATCACCGCGTATCGCAAGGTCGACTTGAACGCGGGCATCAATGACGACGGTTCGCCGCTCAATATCCTGCTGCTCAGCTTTACGGTCGATCAGCACCAGTGGAGCCAGGAATTCCAGCTGACCGGCAAGGCGATGGACGACAAGCTGAAATACGTCGCCGGCCTCTATTTCTTCAACGAAGCGGGCAACCTCCACGACTATGTGATCTTCGACGACGGGCTGTTGCAGGTCGATGGCCCGGGCCGGCTCAACACCGTGGCGCTCGCCGCCTATAGCCAGGTCGACTACCGGTTCAGCGATCTGATCGGGCTGACGCTGGGCGCGCGCTATACCCATGAAAACAAGGACTATTACGGCGGCCAGGGGGACGACAACGGCCTGGCGTACAAGGGCGCGGGGCTGACGCCCAATGCCGCCAACGGCGCCGCGCTCGGGTTCCCGGTAAACAACAACTTTGCCTCGGGCTTTACCTACGGGTCGAACCTGGGCGGGCTGGCCCAATACCTCGATTATTATCCCGCATCACCGTCCAGCCAGCAGTTCAACAATTTCAGCCCCAAGGCCGGCATCCAGCTATATCCTGCGCGCAACACGATGTTCTATTTCAGCTGGACCCGCGGCTACAAATCGGGCGGCTGGACCACGCGCCTGTCGTCGCCGCTGCTCGCCGCGCCCGAATTCGGGCCGGAAAAGGCGCAGACGTTCGAACTCGGGTTCAAGACCACGCTGTTCGATCACAAGTTGCAGATCGACGGCGCGCTGTTCGACACGCAATACACCGGCATCCAGCTGAACGAGCAGATCGGCGCGTCGCCGACCGTGTTCAACCTGGGCAAGGCGATCAACAAGGGCGCCGAGCTGGAAGCGACGATCGCGCCCGGTGGGGGCCTGACGCTGACATCCTCGCTGTCGTACCTGGATGCGCATTACTCGTATGTGTGCGGCCAGGGCGGCACTCTGCAGAGTTTCTGCAACGGGCAGTCGGCGTATATCGCGCCCGGCTCCTCGCCGGTCGAGGCCGGGGTCTATGCCGGCGCGCCGCTACCCAAGGCGCCGCACTGGAAAATCAACGTGTCGCCGCGCTATGAAATCGACATGCCGCGGGGCAAGATCGTGCTGCTCGCCGACTGGACCTACACGTCGAGCATGTGGAACGATTCGCTCGGCACTTACCTGCTGGACCGCAAGGCCACGATGATCGTCAACGCCAGCGCGACATACAAGGCACCCGGCGGCATGTGGGACCTGACCGTCGGCGGCACCAACCTGACCAACGAACGCTACATCATCACCGGCCAGTCGAACCTGGCGGCCGGTGTGATCAGCGGCACGTACAACCGCCCGGCCGAATGGTACGCCCGCCTCGGCGTGAAATTCTGATCGGGCATCCACGTAAAACCACCCGTTCGTCATCGCGGACTTGATCCGCGATGACGACCGGGCGCGGATTTTGATCGACACGCAGCGCCAGCAGCTTGCGCCAAGAGGCTTAAGCGCGCGTGTCGTCGAAAAGTGAGGTAGCATGACGACTCTGGCACAAGCAGCGATCTGCCGCGGCAAGGGCGAACCCTTTGCGATCGAGGACGTCAGGCTCGATGACCTGCGCCCGGACGAGCTTCTGGTGCGCATTGTCGCGTGCGGGATCTGCCACACCGACCTGGCTGTGCGCGACGGACAATTGCCGGTCCCGGTGCCGATCGTGCTCGGTCATGAAGGCGCGGGTATCGTCGAAGACGTCGGGGCCGATGTCACGGTCGCCAAACCCGGCGACCGCGTGCTGATGAGTTTCAACAGCTGCGGCACATGCCCCAATTGCGCGTCGGGGGCGCCCACCTATTGCCATGACTTTTCTGCGCACAACTGGTCCGGGACCCGTATCGACGGCTCATCGACGCTGTTCATCGGCGATGCGCCGTTGAACGGCAATTTCTTTGGTCAGTCCGCCTTCGCCACGCACGCCATTGCCCATCAAAGAAACGTCATCCGCGTGCCCGACAGCGCCGCTGCGATCCCGCTGGAACGCCTGGCGCCGCTTGGCTGCGGGTTGATGACCGGCGCCGGCGCCGTGCTGCGCAGCATGAATGTCATGCCCGGCCAATCGATCGCGGTTTTCGGCACCGGTACGGTCGGCATAGCGGCGGTCATGGCAGCCAGGATCGTCGGGGCCGATCCGATCATAGCCATCGATGTGAACGACGAGCGGCTGGCGCTGGCGAAAGACCTGGGCGCAACCCATGTCTTCAACGCCCGTTCGGATGCGATCGAAAAGGTCCGGCAGCTTTGCCCCGCAGGCCTGGGCTATGTGCTCGATACCACCGGTATCAATTCCGTGATCGAAGGCGCGTTCGCATTGCTGGCGCCAAAAGGGAAGCTCGGCATGGTCGGCGCTTCTGATCCTGGAGACATGCTGGCGTTCAACGAAGCGCAGTTCATGGGCATGGGCAGGACCGTGATGGGCATTCTTGGCGGCGACAGCGATATCGGGCCGTTCGTGTGCGAGCTGATCGAGCATCATGTCGCCGGTCGCTTCCCGTTCGAACGATTGATCGCCTATTTTGATCTCGCCGATATCAACGATGCTGTCCACGCCAGCGAGAGCGGGCGGATCGTCAAGTCCGTGCTGCGCATGAGTGCCGAGCACTGACTGTGGCTGCGACGACGTCGCTGGGTTCGACGCGCGCTATATGCTGCGGTATTACGCCCTGACTTGATCGGGCGTCGTCGCCAGATTCAGAAATTGGCTGTGGCATAATATGTTGGGCGCTTTGTTCCTGCTTTACACTGAATTCTAATCGTTTCAATAAACAGCGCTATACCACGCCATAGCCAGGTAAGCTTTTGTCTTCATGGTCAGTGTGACTGGTATTGGGACAAAGCATTATTTCTTGCAATCGACACACCTGGTGCAGAGAAGCCGATCGAATTATTAGCATTATCCTTTAAATCGTTTCAGCGCGCGCATCAGGGAGGAAATAGAGCAGCGCTGGAAGAGTTAGGAAAGCGAATGCGAGCGGTGTCCAGATCATCGCCGTAGGGATCGCCGCGACGTTTGCTAGAAGGGCAACCGTGTTCTTGCGCCGCCGGCTGGGCGCGATCAGGCTGACCACAGCATTTTCGGCGTTACGGCGACTAAGGCTGACCCCCAACAGACGGAACGCAATCGCAGTGGCGGTACCCAGGCCTGCGTACATCATCACGGCGATGGGCGCGCCTCTGGTATTGCCGATATAAGCGGTCGCGAACGGAAACAGGGACAGCCAGAATAGCCAGTGGATATTGAGCCATAGCACGTCTCGGCCGATGCGACGGTTGGAGTGCAGAAGGTGATGGTGGTTGACCCAGTAGATCGCGACCAGAAGAAAGCTGAGCGCATAGCTCGCCATGATCGGCAGGAGATGCGTCAACGCGGCGCGGTCGGCTGTTTCGGGCGCATGCAGTTCCAGCACCATGATCGTGATGATGATCGCGACGACGCCGTCGCTGAACGCGGCCAGCCGGTCGGCATGCATTCCGCCAGTCTCCTGGTCCATCGCTCAGCCCGCTCCAACCGGTGCCATACCTTGTCGCAGCAACGCACGTTGCACGGCGGGTTCCTCCTCCGCAGCAGCACGGTAACGCGCGAGGTTACGATAGGGCGCGATCCCGTCCGGCGCGTTGTCGACCCAGCGGAGTAAGACGTACAAATAAGCATCGGCGACGGACCGACGGTCACCGAGAACGAAGTCGGACGTTCCGATTCGAGCGTCCAGCTCCGCCAGCATTGGAGCGAGCACGACAAACGCCTGCGCCCTGACGGCGTCGAACTGCGCCGCGTCGGTAACGAAGCGCTGCGGCATGAAGAACGGCTTGAAAGCGACGTGGACCTCCCCAGTCAGCACGCTCAGCAATTGCGTTAACGGGTAGCGCCCAAGTGGGGTCGCCTCGGATGCGAGGCCTGCGGCTGGGAAGCTGTCGGCGAGGAACGGCAAGATGGCGGCGGCTTCGGTCAGGACTTGACCGTCATCGAGCAGTAGGGCCGGCACCTGGCCTGATGAGTTGATCGCTAGGTAGCCGGCTCCGTGGTTTTCACCCCGGTCCATCACATCGACCTCGAACGGCGCACCGATCCACTCGAGAACGATATGGACGGACAGCGCGCAGGTCCCCGCCATACTGAACAGTTTCATCATATCGTATCCCCTGGTTCCTTGTTCATTCGCAACGCCGCCGAGGTCATCGCAAGGGTCTCGTTATGGCCGCCGCCGGGCGAAGCCTATCGCTCTAAAGCCGGCGGATCGGTCAGGAAGACCGGAGCGAAGCGGATGGGCGGTCGACAAGTGTCGCATTTGATCGGCCCAAATATGCGCCGTTGTGACTCCGGAGAAATCTTCTTTCCAACCGGGGCGTTCCAGCGTTCACTTGCCCGTCGCTACGCTCGTGGCATTCTACAGCGTATTATAGAAGACCCTGTGCAACCAAATTCACCCGTAGCGCTTGAATTTGTTCGGCTCCTCTCGCGAGAGAATTTGCATTTGAATGTACTGAACTCGGGCCCATCACCAAGGGATGAGTGTAGTGTTTGGCGGTACCAAGTAAAACCCGTGTGGGTTCGCCGGTCGCCGCAATTTCGATGTCGCCAGAGTTTCCAAGCACAAGGAGCTCGCCTCGAGCGTTTTCGCCTTGAAGGATCGCTGCCCCTTCAAAAGCAAAAATCCAAGCAACATCATGCGCTTGGGGTGGCGAATACCGCCACACAGCTCCCGCCTCTAGTCCCACGACGAAATAGTTCATGTCGTGGTGGGAGGTGATCGGACTGCTATGGACCGCGGCGCCATCTTCCATCGAACCGAGCAAGACCTTGACCGATCCTCCAGGGATTTGCACGTCTGGAACCTCATCCGGCGCGACATACTGCCCGAACGAAGGGCCGTCCTCTATCCCCGGCGGCATCGGGACCCAAAGCTGGAACCCCGTAACCCGACCCTGTCCAAGGAGCGAGCCCTGGTGCCAGGCGCCGCCGCCCGCATTCATCCATTCGAGCCCGCCCGCCTGTAGGATGCCGTTCTTGCCAGTCGTATCTTGATACCGGACGTCGCTGCCCGGTTGCCAGGTGAGTGTCGCGATGCCGGAATGAGGATGCATGCCAAAACCAAAGCCTGGCTCAATCTCTGCATTGAAGAAGTCGAGAAAGATGAATGGCTTCAGCCGTTCGCCCCAATCATCGGGACTAACCAGCCGGGAAATCGGTCCATGCTGCCGGCCCGCAACGCGCGCTTCGATTGCCCTAAGCGCACTAACCGCTGGAGCCCGCTGTTCTTGTTGCTGCATGGTGTCCTCACTCCCGGTTCGCGCCACATCAAAGCTTGGAAATGATCTCATCCGCCATGATGTTCTGCGCCTTTTGGTCCTCAGGGCGGGAGAAGTCGTTGGCGAGTTCGGTAGTGATCTGATTCACCACAGTGATCTCCGCGCCTGCCTTGCGGAGGCGGCTATAGGTCATTTCATCGCCTTGTGCGCTCGTCGTGCCGCAGGCGTCGGCCACGACTAGGACTTCGTATCCGAGCTTCAACGCGCTCGTCGCCGCCCAGTAGAGGCAGATGTCGGTGGTGAGTCCCGCCATGATGATCTTCTTGCGACCGATCTTTGCCACACCGTCGCGCAGGCGCTCATCGTCCCAGCAGTCGAGCTGACCGCCACGGGCGTAGCGTTTGGCGAACGCGTCAGGTGCAATGTCCTGCAAATCCTTGATCGTCAGGCCGACCTGCTGTTCGACCGTGGTCGTGATAATGAGTGGCATGTCATAGGCGACGGCCAGCTTCCCAAGGACGCGGCAGCTCGTGACAACAGTCTCTTTGGGGATCGATTTCACCCAGCCGACGGTGCCGGTCTGGTGATCGACCAGCATGATGATGGCGTTCTGGGTGGTATAGGATTTGGTCGTCATGGGGTTGGGTCCTTTTTCGGGCGGGTTTCGGCGAAGGCGGCGCCCGGCAGCGCAGCCGCGGCGGAGACAATGGCGGCGCTGGCCACCAATTGGCGACGATTTGGTTCAGCCATATCTTCGTGCCGTGGCCCTTGACGGGTTGTCATATGGGGTAGTTACATCGTCCCGCCGGAGGAATGAACTCTGTGCATTGGATTTCTCTGTGCCGCAGACGGGATAATGTTATGGATCACCTCCGTGAAATGGCGCTCTTCGTGGAAGTCGCCAAAGTCATGAGCTTCAAACGGGCGGCCGTATCACTCCGGGTGCCGAACTCGACGTTGTCTCGCCGGATAGCCGATTTGGAGCGCGCCGTCGGTGTCCGCCTTTTCAACCGGACGACCCGATCTATCGAACTGACCGAAGCGGGCGCGATCTACTATGAGCGATGCCGCGACATCGTCGAAGCCGCCCGCATTGCCCATGAGAAACTTGGCGAGGTAGTGGACAAGCCTCGCGGCCGGCTTCGGATATCAACCACGGTGGAACTGGCGCGGCTGTATTTTGCGCCTATTATTGCGGACTATACGCGCCTTTATCCTGACGTCACGTTGGAGATCGACCTTAATCCCAACCGTGTCGATCTGATCTCGCAGAATTATGACTTGGCGCTGCGCGTCGGGCAGCAGCCAGACTCAACGCTTATCTCCCGCCATCTTGGAATTCTGCGTACGACCCTGTTCGCATCGCCAGCCCATCTCGCGCGCATGGGCGTGCCCGCGCGGCCTGAGGAACTGTCCACTCACGCCGTCATTGGAAACCTTAACGCACCGCAGGCTGACCGCTGGGTTTTGTCGCGGGGCGACGAGACGGTAGAAGTGACCGTGAGCGGGCGGATCATGGTAAACAATTTCGGCCTGATGCGCCAGCTTGCCTTGCTCGGCCTCGGCATCGTCATGCTGCACGAACCTATGGTCGGCTTCGACGTAAAGGCCGGGCGATTGCAGCGGGTCCTCCCCGATTGGGTGTTGCGCGAAGCACCGGTCTACGCGCTGATGCCGAGCCGTTTGCTTCCAGCGAAAACGCGCCTGTTTGTCGACATGCTGGCCACTCGAGTGTCACCGGAATTGGCGGCGTCGTTCGGCAGCTAAACCTATCCGCCCCCCGGCCCATATTTGGAACAAACATTTCCAGACGGGCGGATTATCCCGAATGGAACAAGCTAGTAGGGTCGTGGTGGCCAAGGGGGACGCTCATGATCGCATGCATCGATGATTCCGTAGAAATCTTTACCCTCATCAACACGTTTCATACGTCGCTCGATCGCCAAGCCGCGATCGTAGATTCACTACGGCGCTTCACCGCAGATGTCGCACGTTCGCTGCCCGGGTTCATCGGCGCTTCGGTGCACATCAGTCTGGATGGCGGACGAGTCGTCAACTACGTCCAGTGGCGCAGCCGCGCCGACCTCCAGGCCATGCTCGCGCTGCCCGAAGCCCAGGCCCATATGGCCGAAGTCGCCGCCTTAGCGGATCGCGTCGATCCGGTCCCGTACCGCGTTGCCTATGTTGGCGCATTGCAATGATCGGTCGTTTGCCGGGTTTTTTGCTCCTGATGGGCCTGGCCGGCCCCGTTGCCGCGCAGACCGGCAACCCGCCGCCGCCGAGCTCGCCCTTCCGGTACGACGACGACCCGAAGCCCGTCGCGGGGGCGCCGACGGACGACTTCTATGCCAAAATCAAGTTCATTCCGCTGACGGACGATAGCTACCTGTCGTTCGGCGCGGACCTGCGCGAGCGGGTGGAGGCCAGCAATGTCGCTTTGCTTGGGTTCCGCAACCTTGGAAGCGAAACCTACGACTTGCATCGACTGCTGGTCTACGCCGACCTGCAACTTGGCTCCGATGTGCGGGTCTTCGGCCAGCTCGGTAATCACGACGAGGCCGGCCGCCGGCCGGGTGCCTTGCCAACAGACGTTGATCGCTTCGATCTCCAGCAGGCTTTCGTCGATCTATCGCATGCCATCGGCGAGGGGCGCGCCACCTTGCGCGTCGGTCGTGCGGAGATGTCTTACGACGACGGGGCGATCATCGGCTTGCGCGACGGACCTAATGTGCGGCAGGTATGGGACGGGGTTCGCGCCAGCTACGTGACGAACGGCTGGAAGTGGGACGCCTTCGCAGTGCAGCCGGTCTCGGTCCTTCGCGGGGTGTTTGATGACCGCGGACTGCCCGGACAGACCCTCGAAGGCGTCCATGTCAGTGGAACGCTTAGCGACGCACTCGGTCTGGATGCGTTCTGGTATCACAATCGCAACCCGTCGGTCGCCCTCCTCGGGGCAGCCGGAGCGGAACGTACCGATACTTTCGGCGTACGGATCCGAGAACGCACCGGGCCCTTCGACGGATCGGTGGGCGTGATCGGGCAATCAGGAACGGCGGCGGGCGGTCGCGACGTCCGCGCTTTTTCGCTTCACGGCGATGCCGGGTGGGTCTTTGCCAATGCACCATGGTCGCCGCATCTCACCCTGCGGGCGGACGTGCTGAGCGGCGGCCCGGCGACCAAAAACCGGGTGTCCACGTTCAACGCGCTGTATCCCAACGTTGCCTATTCGACCGAAGCGACCATCGAGGCGCCGGCAAACCTCATCCAGGTCGGGACAGTGCTGCGCGCAAGTCCCACGGCAAAGCTCAACCTGCAATATACCCTCGAAGGCCTATGGCGATATTCGGTCCGCGACGCGTTCTACGCGCCACCGTTGCTGCCCCTCGTCGTGCCTGACGGTCGCAACGATCGCTTCACCGGGATCGAGCAGCAGGTAAGCGGCAGTTGGCGCGCCAACCCGTTCGTCACCGTCGGCGCCGCATTGGTTCGTTTTTCGGCAGGTGACTTCGTGAAGCGCGGCGGCGGACACGACGAAACCTTTGCCATGCTTTCTGCGGCGCTGCGTCTGTGATGACGCTTCGTGTACGCTTGAGACGAGCGCCTGGCATGTGATGCGCCTTCATCGTCTCAGCCGATGACCTGCCCTGCGCCGATGCCCCGCATGATAGCCGCTACTGACCAGAGTTCGCCGATCGGGCTGAGCGAAACATGGTTCGTCTTGTCTAGCTCGCTTGTGCAGCCAACTGCGCATCCGATACCCAAGCGCCATGGACTTGCGCGCGCATCCGCACCGGCACCGGCACGCGCGCAACGGCGCCGGCAGCAATATTGCCCGCATCGATCACCCACAATTCCGACTCGAACGCCTCATCGGCCGTGCGCCGGTCCACCACGGCCAGCAGCCAGCCATCATGCCCGTCCTTCGCGGATTCGACATGAACCGGCTCGCTGACCGCCATTTCGGGCGGCAGGCCCATCATTTCGACGCGGCCGTTGCCCGGCTCGATCCGGATCAGCGCGTTGAACGCTGCGCCGACCGGGCCGCCGGGGAGCGGGGGGCCGCCTTGCGGGTTCATGCTGCAATAGAAGGCGAAGCGGTAGGGGCGGCCCTGGTCTGCATCGCGCAGGCGGGGCAAGTCGCCCGGGGGGCCGATCGGGCGTTCCTCGAAGGTGTCGGCGGCGTCGGCCAGGTTGAAGGTCCAGCGGGTGAGGGCGCCCTGGATGTCCCACGGCTGGCGGTGGATGCCGCCGGCTTCGCGCATGAAGGCAAAGGCGTTGGTGTCGGTCAGGCACAAGTCGAGATGCGTGCCCAGTTCGTCGTCGAACGCATTGACGATGTGGAACGCCGAGACGCCGACGGGGCCCTTGAACCAGCGCATCTGTTCGACTTTGCCGTAGCGGGGCATGATCCCGACCCAGCTTTCCAGGTCCTGCTGGTGCGCCCAGTGCGCGCCGCCCGCCTGCATCCGCGCGAGGTCGGTGGTGGTGGGGAAAATCGGGAAGATCGCGTAATGTTCGGTGATCGCGAAATCGTGGACGCTGGCGCAATAGGGCGCTTCGAACCACTGTTCGGACACCAGCTTGCCGGTCTTGTCGGCGATGCCATAGGCGATGTCTCTTGATCCCAGGCCGCTGGCTTCATAGCCGAAAAAGAACATTTCGCCCGTGGCTGGATCGACGCGGGGGTGCGCGGTAAAGGTTTCCGATTTCAGCGCGCCGTAGAAATCGAAACGGCCGATCGTGGCCAGCGTTTCGGGATCGATTTCGTAGGCCAGGCCGTCTTCCTTGGTCATGAACAGGTGGCCGGCGTGCCACACCGGGGTGGTGTTGGCGACGGTGCGGTCCTTGCCCGCGACGCTGGCGTCATCGGTAAACGGGTTGCGATAGCGGCCGAACAACGCGCGCCGTGCCTGCTGCTCGAGTTTGTAGCGTTCGGTTTCGACATAGCGGATGTCGTAGTCGACATGGCCGTTTTCAAAGCGGAAGCGCGAGATCATGCCATCGCCCGACAGCACGATGTCATCGTCGTGCATCGGCGCATGGGCCGGGTCGGGCACGGCGCGGTAAAACGCGCCGCTGATTTCGGGCGGCAGCGTGCCGATCACGGGCAGGTTGCGGATCGAGGTTTCGGTCCGGACCGGCGTGTTGAGCCCGGTGAAATGGATGGTGTGGGGAAATGTGGTCATGCGCGTCTCGCGATCGGGTGGTGTTTGCGTTTCGGCCTCCAGGGGCGATGGCTCATACGCGATAGCTGTGCTTTTTTTCGTCTTCCCGGGCTTGACCCGGGATCCCGCTTGTTTGCCCTTCGTCAATTCGGACAAGTTTGCAGAAGAAGCGGGACCCCGGGTCAAGCCCGGGACGACGATGCTGCTCCAAGTTAGCGATTATGAGCGATGGCTCCTGGCCGCCGCACACCCCACGCGGGCCCTCCCCCATGCGGGGGGAGGGCTTTTACGCGGCGGTTATGCCGCCACCGGTTCGTCTTCGGGCAGCGCGCCGATCACCGATTTGACTTCGAGGAATTCCTCGAGCCCGAATTTGCCGAATTCACGGCCATTGCCCGATTGCTTGTACCCGCCGAACGGCATGTCGAACGCCAGGCCGCCGGCATTGACGAACACCGCGCCGGCGCGGATCTTGGGGACGATCGTCTTGGCATGCGCGGGGTCGCCGGCGATATACGCGCCCAGGCCATAGGGCGTGTCGTTGGCGATCTTCACGGCGTCGGCATCGTCGGTGTAGGGCATGATGACCAGTACCGGTCCAAAGATTTCTTCCTTTGCGATGGTCATGTCGGGTGTCACATTCGCAAACACCGTCGGCTTGACATAGAACCCTTGCGTCATGCCGTCGGGTCGCCCGGTGCCGCCGGTGACCAGCGTTGCGCCTTCGTCGATGCCTTTCTGGATCAGGCCCTGGATCTTGTTCCACTGGCTTTCGTTCACGACCGGGCCGATATGGTCGCCCTCGGTCAGCGGCGCGCCGACCTGCTTGGCGCCAAACATCTGCCCGACTTTTTCGGCGGCTTCGTCGTGTTGCGAGTTGTGGACAAGCATCCGCGTGGGCGCAACGCAGCTCTGGCCCGAATTGAGCAGGACGCCGCCGACGCCGCCGGGCAGCGCCTTGTCGAGCGGCGTGCCCTCCAGGATGATGTTGGGCGATTTGCCGCCCAGTTCCTGCGCCACGCGCTTGACTGTGTCGGCGGCGTTCTTGGCCACCATGACCCCGGCGCGGGTCGATCCGGTAAAGCTGATCATGTCGATGTCGGGATGTTGTGCCAGGGCGGTGCCGACGCCTGCGCCATCGCCCTGGATCAGGTTGAACACGCCCGGCGGCACCCCGGCGGCATCCATGACTTCGGCAAAGATCGCGGCCGAGGTCGGCGCTTCTTCGGACGGTTTCAGGATCATCGTGCAGCCTGCCGCCAGCGCCGGGCCGACTTTGGCGACGATCTGGTTCATCGGCCAGTTCCATGGCGTGATCAGCGCAACGACGCCGATCGGTTCGCGCACGACCGTGTTGTCACCGATCTTTTCGCGGAATTCATAGGCTTCCAGTGCTTTCAGCGCATTGCCGAGATGGCCCATGCCCGATCCTGCCTGCGCGGTGCGGGCCATCGCGATCGGGCAGCCCATTTCGGTCGCGATCGCCTCGGCGATATCAGGCACGCGCTTGGCGTATTCCTCGGTGATGCGCCGCAACAGGGCGACACGCCCGGCCTTGGTGGTCTGCGAAAACGTTTCGAACGCGCGCCGCGCGGCGATCACGGCATCGTCGACATCGGCGGCGGTGCCGATCGTGATCTCGCTGGCGGGGCCTTCGGTCGCCGGGTTGATCACGGTGTGTTTGCGGCCGCCCTTGCTGTCGACCCAGGCGCCATCGATGTAATTCTGCGGGTAATTCTTCATGGGAACAGTCCTTTGGTTCAGGCGGGGATCAGGCCGAGCTGCGCGTCGGTCGCAGGCGGGCCCCATTTGTCTTGCGGTGGCAGCGGGCGCGTGTCCCAGGCAGGATCGAGCGTGAAACTGGACACGTGACGGCCCTCGGGAACCTTGCCGTTGCCGCCGCCCTGGCTGTAATCGTAATACAGGGTCATCAGTTCGCGGTGGCCATGATGGGCTTGCGCGATCGGGTGCGAAACACACGCCTCGCGCCAGCGCAGCACGCGCTCCAGTTTGGCAGGTACGGCGTAATCCTCGTAATATTCGAGGAACCACAGCCGCTTGAACATCGGCGTAAACGCGACTTCGGCCCAGCCGAAATCATCGAACAGGAAATCGCCGTCGGGCGCGTAATACCGCAGGAAATCGTCGAGCCGCGCATATTGCGCATCGACTTCGGCCTTCAGCGCATCGCGCGCGGCCGGGTCGCGATTGAGAATCATGCGATACCCCGCGCCGGTAAAGGCACCGTCGGTCGCGCACAGCATCGCCTCGATCGCGTGTTCGTACGGATCTGCGCGCGCGACTTTGCGATCGGGAAAACGGTCCTCGAAATAGCGCATGATGACCATGCTTTCTTTGAGCGTTTCGCCGTTTTCCAGCTCGAGCGCGGGCAAGGCGGTCGTGCCGCGGGTCTTGCGCAACAGCCAATCGGGACGCGCCTGCGAGATGTCGATCACGTGATCGCCCATCACGCCATGCAAGCCCTTGAGATCGAGCAGCAATTCGATGCGTTCGCTGAACGGGCAGCCCGGGATGTGATACATCGTAAGCGTATTGCCGGTCGGTTCGTCGTTCCAGGCCATGGGGTCAGGCAACCTTTACCGGTTCGGCGTTTGCAGGGTCTGGGAGGGGCGTCGTGCCGGCGCCGCGATTGACCGGCGCGGGCGCGGTGCCGACGGCCTGTTGCAGAAACGGTGCCGGATCGCCCTCGCGCAGTTGGAGCCCGAACAGCGAATGCATCGCCGGGTGGCGCCCCAGGCCACCGTACAGATCGAAGCCCCGGTCCAGCCAGTCGCGCAGCGGATCGTCATCCGTCAGCGGCGGCGTGGTCGCAACCGACCCGGCCCACAGGAACACGGCGAGCGCGGTGTAATCGGCGAAATTGGGCTGATCCCCGCCCAGCCACGGCGTTTCGCGCAACAGCTGGCGCAGCGGTTCCAGCGTCGGCGGGACCAGCGGCAGGCGATCCTCGCGCCCCGCCTGGACATCCTCGAGCTTTTGCCCGCCCAGGAACATCGTTTCGCGCGTGGTGCGCACATAGTCGTGATCGCGCGGATACGACAGATCGTGATAGTCGAGAATGTAGCAGCGGAACCACGGCCCGATCGCCGTGCGCCACAGCCACTGGTCGATGAATTTGGTCAGGTTCTTCATCCCCGGCCCTTCGAACAGCGGCTTGTCCGGGTATTTTTCGTCGAGGTATTCGGCGATCAGCCAGCTGTCGAGCACCCATTCGCCGTTGTCGACGATCGCGGGCAGGCGTTCGGATCGCCCGCCGGTGCGTTCCAGAATGCCGGTAAATCCGCCTGGAACCAGATCGATATCGATCCCCTTGTGCGCCAGCGCGTATTTGGTGCGCCATACGAACGGGCTGATCGTGCAGCCCGACGCCAGGTTGAGATCATAGAGCGTGATGCTGTGCCTGTCGGCCATATGCGCGGGTCCCTTACGCGGCGTTGGCCGGCGCGCGCGCCGCCATTTCGCTCTTTGACTTCGCAAACATCGCCTGGGCGGCAGGACGTGCGTTGATCGCCTCGATCCAGGCGACCAGGTGCGGCGTGGCGGCCGGGTTCACGATATCGGCAAAGCCATGCTGCATGCCGTTGGCGATGGCGAAATTGCAGATATCGGCGAGCGAATAATTCGGGCCCGCCAGCCACTTGCTCTGCGCCAGTCGCGCTTCCAGCCGCGCGACCGACACGCGGATCTTGCGCATTTCCTCATCCAGCGTGGCCTGCGGAAAACCGGCGCGGGCATGGCGCCATTTCACCTGCTGTTCGGGGATGGGAATGCGCGCAACCTTTTCCTCGAATTCCGCGTCGGAATAAGCACGCGCCATCGGGCCGATCATCCGTTCCCAGCCGATCGTCGACACGCACCAGCAGAAATATTCGTCGACCCATTTGGTCCACACGCGCATTTCGGCAATCGCGACCGGATCGGCGGGGCGCAGCTTGACCGCGCAATCGGGAAACGCATCTTCGAGGTATTCGCAGATCACCGTCGATTCGGTGATCACGTTCCCGTCATGATCGAGCGCGGGCACCTGGCCGCGCGGATTGATCGCCTTGAACCAGTCCTCGTGATGCTCGAACCGCGTGGGGTCGACAAAGCGCGGCGCGAAATCGAGCCCTTTTTCGTAAAGCGCCAGCAGCGGCTTCAGCGAATTCGCTCCGGGTCCAAAGCTGTACAGGGTCAGCATATGCTCGTCATCCTATCCCGTTGCTTCGCGTCATTACGCGTTGGCCGGATTGGTGGCGGGTGCGCGGGCCCGCCGCAAGTCGTCTGCGTATACTATCAGCCACACTAACTGGCCGTTCGCGCCAGCCTGTCACTCCCAATGATAGCGCCGCCACTCGTCTTGCCGTGCCCTCGCGACTTTGCTTGATCACGGTAAGGACGGACGCTCGCGAAGATGCGCCGAATTGCCGGGAGTGGCGCGATCATGCTGGAACTGCTGACATCCGAGACACCCAATGGCTGGAAAGTCGCCATCCTGCTCGAAGAGCTGGGCGAACCGTACAAGCTGACGCCGATCTCGTTGACCAACCGGGTGCAAAAGGAAGACTGGTACGTCGCGCTCAACCCCAACGGGCGCATCCCGACGCTGGTCGATCATGACGCAGGCGATTTCGCGATTTTTGAATCGGGCGCGATCATGATCTACCTCGCCGAAAAATTCGGCCGGTTCATGCCTGCCGATGTCGCGGGGCGCAGCCGCGTGATCCAGTGGGTGATGTGGCAGATGTCGGGGCTGGGCCCGATGATGGGTCAGGCGACGGTCTTCAACCGCTATTTCGACGAGAAGCTGCCAAAGGTCATCGACCGCTATGTGCGCGAAAGCCAGCGCCTGTTCGAAGTGATGGACACGCACCTGGCCAGCCACGAATACCTGGCCGGTGATTATTCGATCGCCGACATGGCGTGCTTTCCGTGGGTGCGCGGCCACGACTGGGCGCAAGTGCCGATCGAGGGATTTGGTCACCTGCAACGCTGGTTCGATACGATCGCGGCGCGCCCGGCGGTGCAACGCGGCCTGCTCGTGCCCGCCCCGCCAACGGCAGAGGAGATGGCGGAAAAGACCGTCGCGCAGGGCAAGAATATTCTCGCATGACACCATTCCTGTCTCGTATCGTGCGCATCGAATGGGGGCAGTGCGATCCTGCGGGCATCGTCTATGCGCCGCGCTTTCTCGACATTTGCGGCGAAAGCACGATCCGCCTGTTCGAAGCGGCGGGCCTGCCCAAAAAACGCGACATGCTGAAGCAGATGCAGGTCGCCGGGTTTCCGATGGTCGATCTGACGGCGCGGTTCCTGTGCCCGTGCAGTTATGGCGATGACGTAACTGTCGAAACCGCCGCGCCGGTGTTCGGCAACAGCAGTTTCACGATCGACCACCGCATTTCGCGCGATGGCCAAACCTGCATGGAATGCACCGAAAAACGCGTGTGGACTGTGCCGGCGGCCGATCGCCCGGGGGGCCTGCGCGCCGAACGCGTGCCCGATGCGGTGCGCGCGCTGTTTGCGGGGAAAGACTGATGGCACAGACCGAAGCGAAAAGCCGGGCAACCGACGCGATTGCAACGACGATCGATTACCTGATCCCGACGTCGCGGATCAACCGGCGCTTCTGGGCGCCGGGCAAGGAATACAACACCGGGACATATGCGCCGTACCCGGTAACGATCCACAACGCGCGGCTGTCGGCAGAGCCGATCACGCTCGATACGCACGGGTTCTGCCTGTCGTCGCAGCCGAGCGCGATCCACGACTTTCGCGACCAGGACGAACTGGCGCGCGATTATCCCGCCGAAGTCATCGCGATCGCCAAACGGTTGACCGGCGCCGACCTGGTGATCCCGATGGGCGGGCAATTGCGATCGCCGGTGATTTCGGGCCCGGGGTTTCAGCCGCCCGCGGCCGAGGCGCATGTCGATTTCAACACGCGCAGCGCACAGAAGATCGCACGCGCGCTGTATGATCGGACGCAACCGGGCGCGCCCGGTTACGACCGGTTCATCGCATTCAGCCTGTGGCGGACGTTTTCGCCGCCGCCGCAGGACTGGCCGCTGGCGCTGTGCGATTTCCGCAGCGTCGGTGACGAGGACGCGGTCGCCAATGTCAAAGTCGATGTCGACGAGATTCCGACAGGCGACGCGCTGTTTGCGCCGATCGAAGGCGAGGACGAGATGACCGCGGCCACCATCTTTCACCACAATCCGGCGCATCGCTGGTGGTATTTTCCAGACATGACCGCCGACGAAGTGATCCTGATCAAGTTTCATGACAGCGACCATGACCGGGCCTGGCGCGCGCCGCACACCGCGTTTCACGACACCAGCCGCCCCGACACGGTGACGCGCGAAAGCTATGAATTTCGCGCCATTGCCTATTTCAGCACATGAGAACGAGGCCCGCATGACCGAGCGCTATGATATCGAAGCGGATTACATCATTGTCGGGGCCGGCAGCGCGGGTTGCGTGCTGGCCAATCGCCTGTCTGCGATCCCGTCGAACCGCGTGCTGCTGCTCGAAGCGGGCGGCGATGACCGGTTGCTGAAAGAGCCGGGCCAGTTTTTTTCCAACCTGATGATCCGCACACCGATCGGGTTCGGCAAGACGCTGAACGACCCCAAAGTCAACTGGATGTACGAAACCGAGCCCGACGCCGGCACGCAAGGGCGCACGCACAAGTGGCCCAAGGGCAAAGTGCTGGGCGGATCGTCCTCGATCAACGGGCTGCTGTATGTGCGCGGGCAGGCCGAGGACTACGACGGCTGGGGGCAAATGGGCTGTCATGGCTGGTCGTATGACGACGTGTTGCCCTATTTCCGCCGCTCGCAGAACCAGGAGCGCGGGGCCTGCGATACCCATGGCAGCGACGGCCCGCTCAACACCGCAGACTTTCCCGAACGCAACCAGGTCAGCCAGGCCTTGCTCGAAGCCTGTGTCGAGGCGGGCATTCCTTATTCGCCCGATATCAATGCGCGGGACCAATCCGGAGTCAGCTGGTTCCAGCTGACCACCAAAAACGGGCGCCGCTGCTCGACCGCGGTCGGGTATCTTCATCCGGTCGAAGGACGCGAGAACCTGCGCGTCGAAACCCGCGCCTATGCCCGGCGCGTGCTGTTCGATGGAACGACGGCGATCGGCGTGGAATTCGAACAGAACGGCGCGATCGTGCGCGCACGCGCGCATGTCGAAGTCATCGTTGCGGCGGGCGCGGTCGAATCGCCAAAGCTGCTCGAACTGTCGGGCATCGGCCGCAGCGAAGTGCTGGCTGCGCACGGCATTCCGGTCCTCCACGAATCGCGCAATGTCGGCGAGAACATGCAGGATCATTACATGATCGGCGCGCAGTGGGCGGTGAAACCAGGCTTTCGCACAGTCAACCAGATGGCGCATGGCTGGGGGCTGGCAAGGGAAATCGCCAAGTACGCGCTGACCCGCAAGGGCCTGCTCAGCTATGCGGTGGCGCATATCGTGGCCTTTACCAAGACCCGGCCAGAGCTTGCCAGCCCCGATGTGCAACTGCACCTGATGGCGGCCTCGGTCGATCTGCAGAAACAGAACGACGAACAGGCGTTCGATCTGGAACGGACCCCCGGCGTGACCTGCACGCCGTGCCAGGTTCGCCCTGAATCGCGGGGCCACATCCACATCCGGTCGGCGGATTCGCGAGTCTATCCCACGATCGTCGCCAACTATCTGTCCGATCCGATCGACCAGCAAGTCGCGGTCGCGCAAATCAAACTGATCCGCAAGGTGATGCACCAGCCGGCGATTGCGCCGTACCTCGTTTCATCCGGTGATCCGTTTGGCGATACCGACGAATCCATGCTCGGTTACGCCCGCGTTGCCGGCTCGACACTGTACCACGTCGTGGGCACCTGCCGGATGGGGCCGGATGCGTCGTCGGCAGTGGTCGATCCCGAACTGCGCGTCTACGGGGTGCAGCGGCTGCGCGTGGTCGATGCCTCGATCATGCCGCGGATCGTTTCGGGCAACACCAATGCGGCCACGATCATGATCGCCGAACGCGCCAGCGACCTGATCCTGGGCCGGCAGATTCCGTCGGCATTGGCGTCCTGACCCACGCTCCAGCGCCGGTGCCGCGCACGATCGCCCTGGTCGTGGCGGTCGTGATGTTCATGGGCATCCTCGAAGGCACGATCATTTCGACCGCGCTGCCGCAGATGGCGCGCGACTTTGGCGTGCCGGCGGTCGATCTGGGTGTCGGCATCACCGCCTATCTGCTGGTGTCGGCGATGTTCCTGCCGATCAGCAGCTGGATCGCGGAACGGTTGGGCACGCGGCGCGTGCTGATCGGGGCAATCGTGGGCTTTGCGGCGGCGTCGCTGTTGTGCGGGGCCAGCCACAGCCTGCCGGCATTTGTGGCGGCGCGCGCGCTTCAGGCGTTCTTTGGCAGCCTGATGGTGCCGGTGGCCAATCTGGTCCTGTTGCGCGTCACGCCCAAGCGCGAGCTGGTGCAGATGACCGCGATCAGCACGACGCCGGCGCTGATTGCACCGGTGGTCGGGCCGCCGCTGGGCGGGTTCATTACGGCAGCGGCGGGCTGGCAATTCATCTTCTGGGTCAATGTGCCGCTGGCGATTGTCGGTGTGGCGCTGGTGTGGCGGCTGGTGCCTGATCTGTATGCCGATGCGCGCGTCGAATTTGACCGCCGCGGGTTTCTGCTGGTTGCAGCCGCGCTGGCCGGCTGCGTGCTGGCGCTCGACCGGCTGGCGGCGCATCCGGCCGCCTGGGCCGGCCCGGCGCTGCTGGCCGGTTTTGCCATTGTCGTCGGGTCCCTGGCTGTGCGGCATCTGCGCCGCGTGCCTACGCCGATCGTGCCGCTGATCGCGCTGCGGCATGCCACATTCCGCAGCGTGGCGTTTGGCGCCGGGTTTTTGATGCGATTGCCGTTCATGGGGCAGGCGCTGCTGCTGCCGCTGTATTTCCAGCTTGGCTTCGGCTTGTCGCCGCTGGCGACCGGGCTGATCCTGCTGTCGCAGAACCTTGGCGACCTGATGCTCAAGGCGATTGCCGGAAAGGCGCTGCGCCGGCTGGGGTTTCGTCTGGCGCTGACCGCAGGGACCGCGACGATGATGGGCACTTTTGCCGCGGTCGTGCTGCTCGATCCGCGCATGCCGCTATGGTTGCTGTGCCTGGCCATGCTCGGGGTGGGCGCGGGGCGTTCGATTGCGTTCACGGCGATGGTGGCGCTGGCATTCGCCGATGTCGAAGACCGCGAGATCGGCGGGGCGACGGTGCTCAACAATCTTGCCAACGCGCTGTCTGCAGCGCTGGGTATTTCGCTGGCCTCGCTCGTGCTCAATTATACCACAGGAGGAGCTGGCGGCGTGGCAACGCTCGGCGACTATCGCATTGCAATCCTGGTGCTGGCTGGTGTGGGCATGGCCGCCATTCCGCTATTTGCCCGCCTGCCGCGCGGCGCGGGTGCCGAAGTCAGCGGCCACCTGCGGGAAATCGAAATCAGGTAACCAGCGCGCACCGCGTGCTCGACGCCAGGATCGCGAGACGTTGCGCGCTGTCTTCGTCGCGCGGGGCAAACAGGATCAGGCGCTGGCCTGGCACTTCCTCCACGCCATAGGAAGAATGCCAGAAACTGATGTCACCGATTCCGGGCATCAGCGCGATATTGACGTGTTCGGAATAGGGCAGGATCGTCGATTCCGCCCAGAATTCGCTGAACAGCGGCGATTGCGCCATCATTTCTGCGATGATCGCATCGAATATTTCGGGCTGCGACGTGCGGCTGTAATCCCATTTGAAACGCGCGACGAGCCGCTGGCCCATTTCGCGATAATGCACGGGATCGCTGCGATAACGTTCGCTCAGCATCAGGATCTTGAACAGGTTGCGCTCGGTCCGCGGCAGCGGGGCGTAATCGCGAAAGGCCCGCATGACGAGCGCGTTCCAGCCGATCACGGTCCAGTCTTCGACGATCACGAGCGCGGGAATCGACAGGCTGTCCATCAGGTGCTGCGTGGCCGGGCGGATATCTTCGTCGATCCGGCTTTTCAGCGGTGGCGGGCGATGCTGCGCCAGCGCGAACAGGAATTCGCGCTCGTTCGCATCGAGCCGCAGCGTGCGGCCGAGCCGTTCGATCATGGGCACCGACAACTGGACCTCGCGGCCCTGTTCGAACCAGGTGTACCAGGTGACGCTCATCCCGGCGAGCGCGGCGACCTCTTCGCGGCGCAGCCCTTTGGTGCGGCGCCGTTCACCCGCAGGCAGGCCGACATCGACTGGTGCCAGCCGCGCACGCGCCGATTTCAGAAAGCTGGAAAGTTCTTCGCGATGCGCCATAATCTTATCCAGTTACTCCCAATACTGGCACATCGACCCTTCTAGTCCGATCCGCAATGCTATGCGACTCCAGTCTGTAACGCGCGCACAAAATTGTGCGCAATGCAGGAGACGATGCGTGGCTGAAAAGGTGTTCATTACGTGCGCGGTAACCGGCAGCTCGCCGATGCCGACGCATCCCAATTTTCCATTTCGCCCCGACCATGTTGCGGCCGAAGCGCTGGCCGCGGCAGAGGCGGGGGCGTCGATCATCCATCTGCACGTGCGGGACCGCGAAACCGGCGTGCCGAGCCAGGCGCTCGACGATTATCGCGAAGTGGTCGGCCTGATCCGGCAGAAGAACGACGCGGTCATCCTCAATGTCACCACCGGGCCGGGCTGCACCTGGATGCAGAGCCCGGAAGACCCGGCCGTGGCCGGGCCCGGCACGCTGATGTTTACGGCCGAACGCCGGCTGGAACATATTCTCGAGCTCAAGCCGGACATGTGCACGCTCGATATCTGCACGATGAACCTGTGGGGCGGGGTGGCGATCAATCTCGATCCGATGATCACGCGGATGGGCGAAATGATCCAGGATGCCGGCGTGATGCCCGAAATCGAATGCTTCGAAGCCGGCGATTTCGTGTTTGCCGACGATCTTATGGCCAAGGGCGCGCTGCCGAAAAACGCACCGTATTCGTTCGTGCTGGGCACCAAGTATGGATTGCCCGCTACGCCCGAGGCGATGATGTATTGCAAGAACCAGCTGCCGCGCGGCGCGCAATGGACCGGGTTCGGCGTCAGCCGGCATTCGTTTCCGATGGCGGCGCAGGCGGTGCTGCTGGGCGGCAATGTCCGCGTCGGGTTCGAGGACACGATCTATCTGCGGCGCGGCCAGCTGGCCAACGACAACGCTTCGCTGGTGCACTGGGGCGCGGAAATGATCGAACGGCTGGGCGGCGAAATCGCCACGGTCGGCGAAACGCGCGAAATGCTCGGCCTGGCCCACTAATCCTATAATCATAACAACCGGAGAGGAAAAAATCATGGCCATGGAGCCCGTTAAAATCGCCACCAACAAAACCCCGATGGCCGATGTGCGCGGCAAGACCGCGTTCATTACCGGCGGCGCCAATGGCATCGGCCTGGGCATCGCGCGCGCGCTGGTCACGGCGGGCGCAAACGTCGTGATCGCCGATATCCGAGAGGGTTCGCTGGCCGAGGCCAGGGCGTCGCTTGGCGCAGCTGCGCAAGTCGAAACTGTACAGCTCGATGTCACCGATCGCGCCGCCTATGCGCGCGCCGCCGATGCCGCCGAAGCGCGGTTCGGAAAGATCCACATGCTGATCGGCAACGCCGGCATCGGCGTGATGGGCCCGATCATCGAGACCAAGTACGATGACTGGGATTGGGCGATGGGGGTGAATTTCGGCGGCGTCATCAATGGCCTCGTCACGATCCTGCCGCGCATCAAGGCGCACGGCGAGGGCGGCCAGGTGGTCACGACGTCATCGCAATCGGCCCTCGTCCCGATCCCGTTCACCGCGACATATACCGCGGCCAAGGCAGCGGTGCTGGGTCTGATGGAAACGATCCGGGGCGAACTGGCGGGCGACGATATCGGTGTCTCGGCGTTCCTGCCGGGCCCGGTGCAGTCGAATATCGCGATGTCGGGCGAATTGCGGCCCGATGCCTACAAGCGCGACAGCGGCTATGCCGAGCGTGAGGCGGCCCTGGAAAAGCGGCCCAATTCGCCGCTGTGGATGTCAGCCGACGAAGTGGGCGAGCGCGTGCTCGCCGGGATCCGCGCCAACAAGCTGTATATTCTGACGCACCCCGAATTTGCCGCAGGCATGCGCACGCGCTTCGACGCGATCCTGGCCTCGATGCCCGACGAACCGTTGAACCACGAACGCGCCGGCGCGATCGGGTTCCTGCTGGGCAACCCGGTGTTCGACGAACAACTCGCCAGCCACAGCCGCAAGACGGAACCGGCGGCATGACCAGGGTCGCAGGACGCACCGCGTTCATCACCGGCGGCGGTTCGGGCGTTGCGCTGGGCCAGGCCAAGGTCTTTGCCGCTGCCGGCTGCAAAGTCGCGATCGCCGATGTCCGCCAGGATCATCTCGATGAGGCCATGGCGTATTTTGCGGGCACGGATTTCGAAGTCATGCCGGTCAAGCTCGATATCACCGATCGCGCAGCGTATGCGGCGGCGGCCGATGCGGTGGAGGCGCGGCTGGGCCCGGTGGAGCTGCTGTTCAACACCGCCGGCGTATCGATCTTCGGCCCGTTGCAGAACGCGACGTACGACGATTGGGACTGGCAGCTCGATGTGAATGTGAAGGGCGTGATCAACGGCATCCAGACGTTCGTGCCGCGCATGATCGAGCGGGGCAACGGCGGCCATGTCATCAACACCGCATCGATGTCGGCGTTTGTCGCGCTGAAAGGCACAGGCATTTATTGCACGTCGAAGATGGCGATCCGCGGCCTGTCGGAATGCCTGGCGCTCGATCTGGCAGACAGCGGCATCGGCGTGTCGATGCTGTGCCCGGGCGCAGTCAATACCAATATTCACGAGGCGGTGCTGACGCGCCCGGCGCATCAGCAGGATACCGGCTATTACGGCGCCGATCCGGCGGTGCTGGCGCACCTGAAGCGCGTGATCGAAGTGGGCATGGAGCCCGAGACGCTGGCCAAATACGTATTGGCCGGCGTCGAGGCGGACGAATTGTACATCCTGCCCTATCCCGAATTCCGCGGCACGCTTGAGGATATTCATACCCGCGTGATGACCGCGCTGGCCCAGCCCGAGGATGACCCGGAATACGCCGCACGCGCGGCGCACGGCGTACCCGGAGGGCAAAAGGCCTGAATGAAAAGCCTCCCCGGAACGGGGTGGGGGACCACGCGAAGCCGTGGTGGAGGGGCGGTGCCTCATGATGCCACGTTTCGACACGCGCCGGGTACCTTACCGAGGGGGATTCCCCTGGGGCGACGCCCCTCCACCACGCTGCGCGCGGTCCCCCTCCCCGTCCCGGGGAGGATTTTTGAGCCTACTGTACGTGTCCCGACCATGTCCGCAACCCTGGCGCGGTATGGTCGGGCATGGCCAGCGCCTGTTGCATCGCGGGGCGCGCCGTCACGCGGTCGCGCCAGGCAATCAGGCGCGGGTAATTGGCCGCCACGGCCAGGTCGGGGAACATCCGCTCGACCATCATGCCGCAATGCGCGTAGAAATTGATGTCCGCCAAAGTATACGCATCGCCTGCCAGCCATTCGGTCTGGCCCAACTGCGTCTCCACTTTCCCCAGAGCGTACGAAATCTTTTCGGTCGCCAGCGCCAGCTGTTCGTCGGAAAAGCCCGACCGCGCCGCCGCCCATTTGCGCCGCTGGTCGGGCAGGGGAATATTCGCCATCAGCGTTTCGAAATCGTCGCCTGCGATACCGCGCGCAATCACCCCGACCATACGGTGCCAGCCGTGCATCGACACATGGTTCATCACATGCTCGTCGACGAACTTGTTCCAGTAGCGCATGCGTGCATTGCCCTCGGGCGTGTTCGGCCGCAATGCCGGCGCATCGGGAAAGGCATCTTCCAGGTATTCGTTGATCACGGTCGTATGCGTGACGATCACGCCGTCATGGTCGAGCACGGGCACCTGGCCCTCGGGATTGATCGCGATGAACCAGGCGGCATGCTGTTCGAACTTGTGCAGGTTGACATAGACACTGTCGAACGCGAGGCCCTTTTCAAACAGCGGCGCCATCGATTTCAGCGAATTGGCAAGCGGTTCGGCATGGTAATAGGTAATCGCCATGAAAGGCTCCTTCAGACCGTCAGCGTGTTGAGAATGCCGCCATCGACCGCCCAGCTTTGCGCAGTGACATGCGCAGCCGCATCGGACAGCAGGAAGGCGGCGACTTCGGCAACGTTTTGCGCCGTGCCGGTGCGGCCCTGCGGCACGCGCGCGGCCATCGTCGCGCGCGCCGCCTCGGGGATGTTGGCCAACATTTCGGTTTCGATGAACCCGGGCACGATGCAGTTGATCCGCACGCCCGAGGGTGCCGCCTCCAGCGCGGCCGCGCGTACGAGGCCGAGCACGGCGTGCTTCGATGCGACATAGCCCGGATTGTGCGCCATCCCGCGCTCGCTTGCCAGGCTGCCCGTCACCAGGATCGCGCCGCGCCGCCGTGCGATCATGCCGGGCAGCACGCGCTTCATCGCCCAGAACGGAGACAGCAGGTTGGTGCGCAGGACGTCTTCGAACACCGCATCGTCGTAATCGGCAAACGGCGCAAATGTGCCGCCCGTTCCGGCATTGGCAAACAGCGCGTCGATCGGCCCCATCGCGTTTTCGGCGGCATCCAGCGCGCCCAGCAATGCTGCACGGTCGGACACGTCGGCGGGAGCTGCAAAAAACGCGCCGTCCAAGCCAGCGCAGATGTCGTCCAGTGCTGCCGCGCGCCGTGCGATCAGCGACACTTTTGCCCCGCGCGCCGCCAGCACCAACGCCGTCGCGCGCCCGATCCCCGATGATGCGCCGGTGACGACGACATGGCGCCCGCTGAAATCGGTCATCCCAGGCCCAGCACGCGCACGGCGTTGTCTTTCATGATCAGCGGCAGCACCTCGTCGCGGAACCCGGCCTCGCGCGCGGCGTCGATCCATTTGTCCGGGCGGATCAGCGGCCAGTCGGATCCGAACATCATCTTGTGCTTCAACTGGGTGTTGGCATACTGGATGACCTGCTTGGGAAAATACTTCGGGCTCCACCCGGACAGGTCGATGAACACGTTGTCCTTGTGCAGCGCCATCGACAGGCTTTCGTCGGTCCATGGCCAGCTCGGGTGCGCCAGGATGAATCTCATGTCGGGGAAATCGACCGCGACATCATCGATCAGCATCGGCTGACCGTATTTCAAACGCAGCCCGCCACCACCGGGCATGCCGGTGCCCATGCCCGAATGGCCGGTGTGGAAGATCGCCGGCAATTTGTATTCCGCGATGACTTCATAGATCGGATAGGCCATCCGGTCGGCTGGATGCGCGTTTTGGGCGATGCCATGGAATTTGAAGCCTTTGACGCCGTGATTTTCGACCAGGTCGCGTGCCTCGCGCGCGCCCAGCTTGCCCTTGTGCGGGTCGATCGAGGCGAACGGAATGACGATGTCGGAATGCTCGGCGGCGATATCGGCGACTTCGTAATTGCTGATCCGCTTTGTCCCCATGCCGCATTCGGCATCGACCGTGAACAGGCAGAACGCGATATTGCGCTCGCGGTAATAGGCGATCGTTTCGGGGATCGTCGGGCGCTTGCGATCGGCCTTGAAATAGGTCGATGCCGCGTCGAAGAATTTGGCCATCACCGGATCTTCGGGATCGTGGCACGACACTTCGGCATGGACATGCACGTCGATGGCGATGACTTTGGCGGGATCGATCGGCATGGTCCTACTTTCCGTAAACGGGCGCGCGTGCTGCGGCCTGGCGCAATTCCAGCGCCTTGTCCTCGTTGGCCCGCTTGATCACATATTGCCGCACGGTTTCAATATCGGG
Source organism: Novosphingobium sp. (assembly GCF_965214355.1). Classification (GTDB taxonomy): domain Bacteria; phylum Pseudomonadota; class Alphaproteobacteria; order Sphingomonadales; family Sphingomonadaceae; genus Novosphingobium. The sequence goes on along the minus strand of NZ_CBDCBI010000002.1, from coordinate 3,312,347 downwards.
CGCGGACATCACGGATCCAAAACCGACCATGCCATTGGCCTTCAGCGCGCCGCCATGGACGACCTGCTGCCACAAGGCGGCATCGTTGATCACGCCGCTGCGCCGCAGATCGGGCACCAGTGTGCCGCCCACGGCCGCATCGCCATGGCACACACCGCAGTACCGGCCATAGTGTTCGGCACCTGCCGCAATCACGGCGGCCGTCGCTGTCGAGGCTGGCGGATCGATCGGCAGTTTTTCAAGCACGGGCGCCGGCGGCAGCACCGCCTTGCCCCCGATCTTGAACACCAGCAGACGGCTGATATTGCGCACCGGGCCGCTCTTGTCGATCAGCGTGCCCGGCGCAAGCGCCCACACGCCGCCCCATCCGGCCAGCACCGCAATATATTGCTGGCCATCGAGCGCATAGCTGATCGGCGCGGCGACGATGCCGGTCTGCGCCGGAAACGACCACAATTTGCGCCCGTCGGTGGTGGCAAAGGCGGCAAAGGCGCCCGCCGCGCTGCCCTGGAAAACCAGCCCGCCACCCGTCGCCAGCAACCCGCCATTCCATGGCCCGGTATACGCCACGCGCCAGCGTTCCTTGTGCAGGGCCGGATCCCACGCGATCAGCGCGCCGGTCGTCGCGGCGGCCGCCGCCTCGCGCGCGGTGCGGTTTGCCGGCATGGCCCCCGCGCTCATGTCGACGCCGACATTGAAGCCGAGTTTGGCCGGTTTCCACGCTGGATCGGGAAAATAGGGAAATCCGGCCAGATTGGCCGGAATGAACACCAGACCCGATTTGGGATCGAACGCCATCGGTTGCCAGCTGTGCGCGCCGGTTGCGCCGGGCGAGCCGATGAATGGCTTGCCGGTCTTGTAATAGCGGGCTTCGGGCCGCTCGATCGGCCGGCCGGTCGCCATGTCGACCCCGGTCGCCCAGTTTACCGGGACAAAATTGTTGGCGGAGATCAGCGCGCCCGTGGTGCGATCGAGCACGTAGAAGAACCCGTTCTTTGGCGCCTGCATCAGGACCTTGCGCGGTTTTCCGTCGATCACGACATCGGCCAGCACGATATGTTGCGTGGCGGTGAAGTCCCAGCTTTCGCCCGGCGTCGTCTGGTAATGCCAGGCATACGTGCCGGTGCGCGCATGGATCGCAACGATCGAGGACAGGTACAGGTTGTCACCCCGGCCATCGGAGCGGTATTTCTGGTTCCACGGCGAGCCATTGCCGACGCCGATATACAGCAGATCGAGCGCGGGATCGTAGGCCATTGCGTCCCAGACGGTGCCCCCGCCACCCTGTTTCCAGTATTCGCCGAACCAGGTGGAGGCCGCAGCCTTCAGGTAGGCAGGCTCGGTCTCGGTGCCGGGCTGGGCAGGGACGGTGTAGAACCGCCACATCTGCTTGCCCGTTGCGACATCATACGCGGTGACATAGCCGCGCGCGCCGAATTCGGCGCCGCCATTGCCGATCACGACCATGCCATCGACCACGCGCGGCGCGCCGGTGATCGTGGCATTGCCTTTGGGGTCGAGCGTGACCACGCTCCATACCGGCTTGCCCGTCTTGCGGTCGAGCGTAACCAGGCGACCGTCGAGCGTGCCGACAAACAGCCGGTCGCCCCAGGCGGCAACGCCGCGATTGACTGCGTCGCAGCACGCCTTGACCAGAGTTTCGCGCGGGACTTGCGGATCATACGACCACAGCGGCGCGCCAGTGCGTGCGTCATAGGCCTTGACCATGCTCCACGCGGTCGAGACATACAGCGCGCCGTCGATCATCAGCGGCGTTGCCTCCTGGCCGCGCGCGGTATCCAGATCGGCCGACCACGCCAGGGCGAGCGAGGCGACATTGCCGGCGTTCAGCTGGGTCAGCGGACTGAAGCGCTGCTCGTCGTAAGTGCGCCCGGTGGATAGCCATTCGCCCGGCGCGCCTGCAGCAATACGCGCCGCGTCGAGCGCGTTTTGCGCATCGAGCCTGGCGGGCAATGCTGCGGTGAGCACCAGCGCCGTTGCCGCCAACAACCCTGCGCCGTTGCGCCGTGTCATGCCGATCATCCCTGTCATCCTCCAGCGCCGGTTCAATTGACCAGCCGGTCGCCGCGCCAATGTTGGCCGCGCAACGCATTCTTGTCCATCTTGCCCGCTGCCGTGCGCGGGATGGTTTCGGCGAACGCCACGCTTTTGGGCGCTTTCACACCGCCCAGTCGCGCCTTGGCATGCGCGATGATCGCCGCGGCATCGATGCCATCGGCCACGACGATCGCATGGACGGCTTCACCCCATTTTTCATCGGGGATGCCGATCACCGCGCATTCGCGCACGGCGCCCAGCTCGGTGATGGCGGCCTCGACTTCGGCCGTGAACACGTTGAAACCGCCGGTGACCACCATGTCTTTCTTGCGATCGACGATGTACAGGAACCCCTGTTCATCGCGATACGCGACGTCGCCGGTGTGGTGCCAGCCGAACATGCGTGCCTCTGCCGTGGCATCGGGCAATTCGAAATATTCCTGCGACACCAGCGCGCCGCGCACGACGATTTCGCCGCGTTGGCCATCGGGCAGCAGCTGGCCCGCATCGTCCATGATCCCGATCTGCACCGAGCGCGTGGCGCGGCCGCAACTGGCCAGGCGTTCGGGGTGGTCACCTGCGGCCGCTCCGGCGACCACTTCGGGCGGCAGCCAGGTCATGATCATCGGGCATTCGACCTGGCCATAGGCCTGGCACATGCACGGCCCGAACACAGCGACCGCCTGCCGCAATTTTTCGGGCGACACCGGCGATCCGACCAGGATGAAGAACCGCAACGAAGACGTGTCGTGCGCGCCCAGTACCGGCGAGCCGAGCAAGCCATAAAGCGCCGTGGGGGGCAGGTACATATGCGTTACGCGATGGGTGGCAATGGTGTGCAGAACCTTGTCGGCATCGAAGCCGGGCAGGATCACTTGCGTGGCGCCGAGCGCCATCGTGCCGAGCGCGACCGGGCCGGCGGCATGGGTGACAGGCGCAACCACCAGCGACACCGGATCATCGGTCTTGCCGCCGACGGCACCGCCCAGCGTTTCGAGCATCGTGCCCCAGCCCAGGTTGGTGACGACCACGCCTTTGGACGGGCCGGTCGTGCCACCGGTCGGGAACAGGCCGACCACGCCCGATGGCGCCCCGAACGGATCGGAAAAATCGGGCAGCGCAGTGTCGGGCGCGCCGGCCATGAAATCATCGAGCGACGCATCATCACCCATCGTACGGTCGATGCACACAAACCGGGTCAGCGCCGGGACTGCATCGCGCAACGCCCTGACATCGTCGGCCATGCTGGAATGGTAGAACAGCCAGCCGCAGCGCACATAGTTGAGATAGGCCGCATTGGCGCCGATCGCATTGCGCGTGTTGACCGGCACCCATTGCCCGTTGGCGCGCCAGATCGACAGCAGCACGATCATGATCGCGGCGCTGTTCGGGCCATACAGCGCGACCGGCTGCTGGCTGGCAAAACCTGCCGCATACATCGCCTTGGCGATCCGTTCGGTGCGGTGCCTGACTTGGGCAAAGGTAAAGCGATCGCCGGAGGCAACGTCGATCAGGGCGGTGCGACCGGGGTCGAGATCGTGGCCACGGTCGAAATAATCGATCGAACGCATATCAGCCCCAGCGGTTGATTTCGGGACCGGGCGCCCAGACCGTTTCGGGCATCGGCCCGCTCGCGAGCGCCAATGCGCGCGCCACCGCAGGCCGCGCCTTGACGCGCGACAGCCATGCAGTGGTCAGCGGCTTATGCTCGAACGCTGTCGGAACGATGTGCGGCATGCCCGCCAGCCACGCATAGGTTTCAAGGTCGGCAATACTGAAATCGCCCATCAGCCAATCGCGCCCGTCGGCAAGCTGTGCCTCGATCTTGGCAGTGGTCTGCGCCACTTTCGTGCGGCTGTCGGCCAGCTTGTCATCGTCGAATTGGCCGTGTGCCGCATCGGCCCAGCGTTCCGCCAGGTCGAGGCTGACGATCCCTGTCGGAACTGCGCCCGGCGGCGATTTTTCCAGGCCCAGATAGGCCGCAGCCGGCGCCAGCCGCTCGATCACATGACGACACCACGCCATCATCTGCCATCGCGCATACGGATCGCCCGGGCGCAAAACCGTGCCCGTGCCGATGTCGTCGAAATAGCAGGCCAGGAATACGCTGTCGGTCATCGCGACGCCATCGGCCACCAGCACCGGGCCTTCGCCCTCGATCGACTGGTCGATTTCCATCGCGTGCGGCACGTTCGCGCCATGGCGATCGCCCGCTACCAGATCGATCCGTTCCAGCGTGACCGCCACATCGGTTTCGAATGCGGCGGCGAGCACCGACAGCGACGGCCCGTTGGGTTCGCCATGGTAAAGAATGCTGGTCATGCCGGTTCACTTTCCAGGATGGTGACGCGTCGTGCCATGTCGGTGCGGCCCAGCGCCCAGCAGGCCTTGGTCGCGGGGCGCGCATAGATCGCGCGCAGCCAGCGCAGGATATTGGGAGTCAATGTGTCGTTCGACAAATGCGGCTGCGCCAGCGGCAGGGCATAGGCCAGGTTGAACCCGTTGATATCGGCCAGGCTGTATGCGTCGGACGCCAGCCATTCGCGCGTTCCCAGCGTCTGTTCGAGCAGGCCGATCCCGAGCGCCACGCGGCGCTGCGATTCAGCCATTTCCTCGGGCGAAAATGCGCCGCTGATCGCCTTGCGCCACGCGACCCGGCGTTCGGGCATCGGAATGCGCTCGATCGCGGCATCAAGTTCGGCCGGATCGCGCTGGCGCACCGACGGGCCGACAAACACGCTCCACCCGATCATCGAAAAGCTGGGTGCGAGCCACTGGTCCATGAATTTCATCCACCAGCGCGCGCGCCAGGCATCGACCGGATTTTCCGGCATCAGCCTGGGCCCGGGAAACGCCTCGTCGACATATTCCATGATCGCGGTCGATTCGGTCAACACCAGATCGCCGTGCGTCATCGCCGGGATCGTGCCGAGCGGATTGACCGCAAGATAGTCCGGCTTGTGCTGGTCGAACGCCAGCAGATCGAGATAGTGGCTGTTGAAGGGGACGCCTTTTTCAAACAGCGTCAGCATCGGTTTGCCCGAATTGGCGTTGGGTTCCCAATGGTACAGCGTGACGCTGGCGGGGTCGGTCATGACGTGTGTTCCTTCTGCATGGCAGACGCCCACGCGTCATGCCCGGCCCCGGCCTGCGTTTGGTTCAGAACTTTTTCTTGATCGTGCCCATGAATTCACGAGGATGGCCGATCTGCTGATAGGCGGTTCCCGCGAACGAGTAGACGGCTGAGAAGATCGAGTTGTAGTAGTATTTGTTGAACAGGTTCGTCGCGGCCAGCGAGATTTCCAGGTCTTCCTTCGTGTTGCGCCACGTCAGGCGCGCATTGACCAGGGTATACGATGGAAGATAATAGGCATAACCCAGTGCTCGGCCGGTAAACTGTTTGTCGTTGTAGTTGAAATCGACACGCGGCGTCACGCTGCCACTGGTGCCCAGCTCAGCCTTGTACTGCACGCCGCCGCTGGCCTGCCATGCCGGCGAAAACGTGGCCGGGTCGGAGGCGACATAATTGGAGCCCAGCGCCGTCGACAGCCGGGTGAACTTTGAACTGATGTAGCTCAGGGCGCCGTCGATATTCAGGCCAGGGATCGGCGTTGCGCTGATTTCGGCCTCGACACCCTTGTTGCGCGCGTCACCTGCGTTGGCGACCACCCCGCAAGGGCCACCGCCGTACGCGCTGCAGTCGGCCAGCGGCAACTGGATGTTCTTGTAGTTGTCGATGTAGGCGGACAAGTTGAAGCGCAATCGGCGATCGAACAGATCGGTCTTCAGGCCGATTTCGAAGTTGGTCAGTGTTTCAGGCTTGAAGGTGCCCTGCAGCGCCTGTTGCGCGGAGAACGGACGGGCCGACGTGCCGCCGCCCTTGAACCCTGTCGAAACCGTTCCATAGACCAGCACGGCCGGCGAGAAGCGATAGTCGACCGATCCACGATAATCGAAGCGGTTTCCGTTGTAGCGCGAGGTCAGCCCGTTCAACGCGCCCAGGCCGAATGCCGCGGCGAGCCCGCTGAGCGGCGTACCGTCGGGATTTTCGCGTATGAACGTATAGTCCTTGTGCTCTTTGGTATAGCGCACGCCGCCGGTGATGGTCAGGCCTTCGATACCCGGATGGACGATCGCGGTGGCAAAGGCCGCCTTGCTGTTGGCATTTACCGGATCGTTGCCAAGGAACGCCAGATAGGCACCCGGTACAATGTAGCCGATGTTCTGGATAGTGTAATACGTGGTCTTCTGCGTCGAATAGAAACCGCCGACAGTGTATTCGATCGCATGATTGAGAAAGTCACCGTTGAGCCGCAGTTCCTGGCTGAAGAAATGGAATTTCAACTGATCGAAACCGCCCGATTCCCGCCGGGGGTCTGCATAGTTAAGGGTATAAGGTCCGAGGAAACCGGCCGGAGTTGGTGCATCTGCTTGCACGCCTGGCGAGAAATCGTCATCGGTTCCAAATATCGCAGTATACGCGCGATAGGCCGTGATCGAAGTGATCTGCAGATTGGGCGCAGGCTTGAGTATCGCATTCAGCGACGTGCCGCCGCCCTTGAATTCATTGGTATGCGGGAAGTCGAAGCCCTGGGTGTGGAAATCGGCATACGTGCAGTATTTGCCGCAGATATAATTGGGATCGGCCGAAGTGGTGGTGACTTCGGGCGCATTCGTCTGCTTTTGATAGCTGTAGTCGCCGGCCAGCGTGACATCGACGGCATTGGACGGGTTCCAGCGCAATTGTCCGCGCAGGCCCTTGTAGTCGGTTTCGCCCAGTTTATCGACCGTGCAGCTGCCGGCGCCGCGTGTCGAGGCGATGTTTTCCGGGTTGCCGGGCTTGGCACAGCCATAATCTTCCAGCGAGACGAACCCGTCCTGGTGCTTGAACACGCCCGACACACGCCCGAACAGGTTGTCGGTCAATTTGAAATCGGCGCCGCCGCGCAACGTGATCTCGTTGCGGCTGCCGTATCCGACATCGACAAAACCGCCTTCATCGCCGGTCGGGCGCTTGGAAAACAGCTTGAGCGAGCCGCCTTCCGAGTTGCGGCCCGACAGCGTGCCTTGCGGGCCGCGCAGGATTTCAACGCGGTCCAGATCCAGCAGATCGAACAGGCCGCCGGTCAACGTCGCATAATAGACGTCGTCGATATACAGGCCCACGCCCGGTTCATAGGCCGGGTTGAAGTCAAATTGCCCAACGCCGCGGATCGACGCACCGATCGACGGGCCATACGCGCCGCCACCGGGGATAACGACCACGCTCGGGGTGTTTTTCGCAAGCTGGGCGATGTTGTCCTGGCTGCGCGCCTCGATCAGCGCACTGCCGATCGCGGTGATGGCGAGTGGAACATCCTGAATGCGCTGGCCGCGGAACTGGGCCGTGACGATGATGTCGGGCGTACCGGTCGCATCGTTCGCCGCTGCCGCCGCTGGCGGTGGTGTCGCTGCGGGCTGGGCAGCCTCCTGCGCGAACGCCGGAGTTCCCAACATCATCACGGAGGCTGCGGCAGAAACCAGTAGCCGCGCGAGCAGACGCGAATGATTGAAATCACGCATCGAAAAATCCTCTCCTATGTCAACGCTGACCCGAACCTTCGATGGAACGTGGCCCCCTTATTTCGAACGCTGCCGGACTGTGCCGTGTCGTTCTAATTGTGAGTAAGGCATACAGTTGAACAGATGACAACGGGTAGCATAACCACCACCATCGCGACTGCCAGCCTGCAGCATGCCGGCAATCTGGTTTGCGGCATCGGTTGGCTGGCCCTGTTCGATGCGCGCCATCACGATCCGCTTGTGCCGCGCGCCAATGCTGCGCAACATAAGTGGCGGCGCATGCTGCGCGAGGAGAAAGCCGTGACCCGATCGACAATCAACTATGTTGCCAGGGGTGGCGCCCGCATGCGGTATTTCGCCAACGATTCCAGCCGCGATACCGTCGTTCTGGATGCGCGGCCGATGGACATCGACGATGCAGTGGCGGGGCAGGCCGGGCTCGATCGCGAAGGTTTCGCGCTGGTACCGCATCGCAGCGCAGTGGTCGATTTCGCCGATTCGGCACAGGTCGCGGATGTTCATCCACAAGAAATCGCCGACCTGATCACACAGATAACCGGGGCGGATCTGGTCGTCGTAAACGGCACCGGCGTGCGGCGTTTCGCTGAACGGTCGGCACAATCTGGCGCATTGGACAATTCGCGCCCGGCGCGTTTCGCCCATGTCGATGTATCCGATTCGACCGCGGCGCAATTTTCGGCCCGCTCGCTGCCCGAGGGGCGCCCGGCACCGCGCCGCGCCGCGCATTACAATGTGTGGCGCGCGCTGTCTGCCGCGCCGCAGGATGTGCCGCTGGCGCTATGCGATTCGCGCAGCGTTTCGCCTGAAGACCTGCTGCCGGCGGACGCCATTTTCGATCGCGATGGCGTCGAGGTATGGTCGTTCGAAGGGCTGGTCGTCGCGCATTCGCCCGCGCACCGCTGGCACTGGTTCCGCGATCTGGGGCGCGATGAAGTCATCGTGTTCAAGACACACGACAGCGATCCCGCCCGCGCACACTGCGTGCCGCACGTCGCCTTCGACGATCCCGATTGTGCCGCCAATACGCCGCCCCGCGCCTCGATCGAAATGCGCGCGATTGCGTATTGGTTCTGAATATCCTCCCCGAAACGGGGAGGGGGACCACGCGAAGCCGTGGTGGAGGGGCGGTGCCTCATGACGCACCCTGTCGATGGGGCGAAGGGTACCTTGCCGAGGGCGAATCCCTTGGGGCAAGGCCCCTCCACCACCCTGCGGGCGGTCCCCCCCCCCGAGCCGGGGAGGATTACGTCAGATCGGCCAACCCGATAGCTTTACCCCCCGCCGCAGCGCGCGCCGCCTCGCGCCGCAAGCGCTCGATTTCGCGGCGCGCTTCGGGCACCTCCTCATCGGGTAGCGCGGCCAGGCTGGCCTCGTAGATCTCGCGGAAATCGTCGGCGAATTCGGGGTGGGTGAAAATCAGCCCGTCGTTGCGCGTCATGCCGGCCAGGATTTTCTCGCCGACTTCGAGCGGGTCCATGCCGGCATCGAACGCGGTGCCGAATTGTTCGAGTTCGGCGCGATCGACAGGCGCGAAGCCCGATTGCGCAAAGGCATCGGGCCGCTTGAGCGCGCTGTCCCAGGCGTTGGTTTTTGTCAGCGCGGGGCAGACCAGCGAACAGCCGATGCCGAACGGGGCCAGATTGTACCGCAGGCTTTCGGTAAGGCCGCGCACGGCGAATTTGCTGGCGGTGTAGATCCCCGCCTGGGGCCCCGACAGATAGGCCGCCATCGATGCGACATTGACCACATGGCCGCCAGGGCCACCGCGCTTGATCAGCGGTAGCAGCGCGACGATGCCATTGACGACGCCGCCGAAATTCACCCCCATGATCCAGTCGTAATCGGCATGCGATGCGGTATCGGTCGGCCCGAACACGCTGACCCCGGCGTTGTTGACCAGCACGTCCAGCCGGCCGAAATGCGCATCGAGTTCCTGTGCGATGTCTGCGAAACGCGCGCGATCGGTGACATCGAGCTTCAGGAACAGCGGCGCGTCGTAACCGTTTTGCGCGAACCAATGCGCCGCATCGGCACGGTGCGCTTCATCGCGATACGTCAGCGCGAGGCGCATGCCGGCGGCCGCAAAGGCGCGCGCGACGCCAAAGCCGATCCCCGAGACACCGCCGGTCACCAGTGCGACCTTTTGAGTCCAGCCCATCATTTTTCCTCTCGCCAAGGTTCGATTAATTGTTAGTCTAGCATACAAATATAACGGGAGAGAAAACAATGCCAGAGCACGATTTTGCCTCATTGAACTTGGTTGGGCGCCTCGATGCGCTCGAACACCGTGTCGGCGAATTGGAGGATTGCAATGCGATCCGCCGGCTGCACTGGGCCTATGGCTATTATATCGATTTCAACCGGCCCGACGATGTCGCCGAACTGTTTGCACGCGATGGCGCGGTCGTGTTCCTGTCGGGCGAATACCATGGCCATGCCGGGGTGAAGCGCCTGTACGGCGACTGGATCGCCGGACGATTTACCCAGGGGCGTCCGGGGCCGATCGACGGCCTGGTGCTCGATCATTTCCAGATGCAGGACATCATCACCGTCGCGCCCGACCGGCAGACCGCCAAGGGCCGCTTTCGCGGCATGTTGCTCGGCGGGTGGCATGACAGCGTGGTCGCCGACAAGCCCGATTTCATGCCGCAGCAATTCTGGGAAGCGGGCATTTATGAGAACGATTACGTGCGCGAAGACGGCGTGTGGAAAATCAAGCGGCTCGACTACATGATGCAGTGGCAGGGCGATTACGAGACCGGCCTGGCGCACACGATTGCCCACCTGCAGCCGGCCGCGGTGTTGTATCCCGACGATCCGCTCGGCCCCGATGTGATCCTGCCGCCCGAAGATATCCGCCAGACCTGGCCGCATCGCCAGGATGTGCCGATGCATTTCGCGCATCCCCGGTTCGGTGCCGTGCTGGCCGGCTGATGACCTATGCCCGCCAGACCGATGCGCTGTTGCGCCAGCTGACGATCGCGCCGTTCCTCGATGCGCTGATCGCGGCGGCGCCCGGCCGGGTCGATCTGGAAACCTGGTCGGTGATTGTCGAACAGGCGGCGCGGTTTGCGCAAGGGGTGGTCGATCCGCTGGATGCGACGCTCGATGCGGTGGGCGCGCGTCTGGCAGGTGGCCGCGTCGTGACGGCGCCGGGGCATCGTGCGGCCTGGGCGCAATTTGCCGGCGATGGCTGGCTGACCCTGGCCTTGCCGGAAGAGGCCGGCGGGCAGGGGCTGCCGCTGCTGCTGACGACGGCATGCGAAGAGCTGTTCAACCGGGCATCGGCGGCGTTCACGATGCTGGCCACGCCCAATCGCACCGCGGCAGCGATGATCGCGGGCGCGGCCGACGCGGCGACGTGCGAGACATGGGTGCCCAAACTGGCGTCGGGCGAATGGACCGCGACGATCTGCATTTCCGAACCCGATGCCGGGTCGGACGTGGGGCGTATCCGGACGCGGGCGCAACGCGATGCGGATGGCACATGGCGCGTGACCGGGGAAAAATGCTGGATCAGCTATGGCGATCACGATCTGGGCGCGCGGATCGGGCATTGCATGCTGGCGCGCACATCGGATGCGCCGGGCGCGCGCGGGCTCAGCCTGTTCCTGGTTCCCAATGTGGGTGACGATGGTGCGTCCAACGGCGTCCATGTCCGCCGGATCGAAGAAAAACTGGGGCTTCACGGCTCACCCACATGCGTGATGGGGTTTGAACATGCTGCCGCCACGCTGATCGGTGCGCCTGATCGCGGGCTCCAGACGCTGTTTCACATGATGCTGCTGATGCGGCTGTCGTGCGCGCCGCAGGGTGTCGGCGTGGCAGAGGCGGCGCTGTCGACTGCCCTTGGCTATGCGCGCGAGCGGCGGCAGGGCGGCGATCCGGCCGCACCGCCGGTCGCAATCACCGCGCATGCCGATGTCCAGCGCCAGCTGTTGCGCATGGCGGGACGCGTCGAAGTGACGCGCGGGATCGCGCTGGCGGCGGCCACAGTCATGGATCTGGTCGAATGCGCGCCGCCCGAAGATCGTGCCGGCTGGTCCGCGCTGGCCCAGTTTCTGCTGCCGATCGCCAAGGATATGTCGGCGCGGCTGGCGTTCGACGTGTCGAGCGAAGCGCTGCAAGTGCTGGGCGGGGCCGGGTATACGCGCGAATGGCCGGTCGAACGCCGGTTGCGCGATGCGCGGGTGTTTGCGGTGTTCGAAGGGACGAGCGGCATCCAGGCGCTCGACCTGGTCCATCGCCGCCTGTGGCGCGACCGGGGCGAAGGGCTGCACCGGTTCATTGCGGCAGCGCGCGCCGATTGCGATGACGGCGCGGAAGCGGTTGTGCTGGCGGCAGTGCTCGATCGGCTGGAGGCGGTCGCGGCGATCTTGAGTGGCTGGCCTGCGGAACCGCGCGAGGCGGAGGCGGGCGCGACGGCATTTCTCGAACTGTGCGGGCTGGCGGTCGGTGGCTGGATCGCGCTGCGGCTGGTGCGGTTTGGCGGCGATGATGATGTGGGACGCAGGCTGGCAGCAGCCGCGCGCTTCATGCTCGCCGAACTGCCCGCGCGGGCCGAGGCCGAAGCAAGCCTTGCCCTGCTGGGCGCTGCACGGCTCGACGGTTTCGCTGACTATTTCGCCGATTAGCGTCAGTGGCACATACAAACTCCGTTGCCAATTGACGCCAGGTCGAATGACCGAAATCGCCCAATTTTGGTCGTTCAACGTGATTGGAGTGGGCACTTGGAAGCTGCCATGACTCATGCTATTTATTTGCAATGCGCAGTCTCAGATTAATCTATGGCAGAACAAGATATCGGTTCGCCAGTGCGGTGTGCCTACCTCTTTGTCTTTTTCTCCCCGAAGTCTTTCTAAGTATGGGTGCGTCGTCGTATTGGACTGGTTTTCTCTGGGGCCTAATTCCGTTTTTGACCCTGTTGATTATCACATATGGACGCATGAAAGACGCAGGCTTGCCTGCTTTTATCACCATATTACTGATTTTTTCTATCGATGTAGGGCCAATATGGCATGGGCCGCCCCCATTTTCTCAGATTTATCTTGGAAATTTGGTCACTCTTGTTCCCGTCCTGTTAGGATGGCTCATGCCGACAAAAAATCTTACGGCATTGCCTCGCTCGTCACGAGAAGCGTTTTTTAATTTGTTCAATGAGCGATCAGCGGCAGCTTCCGGTCGCAGCCAGGATAAATCCTGACAGTCGGCTTCCCTCCACTTTCCGCCGTTCCCCGCCTTACGGTCGGCTAGATGGTCGCGATGGCAGCTCACGCCCCATAAGTGGACGGAAGTAAGCGTATCTGCGGCCCCTCAAACCAGTCATTGCCGCCGAACAATGAGCAGACCATTCTTCTTCAGAGATTCACCACGAGCGGCGAGGGATAGGCACATGCCTCACCCCAATTCCACAGATTTATCTCACCACTCCTAAACCGCTCAAAGGCGTCCGGCATCACGGGATAGGATCGCATTTTGGCGGGCGAGGCTTTCGCGATCAGCCGCTCAATTCTGGCTACCGCGGCACGTAACTGCTTCCAATCAACTTGATCAATGAAATCAGGCGCAAAAAAGGAACGCTGGCGGGCGCCCTTCTCTCTCCAGCAGGAGACCGATGCCGACGCAAGGCAACCGTTCTGTTCGTTATTACGGTTGATCTTGATTGTTGCTGGACTAACAAGCGCAGTTCGAACCATTGCGACCATTCGCCGCTGTGTTTCGCCGTTGAAGGTTATCCGTTCCATGCGTGGCTCGCCACCAGCCGGTTCCAGCCACGCTGCCAGAGAGATTGAGCCAGAGCCGAAAAATTCTTCAACTTCGGCCCACGTCCCGAACCAGCGGTTCGGTTTGTCCGGTATTGAGTGTTCTTCGAATACTTTCATACCCTTAATGGCGAATATGGAACGCCAAACTTGGGCTATGTCGGCGTCCGTTGCGAAAAAGATCATCGTCATGCGCTATTTGTATTCTGACTCTGGCCGCCTCGGAAGTCTGTTTCCGCAGTTTTTACATCCGAAAGCAGACTGACCGCTACCCTCCACCTTCAGCCATCCAAGCTAGCCGTGAATTGTGAGCTCAGCGCAGTCAGCGCATTTCCCGTGGAAACAGCGCGCTATTACCTGTAGCCGCCCCATCGACCCGCGTTTCGGAGCGCAGGCGCAATCCCTTGCCCTGCAATACGCCGCGCAGCAGCGTCCAGTCGCTCCACCGGGTCAGTCCGGTCACGCGCACCCATCCGGGCGCTTGAATAAATGTTTGCCTTGCATACAATGTGCCGCAACCAGAACAGAGAGGATGACCGTGGCGCAATTTCCCGATTCGCCGGCATTTACCGGCTTCAACACGCCCTCGCGGATCGAGGCGGATATCGACGATCTCGACATCAAGGGGGCGGTGCCGCGCGAATTGGATGGTGCGTTCTACCGGGTGCAGCCCGATCCGCAGTTTGCGCCGCGGCTGGGCGATGATATCGCGTTCAACGGCGACGGCATGATCACGATGTTCCGCTTTCACGAGGGCCGGGTCGATTTCAAGCAGCGCTGGGCCCGGACCGACAAGTGGAAGCTGGAAAAGGCGGCGGGCAAGGGCCTGTTTGGCCATTATCGCAACCCGCTGACCGATGACGAAGCTGTGCAGGGACAGATCCGCGGCACCGCCAACACCAATGCGTTCATCTATGGCGGCAAGCTGTACGCGCTGAAGGAGGATTCGCCCGCGCTGGTGATGGATCCGGTCACGCTGGAAACCGAGGGCTACACCTGGTTCAACGGGGCGATGACCGGGCAGACGTTTACCGCGCATCCCAAGATCGACCCCGCAACCGGCGACATGATCGCGTTCGGCTATGCCGCCAAGGGCGTGCTGACCAAGGACATGACGTATTATGTCGTGTCGCCCGAAGGCGTGCTGAAACAGGAACTGTGGTTCGAACTGCCGTATTACGCGATGATGCACGATTTTGCGATCACGCCCGATTATGCGCTGTTCCACGTCGTGCCGAGCACGTCGAGCTGGGAACGGCTGGAGGCGGGGAAGCCGCATTTCGGGTTCGACACGTCGCTGCCGGTGTATCTGGGCGTGCTGCCGCGCCGGGCCGACGCGACGGCGGCCGATATCCGCTGGTTCAAGCGCGACAACTGCTTTGCCAGTCACGTGATGAATGCGTTTCAGGACGGGACGAAGATCCATTTCGACACGCCCGAGGCAAAGAACAACATGTTTCCGTTCTTTCCCGACATCGATGACAAGCCGTTCAATGGGCCGGAGTCGGCGAGTTTCCTGACGCGGTGGACCGTCGACATGGCATCGAATTCGCCCGATTTCGCCGGCCGCCAACGGCTGACCAATATGATGGGCGAATTTCCCCGGATCGACGAGCGCCGCACCGGGCTGCCCTATCGCTATGGCTGGATGCTGGTCATCGATCCGGCCAGGCCCGTCGAATTGAAGGGGGGCAGCCCCAGCGGCATGCTGATGAATTGCCTGGGCCTGATCGACCACGAAACCGGCACGGAACAGACATGGTGGTGCGGGCCGGTGTCTTCGCTGCAGGAGCCGTGCTTCATCCCGCGTTCCGACGATGCGGCAGAAGGCGACGGCTGGATCGTGCAGGTCTGCAACCGGCTGGACGAGCATCGATCGGATTTGTTGCTGTTCGATGCGACCGAAATCGCCAAGGGCCCGATCGCGGAAATCCGCATTCCGATCCGGCTGCGGTTCGGCCTGCACGGCAATTGGGCGACGGCGGCCGAAGTCGGATTGAAAACCCCCGCCTGAGACTTGCGCGGGCGGCGAGTCAGATCGCCGCCCGCGCCGGCAGCGCGTTTTCGTCGCGTTGCGAACGCCGCGCGATCAGCAGCATCAGGATCACGATCGGAATGGCAACCGCGTTGATGCCGAGCATCGACCAGCGCAGATTGCCGGTCGCGTCGGACAGTAGCCCCACGACATAAGGCCCCACGCCAAGGCCCAGGATCGTCATGACCAGCAGATAGACGCTGGCGGTCAGGCCGCGCATGCGTGGCAGGACCTGGTCGTAGATGATGGCGTAAAGCGGCGGCATCCAGCCGGTCAGGATCAGGCTGTAGAACACGAACCGCAGGTAGAAATCCCCCGCAGTCGGCGCCAGATAGACCCAGAACGACAACAGCGGCGACAGCCCCATCGCAAACAGCGCGACATAGGCGCGGCCCGCGCCCGGATAGCGTTTCTGCAGCGTATCGGACAGCGGCCCCCATACCAGCGGGCCGACGATCCCGGTCGTGGCCGCCAGCAGGCCGAACTGCCACGCGGTCTGCGCCATCGACTGGTGATAGGTGCGGATGATGAAGCTGGGGTTGAACGCCATCATGCCGTAATTGAGCACCGATTGCAGCGCGCCCACCGTCATCGCCATGATCAGCGTCGGCGAGCGGGATATGACCGCAAAGGCCTGGGGATCGGCGATGCGCATCGACTGCAGCAGGTTGACGATGACCATCAGCCCGAAACCGATCACCGACCATTGCAGCGCATGCGGATTGATCGCCATGCCCGCCAGCACCAGCGGCGGGCGCGGTGACAGGCCGGTGGCAAAGCGGGTGAGGGCAACCATGGCCACGACGATCAACGCCATCGCGCCCAGATTGAACAGCCAGGTCGCCCGCGTGGCCCGGCGCCGCGCAAAGACGATCCAGTGCAGCCCGGGCAGTACCGCGATCAGCACCGCACCACTGGCCGCAAACGGATGCGGATCGGGCGCGGTGGCAAATCCGTCCATGCTGCCGCGCACCGGTTCGCGCAGCCGCCAGATCAACGCCGCCAGCGCGAAGCCGGGCAGCGCGGCGACAATCAGCGCGAATTGCCAGCCGTGCAACACGGTATGGGTTCCGCTATCCCACCACTGCGCGGCGATCCCGCCCAGCGCCAGCGATCCGCCGATGCCCACCGCGATCGCCGAGGCGATCACCGCCATCACGAACCCGCGCCGCTGGCGCGGCCAGTAATCATAGATCAGGCTGGTCCCGGCCGGCTGGCTGGCGGCTTCGCCGATGCCCACGCCCAGCCTTGACGCCGCCAGCACGCCAAAGCTGCTGGCAAAGCCGCCCAGCGCGGTCGCCGCCGACCACACGACCAGCGAAATCGCCAGCAGCCGCGTGCGCGTCCAGCCATCCGCCAGCCGCCCCAGCGGCAGCGAAAACAGCGCATAGAACAAGGCGAATACCGTGCCGAACAGCAACCCCATTTCGGCGTCGCCGACATTCAGGTCATGCTTGATCGCCGGCGCCAGGATCGCCAGGATCTGCCGGTCGAGCAGGCTGACCGCATTGGTCAGCGCGACCAGCACCAGCGCATAGCGCGCGCCTTTGGGGATTGCGGTCGGCAGCGGGCGGCTGCTCACAGCTTGAACACGCGCTCGGCGTTGGTCTGCATCAGCTTTTTCTTGGTCGTGTCGGGTATGTCGAGCAGGTCATGCGCGCGGACTTCGTCGGCGACATATTCGTACGGATAATCCATTGCGTACATCACGCGATCCTCGCCCATCACTTCGATCATCAGCTTGATCGCCGGCGGAAACGGCAGCCCGCTGGTCGTGGCCAGCACGTTTTCGCGCAGACAGCCGAAGAAGTCCTTTTTCAGCGGCTTGAGCTTGGCATAGCGCCCCGAACGAACGCCGGCCTTGTGCATGTAATCCATGCGGTACAGCCAATAGGGAATGGCTTCCCCGCCATGGCCGACCGCGATCTGCAGATCGGGATAGCGATCGAAAATGCCGGTGGTGATCAGGCGCAGCAGATGCATGCCCGTCTCGACGCCAAACCCGAAGATCGCGCCATCGAGCCCGGCCTCGATCAGGCCGCCGATCATCGCATCGGGCAGAGTCTGGGGGTGGATATACAGCGGCTGACCGGTATCGGCGAGCGCGCGAAAGATCGGATCGAACTGCGGCTCGTCGAGGTAATGGCCCTGCGTATGGCTGTTGACCATGACGCCGCGCAGGCCAAGCGCGGCCCCGCGATGGATTTCCGCCACAGACCACGCCGGATCCTGCGGCGCGATCGAGGTCATGCCGACAAACCGCGTCGGGTGTGCTGCGCAGCGTTCGGCAAGATAGGTGTTGGCGCGCGCGACCATCGCGGTTGCCTCTGCCACATCGGTCAGTGGCTGCACCCCGGGCGAGGTCAGCGACAGGATCGCCACGTCGATCCCGGTGGCATCCATGTCGGCCAGCCGCCGATCGCCCAGATCGAGCAGGCGCTCGATGATCTCGGTCGCGCGCTCGGATGGCGACTGTGCGTAGAACCCCCATAGCGAGGTCATGCCCTGGTCAGCGCTGCCATCGCGCACCATGCGCAGATAGGCATCGATCTGTTCGCGCGTGGCAAAGGCTTCTTCGGTAGCAATCCGCAAATAGCCGCGGTCGCCGCCGGTGGTGAGTGCATGCGTCATGACTGGTTATCCTTCGTGCACGGCTTTGGTGACAAGGCAGGCGTCGACGCCCTCGGGTCCGTCTTCGGAGCCGTGACCCGACCATTTGACTCCGCCGAACGGCGAATCCGCGCCGCCGATCATCGTGGTGTTGATGCCGATCATGCCGCTTTCGATTTCGGCCGCGAGCCGCCGCTGGCGCCGCGCATCGTTCGTCCAGGCATAGGCCGCCAGACCATAGGGCAGGCGGTTGGCTTCGGCGATCATCGCCGCTTCGTCCGCAAACGGATTGATCAGCGCGACCGGACCGAACGGTTCCTCGTTCATGATCGCGGCATCGGTCGGCACGTCGGACAGCACGCTGGGCGTATAGAAAAACCCGCGATTGCCGATCCGTTCGCCGCCGGTGTGCAGCGTGGCGCCGCGAT
This sequence comes from Novosphingobium sp., assembly GCF_965214355.1. Classification (GTDB taxonomy): domain Bacteria; phylum Pseudomonadota; class Alphaproteobacteria; order Sphingomonadales; family Sphingomonadaceae; genus Novosphingobium. Next base: position 3,293,871 of record NZ_CBDCBI010000002.1, on the reverse strand, counting down.
CGCGTGCGTCTCCAATCAGGCGCTCGATCGCGTCGGGGCGACGCGGGTTGGCCATCGGCCCCATCCCGGTGCCCGTCGCAAGCCCGTCGCCGACGACGATCGCCCTGGCGCGGCTGGCAAAACCCTCGCGAAAGCGATCGTAGATGCTGTCATGGACGATGAAGCGCGTGGGCGAGACACAGACTTGCCCGGCGTTGCGGTATTTGTGCGCGACCGCGGTATCGAGCACGGCATCGATATCGACATCGCCGAACACCAGCACGGGCCCATGGCCGCCCAATTCCATCGTCGTGCGCTTGCAGTCGTCTGCGGCCAGTTTGGCCAGGTGCTTGCCGACAACGGTCGACCCGGTAAAGCTCAGTTTGCGGATGATCGGCGACCCCAGCAAATGTCGCGACACTTCATCGGGCACGCCGAACACCGCCTGCGCCACCTCGTTGGGCAGCCCCGCATCCAGCAGGCATTGCAGCACGCCCAGCGCCGACGCCGGGGTTTCCTCCGCCGCTTTCAGGATGACCGAGCAGCCCGCTGCAATCGGCGCGCCCAGCTTGCGCCCGGGATTGCCGAGCGGAAAATTCCACGGCGCAAACGCGGCGACCGGGCCGACCGGTTCCTTGGTGACGGTCGATCGTTGGCCAGCGGGGCGGACCAGCACGCGGCCATACAGCCGGAACACTTCGCCCGCGTAGAAATTGAACAGGCCGACGTTCATCAGCACTTCGATGCGTGCTTCGGCAATCGGTTTGCCCTGTTCCAGCGTGGCAACGCGCGCCAGGTCCTCCTGCCGCTCCAGCATCAGCCGCGCCGCGCCCTGCAGCACCGCAGCGCGCTGGTGCGGTGTCGATACGCGCCAGATACGGAAACCGCGTTGCGCAACCTCCAGCGCACGATCGAGATCGGCCGCATCGGCCAGCGGCAATTCAGCCAGCGTTTCACCGGTGGCAGGGTTGCGCACGCTATGCGTGCGCCGCCCGCCGCCGGCGACCCGTTCGCCATCGATGATCATGCTCAGGGCAGGGTATGTCATGCTGGATCGCCTGTTGGGCGCGGCCCCGGCGAAAGCCGCAGCTTTCGCCGGGGTGCGAAGCTATGTTCAGGCGTCGGCTTTGGCGGCTTTCGCCGCGTTCTCGCGATCGAGGTCGCCCTGCCAGCGCTCGGCCACGATTTCCTTGCCGGTCACCGGGTGCTTCATGTGGAACGGCATGACCTTGTGCGTGGGCCACAGCCAGTGACCTTCGATCAATTCATCCGGGCCGGTGGGGTCCTGGGGATACGTCACTTTGGGAAAGGGCACATATTCCGGCTTGGTATTCATCCACCCGCTGTCGAAATCGGCATGCCACACCGGCATGTAGTTCAGCACCTTGATCCGCCAGACGCCTTCGATCTTCTGATAGGTGTTTTCGTAAATGCCGCCTTCCCACCACTGGCGCGGGCCGAGTGCGGGGTTTGCCGGATCGGTATAATCCTTGTGACGGCCCGCCTGCATCATCGATCGGGCGCGGGCATAAGCGAACTCGCCGCCGGGATCGATGTCGACGATGTCCTGGATCTGCGGATGATCGAGCAGAAAGCCGTCGATCGGTCCGTTGGTGCCATGGGTAAAGCGTTTCTGGAAGCGTTCGACATACAGCCGGCGTGCGCCTTCCTTGCCGCGCCAGATGCCGCCGAAAAAGCGCACTTCGCCGTCATCGGCAAACAGGTCGACCGTCTCGTTGTAGAGGCATTTGTCGATCAGATAACCATACAGATACTGCAGCTTGCGCACATCGAGCTCATCCTCGCGCTGTTGCAGGCGGCGGGCCAGGGATTCGACGGATTTTTCAAGCGCAGCAATGCGATCATCAGCCATGTCAGTCTCCTCGATCTTGTGTTTTATTGTATGTCTAACGTACAGTTATGGCGAACATCATCCCGGGTCAATGGCCTAGCGCGTCCAATCGCAGGACCTCTTCGCGATAGGGGCGGATCGCGCGGATCATGCACACGCAGGCCAGCGGCAACACCATTACCGCCGTCAGCGTCAGCGATTTCCACAATTGCGCATCCACGCGGACCACGTAGTTCTGCACCAGGCCGATCACGAAGCTGCCCATCGCGCCGAAAAACGTGAACATGAACAGGTAGATTGCGGTGACCTGCCCGCGCATCGCATTGGGCGTAACCCGCTGGATCGCGGCATTCTGCGGCACCGCGCCGGCAATGCCGAACATCGCCCCGACACTCATCGTCAGCAGCGCCAGATAGCCGTTGGGCATCATCGGCCCGGCAATCGAGCATACCGTGACCAGGGGAAAAAAGATGGCGACCGCGCGCACGTTGGCGTCCTTGTGCCGTTTGGCCAGCCATTCGACAAACGTGCTGCCCAGCAGCAGCCCGAGCAGCGAGGCGACCAGGATCATCACCCCCATCACGGCGCCGATCTGCGCCTCGCCCCAGCCATACGTGCGGATCATGAACGGCACGCGCCAGAACGCGAGCCCGAACGTTTCGACCGCGCTCAACGCCAGCCCGGCAAACAACGGATAATAGACTTTGCCGTTGGCATGAATGGCGCGCGCGGCATCGAGCCCGGTCAGCGTGAGAAAGCTGCGAAAGAGCGAGGCACCACGTGGCGGCTCAACCGCGCCGGGTGGCGATGCCAGCCGCGCCGGCTCGCTGATGGTGAGGAACAGCACTGCGACGATCAACCCCGGTATCGCCAGCCAGATCATGATCCACTGCCAGCCCAGAATATGCAGCGGCCCAAATGTCGTCGTGCCCCAATGTCCGGTTATTTCGATCAGGAAACCGCCGATCATGGCGCCCAAAGTCGTTCCGCCGATAAACCCGAATTGCAGCAAGGCAAACGCACGCGGGATCATGCGCGGGGGAAAGGCATCGGCCAGCAACGAATACGACGAAGGTGCGTGGGCCGATCCGCCCGCCGCCAGAAAGACGCGCGACAACACGAATTGGGTGAAATTCTGCGCGATGCCACCCGCCGCCGTAATCACGCTGACCACGGCAACGCCGCCCAGCAGCACATATTTGCGCGGATAGATATCGGCCATGCGCGCCAGCGGAATGCCGACGAACAGATAACAGATGATGCTGGCCGGCCCGGCGAGAAACCCCAATTGCGCATCGGTCAGGCCAAAACTTGCCTTTATGCGCTGCGCCAGCATGCCGAACATCACCTGGTCGAAAAATGTCAGGAAAGTCGCCAGGATAATGACGGTCAGCGCCCAGTAGGCTGCGCCCGTCGAGGGCCAGATCCGGGCCGATTGCTGCACTCCGGCAGGCGCACCCGTGCCGGGTGCGACCAACACCTCTTCCGCAAGGCTTTCGGCAAATATCTCCGGGGCAGCGGCAACGGGACCGATCGCCATTGGTCATCCTTTCCAAGCGCGCTTTGCTTCGGCAATGCGTCATTTATCGCTGGTAATTTGTATGCTTTGAATACAAATATGCAAACAAATTCGGGCGCACGCCCGATGAAAACGGGAGAGCATGGCGATGAAGGATTTTGCAGGCCGGGTGGCCTTCGTGACGGGCGGCGCCAACGGCATCGGGCTGGGCCTGGCGCGCGCCTTGCTGGCGCAAGGGTGCAAGGTGGCGATCGCCGATATCCGCGAAGATTCGCTGGCGGCTGCGCTCAAGACGCTCGACAACCAGGACGTGATCGGGGTGAAGCTCGATGTTGCATCACGCGCGGATTATGCTGCAGTGGCCGATGACGTCGAACGCCGGCTCGGCCCGGTCAGCCTGCTGTTCAACAACGCGGGGATAAACCTGTTTCAGACCATCGACGATTCGTCGTTCGACGACTGGGACTGGGTCATGGGCGTGAACCTGCACGGCGTCATCAACGGCGTTATGACATTCGTCCCGCGGATGAAAGCGCGCGGCTCCGGCGGCCATGTCGTCAATACTGCCTCGATGGCGAGCATCCTGTGCGGCCCGGCCCCCGGCATCTACAACACCACCAAATTTGCCGTGCGCGGCATGAGCGAATCGCTGCGCTACAGCCTTGCTGCCCACGATATCGGGGTTTCGGTGCTCTGCCCCGGCCTGGTGAAAAGCCATATCTTTGCCAGCGACGAAGTGCGGCCGGACACGCTGAAGGCGGGCGCCAAGCCGGTCAATACCGCGATGGTGGAACGCCTTGAAAAACTGCACGAATTCGGCATGGAACCCGACACGATCGCAGAGCGCGTGCTCGACGCAATCCGCGCAAACCGGTTCTACATCTTTTCGCACCCCGAATTTCGCGATGAAGTCGCCACGGTGTTCGAAGAGATCGTTGGCGAATTTCGCGATTATCCCAAGGACAGCGGCTATGACGAACGCGTCGCGTTCGAACAGGGGCGGCGCGAAAGTTACAAAGCGGCGCGGGCTGCGGCGCGCGGGGACGGCTGAAGTGGGCCTACGGCGGCCAACAGCCGGGGGCCCATAGGCGCTACCATAACAATACCGTCGCCCCGGGCTTGACCCGGGGTCCCGCTTCTTCGGCGCGGAAACGCCCGAATTTGAAGGTACCGCGAAAGAAAAGCGGGATCCCGGGTCAAGCCCGGGAAGACGAGAAAATGCAAAGTTATCGCCTATCGGCAATAGGCCTTGGCCGCCGAAGGCCCTCAGCGAAACACCACCGTACGCGATCCATTGAGCAGTACGCGATCCTGCAAATGATACGTCACGGCCTGGGCCAGCACGCGCCGTTCGATATCGCGGCCCTTGCGCACCAGGTCTTCGGGCGTGTCGGCGTGGGTCATGAATTCGGCGTCCTGCGCGATGATCGGCCCTTCATCGAGGTCTGCGGTGACGTAATGCGCGGTTGCGCCGATCATCTTGACCCCGCGCTCGTGCGCCTGGTGATAGGGCTTGGCGCCTTTGAATCCGGGCAGGAAACTGTGGTGAATGTTGATGCAGCGCCCCGACAGGAACCGCGCAAGGTCGTCCGACAGGATCTGCATGTAACGTGCGAGCACGATCAGGTCGGCCCTGCTGTCGTTGACGATCTGCTTGATCTGCGCCTCTTGCGTGGACTTGGTGTCTTTGGTCACGGGCAGGTAATGGAACGGGATGTCGCCGATCATCGTGACATTGAGCGTGCTTTGCGGATGGTTCGAGATGATCCCGACGACATCCATGTCGAGTTCGCCGATGCGATAACGGTACAGCAGGTCGCCCAGGCAATGATCGAATTTCGACACCATCAGCAGCACGCGCTGGCGATCGCCGGCAGCGCGCAGCGACCATTGCGCGCCGATCTCATCGGCGACCGGGCCAAAGGCGGTACGCAAGCCATCGGCGCGGCCGGCTTGCGCGACTTCGAACACGACACGCATGAAGAAGCGGCCGGTCAGGCGATCATCGAATTGCTGCGCCTCGATGATGTTGCCGCCTTCACCGGCCAGAAATCCGGAAACCTTGACGACGAGCCCGGGGCGATCGTCGCACGACAGGCGGAGGGTAAGCGTCTCGGTCATGCTGGAGAATTGTCCTTGTGTGCGGCGCAGGGACCCTGCGGCGCAAGCGCCGTGATGGCCGTGTGATGCGCGGGAACAAGGGGGCGGCGCGTGCCGCCCCCCGATCAGGGATCAGGCGTCGGCGAGTTCGATCGCGTTGACGATATGCGCCTGGGTGTATTCATGCAGGCCCGAAATACCGAGCTCGCCGCCCAGGCCCGATTGCTTGGCGCCGCGGAACGGGATGTTCGCGTCGATGGCCAGATACTGGTTCACCCAGACGGTGCCGGTATCGATCTGCATCGCCACGGCGGTGGCGCGGGCCAGGTCCTTGCCCCACACGGTTCCGCCCAGGCCCATTTCGCTGTCGTTGGCGCGGGCGATCACGTCATCGATATCGGAGTATTTCAGCACGGGCAGGACCGGGCCGAACTGTTCCTCGCGCACCAGCGGGGCATCATCGTCGAGATCGCGCACGATCGTGGGCGCAATGAAAAACCCGGGGCGATCGATCGGTTCGCCGCCGGCGATCACGGTGCCGCGCGTGCGCGCATCGTCGAGCAGCGCGGTGACCTTGTCGAATTGCATCTTGTTCTGGACAGGGCCAACGGTCGTACCCTGCTTCGATCCGTCGTCGACTATGGCGGCCTGGGCCAGCTTGGCGATTTCGGTGCAGAATTCCTCGTACATCGTCTCGTGGACATAGGCGCGCTTGGTCGCGACGCAGATCTGCCCGGCATTGGCCATCGCGCTGCCATAGACTTTTTGCGCGGCAAATTTCGCATCGACATCGTCGAGCACGATCGCGGCATCGTTGCCGCCCAGTTCGAGAGTGACGCGTTTGACCCCGGCGGCCGCGGCGGCCATGACTTTCTTGCCGGTCGCGGTCGATCCGGTGAACGCCACTTTGGCGACATCCTTGTGACCGGTCAGCAGATGGCCCAGATCGTTCTGGTCACACACGACATTGACAACGCCCGCAGGCACGACTTCGGCGCAGATTTCGCCGAGCAACAGTGTCGTCAGCGGCGTGGTAGGCGCGGGTTTGATCACCATCGTGTTGCCGGTGACGAGGGCCGGGCCCATCTTGTTCATCACCAGGATGATCGGAAAATTCCACGGCGTGATCGCAGCCACCACGCCGAGCGGCGTGCGATGTTCGATCACGGTGTTGCCGCCTTCGGAGCGCAGCGTCGTGGGCTCCAGCCGCATCGCCGCAAATGCGCGCAGGGTAAACACGCTGCCCATCACTTCATACATCGCCTGGTCGAGCGGCTTGCCCTGTTCGCTGGTCAGCAGGCTGGCGAATTCGGCGGCGCGCGCCTCCAGCTTGTCGGCCAGCGCATCGACCATGCCAGCGCGCTCCTCGATCGGCCGCGCGGCCCAGGCCGGAAAGGCGTGCTTTGCCGCAGCGACAGCCCGGTCGATCAGCGCGGCGTCCGCCTTGGGACACTGCGCAAACGAGGCGGCGGTGGCGGGATTGACGACATCGAACGTGCTGGCACCCTCGACCAGGTCGCCATCGATCAGCATGCGGAATTGATGATCCATTATCGCTCTCCGTGCGCGCGCGGCCTTGTCGCGCTGTTTGTTCCTGCAATACGTTGCTATGGTATTCGGCAGCCGGCCTGCATTTTACACCATATGTTCGCCTAGCATACAATTTGTCAAAGGGTGCAGCAACAGTTTATGAAGCAGGATGGTGATCTTGAAACAATCCTTGGATACCAGTTGCAGCGCGCCCGCATGGTCATGTCGGACGATGCGCGCCGCTTGCTCGAACCTTATGGATTGACCCCGGCCAAACTGACTGCGCTGCTGCTGATCCGAGCCAATCCCGGTTGCGACCAGTCCGCGCTCGGCCGCGCGCTGAGCATCAACCGCTCGAGCGTCATGAAACTGGTCAACCTGTTGACGGCGCAGGGCGATGTCGAGCGGCGCGCCGGGCGCAATCTGCGCACGAACGCGGTGCACCTGCTGCCATCCGGACAGGAGCGACTTGCCACCGTACTAGGCCTTCTGCGCGAATCGGAAGCGCGTCTGACAGAGCGCCTGAGCCCAGCGGAACACAAGACGCTGTTTGCGCTGTTGCGCAAACTGTCCGCGCCAAAGTCCCGCACGGCGGGGGCATCGGCGGGGCATGCCGTGCGCAAGAGCAAGGCGATCAAGACCGCTGTCTGATCTTGCACTCCGGATCGCCAGGCCTGCCCAGGACAAGGGTAGCAAGACGGAAGCGGAGGGACCCTCATTGGGAGCCATAAAATATTGATACAACACGCAAAAAGAGCGTAGGGTGCACGCTGATCGGTCCGCACCGATCAGCGTGCTGGCATTCTCGTGGACTAAGACTGCCGTGGAACTGTGCGGTGGACCACCATCGTATTTCGCCCGTTGGTTATGATTGGACATTCCAGCGTAGTTTCAGGCCCGTAAAACCCATGACCGAGCCGCCGAAGACCGATCGTGCGGGCTGTTCTGGCGCCAGTTCGAACACCGGTATGCGACGCAGCCATTCCTGAAGCGAAATCGTGATTTCGCGCTTGGCCAGCAGCGAGCCGATGCAGCGATGAGGGCCGACGCCAAACGTGACATGGACATTGACTTCACGGTCGAGGTCGATTGTGTCGGGATCCTTGAACACGCGTGGATCTCGGTTCGCTACGGTGTTGGGCAGCACCACCCGGTCGTTTCTTCGCAATGCGACCCCGCGAAATTCGCAGTCGTGCGTCACCCGGCGATAGAGGTTGGACACCGCGTTGATCCGTATCAGCTCCTCGATCGCACGTCCAAACGCGTCGGCATCGTCCAGCCTGTCGCGAAACTGGGCCTGCGCCTGCGGAGATGTCGCCAGATAGCGCCAGACATAAGCCATCGTGTTGGTCACCGTGTCGAGCCCGGCGACAAACAGCAGAAACCCGCAATTGAGAATGTCCTCCCAGGCGTGCTGCTCGCCCGCCTCGTCGCGCGCGGTGACAATCGCGCTGGCGATGTCGTTGCCTGGGTCGCTTTGCTTGGCGCGGAACAGCGTGTCGAGTTCGCCGTAGATTTCCACAATGTTGCGCGCGCGCGCATCGGGATCGGTACTGCGAAAGAATGTGTTGGCCAGGCCGAGAAACGCGTCAAGCCGGTCCTCTGGCATACCGAACAGGTGGAGGAACATTGCGGTGGGATAGCGTTCGGCAAATTCGGTGATGAAGTCACATTCGCCGTGGCTCGCAAACCCGTCGATCAGCACGGCGGCGCGGCGGCGCAAGTCGTCGGTCATGGCGCGGACCGCGATCGGTGTGAACAGGGGCGCCAGCAACCGGCGGAAGACGTTGTGCGCGGGCGGATCGACGCCTTGCGGCTGGACCACGGGGAACGGCTCGATCGGCGGTATCGGCGTCTGGAAAGTCGAAAACACACCGTGATCGCGATAGGCCGCGACAATATCGGCATAGTCGAGAAACACCCAGTGCCCGCCATTTCGCGGGGTGTAGAAAATGGAGGGAACCCCGCGCCGAACCAGATCATGCCAGATTTCCGCCGGATCCTCGACACTTGCGGGAATGTGGAAAAAATCGAAATCGATCATGCGATCGGCGGGCACATGGTCCGGCGCCGGCGGTTGGAATTGCAGTGTCATGAGCGGTCCGCCTGCGCGTGGACCAGTCGCAGCGCGCCTTCCGGACAATTGCGCACGGCGAGCCGCACGCGGGCCTCTAGCGCTTCGGGAACGTCGGGCGCGGCGATTACCACTTTGCCCTCGACGGCATCGGTTGCAAACACTTCGGGGCACAAGTCCTCGCAACGGGCATGGCCCTGGCACAGCGCGGGGTTGGCGATCACATACATCGACGTTCTCCTGTCATGCACAGCCAAGCACGCGATCGTAAATTGCCCAAGCGGGGCGAATGAGCCGGAACCGCCACAACACGCCCGAACCGCCATCAATACGATCGCACGCCTCATCATAGGCGCGCAGGTCAGCCGGCCGTCTGCCCTCCGTCGATTGAGAGCATCGTGCCCGCCACGTTGCACGCTTCGTCGCAGGCAACGTAGGCGACTGCCGCCGGAATCACTGCGGGTGCCGACGGCTTGCCGGGGCACTGGCGAGCTTTGGCATGCGAAGGCCCGGAAGCCGCGCTGATCGTGCGTCGTCAACGTGATTTTGTCTGTGCTGTTAACCTTGCATATACCAAAATCGTGCCATCATTTCCTCATGATACTTAAAAATTCAGATTCGGCTCTTTGGGTTGGCGGGGGCATGGTGGCGCTTGCATCGGGTATCGGTGCGGGCATTGTTCATTTTTTCGGACCGCTTGTTGGGTTTGCGTTGGCATGGACGGCAGTACTTGCGCTACCCGCGGCCGTTGCGTTCGGGCTGATGCGCCGCATGCAGCGCAGGATTGGGCGGTTGAATGCCATAGTGGCGGAGGCTCAGAGCCTGTTCGCGGGCGTTCATGGTCCTGGCGGGGATCATATACTGCGAATAGACGATAATGGCCTGGTTTCTGCTGATTTGAGCGCCAGCTTTGGCAACCCGCTTCGAATCAAGCGGCCGTTGGTCGGTCTACCGTTTGCCGCATTGTGCAATAGTGACGGCTATCTGGTTGAGCCCGCAACCGATTGTGAAGATGCCCAGACTTTTGCAGTACGTATGTCCCCGCAAAAACGCGGCAATCTCGCGATTCTGCGGGATGTGACATCCCAGCAAAAAATGGTTCAACGGTTAGGGCATGCTGCGACGCTCGATGCATTGACCGGGCTGCCCAATCGCCAGTCATTTCTGCACGCGCTGGAAACCGTCTGCACCAGCGGTCAGGGCGGTTTTGTGGTGTTGTTCGATATTGATAAATTGAAAGCAATAAACGAGCGCCACGGTGAAGCCGTCGGTGATGCCGTGCTGCGCGCTTTCGTGTCGGACGCTACCGAGCTTGTGCGGGGCGGAGATAACCTGTCACGAATTGGCGACGGCTCATTTGCGGCGATTCTGTCAACTGCGGACTGTCTGGCCGCCGAAATGATCGCATCGCGCCTGATCTCGCGGTTTAGCGGAACAACGCGCACATTCGAAAATGCGATCGTCCGGGCGAGTGCATCCGCGGGGATCGCACCTGTGAGCGAACTGGTAACAGACACGATCCGGGACGCCGAGCACGCCTTGATCGCTGCCAAGGCGCGTGAGAACGACCGGTTCGAAATGGCGGCAGGACGGCTGAGAGCCTGATGTTTGTCGCCGGATGATGCCGATCAGGACGGATAACCGCTTGGTGATCCGGTTGCGTGGTTTCCGAAAACCGCCAACTTCAGATTGAAGTGTTGGCTGGTACTGCGCCTGCGAAATCTCGCCGTGTCCCGGCTTGAACTGCCCTGTCGCCAACGCTTACAGTCGCGGTTTTTTCAATAAAAATATGCTTTTATATCAGTTGAATAGATGATTGGCCCGATGTTTGCAGCGCTTGGCTTTGTGGATAAATTTGGTCTTTTTGATCGCACATAAAATGAGTGTGGTCAGGGGTGAGCCAAGTGCAAGGGCGAGTTTGAAAATGAAAAAGATCACAATTGCGGCCATGATCGCTGGCTTGGCGCTGGTTGCCAGCCCTGCTTCTGCAACTGCCATTTTGGGCGTAAAGACGATTGTCGTTACAAACGCGCAAAATACCTGGCTGCAGGTCGCAGAGGTCGACGCCTTTAACGGTTCATATGTGAATGTGTCCAAAACGGCTTATGCGACTGCCTCGGCTTCAGATTCGGGCGGTTATGAATTGGGACATGGGCCGGAATATGCAATTGATGGAAACTATAACCCTGATTACTATGCGGCAGCCTCTCTGTTTCATTCGGCGACTGATGCGGCGGGAACCTCGCTTACCATTACGCTCGACAATGTGCAGGATTTGACATCGTTTGGCATTACAGGCCGCTCTGATGGCGGATATAACTATCGCGACCTTTACAATGTTTCGCTGCTAGGCAGCACCGGAACAATCTTGGATACGTTCCAGATTAACGCAACCGGCACGAACAACTTTGGGTCGATCACGTTTGGTGCTGTGCCTGAACCCGCGACATGGGCAATGATGTTGCTGGGTTTCGGCATGATCGGTGTTGCGGCACGGTCGCGTCGGCGGCAGAAAGTGCAGGTTACTTACGCCTGACCCTTATAGTTATGGTTTTTGAGAGGCCGCCAGATGAACCTGGCGGCCTTTTTCGTTCACCGACACATTTTTCCTCTTCGGATCGGGTGCTGACGCGCCAGTTTTCGCCTCCGATCAGGCTTGCCCTTTTGAAAGGCACTTTCCCTCGGCCCAGCTTTGCAGGGCCGTTCAAAAACGATTTTTCAAAGCCGTGACAGTTCAGATCGTCGCGTGATAGGACATCATGAGCCGATTGCCTGCTTATACCTTGCTACCATCGGGTTGTGTATGATGCGCTGGTGTGATGTGCTGCACGAGGTCGATTTTAGATTGACGTGCCTCTGAGCGAGTTGACCGGCGATTATGGTAGTGTTCTGGTGCCTCCTTATTGCGATGGGTTGCTACGCGGGTCTCGCCATATGGCGATTTGCGATCGCCAGAACACATCCGGGCGCACAATATCTCGCGATCCCATTTGTGGGCATGGCGATCTGGCTGGCCGCGTCGTTGTTCGCATCGCCTGCGGTGATCGCCGTCAGTGAGCTCTTGCGAGATGCCGGTTGGCTGATCTATTTTCAGGCCACCATTCGATCAAATAGCAAAGACCATGATTTCAGACGGTCTATTGCGGTGCTTTGTACCGCGTTGGCGGTGCTCGTGCTTATGCGGGCAGGCGCCTCGTTAACGCTACAATCTGGCAATCTCGCCCCAGCGATGCAACGCGACATTGAGCTGTTTTCGGTTGTTGTTCGATGGATTTTTGCCGCAGCGGGGCTGCTTTCCGTCAACTATCTGTATCGCTCGACAGCCGCTGCCGCAGGGTCAGGCTTTCGCCTTACCATTTTCGCACTTGGCATGATGTGGGCTTATAATCTCAATCTGTTCACAATGGTGATGCTTGGCTATCCGCAAGCGATGATGTTGGCCCAATTGCGCGGCGTAGTTGCATTGATCATGGTGCCGGCGTTCGCGATTGGTGCGCGCCGGAACGAGCAATGGAAGGTGTCTCTGTCGCGTCAGGCTACGACGCAATCGCTCTTGTTCGCCGTCATCGGGCTCTATCTCGTCATCATGTCCAGTGCAACGCGTGCGGCAATTTGGGCAGGCGAGAGCGCCGGCGATACTTTTAAAATACTTCTGGCTGGGGGACTGACAGCTTGCGCCATCTTTCTGGTCCTTATGCCGCGCAAGCGTGCGTACATGAAAACTTTCTTTATCAAACATTTCTTCGCGCATCGATACGACTATCGCAGCGAATGGCTGAGGTTTAGCGCGACCATCGGTGATCGAGGGGCGTCGCTCCAACCGGCAGAAGAGCGGGCGATCAGGTCGCTGGCCGATGTTACGGAATCCAAAGGGGGCGTTCTATTGCTCGCCGAGTCCACGAACAAACTGGTGCTGTCCGGCACCTGGAGACTGCCGGCATCTGGACTGTCAGGGTTGCCGAAGCCCGCAGATCCACAATGGCTGGCCAGTCTGATCGATACGGCACGGATTTTGAATCTCGACAAGATTCGTTTGGCTGGGGTCCCGTCCGGGGCAGATGGAGCCGTTCCCGACTGGCTTATCAATGAACTGGATCTGTGGATTGCAGTGCCTCTGGTCAGGTCGCGACGCCTGGTGGGCCTCATTGCGCTCGGCCATCCGTCGATCTCGCGTGAATTGGACTGGGAGGATTTTGACTTGCTGAAGGTGATCGCTCAGCAAGTGACGGTTCACCTGACCGACGCCGAAAGCCATTCGTTGCTTGAAGAATCGCGACGCTTTGACGAGTTCAATCGGCGATTTGCCTTCATCATTCATGATTTGAAAAACGTTGTCAGCCAGTTGTCACTCGTTTCAACCAACGCCCATGAGCATGCCGCAAATCCGAAATTTCAGGCCTCGATGGTCAAAACCCTTGCAAATGCCACCGACAAAATGACCACATTGCTGTCCCGCCTGTCAGCAGGTCCGACGGCTGGAGAGCCGACATTCAGGTCGGTCAACGCTTCGAATGTCTTGCGCCGGCTGATGGACGAAAGCCGGCAGGAATCGTCGATCTTGATCTCGTCACAGACCGAATGTGCCATTTGGGCAGATGAGGATTGTCTGGTCGAAGCGCTTGGTCACTTGCTTTCCAATGCGATTGAAGCAAGCCCTGCAACTGCGGAAGTTGAGCTGTCAGTCGCAATCGTCGATGGCATGGTTGTTCTGGCAATTGCAGATCATGGTTGCGGAATGTCACCAAATTTTATCCGGTATGAGCTATACAAGCCTTTCGCTTCGACCAAGCCGGCTGGATTTGGTATTGGTGCAGCCCAAGCCCGTGCAATGATAATTGCCATGGGCGGAGAGTTGCAGGTCCAAAGCACGGAGGGGGTGGGCACTCGGTTTTCCGCGATTTTCCCTCTTCATCAGTCGATCGAACCAAATGAGGCCTGATTGAAATCATGCGCGTCGCAAAGCAGAAACTTTTAATCGTCGAGGATGACGAAGGCGTTCAGAGCCAGCTCGAATGGGCATTCGGCATTTACGATGTCGCAGTTGCGTCCGATCGTAAATCTGCGCTCGCTGCTGTTCGCACGCATAAACCAGCCGTGGTAACCCTTGATCTCGGCCTGCCGCCAGATCCCGACGGCGCGACCGAAGGCCTGGCGATTTTGCGCGAAATCATGGCGATCAGCCCCGAGACCAAAGTTATTGTCGCTTCTGGTCACGGCGCGCGCGAAAGCGCCCAGACCGCGATCGCAACCGGCGCATTTGATTTTTATGCCAAGCCCATCATCATCGCCGATCTGCGGCTGATCGTTGCCCGCGCATTTCATATCCATACGCTCGAAGCAGAAAATCTGACAACGCCGCGCGCTGCTGCGGCGGCGGCCGGCATCATCACCGGCTCGGCCGAAATGATGGAGGTCCTCAGAACAATCGACAAAGTGGCCGATGCCGAGGCAACGGTCATGCTGTTGGGGGCGTCTGGGACCGGCAAGGAACTCCTGGCCAAGGCGATCCATACCAAAAGTGCGCGCCGTGATAAAAGCTTTGTCGCGATAAATTGCGCAGCGATCCCGGATACCTTGATCGAGGCGGAGCTATTCGGGCATGAACGGGGCGCTTTTACCGGCGCGATAAAATCCACCGTTGGCAAAATTGAACTGGCCGCGGGCGGAACGCTGTTTCTCGATGAAATCGGGGACGTACCGGCCGCCACCCAGGTGAAGTTGCTGCGGTTTCTGCAAGAGCGCGTCATAGAACGTGTCGGCGGGCGAAAGGTCATCCCGATCGATGCGCGCGTCATCACCGCCACGCACCAGAATCTGCCCAGGATGATGGAAGAGGGCCAGTTTCGAGAGGATCTCTATTTCCGCATCGCCGAAGTTATCATCTCCGTGCCGACCCTGGCCGAGCGCGACGGCGACGCAGTGCTGCTCGCACGCCATTTTTTGCAGCGCTATCGCGATGCCAAGCGCACGAAGGCCAAGGGATTTACGCCCGACGCGTTGGCCGCAATTGCCGCGTGGCCGTGGACCGGAAACGTGCGCGAACTGGAAAACCGGGTAAAGCGCGCCACAATCATGGCCGACGATTTCATGATCACGGCGAAGGACCTGGACCTGGATGATGCAGCTTTGCCTGTCGCGCGCGCGCAATTGCGCGTGGCACGCGAACAGGCGGATCGTGCGGCGATTACCGGTGCATTGGCGGCGAATAACGGCAACATGTCGGCGACTGCGCGCGATCTCGATATCTCGCGACCGATGCTGTATGATTTGATGAACGCTTACGGAATACCGAAGGGGTGAAGTAGGTTTACTTCCTATTCAAGGCTTGTAGGATATGGCTACTGAGCTTGGCGGGGTAGGCACACACATGGTCAATGGCAAACCCCCGAGCTTGAATAGCGTTATGCTAGACGCGTTTCGGGGCATTGCGGCGCTGATCGTTGTGGCCGGACACGCACGCGGGCTATTTTTTGGCAGCATGGTCACGGCTGCGTTTGCGGCTGGCCCTATGGCGCATATGGCCAAGGCCATGCCGACCCCACTGACGATCGGGCACGAAGCGGTCATGGTGTTTTTCGTGCTCAGTGGTTATCTGGTTGGCGGAAGCGTGCTGAGGCAGGTCGGAACCGACCGCTGGTCCTGGAAGGACTACCTGATCAAGCGCCTTTCGCGCCTGTGGGCGGTGCTGATTCCGGTTCTGTTTATCGGACTTGGGCTTGATGTGGTGGGCCATGGTTTTTTTACGCATGCAGGAAGCCTGTATGCCGTTCCGGCTGGGCAAGATTATGTGACATCCAGCACGTTCTCGACGCAGATGACGTTGTCCACGCTGGTTGGAAATATCTTTTTCCTTCAGGCCATCAGAGTTCCTACCGCCGGCACAAACATGGCACTATGGAGCCTTGCCTATGAGTTTTGGTATTATATGGCGTTTCCGTTTATCGTAATGTTTTTTGCAAAAAACTCTTCAATACTGAATAGGACATTATCACTTATTACGGTATTGGCTATATTTTGGCTTATCCGGCAGTACGCAAGTTATTTGTTCATATTCTGGATTGCGGGCGCAATCGTAGCAATTTTGCCAGATAAAAAGGATTTTAAATATTCTCGAGTGATTGCGTTTACCAGCTTTTGTTTATTTCTCGGCGCATTCTTTTATGTTAGAATTTTTGACATAAATTTACATTTAGCAGAATTTGTGGTAAGTTCCGTATTCGCGCTACTGCTTTATACGATAAAATTTACAAAAAACATGACGAGCATTCCAATATTTTCTGCTGTGACGCAATTTTTTTCGAAAATTTCGTATACGTTATACGTTTCTCATGTTCCATTGATCATATTTATTGCAAATACAATTAATAATCCATGGTCGCTTCATCATATGACGTATTTTCTATTTCTCGCATTTTTAGGGGTTTTGATATCGACAATCCTGTGGGCAGCATTGCTGAATTGGCTTTTTGAATCCCGCACTGCAAAACTGCGTAATCTGATGCATCGGATCATCGACGGACGATCGCCGGGGTTATACGCGGCACACGTCTCCTGAATTCAGACCTGCAAGATTCTAGCGGGCACGCCTACGGCCGTCCTTCCCGCAGGAATATCTATCGTAACGACCGCATTGGCGCCGACAATGGCATGATCTCCGATGGTCACAGGTCCGATTATTTTTGCACCGGCGCCAATATCGACATGACCGCCGATCGTGGGAACGCCACGTTCGGTCGAGCCAATTGTTACCTGCTGAAAAATAAGGCAGTTTGGACCAATTGTTGCCGACGGATGAATGACGATACCGTTTGGATGCGGCAACAACAACCCGCCGCCAAGCTGCGAATTGAGGGGAATATCGGCGCCGGTTACGGCAGACCAGAAACGATGACGTAACACCATGATTTTGCGCTGGATACGTGCCAGAGGCCCGTTCCGGCCCTCAAGCCTCTGGTAAGCTCGTATGACCGCCAGCAACGATCTGGATGGCGCCCAGGTCGCTCGATGTTCCCTGCTCCAGTCTGGCATGCTCGCGGAAATCATGAACTTTCATTCTCCAGTCGGTACCGCCGAGTAAAATTGAGACGCCGACGTTGTTTTGGTCAGCGTCTGTCCAGATCAGGTTGCATTCGTTTTGGCAGGACATCGGACGGCGGCATCACCGATATAGGGCGAGGCATAACACCCCCACATTCTCAGCTTTGAACCAGATTTTTGCTTGCCGCTATAAATCCGAAATCTGGCATCGGCCTCGTCGGCGACAAGCACCATTCATAAACCTGGTGTATCTGCACGGCCTTTTGGTCCCATGTGTAAAGTTCCCGGATCCTGTCCAGGGCTGAACGTGACATGCTTTCGAGATCATGCTGCCCGTCGCCGATTTGATTCAGCAACGTTCGGAAGGATCTCTCCAGTTCGCTCGGCCCCGCAATCGGTACCGCAAATCCTGCAGACGGACATACCAATTCGGCGGGCCCACCATAGGATGCAACAACCGGCACAGTCCCCGCAGCCATGGCCTCAAGCACGACGCCTCCGCCAAATTCGCGAATGCTTGGAAACACCAGCAGGTCGGATCGGCCGAGGATGGCGGCGACTTCGGAGTGGGAGCGCCAACCATGAAAGGTGACTCGATCCGATATCCCCAGTTCCTGAACAATCTGCACCAACCGCGCGCGTTCCGGACCATCGCCAACAATGTCAAAGTGCGCCTTGCCCAGACGCAGCAGATCGCAAGAAGCGCGAATTGCGATGTCGGCATTTTTGTAGGGAACCAGTCGCCCGACAAAGCACAATTTCAAGATATCGTCGATGCGCTGGCCAGCCATGGCCATGCGATCGCCATCCACTCCGTTTTCCGGGATGTAGATCGTGCGCCCGATCGCGTAGGGTGCCACTTCCGACGCAGTATGAAGCGATCCTGCGATGACAGCCGAAGCGGCGCGATACGTGCCACGGATCGGCATGATATGACGATAAATTTTCCGGATGTAAGATAGCCACTCTTTTTCTCGCATCCGCTCGCGCGAAAAACCGGGTGGCCAAGGCAGCCCACCATTCAACGGGCCAATAACAAATGGCACTTTGGTCCTTGCACAGCGCGACGCGAGCGAACCGGCCGCAGTAGGGCTCAAAGGCGTGATGCGATGGACCAGGTCGAATTCGCCACGCTCAATCCTGTCCCGGAAATGCTTCCACACGCGTTTTTCAAAAACCGGGTAGGTAAGCGATTGCAGGGCTGTTACCGTAGTCCATCCTGATTGCGCGCCACCACGCAAAAGGCTTGCCAGCCGATTTGCGGGGGCCGCGATGTCCTCGGTGTCAATCGCCGTAAAATCCTGACCTTCGATCATGCCCCTCGCAAGGAAGGCTTCACGGTTTCGAACCTGGGTAACGATATGAACTTCGGCAATTTTTGAAAGCGCCACGGCAATGTTCCAGCCTACCAGCGGCACGCTTACCCATTCGGGATTGGCTGCCTCTGCGATGACCAGCACACGAAGCTTTGTGGTGTTCACGCCTTTATGCATTCAACAAGCCGGCTCACGGCATCGGATGTTAGGAACGTCGCATTTGCGTGACGCTTCCCCGCGTTTCCGATCCGCTCTCGAAGTGCGACATCATCAGCCAGGTTCCGCAACCGCCCGGTGAGTTCGGCAACATCTCGTTGCGGAAACAGGAACCCGTTGCCGTTATCCTCAATCAATTCCGGAGTGCCGCCAATGATCGAAGATACGACTGGAATGCCGGCCCGCATTGCCTCCATCACAGCGACGGGCGCGGCCTCGCCAAGTCCGACGCTTGACAGGACGCAGACATCATGGGACCGCAAAAGTGCATCGATCTCGTTATTCGGCACTGCGCCGACAAGAGACACGCGATCATGAAGCCCTGCGGCTTTTACCAGGGCAGCGATTTCGTCGGTGCATTCACCCTCTCCCGCGATGGTATAACGCATGTCGTAGCCCTCGCGGACCAGGCGATCCATTGCCGCGATGGCAAACTGATGGCCCTTCATGCGATTGAGTCGAGCCACTGTTACCATATGCAGCGCGCCTGCGGGGCTCCATGTAACCGGGGGGAGATCGGGAGTGGATGGTTCGATACCCATTCGGATCATGACTACGGGCGTCTGAAGTCCAGGCAATTGTTGTCGGACCTGATCGCAGAGCGCATGTGTGACGCATGTGACAAATTTGGCGTGTGCAAATTTGAAGGCCTGGCCAGATCCGTAAATGGCAAGGTCGCCGTGAAGCGTCAAACTATAAGGTGGACCGCCTGCCAATTTTGAGAAAGCCAATATGTAACCCACATCGCCGCAGCTATGGCCTTGAATATGTTGCAATCCCCGGCGCTTGGCCAGCCGTGCGAGCATGATGCCCGCGGCCGCTAGCAGCGACAGGCGGGCGCGGGATTTCATGGAGACTTCCAGACCCGAAGCCCGGAGCAGAAAAATGGCCCTTACCATCGCAGCAGCCCAGGCAACGCAATCAGCGACGAGGAAATCCGTCATATAATGCGTGCGGGCACGTGCCTCGGCAGAAAAGCCATGCTCGACGACAGTGCGTGGGCGCTTGGTCGAGATCAACGCAACCGCAATTCCGGATTTTTCCAAATGGCCTGTTTCGCGCCAAAAAAAACCATGCGTTTGCCCTGGAAACTCCGGTACCAAATAGCCGATCTTCACGGTACCGATTCCTCGATCTCTAACTTGGACATCTTTTCGGACGGATAGGTTCGCGCTAATTCAGGTTTTGATGTGAGAGTCTGGGTGAGGTGTCAAGCGGAACCATTTGCAATCGCGAAGCCAGGCAAAAACTTGTTTGTAGTCTTGCTCATCTTCGCGCCTTCTCAAAAGTAGGTAACTTTGGAAAACCCGGTAAGGTTCACAATGTCGGGCCGAAATATAAGGCACGACAGGCTTTTTTAGCGACTCTGCAATGATTGGCTTTCATGACCAACAACCTCACCATCACTTGGCATATCCAATGATCATAACGAAATTCCGCCTATTTTTATCCGGCGCGCAGACATTGCGCCAGCGTGCGACGCTTGCGAGCGCATGGACAATAGCGGGCTTTGGCATCCAGAGGGTGGTTCAGCTGGGATCCAATCTAATCCTTACGCATTTGCTGTTCCCAGCGGCGTTTGGGCTGATGGCACTTGCCAACGTGATTCTGATCGGCATCCACATGTTCAGCGATGTCGGGATCAAACCGGCCATCGTACAAAGCGATGACAGCGATCGGCTGGACTTTCTCAATACCGCATGGACCATCCAGATCATCCGCGGCTTTATGGTTTGGTTCATTTGTTGCCTGCTCGCGTGGCCGGCATCGATCATCTATCGCCAGCCAGTCCTTTTTGGACTGATCTGCGTCCTTGGCTCAACCGCAGCAATTGGAGGCTTTGCGTCGACCGGACTGGCGTTGCGCGAAAAGCGGCTGCATCTCGGGATGCTGACGACGGTTCAAGTGCTTAGCCAGGTTATCGCGTTGAGCATGACTGCGCTGCTAGTCTGGCTGATAGGGTCGGTCTGGGCGCTTGCCTATGGTGCTGTCGTGTCCATCATCATTACGACTGCACTCGGCTTCATCGTCGTTCCTTCACATCGGCATCGTCTCCGCATCGATCCTGCATCTGCGGCAAAGCTGTTTCGTTTCGGTCGTTGGATTTTCGCGACGACGCTGGTCACCTATCTTGGGGGTAATGGGCTGAGGGCAATCCAGGGGGGATTGATCCCGATCCAGACGCTGGGCGTTCTTGCTGTTGCGCAAACTTTTGCCTGGATGCCGGGTGATATCGCTTCGCAAGTCCAGGATCTGGTGGGCTTTCCAGCCTTGGCAGAGGCCCGCCGGCAAGGTCGGGAACGGTTCAGCAACACCTTCATTAAAATCCGCACACGCGTGTTATCTGGCGCAATCGCGATGTTTTACGTTGTCGCGCTGGGCGCCGGGCCGTTCATATGGACGTTGTACGACGGGCGCTATCATGAGGCGGCAAGCTATATTGCCTTATTAAGCGCAACGGGACCGTTGACGATTCTTGGCACAGGCTACGGAGCTGCTTTTATCGCGCTCGGCAATCTGAGGATCCAGGCCGCGCTGCAAGCATTTACGATGGTCTCGCGGATCGTCGGCACAGTCGCGGGCTTCGAACTTGGCGGTGTTGTGGGGATGCTCCTCGGGGTCGGCATCGGAAATGCGATCGCCTACGCGGCGGTTGCATACCAAGCTTCCAAGGAGGGACTTTTTTCGCTCAGGACCGATGGGATTGCGCTCCTCAGCGTGGGCGCCTTGGCATTCATTGTAAAATATCTCTATTTTTGAGACCAACTAAGGCCGGGTTTATGCGGATTGCATCTTGGCGTGCGGTGTTGCCGATCACGCGTCCGCCTCTTTTGATCGGCCTGACGCAGCACAACGCCCCCGCAATCAACCATGTAAGCGGCCGTAGCGAGGAGTTTGGTATCAAATCGAGCATGTTGATCGCGAGAATGGCGAAGAGCGCGGCGTCAGTAATAGATATGTCATTCAGGTCGCGGCTTCTCGTTAAGCCACGAAGGCCAGCTATGGAAAGCAAGCCGAACATGGCGAAATAACCGGCCCAACCCCACGTGCCCAAGCTGATAATCCAGGTTCCGTCAGTAAGGGTTTCAATGCCGGTATCTTCGAACGCCGTCCGGTTTCTTCCCCACGTCCCCCAGCCAAAAATCGGCTTTTGACTGCTGCGTTCGAGCAGGAAATTCTCATTTGTCACGCGCGTCTGGAACGATCCCTGCCGATCATTGCTGAATGATCCGGTGATGTTGGAGATGGTCGTGACCGGGATCAGACCCAAAGCGCGAGGCAAAGGGTAAATCAGAACGAGCGCGCATAACAAGCAGGCGATGAAAGCAACCCGTCCTGGCTTGAGGAACGCCATAGCGCCGCCGATTAAAGTGGCCAGGACCAAGGCTCCGGCGCTTTTGCACAGGACAAGCAGAACGCCAAGATAGGCGACCGGTAGCAGGGGGGGCATGCGCCAAGTCATCGTCCGTTGGCGCCACATCGCAATTGCCGCAATCAAAGCCATCGCACAAAACGTTGCAACGAGCAGGCCATGCCCGAGGAACACGGCCGGGCGAAAGCCCCCCCCGCGCATCTGCTGCGCAAAACTGCTTGGGAAAAAGCCATACACCCAAAAATGCAATTGAGGGCTCAGGCGCACTTCGATCAGCATCAAAATCGAATACGCCAAGCCTGCCATGAGCAATGCCTGTACCAGCCACCGCCTTCGTTTCTCCTCTTTGAAAAACGCATAGCCCAGAAGGAACGGGATGAGCGTAATCAGATTTGCGCCCGCTTGAGCCAGCGCATCGTAACTCGTCATGGCAGGGATAACCCCCGTCTCCCGGACGATCGGAGCACTGTTGTTCAATGAAGTTAAAAACGGAGTGCACAGGAAGGCGATGTAAAGCGTAACGACCACACCGTCCCGGGGGAATAATCTCCAACGTTCTCGAGCAAAGACAATACAGCATATCAGCGCGACAATATTGGGAATACTGGATTTATCAAATAAGGGAACCCCGCTGAATTTGAAACCAGTATCAACTGGTAATAAAAGATATCCTCCAAGGATAGTCCAGATCAACGCTCGGGCCGGGTGTATTTTCAAAAAGAGTGATATACAAATCAGTGGCCAAGCGAGCAAAGCGGCATAAGCAATTGTATTTGGCATGGGTTTCGTAATATCCTGACCGCTAGCTACGGGGTGTGTTGGAGGCGATCAGCGCGCGCATCTTCGGCGAAGCAGCGTCCGGCTCGGTATAACTCCCCTTGGCGCCCCAACTGCCATACCGTGTGCCCTGTTGCCCAATGCTGCTGAAATGTCCGAACATTCTACATCCCAGATCGCGATGATAACGCAACAAATCGATATACAGGTCGTACATCGCCGGATCGGACTGCGCCCCTGCCAAAGCTGCATTATAAGGCAGTTCTGCCTGACCCTTGGGCTGGATATGCTGGCCGGCTTCATATGCCACATAGGGCACGCCCGCGCGATTGGCATAGGCTACGATATCGTTCGTACCGCTTTTTGCCCGCTGGTTGGCAAGCAAGCCGCGAAGATCATCGATAACCTCGTGCGGGGTAAGTGCCGCACCTGCCAAAGCCCACTTCTCATAAACCTTGTCGTCCGGACCAATATAGGCAGAAGGTGAAATTGCATCCGCACCACCATTGTCGAGGCACCATTGCAGGGTTCGGCGCGAGGCATCGAACCAGGCTGCCTGCACGGTGCAGACGCGAACTAGGCGCTTGCGGTCCGCGCCCTGCCATACCTTTTCCCATATGCCAAAAGCGCGGCGGAACAATGCGCCGATGCGTTCGGGGTGTCCGACGCCCTGCGTCTTCGAGGCGTCTTTCCAGGCGGTGCCGCCTTTTGCCTCGACCAAAGTTCCAGCCAACTGCGATTGAATCATCCACCCGGCCTGCTTGAAGCCCCAATTCCAAAGCTCGTTTGAATATTCGACGTAGACTGTCAGTTTGGGATCAAGCGTTGTGTGGACCAGCTTCGCGAGCTCTCCGATATAACCATCTGTCGCTCGATGAGGGATGCAGATCCACGGGTCTATCCCGGTCATGTTGGCAAGCTGGATCATGAGTTCAAAAGCAACGCCCCCTGCGAAGCGGCGCTGAAACGGCGTCGGGGGCTTGCCCCAGAGTCCTTCTGGATCACCCGATACGGCGACCATAGTATAAAAACTGGCGTTTTTACGATCAGACCAATTTTCCTCTATATTGTTATTGACAGAACCCCAATCCATAAATCTCAAACAGTGAAAAGGTCTGCAAAATTCAAGAATCTCCGGTAAAAATGGATCGCGGATCAAGTCGTGGTGCTCGTCTTGCAGCGAAAGAATTCTGATATTTCGAATGTGATTGCCGCGCTTTGAACGTGTTATGCAAAGTTGCTCAATCAATTGGCCGTCGTGTTTCATGGAAAGCAAAACACGGCCAGGCGAAGCAGACTTGACGCTGGAGCCCCCAAAACCTGCGAACTCGCCTTCGCCGTCGTGAAGGAGAACGTATGTGCCACGAGCACGATGATTGGGCAGGATTGTGTAGATTATTTGCGGCTGAGCGTGGCTGTCGGTCGTCAGGGGGACCTCGAGCGGATAGCCGTTCTCGTCGAAGGAAAAATCGTCGACTTTGCCGGAGTTGAATCCCCCGCTTCCATCCAATGCGCATGTTTGCCATGGCCGGGCGCCCCACATTAAATTCCGAAAAGGAAAGCCTGGGTCCCAATCGGCAATTCCCGCCAGATTCATACCCACGGGAAGGACCGGGGCGGTGGGATTAACGGGTACGGAGAGGGGGGCTTGCCCCGTTTGCGCAAACAGCCTGCTTCGGCGAAGGCCAGCAAGGCCCAAAAGCCCCGCGCCCGTCGCTATGAGGGTGCGCCGTGCGAATTTCATCGTACCATCCTTTGTCACACGATTTTCCGCCTTCGGTTCATAAAAGAAACGGCAAGCCAGGAGTAAATGTGCACAAAATCGATTTCCAGAGCTGTGCAGGCTTGACGCGGGGAGGTTGAAATTGAATGATCATGCGTAGCCTCTGGCGTTACAGTCTGGAAGCCGATCGTGGGTTTTTTTATTTTTTGGTCCGGCGACAACAACTCGACCATTTGCAAATGATAAGCATGGCGTCTGCCCGCGAAATGTTTTTGTGAGCACGCCAGGATTTCAAAAACGGGCGACGGAACATTTTACTCTTGGCCGCTTTTTCCACCATCCTGAACAGGATTCGCTTTCTTCGTTAACGTGTCACCAAAGCCATTGCTTTACGTGCGTCAGCGCGCGCAATGGTGACTGGGTGCTAATTGCTGGGCGGATGGCCGGGTGTTGCGCGAAAATTCTTATCAAAATGTCTCGGAGATTTTTCAGGCATGGCTAGCTATGATGTATTAAACAAAATTGTCCTGCGTATAAAAAATAGACTAGAAAACTATATTAATAATATTTATGTTAAAATTTCGATGGTTCATATTTATGGGCCCAAGATGTCTTATTTAAAGCATGATCAAGTTGCATTGATAATATTGGGTAGAGATGTATCCTATTTTCTTGATTACCATATAAATTATCATATTAAATTAGGAGTCTCAAACATTGTCTACATTGACAATGGATCTTCAGATAATTCGATTGAGATCGCAAAATCTTTTAGAAACATAACTATTGCAAAGTGCTCGGCCAATTTCCGCAATCACCAATCGCGAATTCGATACCTTGCCAACACAAGATATCTAACGGGGGGGTGGCGACTTGCAATTGATCCCGATGAATTGCTTGATTATCCAGGGGTCGACCGGATTGATCTGCCGGAATTGACACGTCGGTTAGGTGCACGCGGGCATACCGCCATGGTAGCGCAAATGCTAGAGATGGTATCTGGCGAACTTGTCTCCGAAACCGACGGCATCGCATTTGCCGAGGTTGAGCGCAAATTTGACCGTTTCAGCCTGTCTGCAATCACAAAATTACCGTACCATAATTCAGAGTCAGAGATTTCATGGTTTCTTGATCAGAATAAGATAAGTAATTGTGATATACACATCCTTTTCGGAGGACTGCGACACGCGGCGTTTGGCGAAAATTGTTGTTTAACCAAGCATGCTTTGTTCCGGATGGGCAAGGGTGTTAGGCCGCAGGCGCATCCCCATGTGACCACTGGTGTGGTCTGCACGGACTTCTCGGCTGTGCTAAGGCATTACAAATTCGCTGGCGGTATGCTCGCTAGAGAAAGAAAGCTTCTAAACGAAGGCCGCGTCGATCATGCAGAGACGAAAATGCGAGTGGATGCAATGGAAGATAAAGGGGATATCAATCTCGGCAAGTACGCAGAATGTAAGGATCCGACAGTGGAGTTTTTGCTTAGAAGGGGTTTCTTAAAGGCATCAGCTGAGGCAATTCTGATGCTGTCATAGAAAAGTCATCTAATTTATAACATAGTTAGTTTATCGCCGTTTTTACTAGGTGATTTGATTGGGTAAATTTACGTAATTATGCCATAACAGATTAGCATATTTATTTACTAATCATAAACAGTAGTAGATGTGTTTTTAATTCATAACTGGGCAATAATCTTTAAATGATTGATTCTTTGTAAAACTGTATCTTCAAGGCTATGATTTATAGATACATCAACGCATGAAATTGCCATATTAGCCAAACTTTTTCGATCACTATTCATTACGGATATTGAATTGGCCAATTTTTTAGGCTTGTTCATTGGGGTCGCTTCGCCAACTGGCCCCAATCCGAGAACGCCAGCGAACGCAGCGTTGTCGTATCCGATAATCGGCACACCGCATGCCAACGTTTCTATGTAAGTGCATGAGGGGTCTGCCTGGCGGTGGCAGCAGACAAACAGATCAATGTGGTGCTTTAGGGTGGGGACGAGAACATCGTCAAATGACACTGGGCCGTGGAAACGTACTTTGTCGGCCAGCTGGGCAAGGCCGACCTCGGCGCGCATCTTGTCAAATAGGCTGCCATCACCAAAAATGTCAAAAGAGAAGTCCATTCCGCTGGCGTCCAGCGCGGTGATGACCGGAACCAAGTGGTCCGCCCCCTTCATTCGTTCCAATCGGCCGGAGAAGGCGAGTCGGAGCGGCTTTTGCCTGGCCAAGTGGGAAATTTTTTCTTCGATTAGCCCGTGCGTTGCTTGCTGGGACTTGTGTACCCGGTTATCAAAGTACAGCATTGGATTGCGGTTGAGCCGGCGATAAGCGTTGTACGCTGGCGTACCGTTCGCCTGAATACCTGCCGCATGGCGGATGGCGGTGCGGCGCTTTATCTCGGTTTTTAATGTCCAGATCATCGATTTCAGTGCCTGAAAATTAACCCCATGATCTATCAGGATTATGCGCAGGCGAGTGGCTAGCGTATACTCTATTATGAATACCACTTTCGTTCGGGTTGAATATCTGATTTTGAGGTCATGGTGATTGTCAGCTGATGCCAATATTAATGTGCCTTTATCTAAAATGTCCTGATGTTTGCTAACATCATCTGTAATAACGTCTATTGAAAATGGCAGGTCGTTTGCTGCGTATTCTTTGCCATATGCAATTTGGCTTCGATCGCTCTGGCGGAACAGGCATAGGATGGGGCCTGGCCAGTATTCAGCGTAAAAGCGCAGCCCTTCAACCGCCTTTATGTCAAGAAAATACACGCCATCTTCATACGCCATGGGGACTGATGGGATGACGATCAATGTCTGTTGCATAGTGCATCCTAATCGAAAAACGCATAATGTCATATTTGTTGAAATATTTATAAAGTGGTACAACCAATAAATTGATATGATCTATACCCTAATATTGCCGGCATCTTTTACAATTCCAACCGCCGATGCACCCGGCGGAATATGTGTCAAAACGACAGCATTGGCGCCAACGCGCGCGCCCGCACCGATGACAATGCGACCGAGTATGACGCATCCCGCCCCCAACTCGACATCATCGCCGAGTGTCGGCGCAGCGCCCACGTCGGCGCGAGTACGAATGCCAAGGGTGCAGCCCTGGCGGATTATGCATCGGTCGCCGATCACGCACGCGCCGTGGATCACGATGCCGCCCTGGTGTTCGATCACGACGCCGCGACCCACTTTGGCCGAATAGGGCAGTTCGATGCCATAAACGTTGCGGCAATGGCGGAACATCATGCGGTAGACGATGCTGAGTGGCGCGCGGAGCAGTTTGGGGCGCACGGTCATTCGCCACACGCCAAAGCGGTGCACGGCCAGTGTGCGGAAGCCTGGTTTTGTCCAGTCTTTGCCATTCGCACGCCAGTCGTCGGCGATCTGGCTGAACAGGCCGGTCATGGTCTTGTTTCCATCCAATGCGGTTCCGGATTCGCTTCGGTTTTAAAATATGGCGCAGCCGGCTTTGCAATCATTTTGGGTGGCCATAAACCGAACTTGGCAAGATCGCTCGCCGGGGATAGCGGGCCATCGTCTGGCAGGTTTGTAATCCGGCGTCGTAACTGCCAGATGCCGTAGCCCGAAAGCCAAGCCAGACCGGCGCTCAGCGCGTGGCCCGGGCCGCCGGTCAGGGCAAAATACTTGCGGCGCGCCTCATACCAATAGCGCGGCATGCGTTTGGGAAGTGGTAGGCCGGTTTCCGGGTCGCGAATTTTCGTTGCCGCGCCACCGAGATGGATGACCCGGGCGGCGGGTTCGTGCCAGATCTGCCAGCCGGCCTTGCGCATGCGCCACATCAATTCGGTTTCTTCGAAATAGAGGAAAAATCCTTCGTCGAACAAGCCGGTTGATTGGAGCGCGGCCGTCCGGAACATCACCGCTGCGCCGGTTACCCACGGCACCTGGCAGGCTTTTGCGGCCACGATGGGTTCCGATTTGTGGCGCAAGAGCCGGTCGATCACACCTGTTCGAGCACCCTGGCAAAATTCACCGCGCAAAGTGGGAAACCAGAATGCAGATCCTTGCGGGCGTCCGTCCTGGTGGATCAATAATGCGCCCACAGCTCCGGCCTTCGGCTCGCGATCAAGCGTCGCGCGAAGCGCCTCTAGCGCGCCAGGCGTAACCTGCGCGTCTGGATTGATCAGGGCGATATAGTCTGGCAAATCACCCTGCTGCGCCAAAAGCATCATAGCCCGGTTGTTTGCAAAGGCAAAACCACCGTTGATGGGCAGAGGCAAAAGCTCAACCCAATCCTTCAGATGCGACGCAGCGAGTCGTTTGGCGATTATTTCCACCGAATTATCACTCGAGCCGCCATCGACGACGATAATGCTGATCTCGTCATCCGGCGAGCGCGTGGCTGCGATCGCCTCAACGCAATCAATTGTGAGGTCGGGTGTGCCATAATTGACCGTAATGACAGAAAGACGTTTCACTTGGCCAACCAATCGTCAAGAATTTTGGCATAGCAACAAATGGACGTTGCCTCTTGATGCAAATACACGCATCTCACATTGATCTGATTTACACAATATATTGAGGATCGCGTTTTACACACTCAATGATTCGCTGGAGCAGATGATCAAACTTTACCGCCATAATTTTCCGATAATTTTCAATGCAGTCGATCGGCTGCAGGCGGTTTTTACGTTGCGCGAGTCTGGAACAGTTTCGCAAGCGAGGATGCTTGGCAAGCGCGTGTACTGGGCACACCTTCAAACACAGTTTCGCAAAAATAGATTTGATCAATTTGGTAAACTGGTTGGGTTAACCACCGCGATGGTCGCTTTGCGCGTTGCTCGCCGGTTGCCAGAAACGGCGAGAGCGAGTGGGCGCATGCAAGTCACCACTTCGGAAGTGGCCAATCTCTATCGGCTTTGCATGGATTACGCGATTGATAGCTTTAGCGTGCCAATATGAAGGGCGCGATCGAATTCCTTGGATTGTTTTTTGATCCATTGTCAAAAGCCGAAGTCGAGCAATGGATCGCCGCGCGCGACGCCAATAGCCCGTTCGCGTATCTCGTGACGCCCAACGTTGATCACGTCGTGCGGCTGTCGACGCGGAGCGGCGCCATTCATCACGCCTACCGCAATGCTGATTTATGCTTATGTGATAGCCGTGTTTTGAAGCGCTTGGCAGGTGCATGCGGGGTCGGTTTGGAATTGGTCACGGGAAGTGACCTGGTCGAGGCGATGTTCAGCAATGTCGTTCAACCGGGTGACAGGATCTGCATGATTGGCGGCTCTTCGAACCAGGTGTTCAAACTCCAGATGCTGTATCCACACGTTACCATCATGCATCATGAGGCGCCGATGGGGCTTCTGGAAGATGAGGCTGCCCGCTTGCGAGCGGTAGAATTTGCCAGCTCAGCGAAGGCGCGTTTTACGCTGCTTGGCGTGGGGTCGCCACAGCAAGAACTCATCGCCTCAGAAATGGGTGCGTCGGGGCAGGTGGGTGGCACCGTCTTGTGTATCGGGGCTTCGGTCGAATTTCTGGTGGGTGAGCAATCCCGCGCACCGCGCATGGTACAAATGGCCAGTCTGGAATGGTTTTGGCGGTTAATCCATAGTCCAAGACGTTTGGCGCGACGTTATCTCATTGACGGGCCCACAATATTCCCCATCGTTTTGAGATGGTATTTGACTAAATCTACGACACGGTCGGACAAATCGCGCGAAAAAAACGTCTTGGCAGCTACACGCCTCGTAGAGGACTGATCGCGCAGGATCGTCGTGTGGAATAGCGACCCAATCGCAAATGCGGCAGGTCAGCAGAATTCGGTCATACGTTGATCAATGCGGTCTGGGCGTTCGCTCAAGGCATGCTATGTCGTTACGAATAATAGGCATCGTAATCCCGCGACGTTCCATAGCCAAAACCGTAATCGTCGCCGCCAATCCCGCCATGGTATCGGTTGAAAATCGTCCCCATGCATAAGGAAGGTTTGAGCAAGTCGATTGAATCGCGCACCTGACGCGCAGTTGTGACGCCTTCTTCAACAACAAACAGATAAGCGTCCAGTTCGCTCAGGACAATGGCGGCATCATCGTTGGCAAATGCCGGCGGCAAATCGCAGATGCAAATGACGTCGTCCGGCAAATTGCGCATTGCGGATATGAGAGCCCGCAATCTGCTGCCTGCGAGCAATTCCGCAGACGGTGCGTCCGTTGGAAAACACGGATAGATTGTCAAACCCGTGCCAGCAACATTGTAAGCCAATGCGCTGACAGAATCAATTTCCTCTGCGAGGAACGAATTGATACCTGGGCCAACTGGCAAAGAAAAAGTTTCTGCGATTGAGCCGCGTCGCAAATCCAGATCGAACAGCAATGTCCTGAGATTCGGGATGCGACCAAGCGATGCAGCCAGGTTGCAAGCCGTGAAGGATTTGCCAACGCGTGGCGTCGCCGATGTGATCCCGATAACTTTCCAGCGATTTGCTTTTACCAATTTCATGACTTGTGAACGCAACAGATTGAACGGCCGCGATCGACGATCGCGACTGTTGAATCCGAATAGCCCCTGTTTCGCATCATCGGACTGCTCGAGGCTTGCCTGGGTATCCTCGAGAGCCAGTATGCGACCTCGCAATGCCGAAAGTGCCGGATCGGTCGGCCCCGATGTGTCAAAATTTGTCACGCTGTTTCGTCCTTGTCGAGCGTTTGACCGCCGCGTTTACGGCGTCTGCGTCGCATTGGCTTGTGCGAGAGGACTGGAATAACCCCCAGAGGCGGCGCACCCACAATATTGGTCAACGCAGAGACACTGCGAATGGGCTGATTGATCAGCTCGATAAGCAGAGCGAGAGCCAATCCGGCGGCTAGACCACCGAATATTCCCCCCACAATCAACAACGGGCGGTTGGGCTTCGTGGGAACATCTGGCGTTACGGGCGGATCGATCAAGGTGAGCCGCTCGCCATGCTGTTCGTCAGTGAGTTTTGCCAATGACCGGGCGTTGAGCAGGTTTGATGAGACTTTGCCATAATCGGTACGAATCTGTTCGGCTTTCGCCTGCAATTGGGCGACCTGCTGCGCGACAACCGGGCCACGTGCCTGAGCGGCGGCAATTGTCGCGGCCCGCCCTTGCGCTGCGGAACGGGCATTTTCAAGCTGGGCTATGGCCTGGTTGTTGGCGGCGATTTGGCTCTGAACCGACGAACTGACCGTGTGTGTCTGAAATGACGACGCGTTTGCTTTTGCCGCAGCGAGTTGGTTTTGCGCCAGCTTCACATCGGGATGGTCGTCTGAAAACCGGGCACGAGCGGCCGCAAGCTGCGCTTCGGCTGCCACGACACCGGGATCTCTGCCGACGGCGCTATTTCCCATTTGTGCGGTCAATTGCGCATTTTCGCGGCGCAGATTTGCGACCTGACTGTCGTAATCGCCACCGCCGATCGTAATCATGCCAAGGCTGCCCGAATTGGCCAGGGCGGCACCATTGCTCCCGGTTATCTGATTGATCTGTCCTTCAATCTGGCTCACCTGGGTTTGTAGGGAAGCTTGCTGGTCTTCGAGAAACCGGACATCTGCCTGCGCCTTCGTCTGAGACTCCGACGCATCCAGGGTTAGCAATCGATTGACAAAGGTCTGTGCGACGAGCTGCGCCTCGGGCGCGCGCGGATATTCGAAAGTCAGCGAAAATGCGATCGACCCCGCGCCAGCTTTCCCCGGGGCTCCCCGCGTAATATCGGCGTCTACCGCGCTGATGTCGGTAGCATTGCGCATCCGTTCGACCAGCACTGAAAGCGGCTCGCTGCGTGCCGACGCGTTGTAAAGATTGTGGGTCTGGATCAAATCGACAAGGTCAGGACGGCTGAGAATCTGTTCGCGTATCTTTGCGATTCGCCGGTCAATTATTTCTGTTGCAGGCGAGTTCGCCGACTGTCCGGGCAAATCCTCGGACACTACAAGAAATACGGCCTTTGAAACGTACGCCCTCGGCAAATAGAAAGCGGCTGCGGTCGAACAAATTGCGATCACAATCGCCGGAATAATGACGTACCAACGCCTCTGCCAAATTATCAGAGGAATACTGCCAAAAATTCCGGATGACTGTTGATCTGTTTGAAAGCCCGTCTCGGGCATTGACGTCATTGGCTTCTTCCAATTTTGACAGAAATACCCGCCTGTGCGCCATAGTCAGCCGACCGATGCACCGAGGTGCCATAGATATTTGCATACCTTGCCTCGAGTGTAAAATGAACACGTTCAGTCACACGACGATCATATCCAACACTCCCGCGAAGATATTTACTAGGGCCAGTAATAAATGACTGAATTGCCGAATTCTGCGTGTAATTGGCATTCAATGTTACAGTCGACAGTGGCGTAATTTTGTAAGAATAATTTGTGCCAATCAAAAGCTCGTTCTGGATCTGGCCCGAACCGGTCGGCAAGGCCGCGCGGCGGGCCGTCATGCAAAAGTCGCTCCGAGGCGTATTGCGGCAAATATTTATATTTCCGGTAAACGTCGTAGTGCTGCCGCTAACGCTATTGTCGACAAACGAAGCACCAACCGCCCCGTCAAATTTCCAGTACGACGTCAACCCGACCGAAAATGATGCTTGAGGTGAGTAGATACTGGTATGACCGAAGCCCGCCTTATAGGTATAATATGCAAAAGAGCCCTGAACACCCAATTGCACCCGCTCGGCAACCTGACGGGAAATTCCGGTTGTATCTCCAAATCCGTCGTAATCGCCCAGTGTCAGATGGCTATAACGGGCATGGACATAATAGGCTGTCGTGGTCAGCGTCGTATGTTGCGAAAGAGTGTAAACCAATCCACCTTCGGCTTGCAATTGTTGCCGACGATCGCGTGTGCCTATCAATGAAATGTCAGAGCCGGACGTTACAGGCGCCGACGAAAGCCCGGTATCTGGCGAACCGGTTGTAAATTCATTTTGACCGATAATTGAATTGTCGTAGCTCAATTTAGCATGGGTTCTGAGTCGCGTGCTTGGCTTACCAGCATAATCGACATACGCGCCAATATCGTTTGTGCTGCCATAATGCTGAAAATACTGTTTGTAGGTATCCATACCTGCAACAGTAATCGTGGTAAGCTCATTTATGAACTTTACTTCAGGATCAATTCTTGCCTGAACATAGCCGCTGCCCCTACCTGAGCCCTGTTCCAGAAATGGGTTATTCGCATAGCCTGCATTTATAGAAGGGTCTGCACTGAAGGCGACATCGTCAGTTGCCTGTGCAATTTCGGGAATGGCCAGCAGCGTTGCAAAGACCATGACATTGCGGCGCGCGCGAGAAGATCCGGTCATGGTACAATCACCGTGTCGCCGCTTTCCAGAACGGGAAGCCCCGACAAGTCTTGCCCGGTCGGATTACCCTTCAGGACATCGTTCAGTCGGACCTTGATGGCGGTCAGGCGGTCCCCTGTTTTCCGCAAAATGGTAACATCGGACAGGTTGGCGAAATCGCCTGGCCCGCCTGCCATGGACAAGGCTTCCAGCACGTTGACATAACGGCCCGGTGTAAATGTGCCGGGCGATTTGACTTTGCCCGACACCGAAAATTGCAAGCCGGTCGCTTCCTTGACGCTGACTGTCACTTGAGGGACATTGTCACGGTATTGGGATTTCAAACCGGCCGTGATGTCATGTTCGATGTCACGCGGCAGCTTGTTCAACGCATCGATCTGACCCGCGAGTGGAAAGGAGAACGTCCCGTCGGGCAACACTTTGACAGTCCGTTGCAACCGTTCTTCGCCCCAGACGTAAATCTCGAGTTGGTCGCCTGGATTGATCCGATATGCACGCAGGTGCGCCACTTGTACGCCATTGACGATTGGACCATCCTGAGCGCGGGACGCAGCGGGTGTGATTGAGGCGCAGATCGCTGCGCAGATGGCCAGTGCCGGCAAGGATATTCGCATCGGTGTACCTCAAATGAATATGCCGGACTATATTGAGTGCGTTTAACCGCCTCGGTCGCCACGTGCTAGTCTAAAAAGAAAAAGGTTAATGGATCCAAGTGATTCGGACGCGCTGCGCGATAAACGTCCCGAAACAGTGCAGCCATACCATTCTAATCCGTCAAACTGTGGCCGCTTGCCATTGCCCGCCGCTGCCGATTCCGGCGTTGCAAGATCGCTTGCCCCGCTGAACTGCACAGAACACGCGTTCGATCGGCAAGGCCGTTATTTTTATTTGTGCATGCGGTTCATGCGTGTGGGCACGGCGCGATCATCGCTGTCTCGCGAGTTTTTCAATTTGGCGTTGCGGAGTTGGTGGATTGGCGCAAGGCTGGTCGTCAATCCTTCTTTCCAATGAGTTTATCATACCATGCTGCGATACCGATCGTTCGCCGTCATCTCCCTGCTGGCGTTTTCGCTCTCAGCGTGCACTTCGCGCGATACGACAGCCGCCGATGCGGCGGCGCAGGCCCAACTGGAATTGCAGCAAGGCCGAGTAGCGGACGCATCTCGCTCGATTCATAAGGCGATCAGCATTCACGATGACGTCAGTGAATATTGGATGATACTGGGTAAAATCGATGCGGATATGGAGGATTATTCCGGAGCGTTTACAGCCTATGAAAATGCGCTCGGTCTGGATCGAGCAAATGTTGAAGCGCTGCGCGCGCTTTGCCAGTTTGGCATCGCGGCCGGATTTCCGGATAAAGTTGACAAGTATGCTGACCAATTGCTGTTGATGAGCCCCGGCGATAGCTTGCCGACTGTCGCCAAGGGACAGGCGGCTCTGGCGCGTGGAGATCAAGCCGGCGCTCTTAAATATGCCGAACAGGTGCTCAAGACTGCGCCACAAGACAGCTCGGCACAAATCCTCAAGGCCAGGGTCCTGGGCGCGCGCGGCAGTTATTCCGACGCCGCTGAATTCATTGAGGCAACCCTGGGCGCAGGGGGCGATGATTCGTCCAAACTGATCTATCTCAAAGGGCTATATACCGAGGCGCGCGATCGCCCCCATTACCAATTGACGCTCAAACGCTTGGCGGAGGCCAAGCCCAACGCTCCGGCCGTCCAGATCGATTACGCTGACATGCTTTATCAAACCGGCCAGCCCGATCAGGCAAATGCGCTCATCATCAAGATTGTACATGCTCATCCAAATAACGTCGGGGTGGCGGCAAGCATACTGGATACCTGGTTGAAGGAGGGCGCCGATGCGATCACACCGTCGCAGATCCGGAACCAATCTGCTTCTGCCTCGCTCCAGATGAAAGCGGCTTATGCGCAATTTGCAAGTGAAGCCGGGCATCCGGAATTAGTTGATGGCATTCTCAAAGCCGCTCTTTGGGGCAAACCCATTTCGACCGAACATACCGATGCGCAATCCGCGCTGGCTTATGCGATGGGCTTGATGGGGCAGCGGCCGGCTGCGATCGGCCGGCTTTCCAAAATTATCGAATTTGATAGTTCCCAGCCGCAGGCGCTTTTGGCGCGGGCTCGCTTGTTCATGAATGACAAGGATTATGGGCACGCGATCGAAGATGCCCGTAATGCCGTGGCGCAAGATCCGAAAAATGCGTTGGCGCGAATCACTCTAGCAGACGCGTTGTTCGCACACGGTGACGAGAGCCTGGGTGAGAATGCGCTGCGCGAAGGCGTCCGTGTTTTGCCCGCAGATACCCGGCTCGCAGCCCGGTTGGCAACGTTCCTCGCAGCGAAAGGGCAACGGGATCGTGCAAGCGAGGTTTTGCGTGACCTTACCCGCGCCTCACCGGTAAGTTTACGAGCGCTCAGGCTGCGGCAGACGCTCGATCCGGCCTCGGTCGCGGAGGCGGCAAGGCAGTGACGGTCATTCGCCAGGTCTTCCAAATACGTGACAAAAAATTCATAAAACGATGCTAACCGGAGGACACCGAGTGGCTCGCGATTGGGAAGGCGGTGTTCATGGCCGATCTCAGGCGCCATTGTCGGGCACAACTGTAAGAAAGCAGTCCATATTTCACCACGAAAGCGCGCTTTCGATCTTCCGCGGCGATACACCGTTCAGTCATGGGCTTGTTCGAGCAAATTCGGGAAATCACGTCTGTGAAAATTGCGTATCTTGTCAATTGCTATCCGGTTGTTAGCCATAGCTTTATCCGGGATGAAATCGATGGGATCGAGAAAGCGGGCGGCCTGGTCGACCGCTATTCCATACGGCCCTACCGCGACGACCTGCCTGATCGGCGGGATCGGCGGGAGGCGGAAAAAACGACTGTTGTTTTGGCAGCCGGACTATGGGCATTGTCTATCGCGACATTGATGACTGCGGCGCGTCACCCGCGAAAATTTCTTTGTGCGGTCCGGTTGGCAATACGATGCGGCTCAGCGGACGTTTCCAGTCTGGCCCGTCATCTGGCGTATTTGATGGAGGCGTGCTGGCTCGCTGGAAAAATATACGGCGTACAACACCTTCACGCCCATTTCGGAACGAACCCGGCCGCGGTGGCGCGACTTGTGCACAAACTGACGGGCATTGCGTACAGCTTTACCGTCCACGGCCCTGATGAATTTGATTCGCCAGTCGCGTTGGACTTGCGTGGAAAGTGCGCCGATGCGAAATTTGTTTTCGCAATCAGTGATTTCGGTCGCAGCCAGTTGCTGCGATGGAGCAATCCAGCAGACTGGCACAAGATTAGGGTTTCCCGATGCGGCGTGGGCGACGTGTTTCTCGGCGAATCTGTCGAACCGGATTACGCGAGCAATCAAATTTGCTGTGTAGCCAGATTGAGTGGTCAGAAAGGGATACCGATCCTGATCAAAGCAGTCGCACGCGTATTGAAGCAATGCCCTGACTTGCGGCTGGTGCTCGTCGGTGATGGCGAAGACCGCAATCTGATCGAGCAGATGGTTGCAGAAAATGGCATTTCTGGCCAGGTGCGGATCACGGGATTTGTCGATGCGGCGACCGTGCGGCAAATCATGCTCGAATCGCGCGCGATGGTGCTTCCCAGCTTTGCCGAAGGCTTGCCGGTCGTGATCATGGAAGCGCTCGCGCTTCGACTTCCCGTAATTGCAACAATGATCGCTGGAATTCCGGAGCTTGTCGATGAACAGTGCGGCTGGTTGATCACCGCCGGGTCTGAAGATGCGCTTGGTGTCGCGGTGAAGCAAGTCATGCAGGCATCTATACCGGAATTGCGGGCTATGGGTGAAGCAGGCAGAGTGCGTGTAGAACATCGATATGATTCGGAAAAAAATTCTGCGGTTTTGTTCGATATGATCGCTGAACGATCATGATTTCTATTATCGAAATTTTGACATTTTGTGCTGCGTCGATTATTTTGATGGTCGATTTAACATTTGCAATAGAATTGATTATTGGCATTTTGAGTGGGATTTTAAAAAAATCCACTGAGCACGCCAAAGGCCTTTATGCGTTAGATATTGCAATTTTAGTGCCGGCGCATAACGAAGCGCAAACGATCGCCAATACCATTCCTTTTTTGTTGGGAATCGATGATGGCATGCGAAGAGTTACGGTCATAGCAGACAACTGCACGGACCAGACTGCTGGAATTGTCGCCTCGAGCGGTATCCATGTCATCAACCGTCACGACCCTGTTCGTCGTGGCAAGGGCTATGCGCTTGCATTCGGCAGAAATTTCCTGCGTGAAAATCCACCTTCGGTCGTGATCGTACTCGATGCAGACTGTACACTGTCTGCCGCGGATATTGACTCAATCGCAAAACGTTGCATCGATGAGCAACGCCCGATCCAATCCAGTTATTGGTTTCGTCCCGAACTGTCGGGCACGCCGATCGTGCAGATGTCAAACTTCGCATTGATGGTCAAAAACCATTTCCGGCAACGCGGAGCAGTTGCGATCGGTGCATCTGCCATCCTGACTGGGTCGGGCATGGCGTTTCCATGGGCTATTTTCGATCAACTCGCGCTTGAGACAGGTAATATCGTCGAAGACCTGATGCTCACGATAGAACTCATCGAATCAAAAATAACGGTTGGATTTGCTCCATTCGCTCAGACGTTGTCGAATAGCAGCAGCGAAATCGGCACATCCGCCCAGAGAGCGCGTTGGGAAGGTGGATTCCTCAAAACCTCATACCAATCTTCGCGCAGGCTCATTTACCATGGAATCCGGAGCGGGTACTGGCCTTCTATCTGGTTGGGAGTCCATCTGATGGTACCGCCATTTACACTGCTGGTCATGCTGAACGCTATTTCGATTTTTTTCATTTTGGCCATGGCGATAGCGTTGGAATTGCGTGGTTTATTTTTCCTCGCCGGAATTTTGTCCGTGGCGATGTCTGTCATGTTCATCGGTCTCATTTGCGTCTGGAAAATCGAAGGGTATCGTCACCTGTCTTTTCGGGCCATCACAAAGGTGCCGGGGTATGTTGTTTGGAAATTGGCCATGTATGGCAGTCTCTTGGTTCAGAAAGGACCAATGACTTGGCAACGCACCGATCGTAACCACTAGGGTCGTGGCTGATGATCTATCAGGTACCTGACGCGCAGCGAGCATGCCGGCTTACGGCAAGGCGCTGTGATCGACGCGGCATAGCCTCAGACAGAATTGGCGACAGGGCCGCTTGTCTTTCGGCGCGCCCGCCCGGCAGATTGCGGGAGGAGCACGTTGCGC
The DNA here is from genome assembly GCF_965214355.1 of Novosphingobium sp. GTDB lineage: Bacteria > Pseudomonadota > Alphaproteobacteria > Sphingomonadales > Sphingomonadaceae > Novosphingobium. The sequence goes on along the minus strand of NZ_CBDCBI010000002.1, from coordinate 3,254,762 downwards.
AGAGCCTATCGAGGGTCGATTTTATATTCGATCAAATGCGAATTTCGTCCTGAGAGCCGGGCCATTCCGTACTGTATCATACCCGACAGTTGCGGAATTTTACCAACGAGCAAAAACCACGAATTTGCTATCGAAAGACGCATCGGAAGGTCCCGTCGCTTAATCGTGAGCCGAGCCATCTGCAGAAGCCAGATCGACGCTAGCAAGGCGTTGGCGACGAACCATGAATAGCCAAAAATGGTTCCAAAAAGCAGAGAAATTAATACCAGAAGGGGAAAAATGCCGCCCCAGGCGATGATACTGTTGCATTGGCGCTGCCAGTCAGGAGCATCGATCGACGGGTGAAAGTGCGCGAGCTCAGCAAAGGCGTGGCCGCCGCGTTGAGTGCGTTTCCACCACTGCGAAAAATGGCGAATCGCGGCATCATGGACCGTCATGTCCGCATCCAGTCGTCTGATCTTCCATCCGTCGGTTCGCAGTCTGCACGCCATATCAGGGTCTTCGCCTGCTATCATGGAGGCGCGATAACCGCCGATCGCGGTAATCGCGTCGATTCGGCAGAATATGTCTCCGCCCGCGGTTAACGCCTCTCCAATAGGGCAATCCCATTCCAAATCGCATAAGCGATTGTAGATCGATAAGTGAGGAAACTGTTCACGTCTGCGGCCAAACACCAGACCGAGGCCAGCGTTGTTATCCAGAGTGTGTTGCGCAAGCGCTAGCCAGCCCGCCGATAGTTGGCAGTCGCCATCGACCAGCATCACATATGTGACTTCGGGGCAGTTCAGGCGAAGCCAAGCAAGTCCGGCATTGCGCGCGCGTGCCGCTGTATGGTTGGGTGGGGAGCATAGCAGGATCGCCGGAATGCCGTTCCGTTCGGCCAGCGCCAGGCTGTCATCCGAAGATCCGGAGTCGATATAGATCGTCGGCACGCCCACCGGCAGCGATGCAAAACATTTTGCCAGGCGATCCCCTTCATTGCGGCCGATGACCACGATGCCGATTTTTACGAGCGCGACCATGCCTGTTTCCCTCGGTCCGGCGCGAATTTATTTCGGCTTTGGCGCAAATCCTTGCGCATATTCGATCTTCGATGTGGCTTTGGCAGCGGCAATTTGGGCTTGCATGGCGTCCGTGACGGATTTCTGCCGCAACAGGTTAAACGCAATTGGCGCAGCCTCGTCATCCGGGGTTGGCGTTGCAGTACTGGCAGTGATCACACTGGCTACGTACGCTCCATTGCTTGGCACAATGAACGGTTCGCCAGGGGGTAGCGCTGCGATCCGGTCTGCGACTGCCTTTGGAACTTTCGCAGAATCCATTTGGCCAGTTCCGCGTTTGAACGCAATGCCATGCGCCTTGAGGACGCCCGCAATCGCATCCAGAGAATGCGTCGGTTCAAGATCATGGATCGTCTTCGCATCCGCATTGGCCGGGAAGGCAATTTGCTCAAGCGTGTAATGTTTGCGCAAATTGAACATGATCGGGTTTGCTGCGATAAATTGAGCGATAGCCGCTTTGTCCGGTGTCGCTATTTTCTTGGACTGCTTTGCCACCAGTAGATCGACTGCCAGCGTATCTTGCATACGCATGACCTGTTCGAGGTATTCCGGTGATTTTTCAATGCCTTCTGCCTTGGCTTGCTGGACAAGCAGCTTCCGGTCCACCAAGCCTTGCAAAACTTGCGCCATCGCAGCTTTCTTGTCGGCGCCTGCGGGCAATTTTGCGACGTTGAGTTCGGCATTGAATTGCTGCTGGGTAATTTCATCGCCGTTGACGACCGCAATCACCTGGCCACCGACGTGTTTTTGGCAGCCGCCTGCGACCAAAAGCAGTGCTGAGGTTCCAGCCAGGAGTATCAGTCTTGTTTGCACATCCATCCCCTTGAATACATCGAAAGTTCAACCATCGAAATCGTCATCTGGTTCCACTGTGCCTATCCCGGGTATGCACAGGCTGTTCGGCTTCGAAAATATCACCGATCAAACTTCACCGGCCAACACGGTTCGCATCGTTGCGCCAAGACTAAGGAACAGACTTTCGGCGAATCTATCCAAATCTGCAGGGTCAACATTGTCATTCACACTCGATATGCGAATGAGCAACCCATCGGGAATATAGCCACGAAGATTTTGCTCGAACACTGCAAGTCTTTGCTCCGCCCACTTCCGCGGAAAGTCTGTTCCTACGCGTGTCCAGTAAATAATTTTCTCTTTACGCATCGAATTTTCCGCGATGATGAATCGCGACGGAATTGAATGCCCCGGGGAAACCTGTGTCGAATGCTCTTGGTTTTCGACCAATCGAAATCCGCTGGCGGGATAGCACACCTCTGGCCGATGGATTTGCACAACGCCGTCCTGCCCGGCATTGTATGCGATCAGCAGCATGATCTCATGGCCGCCTTGCATCGTATAGGTCCGAGTCAAAAGCTGGCTGTATATCTGGTCACGCAGCTGGTCGTCCGGCGGCAGCACAAGGCCGCTCGCCGAAGCAAACTCCCAGCCTGCAAAGCTTTTGGGGACCAGTTGCTCAAGCTTGCCTGCACCAAGATAGGCAATGTGGCGCCGCGGCAGGCGGACAAACACTGTCGCTGCTGCCACCAGACAAACCCCGCCGATCAACAGTTCACGACGCGAGCCAGACGCGCTTTTCCGCCCGGCCGCGGAAGGGGCCTCGAAGCTATCCATTCGCTTGTAACTTTCTGGGCCGCCGAGCGATGAGCGCGGTTCCTAGCCAGTCCAGGCCAAAGATGCAAATCAGGGCGGTTGCGAACATTGTCAGCCCGGCAAGTTCGTGAAAGAAACCTTGGCCGGCGGCTTCGCCGAAGTGATAGGTTATGAGCAAAAGCGCAAGGACGCGCACCAAATTGGCAATTACGGAAATTGGCAAAATGCAGATCGCCAGAAATATCATATAAACAAAATTCGATTTGTGCCTGATATACGTGTAGAATAAGCCGAGTGCGGTCAGGCTTATCAGTGAACTAAGTCCTGCGCACGCCGCTGCAACCAACATCTGATATTCGCCAATCTGTATCACAACTCCGGATTGCGCGATTGGATATTGAAATATCTGCAAAATAGATACTGCCATGCCTGATATCAAAATCTTTAGCGGCTGCGTTGCCATTGCAAACAATGTGTCTGGCGGGGGAAATATGAACAGCAGATAGATTAATGGGAACCATATTCGCTTCAAAATGGCGCCGCCCCAAAGGCAATAGCCCGACGTTACCAGCATGCCGTACATCGCAAACGCTTCGATCTCGATTATTCCCGAGATTCTCGCGAGGCAATACACGACGACCAGCGGTGCAAAAAACAGGAACGATACGATCCTGGAGCCGCGGAAAACGGGTACGGGACTCGATCGAAGCTCGCGGATCAGCAGCCAGATCCCCGTGACAAGCACAATTGGGCCATGCGCGCCTTGCTCGGTTGACCAACTGTCCCGTGCGACGTCAAGCAGCGTTGGCAATGAGATCGCGGCAATTCCTGCGATCAAGATCAGCCCGGGCACTGTGCATGACCGAGCTGATGCTCGAAAAAAACCAGGTTCCGCGAAGTCGGTCAAACGGCTAATTGTAGAACTCCCTTGCAGATAGGCTTTAGCGCATCAGCGATCATCACAGCATGACGTCACGGCCCTTCGTCGATTGTATTGCTGTATACATCTGATTTTTAACGAAATTACGGTTTATGCGGATAAAAATATACGCTTCATCGTGAAAGCGGTTTTAGAACAACCCATATGTAAGCCAAGATGATGGCCATCAACCCCAATCCAAATAGATCATGGCCATTGTTACCCAGATAATTCACGACCGCGCACCCGATTGCCGCCGGTGCATATTCTATGATTTTGTCTCGGGGCTTTTCGCTGGTTGACCTATTGAGAAAGAGAGTGATCAAAGCCGCAAATGTCGCAATTGTTATCCAGTCATATACCGTTTTCACTGTCATTCCTCCGCATATGATGGAACTTCCGCGTTTTAAGGCCCGTTTTTTCCATCATAGCGTACCCGTGTTTCCGACGTTCAATGCGTGCGAATAGGATCATAATGCAATTTGGTAAATATCGTGTGGAATATGATTCATCCGTAAAATTCGGCACATACGTTGAAATTTTTTGATTTTCCGGGTTTTGTCCTGTCGCAATTGTCGGCATCTGCCGAATGATACCTGCACATTCAGAGTCGGGCACGCACCAACATGTGTGCCTCGGCATTAAAGGGGCCTCGGTTGTCATTGCTCACGGTGACCGGATTCGAGGCCAGTCAGGGCCAATATGGTGGGATTTTATCTGGTCATTGCCTGTGCCATTGTCGAACACTGGCTGGCAAACTTCGCCTGAAACGGAATATTTGACCGCTTCGGACATCTTGGGCTATCGCTTTGGGTGCGAGGAACTGCTAAAAAACTCTGATGGCAATAAGTGAACAGAAACGACTGCGATTCGAAAGGACCGGATTTGCGGCACTAGCGGGCATGCTCTGTGCTTTGCTTATCGTTTTTGAAATCATGCCAAAGACCGAGCGTGCCCTGCTTTTGAAAAATGATGCGCCGTTCCAGGCAAAGGCCTTTTCGGCTACGGTAACGCCGCTTGATCCGCGGATCGCGCGGGTCGAAAGCGATACCTTGAACCGCCTGTCGGCGTTGAGCGATGCGACGCGCAGGCGCAACTTCGGTAGGCGCGGAACGAATGGCCGCGCAGCAGGCGGTGCGCCGGATCGTCAAGTGTTTGCCGATGCGGGACTCGCGCCTTTTACCGGACAGGCGCCCGACTCAGCCGCAAATCTTGCAAGCCCTGGGCCACCTGCCACAAGTGATGGGCCAGGAACCTCAGGTGGCTTTTCATCGGTGGGCGGTTCCCCGGGAGTTGCTAGTCAACCCGGACCTTTGGGCGCTGCGCCAGGGACAAACAGCACGACTTCGTCGACGAGTGGTGGCACGACTTCGACTGGGTCCACCCCGACGTCTACTGGCGGTGTGACCTCGACAGGCTCCACTTCGTCATCGAGCAACGGCGGGACTACTCCGGTTTCCAGTGTACCCGAGCCTGGGACATGGCTGACGATGTTGTTGGGTTTTTTCATGATGGGCGCAGCGATCAGACGCACTTCAATGCCGCAGTCTGCGCGGAGTGTCGGGGACCACGTTTGACGGCAGTCCGATGCGTGCAATCATGACCTGTCCATTGTTCAAATGCTCGCCAATGCCGAGGGCCGGATCAGGAGCCGGTCTGAAGTGACATTTCGTCGCCGTTGATTGTGACTGCGCGCATCTTCGACAGCATGTTTTGCCCCAGGAGCGAGACTTTCAGTCCGCTGTGGGCAACCGCAGCGTCGATATCGGCCGCGTCCAGGCTATTTATGTTAACGCGTGACAGCTTCACATGTTCGATCGTGGACGCGCCGCCCGCTGTATCAATGCTGCCAGTTTCGAGCGCAATCTGGTTTGAGACACCCGCTCGCTCTGCATCTTGGGGCGTCAGAACCACCAGATTTGCGCCGGTATCGACCAAAAAAAGCACCTGCACGCCATTTACGTTGGCGGTTACGTAGAACAGGCCGTCGGGCGACTTGGCAATTTTGATCACATGCCTGGTTGTTTGCGGCAGGGGGTGGGATTGAAGCTGCGGGAGCAGCGGTGCCGCTTGCGCAGCAAAAGCGCGAAGATTTTTCTGTCCCGGCTCTTCGCCAGCGACATTGAGATACCCGAGCAGCAATGCTGCAGCGGCAATCAGTCCAGGTGAGGCAAGTTGCGACAGCATGGTCGCCTTGTCGCTTCAAAAGGTTGCTGCTGGCCTACGAGGGAAGGTTACCGGCCTTTTAGGGATTTGATACGCTTTGCGCGTGAATTGCATGTGTTTTTACAGGCCGGAAATTGCAGTGGACATGCAAACCCGCCTGGGCGCATGTACGGAGAGGTCAGATATCCATGAGTGATCTGGCCCGTTTCAGGCGACGGATGCGCATGGATATCAGCAATGACACAAGCCCCAGAAACAACGAAAAAACCAGAAATTCTGCCATGTCGACCAAATATGGTCGGCGCATTGAAGCGCTGGATGCGAACAGGACATAATAGTCTGGAGCAATGGTAAACCCTGCTGAGCGATACAGTGTGACAAGTCCTGCCGGCAAGCCGCCACGTCGTAAAATTCCCCGAGCAGGTCCCGCTGTTTGGTGCAGTGGCGTGCCTGGCAATTCCACAAAATATGCAAAGCTGGACTGGCTTGCGCCAGCCGCAACTACGGGGACGAAGCTGCTGGTATGCGGATTACCGAACAATGTTTCCGTTGAAACAGCCACTCTGCTGGCGAGAATATTTCCCTCGAGATCGACCGGGCCCAACGCCGGTGGCAGCTCATTGCCGGTCACGACCACCCGCTGTATCGGGCCTCTTGCCGAGGGCAGGCCCAACAGGGCATAACCGGCAACGGCCAGCGCGCACAATGCGGTCACGATACAAAGCGTCGAAATGAGCTTATGCGATCGTTGGGCAGCAGCGATCGCATAATCGCACCGCGTTTGCTCCGATGGGTTTGTGCGCGAATGCCGGCGCCAACGATACAGTTCCCAGATGATCGGTGGAGACGCCAACACCAACAACAGGATCTGAAATGTAATTGCGGGGTGGTACGCCCCCAGCTTTTCAAATTCCCACTCAGCGGCAATCGCCTGAAAACCGCGATACATGACCGCCTGCCACAACAGAAAAAGCACTGCCAGCGCCACCCAAAAACGGGGCACCCAGTCGAATTTTCGGAAATTCCTGTGTGTACTGCTGTCGGCCAATGAACTTACCCGATCCCGTGCTTCAACGTTATTTATGTATATGACCATGACCTGCAACGCGGCGAATGTCAAAGGCAAGGGGGGGGGCGCGAAACGGCAATCCGGAAGCGATTGCCTCGACCTGTCGCTGCGGCTTACAGCGCGCGGCGAAGGGCGCGCAAATCCGCATTTTTTGAGATATTTGGGTCTTTGGCACGAAGCGTGCATTGCTGTGGCATGGCTTCGAAAGACGCGGTAATTTCACTTCGAAAGGCGCAAAACCATGAACCCTTTTAGTCTGAAAAAGACTGTCGCGAGTGCGGCGATTGCTTGCGCTCTTGCAGGTGCGGCGCCCGCTTCGCACGCCGCTGTGCTCATTACCAACGGTAGCGGCACGATTACGGGCGTCAGCGATGTGATGCTGGGCACAAAGACGTATGATGTGTCGTTCGGAAATACCGTTTCCACGCCTTTGCTGGCTGCTTATGCTGCCGATGCTTTGTCGCAAATAGAGGGTGTTTTCTCTTCATCGACAGCGCCGAACAGCATCAAGGGGTGCTCGAACCTCAAGAATTGCTACATCACATTTCCAGTGACAACTGGCGGGTACGATTACCTCCAGATTTCGACGAAAAATGGCTTGATTACTGGAAATGAATCCGCAGTTGGCCAGGGTAAGGCGCAGGTTACCTACGCAATCTTTACCGCAGTGCCGGAACCAGCCACCTGGGCAATGATGCTCGTTGGGTTTGGCATGATCGGGTTTGCGATGCGGGCCCGTCGCCAGCAGAAAGTTCGCGTCACTTACGCGTAATTGACGAAGCCGGATTTGCATGGGAGGGGGTGTCGGCATCGGTCGGCGCCCCCCTTTTTGATTCAAACCCAGTTTCAAGTCGATGTTCGCGATCGCAAGTATTTGGTCAAATACGCTGCGGCAGCAGAATTCCAATGCTCCTAAATCTGATGTGGTAATCAGTCGGCGTTCTCATCGCGCGTGTCCAATATGCGCTGATCGGTAAGTCTCTGCGTCTTGCGAAGGCTTGCCAATCGCGACGAAATCAGCGTGCGGATTTTTCCAATCCGACGCGCCTCACGCCGTTTATCGCGCCTCATCCGGCTTTGCTTTCGCGGAACCCAAAAGTCGCGATAGGCAAGCGCAAACAAAATACCGCAAATTACGCATAACAGTATAATCTCTAAGCGGTTCATGGCGCACCTTTCGAATCCCCGCTTACCTTGCTAAGCGAACCGTGCCAAATTTGTTCTTGGCCATTTATCACCACAGTGTTTCATTTCGACCCGTTCTTCCCGCGATAGGATGACCGCTTTTTTTGGGCGTGGACGTCGTCATGGTTTGACAAGACCGCAACAGGCTCGGAAACGTGAGGCAATTGCGAACGTTGCTGCCGTTATTCCGATGGCAACATATCCATGGCACTAAGACACTATGAAATTTAATCGTTTTGCTCTTGCTGGCCCCGTCGAGATTGTGCCGACGCGGCACGGCGACGACCGCGGGTTTTTTGCCGAGGCTTTCCGGGTCGACCGGTTTTCAGCGGCAGTGGGCGAGTACACTTTTATTCAGGAAAACGAATCACTTAGCGCGTTGGTGGGGACGATACGTGGCCTGCATTTCCAAAGTCATCCCATGGCCCAGGGCAAACTGGTCCGTTGCGTGGCCGGCGCGATTTTCGATGTAGCGGTCGATGTCCGTCACGATTCGCCGACGTTCCGGCATTGGATCGGCATCGAGCTGGACCCGGAGCGCGGAAATCAGTTGTGGGTGCCGCCGGGATTTGCCCACGGTTTTTGCACCTTGGCACCGAATAGCGTGGTCAGTTACAAGGTGACATCTTATTACAGCGCGGAAAATGACAGAGGCATGCGCTGGGATGATCCTGCTGTGGGTGTGATCTGGCCGGGTCTTGCAAATCCGGCTACGCTATCCGCCAAGGACCGTATACAGCCGCTGCTGGAGGAAATACCGCCACTGTTTTCGATCGGGGATGGCATGTGATGCGGATTGTCGTCACCGGGGGCGCCGGTTTCATCGGTTCGGCACTGGTCCGCCATCTGGTGCTTGAACGTGGCGCGCAGGTGTTAACGATCGATGCGCTGACTTATGCGGGCAATCGGGCATCCCTGGAGGCGGTAAAGACCTGCGCAAATCACCGGTTTCTTCAGGCGGATATTCGCAACAGTGCGGCGATGCATGAGGCGATCACTACCTTTGCGCCAGACCGGATCATGCATCTGGCGGCCGAAAGCCATGTCGATCGTTCAATCACCGGTGCCGACAATTTCATTTCGACCAACGTCGTGGGTACTTTTACGCTGCTGGAAGTGGCGCGCAATTATTGGAATGGACTGGCCGCCCGGGCCAAGACCGATTTTCGTTTTCTCCACGTGTCGACCGACGAGGTGTATGGCTCTCTGGGCGCGGATGGGCTGTTTACCGAACAAACGCCATACGACCCGTCGTCCCCGTATTCCGCAAGCAAGGCCGCCAGCGACCATCTGGCCAAAGCCTGGTACCGCACATACGGGCTGCCGGTCGTGGTCAGCAATTGTTCGAACAATTACGGTCCGTACCATTTTCCGGAAAAGCTCATCCCGCTGAGCATTCTCAACGCGATGGAGCGTAAGCCGCTTCCGGTTTACGGCAAAGGCGACAACATCCGCGACTGGCTCCATGTCGATGATCACGCGCGTGCATTGGATCTGATTGCCGGCAAAGGAAGGCCAGGAGAAACGTACAATGTCGGAGGCGGCAACGAACGGCGCAACATCGATGTTGTGCTGCAGATCTGTAAATTGCTTGATCAGTTCGTACCAGGCCCGACCTCTCGCGCAGAGTTGATCGAGTTTGTCACTGATCGCCCTGGCCATGATGCCCGTTATGCGATCGACGCAACCAAGCTTGAAACCGAACTGGGCTGGCGTGCGCAGGAAACGTTTGAAACGGGCATCGCCAAAACGGTGCGCTGGTATCTCGATAACGAATGGTGGTGGCGGCCGCTCCGTGATCGCTATGATGGCGAACGCCTTGGCCTGTCGGTTGCAGGTGGCGCAGGGAAGGCCGCATGAAAATTGCGGTTACCGGCGGTCCCGGCCAATTGGTATTGTCCATGCGCGAGCGTGGGCCGGACATGATGCATGATGTGGTGGCGATCGGTCCGCCCGACCTCGATCTCGCAATTGGCGACGACGAGGCTGTGTTTGCGGCGCTTTGTGCGAGTTTCGATGGCGCAGGTCCTGATGCCATAGTGAACGCTGCGGCGCATACTGCGGTCGATCGTGCCGAAACCGAGGCCGAACTTGCCTTCGCCATCAACGCACATGGCGCCGGATCTGTCGCGCGGGCCGCTGCCCGGTTGAAGGTTCCGCTTGTGCACATTTCCACCGACTACGTGTTCTCCGGTGACAAAGTGGAACCTTATATCGAAGACGACGCAACGGGCCCGATGGGAGTCTATGGCGCTTCGAAGCTAGCGGGCGAAACTGCTGTCCTGGCCGCCGGAGGCGACGCTGCCATCTTGCGGACCGCATGGGTTTATAGCCCGTTCGGCGCGAATTTTGTGAAGACGATGTTGCGCCTGGCAACAGGTCGCGATGTTGTTTCGGTTGTCGCCGACCAGTTCGGGTGCCCGACTTCGGCGCTTGAGCTGGCAGACGCTGCGATGACTGTGGTTGCTCACATCCGCGATCGGGCCGATCCTGCACTGCGCGGCGTTTTTCACGCGACCGGCACGGGCGAGGCCAGTTGGGCGGATGTCGCCGAGGCGATCTTTGCGGATTCGGCTGCGATTGGTGGGCCTTTTGCATCCGTCAGGCGAATCACCACTGCTGAATATCCGACGGCGGCGCAGCGCCCCGTCAATTCCCGGCTCAATTGCGAGCGGCTGGCGGCGATCCACGGTGTGGAAATGCCCGATTGGCGCTTATCCTGCCGCGAGGTGACCACGCGCCTGGTGCGCTCGGCCGCATTTCTGACATGAAATCCAAAAGGTAGGTTGCGATGAAAGGGATTATCCTTGCCGGCGGCAGTGGCACCCGCCTTTATCCGATGACTTTGGCTGTCTCCAAGCAGCTCATGCCGGTTTATGACAAACCGATGATCTATTATCCGCTGAGCACGCTGATGCTCGCGGGTATTCGCGAGATACTGATCATCACGACACCTCACGATGCGCCGTCATTTCGTCATTTGCTGGGCGATGGCACGCAGTGGGGTCTGGAAATTTCCTATGCCGTCCAACCAGAACCAAAAGGTCTGGCGCAGGCTTACACGATCGGCGCCGATTTTGTGCGCGGGGGCCCGTCCTGCCTGGTGCTTGGCGATAATATCTTCTTTGGGCATGGTCTGCCGGACATCCTGAGCCGGGCGCGCGCACGGCTGCTGGCTGGCGGCGGGGCCTGCGTCTTTGCCTACCACGTCGTCGATCCGCAAAGCTATGGTGTGGTTGCCTTCGGACCTGACAAGCGGGCGGTCAGTATTGAGGAAAAACCGGCGCATCCCAAATCAAATTGGGCCGTTACCGGGCTTTATTTCTACGACAGGGACGTCATCGATATTGCCGCGTCGATCAGTCCGTCCGCGCGTGGTGAACTGGAAATCACCGATATCAATCTTGCCTATCTCAATTCGGGCCGGCTCGATGTCGAAGTTCTGGGGCGCGGTTTTGCGTGGCTCGACACCGGCACACCGGACAATTTGCTTGAAGCTGCCGGTTTTGTCGCGACGCTCGAACGACGACAGGGAATGAAGATTGCCTGTCCGGAAGAAATTGCCTGGCGCATGGGCTACATCGATGACGCGGGGCTCGATCGGGCCATACGTCCCCTTGGCAAATCCAATTATGCCAATTACTTGCGAGAGCTTACTGCTGCGTCAAATACGGCAGAAGTCCTATAATCAACCGCTGCAGGCACGACGCATTGGACCCAAAGGTCGCCTTGCTGTGACGCCTGCAATACGCCACCATCAGCGATGATCGACGGCAATCCTATTCTGCAGGTGCATGCGCTGGGCAAGTCGGTGCCGGGGCCGCGCCGCCTGTTTCAGGGTCTTGATCTGGCGGTGGCGGCCGGTGAACTCGTGGCCGTGGTTGGCGAATCCGGGGTGGGCAAATCGACACTGCTCAATCTGCTGGCCGGGCTGGACCTGGCCGACGAAGGCCGCATCAAGATCGATGGCACGGATCTTGCCGCGCTGGACGAGACCGCGCGGACGCGGCTGCGGCGCGAACGGGTCGGCTTTGTGTTTCAGGCCTTTCACATTCTGCCTTATCTGACTTTGCGCCAGAATGTCGCGTTGCCGCTGGCGCTGGTGTCGTGCGATGCCGCTGCGGCGGAGGCGCGGGCAGAGGCGACGCTCGATGCGGTCGGGCTTGGCGGGCGCGGCATGGGTTACGCGCGCGATCTATCGGGCGGGGAATTGCAGCGCGTCGCGATTGCGCGCGCGCTGGTGCATCGCCCGGCGCTGATCCTGGCCGACGAGCCGACCGGCAATCTCGATCCGGGTACGGCTGCCAAAGTGCTGGCACTGTTTGCAGATGCCGTGCGCAGCCATGGCGCGGCCGGGGTGATGGTGACGCATTCGCACGCCTGCGCGGCGATTGCCGACCGCGTATTGCGCCTGGGTAGCGACGGGTTGGTGGCGGATGATCGCGTCTGAACCCGGCCTGCTGGCAGGCCGGCTGGCGCTGCGCTGGCTGATCGGCGGGGAATGGCGATTTCACCCGGCGCGCTTTGCGCTGACCGCTGTTGCCATTGCGGTGGGCGTCGCGCTGGGTTTTGCCGTTCACCTGGTCAATGGGTCTGCGCTCGCCTCGTTTGATGGCGCGATGCGCGGGGTCAGCGGCGCGGCCGAACTGTCCGTTCGCGCCAGCAGTCCGCTTGGCTTTGACGAGGCGCTTTATCCGAAAGTGGCGCAGACGCCGGGCGTGGCCGATGCCAGCCCGGTGGTCAGCCTGACGGCACAGCTGGGCAAGGCGCGGATCACGCTGCTGGGGCTCGATGTGATGCGCGCAGCCGAGGTGACCCCCGCCTTGATCGGCATCCGGCCACGCGGGCTGGGCGGCGGCAATGCGGAAACCGCGTTTGACGAAGCCGCGCTGTTCCTGTCGCATCGCGCCATGGCCGACGCCGGGGTGCATGTGGGCGTGCAAGTCGTGGTCGTCGCCAATGGCCATGCGGTGCCGTTGCGGGTGGCGGGCACGCTGGCGGGTGCGGACGATGCCACTGCGATCGGTGTGATGGACATCGCGGCCGTGCAATGGCGGTTTGGCCGGCTGGGCCGGATCGACCGCATCGATCTGGAACTGGCGGATCGCGCGCTGGCAGAGGCGGCGTTGCGCGCTGCTTTGCCCCCCACGGCCATGCTGTCCACGCCCGCCGCACAAAACGCGCAAGGCGATGCGCTGTCGCGCGCCTATCGCGTCAATCTCGACATGCTGGCGCTGGTTGCGCTGTTGACCGGCGGGTTCCTGGTCTATTCGGCGCAATCGCTGTCAGTAGTGCGGCGCCAGCGCGCCTTTGCCCTGTTGCGCACGCTGGGCATGCCGCGCGGCGGCGTGGTCGCAGCGGTGCTGGCCGAGGGGCTGGCGGTCGGGGTGATCGGGGCCGCTGCGGGTCTGGCCGCGGGGTATGCGCTGGCGTGGGCCGCGCTGCGCTGGTTTGGCGGCGATCTGGGCGCAGGCTATTTCCACGATGGCGGCGCCGCGCATGTGGTGTTTCAGCCGGGTGCCGCGCTTTGTTTCTTTGCGCTGGGCGTGCTGGCGGCCGGGCTTGGCAGTGCCTTGCCCGGGCGCGTGGCTGCAAGGGCTGCGCCCGCTGCGGCGTTGAAAAACGCGGGCGACATGCTCGATCCACGCCAGCCGGTGGCCTGGTGGCCGATGCTGGCGCTGATGGTTGCAGGCGTGGTCACTGCTGTCTTGCCCCCGGTTGCCGGGCTGCCGCTGTTTGGCTTTGCCGGGATGGCACTGATGCTGGCAGGCGGCGTGGTGGGTGTGCCGTGGTTTGCGCGCGTTTTGCTGACGCCGCTGGCACGATTGCCGCGCGGGCCGGTGCCCGCGCTGCTGGCGGTGCGCCATTTGCACGGGGCACCGGGCACTGCGGCCACCGCCTTGTGCGGCATTGTCGCCTCGACTGCGCTGATGATCGCGATGGCAACAATGGTCACGAGCTTTCGCGGCGCGGTGGCCGACTGGCTGGGCGATGTGCTGGGCGCAGACCTGTATGCGCGCACCACGGCGGGGGCCAGTTTCGATCCCGCCACGCGCGCCCGGTTGGCGCACACCCCGGGCATTGCCAGCCTGGTGTTCAGCCGCCAGTTGCCGCTGACCATCAGCGCCGATCGCCCGCCGCTCAGCCTGATTGCGCGGCCGTTGCGCGATGGCGCCGATCCGCTGCCGGCGGTGATGGCGCGCGCACCTGTTCTGCCCGCAGGAGAACTGGCGGTCTGGGTGTCGGAACCGGCGCAGCGGATCTATGGCTGGAAACCGGGCGACCGGATCGTGCTGCCGATTGCGGCGGGCACGCGCTTTACGGTCGCCGGGGTCTGGCGCGATTACGGGCGCCAGGCGGGTGCGGTGGTGATCGACGAACGGGTCTATCAGCATCTGACCGGCGATGACGGGCGCGATCAGGTGGCCGCGATGCTGAAGCCCGGCACAAATGCGGCGGGCACGGGCCGCGCGCTGATCGCGGCGTTACCGCCTGCGTTGCGGGCCCAGACCGAACTGACCCAGCCCGCGATCCTGCGACAATTTGCGCTGACGTTGTTCGATCGCAGCTTTGCCGTGACATATCTGCTGGAAGCGATCGCCATTCTGGTGGGTCTGGCCGGTGTGGCGGCGACCGTTTCGGCGCAGACGATCGCGCGCGAACGCGAATTTGGCATGTTGCGGCATCTGGGCGTCACGCGGGGCCAGTTGCTGGCCATGCTGGGGATCGAAGGCGCGATCGTGGGCCTGACCGGCGCGCTGGCGGGAATCGGGCTTGGCCTGATGCTCGCCCAGGTGCTGATCCATGTGATCAATCCGCAGTCGTTCCATTGGACGATGACCACGCGCATTCCGCTGGGCACGCTGCTGGGCGTGGCAGTGGCGCTGATTGGGGCGGCCGCGGCCACCGCCCTGTTGGCGGGGCGACGCGCTACTGCAAAAAGCGCCATCCAGTCGGTGCGGGAGGATTGGTGATGCGCTGCACGGCAAGCCTGTTCGCCGCAATGGCGTTGGTTGCGGCCGCGCCTTACCCCGCCGTGCGCCCGGGTGTGGTCCTGCATTTCCCCGCCGATCACGGCGCCCACCAGCAATTTCGCACCGAATGGTGGTATGTCACTGGCTGGCTACGCACCGCCGATGGCCACGACCTGGGGTTTCAGGTGACATTTTTCCGCACCCGGCCGCCGGTCGATGCGCGCAACCCCAGCCGGTTTGCCGCGCGGCAATTGCTGTTTGCGCATGTCGCGCTGTCCGACCCGGCAACCGGCCACCTGTTGCACGGCGAACGCACCGCGCGCGAAGGCTTTGGCCTGGCGTCGGCGGCGGTTGGCGATGCCGATGTGGCCCTGCGCGACTGGCGCTTGCAGCGAAAGGCCAATGGCGGGTGGCAGACGCATGTCGCCGCAGACGGCTTTGCGCTAACGCTGGCGATGCAACCCACCCAACCGCCGTTGTTGCAGGGGCAGGGCGGATACAGCCGCAAGGGACCGCGCCCCGACGAGGCCAGCTATTACTATTCGATCCCGCACTTGCGGGTCACGGGCAACGTGCAGCGCGGCGACAGGACCGTGGCCGTTACCGGAGAAGCGTGGCTGGACCGCGAATGGTCATCACAATACCTCGCGCCCGATGCGCAAGGCTGGGACTGGACCGGGATCAATTTCGATGATGGTTCTGCGCTGATGGCGTTTCGCATGCGGCGCAGGGGTGGCGGCACGGTGTGGGCGGGTGGCGCGCTGCGCCGGGCCGATGGCACGACCATTGTGCTGGGGCCGGACGGTGTCAGCTTTCGCCCGTTGGCGACCTGGCGCAGTGCTGCCACGGGTGCCGTCTATCCGGTGCGGCAGGATCTGGGCGTCCGCACCGCCCATGGCACGCTGCACTGGCAATTGACCTCGCTGTTTGCCGCGCAGGAACTGGACTCCCGGCGCAGCGGGCTGCCCGTCTATTGGGAAGGTGCCGTGCGCACGAAGGGCGGGCGCGGCTATCTGGAACTGACCGGCTATGACCAGCCGTTGACGATGTAGCGGCAAGGCGCTGCGCCGCCCGCTCGGCTTGATACGCCTCACATTTGAATGCTCGATTGCATCTCGAAGTCGGACGGATGACAGCTGTTCCTTATCGGCCGCCCTACACATGCCGGCCGGCCTGCTGTCAGCGCAAGCTTGCTCATTCCACGGCAGGACGCTGAAAGCTGCGCCAATTGGCGCCTCCTGTAAGTGGTTGGCCTTCGCATTGGGCTTGTGGACGGCAGACTTGTCCCACTAGTCTAAAAGGATCGGCGAAATTCGAGCTGGATATGTCGATGAAGCGCCAGTTGTTGTGCCTATGGTGGAACGGTTGAGCGCGTCGCGGTTTTGAAAAATGGTAGCGGAGGAGGGACTCGAACCCCCGACACGCGGATTATGATTCCGCTGCTCTAACCGGCTGAGCTACTCCGCCCCGAAGGGCCGCTTTGCATTGGCGGGGCCGTTGCATGGGCAGGCCGGGCACATAAGCGGGCGGGGCGGCGGGGTCAACCTGGAAAATCCGCGCCGGACCACTGTGCGTGGCACGCCCCAATCCAGATCCTTGTCCTCACGCATCACTTGCGGCGAGGCCGATGTCTTAGAACAGATTGCGGCGGCTGCGGATCATCGTCATGCCTTGAGCAACAAGTGGTCGCGTTCCCACGAGCTGATGACCTCGTCATAGGCGGCGAGCTCGTTCATCTTGATCTCGTAGAACGCACGGATGAAATTCTCGCCAAGCAGATCCATGATCGGCTGGCACGCGATCATCTGTTTCAGTGCGGCATCGAGATTGCGCGGCAATGTGCGCGGTTCCAGATAGGCATTGCTGGTGATCAGCGGCAGCGGCGCGATCTTGTCGCGCAGGCCGATGAACCCGGCCGCAAGCGTTGCCGCGATCGCGATGTAGGGGTTGGCATCGGCGCCGGGCAGGCGGTTTTCGATCCGCGTGTTCTGCGGGCTGGAGGTGGGAATGCGCAAGCCGCAGCTGCGGTTGTCATGGCCCCATTGGACGTTGATCGGCGCACTGTGCGCCGGGCGCATGCGGCGGAACGAATTGACATTGGGCGCAAACAGCGGCGCGATTTCAGGCAGATAGCGCTGCAGCCCGCCGACGAAATGGCTGAATTCCTGTGTGATGCCGGCCTCGTTGCCGAACAGATTGGTGCCTTCGCTGTCCTGTGCCGAGATATGCAGGTGCATCGCGCTGCCCGGCTGGCTTTCCATCGGCTTGGCCATGAACGTGGCATAGACGCCGTGTTTCAGCGCGACCTGGCGGACGATGCGTTTGAAGATCGTGACCTGGTCGCACAGCCCGATCGGTTCGCCGTGGTTGAAATTGATTTCCAGCTGCGCAGTGCCGCTTTCATGGATCATCGTATCGAGTTGCAGCGAGGCGATTTCCGAATTGTCGTAGATTTCCTCGATGATGTCTTCGAACTCGTTGACCGATTCAAGGCCATAGGGCTGCGGCGAGCTTTCCGTCCGGCCCGAGCGGCCACGCGGCGGAACGATCGGCAGATCGGGGTCGGAATTGATCTCGGTCAGATAGAATTCAAGCTCGGGCGCGACGACCATCGTCCAGCCGATCGCGGCAAACCGGTCGAGCACGCTTTGCAACACATAGCGCGGCGCGATTTCGAATGGCGCGCCATCCTTGTGCAGCGCATCGGCCACGACAAACGCGGTCGGCGTGCGAAACCCCGGCGCAACGCAGATCGAGCGGATATCGGGGCGCAGCGACACATCGGGGTCGCGATAGAGGAAATCGTCGACATCGGTATCGGCATAGTCGCCGGTGATCGTCACCGAAAACACACTCGAGGGCAGGCGCAGGCTCATGCTGCCGGCCGACGATACGAATTTGTCGGCGGGAAACACTTTGCCGCGCACCACGCCGTTGATATCGGGGACGAGGCATTCGACTTCGCTGATGCCGCGCGCGCGCAGCCATTCGGCAAAGGTTTCGCTGTTTGTGGTCGTGGTGTCGGTCATGTCTGGGTCGTTCCGTGTTGGGTCGCGCGCGGCATCTCGTCAAATTCGATCGCGCAGCGCCATGAATTGCATGGCCAGGGCCTGGGTCGGCCACCGCAACCACGGCCCCCCGGGAAACCGTGGGGAAGGCAGGCGCCGCAACAGGTCATAGCCGCTATTGACAGCACCCGCCATGGCTTGCCCGATTGCCCGGCCCAGCCACGGCGCCAGGACCACGCCGACCCCCGAAAACCCGTTGAGCGCAAACAGGCCGGGGCGCGGCTCGATCACGAACGGCAGGCGGTTGGGTGAAATCGCCAGCGTCCCGCCCCAGGCATGGCTGATCGCCACGTCGGCCAATTGCGGGAAAATGCGCAGCATATGGGGCCGCACGGTTGCCGCGATATCGTGCGGCATGCCCAGGCCATAGCTTTCGCCACCGCCGAACAGCAGCCGATGATCGGGCGTCACGCGGAAATAATAGACGACATAGCGCCCGTCGGATACCGCCGCACCATTGCGGATCAGGCCCGTCGCACGCGCCGGATCGAGCGGCGCAGTGGTCGCGATATAGTTGTTGATCGGCAGCACGCGCGCATCGCCCTGCGGCACGAGCGCGCGCGCATAGGCGCCGGTCGCGTCGAGCACCTGACCTGCGCGGATCGTGCCATTGGGCGTGGTGACATGCCAGCCATCGGCGGCCTGTTTCAGCGCAAGGCAGCGCGTCTGCGCATGCACCACCGCGCCCGCGGCCTGCGCCGCGCGCGCCATCGCCTGCGCCAGTTTCAGCGGGTGGAGATGGCCGCCGCGCGCGTCGAAACTGCCCCCATGGTAATCGTCGCTCGCGATTGTGGCACGCATTTCGTCACGCGACACCAGGGTCAGGCTGTCATAGCCATAGCGATCGCGCATCATTGCGACATGGGCGTGTGTGGCGATGACATTTCCGGCGCGATGATCGGCATGGACCAGGCCCTGTCGATAGTCGCAGGCGTCGGGATCAAGCGCGATCAGCGTATCGAGATGATCGCGCGCCTCCAGCGCCGCGCGCCACATTTGGCGTGCCGTTTCGAGCCCAAGTTTTTGCTCAAGCCATGGCTGCTCCTGGTGCCACCCGACATGCACCTGCCCGCCGTTGCGCCCCGAGGCGCCCCAGCCGATCGGGCCCATTTCGACCAGCCGCACCGTCCGGCCCATCCGTGCCAGCGCCAGCGCCGCGCCAAGCCCGGCAAACCCGCCGCCGATCACGCAGAAATCGGACACGCCATCGCCATCCAGCGCCGGCGCATCGATCGGCGGGCCACTGGTGGCAGCGTAATAGGAGCTGGGAAAGCGGCTGGTATCTTCGCCGCCCGGTCCTGCCCGCTCGTTGGATCGCGGCGCAAACATTGACGCGAGAGGTATCAGCGGCGCCAGACCCGGTCAATCAATCGCCAAGTCTGTCACAAGCAGCCTTGAATGCCCATGCCGCTCTGAGCTCAAGGTTGCGGCCCGGCGATCTCAGACAAAATGGAATTGCGCCGATGTCAGGCTGGACGCGGTCACGCCCGTTAGTCTGATCGTATCTGCGGCATCGAGCGTGATCACCGTGTCGGCGCCGACCTGCGCAATATCGCCCGAATTGAGCAGCCAGGCCCAGTTGGTGAAATCCGATGCGGCAACCTGCAGCGTATCGCTCGCGTCAAATCCGTTGACTACGTCATGCCCGCCGATGCCCGCCGAAAACGCCAGCGTCTTCTGCGCGCCGTTCAGGATGACCGAGCTGTCGCCGGCGAACGTAACGGTGTCGGCGATGCCGGTGACAGTCGCCTGCGCGCTGATGAGGTTCACGGTGCCGCCCGGCGCCCAGACATTGTCGGCCACCCCATTGGTGGCCCGCAGCGTCGCGACATTGCCCGTACCGCCGGCAAAGCTGATATCGTTGCCACCGCCGGTGACGATGGCTTGCGCGCTGGTGAAAAAGATCGTTTCGCGATCCGGCGCCCAGATCGTGTCGGCCGTGCCGCCGGTGTCGTACAACCCGGCAATGCCGGCAGAGCCGCCGGTAAAGCTGATGCTGTCACCGCCACCAGTGATCGCCGCATCTGCATTGGTCAGGTAGATGGTTGCGCCGCCGGGCGCCCACACGCTGTCCCAGGCGTCGCCGGTGTTGTACAATCCGACGACATTGCCGGACCCGCCGGCAAAGCTGATCGTATTGCCGCCGCCGGTGATCGCGGCCTGCGCGCTGGTCAGGTACACGGTCTCGCCGCCGGGCGCCCACACGCTGTCCCACGCGCCGGCGGTGTCGTAAAGGCCCACGACATTGCCGGTGCCGCCGGCAAAGCTGATCGTGTCGCCACCGCCGGCGACCGCGGCCTGCGCGCTGGTCAGGTAGACGGTATCAGCGCCCGGCGCCCAAACACTGTCCCAGGCGCCGCCGGTGTCATACAGCCCCGCGACATTGCCGGTGCCGCCGGCAAAGCTGATCGCCTCACCACCGCCGGTGATTGCTGCCTGCGCATTGGTCAGATAGACGGTTTCGTCGCCCGTCGCAGTGACATTGTCCCAGTTTCCGGCCGTGTCGTACAGGCCGACGACATTGCCCGAAGCCCCCCCTGAAAATGTGATGGTATTGCCGCCGCCATGCAGGCCTGCCTGCGCATTTGCCAACTGGACATTCGCATTGTTCGCCGTCGCCGTGTCCCAGGCGCCCGCTGTGGCCGACAGGTTCAGGTTGTCGCCGGCGCCCGCCAGAGTGATGATCCCGTTGCCGCCGGCAAGCGCCACTGTGTCCGACTTTCCACCCTTCAGGGTCGCGCCCGGTCCTGTCACGGCGACATTGGCGTTGTCCCCCACTGTCACGGTGCTGCCCTGGCCCTGGGTCAGCGTGACTGTATCGGCGGTCGTTGCGCCCTGGCCATTGCCGCCGATCGAGATCGCCTCGTCCTGCGCGACGGCCACGACGCTGTCGAGCGATCCGGATACGGCCAGCGTCGCATTGGACGTGTTGATGAAGAGGCTGTCGCTGTTGCCGGTGGTCGTGGCATTGCTGTCGGACAGCACGACGATCGCGCCCGATCCCTTGATCGCGTAAGGCCCCGTCGCGGCCGAAATGACATAGGTGTTGCCGCTGGTAACCGACAGGCTGCCCGACGATTTGGCCAGGATGGTCGCGCCGCTCTGCAGGCTGTCCGTGCCATCGGCGAAGACCAGTGTCTGGATGTTTGCCACAGTGTACGCGTTGCCCGACGGGTCCGAGATATACAGACTGCCGCCGCCGCCGTTCTTGATGGTGTAGTTGGTCATCGCGCCGGTAAAGATCAGGGTGTTGTCGCCTGTGCCGCCGTCGATGTTGTCCGAAATGCCGGGGTCTTCGGCGGCCACGATCAGGTCGTTTCCGGCGCCGCCGCTGACACCCATGTTGCCATAGTCGGAACAGATGATCGTATCATTCCCGGCGCCGCCGCCGACAGTTATGGTAGCGGCATAATTCGCCAGGTTCAAAGTATTGCCTGCATCGGACAGTTCGATCGTGACCTGGGTTCCATAAGGACCGAGCAGCGATCCGGCATTGCCGGACAGCGTCACGTTGCCGCTATCGAGCAGCTTGAACGTGCCACCGCCGACTATGGTCCATGACAGCTGGGCACTGGTCAGATCGATCTCATCACCCAGCTGCGCAAGGAACCCCTGGAAATTGGAAAAGTTGACGTCGGCCAGGTTCACCGGGGTGGTGTTGACAAAGGACAGGACGTTGGTCCCGCTGCCGCCGTCATAAGTGCCTAAGATCGTGCCGTTGACATAGATCGTGACTGTGTCATTGCCGGCGCCGGCATGGATGGCGTCGCCCATGCCGTACGTCGAGATCGTATCGTCGTTGGGCGAACCGATGATCGTGTTGCCGCTGGTGTTGCTGCCCTGGATCTGGACGAGTTCGCCAGCCACCACGGGATAACCGCTGGCGTCGAGATAGCCGGCCGAGGTGCTCAGGTTCAACAAGCTGGTATATGTCATGCCGAAACCTCTCCGGATCGCCTCATCGCGGATCTGGTATCCACCGCGAACCGCCAGGGCAAATGGAAAAACGATCGATCGCCCAGCTTACATGGACGCACAGGGAACGGCACGCCTGCCGAGATATGTCCCGGCTGTACTATAGTTCGAAAAACATGGCTGAAATTCGCGGATCAGCGCGTGCTTGACACCGGCATGTGCTTGCTGCGAAATGCTGGACGATCGTACGAAATTCGGGGTTTGAAATGTCTGTCACGCTGACCATCAATGGTGAAAAACGCACCTATGACGCCGCGCCCGAGATGCCGCTGTTGTGGCTGCTGCGCGATGTGGCGCGGATGACGGGGACGAAATTCGGCTGTGCGGCAGGCCTGTGCGGCGCGTGCAGTGTGCTGATCGACGGGACGCGCGTGTTCGGGTGCCAGACACCGGCCTCCGAGGCTGTCGGCAAATCGATCACCACGATCGAGGGCCTGACGCAGCAACCGCTGGGCAAGGCGCTGGTTTCGGCGTGGGACGAAGTCGATGTGGTGCAGTGCGGCTATTGCCAGCCGGGCCAGATCATCGCGGCAGCCTCGCTGATCAAGGACAATCCCAAGCCCGATGATGCCGCGATCGATGCGGGCATGTCGGGCAATATCTGCCGCTGCGGGACATATCCGCGCATTCGTGCCGCGATCCACCGCGCGGCGCAGATCCATGCGGGAGAGAAAGCATGACCGCCGGTTCGAACTTTGCCGCAACCCGCCGCCAGGTCCTGGCCGGATCGGGCGCCGTATCGCTGGTTATCCCGATGACGCTGGGCGCCGTGCGGGCCCGGGCGGCCGATGCTGTTGCCGGGCCCGCGCTTGCCGCGACAGGCTGGCTCGGTGTCGATAGCCAGGGGCGGGTGACACTGGCCCTGCCCAAGACCGAAATGGGCCAGGGCATCCTCACCACGATCACGATGATCGCCGCCGAAGAGCTGGCGGTCAAACCCGAGGACGTCATCGTGTCGATACCCGATGGCGATGCCGCGCGGTTCAAGCCGGTCGACCAGGGCACCGGCGGATCGACCTCGGTGCGTGACCTGTGGCTGCCTTTGCGCAATGCCGGCGCCACGGCGCGTGTTGCCCTTGTGACCGCGGGTGCGAAACAATGGGGCGTGCCCGTGACCGAATGCGACGCGCATGACGGTGCGGTGGTCCACACCGCCAGCGGCAAGGTGCTGCCTTATGCCGCGCTGGTCGCGGCGGCTGCGGCGGCGCCCTTGCCGACGATCGCGCTCGTGCGGCCGGCCTCTGCTTATAGCGTGATCGGCAAATCGCACCGCCGGCTCGATGGCGCGGCCAAGGCACGCGGCACGGCCGAATACGGCATCGACGTGTTTGTGCCGGGCATGAAATTTGCAGGGATCCAGGTCAGCCCGGTGTTCGGCGGCAAGCTGGCCAGCGTGGACGAAGCCGCGGCGCGCAAGATTGCCGGCGTGACCGGCCTGATCCGCGGCGATGACGTGGTCTATATCCTGGGTGACAACACCTGGGCCGTGCGCCAGGGTCTGGCCGCGGCCAATGTGCAATGGACGGCCAAGTCCGAATTGAGCGGCGCGCAACACGCGCAGATCATCGGTGCGATTACCGCTGCGCTCGACAAGCCCGGCTTTGTCGCAGCAACGTCGGGCGATCTGGAGGCTTCGCGCAAAGGCGCCGCACACCGGTTCAGCGCGACCTATACGCAGCCGTTCCTGGCGCACGCGACGATGGAGCCGGCCAATTGCGTCGCGCATGTCCACGACGGGCAATGCACGATCTGGACCGGCACGCAGATCCCGTCCGACGCGCGCAAGGCGGCCGCCACGCGGCTGGGCCTGCCGATCGAAAAGGTGACCGTGCATAACCGCCTGATGGGCGGCGGTTTCGGCCGGCGACTGGAAGCCGACATGGTCGAGCGCTGCGTCGATCTGGCCAAGCAGGTGCCGTTCCCGGTCAAATTGATCTGGACGCGCGAAGAAGACACCGCGCATGACTGGTATCGCCCGGCCTATGCCGACCATATCGACATCGCGGTCGGCGCCGATGGCAAGATTGCGGCGTGGGAACACAAGATCGCGGGATCGTCGATCATGGCGCGGCTGATGGGCGGCGCGTTCAAGGGCATCGACGAAGACGCGGTCGAGGGCGCGATCACGCCGATCTATCCCGCCGCTGCGCGCAAGGTGACATTCCAGCAGCAGGAAAGCCTGGTCCCCACCAGCTGGTGGCGCGGCGTGGGCCCCTTGCGCAGTGCGTTCGTGATGGAATGCGCGGTGGACGAACTGGCGCATTCGCTGAATGCAGACCCGATCGCCTGGCGCCTGGCGCACATGGATGACCCGCGCGCGCGCGCGGTGCTGGAAAAGGCGCGCGATCAGTCGGGCTGGGCCGAAAAACCTGCGGCCGGGACCGGGCGCGGCGTCGCGGTGATCCATTTGTGGGAAACCTATATGGCCGCGGTCGCCGAAATCGCGGTGGACAAGGATCACCAGATCACCGTCAAGCGCGTGACCGTGGCAGTCGATTGCGGCCATGCAATCAATCCGTCGGGCGTGATGGCGCAAATCGACAGCGGGGTGATCTTCGGATCGTCAGCCGCGCTCTATGGCGAAATCACCATCGCCAATGGCCAGGTCGAACAGTCGAACTACAACGATTACCGCGTGCTGCGCATGAGCGAGGCGCCAGTGATCCACACGACGATCATCGAGAACCACGAAAAGCCCGGCGGCATGGGCGAACCACCCAACGCAGTCATTTTCCCGGCGCTGGCCAATGCGGTGTTCGCGGCGACAGGCAAGCGGGTGCGCGCCTTGCCGTTGCAGAAGGGGTTGTTGGCGTCGGCGTGAGGGCGTTGGGTTAGAGACATCTCAGCGATCCTCGCTCAATGTCTATTCCTCACCAAATCGGCTCATCCTGAGCGGAGTTTGTTTGTTATTCGATCGCTTACAGTATCTTGACCCTTAGCCCAGCGCAGCCAGTGCCTCGGCCGACACATCCAGCGCAGTGCGGATCGTATCCACCAGCTGGTCGATCTCGGCATGCGTGATCACCAGCGGCGGGCTGAACACGATCGAATCACGGATCGCGCGCACCATCAGGCCGCGCGCAATACAGGCGTCGCGCACGATCGGGCCAGCCAATCCTCCCCCGCCATGACGGCGGTTTGTGCCCGGTTCGCCCACGATCTCGACCGCGCCAATCAATCCCAGCGAGCGTGCCTCGCCCACCAGCGGATGCGGCGCCAAGCGCTCGGCCAGCGCTTTGGCGAGATACGGCCCGGTGTCGTCGCGGGTGCGTTCGACCAGATGTTCGTCCTCGATGATCTGGATATTGCGCAACGCGACCGCTGCGCAGACCGGATGCCCCGAATACGTGAAGCCGTGCACGAAATCCTCGCCCGAGGCGCGCAGTGTCGCCACGATCTCGCGCGATACGGCGGTGGCAGAGATCGGCAGGTATCCCGATGACAGCCCCTTGGCCATCGACACGATATCGGGGCTGATCCCGAAATGCTGAAACCCGAACCAGCTGCCCAGCCGTCCAAAGCCGCAGATCACTTCGTCCGACACCAGCAGGATGCCGTATTTGCGGCAGATCGCCTCGACCTTGTGCCAATAGCTGGCGGGCGGGATGATCACCCCGCCTGCGCCCTGGACGGGCTCGCCGATGAACGCGGCGACATTGCCCGGGCCGACCGCCAGGATGCGGTCTTCGATCGCGTTTGCCGCGCGCGTCGCAAAGGCTTCCGGATCTTCGCCGAACCCGTCGACGAACGGATAGGGCTGCATCACGTGTTCGATGCCCGGGATCGGCAACCCGCCCTGGACATGCATGTAGTCCATGCCGCCAAGGCTGGCCGAGGCCACGGTCGAACCGTGATAGGCGTTGTGCCGGCTGATGAAGATCGTGCGATCGGGCTGCCCCTTCATCGTCCAGTAGGTTCGTACCAGGCGGAACACGGTGTCGTTCGATTCCGACCCGCTGTTGTTGAAGAACACATGCGCAAGGTCACCGCCCAGCAACCCGGCCAGCTTTGCCGCCAGTTCGATCGGCGGCACGGTCGCGGTGCGGAAAAACGTGTTGTAGAACGGCAGCTCGGCCATCTGCCGTGCGGCCACTTCGACCAGCTCGGGCCGGCCGTAGCCGACATTGACGCACCACAATCCGGCCATCGCGTCGAGAATCGCATGCCCTTCGCCATCATAGATCGTCGATCCTGCGGCATGGGTGATGATCCGGCTGCCGCCCAGTTCAACTTGCAGCGCATAGCTCGACTGCGCGGGAAGATGGTGCGCAACGTCCAGCTGGCGCAGTGCCGGGATATCGTAATTGCGCACAGGTGCGGCGTTGGGGAGGGCCATTGCGATCTTTCAATTGGCGAAATCTAAGATCACAGATACCTTTGGGTATGTCGCTGGTCAATGCGGCGGAAAGTGCCTTCACAAAAAGGGCGATATTGTCCCTTGGCAAGAGATATGCGATCGCCGAACATGCCCTACTGGCCGAGTGCGATCGGCCCTTGACCCGGTGCGCAGGATAATCGAACGCATGAAAGCCGTTACGAGTGCCGACCCGTACCCCGATGGCGCAGATGGCGACATCCCCGCATCCTTGCGCGAAAAAGTCTATGAAGACCTGCGCTGGCGGCTGATCACCGGGCGGATCGCGCCGGGCGTGGGCATTTCGACGCGCGGGCTGGCGCTCGAAATGGGGGTCAGCCAGATGCCGGTGCGCGACGCGCTCAGCCGCATCGCGGCCGAGGGCGCGGTGGAAATCCGTTCGAAGCGCGCGGTGATGGTGCCGCGCATGACGCCTGTACGATTCGAGGAAATCATGCAGTTGCGCCGCCTGCTCGAACCGATGGTGTCGCGCGCCGCGCTGCCGCACATCACGCCGGACGTCGTGCGCCAGATCCGCCAGGCCGATGCCGCGATCGATGCTGCGCTCGCGGGCGGCGACGTGCGCGCCTACATGGATTCGAACCACCGGTTTCATTCGCTGATTTATGGCGCCGCGCCGCTGCCGCTGGCGCTGCGCATGATCGAAAGCCTGTGGATGCAGTTCGGCCCGTTCATGCGGGTGGTCTATGGCCGCTATGGCACGGCCAATCTGGTCGATCAGCATCGCCAGGCGATCGCCGCGATCGTCGCCGGCGATGCCGATGCGCTGGTCGCCGCGGTCAGCGCCGACATCGGCGATTGCGCGGATTTGATGCAGGATTGGGAGCGACTGAACCTCTGAATCCTCGCCGTTTGGCGCAGGCTCCAGGAGGGACCGGCATCCTATTTGTATCGCGCATCTTGCTCCGGCGCGCGGTGCGCGCCATGCTGGGCGCGGATTGCAAACGGGGGATGAGTGATGATGACTGCAAAGCTGGCGTTGAGCGCGCTGTTGCTGAGCGCCAGTGCGCTGCCGATGACAGCCCATGCCAAGGAAGCGGTCGACCTGATCCTGCATGACGGCAAAGTGCTGACAGTCGATGCGGCGTTTTCGGTGCAGAGCGCGGTGGCAGTCAAAAAGGGCCGGATCGTGGCGACCGGCGGTGAAAACCTGCTCGATCGGTATAGCGCGGGGCAGGTGATCGATCTGCACGGGCGGACGCTGATGCCCGGGTTCATCGACGCGCATCTCCATCCGATCCCGGTCGGCCCGAGCGACATCAATCCGCTGGTCGCGCATTCGATTACCGAGATCCAGGACATGCTGCGCAAGAAAGCGGCCGAACTCGGGCCCGGCAAATGGATTACCGGTTATGGCTGGCAAGAGGCTGCGCTGGCCGAAAAGCGCAATCTGACACGTGCCGATCTCGATGCGGCGGCGCCCGATAACCCGGTGTTGCTGGTGCGCGCCGGCGCGCATTCTGCCGTGGCGAGCACGCTGGCGCTGAAACTGGCCGGCGTCGATCGCACCACGCCCGATCCCAAGGGCGGGCTGATCGAACACGATGCCAAAGGCGAGCCGGGCGGGATCATCCGCGAGCGGCAGGATATCGTGGCGCGCGTCATCCCCCGGCCGGCCTGGGGCGAGATGAAGGCGCCGATGATCAAGACGCTGAAAGGGTTTCTGGCGCTCGGCATCACCAGCTTTCACGATGCCAGCGGCAAGATCGATGACGAGCCCGTCGGGCAGGGCGGTGTCGCCGCCGATGCGCCGGGTGCGGAAATCGCGCCGGGCGAAATGACCTTTGCCCGCGCGCGTGCGCTTTATGCCGAAATGGGCGACCAGTTGCCGCGCGTGACGTTGTATATCTCGTACCCCGGCGCGGAGCGGCTGAAATCGTTTCCGCATCACACCGGTTATGGCGACGATCGCGTGCGGCTGGGCGCGATCGGTGAAAACCTGGTCGATGGCGGGTTTACCGGGCCGACTGCGTGGATGCTGGTCGATTACAAGGGGCAGCCCGGATTTCGCGGCAAGGGCCGCTATACCGATGCCGAATTGCAGGAGATGGTCGACACGTCGAACCGCCTGGGGTGGCAGATGGGGCTGCACTGCATCGGCGATGCCGCGATCGTGCAGACGATCAACGCCTATGCCAAATCGCTCGAAACCATTCCCGACCCCAACCATGCGCCGGATGACCGCCGCTGGTTCACCGACCATTTTACGATCATGCCGCCCGAAGCGACGATGGCGACGATGGCGCGTGACCACATCTGGATCGCGCAGCAGCCGAACTTTCTGTACAATCTGGAAAACCGCTATGTCGCGCTGCTCGATGACTGGCGGCTGGCGCACAACAATTCGATTGCCACGCCGGCGCATAAATTCGGTATTTTCGTAGCCTTCAGCAGCGACAACCTGCCGGTCGGGCCGTTGGTCGGGCTGTATGCCGCGATCACGCGCAAGGGGCCCAGCGGCGCAGTGCATGGCGCCGAAGAAGCGGTCAGCCGCCCCGAAGCGATCCGCATGTACACCGCCAACGGCGCCTATCTGTCGCGCGAGGAACACGAAAAGGGCACGATCGAGGCGGGCAAGCTGGCCGACATGATCGTGCTGTCGTTCGATCCGCTGAACGCCGACCCGCAGGCGTTTCTCGATGGCCATGTCGACATGACGTATGTCGGCGGCAAGCAGGTCTACGCCCGGCCCTGAGGAGAAATCGATGCGAACCCTGATTGTCGCTGCCCTGCTACTTGGCTGTGCTTCGCCCGCGTCGGCAGACCCTGCGCAAGACCTGTTGCGCGATCTGAGCAATGCGCCGGGTCCGTCAGGGTTTGAAGAACCCGTGCGCGCGATCATGCTGCCGCAGATGAAATCGCTGGCCGACGACGTGCGGTTCGACGGCCTGGGTTCGGTCATCGCGCGGCAGGGCAGCAGCGGGCCGCGGATCATGCTCGATGCGCATATGGACGAATTGGGCGGCATGTTGCGCCGGGTCACGCCCGACGGGTTCGTATCGATGCAGATGCTCGGCGGGTGGCTTGATCAGGCGCTGGCCGGGCAACGCTGGATCATCATCGGCAGCAAGGGCCCGGTCCACGCGGTCAGTTCGATCCGCGATATCCATCTGGCGACAACCGAAGAACGCAGCGCACTGATCAAACGCGATCAGGTGTTCCTGGACACCGGCGCCAGATCGGCGGCCGAAGTCGCTGCGCTGGGCATTGCGCCGGGCGATCCGATCGTGCCTGACAGCGCGTTTCAGGACATGAACGGCACCGGCAACTACGCGGGCAAGGCGTGGGATGACCGCGTCGGTTGCGCGGTCCTGTTGATGGCCATGCAACGCCTGAAATCGGCCGGGCATCCCAACCAGATCTATTTCGTCGCGACTGTCCAGGAAGAGGTCGGGCTGCGCGGCGCGCGCGCGGCGACGGCCCTTGTGAAACCGGACATCGGGATCGCGATCGAGGGCGGCGTGACCGGTGACGCCGGCGGTGCCCACCTCGAGGAATCGCAGGTGAAGCTCGGCGCGGGGCCCGGCGTATTCCTCTACGACAGCAGCGCGATGCCCAATCGCAAGCTGACGGCGCTGTTGCGCAAGGTCGCTGCGGCGCAGAACCTGCCGCTGCAAGTGGACCTGGTGCAGGGCTATGGCGACGATTCTGCCGAAATGCAGACCGTCGCGGGCGGCGCGCCCACGATCAATATCGTCGTCCCCGCCCGGTACACCCATGTCCATACCGGCATCATCAATCGCCGCGATTTCGACCAGACGGTCGATCTGGTCGTTGCGTTGTTGCGGCGGCTGGATGCAGGCACTGTATCGGAATTGCGCGATTTTACACGATAAGGCTTTTTCATTCGACCGGTGGCGCTTGCGGCGTGTATCAGGGGTCGTGCGTTATGAAGGATGTGAGTGCCATGATTGATCATCGCCGGATTTTGATTGCTGCCAGCCTCGGGCTTACCGTCGCGCTCGGCGCCCTTCCCGCAATGGCGGCACCAGCGCCAGACAAGGGCGCCATGCCGGTAGATCCCGTGTTGCGGACCGCGATCGACAGCCCGTTGCGCGATGGCGCGCTGCGCGCGCGCGATGGCGCGCGTCATCCGCTCGAATCGCTGGAATTCTGGGGTCTGAAGCCCGGGATGACAGTGATCGACATTCAGCCCGGCAGTGGCTGGTGGACCGATATCCTGGCGCCGTATCTGATGCGCACCGGCGGGCACTATATCGCCGCGGGCGCCGATCTGGATAATCCGGCGACGAGCGCGGGCGCGCGCAAGGGACGCGCCAATTTCGAGGCGAAATACGGCCAGAAGGCGGTCTATGGCGATGTCAAAGTCGTCGGTTTCGGCACGAAATCGGGTCCGCTCGCGCCTCCGGGCACAGTCGACCTGGTGCTGGTGTCGCGCGAAACGCACAATTGGGTGGAAGGCAATTTCATCGCCAAGGCGTTTGCCGATATTCACGCCGCGCTGAAACCGGGCGGGATCATGGCGATCGAGGATCACCGCGCGCGCCCCGGGGCCGATCCGATGAAAGGCGATGGCTATCTGTCCGAAGCCTATGTGATCGAACAGGCGAAGAAAGCCGGCTTCGTGCTGGCCGCGCGTTCGGAGATAAACGCCAATCCGCTTGATACCAAGGACCATCCGTTCGGCGTGTGGACACTGCCCCCGACGCGCCAGTCCGCACCATCGGGCCAGCCCGACAATGCCGCATTCGATCACACGAAGTACGACGCGATCGGCGAAAGCGACCGCATGACATTGAAATTCGTCAAGGCCGCAATGTAATCCTGCCGCGCGATAGCCGGGAACATTCACTGGCATCAGGCATTTTTGCGGTTGGGGTTGATGATTTCTCCTGCCCAGCGCATTCGGTTACTGCCCAGTCTAAAGACAGAGGGACTATCTTCATGATCAATTCCAAACGCAAAATGCTGCTCGGCGCAGTTTTGTCGGCCGTATCGGTGGTTGCACTCGCCACCCCGGCAGAGGCCTATTGGCATCATCGCCATTGGCATCACCATCACTGGCATCACCATCACCGCGCCTACGTCAAGATCCATCTCTGACGACTGTGCGCTGACTGGTTCGGCGGTTTGACGTGGCCCGGGAGCGCAAGCTTCCGGGCTTCGTTTTTTGTGCGCAAGGTCAGCCCAGGTTAAGCCCCTCTCCTTCAGGGGAGGGGGACAAGCAGAAACAGGATTTTCCATGGTATTGCGCGGCTCGGTCAGTCTGTTCGCTCTTCTCCTGGCCATGCCGGCGCTGGCCGGTACAATTGATGCAGGCGGGGCGCCTGTCAAACAGCCCGGCCAGTGGGCGCAGGATTATGTCCACCGCGAGGCCGATCCTGCGGTGCGCTTCGGCACGCTGCCCAATGGCATGCGCTATGCGATCATGCATAACGATACCCCCAGCGACGGCGTTGCCATGCGGCTGCGCATCGGGTCGGGGTCGCTGAAGGAACGCGACGACGAGCAGGGCCTGGCGCATTACCTGGAACACATGGCATTTCGTGGCAGCGCCAATATCGCCGATGGCGAAGTCGTGCGCATGCTCGAGCGGCAGGGTCTGCGGTTTGGCCCCGATACCAATGCGTTCACCGCGCAGGACGAAACCGTCTATATGTTCACGTTCCCCAAATCGGATGCCAGCGCGCTCGATACCGGGATGACGCTGTTTCGCGAAATCGGCCAGCGCCTGCTGCTCAGCCCGGCGGCAGTCGATGCCGAACGCGGTGTGATCCTGTCTGAAGAGCGATTGCGCGACACGCCGTCGTATCAGTCGTTCAAGGCCGACCTGGCCAATTCCCTGGCCGGGACGCGCGTGCCGGAGCGGTGGCCGATCGGCCTCGTATCGACGATCAAGGCCGCCACGCCAGGGCGCCTGCGCCGGTTCTACGAAGCGAACTATCGACCGGACAATGCGACGATCGTGATCGTCGGCAATATCGATCCGGCCAAAGTCGAGGCACAGCTCAAGGCGCGTTTTTCCGACTGGACGTCGGCCGTGCCCGCAGACCGGCTGGACCCGGGCGTGCCCAGACCTGCCCATCCGGCGGCAGAATTCGTTGCTCCCGGCGCGCCCGACACGCTCAGCCTGTCGTGGCAGCGCCCGGCCGATCCGCGCGCCGAGACGCTGGCCTATGATCGGGAAAAAATCGCCGAACTGGTCGCCTCGACCGTGCTCAACAACCGCCTGGCCGATCGCGCGGCGCATCCGGGCAGCCCTTATGTCGGCGCGCAGGCGCAGGAAACACCATCGCTGTACGGCGTGGCCGGGCTGACATTCCTGCAGATATCGGCAAGCCCCGCCAAATGGCACGAAGCGCTGGCCGCCGTGGTCGAGGAACAGCGCCGGTTGGTGAGCGGCGGCGCCGGTGAAACCGACCTGAAACGCGCGCTGACGCAGATCACCACGCTGTTCGAATCCGCCGCTGCCAATGCGCCCACGCGCAAGGACGGCGACATCGCCGATGCGCTGATCGCCGCAGCCAATGACGACCAGGTCTATACCAGTCCGGCGCAGGATCTGGCCATCGCTCGCCCGATGCTGGCAGCGCTGACGCCGGCCGATATCAGCGCCGCGCTGACCCGGCTGTTTTCGGGCACCGGGCCGGTGTTGTTTCGCGCGGCGCAGGCGGGGCCGGTCGGCGCGCCTGCACTGGCGGCCGCGCTCGCCACCGATCGCACCGCCGTGCTTGCTGCGCGCGCGCAGGAGGCTGCGGTCACGTGGCCCTATACCCGTTTCGGCGCGCCCGGCATGATGTCCTCGCGCCGCGATGATGCCGCGCTTGGCACGACCGAAGTGCGTTTTGCCAATGGCAGCCGCCTGCTGGTCAAACCGACCGCCTATGAAAAGGATCGCATCACGATCAAGGTCGCGCTCGGCAATGGCCGCGCCGGTACCGATCCGGCGCTGGTCCACGCGCTGTGGGCGACCGGCCTGACCCCGACGGGCGGAACCGCGAAATTGCCGGCGGGCGATATCGACCGCTGGGCGCAGGCAGGCGGGCGCACGATCGATGTGCAGATGGCCGCCGATCCGCGCGCATTCGTATTGGGCGGGACCACACGGCCGGTCGATTTCGTCAGCGAGATGGAGGTCTTGACCGCGCAGATGCGCGATCCCGGCTATCGCCCCGAACTGGCTGACAAGCTGAACGCGGTCGGCCCGATGATAGCGGGCCAGATCGAGGCGAATGCGGGTGCGGTTTTCAGCCGGGCATTGCACCGCACGATGACCGGCAGGACCGACCGCTATGTCGACGTTCCCGATGGCCCGGATATTGCGGCAACGCACGCCTCTGACCTCTCCGCCATGTTGAAAACGGCGCTGGCCGGCCCCGCCGACGTCGTGATCGTCGGCGATGTTACGGTCGACCAGGCTATCGCGGCGATGACGACGACATTTGCGGCCGGACCGGCGCTGCCCGCACGGATCGAGCCCGATCGGCATCCGCTGGCGGTGGCTGGCGGGCGCGATCCGGTCATCGCCACGCACACCGGGCGTGCCGATCAGGCGTATTACGGCGAATACTGGGCGCAACCCGATTACTTCACCGACGCCAAGGCAAGCTATGTCGCCAAAGTCGCGATTGCCGTGCTGCAATCGCGGCTGATCGACACTGTCCGCGAAAAGCTGGGGCTCACGTATTCGCCGCAGACCGATGCCGTGGCATCGGTGCAGTTGCCCGGCGTCGGCTATCTGGGTGCGGTGCTCGAAACGCCGCCTGCAAACTTTGCGACGTTCCACACGCTGCTGCACCAGGAACTTGCCGATCTGGCGGCGCACCCGGTCACCCCCGATGGGCTCGACCGGGCGCGCCGCCCGTTGATCGAGGGCCGCACCAAGGACATGGAGGGCAATGCGTTCTGGGCATCGTGGCTGCCACTGGTGTTGCGCGATCCGCGTGTGCGGCAATCGGTGCTGGAGACCAAGGCGGGGTATGCAGCGGTCGGCGTGGCGGATGTCCAGGCGCTGTTTGCACGGCTGGCCGCCGATCCCGCGCCGATCGTGGTCGAAGCGCGCGCGAAGTAGACTTGGGTCAGGCGCGCCTGTACAGGCCGGCCAAAGCAAAGGACACGTTTTGGCCGATCTCTATCTCAAGGCGCTGGAATCAGAGCGCAAGGCGCTGTGGGCGACATGCCGGCTGAAAGGCCTGCCCAGCGATACCCCCGAACGCCAGCGCATCGCCGTGCTCGACGAACTGCTGGCCGAACACAAGGTAAAGCGCAAGGCCAAGCGCCAGGGTTGAACATGCGCGGCGTCGGTCGAGTCGACCTCGAGCACTAAATCTTCACCCGCATGCCAACCTATCCTCCTCGTCATCCCGGACTTGATCCGGGATTGTGCTTTTTTCCGACGCCGGAGCGAAGAAGAAGCACAATCCCGGATCAAGTCCGGGATGACGGAAGAAGAATGGGGAAGAACGGCGCCACTGCAAACCCGCGAGCCCAAATGACCGCCATAGTTACAATTGAGTCACACAACCGTCACAGCCGACGGGCAAAGGAAGTGTTGATGGGCGATTAAGGAGTTAACCGCAATGAACGCTACCGCTGCCGCGATGCCGGCGACTGGGCCAAACGCGCGGCCAAATCTCGATAACGGATTGGGCGACGTCGGACTGTACGGATTTCTGGCGGTGATGCTCGCGGGCCTCGGGTTCGTCGCGTACAGCATCTATAGCGATGCGACCGCTGCCGGGGTGCAGTCGATCACGTTTCTGCCGTTTGTCATGCTGTTTCTGGCGCTTTTGATCGCGCTCGGCTTTGAATTCGTGAACGGTTTTCACGACACTGCCAATGCCGTTGCCACGGTCATCTATACCAATTCGCTGCCGGCAAACGTCGCAGTGGTGTGGTCGGGTTTCTTCAACTTCCTGGGCGTGATGGCATCGACCGGTGCGGTCGCATTCGGCATCGTGTCGTTGCTGCCGGTGGAACTGATCCTCCAGGTGGGTGGCCAGGCCGGGTTTGCGATGGTCTTTGCGCTGCTGATCGCGGCAATCATCTGGAACCTGGGCACCTGGTACCTGGGCATCCCGTCGTCGTCTTCGCACACGTTGATCGGTTCGATCATCGGCGTGGGCGTGGCCAACGCACTGATGCATGGCCGTGCGGGGACTGCCGGCGTGGATTGGGAACAGGCGACCAAGATCGGTGAAGCGCTGCTGTTTTCGCCGCTGATCGGCTTCTTTGCCGCGCTTATGCTGTTCGTCGCGGCCAAGGCGGTCATCCGCATTCCGGCCTTGTACAAGGAACCCCATGGCACGACACCGCCGCCATTGTGGATCCGCGGCCTGCTCGTGCTGACCTGCACCGGCGTGTCGTTTGCCCATGGGTCGAACGACGGGCAAAAGGGCATGGGCCTGATCATGCTGATCCTCATCGGCATCGTGCCCACCGCCTATGCGCTCAACCGCGCGGTTCCGGCCACTTACGAGGCGCAGTTCCACTCGACTTCGGCCGCAGCGGTCGGCGTATTCGGCGCACACAACAACCCCGCCGTTACGCCGACGATCGACGCGGCGCGGGCCGAAGTGACGCAGTACATCGCGGTACACAAGTTTACGCCGAACACGATGGGTTCGCTCACCGTGCTGTCGAGCGACATCGACAAGCAGGTTGCCGCTTACGGTTCGCTGGCCAAAGTGCCCGCCGCCGTGACACGCAACATCCGCAACGACATGTACCTGACATCGTCGGCGATGAAGCGCCTGGGCAAGGAAAAGGCGCTCGCGCTCAATCCGGCCGAAGTGGCCTCGCTCGACGCCTACAAAAAGAACCTCGACAAGGCGACGCAGTTCATCCCGACCTGGGTCAAGGTCGCGGTCGCGATCGCGCTGGGCCTCGGCACGATGATCGGCTGGAAGCGGATCGTGGTGACGGTCGGTGAAAAGATCGGCAAGGACCACCTGACATATGCTCAGGGCGCGGTCGCCGAACTGGTGACGATGGTGACGATCAGCGCGGCCGACAGCTTCGGCCTGCCGGTATCGACCACCCACGTGCTGTCGTCGGGCGTTGCCGGCGCCATGGCGGGCAATGGCTCGGCGCTGCAGATGGCAACATTGCGCAATCTGGCGATCGCCTGGGTGCTGACATTGCCGGTCTCGATCCTGCTGTCGGGCTTCCTATATGTGGGCCTGTCGCAGATCATCTGATCCGCATCTGCCTCTGGGTTCAAAAAACCCCTCCCGCCAGTGGCGGGAGGGGTTTTTTATGGCATTCGCACGTCCCCTGCGAGCGGGGAGCGGAGAACAAGGTGCCTCAAGAATCCAGCCAGTCTTGCGCGCGCGCCAGATCATCGGGCGTGTCGACATCGAGTGCGGCCTCATCGTGTAGCGCAATCGTCGGGGCGTCGCGCAACAGCGAGCCGGCGCCGCGGTCGCCAGCCAGCCCGGCCAGCGCAGCGAAATGCCGTGCGCCGAACAGCGCCGGCGGCATCACGCTGTCTGGCCCAAGGCCGGCGAGGCGATCACCGTCGAACTGCGCCAGCATCGCGTCGAAATGGCTGCGCGGCACCAGCGGCATGTCAGCCAGCGCGATCAGGACGGCGTCAACCTTGCAAGCGCGGGCCGCCGCGATGCCCAATGCCAGCGATCGCGATTGTGGCGCGCCGGGCGGATCGAGCATGATCGTGCGATAGCCAGGCAGGGGCGGGGTGTCGGGGCGTATCACGGCGAAATGCGCGGCGAACGGTATCGCGCTCAGGATATCGGATGCATGATGCGCCAAGGGCTTACCCGCCAATATCGCCGCCAGTTTTCCGCCCCCGAACCGTTCGCCGCGTCCTGCCGCAAGCAAAACCAGCGCGACCCGGTCTGGGTTCACGGTTGCAGTTCGCGTGACCGACCCACCCAGCCGTTTCGCGCGGCGCAGGCTTCGTAATGCTGCACCAGTTCGGCCAGGATCGACAGCGCCAGCGTGGCCGGATGCCGGGTCGCAGGGATCAGGCCGATCGATCCGCGCAGGGCATCGACCTGGGGCCCGGGCACGCCGGCGGCGCGCAGCGCGTCAAGCCGGGCCTGATGCGTGCGGGGGCTGCCCACCGCACCGTAGTAAAATCCACTCAGGCCGAGCGCCTGGGGGAGCAGGAATTCCTCCCAGTCGTGATCGTGGAAGACGAAAACAAACGCCGTCCAGGGATCGCCTGTCAGCGTCGGCAGCGCTGTCCGGCTGACAAGCGGCAAGACGCCGTCAACGTCGGCGCCCTCGTCATTCGGCGCGTAGGCTTCGACGTCCAGCCCAAAAACCCGTGCCAGACGCACCAGTGCCAGCACATCCTCACCGTGGCCCAGCGTGACCAGCCGCAGGCGCGGCACATAGTGCTGGATGTGGTCGCCAAGCTGCAGCGTTGCGGGCTCGCGCCGGTCGAGACGCGCGAGTGCATCGGCGATCGCGGCGCGGTCGGGGTTCGGCATGAACAGCAGGTCGATACCGCCGCCGCAGGGCAGGCGTACGTCGATATAGGGTGATCCGATGCCATACCGCACCTGACGGGGTGCGCCTGCGGCCAACACCTCGATCGCTTCGGCGATGATCGCGCTTTCGATGCAGCCGCCGGAAAACGATCCGACATGACGCCCGTCGGCCAGCACTGCCATCTGGGTGCCGATCGCGCGCGACGAACTGCGCTCGATCCCTGTCAGCGTGATCAGAACGCCGCCAATGCCGGCGTGTGCCCCCTCATCGATCAGCCGCAGGGTATCGACCGGATGCGCCGCAATCATCGCTGGGCCCGGCGGAGCGATCGCGTTGTCACTGGGTCGGCCAGATGACGGTTCCGGGGGCTTTTTCGACGTACAGATCGCGCATCGAGGCGGGCGCGTGGCATTGCGCCACGATCTGGTTGGCCAGGCGCAGGCGTTCCGCAGTCAGATTGGCGTTGGTCAGCGCCAGCTTGCGATTATACGTGACCTCATCGGCGGTGAACGGCTTCGTACCGGCGGGCGCGGTGCCGTTGCCCAGCACGAACACGACGTAATTCATCAGATCGGCCAATTCGGCGTTATCGGTGATCCGGCTGTGCGCCACATTGGGCAGGCGCAGCAAATAGGCGCGCGCCTCGGGCGTGCACATGAACCAGCCGACCCGGTTTGCCAGCTCGGGCAAGTGGGCGGGCACGGTATCGCCGCGTACGCCGTGGCATCCGCCGCAATTTTCGATGTAATCGATCTTGGCCTGCGCCGGATCCGACATCGTGCTGGCCGGATCGAACGCAGGGGCGGCGTGAACACCGCCCCGCGCAAAGATCATCACGGACGCTAGCACAATCGCGCCCAGCGTAGCCAACATTTTTCCGGCATTTGGCGTCCGGGTAACGGATCGCATAGTCATATTCAGCCTCAGGCGGGGCCCACCATGACGGCGGTCGAGCAGTGGTATTCCATGCTCTTCGTGCCGAAGCACCAGATGATATCATTGTTGAGCTGCTGCGTATAGAGCTGGGTCTCGCGGTCCTGACCATCGCAATTGCACTTGGCCGAAAACGATTTGCCGCAGCAGTCGCGATACGCGATCAGATAGGCCTTGCCGTCTTCGGGATTGATGCAGGTGCCGACCCACGACACCGGCGAGGGCTCGGCGCCCGGTGGGCACGAATGGATGCCGCCGCCCGAACAGGTGCACAGCGATCCGTCGATTGCGCAATAGCGCCAGTACGAGCATTTGGTGTCGTCAGTGGTCTGCGCGTTTCGCGCAAACGTGGTCTTGGTTTCGGGCGAGCGGTCGGGCTTCGACGCGGCTTCGGCGCGGCTGACAGGCAGCAGTGGAAACACCGGTGCCGCGACCAGCGCGGTTCCGATGCGGGCAAGCATGCCGCGACGCGACGTGCCGCCGGCAAATTTGCGCAGAACTTTTTCGCCCCAGCCGGTATTGGACTGGCTCGTGGTGTTAAGTGGCTTGGCTGAACTCAGAATTGTCATTGTATCCCCCGTCAATCCGGTCGGTCTGTTTCGTTTCGGTTCCGGCGATCAGGCCAGTTCCGGCTTCAATCCGTCGATATAGTCCTGCACCGATCGCACACCCATTTCATGAGCGACGACCAGGCTTTCGAGATGTTCGCGGCTGTTCACCAGGCCCTTCGACAAGATCACGCCATCGGCATCGAGCAGCACCGCGAACGGCAGCTTGCCCACTTCATAGGCCTGCCCGACTTCGGGACCGTTGATGAACTGGTATCCGGTCAGGCCGTGGCGCTCGATCATCGCGCGCTGGGTCGGCACATCGTCATCGCCGACGAATATCAGCTGCACGCGTTCGTCGCGCGCAAAGCTCTTGGCCATCGGGATCAGGTTCTTGCACAGCGGACACGTTGCCGACACGAACATCAGCAGGCGCAGCGCCGATCCGGGCGCGGCGCCGCCGATCATGACTTCGGCGCCATCGAGCGTCGTGGCGGGCAGCACGCTGGCCTTCGCGCCCACGGCCGGTCCGCCTGCGGTGGTCAGCGCACCAGCCGGGGCCACGCGGATATGCAGCACGCCCACCTGCCGCGCCAGTGCCAGTATGGTGACGACCAGCGCAAGGATGACCACCCAGGCAAAGATCGACGAGATGAGAAGTGCAGTCAGCATGAAAGGTTATCTCCGTCCACTGGCCAGCGGAGAAGCCGCCAGCGCGGTGAGCGCGTTGTAAAGCAGGAAAAACAGGAAGAGGCACAGCCCTGCGACAAGCGCCAGCGCGACATTGCCCGCCACGAACCCGGTGGGCGGGACGATGCCGTACATCGCCACCAGCAACGCCAGCCCGCAATTGCGTATCACGAGACCCCACCCTAGCGGCTGGCGCAGTTGCGACCGGCCGCATCCGCAATCGATCTGGCTGCGCCCGCGCCGGATATTGATCGCCATTGCCGTGGCGAACACCAGAAACAGCGCGGCTGCCGGCAATGCGAGCCAGTGCAGCGGGCCGCTGCCGGTCAGCGAGCTGGCAAGCAGGCCCAGGCCCAGACCCAGTTCGACCAGCGGCAGCAATGTTGCCACCGGCGCGACCATACCCTCTGGCAACAGACGGTAATTGGCCACGACGCCGGGCAGCACGTCCCGGTGCCGCAACTTGGCAAGTCCGGCTTCGACGAACACGATCCCCGTGCCGATGGCACCGGCCAGCCCGGTTTCCATCAGTCCGGTCAGGAAAATGCCGGGCATCACCGCTCTGTCGCTCAGTCGATCACCTGGATCAGGCCCGATCCAGCGTTCTTGATGGTCTGCTTGATCTCGCCGGTAGCCGGATCGATAACTTGCGCCGTGCCGGCAAAGCCCGAACCCGAACCATTGCCTTCGCCTTCGCCAACGACGATCAGCTTTGGCTTGGCTTCCTGGGTGACATTGAGCACCGAAGGATGACCATCGACCGACAGGCGCTTGACCACTTTGTGCGCGGCCAGATCCAGATCCCAGATTTCGGTGCCGCCATCCTTGTGCGACCAGTATTCGCCGCTGTGCATCAGCACGAACAGATGACCCGAAGCGCGATGCAGTGCGATCGGCTGACCACCACCGGGGTACCAGTTGACATCGAGCGGCTTGGTATCGCCCTTGCGCACGCCGGCGGCCTCCTGCAGCGAGAACGGCGTGCTGACCGTCGGCTTGGCGCCGAGCTTGGCGGTATAGACCAGGCCGGTATACGTCAGCATCACGACGCTGTTCTTGGCCTTGTCGTATTGCACATTGTCAAAGATCGGGTCGGTGGTTGCGCCGAAAAACGGCTCCGACCGCGTGATCTCTTCCTTGGCGCCGGTCAGGTTGATCGATGCGATCGAGCCATCCGAACACAGCGCGGCAAGGCCCACGCCGGGATTGAGAATGAGGTCGGCGCAGCCGGGCAGTTCGAAGCTGCGGACGAATTTGCGCTTGGTAAGATCGACGATGTTGACCGACGAGACCGGGCTGAAATTATAGACATACGCGGTCTTGCCGTCATCGCTGACGATGAAATTGTGTTCGCGCCCGCCAACCAGGATGCGCCCCGGAATGTCGATATCACCTTCCAGCTTAAGCGTGGCGCTGTCGTAGACCGAAATGAAGTCCTGGCGCGTGCCGTGCAGGCGGCGCGACCAATCGGTTTCGGCGACGTAATAATGCTTGCCCGCAGGATCGATCGCCATGTCGCCCAGCATCGGGGTTTCGACCTGGGCGATATATTTGCCCGTGTTGGTGTCGTAGATGGCGGTGCCTGGGATCACAAAGCCGCGCTGAACAAAGAACCAGCTGTGCTTGGGCGCAGGCGCGGTGGTGACGCCTGATTCTTCGGGTTCGACCGACGCTGTTGCGGCCAGCGCCGGAGCGGCGCTCATTGCCCCTGCGCCAAGCGTTGCAGCGACCAGGATAGCGGCAGAAAGCCGGAAATTCAGATTAACGGACTTCATTACGCAAAGGCCCCCCTTTGGACGCGTGTGACGAGATCATGCGTCGGTGGCGAGCCGTGAGGCTCGGGTTTGTGATCACAAGTTTGACGCTTGTCCTAATTTAGTCAAGCCTCATTCGCACGCCTCTTACCGCCTTTCTAGCTCGGCGCCTGCACCCTTTTTGACAAGACCGTGAATTTGTTCCGGCGTCACGGTGCGTGCCAGATCGACCAGGTGCGCCACCGCGATCCGCGTGATTGCGGGCATGCGATCCGCCCATGGCTTTTGATACCCCGCAAACGGCGTTACGCCTTCCATGGCGCTGCTGATGAACAATGCGACGGTCTTGACATCGTCGGGCGCCAGCGCGGGGTTCAACTGCGCCACGTATTCGGCAATGTAGTCATGCACGCGCTGGTAAAACACGCGCACGCGGTCGGCGATGAACGGGTTATGATTGGCCAATGCCCACAGTTCGATGAACAGTCGCGTCGTGCGCATGCCGGCAATATCGTCGAGACACATGACGATGATCGCGCGCAACCGGTCTTCCGCGCTCAGGTCAGGCTGGCGCACGCGATTGTCGAGGTGATTGTCATAGCTTTCGAGCATGTCATCGAGCAGGACCTGGATCAGCAGTTCCTTGCGCGGGAAATGATAGCTGACATTGCCGACTTTCATGCCGCATTCGGTCGCAATCCGCCGGATCGTGAAGGCGCCGGCGCCTTCGTTGATCAGCACGCGCAGGGCCGCCTTCAGAATCGCATCGACGGTTTCGGTGCCGCGCAGATACGTGCCAGGCCGCGCAGCGGGGCCGGCCGGCTCGATCGCGGCGGGCACTGCCCTGCCGGACAGGTTGCGAGACCGATTGCCATCGTCATTGTCGTTGATCTGCGACGGCGTCTGCGTTCTCAAGCCGCTGTCTTTCAGCATGATCGGGCCTTTTGATCCAGGAATTAGGCATCGGGCATAGGAATCGGGAATAGGCATTGCGAATTGGCATGACGGCACGGTCCGGCGCCACATATGCCAGCCGTTGATTGTGCGCCATTTGGCGGAATTAGGCCAGACCGAAGATCGTCGTAACCCTTCTAGGTCAAACAGGCGATGGCCCGCAACAAAGTCATTGACCAAACTCTGGACACCTGTTCAGTTTTGCGTGCTTGCATTGCTCGAATCGCGAGGATTGCCGCGACTGGACGGGATCGGGTTTTTGGCGGCTCCGTGTGGCCGGATGATCTTTTTGCCGGTGTGCGACAGACCTGGATCAACATGGACTTGGGGACAAATCTGGTATGACGTGCCCTGTTACAGACCAAGAAAACGAAACGCCCCGGGCAGATGGCGCCCCGGCTGTGGTGCGCAAGGTTCCGCGCGGGGCGCGGCTGTTGATGGTATCGGCCGCGCTGATCACTGCGAGCGCGGTTGCGGGCCAATCGATGTCGGGCGGCGCCGGCATGGCGTCGGCATCGACCGAAACCGAGGACGGCATCCCGGTAACCGATGCGATGACCAAGGAAAAATGCGGCACGTGTCACACCGCCGACGCCAAGGGCAATCTGTCGCGGATTTCATGGATCCGCACCACCCCTGAAGGCTGGGACCAGGCGATCAAGCGCATGGTCCGGCTGAACGGCGCGCAAGTGTCGCCCGAAGAGGCGCGGCACATCATCCATTATCTCGGCTCTGCCCACGGCCTCGCGCCCGAAGAGGCAAGGCCGGTCGCCTATGTCCCTGAAAAGCGGATGATCGACGAAACCAATATTCCCAGCGAATCGGTGCGCGGGTCGTGCGCGGCGTGTCATGCGTTCGGGCAGCCGTTGTCCTGGCGGCGTTCATCGCATGAATGGAAGCTGCTGCAGGATTTCCACGTCGCGCTTTATTCGCAGGCGGATTCGCAATACCGCCGTGCCGCAATCGACGAACCTGGCGAGGTGTTTGGCCAGACCAAGCCTGTCGTCAACAAGCCCGGCTCGATCCCGCTGACGCAAGGCGAAGTCGCGCTGGCCTATCTGCGCAAGGTTGCGCCGTTGCACACCCCCGAATGGACGGCCTGGAGCGCGCGCGAGCAGACCCCGCATCTGGCGGGCAAGTGGCTGGTTTCGGCCAGCCTGCCCGGCCGGGGCCAGTTTTTCGGGACGATGGAGGTCGCACCCGGATCGTCGGGCGAAATATTCGGCACGCGCACCACACTGCAATCGCTGGCAGGGGGCCCGGCGATCACCACCTCGGGCAATGGCGTGGTCTATGGCGGCTATGCCTGGCGCGGGCGCGCAGCGACCGGCGTTGGGGGCAAACCGGCAGCGGATTCGTTCGACCAGCCGATGCGCGAAGTCATGCTGTTTTCGGCCGACCGCAAGACCGCGACCGGCCGCTGGTTCTGGGGCGAATACCAGGAATTCGGCTATGACGTCACGCTTACCCGCGCCGATGGCGCGCCGGTGATCGGCGGGATTTCGGGCGGGGGTATCCTGGCCGGCGCCAGGGGCCAGACCCTGACCATTTTCGGCGATGCATTTCCGGCGGGCCTGACCGCGCGCGATATCGATCTGGGCAAGGGCCTGATGGTCAGCAAGATCGTTTCGGCATCGCCGAGCCAGCTGGTCCTGTCGGTCGATGCGGCACCCGGGGTTACGTCGGGCGTGCATGACGTGACGGTCGGCACAGCCGTCCTGTCGGCAGCGCTGCCGGTTTATCACCATATCGCCTATATCAAGGTCATGCCCGAAACCTCGCTCGCGCGGCTGGGCGGTGCGGCGCATCCGGCCGGGTTCGGCCAGTTCGAAGCGTATGGGTACGACGCAGGCCCCGATGGCAAGCCCTATACCGCCGACGACGTGAAAGTCGGTGTGGTCGATGCCGATTACAGCCTCGAGGAATTCCGTGCTACATGGTTTGACGACGATATCGATTTTGTCGGCAAGATCAGCAAGGCCGGGTTCTTTACCCCCAACCTCGATGGTCCAA
Source organism: Novosphingobium sp. (assembly GCF_965214355.1). Taxonomy (GTDB): domain Bacteria; phylum Pseudomonadota; class Alphaproteobacteria; order Sphingomonadales; family Sphingomonadaceae; genus Novosphingobium. The sequence continues at coordinate 3,210,049 of NZ_CBDCBI010000002.1, read as the reverse complement.
ATCCGGCGCGATCGGGCAATCGCGACAATTATGGCAATGTGTGGGTCGTGGCGACAGCCAAGACCGCCCGTGACAGCACCGGCAAGCCGTTGATCGGAAAGGCCTACCTCGTGGTCACAATCCCTTCGTTCAAACGCATCGATCAGCCGGAGGTTGAACAATGACCGTACTCCTGGATCACCGCTATCGTGCTGGCGAAATGCACAGGTTCGACGCGTCGGGCGCGGACTTTGTGTATCTGCCCGCGGCCGGCGCGATGTTTGCCTTTGACGAGGCGATCGTTGCGGTCCTGACGCTGGTCGAACAAGGCACCGTGGTACACAGCGATCTGGTCAAGGCGCTGACCGCTGACGGCATGAGCGCGGTCGATGCCGAGGGGCTGTTGCGCGAAATGCGCATGGTCCGCCTGCTCGAGGCGGAAAATATCGTGGCGCAACCGGCGATCGTCGATGCGCCGCCGGCCGATTATCCGTTGCAGGCGCTGGTGCTCAATGTCACCAACCAGTGCAATCTGGCCTGCACCTATTGCTATGAATTCGGCGCCGACAAGATTTCGACGCAGACCGGCAAACCCAAGTACATGACACCGGAAACCGCACGTACCGCCGTGGATTTCCTGCTCGACAGTGCCAAGGGCCGCAAGGCGGTGCATGTGACGTTTTTCGGCGGTGAAACGCTGATGAATTTCCGCCTGCTGAAGGACACGGTCGAATATGCCAACGCGCGTGCGGCGGAAACCGGGCGGCGTTGTACCTACAGCCTGACTACCAACGCCACGCTGCTGACCGACCCGATCATCGATTTCCTCAACGACAACGCCGTGGGCGTGACCGTTTCGATCGATGGTCCCAAGGACATGCAGGATTCGCGCCGCATCTACAAAAGCGGCAAGGGCAGCTATGACGTGATCGAGCCGCGCCTGAAATCGCTGATCGCCAGACACAAGACCCGTGCGGTCACGGCGCGCGTAACCCTGACCGCGGGCAATACCGATGTCGTTGGCATCTACCGCCATCTGAAAGACGTCATCGGATTTCACGAAATCGGCTTTGCGCCGGTAACCACCACCGATGACGGCCATGATTTCGGATTGAACGGCGATGGCATGAGCGACGTGCTCCAGGGATTTCACGATCTGTCGGAGGAATGGCTGCAATATGCGTTGCGCGGCCAGATGCACGGGTTCTCCAACGTGTCGGAAACGCTCAGCGAGCTGGTTTCGGGCACCAACAAGTCGCATCCGTGCGGCGCCGGCCTTGGTCTGCTCGGGGTCAGCCCCGGGGGCGATCTGGCGCCGTGCCATCGCTTTACCGATGCCGATGAACACGTGATGGGCCATATCGACACCGGGATCGATCAGGAAAAGCGCACCGATTTCCTGACGCGCGGCCATGTCGGATCAAAGTACGAATGCACATCGTGCTGGGCGCGGCCACTGTGCGCGGGCGGGTGCCATCACGAGGCGTTTGTCCGGTACAACGACACCGGCCACGCCAACCTCCATTATTGCGACTGGATCCGCCAGTGGACCGATCGCGTCCTGTCAATTTATGGTACGATCGCGGTCCGCAATCCCGAATTTCTGGACCGCTTTGCCGATCGAAAGGGCATGTCGTCATGAAGCACTTGAAACCTCTCAATGCCAAGGCGCGCAAAATCGACGCGGATATGGCAGAACAGGAAGAAGACGTTGTGGCCCTGCAGCAGGCGCCGCGCCCGCACGTTCCGCTGGGGTGCTCGCTGTCGTTTTCGCCAGGCTGGGAAGTCGATGCGTCGGGCGGCACCGCCGGGCTGTGCCAGCCGGCAGAGCGCGATATCTATGACTGCTATGTCACCTGCTTCTGGCCGGTGCAGATGGCCGATCACGTCAACTATTCGGCGGATTGGGCGAGCAATTGCGCCGCCGCGACCAAGGACTGGCGCAGCCTCGACATCATCTTTCCTTGAAGACTGGTCTTCCGGGTCAGCCGTTGGGGGCGGCCGGAACCCGTTTTCATCCACCCTATCCGAAGGGGCCAGCCATGCTGCCGCGATCGCGCATGTTCAAATCATTCCGTACATTGACGGCGCTCGTTGCCGGCCCGCTCGCGCTCGCCGCGGCAGGTGTCACGCCAGCGCACGCCGGGACGCTGATGCTCGGGACCTATCCCGACAAGCTGTTCACGATCGACGATGTGACAGGGGCGGTAAAGGACAAGATCAAGCTGGATGCCGGCCTGCCGGTGTCGTTGCGGCTGAGCGACGATCGCAAGAAGATTTTTGCGACGACGATTACGACCAGCGGAATGGTCGTGCTGGATGCCGATACGCACAAGATCCTGACCGAATTCAGCCTGAATACCCCGACCGAGCGGTATCGGTTCCAAGGCGGCGTACCCGATCCGACCGGGCGCTATTTCTATACGGTGATGCAGCGGTTCGACAAGTTGAGCGACCGCTATACCGTGTCGAAGTTGCAGTATGTCGTGGTCGATCTGGCGCAGAAGAAAATCGTGCGCGCGGTCGATATGGAAGCGGCCGACGATGCCTTGCCCGGCGGCTATCGTGCTTCGCTGATGATCTCGCCCGATGGCAAGACGCTGTATATGTTCAAGGGCAAAGTGCTGGTCATCGATGTCGCCAGCCTGAAAGTGGTCGACCGGATCGACCTGCAAAAGGCGGATGCGGCAAATTACGAAGACGTGCAATTGGGCGGCGGGGTCGAAGGGCTGCAGCTGACGCATCCCAACGAACTGGTTTCGCTGTTCACCGCGGCCGACCCATTCGTGCACAACAAGATATTTGGCCTTGGGCGTTTCGACCTGACCGCGCGCAAATTCACGTTTACGCCGATCGGGCCGATCACCAACCAGATCTCCGGCCTGGAAGTGACGCCCGACGGCAAATATGCCTATACCACCGCAACCAATGGTGTGACGGGCAACAAGCGTTGCGAATTCTGGAAGTTCGATCTCGCCTCGTTGAAATTGGCCGACAAGGTCGAATTCAAATGCCGCTCGCGCTATACGCTCGGCATGTCGGCCGATGGCGCGAAGATTTATATCTACGGCGCGAGCTACGACATCGAAGTCTACGATGCGGCAACGCTGAAGTACGAGAAAACCTGGGACCTGGGCGCGGATGCGACCATGGCCGGGATGGTCGCGCTGCGCTGACCATGCCGGTTGTCGCTGTGGTTGGAGGCGGCGTAGGCGCGGCAACCGCTGCGCATTGCCTGACGCAGCGCGGGATCGCGGTGGTGCGGGATTGGCACGCCGGGGCACGCGGCGGCGCGCCTCTGGTCATGCTGGGCGAACAGGCGCAACATTTATTGCGCGATGTGTTCGCCGGGCAGGTGGCGCTCACTACGGCCCTGAGCCAAGCCCATCCGATCAAGCGCCGGATCGTGCGCTGGGGCAGCGACGAGCCGCACGCGGTGCCCCATTCGGCGCTGGTGATCGGGGGCAGTCGCCTGGAATCGGCCCTACGCGAGCAGCTCCCCTCCCCTTCAGGGGAGGGGCCGGGGGTGGGGGCTCTCCCCACTCGCCAAGGCATGAGCGCTTTCCCCGCATCGCCAGATATAGCCGATAGCCCCCACCCCAACCCCTCCCCTAAAGGGGAGGGGCTAACATCGGCCAATTTTGTGCTTTCGACGAAGGCGCCGCCCGCTAGCACGCTGTTGCGCTTCGGCAGGCGTGAGGCGGCGGCGACGCCCGTCGCGCTGCAACCCGGCACCGACCCCCATGCGGCGCTCGTCGAGGCGATCGATCAGGGTTGGCTGTTCCTGATCCCCACCGGTGCCAAGGATGGTTGGCTTTTAACCGTGGGCGCATTGCCCGAGGACGCCTTGCGCGAAAGCCGGCTGGTGGCAACGGCAGTCGCCGCAACCGCTGACACGGCGATCCGCTTCGAAACCGCGCCGCGCATACTCGGCCATCCGGCAACGCCCGGCGACCTGACATTGGGTACCGCCGCGCTGGCGTTCGATCCGATCTGCGGCGATGGCGTGGCGACCGCAGTACGCGGTGGCATTCTGGCTGCGGCGATCGCGGCCGAATTGGCCACTGAAACGGCGCTGGATCGCGCCGCGATGATCGGTCATTACCGCGCCATGCTGATAGCCGCCATGCGCCGCCACCTTGCCGTTTCCGCACCGTTTTACGAACGCGGCGGGCAGGGGACATGGTGGCGTGAACAGGCCGAGGCGACCGCCCGCGGCCATGCCTGGTGCACGCGTCAGCTCGCCGCGGCGGGCGAGGCGCAATTCGTGTTGATCGGCGACCGGATCGCCCTGCGGGATCGTGTCGCCTGACAACTCTGCCACCCCATTCGCCGCCCCCGCCTGTCGCTCCCATCGCCACGTGGGGGACGTACCGCCGGCTGCTGCCCTGGGTGATGCCCTATCGCGCGCGGCTGGCCGGCGTGCTGCTGATCAGCCTGTGCGCTACGGCCGTGTCGCTGGTGCAGCCATACCTGTCGAAGCTGATGATCGACAACGCGTTGCTGGTGCACAATTTCCGCGCGCTGGTTATCATCGCGATTGCGGTCGTGGCCACGACGATCCTGAGCGCAGTGCTCAATATCCTGTCGTCGTATCGCTATGTCGCGCTGTCGGCGGCGATGCTGTTCGATATCCGCGTGGCCCTGATGACGCATCTGCAAAGCCTCAGCCCCAGGTTCTACGCGCGGTTCCGGCTGGGCGACCTGATGAGCCGGATCAACAGCGATGTCAGCGATGTGCAGCGCGCGGCGGGCGATACCCTGCTGGCAGTGCTGGGCAATGTGCTGTTCCTGATCGGGTCGCTGGCGATGATGGCCTGGCTCGACTGGCGGCTGTTCGTGGTGGCGGTCGTGCTGGTGCCGGTGGCGACGGGGCTGTTCGTGTTCCTGCAACGCCGGCTGGTCGAAATTACGCGGAGCATGCGCGAACGCGGGGCGGACCTGGGCAGTTTTCTGGTCGACACGGTGATGGGCATGCGCGTGGTTACCGCGCTGGGCGGCGAAGCGCATGAGGCGCAGCGCTTTGCCACGCGCAATGGGGCGTTCGTCGGCGCAATGCTGAAGATGCAGATGGCATCGTTTCTGGCCGGTGCGCTGCCGGGCGCGGTGCTGGCGGTATCGAGCGCGGCGGTCACGCTGTATGGCGGCTGGCGCATCCTCAACGGCATGACCACGATCGGCACGCTGGTGGCGTTCATGGCGTATCAGTCGCGGCTGTTTGCGCCAGTGCAATCGCTGCTCGGGCTGTCGGCGGGGCTCGCCTCGACGCGTGTGTCGCTCGGGCGGATATTCGAACTTTTCGATACGCCCCCCGATGTTGTCGGGCCGGTGCGTCCGCGCACCGTTCCCAACGGCGCACTGTCGGTGGTGCTGGAAAACGTGCATTTTCGCCACGATCGTGATGCCGTGCTGGCGGGCGTCGATTGCGCGATCCCGGCCGGCGCGATGGCGGCGATCCTGGGCGAAAGCGGGGCGGGCAAGTCGACGCTGGCCGATCTGGTCGTGCGGTTTCGCGATCCCGATGCGGGCCGCGTGCTGATCGGCGGGATCGATGCGCGCGAATTCGCCTTGCGCGATTTGCGCCAAGCGGTCGTGCTGATCGACCAGACGCCGTTTCTGTTCAACGCGTCGATTGCCGAAAACATCGCGTTTGCGGTCACGGCGCCTTCGCGTGAGGCGATCATGGCGGCGGCGACCGCAGCGGGGCTGGGCGATCTGCTCGCGCGGATGCCGCAAGGGCTCGACACGCCGGTGGGTGAGCGCGGGCAGGCATTGTCGGCGGGCGAGCGCCAACGCATCGCGCTGGCGCGCGCGCTGCTGCGCCGCCCGGCGGTGCTGGTGCTCGATGAACCCAGTGCGGCGCTCGACACCGAAACCGAGCGGCGCGTCGCGGCGGGGCTGCGGCATGTGCTGCCCGATGCGACGATCCTGATCATCACGCACAAGCCCGCGCTCGCGGACCTGGCCGATATGGTGATCACGCTCGGCGACGGACAGGCGCAGACCGTGACGAGGTTGTAAAGTATGCAGACGTCTTCCCCCCTCCCCTTCAGGGGAGGGGCCGGGGGTGGGGCCTCTCGGCTACAATCCCTTGTTGCGACAATCCCCAAGCGTTGGCGAGCGGGGCGAAGCCCCACCCCAACCCCTCCCCTGAAGGGGAGGGGCTAAAGGCATGCGCGTCGCGGTGATCGACAGTGGGGTATTTCCCGCGCATTCGCATATCCTGTCCGCGCGCCTGTTGCGCGGCGTCGCCATTGCCGCCGATGGCTCTATCGATCACAGCCCCGATGCGATGATCGACCGGCTGGGCCACGGCACGGCGGTGACTGCGGCAATCCAGGAGCTGGCGCCCGATGCCGAAATCCTGACCGTGCGCGTATTTCGCGAAGGCCTGCGCGCCAGCGCGCGGGCTTTGGTCGAGGCGATCGTCTGGGCGGCCGGCGCCGGCGCCGACGTGATCAATTGCAGCCTGGGCACGCCCAATGCCGCGCATGCCGCGCTGTTTGCCGATGCCGTTGCACGGGCAGCTGCGGCGCGGATCGTGGCGCCGATGGTCGGCGCCGACGATGCGCCATGCTGGCCCGGGCAATGCGACGGCGTGGTGCGCGTCGGGCTGGACTGGGATCTGCCGCGCGGCGTCGCGCAGTTGCGCGGCGGGTTGTACTACGCCTCGGGCTATCCCCGCCCGATTCCCGGCGTCGAACAGCGCCGCAATCTGCACGGCATCAGCTTTGCCACCGCGCAGATCAGCGGACTGATTGCGGCAGGCCTGCTGAAACTTTGAGAATCGGGCATAAAAAATGCCCCCCGTGCGAGTGCGCACGGGGGGCAGTTGGGTGTAACCGGTTTAAACTTATTTCGTGTGATACGACAGCTTGATGCCGAAGAACTGCGGCCGGATTGTGAACGTGCGCGCGCTGCCCGCGCATTCCTGGATCGAACAGAACGTGTTCTTGGTCAGCGCACCGCGCTTGTCGAACGCGTTTTCGATGAACAGTTCCATCCGGTAGGGGCCCTTGCCGATGCCTGCCGAGAAGTCGAAGCTCACGAAGCCCGACGTGTCGCCCAGATAGCCATCGAGCGTGTTGTTGAGGTTCTGCGTCGCACCGGTCTGGTACAGCGCGGCCCCCTGGCCGAACACTTTGTAGTCGCCGAAGTCCGCATCGTAACGAATCGACGATGTCCCCTTGAACTGAGGCTGACGCGGCAGGCGTGTGCCGCCAACTGCTGCGACCGTGCCGGCGGCAGCCTGCGAACATGTGGGTAGCTGTCCGATCGTGCCGCCGGTAACAGTACCCGCGGAGTTTGTAACGGGCAAAAACTGGAAATTGCAGAAGTCGGCAGCGAGCTTGGCGTTGTTGTAGGCGCCGTTTGTCGACAGGGTAAATTCACCCAGTTTCAGGCTGGCGTCGTACTCTGCCCCTTTGACGTGCGCGGTCCCGGCATTGCCCGTTATACCTGCACCCTGGGTGCCGGCCACGACAACACTGTACTGGATCGCGTTCCAGGTTTCATAATAGACTGCTGCGTTGAACCGGAAAATGTTGTTCCAGGTCGTTTTCAGCCCAAGTTCGAAGTTCGACAGTTTTTCCGATTTGAACGGATCGACCCCAGCAATGGTGCTGGTGCCGTTTGGATTGCGGATACGCAAAGGCCGGTTGAACCCGCCCGGCCGGAAGCCGGTCGAATAGTTGGCGTAGACCATCTTGTCCGGCTCGATCTGCCAATCCAGCGCGACCTTGTGAGTCTGGCCCTTTTCGTTGTAACGGCCGACTTCATCCGTTGCGCCGGGATTGGTGTTGAGGCAGGTAAGCCGGGCAGCCGTCAGCGGGGTCGGGCAACCCCGTGTGCCCGTAGGCACGTATAGCGAAGTGATCGTGTTGTGGAACGAGCTCATCACACCGGCCACGCCAAGCGTATCATACGCCGTCCAGAAATACCGGATTCCGCCGGTGATTTTCAGGTTTGGCGTAATCTTGTAATGGCCTTCGGCAAATATCGCTTCATCATGGTAATACTGATTGTTTTCATTGAGATAGAACGTGTCGCCTTTGACGGCGGGCGTTCCGACGACCATCGTGCCATAAGTCGGTGTTCCGGTGCTCGTTGTGCCGATCTGCGTCGTCGTGGGAATGCCAAATCCGGCAGGATTGCTACCGCCCCCGGATTCGGTATAGCCTTCGATATTGCCGAGGCCCGAGATGTAGTAATTGTTGTTGTTCTCGAAGAACTGGCTCTGATAAAAGCCGCCGACAGTAACATCGAATGGCCAGCTTGCAGGGGTTTTCAGGCGAACTTCCTGCGTGAATTTTTCCTGATGCTGATCGCCGAAATACTTCTGCGTCGGGTTGATCAGGGTCGTGCACTTCAGTGACGCGCCAGATCCTGTACAACCGGATTTGTCGAAAAATTGCAGATAATTTTCGTTGCCGGCGCCGGCTTTGTCATAGGTGACGGTGTAGTAGGTGTAATCGTTGTTCAGGCGGATATGGCGCTTGAAATAGCCGGTTGCCGAAGTCAGTTCAAAATCGCCGATATGGCCGTGAATCGAAAGTTCTGCCTGAAACCAGGGGTCATCCTGGCGTGTCGTCGAATAATCGTGGACTTCCTGGTCACCCACGCGCGGATCATAGCCGAAATAGCCATAGGACGTCTGCCGCTGCGCGGTAATTTCGGGCATCACGTCCCAGCCTGGCGCTGGTTCCCACAACAGCGCGAGGCGGCCGCCGAATTCATAGATCGGGTTGTAATTGTTCTTGGCGATAGCGGCGTTGTTCAACGGGTAATTCGTGTTGGGGTCGTTATCGCCCAAATTCAAATTCGATGAACTGCCGTCGTTGAATTTGCCGTTGTTCGGGGTGTTGTTGATATACCCGCCGTCCTTGCGGTAATAGGCCATGGCGCGCAGCGCGACCGTGCTGCCCAGCGGGATATTGATGTACGATTCGATCTGGCCACCCTCGCCGTGACCGCCATACTTGTTGCCTTCGACATCCATGCCGAATTCGAATTTGCCCAGCTTGGGCTTGGCCGTAACGAAGCGAATGGTGCCGGCAAGCGAACCCGCGCCGTAAAGCGTGCCCTGCGGACCCGAAAGCGCTTCGATACGTTCCATATCATAGACATGGATATCCGGCACGCCGTTGCCGGTGATCGGTATGTCATCGAGATAGTACCCGACCGAGGCGTAGTTGCCGCCGGCGGGAACGATGCCACGAAAATAGGCCGTGGTGCGCCCGGGCCCGATCCCCGACAGCGAAACCGAAGGGAGCAGGGTGGTCAGGTCCGAAAGGCCCTGGACCTGGCGCTCTTCCAATGTGGCGGCGCTGAGCGCCTGCATCGAAATCGGCACTTTCTGGATGCTCTGTTTTTCGTGCGTGGCCGTCACGACGATTTCGGTCAGGCCCGAACTTGCATCCGGGCTGACTTGTGGTGCGGCTGCCGGCGCTTCCTGCGCAGCGGCGAACATCGGCACTGCCATGCCGGCCAGAATGGTGGTCGCACCCAACAACTTGATGAGGCGCTTCCGGCGACCCGATTGCTTAGCCATGACTTTGTAGTCCCCCATGTTCCTGATCAATTTGCGTGTTCCCGATCAATTCAAATCATGCTGGCCAAGCGATCCCGCAGGCGCAGTTCAGCGCCTTCATATTGCGGTGCAATATGAACCAGGATCTCGCTTGTGATGCTGGCGGCCACGCGGGGCAGAATTCCCCCGCCACCGGAATCGCAAGTGCGCCCGATGCTGAGCGCGCCAGCGCTCGTTCAGCTATGTATCTTATTTTTCCCCATGGACTTTCATCGGTTTGCAACAAACATGACGACCGTCCAGGTTTCATAATGCTGCATGGCAGCGATGAGTCAACATCCTTATGACGAATTTGTAATTTAGGCTTTTTTTCGGCCTGGCATGGGCGAATCAGGACCATTTTCTACGCCGAATGGCGTACGTTTTGTGCAGGTGCGAACAAAAAAGGGGGGGTGGACTGGTGTCCACCCCCCCGCAGCATTGGCGCGTTATGCCGGATCAGTACTTGAACCCGGCTTTTACGCCAAAATACTGCGGCTTGACCGGAAGGCTGCGCGATGATCCGGCGCATTCCTGGATCGAACAGAAGGTATTTTTCGAAAGGATACCGCGATCGTCACGGGCGTTTTCGATGAACAGCTCGAACGTGTATTTGTCGACGGCCAGCCCCGCTGAAAAATTCAGCGTGGTAAAGCCGTTGGTATCGCCCAATTTCATATCATTCGACAGTGACAGATCCGACGTGCTGCCCGACTGGTGGAAGACCTGCGCCTGAACAAAGCTCTTGGTCTTCATCAGGTCGAAGTCATATCGAATGGTCGAGCTGCCTTTGAATATCGGCTGGCGCGGCAGGCGGGTGCCTTTCGGAGCTTCCTCGCCAGTGGCACAATTGGGATCAGGCGCAAGATTGGTAGGCGAGGTTGGCGCGCAGAAATTACCGCTAAGCTTCGCGTTGTTATAAGCGCCGCTGGCCGAAAGCGACAGGCCGGCGACCGGGCGCCATTCAAGATCGGTTTCGATGCCATAGACACGCGCATTGCCCGCGTTGATCGTGGCGGTGGAACCCTCGCTATTGGGCACCACGACGAGGTACTGCACGCCCTTCCAGTCTTCACGATACAGCGCGCCGTTCCAGCGGAAATTGCGCCCGAAACTGGTTTTCCAACCGACTTCATAGTTGTTGAGCGTATCGGATTTGTAGGCCGGAGCCGCAGCCTGCCGGTTGCCGCCGCCCGGACGGAACCCGGTCGAATAGGTGGCGTAGATCATCTTGTCCGGCTGGAACTGCCAGGTCAGGCCCAGTTTGTGCGTTTCACCCGTCTGATGGTACGTGGTGTTGGTGTTCAGGCAGCTCAGCCGTCCAGGATGGATGAACTTGCCAAATTGCACTGCCGGGTCTTCGTTCCAGCATCCGACCCTGTCGGCGTTTCGCCACGTTCCGTCGAAACCGCGCGTACCGTTGTCTGCGATGAAATAGCGGATGCCGGCTACGACCTTGAGCCTGCTGGTGATGTTGTAATTGCCCTCGGCGAATGCTGCGCCATCCTTCGAATGGGAATCGTCCTCGACCAGGTAATAGCCGTCCGGATTGTAAACCCCGCCCACCGCCGGCGAAAATGGCGGTGCATCCGATCCGTCCAGGTTTCCGCCTGGCACGCCGGGGTTCAACGATGTGCTCAGGCCCGGGATATAATAACTGCCGTCAACGCTCTGACGCTGGTATTGGTAAAACCCACCGAGGGTAACCTGCACCGGCCAGGATTTTGGCGTGCTCAGGCGTACTTCCTGGGTAAACGTCTTGTCGTGTTCATGATTGTAGTACTGCTGTGTGGGATTGATGTAGTTCCCGTTCTTGTCGGTAAAATGGTTATAGTACGTCCCTACCGCGCCGGAGGCGACATTCTGATCATACGTGACCGAGTAATACGTATAATCGTTCGCGTTCGAGATCGTGCGGGCAAAGTATCCCGTGGCGGACACGATGTCGAAATCGCCGATCTTGCCCTGAATGGCGAGCTCGGCCTGATAGTAATGATCTTTCAGATATGTCGGGCTGTAGTCGTGGACGGCAAGGTCGCCCACGCGAGGATCGTAGTTATAGGCGCCCTTTGCATTGATATTCTGGTACGTGATACTCGGCGTGATTTTCCAGTCTGGTGCGAACTGCCAGCTGATCGCCGCACGGCCGCCGTATTCGATGTCCGGATTATAGGCGTTCTTGACCAGGTTGGAATAGAACGTGTTGTTCGTGCTTGTGCCGGGACCGTTGTCGAGCGTGATCGGCAGCGATTGATAGCCGACCGTGCCGTGCGTGTTGTTGATGTATCCGCCTTCTTTTTCATAAAAGGCCATGATGCGGATCGCGACATCATGCGCGACCGGAATGTTGATGAACCCTTCGACCATGCCGCCGGCCTTGCCGTCGCCATATTTGTCGGCCTGGACATCCATCCCGGCTTCCCATTTGTCGAATTTGGGTTTGTTGGTGATGATGCGCAACGTGCCCGCCAGCGAGCTCGCACCGAACAGCGTGCCTTGCGGACCAGAAAGCGCCTCGACCCGTTCGACGTCGTAGATGTGGATTTCGGGGTTCGCGTTGGGCGATGTCAGCGGAATATCGTCGAGATAGGTGCCGACGGTCGAATTGCGCCCGCCTGTCACCGAAATACCGCGAAAGAACGGTTGGCTGCGGCCAGGCCCGAGCGATTGAAACGACACCGAAGGCAGCATCTGCGCATAGTCGGCAAAGTTGCTGACGTTGTTCTGAGTCAATTTGGTCGCATCGAGCGCCTGGATACTGATCGGAACCTTCTGCAGGCTTTCCGGCTTGTGCGTCGCAGTCACGACGATTTCGCTGATGCCGCCGGTGCTGGCGTCCGCTGCCGGGGCGGTCGTGTCGGGCGTGGCAGGCGGAGCCTGGTCTGCCCTGGCGATGGCAGGCATCAGGCCCGCCAGGCCGGTCAACATCGTGGACGCCAGGATCAGCGCTGTTCGGCTCGATTTGCGCCGGTTCTTTGCGGCATCTTCGTTGGTCATATTTTACACCCCATTGTGGCTTTTGCCATGGGCGCCCGGCCTGTGGCCGTGGCGCGATCACCTGTATTACGCAGTCATGACCCCGCAGCTCGCAAGTGCAAGCACAAGCAAACACCCATCCTGGAGGATGGGCGCGAGATCATCATTTTATCGGCCTCACGGAACGGCGCACCCGATCTTGTTTTGCGCGCTCGTCTGCAAAACAATTTGCCTGTGATGCCACAACTGTCAACGGCCTTGCTCGCGCACCTGTAAAAAGGGTGGAACGGCATAGGCTTGGCGTGACGTGTCGCAGGGCGCCACAACGTTCGCAGGCTGGACAAGCCCTGCCATCTGGCGCAGGAATGCGCCTGTTGCGCAGACGCAGCATTCAGGTCCATCGGCGTAATTGTGGCAAGGAGCATGTCAGGCATGGCAGCACAAGGATCGGCAGGCGAAGCGACTCTGTCGCTCGATGCTGCACTGGCGCATGCCGCCGCGCTACGTAGTCGCGATCCGCAGATGGCGCTGGCCCAGGCGCGCGAAATCCTGAATGCCGTGCCCGGTCATCCGCAGGCGATGCTGATCGAGGGGCAGGTCCTGCACCATCTCGGCGATCTGCCGGCGGCGCGCGCGGTGCTGACATCCCTGGCAAAGCAGCAGCCGCGCTCGGCGATTACAGCCTTCGAGCTGGCGCTGGTCCACGGCGGTGTTGGCGAACACGATCTGGCCGCGGGGCAGCTGGAACGCGCAGTCGCGTTGAAGCCCGATTTCCTGGCCGCATGGCATGCGCTGTCAGCCGCCTTGCGCGCGGCCGGGCGCGAGACCGAGGCGCGCAATGCCGAACGCCGCGGAATTACCGCCTCGTCGCGCGATCCGGTGCTGATCAAGGCGGCCATGGCCATGCATGCCAAGGAATTTGCCGAGGCCGAGACTTTGCTGGACGAGCGGATCAGGCAGATGCCGCGCGATGCGGCGGCGATGCGGCTGCGCGGCGAAGTCGCATGGCGCCAGGGCCAATTGAACGAAGCGATCGATCTGCTGAAACGCACAATGGACATTGCGCCCGGATTTTCGGCGGCACGCGAATTGCTGATCCGCATCATGCAGATGGGCCCCGATGTTGCAGGCGCGCTGGCGCAGGCGACCGAACTGCTGGCCGACAACCCCGCCAATCCGAATAACGCCCTGCTCAAGGCATCGTTGCAGGTCCGGCTCGGCGAGCAGGAAGAGGCGGCGGAGATCTATCGCGACCTGGTGAAGCGCGGGCAGGCAAGCGAACGCGTCTGGCTCAACCTGGGGCATGTCGACAAGACGCTGGGTAACCAGGCCGAGGCGATCACCGCCTATCGCAAAGCACTGGCGCTCGATCCCGCGCTGGGCGAGGCGTGGTGGAGCCTGGCCAACCTGAAGACCGTTTCGCTGAACGCGGACGATATCGCTGCGATGCTGGCCGCGCAGGACAAAGTCGAAGACGACGAACAGGCCAGCCAGCTGCATTTCGCACTGGGCAAGGCCTATGAAGACTCAGGCGACATCGCCCAAAGCTTTGACCATTACGATCGAGCCAACGCGTTGCGGCGCAAGGGCTTGGAGTACGAAGAGGCGCGTATCGTCGGCGGGGCCAGCGAACATGCCGCGCTGTTTACCGCGCCGTTCCTGGCGGAGCGGGCGGGGCAGGGGTGCCTGTCGAATGACCCGATCTTCATCGTCGGCCTGCCGCGCGCAGGATCCACCCTGGTCGAACAGATCCTGTCGAGCCATTCGCAGATCGAGGGTACGATGGAATTGCCCGATCTGATGATGATCGGCGACCGGTTGCACGGGCGTGTCGAGGACGGCGAATTCACCAGCTACAGCGATCTGCTGACGCGGATGTCCGGTCCCGATCTGGCGCGGCTGGGCGAGGAATATCTCGAGCGTACCCGCGTGCACCGCAAGGAAGGCAAGGCGCGGTTCATCGACAAGATGCCCAACAACTGGATGTATGCCGGGCTGATCAAGCTGATCCTGCCCAATGCGACGATCATCGATGCGCGGCGTCATCCGATGGCCTGTTGCTTTTCGGGCTGGAAACAGTTTTTTGCGCGGGGGCAGCTGTTTACGTATGATCTGGCCGAAATCGGGCGGTATTATCGCGCCTATGTCGAACAGATGGCGGCGTTCGACCGTGCCGCGCCGGGCGCGGTACACCGCGTGATCTACGAGGCGATGGTCGGCGATACCGAGGGTGAAGTACGCCGCTTGCTCGATCATGTCGGCGTGCCGTTCGAAGACGCCTGCCTGGAATTTCACCGCAACCGCCGCGCTGTGCGCACCGCGAGTTCGGAACAGGTGCGCCAGCCGATCTTTACCGACGGGGTGGACCACTGGCGGCAGTTTGCGCCGTATCTGGGGCCGTTGCGCGATGCGCTGGGCGATGTCGAAAGCGCGTATCCGCGCGTGCCGGCTGAATTTCGCTAAAATTCTCCCGTTTCGGGGAGGGGGACCGCGCGAAGCTTGATGGAGGGGCTGTGCCCCAGGCGCTGATCCCGCGAAGGGTCGCGGGCGCCTGGGCAACGGTGGCGGTCTGCTTTGACGTCGTGTCCGGCCGCCCGGCCCCTCCACCACGCCCCAAGAAAGAGGGGGCGCGGTCCCCCTCCCCGTTTCGGGGAGGATTTTTTAGCGGTCGCGTTGGGCCAGCAGGCGCAGGCGCAGGGCGTTGAGCTTGATGAACCCGGCCGCGTCTTTCTGGTCATACGCGCCGGCGTCGTCTTCGAATGTAACATGGCGTTCCGAATAGAGGCTGTCGGGCGATTGCCGGCCCACCACATACGCCTGACCCTTGTACAGCTTCAGCCGCACCGTGCCGTTGACCTTGGCCTGCGAGTGGTCGATTGCGGCCTGGAGCATTTCGCGTTCGGGCGCGAACCAGAAGCCGTTGTAGATCAGTTCGGCATATTTGGGCATCAGCTCGTCTTTCAGATGCGCTGCGCCGCGATCGAGCGTGATCGATTCGATGCCGCGATGCGCAATCGCATAGATCGTGCCGCCCGGCGTTTCGTACATGCCGCGGCTTTTCATGCCGACGAAGCGGTTTTCGACCAGGTCGAGCCGACCGATGCCATGCTTGCGGCCGTATTCGTTGAGCGTGGCCAGCAAAGTCGCGGGGCTCTGCGCCTCGCCGTTGATCGCCACGCCGTCACCGTGTTTGAATTCCACCGTGATGTATTCGGCCACGTCGGGCGCCTCTTCGGGGCTCACCGTGCGCGAAAACACATATTCGGGCACTTCGGCCCAGGGGTCTTCCAGCACTTTGCCTTCGGACGAGGTGTGCAGCAGGTTGGCGTCGGTCGAAAACGGGCTTTCGCCGCGCTTGTCCTTTGGCACCGGCACCTGGTGCGCTTCGGCCCAGGCGATCAGCGCGGTGCGGCTGGTCAGGTCCCATTCGCGCCATGGCGCGATCACCTTGATATTGGGATCGAGCGCATAGGCCGACAGTTCGAAACGGACCTGGTCGTTGCCTTTGCCGGTGGCACCGTGCGCCACCGCATCGGCACCGGTTTCGCGCGCGATCTCGATCAGGCGCTTGGAAATCAGCGGGCGCGCGATCGACGTGCCGAGCAGGTAATCCCCTTCATACCGGGCATTGGCGCGCATCATCGGAAACACGAAATCGCGCACGAATTCCTCGCGCAAATCGTCGATATAGATGTGTTCGGGCTTGATCCCCATCAGCTCGGCCTTGGCGCGTGCCGGCGCGAGTTCCTCGCCCTGGCCAAGGTCGGCGGTGAATGTCACCACTTCGCAATTGTAGGTGACCTGCAGCCATTTCAGAATGACGGATGTGTCGAGACCGCCCGAATAGGCGAGGACGACCCGTTTGAAATCGGACATGGCTGGCTCCTGAAATTCTGCGCGCAATGGGTTTGGCGCGCCGGTATCAGGAGGGCGCACCTGACGCAACCAACACAGGCGCGACAACGGTCAGTGCAACTGGTCTTTTTCTGCATTCAGGCGCTGGACCAGCTGCTCGAGCTCGTCGGGGTTGAGCAGCCAGACGCGCGTCTTGCGCCCTTCACGAAACACCGGGCGGGTCAGCAGCATGCGCGCCGCCTCTTTCGCAAACGGTTTGAAAATCGCGAAATGCATCACGCAATCGCGCACTGTGCCGATAAGCGGCGTCTTGCCGTCCAGATCGATCAGCGTGGCGGGCTCGTCCCAGGTGGTGTCCAACATGCATATGTCATAGCGCGCAAAGGCCAGGCGGACAATTGCCGCGCAACACAGGCGTTGTCGCGTGCGCGACGCCGGGGCATACCGCTGCCGACACATCCCGGAGAAATTGCCGATGCGACGCCTTATGTTCACTGTGCTGGCCATCGCCACGCCCGCCTGTGCGCAGACTTACGAGCTGAAAGTCACGCCGCAGACAGTCGTATGGGGGCATTACGATGCTACGGAAAAGCCGGTGCTGACGGTCAGATCGGGCGATACCGTGGTGATCCACACGTTGCTGACCAACAGCCCAACGGGCCTGGCCAAGGCGGGCGTGGCGGCCGACGCGATCGAGCCTGAATTGCGCGCGGTGTTCGACGGCGTGCCCGCATCGGCGCGTGGACCGGGCGGGCATATCCTGACCGGGCCGGTTGCGATTGCGGGTGCGGAACCCGGCGATACGCTGGAAGTGCGGATCGTGAAAATCGATCTGGCGATCCCGTATGCCTACAATGCGTTCCGCTATGGCGCGGGATTTCTGACCGACGACTTTCCCTATTCGCGGATGAAGATCGTGCCGCTCGATGCCAAACGCATGGTCGGCACATTCGGGCCGGGGATCGAAGTGCCGCTCGCACCGTTTTTCGGCAGCATGGGCGTTGCGCCGCCGCCCGCGTTCGGCCGCTATGATTCGGCGGCGCCCACGATCAACGGCGGCAACATGGATGACAAGGCGCTGGTTGCCGGCACGAGGCTGTTTCTGCCGGTGCATGCGGCCGGTGCGCTGTTCCAGGTGGGCGATGGCCATGCGGCGCAGGGCAATGGCGAGGTTGATATCACCGCGCTGGAAACCTCGCTGGTCGGCACGTTCCAGTTCATCCTGCACAAGCATGGGGAGGGGCATGAAGTCGCGCCCTATCCGCGCGCCGAAACCCCCACCGCGTATATCGCGATGGGGTTCGACGACGATCTGAGCAACGCCACGCGCAAGGCGCTGCGCAACATGGTCGATTTCCTGGTCGCGGCCAAAGGCATGACGCGCGACGATGCCTATATGCTGATCAGTGTGGCCGGCGATGTCGAAGTGACCGAACTGGTCGACCGCAACAAGGGCGTGCATGTCGTGGTACCAAAGGCGCTGTTCAAGCGCCGCTGAGGCTAGGTTAATCCGCCAGTCGCGCCAGATCCTCCAGCAACCCCGGCCCGCTCGGATTCCACCCCAGCCATTCCTGCGTCAGTGCGCTTGACGCCGGCATGTCCATCGCCGCAAACCCGGCCAGCCAGCCGAAATAGGCCGGCGCTTCGTCCGCGCCCAGCGATTTGGCCGGAAGCCCGGTGCGTGCGCTCAGGGTGTCGCAAATGGCACGCATCGATACGCCGCGTTCGCCCACCGCATGGTAGCTGCTGCCCGCTTTTCCCCGTTCGAGCGCCAGCCGGTACAACACCGCGGCGTCGCTGATGTGGCCGGCGGCCCACACGTTGGCGCCTTCGCCGATATATCCGAACATGCCCTGCTGCCGCGCCAGCGCGATAAGATACGTGATCAACCCCTGTTTGACCGGATCATGCACTTGCGGCAGGCGGATGGTCATGGCGTTGACGCCGTGATCGACCAGTTCGAGCGCGGCCGGTTCGGATTGGCGCGGCAGTGTATAATCGGCGCCGACACGATCGGTTTCGGTAGCGACCCGGCCCGGCCCGACCAGGCCGGCGACGCCGGAGGTCACAATCAGCGGCTTGCCCGATCCTTTCAGTGCGCCGCCCATCGCTTCGATCGCGCGGCGATCTTCGGCACAGTTTTCGGCGAATTGTGAAAAGTCATGGTTGAACGCACAATGGATCACGCCATCGGCCTGTGCTGCATGTCTGGCGAGGCCTTCGGGATCTTCCAGCGATCCCATCGCCACTTCGGCGCCCAGCGCGGCCAACCCTTCGGCTTTGGCGGAATCGCGCACCAGGCCGACGATAGTGTGGCCATGGGCGATCAGCTCGCGCGAAACCGCCATGCCGATAAATCCGGTCGCGCCGGTTATGAAAACACGCATACGTTACTGCTCCTGCTTGGGGGTGCAAAGGCAGGTAGAGGACGCTATCATCGGGTTAAAGTCGTGACCGTATAGGGGTATGATGCCTAACAGCTTGTTGGAAACGCGCGAAAACCGCCTGGGTGCTCTGCTCAAGGACTGGCGCGCGCGGCTCGATCCCGTTGCGCTGGGGTTTTCCGCCGCCCGCCGCCGTACGCCGGGCCTGCGCCGCGAAGAAGTGGCAGGCCGCGCCGCAATCAGCCCGACGTGGTACACCTGGCTGGAGCAGGGACGCGGCGGCGCGCCATCGGCCGATGTGCTCGATCGGATCGCGCATGCGCTGATGCTGACCGATGCCGAACGCGAGCGGGTGTTCCTGTTGGGCCTGGGGCGCCCGCCAGAGGCATTGTATCGCGCCGACCGCACGGTTACGCCGCGCCTGCAGCGCGTGCTCGATGCGTTGGATCCGTCGCCCGCACTGATCCGCACCGCGACCTGGGACGTCGTTGCCTGGAACCGCGCCGCGACCGTGATCCTGACCGATTATGCCGCCGTGCCCGCCGACCAGCGCAACATTCTGCGACTGATATTCCTCAACCCGCGTGCCCGCGCGGCGCAGGCTGACTGGCAAAGCGTTGCGCGTACTGTCGTGGCGGCGTTCCGGCTCGATGCTATCCGGGCCGGGGCGGATGGGGCGATTGCGCCGCTGGTCGAGGATCTGCGCCGGCTCAGCCCCGAATTCGCGGCGATGTGGCAGGAAGCGGACACGCCGGGGCACGAACCCGGTGATGGAACCAAGCAGATCACGCACCCGGTACTGGGGCCGGTCACGCTCGAACATTCGACATTTGCGGTCGACGGGCGGCAGGATCTGGCGATGATCGTGTACAATCCGACCGATGCCACCGTGCGCGACCGGCTGGCCGCAATCATTGCCGAAAAAATGCCGGACCCGGCGGCGTAATACCGGGGGATTGGGCCACAATCGTCAAACCTGCATACATTCGCGCAACACGGTGCTAGGGGGCGCGATTGAACTCCCCCAAAATTGCGAGCCCTATGCCTTTCCCAACTTTACCTACCCCGATTTCCGAAGCTCTGATCGAACAGGGTTATGCCGAGCCCACGCCCGTGCAGGCCGCCGTCATGGCGCCCGAGGCGCAAGGCCGCGATTTGCTGGTTTCCGCGCAGACCGGATCGGGCAAGACCGTCGCATTCGGCCTGGCGATGGCCGATGCGATCCTGGCGTCGAACATCGTCGCGCCCGGCGTAACCCCGTTGTCACGCGCACCTGCCGGACTCGTGATCGCCCCGACCCGCGAACTCGCGCTGCAGGTCAGCCGCGAACTGGCCTGGCTGTTTGCCAAGGCCGGCGCGCGGATCACCACCTGCGTCGGCGGCATGGACGCGTCGAAAGAACGCCGCGCGTTGTACCAGGGCACGCAGATTGTCGTGGGTACGCCCGGGCGCCTGCGCGATCATCTCAACCAGGGCGCGCTCGATCTGTCGGAGCTGAAATACGTCGTGCTCGATGAAGCCGACGAAATGCTGGACATGGGTTTTCGCGAAGACCTTGAGGAAATACTCGAGGCGACGCCGCCCACGCGCCGCTCGCTGCTGTTTTCGGCCACGATGCCAAAGCCGATCGTCACGCTGGCCAAGCGGTACCAGCAGGACGCCTTGCGGATTTCGACCGTCAGCGAAACCCCGGGGCATGGCGACATCGCCTATCAGGCGGTCGCCGTTTCGCCCAACGACATCGAAAACGCAGTGATCAACCTGCTGCGGTTCCACGAGGCCGAGACCGCGATCCTGTTCTGCGCAACGCGCGACAATGTCCGGCATCTGCACTCCTCGCTGACCGAGCGCGGCTTTGCCGCCGTGGCGCTGTCGGGCGAACACAGCCAGAAAGAGCGCAACGCCGCGCTGCAGGCGCTGCGCGATGGCCGCGCGCGGATCTGCGTTGCGACCGACGTCGCCGCGCGCGGGATCGATATTCCCTCGCTCAGCCTGGTCATCCATGTCGAAACGCCGCGCGATGCCGAGATCCTGCAGCATCGGTCGGGCCGTACAGGGCGCGCCGGGCGCAAGGGCATTGCCGTGCTGGTCGTGCCGTATCCGCGCCGCCGCCGCGTCGATGGCATGCTGAAAATGGCGCGGGTGCAGGCCGAATGGGTGCCGGTGCCGACCGCCGAGGCGATCCGCGAACGCGATCGCGAGCGGATGCTGGCCGACATTGCCAAGCCGATCGAGGCAAGCGATGGCGACCGCGCCCTGGCCGCGCAGATCGTCGACAAGATGAGCCCGATGGATCTGGCGATCGCGCTGGTCTATGCGCGCCGCCAGGGCACGCCCGAGCCCGAAGACCTGAACGACCATTCGCAGGGTGATGGCCCGCCGCGCCCCGAACGGCGCGAAGGGTTTGACGATGTGTCGTGGTTCCGCATGGATATCGGCCGTCGCCAGAATGCCGATCCGCGCTGGATCCTGCCGCTGCTGTGCCGTCGGGGCAATATCACGCGCAACGAAATCGGCGCGATCCGCATCACGCCCAACGAAACGTTCTTTCAGGTGCCCACCGCCGTCGAGGCAAAGTTTCGCGCCGCGGTAAAGCGCACCGGCACGCCGGGCAGCGAAGATGAAAACGGCATCACGATCGAGCCCTCGCTGGAGGCTCCGCGTGAAGGTGGCGGCGGTAACGATACCGCGCGCCCGGGTCGCGACAATGCGATGGGCCGGCGCCGCGGGCCCAATACTGGTGAAAATCGTGGTGGTGATAATCGCGGCGGAGGCAGCGAAGGGCGTGGCAACGAAGGGCGTGGTGCGGGGCGGCCGACGCTGCACCGCAAGGGGCCGCCGGCGCGGCGCAAGGATTGACGGCAAACACGGCCTCTGCGCGGGACCAGCGCGGCGATTCCGCCGCGCTGCAACGCGCGCATGATGCCTTGGTGGCAGGCGCCGGATATCTGATCGAGCGCGCCGCACAGCCCTGTGGGGCCGGCGCAATCATGCCCAATGTGCGACTGCGCCGGTCGGGCAATTGCCTCAATGAGCTCGACCGGTTCCTGTCCGTCATGATCGGAGAATGCGCGCGTCTGGCGGGCATTGTCGAGGCGGGCGTGCCCATCGACGATGCCGAAGACATGCCGCGCCGGATCGACAATGCCCGGCGGTTGCGGCGGATCGAAAAGCATTGCGGTGTGGAGACGGGCGCGACCAACCGGTTGCGTGCGATCGCGCGGATTCGCAATCTGGCCTGCGGCGACAGCCTGCAACGCCCCGGTGTCTGGCTCGAGCGCGATATGGCCGTGGCGACGGCCGGCGCGGTTGCGATCGTTGCGCACCCGACGCAAGCACCTGAAATCAGCGATCTTGCGCTTGCCGTGATGGCCGAATTTTATGTCTCGATCGCTGACCGCTTGCTGGCATTTTTCGCGCGCGCCTGATTGTGCCAGGCGCCAGAGGCTTGACTTTTCCCGTATCGGCGTGCATATGAAAGACTGCTCACGTCGCCTGCGACGGAATTTGACGCCTCGGCTCTCCTTCCTCTCCCGTGCTACCGGCTCCGCCCACGCTGTTGTGGGTGGGTTTTTGTTTACGTGTTAAGGAATGCTCATGCCTATTGGTACCGTCAAATTTTTCAATGCCGACAAAGGCTATGGTTTCATCGCACCTGAAGATGGCGGCAACGACAGCTTCGTACACATCAGCAGCGTCCAGAAAGCGGGCCTCGCCACGCTGAACAAGGACCAGCGTCTCAGCTACGATATCGAAACCGATCGTCGTGGTAAGCAGTCGGCGACCAACCTGGTCGAAGCCTGATTGATCAATTCGTCGCGGCGCGTTGTGCGCTGCGACGAATTGCCCGAAGTGCGTCGGATTAATCCGCAGCCATTCGGGCAAGCACCGCTCTAATCAAGCCTCTGCCGCATTGCGCAGGCAGGATATCGGCGTTCGCAAGGCGGATCATCCGGTATCGCAAGGGCCGGGCGCAAGCACAGGCCAACATACAGCGCCGCGCTTGCCCGTACGCAATCCCATATTTTCGGTCGCGCGCAGCAGATGCCATTGGCACTGCCGCTCGTAACAGACCGGATATCCCGTATTTTTTCAATCGTCGGCCATTTTTTGCGCCGGCAATTCCTTCGAGTTTTCAAATTTTCCTTTATGACTTTTCCATTCAATTTTATTCGTTCGTTTTCAAATCCGTCCAACATTGCACATGGCCCAAACCCGCTCGACGGCGAGGGCCGGTTCAACCGTTTTTCAGCGCACGCGCCGCATTCGGCGCTGCCGAATGGCGGAACACTGACCCAGGCCGAATTGCAGCGACTTGTCGCCGAAATGGTCGGGTAATCCTGTCGCCGCATCGGGCAATCGTGTAACAACTGCATTGCCCTTTCGCGCCGCATGGCGCCGACACACGACCACACGCCCATTCTGGCCGGCATGCGCCGGCAGCGAAAGGAAACGCCATGTCCGGCTCCAGTGAATTCTACCTCGCCTGCGCCGCGCAAAGCCTGCGCGATGCCGAGGCCAGCACACTGGCCAATGTGCGCGATCGCTGCCTGCGCTCGGCCGCATCGTGGCAGGCGATGGCAACCCGCACCGCGGAAATAGAAACCAGCCGCCGCGCCCGCGAAAAAAAGGCGTCGGACGCTGCGGCGGATCGTGCCGCCCCCGGCGAGAATGGTGCCGATGCCTATCGCGGTGAAATCGGTTAACGTGCGCCAGGATCGCTTGCTATCGTGATCCCGCAGGCACAGATCCAAACCGTTTCGTCTCCCCGAACTTGATCCGGGCCCGCGCTTCGTCCTTTCTTGCGTGCCAAGATAAGCGGCATCCGATCAAGATCCAGGCGCGCAGCCGATGCTGGCGTCGGCAAATCTGTGCGAAACCTTCCATGGCTGCAGGGTTTCCAGGCAGCGTGACACATTTTCTGCGAGCTTGGACGGCGGGAAGTGGAGGAATACGGACCGACCGCTTTAGGCAGGAAAGGCCTGCGGAGCAGCCATTCGGCTCAAGCCGACAAGTGGCAGATTTGCGACGTTTTAAGCGGCAGAATTCCTGCCCTATGAGGATGCAACTAAGACTTCACCTTCGCTCGCGCCCATTCGATCAGCGTGGTTGCATAGAGGTCCTGCATCATCTTGTCCTGTGCAGCCATGAAGCTGTTGTTGGAGCCAAGATTGGCAGGCAGCCGGTGCCGGCGCCAGCCAATAGTATTTTTTGGCTTTGTCCCCTGCCAGCGGCGAAAAATCCAGCGCACGGCCAGCACGGGCGGGTCAAGGGGCGACCTCGCAAAACCGACTGCTGAAACCAGCAGCTCAGCGTAACAAGCTGATTGCGATGAGCTTATTCGTCGGCCTGCATTGACTGCCTCTCCCAACTGGCTGACGCGTTGCTTTGCGACAGGATCCTTTCCCAGTTCATCGTAGGCCGGCAGAGTGTCTTCGATTACCACCCGCGTTGTGGCCGGGAGACGAAGGGATGAAAGTACGTCCTCCCGCTTCATGGCCGCTGCCTGTGCTTCAGGCGGTATTTTTTGGACTACCGCGGCCCCAATAGTTTGGTTTGTTTGCTTGTGCACTTGCCCGTCCACATAAGACCCGAACGGTAACAAAATACTGGCCATTCCCTGTACGTTTGCAACACCATCGCGCGTTGGCCAAACATGTAGTTCACAACCAAGTCCCTGACCGAGCGTGACCGAGGCTGTCGCGGCAGATTGCGACAAAGCAGGTGTCCCAATCGCCGTCTGTGCAAGCATAAAAACTGCCAATGCCGCTGCGCGCCTCATCGAATGCCGCTCCAACTATGTGTAACCGGCACGCGCTAGCCGATTTCTGGGCCAACCGCATCAATTTTGGTGTTTGATCTACAGCTGATAACGGGAATTGGTTTCATCCGCTCAAGTGGCAACTTTTGGGGCGTTAGCTACCAACCACCTGATAGGTGATCTTCACCCCCGACACGCTGTCGCTTCGTTTGAAGAGCCTCGATTTCGCGGCATAGCGAATGACCAGATGGTCAGGTGCGAGCCATTTTGTTTCCGCCCATGACCCTTCCCAACTTCCGACGCGGGCGGCACCATGATCGTCATCGGCGATGAAGGCGTTGCCGCCGCCAGTGGGTTTGTCGTCTGGCCGGAGTATCGAAATATGCGTCAAAAAGCCGGTGGTCGCCCCGCAGGCTCGCTGAAATAGGACAGCCGCCAAAGCGCCCGTGGGTGAGAGGCTGCTCGATGCGACCGTGTTCTGGCACGTAGCCGAGCAACCCGCGCATGCGAACAGCGTTAGCATGGGAAGGAAGACTTTCATGCGCTAACATGACGGACCGAATGACCGGAAGTGGCGACTCCCGTCGTTCGTCACCGCATCGGTCCATGCCGGAAATTTTCACTTCGGCAGACCTTCAGCCGGTGCGTCAAAGATAACCCCGACCAATTTTAGTTCCTAAGTCGCGCCTCTTCGAATCCACACACATTCAATAGCATATCTTTCGTCATTCCCGCGGACGCGGGAATCCAGGCTGGGCGCCAAGCACAAACCGCGCCACTTGACGCCCAGCCTGGATTCCCGCGTCCGCGGGAATGACGAACGAAAATACGATTTGAGATGCCGTAGCGCGCATCGTGCATTTTCACGTTTGTGTTGGTGCGATGTTTTAACGAGGCGCCGCGCGGCTCATCACTCTGGCGCGTCATATAAAAAGAAGCACAAGCCCGGATCAGGTCCGGGCGGACGAAAAGGGTGGGATCGGGCGCTGGTGGGCGCCGTTCCATATGCCGGCGTCTCGCTTTCTGCTGTCTGTTCGTGATGGGTCCGGAGCATGTTGGCGGCTTGCAAGATCGCCATCATGCCCCGGACGCCGATCGGCGCATACAGTGTTCGCGCTTGACCGCGCGCTGGTCTTTTTGCCCCAAATCCTCTTTGCCGCCCTGGCCTTTCACCAGGCGCACAGCGGCCATCAACACGACTGCAACGGCTTCGCGCAAAACGCACTGCGCGGGCCGGTGTCTCCAGGTCGGCGGGTCGGGAGCGCCGCAGCGGTTCCCGACGGATAGCAGCTGACAGGACAACCCACGCCCTGTGCAACCCTCCGGAGCTATGGCCAATCCGCCTGTCGCATCTGTTACCGCCACACACCGTAAAATCCGGCATTCTGGTGACGGGGACAGTGAAACAGGGATTGTGCCCAAGCACATCTCCAAATCACTGGAGATTGGATCGACAGTCGGGGGATTGATCCTAGGGGATATGCCTTAGGCCTGCGGTAAAGTGTTGGAAAACCTTGCTGAATTTCGCCGATCCGGCTTTCCGCCAAAACGGATCATACATGCGTGTCAGGCATGCGCGGCATCCCGTTGCCTTGCCACGACTGGCTGGCCTGCAGACGATTGCGCATTGTACTGCGTCTCTGCCGCCTGGATATAATCGCGCGTGATCGGCACCGCATCGCGGTTGCGTACCAGTTGCAGCTGAAAATTGACCAGGCTGGCGTGTTCGAACCCGGTTGCGGCGCCGGCCAGGTAAAACAGCCACATCCGGTAGAATTTTTCGTCGAACAATTCGACGATCCGCGCGTGTTGCGCCACGCAGCGGTCGAACCAGGCGCGCAAGGTCGGCGCATAATGCCGGCGCAGCACTTCGCAATCGGCGATCATGAGCTTGTTGGGCTCCACCGCAGCGACCATTTCGCTCAAGCTGGGAATGTAGCCGCCCGGAAAAATGTATTTGCGCGTAAAGTCGTCGGTGACCGCTGGCGGCGCGGCGCGGCCGATCGTGTGCACCAGCATCACGCCGTCGGGGTCGAGCAGATTGTGGCACTGCCGGAAATACTCGGGAAAATTGCGCGTGCCAACATGTTCGAACATGCCGATCGACACGATCCGGTCGAATTTGCCCACGACATCGCGATAATCGATCAGCTCGAACGTCACGCCGTCGGATACGCCCTCGCGCTGTGCCCAGCCCCTGGCATAGCCGACCTGTTCCTTGCTGAGCGAAATGCCATGCACTTTCGCGCCGCTGATCTTGTGCAGATGGATCGCAAGGCCGCCCCAGCCGCAGCCGATATCGAGGACGCGCGTCCGGGGCGTCAACGCCAGCTTCGCCGCGATGTGGTTCATCTTGGCGATTTGCGCGTCTTCGAGCGAAGTCACGCCCTCGGCCCAGTAGGCGCAGGAATACTGCCGGTTTGAATCGAGGAACAAGTCGTACAACCGATCATCGATATCGTAATGGTGCGCGACATTGCGGCGCGATGCGGACCGTGCGTTGATCCGGTTGATCCGGCCGATCACCGCCAGGCGCGCCCGGGCAAACAGCCCCGGATTGTCGAGATCGCGCCCGCTGTCCCACGGATTGTTACGCCGGACAAAGCCGATGAAATCCATGATGTCGCCACCTTCGATCTCGACGCGCTGGTCCATATAGGCCTCGGCAAAGCCCAGGCTGGGGTTGCGCGCGATCTTGCCCGGCACGCCCTTGTCGGCCAGCCGCAGCCCGAGATCGGGCCAGCCCGGTGTTGCGGTGCCATAAATGCGCTGGCGGCCATCGGCCTCGGTCAGGGTCAGCGTTCCCTGGTGAATCAGTCTTTTCAACGCGGCATCAAGCAGAAGCATCGACATCGGGAGCATGGTCTCTTGTGGTGGCAGTCCGGGGTTGGCCCTAAATCGCGATTTACACAGCCTTCGTAAAGACCTTTTGGCGCACTCGGCATTGGTTGCATGGCGTTTTGGCGCTAAGCCCACCGCCATGAAGCTTGATCTGGTCGATGTGTTTGCCGACGGTGCCCTTTCCGGCAATCCGCTGGCGGTTGTCCATGGCGCCGATGCGCTGGATGGGCCGGCGATGCTCGCATTGACGCGGTGGCTGGGGTTTTCGGAAACGACGTTCCTGCTGCCGCCGACCGAGCCGGTGGCGGACTATCGCGTGCGGATTTTTTATCCGGCGGGTGAATTGCCGTTTGCCGGGCACCCGACCTTGGGCAGCGCGGCAGCCTGGCTGGCGGTAGGCGGGCAGCCGCAGCGTGCCGGGCTGGTTGTGCAACAATGCCCGGCCGGGCTGATCGATGTGCGCGTGGACGGCAATACCCTGGCATTTCGCGCGCCGCCGCTGCGCAAATCCGGATCGCTCGACGCCGCAGAACGCGCCGAGGCGATCAGGGTGGCGGGTGTCGATGAGGCCGATGTGATCGCTGCGGTCCATGCCGACAATGGGCCCGGCTGGCGCCTGTTGCATCTGGTTTCCGCAGACGCCGTGCTCGCGGCGCGACCGGTCGCGACTGCGCCGGTGCCGACCGATGTCGGCCTGGCAGGGGCATGGGGCGCAGACCATCTCCGTGATCGCCAATGGGAGGTGCGTGCGTTTTTCGCCGATGCCAACGGCCGGCTGGTCGAAGATCCGGTGACCGGCAGCCTTAATGCCTCGGTCGGGCAATACCTGCTGGCGACAGGGCATGTCGCCGCGCCGGGCTATATCGCGGGGCAGGGGCAATGCATCGGCGCCGATGGCCGGATCGCGGTGACTGTCCACACCGATGGCGTGTGGATCGGGGGCAAAGTGCAAATGGTGGCGCAGGGCGCTGCGTTGCACCTGCCGGCCTGCCCGCCTTCCTGAACCCCGGCCCCGGAACCGGTTCACCCGCCGCTCATTGTGTATCAGGCAATCCGACGGAAGCCCGAAAGGCTATCCCTATGGCATGCCAGGAGAGCGGATATGACCAGAACACATTTGAACAAGCGCGGATTGGCGCTGGGAACGGCGGGGCTTTTGCTGACCGCCGTGCTCGCCGGCTGCAACAGCGGCACCGCGCCTGGCGCTTCGCCTTCGGATGCCGGAACCGGCGATGCGTCGTCCGACGCGGCCGCAGCGGCCCTGCCACTCAGCACCGGGGCGCCGGTCGCGGTCGTTGCGGCACCGCCGGTTTCGGCCTTGCCTGCGGCAGCCGCCGTGCCCGTTCGCCGTCTCGCCAATCGGCGCGCTGGCTACGCCTATCTCGACCGCGCTTATTACCAGCAGGGTGCGGTGCAGGATGCGCCGCCGGATTACACGTTCGATGACAATGGCGTGCGCCCGTGGACCTGGGCGACGCGCGATGGTTCGCGCGTGATTACCGAGCCGGTGTCCGGCGGATACCGCTATTATTATTATCAGGCCGGCGCGGATTCGCCGTATCTGGTGCGCGACCCGCGCTATTCCTATGCCTATGACAACGGCGCGCTGGTCGATGTGTTTACCGCATCGGGGCAGGAAATCGATTACGCGGATTCGCCCGAACAGGTTGGCTATGCCGGGCGCTATCTGGGGCGCGGGCAGTACCTGTATCGCGGAGCATCGTCGGGCCAGCGCGTTCCGGTCAATGCGCGTGCGTGGAACGATCACCGAGCCGAGATCGCCGCGCAGCACGCGGCCTGGCATCAGCAGATCAACAACAACCCCGACTGGTCGGCGTGGAACGATCAGCATCGCGATGACGAACAGCGCGTGTGGAACGACGATCGCCAGCAGCACCAGGCCGCAGCGCAGCAGTTCGGCCAGTGGCAGCAACAGGGCTATCAGGGAGAGCCGCCGCAGTTTTATGGCGAGCCGCGTCATTCGGACAATCACACCGCCGCAATCGTCGGTGGCGTTGTTGCAGCCGGCGCGGCCGCGGTGGCCATCCATGAGCTGACGCATCACGATCATCCAAACCAGGGACAAAATCCCGGCCAAAATCCCGGACAACCGCAGGGCCAGTATCGCGGTCCGGGAAACACCAATGCCCAGCCGCAAAATCCGAATGTCGCGCCGCAGAACGCCGGGTCGCGTCCTGGCGGTCAGCCCGGCGGCGGCCACTATGGGCACGAGCAATCCGCACAGCCCGCAGCGCCGCAGTACACACAGCCCAGCCATCCCGCGCCGCCACAACGGCCGGAAGGCGCCGCCGCACAGCCCGGCCGCCCGGAGCGGATGATGATGCCGCACAACAGCGAACCGGCACCGCACTATGCAGCGCCGCAGGCGCCATCGCATCCTGCCCCGCCGCAGCACTTCGCCGCGCCCGTGCACACCGAAGTGCATACGGCGCCAACAGCGGTCGGCCATGTGACCGAAGTGATCCAGCGTCCGATCGTGCCATCGCATCCGGCGCCACCCCAGGCGGCCTTTGCGCCGCATCCCGCCGCGCCGTCGCATCCCGCGCCGCCGGCGCCGCGTCTCGCCGAGCCGCAGCATCCCGGCCCCCAGAACCACGAACCCCACGAGCATCCGTAACAGCCCATAACAGGCCCTTCCCCCAAGTTGGGGAAGGGCTGGCTGGGCATTCATGATGCTGGCGGAACGTGCCGCGTTACGGATGCGGCCGGGCGCATCATGGCCGGCGCGGGGCCACAGCGGGGAACCTGCCGTTTGCCGGGGTGTTATATGCAGGCGGTCGCGCTTTTCCAGATCGCATGGAGCAGCCCATGGCACCGAACGACAATCCGATCCACGTTGAAGCCGAAGACGCACGCGCCGGTTCGACACCGCATATCGTCCGTTATGTGCTGGCGATTAGTCTTTTGCTGGCAGTCGTCGCACTTGGCGTGATCTGGGCTATCTTTCGCCACTGACCACGGCGCGCGACGGGTTTTTGGTGGCCAGGATCACAGCTTGAGTTTCAGACCCATCGAAACATGGACTTGCGACCGGTTGGCAGGCGTCGCCGGATTGAATCCGTAATCGTACCCCAGGTCGGATGAAATCGACATTTTGCCGTCGCCCATGTTCAGACGCAGCCGGGGTCCGGCCGTTTGCATATTGGCCGTGGTCAGCGCAGAAACCGTGCCCAATGTACCGTGCGCGTCGACGCCTAGCTGGACCATGGAACCGACACTGACCAGCGCATGCCCGTCATAACTGACCGCCATCGGATCGGGCACGTTGAAATTCTGCCGTCCGGTCAGATTGAAAGCGGCGTCGACCGCGCCTGTCTTGTGGATGATCCGGATTTCGGTGTTGATCCCGGCCGATTGCTTGTCGGTGGCCACGAACTGGTCGGAGACACTGACGGCCACGCCCTCGTGCGCACCGAACGTCGGATTGGCGATCGCGGCCAGGCCGGGATCGAGCTGCATGGTCCGGGGCAGTTTTGCCATGAACGCATCGCGCACGCCAGACACTGGCGGTTTCACGGGCCCGCCAGCCAGGCGCGTGGCAAGTCCTGTCGATTGCAGGATATTGCTGATCAACGCGGCGTCGAACGCCTGGGCAAAGCCGGCTTGCGCGCTCAACGCAGCCAGATCAAGATCTGCAAGGTCGGGCATCATCACGCTCGGATCGTCCATGCCGTCGGGGCTGGCCAGCGTGGCCGGCATCGCCAGCGACAGCACGCCGGCATGCGCCGGCTGTGCGCAGCCGGCCGCAATCACCACCAACAGGGCGATGGCGAAATGGCGATCTGTCCTTGATCCGTCACGGTTCGACATGGCACGTGCGCTTGTTGCAAAGAGACCGGCGATTGGATCGCACATGTAACGCAAATGGCGCTCCGGTTCAGCCCCTCTCGCTATATATTCGTATCCGCGCCGATCGGGCGAAACACCACGACGATCAGCAGGTTGTCATCGTCCGCCGGCACCGGTGGCTGAAAATGCACCAGCGCGGCGCGGTCGGGGCAATGCCACAGCCGGTTGGTCAGCGCGACGATGCCGTCGAAATGCGGGACGATCACGGTTTCGCGCGCGGCGGTGTCATGCCGGCTGTTCAGGTATTCGCCCGCAGGCATCGCAACGACGCTGGCGATCTCGACATGTGCCGCGATTGCGCCGAACGGCACGCTTGCGCCAAACCGCCCGGCACCGACCGGAATACACAGCGCGAAAAACCCGTCATGCGTCGCGCGGTATGGCAATTCGATCCGCGCGGTTTCGCCGCCACGGCTCAGCATCACCGCAATGCGCCCCGCTTCGTCGGCGAAATCGGCCGCAACCAGCGCCATTGGAAAACACGCGGTGGCCAGGTGCATCAGCCGCGTGGCAAAGCCTTCGCCCGCCAGCTCTGCGGGCAGAAACATCCGCCGCGCGCCTTTCTGATAAAACAGCCCCTGTCGCAGCAGCCCGGCGCGGGCAACCCGGGCATCGAACAGCGGTAGCGTTTCACACGTGCCCAGATTGACGTCGTGTTCGAAAGCGCTGACAATCTCCAGCTCGGCGCGCATCGGCAGGTACATCAGCCGCATCAGCGTCGCGGCATTGGCCTGGCGCCACGGCCCGATCGGCTCTGGCGTGTCGGCGCGCACAACATGCGCGGTGGCCGCGTCCGCAAACGCCAGGCACCCCTGCTGGATGGCTTCGCGCACGCTGCTCTGGGGCACGCCGATATCGCTGGCGCCGCGGATCGGCGCGCCATCGTCGGCATAGTCGTAGACCGAGCCCTGCTGAGCCGTCGCAATCTGTTCGATCAGCGCGACATTGGCCGTCATCGCGTTCAGCACCGGATGATCGTAATGCGCGGGATCAAAATAGCCGCGCTTGTCCAGGCCGCCGGCCTGCATCTCGCGCAGGATCAGGTAGCGCCCGGCAATGTGAACCTTCAGCGCGCGCGTCAGCAGCGGATCGATCAGCGACTGCACCGAGCCGTTGTAGCCCAGGTCGACAAGCATCAGCGTATCGCCCGGCGCCGGCCGCACCGTGTTGCGGACATGGCTGACCAGTCGCTCGGCCAGGGCCTGCGCCGCTTTGACGATCGGCCGGCGGTTGGTGGGCACGCGGCACCAGTCGTGCAATGCGCGCCAGCCGTCGGCGTTGCTGCGGTTGCCGCAGACTTGTGCAATGGTTGCGTCGGGCAGGCGCAGTTGGCGCGCGATGATTGCGGGATCGATGCCCCGGTTTTCCTCGACATGGCGCAGGATCGCCGGGTCTTGCGCAAATGCTGCAAAGGTCGCGGTCAGGCGGCTGATCTCGATCGCATGAACCGGCCCCGCGCCGCTTTTCTGGTGCATGCGCATCGGCAGATAGCCATCGCGCATCAGGAACAGCCAGTGGACGGTGCCGGGCCGCCCTGCCTGCAATTCGGCGGCCTGCAATTCGGCGGCCTGCGTGCGCAACCACTGGTCATACCCGAACAGCACCGGGCCCAATGTGGCAAAACCGAAGTGTCGCGCGGCGTCGCTTTCATCGGCCATGGCCAGCGCCGGGCGATGCGGCTGCGGGGATTTCGGGCTGCTGCAGCCACGCCCCTCGATCAACCCGGCCACCGCGTTTTCCAGGCGCAATTGTTGGGCCGAGCGCTCGCTGAACTGACGCAAGTGCAGCGTGTGTACGCCAAACGGGCTGACCCCGC
Organism: Novosphingobium sp.; assembly: GCF_965214355.1. Lineage (GTDB taxonomy): Bacteria > Pseudomonadota > Alphaproteobacteria > Sphingomonadales > Sphingomonadaceae > Novosphingobium. Next base: position 3,176,999 of record NZ_CBDCBI010000002.1, on the reverse strand, counting down.
CGACATCGGCATCGGCATTGTCGCCGATGTGCAGGATCTGGTCGGGCCGGGCTTTCACGCGCGCCAGGACCTCACGATAAAGCCCGGCGGCCTTGGGCAAGCCGTATGTGGACGAAGCGAACACGCGGTCGATCATCGCAGCGGTCTCGGCGCCGGCCGCGCGCGCCACCAGATCGAGCAACGGGCCAGGGGCCAGATACGTGTCGGACACCAGGATCACCTGCAGCCCGCGCGCTTTCGCCTCGCGCATCAGCGCGATCGTCGGGGCAAAGCCATAGCAATGCCGCGCCTCCAGCGCGAGCTCGGCGGCGCTCGCCCGCGCGCGCGTTGCATCGCCCGCATGCGGCATGACCATGCGATAGATTTCGTCGATCGCGACATCGTGCACCCCGCGCGCAGCACGTGCGTTGCGCCGTGCCCGGCGCTCGCCATGCACACGCTGATAGGCGTTGATCGGGATCCCATCGCTGTCCGGCAGCGCGGCAAACAGATCGCTCGGCGCATGGCAATCCCGCCATAACAGCGTGTCGAAGCAATCGAGACTGAGCACCCGGATGCCCGGGAACCAATCGAGCACGTGGGGCAACTCGTGCGGATCGCAGTGGCTGCGCGTTTGCGGGCGGAGGGAGGGGAAGGGTGCGTTCATCGCCCACCACCCTAGGTATTCATGGTGAATGCCAGCCCAGCGCAGACTAGGTAAAATTGCGCATGGAGCCCACAACGCCAGCGCAAAAAACCTCCCTCTGCAGGCTAAGGCATTCGCACAAGTCTTTTAACCATCGGTTTTTAAACACCATCCGCTCATGCTGAGCCTGTCGAAGCACACGCGCTGACGCTTGCCGAGCGGGGAGCAAAACTGCGCAAATTCATGCGGCGCGCGCGTCATTAGCTTCGCTGGCCTTCGGCCGACAAGCTCAGGATGAGCGGCTTTGCTTTTTGGGCGCTCACGCGACTTGTGTGTATCCCGTAGCCCCTGGAGGGAGGTGCTTAAGGGTTCAACGTACGCGCGGATACCGCGCTGCGGCTTCCAGTTCTTCCAGGTCCATATGATTGCGGACATATTCGCTCGACGCGTCGCGCGGCGGCGACCAGTCCCACGCATTGAGCCGCCCGGTCGCATTGGCTTGCGCCACCAGACGCCGCCGCCGCTGGCTGGCGATGACTTGTGCGGTGATCGCATCGAGGTCCCAGCGTTGCGCCACTTCGGCACGCAAGTCGGCCACGCGTTCGGCGTGGGCCGGGTCTGCGGCCAGATTGTGCCGTTCGGCGGGATCGACGGACAGGTCGTACAACTGGTCGGGATCGACCGGGCAGTGGACGAATTTGTAAACGCCGCGCCGGATCATCACGATCGGTGCGACCGCCCCTTCGCCCAGGTATTCGCCGATTGCCTCGTCCGTCCCCGTCTCACCCAGCAAGTGCGGCATCAGGCTGTGGCCATCGACCGGTGCGGCAAATTCGGGGGTCAGCCCCGCCAGGTCGAGGCACGTCGGCAGCAGGTCGAGCAGCGACACGCTGGCATCGATATCGCGCGCCGCAAACCGGCCGGGCGCATGCACGATGATCGGAATATGCGCGGCGCCCTCGAAAAAGTTCATCTTGTACCACAGCCCGCGCTCGCCCAGCATGTCGCCATGGTCGGTCAACAGGATCACCACGGTGTTGTCGATCTGGCCGGTATCCTCCAGCGTCTGCAACACGGTGCCGACCTGTTCGTCGACAAAACTGATCGCACCGAAATACGCGCGCCGCGCCGCGCGCACCTGCTCGTCGCTGACGGGTGTCTCGTCCATCGCCGACACCGCGCGCAGCCGCGCCGAATGCGGATCGAGCGGCGCATCGACATTGGGCATCGGAATTTCGACGCCCTCGTACATGTCCCAGTATTTGCGCGGGATCGCATAAGGGTCATGCGGATGGGTCATCGAGGTGACCATGAAAAACGGCCGCTGGTCCTTGTCGCGCACGATATCGTACAGCTTGCGCCGCGTGGCGTAGACCACCTCCTCGTCGTAATCGATCTGGTTGGTGCGCACGGCGGGGCCTGCGGTCAGCACCGAATCCATCGAATGGTACCAGTGCGGGCGGTGGTCGGGCCGCGTCCAGTCGGGGGTCCAGCTGAAATCGGCGGGATAGATATCGGTGGTCAGCCGTTCCTCGAAGCCGTGCAGCTGATCGGGCCCGACGAAATGCATCTTGCCCGCCAGGATCGTGCGATAGCCGCCGGCGCGCAGGTAATGCGCCACTGTCGGCGTATCGGCTGTAAATTCGCAGGCATTGTCATAGGCGCCGATGCGCGACGGCAATTGCCCGGCCAGCATCGAAAAGCGCGCCGGCGCACACAGCGGGCTGTTGCTGTACGCAGACCGGAACAGCACGCCCTGCTGCGCCAGCCGCGTCAGATTTGGCGCGATCACCGGGCTGTCCGACAGGAACGGTACCATCTCGGCGGTCATCTGGTCGGCCATCAGCACGAGGATGTTGGGGCGTCCGGTCATTGCTGCGGTCCTTTACCAATTGCACGCCCAGACTATGCCGGTTTGACGCGCAGAGAAGCGTTTTCATTCTTTATTTGGGTGCGAATGGATTAAGCTGGCCTAATGGCAAATCCGTTCAATCGACTTCCTTTGCGCAGCCTCTTGGTGTTCGAGGCGGCGGCGCGTCATGGCAAGTTTGCCAGCGCGGCGACCGAATTGCAGATGACCCCGGCGCGCGTGAGCCAGCATATCGCCGAACTGGAGGCAACGCTCGGGGTGAGCCTGTTCAACCGCCGCTATCGCGGGGTCGAGCTGACCGCTCCGGGCCGCGATCTGCTCGGCGCGGTGCGGCACGGGCTGCAGATCGTGGGCACCGGCTTTGACGCGGCACAGCGGCTCAGCGCCAGCCGGACGCTGACGATACTGGCCGATTTCGGGTTTGCCGCCGGCTGGCTGATGCCGCGCATCGACCAGCTGCGTGGCGCCATGCCGCATGTCGAGATCAGCCTAACCACGGTGCAGTCTGGCACCGATTTCAGCCATGTCGATTATGACTTCGGCATCCTGTTCGGCGATACCTGGCCCGGCTGCCGCGCGCGCATGATCTTTCGCGAAGAGGCGTGGCCGGTCTGCGCGCCCGGCCTGATGCGCGGGGCCGATTCGCGCAAGGTTCCGGCCGACGCCTGTCTGCTCGACCTGGCGCCGCAGGGCGATCAGCGCTGGTTTCGCTGGGCCGACTGGTTTGGCGCCAACGGCGGCTCGCTGCCGGCGCCGCACCGCATCGTCAGTTTCAACAATTATCAGATGGTGATGCAGGCCGCGGTGCAGGGGCAGGGCGCTGCGCTTGGCTGGACCCCGCTGATCGACGATCTCGTGGCGCAGGGGCAGCTCGTGCGCCTGGGTGACCAGCCGCTGACCAGCGAGCGCGGGTATTTCCTGGTCGAACCGGCCCGCGCGCATGCCAACCCGCTGGCGGGCCCGGCGATCGCCTGGCTGCTGGGTGCGCTGCATGCCCGGTCGTCATAAAGACGTTTTGTTGAAGCCTTTTACGCAAGCTGTCGCACGCGCAACGGCCGCGCAGTCGTCGCAAAAATGATCCCGCCCAGGATCATCGCCGCGCCGATGCCGAACCCGGTGTCGATATGATCGCCCACCAGAAGGACGCCGCCCGCCACGCCGAACACCGGCGTCATGAAGCTGAGCACGCCCAGCCGCGCCGAGCTGTATTGGCGCAACAGCGCAAACCACGTGAGGTAACTGGCAAAGGCGACCACCACAACCTGCCATAGCAACGCGATGGCAAGGCCGGGCGTCAGGCGGACGGCGGTCTCGCCCATGATCATCGCGAATGTGCCTGCCATCACCATGGCGCCGATCAGCTGATACGCCAGCGTGACTGTCGCCGGCGCATTGGCCAGGTTCGATCCGCGCAAGACGATGGCGGTCAGCGCCCACGACATCGCGCCTGTCAGCGCCAGCGCATCGCCCCAATGCATCGACGGATATTGCACCGGCTGTCCCCGGCCCAGAAACGTCACGGCAATGCCCGCAAACGAAAACAGCACGCCCAGCCACTGCAGCGCGTGCAACCGTTCATCGCGGTGCATCACACCCAGCCCGATCGCGATCAGGATCGGCGCCGAATAGAGATAGACCGTCACGTGCGATGCGCTGGTATAGCGCAGCGCCTCTCCCACACAGGCGAATTCGAGCCCGAAGAACAGCCCGATCGCCATGCCCGGGACCAGCGTCGCGCGCGAAAACCAGCGCAATTCCCCGCGTGCCCGGGCCAGTATCAGCACGCCCAGCGTCGCAACGCCCGACCGGAACGCCATCTGCAGCGTCGGGCTCATGTCGGCTGCGGCGAGCTTCACGATCGCCTGTTGCGTGCCCCACACCGCGCACAGCACCACCATGATCAGCGCGGCGCGGGTATCGACAGGCCGACGCGCGGCGGCTTTGGGGGAAGACATCGGGCGAAGTCCTGACAAACGGCGCGGGCGGTCGGGCGGTGATGCATGACACATGGCACCGGCGCGCGATACCGGCCCCATGCATTTTGCTAATGGCGCAAACCGGCCGGCCACGACGCGTGGTCCGGATATTTTTCATGGCTGCCAGCCGCGAAATCAGCGGAAAATAAAAGGCGCCAGGCATTTCCCCGCACACCGGAAACGGCCTGCCGCATATGAACGACGGCTGCAATTCTGCGTCCGCCAGCGTTAAGGTTGGCGAGGGTAAAACCACACTCATGGTAACGACTCGCTGCCGGGGCACAAAGTGGACACACCGGTCCAACCCGACGGCAGCGCGAACCAAAGGAGGCGTATGATGATCACTTTCAAGAAAGCCGCTTTGGGCACGGCATTGGCGGCCACGCTCGCAACCGGACTGGTGGCTGGCGCGGCGCCGGCAGAGGCGCGGCCCTATTGGGGTCATGGCTATTATCACGGTGGCGGCGGTGGCGTAGCCGTTGCAGCAGGCCTAGTCGGCTTGGCTGCCGGTGTGGCGATCGCATCCGATCACGGGCCATATGGCTATCCGGCACCAGTCCAGTATTACCCCGCGTACCCTGCCTATAACGGCTGCTACAGCGCTTATCCGGGATACCAGGGCTATTGCTACCCGGCGTCGTATTACACCAACCTCGGTTGGGGTTGGCATGACAATGGCTGGTGGTATGGCGGAGCCCGCTATGCGCGTCCGTTCGTGATTGGCGGCTATCGCGGCGGTGGCGGGTACTACCATGGCGGCTACGGCTACCATGGCGGTTACGGCGGCGGGTATCGCGGTGGCTACGGTGGTGGATACCACGGTGGCAACGGATATCACGGTGGTGGCGGCGGCTACCACGGCGGTGGCGGCTACCATGGCGGTGGCGGACACCGTTAAGCCGGGCAGACTTTACGTTCGGGGCCGGGCCGGCGCACCTTGTCAAAGGTCGCCGGCCCGGCCTTTTTCATGGGTTTGTCGCCATCGCTGCATATAGCGCAAACGGATCGATGACCGCGCGGCCAAGCGCAGTCTCGAACGCGGCCTGCGACGACGTATCGCCGTAATCGCGCGGACGCTCGCCGGTCAGGTTCGACTGAAAAATGCCTGCCGCGCTGACCGGCAGGAAATCCTCATACGTGATCGGTGCATCGTTGCGCACATAGATCAGGCCTTCGGCAACCAGCGCATCCAGATCGTCGGGAAACGCGCAAAACGCCTGGGGATCGGGATCGGCCAGCAGGCGATCGTACAGCGCGCGGCCCTTGGGTGTCAGCGCCGCGCCGCGCTGTTCGATCTCGCCAAACCGCGCGGTGTGCTGCCCGTCCTGGCCAGCAAAGCGCACCGCTTCGGTCAACGCCTTGAAACTGGTCTGGCGCAGCAGGATCGGAATTTTGCGCGCCGGTGGCCCCTCGATCACGGCCTTGGCATCGATCCCGCGCGCCAGCATCTGCGCCTGTACCGCATCGATATCGAGCGTGCGCGGCGTCAGGTGATTGATATGTGGGCCTTTGAACGCGACGATATCGGCAATCAGGCGATGCTGCGCAGACAACCGCGCATACGTTTCGGCATCGACTGTCGCATCGCTGTGCCAGCGGAATGTTTCGAGCAGGGCCGCCACGAATGCGCGCGCGCCTGCTTCGTCCAGCCCGCCATCGCGTTCGGCCGAGGTGATGAGACCCAGCGCGACATCGGAAAAGATCGCACGCCGCGCCAGAATTGCCGTGACATCATCGCGCAAGGCCGCATCGCCGATCAGGTCGATGCGCAGCAGCGAACAGAACACCCGAAACGGATTGGCCGCCAACGCAGCCTCGGTCACCGGGCGAAACGCGGTCGAATGCACCGGCACGCCCGCCGGCGCGAGGTCGTAATACCCGACCGGCGCCATGCCCAATACGGCAAACGCGCGCGCCATCATCGCCAGCTCGTCGGCGGTGCCGAGCCGGATTGCGCCATGGCGCTCGACGGCAATCCGTTCGGGCGCGGCAGGATCGACGCGCGCGTTTACGCCCGCAACGATATCGAGCAGATCGGCATAAAGCGGCACTTCGGCGCGATACATGTCCGACAGCGCGGCGGCGAACTGCGCGCGGATCAGGTCCGGCTCAACGAATGCAGGCATGGATTGTCCTTGGCTCATCATCACGCGGCCATGGCACACCCTCGAAATTGCGTGCAAGGGCCATTACATGCCCCGTGACAATGCATAAGGTGTGCCGATGCCAAATCTGCTGAAATCTTTCAATCCCGCGACCGGTGATTGCGTGTGGCAGGGGGCCGAATCCGACGAAGCCGCGTGCGCTGTCGCAGTCGCAAGCGCGCGTGCTGCTGCGTCGGCGTGGGCACGACGGCCGGTGGACGAGCGCGTGGCCATCGCGCGCGCCTACGCCGGGGTGCTCGATCAACGCCGCGAAGCGCTGGCGCGCCTGATCGCGGATGAAACCGGCAAACTCGTGTGGGAAGCGCGCACCGAAGTCACCGCGATGATCGGCAAAGTCGATATCGCCATCCGCGCCCAGGCCGAACGCGCCGGCACCAGCGACACCGCGCAACCGTTCGGCCGCGCGGTGCTGCGCCACCACCCGCACGGCGTGATGGCGGTTCTGGGACCGTACAATTTCCCCGGTCACCTGCCCAACGGCCATATCGTGCCAGCGCTGATTGCCGGCAATGCCGTCATTTTCAAACCCTCGGAACTGACCCCCGGTACCGGCGCTGCGATGATCGATGCCTGGCACGCGGCGGGCGTGCCGTCCGACGTGCTGCAAGTGCTGCAGGGCGGGCGCGACACCGGCGCCGCTTTGCTCGGCCAGGATATCGACGGCCTGCTGTTCACCGGTTCGGCCAGCGCCGGCCGCCATTTCCGCCGTGCCTTCGTCGATCGTCCCGGCGTGATCCTGGCGCTCGAACTGGGCGGCAACAATCCGCTGGTGGTGTGGGACGACGTGACCGATCCCGCGATCCTGGCCAATCTGGTCGTTCATTCCGCATTCGTCACCACCGGGCAGCGCTGCTCGTGCGCCCGCCGGCTGATCGTGCCACACGGCAGCGCCGGCGATGCGCTGGTGGCCGCGCTGGTCGATCTGGCCGCTCGTCTGCCGATCGGCGCGGGTGAGGATGCGGCATTCATGGGCCCGCTGGTGAGCGTGACTGCTGCGCGCGCCAGCCGTGCGGCGCTGCGCGATCTGATCGCGGCGGGCGCGCGCGTGCTGCTCGATCGCAGCGCAATCGAGGGCCGGCCAGAGGCATTTTTTGGGCCGGTCGTGCTCGAATCCACCGGCGTGGCCGTGCCCGATGGCGAAATCTTTGCGCCGGTGCTGCAGATCGTGCGCGTGGCGGATTTTCCGGCCGCGATCGCTGCTGCCAATGCCACCGCGTTCGGCCTGAGTGCCGGTTTGCTGGCCACCGATCAGGCGCTGTGGGACCGCTTCGTCAGCGAAATTCGCGCGGGCGTGGTCAACTGGAACCGGCCGACCACCGGCGCCGCATCGGCCGCGCCGTTCGGGGGCCTTGGCGAATCGGGCAACCATCGGCCCAGCGCCTATTACGCCGCCGATTATTGCGCCTATCCCGTTGCCAGCTTTGAATCCGCAGAGTTGAAACCGCTGCCGATCATGGGGCTCGACTGAGCATTTCGGGCGCGTCCATCACCCCGGAAAGCCGCAGATTTTAACTATTCCTTCTCGATCCGTTCGTATGGTCGCATAACATGGATGGACGTCAGGCGTTACGCGCGAGAGTTGGCCACCCGCCGCGATCGCCATGCGCGTAAGGAGAAGTGCGTTGTCGTATCCCCTTCCCGGGAATGAAATCGAGCGTCTGGCAACGCTCGATGACTTTCGCATTCTTGATACCCAGCCCGACCGGCGCTTCGACAATCTGGTGGAAATCGCCACCGCCCATTTCGGGACGCCGATCGCGCTGGTGTCGCTGGTCGATGCCGATCGCCAGTGGTTCAAGGCCAAAGTCGGCCTTTCTGCAAGCGAGACACCGCGCAAATTGGCGTTCTGCACGCATGCGATCACGACGCCCGATGTGGTGACGGTGATCGAGGACGCTACCCTGGATTCGCGGTTCAACACCAATGCGCTCGTCACAGGTGATCCCGGTATCCGCTTTTATGCGGGCGCACCGATCGTGGCCGATGATGGCTCGGCGCTGGGCACAGTGTGCGTGATCGATCGCAAGCCGCGCAAATTTGGCCCGGAAGATCGGGAAATGCTGGCGCGGTTGGCCGACAACGCCCGGTCGCTGATGGAATTGCACCGCCGCAACACGATGCTGCGCGAAGCGGCAGATCGCGATCCTCTGACCGGATTGCTCAATCGCCGCGGGCTCGATCGCGAAATCGAACACGCGATGGGCGCGACGCTTGCCGGCGAAAACTGCGGTCTGCTGTATCTCGATCTCGACAAGTTCAAACACGTCAATGACACGTATGGTCATGAATTCGGCGATGCACTGCTGCGCGAAACCGCGCGCCGGTTGCAGACTGCGGTGCGCCAGGGCGATCTGGTGGCACGTGTCGGCGGCGACGAATTTGTCGTCCTGCTGATCCATCCGGTCGATCAGTCGGTGCTGGAACAGGTTTCGGCGCGCATGCTGCGCGCCTGTGCCGATCCGGTGATGATGCTCGATCACGAAGTGGCGCTGGGTGTGTCGATTGGCGCGGCGCAGGCGCCCCGCGATGCGGTCTTGCCGCGCGACCTGCTGCGCGTGGCCGACCGCGCGATGTTCGACGCCAAACGCGCCGGGCGCGGCCAGGTGGTGTTTGCCGGCGATTGGACCGCATCGAACCATCACAATGGCGCCGCAGACGCCGACAGCGCGCCGGCCGCCGAACTGGCCATGGCGATCGAGCGTGACCAGCTGTTTCTGGAATGGCAATCGTCGCACAACCTCGCGACCGGCAAGCTTGTCGGTTATGAAGCGCTCGTCCGCTGGCGGCATCCCCGCCTGGGCGTGATCTCGCCCAACAACTTCGTGCCCCTGGCCGAAGCCAGCGGCCTGTCGGGCCGGCTCGACTCGTGGGTGCTGTATCGTGCCTGTGACGAAGCCGCGCGCGGGCCGGCCAATCTCAATTACGCGGTCAACCTGTCGGCGCAGTGGATCGCCAATGGCAATATCGTGCCGCTGGTCCGTACCGCGCTCGAACGCAGCGGTCTGGCGCCCGATCGCCTGCTGCTTGAAATCACCGAAAGCACCGCCATCGGCAGTGTCGCCAGCGCGCAGCATCACATGCAGCAGTTGCGTGCGCTGGGTATCCGCCTCGCGCTCGACGATTTCGGCGCGGGCTATTCCTCGCTTGCCTATCTGCAACACTATCGCTTCGACGTGCTGAAGCTCGATCGCACATTCGTCGCCGGGCTCGGCACCGATCCGCGCGGCGATCGCCTGCTCGAAGGCGTGATCCACCTGTCGCGCCTGCTCAACACCTCGGTCGTTGCGGAAGGCATCGAAACTGCACGTCAACTGGCACGCCTGCGCGATGCGGGGTGCGAATTCGGGCAGGGGTTTTACCTGGGGCGGCCGGCGCCGGCGCCGTGGGAGATTCCGGTGATGATGCCGGTGCGCAAGCGGGGTTAGGCAGAGCCTCCGGCGGCCAAGGGCCAAGGGCCCTTGGAACCCGGGTTTTGTCTTGAACTGCATGCTGACTATGCAGTTGCGTCCCGGCGAGACACAAACGCCGAGGCGGCATACAGTCCAGGACAGCAACGGGATGCAAGGGCGATGGCCCATAGGCGCTAACTTTGTTTGTTTTCGTCTTCCCGGGCTTGACCCGGGATCCCGCTTTTCTTTCGCGGTACCTTCAAATTCGGGCGTCTCCGCGCCGAAGAAGCGGGACCCCGGGTCAAGCCCGGGGCGACGGTATTGTTATGTTGGCGCCTATGAGCGATAGCCCTTGGCCGCCGGAGGCCCTTTAAACCTTCCCGCCAAAGTTGTAGCACTCCACACGCGCGTCTGTAACCAAACCCGGATCGCGCGCGAATACGCTGGGGCAATGCGCATGCGGCATGATGACGATCGCCTGCGGGCTTTGATGCTGGCTGGGCTGGCGGGCGATGGTGCCGCGCATGCGGCATTGCTGCGTGCGTTGTTGCCGCCGTTGCGTGGGTTCTTCCGGCGCCGGCTTAGCGGGCGCGAAGATGATGTCGAGGATCTCTTGCAGGAAACGCTGATTGCCGTGCACCAACGTCGCGCCACATATGATCCGTCCCGCCCTTTTGGCGCCTGGCTGTTTGCGATCGCGCGGTACAAGCTGGTCGACAATTACCGGCGCAACGGGCGCACGTCTGCGCGCCATGTCGCGCTCGATGACCGGGATGAATTGCCCGATGAATTCGCCTTTGCCGAAGCCAGCGATGCGCGGTCCGATCTCGATCGGCTGTTCGGGGATATTCCCGAGAAACAGGCAGCGGTGTTGCGCGCGACACGGATCGACGGGTTGAGCACGGCCGAAGCGGCCGAGCGTCTGGGCATCGGCGAATCCGATGTAAAGGTTTCGGCGCATCGCGGGTTCAAGGCGCTGGCCGACCGGGTGCGGGACAGTTTGCGATGACGTCCGAGGATCTGATCGCCACGCTGTCGCGCGATCTGCGCCCGGTGCCGCGCCATGCGCTGCTCCGTCGCGTCGGGCTGGGGCTGGGGCTCGGGGTTTTGGCCACGCTGATCGCGGTCGGCGGGTTGCTGGGCTATCGCCCCGACCTTGTGATCGCGATGCACGGCGCCGTGTTCTGGATCAAGAGCGCCTATACGATCAGCCTGGCGGCATGCGCGACCGTGGCGATGTTGCGGCTGTCGCGGCCCGATGGCCGCGTCGGTGGCTGGCTGGTGGCGATGCTGGTGCCGGTGCTGGGGCTGGCCGCGATCGCGCTGGGCGAGCTGGCGATGACGCCGCGCGCAGACTGGCTGGCGATGTGGCTGGGGGCAAGCTGGACCGTGTGTTCGCGCAATGTGTTCCTGCTGGCGGTCCCGATATTCGCCGGACTGTTGTGGTCTGTGCGGCGCCTGGCGCCGACACGGCTGGTCCTGGCCGGGACTGTGGCGGGCATGGCCGCGGGCGCATGGGGTGCAACACTGTATTGTCTCCATTGCCCGGAAACGTCGGCGCTGTTCGTGCTGACATGGTACACGCTGGGCATGGCGGGCATGGCGGCGCTGGGGGCGATCATGGGGCCGCGTGCGTTGCGCTGGTGACACGCAGCAAAAAAGCCTCGCCTCGTCAGGGGAGGGGGAAAGACTTCAGTTAAACCCGGCGATCAGGCTTTCGCCAAGCCAGCGGCCCAGGACCGTACCAGCCGCAGTCACTGCCGCAGCCTCGTCTCCCGATTGCGCCAGTTCCTGGCAGATCGCGGCAAAGCTGGCGCCCGCAATCGAGCGTTCCAGCATCACTGCCTCTCCGGCATCGACCCGCCGCATCACCGGCTCGAAACCCTGACGCCACAGCATCAACGTGCCCGGCGCGGCACGATCCGCCGCAGGCACGGCGTCGCCATTGGCGAGCGCCAGCCACAGCGCATCGGCATTGGTGGCAATCGGCAACACCACCAGCGACGGCACCAGCCGGATCACCGCGTCATCCCAATCGACATCGGCCAGCGTATCGGCCTGCACCGGCACCGCATCGGGCCCGACGAACACCTCCCCCACCGCGCGGTCGATCGCCGCCAGCTCTGCTGCGATCGCACCGGCAGTCTTGTGCAACAACGCCGGAAACCCCGCGCCATAGGCATCGATCGTCCAGTGCGACGAGGGCTGCGCATCGATAAACCGGGCCGCAATGCTTTCAAACGCGGCATCGCCCAGCCACAGCAACGCCCGCGGATGCGTTTCGCGCAAGGCTTCGACCAGCGTGGTGCGATAGTTGTTCTGATAGACCGTCAGTCCGGGGCCGACGCGCAATGCGGGCGCCAGACGCGCGGCGAGATCCTCGTCGCCTTCGCGCAGCCAGGCGCAAAAGCGGGTCTGCAGATCGGCCAACGGTTCGGTCATGCCGGTACAGTCGCGCGCGCCAGCGCCAGCTCGGCCAACAGGTCATCGATCGGCGGAATATCGCCATCACGTTCGATCATCGTCGGCAGCGGACCGGTGCGCGCAATCGTTTCGGCATAGAGCGCCCACACCGCGGGATCGACCGCAGCGTCATGCGTGTCGATCAGCCCGTGCGCGCCCTGGCTGTGCCCGGCAAGATGGATCTGCCCGACCGCATCGAGCGGCAGGCCGCCGAGCCAGTCGCGCGGGTCCAACCCATGGTTCGATGCGGTCACGAACACGTTGTTCACATCGAGCAGCAGGCCGCAGCCGGTGCGGCGGACCATTTCGCGCAGGAATTCCCATTCGGGCATGGTGCCGGGAAATTCGATATACGTGGATGGATTTTCGAACAGCATCCGGCGCTTGAGATGGGTCTGCGCGCGGTCGATCGCTTCGCATACGGTATCGAGCGCTTCCCCGGTCAGCGGCACGGGCAGCAGATCGTGCGAATTGAACGCGCCGGTTCCGGTCCAGCACAGATGGTCGGACACGACCGCAGGTTCGATCCGGTCGACCAGGATTTTTAACCGATCGAGATAATCGGGATGGGGACCATCGGCCGAGCCGACCGATAGCGACACGCCATGCAGCGCCACGGGATAGTGTTCCCTCGCCCGCATCAGCGTGTCGATCGGGCGCCCGCCTGCGACCATGAAATTTTCCGAAATAACTTCGAAAAAATCAACCGGCGCTTCGCCGCCCGTAAAGCTGGCGTAATGCGGCCGCCGCATACCCAGGCCGAAGCCGGAAAGAGCAGGGGTCATGGGGGTATCCCGAACAGGCGACGGCCGCGTATCTCTTACGCGGCCGCCGCAACGATGGTTACTTCGCTTCGGTCAGGCTGCCGCCGTCGGCTTTGCACTGGTCGGCGCTTTCTGCCTTGAAGCCCATGCCTTTGCAGGTGTTCTGGCCCTTGCAGCTGTTCTTTGCGGTCGCACAATCCGATGTGCCCTTGCAGGTGTTGATGCCATAGCAATGCACGGCCTTGGCAGATTTTGCCTCTGCCGTGGCAGGCACGGCGGACAGGGCGATGGCAAGCAGCGCGGCCTGGCTGGCGATTGCGAAAACGGACGGTGCAAGGCGTGAAACAGAATTGGTCATCGGGCAAACTCCTCGTTGTGCCGGTGTGGCCTGACCGAATTCGCAGGTCGTGCTTGAACGGTTACAGCCTGGTGTGTAAAAAAATTAAAAGCCTGTGCCGCGTAACCAATCTGGTGAGAGGGCCGAAATGACTGGCCGGGATGGGCAACCGTGTTCATCCATACCATATCCAACAGGAGAACCCCGATGAAAATAACCACCACCGTATTTGCCGCCAGCATCGCCCTTGGCCTCGTTGCCGGCGCTGCGCATGCCGCCGATGCCAAGCCTGCGATGGAAAAATGCTATGGCATCGCAAAGGCGGGGCAAAACGATTGCGCGGCCGGTGCCGGCACGAGCTGTGCCGGAACGCAGAAAGTCGATTATCAGGGCAATTCGTGGAAGCTGGTAAAAGCCGGCACGTGCACCGCGACCAAGACGCCCAAGGGCAACGGCTCGCTGACTTCGCGCTGATCCACTGATGCAAAAGCCCCTCCCCTGACGGGGAGGGGGCATGAAAGCCCCCGACATGATCGAAATCTATGACCACGCGGCCTCTGCCGCGCGACGCCTGCTGCCTGATGCCCTGCTGCTGCTGGTCGCGCGCCTGGGCATTGCCGCGATCTTTTTCCTGTCCGGCCGCAGCAAAGTCACCGGTGTGCTGCACATTACCGACAGCGCGTATTACCTGTTCGAAACCGACTACAAACTGCCGTTCGTTCCGCCGCATATCGCCGCGCATCTGGCGACATATTCGGAACACCTGTTTCCGATCCTGCTCGTTCTGGGCCTGGGCACCCGGTTTTCCGCGCTTGCGCTGCTTGGCATGACCACGGTCATCGAAGTGTTCGTCTACCCCGACGCGTGGCCGACGCATCTGTCCTGGGCTGGACTGTTGTTGCCGCTGATTGCCTATGGCGGCGGTGCATTCTCGCTCGATCGCATAGTCGGACGCGCTTTGCACCGCGCCTGACTTGCGCGTATGCCCATCGGCGATGACACTCGAACAATTGCGCATCTTTATCGCCGTGGCCGAGCGCGAGAACATGACTCGTGCCGCCGAAGCGGTGCATATCACCCAATCCGCCGTCAGCGGGGCGATTGCCGCGCTCGAGGCGGCACACGATGTCCACCTGTTCCACCGCGTCGGGCGGCGGATCGAACTGACCGACGCCGGGCGGATGTTCCTTGGCGAAGCGCGTGGCATTATGGCGCGGGTGGAGAGCGCGCGAGCCGCGCTGTCCGACTGGGCAGGGCTACGGCGCGGGCGGCTGGTGATTGCGGCCAGCCAGACGATCGCCGCCTATTGGCTGCCCGAACGGCTGGCGCGGTTCCGCCGGCGCTACCCGGATATCGATCTCGACCTGGCGATTGCCAACACCGGCGGCACCGCGCGCGCGGTCCTGGCGGGCGAGGCGGAACTCGGCTTTGTCGAGGGCGCGCTCGACGATCCGGCGCTGGCGCAATGGCCGATCGGCACCGACCGCATGGTGCTGGTCGGGCCGCCCGGCGTGGCGGGCACCGATCCTGTAACCAACGCCTGGCTGGCGCAAACCGACTGGATCATGCGCGAGCGCGGATCGGGCACGCGATCGAGCTTTGAAGCGGCAATGCGCGATCGCGGGCTCGATCCAGATGCGTTTGCCGTCGCGCTGACCTTGCCGTCAAACGAGGCGGTGCTGTCGGCGGTGCGTGCGGGCGCGGGGTATGCGGTGCTGTCGCGGTTGGTCGTCGCGCCGGCGCTGCACAGCGGCTCGATCAGCGCGCCCGCCTGCGATCTGCCCGCGCGGCCATTCTTTGCGATGCGGCACAAGGAACGCTATCGCGGCAAAGCCGCCGAGGCGCTGCTAGACGTGATCGCCAGTTACGAAGAGAGCGTCGACTGGGTGATCTGATCGTTTTTGGTGATGGGTTCGATCGGCAGCCGGGCGAAAATCCGGCTGGAATTGGACTAAAGCCGTGCACAACATACACCAACGCGTCACCGCGCCCAGCATATCAATCTGCAAATCTGATTGGAACCATATAAACAATCTGTTGGATTAATCAAAGGGCTGCGCTCATGCCTGCCGCATGGAATTTGCCCACACGACCACCAGCGATCTGCGCAAACTGGCCCCCGGCATCGTCCTGTGCGTTGCCGTGACCGGGATCGCATCGGTGCTGGAAAGCGTCGAGCGCGCTGCATTCGGTCGTGCCTGGCTGGAAAGCCTGGTCCTAGCGATCCTGGCCGGGGCCGTGCTGCGCATGGTGTGGACCCCGGGCCAGCGCTGGCTGCCCGGAATCGCGTTCTGTGCGCGCACCATCCTGGAAATTGCGGTCGTTCTCCTTGGCGCTTCGGTCAGCGCCGCGATGATTGCGGCGGCCGGGCCGGTGATGGTGGTCGGCATTGCGCTCACCGTGGTTGCGGCAATCGCCAGCAGCTATGTCATCGGCCGCGTGCTGCGGCTCAGCCCGCGCATGGCACTGCTGGTCGCCTGCGGCAATTCGATCTGCGGCAATTCGGCGATCGCCGCGGTTGCCCCGGTGATCGATGCCGATAGCGACGACGTCGCCGCTGCGATCAGCTTTACCGCTTTGCTCGGCGTCGCCGTCGTGCTTGGCTTGCCGCTGTTGGGTTTCGCATTGCATCTGGGCGTGCTGCAATATGGCACGCTGGCCGGCCTGACAGTCTATGCAGTGCCGCAAGTGCTTGCCGCCGCTGCGCCAATGGGCCCGATCGCGGTGCAGATGGGCGCGCTGGTCAAACTGGTGCGCGTGCTGATGCTCGGGCCGGTGTGCGTCGTCATGGCGATGTGTGCGCCGCATCTCGGCGATGTTGCCGGCCCGGCGATGCCGCGCAAACGCATCAGCATTGCAACGCTGGTGCCATGGTTCATCCTGGGCTTTATCGGCCTGGTCGGCTTGCGCTCGTTCGATGTCGTGCCGCACGTGATGCTCGCGCCGATCGGCCATGCATCGACCTGGCTGACCGTCGTGTCGATGGCGGCGCTCGGTCTTGGCGTCGACATGCGCGCGCTGCGCCAGGCAGGCCCGCGGGTCACGACGGCGGTGGTGCTGTCGCTGGCGATGCTGGGCAGCATCAGCCTGGCGCTGATCTACGGTCTGCATCTGGCCTAGGGCAAGACGACCGCGCCGCCTTTCATCACCAGGACCACGTGGCGCACCGCGCCGATATCCCGGGTCGGATCGCCCGTCACCGCGACCAGGTCGGCCAGCATGCCAGCCTTTACCCGGCCCAGCCGGTCGCCCAGGTGAAAAAACCGCGCATTGCCCGATGTCGCCGCGATAAGCACGGCCGGCGGCGCCATTCCGGCGGCGGCCATCTGCTCCAGCTCGCGCGCATTGGTGCCATGCGCAAACACGCCGACATCCCCGCCCACGCAAATCGGCGTACCCGCGGCCATCGCCAGGTGAAACGCGGCGATCGACTGCGCGACTCCTGCCGGCGCTGGCGCTTTGCCATCCCATCCGCGATACCGCGCGATTGCATCGCCTGCCGATAGCGTCGGGCAATAGGCAATGCCCTTGTCGTGCATCGCGCGAAACAGCTCGGCGGTGCCTTCATCGCCATGCTCGATCGTATCGACGCCCCCCGCAATCGCGCGGCGCATCCCTTCGGCGGTAACCGCATGCACCGCGACAATGCGCCCGGCATCGTGCGCAACCGCGACCGCGGCGGCCATTTCGGCCTGTGTCAGCGTGGGCCGGCTCGGTTCGCCGCGCTGATAATGGTAATCGGCATACAGTTTCACGACATCGGCGCCGGCCGCGATCTGGCTGCGCGCGGCGCGCACGATTTCATCGATGCCCGACACTTCCTCGGCGCCCAGCGGCACGGAAACGCCAGGCTCGAACCCCTTTGGCCCATACGCGCCCCGCGCGACGATGGCGCGGGTGGCCACGATCATCCGTGGCCCGGGGACGATCCCTTGCGCAATCGCATCGCGCAGGCCGACATCGGCATAGCCCGCACCCTCGGTGCCCAGATCGCGCTCGGTGGTAAACCCGGCGAGCAATGTCGCGCGCGCCTGCATGACCGCGCGCGCGGTGCGCAGCGCCAGCGCCTCGTGCAGCACCTGGTCGTCCCACGGCACTTCGTTGTAGGGGTGCAGAAACAGGTGGCCATGGCCCTCGATCATCCCGGGCATCAGCGTGGCGCCCGGCAGGTCGATTGTTTTGGCGCCATCGGGCACCGCCAGCGCCGGGCCGACAGCGACGATTTTTTCGCCATCGACCAGCACTTGCCAGCCGGAGTGCGGCGCGGGATCTACCCCGTCGAACACTTGCGCCGGGCGCAGCAGCATTGGCGCGGCCATGGCGGGCATCGGCAGGAACAGGGCGAAGGCAAGCGCGAGGCGGTTCAGCATGACACGCATGCTATACGTGCAGGCGCCAATCGCCAAATTGCGATCGACAGGCGCAGGTCTGTTGCAAGGCCGATCGCCACGACCCATAGTGAACGCTGACCTCAAAGCCGACGCTCATGCAGGTGTGGGTTGTAGCCGAAACGCCCCACCCCCGGCCCCTCCCCTGAAGGGGAGGGGGGCAAGAAGAAGGACTAGCCGTGCCGTCATCATCACTCCGCTGGCTGGGCCAGTTGCCGGTGCAAGTGCTGATCGCGATCATCGCAGGCGTGATGATCGGAATCTTTGCGCCACAGGCCGCCGCGGCGCTTAAACCGCTGGGCGACCTGTTCGTCAAGCTGGTGCGGATGGTGATTGCGCCGGTAATCTTCGTATCGATCGTGACCGGTATCGCCGGGATGCGCGACCTGGGCGCGCTGGGGCGGGTGACGGCGCGGGCGCTGGGCTACTTCCTCGTGATGTCGGGGTTTGCGCTCGTGCTCGGGCTGGTCGTCGCCAATGTCGTGCGCCCGGGTGCCGGACTGATGGTCGCGCCGGGCGCGCTCGATGCGGGCAAGATCGCCGATTATGTCGCCAAGTCTCACGATGGCACGCTGAACGGTTTCTTCATGGGGCTGGTCCCCGATACGCTGGTGTCGTCGCAGACCGAGGGCAATATCCTGCAAGTGCTGATCGTCGCGGTGCTGTTCGGCATTGCGCTGGCAACGGTGCCCGATAGCGCAATCGGCGAGCGATTGCTGGAGCTGTTCGAGGATCTGGGCGCGGTGCTGTTCCGGCTGGTCGCGATCATCATGCGCGCAGCGCCGGTCGGCGCCTTTGGCGCGATGGCGTTTACCGTCGGCAAATTCGGACTGGGTGCGCTGGCGCATCTCGCGCTGCTGGTGCTGACATTCTATGCGACGTCCATCCTGTTCGTCGTGGTCATTCTGGGCGTGGTGGCGAGGCTCGCCGGCTTTTCGATCCTGCGCCTGATCCGCTACCTGACGCCCGAGCTGCTGCTCGTGTTCGGCACTTCGTCATCGGAAAGCGCGCTGCCCGCGTTGATGCAGAAGCTGGAGGCGGCCGGCGCGCCGCGCGGGATCGTCGGCGTGGTCGTGCCTACAGGATACAGCTTCAACCTCGATGGCACCAATATCTACATGACGCTGGCCGCACTGTTCATCGCGCAGGCGTGCAAGGTCGATCTGACCTGGGGGCAGCAGGCGCTGCTGCTGGGCGTGGCGATGCTGTCATCGAAAGGCGCCGCAGGCGTGACGGGCGCGGGGTTCATCACGCTGGCGGCGACTTTGGCGATCGTGCCATCGGTGCCGATCGCCGGGATGACGCTGATCCTGGGTGTCGACCGGTTCATGTCCGAATGCCGCAGCCTCACCAATTTCATGGGCAACGCCGTCGCGACGCTGGTGGTGTCGCGCTGGGAAGGCAAGCTCGATCGCGAGAAACTGGCGCAAGCGCTGGGCTAGCACAGCGCACGATCCACCAGGTCCATCTCCGCCGGGATCTGCCCGTCGAGCATCAGCATCGCGATACCGTGCACCATGCCCCAGGCCTGTATCGCGCGCACTTGCGCTTCACCGCCGCCTTCGTCGGCAATACGCGCCGCATTGGCCAGCAACAACGCGCCGGCTTCGGAATCGCTGAGCACCGGCGTGTCGGCATGTTTCAGCGCGGGCGTTGTGAACACCAGCCGGAACAGGGCGGGATTGGCCAGCGCAAACCGGATATAGGCGCGCCCGCTCGCGGCAAAGCCGGCATCCGCATCCCCCGCCGCTGCGCTCGCCACACGCTGCGCAGCCCCGAGCATTTTCAAACCCTCCACCGCCAGCGCCGCCATCAGCGCGTCCTTGTCGGGAAAATGGCGATAGACCGACGTCGCGCTGACCCCTACCCCGCGCGCTACCTCGCGCAGGCTCATCGCATCGGCATTGCGGATCGCCAGCAGGCGAAGCCCCTCGTCGATCAGCGCGGCGCGCAGATCGCCATGATGATAGCCGCGCGGTTTTATGTTGACAGTGTTATCATTGGGGGTCATGATTACAGTGTAAACATAGGAGGCCGACATGGGAAGCCCGATCGAAACGTTGATCCGCAAGACCGTCACCACAGGCGTGAACGTGCTTGCCGAATTCAACCGCAAACGCCTGCGCGAACCCGTGGGCGGCAATCCGTTCCTCCACGGCATCCACGCGCCGATGACCGAAGAACTGACGCTGACCGACCTGACCGTCACCGGCACGATCCCATCCGGATTGAACGGGCAATACCTGCGTATCGGGCCCAATCCGGTCGCCGCCCACCCGGCATCGTATCACTGGTTCATGGGCGATGGCATGATCCATGCGCTTGCCATCGCCGGGGGTCGCGCCACCGGCTATCGCAACCGCTGGATCCGCTCCGACGCCGTGGCCAAGGCGCGCGGGCTCGCGCCGGCGCCGGGGCCGCGCCACAATTTCGACACGGTAAACACCAATGTCGTCGATATCGCCGGGCGGACTTTTGCCCTGGTCGAGGCGGGCAGTTACCCCGTCGAGCTGGACGTGACGCTCGAACACCAGGCCTACAATCCGTTCGATGGCGGGCTCAAGGGCAGTTTCTCCGCGCATCCGCATCGCGATCCGCGCACCGGCGAACACCATGCGATCTGTTACGATGCGTTCGATCCCGAAACGATCCGCCACGTCGTGGTCGATGCGGCCGGCCGGGTCACGCGCGAAGAACCGATCGCGGTGGAGCATGGCCCGATGATCCACGATTGTGCGATCACCGATCGTTTTGCGATCATTCTCGACATGCCGTGCACATTCTCGGTCAAGACGCTGATCGCCGGCCACGGTTTTCCCTATCGCTGGAACCCGGCGCATCCGCCACGGATCGGGCTGATGCCGCGCCACGGTACGCAAGAGGATGTGATCTGGTGCGATGTCGCGCCCGGCTATGTGTTCCACGTCGCTAATGCCTACGACGCGCCCGATGGCCGGGTGGTGATGGATGTGTGCGCCTATGACACGATGTTCGGCGAAGGTGCGCGCGGCCCCGATGCCAGGCCGCGCGGGCTGGAACGCTGGACGATCGATCCGCTGGGCAAATCCGTGGCGATCACGACGATCGACGCCGCGCCGCAGGAATTTCCCCGCGCTGACGAACGCTTTTTCGGGCAGCCGTATCGCTACGCCTGGTCGATGGCGACGCCGACCGTGCCCGAGGCCCGGGTGGTCGGCGCCACGCGCCTGTATGCGCATGACCTGGCCATGGGGACGCGGCAGGTGCATGATTTCGGGGCGGACAGGCACCCGGGCGAATTCGTGTTCGTGCCCGAAACACCCGATGCGCCCGAAGGCCACGGCTGGCTGATCGGCCTGGTCGTCGACATGGCGCAGCAGACCACAGATTGCGTGATCATCGACGCGCGCGATTTCGAAGGCGCGCCGGTCGCGGTGATCCATCTGCCGCATCGGGTGCCACCAGGCTTTCACGGGAACTGGATCGCGTGATGACCTGGCTGCGCCAACATGGTCCCACACTGGCGGTCGAAGCGATCGTCAATCTGGTCGGGCCGATCATCATCTATAACCTGGTGCATGACCGCCATGGCGATGTCGCTGCGCTGCTGGCCTCTTCGGTGCCGCCGCTGCTGTGGTCGATCGTCGAACTGGTGCGGCGCGGGCGGATCGATGCGCTGTCGGTGATGGTGCTGGCCGGGATCGTGCTGTCGCTGGTGGCGATGGCCGGTGGGGGATCCGCGAAATTCCTGCAATTGCGCGAAAAACTGGTCACGTTCCTGATTGCGCTGGCATTCCTGGGTTCGGCTGCGATCGGCCGGCCGCTGATCGGCCCGCTCGCTCGCGCGACGGTGGCGCGTGAATCGGCCGAGGCGCTGGCGCAATTCGACGAGGCGCGCGGGGCAGGGCGGTTGAACCGGATGATCATGGTGATGACGCTGGCCTGGGGATTTGGCCTGCTAGCCGATTTTCTGGTGTCGGTGGTGTTGATCGAGACGCTGAGCGTGGGGCAGTATCTCGTGGTGGGACCGATCGTCGGGTATGTCACGATCGGCGGGCTGACGCTGTGGACGGTGCTCTACCGCCGTTTGCGTGCTCGCGGAAAACTCACAAATCCTCCCCGGAACGGGGAGGGGGACCGCCCGCAGGGTGGTGGAGGGGCGTTGCCTCCGGAAGCAGCACAGCGATGATACGCCTGCGCGCCATGTTTGCGCGCGGCGTTCATGATCGGGGTATTCCGTTGGGGCAACGCCCCTCCACCACGCCCCAAGAAAGAGGGGGCGCGGTCCCCCTCCCCGTGCCGGGGAGGATATGAAAAGGTCCTTGCCCTCAACCTTGTATTCCCCCTAGCCCGCGCCGGTGGGTATAATGCAAACCAAGTCGAATGCCGGCACCATCATCCTGACCGGCCTGTTCGTGCTGCTGTGGAGCAGCGGCGCGATCGTGTCCGAGATCGCGCTGACGCAGGGGTCGCCATTTGCGCTGTTGCTGGTGCGCTATGCGTTTGCGCTGACGGTGCTGATCGCCATCGCGGTGTCACGCGGGCGGCTGTTGCCGACACGGGCCAGTCGGCCGCGCGTGGTGCTGACCGGGTTCCTGATCGCGGGGGTGTATACCACGTGCTATCTGCTGGCGATGGAGCATGGCTTGCGGCCCGGGATGCTGGCGACTTTGCTGGGGATCCAGCCGCTGCTGACTCTGGCGCTGACCGAGCGGGGGTTTCGGCCAGGCCGGATCGCCGGATTATGCTGCGCACTGGCGGGTGTGGCGATGATCGTGTGGGACGGGATTGCGGGGCAGCAGTTCGGCGCAGCGGGGCTGGGGTTTGCGCTGCTGGCGCTGGTCGGGATCACGGCGGGATCGATTCTGCAAAAGCGCGAGACGCAGGCGCCATCAGCGGTCTTGCCGCTGCAATATCTGGTGGGGCTGGGGGTGGTCCTGGCGATCACCCCGTTCGAGCCGTTTCATATGGCGTGGACGCCGACATTCCTGGTGGCGGGGATGTGGCTGGGGCTGGGCATTTCGGTGGGCGCGACGTTTGCGCTGTATCGGATGATCGCGCGCGGCAATCTCGTCAATGTCACCAGCACGATGTACCTGGTGCCGGGCGTGACCGCAGTGCTCGACTGGGTCGTGCTGGGGCATGCCATGGCCCCGCTGGGGCTGGCGGGGCTGTTTGCGATCGTGGCAGGGCTGGTTTTGGCGTTCAGGTAGTCTCGGCGGCAATCAGGCGTTCGAGCCGCTGGCGAAAACGCAACGGTCCGGCATCGGTTGCGATCGAGATTGTCGGCCCGGTTGCGGTGTCCATACCGCGCTGCACTTCATTCAGCACCGCCAGGTCTTCGGAAAACGCGGCCAGCACCGCTGCCGACATTGCCACCGACAGCTCGGTATCGCCGGGGCGGATGTTGCGCATTTGGAACCAGTAATACCGGCTGCGGCCGCTGGTCTCTGGCGTGATGAAATTGTAGGAATCCATCATGAACGCGTGGGCGTTGGCCTCGGCATTGTCGCCGCCTTCGCCGGCCGGCACGAACACCGCCTTGATTACTGCCAGCGCAGGATAGCGGACTTCGTAGTGCTGCAACCGGTCGGCATTGCCGGCAAACGGCACGAGCTCGCGATAGAACGGCGCGACCGGCGTATCGCTGGTCCAGCGCGAGACGGTAAACCCGTCAGGCGCTTCGCGGATGCGCATCGGCTCGGCATCGCCGGTGGTGCCGCCAAAGCTCGTCCGGTGGACCCAGGTCACGTGCGACGGATCGAGCAGATTGTCCGTTATCAGCAGGTAATTGCAGTCATAGGCCATCGCTGCGCCGCGATTGTAGCCCCACTCGGGCGATCCCCAATGCGCCACGTCGATGATCGTCGCGGGATCGGCACGGGCTGCATCGCCCATCCAGATCCACACCAGGCCCCAGCGTTCGGCGACCGGATAGCCGCGAATATCCGCGCCAGGCGGCACCGCATTCTGGCACGGCACCGTCATGCACCGGCCATCGCTGGCGAATTCGAGCCCGTGATAGCCGCATTGGATGCGGTTCCCCGCAACCCGCCCATTGGCCAGCGACAGCCGCCGGTGCGAACAGAACGCCGACACGGCTGCGTAATCGCCGCTATCCTGGCGCCACAGCACCACGCGTTCATCGATGATCTGCCGCTCGATCGGGGCATCGGTGATCTCATCGGTCCAGGCCGCGACATACCATGCATTGTTCAGCCATGTGCTCATCGCGTTCTTGTGACGCAACATGGCGGCTGGATCAATCGGCCACGGTTGCCAGCATCTGACGCCGGCGCAGCATCGTCACGCCCACCGCCAGCACTGCAATCGGTACCACCATGCAGCCAAACGCCGTCGCGCCATCGAGCCCGGAAAACAGCATCGCGGTCAGGCGCGAACCGGTCGTGCCGCCCAGCGCCGAAAAGATCACGACCAGGCCCATCAACTCGGCGTGGCGCACTTTGGGGCTCGACGACAGCAGCACCGACACCAGCGTCGGATAGATCGGCGCCATGAACAACCCGATCGCCAGGAACAGCCACATCGCCAGCGGTGCATGCGCCCAGTCGGACACCGGCGCCGGCGACAGATGGTGGCTGAGCGGTACGATCGCCATGATCGCCAGCGCCACCGCGCCCAGCGACACATTGACCACGCGGTACCACCCGAACCGCGCGATCACCACCCCGCCGCCCAGTCGCCCGAGCGCAAGCGCCCCGGCAAACAGACTGCCCGCCAGCACGCTCATCGACTGGGGCATGCGCAGGACTTCGTTGTTGAACGTCGGCAGCCAGGTGCCGATGCCCTGTTCGACGAACACGTAGGAGAATGCGCAAAGGATGAACACCATCACCAGCGGCAGCCGCGCCAGCGCCAGCATCGCCGGGATCGACTGTGTTTCGCCGGACGGGGCGGGCCGATCTGGGCTCGTGGTCAGCATCAGCGCCAGGCATGCCGCGCACAGGCCTGCGAGAATCCAGTACAGGTTGAGCCAGTCGTGGCTGGTATCGACCAGCCCGCGCCCGACGAACAGGCTGAACAGCACCGAGACGCCCAGCACCCCGACCATGAAGCAGCCTTCGATCACCGAGGCCATCGCCGCATGCGCACGCGGACTATCGGTCACCTGGCCGATCAGCGTGTAGATGCCGACCTTGATGAACGCGAACGCAGTGCCGATCATCACGAAATGCAGGCAGATCGCCCAATAGGCGCTCGCCAGGGGCATCAGCAGGCAGGCCGCGACCGACAGCGCCAGCGCGCCTGTCATCGCGCGGCGGATGCCGATGCGGGTGAGGTAACTCGCGGTCAGGAACGACACCGCCGCGATGCTGACATCCTTGCACCCGTCGAACCAGCCCGCGCCGGCCTTGGTCACGCCCAGGCTGGCGATCGCGCGCAGGATGACCGTGCCCACGGTGTTGAGCATCATGCCATAGGCCAGATACGTCAGCGCCATGGCGAGAATGAGCCGCGTTCTGGGGGACATGACAGGCGTCCTTTTTCTTCCACTTTCCCTTCAGGGAAGGGACCGATGGCTAAATCCCGATGGATGCGATCTCTATTCGCAAAATAACAGGGCCGCTCATCCTGAGCCTGCCGAAGGACCCGCGCAATGCCCGCCCGACCCGCAAGCGGTGTTGCGCCATGCCGGACAATCGCCCGCGTCCTTCGACCGGCCCAGGATGAGCGGATTTGGATTCAAGCGTGTATGTAAAAAGCCCCACCCCCGAAGGGGAGGGGCTTTTCAGTATCAGAACTTGTAGCCGAGCGTCAGCTTGTACGAGCGGCCAAAGATCGGGCGCAAGTCGGGGAGCGCAACGCCAGGTCCTGCCAGGAAGCGCGGGTTGCCTTCGGTCAGACCGTGCGAATTGGTCAGGTTGTCGACCGCGGCCTGCGCGCTGAACCCGGCATGTTCGACCAGGATCCCCGCGCTGACCGTCTGATAGGCAGGCAGCGGCTGCAGGTTGTTCAGATCGCTGTACCGCTTGCCCAATGCCTCGAACGTCGCATAGGCCGTTGCCGCCGTATCGCCGAACACGACCTTGTACGCAGGCGTGCCGCGGAACTGGTACTTGGGAATGCGCACGGCCTGCAACTTGTCGAAGCTGTCGCCGGGCGAAGCGGTCTTGGGGTCTTCGATCACCGCATCAGCCGTCACCGACAGGCCGAAATTGCTCGTCCACGACCCGGCAAATTCTGCGCCATACGTCTTCGAGCCCGCAATCTGCGGCGGCACGCCGACGTCGTTGTACACTTCGCCGGTAACCTTATCATAGAACCCGGTCACCGACAGATCGACGCCGCGTTCGTGGTACTTCACGCCGCCTTCGATCGAGGTGACTTTCCATTTGTCATCGAGCGCAGGGCCGGTGTTGCCGATCTGCGAGCGCAGATCGTCGAACGTGGGCATGTGGTAGCCCTGGCTGCCACGGACATAAATGTTCAGATTGGGCGTGACCTTGTAATCGAGCCCGACCGACCATGGCACCGCATGGATGTTCTTCGAGATGAACGTCGTTGGGCCATTGTGTTCGATCGTGAAGTCGGTCTTCAGGATCTGGTAGCGGATGCCGGCATCGAGGCGCAGGTCCTCGGTGATCTGGTAACTGTCGGCCAGATAGAACGAATTCTCGTCGGCCTTGCCCTGGTCGGCGATGGCGAACGCACCTGTCGTGGCATTGGCATTGTTCAGATTGACGACGTCGCTGCTGCCGCCGACCTGCATCCAGTAGTTGTTGCCCAGGCTCCACAGGTCGTCAGACGTGAAGTGGTTGAAGTAATAGCCGGCGGTCAGCTTGTTCGCGCCCGTCTTGAACGTCAGCGCAGCTTCGTTGTTGATTGAGCGCAGGCGCTTTTCGACAACCCATGCGCCGAACTGGCCGACGTAATCACTGTTTGCCAAGGCCTGGCCGGTGTGAATGCCGCTGACCACGGTCTGGCCCGGCGTGCCGAACCCGGCCGCCAATGCTGTCGCAACCGTAATCGAACCGCCGAACGATTCGCCGAAAAACGGGCTCGGCTTGGGCAGGGGGCTGGTCGGCGATGCTGGCACCAGGCCGGTGGTCTGCAACGTGCCGGCGGTTCCGCCGAGCTTGTCGGTGAAATCGATATTGTCGCCCAAGCTCAGCGACAGGTTGGCGCCGCCGATGATGCCATTCCAACCACGGCCCTTGCCAATGTCAAACTGTTCGGTCGATGCGCCGCCCGAACCGGGGGTCACGATCGTCAGCGTACGGTTGTACTTGTTGAGCTGGTTGTAGGTGCCCAGGTTCAGGCCGGGAACATCGGTCGAGAACGGCAGGAACCATTCGCCGTGATCGTCGGTGTAACGCGCAAAGATGTTGAGTTTGCCGTTGTCGAACTTGTGCGTGATGTTCGCCGTGATCTGGCCGCCCTTTTCGGTGTCGAAATGGGCCCTGCGCACGGTGTCGCCGCGCTGGTAATAGCCGCCGACCATGTAATAGGTGTCGGGCGCCAGCTTGCCCGACAAGTAGCCGTCGATGCGGGTCGCGCCCTGGTTGGTGACCGATGCCATGACCGCGCCTTGCGTGGTTTCATGGCCTTCGCGCAGGATCAGGTTGGTGGTCAGGCCTGGCTGGCCGTCGGAAAACAGCGCGGCCGGGCCGCCGTTGACCGCTTCGACATTGGCGATCGTCGTATCGACGCGCACCAGCGCGGTCTGGTCCATGAACGACGGGCTGTTGACGCCGAACACCGGAATGCCGTCGAGCTGCATCGTGACGAACGGCGCATCGCCGGTGCTGGGAATGCCGCGCACGAACACGTTCGACGTGCCGACGCCGCCCGAGCTTTCAACCCAGATGCCGGGAACCGATTTCAGCAGGTCGCCGGTGCTCTTGGGGTTCTGGATCGCGATGTCGTTCGATGAAATCGTGGTGATCGAATAGCCGGCTTCCAGCTTCTTGATGCCGCTGCCGGCATGGCCGGTGACGATGATCTCGCTGGGCGCAACATCGGGTGCTGCGGGGGTCGCGGCCGGTGCGGTCTGCGCTTGCGCGGCGATCGGCGCAGTCATCGCTGCGATCGTCGACAGCAGCAGGTGGCGGGTATGCAGTCTGGTTGTCATGGGTAGTCCTCCCTGGAATGGCGCCCCGTTGATGCGGGGTTGCCGGGTTCAGATGTGTGCGGCCAGAATTGCGGCCAAGGTCAGATCGCGGATATGCGATACGTTGAAAGCGGTGTCGTTGAGCGCGCCGATGCCGATCGCGACCATGCCGGCGGCGTGGATCGCCGCCACGCCGGCCTGTGCGTCCTCGATCCCGATGCAGGCATCGGGCGCCAGCCCGAGCGCATGCGCGCAGGCCAGAAAGATATCGGGCGCGGGCTTTTGCGCGGCCATGGCGCCCGCATCGGCGATGAAATCGAACTGGTCGGCGATGCCCAGCGCCGCGATCACATCGGGCGCATTGCGGCTGGCCGAGGCCAGCGCGATGCGGATGCCGGCGGCACGCGCCGCAGCAAACAGCCCGGTTACGCCATCGAACAGATTGGCCGGGGTGTAATGCTGCAACCGCTCCCGATAGATCGCGTTCTTTTCGGCCAGGCAGGCGGTAAATTCGGCATCGGTCAGCGTTTTGCCCGAATTGTTCAGGATCAGGCGCAACGAGCCGGCACGATCGACGCCCTTGAGGTGTTCATTGAACGCGCGATCGAACGTGAATCCGTGGCGCCTCGCCAATTCGCCCCAGGCCGCGCAATGGTCTTCGGCCGTATCGGTCAACACGCCGTCGAGGTCGAAAATCAACGCTTTCAGCGATAGTGCAGGCGCGAACACAGGGGTGGCGCCGACGGTCAGCGCACGGCCATGATCGAACACGGTAACGGGCGCGCCGGCGATGCTGGTGTATGTCGCGCCTTCGGGCGTCACTGCCAGTGCCAGCACGCTGCCGCGCCAGTTCAGGCGCAGCGTGTAATGGGTCAGCTCTGGCGCGGATTGCGGGCGGAAATGCAGTGCGCCATCGCGCACCGCAAGCCCGGCCCAACCGGCGGCCAGCGCGGTCCAGCTGCCCGCAAGCGCGGCCATGTGCAGGCCGTGATCGGTGTTGTGGTGGCGGTTTTCCAGATCGACGAACGCCGCTTCGTCGAGGAACCGGTGCGCCTGCGCAAACTGCCCGATGCGCGCGGCAACGATCGCAAAGGCAGGCGCAGACAGTGTGGAATCGTGCGACGTCACCGGCTCGTAAAACGCGTAATTGGCCGATTGCAGCGCGATCGGCATATCGACAAGGCCCATCGCCAATGCCTGGATCACGTCGCCCTGCTTGCACACCTGGTGCCGGAACAGCGTCATCGGATGATGATCGAGCAGCAATGGCCGGCCCGGCACGCGCAGCGCAAACGGAAACGGCGGGCGCGACAGAAAGCTGTCATCCTGCGGCGTGACACCGTGCGCAATATCGACCGGCAGCCACATCGCGGCGGCGGCGCGCGCCCACAGCGCGATCTCGCTGTCATCCAGCGCAATGCGATTGGCCAGGGCGGCGTAGGCGACCGCATCGGAAGCCTTCAGGTGCTGGGCAGTTTCGGCCGCAAAAGCCAGGTGCTGGCGCGCGGCGGCGTTGGTGTAGAAATCGTTGTCGACCAGCGCGGTGTATTCGTCGGGCCCGGTCACGCCGTAAATGCAGAACGCAGCGTCCCCGTTTTCACTGGCGCGCGCCGGATCAAACCGCCCGATCTGCGCCCAGACGCGTGCGGTCTCGAACAGCATTTCGGCGGCCTGCGCCAGAAACGCGGTGTCGCCGGTGACATCGCAATACAGCTTCAGCGCGTGCGCGATGTCGGCATTGATATGGTACTGCGCGGCGCCGGTCGGATAATGCGACGAACATTCGCGGCCCGCGATCGTGCGCCATGCATACATCGCGCCGGCATGCCCGAGCAGCCGCGCATTGGTGCGTGCCGCATCGAGTGCACCGATGCGATATTCGACAAGCGTGCGCGCGCGGTCCGGCGCGCTGAACACCAGCGCGGGCAGCAGGAACGCTTCGGCATCCCAGAACGTGTGCCCTTCATAGCCGTCGCCCGTCAGACCCTTGGCTGCGGTGCCGAACGCCGGGTCGCGCGAGGCGGATTGCAGGATCTGGAACTGGTTGAACGCCAGCGCGCGGGTCAGCGCGGGATCACCATCGATCGTGCAGGCAGCGCCCGCCCAGAAGCGATCGAGCGCGGCGGCCTGGTGTTCTGCCAGCGCGCCGAACGCGGGGAGAGGAGCGCTGGGCGGCGCGCCGGCAGAAACGGCGGAAACCACGCGGTCGAAGCCGATGGATTGACCAGGCGAAAGCTGCGCGGTGATCGCGCCGCCGTGCATGTCGGCGCCGGCGGCGGGCGTGATCGCCTGGGTATAGACCAGCGCGAGGTCGCCGCTGATGAAACGAGTCTGGTGCGCATCGATCGCGTGCGCCTGCCAGCGGCGCACCAATCGCGCGGAAATGCGCGGATCATCGGCATCGCCGGCGGCGGAATCCTGGCCGAGGCCGAACACAGGCTCCAGCTTGACGTGCCCGGCAAAATCGAGCGCGGTAAAGGTCAACCGGGTGGCGACGATCGGGCCGCCATCGAGCGGTACCAGCCGCAAGGCCGTGATTTCGAACGTGCGGCCGTCGCGCAGGTGCCAGCGCGTGGTGCGGTGCATGATGCCTGTCGCCAGATCGAGATGACGTGTAAAACTGTCCTGCCGTGCGGTCGCCATCTCCACCGGTATGCCGTCGATTGCGATGCGCAACGCCACCGGGCTGGGGCACAGCACGCGGGTTTCGGTCGCGGTGGCATAGCCGGGAAACGCTTCGTGATACGTGATCGGGCGCGTGACATAGGCGGCGGGCAGGATCAGGTCGGGCGCGGTGGCGCGCTCCTCGATCGAGCCCTTGATGCCGATCAGCCCGTTGGCCAGCGCAAACAGCGACGCAAACGAATCCGCCAGTGGCTCTTTCGAAGCCGGCTGGTGAATCACTGGAGCATGCGCATGCGCGGCGTCGGGCACTTTTCGGTCCTCTCCTGATCGCACCTTGTCGGCAGGTGTCGATGTCTTGAGGTGCGAAATAAAGACCGAATGGTATCGTTGTCAAGTTATCGATAAC
This sequence comes from Novosphingobium sp., assembly GCF_965214355.1. Classification (GTDB taxonomy): domain Bacteria; phylum Pseudomonadota; class Alphaproteobacteria; order Sphingomonadales; family Sphingomonadaceae; genus Novosphingobium. The sequence continues at coordinate 3,145,940 of NZ_CBDCBI010000002.1, read as the reverse complement.
ATTTTTTGAGTCGCGCACATTTCTGCCACACTGTGCGTGGCAGTATCTGCTAAAACATCATGATTTCCGGGGTTTGGCCTCGACCGGCAATGTTTCCGACACGGCTTTGCCGCCTTTGGTCAGCGCCAGAATCTTTTGTGCCAGCAACGTTCCGCCGCGATCCCAGTTCTGCCGGATCGAACTGACCGGCGGGCTGAACAGCGCCGCGCCGGGCGCATCGTCGAACCCGATTACCGCAACATCATCGGGAACCGTGCGTCCCTGATCATGCAGCGCGGCGATCACGCCCATCGCGATTCCGTCGCTCGCCGCAAACACGCCATCGAACGCACAGCCATCGGCCAGAAGCTTGCGCGCCGCCTGATAGCCGCCCTCTTGCGTGAACGGGCTGTCGGCAGTCGCAACGATGGCCGCGCCCGCCTGCGCCATGCCGTCGCGAAACCCGCGCAGCCGGTCGGCGATTTCAAGATGGGTGGCATCGCCGACAAACACGCAACGGCGCCGGCCTTGGGCGAGCAAATGCGCCGCCGCAATCACGCCGCCTGCGACATTGTCCGACCCGACAGTCACATGGTCTTCGTTGCCATCGACCGAGCCCCAGATCACGTAAGGCAGGCCTGCGCTTTGTACGGTTTCGACCGCATCTTCGTGCATGCCCTGGCCCAGCAGGATCAACCCGTCGACCGCGGGCGGCGCAGCGGTGAACAGCGGCAGCGTGGTCAGCACCATGTTGTACGCGTTGCTTGTCAATTCCTGCATGATCCCGCCAAGCAGCGACAGCGGATACGGCTCGGCCATCGATCGGTCATGCGACGGAGTCATTTCGATGACCACGCCGATCGTGCGCGTGCTGCGCTGGCGCAAATTGCGCGCAGCGACATTGATGCGAAACCCGTGTGTCTGGGCGAGGTGCTGCACCCGTTCGCGCGTGCTGTCCTTGACCAGCGGATGGCCCGACAGTGCGCGCGATACGGTCATCTTGGAAACGCCGGCGGCCTGGGCCAGCTCGTCCATTGTTATTCTGGCAGAGTCCGATTTGGGCCGGCTCATCGAATTGGGCAAATCATCGGGGTGGTTCCGGTCGGATATAGTCCGTCATGGTCTAGAGCCTACCACCCCGATTGCAAAACGCTTCGCTTAGTTGGGGTGGATCGGCGTGATCTTCGTGCCCTGCAACGTCAGATCGGCCATCAGACCTTTTTCGCGGTAGGGGAACGCATAGACGTCCTTGGCAATCGTCGTGGTATCGGCCGCCACGGCAGCGCCCTTGTTGATCACCGCAACGCTGGGGCCGGTGCCCACCGCAAAGCCCGCGCTTTTGCGCAGATATCGCAGCGACGTGTCATTCATGAAATACAGGGCATAGCTGAATTTCTCGGCGCCGATCTGCAGGCCCCAGGTGCCGCCCGAAAGGTTGTAGAAGCCCGCCGGACGACCATCGATCAACAGCACGCCGTTGCCGCTTTCGCCGCCGAACACCAGGCCGGCCTTGAAGATCGACGGGAACACCAGCACCGCACGCGCGTGCTTTGCATAAAAGCGGGCCTGGGGCTCGGTCGCTTCGAGATGACGCAACGAACTTTGGCCCTGCGCGGCGATTTCGGCGGCCGAACGGGCCTGCGCCGCAGGAATGGCGACCGGCGCGGTGACGGCAGCCATTGCGACAAGGGCGGTGGTCAAGGTGCGGCGGGTTGCAGTCATCATAGGGTCTACTCCGGGGGGGATGGGGTTTGGCGCAGACGGCAGGACCATTGCGCACAGGTGGTGCGCAGTCAGGCCCTGAATTTTCGAATGCCTGTCAACTGATTACCGGAATACCTTTTGGCGCGGCTTGTTCCGGTGCCGGGCAAGATAACCTCGGGCGGGAGGCGGTTGGTCGATCGTGTGAGCGCAAAACCCGGTGCATGCGAAACCATAGTGGTAACAATGTCGCAACAATTGGCAGCTTGTCCGGAACGGGGCGAATTATGGCTGACTTGTCATGCGATAACGTCTAGACCCCGGCCTGCCGTCAGTGACGATCGTCCGGCCCGGGCCTTGGGAGAGGATGCGAAAAAAATCGCACCGGCCGGGCGTTTGTCCCACTGACGGCAAATCACCGCAATTGTAACGCGATGTTACGCCGGCGCCGGTTGCGGCCGGTTGGCGAGCAGATTGTCGACCACCGACGGATCGGCCAGTGTCGACGTGTCGCCCAGGTTCGACAGATCGTTTTCACCGATCTTGCGCAAAATCCGCCGCATGATCTTGCCCGATCGCGTCTTGGGCAGGCCCGGCGCAAACTGGATCACATCGGGCGTGGCAATGGGTCCGATCTCGCGGCGCACCCATTTGACCAGCTCCTGGCGCAGCGCATCGTCGGGGCTGACATCGGCGTTGCATGTAACGAATGCGTAAATGCCCTGGCCCTTGATTTCGTGCGGCATGCCCACGACCGCGGCTTCGGCCACTCTGGGATGCGCGACCAGTGCGCTCTCGATCTCCGCCGTGCCCATGCGGTGGCCGGACACATTGATCACATCGTCGATGCGCCCGGTGATCCAGTAATATCCGTCCTCGTCGCGGCGGCACCCGTCGCCGGTGAAATACTGGCCCTTGAATGTGGTGAAATACGTCTGGAAAAACCGCTCCGCATCGCCCCACACGCCGCGCATCTGCCCCGGCCAGCTGTCGGTGATGACCAGGCAGCCATCGGCCGCGCCCTCCAGCACCCGCCCATCATTATCGAGCAGCGCCGGCTTGACGCCGAAAAAGGGCCGGCTCGCGGAGCCCGGTTTCAGCGCGGTGGCGCCGGCCAGTGGCGTAATCATGATCCCGCCGGTTTCGGTCTGCCACCAGGTGTCGACGATCGGGCAACGCCCGTCGCCCACGACATTGTGATACCACTCCCAGGCTTCGGGATTGATCGGCTCGCCCACCGATCCCAGCAGGCGCAGGCTCGCCCGGCTGGTCTTCTTCACCCACGCATCGCCTTCGCGCATCAGCGCGCGCAGCGCGGTGGGGGCGCCATAGAAAATCTCGACGCCGTATTTGTCGACGATCTGCCAGAAACGGCTGGGATCGGGGTAATTGGGCACGCCTTCGAACATCACGGTGGTAGCGCCGTTCATCAGCGGGCCGTAGACGACATACGAATGCCCGGTGACCCAGCCCACGTCGGCCGCGCACCAGAACACCTGGCCCGGGCGGTAATCGAACACGTATTCGTGCGTGATCGACGCCCATACCGCATAGCCGCCAGTGGTATGCATGACGCCCTTGGGCTTGCCGGTCGAGCCCGAGGTGTAGAGGATGAACAGCGGGTCTTCGGCGTTCATTTCCACAGGCGGGCATTGCGCGGACTGTTCGGCCAGCCCCGCATGCCAATCCACATCGCGGCTATCGTCCCATGCGACAGCGCCGCCGGTGCGTTTGAGCACGATCACCGTGGCGACATCGGGGCATTGTTTCAGCGCTTCGTCGACATTGGCCTTCAACGGCACCCTGCGACCGCCGCGCAAGCCTTCGTCGCAGGTCAGCACGATATGGCTGTCGCAATCGGTGATCCGCCCGGCGAGTGCATCGGGCGAAAACCCGGCGAACACGATCGAATGCACCGCGCCGATCCGCGCGCATGCCAGCATCGCGACCGCTGTTTCGGGCACCATCGGCATGTACAGCGTCACGCGGTCGCCCGCCTTGACGCCGCGCGCCCTGAGCAGGTTCGCCGCGCGGCACACGTCGGCGTGCAAATCCTTGTAGGTGATGCGCCGCTCGGGCTCGTCCGGGCTGTCGGGCTCCCACAGGATCGCGATCGCATCGCCGCGCGTTGCCAGATGGCGGTCGAGGCAATTGGCCGACAGGTTCAGCGTGCCATCGGCAAACCATTCTATCCCGAAATCGGCCTGATGAAACGACGTGTTTCTTACCGTCGTGAACGGCTTGATCCAGTCCAGCCGCTGCGCCTCCTTGCGCCAGAACGCGTCGGGTTCCTCGATCGAGCGCCGGTACATGTCCTCATACCGCGCCTGATCGATCATCGCCGATTGCGCCCAGCCTGCCGGAACCGGATACACTGCCTCGCCCATCAAAACCTCCTGCGCCACGCGCGGTGCCTGCCCACCGTATGGCGCGTCCGAGCCGCCCTGCAAAGCCGTCGCGTGGTCGCGGCGCTGATTTTGGCGCGCGCAATCGCTCTGATCTTCACGAACCGTTTGCGACAATCACGGTTGGTGATTGACAAACCCGGCCCAAACACTGTCGATTGGCGCCACAAAAAACACGGCCCGGCATCGCGGGCCACCCCGGGGGGGAACACCACAATGGCAACGACTTTCGACACCGCACCGGGACCGGTCACGCACAACGAACGGCTGGTGATCACCGCCAGTTCGCTTGGCACCGTGTTCGAATGGTACGATTTCTACCTCTACGGCCTGCTCACCACGATCATCGCGGCGCAGTTCCTTACCGGGCTGAACCCGACGACCGCCTATATCATGGCGCTGCTGGTGTTTGCCGCGGGGTTCATCGTGCGGCCGTTCGGCGCGCTGGTGTTCGGGCGCATCGGCGATATGGTCGGGCGGCGCTATACGTTCATCATCACGCTGGCGGTGATGGGCGTGTCGACCTTCCTGGTCGGATGCCTGCCGACGTACAAGACCGCCGGCGTGCTCGCCCCGACGCTGCTGGTGGTACTGCGCATGGTGCAGGGCCTGGCGCTGGGCGGCGAATATGGCGGCGCGGCAAGCTACGTCGCCGAACACGCGCCCGCCAACAAGCGCGGGCTGTATACCAGCTGGATCCAGATCACCGCGACCGCCGGGCTGGCGATGGCGCTGCTGATCGTGATCACGGTCCGCTCGCCGCTGACGGGCGTTGGCGAAGACGCGTTCAAGGCGTGGGGCTGGCGCATTCCCTATCTGCTGTCGGGCCTGTTTCTGGTGGTCGGGCTGTGGCTGCGGCTGAAACTGCACGAATCGCCGGTGTTTCAGAAGATGAAGGCCGAAGGCACCGGATCGAAAGCGCCGCTGACCGAAGCGTTCGGCCAATGGGTGAATTTGCGTTTCGTCATCATCGCCTTTTTCGGCGCGATCGCAGGCCAGGCGGTGATCTTCTACTGCTGCCAGCTTTACGTGATGACGTTCCTCGAAAAAATGCTGAAGCTCGAAGGACTGACCGCCAACATGCTGCTGGCGGCCGCGCTGGTTCTGGCCAGCCCGTTCTACCTGGTGTTTGGCGCGCTGTCGGACCGTGTCGGGCGCAAGCCGGTGATCCTGGCGGGCTGCGCGCTGGCATCGCTGACGCTGTTTCCGGCGTTCGAGTACCTGACCGTTGCGGCCAATCCCGCGTTGGCCCACGCCCAGGCAACCGCGCCGGTCACGGTCACCGCAGATCCGGACGAATGCCATTCGCAATTCGATCCGGTCGGCGGCAAGACCTATGACACCACCAGCTGCGACATCATCAAGGCGATCCTGGCCAAATCGGGCATCAACTATCGCAACGTCGCAGCGCCCGCGGGCACGATCGCCAGCATCACCATCGGCCAGTCGCACTTCGTCGCGCCCGATCCGGCAAAAGTCAAAGGCGATGCCAAGAAGGCGGCGATTGCCGCCTTTACCACCAGCGTCGTCGGCAAGGCGGCCACGCCTGCCAAACCGGCCGAAGCGGGCAAGCCCGCGACCGAAGCCAAACCCGCCGTCGCCGGCGCACTGGCCGCCGTCGGCTATCCGGCCAAGGCTGATCCGGCCCAGATCAACGTGCCACTGGTCATCGCGATCCTGTTCTACCTCGTGCTGCTGGTCACGATGGTCTATGGCCCGATCGCGGCGCTGCTGGTCGAACTGTTCCCCAGCCGCATCCGCTATTCGGCGATGTCGCTGCCGTATCACATCGGCAATGGCTGGCTCGGCGGGCTGTTGCCGGCGATCAGCTTTGCGATGGTCGCGGCCAACGGGAATATTTTCTATGGGCTGTGGTACCCGGTCGTTGTTGCGGCCGGCACGCTGGTGATCGGCGTGATATTCCTGCCCGAGACAAGCCGCCGGGCCATCGATGGATAAGGTGTCGGGCATGCCGCCTATCCCGGATACTCCCGAGGAGGGATGGGCAATGGGCTATTCAAATTACCCCATTGCCACTTTGCGCAACCCCCGTTAAAGGCACCGCTCCCGCCCATGGGCGCGCCGCTTTAGCTCAGCCGGTAGAGCATCACATTCGTAATGTGGGGGTCAGGTGTTCGAGTCACCTAAGCGGCACCATCCTTTCAATGATTTAGATGGTGATTTGGCCTCATGTGTGTGAGGCTGGCGTCTCTAGCAATCACATAGCAAGCACGCGGATTAGTTTCGCGTGGTGATGGCCCAAAATGGTGGCGCGGCATTCGATCGGCTGATCGTCGGATCAAAGGGGTAGTTCCGGATAGTTGGCCAGGCTACCCGCCGCCTTTCCGCTCCAAGGTCGGTCTGTTGCGTCAACCGCCATCCGGTCGGCTGGATACGGACTGTCAAACCGATACAGATCCTGCAAAGGCGCGGTAAGCCAAGCTTGCCATTGATCGGGATCAAGGATCACCGGCGTCGCCAAATAGGATAGAACGTGTCAGGCCAGCTTACACCACGTCAGTCGACGTAAATTTAGTTGTTATAAATCATATGCATATGGGCGTGGCACAACCCTTGCTACTTGTGCGACGCGTGCCTGCATGAAAGTGGGCTCTTTGGGAGTTGTTTCATGAAAGTCATTTCGAAAAGCTTGATGGCCGCTGTGTTTTGCACGGCAGTTGCGGTAAGTGGTAGCGCGCAGGCGGCACCGATTTGGGCAAGCTTGACTTCAGACAACGGCATCACAAACAATGCCGCCGGGCAGGTCAATGGCACGGTCGGCGGGATCAGTTTTGCCGCCACCGGAGATTACGCGTTTGATCAGCTTAATGGATCTGGCACAAATTATTATGGTGCGGTTCCTAATTCAGGTCCTGACATTATCGCTCTCAGCGACGCGGGAACGGAAACGATCACATTCAGCGCGCCAGTTAGCAACGTTTATCTGTCGCTAGTGAGTTTTAATGGCGCGTCCGTAACCACATCTTCTCCGTTCACTGTCGTCAGTAACAACTGCTCATATTGGGGATGCGGCACGATCGACCAGACAACCCCGACTTCGTTTACCGGAACGAGCGAAGCAGCCGGCGTGATCGAATTTTCGGGCACGTTCAACAGCCTAACTTTTTCTGACACAAACCCGGAATACTGGCACGGTTTCAACGTCGGTATCGACAGCGCCGCAACGTCGGCTGTCCCTGAGCCGGGCACATGGGCGATGATGCTCGTGGGCTTTGGGCTGATCGGCATGGCCACTCGTTTGCGTCGCCGCCAGAACGTCCGGGTCACATACGCCTAATCCAATTCATCCAACAATAGAGGGCCGCTGGCGAGAGTCGGCGGCCTTTTTATGTGCAATTCCGGCCAGAATCCGCGCCAGATCAGCCGAAACCGCTTTCCCAACGCATCGCGTGCGCGCGTACGGTTCCGCGAATTGCGCATTCCGCACGCGTGGTTCGGCACTTGCCCAGCACTATGCCGAAACGATGGCCACGAATGACAGGTTTTGACAGGTCGGCGCGATAGCCAGAACATCCCTGTATTTTAGAAACCCCATGACTTCCCGCGCCGCGCCGGGCGAATGTCAGGTTTTGTCAGGTGCGGGGTGATCGCTGGAAAATCCCGTTATTTAATCCGCCCGTGACTTCCCGCGCTTTTGCCTGCCCAATTTCAGGTTTTCCAATGCCCGCGCCCGGCCCTCTGTCGTTCTTGGCCCGGTCGATTTGCCGCCATGCCAGACACAACGCCCGTTGGCGCATAACGCGGTCATGCCGCACGACTCGCCATCCCTTTTTATAGCCCCGCAAGTTAATCCGCGAAGGTAGGCCGGACGCTTGGGGATGTAGATCCTGCCCGCGTCGATGGCCTCTTGCTGCTTGCGAGCGTGAACCTTGAAAAGCGTGCGCTTGTTGTCGTCGTCCAGATCGGCGGCCCAGGCATCGAATTGACGCTGGCGTGCAATCCCTTCGTGGATTTGCGCCCAGAATGTCGCCACGCCCTTGCTATGCCTGCCCATGATTGCCGTCCTGTTGCTGGTCAATACTTCCGTCTTCGCGTGCGCGCGCTCGCGCGATGACCCGAATAGAACAATTCGCCCGACGCTTTCGCGCATTCCGCGCACGCGCGCGAGGTGTTCGAACGATCGATATAAATCGGGGTGCGCCGCCCCAAGCGGGGGCACCCATATATTTATATATAGGGGGGGGATGGCGCACCTATGGCGCAGTCTGGCGCAAGGAATTGTGCGGGTTTCGGCATGGGGTTGGCGCGTCTGGCGCAGGGGGTTGGCGCAGGGGGGTTGGCGCAGATTTGAGGGGTTGGCGCAGGTGTGGCGCAGGGTCGGCGCAACGGTCATGACGCTGCGCCCGCCGTGGCCCGAATGCCGCGTTTCATGTGGCGGTTTGAGCCTTCCCACAGGTCAACGTCCAATTCGATTTGCCCAAGGTGCAGCAGCCGTTCCATGGCAGCGGCAAAGCCCGCCACTTTAACCCCCTTGGCCTCTGGCATCCCCGCAAAGGTCTTTGGCGCGTAATTGCTTCCCGGCTGGTGCGACACATTGCGGCGCTGGTCGGTGCATATCGCGAGGCAGCGCAGGAATGCCGCGTTTTCACCATTGGCCTTGATGACGTTGGCCAGTTCCCGGCCCGCATCTGGCGATAGATCGGATTCCAGTACGAACGCCCCATCCTGCCACGCAAACCGCACCGCTTCAGGCCAGTGGTCGTTACTTCAAACCTTGCATCTGCAGTTAACGCGTTTCGCGCCTGTTGCGACGATCGCGATACCAGCTGGCCGCTTACAACGGACAATGCTTGGCCCAAAGGGCATGAACAAATCGGTGCCTTCATTGGCCGCCTCCGGTGTATGGGACAGTACGCATGGGGGGGTGGTTGATATGGGGCGAACGTTCGATGCCCAGGACTCGCGCGATCGCCATTTTCGCCTGGTTTCCGACAGCCCCATTCCGTCGGTGATCAGCGACCCGCGGTTGCCGGACAACCCGATCGTTGCCTGTAACGACGCTTTTTGCCAGTTGACGGGATATCCGGCCGATGAAGTCCTTGGCCGCAATTGCCGTTTCTTGTCGGGACCCGCCACAGAGCCATGGCTGACCGAGGAAATCCGTCGCGGTGTGCGCGATCACCGCCCGGTGATCGTCGAAATATTGAACTACAAACGCAGCGGGCAGCCGTTTCGCAATGCCGTTCTTGTGGCACCCATCTATGATGAGCGGGATGCCTTGCTGTATTTTCTCGGCTCGCAGGTGGAAATCGATGCCGATGTGTCACCACCGTCCAGTATGCGCCGGCTCCGGGCGGCAGAGATGGTCAAGGCGCTGTCGAATCGTCAGGGACAGGTTTTGAAGCTGGTCGCGAAAGGGTTGCTGAACAAGCAAATCGCCTGCGAACTCGACCTTGCGGAAAAGACTGTCAAGATGCACCGGGCCATCCTCATGCAGCGACTGGGGCTCAGAACCACGGCAGACCTGATCCGTCTCGCTGTTGAGGCCGGTTTATAGCGCACGACGTTCCAAGCGCTCCGCTTGGATACGGCACAACGTCCGTATCGGCTGACATCTGGCGGTCGGCTATTGCTTGCTCGTCGTCACAACGGCATCGCGGCACGCTTTTCTGCCATTCACCAAGCGATCCGTACAACCGCCATACTTCCCCAAGGGCGGTGTGACGACAATTCGGGCGCACGAAGATCGTCAGTTGCGATCCCAATACCGCCCGCAAGATCCTTGCCTGGCGCATTCGCAGGGCAAGTCACCGCGACGGAGACTTCGATGGATATCGTAACACCCTTCCAGTTTTCACTGGTGTACAATGCTTTTTCGTTCACTTTTGCAACAATGGGGGCCGCTACAGCATTTCTGTGGCTCAGCCGTTCGCAGGTTGCGCCCGCCTATCGCACCGCACTCACGATCTCGGGTCTCGTGACCGGTATTGCTGCCTACCATTACTTTCGCATTTTCGAGAGTTGGAACAGCGCCTATACGTTCAAGAACGGGATCGTATCGGCGACAGGATTTGCCTTCAACGATGCCTATCGTTACGTCGATTGGCTTTTGACTGTACCGCTGCTCCTGGTCGAATTAATCCTCGTCATGCGGCTCTCGCGCGTGGAAACGACATCGAAGACGCTGCGGCTCGGGTCGGCCGCCGCGCTGATGATTATCCTGGGCTATCCCGGTGAAATCGCAGGCGACATTCCGACGCGCGCGCTGTGGGGAACGCTGTCGGCGATTCCATTTGTTTACATCGTGTGGGAATTGTTTCGGGGCCTGGGCGACTCGATCAAGCAGCAACCGTTGGCGGCACAAGAGCTCGTGCGCAAGGCGCGGCTGCTGACGTTCGCGTCCTGGGGATTTTACCCAATCGTCTACATGGTTCCCTACACCGGCCTGACCGGCGGCACCGTGACCACCACCATCCAGGTCGGTTATACGATCGCCGATATCGTCGCGAAAGCCGGGCTCGGCATCCTCATCTTCCTGATCTCGGTACGCAAGTCGGAAGCGGAAGCGGGCAGCCTGAAGGCGCAAACCGCCTGAAGATGCGCGGTCTTGCTCGAGCGCAAAACGTGGAAGCCCTCCGCGCCCACCCAGGGCGCGGAGACTTCGTGCATCCGGTTTACTGGCTGGCCGCTTGTGCGCTTCTGGTCGCAACGCGGCTTGGCGTAGGGCTTGGCCAGCCGGCAGCAGTTGTCGCAGCGACGATCGTGTTTGTCTGCGGCGGAATGCCGCATGGCGCCTATGACATCGCGCTGTTGCGACAAGCGGTGAGGATTGACCGGCGCGCGATGCTGCTGGCGGTCGGCTGTTATGGCGCGATAGCGATTGCGATGGCGACACTTTGGGCCTGGCTGCCGTTGGCTGCGCTGATTGTGTTCCTGGTTACGTCTGCTGTGCATTTCGGCGAAGATTGGGTCATGTTGGATGACCCCCTGCTTCGTTTTGCGGCGGGCGCTGCGGTCATAGCTGCCCCTGCGATCGGTCATCCCGGGGATGTGTCGGCGTTGTTCATCGCAATGAGCGATGCGCGCGCGCAAATCATCGCGCAGATCATTGTCGCCGCAGCGCCCGTGGCCTTGCTGGTCACCGCCGTAGGCATCCTGATTGCGTGGCGCGACGGAAGCCGGCAATGGGCCGCAGCGATGGCGCTGTGCCTTGGTCTCTTGATCGTCCTACCGCCGGTTGCCGGGTTCGCCCTGTTCTTCGTTTTTCTCCATTCCCCGCGGCACCTGGTCCAGACCCGCTTTTTGCTGAAGACATGGCCGTTGTCGCAATGGCTCATGACCGGTCTGGCAATTTCCGGCGTTGCGATCGTCGGGTGGATCGGACTGCAGCACATGGAAATGCCACGCATCGACGCAACGATAGTGGCGCAGGGTTTTCAACTGATCGCCTCGGTGGCATTGCCGCACCTGCTGTTCTCGCGCTGGCTTGAAAGACGACTTGATCGGGCCGTCCTCTCTTGGCCGCCGCCTACGATGGGCGCTAGCCAATCGTCGACCACAGGACTCTGAAGCAATCGGGATAAATGCTATTGGCCCGGAGGTGCGCGCACAGCGATGTTTGTCTTGTCACACCGCATGGCGGGTCTATCATCGCCCTGCCTGACCGAAGGCGCATACGCCCGGTACGGCCGGCGGGACCGCCGATCGCGCGACCCACAAAGACATTCGATCGCAGGAGAGAGATGATGCTGCAACAGGCCATGGAAAAATTCGCCGGCAAGACGCTGATCCGCGAGCAGTATGAGAATTACATCGGCGGGGCTTGGGTCGCGCCGGCCAAGGGCGAATATTTCGACAACATCTCGCCTGTTACCGGCCAGGTCATCGGCAGGATCGCGCGCGGCACCGCCGCCGATATCGAGGCGGCGCTCGATGCTGCTCATGCCGCCAAGGACGCATGGGGCAAGATGTCATCGACCGAGCGGTCGAACATCCTGCTGAAGATCGCCGACCGGATGGAAGCCAATCTCGACCTGATCGCGATGGTCGAAACGATCGACAACGGCAAGCCGATCCGCGAGACGACCCATGCCGATATTCCGCTGGCGATCGACCATTTCCGCTACTTCGCCGGCTGTGCCCGCGCGCAGGAAGGATCGATCAGCGAGATCGATCACGATACCATCGCCTATCATTTTCACGAGCCGCTGGGCGTGGTCGGGCAGATCATTCCGTGGAATTTCCCGATCCTGATGGCGGTGTGGAAAATGGCGCCCGCGCTGGCTGCGGGCAATTGCATCGTGCTGAAGCCGGCCGAACAGACGCCGATGTCGATCCTGGTGCTGATGGAAATCATCGGCGACCTGTTGCCCGCCGGCGTGCTCAATATCGTCAACGGATTTGGCGTGGAGGCGGGCAAGCCGCTGGCGTCGAACAAGCGCATCAGCAAGATCGCGTTTACCGGCGAGACCACCACCGGCCGCCTGATCATGCAATATGCCAGCGAAAACCTGATCCCGGTCACACTGGAACTGGGCGGCAAATCGCCGAACATCTTCTTTGCCGACGTGATGGATGCCGACGACGACTATTTCGACAAATGCCTCGAAGGCTTTGCCATGTTCGCGCTCAACCAGGGCGAAGTGTGTACATGCCCCAGCCGTGCGCTGATCCAGGAATCGATCTATGACGCGTTCATCGAACGCGCGATCGAGCGCGTGAAAGCCATCAAGCAGGGCAGTCCGCTCGATCCTGCAACGATGATCGGTGCGCAGGCGTCGAACGACCAGCTCGAAAAGATCCTGTCGTATATCGACATCGGCCGGGCCGAAGGCGCGCAGGTGCTGACCGGTGGCGAGCGTGCGATGCAGCCGGGCGAATTGTCCGATGGGTATTACATGACCCCGACCTTGCTGAAAGGGCACAACAAGATGCGGATTTTTCAGGAGGAAATATTCGGCCCGGTGCTCGCGGTGACGACGTTCAAGGATGAGGCCGAGGCGCTCGAGATCGCCAATGACACGCTGTATGGCCTGGGCGCCGGAGTTTGGACCCGCGACGGCACGCGCGCCTATCGCATGGGTCGGGGTATCCAGGCGGGGCGGGTGTGGACCAATTGCTATCACGCATACCCCGCCCATGCGGCGTTCGGCGGGTACAAGCAGTCGGGCATCGGGCGCGAAAACCACAAGATGATGCTCGATCATTATCAGCAGACCAAGAACCTGCTGGTCAGCTACAGTCCCAAAAAACTCGGTTTCTTTTGACGCCGCGCCGCATTCTTTCGACGCCCGATGCCGATGCATGGATCGACATCCTGACGGCAAAGCACGGGCCGCTGATGTTTCACCAGTCGGGCGGGTGTTGCGACGGATCGGCGCCGATGTGTTTTCCCAAAGGCGAGTTCAGGGTAGGCGCGCAGGATGTGCTGCTTGGTGACATCGCCGGCGGGGTGCAGGTGTGGATCGGTGCGGCGCAGTTCGAATATTGGCGCCACACGCAAGTGACGATCGACGTCGTGCCGGGGCGGGGCGCGGGCATGTCGCTCGAAAGCCCCGAGGGCGTACGATTTATCGTGCGGTCGCGCATCTTTACCGATGACGAGACCGCCGAGCTGGCGGCGGCGGGCGAGCCGGCGCGCGGCGCGTAAGCACGGGGCTTGGAACTGTGCGCCGCGGTTCCCATTTATCCCGTTACCCCCGGATCGAAGGGCGATCGTGTGGGCGCGGAGAACTAGCATGGCCAATGGCTGGGGCCCTGACGATGGTGTTCAGACGCAGATCGACGACACGGTCGCCGACGCGGTAAAACGTGCGCGCGTGATGATGCCGGCGGGCGAGGGGACCGACATGTGCGAGGATTGCGGCGAGACGATCCCGCCCCGCCGCCGCGCGGCGCTGCCCGGAACGCGCACATGCGTCGCATGCCAGTCCACGCGCGATGCCGCGATCCGCAGCGTCGGGATCAACCGGCGTGGCAGCAAGGATAGCCAGTTGCGGTAATGTGACGGTGGCACCAGCTTTGCACGCTACACCGCGAACTTCACGCCATTAGCGTTTCGAAGTGACATTAATCGAAATCTTTGAGGTTCGGCTCGCGCCTGTTTTGTGCGGCGCGCGATAGGCAATTTGCTTACCGGACCAGGACCCACGCTGCTATCGCGCCCCGGCACGCATGACGGCGCAAGCCTCTGATACGGACCAAACACCCATGACATCCCCTATCGCCCGCCCCGCGGATGCCCCCGTGGCCCGCGTCCCGACACTTGCGATGGCGGCGGCGACCGGCATGGCGGTCGCAAATATCTATTACAACCAGCCGATGCTGGGCCTCGTCGAGCGCGACATGCCGGGGCCATTGGCGGCTATGCTGCCGACCGTCACGCAACTGGGGTACGCGCTGGGCCTGGTACTGATCCTGCCGCTGGGCGACCTGGTCGAGCGGCGGCGGTTGATCGTGGTGCAGTTCGGTGTGCTGGCGCTGGCGCTCGCACTGGTTGCGGCGGCACCCACGGCCTGGTTGCTGCTGGTTGCGGCCGCGGCGGTGGGGGCGGCCGCCACGGTGGCGCAGCAGATCGTCCCGCTGGCCGCGACGCTGGCACCGGCGGAACGGCGCGGCGCGGTTGTCGGCAGTGTGATGTCGGGGCTGTTGTGCGGGATCTTGCTCAGCCGGACGGTTTCGGGGCTGGTCGCGGCGCATGCGGGGTGGCGGGTGATGTTCGGGTTGGCGGTGCCGATAGCGCTGTTTGCCGGGGGGCTGATGGCCGTACGTCTGCCGGTCAGCCGGCCGGAAAGCGCATTACGCTACCGCGCGCTGATCGCCTCGCTGGCCGAATTATGGCGCGCGTATCCTGAATTGCGCAGCGGGGCGCTGAGCCAGGGGTTGCTGTTCGGCGCATTTTCGATCTTCTGGTCGGTGCTGGCGTTGCATTTGCAGGAGCCGCGCTTTGCCATGGGATCGGCCGCAGCCGGATTGTTTGGCGTGATCGGCGTGGTCGGCGTGGCGGCGGCGCCGCTGGCCGGCCGGATTGCCGATCGCCACGGATCACGCCCCATGATCGTGGCCGGCGCGGTGACTGTGCTGTTATCGTGGGTGATATTTTTTGTCTGGAATGCGCTGGCGGGACTGGTACTCGGGGTGATCCTGCTCGATTTCGGGGTGCAGGTGGCGCTCGTGTCGAACCAGCATGTGATCTATGCGTTGCGGCCCGAGGCGCGCGCGCGGCTGAACACCGTATTCATGACGGTCATGTTTCTGGGTGGCGCTTTGGGGTCGTTCGTGGCGGCGCTGGCATGGGCAAACGGCGGCTGGCATGCGGTGGCAGGCGCCGGGGCGATCGCGGCATCGGGCGCGGTGCTGATCCAGCTGCGCCAGTCGTATCGCAGCCGGCGGTAAGGTCAGGGGCAATATCAAGGAAGCGACCCTGGCGCAGACGCCCAGCGGCGATTGGCGGCTGTTTTACGAATACGCGGCACACGATGCATCGCGCATCGGCATGGCGCGCGGTCCCTCGGCGCAAGGGCCGTGGGCGAGCGGATTGCGCTGTATTATTCGCTGGAGGACCGGATGCTGCGGCGTGCGCTGGTCAGGCGCACGCGGTAGCAAGCCTGCGATCGCCTAGAAATGGACAATCACATCCCCGGACACCAGCAACTGGTGGTTCTTGGCCTGGCTGGCATCGCCGGTCGCCAGATTGATATTGAACGCTGCGGCATCGAGCGACCGGTAATACGCGATTTCGGGGCGGACTTCGATCTGGGGCGAAAACCAGTGCTGCCAGCCCACTGCCATTTCCCAATAGCGCGATTTTTGCCCGGTGCGCTGGCCCTGCTCGTCGTTGTAGTATTCGGCGCGGTACGACAGGTTGTCGAGCGGGGTCGGCTGATAATTCCAGTATGACAGCGCGGCAAACACTTTGGCTGTGCAGGATTGTGCCGCGGTATTGGCACACTGCGCGCCGCTCGGCCCGTTGAATGGATAATATTGCGGGCTGAACGGCGTACCGCCGCCATAATACAGGAAATATCCGGGCGATCCGGCGTCTACGTTGACCACTTTCTTTTGGTACAGGTAATAACTTTCGAACGCGACGTGCGCTTTGTCGGAAAACTTGTGGTAATACGTCCCGCCGAACCATTGCAGGTTATTATAACCCCACACGCCAGAATTGATCGCATCGGCGCACACGTAGATATTGTCGCGCGCTGAATTGGTCTGGTAGCGCGCGCACGCCGTAATCGACGGCCTGGCACCCGGGTCGCGCTTGAAGGTGGAATTGGGGTACAGCGTGTTGCTGATCGTGCCATAGGGCACGCCATTGGCATCGGCAAAGGCCGCACCATTGCCATTGGCCGCCCACGAAGCGGCGGTCACGGTTTGCGCATAGTTTGGAATATGCTCGTTGGCATTCCACAGCGCGGTGTCCGACCCAGCGCTGAACCCCAGTTGCAGGAACAGGTTTTTCGTCGCGGCCAGCGTCAGCTGGATGCCTTCGTTGGTATAGTTGTCGAACGTGTACGTCAGCGAATGGCTGTACATGTAATTGTTGGGCGCCAGCTGCGCCTCGATATCGGGAAGCGCGATATACCGGCCGAACCGGATCATCAAACCCTGGGCGATTTTCGGGATGAACACTTCGCCATAAATCATCGGCATATCGTAGCCGAGCGCCTTGTTCTTCTGATAGAACCCGCGATCGACCAGGAACCCGCGCGAAGCGGTATAGCGATAATCGCTGCCATAGATCCCCGAAACGCGAAAGCCCCAGTCGACATGATCGCTCTGCACGGTGTCGGGCGTGCGCTCGATATAGAGCACCGCCTGGTTCAGCAGCACGGTGTTGGGCGCAAACGCATAAGCGGCGGGCTGGTTGCCCTGGCGCACATGGCTCGACGAGATATTGCCACCGATGTCGATCCAGCCATAGGCCTGGATATGCGCCTTGGCCATGGCTTCGCCAAGGCCGGTGTCGGCGAGCGCGACCATCAGCGGGCTGTCGACCGAAGCGGGGCGATTGACGCCGAGCGAGGTGGTGCCACCATACGACCATTCGGTGAACGGATAGGGCGGTGATGTCTCGGGCGCGGGTGCCCAGTCGGCGCGGCGTGATGGCGGCGCATTGGGATCGGTCGCCAGCGGCGAGGACGGCTTGCCCCATTCCGCCGCCTGATAGTTGAAAAAGCGGCCGATCACGCTGGTGCCCAGGCTGGCGTCGGTGATCGTTCCTGCGGCAGGCGCAGCGGGCGTCGCCGCAGGCGCTGCCGTGGTCGATTGAACGGACTGTCCGCCGGCATCGTCGGATGGTGCCGCGACAGCGGTGCCCCCGGTGCTCAACGCCGTGCCAAGCAACAGGCCCGCATAAAGGCCAAGAGATGATCGCTTCATGAAATGCCCTCACGCCGGGGTCCCAAAGGCGCACGCGTCATGGCGTGCCGTCCTGTCCGGCTGGCAAGGGATCTAGGCGCCAGGCGGCTTAAGGTTCAAAGGTCATTGACGGCTGGGGCGTAAATATTGTGTAACGCCACGGGGGCGGCTTTGCGCCGCAGCTAACTGTAGGGATGATAAGTATACTGTCCCCGGAACTCCCTGTCCCCGGAACCCGGAACTCCCACCGGAACTCCCCAGAGATGGATATACTGTCCCCGGAACTCCCCGCTGTCCCCGGAACTCCCCAGCTTGTACCTGATTCGATGTGCTCAAATCGCCGGAGCTCTGAATTATTGTTGCATTACCGATCTCTGTTCCTGCGGCATCGGATAACGACTGACTGAGGCCAGAATCATAGCCGCGATCGTATGAATCCATAGCCAAAATTGCTACAAACAAGTCGCTATCCATCATTTTATTCCTCTTATTATTTATTTAGAATTCAATACCGTCGAGTATTGCAGGAATTTTACTTGTGAATGGATTAGATTTGTCATATCTATAGTCTTCTTTATGAGAAATCCATGGCAGTATTTTTCGGATACTATGCCCCAATGGATCACTTGTTTTTTCCAGAATAATCGACTTGAGCTTGTAGCCCTCACCAAAGGTAGCCGCGAGATTATCGGGGTCGACCACTTGGACACTATTCGGATCATTGATGTTTACAAATGTCACAAACCACGGATATCCCGACACGAACCGACCCGGCTCTGCTGCACCAGATGGCATTGCCCTCGGCAGAACTTGCGGGCCTTTCATAGCCATCGCCCTCCGGTACTGGATGTCAAAGGCGGTATTGTTGGGATTGTAGGGCTTCGCCATTTCATCTGGGGTGAGTTGAGCTAGCATTTGATATGCTCCTTGCGCCCAACCATGGTTGGCTGGGCTGGTCAGCAATGCGAATAGCGTTCGGCCGTCAGGCAGTTCGATGGCGGCTGCCTCACCCTTAACTTTGCCATGAATAGCCCCACCATCAAAAGGATTACTTTGACCTTCCTTATACATTCTCACTTCTATAACAGTATATCCAGAACGAATACCTTGCGGAGTTTGCACGATGACTGTCTCCTTGTAGCGGTAAGGAGGATAGGTCGTGCTGCCGCAACCAGCAATCAGAAGCACACTGAACAGTAATACTGCCTTGACTGCCCCAACGGTCAATTTATCTAGGTTCACGACAAACCTCCTTATGTGCGTTAGGAGGATATATTGACCCGCGACGAATTCGGGGGACAGTATACCTAATTGACGATATTCCAACCCTCCTATACGCTCCATGCCCATGGCCAGACTTGCTCGTATCGTTATTCCCTATGTTGCCCATCACGTGACACAGCGTGGTAACCGGCGCTTGCCGGTGTTCTTTTCCGACGCCGATCGGGATGTCTACCTCGGTCTGCTGTCCGAATTTGCGAGAACGTCGCGCACCCGATGCCTGGCGTGGTGCCTGATGGACAATCACGTGCATCTTGTCCTGGTCCCCGAAACGGCAGATGGCCTGCGTGCCATGCTGGCCGAGGCGCATCGCAGGTATACCCGCGACGGGAGTTCCGGGGACAGTATACCTAATTGACGATATTCCAATCATCCTATACGCTCTATGCCCATGGCCAGACTTGCTCGTATCGTCATTCCCCATGTTGCCCATCACGTGACACAGCGTGGTAACCGGCGCTTGCCGGTGTTCTTTTCCGACGCCGATCGGGATGTCTACCTCGGTCTGCTGTCCGAATTTGCGAAAACGTCGCGCACCCGATGCCTGGCGTGGTGCCTGATGGACAATCACGTGCATCTTGTCCTGGTCCCCGAAACGGCAGATGGCCTGCGTGCCATGCTGGCCGAGGCGCATCGCAGGTATACCCGCGAAATCAATTTCCGTGAAGGGTGGCGCGGCCATCTGTTTCAGTCGCGGTTTGCCAGTTATCCCATGGATCACGCGCATGTGATGGCGGCCGTGCGCTATGTGGAGCGCAATCCCGTTGCGGCAAGGCTTGTGGAGGATGCGGCCGATTGGCGGTGGTCAAGCGCACGCAGCCATATCCAGGGCAAGCGCGTAAAGGGCGACCCGCTGACCGATGTGCAGGCGTTGGGACGCCATGTGCCGAACTGGCGCGCGATGTTGCGCCACGGCGTCGAAGCCGGCGAACTGACCGAAGAAGGCGAGGCGGTCGCAGAGAGCATCGAAAAACGCCTTAACACAGGCCGTCCACTTGCCGCACCGGAATGGATTGCTGCGCAGGAAATCACCATCGGCCGACCGCTGGCCCCGCAAAAGCCGGGACCGAGGCCCCGGAACGGCATAGAAGGGAAATAAGTATACTGTCCCCGGAACTCCAGGCCCCGGAACGGCATAGAAGGGAAATAAGTATACTGTCCCCGGAACTCCAGTTAAGTATACTCGCCCCGGAACTCCCTGTCCTTGGGACTCCCCAGACCGGTGTTGATGGTTATAATGCCTATCTCGATTATCAAGATTGTTTGAATGGTAAATAAGATGCTTCCGGAGAACTGGCGTGGGCGTACGAATATTCGGAGCAATTATTGGTGCAATATCTTTGGTTATATTTTTCTTTTTTGTTTGGATCGGTTATCCAGAGAAAGGAAAAGTAGCGGCATTTGCGGTGTTGTCTTTGATATTTGGTGTAAAAATATCGTGGGATTTTCGAAATAAAAATTCCTTTTGGATTGTGATTGGTCTAGCTACCGCTGCACATATTTCCGCTATTTTTCTCATTAATTGGTCTCCAGAACGAATACCTTCCATTATTTTTTCGCCATTTGCTATTGCTGACATATTTTTAATTAGTTGGGCGGTGAAATTTTTAGATAAGAAGATTGATGCATGACAGCTTGGCGTTAACTGCTCACAGGAAGTTCCGGGGACAGTATACTTAATCGCCCGTCGCTCTGGCGGAACCGCCCTCGTGGGCATCGTGGCATGAAATGCTGAACTGCAAGACTCCATCGCGCATCGATGCATCAGTACGGCCCGCAGCAGACTTGAACCGATCGCGACGATCCCGCATGGTTTCCCGCATGAATTCGCAAACGCATCTCATCCGTCCGGCCCCCCGGCCATGACCGCGCCCCGCACCTGGTGGCGCCAGCGTGCGATCGTCGTGCTGGGCATCACTTTCGTCGGTCTGCTCGTGTCGGCCGGCGTGCGCTCGGCGCCCAGCGTGCTGATGGTGCCGTTGCAGCTGCATTTCGGGTGGGACCGGGCGACGGTTTCGGCGACGTCGGCGGTGGGGATCGTGCTGTACGGGCTGGTCGGGCCGTTTGCCGCTGCGCTGATGATGTCGGTCGGCATTCGCCGCACGATGGCGGGCGGATTGCTGCTGATGGGGCTGGCGACGCTGGCCAGCCAGTGGATGACTGCCAGCTGGCATTACATGCTGACCTGGGGGGTGATTTCGGGGCTGGGCAGCGGGGCGGTGGCCAGTGTGCTGGGCGCGGCGATCGTCACGCGCTGGTTCGCCGTGCGCCAGGGGCTGGCGATGGGCGTGCTGGCAGCCAGCACCGCGACCGGGTCGCTGATTTTCCTTCCCGTTCTGGCCTGGCTGACCAGTGCGGGCGCGTGGTTGCCGGTGGTGCGTGTGGTCGGGGTCGCGTGTCTGGTGCTGGTGCCGCTGGTGCTGGTGTTCATGCCCGAACATCCGCGCGATGTCGGCGCGCGGCGGTTTGGCGAAGATCACGACGTGCCGCAGGCAACACCGATTGCGGCGCGGGCGTCGCTGCTGTTTGCGTTCGATGTGCTGCGCCGCGCCGCGCGCCTGCCGACGTTCTGGCTGCTGTTCGGCACGTTTTTCGTGTGCGGGCTGACGACGAACGGGCTCGTCGGCACGCATCTGATAGCCTATTGCGGCGATCACGGGATTGCGCCGGTCGCGGCGGCCGGGCTGCTGTCGACCATGGGCCTGTTTGACCTGGTGGGTACGACGGCGTCGGGCTGGCTGACCGATCGCTATGATCCGCGCCGCCTGCTGGTGGCGTATTACGGGTTGCGCGGGCTTTCGCTGATCGTGCTGCCGTTCTGCAATTTCGGGCCGGCAAGCCTGGGTGTATTTGCGGTGTTCTATGGTCTCGACTGGATCGCGACGGTGCCGCCGACACTGGCGCTGGCGACGCGCGCGTTCGGCACGCGCGAGGCACCGATCGTCTATGGCTGGGTCAATGTCGGGCATCAGCTCGGCGCAGCGAGCGCGGCGTTCGGCGCAGGGCTCGTGCGTCAGATATTCGGGCGCTATGATCCGGCATTCATGGTCGCTGGCGCGTTTGGCGTGATCGCGGCAGGCGTGCTGATCATGTCGATTGCGCACAGCGGTTACAGGCGCGCAGAAGTGCCCGCCTGATTTTTTATCCGGCGCGCTGGAACCTGTCGCCGTTGCGTGTGTTTCTCAGGGGCAAGCGCCTCCCCCCCCCCCCCGCGCTTGCACAAATACCCGGTTCCTCGAACCGAGCGCCCCTTGCCCCGCCAGCGGGGCAAGGGGTTTTTTTTGGCCGGATGTCATCACGCTCTAGGCCCGCATCGCATCGCCCAGGGCCGTGAAAAACCAGCGCGACTGGGGGTTGTGCTCTGCATCCCATTCGGGATGCCACTGCACCGCCAGGACTTGCGAACGGTCGATCCGCGCTGAAAACGCCTCGACCAGCCCGTCGGGCGCGTATGCTTGCGCAGTCAGGCCCGAAGCCAGAGTTGCGATTGCCTGATAATGCACGGAATTGACCGTCATTGGCGCCGCGCCGAGCGCGCGCGCGATCACGCCATCGGCCACCGGCCTGACGGGATGATGGTGGGCAAACATCGCGTCTGTCGAAACCCCGGCGGGCGCGTGGTGCATCGCCTGCGCGCGGGGCGGCAGATGCTGCAACGTGCCGCCGAACACGACGTTCAATTCCTGAAACCCCCGGCAAATGCCGAACACCGGCTTGCCCGCATCGATCGCCGCGCGCGCCAGGGCCAGCGCGGTTTCGTCGCGTTGCGGATCATGCGGCCCATCGCCGCCGCCGCCATCGCCGCCATAGCGCCAGGATTCGAGGTTCGACGTGCTGCCGGTCAACAGCACGCCGTCAAGCCGCGCGGCCAGATTGCGCGTATCGGCAAGCGTGCCCAGCGCGGGCACGAGGACCACATCGGCATCCGACCAGCGCGCTGGTGCGCGCACATAGCGGTCGATCACGCGGTGGATCGTTTCGCCTTCGAATTCGCGGATGCAGCATACGATACCGAGCAACGGGCGGGTCATGAGCAAAACTCAACTGTGATCTTACGGTGGGGCGATTATAAGGATGCCATCGATCTGCGCAATCGCTGCCGCCGCGGGTCTTGCCGCGAACAGGGGCGACCGCAGCGCAAACGAATGTCCAGGCGATCGGGGCGGATGTTGACGGCTCCGGACACCTCACTTAGTGATCACACGATGGCATTACCCGAACAATCCTCGATCGGCGCGTTTCTGGCCGCGCATCCGCATGTCGACGGGGTGGAGGCATTCGTGTTCGACATTGCCGGCGCGCCCAAGGGCAAGTGGCTGGCGCGCGACAAGGCGCTGACGATTGACGCGAAAGGTTTGCCGATTCCGTTGTCGGTGTTTGCGCAGGATGCGTGGGGCTGTGATGTGGCGGATGCCGGGCTGGCCTTCGGCACGGGCGATCCCGACGGGCTGGGGTTTCCGGTCGTGGGGCGGTTTGCGCTGATGCCATGGCTGGACGGGCACCGGGCGCAGGCGTTTCTGGCTTTGTGCGATGGAACAGGCGCGCCGGCGGCAGCCGATCCGCGCGGCGCGCTGGAGGCGATCGTGGCGCGCTATGCGGCGCGCGGGCTCACGCCGGTGGTTGCGGTCGAGCTGGAATTTTATCTGTACCGGCTGGAGGATGGCGTACCGGTGCCGCCGGATGGCTCTCGCCAGGCGAGCTGGCTGCGCAATGACACGCTGTCGACCAGTGCCCTGGCGGCGTATCAGGGGTTGATCGATGCGATCATGGCGGCTGCGCGCGACGTGGGCATCCCTGCCGATGGCGTGATCAGCGAGGCCGGGCCGGGGCAGTTCGAACTGAACATCCTGCACCGCGCCGATGCCGTGGCGATGGCCGACGATGCGATGCTGATGCGCCGGATCGTGCGGGGGCTGGCGCACAAGCACGGGTTTGGCGCGACATTCATGGCCAAGCCCTATGGCGAGGCATCGGGCAGCGGCATGCATATCCATGCCAGCCTCAATGATGGCGATGGCATGAACGTGCTGGCCGATCCGGCCACCGGAGCGCCGGCGGACATGCTGTTCCACGCGGTTGCGGGGCTGGTTGCGGCGATGCCCGAAACGATGCTGGCCTTTGCGCCCAATGCCAATTCGTTTCGCCGGTTCCGCCCCGATGCGCATGCGCCGGTTTCGGCCGGGTGGGGGCATGATGACCGCTCCGCCGCGATCCGCGTGATCGACGGCAGCAAGGCCGGCGGCGGCGCGAAAGCGACCCGCATCGAACACCGTATTTCAGGTGCGGATGCCAATGCCTATCTCGCGCTGGGCGCCATGCTGGGTGCGATGCTGCAGGGAATCACTGACGGACAGATGCCGCCGCCGCCGCAGGATCCGCTGAACCCGGGCGCTGGCGAACCGCTGCCTGTCGAATGGGGCGCGGCGATTGCGCGCTTTGCCGGCTCGGGCAAAGCCGCCGAAATGTTCGGTCAGCGGCTTGTCGACATTGTTGTTGCGTGCAAGCGGCAGGATCGTGCAGCTTTTCTTTCCCATATCGACCGCTTCGAGTACGATACCTACTTGCCATTGTTGTAATTTAACTGACTTTTGGAGCCTACCTGCATGAAAATCGCACTTCTTGCCGCCGCCCTCACGCTCGCGCCGGTTGCCGCGCATGCCGAAGATGCGGCTGCCGGCGCAAATGTGTTTCACCAGTGCGCCGCGTGCCACACAGTCAAGCCTGGCCAGCCCGGTATCGCCGCGCCAAACCTTTACGGCGTCGTCGGGCGCAAGGCCGCCTCGACCGCATTTTCCTATTCAGCCGCGCTCAAGGATTCGAAGCTGACCTGGAACAAGGCCACGCTCAACACCTTTCTGAAAGCGCCGCAGAAGCTGGTTCCGGGCACACGGATGGTCGTGGCCATTACCGACGATACACAGCGGGAAAACCTGATCGCTTATCTCGCCACGCTCAAGTGATCGCCTGACCGTGCCGGACCCATTGCCAAGGCGCCCGGCGGCAAAGCCCGGCGCCACGGGCAGTCTGGGGCCGGCCGCGACGGTGCTGGACAATGCCGGGCGCGCGTTACCGCCGTTTGCTGCGCTGCGCGCGTTCGAAGTGCTCGGCCGGGTCGGCGGTATCCGCCGTACCGCGCAGGCGCTGGGCATCGATCATACTGTGGTCAGCCGCCATCTGCGCGCGCTCGAGGATTGGATCGGCGTGCCGCTGGTCGATCGCTCGGGCGGGCGGATGGAACTGACACCCGAAGGCCGAAGCTATCATGTGCGCGTGTCGGCGGCGCTGCACGATCTGATTGCGGCGACGCGCGATGCGATGGCCACGGGCACCAGCGAAGGCGTGCGGATGTGGGCGGTGCCCGGGTTCGCGATACAATGGCTGTCCGACCAGCTCGCCGATTTCGAACGCAGCGATCCGGGATTTGCGGTCGAGCTGCGCCCGACCGATACATGCGCCAATATCGCGCAGTTCGAGGCCGACGCCGATATCCGCTTCTATGGCGACGACTGGCCCCCGCAACCGGGCGGTCCCGGCTTGCAGGCGCTGGAACTCGCGCGCCCGCCGCTGGTGATCGTGACGAGCCCGGCGCTCGCGGCAAGCCTGCATCTGACAAGTGCGCAGGATCTGCTGACCGCGCCGCTGCTGCACGAGGAACACCACGAGCAATGGCGCGCCTGGCTGACGCAGAACGGTGTTTCGGTCGATGCCAAGGCGGAACGCCCTTTGCCCGGGCCGCTGCTGTGGCACGCGCACCTCGCCATTGCCGCTGCGCGCCAGGGGCGCGGGCTGGCGCTGGCGAACCGCTACCTCGTCGGGCGTGACCTGGCCAATGGCGCGCTGGTCGAACTGGCCGTGCCGGGAACGAAGCCGGTCATGATCGGCAGCTACTGGTTCGTCGCCCGCGCCGACCGCTGGAGCAGCCCGGCCATCGCGCGCCTGCGCAAGTTTCTGCGGCAAAGAGCCAGCGCCTGAAATCCTCCCCGGAACGGGGAGGGGGACCGCGCGAAGCGTGGTGGAGGGGCGGTGCCTCATAGTGCGACGCATGATGGATCGCCCCTCCCGCTTGCGTCGAGGCGCGTTGCCGTGAGAAGGCGTCCAGCCGCGCCGCCCCTCCACCACTGCTTCGCGTGGTCCCCCTCCCCGTTCCGGGGAGGATTTTTTACGCGGTCTGGCGGATGGCTTCGCCGATCGTGGCGAACAATTCGTGGATCTGCTCGGCCGAGATGATCAGCGGCGGGGACAGCGCGATGATATCGCCGGTCACGCGGATCAGCACGCCGGCGTCGAATGCGCGGTGAAAGACTTCCATCGCGCGCGCGCCCGGCGCGCCGTCGCGTGGCGCCAGTTCGATGCCCGCGATCAGGCCAAGGTTGCGCACATCGATGACGTTCGGGCAGGTTTCGCGAAGGCCATGCGCCGCATCTTCCCACACTTGCGACAGGTTGGCGGCATGCGCGAACAGACCGTCGTCCGCATAGACTTTCAGCGTGGCGATCGCCGCAGCAGCGGCCAGCGGATGCCCCGAATAAGTGTAGCCGTGAAAAAACTCGATCCCGGCGGGGGATTTCCCGATGACGGTATCATGCACTTCGCGCGAAGCGGCCACTGCGCCCATCGGCACTGCACCATTGGTCAGGCCCTTGGCCATCGTCAGCAGATCGGGCGTCACGCCGAAATATTCGGCTGCGGTGGCCGCGCCCAGGCGGCCGAAACCGGTGATCACTTCGTCGAAAATCAGCAGGATGCCGTGCTTGCGCGTGATCTCGCGCAGCCGTTGCAGGTAGCCTTGCGGCGGGACCAGCACGCCAGTCGATCCGGCGACGGGCTCGACGATCACCGCAGCGATCGTTTCGGCACCGTGAAGTTGTACCAGGTCTTCGAGTTCATCGGCCAGATTGCCGTTCGACGGCTGCTGCCCGCGCTGGAACCGCACGGCATCGCCGTGGGTGTGCGCCAGGTGATCGACACCCCACACCTGGCTGACATGGCGGCGGCGGTTGCCGCCGATGCCGCCGACCGACATGCCGCCGAAATTGGTGCCGTGATAGCCGCGCTGGCGGCCGATCAGGCGGAAGCGCGTGCCTTCGCCGCGCGCATGATGATATGCGAGCGCCATTTTCAGCGCAGTATCGGCACTTTCGCTGCCGGAATTGGTAAAGAAGATGCGGTCGAGTCCGGCGGGCATCAGGCGCGCAACCGCGCTGGCAGCTTCGAAGGCCAGCGGATGCGCGAGCTGAAACGTCGGTGCGAAATCGAGCGTGGTGGTGGCCTGCGCAATCGCGGCGGATATGGGCGCGCGGCCGTGGCCGGCGTTGACGCACCACAGTCCGGCGGTGCCGTCGAGCACGCGCATGCCGTCGGTGGTGGTGTAATGCATGTCGCGCGCCGAGGCGAACAGGCGCGGATTGGCCTTGAAGAAACGATTGTCGGTAAACGGCATCCAGAAATGCGACATGTCGATATCGCCGGCGGCGGCGCTCAGGTCTGGTGCATTGCGGATGGGGAGCTTGGCGATCGTGGCCATACGGGATGCTTTCAAAAATCAGGACTGTCATCTTGGCCGATAGCGGCGAAAAGTCACGTATCAAAAGGGGCAATGCCTGTCGCTGCGGTGCCCCGAATGCACCGGTGTCCGCAAGGGCGTTATCATTGACGAAGCGCCGGGCATGATGGAAAGCGCTGACTCTTGTTGCCGGAAAGGTTGACGCATGAACGCGCCTGTTGTGACTGCCGTGAAATCCCGCCCCGATCTGGCGCGTCCCGACTTGTGGCGCAAGGCTGCCTTTGTCGCCGGCCAATGGCGCACGTCGGATCGCACGATCGCGGTCGACAATCCCGCAACGGGCCAAGTGATCGGCCACGTGCCGAATTTCGGCGAGGCGGAGGCTGACGAAGCCGTAACTGCAGCGCACGGGGCATTTGCCGCGTGGCGCAAGAAGACGGGCAAGGAGCGCGGGGTGGTCCTGCGCCGCTGGGCCGAACTGATGCTGCAGCATGCCGACGACCTGGCGCTGATCATGACAGCAGAGCAGGGCAAGCCGCTGGCCGAGGCCAAAGGCGAAGTCGCCTATGCTGCATCGTTCCTCGAATGGTTTGCCGAAGAGGCGCGCCGGGTCCGCGGCGAAGTGCTGACCCCGCACATGGCCGACCGGCGCCTGGTCGTCACGCGCCAGCCGGTGGGCGTGGTCGGCGCGATCACGCCGTGGAATTTCCCGCTGGCGATGATCACGCGCAAGGCCGGGCCAGCACTTGCGACCGGTTGTACGTTTGTGGTCAAACCGTCTGAATTGACGCCGTTTTCCGCACTGGCGCTGGCGGTGCTGGCGCAGGAAGCCGGCGTGCCCGATGGCGTGTTCAGCGTGATCACCGGCGACGCCAAAGCCATTGGCGGCGTGCTGACCGGTGATCCGCGCGTGGCCAAGTTTACCTTTACCGGGTCGACCGCGGTGGGCAAGCTGCTGGCCGCGCAATGCGCGACGACCGTCAAGCGGGTCAGCCTGGAACTGGGCGGCAATGCGCCGTTCATCGTGTTCGAGGATGCCGATGTCGATGCCGCAGTCGAAGGCGCGCTGGCATCGAAATTTCGCAACACCGGTCAGACGTGCGTGTGCGCCAACCGGCTGTATGTCCATGACGCGGTCTATGACGCGTTCGCGCAGAAACTGGCGGCGCGGGTGTCGGCCTATCGTATCGGCAACGGCCTGGCCGGGCCGACCGAACAGGGCCCGCTGATCGATGGCCGCGCGGTGGCCAAGATCGCGTCGCATGTCGCCGAGGCGCTGGAGCACGGCGCGCGTACGCTGACCGGCGGCGCGCCCGATCCGGCGGGGGACCGGTTCTATCAGCCGACGGTGCTGGTCGATGTGCGCCCCGACGCGCTGCTGGCGCGCGAGGAAACGTTCGGGCCGCTCGCCGGGCTGATCCGCTTCACTGAAGAAGCGCAAGTGGTGCATTACGCCAACGACACGCGCGCGGGGCTGGCGGCCTATGTCTACACCGCCAGCGCGCCGCGCCAGTGGCGCCTGATGGAATCGCTGGAATACGGCATGGTCGGGATCAACACCGGGCTGATCTCGACCGAAGTCGCGCCATTTGGCGGGGTCAAGGAATCGGGGCAGGGCCGCGAGGGATCGCACCTGGGGATGGATGACTACCTGGAAATCAAGCTGGCCTGCCTGGCGATTTGACGCGGCGGGCTGTCTTCCTCTCGATCGTCATGGCGGGCTTGACGAAATCGCCGTCTTCATCCGCTCCAGCCACGCGCGCGCCTGCTTGGGTTCGCCCACCGATTGCGGGCTGACCGGGCCGCGCGCCGCCATGAATTCCGCGTGCAGCGCAAACGGTTCCATGAACAACTGTTCGCGCGCATCGTCGATCATTTCGGCAAGCTCGGTCAGTTCGGCAATGACCGGTACGATCGCGGCGCGGGTCACGCGATCGGTGGTGTGGTCGAACAGCCCCCATTTACCCGACGCGCAGGCCTGCAGCGCGGCGATCAGCGCATCGCGGTAATCGATTTCCATATACGCGCGGCGGGCGTCGAGACGTTCGAGACGATCAGCTTTGGCCATCACCCGCCATAGCGTGTTTCAAATGACGCCAAAGACAATTTTGCCGTTGACGATCGTTGTCGCGCGATACGGAGCCTCGCAAAAAAGCCCTCCCCCAAAAGGAGGAGGGCTTTTAGGAATTCGATCTGGCGCCAGTTGGCGTCGTTTAGAACTTCTTGCTGGCGCGCACGCCGAAATAGCGCGGCTTGATCGGATAGCTGCGGGTGCCTTCGGTGCAGGTCTGGATTTCGCAGAACGCATTGCGGCTCAGCACGCCCCTGCTGTCGAACGCGTTCTGGATGAACGCTTCCAGGGTATACGTATCGTGCTTGACGCCGGCGGTGAAATCGAAGCTCTGGAAGCCGGCGGGATCGCCGAACAGCGCGTCGTTGGCGGTGTTGAGATCCGACGTGCTGCTTGACTGGTGCGAGGCGACGGCTTGCAGATAGGCGTTCCACGACGAATTGATCGGCACGTCGTAGCGCGCGGTCAGTTGGCCCTTGAACTTGGGCTGGCGCGGCAGGCGGGTGCCTGACGCGGCGGCCAAATCGCCGATGGGATGGTCCGCACTCGCCACCGCGCACGTGGCGCGGGGCACCAGGTCATCCGCTGCCACCAGATCGCAGAAGTTGGTCGACAGCTTGGCATCGTTGTACGCCGCCGATCCCGAGAACGTGATCGGTCCGAGTTTCCAGTCGAAATCGCCTTCGACGCCGTAAACGCGTGCGTTTCCGGCATTGATCGTCACCGCCGAACCATACGTATTCGGCACGACGACCGAATACTGTACGCCCTTCCATTTTTCGTAATAGACGGCGGTGTTGAAGCGGAAATTGCGACCGATGCGGATTTTTGCACCGAGTTCGAAGTTGTCGATCGTGTCGGCCTTGTACGGCTGGCTGCCGGTCAGGTTGTTGCCGCCGCCGGGGCGGAACCCGGTCGAATAGGTGGCATACAGCATCTTGTCCGGCTCGACCTGCCAGGCCAGGCTGACTTTGTGAGTCTGGCCGGTCTGGTGATAGGGTTCGTTGACATTGATGCATTGCAGACGCCCGGTCAGCGGCGTCGTGCAGCCCAGGGCCAGGGCATTGTCCAACACGCCGTTGAAACCGTAGGTGTTGTTGCTGGTCGAGAAATAGCGGATGCCGCCGGTCAGTTTCAACGTGTCGAGGATCGGATAGCTGCCTTCGGCATAGATCCCGAAATCCTTGTAGGTCTGATTGAGGTCGGTGGCGTAGAGCGCGTTGCCACGGATAGCCGGCGCCGGATCGGTGGGCAGGAACACGCCGGTCCTGCCATCGTAATCGGTGCCCAGATACCCTGTGGCGCCGCCCGGCTGGATATAGTCGGTATCGACCAGGTTCTTCTGGAACTGGTTGAAAATACCCGCTGTCAGCTGCAACCGCGACGATCGCGGCGTCGATACGCGCAGTTCTTCGGTGATCTTGTGCGACGCGGTGCTCGAGGTTGCCGATTGCATCGGGTCGAGGATATTGCCATCGGGCCCACGGAAATAATAATACGATCCGCCGTTCTTGTCATAGTCGATCGCGTAATAGCTGTAGTCCTGCTGAATGTGCGTATCGCGATGGAAATAGCCGAGCGAGCCGGTCACATCGAGGCCGGCGATATGGCCCTGCAGTGTCAGTGACGCCTGGTACCATTCGTCGTGATCGCTGGTCGGGGTGTAATCATGCACCTGCAGCCCGGTAAAGCGCGGATCATAGCCGAACCCGCCGTAGCTCTGCAGATGCTGATAGGTGATCGACGGCATGATCGACCAGTCAGGCGTCACCTGCCACAACAATGTCGCGCGGCCGCCATATTGCGTGACCGGGTTGTAATTGTCCTGCACGACGCTGGCATTGTTGCGGTAATACGATATGGCCGGATTGAATGTGCCGTTGTTGTAGACCTGCGGTGGGCTGTTCTCATTGTATTGGCCGAACGTAAACAGATAGCTGCCCGGCGTATTGTTGATGTAGCCGCCTTCGTGGTCATAGAACGCCATAACGCGCAGCGCGACGGTGTGTGTGATCGGCAGGTTGAGATAGCCCTGGATCTGCGAACCAGCGCCGCCGCCGTGGCCAAACGCATCGACTTGCGCGTCGATTCCGGCCTCGATCTTGTCGAGCTTGGGCTTTTGCGTGATGATGCGCAGCGTGCCGGCCAGCGAGCTCGATCCGAACAGCGTGCCCTGCGGCCCCGACAGCGCTTCGACGCGTTCGACGTCATAGATATGGACTTCCGGCATGCCGCCGCTCGACGTGATCGGGATTTCGTCGAGGTACGTTGCCGCTGTCGGCAGCCCGCCGCCACCGACCGAAATACCACGGAAAAACAGGTTCGACCGGCCCGGCCCCAACGAGTCGCTGCTGACACTGGGCAGCAGGCCGATATAATCGTTGAAATTGCTGACCTGGTGCTGCTCCAGCTTGTCCATCGACAAGGCCTGGAGGCTGATCGGCACCTTTTGCAGGCTTTCGCTCTTGCGCGTGGCGGTCACGACGATATCGCCAAGGCCACTCGACACCGGCACGGATGCCGCGTCGGGGGTATCGGCGGGCGTGGCTTGTGCCAACGCGGTGCCGGCCACCAGGGGTGACAGGAACGTTGCTGCGGTCAGCATGGTGCAGCGGCGCAAGGCGCGCTTGCCGGCGTGTGTCATGATTGGCCCCTCATGGCTATGATCGTCATACCAGCCGCCCGGCGACTGTTAGAGGGTCGCCCGAAGCACGCATCGCAACGTAGAAAAATAAGTCAAATCAGAGATTTGATCGGGCCACTTGCAGCAGCCTCGACGCTTTTTTCGTGGCTTCAGACTATGACCGGCGCACTTTTCATGTCAAGCAACGCAGGCGCCTTTTGGCCGTCACAGACGGTGCTTTGTTGCATTGCGGTGGTGTTCCAGGCGCACCGAATTTGATTTACGATAGTGGTCCAGAAGGGGAATGCATGTCCGGTTCGCTGCCCCCCGCTCTGCTGGCGCGGTTGAACGAGGCGCAGGCCTTGCTCGGGCCGGATCCCGCGCGCGCGGTGGTGATGGCGCGCAGTGTCGCGGCCGCTGCCCCCGGGCATGCGCTGGCGCATTGTGTGCTGGCCTGTGCCTTGCGACTGGCCGGCGATGCGCCGGCGGCTTGCGCAGTGATCGCGCCGCTGGCGCGCGCGCATCCCGATGACCCGCAATTGGCGGCCGAATGGGGGCAGGCGCTGGTGGCGGCGGGCGACCCGGCGGCCGCGATTGCGCCGTTGCGCCGCGTGACGGCGGCGCGTCCGGGCATGACGGTGGCCTGGCACGCGTTGACGCAGGCGTTACGCGCGACCGGCGCCGATGATGACGCGTGGATTGCCGATGCCGGGACAGTCGCCGCCGCCAGCCGCGACCCCATGCTGATCGAGGCGGCGCGCGCGATGGTCGCAGGCCAGCCGGACAAGGCAGAGGCGTTGATCCACCGGTTTCTCGCCGCCATTCCCGACGATGCGGCCGCGATCCGCCTGCTGGGCGAACTGGCGTGGCGGCGCGGGCGGGGGGACCAGGCGATCGACCATGTTGCCCGCGCAGTCGCGCTGGCGCCGGGGTTCGAGGCAGCACGGGTGTTTCTGACGCGCATCCTGGTCGAGGCGGACCGGCTGGTGGAGGCGCGCGAGCAGGCGCAGATCCTGGTGCGCCGCGCGCCCGATCATACTGGATTGCAGATGCTCTACGCCTCGGTGCTGGTCAAACTGGGCGAACAGCAAGAGGCGCTCGCGCTGTACGAGGCGATCATCGCGCGCGGCGAGGGGGAGGCGCCGGTCTGGCTCAACCTGGGCCATGTCGCCAAGACACTGGGGCTGCGCGACCGGGCGGCTGCGGCTTTTCGCGGCGCGATCGCGGCCAGGCCCGGGCCTGAAACGTCCGGAACGGGCGAGGCGTGGTGGAGCCTGGCCAATATCAAGACCGTTGTGCTGGGGCCTGACGATATCGCCGCGATGCACGCGACGCTGCCCGGTGCCCAGGGTGACGATGCGTTTCATCTCCATTTCGCGCTGGGCAAGGCGCTGGAGGACGATGCGCAGGATGAAGCGGCGGCCCAGGCTTACGCGCAGGGCAACCGGTTGCGGCGCGCGATCCTGCCGTATGACGCAGACGCAGCCCATGCGCGCGTCGCTGCGCAGGCACGCCTGTTCACGCCTGCGTTTGTTGCCGGGGTGCCGACGGGCGGTGCGCCGGCCGAGGATCCGATCTTTATCGTCGGATTGCCGCGCGCGGGATCGACGCTGGTCGAACAGATCCTGGCCAGCCACTCGCACGTCGAGGGCACGCACGAATTGCCGGCGATGATGATGATCGCCGACCGGCTGGCGCACCGCGCGCGCGAAAGCGGCATGACGACCGAGGCGGCGATGGTGGCGATGTCGCCCGACGAACGCCGCGCGCTGGGCGATGAATACCTGGCGCGCGCTGCCCCGCACCGCAAGACGGAACGGCCGCGATTTATCGACAAGATGCCCAACAACTGGCAGCATCTGGGACTGATCCGCCTGATCCTGCCCCATGCCCGGGTCGTCGACGCGCGGCGCCATCCGCTCGCGTGCGGCTGGTCTGTGTGGAAACAGCATTTCGCCCGGGGGCAGGCGTTCAGCTATGACCTGGGCGATATCGGGCGCACGTACCGCGATTATGTCGCGTTCATGGCGGCGTTCGATGCGGCGGCGCCGGGGATGGTGCACCGCGTGGTGTACGAGCGGATGGTCGCCGACACCGAGGCGCAAGTGCGGGCTTTGCTGGCGGCGCTGAATCTGCCGTTCGAACCGGCGTGCCTGGCGTTCTGGCAAAACGATCGCGCAGTGCGCACGGCGAGTGCGGAACAGGTGCGGCAGCCCATATTCACCGATGCGGTGGATCACTGGCAGCGGTTTGACGGCGAGCTTGGTCCGTTGCGCGATGCGTTGGGGCCGGTGGTGGACGCGTGGCCGGACGCGCCCGATGATTGGCGTGGCTGGCTGGGTCTTGCCTAAGCCCCCCTTCCCTGAAGGGAGGGGGCGAGACAGTTACGTCACGCGCCGCGGGGTAAACGGATAAGTCTTGCGTTCGATCACTTCCTGCACGGCGCGGTGGCCTTCGAGGATGGCAGCATCGGTGTGCGGGCTGGCGGCGGCGTCGCTGTTGGCGATCGAGACCAGGCCGAACGGCTGGCGGCCGACGACGCAGGGGCGGCTGGCGGTTTCGGTATAGACCCATTCGACCGGGTCATAGATGCTGTTGTAAGTATAGGCATAGCCGTGCGGCCAGCGGTTGATCGTGATCGCGGCGATATCGCGTTTCGCGTCGAACCCGCCGGGGCCGAGCAGGCGCTGCAGTTGCGCGCGGGTTTCGCGCTCGAACGTTTCGTAGGATGTCGCCAGCAGGTCGGCGCGTGCGGCGCGGTGCTGGTCGCGGCGTGGCAGGCCGGGCTTGGTGCAGTATTTGACCAGATGCGCCACGACCGGTTCGTCCGGGCCTGATGCGTGGGTCAATCCGCCCAGCGTCGCCGCTTCGGTCAGGCCGACTTCGTTGTGGAACATCGTCGGGCAATCGAAGCGCGCCACGCCCAGGTTCTTGAACGCGCGCCAGTTGGTCAGCGCGATGCTCGAATAGACCAGCGGGCCCTTGACCCCATACGCCAGCGCATCCCTTTGCGTCTGGGGCAGTTCGGGCATGATATAGGGGATCATCATGTTCCAGCTGGCCAGGATCACGGCGCGCCCACGCACCTGTTTCAGCTTGCCGTGGTTCATGTAGCGCACCGCGACTTCGCTCGCCCTGGCCGGGCCGCCGATATGTTCGACATGGACGACGATGCTCGACAGGCGAATGCGCGTCGCGTTGTCGGGCCGATCGAGCGTATCATAGGCGACATGCGCGAGGCCCAGGTCGTCCATCGACTGCGCAGGTGTCGCGCCCGGGATCAGTTTGGTGACGAGTGCGCGCGCGACCGTGGCATTGCCGTCGGGAAAATGGATCGCTTCCTTGCCTTCGCGCTGGCGGCCGTGATGGCCACCGGGCAGATCGGCGAACAGGCCATCGGGAATGTCGCCCAGGTTCATGCCCGAAAACCCGGGATAGCCCTGGACCCAGCCGAACAGCGCGGGCGTGGCATCGGCGCCGACGCAGAACGATCCGCAGCCCATGTCCTGGAAAAACCAATAGGCTTCTTCGGTCAGTCCGGCCTTGTCGATGAGGAATTCGCGGAACGAGTGGCGCGCCAGCCAGTCCTTTTTCTGCTCGACCGACAGGCCGGGCAGGTAATCGGGCTGATCTTTCGCGACCAGTTTGCGCAACGAGACTTTGGTGGCTTCGGTCAGCGGCGCGGCGTCGATCACTTCGGCGTTGAAGCCGTAGAAATGGCCATTGGGCAGGCGCACGGTCGCGTCCTTGCCCCCGGTATTCTTTCCGAATGTCTCGCGATCAAACGCGTAAGCCGCCGACAGGCCCAGATCGGCATAAAGATGATGGTTGGCGGCGTTTTCGGTCTTGTAGTGGTTGAGGTCGATGCCGACGTCGGCCAGCACTTCCTTCGACCATGGGTTATAGCGTTCCGGGCTTTCGATATTCAGCGTGCCGCCGTTGCACACGATCGTCTTGCCGTTGACGACGAATTCGTTGCGCTTGGCATGGCCGCCGAAATCGTCGTGGTTGTCCAGGATCAGGACTTTTTGGCCCGGGCCCATATTCTTGTGATAAAAATGCGCCGCGCTCAGCCCCGACAGCCCACCGCCGACGATCACCAGGTCATAGACTTCGCCCTGGTCGGCAGCGCCGGTCAGCGACAGCACGCCGTCGCGCAAGGCATGGGCATCTTCGAACGAACCGGGGTGCGCGCCGCGCATGCCGGTGCGGCGCGGCGGATAGGGATCGAGCCCGGCGGCCGGCCCTGCCGTCATTCCGGTAACCGCGGCCGCATGCGCCGACACGCCGCCGGCCAAGCCGACGGCGAGCGCGCCGGTACCGACCAGGACACCGTTGAGAAAATCGCGGCGCTGGATCGGGGCATCCATGCCGAGCCGGATGTCCTCGGCACTGAATTCGGGCCCGCGTTTCGTCATCGTCATCGTCCTGTGGCGGCACCCTGCAGTCCTGGCGGCAACTTGCCAGCTTGGGCAAAAGGGGTGAAGGTGCAGTGCTGTTCGGGATAGGCTTGCGTCTTGGGCAAAAGGGCTTGGATTTGCGCCAATCGCTCTTTTACCATGGCCGCACTGTCCGCGACACGATCCCATTCTGTCAACGCCGAACCACCCATATTTCAGGACGGACCATGGCCAAAGACCCAAATTCCGACAGTTTTTTGAGCAACAGTGGTGGTGAAAAGACACCACTTTCCCGTGCTTTCCCGGCGATCGCGCGGCGCGATTTTCTGGGCGGCGTCAGCGCAGGAACGATCCTGGGCCTGATCGGCACCGACGTCATGGCAACGCCGGCGATTGCAGCGCAAGTTGCAACGGCCGCGCCTGATGCGGCGGATTATCCGCCGGTGCGCACCGGCCTGCGCGGGCAATACCCGGGCAGTTTCGAAGTGGCGCATGACGTGCGCGATGGCGATTTTGCCGGACCCGTCAGCGCGACCGATACCGGCGAGCATTATGATCTCGTGGTCGTCGGCGCCGGCATATCGGGCTTGTCCGCCGCGCATTTCTGGCGCCGCGCGCTCGATGGTAACGGGGGCGGGCCTGGCCAGCGCATCCTGATCCTGGACAACCACGACGATTTTGGCGGCCATGCCAAGCGTAACGAATTCCACGTCGAGGGCCGCACCATCGTCACCTACGGCGGGACGATGAGCATAGAGACGCCGTTTCCCTACAGCTACACCGCCAAGGGCCTGCTCGCCGAACTGGGCATCGATCCCACCACGCAGGCAAAATACGACAAGTCGGCAACCGTGTTTGCCGGGATGGGCGCGGGCGTGTTCTTCGACAAGGCGCATTTCGGCGTCGACAAGATGGTGCCCGGGTTTGGCAAGCGGCCTTATGCCGAATTCTTTGCCGATGCGCCGCTGTCGCCGGTGGCGCGCGCGGATCTGATCCGGCTGTTTACCGAAAAACGCGACTGGCTGCCCGGCCTGACGCCCGAAGCGCGGGCCGATGCGCTGAAAAAAATCAGCTATCAGGATTTCCTGGTCAAGCATGTCGGGATCGGGCCCGACGCGCTGAAATTCTTTGCCGGGCACGGCTATCGCAACAACATGCGCGTCGACACCTGCCCGGCATGGGTGGCGATGCGCAACCATGCGCCGGGGTTTTCGGGGATGGAGATTGCCGAAGCGATCGAGGCGGAAAGCGCCAATTTCCATTTCCCCGACGGCAATGCCTCGGTCGCGCGGCTGCTGGTCAACCGGCTGGTGCCGGACGCCATCCCCGATGCGCGCGATATGGACAGCGTGGTTGCGGCGCGCGCCGACTACAGCAAGCTCGATGTCGCAGGCCGCCCGGTCCGCATCCGCCTGTCGAGCATTGTCGTGCGTGTCGAACATCCGGGCGAGGCGGCCAGGACCGGCATGGTGCCGACCACGGTCGAAAAAGCGGTACGGATCGTCTATGCCAAACCGGATGGCACGCGCGCCAGCGTCAGCGCAGGCGGCGTGGTGCTGGCGTGTTTCAACAACATCATTCCGTTCATGGTGCCCGAATTGCCCGCCCCCCAGCGCGAGGCGCTGCGCTATGCCAGCAAGGTCCCGATGCAGTATACCAGCGTGGTGCTGCGCAATGCCCATGCGCTGAATGCGCTGGGCGTGCGCTCGGTGCAGTCGCCCTTCGGCTATCACGGCACGCTGCTGCTCGATCAGGCGATCAGCGTCGGCGGCTATGCCGCGCCCGCCAGCATCGACGACCCGGTGGTGGTCAAGCTGATCCGCAATCCCAATGCGCCGGGCCTTTCGCGCAAGGACCAGAACCGGGCAGGGCGGGGCGACATGCTGGCTACGCCGTTTGCGACGAGCGAAAGGGAAGTGCGCGCACAATTGCAGGGGATGCTGGGTTCGGCGGGGTTCGACCACAAGCGCGATATCCTGGCGATCACGGTCAACCGCTGGCCGCACGGCTATGCCTATACCTACGATACGCTCGGCGATCCCGATGTGCCCGAACGCGACCGCCCGCATGTGATCGGGCGTCAGCCGTGGGGACGGATCACGATCGCCAATGCGGATTCGGCGGCGCAGGCGTTTACCAATGCCGCGATCGACATGGGGCACCGCGCGGTGGGCGAATTGCTGGTGGCACGCGGGCTGACGTGACCGATGTGTAATCTCTACCGCCTTCACGCCGGCGCTGCTGCGATCGCGCAATTGTTTGGCGCAAGCGCGGGGCCTGAACGAAATCGCCTTGACGAGATGTATCCCGGATCGCCGGGCCTGGTGGTGGCCCAAGGCGAAGTGCGCACGATGACCTGGGGCTTTCCGCTGGCGATGACGGGCCGCAAGGGGCAGCCGGTAAAACCCAGGGCAGTGACCAATGCGCGCGAGGACAAGCTGGCGTCTGCCTTTTGGCGCGACAGCATGGCGCGGCGCCGCTGCCTGATCCCGGTCGGTGCCTGGGCAGAGGCCGAAGGCGCGGCGGGGCGGATGACACGCACGTGGTATGCATTGCCGGGGGATGCGCCGTTCGCAGTGGCCGGGCTATGGCGCAAGACCGACGAATGGGGCGATGCCTATGCTATGGTCATGGTCGATGGCAGCGCGCAGATGGCCGATGTCCATGATCGCATGCCGGTAATCCTGCCGCGCGCCGTGTGGCCGGTGTGGCAGGGCGAGGATCCGGTTGCGGCGCGCGAGCTGTGCCGGACCTGGCCCGGTGAACTGATGGTGGACCGCACCGGACAGCGGTGGGCAGGCGACCTGCCAGGCAATGCGCCGCAGGCGGATCTGTTCGGTTAGCGCTCTGGCACTCTTGTGTCCCACTTTCGGACAAAGTCAGCTGCAATGCGTAGCGACCACCAAAAATTAGGATATTTCATGTCACACTGCGGATATCCGGCGTAATGCCAGCACCGGCCGCGTGAACGCATCATTGGCGCATCATTACAGACGAGTCATCAGCCATCATGAATCGCTATCCCCTGATCCAGCCGCAACCGCCGCGTCTCAGCACGCTGGGCGACGGATTGCGTGCGATCGAGGAGCGGCAGATCTACAGCAATGGCGGCCCCGCAGTGCGCGGGTTCGAACGCGATGTGACCGATCAGCTGTTTGCCGGGCGCGGTGCATCGCTGGCCGTGTCGAACGCGACCGCCGGGTTGATGCTGGCGTTGCGCCATGGTGCCGGGCCGCGCGCCAATCGCGGGTTTTTCGCGCTCGTCCCGGCGCTGACGTTTGCCGCCACGGCGCAGGCGGCGGTGTGGGCCGGGCTCGTTCCGCTGATCCACGATGTCGATCCCGACAGCTGGGTGTCAGACCCCGCGATCGAGGAGGCGCTGTTGCGCCGGCATCCCGGGCGGATAGCCGCGCTGGTGCCTTATGCCACGTTCGGCCGGTCGATCGATCTCGACCGCTATGCCTGGCTGGCGCGGCGGCACGATGTGACAGTGGTGATCGACGCGGCTGCTTCGCTGGGTTCGCTCGGCACAGATGGCGCCAATTTCGGCGCGGGCGCGGCGATGGCCGTTGTCTATTCGATGCATGCGACCAAGACCTTTGCCACGGGCGAGGGCGGGTTGGTGCACAGCGGTGACGAGGCGCTGATCGAGGCGCTACGCCGGATGACCAATTTCGGGTTTGGTGAAGCGCGCAGCGCACAGGCGCCGGGGATGAATGCCAAATTGTCCGAAGTCGGCGGGTTGCTCGCATCGGCCAAATTGCAGGACATCGGCGCGATTGCCGCGCACCGTGCGCATCTGGCCGAGATTTACCGTGCAGAACTGGGTGAATTCACCCCGCAGTCCCAAGGTGCCGGTCGCCAGTGCTTTCAATTCTGGTCCATGCTGTTGCCGCCGCACCTGGTGTCATCGCGCGCCATGATCATGGCGCAACTGGCGGAACTGGGCGTCGGGTCGGGGCATTATTTCAGCCCGCATCTGGGTCAGCAGCCGTATTTCCGTGCCGATGCGCTGATCAAGCCCACGCCGGTGGCGGATGATATTGCCGCGCGGATTGTTTCGCTGCCGATCCTCGACACCATGACCGCCGACGATGTCCGCCTGATCGCGGGGCATGTGCGCACGGTGGTCGCGGGGTGCGATGTGCATTCGGGGCCTTATGCAATGCCTGCGACGCAGCCGCGCGTGCATTCGACGCTGATCATCGGCGGTGGCCCTGCGGGCACTGCGGTGCTGATCTCGGCCTCGCGGCAGGACCGGCTGGGCGAACTGGCCTCGGCCGGGCTGGCGATCGTCGAGCGTGCCGCGACATTGGGCTCTGGCAATCTGGGCAATTATGCGATCCGGTCGGACACCACCGCCGAAACCTTCCTCAGCGCGATCAAGGACAATCCCGAGCCGATGCTGGCCGCGCTGGTGGCGCATCGCGCGGCGATGGCGGTGACGCGCCATATCGGCGCGCTGGGCGCGCCGCTGGCCGAGGCGGGCGACCTGCTGGCGGTAACCGGCGAACGGCTGGCGGATGTCGTGACCGAAAACGGCGGGGAAGTGCTGACCCGGCACGATGCCGTATCGGCGCGGCGCACGGCGGAGGGGCTGTGGGCGACGACGGTCATTCCGCATGGCGGGCTGCCGCGCGAAGAGCTGTCGCGCCATATCGTCATCGCCACCGGCGGTGCAATGGGACATGAAACCGCGCGCAAGGCCGCGATTGGGGGCAGCACGCTGGGTGATCTGGCGGGCGAGCGGCTGATGCTGGCCGACGCTGTTATGCGCGGCGACGGGCTGGAGGCGGTGGCCGAGCGCGTGGCAGACGTGCGCGCACCGCGGATCGTCATCGTCGGCGGATCGACCAGCGCGATGGCCACGGTCGTGCGGCTGCTTGCCGGAAACCTGCCGCTGGGTGCGGGCGGGATCGCCCTGCTGCACCGCCGGCCGCTGCGGCCGTTCTATGCCTCGCGCGATGCGGCGCTGGCGGATGGGTTTACCGATTTTACCGACCAGGACATCTGCCCGGTCAGCGGGTTTGTCTATCGGCTGGGCGGGTTCCGGCTCGAATCGCGCGAACTGGTGCTGCGCGCGCTCGAGATCGGTGGGCGCGTGCCCGATCCGCGCCTGGCCCTGTTGCGCATCGACACGATGAATGAGGCCGAAGTGCGTGCGCAGATCGAAAATGCCGATCTGGTGATCGCTGCGACCGGCTATCGCCCGCGCGCGTTTCCGCTGTTCGATGTCGATGGCGCCCCGATTGCGCTGGCATGCGATGCCTCCGCGGCCGGGCAACTGGTTGATCGTCATTGCCGCGTGCTGGCAGCCGACGGCACGGTGGTCGAGGGCGCGTTTGCGCTGGGGCTGGGTGCGGGCTTCGTGCCCTGGGGCCCGCTCGGCGGCGAGCCGAGCTTTCGCGGCAGCGCCAACGGGCTGTGGCTGTGGCAGAACAATGTCGGACAGATGATTGTCGAACAGGTCCTCGATCGGTCGCGCCAGGCGGTTGCATGACCCGCGTTGCGGATAGCCCCGCAATCAGCGTGGTCATGGCGGCCTACAATGGCTCCGG
This sequence comes from Novosphingobium sp., assembly GCF_965214355.1. Classification (GTDB taxonomy): domain Bacteria; phylum Pseudomonadota; class Alphaproteobacteria; order Sphingomonadales; family Sphingomonadaceae; genus Novosphingobium. The sequence goes on along the minus strand of NZ_CBDCBI010000002.1, from coordinate 3,104,096 downwards.
CTATATCGCGCAGACGATCGCCAGCGTGCTGGCGCAGAGTTTCACCGATTTCGAACTGATCGTCGTCGACGATGCCTCGACCGACGACACGCTGGCGCAATTGCGCACGATGGCCGATCCACGCGTAATCGTGATCGCCTCACCCGCCAATGGCGGACCGGTGGTGGCGCGCAACCGGGCGTTTGCTGCGGCGCGCGGCCGCTATATCGTCGGGCTGGATCAGGACGATCTGTGCCATCCCGGCCGGTTTGCGGCGCAAAGCGCGTATCTCGATGCGCATCCGGGCACCGTTCTGGTCGCCAGCGCGATCGACCTGCTGGAGGCGGGCAGCATCCGCGCCCATCATGGCCCGGTGCACACGACGCCGGCGCTGATCGACTGGCGGCTGCAATTCGGCAACCCGCTGGCGTGGTCGTCGGTGATGTTTCGCGCCGACATCGTGCGCGCGATGCCCGAATTCGAACGCCCCGAGCGCCTGTACGCCGAAGACTTCGATTTCTATCACCGCATCGCCCCGTTTGGCGCGATCGCGCGGATCGATACCGCGCTGATCAGCTATCGCCTGCACCCCGGTGGCGCATCGCAGCGTTATACCGCCAAGATGATCGCCAGCGCCGCGCAAGTGCTGGCAACGGCATATGCACCGCTGTTCGGCGCGCAGGCGGAGGCGACCGCGCGCCTGGTCGTAACCCATTTCAGCGATGGTGCGCCGGTGCCCGACCGCCCGACGCTCGAGCGGCTGGGTGTGATTGTCGAAGCGGTCCATCAAGGGTTCTGCGCGACGCGCGCGCCGGGCGCGGCCGACCTGGCGGCGATCATGGACGAATACGCGCGGCTGTGGTGGCGCATGGTCGATGCCAGTGTGCGATCGGGCGCCCTGTCGCCCGTGGCGGTGAAAACCGCGTGCCCGCCCGCGTTGCGCAGGCACCCGCGATCGCCGCGCCGCGTGGCGAGTTCGGCGCTGATCGGCAGCATGCGCGCGATGTTGTCCCGATGGAAAGCATTCGCGCTGTAAACCTGCCGGTGATGATCGAAACCGAATCGCCTCTGGACGCTGACCTGCCAGCCGAACCGGCGAGCATGGGCGTGCGCGGCGCGGCCGTGTGGGCGATGGCCGGGCAATACCTCAGCTTTGGCGTGCAGTTCGGCGCCTCGGTGGTGATCTCGCGCTGGTTTCTCAGCCCTGCCGATCTCGGGCTGTTTTCGATCGCGATGGCCCTGGCGCTGGTGATCGCGGTGTTTCAGGATTTCGGGATGGCGCGGCATATCGCGGCGTTGCCGACGCTGGGCCGCGACGATCTGGCGCGCTGTGCCTCGGTCTCGCTGATGTTCGCGCTGGGGCTGGCCACGCTGATCGGGGCGGTCGCATTTCCGGCGGCGCGGTTCTACCATTTGCCGGGCCTTGCGCCGATCCTGCTGATCATCGCCGCCAGCTATCTGTTTTCGCCGCTGTCGGTGATGCCGCTGGCGGTGATGAGCCGGACAATGGGCTTTCACGGCCATTTCATGGTCAACCTGGGCGGCGCGCTGGTGCAGGGCGCGGTGGCGGTCGCGATGGCGTGGCAGGGCTGGGGCAGCCTGTCGCTCGCCTGGGCGACGCTGGCCGGCGCCGCGGCGCGCGCAGTGATCGCGCAAATGATGCGCCCGACGTTGCCCTGGCCGCTGCGCTTCGATGCGATCGCGCCGATCCTGGGCTCGGGCTCGCGGCTCAGCCTGATTACCGTCGTCGGCGCGCTGGGCGCGCGCATGCCCGACATGATCGTCGGGCGGTTTCTGCCCCTGCGCGCGGTGGGGCTGTTCAGCCGGGGCGTCGGCCTGTCGGACCAGTTCCGCATGCTGATCGCGGGCGCCATCGGGCAGGTGTTCTTTCCCGCTTTTGCCCGCATCCGCGACCGGGGCGAGCCGCTGGGGCCGGCGTACTTGCGCGTGGTTGCCGGCTATACGGCGGTGTTGTGGCCGGGGATGGCGGGGCTTGCGCTGGCGGCGCAGCCGATCGTGCACCTGTTGTATGGGCCGGCGTGGACCGGCGCGGCGCCGGTGCTGGGCATGGTCGCGCTGCTGGAAATCGTGCTGTGCGCGCTGCCGCTGCATCTCGATCTGCCGGTGTTGACCGGGCAGACGGGGCGGCTGGTGGTGCGCAATGTCATCGATACCGTGGCATCGGTGCTGTTGTTGATGGCCGGGTGCCGCTGGGGGCTGAACGGGGCAGCGGCATCGCGGCTGGTCTATGCGGTGGTGTGGGTGCTGTTGTATGCGCGGCTGATGGACGAGGTCGTGCGGTTCGACCGGCGTGCGCTGTTGCGGATTTATGCCAAGAGCGCGGTGGCGACAGGGGCCGCGCTGTTGCCGCTGGGCTTGGTCTATGCGCTGTGGTTGTCGCCCGATGCGGTCGGTCTCCCGGTTCTGGCGGTGGCGGCGGGGCTTGGCGGCCTGGGCTGGCTGGTCGCGCTGCTGATGACGCGCCACCCGGCGTTTGATGATATCCAGGGCCTGGCGCAGCATTTGCTGGCACTGCCGAGGCGCGTCTTGCCAAAGCCCCTCCGCTGAGGGGACGGGCTTTATTTCTGCGCGGTCACCTGGTCGGCGAAGCGGATCGCGTCTTCGAGCACCGGTGCTTTCGACCGTAGCGGTTTGGCGACCGACGTGATCAGGCCGACGTGGCCGATATTGGGGTAGCGCACCCGCGTGACCGCCACACCGTGCGCGGTCAGCGCCCTGGCCATCGCATCGCTGTTGAGCGGGCGCACCAGCGTGTCCTTGTCGGCAGTCGCGAGCAGCGACGGCGGCGCGTCGGCGCTGGCATGGTTGACCGGCTGCGTAGCAGGCAGGTCAGGCGTATCGGCGAACGCCGCCTTGGTCTCGGGGCCTGCGAGCGGCAGGAAATCATACGGCCCTGCCAGCCCGATAAACCCGCGCAACGCAGCGCGATCGGCGCCGAGCCAGCGCGGATCGAACGCCAGCATGGCCGCATTGTATGCCCCGGCCGAATGGCCCATCAGCACCAGCCGTGCCGGATCACCGCCATAGTCGCGCACATGCTGGCGCACCCAGTGCACCGCTGCCGCATTGTCCTCCAGGAAAGCCGGATAATGCACTTGCGGCACCAGGCGGTAATCGGGAATCACTACGACATACCCGCGCGCGGCCAGCGCCCGGCCGACGAACGCATAACCGCCCCGGTCGCCCGAATTCCACGATCCACCGTAAATGAACACGATCACCGGCAGTGGCCCGGCATGCGCTTTGGTCGGCGCATAGATATCCAGACCCTGCCGCGGCAACGGACCGTAATCCACGCTGCCCACTTGTGCAGACCCGCCATCCTTGGGCATGATCCCGTTGAACAGGTGCAGCGGGCTGCACGCGCTGACCGCGAGCGCAGCAGCGGCCAGTGCCGCACGCCCTGACAGCGCGCCGCGCGGTTTGTAGATGGCCATAAGTGTTGCTTGCCTGTCTGTCGTGTCGCTGTATCTACGGGGAGATGCCAACATTGGATGCATATGGCAAAATCTTCTGACGGTTCGACTTCATCCGGTTTCTCAGGGCTCAGTCTAGATCTGGCGCTCGAAAACGTCGCTTCCGGCGATCGCGATGCGTTTGCCGAGGTGTATCAACGCACCAGTGTGAAGCTGTTGGGCGTCTGCCGACGTATCTTGCCTGAACGGCAGGAGGCCGAGGAAGTGCTTCAGGATATCTATCTTACGGTGTGGCGGCGCGCGGGCGCGTTCGATGCGACGCGCGGCTCGGCCATGACCTGGCTGATCACGCTGGCGCGCAACCGTGCGGTCGATCGCCTGCGCTCCGGTGCGCGCCGCCCGACCGACCCGATCGAATATGCCGACCATGTCGCGGATCCGACGCCCGATGCCGAAACCCAGGCGATCGCGACCGACGATGCCGAGCGGCTGGCGTTCTGCATGGGCCAGATCGACACCGGCGATGCAGGCCTGATCCGCACGGCGTTTTTTGAAGGTGCGACGTATACCGAATTGGCCGAGCGCGTCGCGCGGCCGCTGGGCACGATCAAGAGCCGCATCCGCCGCGCGCTGATTTCGTTGCGCGAGTGCCTGGCATGACCGGCCTCGAGGATCTGCCCGACGACGATCTGCTTGCGGCCGAATTGGCGCTGGGGCTGCTCGATGCCGATGACGCAGAGCTCGCACGTGGTCGTTTGCGGCAGGACGGCGCGTTTGCGCATGCCTATGCCCGCTGGAGCGCGTGGGCGGCGGGCCTTGCGGCGGATCTGGGCGAGGCGCCGCCGGCGCACATCTGGCCCGCGATCATTGCACGCCTCCCGGCCAATGACGACCAGCGGGGCCATGCCCGGCTGCGGCGCTGGCAGGGCGGCGCCATCGCCGCCAGCCTGGCCGCGCTGGTGCTTGGCGTGGCATTGTGGCAGCGGCCCGTGCCACCACCGCCGATCGTCTCGATTGTCCAGGCACCCGCTGCCCCGATGGTCGCGGTGCTGACGGGCAAGTCCGGTGTCGTGTCGGTCAATTACGACCCGTCCAGCGGACGGATTGCGTCGGTCATCAACGGCCTGGATACGCGTGACGGGAATGGGGACGCACGCGCGCCGGAATTGTGGGTTATCCCTGCCGATGGCAAGCCGCGCTCGCTGGGCGTGATGCCGCAGGATCGCATCGCCTGGCACGCGCCGGCCGCGACATCTGTGCAGATGATGAAGCCCGGTGTGACGCTGGCGGTATCGCTGGAACCGCAAGGCGGATCGAAGACAGGCCTGCCGACCGGGCCGGTGGTGCTGACGGGCAAACTTGCCCAGGTGAGTTAAGGAGAGAACCGATGTCGCTGAAATTACGGTATATCGCACCGGTCGCCGTGCTGGTCGCGGCAGGTTTTGCGGCCACGCATGCATCGGCGGCCCTGCCGGTCGGGACAATCGCGCCGCAAGTGACAACGCCGGCTGTAATTGCCGGAAAACCATTCGAATTCCGTCTGGCCGATGCTTTGAAAAAAGGGCCGGTGGTGCTGTATTTCTTCCCCGCGGCGTTCACCAGCGGTTGTACGATCGAGGCGCACGAATTTTCCGATGCGACCGCGAAATTTGCGGCGCAGGGCGCGACCGTGATCGGCCTGTCGCATGATCCGATTGACAAATTGAGCCGGTTTTCGGTCACCGAATGCCGCAACCAGTTCGCCGTCGGCGTGGCCAGCAGTGCGATTATTTCGGCCTACAAAGTCAAGATGCCGGTCATCTCGATGTCCGACCGCACCAGCTATGTGATCGCGCCCGACGGCAAGATCCTGCTGGCCTACAGCGCGATGAGCCCGAACGAGCATGTCGCCAAGTCGCTGGCCGCGGTGGAGAAATGGAAGTCCGCGCATCGTTGACCGGTGAAAGGCCTGGGGCTTACCCCAGGCCTTCACGCAACGCACACAAACGTCGGGTCATTATTGGCCAGGCCGAACACGTCCGCGCCGGCGAATGGCGCCCACCCGATCACCCCCGCCGCGCGTATCGCACTTCGAACCCGCCCTTGACGAAACTCAAGCCCGCCCATTGCTGCGCCTCGTCGTACCACAGGTTCAGCTTTACCGGTCCGGACAACGCATATTTGCGCACACGCAGCGGCTTGCCATCGGCGGCCGCCACGGAAGACAGACCCTCGGGCGCGATCTGGGGACGGAGCAGTTCGCCGTTCTGCGTGTTGATCAGCGGGCCGTCGAGTTCGTGGCGATTCCAGTGTGTTGCGGGCAAGGCGTCGGCGGGCGCAGCATAGCTCGGATGGCCCGGCGGCTGCACGACAAATACGCCGTTTTCGCGCCGGGCATCGACTTTGTAGTGCGTGCCGTTTTCGTTGGTCTGCGTCGTCAGTTCGGCCACCTGCCCGCCCGTCCAGCGTTCGCGCGCGGTATGCGTGTACCGGAACAGCGTCATCGGCCCGATGCGATAGGCCAGGTCGACCACGACATCGACCAGCAGGCCGTCACCTTGCGGATGAAACACCAGCTCATGCGAGCCCAGCTTGCGCGAACCCATCATCACGTCGAAGCCGAGCCGGTTTGCCGGCGGTACCGGCAATGCAGCGGCGCGTGCCATCCCCGGCGCGAGCAGCGCGGCGATCCCGCCGAGCGCACCGCCCAGCGCTTCTCGCCGTGCGATCCTGGGCGCGATCCTGGGCGCGATCCTGGGTACGATCATGATGGTTTCTCCAGCACATACAGCCCGACATCGATCTGCCCGGTGGTAAAACCCGCCTCGCAATACGACAGGTAATACGTCCACAACCGGATGAATTCCTCGTCGAAGCCCAGCGTGATGATCTGATCGTGCGCCGCCAGAAACCGTCGGCGCCATTCGGCCAGCGTCGCGGCATAGCCCTCGGCAAACAGCTCCTGGTGGGCGAGGCGCAGTCCGGCATCGGCAGCCTGGCGCGCCATGATCGAGCGGGTAGGCAGCATGCCGCCGGGAAAGATGTAATGCTGAATGAAATCGGGTGCCTGGCGGTAATGCTCGAACCGGTCCTCGGCGATCGTGATCACCTGTACGACCGCGCGGCCGCCCGGGGCAAGCCGGTCGTGGACTTGCTGAAACCAGGTCGGCCACCACGCTTCACCCACCGCTTCGAGCATTTCGATCGACACGATCCGGTCGTAAGTCTCGGTCACATGGCGGTAATCCTGCAAGCGCAAATCGACTTTGCCCTCAAGTTCTGCGCGCGCAACGCGTTCCTGCCCGAACGCCAGCTGTTCATGGCTCAGCGTGACCCCGGTCACGCGCTCGCACAGCGGCGCCAGATGCGCGGCCAATGCGCCCCAGCCGCAGCCGATTTCGAGCACGCTCTGCCCCGGTGTCAGATCGAGCAGGGTTGCGATCCGTTGCAGTTTCTCGGTCTGTGCATCTTCCAGCGTCTGCCCCGGCGCCAGCGCCAGCGCGGAGGAATAGGTCATCGTCTGGTCGAGCCACGGGCGGTAGAAATCGTTGCCCAGGTCGTAATGAAACGCGATGTTGCGCCGGCTGCCCTTGACCGAATTGCCCCGCAGCGCATGGCCCATGCGGCGCATGATCCGCACCGGCAGCGATCCGTCGATCAAGGTGTCCAGCCGGTTGAGATTGACCGCGCCCAGCGCGATCAGGCGGACGATGTCCGCGCTCGACCAGTCGCCCGCGATGTGCCCTTCGGCCAGTCCGATATCGCCGCGCCACAGCATGCGGCGCAACGCGCGCCAGGTGTGCAGCGTGATCTGGCCATGCGGCCCCGGCTCGTGCCCGACATGCTGGATCATCTGGCCATCGGGCAGCGTGACCGACAGGCTGCCGCTGTGCAATTGCGCCAGCAGACGCCGCATCATGCGCAGCACGGGCCCTGCGCGCAGCGGCCGCTTGAACGGCGCTGCCAGTGGCAGCGAAGCGGATGTAGTCAGTTGCACGGGGCCTCCAGCGATGAATTGGCAGCGGATGTATGGGCGAAAGTGACGGGATATTGCTGCGGCACATGGTCGTGGACCGGCACTCGCTTGAGCCACAGCCGCGCGGCTTCCCACGCGATGCCGGCCACGACTTTCAACGTCAGCAGCGGATGCGTCAGGGCGACGCGCGCCAGCGCCGCATCGGTGAGCATGCGGCGCCCGGCGCGCTGGATCGCAAACAGCACCGGCCCATCGGCATCGCGCGCGGTTATCGCAATCGACAGCGTATCGCCCGGCGGCGCCACGCGAAATGCATAATCCATCGCCATCGGCAGAAACGGCGAGACGTGGAACCGCTTGGCCACGTCCTGCTGCACATCGTCGCCTTTGTCATCGCCTGCGACAGGCAGGACATAACTGTGTCGCTCGCCAAAGGTGTTGTGCACTTCATAGATGATCGCGCGCAGTTCGCCCGACCGGTCATGGCAGAACCACACGATCAGCGGATTGAACGCAAAGCCGAGCAGGCGCGGCATCGTCAGGATCTGGATCGGGCCGCCATGGTCGATGCCGGCACGCGTCAGCAAAGCCTCGGCCTGCGCGCGCAACGGGCGATCGGTCCCGTCGCCATGATCGCGATCGTAAAAACCGAACAGATTGAACCGCCCGCGCGAAAACAGCCACAGGCGCGCAGACAGCGTGTCGATCTCGTCAAGATCGAGCAGCAGCGAAAACAGGCGATAGCGCAACCGGTGGACCCGCGGGCGCATGCGGTGGTGCATCACGTGCCCGACATACAAGGCTGATGGGGCCGTCATGCCGCGCGTGCCCGCGCGACGGGCGCGGTCAGCTGGATCCGCGCGGATTCGCGTGCCACGTCCCAGTCGCCCACCGCCCACGGACGCCGCCCGCCGCCCAATGCCTCGGCGACGGCAAGCCCCGCCTGCAACCCGTCTTCATGAAATCCGGCGCCGAAATGCGCGCCGCAAAACCACGTCCGCCGCTGGCCTTGCAGCCCCCACAGTTCCGCCTGTGCCGCGCCGGCCGGCGCGTCGAACACCGGATGGTCATAGACAATGCGCGCATGGACCAGCGCGGGGTCGGGCTCGGCCAGCGGGTTCAGCGTCAGGAACAGCGGCAGATCGGCCGGCAGCCAGGTTTGCAGGCAATTCATCCAGTATGTCACCGACAGTGCCGACGTGTCGGCTTTACCGCTCGCAGCATAATTCCACGCCGACCACACGCGCCGGCGCCGGGGCATCAGCGCGGGATCGGAATGAAGCACGGCGGTGTTTGCGCGATATCCAAAAGCGCCCAGCACGCGGCGCTCGTCCGTATCGGCATCGGGCAGCATCGCCAGCGCCCGGTCGGCATTTGTCGCGATCACGACATGATCGAACCGCTGGACTCCGCGCTCGGTTTCGACATCCACGCCGTGCGGTAGGCGGCGCAGCGCGCGCACGGGCATCCCTGTATGAATGCGCCCGGCGAGCGGCACAGCCAGCCGCTCGACATAGGCGCGGCTGCCGCCATCGACCGTGCGCCACGGCGGCCGCGCACCCAAGTTGAGCAGGCCGTGATTGTCGCAAAACCGGATGAACGCCGCCGCCGGATAGTCGGGGATCTGCGCCACCGGCGTCGACCAGATTGCCGCGGCCATCGGATACAGATGATCGTCGCGAAACGCCGCGCCCATGCCCAGCCGATCGAGATAGCGCCCGAGCGAAATATCGCCCAGCGTCGCCAGATCGCGCGGCGCACGGCGGTAAAACCGCACCAGGTCGGCCAGCATCCGCCAGAACCGGGGCGAGACAAGATTGCGTTTTTGCGCAAACAATCCGCCCAGATCGCCCCCGGCGTATTCCAGGCGCCCCGCATCCAGCGATACCGCAAACCCCATGTCGGTCGCACGCGTCGGCACGCCCAGATGCGCAAACAGCGCCGTCAGGTTGGGATATGTCGCCTCGTTGTAGACGATGAAACCGGTATCGACCGGATGGCCTGCAACTTCGACCGTGTTGCTGTGCCCGCCGATACGGCCGTCGGCCTCGAACACCTGCACATCATGATCGCGATGCAACAGCCAGGCGGCCGACAGTCCGGAAATCCCGCAGCCGATCACGGCAATAGTCAGGCGCTCTGGCGGCATCTGGACGTCTCTCCCCCCGGCGAAAGTGCCAAGTCTCAGGTACGCACGCAAGCCGGTGGCGGATGCATATTTTTACGCATCCATTCGCGCGCGCGGGACGTAATTAGGGTCATGCCATTCGCGACCCTTGCCTTGTACCTGTCCTTTGGACTGTTTTGCGCGATGGCGCTGGCCTGGGGGTTGGCGCGTCGGCCGGGGCAATCCGGCCTGATGGATGTCATGTGGTCGCTTTCGACCGCAATTGCCGGGGCCTGCGGCGCGCTGGTGGCCGCGCCCGGGGCAGTCCCCGCACGGCAGTTTGCTGTCGCAGCGCTGGCGCTGGCGTGGGGCGTGCGCTTGGCCTGGCATATCTGGCAGCGCGGTCATCACGGCAATCATGACGACCCGCGCTATGCCGAGCTGCGCAAGGAATGGGGCAATAACGCCGACGCGCGGTTGTTTCTGTTTGCCGAAATCCAGGCATTGGCTGCGTTGATCCTGGCGCTCGCGATCGCGGCGGCGGCGCGCAATCCGGCGCCGTTTCCGCAATGGAGCGATATCGCCGGGCTGGCGATGGTCGTGATTGCGGTGGCGGGCGAAGGCATCGCCGATGCGCAATTGGTCCGGTGGCGCAAAGTACCGGAAAACAAGGGCGAGGTTTGCGAAACCGGTTTGTGGAGCGTCTCGCGCCATCCCAATTATTTTTTCGAATGGCTCGGCTGGTGCGCCTGGCCGGTTATCGCGATCGGGCCAGACGCCGCTGACGGTTGGGCATGGCTGACGCTGGCGGCGCCGGCGATGATGTACGCGCTGCTCGTCCACGTGTCCGGCATCCCGCCGCTGGAGGCGCATATGTTGCGCAGTCGCGGTGCAAAATTCGCCGACAGCCAGCGCCGTATTTCTGCATTCTGGCCCGTTCCGCGACGTACCGGTTAAACCAAAGGGTCATCCGTCCATGAGCTTTATCGACAAATTTGTCCCCAGCGCGATCCGCGCTGTCGAAACCACGTCTTTGCCCGACGCGGTCACCCGCGCGGGCATTTCGGTGCTCGTTGGCATGCGGCGGCGCAGCCTCGCCGGCCTTGGCGATACCACTGCACGGTTTGCGGCGGACATGGCCAAGCATCCGATCGCCGAACACACCGATGCCGCAAACGAGCAGCATTACGAACTGCCGCCGCGCTTTTTCGAGCTCACGCTTGGCGCACGGCGCAAATATTCCTGCTGCCTGTACCCGACCGGTGATGAAACGCTGGACCAGGCCGAAGTGCTGGCTCTGGAAGAATCGATTGCCCACGCCGGCCTGGCCGATGGCCAGCGCATTCTGGAACTGGGTTGCGGCTGGGGCTCGCTCAGCCTGATGATGGCCGAAAAATTCCCCAACGCGACAATCACGTCGGTATCCAATTCGGCGCCGCAGCGCGGTCATATCGAACGCGAGGCGCGGGCGCGCGGCCTGACCAACCTGACCGTCATTACCGCAGACATGAACGTGTTTGCGCCTCAGGGGCAATTCGACCGGGTTGTCTCGGTCGAAATGTTCGAACACATGGCCAATTGGCAGGCGTTGCTGGCGCGCGTGCGCAGCTGGCTGGCGCCCGATGGCCGGTTGTTCGTCCATGTGTTCAGCCACAACAACCAACCCTACCGGTTCGATACCAGCGACCCGACGGACTGGATTGCGCAGCACTTCTTCACCGGCGGCATCATGCCCAGCCACAGCCTGATCGGCCAGTTTCCGCAGCATTTCAGCGTCGAACGGCAATGGCGGTGGTCGGGCGATCATTACGCCAGGACCGCGCGCGACTGGCTGGCGCGGTTCGATGCAAACTTGCCCGAAATCAACACGCTGCTGACCGACATCTACGGCAGCGAAGCCAGCGTATGGCGCCGTCGCTGGCGCTTGTTCTACCTGGCAACCGAAGGCTTGTTTGGCCACGATAACGGCTACGAATGGGGCGTCAGCCATTATCTGTTGGCGCCGGCTGCCGGGTAATCACCAGCGCGTTGACTTTTCCGGATTGATCCCGTCATTCCCGCGTGCGCGGGAATGACGGGTGTTGGTCATATAAATCCGCGGTGGCTTACGCGCCGGGTGGCAGATCCGTCAACGCACGCGGTTCGTGCATCGGGCACCCGTTGAAATCGCCGCGAAACTTGGCCGACGCGTCATACACCGGCTTGCGCACGCGATTGACCCCGCCAAGCGGCTGATGCGCGACCAGGCCGTGCCAGGGACTGAAAGCGAGTGCGTTGTCCTGGGTGTCGCTGGTCCCATTTTCCCAGCTCACTTGCGACGGCACGGTCACGCGCGCCACAGTGACATAGGGGCTTTGCTTCTCGTCCCAGATGGCAGACGCATCCTCGATCGGCATCTTTTCGAGATCGGTGCACAATTGCACGCGCAGTTCCCACACGCCGTCCTGTTCGATCATGCTTTCGCGGATTACCTCGCGCAACGCATCGTTGCGGTCGGTCGTTTCCACTTTGTCGCCCGTCAATTCGGTCAGGTTGGGGGATACCGGCGCCAGTGACAGCTTGGCAATGAATTCGCCGTGACGGAACGGGGCCTGGGTGTAGTACGTTTCGCCCAGCGGATGCGTGTTGGGTGCGCCGCCCAGCGTCTGCACGGTCGGGCTCTTGATCCCGACGGTTTCCAGCACGCTGTCGACCACCTGCATGGTCGCGGATACCGCTTCTTTCAGGCCCTCGATTTTGTCGGTGGTCTTGGCGAGCTGCGACAGGGTGCCCAGGAACGCCTTGGGTGTGGGCGCACCGAAGGCCGGGCCGTTGACCATGATGAAATCCTGGGTGGTGTCGCCCTCCGACCCTGGCAGCCGTTCGCCCGGTACGCCCAGGATCTTGATCGCCAGCCCGCGCGGCCCGCTGATGCTGTCGGGCAGGATGTCGCCCTGAATGGTCGAATACCGCATCACCACGTCATAGGTCGCAGCTTGCGCAAACAGCCCCTGTGCCAGCGGAGCATCAAGCCCGCTGAGCACTTCGATCCGCCCCTTGAGGATGGCATGCCCCTTGGCGTGAACCCCGCGCTGCGCCGATCCGTAATCGCGGGCCGTCTTGTCCTGGATCATATGGATCTGTTCGTTCAGCCCCTTGATCGTGTCGGCTTCGTTTGCCTCGGGCCGTTCGACACCGGGGGTATAGGGGATTGCGGAATGCAGGATAGGCTCGGCCATGAGTGGTCCTTAGCTGGAAGCGCCTGACGGGAGTGCGGCGTCACGATCGATGTCATCGGCTGAATGCGCGAAGGGACGCAGTGGGGGCGAGGGGCGGTAAATTTTTATTCCGGGGCTTGGGTGAAGAAGGCGCCATACAGCAGGCGCGCGGGTTCGGTGCTTGCCTTGCCATGGCCGATGTTGACCGCGCAACCGGTCCGGGGCGAGGTCTTGCGCCAAACGGGTATGCAAAGCCGGCGCAAAGCGATTAACGCGGCAATGGCACGCCAAGCACGAATTTGACGATCAGGCGGTCGGGATTTGCGCCATAACCCCGACCAATTCCCGCATTGATGTCCCATTTGCCGATCCGGGTGTCGATCGTCAGGTAGCTGCTTTGTTCGTTGCGTTGCACCAGCGCCGGATATTTCAGATCACCCAGTCCGTTGTAACTTTCCACCCCGAAAGCAACATCGGGCGCTACCAGATAGTTGATCTTGCTTGCCAGTTCAAAGGTTGCCGGTGACGGGACGGGGCCGGATACGACGAAATCGAAATTGCCGTTGAGTGCCACATTCCATTTGCCGCGACGCCATCCGGCAATGCCCTTGATCTCTGCATTCCACGGGTTCTGGTCAAGCCGGTATGCCACACGCCCGATTTCGAAATTGGCACCCCAATAGAACGGACTGTCGGGCGCGTGCGGCGCAATCCATTTGATCCGAGCCTTCGCGCCTTGCGCGCGCAGGACACCCTCGCTCAGCGTCGCCAGCGGAAGATAGAGCCCGGCTTCAAAGCCGTTGCCAAGGCCCAGCGAAAATTCGGGCGTTATCCGAAAATCGTGCAAGGCGGTTTCGCCACCGGGGTAATCCGCGCCCGCCCTGCCGGTGATCACGTCGTTCAGATGCAGATCGAGGCCAGGAGTTCGGGCCGGATTGATCTCGTCCATATAGACCTGCACTTCTTCGGGTGCGGCATGGGCGACGGTTGACAACAGGCAGGCAGTCAGGGCCGCCGACAGGGTTGCGGCTGCCCGGTACTGGCTGGCCTTCCATTCGGTACCGGTCATAATCTCATCCGCGCAAGTATACCGTCGTTCAGGACAAACCAGGCGTCGAACAGGCCAAGGCCAGGCACTGTCAGCAGCAGCGCATAAAGTCCATAATGGACTGCACTGGCGGTCATGGCGGTCCACGATCCGCGTTCGCAACAGCGGCGCTGCCACGTTCTATCCGAATGCGTATTATGATCGGAGCTTCGTCGTGCTGACCTGTGCTCCCGTTAAATTACGCCAATAAAAGCCTCGACAGGTGACAGCGTGGCGGATTTCAGGTCTGCTTCAGTTTTAGAATGCGACCTGCCGGAAAATTTAAGCCCAATGGGGAAAAGCGTGCAAATTCGATGTCACCGGTGGCAGACGATGACAGTGTTTGCGGCAATGCTTGTATCTGCATGCGCCACTTACCAGCCCGCGCCACTGCCTGACTCTGCGCATGCGTTTGTCCCGGTTGACCTGCCTGGGCTGTCGGTCGATGCGCAAAAAATCGCACGCCCTTATCTGACGGCGCAAGCGATCAATCTTTCCGCACCGTTGACGCCCAATGCGCTGGCCGTGATCGCCGTGCTCGAAAACCCGGACCTAAAGGCCCAGCGCGCGCGGATCGCGGTTGCTGATGCGCAAGTGTTCGCCGCCCGGCTGCTCCCCGATCCAACCGTTGCGGGCGGGTTCGACAAACTGCTTTCGGGAACCGACCCGTTGAACGGATACAACAGCCAGCTTGCGCTTGACCTGTCGCAGCTGCGCACCGCACGCGTCCAGCGCCAATCGGGCGATGCGACCAAGCGGCAAGTGCGGCTGGATGTGGCATGGGCCGAATGGTTGACGGCAGGGCAGGCGCGATTGCAGGGCGTGCGGGTCGGCGCGCTCGGACAGCAATTGCCGCTGCTCGCGGCCAGTGCCGCCTCTGCGCAAAAGCTGTTCGATGTGGCAAGCCGGGCCAGTGCGCACGGCGATATCGCGGCGGGCGAGCTCGATACCCGGCGCCAGGGGCTGCTCGATGCGTCGGACAAGCTGCGCAAGGCGCAGATCGACTTTGCCTCTGCCACGGCTAATCTTGTCGCGCTGCTCGGGCTTGCGCCGGGTACCGAGTTGCGGCTGGCGCCCGGCGCGACCGCGCCGATTGCACCCTCGGCAGACATCCTGGCGGGGCAGGCGGTTGATCGCCGCCTTGATCTGCAAGCCCTGCGCGCAGGGTACGACGTGTCCGAAGCCGATCTGCACAAGGCCGTGCTCGATCAGTTCCCAAATCTGTCGCTGTCCCTGGCCTATGCGCGGGACACCGCCGGCAATGCGACGATCAGCCCTGGTGTGAGTTTCAGTTTGCCGCTGTGGAATCGCAATCGCGGCGGTATCGCGGTCGCCAGGGCCACACGCGCGCAACTGCGCGCGGAATACGACGCACGCCTGTTTCAAACGCGTGCCGAAATTGCCACGGCTGTCGCGGGCCTCGCTGCGCTGCGCCGCCAGCAGGCCGAAGTCGCCACGTATCTTCCCGGGCTGGAACGTTTTGCCGCGGCGAATGCGCGCGCGGTCCGGCACGGCGACCTGGCGTCGGTCACCGCCGAAACCAGCCAGCAGGCCTTGCGCGATCGTCAGGTTGCCTGGCTACAACTCGGCCAACAGATTGCCGAACAGAATATCGCGCTCGAATTGCTGTCTGGTGGCCCCAGCGAAAGTTGGTCGAAATGAAGAATATGGCAGGTTTCGTTGTTCTGGCGCTGATGTCTGGTTGCGGCCTTTCCGGCTGTGGCGGGGCTGCGCCCGATCAGGCGCAACATACCGAGCCCACCGCGCGGGTTCGCACCGCCCTGTCGGAATCGCGATCGATCGCCCACGATGTGCAAGTCGCTGGCGCAGTCGAAGCCGGGCCGGGCAGCGCGCATGCCATCGTGGCGCCCGCCGAAGCGATCGTCACGGCCATCGAAGCGCCCAACGGCACGTCGGTAAAGGCAGGCCAGGTCATCGCGGTTCTGCGACCAAGCCCCGCCGGCCAAACGGAACTCGCCCGCGCGGGCATCGACCTTGCGACAACCACGGCTGCGTATCAGCGCGCCGTGCGCTTGCGCAGTGATGGTCTGGTCAGCGACGCCGATGTCGAAACCGCACGCAGCGCGCAGTCAACGGCCAGCGCGGTGCGCCGCAATCTGCGGCTGGCTGGCGGCGGCGGCGTTCTGCGCGCACCGTTGCGCGGCACGGTTCAGGGACTGACGGCCCGCCCTGGCGATCAGATTGCAGCGGGTGCGACTTTGGCAACAATCGGCGCGTCGGTCGATCTGCGCGCGCGCTTCGGCGCTGATCCTGCGCTGGCACGCCAAATCCATCAGGGACAGCCGATCCGCATTTCAGCCGGCAGTGGCGGAGCCGATGTGACGGCGACCGTAGCAGGGGTCGATCCGCAAGTTGATCCCGCAACCCGGCAGGCATCGGTGTTTGTGCGGTTGCCCGCACGGGTGCAATGGGGCATCGGCGAACCGTTGCGTGCAAAAATCGAGCTCGGCACCGCCCGCGCCGGTATCAGTATTCCCTATGCGGCGCTGCTCGACGACGGCGGAAAAAGCTTCGTTTTCGTCGTGCAGCATGGCGTCGCCAAAAAAGTCGAAGTGCAGCCGGGCAATTCCTCGGGCGATCGCATTCAGATTCTCGACGGGCTTGCTGCGGGCGAAAAGCTGGTCGTCGAGGGTGGCACTGCGCTTGAGGACGGCATGAAAGTGACCGAAGCCGGCGCCGCTCGATGAAAGACGTGATGCAGCGCCATGCCCGATCGATCTGGCTGAGCGTCTTTTTGATCACGCTGGCCGGCCTGGTCGCTGCGATCCGCTTGCCAGTGTCCCTGTTTCCGCACGTCGATTATCCGCGTGTCGTGGTGTCGATCGACGCTGGTGAGCGTGATCCGGAACAGATGGCCGCGATCATCACCCGTCCCGCCGAGATCGCGCTGCGCGCCATTCCCGGCGTCACGACCATACGGTCCACCACCAGCCGGGGTTCGGCGGAAATCGCGCTCGGCTTCAACTGGGGCGATGACATGGTGGCGGCGACGACCGCCACCCAGGGCGCGCTGGCCACGATACTGCCGGATCTGCCCGTGGGCACACGGTTCAACGTCCGGCGGTCCGATCCGACCATCTTTCCGGTTCTGGGCATATCTCTGACGTCGGACAAACGCGACGGTGTCGCGCTGGCGCAACTTGCGCAATTGCGGCTGCGGCCGGCGCTTTCTGCCGTCACCGGGGTCGCCGGGGTCGATATCGTCGGCGGTGCGGCTCCGGAAATCGAGGTCGAGATCGATCCTGCCCGGATCAGGACGCTTGGCTTGACCATGACCGACGTGACCACCGCGATCGGGAGTGCCAACACCGTTGCTGCTGTCGGACGGATCGAAGACCGCCACCGGTTGTATCTTGCGCTGGTCGAGGATCGTCTGTCGAACGAGGCGGACGTTGCCAGAATTCCGATAAAGGCCGGCGCCACGCCGGGCGCTGGCGTTGCGACTTTGGGCGAGATTGCGACGATCCGGCGCGCGCCCGCGCCCGTGTGGAAGAAAGTGTCTGCAGACGGGCAAAGTGCGGTGCTGATCAATATCCGCCAGACACCCAATGCGGATGCGGTCGCCCTCGTTGAACACGTGCAGGCGCGGCTCAAGGATGTCGCGTTGCCCGCCGATGTCAAAGTCAGCACATTTTACGACCAGTCGGAACTGGTCAGCGGTGCGGCTGGTGCTGTTCGCGATGCAATCCTGCTGGGCGCGCTGCTGGCGGCGGTTGTGCTGTTCCTGTTTTTGCGCAGTTGGCGCCTGATGGTGATTACAGCGGTGCTGCTGCCTGCGGTTCTGGCGGCAACCTGCCTTGCGCTTTATGCCCTGCACATGAGTTTCAACATGATGACGCTGGGCGGAATGGCCGCAGCGGTCGGGCTCGTCGTCGATGATGCCGTGGTCATGCTCGAACATCTGATGCGCCGACTGCAAGAAGCCGAGGGCAAAGACCAGCGGCCCTCGATGCTGTCTGCGGCGCGCGAAATGGCGCGGCCGCTGCTCGGGTCCACAATGGCTACGATTGTCGTGTTCGTGCCGCTGGCTTTCGTATCGGGTGTTTCCGGCGGGTTTTTCAAGGCGCTTGCGGTGACGATGGTTGCGGCATTGGCGGTGTCGCTTGTCTATGCGCGCTATGTCTTGCCGTTGGTGGCCGATCGCTGGCTGACTCTGAACGACGCCAAGGCTGCGGACAAGGCTCATCGCTATACCGGGCCGATGATCGAAGGATACGGCCGGCTGGCTGGGGTGGTGTTCGCGCGTCCGGTCCGGGTGCTGCTCGTCGGGGCGGTCATTCTGGTGGTGTGCGGATCATTGGCATGGATACACCTTCAATCCGGATTCATGCCGAAAATGGATGAAGGCGGGTTTATCCTGGATTACAAGGCCAAGCCCGGGGCGGCGCTGAGCGATACCGACCGGTTGTTGCGCCAGGTCGAAACGATCGTTCGCCAGACCCCCGAAGTGCTCAGCTATTCCCGCCGGACGGGCGTTCAACTTGGTGGCGGTCTGTCCGAAGCTGATGAGGGCGATTTCTTCATCCGGCTGAAAGGTGGTTCACGGCGCGATATCGACGAAGTCATGACCGAAATCCGGGGCAAGATTCAGGCGACGGTGCCGGGACTGGAAATCGAAACCGCGCAACTGATGGAGGACCTGATCGGTGACCTGACAGCGGTCCCGCAACCGATCGAGGTCAAGCTGTTTTCTGACGATCCGCAGGTTTTGACCGATTCCGCGGCAAAAGTGCTGGCCGCGATGACCAAAATCGACGGTATCGGCGAGGTTGCCAGCGGGCTGCGTGTGGCGGGCGATGCCATCATTATCAAAGTGGACCGGTCCGCCGCCGAGCAGGCCGGCGTCGACCCCGATCTGGTTGCCAGGCAGGTCGACAACCAGCTTGGCGGAAGCGTGGCAACCCAGATTCTCGCAGGCGAGCAACTGATCGATATCCGGGTGCGGCTGCCGCAGGACCTGCGACAGGACACCAGCGCGCTGGGCAGGATGACGATCCGTTCTCCCGATGGCCATCTGATGGCGCTCAGTTCGATTGCGTCGATCGGCGTCGCCGCGGGACAACGCCAGATCACGCGGGAGGATCTGGCTCCATTCATTCCGATCACTGCCCGGCTCGAAGGCAAGGACCTCGGATCGGCAGTTCAGGCGGTCAAGGCAGCGGTTTCGGGGCTGAAATTGCCGCCATCGGTGCGCGTGGATTACGGCGGCCTTTATGCGCAGCAACAGCAGTCATTTGCCGATTTGACAACAGTCTTTGTCGCGGCATTGTTGCTCTCGGCGCTCTTGCTGACAGTCCTGTTCGAGCGTTGGGCGTTCACTATTGCTGTGCTCGCCACTGTGTTGCTGTCCGTCGCTGCGGTCTTTAGCGGATTGTGGCTGACCGGCACCGAACTCGACATTTCTGCGCTGATGGGCCTGACGATGGTGGTCGGAATGATCACCGAACTGGCAATTTTCTACCTCGCGGAACTGAACATGGACGACCCGATCGGGGCGAGCAACCTGGTGATTGCCGGCAAGGCAAGGCTCCGCCCTATCGTCATGTCTGCCTTGATTGCGATCCTGACGCTGGCGCCGCTGGCGCTGGGAATGGGGCGCGGGTCTGGCCTGCAAAGGCCGTTGGCGACTGCCATCATTTTCGGGCTGGTGGTCGGGGCGCCGCTCGTCGTGACCGCACTGCCGATGCTCATTCTGTTACTTTCGCGCAAGGCAACCGATGTGATGGATCGGGCATCGGCTGGAACATGAACATCTTGGCCAAGTTGGTGTCCTGCAAGGTTGGGATTTCACAAGTTGCACTCTGTGCAGTGCGTGCGATGGCTGCGCGGTCGCAGGTCGGGCGAAATTGGCAAGAAGGTATGGTCATGAAACTCAAGTTGGCGATGTTCTGTCTTGGCACTGCTCTTTTTGCACAGCCGGCCCTGTCGGCACCAGCCGGACCGGGGTTTGAAAAACGCAATCCCATTGCGGCGCCAGACGATCGCTGGGATTTTGCGAGCTGGGATGCCATTCACCATCTGGTGCTGGTTGCGCACGGCAAGGATGTGCTCGTCATCGATCCTGCGCATGGCAACGCGGTGCATGCGGTTGGTTCGATTGCCGGCGCGCACGGCGTGGTCGCCATACCCGGCACCAACACCTTGCTGGTTACCAGCGCCAAGGACAACACCGCGCGCGTGATCGATGAAACCACCGGCGCGCAGCTTGCGGCGATACCCGTAGCCAAAGACCCTGATGCCGTAATCCTTTCGGCGAGCGGGCGAAGAGCCTATGTCATGGCGGCGGACGCCGGCGCAATTTCAATCCTCGATCTGGTGAACTACACCGAGATCGGCCGCATTCCGTTAAAACCGGCGCTCGAAGTGCCGGTGCTGGTCACGCCAGGATTGCTGGCGGTCAACAACGAGGCAGCCAATGAAATCGAATTCGCCAACCTTACTTCGCGCAAGCCGGCTGGCAGCCTTGCTCTGAACGGCTGCACGGCACCCACCGGGCTGGCCTATGATGCGACCACCGGTCTGGCGCTGAGTTCGTGCGCCAATGGCAAGGCGGCGCTGGTCGATTTGCGCGCGCGGCGCGTTGTGGCGCTACTGCCGATCGGCGATGGCCCCGATACCGTGATCTGGGATGCAGCCCGGAGCCGCTTCCTGGTCCCGTGCGGCAAAACCGGGACGCTTTCCGTCATTCGCCTGATCGGCCGTCGTCCGGTTGTGGAAACGGCGGTGCCGACCGAGCGCAGCGCCCGCACGGCGGCATTTGATCCCGCTACCGGCCATGTTTATCTACCGGCCGCCGGCTTCGTACCGGCCACCGAACCCGGCAAACGCGAAACGATGGAACCTGGCAGCTTTCACATCGTCGTGCTGGGGCCGACAAACTGAATGCGTCGCGCTGAGTATGTCAAACTGCATTTCGCAGGCAGATGCCGGCAATCTCATCTTTGCGGGCACGACGTTTCGTGGCGCGCCAAATGCGCATCCTGATCGCCGAAGATGATGCCGAGATGGCGACATTCATTGCCGTCAGATTGCGCGAACTCGGTCATTTGGTGATTATCGCTGCCGACGGCGCAGAGGCGATACGGTTGGGTGAGGCGAACGCGCACGATGTTATTGTGCTCGATCGTTTGCTGCCCGTGCATGACGGCCTGGCCGTGTTGCGCGCGCTGCGTTCCAGTCGCGTGATGGTACCGGTCCTGCTGCTGACAGCGCTGGGCCGGATCGAGGATCGGGTTGATGGGCTGGATGCGGGTGCGGACGATTATCTGGTCAAGCCGTTTGCTTTTGCTGAGCTAACCGCGCGGATCCAGGCGCTGTCGCGGCGTGCGCCGATCAGCGATGCGCCCCACACCACACTGGCGTGGGGGCCGCTCCAGATGGATCTCATCCGCCGCCGGGTAACGCGCGATGACATCTCCATCCTGCTTCAGCCGCGCGAATTCGAGCTGCTGGAACAGCTCCTTCGCGCCGAAGGCCGGATTGTCACACGCACCATGCTGCTGGAAAGGATCTGGGAATATCACTTCGACCCGCAGACCAACATCGTTGAATCGCACATGAGCCGGTTGCGGACAAAGCTCAACGAAAACCGCGATGGCGATATGATCGAAACCGTGCGCGGAGCCGGCTACCGGATGCGACCGCCTGGACCGGTTGCTTGACATTCACGATCAACGTATGGCGGCGCAGCGCCGCATTGCGCCTGTCGCTGGCGTATTCGGCCTGCATGGCGCTGGGGGTTATCGTGCTCGGCGCGGCCACGTTCTGGTCGATGCACGTTGCGTTTGTGCGGCAGATCGATGTGCGGCTGGCGGATGAAGCGGCGACCCTGACGCAGGACTATCGTAGTGGTGGATTGCCCGAACTGCGCGAAGCCATCGCTACGCGCGAGGCGCTCCATCAGTTACAGGCGCCGCTTTATGCGCTTTATGGTGCGCAAGGTACGCGGATTGCCGGGCGGATGGTGGCCGCAGAGCCCGTGCCCGGCCGTGGCGACATCCGCTTCATCGACCCGGTGGAGGGCGACGATGTTGCACGTGCCGTGACGTCCGATCTGGGCAAGGGGTTGCGCCTGGCGGTGGCGGTCGATCGCGAGCAGATCGAGATGATCGACCAGACATTGCTGACCGCGTTCGGACTGGCGCTGCTGGGTGTGGTTTTGCTCGGTGCTGGCGGGGCACTGCTGTTCAGCACCTTGCTGCGCAACCGGCTGGGCCGGCTGGCGGCGTCGGCAGAGGCGATTGCCGCAGGCGCAGTCTCCGGAAGGATGCCGGTTGGTCCCCATGGCGATGAGTTCGACACGCTTGCTGCCAGCCTCAACCACATGCTGGCGCGGATCGCGAACCTGATCGAGAATTTGCGGCAGGTTTCCGGTGCAATTGCGCACGATCTGCGGACGCCGTTGACCCGGCTGCGTCACCGCCTCGAATCCGCCCGCAATGCTGGTGACCTTGCCCAGGCACAGGGTTCGATAACCTTCGCACTTGGCCAACTGGACGAAGTGCTCGCGCTATTTGCCGCAATCTTGCATGTCAGCGAAGTGGAAAGCGGGGTGGCCATCCCGATCGGCAGCGTCGATCTGTCGGCGCTGGCGGTCGAACTGGCAGAAAGCTATGAACCGGCAATCCTGGCCGGGGGGCGAACGCTGGAATGGCGGATCGAGCCTGGCGTGACCCTGACGGGGACGCGCGAACTCCTGGCCCAGGCGCTGTCCAATCTGGTCGAAAATGCCATTTGCCATACGCCCGCGAACAGCAAGCTGATGATCATGCTGCGCCACGGCCCCGACGCGATTGTTCTGTCGGTGCAGGACGATGGCCCGGGCATTGCCGCAGCCGACCGCGACCGCGTGTTGCGACGGTTTGAACGGCTTGATCCCACGCGATCGCGGCCCGGCTTTGGCCTCGGGCTGACCCTGGTCGACGCCGTGGCGCATCGTCATGGCGGGCAGTTGGTGCTCGATGACGCCAAACCGGGCCTGATCGCCGCGCTTACCTTTTACCCCGCAAACCAGAGTAACGGTGTATGATGGATGCGACCGAGCGTGACGCGATCACCAAAGTTCCGGCGTTGACGCTGGGATTCTGGATCATCAAGATATTGGCCACCACGCTTGGTGAAACCGGTGGCGATGCAGTGTCGATGTCTTGGCTGGGCGAAACCACGCCCGGCGCGGCGCAATCGCCGATAAACGGTTATCTGGTCGGCAGCCTGATCTTTTTTGCGGTGCTGGCGGCGCTGGTGTTTTTTCAGGTGAGGGCAAGGCGATTCCACCCCTGGCTCTATTGGGGCACGATCATCGCCTCGACCACCGCCGGGACAACACTTGCCGATTTTGCCGATCGCTCGCTCGGC
This sequence comes from Novosphingobium sp., assembly GCF_965214355.1. Lineage (GTDB taxonomy): Bacteria > Pseudomonadota > Alphaproteobacteria > Sphingomonadales > Sphingomonadaceae > Novosphingobium. Next base: position 3,080,959 of record NZ_CBDCBI010000002.1, on the reverse strand, counting down.
ATCGGCTATGCGGGCGGGGCAATCATCCTTGCCGTCTGCGTCCTTTTGTCGCTTTACGTATGGTATCGCACGCTGGGCACGGTTTCGGTCAATTCGATCGTCGGGCGCCGGCAAGAAGTGTTTTATTGGGTGACGATCACTTTCTCACAAACTTTGGGTACTGCGCTGGGTGATTGGGTCGCCGACAGCGGGCCTGGCTATGCAGGAGGCGCGCTGCTGTTTGGCGCCGCGATTGCGGTGATTGCGGCGCTGTACGTCTGGACGCGCGTTTCGCATGTGTTGCTGTTCTGGGCAGCGTTCATCCTGACCCGTCCGCTGGGCGCGACCGTCGGCGATTTTCTCGACAAACCCATCGCCAAGGGCGGCCTGTCGTTCAGCCGGCCGTTGGCTTCGGTCGCGCTGACCGCGGCGATCGTCCTGCTGATCGTGCTGGTGCCGCAACGCGCGGCACGGCAGGCGCATTGACGACGGCGTTTGTCCCAGGGCTATTCGGCCAGGGTTGGGCTGAATCGGTGTCTGACCACGTCAATTCACCAAGCGACCGCAGCACTGTCGACAGTAACATGCCGGTAGAACGGCGACTGATTATGACATTATATTTTCCCAATATTTGACCCGGCCATAACGAACTACGGGCCGTTTGGTACGATGCGTAATCGCTCCCTCGGCGAGCTGGACCACGTCGTGCGACCGCTGCGCGGCGGGCAGGCAAAGCCGCGAATTCGCTACTGTGAAACGGTAAAATGATATCAACTAATTGGTTTTAAAACATATTTTATGATCTCAAATCACGTGTCGAGTTGGCAATTGAGGACGTTTGATGTCGTCGATCGCCATGCCACGGGTCGGCGATTTGCCAGGCCGGCGGCGTGGCGTGCAAGCGCGACAAACGACCACGACAACAAATGCGCGACGCCGACACTGTAACATTGACGTCGCGAAACGGTGCGAGGCGCGGGGGCCAAGTAGTAATTAACGGGGGCACCTCATGACATCGAAATCGTTGAAGCTCGTTTCTGCATCGGTGTTAGCGCTGTGCCTGATGGTGCCGCAATCTGGCTATGCCGCTGATGCTGCCGCCGATGCTGCCGGCAAAGCGCCGGAAAAAGCTGATAACGATCAGGCAGAGACGATTGTGGTCACCGCCTCCCGGCAGGAGGACGCTTCGCGCGCTACCCAGAAAATTGCACCGGTGTTAGTCAACATCCAGTCGATCGAAACGATCAAGAAATATCCCGATTTCAATGCAGCCGAAGCGTTGGGCAGAATTCCCGGCATTTCTCTGTCGACCGACACCGGCGAAGGACGCTTTGTCAACATTCGCGGCATTGACGCCAATCTCAACGGCGCAACATATGGCGGGGTTGTGTTGTTGAACACGTTTCCGGCCGGGACCGCAGCATCGGGTTCGGGCCGTGCGGTTGAATTCGATACCGTGCCGACAGGCGCGATTGACGGAATCGTCGTTTACAAGACGCTGTCGCCCGACCGTGAAGCCGAAGGCCTGGGTGGTCAGATTGACCTGACTCCGCGCACCGCTCGGAACATTACCAAGCCGTTCGTCGAGATCGAACTGGGTGCCGGATATGAACCCCTGCATCACCATGCCGGCCCTTATACCGGCAGCATTGCGGTCGGCGCGAAAATGGGTGACTTTTCGTTTGTCCTGACCGGTTCGCGCAAGGACGACAACCGCGGCGTCGATGATACCGAGCCGAGCTATGCCAATGACGGCGCTTGCGGCGTGAACGGCGGCACCAGTTGCGGCGCTCCGCTCGACCGGGTACTTGGTCGCGCCGATTTCCGGCGCTATGACTATGACCGGCGCCGCTTTGGCTATGGCGGTGAACTCGATTACGCACCGAGTGCCGATCACCACTATTACGCGCGGGTCGATGTTGCCGGGTATATCGAACGTGCTTTGAAGGACCACTTCTACGCGAATTTCGATGGCAATCCGTCGGCACCGGACGCCCAGGGCTATGTCGTCGACCGTTTTCAGCCCCAGATTGATATTGTCAATCTTCAGGAAACTCACCGTAACACTGTCGCCGCAGCAGGCGGTGAAGACAGATTTGGTGACCTGCAAATCGATTATCGCGCGGCCTATTCGCGCGCGACATATAACGAAGGTTATTACAACGAAGCGCGCTTTTATGGTTCGGATACGTATTACGGCCGTTACAACAACACCGCCGATCCAAAACGGTTCTATTACCAGTTTTTTCAGGACGCCGCACTGACCGTGCCGTTCAATTCTTTCGACACCTCGCAATATGGCGGCGCAAATGGCAAAGTTGCGCTGTCCTCTTTTTCCGAACATGACGCCGATTACGAATACAGCGGCGTGTTCAACGCACGCTATCCGGTTGCTCTGTTCGGCAGTACCGGAACGGTAAAAGCGGGAATCAGCATCCGTCGCCGGACCAAGAACGTGTATGATTTTGGCGGCTTCAACACTTATCCTGCAGGCTCCACCGTGGTGCTGTCGGATTATGCCCAGAATGCGCCGCAGCCATACAATTACTATTATGGCCGCTACCCGACTTCACCGATTGCCAATTACGCGGCCATCGCCAATCTGGTGAACACCGGGATTCCGACGCTTTCTCCATCGCTTGGACGCGATTTCAACGACAAGGAAAATATCACGGCCGGGTATGCGATGTATACGGTCGATTATGGCAAACTCGACGTGCTGACCGGTGTCAGGGTCGAGGTGACAAGCGAAACCTATGGCAACTACCTCACGACGACCGACGTCATGGGGAATTCCTCCACATCGTTCGTCAACAACATCAAAAAATATACCAATATTTTTCCAACGCTGCAGCTAAAATACCAATTCAGCAACGAATTGCAGCTGCGGGCGATATATTCAACGGGTATTGCCCGGCCTGGCTTCAGCCAGGCGGGTGGCAACGCGGGGGTTGATTTCACCACGGCACCACGTCCGGTCTACTCAGCGGGAAATCCCAATCTGAAACCAACTACCGGCAACAACTTCGATCTCGATCTCGAATACTATCTGCCACATGGCGGGATTATCCAGGTCGGTGTGTTCGACAAGGAATTCAAAAACTACATTTTCAAAAGCGCGCAAGTCAATCAACCTAATCCGATTTTCCTGGGCCAAAACGGCGATTTCGTCACGTACATCAACGAAAGCGCTTACGCGCGCGGCATCGAAATCGCCTATCAGCAGAAATTCGCATTTCTGCCCGGCGTATTGAGCGGGCTGGGTGTCGAGGCCAACCTGACTTTGGTAAAATCGCATTTCCGTGAATACGCTGCCGCCGTGAGCGGCGATGGGACCGACCAGTACGGTAGCCTTCCCGGTACATCGAACGTTACATGGAACCTGGCGGGGTTCTATGAAAAGGGCCCGGTCAGCGTTCGGCTATCATCGCAATATGTCAGTGCCAGCCTGTTCGCGCTCAATGGCGACAAATCACTCGACACCATCCAGGCGGCGCGCCTGACTATGGATCTGACCAGCAGTTATAAGGTCGGATCGCACTACGAAGTGTTTTTCGCCGCCAAGAACCTGCTCAACACCCCATTGCGCTACAACGACGGCGCGGCTTACCGCACCCAGCAGATTGAGTATTATGGTGCCACGTACGAGGGCGGTGTTCGCATCAAATTCTGACCGATCGTCTATGTCAGCCAGGTGAGACCGGGAAATGGGGCGGTCGCGGCCGATCAGCCAGCGTGCGCGGACGGACATGAACGGCTCGGTCAAGGGGGCTCTATGCCAGGGGGCGTGATAGGATATTGCCCAGAACGGCCACGGGGTTCTGTGCCCGATGGGCCATGACGGCGCCGGCGTGGGCACAGGAACATTCGCCTTGGTGCAGGCATTGGTTGGACATGGCGCAAAACCCGACCGATGAGACGACAGCGCAGGGCCATGCCCTGCATCAGCGCGATTGTCTGCGCGGCGATGCATGCGCATGACCAAGCCGCTCGATTGCCTGGTCATCGGCGCCGGCCCGGCCGGGTTGACGGCGTCGATCTACCTGGCGCGCTGTCACCTGGCGATCCGGCTCGTCGATGCCGGACATAGCCGGGCCGCGCTGATCCCGCGCACGCGAAACCATGCCGGCTTTCCCGGCGGCATCGCCGGCACCGACCTGCTCGCGCGGATGCGGGAACAGGCGCAGGAATACGGCGTGGCCGTGCAGCATGGCACGGTCGACAGGCTGGTGAAAACCGGCGACCATTTCACCGCCGATGTCGGCGCCGAGACGTTGACCACCCGCACGGTCCTGCTGACGACCGGAGTGGTGAACAATCCGCCGCCGATGGACCAGGGTGATCACGACTCGGCGGTTTCGCGCGGACTGCTGCGGTATTGCCCGATCTGCGATGGCTACGAAGTGACCGACAAGCGTGTTGCAGTCATCGGCACGGGTGAGCGGGGCACGAACGAGGCGATCTACTTGCGCATGTATACCCGCGATGTGTCGTTGATCGCGCCTGCTGGCGCGCATGCGCTTGACGATGCGCAGCGCAGCCGCCTGGCTGAGGCTCATATCGCGATCATCGATGGGCCGTGCGGGCCGTTGCGGATGGGCGAGGCCACGATCCATGTGCCTCTGCCCGACGGCGAACTGGCATTCGACACCGCCTATCCCGCGATGGGCTCGGTCATCCGCTCGGACCTTGCCAAAATGGTCGCGGCCGAAATGACCGACGAAGGGTGCCTGCAGACCGACCAGCACCAGCGCACCACGATTGCGGGGCTGTATACCGCAGGCGACGTGGCCAAGGGGCTTGACCAGATCAGCCACGCGATGGGCGAGGCGAGCGTTGCCGCAGCGGCGATCCGGAACGATCTTGCCGCAATCACCCCGCTGTTCCGATGAGCGGCGCGGATTTGAAGAACGCAGACTGGAATCTCGAGCGCTTCGTCGATGCCCAGGCCGGCACGTACCGGACGGCGCTGGCCGAGATCGGGCAGGGCGCCAAGCGCAGCCACTGGATGTGGTTCATCTTTCCGCAGATCGCGGGTCTTGGATCGAGCGCCATGGCCCGCCGCTATGCGATCGCCTCGCTCGACGAAGCGCGCGCCTATCTGGCGCATCCGGTCCTGGGCCCGCGCCTGCGCGAATGTGTGGCCGCGTTGCAGGGGCTTGGCCAGACCAGCGCCGAGCGTGTCTTCGGTGGGATCGATGCGATCAAATTGCGGTCGTCGCTCACGCTGTTCGGCATGGCCGGCGGCGGCCCCGCCTTCGATGATGGGCTTGGCCGATGGTTTGGCGGGCAATCGGACGAGGCGACCTTGCGCCTGTTGCGCGAAGGGTGAAGCGGCCGATGGCACACGCCGGGCTGGCGCCGACCGCTGCGCTGCGCCATGCGCTGGCCGATGGGGTGCGCGCCGTGTTTCACGATCGCGCCGCGCAATCCGCGCCGATCGTGCGGTCGCCTGGCGCGCTGTTTGCGCCCGATTCGGTCATCTGGCGCGTGCATGGCGATGTCACGACGATGATGGTCGGCGGTATTTCCGCGCTGCTGATGCAGATGCTGCACCCGGCGGCGCTGGCCGGCATCTGGGATCATTCGACGTTTCGCGGCGACATGCTGGGCCGGTTGCGGCGAACGGCGCGTTTTATCGCGATGACGACGTATGCCAATGAAGCGGATGCGCTGGCTGCAGTGGCGCGCGTGCGCGACGTGCATGCGCGCGTGACCGGAACGATGCCCGATGGCACGGCCTATGGCGCCAATGACCCCCGTTTGCTGGCATGGGTGCATGTGACCGAAGCCACGAGCTTTCTCGACGCGTGGATCCGGTATGGCGAGCCGGACATGAGCCTGGCCGACCAGGACGCCTATTTCGCGCAATTTGCCGCGATCGCTCGCCTGCTCGGCGCGGATCCCGTGCCATCGACGCGCGCGCAGGCCGTGGCGCTGATCGCGCAGATGCGGCCGGAGCTGCGCGCGGACGAGCGAACACGCGAGGTGGCGCGGCTGGTCCTGCATCAGAGGCCGTACACTTTGGCCGCCGCGCCCGTGCAGGCGATGATCATGGCCGCCGCGGTCGACATTCTGCCGCGCTGGGCCAGCGACATGCATGGTCTTGGCGTCGTGCGCCTGTCCCGCCCGATCGCGCGCCTGTCGACAACGATGATCGCGCAGACCATTCGCTGGGCCTTTGCAAGCTGACGCAGTGTGTCCGGGGAACCCCGTTGGCGCATGAAAAAGCCGCCGGGGCCATCCTCGGCGGCTCTCGTGTTGGAAGGGTTGGCTGATTTCACACCTAAGTGCGTGAATAGATGGTCGGGGAGATAGGATTCGAACCTACGACCCTCTGGTCCCAAATCCGAAGACTGGTGCCCCTTAACGCCCTAAGTCACCCCACGCAACCCGTTGTGACCATTCAACTAGTTGTTGTGAATCAACAACCTATGACCGATTCCGCTTGCTGTAGGGATAAGTTGTCCTAGGCTACCTTTCGGCGCTTATGGCGACTCCTTGGCGACTCGCTGGCGACTCATGGGATGGTAGGGTATGGTCAAACTGACAAAGGAACTGGTCGAGGCGCTCTCCGCAGCCGACAAGCCGCAAGTCTATTTCGATGATGAAACGAAAGGCTTTGGCGTTCGCGTGACGCCCAACGGGCATAAGTCATTTGTGATTGAATATCGCCTGAGGGACGGGCCGCGGAGCGCAGCAAAGAAGCGGCTCAAGATTGGCTTGTGTGGGGTGCTGTCGGTTCGCGATGCCCGCAATCTCGCCAAGGTTAAATTGGCGACCGTCGTCGATGGGCGAGATCCGGCGTGCGAGGCACAGGCGCGACGCGAAGAGTCGACGATCGGGGAAGCCGCGGCAGAGTTTCGCGCGCTTCGAGAGAAGCTGAAAAAGGAAAAAACTCTCGCATCGGAGCGTGGCCTTTGGGAAAACTGGATATTGCCGCGCCTGGCCAAGAAGCGTCTTTCGGCCGTCACTACGCGTGACGTGGAATCTTTGCATCGATGGATGGGGATCGATAATGGCAAGCCCATCAGCGCGAACCGCGCCGCCGGTCTGTTGCGCAGCTTTTTCAATTGGGCTGAACGCCGCGGCGATTTCAAAGGATCAAACCCGGTCAAGGGGTTGGAATTCTTCCCCGAAAAGGGTCGCCAGCGCTATCTGAGCATGCCCGAAATTGACCGGTTGGCAGCGGCATTGCGGCTGGCAGAAACCAGCGGGATTCCCTGGAAGGAGCGTGCAGACTGGAAAAAGCACGCGGCCACGCAAGCCAACCGGGTATCGCGCGTTCATCCAAGCACTGTGGCCGCGATCCGCCTCTTAATCTTCACGGGTTTGCGCCTTCGCGAAGCACTTCACTTGACTTGGCGAGAGGTGGATTTTGACAAGGGTCTCCTCTGGCTTGCTGACTCGAAAACCGGCGCGAGGTCTGTAGTGCTGTCGGGCGCGTCTGTTGCGTTGTTGCAGGAGGTGCGGGCGCGATTGGCCGAAGCGCCTTTGCCGGAAGATGCGGTTTTTGCCGAAACCATACCTGAGCCAGGCGAAAACGGTCATCGACCGCCTGCTATGCCCCGAGCCGACCTCAAGAAGCCTTGGGCAGCCGCCACGCGCCAAGCCGGGTTGCCGGGTCTACGTTTGCATGATCTGCGGCATTCTCTGGCTTCGGTTGCAGTCCAATCGGGCCTGTCGCTTCCGACCATCGGCGGATTGCTCGGTCACACGAACCAAGCCACGACCCAACGCTACGCGCACTTGGACAACTCTTCTTTGCGGCGCGCCGCGGATCTGGTGGCAGGGCAGTTGGAATCGGCGATGAACGGAAGCCGCGCAAATGGGTGACCGTGGGCGCGATACCGAACCCTATGAGGTAATGATGGTTCCACCTCGCGGGGATGCTGCCCAATCCGTCATCGGCGCTGTCGGCGAACTTCTTGAACAATACGGCAATGAATTTGACCGGGCGCTTGCAGCCGAAATTGTCAGCGTCGGAGTCGACATCGCTGATTTAGCACGCCCTGGGCATAACCCTTGGCGCCGTTTGCTTGTTCAATCGGTATGGCGCAGCGTGGCCAACGATCTGGGGGGCCGTAAACCGCGCCTTCGCGAGCGGGACGGGTCGGGCAGATCCGAGCTCACGGAACGTCGCGACAATCTGTTCCTGCGTTACATGGCCTATCAAGAGCTTGAATCTGTTCAACATGCACGCCGCTTCAACACCTCCGCGGCCATCTCTGCATACATTGCTGATGTAGCTCAAGGACAAAGATGGGCGGTTCGCGACGCGCGCCGTGACGATTGTGACGCCGTTCCCGATGAATTTATTGATGCCAAAGGTTTAGCCTGGGAGGCAGAGAATAATACGAAGGCGATACGTTTAAAGGATGAAAAGGCACTTCGAGAAGCATGGGGCGAATATAAAAATCAAAAAAAACGCTTCTCGATTGAGGCCGATGTCAAAAAATGGGCGCGTTATTTTGCTACGGCGGGCGAATTAATAGACAGTCTTGAATGTCGCGCGCTTGAAATTGTCGAGCGGTCAGTTGTCGATGCGTCACCAAATAGAGACCTTGAAACCTATCGTATAATGAAAATTGTTCGCGGAGCTCATGCGGATATGGATGGGGCATTCGTATCAGTGGCGTCATCATTCACGGACAATGGTCCAGAAGGGGCACAACCGGTCACCGTGCCTAATTTGGAATGGATGCCCTATTTGCAAGCAATGGTCGCCGGACTCCCACTCTCAGGCTTGATCTTATGTGACGCTGTGCATCCCGTTGAGGGTCGATCGAGCCACCTCGCCAGACTGGAGGCGGCTGGCTTAATTGAGCCGCTTAATCATAATGTGCCAGAGGTTTTGCTAGCCACTTGGCAAGACGCACTTGCGCGAGCGCGGCCGTACTTGTTTTCCGATCAACGCTGGACCAGCCCCGCGACGTGACTCCAACCAATTTGGCCGCCCATTGACCAAATTGGTTGGACTGCACGACTCGCGAATCACCAGATAGATAATTGCCACCGACACAGCGGAGGCAGTTCAAATGGCTGATTTAACGACGACTCAGGCTGCGCAGCGCTGCAATTGTGCGGCGTCGCACCTGGAAAACCTCAGACTCAAGCACCCTGACCAATCACCACCTTGGTATCGCCTTGGGAAATTGGTGCGGTATCCAGAGCAGAAACTTGATGCGTGGATTGCATCGCGCTTGGAAGGCGGTGCAGCGGCATGACCGGCACCAGCGCCCATATCGCGGCAGCACAGGCAGCCGCCCGCAAGATCGGCGAACTGACCGGGCAACTCAACGCCAAGGTCAAGCGTCGCGCCACCATTGCGAACGAACAGGCTACCGCCCTTCGCACAATGGAAAAACTGAAGGCGCAGATCCAGGCTGACGGAGTAACCGCCATCCTGGCCGATATCCCCTACGATCCGCCAGCCGACTTGGCGCGCCAGTTGCGCAAGGCGACTGACAAATCGGCACCTTGCGGCGCTGCTTTGGCGCAACTCGATAGCGAAATTGCTGCACTGCGTTCCGATATCGGTTCTGCAACGCGAGCGCGGGCAATGTCGACTTTTGCCTTCTCGTCCGACGCGCAGCGCGGATGCGCAGACACCTTCAAGGGCAGCTTGGCTGCGCTCATCCCGCAACTCGCGGCGCTGGTTGCTATCGACACGTTTCGCGCACGCCACGCGGCGGGAGCTCTCGCTGGGGTGCCAGCTAGTGGGGCTCGCCCGTGGCAATCAACGGCCGTGGTAGCGAATTTTCTCAAAGCTCTGCCCGCGCAACTGCGACCGGACGCAATAACCCTCGAAGCGATTCAGCGGCTCGCGCTGAACCACGTCGAAACCCTTGAAGCAGAACTTACCAAGGAGAATGCGCAATGATTGAAACGACCCTGATTTTTGCCGAACACGAAATTCATACTCCCACAGGAGAATTTATCACGAGCGAAAATATAAATGCAGTGACGGGTGAGTTCGACTTGGTCGCTGTAAAACTTATTTTAGCGCCTGGCCGCATCCACGAGATCCCGAAATCTCTGGCCGATGAAATATTCGCGATGGCGGAAAAGCAGCAATACCCATGCGCACGCGCACTTGAAGAACGCGAATTGCTTTCGTGGCAGCAGTCGCGCGGGCAATTCTAAGGCCTGGCTTGAAAGGAACAATACCGTGGACAACCTCACAATCTCTATCATCGGCACAGCCGGCGCCGCCAGCCTCGTTGTATTGGAATCTCGCTGCGGCCCTTGCCAAGGCGAGTTTTATGCCGGGTCCGTTACCCTCTCGGCTAGCCCGGATAAAAGCGTCAGCATGCGCTATTTCGATCTGCCGAATGACCTTGGGAGCGCGTTTGCCTCAGGTGGACGCTATATCGCCCCAGGCGTTCTTGTCGGTCTGGGGACCATCGATCGCGCCAATCTTCGCGCTGACGGTCCTGGCGCGGGCATGTGGCAAGCCGCACGAGGCACTCCGGGGCTGCGAAATCGCCTGCCAGAACTGTCGGCGGGCTGGCTTGCTGCAATTCGCACGGCTGTGAAGGAGGGTTGAGGCGATGCAAGATGCCCTTCATGCCGTCGCAAACGCGCCCCATGGCAACCACGCTGCATTTCTTCAGTGGCGCCTGGGCAAGGACCACGGGATAAACTCCGCCGATCTGGCAGCCGCGTTCGGCATCTCGCAGAGCGACGCTCTCGCGATGCTTCAAGGCGATCGACCGGTGCCAGGCGAAATCATGGAGGCAGGTAAGGCTGCGTTGAATGCTTGGTATCGCGGCGGCTGCCAAGGGGACATCCGCCACCTTTTGCAAAGCGAAGCAGCAGGCCTTACCGCTGAGATGGGGGTTTAACCGTGCGCCGACGTCCGATGACCACCATTCAACGCCACATCTGGAAGCAAGCCCGAGCGTTGAAATCCATCATGACACGTCATTTTTGCAATTCACGCGAGCTAGGGGAAGCGACCCATTTTAGCGAAGGTGAAATCGACAAAATGCTCTGCGAAGATGACGAGCGCGTGCGCTGGTTCGCCGAGATGATGAAGCAAGCAGAAAGACGCCTGCAACGCCGTGAGGCTCAGACGTTTTTGATCGCAGCACGAATGCGCATCGAAGATTGAAAAAGTGCGCCGGGTCACTGGTGGGACAGTGACCCGGCGAGTCGATCTTCTATTGGATATCGGTGCAATATGACAAAAAACTCTGACGCGCCAGATTTATTGGTGCTCGAATCAGCGAAGCCATATCACGACCAAGGTTTTGCGCTCCATTTGCTTCACGAGAAGCAGAAGCGTCCGATCGAGGACGCTTGGGCATCGAAGCCGCGCGCGGGGTGGGACGATCTGCGCCGCGGTAACCGCGCTGGCCTGAACCTTGGCGTGCGCCTGGGTAAGCCGTCGAAGATCGGCGACCTGTATCTGCATGTCATCGACATGGATATCCGCAAGCCGGAACGCGCCACCGAGGCACACGCCGCGATCGCGGCTGCGTTGCCGGAATGGCGGAATCTGCCTTCAGTCATTTCCGGTTCCGGTGGTGAGGCTCGCCACATCTATTTTCTGTCCGATGCGCAGTTCACATCAAAGGTGTTCGCCCATAGCGCTGACAATTTCGTCGGCGCAGACGGAAAAACGCACTGGGTTTGGGAACTCGAACTTTTCGGCACGGGCAAGCAGGTCGTTTTCCCTGGCTCGATCCATCCCCATACCGGACTGCCGTATCGCTGGGAGCGCGAATTCGACTTTGACGATCTGGACATGGGGCTTGGTCCCTACGTGTCGTCGGAGGTTGTGCTCGGCTGGGCGCAGGAAAAGCCCGTCGCCGATCTGAACGAAGACTACGATCTGCTGCGCGAGGTGCTGGAAGGGCCGCTCGACGACTTCAGTTTGGCGCGCGGCAAGGAAGTGCTCTCCGTTTTCAAAGATTCCTGGTGGGACGATCGTGATAGCTGGCTACATGCTGGCATGGCCCTGCATCACCAGTTCGACGGTTCGGACGCTGCTTTTGACCTTTGGTGTGAGTTGTCGCAGGCTTCAACGAAGTTCGACAAGCGCGTGCAGCGGCAGCAATGGAAATCTCTGAAGGCTAAACTTGGCGGCATCACGATGCGCTCGATATTGCGTGAAGCTGCTGGGGAGGGCTTCAAGCAGTCGATCGGCGATGAGGCTGAGGATAGCCTTGATGACATGATCGGCGGTGAGCCGGCGCCAGCTACCCCATTCGCAGCGCCCGCACCGAAATACCTGGTCGCGCCGCTGCCGCATGACGAAGATTGGCGCGACCGTCTGGTTAAGGTGAACAAGGCGAAGAAAACCAAGGATGACCCTGAACCTGACCCGATCTGGGTGCTCACTCCTGGTTTGCAGAACACCCGCATCCTGATTCAGCACGATATTCGCCTGCGGGATACCTTCGCCTATAACGCCTTTGCCCAGTCCATCGTTTTGGTGCGCGATGCGCGTCGAAAAAAAGCGAAGAGCGGTCAGCCTTGCTACCAGCTTGAGGGATGCTCCTGGAAATTGGAGCATCGGCGCAACGGTGATATTTGGTCTGACAGTCGCGAGCACGATATTCGTGCGATGATCGAGACCCCGGAAAACCAAGGCGGATACGGGATGAAAATTGCCGATCGAGATTTGCACTCGGCAATCGACATTGTCGCGAACAAGCGTCGCTTCCATCCGGTTCAGGAATATATCAAAGCGCTGCCTTGGGACGGTGTGCCCCGCGCCGAAACGCTCTTTATCGATTTCCTGGGTTGCACGGACACGCCTTATCATCGCGAGATCTCGCGCCTCACGCTGCTCGCCGCGGTGACGCGCGTCTTCGAGCCTGGTCACAAATGGGACTATGTGCCGATCATCGAAGGCGCGCAGGGGAAGGGCAAGTCGACGTTCATCTCGATCCTGGCGCACAATTGGTTCAGCGAACTGGCGAACGATTTCACCGACGACAAGAAGATGGTCGAATCCATGAAGGGATCGTGGATTATCGAGATCGGCGAACTGTCGGGCTTCAGCAAACACGATAACGGGCTGATCAAGCAGTTCGTCACGCGTACCGAAGACAAGGTTCGCATGGCCTATGCCCATCACGTCAGCCATGTGAAACGCCAATGCATCTTCATCGGATCGACCAACGACCGCCGTTATTTGCGCGATGAAACCGGTAACCGCCGCTTCTGGCCGGTGGTGTCGAACCTACCTGGTCAGATCGACAATGTTCGCCTTCGTGCCGTGATCGGACTGGTCTGGGCCGAGGTGCTTGTCATGTATCAGAAGATGCGCGCAGAGCGTCCGGATGAATCGCCGCTGCCGCTATATCTGACAAATCCAGATGCAGCATTTGAAGCGGAAGAGCTTCAGGAAAGCCGCCGCGTCGAGACGGCCGACGATACGATGTTGGGTCAGGTGCAGCGGTGGCTTGATGAGCCGGTCAAGGGCGACGGTATGGATGAAGGCGGCGAGGCAGGGAGCCAGCGCAAGGTCACCTGCTTGCTCGAAATCGCGGTCGACTGCCTTGGAATTCCAGCCCCGGTTTATGTCGAGAAGCGGACGATGGCGCTTCAGTTGAGCAATGTTATGACGCGAGTTACCGATTGGCGATCTTCCGGCCGCAAACGATTTGAGGAATGGGGCCAGCAGCGGACTTACGAGCGTATAGCCGCATAGCAGCTATTTAATTGCGATTTTGCAACGGCTCGGGTCATTCCGGGCCGTTTTCGTGTGTTGAACTAAATCCCGTGGGACAGAGTGACAGAGGCAGTGACTGAGAAAAACCGGTCTGTCCCAGGCTAATCTATATAATACAACCTCATAGGTGATCTGTGACAAACGTGACGCAGATTCCGTACTACCTAGCCGTGGCGTGCGTTTTCTGGCGCGTCGGCTTTATGTCGAGTGGCTTTAGCCGGTCTTAGCTCTTTTATCCAAAATCTACTTAAATAGATATGTCTGTCACGTCTGTCACACGCGGCTCAAAGCTATGGATTTATAGGATAATTCTGTGACCGACAGCAAAAAGTCCGTCACAATGTCTGTCACGTCTGTCACAACAGCGAGAGAGCGTCTCCCGCCAGTCGCAAAAAACCTTTATTATTGCACTACTTAGCTACGATTTTGGCCGTGCGGACTGTCGCCAGAGCATCGCCCCAGTCAAATTTGAAAAACTGGTCCTTGGCTTCGATGGATGAGTTTGAAAAGGTGCCCACTTCCCGATCGGTGCGACCCGCCCAGCCAGCGTTTTAGCCAGTTAGGACCCTGAGCCAAATAGGGGGGTGATATAGTTAGATTTTATGGGTTTTCGCGAACTCGTATCCGGCTTTATTTGATGTCCGGTATTGTTTGCTAGTCTCTGCAAACCGCTATAAGCGCGTAACTGGTCGCGGCGATGCAGCGCTAAGGCGTTAAACTGCAACGTGACTACGGCTTAGTGTGGGTTGATTCGCCCAATAGCTGTCTCTCGCTTCCGGCTGACGGGATTCAAATGACCTACAACCTAGGCAAAACAGCAACCGGCCGCGCGGTATCCATCGCGCCACGGTTTGCAGCGCGTCATGGCTTGATCGCTGGCGCGACGGGCACGGGCAAGAGCTACACAATCGCGCGCCTGGTCGAACAAATGACGGGCGCGGGGATTCCGGTTTTTCTTTTCGACGTCAAAGGCGACTTATCGGGACTCGCCCGTTCGACGCCTTGCCGGTTTTTCGATCCGGCCGGGATAACTGGCGCCCGCTTTTCAATCCGCGCAGATGATCTAGGCGCGGATTCAATGGCGCGCGCATTGCAGCTATCGGACGCGCAAGCGGGCGCCCTGGAAATTCTCTATTCATGGGCGGCCGATAACCGCGCGCCAATGGGAAGCCTTGCCGATATGGGGCAAGCGCTGGCGCACCTAGACCGGCAACGCAAAGCGGTTGCGGGTCGCTATGGGCATATGACAGCGGCGAGCCTTGCCGTGCTCAAGCGCGCCTTGCTGCGCATCGAACGGGCGCCGTGCGCGCTATTCGGGCGCGATAGTTTCGACGTTGCTGGCATGATGAGTCAGCCTGGCGCCACAATTCTTGACGCGCGTCAGCTATATCAGGCGCCGACGTTGTATGGGGCGGCCGTGATCTATTTGCTGGACTCGCTATATGCGAGCCTGCCCGAAGTGGGGGACAGCGGCGCGCCGCGCCTGGCGCTTTTCCTTGACGAGTCGCACCTGATCTTTTCGGAATTGCCGCCTATGCTCTTGCAGCGGGTCGAACGCATTGTGCGGCTGATCAGGTCGAAAGGCGTTGCGATTTATTTCGCCAGCCAATCGCCGGCCGATATCCCGGCCCCGATCCTGGCGCAGCTGGGCAACCGGATTCAACACGGTTTGCGAGGCGCGACATTGCAGGATCTTCGCGCCATCCGCGCCGCGGCCGAAACAATGCCGGTCAATCCCGCGATCGATGCCGGCGCCGCGATCACGCGCCTAGGCGTAGGGCAAGCGCTAGTATCGACAATCGGCGCGGATGGAGTCCCTAGTCCGGTTGAGATTGTGCAGATTGCCCCGCCGCGCGCGTCGCTGGCGCCGATCGATGACGATACGCGCGCCTTGATGACTCCGCGCCTTGATGCGCGCTCAGTGGCGGCCCCGGGGGACAAAGCGACGCGTCAGGCGCGGCAAGTCATGGCGCTAGCGATTGTGCTGGTCATGTATGTGCTGCCTGGCGCAGCTCTGTTGTGGATGATTATGCGCTAGCCGTTCTGGCATGTGCGGCATTTGTCAGCCGGACACTGATCTTTTGATGAATGTATATTCACGGCCGCCGTGACTCAGGTCGTCGGCGGCCGTGATTTATTCATCACAAAATATGGATGGATCGAGTCCGAAAATCGGTCGACTCCGAGCTCATGGCCAATCGCATTTAGGCGCGGACATGATCCAATCAGCCAAGAATACCGGATCATCGCGATGGGCGACAAAAAACCTGATCAGTTGATCGCGATCGGCCTGGGTCTGATTTGCATTTTTGGCTTGTTTGGTGCGATTCATGGCTTGTTTCCCTAATCAGGCCGCGCGGCTACTACCCCGGGCGGCAGGACAATGCGGGTTAGTAGACCGCACAAGCATACGGCGCCGCGAACGGCCCCACATTGCCCCACCATAGGAAAGGCGCTTGTTGTTCGGCGGCTACTAACCCGCACCGATTCGTTGAACCGGCATGGATCAAATGGACCGCAAAAAAGCGCTCCGCAAGCCCTAAAACACATTTTCACGACATTCAACATCATAGTGAAAGTATTGATATCTAATAAAATATTTGGCGGGCAGCCTCTCTATTGATACATGGACCGCGGGCGCTTGCCGCGCGCTTGCGGTGGAGGCGCGGACGCCTGCGGGCGCGCATATACGAGGCTACCGACCTGACGATTCTGCAATTTTCGAAAACGAAAATCTCCGGGATCAACTCGGCCCCACGGCGATAGAAACTGCAAGGAGACGCGCTCCCATGTTAAACGAACGCTTCATGAGATTGCCCGACGTGGAAGAACAGATCGGCTTCTGCGGCGGTCACGTTTACGCGATGATCCGCGAAAAGACGTTCCCGCCGCCGATCAAGCTGGGCCGCTATTCGGTCTGGCTGCGCAGTGATATTGCGGCGTGGATGGCCGAGCGTATCGATCCATCGCGTTTACCTTGGGGGACACATCTTGTGGAGGCCGACAGATCAATCGATATCCCACCTGCGCGGCGGCCCAAAAGGACTGGCAGGCAAGACGTCAGAAAACGAAGAGGCAAATGAAACATGCTTCAAGCACGCTTCATGAGATTGCTCGATGTCGAATAGCAAATCGCCTTTCGCCGGGACAAGATCTATAGGGTGGTCAAAGCGAGAGATTTTCCGCCACCGATCAAACTGGGCCGCATGTCGGTCTGGCTTCGCTCAGAAATCAATGACTGGATGAGCGAGAAAATCGATGCGGCGAGAGCCTGACAACCAAACATTTTGTATAACCCAGCGGGCTTAAAATCAGCCGCCACTTGCAGGGCAAAGCGAATTGATTGGCCAGCAAAAACAGCCAAGAGGTAAACGAGCGATGCTGCAAGAGCGATTTTTGAGGTTGCCAGACGTGGTGCGCCATGTCGGCTTCAAGGACAGTAAAATCTATGCGTTGATTCAGGTGAAGCAGTTCCCCGCGCCAATCAAACTCGGCCGCACATCAGTATGGCTGGAAACGGAAATAGCAGCCTGGATGACTGAGCGCATCGATTCTGCACGACTCTGCCCCCTGCCGCGCAAAGCATCATGTCGCAATACACGGGCCATCGCATCTCGACTGGCGTGAAACGACCACACGCGGTCACTCCTCAGCTGACGTTTGGGCGGCGTCTTATTGCCACCTTCAGACCTTCCCGCAAACGGAGGTTTTTGGGATGGCCAGCGCCACCCATGCAGGCTTTTGCAGCAACCTGCATTTGGTCCATGCCGACAACCAAGGGGCGCGGGTGTCAAAACCGACCCCTTGTGACACCTATACGAACAGCGTCAGTCTGCTCGCTGGTTGACCTCACGGGCATTGAGGTTAGTCTGTTGGATGCAGGCTGCTCCTCCCGAAGAGTGTCAATGGAAATCAACCCGGAACCCGATGCTCGACAATTTCGCGCTCTCCAGGATCGAGCCTTGGAGCTGGCGAGCGAGGAAGGTCCGCTTCAACATACGCTCGATCAACTAATGCTCGCGGTCGAGCATAACTCCGCAAGCGGCGTAATCGGGTCGATTCTGCTGCTCGATGACGATGGCAGCCATTTGCGCCACAGCGCAGGGCCGAGCTTGCCCGACGCCTATAATGCCGCGATCGACGGCATTCAGATCGGGTCTGGCATCGGCTCGTGCGGGACAGCCGCAGCCGAGAGGCGCCCAGTTTATGTAGCCGATATCGCGATTGATCCTCTTTGGGTGGATTTCCGCGACTTAGCGCTCACCCACGGCTTGAGAGCCTGCTGGTCTACGCCTTTTTTTGACAGGGACGATCGCGTTCTAGGCACCTTCGCCATGTACTATCGCGAACCACGGGAGCCGCTCCCGTTTGATCTGGAGATCGTTGAGCTGGTGACCCGGTTCGCGGCGCTTATCGTCCATCGTGACCGAGCGACCGCCGAACTGGCGGCGAGCGAAGAGCGGCTGCGCCTTGCCACAGAACATGCGGAGATCGGTTTTTGGGATGTGGATATCATCAATGACATCCTGATCTGGCCACCACGGGTCAAAGCGATGTTCGGTATTTCGCCCGATGTTCCGGTGTCGATGGCCGACTTCTATAACGGCCTGCATCCCGAAGACCGCGATCACACTGTCGCGATGTTCGCGGCCGCTGCGGACCCCGAGCAACGCGCGCTTTACGATGTCGAGTATCGGGCGATCGGCGCGGAAGACGGCATCGTGCGCTGTGTCGCGGCCAAGGGACGCGGCCTGTTCGATCGCGATGGCAGATGCTTTCGGGTAATAGGCACCGCGATCGATGTCACCGAGCGCAAAGATACCGAACGCCGGCTTCGCGACCTCAATGATACCCTAGAGGCGCGAGTCAGCGAACGTACCGCTGAACTGGAAGAAGCGCACGACGCGTTACGCCAGTCGCAGAAAATGGAAGCGGTCGGCCAGCTCACCGGCGGAATCGCGCACGACTTCAATAATATGCTCGCCGTCGTAATCGGCTCGCTCGATCTGTTGGGGCGTCGGATCGGTGCCAGCGACCTGCGAGCTAAACGCTATATCGATGCCGCGGTGGAAGGCGCGCGACGAGCGGCCAACCTCACTCAGCGCCTGCTTGCCTTCTCGCGACAACAGCCCTTGAAGCCGGAAACCATCAGCATAAACCGGCTGGTCGCAGGCATGTCCGATCTTCTGGAGCATTCGCTTGGCGGCGATATCCGGCTGGAGACCGTGCTCGCGGGCGGCCTGTGGCATACACATGCCGACCCGAACCAGTTGGAAAACGTCATCCTCAACCTCGCGATCAATGCGCGCGACGCGATGTCGAACGGAGGACGGGTAACGATCGAGACACAGAACGCGCACCTCGACCCAAGCTATGCGGCTGTGCATCTCGGCGTTCCGGCCGGGCAATATGTCATGGTCGCGGTAAGCGACACCGGGGCCGGTATGCCCCCGGAGGTCATCGAAAAAGCCTTCGATCCGTTTTTCACTACCAAGGAAGTCGGCAAGGGAACTGGCCTCGGCCTCAGCCAGGTTTACGGTTTCGTCAAACAGTCAGGCGGGCATGTAAAGATTTACTCAGAGCCGGGGCATGGAACGACCATCAAGGTCTATCTGCCCAGGCTGATCGGTGCTGCTTCTGAAAGTCTCGATGACTTGCTGTCTCGAGACATTCCTTACGGCGACACGCAGGAGCTAATCCTGGTTGTCGAAGACGAACCCGCCGTTCGGCAATTCAGCGTCGATGCACTTGGCGAACTCGGGTATCGGGTTATCGAGGCGGATGGTGCGGCGGCAGCCCTCCGATTGCTGAAGGCTCACCCCGATATCGCATTGATGTTCACTGACGTGGTGATGCCCGACATGAATGGTGCGAAACTCGCGGAAGCAGCACGCGCGGTCAGACCTGATCTCAAGATACTGTTTACAACGGGTTACACCCGCAATGCAGTTGTCCATAATGGTGTATTGGACGCCGGCGTTCAGCTGATCGGTAAGCCATTTACCATTGAAGAACTTGCCGGACGTGTGCGGCAAATACTCGATACATAGGTTTGATGATGTATCGGCCAAAGCGAGTGAAATGGGATTACGGTGAGATTCGCCCGGTGTCAAAACCGAACGGGTTTGGCCGGGCGAGGGGCAGTTTTTGACGCTGCAGTTCCCAACCCTGGTGATAGTTGGCACCTTGGTAGCAGATTGACGGTCAGCTGAAGCTTTGTCGGACAACAGCAGCCGTTCCAGAATGTCCCTGGCCTGGACAAAGTAGTGAGAGCTTACGTGACGCCACGAATGACCGGTTTCGGTGACGCTGGACGTTCCCATCAGGGGCCCCGAACGACAGTTTCGTCCCAGAATTTGCCTTTCATACAGATCTAAAATCTGCCCACACCGCCTTTGCGCCGCTGTGCTGGCACGCTCAATTTTTATGTCAGGCGCCAAGCTGGCTGTAAGCGGACGCTGCATTCTCGGCATCAACACCGTCGCTACGCCTCAATCGTGACAGCCATTTTCGCGCGTACGTCGCGCGCTGGCAAAATCGATCCCGCCAGCACCTTGACCGGCTGCCAAGCCGCCGAATAATTGCCGCCGTGCTCCGGCGGTATAAACCGAACTTTCCCCACAAATTACAGCCAAAAGCTTCAATAATCGCTTCTACATTTATAGGCTCTGTCTGTTGATAACATTCAATCAACTGTTGATTGAATGTTATCAACATTTGACTACCGCCAACCTTAGCGACGCAAATGACGATTTGCCTTTATCAGGTCTCATTTTGCTTTAATGATGCCACCTCAACTAGGAGATAGCCGGTGAGCCTAAAGCATCTCAAACGACGCATTCACACGATCGAAATCTCCGAAGGTGATACCTTCACCGTCCGGGGGCTCGACCTCGTCGACGTTGTGAAACTTGCAAGCCAGAATACTAGCGAACTGGCCACGCTGTTCAAGGAACTCAGCAACGGCGGCGACCTGTCTGCTGATCTTGGCGAACGATCGTCAATCATCTTCAACGCATTTGTGAATGTGCCAAATGTTTTGGTGCAGATCATCGCATTAGGGGCTGGCGAGGAAGATGTCGGCCTGGTGCGTCTGCTGCCAATGGTGGCGCAGATCGAAGCCGTCGAAAAGATTGCAAATCTTACGTTTGCGATGAACTCTCCTATCAAAATTCTCGAAACTATTACGCGGGCTATGAACGAATTGGTGGCCTCGATAAGCAATAGAGCGCTCTCGCAAGCTACATCAGGATGGTTAGGTGCCCGTCATTGAATCCTATTTCAAAATTTTTGATAATTACTAAAGGATAATTTCAATGGCTGCTTCGACCCAGCGTGACGTTGAACTCGTAATTCGCGCCCGCGACGAAGCCACCCAAGCCCTCGGCACGATCACCGATGCGCTGAATACCCTGGTCGATTCCCAGACACGCACCAGCGCCGCGGCAGCGCAGACCGGAACGACACTCGACAAGATGGGCGTCGCCCTCGGCAATCTGCGCAACCAGGCACAGAGCCTCGAAGCGCTCGGCGTCGCCGCCACCAAGATCGACCAGGCCGGCGCGGCGATGGGGCGCCTTGAGGCCCAGGTCACCAGCGCCGGCGAACGCCTCGGCGAAACCCGCGCCAAATACGAGGGCGTCGGCGAAGCGATCGACAAGCTGCGCGCGCGGTCGGCCGAACTGAAGGAAACGCAGGCGTCCGAAGGCGCGGCGCTGAAGCAGACCCAGGTCGAGATCTCGGCGCTGACCAGCGCGATGAACAAGCTCGGGGAAACCTTCCCGAAGAGCGACGCCGCCGCACGCAAGCTGATCGGGTCGACCGAGGCGCAGCGCAACGCCTATCGCGAAAACCTCGATGCCATGGCGGTCTACCTCGTCAAGATGGCAGACCTCGAAGCGAGCGAGAAGCGCCAGGTCGCAACGAAGGCCGAACTGACCCGCGAGAGCGAGCGCGTCACCCGCGAACTCGCCGCCAACAGCAAAGCGTCGTCGCAACTGGCCGCCAAGATCGAGGGTCAGGCAGACGCGCAGTCACAAGCGAACGCGCGTCTGGTCGAGGGTAAGACGGCGTTCGGCGAACTGACCGCGGCGGCCGAACGCGCGGCAACCATTCTCGGCGTGGCCAAGCTGTCGACCGAGGGCATCGCGGCGGCCAGCAAGAGCGCGACCGAAACGATCAAGCAACTAAACGCCGAACTGGCGAAGCAGCCGAAGCCCGCCGCCGCGCCGGCAGCCGCCAGCAGCACGCCGCGGCAGGAACTGCTCGACGCCAAGCAGGCAGTCGCGCAGGCCCAGGTCGTGTGGCAGCAGGCTTCGGGCGCCGTCGCCGCGCTGAACCGCGAAATCCAGGCCAGTGCTGAACCAACGCAGGAACAGGCTGCGCGATTCCTGCTGGCCAAGAATGCGGCCGGCGAGGCGAAGACTGGTTACGATCAGGCTGCCAGTGCGCTGACCACGCTGCGCGCACGCTTGCAGGAATACATCGGAGGTGCGCAGCAGGAACGCATCGCGATGGTCGAGGCCGCGCGCGCGGCGCGCGAGATGGCAGCCGCACGCGCGGCGCTGGAAGGATCGAACCTTTACGCCGGGCAGGAGCAGGAACTCGGCATCCTGGCGCGCTTGAAGGTCGAGTGGGACGAACTGACCGCAGCGATGCGTCAGAACTTCGTCGCGCAGGTCGACGCGGTTCGCGAGCAGCATGAGCACGTTGAGTCAACCAACGGCGCGGCCGCATCGATCGGCAACCTGAAATCCCAGGTCCTGGGGCTGGCAGGCGCGTACCTGGGGCTGATGGGAGCCATGCAGGCGGTCAAGGGCGTCATCGATACCTATCGGACGCTGGAACAGGCCCAGACCCAGTTGGCGGCGGCCCACAACGGCGATCAGAACGCCGCGGCGTCAGACATGATCTTTCTGCGCGGCCAGGCGGAACGCCTCGGGCTTTCGCTGAAGGACGTCGCCGAGCAATACGGCAAGCTCAGCGTCGCGGCGAACCAGAACAATATCTCGCAGCGCACCACTCGCGAACTGTTCACCTCGGTCGCTGAATCCGCGCGACTGGTCGGCCTCGACAGCGAGAAGACGACGAACGTCCTTTACGGCTTCGTCCGCATGATCGACTTCGGCAAGGTGTCGGCGCGCGACTTCCGATCGGTGCTGACCCAGATACCTGGTGCGCAAAAAGCGATGGACGATGCGCTCGACGCAAGTTCGGGGAAGCTGGGCGTCACGCGCGAGGAATTCCGCAAGCTCGAAAAGAGCGCAGCGGGCATCCCGGTTACCGACGCGCTGCTGCAAGCCTGGGCCGAGAACATGCAGAAGCAACTCGGCGATAAGCTGCCAGCTTCGCTGCACACGTTCAACGCCGAGTGGGGCCGCTTTCAGACGAATTTGCAGGAAGGCGAGAACACCGTTGGCCGCAGCGGGTTCATGGATGCGCTGGCATTTCAGCTTCAGCGCCTGAATTCCTTCATGAAGTCCGATGAGGGCATGAAGTATTTCCAGGACATCGGACATGCCCTGACCAGCTTGGTTAATGTGATCGGCTTTGTCGGAGCGCATGTCGACTATTTGAAATTTGCCTTCGAAGGGCTGGTTGCCGTGAAGGTGGGTTCTTTCCTCACCAGCATGATCCCGCTGTTTATCAATGCGGCGCGTTCGATCGGCACAATGCTCGTCGCAATCGAAGGTTTGACGACCGGAGTTTTCACCTTCGGCGAGGCCATTGGCGGCATCGGCATAGCGATGGGAGGTCTTCCGATCCTGCTCGGCGCGGTAGCATTCGGCTTGATGCAGGCATTCGGCAGCACGGTCGAAGGTGTAACGGCGCTCGACGAAGCACTCGATACGCACGATCGCGTCATGGCTCAGGTCCAAGATGCCTATTCGAAAACTGGCGGCAAGGCCGACGAGTTCAAGGCAAAGCTCGCCAGCCTGAGCGAAGTGCAGATCGAAAGCAGCAAACAGGATCTGACAAAGGCGACCCGCGATTCAGTCAAGGCGCTGGGCGATACCATCGACGGTTTCTACCAGCACAACAGCAACGGCAGCGGCACGATGACCGCAGTCGCCGAGAAACTGAATTCGATGCATGCGGCGTTCGTGGCCGGCAAGATTACGGTCGCGCAGTACCGCGACGAGGTGCTGCGGCTGAAGATTGCAGATAATGCATTTTCAGACAGTGCGATGTCCAAGACGCTGCTCGATATGCTTGACAAAATCGATAAGGGTCAAGCCGGGATCAAGGACCTCGATGCAGCCTTGAAGGTGATCCACGGCACGGCGGGTGAAGCTGCTGATGCGACCGTGCAGTTGAACCTCGCGTTCAAAGACATGGGCATAGCGATCCCGAGCGACCGCCTGAAGGATTTCAATAACTCGCTGCTCGAACTGAAGAAGAACATCCCAGAGCTTGCCCGCGCCGCCGAGGCCCAGGCCAAGCTGGAAAAGGCGCGCGAGACGCTTCAGACCGGGCTCGCCGCCGCGGGCTTCGGATCACCGAATGCAGATAATGCCAAGATCCAGGCAGCCATGGACGCCTATCACCAGGCAGAGGGTTCGATCAACGCTGGCGCCAACTTCGAGGCTGCCCAGGTCACCGGCCGTGGCCGCCTCGCCGAAGCTGCGACCGGCGCGCGCTATACCGGCGGCCTGACGCCGCGCCGCCGGAACGGCGGTGACAATTCAGACCTCGCCGTCGACAACAAGGAATCCTACATCACCGGCAAGCTCGGGGTGAATCCCGATACGCCGTTGACGCAGGCCCAGTTGCGCGAGTTCCGCGACCTCTTCATTCACACCGAGGGCTCGAAGAGCAACAACGTCGGCAACCTGAAGAATCCGGGCGGCGAAGGGTTCCAGAAGTTCGGCAGCAAAGATGCCGGTTACGAGGCGATCGGTCACCAGATCCAGCGCGACTTCGACCGCGGCCAAACCACCGTGCGTCAACTGATCGAGGGTCGCGCCGTCGCGGGCGGTGCGCCGGCTGCCGGGACGCCCGCTGGCAAGTCGTTCTCATCGGACGGCGCGTTCGTGAACAGCCTGCTGAAGCAGATCGGGATCGACCACAAAGACACGAGCGCCGACAGCTTCAGCAAGGTCGGCGAAAAGGTTTCGGACGCGAGCAAGGTCGAGCCGGGCGACATCGTCATCCTGAAGGGCAAAGGCTCGGCAGCGGGTGGCATCGGCGTCTTCACGGGTCGCGACGCCAACGGCAACGCAGATGTGACCAGCACCTTCGGCAAGGGCAAGCCTACAACGCGCTCGATCGCGCAAGACCAGATCGCAGGTTATCGCCGCATCCCTGATGCCGAGCAGATGTACGACCAGCAAGGCGCCGCGAAGGACCAGTCTGGCGAATTCCAGCAGATGCTGAAGGACATCATCGGCGAGAACAAGGCCAAGACCAGCGCCGTCAACAAGTCGCCGGTCGACCTTGCCGTGATCGAGGCGATGAACCGCCTTCATAAATGGCTCGACGACAACAAGGCGAAGGCCGAGCGTGAGGGCAAGCCCTTCACAGCCGGCTTCAAGCCGGGTCAGGAAGCCCAGGTCGAGAGCAGCGTTCGCGGATACTTCAGCGCGACCGCGGCAGCCGAAGAGCAGAAGAAGCTCGACGAGATCAACCACGCCTGGGATGAGATCCTGCATGGCGCGATGAAGGTCACAGCAGAAGAGCGCGCGCGCCAGGCGCTGCTGGCAAAGGGTTTCCAGTTCGACAAGTCGGGCAAGCCGGCCGACGCCACCACGGCGCAGGCGCTTACCACGCAGACGAGCGTCGAACATGACAAGGACATGCGCCAGGCCGAACAGGATCTGTCGGCGAAGGGCCAGGAGTTCGAAAGCGCCCATAAGGCTTTGAAGGAAGGCTACAAAGAGGGCGATACCAACGATATCAAGCAAGCCTCTGCAACGCTGAAGGATCTCAACGCTCAGATCAAGGCCGGCCTGCCCGCGCTGCTCACCTACTTTACGGCAATGGGTGACGAGAAGGCCGTCGAGCGCCTGCAAAAGCTGCAAAAGCAACTGAAGGATTTCACAGGAACCGGGATCACCGATGCCAAGGAAATCAATCAGTGGCTCGGCGATGGACTCGTCAGCGGCCTCGACAAGAGCGCCGAAGGCATCGGGAAATTCATCCGCGGCACCCAAGGTATCGGGGCCGTGTTCCGCGACGCGCGCAACGCATTTTTGCAGTTCGCAGCCGATTTTCTGAAGCAAATCGCCAACATGATCCTCAAAGCCACGATCATGAAGGCTTTGAACGCCTCGAAGCTCGGGTCATCGATCGCGGGGGGCGTAAATTCGGCGACCGGCACCGCGCAGCAGACTGCGGCAGCCGTGGCGTTGACGACTGCCGGCACAGGACTGACCGGAGCTTCTGCCACGCTGACGCTCGCGTCGAAAGTGTGGGACGCGACGGCAGCAGCGATCATGGCCGCAGCAAACCAGTTGATGGTGGCAAATGCTGCTGGAGCCGGTGGTGGCGGCGGCGGTGGCGACGGAGCAGGCATAGGCGAACTCACTACGTTGCTGCATTCGGGCGGTGTCGCGGGCTCTGGTGGTATGTCGCGCGGCGTTTCCCCATCGGTATTTCACGATGCGATCCGCTACCACACGGGTGGCGTGGCGGGGCTGAAGCCAAACGAGGTTTCGACCGTGCTTGAGCGCGGCGAAGAGGTGCTGACGGCGTCGTCACCTCGTCATATCAACAATCTCGGGAAATCGAACGCAAGTGGTGAACCGCGACCGCAGGACATCAAGATCGTGAACGCCATCGATCCAGGTCACATGATGTCTGAAGCCATGGGCACTGCCAAGGGTCAGAAAGCTATCGTGAACTTCATTCGCGGCAACGCGCGCGCAGTCAATACGGCACTGCGCGGGTGACAATAACTATGGGCATGCGCGCTTGAGAACGAAAAATCTCACGGCACACTCTGTGATAGCGTCGTCCAATGGACTACGATATAAGAGGCCGGGTCGAAACACTCTCGTCTTTTAAGGAAAATAACCGATTGGACCGGCAGGCGCTCCATACTGGATGAGATTTTGAAAACAGGCGATCGCTATGTCCCCCAAAGAATTCCGTGCAATCCGTACAAAAGCCGGGTTGTCTCTTGATGCGTTGGCGCGCGTGTTGCGAGTTGCAGACAAAGCGAGCGTGCATCGATGGGAGAAGGGCCAACGAGCGATAAGCGGGCCGGTCGCGATCTTGATGGAGCAGTTGGAGGCTGGTGAGTTACCATCGCGCTATCTAAACCAGTTTATTAAGGGGTGATCCTTCCATTATAAATTTTGGAGCCTGACATGAGAGTTGTCATATATGCTCAGGACCTGAGCGGCCGGAACGATGATGGATATTACACGAAGCCGGATCTACGATCGGCATTGGACATTTTTTTCGACCCTGAAAAACACGATACATTCCTCGATGATGTCGGGGAGAGCCCTTTGTCGAGAGATGACGCAGAGGAGATTTTCCGCCAAGGCAAGAAGGTCACTTTTTATAATTCGGAAGGCGAAAAGATCATCATATCAAATGATTTAGGTGCTTCGTCATGATCGACAGTGGGCAGGCTATAAGCACGGCATAATTTAGGCGGGCGACAACAGATTGGGTTCCCACGGAGATGGCCTCACCTGCTCATGCTGCCAATATCATCGGCCCGGACGCCGCTTGGCATTAGTGCGAAGTGGCCAACCGTCCGCTCGGTGCTGGCGCTATCCGCTAGTTACATAATCGCTAATTACCTAGCTAGGTGGAGCAAACGTTTCTGCGTTGTCATCAGTCGCGAGCCCTCGACGAATATCGCTCTCCAGCGCATCTATCGCCGTCGCGTGTGCAGACTGGGCAGCTTCCAACAACGATCTCAAACCGATCACTTTCCATTGCGTCTCGGGCCCGGATTTGTTCATGCGATGGATGAGCAACATTTCGTCGTCCACCGAGCTTTTGGTGTCTGGCATCGCACCGATTAGGTAGCCTTGAACGTGTACGTCTCGATGTAATTCCATAGTGCAATATTTTTCGACTTTGGCGATGTAGCCTTCAAGCTGCGTCAAGTGGGCGATGGTGAGTGGAATAGAAGGGCTCTTTAATTCGACAATATTTACTTGGTGGGGCGCACCGGTGTCGCTCATCACAAACACTAAGTCCGGGCGCTTGGGGCTATCGAGTGGAGCGTACCCATCTATCGAAAGGTGGGAGGCGATCGCGGTCGACACTCGATGAAGGTTGGCATCGCTTGTTAAATAACGTGAGTATTCAGCGCGAATTAACCAAGGTTGCTCCTTGAGAAGGTCGTGCAGTAACTTTTCGGATCCCTTCTTTTTCCACATTTCTTTTTGCTCTCCATCGACAATTAGCTTTAGAAGAGCATTAATTCCGTTTCGTTTTCCTTTGTAGTTCTTTAAAGCATCACTTTTTTCAATGTCAGCGAGCTCAACGAGATTTATTGCGATTACTTGGAGCGACTTGGGGTCGTGACCTAGCTCGCTTAACCTGATCAACACCTCTCCCGCATTGACCGATTGGGCGATGAGCGGGGCAAGCTCTGCGAATTCCGCAGAATCCGCGCCGTGTTCCACCGCAAGGGTCCTGATCAGCTTCTTTGCCGATCTCTGTGCACGACCTTCAAGCGCTTCAACGAAGAGCATTATGGATTTGGCCGTCTTCGACTTTTGGATATCGTCGTCGACCTTCCCTTCTTTCCACTTAGCGTGCGCCTTGAGCGCTTCTCGCATAGCTTCCTCAACGAAATCAATCAGCGCCCGCACAATTTCATTGTCCTCGCGCAGTTGCGTACGGTTGGTGTTAACTAGGTCGATGCCGTGGCGATCCAAATCGTCTGCACGAACGATACACTCCATGTAGCTCTGACTATGGAAATTGTGCATGCCAGTAGGAAGGCCGAACAGGGATGGTCCCGCGGCAAGCCGATCATTGCAATAGATGCGTGCGCCACGTTTTGCTGCGGGCAGATTTTTGCCCTGCGGACGAAAGCCAACCATGTAGCGTATGGGTAGGGTAGTAATACTATCGACCTTCACGCCATAGTCGGCGAGATTCTCGATGCTGGCGTCTGCTGGATAGGTGAAGGCAAATTCAGGCTTTTCGGGTTCAATTATCCCACTGTTTATTTTGACCGTCAGTTCGCCCGGCTCAATGCCAAAAAATGCCTCGCGGATGACGTTCGCAATTGTCTCTACCGAATAGCGCACAGCGTCGGATTTCAGCCCTGTCAGCGTGATACGCGTGCCGTGGTCCGCAACGGCCAACCCTTCTGCATAGCTGGCAGGAATGTTTACCAAGCCAAGATCTTCGGCGTGCCGGATAGTGTCATCATCCAACGTGAAAATCGTGGCAAACGTTTCGCCTGTTCGCTTAGTCCAGATCACCACTTTAGTTGCAGCGCCGAAGCCCGCAAGCTTGCCCAGACCTTTGCGGCCCATCACATTGCGCTTGCCTGTCTCCGACTTAAGAAGGGACTCCATTCCGGTCACGCCATCAAGCCGTCTCTTGCGGTTAATAGGGAGGAATTTTTGCTCTACGTCTTGCGGCGACATGCCGTGACCATCGTCCTCGATTACGATAGCAATATCGTGTGGAAGTGGCGTGAGCAACACGGTGAACGGATCACGCTGGTTGCCCTCGACTTCCTTTTTCGCGTCATCTTTGGCCTTGATACGCGCGGCCTGAATTTCATCTACCGGTACGGTGATCGTGACGTTAGTGGCTTCGCTATCATAGGCATTAGCTACGAATTCGACGAGACATTTGCCGATCGAGGCGTACATGTTGATACCGAGCGCCTCAAGCATCCCGCCTTGGATACGAAGCGGGAAGTGGGTCGGCTTGTCAGTCGATTTTGCGGGTGGCGAATTTTCCATGTTGGCAGTGTATCTGAGTGCAACGTCTGTGCAACTGGCGAGCCCTATGCGGCAATAGGGATATCCACTGCTGCGATTGCGTCGCGCACTGCAACTGCAACTGCACAAGATAGCGGAATCGGGACGCCGTTACCAATCTGACGAGCAACCGGATATGGCTTTCCGACAAAGCTCCAGGAATCCGGCACACCCTGAAGGCGGGCGCCTTCACGTAGAGACAGCGTGCGGTTCTCAGTCGGGTGCAGGTAGCGACCCTTCGATGGATTCTGAAATGCGCAGCGGATTGTGTTGACTGGCTGGCTCGGATCGATGCGGCCCCAGACGTCAGTGGCTTGGCAACCCACCCGGGCCCATGAGGGTGGGCAAAGCTCAGGCGCCATACGCATCACGTCGCGTTTATCGCCTCGCGGCGGAATGATATTAATGCGTGCGGCTGCGATGCCTTGCGGCTTCGGCCAGATGTGCATGCCATCACCAGGCGATACGGGCAACTGGAGAACTTCACCCGCAGTGCGTCGAACGTTAGATGGTCGAGGTGGGGGAATCGTTCCGATTTTCGAAGCGACCGTGAAAGCCCGGCGCCGCAATTGTGGTGCACCGTAGTCAACGGCGTCGAGGACCCAGCTCTCAACGAGAAAGCCCATTTCTTCAAGCGCGCTTGCGAGCGCACGCCACTGGCTCGACGCAAGGAACGGCGGCACATTCTCCACTACGACGACGCTCGCCCCGCTTTCCGCCGCCCATCTGGGTACTTCCAGCGCAAGATTGTTGCGAACATCTAAGGGGTCTTGCCGGCCGAGTGTCGAGAAGCCTTGGCATGGTGGCCCAGCGATCAAAACGTCAGCGGCAGGTATCGGTCCGAAATCGGTGATGGACGCACAGACAGCGACCCGAGCGAGGTTCTGGTTGTAGCTTGCAACTGCCTCCTTCGAGATATCGACCGCCAAGACTGATTCAAAACCGTTTGCCAAAAAGCCAGCACTAAAAAGGCCGGCTCCGCTGAACATGTCGATGAGGGTTGAATTTCGCATATTCACATGGTAATAATGTGAATATGCGAATATGCAAGCTCGGATGATGAATTCCACGACAACGGCGCTGCTGGCTTTGCGGGAACTGGCGGACATGCTCGCTAGCCCTCAACTCCCTGTGCAGCAAAGGATCGCCGAGGATCTGGGGGTTGATCAGCCTTTCATCTCGAATGCTCGCAATGGCCGGCTCAAGCGCATAACGCCGCGCGTCTTAAGGTTGCGCGAATATGCGAGGATGCGCATCGAGGCTGCGCACGCCGCTTCAAGGGCTGCGACAGATATGGAGAAGGACGTGGCCAACGATTCGTCTGCGCTAAACGCGGATGAACGGCTTGGGGCGGCTTCCTCTGCCAGTGGTCGCCGATATGAGGACGATGCCCTGGCAGGCATCAAGGCGTACTTACAAGACGGCTATGACCCGCGACTTATTGTTGAGCAACTAGCGGTCTTGCGCCGCGCGCAACGCTTGAGGCGTCCCGGACGCCCATTTTCGGGACAGTCTGGGTAGGCATCCGTGAGCGCTCTTAGAGGACGCGCTTGAGAGCACACTCAGGAGCGATGAATGCGGCAGATTACGGTGATGTCAGGGCCGAGCGACGTCGGCGATGGGACGACGAGAAGCGTCATCGGATTTTGGCGGAACTGCGGAGCTAGGTGCGTGCGTTGCGGACGTTGTCCGGCAGCACGATATTTCGACGGC
Organism: Novosphingobium sp.; assembly: GCF_965214355.1. Lineage (GTDB taxonomy): Bacteria > Pseudomonadota > Alphaproteobacteria > Sphingomonadales > Sphingomonadaceae > Novosphingobium. Next base: position 3,049,669 of record NZ_CBDCBI010000002.1, on the reverse strand, counting down.
CCCAATTTACACGTGGTGGACTAAGCTGCGCCAACACTTTGCGGTGCCGTAGTTTGCCAAGGCCGTGGTCGATGTTGACAGCGGCGAGCTTTCCGCCGTGACGCCACAGGCTCAGTGGTGATTGAACTGGGCAACGAGGTGCGCGACTACGGACCGGGCGATTTTAATGCAGCCGGCGTCGTTGTTGTGATCTGACCAAATTCTGTGACGACAGCGCTTACTGCGAGCGTCTCGGTTGGATACTCGTCAAACCTAGATATGCAGCTGACACCGCAGTCTTCGCGCGAATATGAAGTCTGCTTTTAAACTGATAAGCGGCTAGTTCGCCCCTGCCACCGATCAGATCGGCGAAACCTTATGGCGACTCCCGGGCGACTCGCTTCCGCAAACAACAATGTCCTGCGAGCGATCAGGTCGCTAACTTGTTGTAGCGCCTAAAAATAATTGGTCGGGGAGATAGGATTCGAACCTACGACCCTCTGGTCCCAAACCAGATGCGCTACCAGGCTGCGCTACTCCCCGACTGGCGCTGTCCCTAGGGAACGCGCCGGACGAGCGCAAGAGGCTATCGTGTGTTTGTGACAATGCAGCGTGCAACAGCGGGCAAGCAGACGATACCTGTGTCCCGGAATAGTCCCGAAGCGGGCGTGCTCGCCACGAACCGTTTGCAGTTTGCGCCTTTCGGCGGTTAGAGAGCCTGGAATCGGGCGGCTGTCCTGCAGCGCCTGCACATTAACATTTTGACATGAATCGCCTGGGTTATTCCCGATAAAAGTCGTTCAGGCAGCGTTGGGCTTTGACCGACTACCGCGCAAACCTGAACAAAGCCATGTTTCAAGTGTTCGAAACAGGGACTGACCGTGCAGGCAAAGGAACCGATCGATGAATGCAAAGGATATGACACAGCGCGACGGACGTCGCGGCGCCGGTGGATTTGCCGATAAAATCGGTATCGCATTCGGTGTTGCTGCGCTTGCCGGATTTGCGTTTGCACCGGTGCCTGCGCTCGCCGGCGATCCGGGCAAGCATGCCTGTTTCGTGGATGCCAAGCGGCTATGCCCGAAGGAAGTGGCCGCACTCAGCAAGTCGAAAGCGCAGGCATGCATGATTGTTCATCTTGAACAGGTGTCGCCACAGTGCCACACGTACATGATTGCCGAACGCGATAAAGCGATGCGCGCGAAAAAGACGGAACCTTCGGCACAATGACACTTGCGCGTTTGCTCGGCATCGGCCGGGCCGTTCCCACAAATATTATGCCGCAGGATCAGGCGCTCCAATGGGCGCGGTCGCATTTTTCCGAACGCTATCCGGCGTTCGAACGCATGGCGCCGGTGTTTGCGAATTCGGGCATCCGCGAGCGACAGCTGGCCATGCCGATGGACTGGTATTTTCAGCCGCAGGACTGGGTGACGCGCACGATCGCCTATCGCAAGGTGGCCGGCGCACTGTTTATCGACGCTGCGCGCGATGCGATCGCCAATTCGGGATTGGTGGCGGGCGATATCGACATGGTCGTCACCGTGTCGTCGACCGGCGTTGCCACGCCCAGCATCGAAGCGCTGGTCCACGATGAACTCGGCTTGCGCCCCGATGTGGCGCGCGTGCCGGTGTTCGGGCTGGGCTGTGCCGGCGGGGTTTCCGGGCTGGCGCTGGCCGCGCGGCTGGCCGCGTCGAAGCCGGGCGCGCGCGTGCTGTTTGTCGCGGTGGAATTGTGCACATTGTCGTTTCGTGATGATCTGGCGAACAAGGCCAATATCGTCGCGACCGCGCTGTTTGGCGATGGTGCGGCGGCCGCGGTGCTGTGTACCGAAGGTCCGGCCCAGGTCGCGATCCGGTCGGCAAGCGAACATTTGTGGCCGGGCACGCTCGATGTGATGGGCTGGGATGTCGCGCCACAGGGTCTGGGCGTGATCTTTGCGCAGTCGATCCCGTCGCTGGTCACGCGCCAGTTGCGTCCTGCGCTCGAACTGCTGCTCGAACGGCTGGATACCACGATGGACCAGGTGGGCCGCTATGTCTGCCATCCTGGCGGCACCAAAGTGATCTCCGCGCTCGAAGACAGTCTGGAGCTCGAAACGGGCACGCTCGATTTCGAGCGCGCGGTGCTGGCCGATCATGGCAACATGTCTGCGCCCACGGTGATGTTCGTGTTGCAACGCGTGCTTGCAGATGCTGCGCTGCCCAAGCGCGACATGCTGATGCTGGCGCTCGGGCCGGGGTTCACCCTGAGCGGCGCGCTGCTGGAACCCACCGACTGATGACGGCCGTGTTCGTCATGGGCTATGTGACGTTGGCGCGACTGTTGGAAATGATCATCGCGCGCCGCAACACCGGCGCGTTGATGGCGAACGGCGCGCGCGAACATGCGCCGGAGCATTATCCGGCAATTATCGCATTTCATGTCGCTTGGCTGGCCGCATTGTGGATCCTGGCGCCGGGCCGTGCATTGGTACCGCTATGGTTGATCGTTTTTGCGCTGCTACAACCCTTGCGGGTGTGGGTCATGGCCGCGCTGGGCGCGCGATGGACGTCTCGTATCCTGATCGTGCCCGGCGAAACGCTGGTAACGGACGGGCCGTTCCGGTTGTTGCGCCATCCCAATTACGCAATCGTGGTCGCTGAAGTGGCGACCCTGCCACTTGCGTTCGGATTGTGGACGGTCGCGCTGGTCGGCACGCTGGTCAACGCCGTGCTGCTGATCATCCGCATCCGTGCCGAAGATGCGGCGCTGGCCCCCTTGAGACATCCGGCGCGTCGATGACGGCGTACAGCCCCGCGTGTGCGGGAACCGTCACAACGCCGCCGGCAAACGTGCGCACCTGGATCGGCTTTTCGCTGATGTGCATCGCGCTGTTCATGTCGGTGCTCGACGTGCAGATCGTGCTGACCGCGCTACCCACGATTCAGGCCGGGCTGCATATCGGCGAAGACGGCATGAGCTGGATCCAGACCAGCTATCTGACGGCCGAAGTCATCTCGATTCCGCTGTCCGGCATGCTTGCGCGCGCGCTGTCTTTGCGTGGCTGCATGATGCTTGCGGTCGCCGGGTTTACTTTTGCATCGCTCGCTTGCGGGCTCAGCCATGATTTCACCAGCCTGATCGTCGCGCGAACGGTGCAGGGGTTGTTTGGCGGGGTGATCATCCCTTGCGCGTTCAGCGCCGTATACCTGCTGTTTTCGCCCAAACAGGAACCGGTGGCAACGGGCCTCGCCGGTGTCATGGCGATGCTGGCGCCGACGCTGGGCCCGTGGCTGGGCGGATGGCTGACGGTCCATTTCGGCTGGCAGGCGCTGTTCACGATCAATCTGCTGCCCGGGGTGGTGGTGGTGCTGGGCCTGGCTTTGCTGATCCCGCGCAGCGAGCATCACTTCGCGCTGCTTAAACGGCTCGACTTCGTGGGCCTGATCATGCTGGCGGCGGCCATGATCGGGATTCAGATCGCGCTGAAGGAGGCGCCGATCGTCGGGTGGCTGGGGCGTAACACGCTGGTGCCAGGGGTCGGTGGGTTGCTGCTGCTGTTCGGGTTTTACCGCCGCTGCCACATGGTCTGCGCTGCTGGCGAATGTGCCAGCGCCAGGACGCCATTGGTCGATCCTGCCGTGTTGCATGACCCGCAGATGGCGCTGGCGACCGCCGCCAACGCCGTGCTGGGTGCGGTCCTGTACAGCTCGACGTATCTGATGGTGGTGTTTCTGGGACTGGTGCGGGGGCACGACGCACTGGGTATCGGCGATATATTGATGATCACCGGCGTGGCGCAATTGCTGACCGCGCCGATCGCGGTGTGGGCCGAGCGGCATATGCCGCCGGTGCCATATTGCCTGATCGGGTTTGCGCTGTTTGGCCTTGGCTGTGCGATGGATACCAACCTGACGCCCGATAGCGATTTTGCCGCAATGGTCTTGCCGCAGCTGGTGCGCGGCGCGGCGCTGATGATCTGTATCCTGGGCACGACGAGGTTGGCGCTGGGCCATCTGCCGCGGGAAAAAGTCGCAAATGCCAGCGGCTTGTTCAATCTGGCGCGCAATCTGGGCGGCGCGTTCGGCATCGGCGTGGTCGACAGTCTGCTGCACGAAGTGGCCATCGCCCGGGGGGCCAGCATCGCCAACGCGTTGCGCGCGGGCGATGTGCACACCGCTGCGCTGCTGCACATCCCGATCGACGATTTCCTGGCGATGCACGGTCAACCGATCGACGACGACACGCGCACCCTGCTCGAACCGCTGGTCGGCCATCTGGCACTGACCGGCGCAGTGAATATCGCGTGGCTTGTGCTCGCTGGCGCCAGCGCGCTGGTCGCACTGGCGTGTCTGGTGGCGAAATTCAGAATGCGAGGTGCAGCAGGCAGGCCGTGATGCGTGCCCACATCGATGCTAGCCGACTGCAAGCCCGATGCCGATCTTTGCGGCCAACCGGATTGCCGTAGCCAGAGGCTGCACGATGAAAACGGTCGCACAGTCGCCCAAGGGTCTATAATCCTGCGCGCCAGCGCCTCACTAGGTTTTCAGCCATTCCCGTGAGACAGGTTTCAGCAATCTTGCTGATGTCGCACTTGGGCAAGGCCATGTGGAACCAGAACTATGCTTTTGTCATAGCGCCGGAGTTTGGCTCCAACGTCGCGCGGCGGATCAATCTGATCAAACCGACACCTGCCGCTTGAGGCTCCTCTGCCCTCTCGAATAGCATTGGTTCGGGCACATTCTCGCCGCCGATGAGCAATGTGCAAATGGTGAAACCCTCTTCGGTGAGGCGGTGCTCGGTTTCTTCGAGGTGTCGGGCCAGCAAGTTGCGGTCCTCGTTTGCTAACAGCGTAGCGTCATCGATGGGTGCCCCATCCGAAACAAGGCAGATGATCCTCCGGGACCATTTCGCTGCGGCCAACCGACCGGCACCCCACGCCAGCGCCTCTCCATCAATGTTTTCGTGAAGCATCTCTGAACGCATTGCCATCCGAAGCTGCCAAGGATGGCGCGTGCTCCTCTCTGCTTCCCCATAAATCAGGTGGCGCAGGTCGCATAGCCGACCGGGATTGGACGGCCTGCCTGCCCAGCGCCAAGCCTTGCGAGACTGTCCGCCCTTCCAACTGGTGGTTGTGAACCCCAGTATTTCAGTGGCGATGCCTGCATGATCTAGCGCATCGACTGCACCCTCCACCGCAAGCAATGCCGACATCATTCGCAGGCCGCGCATTGAGCCAGAATGGTCGATCAGGAATGAGACCACTGTCTGCCCCCGCTCCTCCGAAGTGAGAGCATGTTTCAGGTCGCGAACAAGAGCCGCGCCAGCGGCGGTGATCTCAACCCGTTCGGCGTTGAATAGCGTGTCAAACTGCTTGTTCGCATCGTCGAAACTGCGCTTTTGTGCGGGAGATAAATCTCGGAGCATGGCAGTTATTTGGGCTGGACCGACAACTTCATCAAATGCGGTTGTAAAGGCTTTGTAGCCATGCTGGGCACGGTTGGTGCGGAACGCCGAAAACCGGTGTTTCAGTCCTATTGTGATTGGCGATGCTGTCATGGCTTACCAGTAATCCCAATACGGCAGAGCCACATACAATGCCTTGCTATGGCCATCGCTGCAATCAGGCTTCCACTGGATCAAGTGACATAGTCAGATCGCGTGCGAAAATCGAACCATACAGACCGACGTTGGTGTCGAACGAAACCTGAATATCACCCGCGCGTGGGCCAACAGTTGTCTCCCAGCCTGCTAAATCGCCGGTAATCCGTCGAACGCGGAGGTTCGCAATCGACGATTGAGCATCGCCGACCAAGTAGATGCCGCTGACGTCAGAGAAGTGAAGGTCTACCAGTGTGTGCCGGTCGAGCACAAAATAGCCATTGGCATCGACCTCGTTGGTCATGCGGAATGCCTTGAGCCGCACGATGGCATCGCCCTTTGCAATCTCAAGGTTGTCCAAACTCGCATCGTGGAACGACGGGACAAAACCAAACCATTCGATGACCGTAGCGCCACCCGGTAACGCGGCGAACAAGCTTTGATCGGTCTTCCAATAATCTACATCGGGGTTCTGCATTTTTGAACACTACGCCGAAAGGTAACAACCAACAACATCGCCGCGAACGCAGGAAACGATGTCAACTCCGCGTGTGCGGTCCCGGTCTGTATCGCGCTTACCTCGTAGCTGTGTCCGCGCTGATAGAGGTAATCATAGCCTGCAACGCGCTGCTTGGATGCACTCATGCTGGGTCCCAATTTTTAGGGACAACCTTAGGATCATGTAGCGAATGAAACCCCAACACTTCCGCAACTTTCCGGGAATGCTGGGGCTTGGGTGGCGATGGTGGGCCCGGCAGGATTTGAACCCGCGACCTAGCCGTTATGAGCGGCCAGCTCTAACCACTGAGCTACAGGCCCACGCGCGAACGCAGGTATCGCCACGATCGCAGCTTGGCAAGCGCCTCAAGCTTGGGCAGCGGCAATCACGTCCGACAGCCCGGCTGGCGCAACGCCGCGCGCGCGCAAATGCGCAAAGACTGCGCGCCACCAGTCGTACAGCCGTTCCAGCGCGGCCTCGTCGCGCACATACGGGGTGTTTCCTGGCGCCAGCGAAGGGCTGTGGAACGAAAACATCAGCACGGGCAAACCATCGGCCAGTGCGACATCGATCGCGCGAAGGGCGGCGGTGATGTCCACGCCTTCGGGCGTCAGCGGCACGCGTTCGAGCAAACCAAGCCGCGCGAGCACGCCGCGCAGGCGGGGAATGCGCGATGCGGCATGATACAGCCGATTGCCCATGTGCCGCAAAGCGCCGCAATACACTGTCGTCAGCGGCAATTCGATCAGGCCCGCCGCGCGATCGATCCACCACGGATGCACCGGGCGCTCACGGTAGTCGGGCCCACCTTCGTGCGAATAATCGAACCGTGCGCGTACCGAAGTGTCGATCGTGACGCCGGCATCGCGCAGCATCGCCTGGGTATGCGGCCCCAGGCCATAGCGCCCGGCGCGGTAGCAGCGGGGTACCCGGCCAAAGGTCTGCTCTATCGTGCGTTTCAGCGTGTCGAACTTGGCGCGTTCCAGCTCTGGCGCAAGATTGCCGGCGAAGCTGTTGCGAACATTGACCTCTTCGTCGTGCGGCGGATTGACCCAGGGGTGCAACTGGATGCCGATTTCGGCGCGCTCGTGCAGGATCGCCGGGCCCAGCACATCATTCAGCCGCGTGTCGCAGGCCACCGGGTAATCGACCAGATAAACCGGCGCGACGCCCGCATTTTCACAAAAGGTCTGAAATCGGGCGATGGCGGGGACATGCGACAGGCCGTGTCCGTAGCGCTCGAATGGCTTTTCCCAGTCGAATTCTTCTTCGGTATCGACGGTCACCACAAAGCACTGGCCAAAGCCCGGCGCAAACCGGATCAGATCGCCTGGCCCCGGCGCAGCACGCATATCAGGGCCAGGGCCAGCATGGCCACCAGGATCAGTCAAAATCGGCCCCCTGAACATCGCATTCGCAGCAAACGTGGCCGCAATCGCTAGGAACCGGCGCCCACCCGGTCAAGTGCTATGGGCAAGGGCCAAGGGCAAAGTCATGTCGAGGACGGGATTGGTCGCCCCGCCGGGCCGTTCGAGCGCGCCGCCCGCGGCACGCAATTCGGCATCGCACAGCCGCAGCGCAAAGCCGTTGCCCAGCATGCCGCCCAGGTATGATCCTGCGGTGCCGCCGCGCGCCGTATCGGGTGCAAACAGCGCGGCATGGTCGCGCATCGCCAGTGCCTGCGGCAGCGTCAGGCGCAGCCGTGCAGTGGCTGGCGTAAGTTCTGGCACCAGGTCGAGTGCCATCGACAGGCGCTCGCCCGGCGCCGCCGCGGTCACCAGTGTCGCCAGCAGGCGCCAAACCGTGCGCTCGGCCTCTGCCGCCGCGATCGCAATCGGCACCGGGGTTTCGGGGACGGTCCAGCGCAGGCGGATTTCGCGCGGCGCGATCAGCGGCTCGACTTGCGCGATCATGCGCGCAACGATTGCGCCAAGGTCTGTCCAGGGCGGACCGATCGCGGCATCGATCGTGGTGCGCCCGGTTTCCAGCTGAACCATCCGCTCGACATCTTCAAACCCGGCGAGAATCCGCGCGGCATCGGCCGCAATCGATGCGGCCAGGCTGCGGTACTGGTGCGGGGTCGGGCCGATCAGCTGTTGCTGAATCAGTTCGGCAAAGCCCTGTATCGCGTTGATCGGCGTGCGCAATTCATGGAGCAGCTGGTGCAGCGCATCGGCACCGGGATGCGCCGGCGCAGTTACGGGTGCCGCGTTGAGGTCTGCACGGCCAGAGGCATAGCCAGATTCAGGGCCAGAGTCAGCGCCAGGGCGGCGCAACCGGGCGCGATATCCGGTGAACTGGCCGCCATCGATGCCGAACATCGGCACGCCATCGATCCGCCACACGCCGGCGATCCGGGCCGCACCGTCCATCTGCAGCGCGCCCGCCACGATCGGCCGGCGCGCGCGCACTGCCGCCAGGGCCGCGGCATCGACCGATGCTGCGGCGGCCGCGCTGGCGGGGGCAAACGGCATATGGCCGATCAGCATGGCCGGATCGACGCCATCGGCGGCCACAATCGTGCCGCCGGCGTCGGTTGCGATATCGATCAGGCGGGCGGGCGGTTCGGTTCCGCCGTGGAGTGCAAACAGCGACGCCTGTTGCCCGATCGGCGGATATTGTTCGGCGTGCGCGCGCTCTTCGCTGTCGCGTGTGCGCCGAAATGCCTCGATCCGGCGCACGATGGCGCCGATGCCTTCGCGCGGCGCAGACGCCGGTTCGGCGCGGATCGGGGTGACGACTGCGGCGGGGGCCACGGGTTCGGCGCCAGCGTCCGGCACGTCGCGTTCCGGCGCAGACAGCACGAAGTCATCGATGCCCAATTGGCCCAGCAGGGCCAGCACCGGCGGCGACAGATCACGGCGGTGGCGCAGCGCACCGCGCGCATGGATCGGCAGCGCCGGCACCAGTTGCAGCCATTGCGCATCGGTGATCCGCGCGCGCCCGATCGCCACGAGCGCGGTGCGCGGCCCCATGGTTACCAGATGCGCGATCAGGTGGGGCGATCGTATCGTGCATGATCCGATCATGGCCGCCGCCGCAGCGTCGCCCAGCGTCTTGTGCAAAGCGCCGATCCGCACCACCGCCTCGTCATGCCGGTCGCTCCACGCGGCGGCCGGCGTCCGGCCGACGATGTCGACCAGTTGACGCAACTGCGTATGGTGGCCCGCCTGGCCCGCCGTCTGCGTGCGCAGAACGGTTTCGAGGCGGTCATCGACGATCATGCCGTATTTGCCCTGCTGAATGCGAAACGCCGCTGTAATTTATGAGGTGATAGGTACGGCACAGCACACGCGCGCGCGTCGCCGGGAATGCCATGTGTCATGCAGCCCACCCCGCTGCCGCGCGATCGCCCATTGCCGGAATATCCTTGTCGTATGGGCCGGTGCGAGAGCCGGGTTGGCTGCTGTGCCGTGGGAACACTAACAAAATGTGCACGGACGAAAAGAGCAACGTTGTGTGCGTTGCAATGTGGGACGATTGCGGTAAGAGACAATAATATTATGAGGATACAGGATCGGTCATGCCGAATCTTGCGGTGGCATGAAGGCCTGCCCCAAAAGGCAGCCAAGGCACGATCCACACCCGTTCATAAGGCGCAATAGCCGGCTGGCAACGAGGACCATGGCGACACTGGATGCGATTGACCGGCGGCTGCTTGCAGAATTGCAGGACGAGGGCCGGGTTACCAATGTCGAGCTGGCGCAGCGTGTCGGCCTGACCGCGCCGCCATGCCTGCGCCGGGTCCGTGCGCTGGAAGAGGCGGGGGTGATTCGCGGATATCACGCCGATCTCGATGCTTCGAAACTCGGTTTTGCGATCACGGTGTTTGCGCTTGTCAGCCTGAAAAGCCAGGCCGAGGAATCGCTGCGGCAATTCGAAGACCATATGCGCGGCCTGCCCGAAGTGCGCGAATGCCATATGCTTAACGGCGAGATCGATTTTATCCTCAAGATCGTGTCGTGCGATCTGCAGAGTTTCCAGGAATTTCTGACCAGCAAGCTGACGCCAGCGCCCAATGTGGCAAGCGTGAAAACCTCGCTGACGATCAGGACGGCCAAGCAGCAGCCCGGGGTTCCTCTGGAAGACCTGTAAATCCTCCCCGGAACGGGGAGGGGGACCGCGCCCCTCTTTCTTGGGGCGTGGTGGAGGGGCCTCGCGCCAGGGGATTCCCTCGATGGATTGTGCCACGGCGCCTGGTCGGCCCGCGTATTATCGCAAAGTGGCGCCCAGGGGCACCGCCCCTCCACCACGGCTGCGCGTGGTCCCCCTCCCCGTGCCGGGGAGGTTTTTAGCCGGCCCGCGCGCGCTCGTGGTGGCGGATCACCTCCTGGATGATGAACCGCAGGAACTTTTCCGAAAATTCCGGATCCAATTGCGCGTCTTCGGCCAGTTTGCGCAGGCGTTCGATCTGGCGGTCTTCGCGTCCCGGGTCGCTGGCGGGCAGGCCGTGCTCGGCCTTGTATGCGCCGACCGCCTTGGTGATGCGAAACCGTTCAGCCAGGATGTGAATCATCGCGGCATCGATGTTGTCGATGCTCTGGCGAAATCCGTCCAGCACGGGGTCTTTGCTCATGCGATCTCCATCCGTGCATCGTTTGCCACTGTCAATTCCATCTGCCAAACCCATACCTGCACAACTTGCGACTTGCCAAGCGCCGAGCCACAGGCCAATCGGTCGGGCGATGTCTGCCACGATCCATCCGCTGCCTCGCCGCGCCGAACCTTCGCTGCAACCCCTGATGGCGCTCGTCGCCGATGGCATGAACAGCGTCAACGCCGTGATCCTTGATCGCATGCAATCGCGCATCCCGCTGATCCCCGCACTCGCCGGGCATCTGATCGCGGGTGGCGGCAAACGCATGCGCCCGATGCTGACGCTGGCAAGCGCCGCGCTGGTCGGATACGGCGGCAGCCGGCACTACAAGCTGGCCGCCGCGGTCGAATTCATTCACACCGCGACTTTGCTCCACGACGATGTCGTCGATGGCTCCGACATGCGCCGGGGCAAGCAAACCGCCAACATCATCTATGGCAACCCGGCGACGGTGCTGGTCGGCGATTTCCTGTTCAGCCGCAGTTTCGAGCTGATGGTCGAGGATGGCTCGATCAAGGTGCTGCGCATCCTGTCGAATGCCGCGGCAGTGATTACCGAGGGCGAAGTCGACCAGCTGGTCGCGCAACGCCAGATCGAAACCAGCGAAGAACGCTATCTGTCGATCATCAACGGCAAGACCGCCGCGCTGTTCGCCGCCGCCTGCAGGATCGCCGCCGTCGTGGCAGAACGCAGTGAAGCAGACGAGGCTGCGCTCGATTCGTATGGCCGGAACCTGGGCATCGCGTTTCAGCTGGCCGATGATGCGATCGATTATGATTCCGATGCCGCAGAAATGGGCAAGACCGCCGGCGACGATTTCCGCGAAGGCAAGATGACCCTGCCGGTGATCCTGGCCTATGCGCGGGGCAGCGACGACGAGCGCGAATTCTGGCGCCAGGCCATCGCCGGCGACCGCAACGGCGATGCCGACCTGGCACACGCGATCGGCCTGATCCGCCGGCACGACGCGGTGCAGGCGACGCGCGAGCGCGCGCGGCATTATGCGACGCGTGCGATCGATGCGATCGCGGCGTTTCCCAGTGGGACAGCGAAAGCGGCGATGATCGAGGCGGCTGAATTTGCGGTGGCGCGGCGGTTCTGACGGCCATTTGGCCTGCCAGATATGCCAATCTTGAAATTATCGTCATTCCGGACTTGATCCGGGATTGTGCTTTTTGTTCTTCACGCCGAGGTTGAAAAGAAGCACAATCCCGGATCAAGTCCGGGATGACGTGTGTGGGGGAGCGGGGCGGTGCTTGGTGCGTGACCCGTGCCGCACCGATCACCCCATCGGGTACATGATCTCGCGGCTGACCGCATCGACCGCTTTCATCGCGCTGTCTGGCAGCACCAGGTCGGCGGCGGCAAGAATCGGGGCGAACTGGGCTTCGCTTGAGACGCCCACGATGGTCGACGCGACGAAATCGTGCTGTTTGGACCAGGCGACCGCGAACGTGACCGGGTCGAGCCCGTGTTCGGCGGCGATGGCGGCAAAGCGTTCGGCCGATGTCACCGACTTGTCGTTGACGAACCGCTTTGCCATCGCTTCCTGCCGTCCGCCCATGGCGAGGTAGCTGGAGAAGCGTGCGCCCTGCGGCCGCGCGCCGTTGCTGTATTTCGTGGCCAGCACGCCGCCGCCGATCGGTGAATACGGGATCAGGCTGACGCCTTCCTTGCGGCAGACTTGCGCCAGCTCGTCCTCGAACCGGCGGTTGTTCAGGCTGAAATTGTTCTGGATCGTGTGATAGCGCGCTGCGCCGCGTTTTTCCGCCGCGGCGATCGATTTCATCAGGCCCCACGACGTCTCGTTCGAACAGCCGAGCACGCGCACCTTGCCCGCGCGCACGAGTTCGTCGAGCACGTCCATCGTTTCGTCATAGGCGGTGTCGTGATCGGGCCAATGCGTCTGGTACAGGTCGATGTAATCGGTGCCCAGCTTGGTCAGGCTGTTTTCGACCGCGACCATGATGTTGCGCCGGTCGAGTGCGGTCATGCCGCTGCGCAGCGGGCTTTTGAACCACACATGGCTCGGCCCCGACACTTTGGTCGCCAGGATGATCGCATCGCGCGGCTTGGTTTTCAGCCATTTGCCGACGATGTCTTCGGTGCGGCCGGCCCATTTGATGTCGGGCGGCACCGGATAGCCTTCGGCGGTGTCGTAGAAATCGATGCCCGCTTCGAAGCTTTTGTCGAGGATGCGCAGCGACGTGGCCTCGTCGGCCTGGCTGCCGAAGGTCATCGTGCCCATGCAGATATCGGACACGACAATGGGTGACGTGCCGAGGCGGCGATGTTGCATCGGGGGATCTTTCGTGAATGTGGGGGCCTTCGCCCTAGCCGGAGTGGTGCCCCAGCGTCCAGATATATGCCGCGACCTTGCTGACGTCTTCGTCGGATAGATCCACGCCGCCCCTGGCGGGCATCGCGCCGCCCGCGTTCTTGGGTACGGGCACGCCCTTGGTGATCGTACCCGCCAGGCCGGCAACGCTGCCGTCGGACCACAGCCACTTCGGCCCGACCAGCGAAGGCCCGGCCGAACTGCCGTGTGCGTCCGATCCGTGGCAGCCGCTGCACGTGCCGCCCTTGATCTCGCCCACGAAAATGCGCCGGCCGGTGTCGATATCGGCGGCGGTAAATCCGGGGGGCAGTGCTGCGCCGCCGGCCGATGCGGTTGCAGTCGGCGTCAGCGCCGCCTCCGGCGCTGCGGCCAGCGGCGCGCCGCGATCGCCGCGATAGGTAATGCGATAGATCCGGCCGGCCACGTCATCGGCGATGTACAGCGCACCGTCGGTGCCCTGGGCCAGGCCGGCGGGGCGGTGCGAAGCACGGCCCGGTTCGCGATAGCCACCGGCAAAGCCATCGGCAAAGCGGATCCATTTGCCCGCCGGCTTGCCATCCTTCAGCGGTTGAAACACCACCTGGTACCCGGCTTGCGGCGCCGGTGCCCGGTTCCACGAGCCGTGGAATGCGATGAACACGCCGTTGTCATAGGCAGCGGGAAATTTGCCCGCGTGCCAGGCGAGCGCGTCGTTGGGTGCCCAGTGTGCGGGGAACGCGGCGACCGGCTCCTTCTTGGTCGAACACCGCCCGGTGGTCTTGCCGTCGCCGCCGTATTCGGGCGCGAGCATCAGCTTGCCGGCGACCGGATCGTGATAGCAATAGGGCCAGCCGAAATCATCGCCGGCCTTGAACGACACGAGCTCTTCGGACGGCAATTCGACGCCTTGTGCAGTGGTGAACAGGTTGCCCCAGTTCTGGCCGAGCATGTCGCGGCCGTGTTGCACGCCATACATGCGCCCGCCGGCGTCGAATGTCATGCCGCCGGTGTTGCGGATTCCGGTCACCCAGCGTTCGGCGGGCGAAAACACCTGGCCGCGCTTGTCGGCGCGGTATTTCCAGATGCCGGCGTGCTGTTCCAGGATCGGGCACGGCTCGATGCCCTTCGATGCGGCGGTGCGGTTCTTTTCCTGGCAGCTGTTGTTCAGCGCGCCCATGTTGACGAACAGGTTGCCCTCGCCGTCGATCGCGATCGGGTGCATCGGGTGTTCGCCGTCGAGCGGCATGCCCGACAGCACGGTTTCACCCGGGCCCGTCGGTTCCAGCCGGCCCGGTGCCAGCGGATAGCGCACCACCTTGTCGTTGGATTCGACATAGAGCCCGTCGTGCCACAGCGCGAGGCCGTCACCGCCGGCATTGCCACTGGCGGCCGGCGGGCCAAAACGCAGCACCTGATCGGCATGGCCATTGCCGCTGGTGTCTTTCAGCGCGACCAGGAATGCGCCCGTAACCTGTGGAAACTGGCGGTAATAGCGCCCGCTCCAGGTGTTGACATACAAGGTGCCGTCGGCGGTCATCGCCATGTGGCGGGCATGACCGATGTTTTCGGCAAAAATCGTCGCACAAAAACCGGGGGGCAGGGTGATGCCGGTTTCGACCGGATTGCAGACGTCCGCCGTCGCGGCTGCGGGCGCGGCACCGCCGGTGTTCTGGGCAAACCCGTGGCATGCCGTCATCAGCGCCATGGCGCCAAGCGCGGTCGTGGCCAGGCCGGTAAAGGTGGATTTCGCAACCATCGGAGTCGGTCCTGTCAAAAAGGGAATTATTGGCTCGGTGGCATCGCGGTCAGCGAAACCGGGCTGAGTTTGAACGGCAATTGCACGGCCGGGGCCTTGTCGGGCGCAAACAGCCCCGACAATTGCGCCTGGACATACCACCCTTGCGCCGGATGGCCCGGCATTTTGCGGATATCGACGCCGGTCGGGTCCTTGATACCCTCTGCCAGCGTTTCGACGTGAACGGATGTGCCGGATAGCGTCAATTTGGCAATGCGGCCAACGCCTTCGGCCAACAGAAACGTCATCCCGCCAATGGTGCGCATGCCGTCGGGCGATTGCAGCGGGCGATCGGTCGTCAGCCGGGTGATCGCGCCGGCATGGCCGTCTTTGCCGACGATCACCCGGTACAGCGAACCATCGCGCACATTGTTGACCAAAATAGAACCGTCGCCGGCGAACGCCAAACCGTCGAGGCCGCCCTTGCGCGGCACGCCGTCGGCCTTGGGCAGCGCGTTGAACAGCGGATCTTCGGCCCACACTTCGAGCGCGGTCGCGCCGGGCTTCCAGCGCAGCAGGCGCGGCTGGCCGGTGTCGGTGATATAGATCGCGCCGTCGGGGCCGAGCGCGAAATCGTTGCATGTCGGGCCTTCGCCCGGCATCGGCAGGCTGATCCTGCCGGCGCCGGTCTTCAGGTCGAACGCCTTGACCCAGTGTCCGGGATCGGCCCCGTCGACTTTGGTGCCGGGCGCGGGAAAGCTGTTGGTGCAGGTCCACAACAGGCTGTGACGCGAATCGACAAAAACGCCGAACAGCGCGCCGCTGCCATAGGCGCCGGGGATGATAAACCGTTCGACCACGGATTGCGCAGGCGCATCGCGCAGTCGCACCTTGAGCACGCCGCCGGTCATCGACCCGATATAGGCCGTGCCGTCGGGCGCGATCGACAGGCTTTCGGGATGGAGGTGATCGCCGGGCAGCAAGATTGGCGCAGGCAGGGTGTCGGCGCACGCGGGGCACGCGCCGGCCAGCAGCATCGCGCCCAGAACCGTGCTGAAGAAAATGTGTCGCATGGCCCCGCACCCCTGCAAATGATTCTGCCGTGGCGCGGAAGGAACAGGAGAAAGGGGAATTTGCCAAGCCCAGACTTGCCGAAAAGGCGGACTTTTCAAGAAAGACTGCGCGGGCCCTTGGGGCGCATATCCGTCCCATCACGAGGGTGGTGGGGCGAAGCCGCCCTTACCGCCGCCCGCGCTGCCAGATCCGCCACAGGCAATACCCGGTGGTCGCCGATACCGCGCCGATCATCAGCACCATGCCGACTGCGGCCAGACCACTCACGACGAGCGACCGGACCAGTTCGGCAATGATCGTGATTGCGGTTTTCAACGCTGTGGTTCCCAGGCGCCGGCGGTGCCGACATTTCCCCGGATTTTTTGCCGGGATGGACCACAAGGGCCATGCATTGTGCAAAGACGCACGTCTATAGCGCGTCGACCAGGGGGGGGGCCCTTGCGATAGCACTCAACCACAGGACAAATCGTGCCACGCCGATCGTCATTCACGTCGTTTGCCCAAATCCTGCCCGCGCTGTTCCTGGCAGGTGGTGCTGCGATGGCCGCGCCTGTGCCGCAGGACGTCGCACCCGCCGCCTCTGCGGCGGCCCCGGCGCCCCGGCCGGAGGCGGCAAATGTCGCGCTGACGTTCGACGATCTGCCCGGCATCGTGCTGAAGCCTGATCAGAACTACCTCGACGCAACCAACCGTTCACTGGTCAACAGTCTGGTGTCGCACCATTTTCCGGCGATCGGTTTTGTCAACGAGGGCAAGCTGAACGAGATCATCCGCAGGCGGCAGATTGCCGTGCTGCACTTGTGGCTGAACGCCGGGTTCGACCTTGGCAATCACACGTATTCGCATTCGTCGCCCAACAAGGTCGGCGTGAACGGCTATATTGCCGATATCGCGCGCGGCGAAAGACTGATCCGCCCGATGATGGAGGCGGCGCATCGCAATCTGCAGTGGTTCCGCCATCCCTATCTCGAAACGGGCAGCCCCAAACGGGTCAAGGCCAAGATCGACAGCTGGTTGACTGCGCATGGCTACAAGATTGCCCCGGTGACGATCGATTGCGACGACTGGGAATTCGCCGAGCCCTACGACAACGCCGTCATGAGCGGCGACACGGCCGAAGCGGAGCGGATCCGCGGGGTTTACCTTGCCTATACAGAACAGACGATCGCGTGGGACCGGCGGGCCGCGCAACTGGAATTCGGGCGGCCGATTGCCTTTGTCATGCTGCTGCATGACACCCGGCTGAATGCCGACAGCTTCGACGGCCTGGTCGCGATCCTAGACCGGCAGAACCTGCATCCGGTGTCTCTGGCGCAGGCGATGGCCGATCCTGCGTATCGCACCCCGGATATCTACCACGGACGCGACGGGATCGAATGGCTCGAACGATGGTCGAAAGTGCTCAGGAAAAACCTGCCGTGGGACGATTTCGAAGATGTGCCCAAGGATATCGTGAAAGAATACAACAAATTGGAAGACGAGTAGCCCGCAAGTCATCCCAAACCGGCAGCGGTGGTCCTAATGCCGCCAGTTGGCGAACAGGGCCATGATGCCATGAACAATCGAGCCGCCGGCGATAGGGGCCATCAGCACAAGCACCAGGTTCAGTGCGACGGCCAGCATGACCACGCGTTCGCGCCGCTTGCCCAGCATTGGCTTGGCCGGTTCGGGCAATGATGGCGAACACGGTGGCCATGGATCGCGGACGTCCAGAAACATGATGGCTGACCTTTACCTGGTTTTGACGCTTGTTTCGTACCATGCCGATCGGCCGAGTAAACGCCTCGGGCGCGCTGCCCGATCGGGCAATGCGCCGGTTTTTCCGCAAGGTAAGCGCGCGGACGCTGCGAATCCGGGCCACGGATTGCGCCGCGACGGGTTATGGCAAGGCGAATGACCCGGTTACCGATCCATGCTGTTCTCGATACCTTACTGTCCGCGCTGGCGGCAGGCCCCGGCGCCGTGCTGATTGCGCCACCGGGTGCGGGCAAGACCACGGCGGTTGCGCCCGCGCTGATCGACCAGGCCTGGACACAAGGCGGCACGGTGATCGTGCTCAGCCCCCGCCGGGTCGCGGCGCGCGCGGCGGCAGAGCGCATGGCCGACGAACGCGGCGAGCCGGTGGGGCAGACGGTGGGCTATGTCACCCGGCTGGATAGCAAGCGATCGGCGGCCACGCGGATCGTGGTGATGACCGAGGCGATTTTTGTCGCGCAGATCCTGTCCGATCCGGACTTGTCCGGCGTTGCGGCGGTGTTGTTTGACGAAGCGCACGAGCGGCATCTCGATGCCGATCTCGCGCTGGCGCTGGCGATCGAGGCGCAGGGTGTGCTGCGCCCCGATCTGCGGCTGCTGGTGATGTCGGCCACACTCGATGGCGCGCGCTTTGCGGCCCTGCTCGAACGCGGCAGCGGCGCAGCCGTGCCGGTGATCGAAAGTGCGGGGCAGGCCTGGCCGCTCGAAATCCGCTGGCTGGGCAGCAGCGCGGAGCAGCGGATCGAAGTGCCGATGGCGGCCGCGATCGTGCGCGCTTGGGGCGAAACCGATGGCGACATGCTCGCGTTCCTGCCCGGCGTGCGCGAAATCGAGCGCGTTGCGGATGCGCTGGCCACGCGGTTGCCCCAGGCGCTGGTGCTGCCGCTGCACGGGCAGGTCGAACCTGCCGGGCAGCGCACGGCGATCCGCCGCGATGCTGATGGCCGCCGCCGGATCGTGCTGGCGACAAGCATTGCCGAGACGTCGCTGACGCTCGATGGCGTCAGCGTCGTCGTCGATGCGGGGCTGGCACGCCATGCTGAATTCGACAAGGCGGCCGGCGTTACGCGCCTGGTGACGACGCGCGCCAGCCAGGCGGCAGCGGCGCAGCGGGCAGGCCGTGCCGCGCGGCAGGGGCCGGGGATTGCCTATCGCCTGTGGGAGGAGGCGGGGCACGCCGGGCGCGCGGCCTATGCGCCGCCCGAAATCCTGACGCAGGATCTGGCCGATCTGGCGCTGACGCTGGCGCAATGGGGCGCAGGCGACGCGGCGGCGATGGCGTGGCTCGATCCGCCCCCGGCAGCGGCGCTGGGCGCGGCGCGCGCGATGTTGGGCGCGCTGGGCGCGATCGATGCGGATGGCGCGATCACGCCGCATGGCGCGGCGATGGCGCAGCTGCCGATGGCACCGGGGCTGGCGCATATGCTGTTGTTTGCCGCGCGGCATGGCCGGCACGCGTGTACCACGGCGGCGCGGCTGGCGCTGTTGTTGCAGGAGCGCGGGCTGGGCGGGCGCAGCGACGATCTGGCGCGGCGACTGGATGCGTGGAATGGCGATCGTTCGGCGCGCGCGGGTGCGGCGCGCGATCTGGCGGCGCGCTGGGCGAGGGCTGCCTTGCAGCAGGTTAAGCCAGGCGATGACGGCGATCCGCCGCTTGCGGTGCTGCTGGCAGAGGCGTTTCCCGACCGCATTGCGCGCGCGCGCTCGGCCAGCGGCGAAGACTGGCTGGCGGCAGGCGGGCGCGGGTATCGCCTCGATCCGGCATCGCCGTTGGTCACCGCGCGCTGGCTGGTGATCGGCGATGCGCAAGGCGAGGCGCGCGGGGCGCGGATTACCGCGGCGGTGGTGTTGGACGAGGCCGACCTGATGCGGTGGTTGCCGCATCGGCTCGATCAGCGCACGACGCTCGACTGGAACGCCGCCGAGGCGCGGGTGGAGGCGCGGACCGAGCGCCGGCTGGGCGCGATCGTCATGGCGCGGGTGCCCGATCCGGCGCCCGATGGCGCGGCGGTGGTGGCAAAGCTGATCGCGGTGCTGCGCGGTTCCGGTGTGGCGCTGCTGCCGCTCGGACTGGCCAGCCGCGCGCTGATCGAGCGCGCCCGTTATGCCGGGATCGCCGCGCTTTGCGAAACGGCATTGCTCGCCGATGCCGAGCAATGGCTGGCGCCGCTGCTGAACGGGCGGCGTGATTTCGCGATTGCGCCGGGGCGTTTGCACGAGGCGTTGACCGGCGTGCTCGACTGGGACCAACGGCAGACGCTGGACCGGCTGGCGCCTGCAGAGTTCCGCACGCCTGCGGGCACCACGCATGCGATCGATTACGACCACGATGGCGGGCCGACGGCCGAAATGCGCGTGCAGGCGCTGTTCGGGCTCGATCGTCATCCATGCGTGGGCCAGCCGCCACGCCCGCTGCTGCTGTCTCTGACATCGCCCGGCGGCCGCCCGATCCAGACGACGGCGGATCTGCCGGGGTTCTGGCGCGGGTCGTGGCGCGATGTGGTAAAGGACATGAAGGGCCGCTATCCGCGCCACCGCTGGCCCGACATGCCCTGGACCGAGGCGCCGAGTTTGAAGACACGCAATGCGTTCGAGGCGCAAAAGCGGGATTGAAGCAGCTACGGACTTGATTGTCCGGCCGATCGCGGGCAAACTGCGCCCATGTCAGCACGCATCTATCAGCGCCCGAAAAACGCCATGCAGTCCGGCAAAGCCCGGACCGCCGACTGGCTGTTGGAATTCGCTCCGGCCGAGGCGAAAAAGCCCGATCCGCTGATGGGTTGGGCAGGGTCGGGCGATATGCAGGCGCAAGTGATCCTGACCTTTGGCAGCGAGGCCGAGGCGCGTGCTTATGCCGATCGCAACGCAATTGCGGTGCGGGTGTCGCCGACGCCGCCGCGCCGGCTGAAACTGCAAAGCTACGCCGACAATTTCCGCTGATTTCGGTTGGGGTTGCATTTCCATCCGCACCCCGGCATAGGCCGCGCCGGGAGTCGGGTGGACGTTTGCGTTCGCCAACTTGGTCAGGTCCGGAAGGAAGCAGCCACAACGAGTTGCGGCGGGTCGCCCGGCTCCTTTTCTTGCATCGGATGTGATTTATGTCCGCGCCAACCGCGCCGGGCATTCGACTTTCACCGGCAGAGCCATTACCTGATACGTTGATGGCCGATTCCACCGACATGTTCGGCGCAGTAACCGACACTGCAGCCGATGACACACCCACCACCGCCGCGCTCGAAGCGGCGGGGCAGGCGGCGATGTTCGGCGAATCGACCCCGGCGCCAGCGCCGGTCGCGACACCCGCGGCCGAGCCGCCGCAGCCCTATCGCGTGCTGGCGCGCAAGTACCGGTCGCAGACATTTGCCGAGCTGATCGGGCAGGATGCCATGGTCCAGACTTTGGGCAATGCGATCCGGCGCGGGCGGCTGGCGCATGCGTTTTTGATGACCGGCATTCGCGGCGTGGGCAAGACCTCGACCGCGCGCCTCATCGCCAAGGCGTTGAACTGCGTGGGCGCCGATGGCCAGGGCGGACCGACGATCGACACGTGCGGTGTGTGCGAGCCGTGCCGCGCGATTGCCGAAGGGCGCCATATCGATGTGATCGAAATGGATGCCGCCAGCCATACCGGCGTCGACGACGTGCGCGAAATCATCGAGGCGGTGCGCTATGCGGCGGTCTCGGCGCGGTACAAGATCTACATCATCGACGAAGTGCACATGCTCAGCCGCAACGCGTTCAACGCGCTGCTCAAAACGCTCGAAGAGCCGCCGGCGCATGTCAAATTCCTGTTTGCCACGACCGAAGTCGACAAATTGCCCGTGACCGTGCTGTCGCGGTGCCAGCGGTTCGATCTGCGGCGGATCGAGACGCCGGTGCTGGCACAGCATTTCGCGATGATCTGCGCAAAGGAAGCGGTGAGTGCCGATCCCGAAGCGCTGGCGCTGATCGCGGCGGCGGCAGAAGGGTCGGTGCGCGACGGGTTGTCGATCCTTGATCAGGCGATCAGCCATGCCGATCTGGCGCATGATGCAGATGACGGCGTGACGCATATCACGGGCGCGCAAGTGCGCGACATGCTCGGCCTGGCGGACAAGGCGATGCAGCGGCGGCTGTTTGCGACCGTCTTGGCGGGCGATGGCCCGGCGCTGATCGGCGAAGTCGCAGGACAATTCGCGCTGGGGGTCGAGCCGCTGGCATTGATGCGTGCACAGCTTGACCTGGTGCACAAGGTGACGCTGGCGCAAGTCACTGGCAGCGCCGATGTGCCCGGTGCGGAAGAGCGCGCCGAAGTCGAAACGCTGGCCAAGGGGCTGGGCGCGGCGCAACTGCACCGGCTGTGGCAATTGCTGATGAAGGGCCATGACGAAGTGCGCGTTGCGCCCGATCCGCTGGCGGCGGCGCAGATGGCCTTGTTGCGCGTGATGCATGCCGGCGAAATGCCCGATCCGGGTGGCCTGGTAAAACGGATCGAAGGGCTGTTGCGCGAGGGGGCTGTGCAGGCGGTTACGCCCGCAGCCTTGTCCGAGGCGCCCGTTGCTGCCGCCCCGCGCAGCCCGCAGGCAATGATGGCCGATTGGGCTGCCCTGGTCGAACGGGTGGAGGCGCAGGCGCCGCTGATCGCATCGACAATGCAACTGGCGGTGCGCGTGATCAGCCTGGCGCGCCAGACTTTGACCTACGAACTGGCGCCGGGGCTGCCGGGCGACCCCAGCGGGGATATCCGCCGCGCGATCGAGGCGGCCACCGGCACATCGTGGCAGATCGAGCGGCGGCCTCCTGGCTCCGGAGAGGCGCAGCCGAGCCTTGAAGAATTACGCGCCGCCGATGCCGATGCGGCAGAGGCGGCGATGCATGACGATCCGCTGGTAAAGGCCGTAATGGCGGCCTTTCCCGGTGCACGGATCCTGGACGAAGCGACGCCGGGCGATGCCGGCACAAAACCCTGGAGCAAGCGCGCATGAAATCGATGGAAGATATGATCCAGGCCGCCCAGAAGGCCGCCGAAACGATCCAGAAGCAGATGGAGGAAGCGCAGGGCAAGCTTGACACGATCGAAGTCGAAGGCGTGGCCGGCGGCGGGCTGGTCAAGATCCGCGCGACCGCCAAGGGCCGCGTGATCGGCGTGGCGATCGACGACAGCCTGGTGGTGGTGGCGGACAAGGGCATCCTGGAAGACCTGGTGGCCGCAGCGTTCAACGACGCGCGCGCGCGCGCTGATGCGACCGCCGCGCAGGAAATGCAGAAAGTGCAGATGGCTGCCGGAATTCCGCCAGGCTTCAAGCTGCCGTTCTGACCGGACCAACAGGGCGCGTCACCCGCCCGTACGCGCGAAATTTGCTGTACCCGCGATAGGCGAACAGGTCGCGCCGCAATCCGAAGGGAGCTTGGCGCAAACAGCACTCTTTTTTGACGTACTCATGGTAATTGGGTATGCGCGCGCTTGCACTAATTCCGGTGGGGGATTCTCTCGCCCCATCGAACGCGCCCATGCAGGGCGGCGAAAGGACCAGTACTTGATCGTGTTTTCGGCCGCAATTGCGGTAACCCTGGCGCAGCCAGCACCGAACGTGCCGCAGCCAGCACCGAACGTGCCGCAGCCTGCGCCCACTGGGCAGCAATTGGCATACCTGGCTGTGGACCAGACGTCTGCGCCCGTGCAGGTTGCTCAAAACGCTGTTCCGTCGGCCATGGTTCCTTCTGCCGTTGCGACTACGCCTCAGGTTTCTGGCCCGGCTTCGGCGCCGAACACCACGCCCCCGGCCGATGGAACGATAGCGGCATCTCCCGCCGCGCCCGATCCTGCCCCGCCGGCCACGACGGCGGCGCCCGCTGCTGCAACGCCGACCACACCGGCGGGTACAACGCCGCCCGCCACCAGCGAGATCGTGGTGTCGGGCGAGCGCGGACTCAAGAAAATCGACCCGGCGATACAGTTCAACAAGACGTCGTATGCGGTCATGCAAAAGGCCGATGACGTGTTCGTCGCGCCTGCGATGCACATCTATCGCGATGTGCTGCCCAAACCGGTGCGTACGGGGCTGCACAATTTCTTTTTCAACCTGACCGAACCGGTCAATGCGTTGAACTACATGCTGCAATTGCATCCGGGCAAGGCGCTGAAGACCGTTGCGCGGTTCGGTATCAACACCACGATCGGGATCGGCGGATTGATCGACGTGGCCAAGAAAAAACCGTTCAACCTGCATTACCGGCCCAATGGCTTTGCCAATACGCTGGGGTATTGGGGCATCGGGCCCGGCCCGTACTTTTTCCTGCCGCTGGTGGGGCCAACCACCTTGCGCGATCTGGTCGGCACGTTGCTGGGCCAGGCGGCGCTGCCCGCGTTTCTGGGCGGGCCGTTCAAATCGCGGTATTATGTCGCCGGCGCCGGAATTATTACTGCGCTCGACTACCGCGTGATCGTCGATGACGATCTGGCCAAAGTGCGCAAGACGCAAAGCCCCTATTCGACGTATCGCCAGGCCTACCTGAAGACGCGGTACGAGGAAATCGAGGCGCTGCACGGCCGTGGTCCGCTGGCGAAGGGCGAAGAGGGCGAGGCGCCGTTTGCCAAGCCGCTGGCCGCCGATGGTTCGCTTGCGCCCGAAGTCGATGTGCCTGCGCCCGGTGACGCTGTGGCTTTGCCGGCGCCGGCGTTATCGACTGCAGAAGCTGGCGGTCCTGTCGCGCAATCAACTGCTGGTGCGCCGTCTACCGCTGCACCCACCCCGATCGCCGCGCCGGCACCGGTGTTCATCGGCAACCCGGTCATTCAGAAATTGCCACCGAATTACCGGCTGCATCACAATCATCCCTGATCTTGCGCGCGAATCCGCGCACAAGCCCTGAAACCGCACCCTTCTCAACCGTCTTTGCCATCAGGGCATTGCGGGTCGCGCGCGGCCATCCCATATCCCGGATGTGCCCCGCCGTGGGACCCGCGATCGCGCAGAGGCGCGCGCAGGGTAACGGTCGGGGGAAAGGAACCGGACTGAAATGACAACGTATCCCCTTTTGCCGCTGCGCGACATCGTCGTGTTCCCCGGTATGGTTGTTCCCCTGTTTGTCGGCCGCGAAAAGTCGGTCGCCGCGCTTGAGGCCGCAATGGCCGGCACCAAGGACATTTTCCTGCTCGCGCAGCTCGATCCGGGTATCGACGATCCCGATTCAGACGATCTGTACGACACCGGCGTCATTGCCAAAGTGTTGCAGTTGCTGAAATTGCCCGACGGCACCGTGCGTGTCCTGGTCGAGGGGCATCAGCGTGCCCACCTCGTCAGCCTGGATGCCGAAACCGGCGCGCATGGTGCGCTGCTGGTCGCAGGCGTGGAACTGGTCGAGTCGGAAACGCCAACCGGCGCCGAAGTTTCGGCGATGATGCGCCAGGTTGTCGAACAATTTGGCGAATATGCCAAATTGTCGAAGAAATTGCCCCAGGACGCAGGATCGCAGCTGGGCGAAATCGATGATGCCGGCAAACTGGCCGATGCGGTTGCCGCCAATCTGGCGGCCAAGGTGTCGGACAAGCAATCGGTGCTGTCGCAGAGCAACCCGCTCAGCCGGCTCGAAATGGTGCTGTCGTTCATGGAGGGCGAGCTTGGCGTGTTGCAGGTCGAGCGCAAGATCCGTGGCCGGGTCAAGCGCCAGATGGAAAAGACCCAGCGCGAATATTACCTCAATGAACAGCTGAAGGCGATCCAGTCCGAGCTGGGCGGCGGCGACGAGGGCAGCGCCAACGAGATCGACGAGCTGGTCGAAAAGATCGAGAAGCTCAAGCTGTCGAAGGACGCGCGCGCCAAGGCCATTGCCGAGCTGAAAAAACTCAAGACGATGCAGCCGATGAGCGCGGAAGCGACTGTCATCCGCAACTATCTCGATGTGCTGCTGGGCCTGCCATGGGGCAAGCGCAGCAAGTTGAAGAGAGACATCGGCGCGGCGCAAGCGGTGCTCGATGCCGACCACTATGCGCTCGACAAGGTCAAGGACCGGATCATCGAGTATCTCGCCGTGCAGGCGCGCACCAACAAGCTGAAAGGCCCGATCCTGTGTCTCGTCGGCCCGCCGGGCGTGGGCAAGACGAGCCTGGGCAAATCGATCGCCAAGGCAACCGGACGCCAGTTCATCCGCCAGTCGCTCGGCGGCGTGCGCGACGAGGCTGAAATCCGCGGCCACAGGCGCACGTACATCGGCTCGCTGCCGGGCAAGGTCGTGACCAACTTGCGCAAGGCGGAGACGATGAATCCGTTGTTCCTGCTCGATGAAATCGACAAGCTGGGGCAGGATTTCCGCGGCGATCCGGCGTCGGCACTGCTCGAGGTGCTCGATCCCGAACAGAACGCAAAGTTCCAGGATCACTATCTGGAGGTCGATGTCGATCTGTCCGACGTGATGTTCGTGTGCACCGCCAACAGCCTCAATCTGCCGCAGGCGCTGCTCGACCGCATGGAAATCATCCGGCTCGAGGGCTATACCGAGGACGAGAAGCTGCAGATTGCCGAACGCCATCTGGTGGCCAAGCAGGTCGAGGCGCACGGGCTCAAAAAGGGTGAGTTCACCCTGACGACCGAGGGCTTGCGCGATCTGATCCGCTACTACACGCGTGAGGCCGGCGTGCGCACGCTGGAGCGCGAGATCGCGCGGCTGGCGCGCAAGACGCTGCGCCGTATTCTCGAAGGCAAGGATAGCGCAGTCACGATCACGCCTGAAAACCTTGCCGATTTTGCCGGCGTGCGCAAATTCCGCCATGGCGTGTCGGATGAGGAAAATCAGGTCGGCGCAGTCACCGGCCTGGCCTGGACCGAAGTCGGCGGCGAATTGCTGACGATCGAAAGCGTAACGGTGCCCGGCAAGGGCGCGGTGCGCACGACAGGCAAGCTGGGCGAAGTGATGAGCGAGGGCGTCCAGATGGCGTTCAGCTTCGTCAAGGCGCGCGGGCCGAGCTATGGCATCAAGCCCTCGATCTTTCACCGCAAGGACCTGCATATCCATCTGCCCGAAGGCGCAGTGCCCAAGGATGGCCCGAGTGCAGGTATCGGCATGGTGACCGCGATGGTTTCGACGCTGACCGGTATTCCGGTGCGCGCCGATGTGGCGATGACCGGCGAGGTTACGCTGCGTGGCCGGGTGCTGGCGATCGGCGGGCTGAAGGAAAAACTGCTGGCGGCGCTGCGCGGTGGCATCAAGACCGTGCTGATCCCCGAGGAAAACCGCAAGGATCTGGCCGAGATCCCGGCGAATATCCGTGATGGGCTGGAAATCATCCCGGTCAGCCATGTCGATGAAGTGCTGGCTCTGGCGCTGGTTTCGCGACCCGAACCGATCGAATGGACCGAAGCGGACGATCTTGCCAGCCAGCCTACGGCGGGTGGTGCCCCGGCGATCGTCCCGCCTACCGCGCACTGATCGACGCGATTGCTTGCGATGAATTGCACCGGACGCCTGATGAACGGCGTCCGGTGCGTTCGTTTGCGCATGCCCAAATGACGCGCGATGCACCGGTTATTGCATTTGCCTGGGCGTTTTTTTGCGCCGCCTGTTTTTCGGCAACCCTTTACCGGTTCGAAATGCACCGGATTCCGGGAACAAATTCGCCTCGGTCCAGCGATTTGCCTTTGACAGTGCCGGGGTTTCCCGTTCATGTCCCCCGTCCGTCACAATGATTCCGACGCAACAAGACCTGCAAAAACACCACGTAGGGGGGTTCCCGGTATGAACAAGAACGATCTTATCAGCGCTGTCGCCGAAGCCAGCGGCCTGACCAAAGGTGATGCGACGAAGTCGGTCGAAGCCGTTTTCGAAGCTGTCGCCGGCGCACTTGCCAAGGGCGACGAAGTTCGTCTGGTCGGCTTTGGCACCTTCTCGGTTGCCAAGCGCAAGGCATCCACCGGTCGCAACCCGCGCACCGGCGAACCCATGTCGATCAAGGCTTCGTCTCAGCCGAAGTTCAAGGCGGGCAAGGGTCTCAAAGACGCTGTGAACTGATGGCCGGCGCCGAAGGGCTTCGGTACGCCGGGCACTGGCGCACAAGATTGTGACACACAAAAAACCGCGCCGGGCATCCCGGCGCGGTTTTTGTATCAATCGCCTGTGGGACGGATCGACGTCGCATAGAGCGCGATTGCCGCGGCCGTCGAGACATTCAGGCTTTCGATCGCGCCCGAGATCGGCAGGCGTGCGATCGCGTCGCAATGCTGTACGACATTGCGGCGGATGCCTTCGCCCTCTGCGCCCAGTACCAGTGCGATCGGCCCGGCGGGCAGTGCGGCAGGAAACGCAGTCTTGCCCGCGCCATCCAGCGCGATGCGCCAGTAGCCCGCCTCGGCCAGCGATTCGAGCGCGCGCGCCAGATTGATCACGCGCACCCATGGCACAAGCTCGAGCGCGCCCGATGCCGATTTGGCCAACGTGCCCGATTCCGGCGGGGCGTGGCGGTCCTGCGTGATCAGCGCGGCGACATTGAACGCGGCGCAACTGCGCAGGATCGCGCCGACATTGTGCGGATCGGTCACCTGATCGAGGATCACGATGGTGCGTCCGCCGGCTTCGTCGAGCACATCGTCGAGCGCCAGTTCAGGCAGCGGCGCACAATCCAGGACCAGCCCCTGGTGCGGCGCATCGCGCGCAACCATCCGGCCCAGATCTGCGGCCTGCGCATAATCGACCGGCAGCGTCGCAGGCAGATCGGCATCATGATCGTCGAGCATCGCCTGGATCGCCTCACGCGTGCCCCACAGCTTCTTGGCATCGCGTTCGGGATTGGTCAGCGCCGCCTCGACCGCATGGCGCCCCCACAGCCGGATGACCCCGGTGCTGCTGCGGCCCGATCCGCGCCCGCCCTGCATCCGCCCCGCGCGCCCGCGCAGCGACGTGTCGCGGCGGTCGCCTTCGTAATTGACTTCGGAACGGCTGTTGGTCGGGCGGCGGGGAGGAGCCATGGCACGGGCACTTTCGTCTGGATCTGGGACGCGCCATAATGGTGCGCGACCAATGTTACGGAATTTCAGGCGCGCTGTGCCACCCCCCCCATTGACAGGCAAGCCCCGCTTGGCCAAAGGGACGCCTCGCTCGGCTGGTAACGCCGCTTTCGCCCCCCGATATCGGGTGCGATCGCGGCATATGCCAGGTCTTTTGGGCCCGGCACCGGCAAGTCTGGTGTGGACAGGTGGCCGAGTGGTTAAAGGCAGCAGACTGTAAATCTGCCCGTGCAAGCGTACGCTGGTTCGAATCCAGCCCTGTCCACCACCGGCTCTTTCGCGACATCCGCAAATATCCAAGAAATCTTGGAAATCCCGGGGGTGTCCTCATCAGGTCGGATGCCAGTTCGCTCCTTTGGAGGTGAAGATCACCTTTCCGGCTTCGACGCGCATGTCCAGGTTCAGACTTTCGCTGGCGGCCCTGGCAAAGCCGATGGTGTCGGTTGCAGAGAAATACCCGGTGATCGTGCGTGCGGCCGCGCCACTGTCGGCAAAGACGATCCGGGTGTCGCCGTAGCGGGCCAGTTCGTCGGCGGCTTCGCGCAAGGTTTCGCCGCGGAACGCGATCTTGCCGTCGCGCCAGGCCAGGTCGTCTTGCTGTTCGGCGGCATCGATCTGGCTCACATGCAGGATGCCATCGCGCAGATGGGCTTCTGCGCGCATGTTCGCGGTCAGGTTGCGCGGTTCAAAACTGGCCTCGGTGCTGTTCATCTCGACCGCGCCTTCCTGGACGTCGACGATCAGGCGGTCGCGCGTATTGCGGACGGTAAACGCGGTGCCGACCGCTTCGACCGATGCGGGGCCGGCCTCGACCGTAAACGGACGGGTGCGGTCCCTGGCCACTTCGAACAGCGCTTCGCCATCGATCAGGCGCACCTCCCGGCGGCGGGTGCCCAGATGCACCTCGATGTGACTGGCGGTGTTGAGCGTAACGGACGAGCCGTCAGTCAGCGGGATCAGCCGGACTTCGCCCTTGCCGGTCGTGTACGTGGAAAAATGAGGCCGACCGATGATCCACGCGGCACTCGCGGCTATGGCCGCAGCAGCGGCACTGGCGCCAAGCAGGCTGCGCCGCGAGATCAGCGGGGAGCGATGGACCTCTGCGCCAAAATCGCCGCCCAACGCCGCCGCCATATCGAGGCGGACAAGAATGGCCTGCGCCCGGCCCAGCGCGCCGACATGGCGGATATCGTCTTCCAGCCAGCGATCCAGCGCCTGCTGATCGCTCTGGCCGATTTGGCCGCGATCGAGACGGGCGGCCCATTGCGCTGCCGCCTCATCGACCTCTGAACTCGTTGCGCGCCTTGCCATGCTGTGTTTCGCCCGGAACCTCACCCTCAGATGCGCGGGGGGGCCCTTTTCCTCCACGACCAAATAGCGTCATGAGTTCCTGAATGCCACGGATCACGTGTTTTTCCACGGTGCTCTGCGATATTCCCAGTTGCTGCGCAATCTCCCTCTGCGACAGGCCGCGGACTTTGCGCAAGATGAACACCTGTCGGCATTTTGGCGGCAGGCCGGCAATTGCGTCGGCCACCAGGGACAGCTCTTCGCGCGATTCAAGCTGGCGATCCTGCAGCGGTTCAAACGATGCAATATCCAGTTGCCCAGCCTGTTCGATCGATTCGATCGGCACGATCTTGGCGCGTCGCACTTCCATAAGGATGACCGAGCTTGCGGTCTTGAACAGATAGGCGCGTGGATTGAGAATGTGTTCGACACTGCCCAGCGTCGCCAGGATCGCATAAGCCTCCTGTATCACGTCATCGACATCGAACGCGGGGCCGATGCGCCGTACCAGCCACGCGCGCAGTGCGGGCTCATGCGGCAGGATGTGGTGGGCAAGCCAGATTGCCCGGGTGTTCCGGTCGACCATTCAGCACGGATGGCCTGACGCTGCGTTGCGCACAAGGCGCCGGCGACGCCCTTGTTAGAACGCGCTGCATTCGTGGGGCAGCGCTGCGATAAAAAAACCGCAGGCGCCGCATGAGGAACGCCCGGCGCGATGCATCTTTGTTTTGAAGAGCAAAATCGCCACGTTCAGGCAAGCATCACGGGACCGTTGCAGGCGATGTGCGGCCCCGATGATGACAGCGCCGGAACCTGGCGGACTTTGCCGGGAGAGAGCAGCCTGAAAGACGCACGGGGCAACAGGGAGGCGTAAATGGGCAATTCACGGGTCGGGGCGAAACGTCATCTGTATCTCTGCGCGGCACTTGCGGTAATCGCGGGTGCGACGCCCGCGCTGGCGACGCCTGCGATCGCTCAGGTACGCAGCTTCGACCTGGCGCCAGGGGACGCGATCGATGTCATTCCCGCCTTTGCGCGGCAAAGCGGTTTGCAGATTGTTGCGCCGGCCGGCAATCTGCGCGGGGTGCGTACCCCCGCCATTGTCGGGCAATTCGATGCCCGCACGGCTTTGCGCAGGCTCATCCGTAACACCGGCCTGACGATCGGGTCGGACAATGGTGCGGTGATTACCCTGAAGACGCTGCCGCGTACCGCCGAACGCCATGTCGACGTGCAACTTGCATCCAACGCCCCTGTTGGTACCGCGCCGGCGCCGGCGCCGGTTACAGCACCGCAATCGGGCGGCACCGACACCGGCGATATCGTCGTGACCGCAACGCGCCAGTCGCAAACCGCCAGCCATGTGCCGATCAGCCTGAGCGTTTATAACCAGGCCGCGCTCGACGCGCGCGGGATTCGCAGTATCGAGGATACTGTCCGGTTTACGCCCGGGGTGAATTTCTCCTCGTCGTATGGCAACACCAGCAATATTTCGATCCGGGGCGTCAATTCGGACGTGGGGTCGGGCACGACCGGCATTTATGTCGATGACACGCCGATCCAGGCGAAAAGTTTCGGCTATGGCAACGGCAACGTCTATCCCCGCCTGTTCGACCTGGAACGGGTCGAAGTGCTGCGCGGGCCGCAGGGCACGTTGTTTGGCGGCAGCTCCGAGGGCGGGACGATCCGCTATCTGACGCCGCAGCCCGGTCTGGAAAGCTGGTCCGGATATGGCCGCGCCGAAGTGTCGGGTACCGCGCGCGGCGGCACCAATTATGAAGTCGGCGCGGCGATCGGCGGGCCATTGGTCAAGGACAAGATCGGATTTCGCCTGAGCGCCTATTATCGGCACGACGGCGGTTATGTCGACCGCGAGGATTATTTTACCGGCCAGACTCTCGCCAGGAACACCAATTCGCAGGATGCTTATGTGGTGCGCGGGGCGGTTACATTCGCGCCATCGGATGCGTTGCACATCACGGCATCGATGTTGTGGCAAAAAACCGCGCTGAACGATTCGAACCAGTTTCTGCAGGTGCTGTCGGATACGTCGCACAACCGGCTGGTTTCGGGTCAGCCGCTGACATCGCCCGACCATGACCAGTTCTATCTGCCGGCGTTGAAGATCGAATATCACGGGGCCGGGTTCGACGTGATTTCAAACTCGTCGTATTTTACGCGCAACAACACGTTCGACCCCGATTATTCGACGGTGATTCCCGGTGCGTTTGCGGGCGAGGCCTATCTTTCCGCCTTTCCGGACTACCGCGCCTATGCCAATCTTCAAAACCGCTACCACTCGTTTGTGCAGGAAGTGCGGGTTCAGTCGTCCAACCCCACCGCGCGGCTTCACTGGGTAGCTGGCGCCTATTACAGCCACCTCAGCCAATACGCGAACGAACAGATCATCGATCCGGATTTCGGCCAGATTACCGAATATGCCTATGGCGCTTCGGTGCTGGATGCGACCGGACAGTCGTTGATCGACAACAAATATTCCTATCTCCAGAATTTCCACACGCTGGATCAGGAAGTTGCGGTGTTTGGGGACCTCAATTACGAACTCGCCAAAGGCCTGCATGTCAGCGTCGGCGCGCGTGAGGCGATCCCGTGGTACACCACGGATTTCTACGTCACCGGCCCGTTCAACTTTGGCACGGTGCAGGGCTCGACCCATGGCAAGGGCCATCCGCTTTCCCCAAAATTCGGCATCAACTGGCAAATCGACCCGCACGACATGGTCTATTTCACAGCCGCCAAGGGCTATCGCGTCGGTGGCGGCAACGTGCCCGTCAACAGCGATGCCTGCTCGGCCGATCTGGCCGCGCGCGGCTTTTCCTCTGCGCCGACCGGGTATGCGCCCGACAGTTTGTGGAGTTATGAAGTGGGTGCCAAGACCCGCCCGACGAATTCGTTGCAGCTCGACGTCAGTGCGTTTCACGTCGTGTGGAATGGTATTCAGCGCAATGTCTACCTGCCCGACTGCGGTTTGCAATTCACGGCCAATCTCGGCAGCGCCGTCAGCAACGGTTTCGATCTGCAGCTTACCCAGAAAATCGGCAGGGCGTTCACGCTGACCGGGCAATTGGGCTACACCAATTCGCATTATTCGAAAACTCTGACGATCAGCGGCGATTCCGGCTCGCTGCCCATCGTGCGTGCCGGGGATCAGCTTCAGGAAGAGCCATGGACGGTCGTGGTCGGCGGGCAGTACGATTTCGAGGCTTTCACCAGGCGCGGTTTTCTGCGGTTCGATTACAATTTCATCGGCGGCCATGCGATTACCCCGCAACTCGATTCGTCGACATCGAGTTACAATGCGATCGTCCCGCCGATGCAGAGTTACACCTTGCTCAGCGCACGCCTTGGCTTCAGGATCGAGACGATCGATGTGGCGCTGTTCGGGAACAACCTGCTCAATCAGCATCCACGCCTGGCAAGCTATACCGACGGAGGGGCACTTTTCCTGAAATCGTCCACGCTGCGACCGCGCGTGATCGGTCTCAACGCCTCCATCAAATACTGATCGCAGGACACAACCGATGCACATTGCAAAACGATTTCTCAAGGCAGGACTTTTGCTCGGCTCCGTCGTGGCGCCGGTGGCGGCACAGGCGAGCGACCTGATCCTGGTCAACGGCAGGATCTACACCGCCGCTGCGCCAAAGTGGGCAGAGGCGATCGCGGTGACCGGCAACACCATCGAAGCGGTCGGATCGAACGCCCAGGTGCTCAAGACCAGGACCGCCAAGACGCAAGTGGTCGATCTCAAGGGGCAGATGGTCATCCCTGGGGTTACGGACAATCATACGCATCCGTGGTTCGGTTCGCTTGCGCTCACTCATCTCAACCTGACGACCGAGTTCCAGAATATCCGGCCCGATACGAACCGCGCCGAATATATCGCGCGGATCAAGGCCTATGCGGCTGCACATCCGGCCGAGCCGATCATTTTCGTGCGCAGCGAATTCGACCGTCATCCCGGGCCGGCGCTGGCCATCCTCGACGAGGCGGAGCCGAACAAGCCGCTTGTCGTCCACCATGTCGACGAACACTGGCTGTGGGTGAATTCGAAAGCCTTGGCGCTCGCGGGCATAACCGACAAGCCGCTGCCCGACCCGCTGGAGGAGAGCTATGTCGAGCGTGATGCCGGCGGCCATCCCACCGGCGTGCTCGACGAAGCCGCGATGGAAGTGATGGAACGCGCGCTGCCGCCGATGCCCATGGACGAACAGGTGCGGATCCTGGAGGCCGGCGAGCATTACCTCAACAGCATGGGCGTCACCAGCGCGGCGGCGATGACCGGTGGGCTCGATGAATTGCGCGCGTGGGATGCGATCCGCAAGCGCGGCGAACTGACGCTGCGCGTGCGCCAGTCGTTCGGGGCGGTTGCCGTCAATCACCACATGACGGACAAATTCCTTGCCGATCTCGAGCTTGCGCGCACGACGTGGCATGACGACTGGCTGTCCGCCAATATCGTGAAATTCTTCATGGATGGCGATCCGACGCCGCCGCTTTACAAGGCGGCGGATTACAATGCGCTGGTCAAGGAACTCGACAAGCGCGGATACTATATGGTGTCGCACGCGCTGACGCCCGAAGGGGTCAAGATGGCGCTCGACGGGTATCAGGCAGCGCAAGAGGCGAATGGCCAGCACGACGCGCGCTTTCGGCTGACCCATGGCGAACGGATCAATCCGGAAGATATGCCGCGCCTGGCCAAACTGCATGTCGTGCTCAGCACCCAGCCGGCGTTCTGCTGCGAATATGACGGCAAGCCCGGCCAGATGGACAACCCCTGGCGATCGGTGATGAACACCGGCGCCACGGTCGTGTTTGACAGCGACTGGCCGTGTTCGTGGCCACCCAGTCCGATCGATGGGATCGAGCAGGCGGCAAACCGCTGGATCTATCGCCAATACGACGCGCGCGGCCCGGTCGGCAGCCTGAAACACGACCATCAACCCGGTGAGGCGGTCAGCCCGGAAGACGCGCTGATCGCATACACCCGCACTGCCGCCTATGCCAACCATACGGAGGCAAAGCTTGGCACGCTGGAGGCAGGCAAGCTCGCCGATATCGTCGTGTTGACCAAAAACATCCTGGAACTGCCAAAGGAGCAGATCTCCAGCGCGCGGGTATCGGCGACCATCGTTGGCGGCAAGCTGGTCTATGGCACCCTGTGACGATGGAATGCCTCGGCCTGGTTGCTCGAATGACGCGAGCGCGGGCGTTTGCCGGTCAGGCTACAACGCCGGCTACGTCACCCGGAATACCTGAATCAGGCGGCCGTTGGCCGTGGGGCCAAAATCGGGCGTCCTGATTTCGGGTGGCACGGGATATGTCAACGTCGCGACGAACACGGATTCGCGAAGCCACGCGTATTTCCGGCCCGAAACGTTGAACGTCGGCAGCAGGCGATATTTGTTTTTGGTGTACCCGTGGCCGCTGTTGTGGATGATGATTTCATAGCCGTCATCGGTTTTCAACCGATACAGCGCGTCGACAATGACCACACCGTCAGGACGCACGACCGGAAAATCGCCGCCACCGGGCACAACCGTGCCCTGAATGCCGCGCCCCCGGAATGTGCCGCCGATGATCGGCCACACGTCGTACCTGTCACCATCGGCGGACACCTGGTCGGACTTGGGCCCCATGAATTCCGGCTCGGTACAGAACGGCACGATGTCCATCACCCATTCCAGCCCGACCTGGTCGTAGACTTTCGGCACAACGCCCGCAGGCAGGGGCGGCGCGCCGGGTTCGTGCGCCAGTGGCTCGGTCGCGCCCAGCCGTGCGGCTCCTGTGGCGAGCGGAATCCCTGCGCAAATCAGGCCAAGCGTGTTCCGGCGCGATATCGTCATGGCAAAATCTCCTGTGGTGGACGGCCATCGGCCAGCGGATCGGCGCGACAAGGCTGGTGAAGCACAGTGCCGCACTCCGCACGTGCCGGGGGAATGGCAACATTGGGCACGGTGCCGATCATCAGCCGCGAAGCGTGGTCGCGATCATGCAGCACTTCGATCCGCATGGGTACCGATTGCGGCGCAAACAGATTGCCGCCGTATTGGCTGGGTGTGTCGATCCACAGCCGCAGGCGTGATCCCTTGCGGAAGGCGTGCGCAAATTTCTGCACTTCGATCCGCGCGAGCGCCGGTTGCCCGGGCACCATCGCCACCATCGTTTCGGGCCGGTCTATCGGCCAGGGGCGCAAGGCCGTCGATTTTACCGGATCCTGCGCGCGGTCCGATAGCCGCAGCCAGCCGCGCTGGACGAACATTTCCTGCCCGTCGGGGCGCACTTCGGTCACCGTGACTTGCAGATCGGCATCGGCATTGGTGTTGGTCACCCACAGGTCGGCGCTCGCCGGACCATAGGCCAGCACGTCATGGTCGAACGCCGCCGTGGTATAGGCTAGCGTGCCGCGTTGCCATCCGGCGCGCAGCGGTTCCCATCCGTCCTTGCCGAATTCGTAGTTCACGCCGGGCCCGCGCATCGGATAGTCGAAACCGTCCGCCTGGCCTTTGCCGCCGCCGGGAACCAGTCTGCCGCCCGCCGACAAGGCGAGCGCCATCGGCGTCACCGGCATCGGAAACGTGGCATGCGAAAACGTCAGCGCCGGCGTAAAGTTTTCGAACATCGCCGCGCCGGGGCCCTTCAGCGCACCCTCGATCCACACCTGCACATGCGGCGTGGCTTCGAAATTGTTCGCCTGCCCTTTGACAAAGCGGTCGAAGAATGCGATCAGTTCCTGCCGGTACCGCGCCGAGACATACAGGTCGTGCGCCCCATTGGTCTGCAGGTACCACAGGCGCGACGGGTCGATCGTTTCCTGGAAATACCCCATCCGCGCCATCACCGCTTCGTCCTGGAACACTTCCATCGAAAACACCGGCACGGTGATCCGGCTGGTGCGCGCGGCCAGGTTGCGGATTTCGATATAATCATCGCGCAACGGGTGGCGAATCAGGATTGCGGGCAGGCGGTTGGTTTCGGCAGTGCGGACATTGGTCGCGATCTGCGCCAGGCACTTCGTGTCGCCCTCCGCTTTCGCACTGGCCTCGGCCGAGGCCCAGCGCGAATGCAGATAGCCCCACCAGCCATCGACAAACCCCGGCGCCGGCACCCCGCCGGGATACCAGCTGTCGAGCCGCGCATCGCCGAGCGGCATGCCCGGCGCGATGGCTTTCAGGTGCGGGGGCTGCTCGGATGCGGTGGCGAGTTGCGACATGCCCGCCCACGACCAGTTGGCCATGCCGACCGCGCCGTTCGACCATGGCTGGCCAGCGATCCACTCGATCGCATCGCGGCCGTCCTCGCCATAGGATCTGGCCAGGAATTCGAACTGTCCTTCGGAACAGGCCGTGCCGCGCGCGTTTATCCCCACTACGGCATAGCCTGCCGCGACCAGCGAGGCATCGAGATTGACCGACATCGCGGTGTTGTCGTCAAGATAGGCCGCGCCGCCGATCGATCCGGGATCATAGCCCGAATAGTTGACGATGACCGGGAACGGGCCTTTGCCCCTGGGTAACAGCACGCTGTAGCGCAAACGCGTGCCGTCGCGCACCGGCAGGTACCCGGTCACACGTTTTGCAAAAAAGCGCGGGTGATGGATGACCGGCGGAAGCAGCTCATCGGGCGGGGTGCCGATCTGTGCGGCGACCGGCACTTGCGCCTGCGCCCATGCTGCACCGGGCAGGGTGGCGGCAATCAGCGCGGCAAGTATCAGGCGTTTGACGCGTGCCATGGTTATTGTTTCCACGTCGTCAGGGTTTTGAAATAGGCCAGCGTGTCTTCCATCGCGGCGTTGCCCTGCGCCGAGCCCTCTTCGGGAAAAAAGCTCAATTTGACAATCACCGTGCGTGTTGCCGGGTGAACATAGATGAACTGTCCTTGCAGGCCCAAAGCGGTATAGGCCCCGGTCGCGTCCAGCTTCCATATCTGGAAACCATAGCCCGACCGGGCGAACGGATTGGTCACATTGGCCGGCGGCGGCGGGGTTCCGGCGTCGGCATTGGGTGTCATCGCGGTGGCTTGCGCAATCCAGTCGGCGGGAACGACCTGGCGCCCGTTGAATTGGCCATTGCCCAGCAGCATCGCGCCAAACCGGGCAAAATCGCGCAGTGTCGCGTTATAGCCCATGCCGTTCAGTTCGCGGCCCACGCCGGGCGCACCATCGGCCATCCAGAAACCATACGATTCCATGCCCATCGGCTGCCACATATAGCGGGTCATGAATTCGGCCAGCGGCTGTTTCGTCGCACGTTCCAGCACCCAGCCGAGCACGCTGGTGTCGAGCGTCGAATAGTTGAAGTGGCTGCCCGGCTGCCATTTGCGCCCCAGACGCGGCGCCATGTCGGCAAAGCGTTCGGTGTTGGCAGCAATCGCGTTCAGAAAAATCTTTGCCGCCGTGCTCGGGTTTGCGCCGAAGTCGTAGCGTTCCTCGTAATCGACCCCGGAACGCATCTGCAACAGCTGCCGGATCGTCACGCCGTCATAGCCCGACCCTTTCAGTTCGGGCACATATTGCACGGCGCGATCATCGATCGAATGAATCGCGCCCTGGCCGATCGCGATGCCGACAAGCATCGAGGTGAATGTCTTGGCCATCGAAAACGATATGAAATGTGTGCCGGCATCGGTGTTGTTGCGATAGCTTTCATGCAGGATCTTGCCATCGCGCATCACCAGAAAAGCCGACGTGTAAGTCCGGTCTTCCCATTGGTCTTCGGTCAGCGTCTGCCCGCCGATCGCCGCACGCGGCAAGGCGGCGTCGTTGTGCGGCAGGGGGGCGATCGGGCCGGCGCGCGGCACCGGCCGGGTCTGGAACAGCTGATCCATCGAATGGAACGTCAACATGTTTTCGGGCGCTTCGAGCATATGCTTGCGCGCTTCGAGCAAGGCCGGCGGTACAGTGCCATCGGACAGGACATGGCTCGGCGCGGTTTGTGCCACGGCGGGCTGGGCCAGCGCGAGCGCGAGCGCAAGAGCGACCGACGTGGTGCGAAGCAAAGTCATGCGTTGTGAACCTCTTCAAATAAAAGCGCAACTTGCTCCCTCCCCTGCAGGGGAGGGGCTCTTGGCAGATTACTGCCGCAGCAGCAGCGTCATGCCGAATGTGCGCGGGCGCAGCGTGATGTCCTGATACGATCCGACGCCGACGACGTTGATCGACCGCGACAGGATCGGATGGGTATTGCCCACATTGTCGACGAACAGCGACAGATCGAACACGTCATGGCGCCAGCCCACGCGTGCGCTGGCGTAGTGCAGCGCCTGTGTGCGGATTGCGCCGGGATCATACGAATTGGTCGCCGGATCGGTCATGGTCGTCTCTGCCCCGGTGCTTTTGTATTGATAATCGCCGCGCAGATAGGCCGATCCCGCGCCAACCGGCGTGGTGTAATCGCCGCCGACCGTTGCGGTCCAGGGATGGGTTTCCAGGTGGTCGGCGTTGGTTGCCAGCGCCCCGCCGCCCACATCCTGGGTAAAGTGCGCATTGGTGTAACTGACCGTACCATCGATCGACAGGCCTGTGGCGGGGCGCACGGTTGCGCTCACGTCAAACCCCTCGCTGCGCGCCTTGCCCAGGTTGGCAGTGAACTGCGCGCCGCAATGCTGGAGATAGACATCCTGCTGGATGTTTTTCCAATCGACGCGAAAGGCGCTGGCGGCGATCGTCACCGCATGGCCCAGATGCCCCTTGGCTCCGGCCTCGTAGCTCCACAGACTGTCGGATTGATACGTCGCCGGTACGTCGCTGAAACCATAACCGGTCAGATCCGCACCGCACACCGACAAGGGCACCGGCGCATTGGTCCCGCCGATGCGATAGCCCTTGGACGCGGTCGCATAGAGCAGCAGCGCGGGCGAGCTTTGCCAGTTCAGCGCGAATTTGGGCGTCACCGGGGTTTCGCGGACCGACTGCGGGCTCTGCAGCTGATAGCCTGAAACCGGCCCTTGAAACAGCGAATTGCCGTCGAATTTGGTATGCGTCACGCGCAGGCCCGCGGTCGCCTTCAGCGTTGGGGTGAAGGCAAATGTCGCTTCGCCAAATCCGGCAATCTGTTCGTCGGCGCCGCGCCCGCTGCCCTGCAGCGAATAGAGCCCGTCCACCAGCGGCGTGCCGAAAATGAATTGCGGCGGCACGCCGCCAAACAGATCGGCAAAATAGGGATCGGCGACGGCTTCGCTGAAATGCTGAACCGATTTTGCATAAAACGCGCCCAGTACCCATGACAGCCGCGCCTCGCGGTCGCTCGATTGCAGGCGCACTTCCTCGGTAAAGGTGCGCTGGTTGTTGGCCAGGTGCGCCAGGGCATTGTACCGCGGGGATCCGAACGGCGTGCCGTCGAACACGGCCGGCCACAGCGTCGAATAATCGATCTGCGCGCTTTGGTCGCGGATATAGTACGACGTGTTGTTGATGAGTTGCACGCCTGCGAAATCATAGGCGATGTTCAGCGCGGGCAGCAGGAACCGGTCATGATCGGGCGCGGCATTGGGCTGACCGCTGAGAAACCGCCCGGTTGGAAACCGACCCTGCGATGGCGACGACAGCGTTTCCCAGTAATTGCTGCTGTCGTTGATCAATTTGCGCTGGTAAAACAGCGACGGTGTAATCGTCAGGCCCTCGGCCGGCACCCATTTAAGGGCAACGCGCCCCACCTGGGTATCACTGAAATTGACATTGCGCTGGACGATCTGGTCGGTCAGCGCGGGATTGGCATTGACCCGGTCGACCCAGCCACCGTCGTGGCGATCCCACAGACTGGCGGCAAAGCCCAGCTTGCCCGGGATGAGCGGCGCGGTGATCGACACGCCGAATTCGCCCGAGGCCGCCCCGCCCTGCGTCGCAGAGGCTTCGGCACGGGCGTAGATGTGGACCGCATCGAGGCTGGGCTGCGTGGTGATGAAACGCACCGTTCCGCCTTCGGAACCGGCGCCGAACAGCGTGCCCTGGGGGCCGCGCAACACTTCGACACGCGACAGGTCAAAAACCGCCGGAAATGCATTGGTGGTCGAATAGCCCACCGATCGGCTCTGGATCGGAGTATCGTCGATATAGATCCCGGTGGTGGCTGCACCGACGGTCGAACTGACCCCGCGAATGGCGATATTGGTCTGGTTGCCGAAACCGTTGGGATCGAACTGGATCCCCGGCGTTTCGCGCACAACACCCGCGATGTCCTTGATCCCGCGCACATCGAGCGATGCCTGACCAAACGCAGTAATGGACACGGGCACTTTGCTGAGCACTTCGGCACGGCGGGTGGCCGTGACGATGATTTCGCCGGGCGCGACGGCGTCGGGCGTGGCAGGTTTGTCTTCGGCATGTGCAGGCGTGGTCAGGCCCATCGCCAGGGCAAACAGGCCTGAAGTCGCGGCAAGGGCAGTGGCGTGCTTGGTCATGGCGTCCCTCATGGATCGCACCGGTACCGGCGTCGATTGCCAACGATGGCCCGGACAAAGCGTGGGCGCGTCCCCCAAATGGTATATGGTATAACAAAATCGGGCGCGCGCGCCGGCCTGGTTTGTCAGGCGCGATGTCGGGCAACCGAGCGGCAGATGCGGCGCACCAGCTCGGCCTGGCGCGGCGCCCCGGTCTTGGCGAGCACGCGTTTGAGATGCAGACGCGCGGTGCCTTCGGCAACACCGCGCGCGGCGGCAAATTCGCTGACGCTGATACCGTTGGCCAGGCTCGCGGCCAGCGCCGCCTCGGTCAACGTCAGACCGAACAGCCGGGCGATATCGTGCGCGTCATACCGCACCGTGCAATCGGGCCGGGTGATCACCAGCATTACCAGGTCGGGCGACAGGGCAATCGGTGCCGGTGTTTGCAGATGTGGCGTTGCGCGCACGTGCAGAAGCGGGCCGAGATCGCCGCCCAATGCCAGCACCGCGCGATCGCTGCGCCCAGCCACCAGCGCGCCGAGGCGTTGCTGATCGTCGCTCGCATCGCACGCCAGCGCACCATGTCGCAGCCGCATCGCGCCGCCCGCGTCCAGCAGCCGCCGCGCATCCGCATTCATCCAGTGGACCCGCAGTCGCCGGTCGCAGGCGACAAGCGCGGTCAACATGCCGTCGCCCGCCGCTTCGACCAGCGCCAGACGCGCGTCCGCCTCGGCCAGCCGCATCCATAACCGCACCGCCTGGCGAAAATGCGGTGCCATCGCCTCCAGCAGATGGCGATCGTGCAAATCGATATCGCGGCCATCACCTGGCGCGCGATGAAAAATCATCGTGAAATGGCGTTCGTCTTCGAGCTGCTGGCTGATCCAGAACGCGGGGCCCAGGCCGCACCGCGCCAGCCCGTCGCGCAGTACCTTGCGATCTTCGTTGCTGTAATCCGGCGATTGCTGGTCGCTTTCGATTTCCAGATCGACCGGCGGTCCGTTCGGACGGCGAAAGCGCGGGTTGGCGATGCTGTTCGCCCATGAATCGTGCAAGGCCGCATGGCCTTCCGACACGCTGTCGCGCGTTCCCCACAGTGGCAGCAAGTCATCGCGCGAGGCGACAAGCAATTGCGCCGCAACGCTTTCGACCCCAAAGCGCACCCGCAACAGGTCCATCAGTTCGACCCAGCGCGCCGCGTTGTCCACTGCTCCGTAAAGCGTGCCGATCAATTGATCATCGAGTACGGCCATCGATCCAGTCCTTGCGCTCCCGTGCTGAAAGACTACCGGTTCCCGCAACAACTGCAATATGTACCGCTGGCCAACCCAGGTTGACACCGTCTCGCCTGATCGCCGCCCAATCCCGGCCAAGGTTATGCAGCGGCGCGCGCCACGCTTGCGCCTGTCACTCTCGCGCCCGGAACGTCAGCCCGATCACGCGCGGATCGCTGGGTGTGCCCAGGATCAGGCCCGAATTGCCCGCCTGGATCGTCAGGTTCTGGATATAATTCGCCTTGAACAGGTTGCGCGCAAACACCGCCAGTTCCCACCCTTGCGCCGATCGCCAGCCGATGCTGGCATTGGTCAGCGAATAGGCATCGATCGCGGTGTATTTAGACAGTGATGGATCGCCGTTGTAACTGCTGCGCCAGATCGTATCGCCATGGACGAAAACGCCGCCATCGCTGCGCACCGGCAAAACCCAGTCAACACCGAGCGATTGCGACCATTTGGGCAGGCCGACCAGCGGTTTGCCACTCAGGTTGCAGGCCGCGGTGCTGGCTGTCTGCAATTCCAGCGGACATGGCCCGGCGGGATAGCTGGTGTTCACGCCGTCGGCATACGCCAGCGATCCGGTCAGCGCAAAATGCCCGAGATGCAGCGCGGCATCGGCCTCCACGCCCTTTACCGTGACTTCGGGAATATTGGCGAGATACCCGCGCAACGCCACCGTCTGGCTTGAATCGACGACGGTCGATTGAAAATCGTGCACTTTGGTCTGAAACAGGTCGGCGTTGACCGTCAGGCGGTTGTCGAACAGCCGCGTCTTGACCCCCGCCTCCCACGCATCGTGC
Organism: Novosphingobium sp.; assembly: GCF_965214355.1. Lineage (GTDB taxonomy): Bacteria > Pseudomonadota > Alphaproteobacteria > Sphingomonadales > Sphingomonadaceae > Novosphingobium. The sequence continues at coordinate 3,006,383 of NZ_CBDCBI010000002.1, read as the reverse complement.
CGTTCGGGGCGCACCACGGCCGTCGCCAGCACCGGATTGTTGTTTGCATCGAGCGGCAGGCCCGACATGTTGATCCCGCCCGATTTGAAGCCATGCGCCCAATTGACATAGACCATCGTCGTCGCGGTGATCTGCCACGCCAGATTGGCGCGGCCCGACAGGCTGCCTTCATCATCGTGCGCGGTATAGTTTTGCGGGCGCAGCACCGACAATTTGGCAGCAACCAGCGCGGCGTTGTTTGTCGCAAGGCCGCCCGAGACGGACGTGGCATAGGCGCCGTTCTTAATTTCCTTGGTATACCGCGCACCACCGGTGGCAGTCACTCCGGGGAGGATATGCCAGTTTACTTCAGCAAATCCGGCATAGCTGTCGGCGGCAAAGCGGGTATCCCCGTTCTGGCCATAACCGTTCAGCAGGTTGGCCGGAACCGGCGTGTTCTTTGCCCCGGTGGTTGTGCCCAGCAACCACGGCGCTCCATAGGCGCCATAGACCGAAATCGGATGGCCGGTCAGCACCTGGCGGAAATAATACAGCCCGGCGACATAGTTCAGCGGGTGATCGCCGTTCGACGCCAGGCGTATTTCCTGGCTGACCTGATCCTGGCGCGACGGAATGTGCTGGACCGTCTGGATCTGCAGCCCGGTATAATCGCGGTCGTTGGCCGCATCCCAATCCCAGAACCGCCATGCGCTGATCGAGGTCAGCGTCGCGCCGCCCAGGTTCCAGTCGGCATTGACCGACAGCCCGCCTTCACTCGTATGCGAAAACACCTGCGCGTCGATATCGGTCTGGCGGTCGTAGGGATTGGTGCTGGGCGGGGCGTAATGCGCCGCTGCCGCCAGCGCGGGGTACTGCTTGGATGCGGCGCGCAACGAGGTGCCGACGCGCAGATAGACCTGCGTACAGCAATTGGCATCGAAATTGGTGTAGTCGGCGATCACCCGCACATGCAGGTCCTTGGTCGGCTCATACAGCAATTGCCCGCGCACCGCCTGGGTGCCAAGGCCATTGAGGTCCTGCCCCGTGCGAACATCATGGATCACGCCGTCGCGGCGCGTCATCTGCCCGGACAGACGAAACGCCAGCGTGTCCCCGATCAGCGGTGTGGTCGCGGTCGCCTTGACCTGGGCAAAATTGTGTTCGCCGTAACTGATTTCCTGGCTGGCCGAGGGGGTAAATTCGGGCACGCGCGAGATCACGTTGATCGCGCCGGCCGTCGTGTTCTTGCCAAACAACGTGCCCTGCGGCCCGCGCAGGACCTCGATCCGCTCGATATCGGTAAAATCGAACGCAGCGGTCGCCGGGCGCGCATGATAGACGCCGTCGATATAAAAGCCGACGCCGTTTTCCAGCCCGTCGTTCGACTGGCTGACCGCGACGACGCTCGATCCCAGGCCCCGGATCGTGAACGCGGTGTTGCGCGGATTGGCCGAGCTGTAGTTCAACGCCGGCACCAGCACCGACAACCCTTGCGTGTTGACAGTATAGCTGCGATCGAGCGCGATCCCGCCCACGACAGATAGCGCTGCGGGGACTTTTTCCGCATCTTCAATGCGTTGACGTGCGGTGACCAGAATGTCCGGAGTTGCATCGCTGCCGCTTGTTGCGGTCGGCGCGCTGTCGGCCAGCGCCGGCACAGCCAAAATCATCCCCGTTCCGGCCAGAAGGCCGGCAAGTATCCTGCGCATTTATAACCCCTGATCAGCCCGGACGCTTTCCCTCCTGAGAGCGTCCGATATTTTCGCGTATATAGCACGCATTGGGCTGTCAATCGGGTTCGCACGCGCTGTCGCTCGGTGGCATTCATGGCCACTGCGACGTGATCGGGAATGACCCTCGGGCATTGACACTGGCGGGTATGGGGTTGTTTTTGCGCGTATCCGGTGATCAGCCGGTGCGGTGCAGCAGGTCGTGCGCGATCAGGTGCTGCCCTTTGCGCGGGCATGACGCCGGTTCATCTTGCGGGCCTTGGCCAGCTCGGCTTCGAAATCGGCTCTGGAACTGGCCACCAGCGCGGGAAGCGCGCTGCGATCGACGAATGCGTCGGGCTTGCCGGCATCGGCTTGTGCCTTGTGTTCGTACAGCTTGACCATTTCGGGATGGCCGGTGAGCACGATATCGGCGTGCATCGTTGCCAGTTTGGCAAATGTCGCGCGAAATTCGGGCACGATCCGGGGATAGGCGTGGTTTGCGACCAGCAGGTTTCCTGCAACCGTGATGCTGCACAAAAACAGCACTTCGCGCGGGGTGCCGCGATCGTCGATCGTCATGCTCCAGCTGGTGCAGCCGGGGGTGTGGCCGGGCGTCAGGTGCGCGGTCAGCGCGAGCGGTCCCAGATGGATCGTCTGGCCATCGCCGACGACGTCATCGACTCCGGCCGCCGGCCAGCGCCGCACGCCATAATCGGTGTCGCCGCGCGGTGTCCCGTGTTCGAGCGCCTGGCGATCCGCCGCGCTTGCCAGCAGCCGTGCTCCGGTGTCGCGCTTGATCTGCGCAAGGCCTGCAGCATGGTCATAATGCGCATGGTTGTTCAGCAAGATGCGAACGGTGCGCAGCGGTACACCCAGGCTTTCGATATTGCGTTCGATACCGGGCACATTTTCGGCAAGGGTGCCATCGAGCAGGATCGCGCCCTGCGGCGACACGATCAGATAGGCGGCCAGGCCTTTCGATCCGACCTCGTAGATCGGGCCGGCGATGTGAAACGGTTTGGCCGGTTCGGACCAGTCCGCCGGGTCGGCCGCCGCTGTGGCCACTGCGGCATTGCCCCAAACCGCCGCGATCGCGGCCAAACCCAGGAATGCCAGATGCCGGATGTACATGGATGTTCTCCCACTGAATTGTGCAGACCGCCGGCTTGGTCTTATTCTGCCGCGATACTGCGCGGCGATGACGTCATCGCCGCCAACGCCTGCTCGATCCCGGCCAGCCGGGCATCGACCATGGCTTCGCGCGCCGATCGTTGCGCGGAAATTCGCAAGGCGTGCGCCAGCGGCGTGGCCAGGTCGGTCAGCACTTCGCGTTCCTGCCGGTCATACAGGCTGTCGTCAGGGCGAGGGCCGAGCAGCAGCCAGCGCGTGCCGTCTGCGGCGAGGGGGATGTGGACCGGGAACAGTGCGTCGCGCCGGCGCATGGTCAGCGTGCCGACGCGTCTGGCGTGCGCTGTGTCGGGCGCGGCAATGGCGGCGGGCTCGATCCCGCGCGCGGCCAGCACTTCGCCATGCGCGATCACCGCGCCGCGCAGCGTGTGCAACCCGTGCGCAAGGTGATCGAGCGCGGCGTGGGCCACGTGTGCCGGGTCCGATGTTTCGCCCAGTTCGGTCAGCAGCGGGGGAAGGTCGTGACGCAAGTGGATCAAATTCTTGCGGAAACGATGCTCGACCCAGTGGCTCAGCCTGTGGTGCAGCGGCGCGATCGCGACGGCTGCGAACGCGGCACCCAGTCCGCCGGCAAACATGCCGATGCTTTCGCCGAAATAGCGTTCGCCGATGATCTCGATCAGTTTTTCCGAACCGGCGAAAATCGCCAGCAGCACCAGCGTGAGCGTGCCATACAGCACCGACCGGCTGATCGCCGCCTGCGTATCGTACAACCGGTAGCGCAGCACCGACAGCACCACGCCTGCGGCGATGATCGCCAGCGGTGTCGTTTCGAGCAGCGGCGTGCAGATCCAGCTCCACACCTCGGCGTCAAAATCGTGATGGCTGTCGAGATAAGAGCCGTAGAGCAATCGCTGGGTAAACTCGAGCGTCACGCCGATGGTGAACCCGATCAGGGCCCAGCGCCATACGCGGCGCGCGGCGGGTGTTTCCCGGCGATAGCGGATGATCATGCCGGCCATCGCCGCCAGCACCAACCCGATCATGGCGTGCCCCAAGGGGTGGTTGCGCAGCTGGATCAGAAACACCAGCGGCATTGCCAGCATGATCCAGAAGGTCCAGCGCGGCTCGAACCGGCCGGCAGGAAACACCGCGACACTCATCAGCAGCCCAAGCGATCCGATGGTCCCGACGATCATCTCGATCGGTGTCGTGCCCGCGCCATCGCCCCAGAAATAACGGGCGAGCGAGGTGTTCATCGCAGATCCCAGCAGCGCCAGCGACAGCAGCGCGGCCACGCTGTCGCGCCGGCGGCCGAACAACAGCACTGCGCCCGTTACCATCACCATCGGCGCCAGCACGCTGACCACCGCGCTCAGCCAGGACAACGATACCGGCGTCAGCCCGGTGCCGGCGTACAGCGCGTCGGCGTGCGCGATGCCCGGCGTCACGAACACCGTGCGGGGCGGCGTCTGCGCATGCTGCACGACGAGCCGCACCGGCGCATGATCGTGCAGCAGGTGGCCGGCAATGCGATCGTCGAGCGCGCTTGGCAAAATCCCGCGCGGAATGGCCATGCCGTCGAGCGAAAGCAGGCGGTCGCCAACCCGCACGCCGGTATCATGCGCCACGTCGGGGGCGATGCGCTCGATGTGGCTGCTATCTTCGTCGGCCAGGGCAAGGCCAAGCTGGTGATGGCTATAGGCCTGGCCCGCGCCGGTGTGTGCGACGTGCCATGCGCCGCCCGCGATGCCGATAACGCTGATCGCCAGCAGCATGACCCAGATCACGCCATAGACGTTCGCCGCCCAGCCCCTGAGCGGTGGCAGCGCCGTTGGAATTTGCCAGTTTACCGCCATGTGTGTGCCCCCGCACGAATGTTGCCACGCTATCCGGGCGAAGAGCTAACGGGTTTATCGTCGCGCGAAAAGGGGCTGCGTACCTAGGCCAGGCGCAGGCGGCGGTGGAGATACCCGTCGCCAAAGCCGGCGATCCTGACGATCATGTCGGGATCGATGATCTCGAGGTTGCCGCGTCGCAAGGCCATCGCGCCTTGCAGACGCAAGTCCTTCAGTACGCGGTTGATATGCACCGCGGTCATGCCCAGGGCATCGGCGAGCAGGATCTGCGACAGCGGCAGCGACAGGGTGCCATCGATGTCTAGGCCGATGTTGCGGGCGCGAAGATACAGTTCGCACATCAGATGCGCGACCCGCTCGGTGCTGGTGCGCCGGCCCATGCTGGTGATCCAGGCACGCATCGTGCCTTCGTCGACCAGTTGGGAAATGTACATGGCGCGGGCGATATTGGGATGGTTTTCCATCATCGCGTCCATTTCGCCCCGTTCGATCGTGGCAACGCGCGCCGGGGTGATCGTCTGGATGCAATGATCCATCTGGGCCAGCAGGCCGACGTGCAGATCGCATGAATCGCCCGGCATCAGAAACGCCAGCACCTGGCGCGCGCCGTTTGGCAAAATCTTGTACCGGCAGGCCCATCCGTCGAGCACGATGAAGACCGGGCCGGGACGATCGCCCTCCCGGATCAGATCATGGCGCGCGGGGTACAGCCGTGCGCGTGCGATGGACACCGTCAATGCCTTTACGTCATCGTCATCCAGGGTGGCGAAGCCGCGTAACTTGTTGATGAAGCGATTTTCCATGTGCGCCTTGTCTCACGGCGCAGGCGCCAATTATACTGATCGTTGTTATAGACAATTGTTAAACCAGATGGAGATTGCTGCCAAGGAATGTGCTAGCCATGGTCATCGTCGGTATGGTTTGCGGCTCTGACGACTGTGGGCATCGATGCGCTCTCGCCCAACCGGAGCGCAGCAGTGAGTGATATCAGCAACGATAACGACACTTCGCCCGCGCGCCCCGGCGACATTCCCGATGGGCATGGCGAAGCTGCAATTCTGCTCGTGGAAAGCCTGATCCACGCGCTCGTCGCGCGTTTCATCCTCACCGCACAAGACGCAATCGACCTCGTCACGGTCGCGTTTGACGTCAAATCGGAAACCGGGGCCAATGAAGATGGCGCTCCGGATCCGGCTGATAAAGCGCTCTTGCTGCTGTCGTCCATCCGGCAAAGCCTGCGGGTGGATATTGCCCGGATCCCGCCTGAATGATGCCCGCGCAAGCGATGGCCGTAATCCAATAAACTAAAAAAGCTGGATTATTTCTGGTCAGTGACCTGATTAACGCGCTGACTTGCGCGCCGCAAAATGTATCATTTAGCAAGATACGTGTCGAACCAGTCGACCGTTCCCTGGTCAACCGCGCGCAAGTGATCCGGCTGGCGGATACCGTGCCCTTCACCGGCCAGCACCAGCAGGCGGGTCTTGACGCCCATCTCTTTCAGGCCGTGCCAGAATTCGGTCGATTGCGGGGTGGGGCATTCGACATCGCGTTCGCCGACGTAAAGGAAGGTCGGGGTCCTGGCCGCCTTGATCGTCTCCAGCGGCGACAGCTTGCGATAGATCGCCGGGTCGTCGTAAACCGATGCGCCGAAGAACGGGATCATCCAGGTGTCGATGCCGTTTTCGCCATAATAGCTGGTCCAGTTGGCAATGCCGGCGCCTGCGACCGCGGCATGAAACCGCTGGCTGTGCGTAACGGTCCACATCGTCATGAACCCGCCGTAGGAATGGCCGAAAATTCCGAGCCGTTTGTCATCGACCGGCGTGATCTTTTCCACCGCGTCGATGCCGGCCAGGATATCGCGCAGATCGCCGCCGCCGAAATCGCGGATATTGGCGCGGGCGAACGCCTCTCCCTGGCCATAACTGCCGCGGGGATTGGGCAGGAACAGGAAATAGCCGCGGTCGAGCAAGTGGCGCATCGTGCCCGACAGCGATGTGTTGGTGAAATACGTCGGGGTCGATGCCGCGCTGGGCCCGCCATGGACGACGACGACCATCGGATAGGTCTTGCCCGGCGCGACGGTTTTGGGCGCGAGCAGCCAGCCCTGCACAGTGCGGCCTTCGCTGGTCCAGGTGACGTTGCGCGCGGTTCCGGCGCCGGTCAGCCCTTCGTTTTCATGTGTGATCGTCGTGGCCAGGCCGAGCGTGGCGATCGCGCCTGCGGCCACTTCGGGGGCATGGTCGTAATCCTCGATCACCAGCGCGGCGCGTTTTCCGGTGGCGTCGAGCGCGACTTGGGCATCGCCGGCATGGGTGGAAACAGGCGCGGACCATAGTGTCTGCGTTTTCCCGCCAGCCGGATCGACCACCACGATCGTCTCGCGATCGCCGATCAGCGCGGTGGCCATGATGCGTCCGCCGCGCCATTGCAGCGACGTGAATGTGCCGGCGAACCCCGGCGTCAGATTGCGCGCCGTGCCACCCGACATTTGCACCAGCCAGATATCGCCGCCGACCGAGCCATAGTCGCTCATCAGCCCGCCGATATACGCAACGGACCTGCCATCGGGCGAAACGCGCGGAAAATTCATCTGCTGGGCGGGCGCGGCAATCGCCTGCGTGCTGCCGCTGGCCAGATCGACAGCCGCAAGATGCGCGACCCACCAGTTGTTGTCCCCATCGCCTTTGGCCAGCGTCGCGACAAACCCGGTGCCGCCCGGCGTCCAGTCGTATTCGTAGACAAAGCTGTCGGCAGGGGAGACGGCGCGAGGGGCGCCCTGCCCATCGACGGCCAGCACGGCGATGCGTTTTTCGTCGGTGTTTTCGCCGATATCGCCCACTTGCGCGGCGGCGGCCTGCGTCGCGCCGACCTCCTTGTGCGCGCCAGGAATGACCAGCAGTGCCAGTGTGCGGCCATCGGGCGCAAAGCGCGGGCGTTCGGCAACGCCGGTGATCACGGTCCGCGTGGTGACGGCGCCTTGTGTCACCAGGTATAACGTGGTGGTGCCCGCCTTGCGGTCATGGCCCAGGAACGCGATGCGGCGCCCATCCGGCGAAAACGCGGGATCCTGGTAATCGCACGCGGGGCAGGGATCGATTTGCGCGATCACGCCGCCCTTTGTGGCGTCACGGATCACCAGCGTCTTGTGCGCGATGGCGGTGGCATCGTCATGCACTTGCGCCTCGAGCACGGCGATGCGGTCGCCCTGCGGCGCGAGTGCAAGGCCGGTGAAAGTGTGGTGCTGGGCAGGGGCGGCGGCAACGGCGAGCGCGATCGCTGCGGTAAACATCGGCATTTTGGCAGGTATCCTTTGGTCGCAAGGAGAAATGCCGATTTTGCAGCACGAGCGCAATGCGGATTTCCGGCGTGCCCTCCAAAGCGCTGCCCCGCCGCACCGCTCTGTAATGGATTGATAGGGTCCGGACCCTGTTGCAAGATCTGGCCCGGCATGACGAGCTTTATCGGCCGGTGGCGGCTCCCTTGCGTCGGTGCCGAAACAGCCTTGCCGTGCGTTTCTTCATCCAGATCAGAACGCCGGTGATCGACAGCATCGTCAACACCGCGCCGATCAGCGTTTCAAACACCCGCCATGGCCAACCGAACACATTGGCCATGTGCAGCGCGACGATCCAGTCGGTAAAACGATCGGCCACCGGCGCGGTCTGCGGCATGATGGTATAGCGCAAGGCGCCGCTGCGATCGTCGAATGCCAGGCGCGCGCCGGCCACATTGCCCGAAACATCGCGGGCAGTGGCATAGCCATAGATATACAGGCCCGATGCCGGGACATGCCAAAGCCAGGCAGTGCCGCCAGGAATGCGGCGCGCGCCGGCCAGCGTTTCGCCGCGCCGGCGTGCCACCGCCGCCGGCATCGCGGGCGGCGCACCGGCTTTTGGCGCGCCGGCGCTTGCCATCATCGCAAATTCATTGTTACCGCCGGTCGCGCGCGCCAGCGGCGCATAAACCTGGGGCAGGGCCAGCGACACGCTCGACAGGGCCAGCACCAGCAGCACCGGCCATACCCACAGCCCGCCGGCGCGGTGGAGATCGAACGACAGCTTGTGGGCACTGGTGGTCCGCCGAACTTTCCACGCCGGCGCCCAGCGCGCGCGCCAGTTGGCCCGGCGCGGTGGCAGGGTCAGGTAAAATCCCACGAAGCAATCAAACGTCCACACGAGCGCGACCACGCCCATCAGCCATTCGCCATAGCTGCCGACCAGCAAGGTATAGTGCAGCCGGTACAGCATCGGCAGCAGGTTGACCGTGCCTTGCGTGATATCGCCCCACCGCCGGTGGCCGAGTTCCGCGCCGGTATAGGGATCGATGAACAATTCGTCCCAGTCGGGCTGCACCGCAGGCGCAGGGAAATACCCGCGCAGCCGCAGCGCATGGCCGGGCTCGATGCTGAGCGGCATGAAATCGGCAACCATGCCCGGATGCCGCGCCACCGCCGCATCGCGCAACGCGACGGGATCGCGCAGCTGACGACCGTGTGACGGCGCCAGCGTCAAATGCGGCGCCGTCAGGTCTTCCAGCGCGTCTTCCCAGGCGAGCGCGCACCCCGTCAGCCCCGCCACCGCCAGAAACAGCGCGGTGGTGAGCCCGGCCCAGCGGTGGACCACGACCCAGAACTCGCGAGTGGCATTGCGGCGTGACATTACCAGTGAAAGGCGATCGTGCCCTGCACCGTGCGGCGGTTGCCGTACCAGCACCAGGCGTCATAGGCCGGATACAGATAGCAGCTCGTCAGGTATTTCTTGTCGAACAGGTTGGTGACGTTGAGCGCCAGAGTCACGCCTTTCAGCCGCTGATCCATGTTGGCCATGTCGTAATGCAGCAGCGCGTCGATCACGGTGTACGACGGCGAATAATATTGCCGGTAATCGGTCGTGGTCAATGTCTGGTCGAACACGCCGGCATAGACCCGATCGACACGGCGCACGCCCGCGCCCACATTCAGGCTTTTGAGCGGGCCCTGTTTCGCGGTCCAGTCGACATTGACCGCCAGGTTGCCGTCGCCTGCGCCGATCAGGCCGCCGCCGACCGCACGCGTGTCGGCATCGGCGATATCGCGGACATGCTGATGGCTGTAGGCGGCGCGAAGGTTGAAGCCGTAGGGCAGCGGTGCATTGGCCTCGATTTCAAAGCCTTCGGAGCGATACTTGCCAGACTGCGTAGAGGCGAACGTGGCCGGATTGCTGGTCAGCACACCGGTCTGGACGATGTGATACCATGCCGCGCTGATCAGGATCGGCGTGCCCGGCGGTTGATATTTCGCGCCGACTTCGACCTGTTTGCCCAGCGACGGCTTGGCCAGGCTGCCATCTTCAAGTCGGGCAATTTGCGGTTCGAACGAGGTCGCGTAACTGACATAGGGCGCCAGACCGAAATCGGTCTTGTACAACAGGCCGGCACGACCGGTGAATTTGCGATCGTGCTGGGTATTGGTGCCGTCGTTTGTTTCCGCCCAGTCATGGCGCCCGGACACCACCAGGCGCAATCCGCCCCAGCTCATCGCATCCTGCGCATAAATACCGGTCTGATGCAGATGGTAGTCATATGTGCCAGGGGTGGCACCGGGTGTCGTATAGGGCGATTGCGGCACGGGTTGCGTGCCATAGACCGGCGCATAAGGGGTGATCGTGTTTGCCGAGCCGAAGGCCGCGACTTCGAGCGAGTGCGCGGTCTGGTAATCCACGCCGAACAACAACGCGTGCGTGACCGGGCCGGTGGTCGCCTTGCCCGTCAGCTGGTTATCGAACGTCCAGTTCTTCAGCTGTTCGTGCGTGGCATAGCTGCCCCGGCCAAACACCGTATCGTTGGTTTCAGGCATCGGCACGCCGAATTCATAGATCGCGCCCAGATCGCTGCCGACGAACTGATAGCGGCCGCTTGCGCGGAACTTCCATCCGCTGCCGAAATCGTGGTTCAGGATATAGGTGCCGGCGGCCTGGTTGCGGCGGAAGAAATCGTCGGGCTCGCCGTCGGCATATTTGGTGCTGATCGGGCCATTGGGGTTGGCGAACAGCGTGCCATAGCCGGGCGCGGCGCTGTAATTGCCGTTCTTCGGGTCGTGCGAATAGGCGCCGAGCACGGTCAGCGAGGTGTCGGGGGCGAATTTCCAGGTCAGCGCCGCGCTGATCGTCTGGCGCGCGCGGCTGCCGAACGTCTGTTCGGTGTGCGCGCCGTTGACGCTGCCATAGACGCGCAAGGCCACGGTGTCGGACAGCTTGCCGCCAACATCGGCATCGACCCGGTACAAGTCATAGGATCCATATGTCGCGGCGACCGAGCCGTACATCGCCTGGTCGAGCGGCAATTTGCTGCTCATCGCGACCAGGCCGCCGGGGCTGGACTGGCCATACAGCGCCGAGGCCGGGCCCTTGACGACCTCGATGGTTTCGATCCGCGACAGATCGACTTGCGGCACGGCATAGCCGGTGGCGCTGCCGAACTGCTTCAGCCCGTCGAGATAGACCGGGACGGTAAACCCGCGCAGCGTGAACTGGTCATAGATCTCGGCGCCTGCGCCACGCGTTTCGGGCGTGACGCCCGCGACATAGCGCAGCGACTGGTTGAGATTGGCCAGGCCCAGGTCGGCGATGTCCCTTGCGCTGATCACGCTGATCGATTGCGGCGTTTCGGCAATCGGCAATGCGGATTTGGTGCCGGCGTCGGCGGTAACGTCGGCCCTTGCAGCGGTTACGACGATCGTATCGGCGGTGTCGACATTGGCGGCCGGCGTTTCGGCGGCGTGTGCCGATATGGCGACAGCCATGAGCGAGGCCGATGCGAGCGTGAGGGCGAAATAGCGCAAATCCTGTTCCTTGTAACTGGCCCCGCTGCAGCGGACACGGCAGGAGGCACGACTTGACCGGGCCCGGAACGCGCGGGCGTTCGGGCAGGTCTGGTTGATAGTGGGCGGTGTTGGCCAATTCCCTTGACAGGCCCTTCGCTAATGAAAGTCGTTCGCATTAGCAAGTGGTAATGTTCGAGCTTCCGAACTACGCGAATGTTGGCTTTAATTGATGGGCCTGATTGCCAGCGTGGCATTGTCCTGCTCTTTTGCCGCGTGGAAGTGCGGTGCTGGATCAGGAGCAAGTGGTGGCAGTTTCGCAAGGGCTTTCAGGCCCGATCAGCGCGCGCGAGCGGCAGCGCGGCATTGTGATGGTGGCGGCATCGGCAGTGCTGTGGAGCACGGCGGGCCTGTTTGTGCGCATGGCCACGCTCGACACCGCGACCCTGGTGCTGTGGCGTTCGTTGTTCGCCGCGCTGGCGCTGGGCGGGCTGGCGGTTGCGCGTCGCGGGCCAAAGGCGCTGACCGGCGTGGTGCGCAGTGGGCCGGTCGGCGCGCTGTTTGTCGGCACATCGGTCGTGTCGAGCACGGCCTATGTGCTGTCGCTGCGCCTGACGACAGTGGCGAATGTGATGACGGTCTATGCGGTGCTGCCCTTCGTTGCGACTGCAATCGGGTTCGTCTGGATCGGCGAGCGGGTGACGCGGCGGTTCCTGATCGCCGGCGGACTTGCGGCAGCAGGGATTGCCGCGATGGCAGGTGCTTCGGCGGGCGCGGGGGATCTGCTGGGGATCGCTGCGGCGTTTACGATGACGATCGGGTTTGCCGTGCAACTCGTTGCCATCAAACGGCATGGCAATGTCGATGTGATTGCGCTCAACGCATGCGCGGCGATGTGTTGCGTGCCGGTCGTCCTGCCGTTCGCGCATCTGTTGATCCCCACGCCGATGCAACTGGTGGCCTGCGCGCTGTATGGCACGATGACCACGGGCATGGCCTATGTTCTGGCGCTCGAGGGCGGGCGGCGGGTTTCGCCGGGGGAGGCGGGATTCATCTCGATGCTTGATGTCGTGCTGGGCCCGTTATGGGTGTGGCTGGCGTTTGCAGAAGCGCCAGGGCTCGCGGTGTTGCTGGGCGGCGGCGTCGTGCTGGGCTCGGTCGTCTGGTACCTGGCGACGCTGCCGCCGAAAGATGATGCCGATTATGCAGCGCCGGTGCCGGTTCGTGCGGAGGTCGATCTGGCAGGGTGACATACGGGTGACGAACCGGTGTGTTTCTGTGTCATTGGCGTGGGCATTTGCGGGTCATTGGCAATTTGCGAAAAAACCGGTCCCACTTTCGGGCACGATGCTCTAGAAGCGCGGCCATGCCTGGAGATATATTAGACAATCGCGGTCGCGGTACCGCCGGCTGGAGCTGGCCCTCGATCCATCCCGAAGGCCGCAAGTTCGGCGCCATTGCTGCGGTTGCGGCGCTGGTCGTCGGCTTTTTCGGCTGGAGCTTCATAGCGTGGCCGCTGGTCGGACTGACGGTTTGGATTCTGGCGTTTTTTCGCGATCCGGAGCGCGTCACGCCGCGCGACGATGCCTACATCGTCGCGCCGGCCGACGGTCTGATCACGCTGATCCAGAAAGTACCGCCGCCGCGCGAGCTGTCGGCCAACGATGGCACCGGGGTTATCGGCATGGGCACCGCGCCGGTCACGCGCGTGTCGATTTTCATGTCGGTGTTCGATGTGCATATCAACCGCGCGCCGATCGGCGGCACCATCCGCCGGGTCGTGTATATTCCGGGCAAGTTCCTCAACGCCGATCTCGACAAGGCCAGCGACGAAAACGAGCGCCAGCACTTCCTGGTCGAGCGCGGTGATGGCCTGCACATCGGGTTTACCCAGATTGCCGGGCTGGTCGCGCGCCGGATCGTGCCGTTCGTCAAGGCGGGCGATATCGTCGCTGTGGGCCAGCGTGTCGGCCTGATCCGCTTCGGCAGCCGCGTCGATGTCTATCTGCCCGAAGGCACCGAGCCCAAAGTGCTGGTCGGTCAGCGCGTCGTCGCGGGTGAAACCGTATTGGCCGAAGTCGGCCAGGCGCTGTTGATCGAGGGCGTCCGGCAGTGATCCCCGGACCCGACGATGAGTCGGGCGACGAGTGTGCCGAATTGGGCGAAGGCGATGCAGTCGGTTACGATTTCGGCCGCCGGCCCCTGCCGCCCGGGCTGACATTGCGTGGGCTGGTGCCCAATGCGATCACTTCGGCGGCGCTGTGCTGCGGTTTGACCGGGATCCGCTTTGCGATTGGCGGGGATTTTCATTCGGCCGTGCTGGCGGTCATTCTGGCCGGGATGCTCGACGGCCTGGATGGGCGGGTCGCGCGCGCGATGCGCGCATCATCGCGGTTTGGTGCGGAACTCGACAGCCTGTCCGATGCGATTGCCTTTGGCGTCGCACCGGCGCTGATCCTGTATCTGTGGACATTGCAACAGATCCCGCGCGTGGGCTGGTTTGCCGCGCTGGCGTTGGCGGTTTGCTGTGCGCTGCGGCTTGCGCGGTTCAACGCGCAGATCGATCTGGCCGATCAACCGCACAAGAGCGCCGGCTTTCTGACCGGAGTGCCCGCACCTGTCGGGGCGGGGCTTGCGCTGATGCCGGTTTATATGTGGATCGCCAGTGGCCAAGACGGATTTCGCAGTCCGGTCCCGGTGGCGATCTGGACTGCGCTGATTGCGTTTCTGATGATTTCGAACACCGCCACGCTTGGCTGGACCGGCCTGCGCCCGCGCCGCGCCATCCGGCTTGAAGTGATCGGCCTGATCGGGCTGGTTTTTGCTGCGCTGTTGACCGAGCCCTGGTGGACGTTGACTGGCATTTGCGCGGTCTATGTCGCGCTGCTGCCCGTCGGCGTGATCCGTTATCGGCGGGTCAAGCGGCCACGTGGAACCGCGCGGCGGTAAAACGGCGCGCATCGGTGCGCGCGCCATGACGCGCCTGGCCCTTGGCCACGCGTTTGGCAAACACCTGCGGGATCACTGCCGCCTCTGCAATCGCGGCTACAGGTGCAGGCGTGCCATCATGGCGCGGCGTTTCGATCAGCGACACCAGATAAACGCGATCGAGAGCAAGCGGATCGGCGGCCAGCGCGCGACGTTGGCCCGACAGGAAACGCACCTTTGGCAGGGCGTTGCAGATGCTGGTAACGATCACCGCAGTGCTGGCGCATCCGGCGCTGGCAAAAACGAGCGTTGCAAACATTGCGATCATGGCAACAAACTCCTCAAACCGGGCCGGTCCCGCAGCGCGGTGTGGCCGAAAATTTCCATACCGGATGTCACCGCCGGAGGCTGCGACATCGTAAAAGTTGCAAAGAGATTAAAGCGTTGCAGCATACCTGTGGATAACTGTGCGCCTGATCGATTTGTTCCGTACTTAGGGTTTTTCCCTATGGCGCAGGACATACGATCTCTCTTTGTTCCACTTTTATTCCATTCCTGTTCCAACCCGTCAAGCGAGATTGTGTATCCTGCCGGACTTGCCAGCCAAATTTGTCGCAAGTGCCGGAACAAAGCGCGTTTTTTTCGATCGATTACCGCCCAAACACGGTGAATTGCGCTTAGTGTTTGCCCCATGGTGGATGAATCGGGGCATTCAGAGGTCCGCTTGACACGAATCGAATCGCTAAAGCGCGAATCGGTCTGGATTTTTACAGGTGGATTTTCACCCGGACAGGGTTTAAGCGCCCGATCGTCGCACACAGATTCGGGCATTCGGCCCAAATCAAACCCCGTGCGGCACCATGTAACTCCACATGGACGGATAACATACCGGTGCCCCCCGCATGCCTGCGTCGGGTTCCTTCCGTCCAGAGGTCTAACCGGAAGGAATTAGCTTATGGCGGCACCTGTCGTCACGATGACTCAGTTGATCGAAGCTGGCGCGCACTTTGGCCACCAGACCCATCGCTGGAACCCGCGGATGAAGCCGTATATTTTCGGCGCCCGCAACGGCATCCACATTCTCGATCTGTCGCAGACGGTTCCGCTGTTTGCCCGCTCGCTCGAATTCATCGCAGCGACCGTGCAGAACGGTGGCAAGGTCCTGTTCGTCGGCACCAAGCGCCAGGCGCAGGAACCGATTGCCCAGGCAGCCCGCGCGGCCGGCCAGCATTATGTCAACCATCGCTGGCTCGGCGGCATGCTGACCAACTGGAAGACCATCTCGGGCTCGATCAAGCGTTTCAAGACGCTGGAAGAGCAGCTGTCGGGTGACACCGCCGGCCTGACCAAGAAGGAAGTCCTGCAGCTGACGCGCGAGCGCGACAAGCTCGAGCTGTCGTTGGGCGGCATCCGCGACATGGGCGGCATCCCGGACGTGATGTTCGTGATCGACGCGAACAAGGAAGAACTGGCGATCAAGGAAGCCAACGTCCTGGGTATCCCGGTCGTGGCCATTCTCGATTCGAACGTTTCGCCCCACGGCATCGCATTTCCGATCCCGGCGAACGATGACGCCAGCCGCGCCATCCGCCTCTATTGCGAAGCCGTTGCCGCCGCTGCCACCCGTGGCGGCCGCGAGGCGCAGGCTGCGTCGGGCATGGACCTTGGCGCGATGGACGAGCCGATCGCCGAAGAGACGATGGAACAAGTCTGAAACGGACCGGGGTTGCGGTGACATGTCACCGTATTGTCCCGCTTCACGCATACGGGCCGCAGCACAATTTGCTGCGGCCCCACCTGTTTAAACGATAAAGGACAAACGCAATGGCCTATACCGCCGCTGACGTGAAAACCCTGCGCGAGCGCACTGGCGCCGGCATGATGGACTGCAAGAAGGCCATGGACGAAACCAATGGCGATCTTGAAGCCGCAGTCGATGTGCTGCGCGCCAAGGGCCTGGCCGCTGCCGTCAAGAAATCAAGCCGCACCGCGGCCGAAGGTCTGGTCGGCGTGGCGGTTTCGGGCCTCCATGGCGTCGCCGTCGAAGTCAATTCGGAAACCGACTTCGTTGCCAAGAACGACCAGTTCCAGGATTTCGTGCGCAGCGTGACGCAAGTCGCACTCGACACCAGCGCCGCCGATATCGAGACGCTGAAGGAAGCGGCCTATCCCGGCGGCGGCACCGTCACGGAAAAGCTGACCAACAATGTCGCCACCATCGGTGAAAACCAGCAGTTGCGCCGTCTGAAGCACGTGTCGGTCACATCGGGTATCGTCGTGCCCTATATGCACAACGCGGCAGCCGCGAACCTGGGCAAGATCGGCGTGCTGGTCGCGCTGGAATCGACCGCTGGCGCCGACGTGCTGGAACCGCTGGGCAAGCAGATCGCGATGCACATCGCAGCCGCGTTCCCGCTGGCACTGAACGCGGGCGACCTCGATGCCGACCTGATCACGCGCGAGCGCAAGATCGCCGCCGAAAAGGCCGCCGAATCGGGCAAGCCCGCCGAAGTGCAGGCCAAGATTGTCGATGGCGCCGTGGCGAAATACGCCAAGGAAAACGCGCTGCTGAGCCAGGTGTTCGTGATGGACAACAAGACCCCGGTTGCCCAGGTGATCGAGGCCGCGGGCAAGGCCGCCGGCGCGAAAATCACGCTGGTGGATTATGTTCGCTACCAGCTCGGCGAAGGCATCGAGAAAGAGACCACCGACTTTGCGGCAGAGGTCGCAGCGGCCGCAGGTATCTGACCTTCTTGCTCCCCTCCCCTTCAGGGGAGGGGCTGGGGGTGGGGCCTCTCGGCTACAACCGACGGTTGCATGGAATTAATGAGCATTGGCGAGTGGGGCGCGGCCCCACCCCAACCCCTCCCCTGAAGGGGAGGGGCTTTAAAAGAAGACAAATCTCCCCGCGCTCGTCGCAGCGCGGGGATTTTTGCATCCGGATTTGCGCCGCCGACCCTTGGCACGCCGGGCGCGGTGCGTATAAGGGCGCCGACGCGCGACATTGGAAACCAGATCCCCATGACCCATACCCCGACTTTGCCCGGCTTCAGGCGAATTCTCCTGAAACTGTCGGGCGAAGTGCTGATGGGCAACCAGGCATATGGCATCGATACCGATTTCGTTGCCAGCCTCGCCGCCGAAGTAAAGGCAGCCAGGGACACCGGGCTCGAGCTGTGTCTGGTCATCGGCGGCGGCAATATCTTTCGTGGCATTTCGGGCGCGGCCAAGGGCATGGACCGCGCGCAGGCCGATTACATGGGCATGCTCGCCACGATCATGAACGCGCTGGCGATGCAGTCCGCGCTGGAAAAGCTGGGCGTCGACACACGCGTGCAATCGGCGATCCAGATGGACGCGGTGTGCGAGCCGGTGATCCGCCGCCGTGCCGAGCGCCATCTGCAAAAGGGCCGCGTGGTGATCTTTGCCGCGGGCGTGGGCGCGCCCTATTTCACCACCGATTCCGGCGCGGCGCTGCGCGCGGCCGAAATGCAGTGCGATGCGCTGTTCAAGGGCACCAGCGTCGACGGCGTCTATAGCGCAGACCCCAAAAAAGACCCCAGTGCGCGCCGGTTCGACACGATCGACTACGACACCGTGCTTGCCGAAAACCTGCAAGTGATGGACGCCTCCGCCGTCGCCTTGTGCCGCGACAATTCGATCCCGATCGTGGTGTTCTCGATCCGCGAGCCAGGCAATCTTGCCAAAGTGCTGGCGGGCGACGGCATCCGGACAATCGTCAAAAAGGAACATTGAAATGGCCAAATACGACAAGGCCGATCTCGAACGCCGGATGAAGGGCGCTGTCGAAGCGCTGCGCCACGATCTGTCCGGCCTGCGCACGGGTCGCGCCAACACCGCGCTGCTCGATCCGGTAACGGTCGAGGTCTATGGCCAGCGCATGCCGCTGAACCAGTTGGCGACGGTGTCCGTGCCCGAACCGCGCATGCTGACGGTGCAGGTGTGGGACAAATCGTCGGTCGGCCCGGTTGAAAAGGCGATCCGTTCGGCGGGCCTGGGGCTCAATCCGATCAACGATGGCACGACGCTGCGCCTGCCCATCCCCGATCTGACTGAGGAACGGCGCAAGGAACTGGCCAAGCTCGCCAGCCAATATGCCGAAAAAGCACGCATTGCGATTCGCAACGTGCGCCGCGACGGCATGGAAAACCTGAAAGTCGATGAGACGAAAAAGGAAATTTCCGAAGACGATCGCAAGCGGGCAGAAACCGAAGTGCAGAAGCTGACCGACGAGATCATCAAGGCCGCCGATGAAGCCGCGGCGGAAAAGGAAAAGGAAATCCTCGGCAAGTGAGCGGTCTGCCGGCCACCACTGCCGACACTGCGTCGCAACCGGCGCCCGATGGCGTACGCCATCAACCGGCCACAAATGGCCCGCGCCACATTGCGATCATCATGGACGGCAATGGCCGTTGGGCAAAGCGGCGCCATCTGCCGCGCGTGATCGGGCACCAGCGCGGGGTGGAGGCGGTGCGCCGCACGGTGCGCGCCGCCGCAGAAATGGGCCTGGCCGTGCTGACGCTGTATGCGTTCTCGACCGAGAACTGGCGCCGGCCCGAGGACGAAGTCAGCGCGCTGATGGGCTTGCTCAAGCGCTTTATCCTGGCCGATCTCGATGAATTTGCGGAAAACAACATCCGGCTGAAAATCATCGGCGATATGGCCGGGTTTTCGCCCGAAATCGTGGCGATGCTAGGCAACGCGCTGGCCCGCACGGCGGCCAATACCGGCCTGACCGTGGTGGTCGCGCTGAATTACGGATCGCAGGACGAAATTGCCCGCGCGGCGCGCGCGGCCGCGGCCAAAGGCGCGATCACTCCCGAAACGATTTCGGCCGAACTCGATACCGCAGACCTGCCGCCGCTCGACCTGATGATCCGCACGTCGGGCGAAGTGCGGCTGTCGAACTTTCTGATGTGGCAGGCAGCGTACGCCGAAATGCTGTTCCTCGATGTGTTGTGGCCCGATTTCGGCCGCGACCAGCTCGAGGCTGCATTTGCCGAATTTGCACGCAGGGACCGGCGATATGGCGGGCGCTGACATTCCCGCCAAACGCTCGGACTTGCGCGTCCGCGTGATTTCAGCGGTGATGATGATTGTCGTTGCGGGGCTGGCGTTGCTGCTGGGCGGCTGGATCTGGGTCGGGTTCGTCGTGGCGGTCGTGCTCGGTATCCTGGCCGAATGGACGCAACTGGTGGCGCGGTTCGAACCACGCCTGCCGATGCGCGTGCTGTGGCTGCTGGCGGGCTTGTGTTATCTCGGGCTGGCGGGCTATTGCGCGCTGGTCTGGCTGACGCCGGTCGGGCGTTTCTGGCCGCTTCTGGTGGTCGTCCTGAGTGTGATCGGGGTCGATGTCGGCGCCTATTTCGCCGGGCGCACGTTCGGCGGGCCCAAGATTGCGCCGAAAATCAGCCCGTCGAAAACCTGGGCAGGCCTGGCCGGCGGGATCGTCGGCACGTGGATCGTGTTTGCGCTGACATGCCTGTATTATCGCGATTTCCTGACATCGCTGTTCGATCTGCAGGCGGCTAACATCGGCCGCCCGGCGGCGCTGCATCTGATGTACGGCAATATCGCGCGGCTTGCCGGGTATGGCGTGCTGACCGCGGTCGTGGCGCAGGCGGGTGATTTCCTGGAGAGTGCGATGAAGCGGCGTGCCGGCGTGAAAGATTCAGGTTCCATCATTCCGGGGCATGGCGGGCTGTTTGATCGTGCCGATGGCATGGTCGCGGTGCTGTTTGCGCTGGGCGTCGCGTCGCTTGTCTGGTCGATGGGGCAATGAGTTTGGATACCGTCAGTGGGCGCTCGCTTTCGATCCTGGGCGCAACCGGATCGATCGGCGCATCGACGCTCGATCTGGTGCGGCGCAATCGCGATGCGTTTCGCATCGTTGCGCTGACCGGGCACAGCAATGTGGCCGCACTGGCGGCACTGGCGCGTGAATTTGGCGCAGAATTCGCCGCGATCGGCGATGAAGCGCTGTTGCCCGATCTGCGCGCTGCGCTGTCGGGCAGCGGGATCGCTACCGGCGCCGGCGCAGGCGCGCTGATCGAGGCGGCGCAGCGTCCGGCGGATCTGGTCGTGGCGGCGATCGTCGGTTGCGCCGGGCTTGCCCCGACGATGGCGGCGATCGAGCAGGGGCGCACGGTCGCGCTGGCAAACAAGGAAGCGCTGGTATCTGCCGGCGCGGTCATGACCCGCGCGGTGACGCAACACGGCACCACGTTGTTGCCGATCGATTCGGAGCACAACGCGATCTTCCAGTGCCTGGCGGGCAACGATCCGGTACACGTCCGCTGGATCACGCTGACCGCGAGCGGCGGCCCGTTCCGCGACTGGAACGCCGCGCGCATGGGTGCGGCGACGCCGGCCGAAGCGGTGCGCCATCCCAACTGGTCGATGGGCGCAAAGATCAGCGTCGATTCGGCCACGATGATGAACAAGGGCCTGGAATTCATCGAGGCCTGGCACCTGTTTCCCGTGGGCGTGGAGCGGTTGCGCATCCTGGTCCACCCGCAATCGATCGTGCATTCGATGGTCGAATACCGCGATGGATCAACGCTGGCGCAACTCGGGCCATCGGACATGCGCGTGCCGATCGCCTCGGCGCTGGCGTGGCCCGCGCGCATGACCACGCCGTGTGAGCCGCTGGATCTGGCGGAAATCGGCACCTTGACCTTTCGTCACCCCGACGAGGTGCGCTTTCCCGCAACGCGGCTGGCGCGCGAGGCGGTTATCGCGGGCGGCGCGGCGGCGGCAGTGCTGAATGCGGCGAACGAGATTGCGGTGGCCGCGTTCCTTTCGGGACACCTGCCGTTCACCAGCATCGTGCAATGTTGCCAGGACGTGCTAGCCTGCGGCTTGCCCGGATCACCGCAATGCCTTGACGATGTCATTGCAGTCGACCGGGAGGCGCGTGTTCGCGCGCATGAAACCCTGATGCCCTCGCGCTGAATCAGCGCATTTGGGTTGGAGCAATTCGAGTGACAGCAATGCATTCTCCCGGTCTGTTGATTTCGCTGCTCGCTTTTGCGCTTGTGCTCGGGCCGCTCGTGTTCATTCACGAGCTCGGGCATTATCTTGCGGGCCGCGCGCTCGGCGTGAAGGCCGATGTGTTTTCGATCGGGTTCGGCAAGGAAGTGGTCGGCTGGACCGACAAGCGCGGCACGCGGTGGAAATTGTCTGCGCTTCCTTTGGGCGGCTATGTGCAATTTGCCGGCGACAGCAATCCCGCCGGGCAACCGGGCGCGGAATGGCTGTCGCTGTCGGCCGACGATCGCGCATCCACTTTGCAGGGGCGGCCGCTGTGGCAGCGCGCGATCATTGTTGCGGCCGGGCCGTTTACCAATCTTGCTCTTGCGGTGCTGATCCTGGCCGGCTTTGCGCTCGCCTATGGCACACTGGTCGCATCGCCGGTGATCGGTATGGTGCAACCGGGCTCGGTGGCGCAGGCCGCAGGCCTGAAAACCGGCGACCGCGTGGTCACGCTCAACGGCGCGACGGTCAGCAGCTTTATCGATATCCGGTTGGCGGTGCTGCTGCATCCCGGCGAACGGCTGAACATGGTGCTCGATCGCGGCGGGCAGCAGCTCACCATTCCCATCACGCCTGCGCGGCGGATCGATACCGACCAGTTCGGCAATACGCAGCCGGTCGGCTTTCTGGGCATCGGGCCGGCCACGGTCGAACACCGGCGGCTCGGCCCGGTCGGCGCGCTGGGCGAAGGCATCAATGAAACGCGCGAGATCATCGGCATGACCGTGACCGGGCTGCACCAGATCCTGACCGGCAGGCGCGATACCAAGGAATTGGGCGGGCCGATCAACATCGCCAAGAAATCGGGCGAGCAGCTGGTTTCGGGCTGGCAGAATTTCGTCCAGTTCATTGCGATGATCTCGATCAATCTCGGCTTTATCAATCTTTTGCCGATCCCCGTGCTCGATGGCGGCCATCTCGCGCTGTTCCTGGCCGAGGGTATCCGCCGCAAACCGGTCAGCCTGCGCGCGCAGGAACTGGCGTTCGGCACGGGCCTTGCGCTTGTCGTTGCGCTGATGCTGTTCGTCACCTTCAACGATGTCAGCGCGTTGAAATTGTTCGGAGGATAACGGACGCCCTGGCGTTGAGGGATTGGACGGATTGCGGGTGGGGCAGGGTGGGCGCAGAGCGCGCGGGCCAAGTCGCAATTTGTTCCAACCTGAACGCGCACGTTACACTTTTTTCGTCAAATTTGCGCCGCAATGTCGTTCACTTGCGCCAAGCTTGCTTGCGCGGACTGCGCGGTTCGGGCAGAGGGCTGCGGATCGGAATTATCGGTGTGCGGTTTCGGTCCTGGGCCGATACGGACGATTGCTTTGAATAGGACGGGATGCACTTGGTGATGATTGCAAGGAATGCATGCCGAAATGCGGCTGGCCAGTTTGGCAAGACCGCCATGATAGGCGTGCTGATGGCGACCAGTTGCCTGGCCGTTACACCCGAGATTGCGATCGCTGCCGCCGACCAGGCATCGCAAGCAACCGATGCGCCGACTGCCACGCCGACCGATGACGCAACGCCGGCGCCCAGGCATACCGGTGGAGCCTTGCTTGCCAAGCATCGCACGCCCAAGCCTAAAGTTGAAAAACCCGTCAAGGCGGCAAAGGTTCCGGCAGCGGCCGCCGCAGCGCAGGCACCGGCGCCTGTCGCCAGCGCGCCCGATGATACGCCAGCGCCGGTTGCGGCTGCGCCGGTGCGCACGGTTGGCCGCGCTGCGCCAACGCCTGTGCATGTTACGCCAAAGCCAGGCTCGCGCGCGGCGCGTATTGCCGGAACGTCCGGGCGGGTGCCTGCCTCCGGCCGTACCGGGCAGACTGTGCCGATCGCGCTCGATGGCCCGGCACCAGTCGCGCCCAGCGCGCCGCCGGCCGAAGGCGACCAGCCGGTCAAGTCGATCACGATCGACGGTGCGCAGCGGCTCGAAGCCGATACGATCCTGTCGTACATCCGCATGCATGTCGGTGATCGCTATACCCAGGCGTCTGCCGACCAGGTGCTGAAGGACCTGTTTGCGACCGAGCTGTTCTCCGACGTGCGGTTGCGCAACGACGGCGGCGCGGTGGTGATCGAGGTCAAGGAAAACCCGGTCGTCAACCGCATCATCCTGGAAGGCAACAAGCGGTTGAAGGACGACAAGATCCTTCCCGAAATCAAGCTGGCCGCGCGCCAGATCTTTACCCGGTCGAAAGTTCGCGCCGATGTTACCCGCATCATCGAGCTGTACAAGCGCGAGGGCCGGTTTGCCGCGTCGGTCGAACCGAAGATGGTGCTGCTCGACCAGAACCGCGTCGATATCGTGTTTGAAATCTCCGAAGGGCCCAAATCCAAGGTCCAGCAGATCAACATCATCGGGGCGCACCAGTTCTCGGTGACCCAGTTGCGCGCCGAAATGGTCACTAAGCAGGCCCGTTCGTTCCGCGTGTTCTCGTCGGGCACCAGCTATGATCCCGATCGCCTGGCATTCGACCAGCAGAAGCTGCGCCAGTTCTACCTGACGCAGGGCTACGCCGATTTCCGTGTGGTGTCGGCCGTGGCCGAACTGACGCCCGACAAGAAGGACTTCATCGTCACGTATGTGGTCGAGGAAGGCAAACGCTACCACTTCGGCGACGTAAAGGTCGAAAGCCAGCTGCGCGATTTCAACGGCGAAGCGCTGGCCAAGAAGCTGTCGATCAAGAAGGGCGAATGGTACAACGCCAAGGCGGTCGAAGACACCGTCGACCAGCTGACCGAAACTGTTGGCAGCTTCGGCTATGCCTTTGCCGATGTGCGCCCCGATTTTCAGCGCAGCAAGGACAAGCTGACGATGTCGGTGACATTCCGCATCGCCGAGGCGCCGCGCGTCTATGTCGAGCGGATCGATGTCAACGGCAACACGCTGACCGAAGACAAGGTGGTGCGCCGCGAATTCCGCCTGAGCGAAGGCGATGCGTTCAACTCGTACCAGATCAAGCGTTCGTCGAACCGCATCAAGTCGCTGGGCTATTTCCAGGAAAAGTTCGCGATCGAGCAGAAGCCGGGCACGACCCCGGACCGGGTCGCTCTGGAAGCGAACCTCGAGGAAAAGCCCACCGGCCAGCTGCAGCTTTCGGCAGGCTATTCCAGCCTTGAAAGCTTTATCTTCCAGGCGTCGATCCAGCAGAACAACTTTCGCGGTCGCGGCGAGACGATCGGCACGACGTTGAACTATTCCGCCTATTCGAAAGCGGTGCAGCTCAACTTTACCGAACCGTATGTGTCGGACAAGAACGTGTCGCTGGGCGTCGATGTCTATCGCCGTGATACGTCGAGCTTCAACTTCTACGATTCGAACCGCAACACCACGTACCGGCAGAACACGACCGGTTTCCAGGTGCGCGCCGGTGTGCCGCTGACTGAATTCAGCTCGCTGATCGGTCGCTACACACTCAATTACGACCAGGTCACACTGGATCAGGCGACGTATTACATCAACGGTCAGTGCTCGGTGTACCTCGCCGGGCAATACCTGTGCGATGCGATCGGCAATCGGACCAGCTCGATCCTTGGCGCATCGTATGTCTATGATACGCTCGACAACCGGCTGCATCCGACCAAGGGTACGACGTTCATCCTGGGCGGTGATATTGCCGGGCTGGGTGGTTCGGTCAAATACGCGCGCGCCACGATCAACGCCGCGCATTATGTCAATGTCGGGCATGGTTTCATCTTCTCGCTGCGCGGCGAAGCCGGCGCGATCCATGCGCTGGAAAACAATGCGACCAACGCCTTTGAAGATCCGGTGCGCCTGACCGACCGCTTCTTCCTGGGTGAGCCGCAGATTCGCGGGTTCGACATTCGCGGCGTCGGCCCGCGCGTGTTGCGCAAGTTCTATACCAATTACAATCCGACGAACGGCAACGGCGGTACGCTCGGCACCGACCAGAATACGTTCGTCAATGATGCGCTCGGCGGCAAGTATTACTATCTTGGCCATGCCGAACTGGAAATCCCGCTCGGCTCGGGCGCGCGCGAACTGGGTCTGCGGCCATCGATATTCATGGACGCGGGCGCGGTCTGGGGTGTAACCGCCCCGGCAACGGTTGGTACGACAATCCTCTACACCGACGCGGTGACGGGCAAGTCGACGACCAATCCCAGCGCATCGAACGGCACACCAAATGCCATTGCTCAAAAATTCGAGGAAGATTTCGTGGGTGACAGCCCGCGGCCTCGTATCTCGATCGGCGTCGGGGTCAATTGGAACTCGCCGTTCGGTCCTTTCCGCATCGATATCGCCAAAGCCCTCACTTTCGTAAACGGCGATACTCGCAAAACCTTCAGCTTCAACGTAGGAACCCAGTTCTGATGCAACTTCGTCTCGTTTCTGCCGCGCTGGTCGCGGGTCTTTCGCTCGGTGCCGTCCCGGCTGCCATCGCCCAGACTGCCGGCGGCATTGTCGTCCCCGGCCTCGGGGTCGCCAATCAACCCGCAGTTGTCGGATCGTCGAATGCCTACAAGGCGGCGATCGCGCAGTTGCCGACCGTCTACAAGGCACAGATCGACGCGGCCAACACGCGCAAGGCTCAGCTTCAGGCGCAACTGCAGCCGATGTATGCCAAGCTCGACGCCGACGCCAAGGGCGGCAAGGTCGATCGCACTGCACTCCAGGCCCAGTACGCCCAGATCCAGCAGATCCAGCAGGCCGGCGAACAGGAACTGCAGCAGCTTGTGGAACCGGCAAATCTGGCGCGCCAGTATGTGCTCGAACAGATCGGCGACAAGCTTGAGGTCGCAACGCAGGCCGCAATGGTCAAGCGCCACATCACGCTCGTGCTCGATGCGCAATCGGTGCTGAAAGCGGACCAGGCGTACAACCTGAACCAGGACATCCTCGACCAGGTCAACGCGACCGTGCCTTCGGTCAGCGTCACGCCGCCGGCCGGCTGGTTGCCGCGTCAGCAGCGCGAACAGCAGGCGCAGCAGCAGGCTGCTGCCGCGGCTTCAGCGTCGCAGGCGGGTGCAGTCGCGCCGCCAAAGAAAGCGCCGCAGGGCCGCTGATCGCTCGATGACGTCTGAAAACCAAGCCAGTGAAACGCCAGCGGCTGCACAGCCGCTGGCGTTCGACATCACGCGGATCATGGCGGCGCTGCCGCATCGCTACCCGCTGCTGCTGGTCGATCGCGTCGCCGAACTGGTTATCAACGAGCGGATTCATGCGATCAAGGCGGTCAGCATGAACGAGCAGTTTTTCCAGGGGCATTTTCCCGGCCGCCCGATCATGCCCGGCGTGTTGCAGATCGAGGCGCTGGCCCAGGCGGCCGGCGTGCTTGCGGTCGAATCGCTGGGACTGGCCGGCACCGGCAAGCTGGTCTATTTCATGGCGA
This sequence comes from Novosphingobium sp., assembly GCF_965214355.1. Lineage (GTDB taxonomy): Bacteria > Pseudomonadota > Alphaproteobacteria > Sphingomonadales > Sphingomonadaceae > Novosphingobium. The sequence goes on along the minus strand of NZ_CBDCBI010000002.1, from coordinate 2,979,574 downwards.
TCGAAGAGGCGAAGTTCCGCACCCCGGTGCTGCCCGGATGCCTGCTCGACCTGCATGTCGAATTCACGCAGAAACGCTCGCGCGTGTGCAAATTTGCCGGCCGCGCCATGCTGGGTGACAAGATCGCGACAGAGTGCAGCTTTACCGCGATGATCGCCGACGCTTGATCCCCCGAGCGCTCCTGCCCCAAAATGGGCAGAGCCAGAACATCCTCGACAACTCTTGCGCTTTCCGTTAGGGGCGCCAATCGCATTTCCTGCGGCCGGTCGGAACCGGGCGCCACCAGGAGCAGTTTCATGAAGGCCGATATTCACCCCGATTACCACTTCATCAATGTCCAGATGACCGATGGCACCGTGTTCCAGACCCGTTCGACCTGGGGCAAGGAAGGCGACACGCTGGCGCTCGATATCGATCCGACGTCGCACCCGGCCTGGACCGGCGCACAGCGCATGCTCGATCAGGGTGGCCGCGTGGCACAGTTCAACAAGCGCTTCGGCGGGCTTTCGCTCAAGAAGAGCTGATCGCGCAGCATCCGCGCATAATCATGGAAAAGGCGGCCACTGGCCGCCTTTTTTGTTGCGCGATCAACGCGTTGCGGCGGTCTGCCGACAATTTGCCATCGCCCTTGTATTTTTCGCTTTTCATTTCGCCGCTGTTTCTGCAAAGGGGCGCCTCTGTGGCGATCGTAGCTCAGTTGGTTAGAGCGCCGGTTTGTGGTACCGGAGGTCGTGGGTTCAAGACCCATCGATCGCCCCATTTCCCCCTCCCTGTACCCCTTTTTTCAAGCAATATGCGAAATGTACGCTAAGGCATGTCGCGATTTGTCTGGCCCCATTGTAACGCCGGGCTGACTTGTGGCAGGGTGCATCAGGCTCTTTCGCCAATCGGGACTATCCAGCGTCTTTCATGCACGGTTTTGCCAATCCTGCCCGTTTCCAGCGTATCGCGCGATGGCTGTTGCCGGTGCTGCTGGTGCCGGGGTTGATCCTGGGGCTGGGCGCACTGGCATGGGGTGTGGCGTTTGCGCCGCCCGATCATCTGATGGGCGTAACGGTCAAAATCCTGTTCATCCATGTGCCGTGCGTGTGGCTTGGCATGGCCGGCTGGTCGACGATTGCGATGGCGAGCGTGGCCGAACTGGTCTGGCGCCACCCGCTCGCCGGGATTGCGGCGCGAGCGGCGGCGGTCCCGGGCGCGGTGTTTACGGCGCTCGGGCTGATTACCGGATCAATCTGGGGCCGCCCGACCTGGGGTACCTGGTGGGTGTGGGATGGCCGGCTGACCAGCTTTCTGGTGCTGCTATTCCTGTATTTCGGCTATCTCGCGCTGGCCGACGCGGCGCAGCGTGATGCCACGAATGGCGGCAGCGCCGGGCGGGTGACGGCCATTTTCGGCCTGGTCGGCGCGATCAATATTCCGATCATCAATCGCTCTGTGGTGTGGTGGAACAGCCTGCACCAGCCGCCGTCGATCACGATGGGCGGATCGAAGATCGATCCCACCTATCTGTGGGTCTTGCTGATCGCGGCGCTCGGGTTTTCGCTGGTGTTCGGCGCGGTTGTCCTCGCGCGGATGCGCATGCTGCTGGCGCAGATCCAGACCGAGGCGCGGCTGCGCCGAAAAGCGATGGTTTAAATGCACGAACATCTCGATCAATCGGCGTTTGTCTGGGCGGCAGTCGGCATCGGTGTCGCTGGCCTGGTGGCGATGGTGGCCTGGTCGCTGATCGCGATGGTCCGTGCCGAACGGCGCCGCGACGCAGTGCGCCGCAAATGAGCGCGATCAAGCCCAAGCACCAGCGACTGGTGCTGGTCATGCTTGCGCTGGTCGCGCTGGTCGGCGCGGGGCTGCTGGCGTCGTTTGCGCTCAGCCGCCAGGCGAGCTATTTCTACATCCCAAGCGAGATGGCCGCGCATCCCCCCGCAGCGGGTCGCGCCGTGCGGCTGGGCGGAATGGTCCAGAAAGGCTCGATCAAGACGATGCCCGACGGCGTGACCATTCATTTCACCGTCACCGACGGCAAGGCGCAAGTGCCCGTGCAATTCACCGGGATCACGCCGGATCTGTTTGTCGAAGGATCGGGCGTTGTCGCCGAGGGGCGCATGGACGGCCGCCAGTTTGTCGCCGATAACCTGCTGGCCAAGCACGACGAAAAATACGTGCCGCGCGAAATGAAGAACATGAGCGTCAGCGATGCAAAGCAAGTGGTGGCCCAAACACAATGAATGATATCCGCCCCCACCTGATTGTCATTCCCGCGAATGCGGGAATCCAGTTGCGGCGTTTCGGCAACCCGGAACGTTGTGGCATTCAAAGACGGCAGCTCGGCTGGATTCCCGCGTTCGCGGGAATGACGAACGTTAGCGTTGCAAGCCTCGCCCGATGATTGCTGAACTCGGCCTGGCCATCTTGTGGATGGCGGCGGCATTGGCCGTGTTGCAACTGGTCGCAGGCGCGTTTGCGCTGCGGCCAAGCGGCGTGGCGCTGGGCGGGCTGGTGCGTCCGGTTGCGGTCATGCAGGGGTTTCTCGTGCTGATCTCGTTTGGCGCGCTGATCATGTTGTTCGTCACCACCGACCTTTCGGTAAAGCTCGTCGTCGACAACAGCCATTCGGCCAAGCCGCTGATTTTCAAGATCGCCGGCACCTGGGGCAACCACGAAGGCAGCATGCTGATGTGGGTGACGATCATGGCGATGGCCGGCGCGGTCGTGGCGCTGATCGAGCGGCAGCTTGACGAGCGCACGCTGTATGCGACGCTGGCGGGGCAGGCGTTCATCAGCCTGGGGTTCTATGCCTTCCTGCTGTTCGCCTCGAACCCGTTTGCGCGGCTGGCGCAAGTGCCCGACGAAGGCCAGGGGCTCAATCCGCTGTTGCAGGACACCGGGCTCGCGTTCCATCCGCCCACGCTGTACGTGGGCTATGTCGGGCTTTCGATCGCGTTCTCGTTTGCGGTCGGTGCGCTGGTCACGCGCAATGTCGGGCCGGCGTTTGCCCGCGCGATGCGGCCCTGGGTACTGGGCGCGTGGATATTCCTGACACTGGGGATCACGGCGGGGTCGTACTGGGCGTATTACACGCTGGGCTGGGGCGGCTGGTGGTTCTGGGATCCGGTCGAAAATGCCTCGCTGATGCCGTGGCTGGCGGCGACCGCGCTGCTGCATTCGGTATCGGTGCTGCAAAGCCGCGATGCGTTGCGCGCGTGGACCGTGATGCTGGGCGTTGTCGCGTTTTCGATGTCGATGGTCGGGACATTCCTGGTGCGATCGGGCATATTGACCTCGGTCCATGCGTTCGCGGTCGATCCGCAACGCGGTTCGTTTATCCTGGCGCTGCTGGCCATAGATATCGGCGGCGCGCTCGTGCTGTTCGCGGTGCGCGCGTCGACTGTGACCGAAGGCGCGCGATTTTCGTTTCTCAGCCGCGAGGCGGCGCTGGTGTTCAACAATGTGATGCTGTGCGGCATTCTGGGCATCGTCCTGATCGGCACGCTGTATCCGTTGCTGACCGAGGCGTACGGGGTCAAGGTTTCGGTCGGTGCGCCGTATTTCAATCCGGTCTCGGCGATCTTTGCGATTCCGATGTTTGCGGTGATGGCCGTCGGCCCGCTGTTGCGCTGGCGCCGCGACCGATTGACGGGCGAGCGCGGGGGCCGGATCACGCGGCCGATCGCGATTTGCGCCGGGCTGGTGCTGGTGGTGTTCATCGGTGTCGAGGCGGCCGCGCATGGCATCGGTATCCTGCCCGCGCTGGGCCTGGCGATTGCCAGCGGGCTGTTTCCGGCCGCCTTCCTGCCGCTGGTGGGCCGCAATCTGCGCCGCACGCCGCTGCCGGTCTGGGGCATGGTCATCGCCCATGCCGGAATCGCGGTGTCGCTGTTCGGCATGGCCAGCGAAAGCGCGTTTTCGGTCGAGCGGCTGGCCGCGTTGACAATTGGCGAAGCGCGCGATGTCGGGCCATTTCATGTCACGCTCGACGGGATGATGCCCGTTGCAGGTCCGAACTGGACCGCGCTGCGCGCCAGTGTCTCGACCCGGTATGAAGGCGGTGCGCCGACTGTGCTCAATCCCCAGGCCGAAACCTTTACCAACCCGCCGGGCACGCGCAACGAATCCGCGTTGCAGACGCGCTGGAACGGGCAATTGTACGTCGTGCTGGGCGAACAGGCGATCGATGGCCGGTGGCAGATGCGGTTCTGGTGGAAACCGTTCGTGCCGCTGATCTGGATCGGCGGCGGGATGATCGGCTTTGGCGGGATTCTCGCGATGGTCGGCCGGATGCTCAGTGATTTGCGCCGCCAGATCGCCAAGGGCAAGATTGCCTATCGCCGCGTGAGGCAGGGCCGATGAAAAACCTGCGGCTCGGCATCTGGCTGCCGCTGGCACTGTTTGCTGCGCTGTTCGCGCTGTTTGCCCACGGGTTGATGCGCCCGACGAACACCAATGTGGCCAGCGCCTTCGTCGGCAATCCGCTGCCGCAATTCAACCTGCCCGCCGCCGCGGCGGATCGCCCCGGACTGACCACGGCTGCGTTTCGCACCGGAAAGCCGCATCTGCTGAACGTTTTTGCCAGCTGGTGCCTGCCGTGCGCGGCCGAAGCCCCGCAACTGGCCGCGCTGGCGCAGGCCGGCGTTCCCATCGAAGGGGTGGCGATCCATGACCAGGCCGACGATCTCGCGCGGTTTCTGGCCAACAACGGCAATCCTTACGCTGCGATCGGGCGCGACGACAAACGCGCGGTCCAGATCGCGATCGGATCGTCAGGCGTGCCCGAAACGTACGTGATCGATGGCCGGGGCGTGATCCGTTATCAGCATATCGGCGATATCCGCGCCGAGGATGTCGCGGTCCTGCTCGACAAGCTGAAGGCCGCAGGGGGCGGATCGTGAGAGGTCTGATCGCGGCGCTCCTGCTGGCATTTGCCGTACCCGCCAGCGCGCAACAGAACGTGCCGCCGGCGCCTCTCGCCTATCGCCAGCTGGACAATCCCGAGCAGGAGGCGAAAGCCAAGGCGCTGATGGTCACCTTGCGCTGCGTGATGTGCCAGAGCCAGTCGATCGCGGATTCCGACGCGCCGATCGCGGGCGACATGCGCAGCGAAGTGCGCACACGCATTGCGGCGGGCGAAGACCCGGAACATATCCGTCAGTGGCTGATCGCGCGCTATGGCGATTACGTGACGTATAGCCCCCAGGTCAAACCGATCACCTGGCCGCTGTTTGCCGCGCCGCTGGTGATCCTGATCGTGGCGGCGCTGCTGCTGCGCGGGCGCTTTTTTCCGGGGAAACAGGCATGACCTGGGTGGTGATCATTGCGCTGGCGGCCATCGTGTTTGCGCTGCTGGTGTTCGTTTTCAAAATGCCGCGCGCGGGTTGGGAAATCACCGGCGCCGCGCTGCTGTTCGGGCTGGCGGGTTACGCGGTGCAGGGGCACCCGGGCGTGCCCGGCGTACCCAAGGCGGCGGTCGAGAACCAGCGTATCGCCGATGCGACGATGTTGCAGATGCGCCAGCAGATGGGCGCCCGCTTCAGCGAAAACCAGTCATGGCTGCTCGTCGCCGATGCTCTGGTCCGCCAGGGGCAGTTCCGCGCGTCGGCCGATTTCCTCAGCCATGCGGTGTCATTGCACCCCAATGATCCCGATCTGTGGGTGGCGCTGGGCAACTCGCTGACCGGGCATAGCGACGGCACGATTACCCCGGCGGCGAAATATGCGTTCGACCGCGCCGCCAGGATCAACCCCGCGCACCCCGGCCCGCCGTTTTTCGAAGGCATGGCGCTGGTGCAATCGGGGCATCTGGCGCAGGGCCGCGCGATGTGGGCCGATCTGCTCAAGCGGTCGCCGCCCGATGCCGCGTTTCATGCCGATCTTGCCGCGCGGCTGGCGCGACTCGACCAGTTGATCGCGATGAGCGAGGGCAAGGGCCCGCCGCCTGTTTCGCCCGATGCGGTGCCCGCCGATGCCCAGCCTGGTGCGACACCGCCAGCACGCTGAAATCATGGCAATTCCTGCCCGGGGTCAGGGCCCATTGCCCACCTGTTGGCGCGGTGCTAATGCGCCGCCGCCGGGTCGGATTTGCGTATCCATGGCATAACAGGCCGGGGGCCGCCGCGCGATGAATGCCACGAACGACGCCACGCCGGATAACGCGCCCAAGCCCGTTCCCGCGCGCGGCATCCATCGCAAGGTCGGTGGGCGCAGGATCGGCGGGCAGGGCGGCGTACAGGCGACCCGGCTCGCAGTCGGCGCGATGGGCATCGTGTTCGGCGATATCGGTACCAGCCCGCTTTATGCCCTGCGCGATACCTTTGCCGGGCGCCATCGCCTGCCGCTCGATACGCTGCATATTTACGGCATCATCAGCCTGATGTTCTGGTCGATGCTGATCATGGTCACGCTGAAATACGTGATCATCATGATGCGTGCCGACAATCGCGGCGAAGGCGGCAGCCTGGCGCTGCTGGCGCTGATCAATCGCGAAGGAACCGAAAAACGCTGGGGGCGCGGGGTAATCGTGCTCGGTGTGCTGGCAACGGCGCTGTTTTATGCCGACGCGATGATCACGCCGGCGGTGTCGGTGATGGGCGCGATCGAGGGCGTGGCAGTCTATCGCCCCGAATACCATTATGTCGTCGTGCCGATCGTCGTGCTGGTGCTGATTGCGCTGTTCCTGATTCAGGATCGCGGCACCGCGCGCGTCGCCTATTTCTTCGGGCCAATCATGCTCGTGTATTTCGCGACGATCGCGGTGCTTGGCGCCTGGTCGATGGCCGGCCATCCCGAAGTGCTGGCCGCGCTTTCGCCGCATTTTGCGATCGAAATGTTTGTCGCCGATCCGTGGCGCGGGTTCCTGGCGATGGGTGCGGCGGTGCTGGCGGTAACCGGCGCCGAGGCGCTGTATGCCGACATGGGATATTTCGGGCGCAATCCGATCCGGCTGTCGTGGCTCGCAGTCGTGCTGCCTGCGCTCGTGCTCAATTATCTGGGGCAGGCGGCGCTGCTGCTGCGCGATCACGCTGCTTTGGAAAGCCCGTTCTTCCTGCTCGCGCCGCACTGGTTTCAATGGCCGCTGCTGATCCTGGCCAGTCTTGCCGCCATCATCGCGTCGCAAGCGGTGATCTCGGGCGTGTTTTCGGTTACGCAGCAGGGCATCCAGCTCGGTTTCATTCCCCGCCTGACCATCCGCCACACCAGCCAGGCGCTGGGCCAGATTTATATCCCGGCGATCAACCAGGTTCTGTTGATCGCGGTGATCGTGATGGTCGTGGTGTTCCAGCGCTCGACCAATCTGACCGCAACGTATGGCGTGGCCGTGACCGGCGCGATGCTGATCGACAACGTGCTGCTGGCTGTCGTCCTGCTAAAATTGTGGCAGTGGCGACCGATTTTTGCCATCCCGCTGATCGGGTTGTTCTTCGTGGTCGATGCGGTCTACCTCGCCGCCAATCTTACCAAGGTGCCCGATGGCGGCTGGGCGCCGCTGCTGATGAGCGCGGTCGTGTTCATCCTGCTGACGACCTGGTCGCGCGGCCGCGCGTTGTTGCGCAAGAACATGGCGACGAGCGGCATTCCGCTCGAAGTGTTTACCAAATCGGCCCATGCCAGCGCGATCCGCGTGCCCGGTACTGCGGTGTTCATGGCCTCTGCCACCGCCGGTGTGCCGTCCGCGCTGCTGCACAACATGAAGCACAACAAGGTCCTGCACGAACGGATCGTGCTGATGACCGTGCAGATCGAGGACACGCCGTTCGTCGATCCCGCGACCCGCGCCGCCGTGCGCGATTTCGGCAACGGGTTTTACCGCGTAAAGCTGCGCTTCGGCTTTCTGGAAGAGACCGATGTGCCCGCAGCGCTCAAGGATACGACGATGTGCGGCGCGCCATTCGACATGATGCGCACCAGCTTTTTCCTGTCGCGCCAGACGCTGTTGCCGTCGGACACCCCGGGCATGGCGCTATGGCGCGAAAAACTGTTCTCGTGGATGCTGCGCAATTCGGCGAGCGCGATGGAATTTTTCCGCCTGCCGACGAACCGCGTGGTCGAGCTGGGCAGCCAGATCAAGATTTAGCACAAATCCTCCGTATTTGGGGATAAATCACTGATAACTCAGTGTGAATGTCGCCAGGGCGAATACCGAGCCGGGCCCGGCCGGGCCGGTGGCATAGTATTGCGCGATCAGCGGGATGCTCGACAAACTTGCCGAAGGGCCGACATACCATTGGCCGATGTTGCCTGCGTTCGCCGAATCCGGGCCATAGCTGACCGGTGCGCCGGAGCTGTTGAGCACCTGCAATTTGACATTGGTTGCGGTGGAGGCCGGAGACAGCGTGAGCAGCGACGTGGTGTTGGACACCAGGTTGGCATCCGTCAGTGTGACATAGATCCCGGCGCCGGTACCGCTGCAATTCAGCAGGACCGAAAAATTCACTGCGCCGCCGGTCTGGCCCGCGGCAGACAGCGACTGGACGGATACGGTCGGCAGGTTGATTGTCAGCGTGGGCGTGGGAACGGTGCAGGTCGTGCCGGTAACGGTGGCGGCGCTCGCGGTGACGGCCAGCGTCTGCGTCGTCACGTTGAGCACGCCGCAGCCAAGGCCGACGCCGACAAAGACAATCCCGAGGCTGGGCAACGCCGACAACGATCCCGCGCTGACTGGTCCTGTCACGACCAGTTGCGCCAGGATGGTCACCGGGCCGGGCGTGGCAGGGTTGAGCAGCACGCTGGCCTGGATCCCGGGATCGATCTGGGTCTGGGTGCCGCCGACCACGTAGTAGAAATTGACACCGATACCGGCCAGGCCGGTGGCAAACGTGTTGCCCGATGATGTCGCCGAATTGGACAGGAACACCGCTGTCATCGCACATGTGCCGCTGAGCCCGCTGACATTGAGTGTCGATGTCGCGGTGGCCAGGATCGTGCCGACCGGCGCGTTGCGGGCCGCGTTATACGGGCCGGCGGGGGTGAATTGCAAACTGGGCGCGCTGAGCGAAACGGTCAGCGCGCTGGCGGGCGCGGCCGTCATTCCGGCCATCAGCCCGGCAAACAGCAACGCGAACAGCAGGCGGCGGATCAATCGGGCAGGCATGTCGTGGCGATCCTGATCAGCGGCGCGGTGGCGACGTGTTTGGGCAGCACATAGTCAAAGGCGCAATGGGCGTCGGCGTCGGTGCCCCAGGCGACCTGGACCTGGCCTTTGGCGGCGTTTGTGCGCAGGAAAACCTGGCCGTTCTGGCCGACAATTCCCACATCCGGCTGCTTGGACAGCGACACTGTCGCGCCAAACGGCACAGGGCTGCCGTCGGGCCGCTTTGCGGCAAACAGGACGCCGGTGCCGATCGAGGTCGGGTAATGCAGCATGACCACGGCATTGGCATGCGGCGCAACCTGCTGGCTGGTAATCTGCATTTCGACATCGAGCGCGGTGCCGTGCGGATCGATCGCCACCTGGTTTTCGCGGTACGGCAGCAGGTACGGGACCACGGCATAGCCCGCGCCGTCGATCCGCGTGCCGTTGCCGGTCGAGACGCTGGCGCCCTTGGCGCCGGGTGCGTCGGCAATCGCGATCGTATCGCCCAACTGGCTGGCCAGCGTCACGCCGCCGGGGTGGACGACGATGCCGCCGCTGACGCCGAACGAGGTCTGGCTGAAGCCGTTGCCCACGCCGGCGCTGCCTGAAACCGTGGCAAAAGGCGCGTGCCACGCGGCGTTTGCGGCCACGGCATCGGCACCGGCGCCGACATTGGCAGTGGCGCCGTAGGTGTATTCGCCGTTCACGCCGGCAGTGCCGGCGATCGACAGCTGGCCGCTGGTCTGCGACCGGCCGTCGGCGCGGTCTTCGACCAGGTTTGCCGCCAGGCGCGGCGCCGATGACTTGCGGCCCAGCGTCATCGCCAGGTTGAACAACACGCGGGTGTCGGAGCGCTCGGTCGCGTCATTGCGCTGGCGCGACACCGAAACGCCATAGGTCACATTCATTTTGCCGGCCGAGGCGACATTGCTGTAGCCTGCCTGAAACTGAGTGACAGTGCCCGCCGTATCGTAATAGCGCGTAGTCGACCCGTTAAGGTAGATATTGCCCCATTTCCTGGGCAGAGCCTGCGACACATTGATCTGAAAACGGCTGTGCTGGCGCACGATTGCCGCCGCGACGGTTCCGGGACCGTTGCGCGCCGCGATGTCGATGCTGCGATTGGCCATCGCGTCCTGCAACGACCAGAATCCGCCGGAGGAATAACGAAACGCCGACAGCGCGAGATTGGTGCCGATGCCGGGCACGTTCTTGCTGTAGCTCACCCGCACGCTCTGACCCTGATCGGTCCTCGGCGGCCCGGCGCCATTGCCCGGCAAGCCATTGCGCGCAAGCGTGACGTCCACCGCCAGCCCGCCCAGATGCGTGTTGATCGCCACGCCCAGCAGGCCCGAGGCGTAGCCGGGGGCACCTTGCGCGCCGCCATATGCGGTCAGCAGATTGGTAATGCCGCGCTGGACCGTCGCCTGGGCAAACCGGTTGCGCGTGGTCGACCCGATGACCTGCATCTTGCCGGCGGCAAGGCCATATCGCCAGACATGCGGCCGCAGCGATTGCACGAGCGAGGCGTAACTTACTGTAAAACTTTCCTGAGTCCCGTCGGCTTCGAGCACGGTGACCAGTAGGTCACCGCCATACCCGGTCGGGTACAGGTCATCGATCTGGAATGCGCCGGGCGCGACGGTCGTTTCCAGCAGCAGCGTCCCGTGCTGGGTGATGCGCACGCGCGCATTGGTATGGGCAATGCCGCGCACCACCGGCGCATAGCCCGACAGCGAATCGGGGCGCATGCGATCATCGGTGGCCAGCGACACGCCGCGAAACCCGAAGCTGTCGTAGACCGCGCCATCGGTATACGTATCGCCGAGCGTCAGGCTGGATTGCAACACGGGCAGATCGCGCTGAACATAGGCGGCGATATTCTGATACGACCAATGGCCGTTGTTGCCGGTCAGCACCGCGCGATTGCGAAAATGCCAATCGCCCAGGTTCGCGCCCGCAGTCAGCCCGGCATAGACACTGGTCTTGACCAGCCCTGCAAACGACGATCGAAACAGGCTGGCGTCATAAGCCAGCGTCGCCGATGGCACGCCCTTGTCCCACGATTGCGGGCTGACATAGCCATGCGGCCGGTGGATCAGCGCGGCTTGCGGCACGGACAGCGCCAGCGTCAGCGTCGCCATGTCGAAGGTCACGCGCGTGCCGGGTGGCAGGCGTTCCGCATCGACACAGCGGCCCTTGGCCCAGGCCTCGTGGCGCAGCGACGGCAGCGCCCTGGGTCTGAGCCCAAGGCGCAACAGCACCGGCAGAGTGAGGCACGGCGTTGCATCCCGGGCACCGGGGACAACCGAAAAGCGCACTGTCAGGCGCTCTTTCCATTCGCCGTTAAGCACAAGATCCACCAGATACTCGCCGGGCGGGACCGCATTTTCCTTGGAAAACCGCGACAGGTCCGCGCGCTGCCCGCCGCCACCCTGCAGAAAATCGGCATTGAATTCCACGTCTGCAGACGGCGCCGCCGCGCGCGCGCGAGCGGGCGCGCCGGGCAGGAAGACCGCCATCAGCAAAGTCAGCAGCGCCACCAGGGCACGGGCACAGGCGGTATGATGATGCGGGGATATGGTGCGATCGGGGCGCGTCACCGGCTGTTTACGGCGCGCGGCTCGCGGCGGCGTCGCCGGTGACGACCGCGCCGTAGTCATTGATGAAGCTGTAATGGATTTTGACCGCGCCCGCATTCTTCAGGGCAGTTTGGGTCATGGCAAAGCGCGCGCTGCTGTCTGGCGCGACCATTTCGGTCCGCGCCTCATCGTGGACGGCGCCTGCGGTTACATCGGCGCTGACGAACGCGATATGATAGGGCGTCGGATTGCGCGCGATCAGCGCCAGGCCATCTGCCCCCGCCGCGATCGACCAGACCACGGCCTTTGGCGCGTCGGCGGGATCGCCGTGAAGGCCGGCGGGACGGAAAAAGATCTTCAGCCGGTGACGAAATGCCATTTCAAGCTGGTTTGGCGCATCGGGATTGGCTTTTGCGCGCGGCGGAATGTCGAGCACATTGAGCCAGAACACCGTTTCGCGGTCGGTCGGCAAAGGATTTTGGGTGTAGATCAGCCGCAGCGTCTGCCCTTGCGCGGGGTCGAGCCGGAACAGCGGCGGCGTTGCGACGAACGGCACATCGGCCGCCGGCGGATCACCCGGTTTGGGCGCGTCCTTGACCGACGTCCGGTCCCTGCCATTGTCGATCCACACTTCGACAAGCGATGGCGCTTCCCCGACATTGTGCAGATTGACCGAAACCTCGTGCCGGTTTGCCGGATAGATGACGCGCGTCCCGTCGACGATGACAGCGGCGAACGCGATCGGTCCCGTTGCCCACCACACCACCAGCGCAGCGACCAGCAGGGCGACGGGCAAACGACAGGCAGCACGAAGGGTTCGGCCAGAGACTGGGACCGCCATTTGCATAGCCTCCGGCATTTGCGGACAAGTGGAAAAACAGCCCCTGGTTCGGGACAGTCTTACAGATACGTGATCGAATACGTCACGGTTGACACGACCGTGCCGGCTGCCGATGCGGCTGTGGCATAATAGCGGGCAATGTAATTCAGCGTGCCGCTCGGGGTCGAAGTCGTATTGATGCCGGTGTTCGTGGCCTGCCCCGGGCTACCCACTGCGATATTGGTGCCAGCGGCGGTTTGCAGCTGCACTTCGACACCGGTTGCAGTGCCGGTGTTGAGCAGGTTTCCGGTCAGCAGGTCGACGTTCGTCCCGGCTTCGAAAAAGGCATTGACCGTCTTGCCGGTCGTGCACGCGCTCAGATTGATGGCAAACGCAGTGGCGCCCGCATTCTGTGCGGCGGCCGACAGGACCGAGCTCGACACGTTGGGCAGAATGATGGTGCCGGTGCCGTTGGCGCCGTTGCCCAGTTTGACCGTACAGGTCGCGGACGAGATGTTGCCCGTAAACGTGATGGTGCCGTCGGAGGCATAAGCCGAAGCGCCGAAAAACAGTGCGCAGAATGCCACGGCGGTGGCTGTTACAATTTTCCCAATCATGATCGCCGCCCTTGCTGGTGTTTCAACACCGTCAGATTAGCCGCGGGCGCTTAAAGGACGTCGCGGGGGCAACTACGTATGAATCCTGAGAAATCCTGTCTTGACCGGAAAGGTTTGCGACGGCCGGTCGCAACCGTTCAATCGTGCGGGACCTCGGTCTCCGCCTCTGCGACATCGCCCAGGCCGTGGCGCATCAGCATCGGCACCTGCGCGAATGTGAACAGGAACGACAGCGCGGTCACCCCCCACACCTTGATCGTCAGCCAGGTTTCGAACCCGCCGTTGTCCTTGTTGTACATATGGCGCAGCACTTCGTTGAAGATGGCCAGGAATGTGAAGAACCAGGCCCAGTTGCGCGACAGTTTCAGCCAACCCCGGTCGTCGAGCCCATCGAAGGCGGATTGCAGCAGATCGCGCAGCATCGCGCGCTTGAAGCGCAAGCCCGTGAACAGGATCGCGGCAAACAGCACGTATACGACAGTCGGCTTGATCTGGATCCAGGTCGGATCGCCCAGGAACACGGTCAGCGCGCCGAACCCGATGATCAGGCTGGATGAGAGCCACAGCATCGGCGAAATCTTGCCCAGCCGCCATTTCGACACGATCAACGCGACGACCGTGGCCACCATGAACGCGATCGTGCTTTTGGTCACCGCGACGACTGCGGCGACGCCCGGATCACCGCCCTTGGGGTTGAAATGGCGATAAGCCAGGAAAAACACCAGCAACGGCCCATAGTCGACGGCCAGGTTGACCCAGGACGATTTGGCAGGCTTGCGTTGGGTGCTCACTCACACATCTCCGGCAATGACCCGGGCGACCAGTGCAGGGTCGAACGGGCGCAAGTCATCGATTTTTTCGCCGACGCCGATGGCGTGGATCGGCAATCCGTACTGTTCGGCCGCCGCGACGAGAACGCCGCCGCGCGCGGTGCCGTCGAGCTTGGTCATGACCAGCCCGGTGACGCCGGCGACATTGCGAAAGGTTTCGATCTGCTGCAGCGCGTTCTGCCCGTTGGTGGCATCGAGCACGAGCACGACGTCATGCGGTGCGGCGGGGTTGAGCCGGCCGAGCACGCGGCGGATTTTCGCCAGTTCATCCATCAGCTCGCGCTTGTTCTGCAATCGCCCGGCGGTGTCGACGATCAGCACGTCGGTGCCGGCATCGGTTGCGGCCTTGACCGCGTCGAACACGATCGAGGCGGGATCGCCGCCTTCGGCGCCCGCGATGATCGGCACGCCCAGCCGATCGGCCCACACGCGCAACTGGCCGATGGCGGCGGCGCGGAATGTATCGCCCGCCGCGATCATAACGGCGTAATCCTGTTCCTGGAACAGATGCGCCAGCTTGGCGATCGTCGTCGTCTTGCCCGAGCCGTTGACGCCGATCACCAGGATCACCTGGGGCCGCGGAAAGGCGATGATGTCGAGCGGACGCGCGACCGGGCTCAGGATCGCCTCGATTTCGCCGGCCACCGTCTTGCGCAGCGCCGCGTCATCCAGCCCGGCCTCGAACTTGCCCTGCGCGAGCCGGGCGCGGATACGCCCTGCCGCGCGCGGGCCGAGGTCAGAGGCGATCAGCGCGTCCTCGATGTCGTCGAGTTGCGCATCGCTGAGCTTGCCGCCGCCGGCAAGCCCGGACAGGTTGTCGGCCAGCCGCTCGCGGGTCTGACGCAGGCCACCCAGCAGCCGGTCGCTCCACGTTTCGCTACTCATGCCAGCAATCCTTCGGAAACTGTCGTGGGCGTCAGCGTGACAAGTTGCCCCGCGATCGTTCCCATGGGCAGGCGATAGCCTGCGAATTCGCCCGAATGGCCGGTGCCGTCGCATTCGGCAAGCACTTCGCGCGGGGAACCCACCAAAGTCTGCAGCCAACCCGCACGCGCCTGCGCGACGCTGGCGCGCAATTGCGCTGCGCGGGCGCGCACGATCACCGGATCGACCTGCGGCATGCGCGCTGCCGGCGTGCCGGGGCGGGGCGAATAAGGAAAAATATGGCCATGGACGATTCGCGCCGCAGCGATCAGGCTCAGGTTGTTGGCGTGCATCGCGTCTGTTTCGGTCGGAAACCCGGCGATCAGGTCGGCGCCGATGGCGATGTCGGGGCGGCGCGCGATCAGGCGTTCGACCAGATCGACCGCTTGCCCGCGCGAATGGCGGCGCTTCATGCGTTTCAGCACCATGTCGTCGCCCGATTGCAGCGACAGGTGGACATGCGGCATCACGCGGGTCTCGCCGGTCAGGATCTCGAACAGATGATCGTCGATCTCGACCCCGTCGAGCGACGACAGCCGCAACCGGGGCAGCGCCGGAAACGCCAGCAGGATTGCCGCAACCAGATCGCCGAAGCGCGGGGCTCCGGGCAGATCGGCGCCCCAGCCGGTTACATCGACGCCGGTCAGCACGACTTCGCAGGCGCCATGCGCCAGATGCGCGTCGATCCGCCGGATCACATCCGCGATCGGGCTCGACACGCTGGCGCCGCGTCCGGCCGGAATGATGCAGAACGTGCAGGCATGGTCGCACCCGGTCTGTACCGGCACGAACGCGCGGGTGTGATGCACCGATGGCGCGGCATTGGGCCGGGCAGGGGCCTGCCAGGTCTGCGGCATCATCTTGGCGGGGTTGAGCACGACCGCATCGACTTCGGGCATGGCGCCAAACCCGGCGGGGTCGATCGTTGCGGCACAGCCGGTCACTATCAGGCGCGCATCGGGATTGTCGCGGCGCAAGCGGCGCACGGCGCGGCGCGACTGGCGCACCGCTTCGGCAGTGACTGCGCACGAATTGACCACCACGGTGTGTCCCGGCGCGCCGGCAAGCATCGTGCGGATCGTCTCGCTTTCGGCAAGATTGAGCCGGCAGCCGAGCGTCGCGACCGTTTCGGGAAAAACGGGTTCGGTCATGCCGGGTAGTCGGCCTCGTCGAAGGCGCCGGTGAAACTGGTCGTGGCGGGGCCGGTCATGATGATCTGATCGGCATCGTCCCATTCGATCGTCAGCGGACCACCGGGCAGCGTGACAACGACTTTGCGCCCCGTCAGGCGGCGGCGCATCGCCGCGATCGCAGTGGCGCAGGCGCCGGTGCCACAGGCGCGGGTCAGCCCGGCGCCGCGTTCCCATACCCGCAGCGTAATCGCATCGGGCCCGGTCAGCGTCGCGACATTGACGTTGATCTTGCGGGGAAACAGTGGATCGGTTTCGATGATCGGCCCCAGCCGCGCCAGATCCACCGCGCCGCAATCGGGCACGAAAAACACCACATGCGGATTGCCGACATTGACCGCGGCGGGGCTTTCGAGATCCTCCCAGCCGACCGGCATGCGCAGCGTATCCATTGCATAGGCGAGCGGTATCTCGTCCCAGCCAAAGCGCGGGTGGCCCATCGCGACGCTGATCCCGTGCGCATGGGCGTGGGCGACAATCGTCCCGCCCAGCGTTTCGATGCGCGTCCCGCCGTCGGCACGTTCATTGGCGAGCAACACCCCGACCGCGCGGCTGGCATTGCCGCATGCCTCGACTTCGCCGCCATCGGGGTTGAAAATGCGCATGCGCACGTCGGCATTGTCCGACGGCTCCAGCACGATCAGCTGATCGCAGCCGACCCCCGTCAGGCGGTCGGCCAGCGCGGCGGCGCGGCGCGCGCTGATCGCGATCGGTCGCGCGCGCGCGTCGATCACGACGAAGTCGTTGCCCAGGCCATGCATCTTGCGAAACGGAACGTGCATGGCGCGCGCTCCTATAACATGCCGGCGCTGTTCGATACCGGAATCTCGGCCGAGCGAACCGCTACGAGGTTTGCTGGCGCAGCCGCGCTCCTATGCCCGGTGGCGGTCGCCCGTTAACGGCACTGGCGTCGGTACCACCGCCAGCAGGTTCAATTCGACCAGTTCGGTCCGCAAATCATCGGCGCTCAGTGGCTGACCATAAACATAGCCCTGGCCGCGAAACGCGCCAAGCTTGCGCAATTCGTCAAGGATTTCGACCGATTCAATGCCTTCAGCGGTGATCGCCAGGTCCATGCCCCGGCCCATTGCGGAAATCGCCTCGACCATCGCGGTGCTGTCGGCGCTTTGGCCGAGGCCGGCAATGAAATTGCGGTCGATCTTGATGCGGTCGAACGGCAATGTGCGCAAATGCGCCATGCTGGATTCGCTGTGGCCAAAATCGTCGAGGCTGATGCGCACGCCCTGGTTGCGCAAAGACGTGATCAGCGAACGCACCAGCGTCAGGTTTTCAGTGAGGCACTGTTCGGTGACTTCGACATCGATGCGGTGCGGCGGCATCCGCGCCTCGATCAGCAGCTTGAGCAAACGTTGGGCGAACCACGGGTCGCGCAACTGCACCGGCGAGATGTTGATTGCCAGCGTCAGATGCGGCGCCCACTCGCCGGCGTCGATCAGCGCCTGGCGGATCAGCGCTTCGGACAATTCGGGCATCACGCCAATCTCTTCGGCAATCGGCACGAACACGTCGGGGCCGATCACGCCAAGATCGGGCGAATGCCACCGCGCCAGCATTTCCAGACCGGTAATGGCGCCCGTCGCCAGATTGACCTGTTTTTCGTAATGCGGCCGGAATTCGCCATTTCTGAGGCCATGGCGGATCCCCTGTTCCAGCCGGCTGCGCTCGAGTATCTCGGTTTCCATCTCGGGATCGAACCAGCAATGGCGGTTGCGGCCGGCTTTCTTGGCCTGGTACATGGCGAGGTCGGCCTGATGCATCAGCGCTTCGCCAAAGCCATCGCAAGACGCACGGTCCGGCGCGATCCTGTCGCATGCTATCCCGATCGAAGCGGTGACCGTCACGATCGTATCGTCGCAGTCGATCGGCAGCGCGATCGCGGCGCCGATCCGCGTGGCGATCCGTTCGGCCTGGCCGCGCGCGTCTGCACCGGGCGCAAACCGCACCAGCGCGGCGAATTCATCGCCGCCCAGCCGTGCCAGTGCTGCATCGACCCCCAGCATGACTTTTGCGCGCCGTGCCGCCTCGATCAGCACGGTGTCGCCGGTCTTGTGGCCGTGCGCGTCGTTGGCGGTCTTGAACTGGTCGAGATCGATCAGGATCAGCGCAAGGCTGCCGCCGTCATGCGTGGTGGCCTGTGCCATTCGCGTCAGCGTCACATCGAAACTGCGGCGGTTTTCCAGGCCGGTCAGCGGGTCGGTGTCGGCCAGCCGCAGCGCGGCGGTTTCGGCCTCGCGCCGCGCGGCGACCTCGCGTGACAGATCGACATAGCGGCGCCATCCGAACACGATCAGCGCGATATTCAGCAACAGAGCCGTGGTCAGGATGGTGTCGTCGTTGGCTTCGCCGAACAGCAGATGGCGGGTCAGGTGGATGAACACCGAGGATCCGGTGCCGACGAACAGGGCCAGCGCGGCAAAGATGACTCCGATTGCCGCAATGTCGCGCTCGGTGCGGCTCAGGGCCGACCCGCTGTTTTTT
Organism: Novosphingobium sp.; assembly: GCF_965214355.1. Taxonomy (GTDB): domain Bacteria; phylum Pseudomonadota; class Alphaproteobacteria; order Sphingomonadales; family Sphingomonadaceae; genus Novosphingobium. The sequence continues at coordinate 2,961,045 of NZ_CBDCBI010000002.1, read as the reverse complement.
CGAAGCTGAAAAGCCTGTCGCGACATGATCGAGGGTGTGCCGTCCTCTGTTTGAATTTATGTGGCGTTGTGTACATCTGGCTGCTGAAGTTTCCGTTAAGTCGGCCACTCTTGCCAAATCCGCACACCTGGCCTAGGGGCGCGGTCTGGACCGGCCGTCATGGCCGGTGCTGCAGATTCGCATTTGGCTCGTGCAGCGCAATGTGGAACGCTGGTCGGCGAGGTTTCGCCCACCGGTGTTTTTTGCGTTTCACGCGTTCGGCAGGAGATTCGCGTAGTGTTCGATAGTCTGTCAGACCGGCTGAGCGGCGTTTTCGACCGCCTGCGTGGTCGTGGCGCGCTGTCCGAAGAGGACGTGCGCGCGGCCATGCGCGAAGTGCGGATCGCGCTGCTGGAGGCCGATGTCGCGCTGCCGGTGGTGCGCCGGTTTGTCGATGGCGTAACCGAACAGGCGATCGGGCAACAGGTCCTGCGTTCGGTCACGCCGGGGCAGCAGGTCGTCAAGATCGTCCATGATGCGATCGTCGAGATGCTCGGCGGCGGGATGGTCGATCTCGATCTGACGGCAGTGCCGCCGGTGGTGATCATGATGGTCGGGCTGCAAGGCTCGGGCAAGACCACCAGCACCGCAAAGATCGCCAAGTTCCTGAAGGACCGGCAGGGCAAGAAAGTCCTGATGGCCTCGCTCGATGTCAATCGTCCGGCGGCGCAGGAACAGCTTGCCGTGCTCGGCGGCCAGGTCGGCGTGGCGACATTGCCGATCATTACAGGGCAACAGCCGACCGAAATCGCGACCCGCGCGCTGCATGCGGCCAGGCTGCAGGCGGTCGATGTGCTGCTGCTCGACACGGCCGGCCGGTTGCATGTCGATCAGGCGCTGATGGACGAGATGAAGGCCGTCGGCGCGATCTCGTCCCCGCGCGAAACGCTGCTGGTGGTCGATGCGCTGACCGGGCAGGACGCGGTCAACGTGGCGCAGAATTTTGCGAGCCAGGTGCCGCTGACCGGCGTTGTGCTGACCCGCATGGACGGCGACGCACGCGGCGGTGCGGCGCTGTCGATGCGTGCGGTCACCGGGCAGCCGATCAAATTTGCCGCCACGGGTGAAAAGCTCGATGCGCTCGAAGCATTCGATCCGGTGCGTGTCGCCGGTCGCATTCTGGGCATGGGCGATATCGTCTCGATCGTCGAAAAGGCCGCAGCCGCAGTCAATGCCGACGAAGCCGAACGCCTGGCACAGCGCATGTCGAAGGGCGAATTCGACATGAACGACTTGCGCACGCAATTGCGCCAGATGCAGCGCATGGGCGGGCTCGGCGCGCTGGCGGGCATGATCCCCGGCATGAAAAAGGCCAAGCAGGCGATGGCCGGCTCGGGCATGGACGACAAGGTGCTGTTGCGCATGGATGCGATCATCGGGTCGATGACGCCCAAGGAACGCGCCAAGCCCGAATTGCTGAACGCCAAGCGCAAGATCCGCGTCGCCAAAGGGTCGGGGACGCAAGTGCAGGACGTGAACAAGATCCTGAAAATGCATCAGGAAATGGCCCGCGCGATGAAGCAGATCCGCAAGATGGGCGGATTGAAGGGCCTGGCGGCGATGTTCGGCAAGGGCGGCATGAGCGACGCCATGCCCGGCCTCGACCAGCAGATGGGCCCGGGTGGTCTTGGCGGATTGGGCGGTCTGGGCGGCAAGCTGCCCGGCCTGGGCAGCATGCCCTCAAATATTGGTGATTTGCTTAAACGTAAATAATCGAATGTGTTTTTGAAATTGTTTGAAAGGTAGAATTGATGTCTGTTTCTCTGCGGCTGTCGCGTGGCGGTTCCAAAAAGCGTCCTTATTACAAGATCGTCATCGCCAACAGCCGCGCGCCGCGCGATGGCAAGTATCTGGAACAGGTCGGCACGTACAACCCGCTGCTGGCCAAGGACGATGAAACCCGCGTGCGCCTGATCGAGGATCGCGTGCGCTACTGGCTGGGCGTCGGCGCGCAGCCGACCGACCGCGTCGCCCGTCTGCTCGACAAGGCCGGCATCAAGGAACGCACCGCGACCAACAACCCGGCCGCCGGCGTCCCCGGCAAGAAGGCCAAGGAACGCGCCGAAGACAAGGCCAAGAAGGCTGCCGAAGCCGCCGAAGCTGCGGCCGAAGCAGCCAAGCCGGCACCAGCGCCCGAGCCTGCTGCTGAACCCGAGGCCGCTGCCGAAACGACGGAAGCCTGATTTTGGGCAAGCTGGTCACACTGGCCGCCATTGCCGGCGCGCATGGTGTGGCCGGTGAGGTGCGTCTGAAACTGTTTGGCGATGGGGTGGTGGCCTTGCGCCGCCACCTGGGCCAGGCCGGCGCATTCAACGACGGCAACCTGACGCTGACTGCGGTGCGCGATGACGGCAAGGGCGGCGCGATTGCCCGGCTGGCCCAGTGCACCGACCGAAATGGAGCGGAAAGCCTGCGCGGAACGACGCTTGCCGTCCCGCGCTCGGCGCTCCCGCCGCTGGGCGAGGGCGAATATTACCATGCCGATGTGATCGGCCTGCCCGCCGTATCAACCGATGGCACCGCGCTCGGCACCTGCATCGCGATCGACAATTTCGGCGCGGGCGACGTGCTCGAAGTGCGCCGCCCCGACGGCAAGACATTCATGGTGCCCGTGCGCACCGAAGCCGTGCCCGAATGGGATGACAATCGGCTGGTGATCACGGCGGCCTGGGCAGAAGACTGAGCGCGGATAACAAAGAATGTCGCGCGCACGCTTTTGATTACTCTTTAACCCCACCCCCGCTCATCCTGAGCCTGTCGAAGGATGCGCGCTGCCCGAGGGCTTGGCGCACCACAAACATGGGACTGGCGTTGACGCGCGTCCTTCGACAAGCTCAGGATGAGCGAAGTTGGAGGAGCAGAGGCACGTCATGCGCACGAAACAGATAATCGCGGCAATCGCCATGGCTGTCGCCCAGCCCGCCATCGCACAAGTCCAGCCCACGCCGTCGCCAGCGCTCGTTGCGATCGAGCCACAGATCGACACGATTTTCGCCAAATGGATGGCGGAAAACCACGTGCCAGGCATGGTCTACGGCGTGGTCGCCGATGGCCAGCTCGCCTACGTGCGCGGCCTGGGCATGCAGGACCTGACCACACGCACACCGGTCACGCAGGACACGCTGTTCCGCATTGCCTCGATGACCAAGGCGTTCACCGCGCTGTCGATCCTGTCATTGCGCGACAAAGGGCTGCTCAGTCTCGACGATCCGGCGGAAAAATACGTTCCTGAAATGCGTGGCTGGGGCAATGCCACCGCAGATTCGCCGCGCATCACGATCCGCGACCTGCTGCACCACGTGGCGGGTTTCGTAACCGATGACCCGTGGGGCGACCGCCAGACGCCGTTGCCGCAGGACGACTTCACCAAATTGCTCGCCGCCGGAGTTCCGTTCGCACAAGCGCCTGAAATGCGTTACGATTATGCCAACCTCGGCTATGCGATCCTGGGCCGGGTGATCGCCAATGTCACCCATGCGCCCTATCGCAACTATGTCGAGAAAACGCTGCTATGGCCGTTGGGGATGCGGGCAAGCGGCTATGATGTGCGCGAATTGCAGGCGGACCGGCGCGCGCTCGGCTACCGGTGGGAAAACGAGGCCTGGGCGCTCGAGCCGACGATGGCCGATGGCGCGTTCAATTCGATGGGCGGGCTGTCGGTCAGTGCGCGCGACTATGCCAAATGGCTGTCATTCCTGCTGACGGCATGGCCGCCGCGCGACGATACCGACACCGGCCCGGTCAAGCGCGGGACGGTGCGGCAGATCGCCACGGGACTCAACTTTCAATTCGTGTCCCATCGCTATGGCGCCAGCGGGGCGACTGCATGCCCGGGGGCGGCCGCCTATGGCATGGGCTGGCGGGTGATCCAGGATTGCGACCTTGGCCTGACGCTCAACCATGGCGGCGGCTATCCCGGCTATGGCAGCCACGCGCTGCTGCTGCCCGAATTCGGCGTCGCGCTGTTTGCCTTTGCCAACAAGACATATGCCGGACCGACCGCGCCGGTGTGGGACAGCGCGGTGCTGATGCTGCAACAGGGCGCGATCAAGCGCCGGGTGCTTGCGGTGTCGCCAGAGCTGGCCATGTTTTACGGCGCCGCCGGCGAAGTCTGGGCGCAGGGCTCGGTCGTGCACCTGCAGGACAAGGTCGCGATGAACTTTGCGATGGACCGCACGACCGCGAACTGGGCCAAAGTGCTGCGCGAAACCAAGGCGCAGGCGGGCCGATGCGAAACGTCGAGCCCGATCCGGCCCGACAACGCGATGATGGGTTCGTTCACCTGGGTGTGCGAACGCGGTACGATCGAAGGTACCGTCATGCTGGCGCCCACCAAGCCGATCACGTTGCAGGCGTTGCGGTATACGTTCGTGCCGAAGACCTGACTCGACAAATTGAGCGAATTGTATATACTGGCGGGATATACAGGAGTTGGTCATGGGCCAGGAATACAACGCCAGAAGCTTTCGTTCGGGGAATTCTGTCGCGATAAGGATGCCCGCTGTCCTGCGCGTCGAACCCGGCGCCGACTGGACAGTCGTCGCACAAGGCGACGACCTGGTGCTACGCCGCAAGGAGCCAGCACGCCGCACAATCGATGTCAGTGGTTTCGCCGGGAAGGCGCCGTGGCTGAAACCGCTGCCGCCTGAGCTGCGCGAGTTCGAAGAACGTCCCAGTGCGATTGCTGCGCGGCTCGGAGACGATAAAGCGGCGTGATCAGCTATCTGATTGACACCAATTGTGTAATCTTTGCGCTTGCTGATGCCGCGTCGCCAGTGACACGGCGCATTGCGGCATCGCAGCCGGGGACATTAGCGATCTCGGCAATCACATTTGCCGAAGTCGCGCTCGGTTCTCATCGCGGCAAGCCACCTCCGCCGCAGGCACTCGATGCGTTGCTGGCGGTAATTCCGCTCGCGCCCTTCGACGAAGCCGCGGCGCGGCTGTATGCCACGCTGCCGTTTCGTCGTGGACGGTTTGATCGGTTGCTTGCCGCACATGCTCTCAGTCTCGGTGCGAAAATCGTGACCAACAATGTTGCTGATTTCTCGGACGTGCCGGGGCTCGATGTCGAGGACTGGACGCTTTGATGCCGCGTTGTGCGGAAGAAGCGGGACCCCGGATCAAGCCCGGGGTGACGGGTAGGGTGAAGTTGGTGTGCATGCGAGACGGTGTTCGATGACTTTTGCCGCCACTATCCTCACCCTATATCCCGACATGTTCCCGGGCCCGCTTGGCCATAGCCTGGCCGGCCGCGCGCTGGCGGAGAGGACGTGGTCGCTCGACACCGTGCAGATCCGCGATTTTGCGCAGGACAAGCATCGCACCGTCGATGACACGCCCGCCGGCGGCGGGGCAGGGATGGTGCTGCGCGCCGATGTGCTTGCCCGTGCGATCGATCATGCCCGTACGTTGCATCCGGAGGCCCCTGTGATCGCGATGACGCCGCGTGGCACCCCACTGACGCAGGAGCGCGTGCGCGCGCTCGCAGCAGGCCCCGGGGTCACTGTGGTGTGTGGGCGGTTCGAGGGGTTTGACGAGCGGATTTTTGCCGGGCGCGATGTCGAGGAGATCGCGGTGGGCGATGTCGTGCTGTCGGGCGGGGAGTGTGCGGCGCTGATTGTGCTCGATGCTTGCATTCGCCTGCTTCCCGGCGTAATGGGCGCGGCTTCCAGTGGGCACGAGGAATCGTTTGAAAACGGTCTTCTTGAATACCCCCACTATACCCGGCCCGGTGAATGGGAAGGGCGCACGATCCCTGAAGTGCTGCGATCGGGGGATCATGCGAAGATCGCTGCCTGGCGTCAAACCCAGGCAGAGGTCGATACCCGGCTACGCAGGCCGGACCTTTGGGAACGTCATACAGGCGTTCGGGTCCAGTCTGCCTCTGGTGCGCAGCGTGGAACGACGGACGAACGAAAATGAATTTGATTCAGCAGCTTGAAGCTGAAGCCATTGCCGAATTCCTGACCAAGAAAGAGATCCCCGCGTTTCGCGCCGGTGACACCGTGCGCGTCGGCGTGCGTGTTGTCGAAGGCGAACGGACGCGCGTCCAGGCCTATGAAGGTGTCGTGATCGCGCGCTCGAACCGCGGCCTCGGCTCTAACTTCACCGTGCGCAAGATCTCGTTCGGCGAAGGCGTGGAACGCGTATTCCCGCTGTATTCGCCCAACATCGATTCGATTACCGTCGTGCGTCGCGGTATCGTGCGGCGTGCGAAACTGTATTACCTGCGCGGTCGTCGCGGCAAATCGGCGCGTATCGTCGAACGTCGCGATCCGCGCCCCAGCGACGTCAAGGCCCAGAACGCCGCAGCGTCAGCGAAAACCTCGGCCACCACCGAAAGCTGACCAGGATGGGCGAAAGCCCATTGCCGACCACGCAACAAACGTGAAAAGGCGTCCTGGCTTTCAGCCGGGGCGCCTTTTTCGTATTTGTCGTTTATTTTTTGGAAGAAGCAGAATGCGCCGCTTGCCGATTTCGCTGATCACTGCCGTTGCGATCGCCGGCTTGGCTCCTTCGTTCGTTTCCGCCCGGGAGAATGCCGTGTCCGCTACTGCCGCGCCAGCCGCGATCACGCTCGAACGCGTGTTCGCCAGCCCCGGCATCGCCGGCGCGGTGCCGCGCGGGGTCAAGCTGTCGCCCGATGGCCGGTTCCTGACCATGCTGCGCAACCGGCCCGACGATCGTACGCGCTATGACCTGTGGGGCTATGACCGCCACACCAACACCTGGCGCATGCTGGTCGATTCGCTGAAGCTGAGCAGCGGCAAGGAGCTGTCCGAAGCGGCCAAGATGCAGCGCGAGCGCGAGCGTATCGGCGATCTGAAAGGCATCGTCGGCTACGACTGGGCGCCCGATTCGCAAAGCGTGCTGGTGCCGGTCGATGGCCAGCTGTTCCTGGCGCATGTGACCGGCACGGATGCTGGCACCGTCGCGCCGATCGCCGGTGCGCAAGGCGGCGAAGTGCTCAACCCGACGCTGGGACCAAAGGGCGGCCACATCGCCTTCGTGCGCGACCGCCGGCTGTGGGTCGCGCCGCTGTCGGGCAAGGCGGTTGCGGTATCGCCAGCCGAAACCAATGCCGACGTGCATTGGGGTGAGGCCGAATTCATCGCGCAGGAAGAGCTGCACCGCTTTGCCGGATCGTGGTGGTCGCCCGATGAAACGCGCCTGGCGGTCGAACGTTACGACGAAAGCGGGGTTGCGGTCGTTACGCGCGCCGCGATCGGCGCGGGCGCCACGCACGTTACGACGCAGCGCTATCCGGCCGCCGGCACCGCCAATGCGGTCGTGTCGCTGTCGATCCTGGGCACCGACGGCGAAAGCAAGGTCGATGTCGATCTGGGCCCCGACAAGGATATCTATCTCGCGCGCGTCGACTGGTCGCACGATGGCAAGACGCTGTATGTGCAGCGCCTGAACCGCGTGCAGGATCAGCTCGACATGCTGGCGGTCGATCCTGCCACGGGCGCGTCGCATGTGTTGTTCAGCGAACACGCTGCGCCCAAAAGCTGGATCAACCTGTCCGACGACTACCGCTTTCTTGCTGACGGCAGCCTGATCTGGTGGTCCGAACGCGATGGCCACGGGCATCTTTACCATTACCAGAACGGCGCATTCCGGCAGCTGACACATGGCAACTGGGAAGTTTCCGGGCTGGTCGCGGTCGATGAAACGGCGGGCCGCGTGATCCTGACCGGAAACCGTGACGATGTGCTGTCGCCCCAGGTGTATGCGCTCGATCTGGCGCATGCCGACACGCTGACCCCGCTTGGCGATCCGGCCTTTGCCAATAGCGCCAGTGCCGATGCCGCCGGACACACGCTGATCGTCACGCGCAATGCCGATGGGCAGCCGCCGCAATCGTACCTGGCTGATGCCAAAGGCGAGCGGCTGGCATGGATCGAGGAAAACAGCGTCACCGGCGCGCATCCTTATGCGCCATATCTGGCGGCGCACCGCCCCGCGCAATTCGGTACGATCAAGGCCGCGGATGGCACCGACCTGCACTGGATGATGATCACGCCGGTGATGGAGCCCGGCAAGCGCTATCCAGTGTTCACCTATCACTATGGCGGGCCCAGCGTGCAGGTCGTGCACCACGGCTGGCAGGGCGCGCTGGCGCAGGCGATCGTTGCCAAGGGCTATATCTATTTCGCGATCGACAACCGTGGCTCCAATGCGCGCGGCGTCGCGTTCGAAAGCCCGATCTGGCATGCGATGGGCTCGGTCGAAGTCGAGGACCAGCTGGCCGGCACGCAGTGGCTGAAGGCGCAGAGCTATGTCGATCCCGCGCGGATCGCCACGTTCGGCTGGTCGTATGGCGGGTATATGTCGCTCAAGATGCTGGAGAAACATCCGGGCGTGTGGGCTGCGGCAATCGCAGTCGCGCCGGTCACGCGGTGGGAACTCTATGACACCGCCTATACCGAACGATATCTCGGCGATCCCAAGGCGCCGGGCGGGGTCTATGACCGCGCCGGCGCAGTGATCGATGCGCCGAAGATCACCGATCCGCTGCTGGTGATCCACGGCATGGCCGATGACAATGTCGTGCTCGACAACACCACCGCCTTTGCCGCGGCGATGCAGGCGCACGCCGTGCCGTTTGAAATGATGCTCTATCCGGGTCAGACGCATGGCATCGGCGGACCGAAGATCAGCGTGCATCTGTACAACAGCGTGTTCGATTTCCTTTCGCGTCACGGCGTTGTCGCGGGCGGCAAGTAAGTACGACCCTGCGGGGCCACAGGAGAGTTACAATGGGTTATCGGGTAGTGGTCGTGGGCGCGACAGGCAATGTCGGGCGCGAAATGCTCAACATTCTGGCGGAGCGCGAATTTCCGATCGACGAAATCGCAGTGCTGGCCTCGTCGCGTTCGCAGGGGATCGAGGTCGATTTCGGCGACAGCGGGCGCGTGCTGAAAGTCCAGAATCTCGAACATTTCGACTTTACCGGCTGGGACATCGCGCTGTTTGCCGCAGGGTCGGGCCCTACCAAAACTTACGCGCCAAAAGCCGCCAGCCAGGGCTGCGTGGTGATCGACAATTCGTCGCTGTACCGCATGGACCCCGACGTGCCGCTGGTCGTGCCCGAAGTGAATCCCGATGCGATTGCCGGGTACAAGGCGCGCAACATCATTGCCAACCCCAATTGTTCGACCGCGCAACTGGTGGTCGCGCTAAAGCCGCTGCATGACCTGGCCAAGATCAAGCGCGTCGTCGTGGCCACGTACCAGTCGGTATCGGGCGCGGGCAAAGAGGGGATGGACGAACTGTTCGAACAAAGCCGCGGCATATTTGTCGGTGATTCGGTCGATCCCAAGAAATTCACCAAGCAGATCGCCTTCAATGTGATCCCGCATATCGACGATTTTCTGGACGATGGCTCGACCAAGGAAGAGTGGAAGATGGTCGTCGAGACCAAGAAGATCCTCGATCCCAAGATCAAAGTCGTCGCGACATGCGTGCGCGTGCCGGTGTTCGTCGGTCATTCCGAGGCGGTGAATATCGAATTCGAGCGCGAAATCAGCGCGACCGAAGCGCAGGATGCGTTGCGCGAGGCGCCCGGGATCATGCTGGTCGATAAGCGGGAAAATGGCGGATACGTGACGCCTGTCGAATGCGTCGGCGACTACGCGACATACGTTTCGCGCGTCCGCGAGGATTCGACTGTCGATAATGGACTGTCGCTGTGGTGCGTGTCGGACAACCTTCGCAAAGGTGCAGCGCTCAACGCGATCCAGATCGCCGAACTGCTGGGCCGCCGGCATTTGAAAAAGGGCTGAAAATTCCTCCCCCCCGGGGAGGGGTACCACGCGAAGCAGTGGTGGTGGGGCGGTGCCTCATGGAGGGCTCGGCGCTTGGGGCACCCGGCAGCAGCGGTTTGGGCGCGGTTGGCACCATGAGGCACCGCCCCTCCACCACCCTGCGGGCGGTCCCCCTCCCCGTTCCGGGGAGGATCAGGTCAGATCGAACACTGAACCCGGTTCGTCATAACGGAACCGCCCCTGCGCGACGCCTTGCTCCGCCATCGCCTGGCGCAGTTCGACCACCGGATCATCGCGCCCTTCATCGCTCAGCGGAAACACGCCCCAGTGGATCGCCAGCGCGGTGCGCGCATCGAGGTCGCGCATGATCTGTAACGTCTGCACAGGATCGGTGTGCTGGTCCGCCATGAACCAGCGCGGGGCATAGGCGCCGATCGGCAGCAGCGCGATATCCGGCGCGCCCAGCCGTTGACGCATCGTCGCAAACAGCGTGCCGTCGCCGTAGCCGGTGTCGCCTGCAAAATAGACCGACTGCCCGCCCGAGCGGACATGAAATCCGCACCACAGCGCCATCCGCCGGTCGTAGATGCCGCGGGCCGACCAGTGCTGCGCGGGCACGAAAGTCACCGCCGCGCCGCCCACGACCTGCACATCCCACCAGTCGCCGGTCACGATCCGTGCCTTGGGCACTTTGGCGCGCACGATCGTGTCATTGCCCAGCGGCGTAACGATCAGGGGGTCGTGACGCTTTACCAGTTTGCGCAAAGTCGCCACATCAAGATGATCGTAATGGTTATGGCTCAGCAGCACGGCATCGATCGGCGGCAGATCTTCGAACCGCACACCCGGCGCGCAAACGCGCTTGGGCCCGGCGAACTGCACCGGGCTGCAGCGGTCTGACCACACGGGGTCGGTCAGCAGGTTCAGCCCCGCGATCTGGATCAGCACGGTCGCGTGACCCACCAGTGTGATGCGGGTGCCCGTGACGCGCTCGTCGGGCACGGTCGTGCGGACGGGCACGTGCGCGGGCCACGGCGTTCGCTGCGACGTCTTGCGCCATTGCCGGATGTCGGCAAAGGTCTTGTCGGCTGTCGGCGGCGCGGTGTTGAAAAAGCGCCCGTCGAAATGGGCGCTGGGTGGTCCGTCGTAATAGCGGTTTTTGGGCATGGGTTGTCCGAACTGCGAAGTCAGCCGTTATATCGGCATAACGATGCCCGGATTAAAGCCCCAGCAACGCGCGCTCGCGTTCGAGGATCTCGACGGCGTTGTCGATCAGCCGTTCGATCGCTTCGGGGCTTTGCCAGCCGGTGTGCGCGGTCAGCACCACACGCGGGGCGCTGCGCAACGGGTGATCGGCGGGCAGGGGCTCGGCGGTAAACACATCGAGCCCCGCGCCTGCCAGATGCCCATCATGGAGCATCGCCAGCACTTCGGCTTCGTCGGTCAATTCGGCGCGCGCGGTGTTGATGAACACCGCGCCGCGCTTCATCCGGCGCAGGCGTTTTGCGTCGAGAAAGCCGGCGGTTTCCTGCGTATAGGCCAGATGCGGCGACACGATATCGGCGCGCGCCAGCAGATCGTCGAGTTCGACCTGTTCGACACCCGGCAGGTCGATCGGCCGCCGCGCCCAGGCGATCGTTTTCAGGCCCAGCGCATGGCATATCCGCGCGACTTCGATGCCGATCGCGCCAAGACCGACCAGGCCGATGGTCTTGCCCGACAATTCGCCGATCGGCGCGCCGTCCCAGCCGCCCGCGCGAATGCTGGCGTTCTGCGCCGGAATATCGCGGTAGACGGCAAACAGCAGCGCAATCGTGTGTTCGGCGACGGCGCGGTCGCCATAGCCCTTGATCGTGTGCACGCGGATGTCGCGCGCGGCAGCGGCGGGCAGGTCGACGAAATTGCCCGCGCCTGTGCCGAGGAACAGCACCTGTTTCAGCAGGGGGCTGGCGTCCATGACGCTCGCGCTGATCTTCGTCTCGTTGACGATGATCATCGGATACCCGGCGGCGCGCGCGATCATCGTCGCCTCGTCGCAACTGCCCATGTGGTGCGTGATCAGCGTGCCGTCGGCGCCCGCCCTGGTAAAGGCGTCGAGCAGGAACGGAGTGGAGTCTGCTACAACTGCAAAGGACCTCATGGCCTGCGATACCTCCGGCGCTTCAATCTGCAAACGAAGGATCCGTGCGTTCAAGATCGCGGATATGCGCGATCCATTCGGGTAGGCCGGTGTCCTGCCCGCCGAAACCGTCGCTTTGCGTCGCGGTCAGTTCGCGGATCGGTTCGCTCACCGGGTACAGCGCGGCGCCGCCGGCCATCGCCGCGATCTGGATCTGGCATGCGCGTTCCAGATTGAACATCGCCGAAAACGTCTCGGCAACCGTGGCGTATGCCGTCAGCAGGCCGTGGTTGCGCAGCACCAGCGCGCCATGGTTGCCCAGATCGCGTACCAGCCGGGGCTTTTCGTCATCGATCAGCGCGATGCCTTCGTAATCGTGATAGCCGATACGGTTGTAGAATTGCAGCGCATGCTGGCTGATCGGCAGCAGGCCCTGGGCCTGGCACGCGACCGCGACACCTGCGATGGTATGCGTGTGCATCACGCAACCGATATCGTGCCGCGCGGCGTGGATCGCGGTGTGGATGACCGCGCCGGCCGGATTGACGTCGCGTGCGGAAGGTTCTTCGTAAATGTTGAAGCGGATCAGGCTGCTGGCGGTCACTTCGTGGAACTGGTCGCCGAAGCGGTTGATCAGGATGTCTTCGGTGCCGGGGATCTTTGCGGTGATATGCGTGTAGATCGTGTCGGTCATGCCGTAGCGCGCGGCCAGGCGATAGCATGCCGCCAGGTCATAGCGCGTCTGGCGCTCGGCATTGCCGAAAGTGGCGGTCGAAAGGCTGGTCGATATAGGGGCCATCAGACGTCTTCCCCCAGTTCGCGCGCCAGCACGCGCCAGCGCGAATTGATCTCGTCGCGATCAACGTAGGCGCCCTGCAGATGCCGCGCGCCGGTCTGCGGGTCGAACGCGCGCCGGGCATGCAGCACACGGCGGTTGTCGAACGCCCACATGTCGCCCGATCCCAGCCGCCGCTCGATGAAGTATTTCGGATCGCGGCACATCGCCTGAAACAGGCGCAGCGCGGTGTAGACTTCGCCCATGCGCTGTGCCGGGGCATCGATCGGCCCGCGCAGGAAATTGGCAAAGCGCACTTCGCTGATATCGTCATCACCGTCGAGCGCGATCAGGGGCGCGCTCCAGCGATAATCGGTGCGATCGTCGCGGTTCCAGAATGCTATCGGCGCGGTGGTGATCGTCGCGAATTCGTCCGGATGCTCTGCGCGCATTGCTTCGCCGATGGCAAAGCCGTCGACGAAAATGCTCTCGCCGCCGACGGCGTCGTTGACCAGGCAGTGGAGGAATTGCAGCCCGGGCTGCAACTCGCGCGTCGGCAGGTCGGTATGCGCGGGTAGCAGCACGCTGGTATAGGCGGCGCTGTCGGCGACGGGTTTCGATTTGACGTCGAACACGCGGCCGAAATTGGTTTCGCGCAGATGCGAAATCCGCGCGATCGGAGCGAGCAGCGCGTGATGTTCGGCAGGCACGTTCTTGACCTGGGTCAGCCCGGCCGAGCGCAGCGCGCCCAACCAGGTCCACAGCACGCGATCGTCGGCCATGATTTCGGCATAGTCGAACGCTTGCAGCGCATCGGCGTATTCGCGGCCCCAGATGAACGATTGCGGGCGTGCGGCATGGCGTTCGGCGCGGCTGGTCGCGTCCGAAGCATGGCTGCGCAGCCATCCGGCGGCATAGCGGCTGGCATGACCGTCGGACCACACCAGGTTGAGCGCGCCATCGGCGGCAACCGCAGTACTGCGCACCGACAGATCGGCCGGAGCGTCGGTGATCTCGAACAGCTGTTCGCGCGTCAGCGGCAGATAGCAATGCGAGCACGTGCAATTGTCGCGCAGGAAAAAGCGGTGATAGGCGGTTTCACGCCCGTCGCTCCATGTCACGATCGTGTCTTCGCCCGCTTGCGTGATGCGCGCCAAAGTCTGGTCGGTGGCGAAGACGCGCCAGTCTTCGACGGTGTCTGGTTCCACGGTCGCCATTATTTTACACTCCAGGGCTCGCGCGCAAACACGGTTTCCAGCGCAGGCAGGAAAGCCTCGATCGGCAAGGTATCGTAATCGGGGTCGAACGCTTTCTGGTCCCACTCGTCGGTAAACCTGGCGGTCACGGCAAAGGCCGGGTGGTCGCGGTATTTGTCGCGCGCGTGTTTATCCCCACCGCAATATTCGGCGTAGAAATACTGCTGGAATTCCTCGTGATGCTCGATCAGCCAGACATTGGTCGCGCTGATGTACGGCGCCAGCATGGCCGCAGCGAGCGGGCCGTGGTTGATTGGCGCCAGCGTGTCGCCGATATCGTGCAGCAGCGCGACGACGATCATCTCGTCATCGGCGCCATCGCGCATCGCCCGCGTCGCGGTCTGCAGCGAATGGACATAGCGATCGACCGGATAGCCCAGATCGTGCGTTGCCAGTTGCTGCAGATGCGCGATCAGGTGCCCGGCGACACCCTTCTGGAATTCCTCGAACTTGGCATTCAGCGGCACCCAGTCTTCGGCGGTCGACTCGTCGAAATGGCGAAACATCGGATCGTCCTCCTTCAGGCGGGCTGCAACAGGCGGCGGCGGCTGCCGACAGTGTCGCGATCGAGGTAGCATTGGCGCATGTGGCGCGACCCGGTGTTGAGCGTATAGCCGGTCCGGCCGTGCAGCAGGCGGTAATTGTCCATCATCATCAGTTCGCCCGGTTGCAGCCGGAACCGCAGCGTCAGCGGCGATGCCGGCGCGATCAGCTTCCAGAACGCGGCGCGGGCGGCATAATAGCGATCGAGCTGCTCGACCGGCAGCCGCCCGACCATTTCGGTGCGGTTGTTGTAGCGGATCTGCACGACGTCGCCTGCGGCATTGGTTTCGATCAGCGGGCAGTCGTGTTCCAGGAACGCGGTTTCGTCGTGATAGCGGAAGGTCACATCGGTTTGCGCCAGCGCGGCAAACGCCTCGGGGTCTTCGCGGCGCAAAATGGCGGCGGCGTGATAGCCGTCGACCAGCGTCGAATCCCCGCCATCGGCATCGTTCACCAGGCAGTGCAGCAGGATGTAGCCGGGCACCGGGTCGCGATAGGGATTGTCGCTGTGCGGTTCGAGATGACGCGGTGTCATCGTCAGGTCATAGGCATTGGGAATCGCCTTGACGTCCGCGATACCGCCCCAGTTGGTCATGCGGATCGGTCCGAACAGATTGGCCAGTTCGATCGCGCCATCCATTTCGATCGGCACCCCGCGCACGACCGCAAAGCCATAAGCGTCGAGCCCGCGCAGCAGGTCCGACAATGCGGCGGGATCGCGCTGCACATCGTTCAGGTCGGCCGAGGGAAAGTCCGCGCTGTCGAGCGTGCCGTCCCAGTGCACGTGATGGCCCTGCGCCCCGCGGCCACCGATCGCCCGCGCCAGCCACGCCGCCGGCAAATGGGTCGCAAACCCGTCGGAAAACGTGATGGCGCCGTCGATCTGCGCGGCGGTCACGCGCAAGTCGCCGGGCGTTTCGGCTGCTTCTTCCAGCCGTTGCCCGGTCTTGGGGTCGATCACGCTGGCATCGGGCAGGCGTTCGCGCAGCCATATCGGGTGCAGGACGACGGGTGCGGCCCCGGCTGTTGCGACCTGCAACTGGCCCGCCTCGGTGATCGTCAGATCCATCCCGCAATTCCCTTTTTGAGTCGTGTGCCACGCAGTCTAATCGCGATGCGGCGTTACACCCGCAGCTTTACGACATACCACACGCATTTTGCGACTGGTGCGATGATTGCGGAACATAAGCTAAAACGGGTTTTGTTCTCAGCCAAATCTGTGTTTGTCTGTGCCGATGCATTCCGCATTCGCCCCCCTGCCGCAGGAAACATACTGCTTTTACCTCGTTCCGGGGTTTTCCGCGATGGGCTTTGTCGCCGCGATGGAGCCTTTGCGTGTGGCCAACCGGCTGGCGCAGCGGCCGATCTTTGCCTGGCGGCTGTGTTCGGCCGATGGCCAGCCGGTCGAGGCATCGTGCGGGATGAAGATCGCGGTCGACGGTCTGCTCGATGAGCAGACATCGGCGGTGATCCTGTGCGCCGGGTTCGAGCCGCGCCGGGGCATCACCCGCACGCTGACAGCCGCGTTGCGGCGCATGGCGCGGCGCGGGGTCGCGCTGGGCGCGCTCGATACCGGCGCCTATCTGCTGGCCGATGCGGGGCTGATCGGCAATCAGGCAGTGACACTGCATTGGGAGGCTGTGCCCGCGTTTCGCGAGGATTACCCCGAGGTACGCGTGACCGAAGATCTGTTCTGCATGGGCGACCGGTTGTTTACCTGCGCCGGCGGGACCGCGGCGATCGACATGATGCTGGAGCGGATCGCGCGGCGCCAGGGGCCGACCCTGGCGCGCGCGGTGTCCGAACAGTTCATCCACACCCGCATCCGCCCGCATGAAGAAGGCCAGCGCGCGGACCTGGCGGTGCGCATCGGCACGCGCGATCCGCGCCTGGTCGCGGTGATCGCGCAAATGGAGGCGGAGATCGAAAATCCGCTGCGGCTCGAAGACATGGCAGCGGGCGCAGGGATCACGCGGCGGCAGCTCGAACGCCTGTTCATGGCGCAATTCGGCGAGGGACCCGCGGCCTATTACCGCAACATCCGGCTCGACCGCGCGCGCTCGTTTCTTGCCGATACCAGCCTGCCGCTTATCGAAGTCGCGGTGGCCACCGGTTTTTCATCGAAAAGCGCGCTGGCCCGCGCCTATGCGCAGAAATTCGGCCGTCCGCCCGGTGCCGAACGCGGACGCTGGAAATCACACCCCGCGCGGGCCGCGTAAATCAAAGGAAATCGTGTGTCTGCATTGCCGCCATCTGCAAAGTCCGCTGCCATCACGGCGAAAATCCCGCTGGCGCTGTGCCTGGGGATCGCGGCGAGCATGGGCGCGGCGCATCTCGGGATCAATTACACGCCCTATCTGGTTGGCGGGCTGATCGACAAATTCGGCTTTCGCCCGGGCGCGATGGGCGTGTTTGCCACCGCCGAAACGCTGTCGTTCGCGATCGCGATGTTCGTGTTTGCGCCGCGCGCGCAGGCGCTGCGCCCGCGCCACATGGCGCTGATCGCCAGCGCCATGATCGCTGTGGTGCAGATCGGATCGTCGATGACGGGAATCCTGCCGCTGCTGGTGCTGGGGCGCGTGGCCACCGGGTTCGGCTATGGCATGCTCAACACCGCGGTGAATGTCGCGGCGGCGCGCACCGGGCAGCCGGCGCGCGCGATTTCAGTGGGCATTTCACTGCAGGTGCTGCTGTTCATGGTGATGAACCTGACCATTCCGCAGATCGGCGCCTGGGGCGGGGTGGGGGCGATGTTCATCGCGCTCGGCATGATTTCGGGCACGCTGGCGCTGGGCATGCTGACGCTGACCAACACGACCGAACACGGTGTCGGCAGCGCGCACGAGCCGGTGCCGCCGATCGCGCCGGGCGGCTGGCCGGTGCTGGCGGCGATGGCGCTGTTTGCGTTCGGCACGATGGCGATCTGGCCATTCATGGAACGCGCCGCGCATGCGATCGGCCTGCCGGCGACAACCTTCGGCCGCTATCAGAGCATGGCCAACCTGCTGAGTTCGGCGGGCAATTTCGCCCTGACGATGCTGCTCGCGCGCGGCATGCGGCGCGGATACCTGGAGGTGGCGCTGCTCGTGTGCGGCGGGGCCTGCGCGCTGTTGACTACAGTCAACAACGAGATCGTGTTCGCCGTCGCGCTGCAGCTGTACAATGTCAGTTGGTACATCGTCTACACGCTGCTGCTCGGGCTGGCCTATACCCACGACCCGCATGGCCGGCTGGCGGTGCGCACCACCGGCACGTGGCTGGTCGCGCAATCGGCCGGGTCGCTGGCCGCCGGATTTGTCGCACAAGCCACCAAGGGCTATGGCGTGGTCGGCTGCCTGGGCATGATCACGTGCGCGATCGCGGTGGCGATCGTGATCCGGTTCCAGGCGGGGAAACGTGTGCAGGATATGCCGTTGCCCGTTCCAGCGCACTAACTGCGCAATCATATGAAGCGTTGACTACGCACTCGCTGGACAAACGCAGGATTGCTCTTATCTTGGCAGGATAAGAGTCCGCATCGGCGGATCGGAGATGGATCGATGACTTGCATTTCAACGATCGGGACGCAGACGCGGCTCGATGTCCAGGAACTGCTCAGCCACTTTGCGCATTGCCTCGATCATGATCGCGGGTACGACTGGGCCAATCTGTTTACGTACGATGGCGTCTATCAATGCGGTTCCGCGATCCTGAAGGGTCCTGACGAACTGGCGACAGTGCCGTCGCGGATCTGGACGCTGGGGCAGGGTGGCTGGCGCCATATCATCACCGCCGTGGCGATCGAACGCACCAACAATCCAAAGGAAATCGTGGTCCGCGCGTATTGCCCGGTGATGGATCTCAACGAAGGCAATGCGCTGATGGCCTTCTTCGATCTGGAATTCGCCCTGCGCTCGACCTCGCAATGGCGCATTTCCCATGCGTTGGCGACACGCGTCGGCGCCAAGGGCAAGCATTATGTCGGCGGCGTGCCGATCGCGGACGAGCCCGCCATTTCGCTGCAATAGATCCGGTTATTTCAGGCCGCCGCCGAGCGACCGGTACAGCTCGACCATGTTCGACTGTTCGGTCAGGCGGACCGAAATCAGCGATTGTTGCGCCGAATACAGCGTGCGCTGCGCATCGAGCACGGTCAGGAACTGGTCGCTGCCGGTGCGATAACGCAAGTCCGACAGGCGCAAGGCTGCTGCAGCTGCGCCTTCGAGCGACGTC
Organism: Novosphingobium sp.; assembly: GCF_965214355.1. Lineage (GTDB taxonomy): Bacteria > Pseudomonadota > Alphaproteobacteria > Sphingomonadales > Sphingomonadaceae > Novosphingobium. The sequence goes on along the minus strand of NZ_CBDCBI010000002.1, from coordinate 2,942,328 downwards.
TGCGCCTCGATCTGCGCCTGGATCGTGCCGCGCTGCGCCAGGGCATCGGCGACTTCCTTGAACCCGGTCTGGATCGCCTTTTCATATTGCGCCACCGCCAGATCGCGTGACGCTTTCGAATAGCGCAAGTTCGCTGCGTTCTTGCCGAAATCGAAAATCGGGACGGTCCCCTGCGGCGCCACCGTCCAGGTGCCGTTGCCGCCGCCGAACAGCCCCGACAGCGAACCGCTGAGCGTGCCGAGCGTGGCGGTCAGGCTGATCTGCGGAAAGAACGCCGCGCGCGCCGCGCCGATATCGGCGTTGGCAGCGCGCAACCGGTGTTCCGCCTCGCTGATGTCGGGCCGGCGCAGCAGGACATCGGAATTGAGCCCCACCGGCAGATTGGCCAGCGTCGCGCCCGTTGCGGGCAGGCCGTCTGGCAGCGTATCGACGGGCGGCGGTGCACCTGTCAGCAATTGCAGCGCGTTGATATCCTGCGCCACCAAGGCTGTCTCGCTGGCGACCTGGCCCCGCGCGGCGTCGTAGCCGGTCTGCGCCTGGCGCACATCGAGCTCGCTCGCCGATCCGACGCGAAACTTTGTTTTCGTCAGCTCGAATGTCTGCAGATCGGCTGCTGTGGTGGCCTTCGCCACTTTCAGCATGTCCTGGTCGGATGCCAGTGTCAGCCAGGCGCTCGCGACTTCGCTGATCAGCAAGACTTGCGCGGCGTTGCGCGCGTCTTCGTTGGCAAGGTAGGTCTGGAATGCTTCCTTGCTCTGGTTGCGCAATCTGCCGAACAGGTCGATTTCCCACGACGAAATGCCGGCATCGACCTGATAGGCATTGATCCGGCGCGGCTCGCCGGGAAAAATCGCTTCCTGGCTCTGTCGTTCGAACGTGGCGCCGGCGTTGGCCGAAACGGTCGGGAACAGATTGGCGCGGGCACTGGCGAATTGTGCGCGCGCCTGCGCCACATTGGCGACCGCTATGCGCAAATCGCGGTTGTTGGCCAGCGCCAGGTCAATCAGCGACCTGAGACGTGCGTCGGTGAAGAAGTCGTGCCAGACGACATCGGCCGGCGCGGTGGTCGGCGCATCGGTCAATTGCGGATATGTCCCGCCTGCAGGCAATCGCGCCGGTACCGGGCTCGCCGGGCGGATGTAATGCGGCGCCAGGTCGCATCCGCCGAGCGCAACCGTTGCCAGAAGTATCAGAGCGCGGCGCATGTCAGGCCTCCTGTGCCGGTCGGTCGGGCCGCGGCTGCACGATATCCTGCCGGAACAGTTTTTTCACGAGCACGAAGAACACCGGCACGAAGAACACCGCAAGCGCTGTACCCGACAGCATCCCGCCGATCACCGCGCGCCCGATCGCATGACGTCCACCCGAGCCGGCGCCGGTCGAAATGGCCATCGGCAGCACGCCGAAGATGAATGCCAGGCTGGTCATCAGGATCGGCCGCAGGCGCAGCTTGGCGGCTTCGAGTGCGGCCTTCGATGCGCTCATGCCCGAGGCCAATCGGTCCTCGGCGAATTCGACGATCAGGATCGCGTTTTTCGCAGACAGGCCCACCGTGGTGATCAGCCCGACCTGGAAATAGATATCGTTGTCCAGCCCCGTGATCATCGCCGCCAGCACCGCGCCGAGCACGCCCAGCGGCACCACCATCAGCACCGCGATCGGCACCGACCAGCTTTCGTACAGCGCCGCCAGCGACAGGAACACGATCAGCAGCGACACGCCGTACAGCGACAGCGCCTGACCGCTCGATGCGATCTGTTCGTACGACAGCCCGCTCCATTCATAGCCGAACCCGGGCGGCAGCTTGGCCGCCAGCTTGGCAATCGCGGTCATCGCATCGCCGCTGCTCTTGCCCGGCGGCGGCGTGCCCAGCAGTTCCATCGACGGCACGCCGTTATAGCGTTCCAGCCGCGTAGGGCCTTTGGTCCAGCCCAGCGTGGAAAACGCCGACAGCGGCGTCATCGCATTGCTGGTGCCGCGCACATACAGCGCGTTGATGTCTTCGGGCCGGCTGCGGAACGGGGCATCGGCCTCGACGAACACTTTCTTCACGCGCCCGCGATCGATGAAATCGTTGATATAGGCGCCGCCCAGCGCAGTGCTCATCGTGCTGTTGATATCGGCCGGCGCCAGGCCGAGCGCAGTGGCGCGGATCAGGTCGACATTGATTTTCAGTTGCGAGGCATCTTCCAGCCCGTTCGGCCGCACTTGCGCAAGACCGGGATCCTTGGCCGCCATGCCCAGCAACTGGTTGCGCGCATCGGTCAGATCGTTGTGCGACTTCCCGCCGATGTTTTTCAATTCGAACACGAACCCGGTGGCATTGCCCAGTTCAAGCACCGCGGGCGGCGCAAACGCCACCGCCTTGGCCTGCGGAATCGATTTGGCCAGCGCGGCATTGGCGCGCATGGCGAGGGACTGAACGCTGTTCTTCGCGCCGGGACGATCGCCCCACGGCTTCATCTGGATGAAGGCAATGCCAACGTTCTGACCCGCGCCGCCAAAGCTGAAACCCGCGATCGTGAACAGCCCGGCGACGGTGTCCTTTTCATCGACCAGGAAATGATGGCGCAAGGTGTCGAGTGCGCGCTCGGTCTGTTCCGCGGTCGATCCCGCCGGCAGCACGACTTGCGCAAACAGCGCGCCCTGGTCCTCGTCGGGCAGAAACCCGCCGGGCAGCCGGGTGAACAACAGTGCCATCAGGGCAAAGATGCCGGCATAGAGCAGCATCGTGCGCACCCAACGCCGGTTCGCCCCGATCACGCCATAGGCATAGCCGCGTTGCGCGCGTTCGAACGTGCGGTTGAACCAGCCGTAGAACCCGCGCTTGGGGCCTTCGTCCTGCGCCTTGGGCTTCAGCAGCAGCGCGCACAGTGCCGGGGTCAGGGTAAGCGCGATAAAGACCGACAACGCCATCGCCGACACGATGGTGATGGCAAACTGGCGATAGATCACCCCGGCCGATCCACCGAAGAACGCCATCGGCAGGAACACCACCGACAGCACCACCGCAATTGCCACCAGCGCGCCGCTGACTTCGTCCATCGACCGATGCGCGGCCTCGAGCGGGCTCAAGCCCTCGTCGATCAGGCGCTCGACATTTTCGACCACGACGATCGCGTCATCGACCAGCAGGCCGATCGCCAGAACCGTGGCAAACAACGTCAGTGTGTTGATCGTAAAGCCCAGCACATCGAGCACGGCGAACGTGCCCAGCAGCACCACCGGCACCGCGATCGTGGGGATCAGCGTGGCGCGCCAGCTCTGTAGGAACACCAGCATCACCAGGAACACCAGCACCACCGCCTCGATCAGCGTGATCACCACGTCCTCGATCGACAGCTTGACGAATGGCGTGCTGTCGAGAGGATAGGCGATCTTGATGTCGGGCGGGAACGTCTTCTGCAATTGGACCAGCGCGGCCTTGACGTTGGCGACAGTCTGCAGCGCATTGGCGCCCGGCGCCAGCTTGATCGCGATGCCCGAGGCGGGCTTGCCGTTGTATCGCGAGATCGAGCTGGCGGTTTCGGCGCCGATCGCGACGCGTGCGACATCGCCCAGCTTCACCGTCGATCCGTCGGGATTGGCCCGCAGCACGACCGCCTGGAACTGCGCGGCGGTCTGCAGCCGCGATTGCGCGGTGACCACGACATTGAGCGCCTGGCCATTGACCGCGGGCAGCCCGCCGATCTGTCCCGCCGACACTTGCGCATTCTGCGCCATGATCGCGTTCGAAATGTCGGTCGTCGTAACGTTCAGCCCCTGCATCTTGTAGGGGTCGATCCACACGCGCATCGCATATTGCGATCCGAAAAGCTGGGTATCACCCACGCCGTTGATGTGGCTGAGCGGGTCCTGCAGTCGCGCCGCGACGAAATCGCCGACATCGTCCTGGTCATGCGTGCCGTCTGCGGAATAGACCGCGATCACCAGCGCAAAGTTCTTCACCGCCTTGGCGACCACCAGCCCCTGCAACTGCACCGCTTGCGGCAGCAGCGCGGTGGCGGCCTGGACCTTGTTCTGCACCTGGACCTGCGCGATGTCGGGATCGGTGCCCTGCGCAAAGGTCAGCGTGATGGTGGCGGTGCCCGATGAATCGCTGGTCGACTGAAAGTAATTGAGGTGGTCGATTCCCTTGAGCTGCTGCTCGATCACCTGGGTGGTGGTGTTTTCCATCGTCTGCGCATCGGCGCCGGGATAGACCGCGGTGACCGAAATGGCGGGCGGCGCGATATTGGGAAACTGCGCGATCGCCATCGACCGGATTGCCATGACGCCTGCCAGCATCAGGATGATCGCCAGCACCCAGGCGAAAATCGGCCGGTCGATGAAATAGCGTGACATCAGGAATGCGCCCCGGCCGCCGGTTGCGCGCCGCCCGGTTGCGCATCCGGTGCAGGGGCGGTCACGGCGTTCTGGCTGGCAGGATGGCTGGTCACCTTGACGCCCGGCATCACCCCGACAAGGCCTTCGATAATGACCCGGTCACCCTGTTTCAGACCGCTGGTTACCAACCAGGCGTTGCCCACCGTCTGCCCGGTGGTGACCACGCGCTGTTGCACGACATTGTCGGGCCCCAGCACCAGCGCGACGGCCTGTCCGCGTTCGTTGCGGCTGATGCCGACTTGCGGCACCAGCAGCGCCTGTGCCTGCACGCCTTCGACGATGCGCGCGCGCACGAACAGGCCGGGCAACAGCACGGCGTCGGGATTGGCGAATGTCGCGCGCAATGTCACCGATCCGGTGTTCTGATCGACAGTCACATCGGTGAATTCCAGCCTGCCTTCGACCGGATAGACCTGGCCATTGGGCAGTATCAGCTGCACCCGCGCGCTGGCGGGGCTGGCCTTGCTGACCGAACCGGCGGTCATCGCGGCCTTCAGATCGAGCAATTGCGCCGCCGATTGCGTGACATCGACATAGACCGTGGCGATTTTCTGGATCGTGGCCAGCGGATCGGCCTGCCCGGTCTGCACCAGCGCGCCCGGCGTCACCAGCGAGCGGCCGATCCGCCCCGAAATCGGCGCGCGAATGCGGGTGAAATTCAGATTGACCTGGGCGCTGAGCAGCGATCCGCGCGCGCTGATCACCGAGGCGCGGGCCTGCCCGGCGCTGGCGTCGGCGTTGTCGGATTCCTGCTTGCTGACCGCATTGGCGGCAACGAGCTGGTGATAGCGTTGCGATTGCGCCTGCGTCGACTGGATCGTCGCGCGGGCATTGGCCAGCGTCCCTTGCGCATTGAGCACAGCGGCGCGGTAGGGCGCATCCTCGATCACGTACAGCAGCTGCCCGGCCTGCACGGTCGCGCCTTCCTGAAACAGGCGGCTGCGGATCACGCCCGATACTTGCGGACGCACGTCGGATGTTTCCAGCGCGGAAATCTTGCCCGGCAGCTCGGTCGTCAGCGTGACCGGCGACGGAGTCGCGACGATATAGCCCACCGAAGGCGGCGGCGGCGCCGGCGGCGGCGCCTTGGCGCAGCCGGCAAGAGCCAGGGCGACAGCGGCGAGCGGCAGGCAGCGAGGATACGTTTGGAGCATAGGGCGTCCGCACTGCGTTTGGCGGGGGACATACCCCGTTAAAGACTTAAGTCCGGCGATACATCTTAATTTGCTGCACCGCCGCATAATTCGGGGGGCGTTCAAGCGCCTGCCTCCAGCCCGGCATCGGCCACCGCGATATGCGCGCGCTCTGCATCCAGGTCCAGCGACCGGCACGCGATGTAGTACACCACTGCCGCAACCGGCAGCCCGACCAGCATCGACACATCCGCGCCGCCCAGCATCTTTGCGATCGGACCGATATAGACCGGCGTCGAAAAACACGGCACCATCGCAACGAAGCCGACAAAATAGGCGGTAATCCCGCGCCAGTTCCATTTGCCGTAGATGCCATCGGGGTTGAAGATTTCGCGCACCGAATAGTGCCCGTGACGCACGAAGAAGAAATCCACCAGATTGACCGCGGTCCACGGCGTAAACAGATAGATCAGCACCGACAGCAGGTTTTCGATCAGTTTCTGCACATTGTCCCCGGCAATCACCGACAGCCAGGTGCAGATCACGCCCAGCACCACCAGCGTGATCAGGCGCAGGCGCCCGGGATTTGCGACATGGTGAAAACTGTCGATGATCGACAGCATCGTCAACGATCCGCCATACAGGTTGATCGTGGTGATCGTGACCAGCGACAGCGACGACAGCACGATCAGCACCGCGCCGAACCCGGGCACGATATGATCGCTGGTGGCCATGACCGCGCCGACGATTTCGCGCCCGGGGAACAGCGCGATCGCGATATCGCCGACCAGCATCGTCCACGCCCCGCCCATGAAAGCGCCGGTGAATGTCCAGAAAAACGTCGACTTCACGCCGATATCGCGCGGCAGATAACGCGAATAATCCGACACATAGATCGACCACGACAGCTGATACCCGGCGGCGGCAAAAAACTGCAGCAGGAACGGCGTGACCAGCCATTTGCCCATGCCCAATTGCGGCATGCCATGCCCGATCAGGATCACGCCGACGGAAAACACCAGCAACGCCAGCACCGTGACCAGCGCCATGACCTGCTGCGCCTTGTGGATCATGTCGTATCCGGCGACCGCAAACAGCAGCGCCGCCAGCGTGAACAGCGCAAAGATCACCGCCAGGGCGGTCTGCGACAGGTGCACACCGGTCAGATCCTGAACTGCAACGCCGAACAGAACTTCGTTGAACACGGTATAGCCGATGTACGTGACCAGCGCGAACAGCCACACCAGCAGCGCCCCGCGATAGCCGAATTGCGGCCGCGACTGGATCATCTGCGGCAGCCCGAGTTCGGGCCCCTGGCTCGAATGCGAGGCCATGAACAGCGTGCCGAGCGCGCATCCCGCTAAAATCGCAATCACCGACCAGCCGAACCCGAGGCCCAGCGCAATCCCGATCGCGCCCGTTGCCAATGTCGCCAGATGGGCGTCGCCCGCAAACCAGATCGGCCACAAGTGCCACCCTTTGCCGTGACGTTCGGCCAGCGGCACGTAATCGATCGATCGGCTTTCAATCAGCTTCATTCGGGCGCCCCACCTTCACGCATTTCGACCGTTTCATGCCCGACTGCGATCGCAGGCGATAGGGGGCGGCAAAAATGTCGGGCAAAAAGGGGGCGGCGCTGGATACCACCGTACCCCACCACACTTCGTCATTCCGGATCAAGTCCCGGGCAGGCGTTGACAAATCCGCCAATCGGACTGAACGCGGCATCATGGCAAGCGAAGCATGACCGGCGAACTGCTGCACGCGTTTCTCGATGCGCCGCTGGCGCGCGACCCGGCCGCGATCGCGATCGATGTGCCACCCGGGCGCGACCGGCCCGCACGGCAGATGCTGTCTTATGGCGATTTCGACGCGCTGGCGACGCGGATCGCGCAGCATCTTGCCGGGTTGATCGCGGGCGAGGCCATCATTGCGCTGCTGATCGCGCGGACGTCGCCGTTGTTTTATGCCGCGCAAGTTGCAGTGACGCGCGCAGGCGGCGCGTTCACCTGCCTCGATCCGGCGTTTCCCGATGATCGCATGGGCGAAATCCTGGTCGATGCCGATCCGGTTGCGGTGCTGGCTGATGCGGCGGGCCTGGATCGGCTTGGTCGGCTCGATCTGGCGGCCGGTCTGGCGGTCGATGTCGCGGCGCTTGCGAGCACTGCGCATGCTGCTGCTTTGCCCGGGGCGATCGCACCGTCGCAACTGGCTTATGTCATCTACACTTCGGGCACGACGGGCAAGCCCAAGGGCGTGCAGGTCGAACACCGCAATATCGCCAATCTGGTCGCCGGCGACCTTGCCGAATTCGGCCTCGGGCCCGGAGATCGCGTGGTGCAGGGGTCGTCGGGCGCGTATGACAGCTCGCAGGAGGAAATGTGGCTCGCGCTGGCGAGCGGCGCCACGCTGGTCGTGATGGACGATGCGGCGGCGCGGCTGGGGCCCGATGTGGTGGGCTGGCTGCGCGACGAGCGGATCACGGTGTTCTGCCCGCCGCCCACGCTGTTGCGCGCGACCGGATGTGCCGATCCGCACGCCGCATTGCCCGATCTGCGGCTGTTGTATGTCGGCGGTGAGGCGCTGCCCCAGGATCTGGCCGATCTGTGGGCGGCCGGGCGCCGGATGGTCAATGGCTATGGCCCGACCGAATGTGCGGTGGTGTGTCTGCGCTGCGATGTCGTGCCTGGGCGGCCGGTCGGGATCGGGCTGGCGGTGCCGGGCATGACCGCATGGGTGCTCGATGATGCGCTGGAACCTGTCGCCGATGGTGCGCAGGGTGAACTGTGCATGGGCGGGCTGGGCGTGGCGCGCGGCTATCGCAACCGGCCCGAATTGACCGCGGAAAAATTCGTCGATCATCCGCGACTGGGGCGGATCTATCGCACCGGCGACCTGGTCGATCGCGATGCGTCGGGCACGGTGTTTTACCACGGGCGGATCGACGCGCAGGTCAAGATTCGCGGATACCGTGTGGAACTGGGCGAGATCGAGGCGCGGCTGGCGGCGATGCCGGGCGTGCGCGCGGCGGCGTGCCGGTTGCAGCCGAGCGGAGCAGGGCACGAACTGGTCGGGTTTGTCGTGGCGTATGCGCAATTGCCCGAGCTCGACACGTTGCGCGCGGCGCTCGCGCGCAACCTGCCGGGTTATATGGTGCCGGTACAGATCGGCGTCATCGCTGATCTGCCGACGACGGTGGGCGGAAAGCTCGACCGCGCAAAGTTGCCGCTGCTCACGTTGAAATCCGAACCCGGCACGCGCGCCATGGTTGCGCCGCGCGGCGAGATGGAAACGCTGATCATGGCGGGCGTCGCGGACATCCTGCGCCGCGACCAGGTGTCGGTCGAGGATGATTTCTTTGCCGATCTGGGCGGGGATTCGCTCAGCGCCGCGCTGCTGGTCACGGTGTTGCGCGATGACCGGCGCACGCACTGGGTGACCGTCAGCGACATCTACGAGGCGCGCACCACGCGCGCGCTGGCCGCGCTGCGCCATGGGCTGGTGGAGGGTGGTTTGCCGCCGCCGGCCGAGCTTGACCAGCCGCGCGAGGGCACGGTGCGGCCGGTCATGGCCAATGTCGTGCAGATCGGGTGGCTGGCGGTGGAACTGGCGGTCGCGGGCTGGCTGGCCTGGGCAATGGCGTTCATCGTGTTTCCGCTGGTTTACGGCCAGCTCGGGCCGGTCGGGTTTGTCGCGCTGGCGCCGGTGATCGCGCTGGCATCGGTCGCTATGTATGTTCCGCTGTCGGTGATTGTGGCCGTGGCGCTGAAACGCGTGCTGATCGGCAGGTATCGCCCGATCCGCGCGCGGGTGTGGAGCGGATGGTATCTGCGGCATTGGATGGTGGTGTCGGTGGCGCGGCTGATCCCGTGGCCGCTGTTGCAGGGGTCGGGATTGCAACAGGCGATTTTGCGTGCGCTGGGCGCGAAAATCGGGCGCGGGGTGCATATCCATCGCGGGGTCGATCTGGCGCGCGGCGGGTGGGATCTGCTCGATATCGGCGACGGCGTGGCGATCGGGCAGGATGCGATGATCGGCCTGGCCGATCTCGATCGCGGCGATGTGGTGATCGGGCCGATCGTGCTGGAGGCAGGCGCAACGATGCTGACCCGCGCGGGGATCGGCGGGTGGTGCCGGATGGGCGCAGACAGCCAGCTGACCGCGCTGTCGGTGCTCAATCCAGGCATGACTATACCGGCGGGCGAGCTATGGGATGGGGTGCCTGCACGGCCAAAGGGGTTCGCCCCGCCGGCGCCGCCGCCCGTGACCGATGGCATCGCGCACGGCTTGTGGGACGCGCTGGCGATGGTGTGCGAGGCGGGGCTGGGCTTCATCGCCGCGCTGCCGGCGCAGGCTTTGGCCCTGGCGCTGTGCCTGGCGACGGGGGTGCGCGCGGCCGATGTGTGGCGCTGGGCGTGGCACCCGACGTTTTTCACGCGCGCGGGGGCTGTGGTACTGGCGGTGACGGTGCTGTCGCTGCCGCTGACGCTGACATGGACGGCGCTGATGATGCGCCTGATGGGGCCGGTAAAGCCGGGCACGTATTCGCGCTGGAGCCTTGCGTATCTGCGCGCCTGGCTGAAGGCGGGCATGCTGACGCTGTCGGGCGAATGGCTGACCGGCACGATCTTCTGGCCGCGCTGGCTGCGGCTGGCAGGGATGCAGGTCGGCCGCGCCTGCGAAATCAGCACAATCACCGATGTCGTGCCCGAACTGGTTACGATCGGCGCCGAGACCTTTTTTGCCGACGGGATCTATCTCGGCGGCGGAATCGTGCGCCATGGCACGGTGCGGCTGGGGCACACGGTGCTGGGGCGCAACACGTTCCTGGGCAATCATGTGGTGATCCCGCCGGGCGAAGTGCTGCCCGACGATATCCTGATCGGTATCGCGACGCCCGCCAATGCCGCCGAAATCGCGGCCGGCAAGGCGCGCTTCGGCCATCCCGCATTCGACCTGCCGCGCCGCGAAGTGATCGAGGTCGATCGCAGCCTGACGTTCGATCCCTCGCCGATCCGCTATGCCAACCGCGCGTTGTGGGAAGTGGCGCGGTTTGTCCTGCCGGTGCTGCCGGTGGTGTTGAGCGCCGAGTGGTTTTCCGCGCTCGCGGCAGCGCGCGATTTGGCATCGCCGCTGGTCTATGCGCTGGTGGTGATCCCGCTGGTTACGCTGATGCCGCTGGTCGCGCTGTGCGGGGCGGTGCTGGTGCTGAAATGGGTGTTGATCGGGCGGGTCAAGCCCGGGCAGCATGCGCTGTGGTCGTGCTGGTGCAGCCGGTGGGACTATGTGTTCGTCGCCTGGGCGCGCTATGCCGCCAGCATTCTGCGGCAGTTGGAGGGCACGTTTCTGCTGCCGGTGTATCTGCGCACGATGGGGCTGAAGATCGGTCGGCGCGCGGTGCTGGGTCCCCAATTTGCGCAAGTGGTCGATCCCGACATGATCCACATCGGCGATGAAGCGACAGTCAGCGCGATGTTTCAGGCGCATACGTTCGAGGATCGCGTGCTGAAAGTCGATTGCGTGCACATCGGCGCGGGCGCGACGATGGCGCGCGGCACGGTGCCGCTATACGGCGCGGTGATCGACGATCGCACGCATGTCGGCGCCAACAGCGTCGTGATGAAGCGCGAACATCTGCTGCCGGGATTGCGCTATCAGGGCGTGCCTTCGCATGTGCTTGGCGAAGAACCGGTGTGATGTCGCAAAAGGTGCATAGCGGTTCGTAAAACGCGAATGTCACGCGCGGCGCAGCGGTATTCTGGCGGCCTGATCCAAGGACGGGAAGCCCATGAATTACGAGACATTCATCACGTGCGCAGTGACCGGGTCGGGCGAAACCGCCGACAAGCATCCCGACCTGCCGATCACCCCCAAGCAGATCGCCGAGGCCGCGATCGAGGCGGCCAACGCCGGCGCTGCGATCGCGCATATCCACGTGCGTGATCCCGCCACCGGCATCGGCTCGCGCGATCCCGCGCTGTACCGCGAAGTGGTCGAGCGCATCCGCGATTCGGGTGTCGACGTGATCATCAACCTGACCGCGGGCATGGGCGGTGACATCGTGTTCGGTCCGGGCGAAACGCCGCTGCCGCTGAAGGCCGAAGGCACCGACATGGTCGGGCCGATCGAGCGGCTGGTGCATGTCGCCGAACTGCTGCCCGAAATCTGCACGATCGATTGCGGCACGATGAATTTCGCCGCAGGCGATTACGTGATGACCAACACGCCGGGCATGTTGCGCGCGATGGCCGCGCATGTGCAGGAACTGGGCGTGCGGCCCGAACTCGAAGTGTTCGACGCGGGGCACCTGGTATTTGTGCACCAGCTGATCAAGGAGGGCCTGCTCGACGAACCGGTGATGATCCAGCTGTGCATGGGCATTCCGTATGGCGCGCCTGCCGATCCGCTGACAACGATGGCGATGGTCCATCGCCTGCCGGCCGGTGCGATTTTCAGCGGGTTTTCGATCGGACGGATGCAGATGCCCTATGTAGCAATGGCTGCGCTGGCCGGCGGCAACGTGCGCGTCGGGCTGGAGGACAACCTGTATCTCGGGCGCGGGCAACTGGCGACCAATGGCGATCTGGTAACGCGTGCGCGGCAGATCCTCGAAGGCATGGGCGGGCGCATTCTGGGACCCGCAGAAGTGCGCGAAAAGCTGAAACTGACGAAGCGTTGGGGTTGATCATGAGCGATGTGACGAAAATCCGCACGATCGGCCTTGTCGGCGGCGGCGTGATCGGCGCGGGCTGGGCAGCGCGGTTTGCGCTGGCCGGCTATGACGTGCGCATGTTCGATCCCGATCCCGAAATCGGCCGCAAGGTCGAGGCGGTGCTGGGCAACGCGCGGCGTGCGCAACAGCGGATGCTGGGCGCACTGCTGCCGGCAGAAGGCGCGGTGCATATCGCGAGCAGCCTGGCGGATGCGGTCGCCAATGCCGATTTCATCCAGGAAAGCCTGCCCGAAATCGAGGATCTGAAGCAGCGCGTGCTTGCCCAGATCGAAGCGGCGGCGCGCCCGGATGCGATCATCGGCTCGTCGACATCCGGCCTGCTGCCCAGCAAGCTGGCGGCAAACATGGCGCACCCCGAACGCTTTGTCGTCGGGCATCCGTTCAACCCTGTATACCTGTTGCCGCTGGTCGAAATCTGCGGCGGCGACAAGACCAGCCAGGCCACGAAAGATCTGGCCACGGCGCTTTATACCTCATGCGGCATGCAGCCGTTGCAGGTGCGCGTCGAGGTCGATGGCTTCATCGCTGATCGCCTGCTCGAAGCGCTGTGGCGCGAGGCGTTGTGGCTGGTCAACGACGGCGTGGCCACGACTGCCGAAATCGATGACGCGATCCGCTATGGCGCGGGCCTGCGCTGGTCGTTCATGGGCACGTTCCTGACCTATCGGCTGGCCGGCGGCGAAGCCGGGATGCGCCATTTCCTCGCGCAGTTCGGCCCCGCGCTGAAACTGCCGTGGACCCATCTGGTCGCGTGCGAACTGACTGACGAATTGACCGATACCGTCGCGGCGCAATCCGATGACCAGGCGGCCGGGATTGGCCTGCGCGAATACGAACAAAAGCGTGATGACTGCCTGGTTGATGTGATGACCGCGCTGAAAGCCAACGACTTTGCCGCCGGCGCGACGCTGAAAGCCTATGGCGAGCGGCTGGCTGCGAAACAACCTGCCGACACCGATGGATTGAGCACGCATGTCGATACGGCCTGGATCGATTACAACGGCCACATGACCGAATGGGCCTACCTGAAGGTGTTTGGCGACACGACCGACGTGCTGCTGGCCAAGATCGGGGCGGGCCCGGACTATGTCGCGGCCGGGCATTCGTTCTACACGGTAGAAAGCCATCTGCGCCATCTGGGCCAGGCAAGGCTGGGCGAGGCGATCCGCGCGACGACGCAAGTGCTCGACGCCGATGCCAAGCGCCTGCACATCTTCCACACGATGACCGGTGCCGACGGCACGGTGATTGCCACGGCTGAACACATGCTGCTGCATGTGGATGCAAAGGCCGACCGGGCGGCGGCGATGCTGCCGCCGGTTGCCGAAGCGGTTGCGGCATTGGTCGAAACGCATGCCACGCTGGAACGGCCGGCAGCGGCGGGCCGCGCGATTGCGTTGGCAAAGCGCTGAAGAGGGCGTAGCTCTAAATCTACCGGTTTCGTTATACGAAGTGGAACTGCGCAGACGTCAGCGACGATGCGGAAAAGTTGGTCAGTCTGACGCTGTCGTTGGCGTCGAGCTTGATCAGGGTGTCGGCGCCGACCTGGCTGACATCGCCGGAATTCATCAGATAGGCATAGTTTGCGAAATCCGACGTGCTGAATTGCAGGGTGTCGGTCGTGGTGTAGCCGTTGATGACGTCGATGCCGCCGATGCCGTGCTGAAAGGTCAGGGTTTCGGTGCCGCCGTTCAGCGTTGCGGCGCTGGTGCCGGTAAAGTTTACCGTGTCGGTGCTGCCGGTGATGGCGGCCTGCGCGGTGACCAGGGTGATGGTCCCGTTCGATGCATAGACTGAATCCCCGGCAACGCCGGTGTTTACCAGCGTGGCGGCATTGCCGGTGCCGCCGGCAAAGCTGATGCTGTCGCCGCCGCCGGTGACGATGGCCTGGGCGCTGGTGAAATAGATCGTGTCGCTGCCGGGCGCCCAGATCGTGTCCGCCGTGCCGCCGGTGTTGTACAGGCCCACGACGTTGCCGGTGCCGCCGGCAAAGCTGATCGCATTGCCGCCGCCGGTGATCGCGGCCTGTGCACTGGTCAGGTAGATGGTTTCGCTGCCCGGCGCATAGATCGAATCCCAGTTGCCGCCGGTGTTGTACAGACCCGCGACATTGCCGGTGCCGCCGGCAAAGCTGATGGTGTTGCCGCCGCCGTTGATCGCGGCCTGCGCACTGGTCAGGTAGATAGTCTCGCTGCCCGGCGCATAGATCGAATCCCAGTTGCCGCCGGTGTTGTACAGGCCAACGACATTGCCGGTGCCGCCGGCAAAGCTGATGGTGTTGCCGCCGCCGGTAATCGCGGCCTGCGCGCTGGTGAGGTAGATCGTTTCGGCGCCAGGCGCCCAGATCGAATCCCAGTTGCCGCCGGTGTTGTACAGGCCCACGACATTGCCGGTGCCGCCGGCAAAGCTGATGACGTTGCCGCCGCCGGTCACGGCGGACTGCGATCCGGTCAGATAGATTGTGCCCCCCGTTCCGGAAACAGAATCCCAGGTGCCGCCAGTCGCATAAAGTCCGACCACATTGCCCGATGTGCCCGAAGCGAAATTGATCGCGACCCCGCCGCCGCTGATCGCCGCCTGCGCGCCGGACAGCGTGACGGTGCCGCTGCCGGCATTGACGGTATCCCACGCGCCCGCAGTTGCGGACAGGGTGACGCTGTCCGGCGCGCCGAGGAACACGACGGCCTTGTTGCCGCCCGAAACCGCGGTCGAGGCACTGACCAGGACGGTCTCGGTGTTCGAGGTGCCCTTGCCAAAGCTGTTGGTGGCTTGCGCTGTCAGCGTGTGCACGCCCTGCGCCAACGCGGTGAAGGTGGCGGTCCAGACGCCCGAGGCATTGGCGGACGCATTAGCCAGCACGGTCGCGCCATCATAGATCGTGATGGCAAGCCCGGCGTCGGCCATGTCTATGGTGCCGGACAGGGTCTGTCCGCTGGTGCCCGTGCCGACGCCGGTAATCGCCAGCGCCGGGGGCAGGGTCTGAAGCGTGAAGACGTCAGCGGCGCTGGTTCCCGTGTTTCCCGCGGCGTCGGTGGCTTGCGCGGTCAGCGTATGTGCGCCTTGCGCCGACGACAGCGTCACCGCCTTGGTCCAGGTGCCGCCGGCATTGGCGGTGGTGGTGCCCAGCAGGGTTGTGCCGTCGTAGATCGAGATGACAAGCCCGGCATCGGCAGCGTCGATCGTGCCCGACAGGGACTGCGGCTGCTGGTTGACGATGCCGCCTGCGGTCGTGATGGCAAGCACCGGCGCGATCGTATCGAGCGTGTAGACAACGGTTTGACTGCTGCCCACGGTCCCGTATGCGTTGGTCGCCTGCGCGATCAGCGATTGCCCGCCTTGCGTGGACGGCAGCGTGACTGTGCTGGTCCAGTTGCCGTTCGCCGCCGGTTTGACCGAGCCCAGCAACGTACCGCTGTCGTAGATCGAAACGGTCAACCCGGCGTCGTAGACATCGATCGTGCCCGAGATTGTCTGGGCGGTCTGGTTGGTCAATCCGCCGGTGCTGGTGATGGCCACGCCGGGAACAGCCGGCGCCACCTGAACCGCGGACACCGATGTGGCGCTGGTCGTGCCGTTGGATGAGGCAGTGACTGAAATCGACCCGTTGCCGACTGTCGTGCCGGCGAAGGTCAGCGCTGCCAGGTCCGCGTTGATCTGCGCGAGCGAGCCAGTCAGGGTCAGGCTGGCGCTGTTGGCACCGGCCACGGTTCCCTGGTTGGCGCTGGTGTTTACGGTCCCGTCGACGGCGGTGATCTTGACCGTGACCACAGCGCCGGATGTGGTGGAGTAATACAGCACGCCAAGACTGGAGATGACGGTGTTTTTGCCAACGGCGGTCGTGGCCGACGCGGCGGGCGTAAGCAGGGGTTGCGGAAACGTCGCGCCGTTGGTGTTCGCCAGAGTCCACATCAGCGTCGTGCCGGCGGCAGTGCCGTCGGATTCATAGATAAGCGTGGTGTAGGTCACGGTAGATGCGATGGTCTGGCTTTCCAGAACCTCGAACGCTATGCCGGCGCCATCCGAAACGTAGTTGCCGACGTTGTAGCTGACATTGGTCGCGCCATTCAGGCTGACCAGCGGGTTTGTACCTGCCACAGTGCCGTTCGACGAAAACACCACCGCGCTCTGGCCGCCGGAAGCGGACTTTTCGTATTGGAAGAATGCAAATCCGTTTGCCGACGCGAAGGAATCGTCGCCGAGGTAATTGGGGATCGTATACAGCAATTGCGATCCGACGGCGGTTCCGTCGGTTCCGTACAACTGGGTCGAGGCGGTGCCGTCGGCAGCACTGACAGAGACCTCGTACAGATATTGGCCGCCCAGCACCCCTTCGGGCAGGACGCCGCCGACATTGACATACGTATACAACAGCGTGTCGGTGGTGCCCGATTGCGACCAGATCTGACTGTCGAAGGCCCCCGACGAGTCGGAATATTCATATTCGTAGATACCAAACCCATCATTCAGATTTGCCAGCAAAAAGCTACCTGATGGAAGTGGCATCCTGACCGCCCTGTTGGTGATTGATGAGTTTCAAAGCGCGCTTTTCGTCAAGATCCGGTCTTTGTCCTGGCGCAAGTATGCAAGGACCGAACGGACCGGACTCGTCAGCAATCAAGTTCAAAGTCCTTGAATACGAAGCAAAAGTGCGGTTGGGCAATGCGTATCGTCTCGAATTCGGCGGTATCGGGATATCGTTCGCGGCACGGGCATCGCGCGCTGATCCGGAACATTTGGGCGATCTCCCCATTTTTCCTGTCGTGATTCAAGCACAGGAGAATTCGATGAAACTGGGCAATATCGGCGGCGTGCTGGCCGCCGCTTCGCTGGCCATGGCGGGCCTGTCCGGCTGCACGCACAGCCGTGTGGCCAATGGCGCGCTGATCGGTGCAGGCGCCGGCGCAGTGGTTGCAGGCGTTGCCGGCGGCGGGGTTCTGACCGGCGCAGCGATCGGGGCCGCAGGCGGTGCCGTGGTTGGCGCGATCACACGTCACGACGATGGCCAATGCTATCGCCATGACCGGGATGGCCGCGATTACCGCGTCGATTGCCGCTGAGCCCACCACAGCGTGCTTTTGACGCCGTGAACGGGTAACTGCCATCTGGCGTATCGCGGCGCGATGCGCCAGAGTGGCGAAATGTCAGACCATGGTGCCGAAACCGCGCTCCGCGCCGGTCGCAGTTTTGCCGCGCGGGTTGACTGGAATCTGCTGCGCACGTTTGTCGAGATCGTCCGTGCGGGCGGGATCGGCGCAGCGGCGCGCAAGCTCAATCGGCAGCAGCCCACGATCAGCGTCGCGTTGAAGCGGCTGGAAGACACGGTTGGCACGCAATTGCTGATGCGATCGGCGCAGGGCGTCGAACTTACGGTAGCGGGCCGTGCGCTGCTGCTGATCTGCGAAGACATGTTCGAGGCGGCGCGGATGGTGCCGCACCAGGTCGCGCAAGCGATGAAGCAGGTCCAGGGACTGGTCCGCATCCAGATGATATCATCGATCGTGTCGCCCGAATTCGACGAGGCGATCGCGACATTCCGCCGCCGGCACCCCGCGATCCAGATCGAACTGCGTGTGTCTCCGTGGCGTGAAGTGCTCGAATCGATAGAGCGCGGCGAAGTGGAAATCGGCGTCGGTTGCGACAGCGGCGTGCGCGCCGGGCTCAATTACGAGCCGCTGTTTGTCGAAGTTCAGCAGATCTACTGCGACCGCAATCACCCGCTCTATGGCCGCCGCGTCGCGCGATTGAACGATCTGCGCGATCAAGGCTTCGTGCTGACCGGCAATGACGAACTCGACACGATCACGCGGCTGCGCCAGCGGTATGGCCTCGGCACTGTGGTCAACGGCTTGGCCGAAGATGTGCATGAGGCCAAGCGCCTGATCAGCCTGGGCGTCGGCATCGGGTTTTTGCCGGTGCTGGCCGCCGAGGACCTGGTCGCGCGCGATCGGTTGTGGCCGCTGTTGCCGCGCGATGCCGAACCGTCGTACGACATCTATCTGCTGTCGCGCCAGGTGCCGACGCGCGACACGCCCACGCAATTGTTCCTGGACGAAATCCTGCGCCGGTTGCGCGCGCGGCCGCAGGGTTCGGGTGGATGACGCTCGCCTTGTTCGTCATGGCGGATTCGCTTCGCCACGACGTATGCGGGGCGGGCAATACCCTCGCTTACCCATAGATTTTTTCTATGCCCAACATCGCCAATCTCGCTCTAGCGTGATGGCCCGCGCTTGGGCACTTCCCGCAAATGCCACGACATAAGGAAATCCTGCCGTGATCCGTTCGTTGCGTATGACGCTTGCCTGCGCCAGCCTGCTGGCGCTTGCCGCCTGCGGCCATTCCAAATCCGGCGCGGCCGGTGCCGACGGCATTGCGGCCGAGGCGCCGAAAAAGGATTTCACCATCGGCTGGTCGATCTATGCCGGATGGATGCCCTGGCCTTATGCGCAAGAGTCCGGGATCGTGAAGAAATGGGCCGACAAATACGGTATTTCGATCAAGCTGGTGCAGGTCAACGACTACGTCGAATCGGTCAACCAGTACACTGCCGGCAAGTTGGATGGCGTGGTTGCGACGTCGATGGACGCGCTGACCATTCCGGCCGCAGGGGGCAAGGACACGACCGTTGCGATCATCGGGGATTATTCCGATGGCAACGATGGCGTGGTGCTGAAGAATGCGAACACGATCGGCGATATCAAGGGGCGTTCGGTCAATCTGGTCGAATTGTCGGTGTCGCAGTATCTGCTGGCGCGCGGGCTGGAAAAGGCCGGGCTGAAGCTGTCGGATGTCAAACTGGTGAACACCGGCGATGCCGATATCGTCGGTGCGTTTGCTTCGCCGACAGTCAACGCGGTCGTCACCTGGAACCCGCAATTGTCGGAAGTGAAAAAGGCCGCTGGCGCAAAACTGGTGTTCGACAGCCATCAGATTCCCAACGAGATCCTCGACGTCATGGCGGTCAGCTCTGCAACGCTGAAGGCCAATCCGGCGCTGGGCAAGGCGCTGGCGGGTATCTGGTACGAAACGATGGCAGCCATGCACAAGGCCGATGCCACCGGCAAAGCGGCGCGCGCGCAGATGGCCCATGACGCAGGCACCACGCCCGAAGGCTATGACGCGCAACTGGCGACGACGCATCTGTATTACACGCCAGCCGATGCACTCGCGCTGGCCAAAAGCCCCGATTTGATGACGGTGACCGATCGCGTGCGGCAGTTTGCATTTGCCAAGGGCCTGTTCGGCCCGGCGGCGACGACGGTCGATGCGATCGGTATCGCGTTTCCGGGCGGCAAGACGCTGGGCGATCCGGCGAATGTCAAATTGCGCTTCGACCCGGCGTTCATGCAGCTTGCCGCCGACGGCAAGCTGTAAAACCATGACCCGCGTGATCAATCTGCGGCCCAGCCGGCGCGGGCGGATTGTCGCGGGCGCGGTGCCGATCCTGATCCTGATCATCGTTTATGCGATTGCCGCCGCCCTGCGCCATGCCGACAATCCGGCGGACAAGGTGCTGCCCACGATCGGCGCGATGGGCGCGGCGCTGTGGCGCATGGGGGCCCAGGTCGACCCGGTGACGGGCCAGATCACGCTGCTGGCGGATACATTGGCCAGTTTGATGCGGCTGGGCGCGGGACTTGCGCTGGCGACCGTGACCGCGCTGGTTATCGGTCTGTTGCTCGGGGTCATGCCACTGGCACGCGCCATTTTGGGGCCGATGATCACCGTGATCGCGGTCATCCCGCCGATCGCGGTGCTGCCGATCCTGTTCATCGCGCTGGGGCTGGGCGAAGCTGCGAAAATCGCGCTGATCGCGATCGGCATTGCCCCGTATATGACGCGCGACCTGGCGTCGTATGTCGCCGGATTGCCCGCCGAACAGTTCATCAAGGCGGAAACGCTGGGCGCCAATTCGTGGCAGGTGGCCATCCGGGTCGCTCTGCCGCAATTGATGCCGCGCCTGATCGAGACGCTGCGGCTGTCGATGGGCCCGGCGTGGGTGTTCCTGATCGCGGCCGAGGCGATCGCGTCGGATGTCGGGTTGGGCTACCGGATATTCCTCGTCCGGCGCTATCTCGCGATGGATATCATCCTGCCGTATGTGGCGTGGATTTCGCTGCTGGCGATCGTGGCCGATACGCTGCTGCAGGCGATTTCGCGGCGTGGTTTTCCCTGGGCGGCCGCACGATGAGCGACGCTCTGCTCGAACTGAAAAACGTCTGGGTCGAATACGGCGACAAGGTCGTGCTCGAACGCGTCAATCTGGCCATCGCGCCGGGCTCGTTCGTGTCGGTGGTCGGGCCGTCGGGCGCGGGCAAGAGCACGTTCCTGCGGCTGATCCTGGGGCAGGAAGCGCCGACCAAGGGCAGCATCCTGCTCGATGGCGCGCCGATGCGCGCCGAATGCGGGCCCGATCGCGGTGTGGTGTTTCAGCGGTATTCGGTGTTCCCGCATCTGACCGTGCTTGGCAATGTGCTGTTCGGGCTGGAATGCGCGGGCGCGCCGGTACTGGGCCGGCTGTTCGGCGCGCGTCGCCGCGCGGCGGTGGCCGATGCCGAGGCAATGCTCGACGCGGTCGGGCTGAGCCACGCGCGCGACCAGTATCCGGCACAATTGTCGGGCGGCATGCAGCAGCGGCTGGCGCTGGCGCAGGCGCTGGTGAAACACCCGCGCGTGCTGTTGCTCGATGAACCGTTCGGCGCGCTCGATCCGGGCATCCGCGTCGATATGCACGAGCTGGTCACGCGGCTGTGGCGCGAACACGGGCTGACCGTGGTGATGGTCACGCACGACATTGCCGAAGCGTTCAAGCTGGGCACGCGCGTGCTGGCATTCGACAAGCGCCGCCATGATCCCCATGCGCCGCACCGTTACGGCGCGACGGCAACATATGATGTGCCGCTGTTGCGCAAGATTTCCGCGAGTTCCTGAATGATGCAGCCGTTCCGCAAAGTCCTGATCGCCAATCGCGGCGCGATCGCCTGCCGCATCATGCGCACGTTGCGTGCCATGGGCATCGGCTCGGTCGCCGTGTTCAGCGAGGCCGATGCCGGTTCGCGCCATGTCGCGCTGGCGGACGAGGCGGTGCTGATCGGGCCCGCGCCGGCCAGCGAAAGCTATCTGAATATCCCGGCGATCCTGGCGGCGGCCAGGGCCACCGGCGCGCAGGCGATCCACCCGGGTTACGGGTTCCTGTCGGAAAACACCGCCTTTGCGCAAGGTTGCGCCGATGCCGGCATCGTATTCATCGGGCCCAGCGCCGAAAACATCCTGGCCTTCGGGCTGAAACACACCGCGCGTGACCTGGCGCAGGCGCATGGCGTGCCGCTGGCGCCGGGGTCGGGCCTGTTGACCGATGCCGCCGCTGCCGCCATCGAAGCCGCGCGGATCGGCTATCCGGTGATCCTGAAGGCCACCGCCGGCGGGGGCGGGATCGGCATGAAAGTGTGTGCCGATGAAAGCGAACTGGGCGATGCGTTCGCGATGGTTGCGCGGCTTGGCGCGGGCAATTTCGGCAATGGCGGCGTGTTTCTGGAACGCTATGTCGCGCTGGCGCGGCATATCGAGGTGCAGGTGTTCGGCGATGGCGCGGGGCGGGTCGTGGCACTGGGCGAACGCGACTGTTCGCTGCAACGGCGCAACCAGAAAGTGGTCGAAGAGACCCCCGCGCCGCATCTGCCGCCGGCCACGCGCGCCGCGCTGATCGACGCAGCGGTGCGGCTGACGGCAGGCGCCGATTACCGTTCGGCCGGGACGGTCGAATTCCTGTACGATGGGCAGCGCGACGATTTCTTTTTCCTGGAGGTCAACACCCGGCTGCAAGTCGAACATGGCGTGACCGAGCAGGTTACGGGTGTCGATCTGGTCGAATGGATGATCAGGGGCGCGGGCGGCGATTTCTCGTTCCTCGATGACTTTGTCGCCGAGCCCAGGGGGCATTCGATTCAGGTGCGGCTGTACGCCGAAGACCCGTCGCGCGATTTTCAGCCGAGTTCGGGGCGGCTGGTCGAAGTCGCATACCCCGACCGGAATGCCGGCCTGCGCGTCGATGGCTGGGTCGAAAGCGGCAGCGATGTGCCCGCCTGGTACGACCCGATGCTGGCCAAACTGATCGTCACGGCGCCGACCCGCGATGAAGCGATCGCAGCGATGCAGGCGGCGCTCGACCAAACCCGGCTGGCGGGAATCGAAACCAATCTGCGCTGGCTGCGCGCTGTCGTGCGCAGCCCGGCGTTTGTCAGCGGGCAAGTCTCGACCCGCGCGCTGGGCGAACTTGCGTGGACGCCCTCGTCGATCCGCGTGCTGGGCGCGGGCGCGGCGACCACGGTGCAGGATTATCCGGGGCGCACCGGGCTGTGGGATGTCGGCGTGCCGCCATCGGGGCCGATGGATGCGCTATCGTTCCGGTTGGGCAATCGCCTGCTGGGCAATCGCGAAGACGCGGCGGGGCTGGAAATTACCGCTGCGGGGCCTTCGCTGCAATTCATGGGGCCGGCGCGCATCTGCCTGACCGGCGCCGATTGCGGCACGACGCTTGACAGCGTCCCCGTGCCGCGTTGGACACCGGTTGCGGTTGCGGCGGGGCAGGTGCTGCGCGTCGGGCGTGTCCAGGGCGGCGGGATGCGCGCGTATTGCATGCTGGCGGGCGGGATCGATGCGCCGTTGTATTTGGGCAGCCGCAGCGCGTTTACCCTGGGCGAATTCGGCGGCCATGCCGGCCGCGCGGTGATGACCGGCGATACCTTGCACCTGCTGACCGATGCGACCGGGCCGGAAACGCCATTGCCTGCCGCCCTGGTCCCGCCGATCGGTCACGAATGGAGCATAAGCGTGCTCTATGGCCCGCATGGCGCGCCCGATTTCTTTACCGATGCCGACATCCGCATGATCCGCGAAACAGCCTGGCAGGTGCATTACAATTCGAACCGCACCGGCGTCCGGCTGGTCGGGCCAAAGCCCGAATGGGCGCGGCGCGACGGCGGCGAAGCGGGGCTGCATCCGTCGAATATCCACGACAATGCCTATGCGATCGGCGCGGTCGATTTTACCGGCGACATGCCGATCATCCTCGGGCCCGATGGGCCGTCGCTGGGCGGTTTTGTCTGTCCGTTCGTGGTGATTGCGGCCGATCTGTGGAAAGTCGGCCAATTGTCGCCGGGCGATACAGTGCGGTTCGCGCCGGTGTCCGAGGCCGAGGCGCGCTGGGCGGAAGGCGCGCAGGATGCGCTGATCGCAACGCTGACCGCGCCCGCGCCGTTTGCGGGCGACCCGATGCCGCCGGCATCACCGGTGCTGCACACGATCGCCGGAGATGGCACGCGGCCAGCGGCAACGTATCGGCGCCAGGGGGATCGGCATCTGCTGGTCGAATACGGTCCGATCGTGCTCGATCTGGAACTGCGGCTGCGGGTCCATGCGCTGATGCTCGAGCTCGACCGGCTGGCGCTGCCGGGGGTGATCGACGTGACGCCGGGCGTGCGGTCGGTGCAGATCCATTACGATGCGCGCGTGCTGGTGCAATCGGCACTGATGGAGGCGCTGATCGCGGCGGAGCAACGGCTGGGTGGGCTCGATGATTTCGCGATCCCGTCGCGCGTGGTGCATCTGCCGCTGTCGTGGGCGGACCCTGCGATCTACCAGACGATCGACAAATACATCAGCGCGGTGCGCGACGATGCGCCGTGGTGTCCCGACAACATCGAATTCATCCGCCGCGTGAACGGGCTGGACAGCGCCGAACAGGTCAAACAGATCGTGTTCGATGCCGATTACCTCGTGCTCGGGCTGGGCGATGTCTATCTCGGGGCGCCGCTGGCGACGCCGGTTGATCCGCGCCACCGCCTCGTCACCACCAAATACAACCCGGCGCGCACGTGGACCCCGCCCAATGTCGTGGGCATCGGCGGCGCGTATATGTGCATCTATGGCATGGAGGGGCCGGGCGGATACCAGCTGTTCGGCCGCACGATCCAGGTGTGGAACACGCATCGCCAGACGCAGGCGTTCCGTGATGGCAAGCCATGGTTGCTGCGCTTTTTCGACCGGATCAAATTCTTTCCGGTCAGCCATGACGAACTGACGCAGTGGCGCCATGATTTCCCGCTTGGGCGGCGCGAAATCGCAATCGAGGAGGGCGAATTCCGCCTGTCGGACTATCGCGCGTTTCAGGCCAAGCATGCTGACAGCATCGCTGCGTTTCAAACGACGCGCCAGGCCGCGTTCGATGCCGAGCGCGCGGCGTGGCAGGATAGCGGCGAATTCGACCGTGTCGCCGCGTTGGTCGATGCGGGCAGCGGCTTCGTCGATGATGGTGCGATCGACGTGCCCACCGGGTCCGAACTGGTCGAGGCGCCGTTCGGCGGCAGCGTGTGGAAAATGCTCGCCTGCGAAGGGCATACCGTCGCGCTTGGCGAACCGATCGCGGTGATCGAGGCGATGAAGATGGAATGCCCGGTGCCCAGCCCCGCAGCGGGCGTGGTGCGGCGTGTCTATGTCAGTGAGGGCCAGGTGATCCAGCCAGGCGCCGCCATGTTGGCGATCGAACCCGCATGACCCACCCCACAACCGTCGCAGAGATCGCGCAGGGCGTGCGCAGCGGCGCATTCCGGGCCGAAACCATCGCGCAAATGGCGCTGGCGCGGATCGCGGCCTATGCCGAAATCCAGCCGGCGGTGTGGATCCACCGGCTGCCCGAGGCTGCGGTGCTGGCCATGGCGCGTGCGGTGGACGCGCGGATTGTCGCGGGCGAAGTGCTGCCGCTGGCCGGCGTCCCGTTTGCGATCAAGGACAATATCGACCTGGCCGGCGCGCCCACCACCGCCGGCTGCCCCGATTTCGCCTATGATCCCGCAGTGTCATCGGGCGTCGTCGCGCGGCTGATCGCGGCGGGCGCGGTGGCGATGGGCAAGACCAATCTCGACCAGTTTGCCACCGGTCTCAACGGCACGCGCAGCCCGCATGGCGCGCCGGCTTGCGTGACGAACCGCGCCTATGTCAGCGGCGGATCGAGCTCGGGCTCTGCCGTGGCGGTTGCGGCGGGGCTGGTGCCGTTTGCGCTGGGCACGGATACCGCCGGATCGGGCCGCGTGCCCGCTGCATTCAACGGTCTGATCGGGTTCAAACCGACCAAGGGCCGGTGGAGCACCGCAGGCGTGGTGCCCGCGTGCCGCTCGCTCGATTGCGTCACGGTGTTTGCCCACAACCCCGCGGATGCCGCGCTGGTCGATGCGGTCGCGGCCGGCGCCGATGCCGCGGATCCGTGGTCGCGCAGCGAGGCGGACCAGCCCCTTGCGCTATCGCGCGTCGGGGTGCCCTTGCCGCACCAGCGCCAGTTCCTGGGCGATCCGGCCTCCGAACGCCTTTACGATCAGGCACTCGAACGACTGGTCGCGATGGGCGCCACGCTTGTCGACATCGACCTTGCTCCGCTGTCGGAGGCCGCGCGGTTGCTGTATGACGGGCCGTGGGTGGCCGAGCGAACTGCCGCGATGGCCGACTTTCTGGCGAGCCATCCAGACAGCATCGATCCGGTTGTGCGCACGATCGTCGAAGGCGGCCAGGGGCGCAGCGCGGTCGAGGTGTTCAGGGGCATTTACCGCCTGGCCGAGCTGAAACAGCAGTCCGATGCGATGTGGCGCGATATCGACGCGCTGTTCCTGCCGACAACGCCGACAATCTATCGGCTGGTGGAAATGCGCGCGGCGCCGATCGCGCTCAACAGCAATCTGGGGCTCTATACCAATTTCGTGAACCTGCTCGACATGGCCGCGATCGCGGTGCCGGCGGGCTGGCGGCCCAATGGCACCGGCTTTGGCGTGACGCTGATCGGCCCGGCCTGGACCGACCGCGCGCTGTTCGATTTCGCCGCGCAATGGCTCGCCGATGATCCCTATCCGACGCCCCCACTCGATTTGGAGACCCCGATGGAAACCGTTCACCTCGCCGTTGTCGGCGCGCATCTCGAAGGCATGCCGCTGCACTGGCAACTGACTTCGCGCAATGCCAGGCACGTCGCCACCACGACCACGGCGCCGACGTACCGCCTCTATGCGATGGCCGACAGCGTGCCGCCAAAGCCCGCGCTGATCCACGATGCCACCGGTGCGGCGATCGCGGTCGAAGTCTACGAGCTCGACATGGCGGCCTTCGGCAGCTTTGTCGCCGAAGTGCCCCCGCCGCTGGCGATCGGCACGGTCACGCTGGCCGACGCAAGCACGGTCAAAGGCTTCGTTGCAGAGCCACGCGCGCTGACCGGCGCAACCGATATCACCGAACTTGGCGGCTGGCGCGCGTTCATCGCTTCGCGCACCTGACATTGCATGGTGCCGTGAATGGCTCCAGTATCCGGCACATGATCGACTGCTAGAGGTTGCCAACTTCACCCAAGCTGACCTGGCCTGGAACGCGTGGTTCAAGGCACGACAGATCGAACCCTTTGCACGTCACCGACGAAACGTTTGCGCAAAGGCCCGTTGCTACGGTTGCCGATATCTGTGCGGCGCTCGGCGTCGATCCCGGGGCGTGCGCCCCGCTCGTCCCGGCTGTCGCAAAGCTGGCCGATAGCATCAATGCCGAATGAATCGCACGCTATCGCGCGGCTTTATAACGCACCGCGCATAGACAAAATCTATGGCTATCATCAAAAATTGGCATCTAGCATGATGGGTGCCTTATCCCCCATTCTGTGCCCGAACCGAAAACGGGGCATGGGGAATCACCGCGATGACAGTTGGCAAAGTGGCTTCGCGCCGGATTGCGTTTACCGCCGCGACCTCGGCCTTTGCGCTGGTGCTGATGCCCGGCCCCGGCATGGCGCAGGTGGCACCCGCCGCGTCAGCGCCCGGTGCGCCTCCCGCTGACACCGGCGGCGAAATCATCGTGACCGCGCAGAAGCGCAGCGAAGATATCCGCACCGTGCCGATCAGTCTGTCGGTGCTGTCGGGCAATGCGTTGCAAGACCAGAAGATCGCCAATTACGACGATCTCAGCCGCGCGGTTCCGGGCGTGGCGTTCAACACCGTCGCGGGCGAGGAAGGCCGCACGAATATCGTGATCCGCGGGGTCAGTTCGACATCGGGGGCCTCGACCGTCGGGCTCTATCTCGACGATGTGTCGATTACCGTGCCCAATTTCTATCGCGATGGGTCGATCGAGGTGCGTCTGCCCGATATCGCGCGCGTCGAAGTGCTGCGCGGGCCGCAGGGCACGCTGTATGGCGACAGTTCCGAAGGCGGCACGATCCGCTACATCACCAACCCGGCGAGCGCGGACAGGTTCGGCGCGACATTGACCGGAGACTTGTCGACCACCGAACACGGCGGCGGCAATGCCGCGACCAGCGCGACGATCAACCTGCCGGTGATCGCCGACAAGCTGTCGCTGCGCGCCAGTGTCAATTATCAGCACGACAGCGGCTGGGTCGACCAGTATTCGCAAACCGGCGCGCTGCAGAAACTTGGCGTCAACAGCAGCCACAGCCTGACCGCGCATGTCAGCGCGACGTACACGCCCGATTCCACGCTGACGATCACGCCGGCGTTTTTCTACCAACGCGCGATCAACGACGACAACGCCGCGTTTTATCCGGATCTTGGCCTGTGGAAACAGGACAAGGAAGTGCCCGAGCCAAGCCAGGACACCTTTGCTCTGGGCAGCCTGACGATCAAGAAGACGATGGGCTTTGCCGACCTGACTTCGGTCAGCGGGTATTACCGCCGCATCGCTACACGGCAGGAAGACGGGACGTATTTCAACAGCGGCGCATTCGGCCTCTTTTTCCTCGATCCGATCTATCCGCAGTACCAGGCGCAGAACGACGGGATTATCGCCAATCTGCCCTCGGCGGTGCATATCCGCACGCAGTACGAACAGTTCAGCCAGGAATTGCGGCTGTCGTCGAATGACACCAGCGCCGGGGCCAGATGGCTGAAATGGGTCGCCGGCGCGTATTATGCGACGCAGAAAGTCCACAACACCGATTTTCAGACGATCGGCAACGTCAATTCGGTCTTCCAGTCGATCTATGGCACGACCATGGAAAACTCGCTTGTCGAAACGATCTATGGCAATCCGGCATATGGCCAACCCGGCGGCGGCCCTGCGATCACGCTGTTTCCCGGCAACGTCGATGAAAGCGATGATCGCACGTATCGTCAGCAGCAGTATGCGGTGTTCGGACAGGCCAGCATTGCCTTTGCCCGGGGCTGGAAACTCGACCTGGGCGCGCGCTATTCCGCCGCGCACGAGGATTACAACTCGGTCGAAACGGGGTTCTACCAAATCGGCAACCTGGGCTATCAGACGCCGGGCCAGCCGGCATCGGCGCCTTATCTGCAGGATGCGACCAGCCACGCGTTCCTGCCCAAGGGCACGTTGTACCACGATCTGGCGCCGACCAGCTCGGTCTATGCCTCGATCGCCAAGGGATACCGGCTGGGCGGGCCGACCGGGCCGATCGTGTTTGGCCCGACATCGGTGTGCGGCGGCGATTTCAACAATATCGGCCAGACCAGCCAGCCGACACATTTCGATGGCGACAGCCTGTGGACGTATGAAATCGGCTCGAAAAACGATTTCGCCAACCACCGCATCCGCTTCAACGCCTCGGGCTATCTGACCAACTGGAAAAACATCCAGCAGCAGATCTATCTGCCGACCTGTGGCTATTATTTCACCAGCAATGTCGGCGATGCGCGGATCTGGGGGGCAGAGGCCGACGTGTCGGTCAAAGTCATGCGCGGCTTTTCGCTGAGCGCGACGGCCAGCGCGAACAATGCGAAAATCATCCGGTCGAACAACCCGATCGATGTGTCGGTGGGTCAGCATCTGATCGATGTGCCGGGCTTTACCGCGTCGGCCGGGGTCAATTACCTGCACCAGGTCACGCCGACGGCGGCGCTGGTGGGCCTGGTGAATTATGCCTATACCGGGCATAGTTACGGCAGCTATCTGCTGACCGACACCAACTACTACAACCCCGGCTACAGCGTGGTGAACGCCAGTCTGGCGCTGCGCTTTGGCCCGCACGAGGTTTCGGTTTACGTCAAGAACCTGTTCGACGACAAGACGATCATCCAGCGCCCGGAGATCAACACCGTGACCGAAGGCTATACCGTGCATCCGCGCACGATCGGCCTGTCGCTGAAACTTGTGGACTGACATGATGACCAGCACGACTTCCGATACGACCGGCGCGCGCGCCCACGCGCGCGCGATGGCGGGCACCCGGGTCGACGCGATGCCCACGATCCCGGCCACTGCCGCGACCGACCTGCCGCCCGGCGTGGCGGCCGACGACGTGGTGTGGGACGAAACGATTGCCGCCGGCGGTTATGCTGCTCGCGTGCTCAGGCGCGGCAGCCGCCTGCGGCTGACCGATCTGCAAGGCGACGGCGCGGTGGCGATGCTGGTGTTCAACGCCGAGCGCCCGGTCGAGCGGCTGAATGTTGCCGACACCGTCAAGATCCAGTGGAATGCCTATCTGGGGCAGGGTCGGTTCCTGCTGTCGGACATGGGCCGCGTGCTGCTGTCGGTGATCGAGGATGATACGAAAGGGAGCGATGCATTTTGCGGCGCGTCGAACCAGGCGTCGAATGCCCGCAAATATGGCGACGGCGCCAACCACGGCGCACATCCCAATGCGCGCGACCGCTTCGTGATCGCACTGGCCAAATACGGCATGACGCGGCGTGACATTCACCCGTGTGTCACCTGGTTCAAGCCGGTGGCGATCGCGGCGGATGGCGCGATCGAGCTCGATGTCGGGCCGCACGCCCCCGGTCAGCACGTCACGTTACGCGCGGAGATGGACGTGATCGTCGTGCTGGCCAATTGCCCGCATGTGCGCGATCCGCGCGCGGGCTACACAGTGACTCCGGTGCGCGCGACCGCGTGGGCCGGGCCGGTGACGCCGCCCGATGATGCAGTGCGCAACGCCACGCCCGAAGGCTTGCGCGCATTCGAAAATGTCGAAGATTATTACCGCCGGTGAGGGTACACGATGATTCCCAACGCTCCTGTTCCCGATCTGCCCGGGACGATCGTCCATGACGAAATCGTTGCCGCGCGCGCGCCGTGGCATCACCTGGTCAAGGCCGGCGAGACGCTGCGCATCGTCGATCTGGAGGGCAACCAGGCGGTCGATTTCCTGATCTACGCGACGTCGGACGATGCCGAACGGTATAGCGCGCACGATACGATCGCGGCGCAGGGCAATGTCTATCTGACCAGCGGCACGCCGCTGCTGTCGAACGAGGGCCGCGTGATGATGACGGTCGGATCGACCTCGGTCGTGCGGCACGATACGATCGGCGGGGCGTGCTCTTGCGAATCCAACACGTTACGTTACGGTCATCATACCAAGTCGCAACATGCCTGTGTCGACAATTTCCTGCTCGCCAATGCCGATTTCGGCCGCACCAAGCGCGACATGGTGTCGAACATCAATTTCTTCATGAATGTGCCGGTCGAAGCCGACGGTTCGCTCGGCATTGTCGACGGGATTTCGGCGCCAGGGCTGCATGTCGACCTGATCGCGGATATGGACGTGGTCGTGGTGGTGTCGAACTGCCCGCAGATCAACAATCCGTGCAACGGTTTCAACCCGACGCCGGTGCGGATGATCATCGCGGCACCGGGGTGATGCCCTATCGGGCAAACCTGTAAAATGCAGTTAACTTTGGTTAATATCAATACCAATTGCCAGCTACCGCGCTATTCCGACCGGCTGACCCCGTTAACCGGGGCACCAGTTTGGAGAGCGTTACCCATGACCACCACGACACCCGGCTTTCTCGACCGGGCGCGAACCATCGCACCGGCCGGTTTCAATCGCTGGCTGGTTCCGCCCTGTGCGCTGGCCATGCATCTCAGCATCGGCATGGCATACGGCTTCTCGGTGTTCTGGCTGCCGCTGTCGCGCGCGATCGGTGTCGCGCAGCCGGTGGTATGCAAGGGCATGACGCTGGCGCAGGCGATCACCACCACGACATGCGACTGGCGGGTCAGCGATCTGGTGTGGACCTATTCGATTTTCTTCGTCGTGCTGGGCGCGGCGGCCGCGATCTGGGGCGGGTGGCTCGAACGGGTCGGTCCGCGCAAGGCGGGCGTGGTGGCCGCGTGCTGCTGGGCGGGCGGGATCGCGATCGGTGCGGTCGGCGTATCGTGGCACCAGTTGTGGCTGGTGTGGCTGGGTACCGGGCTGCTCGGCGGGATCGGGCTGGGGCTGGGCTACATCTCGCCGGTCTCGACTCTGATCAAATGGTTTCCCGATCGGCGTGGCCTGGCCACCGGCATGGCGATCATGGGCTTTGGCGGGGGCGCGATGATCGGCAGCCCGCTGGCCGACAAATTGATGAAGCATTTTGCCGGCACGCATGACACCGGCGTGTGGCAGACGTTCCTGGTCCTGGCGGCGCTGTATTTCGTGGCGATGATGGCCGGCGCGCTGGGCTATCGCGTGACTCCCGAAGGCTGGCAGCCGGCGGGCTGGACGCCGCCTGCGGCCAAGGCCGGCGCGGTGACCGGCGGCTATGTCCATCTGGATGACGCGCACAAGACGCGGCAGTTCTGGATGATCTGGGCGGTGCTGCTGCTCAATGTCTCGGCTTCGATCGGGATCATCGGCGTGGCGTCGCCCATGTTGCAGGAGGTGTTTGCCGGGCGCCTGATCGGTCAGCCGCTGGTGGCCTTCGGCGCGCTCGATGCGGCGCAGAAAGCGGCGGTCGCGGCGGTCGGTGCCGGGTTTGTCGGGGTGATCAGCCTGTTCAATATCGGCGGGCGCTTTGCCTGGGCCTCGTTTTCGGATCGGCTGGGGCGCAAGACGACATTTGCGGTCATGACTGGCATCGGTGCGCTGCTGTACGGTCTGGTCGCGCCCACGCTGATTGGCGGGTCGGTCGGGCTGTTCATCCTGGTGTTCTGCCTGTGCGCATCGATGTACGGCGGCGGCTTTGCCACGGTGCCGGCGTATCTGGCGGATATGTTCGGCACGCGCTTTGTCGGCGCGATCCATGGCCGGCTGTTGACGGCGTGGTCGACCGCAGGCGTGCTGGGGCCATTGATTGTGACGACCATGCGCGACAAGGCCCTGGCCGCAGGCGTCCCCGCTGCAGCGGTCTATCCGCCGATCTACTGGGTGCTGGGCGGGCTGCTGGTGGTGGCCTTCGTGATCAATCTGCTGATCCGTCCGGTCGATCCGTCGCTTTTGCGTCAGGCCGAAGCCACGGCAACCGGCGCAGACAGGACAGCCGCTTATGCCGAACCCATCCGTGCATCGCTCAGCCCCGCGGTCGTAGTGGCCTGGGTCCTGGTGCTGATCCCGATCGGGTGGGGCATCTGGCAGACGGCGGCGAAGGCGGCGGTGCTGCTGCGCTAGGTTATCCCCGTTTTCGTGACGGAAACCGTGCCGCGCCGCGCGCATGCGTGGTACGGCACGGGGGATGAGCCGCGTTCCCCGACCGAGCAAGTTCCGATACCGGCGCGGCGAGCCGGTGCGCCTCATCGAAATGTCGCCGATCGTGCTGGCGGGTGTTTTGCTGGCGCTGGTCGTGGGGCTTTGCGCGATCTGGGCGGTGCTGCACTGGCATCCGTCCGCGCCGACCGCGCCGCCCGGCGGCACCTGGCCCGACCGGACGATGACGCCGGGCGCGGCCGATCCGCAGCTTACCGGAACAGCGGTCTGTGATCATGACTGGGGCGCGGGCGCGCCGCCCGAAGCGGGCGCGGGCGACCTGACGTACTCCAAGGCGGCGCGGCACACGTCGGCCGCGCTGAAAGACGAAGTGTTTGCCGAATACAACCTGGTCAATCCGCATGACGGCGGGCAATCGTACGAAGTCGATCACCTGATCCCGCTGTCGCTGGGCGGGCTGGACGTGCGCGAAAACCTGTGGCCCGAAAGCCGGCTTGGCGACGGCATGAACGCCTGGGCAAAGGATCGCCTGGAATACCGCCTGTTCCGCCTGGTGTGCGACCCGCCGCCGGGCGTGCCGCACCTGGCGCTGAGCGAAGCGCAGGCGGCGTTCACGCCCGACTGGGTGGCGGGGTATCACAAATATTGTACCGCCGATGCGGATTGCCCGGAGTTCGGGGCGCATTGATGTCCAGGCCCCAGGGAGGGCGTTTAACTGTTCACCCCAGCGGATCGATCCCGCACCACCCGGGCAGGTATTGCGCATCCGCCGCATGCGCGAGCGTCACCGCTTTTTCCACGCAAGTGTCGAATTCCTTTTCCAGGTCATCCTTGTGAATCTCGGTGCGCAAAAAATCCGCCCACAGGAATTCGGTGTAGGGCACTGCCGATTTTGCATAACCGCCCGCGCGGCGGATCGCACCGGCGAGCGAGCGATAGGGATCGTCGGTCAGGTCGGTGATCTTGCGCGGGATATCGGCGAAATCGCGCTGCTTGCCGTCTTCGTCATAGGCGTGCAGCCAGTTGTGAGCATCCATGAACGCCAGGAAGCGCTTCTTGGGCAGATGGTCGAGCTTGGCGATCACCGACACCAGCACATGTTCGACGCCTTCGTTGTGCATCGCCAGTGCCAGGTGATGATGATCGACGATCCACGGGCGGCCCTTGGGCCCGAGCACGGCGGGAATCATGTGCGAGCCCAGGTATTGCCCTGCGGAATCGCGCGGGCGGTTGCGCCATTCCTTTTGCTTCAGACTGACTTCGCGCAGGCCGACGGTCATTTGCGTCGGGCGCAGATCCATGATCCTGACCGGGTGGAGGATCGGCTGGACGGGGTGATTCATGGCCATGGTCGATGCGCTTTCGGATTGATGATGGGGTCCACGTCGTGCGGGGTAGCACGTCTGCCGTTCAGGCCAAGACACCCTGCCCGAACGCGATCCACGCCAGCGCGGCCAGCGCCAGCATGGTGCCCAGCGGGATCGGCGTCGTGCCCCCCGCCGGGCGGCCACGCGCGGCCTGAAGCCCGGCCCAGGCCAGGCCGATCAGCGCGGCGACCAGCACCACCACCGGCAGTGACGATGCGCCCAGCCAAGCGCCGATCGCACCCAGCAGTTTGGGATCGCCCCCGCCCAGGCCCTCGCGGTGGCGCAAGCGGCGGTAGCCCTGCCGCAAGGCCTCCAGTGCCAGCCAGCCGAGCGCCAGCCCAAGCGCGCGTTCGCCAAAAGCAGGAAAGGGCAGCACCAGCGCGGCGGCCAGGCCACCTGCGGCCAGCGGCAACGTGATCGCATCGGGCAGCCACAAATGCCGCGCATCGAGCAACGCAAGCAGCACCAGCGCCCACCCGAACAGCGCCAGTGCCATGATCCCGGCCGGATCGCCGCCACGCGCCACCGCGATCACCGCAACCGCCGCACCGGCCAGTTCGCCCAGCCACAGATCGGGCGGCAGCGCCGCGCGGCAATGCGCGCAGCGCCCGCGTTGCACGATATAGCTGACCAGCGGCACCAGTTCGAGCGGGCCCAACGGATGCGCACAAGACCGGCACGACGACCGGCCCGTGACCCAGGTTTCGCCATGCGGCAACCGGTCGGCGACCAGGGTGACAAAGCTGCCGATGACGGCCCCGACGACAAAGGCGAGAACGAACACCACGCCTGGAAAATCAGCCCTTCGCCGGATGGATCTTGCGCAACACCAGCAGCAGGATCAGCCCGGCACCCGCCATCGCGGCGCCCGCGACCGGGATCATCGGATAGCCCAATCCGGCCCCGATCACCGCGCCGCCCAGCGCCGCGCCAATTGCATTGCCCAGGTTGAACGCGCCGATATTGAGCGCAGAGGCCAGGTTGGGCGCATCGCGGGCCTTGTCCATCACGCGCGTCTGCAGCGATGGCACGATCGCAAAGCTGGCCACCCCCCACGCGAATACGAGCGGCACCGTGGCCACCCACCAGTGCATCCCGAACGCAAATGCGACCAGCAGCGCGATCGATGCGCACAGCGAAACCACGATCGTGCCATCGACCGACCGATCGGCAAAGCGCCCGCCCAGCAGATTTCCGACTGTCAGCCCCGTGCCATACAGCACCAGCATCGCGGTGACGAAAGTCTGCGACGCGCCGGTCGCGTTCTTCAGGATCGGCACGATATAGGTAAACACGGTGAACATCACGCTCGACCCGAGCACGGTCAGTGCCAGCGCCGACAACACCGGGCCGTGCCCGACGACGCGCAGTTCCGCGCCGATATCGACATCGCCTTTCACCGGCAGTGGCGGCAGCGCAACCCGCAGTGCCACCATCGCGACGATCCCGACCGCAGTGATCCCCCAGAACGCCGCGCGCCAACCCAGCATCGCGCCGACCCAGGCGGCCAGCGGCACCCCGCCGATCGTGGCGATCGTCAGGCCCGAAAACATCGTTGCGACCGCGCCGGCGCGCTTGTCGGGCGCGACCACGCTGGCCGCGACGACCGACCCGACGCCGAAATACGCGCCATGGCAAAACGATGTGACGACCCGCGCCGCAAACAGCATTGCGTAGCTGCCCGACACCGCCGCCAGCAGGTTTCCGGCGGTAAACACGCCCATCAGGCCGACCAGCAGCGCCCGGCGTGGAACCCGTGCGAGGCCCAGCGTCATGACCGGCGCGCCGACCAGCACGCCCATCGCATAGGCGCTGACGAGCAGGCCTGCGGTCGGGATCGACACATGCAGGTCGGTGGCGATCATCGGCAGGATACCCATCGGGGTAAACTCGGTGACACCGATCCCGAATGCGCCGATCGCCAGGGCAAACAGCGGCCAGTTCATCTTCATCAGGGAGCTCCGCACGCCAGGCTGACGCTTTGCGCTGCTGATGGCATCGTGATGCGGCACAGGGAAGCGCTTTCCTGTGGTCGCGCAGTGCCCCGCCCGCTTGACGCGCTGCGCCTGCCTGTGGCTCAAGGCACTGAAAGGTTTGAAAAGGTGCGCCAGTGTCCACAATACGCCGAACTCTCGCGGGCTGGATGCTGTTCATCGCGATCTGCGCCGCCTCGCCGGTCTTGGCGCAAGTGCGCATCGTGCACGGACCGACGCCGATCCCGGGGGGCGACGCGCGCGCTGCCGGCGATCTGACGGTGGTCAACGATCGGCTGGCGTTCGCGCTGGCGGTCGAATCATCGCCGCCTTATGGGGTGCCACGCGGCGCGCTGGTCGATCTGGCGCCGGTGGTTGCCGGCACGATCGGGCACGACAAAGTGGTGTTCGCCGATTTCATTCCCAATGCCTGGTCGGCGTGGCCCAACCGGCAGCAGCGCGTCACGGTGGTGACCGACACCGCGCAACAGGCGGTGGTGGAAGCGGTGCGTGACTGGGGCGCCGTAACAATTACGACGCGCTATACGCTGAACGCGGGCGAAGACCGGATTGCGATCCGCACGACGATGGCCAATGGCGGCGCGACCGCGCTGAAGGGCTTGCGCTCAGGGATGACGCTGTGGCCCAGCGCGGGGTATCTGTTCGGCGTGCCCGGGCTGGGGGGCGCCGAGGATGGCCCGGCGGATGCGGCGTTGTCGAAACGGGTCGTGGCCTACGATGCCGATTGGGCGATCGCGTTGCATGCGCCTTATCTCGATCATATCGGCTATGATTCCAAGGACATGTTCCAGACGCATGACCTGGCGCCGGGCGAAAGCCGCAGCTTCGATGCGTGGTTGCAGGTCTTGCCCAGCGGCGATCTGGCGCCGGTGGTGGCGCGTGACATCGCCATGCGCCAGATTGCTTCGGGTACGGTCTCGGGCATGGTGACGTCGGCGCAAGGCACGCCGGTGGCGCATCCGGTTGTCGTGATCGCCAGCAAGGGTCAGCCTTATGCCTGGACGATCGGCGATGCGGCCGGGCACTATCGTATCGCACTGCCGGTTGGCGATTACACGGCATATGCGACGGCCAAAGCCTGGTCGCAGTCGCTGCCGCAGCCGTTTGCAGTCATGAGCAATGCCACGGCCACGCGCGATTTCGGCGGCCTGGCTCCGCCCGGCACGCTGCGCTTTCGGGCGACGCGGCAGGGATCGGACACGCCGCTCGATGCGCGCATCGCGATCGACCAGGGGCAACAGCCGCTCGTGCAGTTTCTGGCCGCCGGGTCTTTTTTACCGATCTCGATCACAAGGGCCAGACCGCCATCACCCTGGCGCCGGGCGACTACACGTTCAGCGTGTCGTGGGGCAAAGACGTGCTGGCGCGCACCGCGCATGTTTCGGCGCATGTCGCGGCGGGTGCGGGCAGTACGATCGCGGTGCCGATCGACGTCCTGTTCGATCCGCCGGCGCACGGCTGGTATGCGGCGGATCTTCATCACCATGCCGATCAGGCGGAGGCGGTTACTCCCGCGCCCGATCTGGCGCGGTCGCAACTGGCGGCGGGGCTGGATCTGCTGTTCGTCAGCGATCACGATTCAGTGGTCAATCATCCGCTGCTGCAGGCGATCGCGATGCGGCGCGGCGTGCCGTTTCTACCCGGCATCGAGATTTCGACCTCGTGGGCGCATTTCAACGCCTACCCGATCACGCCGGGCAAACAGCTCGGCATCGACACCAGCCGGACCACGGTCCAGGCCGTATTTGCCGATGCGCGGCGGATGGGCGCAGAGGTCGTGGAGATCAACCATCCGTTCATTCCCTATGGCTATTTCACCAGCGTTGCCGGCGGCGTCGCGCCGGGTGGTTTCGATCCGGCTTTCGATCTGGTCGAGATCAACGCCTCGGTACCAACAGACGATCACAAGGTTTTGAAATCGCTGTGGGATGACTGGACCGCCGGCCGCGCGCATTATCTGGCGGCGGGCACCGATGTGCACGATGTGTGGAACAGCCTGTCGGGCAAAGTGCGGACCTATGCGCATGTTGCCGGTCCGGTTACCGCGCTCGGCTATGCCCGCGCGCTGAAAGCCGGGCACGGTTATGTGACGTCTGGGCCGCTGATCGATCCCGACACGATGTTCGGCGATACGCTGTCGGTCAGGCGGGGTGCACCGTTTGCGCTCGGCTTCGGCCTGCATGCGGTCGATGGGCTGGCGCGTGTTTCGCTGATCCACCAGGGTTCGGTCGTAAAGACGATGGCCTTTCCCGCATCCGATCAAAGCGCGCGTGCCGTATTTCCGCTGACCGCCGATCGTGCCGGCTGGTATGCGCTGATCGTGGAAGACACGAAGGGCCGGCGCGCTTATACCGATCCGGTCTGGATCACGATGACGGGGCAATAACCCGCATAAATCAGGAGATCATGCCATGACCGCACTCACCGACATCGGCGTCAATACGATCGCTGGCCAGCCCACGTCATTGGGCGACTATGCCGGCAACGTGCTGCTGGTCGTCAACGTCGCCTCGAAATGCGGGCTGACGCCGCAATACGAAGGGCTGGAGAAACTGCAGGCCGAATTCGGCGCGCAGGGCTTTTCGGTGCTGGGCTTTCCGGCGAACGATTTCGGCGCGCAGGAGCCCGGCACGAACGAGGAAATCGCCGAGTTCTGCAGCGCGAAGTTTTCCGTCAGCTTTCCGATGTTCGAGAAAATCGTCGTGACCGGCGCGGACAAGCATCCGCTGTATGCCGCGCTGACCCAGGCGGCGCCCGAACAGCAGGGCGATGCCGAAGGCTTTCGCGAGCGCCTGCGCGGCTATGGCATGACGCCCAACGCGGCGCCCGAAGTGCTGTGGAATTTCGAAAAATTCGTGATCGCCAAAGACGGCACCGTCGCCGCGCGGTTTGCGCCGACGACCGCGCCGGACGACGCCGCGCTGACCGAGACGATTGCGGCCGAATTGAAGAAATAGGCGGCCGCGCCGCGCGCAATGGTCGGCAGTTACGATTACATCATTGTCGGGCCGGTCTTGAACACGACCGCAACGGTCCCCGCCGAGCCGTCAGCGCGCTTCACCTGCGCAGGTCTGGAACATGCGGCGCCAATGTGCGATGGCCAAGCGTATGTTGCCCACGCCACCATCCTCGCCCGAAGTGGCAGCGCATGTCGTTCAGATGGCGCTGACGCCGATCTTTCTGCTGACGGGCATCGCCTCGTTGCTCAATGTGTTTTCCACCCGGCTGGGGCGCATCGCCGATCAGGTCGACAAGCTCGATGCGCAGGAAAAGGCGTCACCGTTCGCGCTGGCGCAATTGCGGTTGCGTTCACGCACGCTCGATATCGCGGTGCTGCTGGCGGCGATCGGTGGCGGACTGACGTGCGCCGCCGCGTTGACGCTGTTCCTGGGCGAACTGCGCTCGGCCGGAACGGGCGAAGTGCTGTTCGGCCTGTTCGGCGGTGCGCTTGTCTGCACGATCGCTGCACTGATGGCATTCAGCTTCGAGATGGTGCTGGCCGGGCGTCGCGTGCGCAAGATTACCGAAGACGAGGCCCGCTGACCGCCCGTCACCTCACCAGGGCACTGGCGCGCCAAAGCGGTCGAGGTAGCGCAAGCCCGGCTCGCCCTGTTGCGCCACAAGCGTGTCGACCAGCTGCGGGATCGTCTCTTCGACGCTGAACAGCGCATCGGGGCCGCCCAGATCGGTGCGGATCCAGCCTGGCGCCATCAGCACCATCGCGCGTTTGCCGTCCGCGTGCCGCGCGGCATAGCTGCGCATGTACTGGTTCAGCGCGGCCTTGCTGCCGCGATAGACCTCGTGCCCGCCCCTGGTGTTGTTCGCAATGCTGCCCTGGCCCGATGACATTACGCCAACCAGGCCGTCTGCGCGCACGGTATCGGCCAGGCCCTCGACCGCGCGCATCGCCCCCAGCGCGTTGACCAGCATCACGCGAACGAAGTCGTCATCCGACACTTGCGCGATGGTTTCGCCCTGGCGGTGATTGGCGGTTCCGGCATTGACGAACAGCATGTCAAGCCGGGCGCCGGCAAACCGCGCACCCAGTGCTGCGATCTGGTCCGGGCTGGTGATATCGAGCGCCGCAATCGTGATCTGTCCGGCGTGCGCGTCGGCAAGATCGTGCAACGCGGTGCGGGCGCCGGTATCGCGCACAGTGCCGATGACATGCCAGCCGCGTTTCGCAAATTCGTCCGCCATGGCCAGGCCCAGTCCGCGTGAGGCGCCGACGAGCAGGATCGTGGGCGATTTTGGCATGGTCGATTCCATTGTTCCGGCTCCGGTTGCGGCGGTTGGCCGGAAGTATAGCCGCAGCGGAACCCGGCGCCAGCCGCAAGCTGCGCAGGCGCTCGCATGCAACGCGACATAGATGCGGTATGCGGAATATAAACAGCCTTGAAATTCGCAAAATGCGATTTAGAATGCGGTAAGGACGATAAGTGCGTCGAATCACGGACGCGAAAATATAATGGTTCGAAAACGCAAGGGAGCAGGAGACGAGGATATGACCGCCGTTGCGCAAAGCGATCCGGTGCTCGCCGGCCTGACCGGGCCGGGCCTGCCGTTCGAGATTGTCGCCACGCCGGCCGGGCGTGCATTCCGCCACGCGCCGGACAATCTGAACCGGATGATCGAGGCGGGGCGCCGTCACGGTTCGCGCACCGCGATTGTCGACTGGCGCGACGATGGCAGCGAGCGGCGCATGCGTTTCGACGATGTGTTCGATGCGCGCGATCGGCTGGCGGCGCGGATCGTCGCGCAGATCGGGCCGTGCGAGGGTGCGCGCATAGCAATCTGCATGCACAACCGCGCCGAATGGATGATCGGGTTTCTGGCGGTGCTGCGCGCGGGCGGAGTGGCCGCGCTGTTCAACAGCCGGGGCGCGCCTGCCGAACTGATCGCGATGATCGAGGAAGTGACGCCGGCACTGGTGCTTGCCGATACCCGCGCGGCTACTGCGCTGCGCGATGGTGGCTATGCCGGGCCGCTGATCGATCTGACCGCGTCCGACGAGGGCCCGGATCTGCCCGCATTCGTGGCGCTCGCGCACGAGGCATCGCCCGACGACCCCGCCGCGATCCTGTTTACCTCGGGCACCACCGGGCGCCCGCGCGGCGTCGTGCTGAGCCATCGCAACATCGTTACCGGGCTGATGACGGTGCAGTTATCGGGCATGATGGTGCTCCACGGGATCGCCGCTGCGCAAGATGTCACGGTCGCCGCGATCCTGGCGCATATGCCGCAACAGGCGACATTGCTGGTCTATCCGCTGTTTCATATTTCGGGCCTGGGTGCGGGGTTCCTGTCGCCGTTCATCGCCGGCAGCAAAGTGATCGTGCTGCGCCGCTGGAATCCGGCCGAGGCCTTGCGGCTGATCGGCAGCGAGGGCGTGACCTTGCTGTCGGGCGTTCCGACGATGCTGTGGGACCTGCTGCGCGAAGTCGGGAACGGCGGCGACGGTACCGGCCTGGCCACGCTGCGCAATGTCGCCAGCGGCGGACAGGCCCTGCCGGTCAATCTGCTCGATGCGATCCATGCCGCCTGTCCGCTTGCGATGATGGGCACCGGCTATGGCATGACCGAATGTGCCGGCGCGCTGGCGCAGGCGGTGGGTGCCGACTTCATGCGCAAGCGCGCGTCGGCGGGCCGGGTGCTGCCGCTCGCCGATGTGCGCACCGCGGCGGTCGACGGCACGGTTCTGCATGCGGGCGAAACCGGCGAAATCCAGGTGCGCGGGCCGTTCGTGATGACCGGGTACTGGAACCGGCCCGATGCGACCGCGGCGGCGTTCACTGCTGATGGCTGGCTGCGCACCGGTGACGTCGGGTTTGTCGATGACGAAAGCTACATCTTCATCGTCGACAGGGTGAAGGACATGATCATTTCGGGCGGCGAAAACATTTTCTGCGCCGAAGTCGAACGCGTGCTCGGCGAACAGCCCGGCGTGATCGAATGCGCCGCATTCGGCCTGCCCGATGCGCGTCTGGGCGAGCGGCTGGTCGCGGTCGTGCGCGGGCAGGGGCTTGTGCCGGCCGCGCTGATCGAGGCGGTTGCCGGTGGCCTGGCCCGGTACAAGGCGCCAACCGCGCTGATCGTCATGAGCGACAGTCTGCCGCGCAACGTGCTGGGTAAAGTCGATAAAAAAGCGCTGCGTGCCCTGTGGCCCACACTTTGCAAACAAGAACGCCTGGCGGGAGAACACTGATGGGCATGCCCACCGACATCAAGATCATCGACTGCATGATGGGCATCCCCGATGCCGAAGACCGCTCCGACTGGTTCGCGGCGTTCCGGCCGCTGATCAGGGACCAGCAGACGCTGGAGCAGTTTGCAATGCCCGCGCAATACATGTTCAAGGACATTCCGCAGACCGGGCAGCAGGATGATTACATCCGCTGGACCGTGGAGCAGATGGACAAGCACACTATCGAGCGCGCGCTGGTCGGATGGAACGACAATGCGACCTCGCGCCGCGCAAAGGAACTGTACGGCGACCGGTTCTTTTTCGACCTGCCGTGCGATCCCAATGCGGGCATGGACGATGTCCGCCGCATTCGCCGCATCCATGCCGAAGTCGGGCTGTCGGCGATCAGCGTGTTTCCGTCTGGCACGTTGCCGCAAGTCGCGATCAACCACAAATACATGTTCCCGCTCTACACCGTGGCGTGCGAACTGGGCCTGCCGATCCTGCTCAATGTCGGGATTCCGGGCCCGCGCATTCCGATGGAAACGCAGAAAGTCGAACATCTCGATGAAGTCTGCTGGTTTTTTCCCGAGCTGAAGGTGGTCATGCGCCACGGCGCCGAACCGTGGGAAGCGCTGGCGGTCAAGCTGATGCTGAAATGGCCGAACCTGTATTATTCGACCAGCGCATTTGCGCCCAAGCATTATCCCAAGGCGATCATCGACTACGCCAACACGCGCGGCGCAGACAAGATTCTCTACGCCGGATATTTCCCGATGGGCCTCAGCCTCGACCGGATCATGGGCGACATGCCCCAGGTCCCGTTCAAGGACCATGTCTGGCCCAAATTCCTCGGCGACAATGCGCGCCGGGTGTTCAATCTTGTTTGATGGAAAGGCAAGTCCAATGACCGAAGCGGCAACAGACGCCCGCACGCCGCCTGTCGCGGTATGGCAGATCCTGGCAAACCTGAAAGGCGAGGCGCTGAACGCATGGCGCCTGGCCGAAACCACCGGGCGCGCCTCGATTGCCGAGCGCGCGCTCGATATCGGCATTCCGTTCGGCTGGTATCCGGTGCTGCAGACCAGCGAACTTGCGCCGGGCGAAGTCAGGCCCCTGCGCTATTTCGGCAAGGACCTGGCGATCTGGCGCGGCGAGGACGGGCAGGTGCGGAT
Organism: Novosphingobium sp.; assembly: GCF_965214355.1. Classification (GTDB taxonomy): domain Bacteria; phylum Pseudomonadota; class Alphaproteobacteria; order Sphingomonadales; family Sphingomonadaceae; genus Novosphingobium. Next base: position 2,898,949 of record NZ_CBDCBI010000002.1, on the reverse strand, counting down.
GCTCGACGCCTATTGCAAACACCTGGGCGCGCACATGGGTCACGGCGGCAAGGTTCACGGCAACCTGCTTGAATGCCCGTTCCATGCCTGGCGTTACGACGGCGACGAGGGCGTGGTCAAAGACATCCCTTATGCCCGCGTCATCCCGCCGCAAGTGCGCCGCAAATGCACGCGCACCTGGCACATTACCGAAGCCAACCGCTGGATCTGGGCCTGGTATCATCCCGAGGACGCCGCGCCGCTGTTCGATGTGGTGCATCTGCCCGAATGCGAAGACCCCGCGTGGACCGAATTCGACACATACGAATGGAATGTCTGGGGTTCGGTGCAGAACATGGCCGAAAACGGGGTCGATATCGCGCATTTCCGCTATATCCACGGCACCGCGAATGTGCCGCTGGGCGAATTGCGCTGGGGCGAATGGGGCCGGGGCGCCGATGTGAATGCCAAGATGGGCACGCCGTGGGGCGAAGTCGATGGCTGTATCAGTTACGACACGATGGGCCCCGGACAAAGCTGGACGCGCTTCACCGGTATTTCCGAAACGCTGCTGGTCGCCTGCGTCACGCCGGTCGAGCTCGATCACGTGCATGTGCGGTTCTGTTTCACGCAGCCGCGCGCGCAGGCCGATGGCGAGCGGGCAGGGCTCGCCCGCGCGATCATCCGCGATATCTGCAAACAGTTCGACCAGGACAAGGTCGTGTGGGACCGTCAGAAATACGAGGCCAACCCGGTGATCTGCGACGGCGACGGGCCGATTCCGCAATTCCGCCAATATTACGCGCGCTATTACGCGTGACCACGCTCCCCTCAGGGCCAAGGGATGTCCACATCTCGCCTTGGTAACTTGGAAATCCCAATCTCGCTCATCCTGAGCTTGTCGAAGGACGCGCGCGACGTGTGATTTGGCACGGTTTTTATCTTGGATTGGGCAAGTGTTGGCGCGCGTGCTTCGACAGGCTCAGCATGAGCGGATGGTGTTGAAAATTAAGGGAGCTGAGGGGGAGCGCTTTTCATAGGCCTGAGTCCACCAGCGTTTCGCGTGTCGCGATCGGGCCGATCGCGGCGTTGTACTTGATCGTTTGCAACACGATTTCGCTGTCGGCGTCGCGAACGCCGGGCAGGGCAAACACGCGGTTGGTCACTTCGGCGACTTCGGCCAGGCTTTTGACGACGCAGATCGCAACCAAGCGGTGCGCCGCATTGGCATCATACAGCGCTTCGACCTGGCGGATCGCCAGCAGCGCGTCACGCACGGTATCGAGTTGCCCCGCGTGACAGCGCATGGTGATGAACACCATCTGTTGCGCAGGCTCGGCGCCGTCGCCGGCCAGATCGACAATCGGTTCCAGCCGCAACAGTCCAGCCGCCTGCAGGCGTTTGACCCGCGCGCGCACGGTACCCTCGGTCACGCCGGCTTCGGTCGCGATCTGGCGAAAGCTGGTGCGCGCATCGCGCGCCAGCAGCACTGCGATCGCGCGGTCGAGCGGATCGGTTGCAGGGAAAGCGATCGTCATGCGCCGGGTTCCGCGATCGGGCCGATCGCGCCGGGTTCGGCGATCGGGCCGATCGCGCCGGGTTCGGCGATCGGGCCGATCGCAGGGCGATAGCGATAGACGGAGTTGAGCAGCTCGACGTCGACATCCTCGACGCCGGCGATATCGGCCGAGACCGCGCGCGCCGCCTCGATCAGATCGCGCGCGTTGACGAAGGCATACAGGCAGCTGACCGGGTACGCGCCCGAAGTCAGATGCACCGACAGCACGTCTTCACGGCGCGCCAGCTCATTCGCGATGTCGAGGGGGGCGCGGCCATTGGGCTTGACCCGGATCCGCGCGAGCATGCGATAGCCGTGTACGCGAAAATCGGCGACCGCAACCACGCGCATCGTGCCTGCTGCGTCCATCGCGCGGATGCGTGTGGCGACCAGATTGCCCGACAGGCCCAGCTCTTCGCCTATCGCGGTGCTTTGCGCGCGGCCATCGCGGTGCAGCGCGGCGATGATCTGGCGGTCGATCGCATCGAGCGCGCCGCCGCGCGCCCGCCGTGATTGCGCCACTTGCGTCAGCCCGGCATGTACAGTTGCGCGGCCTTGCCGCCATCGACCGGCAGCGCAACCCCGGTGATGTAGCTGGCCGCGTCGGACAGCAGGAATGCGATCGCCTCGGCCAATTCGTCGGGCCGGCCGCCGCGTCCCATCGGAATGGCGTCGGTCGTCGCGGCTGCGGCATCTGGCGCCTGCGCGTTGTAGGCCTCGGTCGCCGGAGTCTGGACCTGGCCCGGCACCACGACATTGACGCGCACGCCGTGGCGCGCGCCCTCCATCGCGGCGACCGCGGAAAACTGGATCAGCGCGGCTTTGGATGCGGAATAGCTCGCCATCATCGGCGTCGCGCGAATGCCGCATGTCGAGGAGATGTTGACGATCGACCCGTGCCCTTGCGGCATCATCACGGCCATGGCAGCCTTCGTCCCCACAAATACGGCATCGGCATTGACGGCAAAATCGCCGCGCCAGTCATCGAGTGTCAGCTGCTCGATCGAGGCATAATGCACTGCCATCGCATTGTTGACCATCATGTCGAGCCGGCCATGGCGCGCGGCGACATCGGCGACGAGCGCGGCAAACGCCTTGTCATCCGCGACATCGAGCTGATGCGCCTCGACCGTGCCGTGCTGCGCGATGGCGGCACGCGCCGCTTCGAGCCGGTCGGGACGCCGCGCACAGATCGCGACCGTAGCGCCTTGCCGTGCGAGCAATTGTGCCAGCGCCAGCCCGATGCCGTCGCTGCCGCCGGTGACCACAGCGACTTTTCCGTTGAAATTGTGCGACATGCGCCGAAGCCTCTTTCCGTTGTCTGATCTCGCCGACGCATATAGCCACATAAAAGCCGCCAAAGGAAGCCATATGCGTAAAATATACATATAAATAATACGTGTTGGTGGATTGATCGAAGGGCGTCGTGCCATGCGCCAGCTTCCCCGTCATTTCGGGCAATGCGTGGGAAAAGTCGTAGTAAGCGCTCGTATTCGCCAATCATGTTGGTATGGTATCGTGGTATGCGAAATTTCGCATCGTTATTTATACGCATGAATCCCCGGGAGAGAATACATGGCTATTTCCGCGTCGACGCTTGATCTGGTGGCTGCGCGCGCCGGCGAGGCGCGGGGCAATCGGCGCATTGCGGATGACGTGGTCAAGGCCGTGAGCGCGGACGGTTTCTTCCGGCACTTCACGCCCAGTGCGCATGCCGGGCTTCAGGCGCCGCCGCAGGATTTTTTCCTCGACCAGATCACGCTGGCAGAGGCGGACATGAGCACCGCCTGGGCGCTGGGCATCGTGGCCGTGCACAATTTCCAGATCGCGCTGCTCGATCCGCGCGCGCAGGACGAAGTGTGGGCCTCCGGTCCCGACGGCATGGCATCGAGTTCGTACAATCCGGTCGGTGCAGTGGCGCAGGCGGTCGAGGGCGGGGTCATGCTGAGCGGGCGATGGGGCTGGTCGAGCGGCAGCCTGCATTGCAACTGGGTGCTGCTGGGCGGGGTAATCCCCGAGGAAGGCTATCGCACGTTCCTGGTGCCCGCGACCGATTACCGTATCGACGATACATGGCACACGATGGGCCTGCAGGGCACCGGTTCGAACGATATCGTCATCGACACCCCGGTGTTCGTGCCTGATTATCGCACGCATCGCCAGCTGGACGGGTTTCTGGGCGTGCATCACCAGCCGGCGGGATATTATGACCTGCCCTGGGCCCAGGTGTTCATCCGCGTCGTCAACACCAGCGCGATCGGCGCGGTGCGCCACGCGATCGCGCTGTTCCGCGATCGCATTGGCCTTGGCACCACCGACATGACCAAGACTGCGACCGATCCCGATGTGTTGGGGCGTCTCGCCCGCGCGTCAGAACTCGTTGAAACCTGCGCCAAAGTCATGGTACGCAATTTCGAAGAGATGGAGGCGGCCGGATGGAAGCCGTCGATCCTCGACCGCGTGCGCTATCGGTATGAAGCGAGCCTGGTGGCGGATCGCTGTATCGAGGCGATGGATCTGCTGATGGATATTGCCGGTGGCCGCTCGGTGTTTTCGGGCAATGCGTTTCAGGATCTGTGGCACGATGTGCGCATGGCCCGCGCGCATGTCGCCAATAATCCCGCCGGGTTTGCACGCAATTATGCCGCGGTGATGATGGGTGCCGACAACGCCGACATGTTCATCTGACATGAGCACACTTGTCATATCGTACCGGCTGACGACAGACGCCGATCGCGATGCGGAATTGCGCGATGCGCTGGGCGCGCTGGCGCAGGAACTGGCGGCGCGCGACGGCTGCCTCGGCACGGCGCTGTGGCGCCATGAAGGCGCGCACAGCTATCGCTTCGAGGAGACGTGGCAATCGGACGATGCGCATCGCGCGTCGATGGATCCGGCGTTGAAGGCGCTGCTGAAGGCGGTAATGAACGGCGTGACCGCGCCCATCGCAAGCGAGCGGCTTACACCGGTAGCACCCGCCCCATAGCCACCGAGCCGCTGATCGTGGTGCGGTGGACCACGCGGATCTGATCGGCGGGATGGCCGAACGCCATGTGCATCGTGCGGCGGTTGTCCCACAACACCATGTCGTCATCTTGCCATTCGTGGATATAGCGAAAGCGCGGATCGAGCGTATGCGCGATCAGCCGGGTGAGCAGCGCGTCGCCCGCGTCCGCCGTCATCCCGATCACATGATCGATGTTGAGCGTGCTGAGATTGAGCATTTTGCGCGCCGTTTCGGGATGCGCCCACACCAGCGGATTGGCGACAGGGGGAAACGAGGGGTAATTGTCGGCGCGTGGAGACAGGCGCGCGCCGGTGGGCCGGTTGAAACGCATGTCCTCCAGCCCGGTGCGGAACAGGTAGACTGCTTCCAGATCGGCGATCTGCGCCTTGGTTGCAGCGTCGAGCGCATCGTAGGCGCCGGCGGTGTCGAGCCATCCGGTCTGGCCACCCTCGGCCGGCCGTTGCACCATGCGCAGCAGCGCACCGGCGTTGGGCGTGGTGGTGAACGCCAGATCGGTGTGCCACGGAATGCGCTGCGCAGTGGGCACGCCATCGACATCGTAGATCGGCCCGGCCGGCCCATCGGCGTTGCTCAGCAGGATCAGCTCGGGATAATCGCCATGGCGGAACCTGGGGATCGGATGCGGCTCGAGCACGCCGAAACAACGGCTGAGCGTCAGTTGCGTCTCGGGCGTTGCGGTCAGGCCCCGGAACACCAGCACGCCGTGATCGAGCCACAATTGCCGCAAGGCGCCCGCGGTATCGGGCGCGATCGGCCCCGACAGATCGAGCCCGGTGATATCGCACACGAAGCCGCCGTCATGCACCTGCGCGCCAAACCCGGTCATATGAACCAGCTGCCGCCGTTGACAGTAACCGTGCTGCCGGTGGCAAAACTGGCATCGGGCCCCGCCAGAAACGCGACTGCTCCGGCGATTTCGTCGGGATGGGCAAGGCGTTTCATCACGCTGTCTGCGGCGACCGCGTCCTTCACGTCTTGCGGCAGCGGCGCATAGATCGGCGTTTCGGTCGCGCCGGGATGCACCGCGTTGACGCGAATGCCGCGCGGCGCCAGTTCGCGCGCCATCGCGCGGGTCATGCCGATGATCCCGGCCTTGGCCGTGCAATAGGGCACCGGCCCGTTGCCTGCGACCGCCGCGGTCGAGGCGATGTTGACGATCGCGCCGCCACTGCCCTGCTGCGCCATCACGCGTACCGCCGCGCGGCTGCACCGGAAGGTGCCATCGAGCGTGACCGCGAGCACGCGCGACCAGCCTTCGTCGAGGCAGTGGATCGTCTGATCGGCGTGTCCATCAGGGTCGGCCTGGCCCGCGTAATATTCGGCCATGCCGTCGCCTGGCGCCGAGCCGATGCCGGCGTTGTTGACCAGGATATCAATCCCGCCCAGCGCTTCATGCGCCAGCGCAAACGCGGCATCGACCGAGGCGGTGTCGGCGACATCGCAGGCAAACCCGCAATGCGGCGCGCCCAGCACGGCAGCGGCCTTGACCCCGTCAAGATCGAGCACCGCGACCACCGCGCCATCGCGCGCCAGCCGCCGGGCGATGGCCGCACCGATGCCCTGCGCGCCGCCGGTAATAATCGCGCGCCTGCCCTGCAAGGGGCCCTGCAATGTGGGGCCCTGCAGTGTGCCGCTCATGCTGTGCCTTCCGGATAATCGGTATAGCCGCGCGCATCGTCGCCGTGGCCGGTGTAGAAGGTGGTGCGATCGGCCTTGGCGAGCGGCGACCCGTTGCGCAGCCGCGCGACGAGATCGGGATTGGCAATATACGCATAGCCGAACGAAGCCGCATCGGCCTTGCCGGTGGCGATCAATCCTTGCGCCTTGTCACCCGTCAGCCCGCCGTTTTCGATCACCGCGCCCGACCAGTTTGCCCGCACCAGCTCGAGCGCGTCGAATCCCGTATTGGGCACATGGATCAGATGGCACCACGCAAGACCCAGCCCGTCGAGCGCGCGCAGCAGCGCGGCATAGGTCTGCGCCGGATCGGCATCGGCCATGCCGTTGAACGCGACGCCGGGGCAAATGCGAAATCCGACCCGGCCGGGCCCGATCGCATCGGCCATCGCGGTCAACGTCTCGACCACGAAGCGGATGCGCCGCTCGGCCGGCCCGCCCCAGGCATCGTCGCGCAGATTGGTGTTGGACGACAGGAACTGCATCGGCAGATATCCGCTGGCGCAGTGCAGTTCGACCGCGTCGATCCCGGCCTTGCGCGCATTGTGCGCGGCCGCCACGAATTCGGCGATCACCAGCGGGATTTCCGCGTCGGTCAGCGCGCGCGGCATTTCGCAAGCCGCCGGCACGCCATCGGGGCCCGGGATGGGGTCGGGACAGGCGATGGCGCTGGGCGCCAGGGTCTGCGCATCGGCGGCCCGGTTGGCGCGCACGGCAACGCGGCCGACATGCATCAATTGCACCGCAATCCGCCCGCCCGCGTCGTGCACCGCCTGCGCCACTTGCGTCCACCCGGCGATCTGCGCGGGCGAATGGATACCCGGCGTGCGCCAGTAGCCCTTGCCGTCGGGCGAGGGCTGCGTCCCCTCGGTCACGATCAGCCCGGCCGAGGCGCGCTGGCGATAATACTCCGCCATCAGGGCGGTCGGCACGTCATCGGGCCCGGCGCGATCGCGCGTCATCGGCGCCATGATCACGCGATTGGCCAGGTCGATGTCGCCAAGCCGCAGCGGGGAAAACAGATCGGCCATGATCAGCTCCGCACGCGCGGTTTGGGCAGCGGCGCGCCGCGACGCATCGTTTCGATAAACCGTTCGAGCGGCGCGGGTGGTTCGACCGGGCCGTCGTGCGCCTTGCCCTGGCGCGCCCAGTACGTGCCCCAGCTGGGAAACAGATCGTGGAAACTGCCATGGTACGGCGGCACGCCGGGCCAGCGCATCTTGCGATCACCGACGGGTGGCTGGTTCAGGTCGCTGGCATACCAGTACAGCGGCAGGCGGCGGCGGAAATACCATCGGCCGTCGATACGCTCGTACCGGTCGAAATACAGCATCTGCATCAGCACCCATTGCGCGCCGGTCTCGTGCTCGTTTTTCGAATAGACCACGCCCTGCGCATGGTCGGCATCGTCGAAATCGATCACATGCCCGCCGATATGATGGCTGGTTCCGTCGAACTGCATCGAATGGGTTTCATCGAACCAGTCGCGCAAGTCCTTGCGCCCCTGCTTGCCGCCGCCGACGCGCACATCTTCGGGAAACAGGTTCACCCAGGCATCGCCGTCGCGCATGTCGAGCGCGAGCGCATATTTTGCGGGCAGCTGGCGAATGGCATCGAGCGATTCGAGCCGGTCGATCCTGGCAAGCAGCGCGGTCGTATCGGACATGCCAGACTCCTTTCGGCAATCATGATATGCGCCGTCTGGTAGCCCTGAATTTACGCAAGTGCAAAGTCGATTAATGAATTGGTACGCATTTACAAGATTGCGTCAGTCTTCTTCGACGATCTCCATCGGGCGGGTGATTTTCGCCATGCGAGAATTGTACTTCATCGTCTTGACCGCGATCGAGGTTTCGACGTGATGCACGCCATCAATCGTCACGATCTGGTCGGACGCGATCTCGACCAGCGCGTCGAGCTCGTCGACCAGGCACATCGCGGTGATGTTGAACTGGCCCATCGTGATCAGCACCGCGTTGACCGGCGGCAGATCGGCGATCGCACGCGCCACATCGCGCACCTTGTCGACGTCGGCCTGTACGTTGATGAACGCCAGGCGCGCGCGCTTGCCCATCTCAAACCCTGTGATCGCGGTAAACGCGATCAACCCATCCTGTTGCAGCCGTTTGATGCGGCCGCGCACGGTGCCTTCGGTCACGCCAAGATCGGCGGCGATCTTGCGGTTGGAGACGCGCGCATCGCGCGACAGGATGTCGATCAGTTGCTGGTCGAGCGAATCGAGCGTCGGGGCGGCCATCGCGGTTACTCCTTTGCCTCGATCGGGGCGACATCGAACTGGTATTTGCAGATGTCCACGACGATCGCCGGCGTCAGCGAGCGGATACCGTGAATGCCCGACAGGCGGTCGAGCAGGAAATGCGCCAGGTCCTCGAAATCGTGCAGCGCCACCAGCATGTCGATATCATAGCGCCCGGTAACGATATGCACGGCAAACACTTCGGGCAATTCGGCCAGGTCGTGCGCGACATCGGATGCCGGCCGGCCATCGACTTCGGCCGCTATGCGCAACAGCACGCTGAACCCGTGGGCGGTAAAATCGGACACGGCGACCACGCGCAGCTGGTTGGCGTCTTCCATCCGCTTGATGCGGGTAGAGACCGTGGTTGCGGTCAGGCCCAGCCGTTCGGCGATCTGCTGATTGTTTGCGCGGCCATTCAGACGCAATTGCTCGACAATATTGAGATCGGTCGCGTCGAAACTGAAGGTTTGCGTCATAGGCCCCGGTGTATTTCCCGCAAGTATGCGTCCTTGCGGTTTGCGCATCGACCCGCGCGCCGTCAACTTCATTTTAGGGTGCGCGGTGTCTGGTGTCATTCCTGCAGAGACAGTTGCCGGGCCACATCGCGCACGGCGCCGGCTGCGCCGCGGATGGCCCCCTCGATATAGCCGACGCCGTTCGCATCGCCGACCGCATGAACATCGAAACCCGCCTCCCGCAAACTGTCGGCCAGCGTCAGATCGCCATGCGCGCCGCGCGCCACGATCACCGTTTCGGCCGGCACGGTCTGCTGCGTGCCTGCGGCATCGGTGAACGTGACACTGACCTTGCCGATCACGACATCGGTCGCGCCGCCATGCAGCCCCACGCCATGTTCGGCAAGTTCGGTCAGCAGGCGCATGCGTCGCACCAGCGTCAGCCCTTTGCCCAGACGCGGCGCCTCTTCGATCACATGCACCGTGCGGCCGCGCTCGGTCAGGAATTCGGCGAGCTCGATCCCGACCAGTTCGCCGCCGATGATCGCTACCGTACCGCCCAGCGGCATCCACGCATGCGTCGCCTTGCGCACCAGCGCGAGGTTCGACGTGGCGCCGGTCGCCGCGCCGACCTTGGTGGCCAGCCGCGTCAACAGCCCGGTCTTGCGCTTCAGCGCGTCGGTGTTTTCGCCCAGCATCATCGCGCGCATGTCATCGCCGGAAAATACATGGTCCTGCTCGTTACCGGGGATCGGCGGCATGTCGCGCACCGCGCCGGTGGCGACGATGACCTGGCTGATGCCGAGCGCGCGCAGCAGATCGGGCGTTGCCGGGGTCGACAGCCGTACATCGACGCCGCCGTCGGCGACTTCGCGGCGCAACCAGTCGAGCAGGCGCTCGTTGGGTTCATAGGCCAGGCTGGCAAAGCGCAAGGTACCGCCGAGGCGATCCGACTTTTCGAACAGCACGACCGGATAGCCCAGCGCGCGCAGGCGGCGCGCGGCCTCCATCCCGCCGGGGCCACCGCCGATCACGCCGATTTTTGCAGCACCCACCGGCGCCGGCAGCGGCGCGGCTTCGAATTCGTGCGCGAAGTCGGGATTGACAGCGCAGCGCGAAGGCTGGCCGGTGTAGATCGCGCTGACGCAGGTATAGCAATAGATGCACGGCCGCACGGTGTCGGGCTCGCCGCGCGCCAGTTTGGCCGGCAGGTGCGGGTCGGCCAGCAGTTTGCGGCCCATCGCGATGAAATCGGCTTCCCCCTTGCCGATCGTCGCATCGGCGGTGGGCACTTCGATCCGGCCCGATCCGATCACCGGGATCGACACCGCGCGCTTGATCGCGGCAGTGGCGGGCAGGTTGGTGTCTTCGAGATGGGGAATGTTTGATTCCGAATGCAGCTTGCCCACCGACGTGTCGTGATAGGCGGTAACGGTTATGGCATCGACGCCGGCGGCCTCGACCAGCCGGGCATTGGCTATGGCATCGTCGATCGTGATCCCGCCGGCCTTGCCCACTTCGCGCGAATCGAGCTTGATCCACACCGGATAATCGCGGCCCACTTCGGCGCGGATCGCCGCGATCACTTCGAGCGTCAGGCGCAGGCGGTTTTCAAGGCTACCGCCATAGCCGTCGGTGCGCGTGTTGGTATAAGGCGAAGTGAACGACGACAACAGATAGCCATGGCCGCCATGGATTTCGACACCGTCGAACCCGGCTTCTTTGGCGCGGCGCGCGCCGGCGGCAAATTGCGCGACGGCCAGATCGATGTCTGCCTGTTCCAGAACCTTGATTTCGGGCGGTTTCATGTCCGAAAACCCGGCCAGCTCTTCCATCAGGAAATAGTCGGTGAAATTGCCCTTGGCCACAGGCGGGACCGCCGGGCCCCACAGCGGATGCCCGTAGCGCGCGTGCGAATAGCCCGCGACAAACCCGCCATGGTGCAATTGCACCGCGATCTTGGCGCCGTGCGCATGCACGCGCGCGGTCAATTCGCGCAGGCCGGGCAGGAACCGGTCATCCGAAATCGCGGTCTGCCCCACCGCCACCGCGCCTACCGGCCAGGCGACTCCGGCCACCCCCGACACGATCAGCGCCACGCCGCCTTTCGCCTGCTCCTCGTGATAGGCTATCAGCCGCTCGCCGACCGTGCCGTCGTCTTCGGACAGGCTGACCCCCATGGCGGTGACAGCGATGCGGTTCTTCAGCGTCATCGTGCCGATGCGGCCGGGGGCGAGCAAATGGGGGTACAGGTTCGAGCGCATGGCTAAGGGTCCCTCGGGCGGCGGCGCACTTGCGCGGAAAAACCGCATATATCGTCTGAGTCTGGCATTTAACTTTGCCATTGCGTAATTCATGGTAGATCGGTCTACGATAATCAAGGAAAACCGGAGAAGGTGGCGATGCAAGACAGGCTGCGCGGTCGCGCAATCATGGTGGTGGGCGCGGGCACCGGGATCGGCGCAGCGACCGTGCGCCGGCTGTGCGACGAGGGCGCGCGGGTGTGTATTGCCGACATCAATCTGGCGGCGGCCGGCGACCTGGCGTCGCGCCTGGGCGCGGCGGGGCACGAAGTGCGCGCGGTCGCAGTCGATATCGCAGATGAAGCCTCGGTCGGTGCAGCCTTTGCCGAGGCCGTCCAGTGGCTGGGCAGCCTCGACGGGGTGCATGTCAATGCCGCCGATCTGCGCACGATCTTTGCCGACAGCGATGCGCTGCAGATCGACCTGGCGACATTCGACCGCACGATTGCGGTCAATCTGCGCGGGCATCTGCTGTGCGCGCGCGCCGCGCTGCCGCATCTGCTCGCCAGCGGGCGCGGCGCGATCGTGTTTACCACTTCGGATGCCGCCGATGCAGGCGAACCCGTCCGGCCAAGCTATGCCGTGTCGAAAAGCGGGCTCAACGCGCTGATGCGCCATCTTGCCAGTGCCTGGGGGCGGCAGGGGCTGACCGCCAATGCGGTTGCGCCGGGGTTTGTGCTGACCGAGGAAATGGTCGCCGGCGGGCAGGTACCGCCCGATTTCATTGCGCAGTGCCTGGCGGCGGGGCGCAGCCCGCGGCTGGGCCGGTCGGACGATATCGCGGCGATGGTTGCGCATCTGCTGTCCGAAGACGGCCGCTGGATCAATGGTCAGGTGTTTCGCGTCGACGGCGGCGCGATTCTGTAACCCGTTCGGGTGATGCGACCGGGAACCGCGCGCAGCACATCCGAGACAAGACAAAAGAAACGAGGACTGAAATGGACAGGAAATTGCGCTTTGCGGTGATCGGCGCGGGCATGGCGGGCATTCTCGCCGCGATCAAGCTCAAGGCACGCGGCGAGACCTTTACCGTGTTTGAAAAGACCGACCGCATCGGCGGAACCTGGCGCGAAAACCGCTATCCCGGGCTCACCTGCGACGTGCCGTCGCACGCCTATACCTACACGTTTGCCCCTTATGCCGAATGGCGCGCCAATTACGCGACCGGGGCCGAAGTCCAGGGCTATTTCGAACATGTCGTCGAAACATACGGCGTACACGACGACATCCGGTTCCATTCCGAGGTAACCGGGCTCGTCTGGGACGAGGCGCAGGCGCACTGGACGCTGACTCTGGCCGGCGGCGAAGCCCACGTGTTCGACGTCGTGATCTGTGCATCGGGCGTGCTGCACCATCCGCGCCTGCCCGATATCGAAGGGCTCGACAGCTTTGCCGGCGCGAAATTTCACACTGCGCGCTGGGACGACAGCGCGCCGATCGACGGCGCGCGCGTCGGCCTGGTCGGATGCGGATCGACCGGTGTGCAGATTGTCACGGCGCTGGCCAGCCGGGTCAAGAAGCTGGTGCATTTTCAGCGGTCGCCGCAATGGATCATGCCCGTGCAGCAGTTCGCGTTCAGCGATGAGCAGCGCGATGCGTTTCGCGCCGATACCGGGCTGATCGATGCAATCCGCTTTGGCGACGAATACCTTGGCAATGTGAAGCGGTTTACCGATGCGATCACCCATATCGACGGTCCGCTGATGAAGGCGGTCGAGGACATCTGCCTGCAGAACCTCGAAAATTCGGTGCGCGACCCGGTGCTGAAGGAAAAGCTGCGTCCGGATTACCGCGCCGCGTGCAAGCGCCTGATCTATTCGTGGTCGTTCTACGACGCGGTGCAAAACCCGGCGGTCGAGGTCGAAACCGGGCGGATCGCGCGGGTCGAACCGACTGGCGTGCGCATGACCGACGGCACGTTCCACGAACTGGATACGCTTGTGCTGGCCACCGGATTCCACGCCGACCGGTTTATCCGCCCGGCCGGCGTTACCGGGCAGAACGGGCTGACGCTCGATGCGTTCTGGGCGCGGCGGCCGACCGCGCATTATGCGATGACGCTACCTGGTTTTCCCAACTTCTTCATGCTCAACGGCCCGACCGGCCCGGTCGGCAATTTCTCGCTGATCGACATCGCCGAGCGCCAGTGGGACTATATCGACCAGTTGATCGACGTGCTGCGCCGGGGCGAGGGCCGCGCGGTCATGCCGACCACGACCGCACACGCCGATTACGAGGAACGGCGGATTGCCGCGGCAAAGACGACGATTTTCGGGTCGGGCTGCTCCAGCTGGTATCTCGATGCCGAGGGCGTGCCGGCGAGCTGGCCATGGTCGTATGACACATTCGTCGAAACGATGAGCAAGCCGAAGCTGGAGGAATTCGCGATCGCCTGAGTGGGCGATGCCTTTGGCAGGGGTGCCCCCTTGGTGAGGGGGCACCCGCCCGTAGCCCCCTCGTCATAGCATATATTGCTGCCATGACGGTGATTGCGTGGATGTAGCGCGGAAGGAATGGCGGGAAGTGGAGGATTGCGGATTGTCTGGTTTTGGGGCAAGAGGAGCATAAAAAGCGGACTTGAGAAGCGGCTATACGGCCCCACAAGAAACACTTATTCGACGCATCTAATCGCCTGATGTCATAGACTAGATCAACCGCGAAAGTTTAAATGGTCGGAAAGATGGAAAGAGCTTTGCAAAACTCTGAAGTCCTCTTGTCAGTTATCCGAATAATTCAAATGAATCTCGACCGAGGTGCACCATATATCTTAGCGATCGAGGGAAAAGGGTGCTCCGGGAAGAGCACTATCGCGAAAGAAATTGAGAGGAATCTCAGCGAGCAAGGGATAATTACGTCAACAATTCCTATTGATAATTTTTGTTTGCCGCGAGCCTTTCGCTATCGGGACGATAGTCCAATCGGCGAACAGGTTTACCGTTTTAATTTTGACTACGAATTGTTTGATAGACTGATCGTAGAAGCCAGAACGACAGGGCGCCTATCTTATAGGCATGACTACCTTAACGTTAAGACGGATACATACGATGGTCGCGCGATCTATAGCGTTTGTCCGGGGGGCGTTTTGATTGTTGAAGGTATCTTTGTTCTTCGACGCCACCTTATTCCACACTATAATCTAAAAATCTATGTTGATATTTCGGACGAAGATCAGATCGCCCGTGCACGCATTCGTGACATCGATAGGGGAAACTCGCAGTCTCAGATCGAATACAAGTATCATGAACGATATCGACCGAGCTATGACATGTTCTTAACAGAACATCGCCCCCAAGAAATTGCCGATCTTTTATTCCGCTCGCAGTGAGCGTAATATGGTACTTAAACAGCACAATAGCATCGGTGATTTCAGTAGAAACTGAGGCCGTTTCTCCTTTGGGTCAAATGGCTGCTCTGCCCACTCGCCCCGGCGTGCGCAGCATTGCAGGGCGTGAACGGTACCGACTGCAATCAGCGATCATCAACGCGCCATGCAACCTGCAAACTGGACGCTAGCGACGACTTTATCCGGCCCTTAATGAACGGCACGCGTCGGGGTTGAATGTTTGATGAACTAGTGACCGCTAGTGGGGCGTTTCCTGCTATTCGCAATCACATCAAGTATTGACCCGAATTGGTCCCCGCTGCCTACCCCCCAAGCGACGCGATCAACGCCACCAGTTCGGCCTGGCGGTGCACGCCGGTCTTGGCGAAGACCGAGCGCAATTGCACTTTGGCAGTGTTGTGCGCGATGCCGAGCGCCTGCGCGGTGTCGACCAGCGTCGATGCGCCGGTCAGCGCGGCGGCGAGCCGCGCTTCTGCCATGGTCAGGCCGAACAGGTCGCGCAAGGTTTGCGGGTCGGTGGTTTTTTCCGGGCCCGGCTGCGCAAAGAACAGCGCGAGCGCGCCGGTACCCGCATGGATCGCGGACAGGTCGAGCGGGCGCGCGGTGATCACCACATCGCCGTGCGCGGGGCGCTCGATACGAAACCGGGTCAACGGCGCGGCGGGGGTGCCTTCGCCCAGCAGCGCGACGATCGTGCGCTGGTGCTCGCTGCGCGCAAACACCAGTTCGTCGCCGCGCCGGCGCAGGCCTTCGTCTTCGCTCAGGATGCGGTCGGCCAGCGGGTTGGTCGATACGATCCGGCGGCTGCGGTCGAGCACCACGACCGCGAGGCCCAGCCCTTGCGCGGCGCTGTGGAACACGCCGTGTTCGGCGCCGGCGAATTGCAGCCGTTCGAACAGATCGACGGCGATCCGCAGATGGATCACCAGATCCTGCAGACGCCGGCGTTCGGCAGTGGTGAATTCGGGCAGGCTGACGTGGCGGCTGATGCGAAAGCGCGCCTCGAACTTGCGCGCAAAGTGCAGATCGATGCCCAGCACCTGATCGAACCCGCTGTCGCGCATGATCGCGCGGTATGCTACCGCATCGTGCGCGGGCAGGTTCGCCATGAATTCGGCGTAGCTGATCACTTGCCCGTCAGGCAGCCCCTGGAACGGGTCATCGGCAAACAGCGTGGCGGCGTATGTCGCGTTGAACGCGGCATCGGCGCCCGGCGTCAGGAATGTTGCAGGGTGGCGCCGGCCGGGGGTTGAAATGATGATCGTGGCAAAGCTGGCATCCATCCAGCGCGCCAGGTCTTCGAGGAAAGCCTGCCATGGCCGATCGCTCGCCACGCCGGCATAGAGCCGGGCGAGCAGGTCGGAATATGCGGGATCGATGGCACCGCCCATGCGTGGTGCATAGGCGGTGCCGCATAAGAGAGCCAGAACTTGGTTGGGATTGGGTGCGTTATTCAAGCCTGCGGTTACTGAGCCCCTCCCCTTCAGGGGAGGGGTGGGGGTAGGGGCTCACCCCACTCGCCGACGGTCATGCAAATGTGGGTTGTAGCCGATAGGCCCCACCCCCGGCCCCTCCCCTGAAGGGGAGGGGGACGGTCGCGCCGCGATATTATTCCGCCGCTTCGAGTTCGGACGCTTTTTCTTCCGCTTCCAGAGCGCGGAAATGCGGAATGACTTTTTCGCCGATGTTGCGGATCGTTTCCATGATGATGTCGTGCGGAATTCCGCCCATCTGGAAGATGAACAGGATCTCGTCGGCGCCGGCATCCTTCAACCGCTGGACATAGCGGATGCAATCGTCGGGCGTGCCATAGGCGTCCTGCGCAATGTTGTAGTTCGACAGGTGTTCGTCGCCGATCGGGATCGCCTCGTCGGACAGGAATGCAATCGTCGCCTGCTTGCCCGCTTCCAGCACTTTGGCATGGTCTTCGGCGGTCAGCTCTTCATCGACCGTCGGCTTGGGGCCGCCCTGGTACCAATAGCCGATCGATTCGGCGAAGAACCGCTGCCCACGCGTGCCGATCTTGCGCGCTTTTTCGCGATCGTCGAGCACGGTTGCGGCACACAGCGCGGCCAGATGCTCGGTCGGGCGAAAGCCGACCTGGTCTTCGGGTTTGCGCGTGCGGAACGCCTCGCGGTAGATCGCGTTCTTCCTGGCGATTTCCTCAGGGCCCGAAAAGCCGAGCACCAGCGCGCCCATGCCACGCGACCCGGCGGCGAGCAGCGTGTTTTCACGGGTGCAGGCCATGTACATCGGCGGATGCGGATCCTGATACGGGCTGGGGTGGATCGGCCGCTTGGGGATGGTGATGTATTTGCCGTGATGTTCGATCTCGTCCTGCACCATGATCTTGGGAATCAGGTACATCGCCTCGTCGATCATCGGCTGCAATTCGTCGAGGTCATAGCCGAACGTGCCCGATTCCTGCTGGGTGCCGCCTTTGCCCACGCCGAAATGCAGCCGGCCCTGCGACAGGATGTCGAGCGTGGCGATGCGTTCGGCGACCTTGACCGGATGGTTCATCGCCGGCGGCAGGCAGACGACACCGTGGCCGACATGAATGCGGCTGGTCGCGCCGGCGATGAATGCCAGCACGGTCTCGGGCGCGGACATGTGCGCGTATTGCGTCAGCGCGGTATGTTCGACGCACCAGATGCAGTCGAAGCCCATTTTCTCGGCGTATTTCGCCTGTTCGACGATCTGCAGGAACACCGCCTGTTCGTTGGCGCGGCTGCTGTCCACCATCTGCGCTTCATAGATGATCGAAAATTTCATCGCTCTCTCCCCAGGCGCCTGCATCGGGCGCAAACTGATTGATCGCATGCAGCGTACGCCCAAGCAGGGCCGCGCGCATAACCCGACCGGGTTATGCGGTTCCGCGCGGCGCGATCACGGCATGGATACCGATCGGGCGGCCCGGGTTACGCGTATTCGGGCCATAGCATCGAGGCCGCGCGGGTATCCAGATCGACCGCCCCGACGATACCCAGCGCCGCGCGCGCTTCGTCCAGCGGCAGGTGAAACGCATCCTCGAATTTGCGCATCCAGTACGGGCCAGACGCTTCGCCCACGGTCATGCCGCAGCGCATCGCCGCCAGCGCCGACGGAAACGCGGCGTGGTAATGCAGCCCGGTGCGCGAAATCAGGCGCAGCGCGCCGAGCACTTGGCCGGCGTTGATCAGCCCGACCAGCTCGGGATCGAGAAAGCGCGGCAGATTGCTCAGCCGCGTGAAATACGGGACGAGCTCGCCCAGGATGTCGAACCCGCCGCCGGTCAGGATATGTTCGAGATCGTGCGTCTGCCCGCTGCGCAGCGAGAAATACTGGAACTGGTTTTTCGGGACGAAGCGCGGCACGATATCGATCTCGAACCCGTTGTCGTGGATATAGCGGCCAAAGCGGTGGCCAAACGATCCTTCGGGATAGGCGAGCAGATCGGCCGTGGAAAAGCTTGAGGAAAACCCTTCGGCAAACCAGGCATCGAGCTCTGGCCAGCGCTTGCGTTCGGCGGTGAACAGCGCCTCGATCCGGTCGATATCGAACACATCGACCAGGATGCCGTACAGTTTGTGCGCGTCGTGCGTCGTCGGCGAATCCTTGCCGCTCTTGCGCAGGAACGCGGTCGCCAGCCAGTCGCGCAGGCGCGGCTCGTTGAGATAGTCGGACGAGCTGATCAGCGTGGTGCTTTCGGTGGTCAGCTTTTCGCCGCCGCGCGCGAGATAAGGAACCGGATCGGCCATCGCAAAATCCTTTACAGTTCGGCCGCGAGCGCGGCGGGAATACGGATTGGAAATTCGAGCAGATGCTGGCCCATGCCCTTGGCCGCAGGATCGAGCCGGGGCGACAGGTTGATGCCGCCGCCCTGCGCCTCGTCGACCACCAGGTTGACCGCGTGACAGCCGGGCGCATCATAGCGATCAACGCGGGCGTTATCTGGATCGGCAAAGAAATGGCGGTACCAGTCGGCGACGCTTTCTGGCGTCAGCGCGGCGCGGATATACGGCAGAAATTCAGGCCGGCGCGCGATCGCGGCGACATTGAACAGCCGCCCCTTGTCCCCGCTGCGCGCGAACGCCAGCGCGATCAGCGGGACGGTGACCGCATCGGCGCCGACATCGGGGGCGAGAGGTGCGGGCGCGGGGACGATCGTTGCCGGATCGAACCCGGGCACGACCGGATCGCTGAACGCAACCGCTTCGCCATCGAGCGTGACGCGCGGTTCGATCCCTGTGCGGCCGATCAGCGCGAACACCATGTCGGTCAGCGGCACGGCGCGCGGCGCGGCGATGATCGGCGCGATCGACGTGCCGGGTGCCATGTTCATGATCGCGGTCGTCTGTTCGCGGCCGAACAGCGCGGCGGCGGCCATCTGCGGATGATCGACGATGATCTTCAGCAGCACTTCGCGCGGGGCCAGCGGTTTTGCCCGCGCGCCATACCCGGCCTCGGTGCCGATGACTTCGACATATGTGCGCGTCCACGGGCCCAGGCCGCGTTCGCCGATCATCGCGGTCACGCGCTCGAGCAGCGCGGCGGCCTGGCGCTCGGCCTTGGCCACCGCGTCGATGCCGATGATCGGGATCAGCGCGGTCGAGCGCCACCCGGCGTCGACCGTCGCGCACAGTTTGAGCGTGACCGGCGCGGGATAGCCCTTTGCGCCCCAAACTTTTACGCGGTCCGGCCCCAGCTGTTCGATCTGCACCGTGCTGAAATCGCAGACCACGTCGGGCACGATATAGGCCTGCGGATCACCGACTTCGTACAACAGCTGTTCGGCCACGGTGCCGACCGACACGAGCCCGCCGGTGTGCGGCGGCTTGGTCATGACCACGCTGCCATCGGCATGGCATTCGCCGATCGGAAAGCCGATGTTCGCCCAGTCGGGCACGTCGCGCCAGTCGGTAAACGTGCCCCCGGTCACTTGCGCGCCGCATTCGAGCAAGTGCCCCGCCACCGTCCCGCCGGCGAGACGATCATGATCGGCCGCAGTCCAGCCGAACTCGTGGATCAGCGGCCCCAGGATCAGCGCGCTGTCGACCACGCGCCCGGTAATCACCACATCCGCGCCCGCATCGAGCGCGGCGGCAATCGGAAACGCACCGAGATAGACATGCAGGCTGGAAATGCCGGTATCGGGCAGCGGCCGCCCGTCGTACATGTCGCGCATGCCGCCGCTGCGCAGCTCGTCGGCGCGGCCCATCAGATCGTCGCCGGTGACCGTTGCGACCTTGAGCGCAATCCCCTTTTTCTGCGCATGGTCGCGGATCAGCGCGGCCAGTCCTTCGGGATTGAGCCCGCCGGCATTGGCCACGACCTTGATCCCGCGCGCCTTGATCGCGGCCAGGTGCGGCCCGATGTGCAGATCGACGAAATCGGGGAGGAACCCCGATTGCGGGTTCATCTTTTTCAGATAAGCGAACAGGCCCATCGCCCCTTCGCCCAGATAATCGAACACCAGATAATCGAGCTGCTCGGCCCGCAACAGGCCGGGCACGGCGATCTCGCTGTCATTCAAGGCTCCGCTGGCCCCGCCGATAAAGACCGGGCCCTGTGTTTGCGCGCGCGCCATCCTTGCTCCACCCTTTACGATTTAACCGGAATACTAGAAGCGATTTCAACGCATATCGAGCTTAAAATGCGCCATTGCGCGATAAATGCGTAATATCGCGGTTGCCTGGTGCCGCCTTGGCGCCAGGGCGCGCAAATTGCGCGCGTTGCAGGGCTTTTCAGCGCAATCGCGGTGGTCCAAGTGTGGCACGACGATGCTCACGAGGATGACACCATGACCAAGACTGTCCTGATCACCGGCGCCACTGCCGGATTTGGCGCCGCTGCGGCGCGGCGCTTTGTCGCGGGGGGATGGCAGATCATCGGCACCGGACGCCGCGCCGAACGGCTGGCCGCGCTGACGGAGGAACTGGGCGCCGACCGGTTTCATGCCGCCGCGTTCGATATCCGCGATGCCGCAGCGATCGATGCCGCCTTGGCAGCGCTGCCGCCGGCGTTCGCCGGAGTCGATTGCCTGATCAACAACGCCGGGCTCGCACTCGGCACCGGCCCGGCGCAGACCAGCTCGCTGAACGAATGGCAGACGATGATCGACACCAATGTCACCGCGCTGGCCACGATGACGCACCGCATCCTGCCGCTGCTGGTCGAACGACGCGGTGCGGTGATCAATCTCAGCTCGGTTGCGGCGAGCTACCCATATCCCGGCGGCAATATCTATGGCGGGACCAAGGCGTTCGTGCGCCAGTTTTCGCTGGGGCTGCGCAGCGATCTGATCGGCACCGGCGTGCGCGTCTGTTCGATCGAACCGGGCATGTGCGAAAGCGAATTCACGCTGGTGCGCACCGGCGGAGACCAGGCCGCCTATGACAAGCTGTATCAGGGCGCGCACCCGTTGCAGAGCGAGGACATCGCCGACACGCTGTTCTGGGTGGCGACCCAGCCGCCGCATGTCAATATCAACAGCATTGAGCTGATGCCGGTGAACCAGGCGTTCGGCCCGTTCCTGGTCCACCGCGACGCGAACTGAGCCGCACCCGCAACGGACACCCCGCAACGGACTAAAGGCGCCGTTTGCGACGTGAAATCATGGCAATCGCCCGCGCGGCGTTGCCTGCGCGCGCGCGCAGCCTACGTCAGGGCCATACAAGCGATGACAGGAGCAGGGCGATGAGCGGCGAATTTCCACAAGGCGCGGCGATCGTCTTTGGCGGCAGCGGCGGGATCGGGCGGGGCGTCGCGATCGAATTCGCCCGCGCCGGCACGGCCGTGGCTGTGGTCTACCGGTCGAAGCGCGACGTGGCGGAGCAAGTGGCCGATACTATCCGCGATTATGGCGTGGCGGCCAGCGTGCACGGTATCGATGTGTGCAACCGCGGTGAAGTCGTGACCGGGTTTGCCGAGGCGGTGGCCGCGCATGGCCGGGTGCATACGGTCGTGTGGGGGGCAGGGCCGGTTGTGCCGCAAGTGCGGATCGCCGATTGGGACGAGGCGATGTTTCGCCGATCCATGGAGATTGAGGCGTTCGGATTCAACAATGCGGTCCACACTGCGCTGCCGCATATGCGTGCAGCGGGCGGGGGCAGTTTCGTCCATCTCGGCAGCGCCGGGCACGACTGGTGGCCGGCGCTCGACGGGCTGTCGGTGGCGCCGAAGGCCTGCAACGAAGCGCTGATCAAGGGCATCGCCAAGGAAGAAGGCGTGAACGAAATCCGCGCCAATTCGATCCTGGTCGGGGTGATCGATGCGGGCCAGTTCAAGATCGGGCAGGAGGCGGGCACGTTTACCCCCGAATGGGAAGCGGCGGTCAAGGCGATGCTGCCGCTCAAACGCTGGGGCACACCGGAAGACATCGGGCAGGCGGCGGTGTTTTTCGCCGGACGGCGCGGCAATTACATCACCGGTCAGACGATTGCGGTCGCTGGCGGCTTCGGTGTCTGATCATCCACCCCACTTCCACAGATTGGGCCCGCGCCCGATTTCGCCGGGCGAAGCGGCCGATCGCGAGGCCTTGCGCCATCTGGTCGCGGCCTATGGCCATGGGATAGACCGGCGCGACTGGGCGCTGGTGCGCAGCCTGTATCACGACGATGGCATCGACGATCACGCGCCGTATTTTACCGGCTCGGCCGACGACTATGTCGCATGGCTGCCCGCCATGATGGTGAACTGGCGCGCGACCAGCCATGCTATGCTCAGCGCGCTGTATGTGTGTGACGGCGACCATGCGCAAGGCGAAGTGGTCGCGCGCGCCTGGCACCTGACCGCCGATGGCACGCGGCAATTCGTCGCCTGGGGCCGTTACGCCGACAAGTATGAGCGCCGCGATTGTGTGTGGCGCTTTGCCCACCGCTCGTTCATTCTCGATCATGCCGAGGATCTGCCCGCCGCAGCAGGCGACGATTTCGGCAGCGCGGGGGTGGGCACGGGCAGCGCCGGGCCCGATGATCCCGTCTACGCGCGGCTGCCGCTATTTGAATCGGAGAGAAAATCATGCCTGTGACAATCGAGGATCTGGCCGCGCGGCTTTCCGCGATGGAGGACAAGGATGCGATCCGCCTGCTCAAATCGCGCTATCTGCGCGCTTGCGACCTGAAACAGGTCGAAATGGTGCGCGACTGTTTCATCCCGACGGGCGTGCGAATCGCCTACCAGAATTTCCCGGTGTTTACCGATCGCGATGCGTTCGTCGCGGTGTTCGAGCAGATGGCGTGCCATGGCGGCGTCTATGACCTGCACCATGCGACCAACTGGGAAATCGATCTCGATGGACCTGACCGGGCACGCGGGCTGTTTTCACTGGCGTTCCGCACGATCCTGACCGGTCCCCGGCAGGTGGTGCGGCTGTCGGTAGAATACGAGGATATCTTTGTCCGCCAGGACGGGCGCTGGTGGATCGCCGAAACGGTGAGCAAAATCACGTCGATGCTGACCGAACAGATCGGCGAAGATGGCAGCGTGACAGTGGTCGTGCTGGGGGAGCCGGCGGCCTAGGACCTCTTCAAGCCTCGCCCATCAGGCGACGGCAATCACGTCACTCGCATGGGCACGCGAAAGACCAAACCCCGCTCGTCCTGAGCCTGTCGAAGGACGCGCGCCATGTTTGAATTGGCGCAGTTTTCATTCCTACTAGGCAGGTCACAGCGCGTGTGCTTCGACAGGCTCGGCATGAGCGGGCGTTTTTGAAATCGACTTTTGCCCCCTGAAGGGGTGTCCGGCAAAGCGCGATCTATCACGCCGGCACCGGTGTCGGCGCGCGTTGCGATCCGCGCACCACGCGGCCCGGGCGTGCGCCGGTCGAGTGGTCGTTGCGGCGGATCACGCGGCCGTTGA
The DNA here is from genome assembly GCF_965214355.1 of Novosphingobium sp. Taxonomy (GTDB): domain Bacteria; phylum Pseudomonadota; class Alphaproteobacteria; order Sphingomonadales; family Sphingomonadaceae; genus Novosphingobium. The sequence continues at coordinate 2,875,505 of NZ_CBDCBI010000002.1, read as the reverse complement.
CCACTGTCGCGACATAGCCGGCGGCGGTCTGGTCCAGCCGGCGGCCTTTGCCGGGCAGGTCATGGCGGATGACCGGAGCATGCAGCGTCAGCGCGGCCAGGTCGATCACATTGACATCCGCCTTGTACCCCGCGGCCAGTACGCCGCGATCGTGCAGCCCCATGACCTTGGCGGGCTTGGCCGACAGCGCATGCACCGTTTCGGCCAGCGACAGGCGCTCGCCCGCGCGGTCGCGCGCCCAGTACGTCAGCAGGAATGTGGGATAGCTGGCGTCGCAGATCGCCGCATAATGCGCGCCGCCATCGCCCAGGCCCATGACCACGTCGGTCCGCCGGATCAGCGGCAGCAGTTCGTCGAGCCGGCCCTGGTGAAAATTGCCCAGCGTATTCAGGATCATGCCCTGGCCGTCGCCCTCCATCATCGCGTCATAGGCGACTTCCTCGGGCGATCGCCCTTGCGCGCGCGCCAGCGCGGCAACGCTGGTTTCGGGCTCGTAGTTCGGCGGATCGCCGAACGGGAACATCCAGTTCCAGTCGCGTGTCATCATCGACAGCGGATGGCCGGGCTTGGGCATTTCGGCGATCAGCGCGGCGCGAAATGCCGGGTCGCGCAAATGCGGCAATTGCTCGGTCAGCGGCTTGTCGACCAGCGGCTGATACGACGGGCACAGGCAGAACGCATGCGTCGACAGCGCCCATCCCGAAATCATCCCGACCGGGCGGGGCAGGATCTGCGGCCAGATTTCGAGGCCGCGCGCGCGCGCCTCGTCCACCATTTGCAGCGCCGGATCCCAGATGCGTGGTCCGGCATTGCTGACCGCCATGGTAAAGGTCGCCGGGCGCCCGGCCAGTTCGGCAACGGCGAACAGCGCGGTCAATTCGTCTTCCCACGCGGTAAACGGCGCATCGAGCACCGCTTGGATCACGCCGGTGCCGGCATCGGACAGCGCGCCGGCGATCGCGTGCAGCTCGTTCACGTCGGCGCCGTAGGTCGGGATCACTTCGCCCGCCTTGGTGCGATGAATATTGAGCCGCGAGGTTCCGAACCCGATTGCGCCGGCGGCCAGCGCCTCGCTCGTGATCCGGCGCATTTCGGCCAGGTCGGCAGCCGTTGCCGCTTCGCGCGCGATTGCGCGTTCGCCCATGACCCACACGCGCAACGGGCTGTGCGGCAACAGGCAGGCGACATCGATATCGCGCGGCCGTCCCTCGAGCGCGGCCAGGTATTCGGGAAATGTCTGCCAATCCCACGGCAACCCTTCGGCCATGACGACGCCGGGAATGTCCTCCACGCCCTCCATCAGGCGGATCAGCGCGTGATGATCGGCAGTGCGGCACGGCGCAAAGCCCACGCCGCAATTGCCCATGACCACTGTCGTCACGCCGTGGCTCGAACTGGGTGACAGCTCCTGCGCCCACATCGCCTGGCCATCGTAATGCGTGTGAATGTCGACAAAGCCAGGCGTGACGATCAGCCCTGCCGCAGCGATCGTTTCGGCTGCGGTGCCGGAAAAATGCGGCCCTGTGTAGATGATGCGGTCATCGGCAATCGCGACATCGCCGATGAACGGCGCACCGCCGGTGCCATCGACCACCGTACCCCCGGCAATCAGCAGATCGGCGCGCATCATGCGGTCTCCAGCGAGAGCGCGGCGGGGGCGAGCAGGGGGCCCTGTTCGGCCCAGTAGGCACCGGCGGCATCGGTATCGACATCGACCGCGCCGCGCACGCCGAGCGCAGCACGCGCCTGCTCGAGCGGCAGGTGGAACACGTCTTCCAGTTTTGCCATGAACAGCGCGTCGCTATCCTGCCCCACGCGCATCCCGCGCTGGATCGCATCGACGCAGGTCGGCCAGACCTGTGGATAATGCAGCAACGTGCGTACGGTGTAGCGCAGCGATCCGAAAATCGACAGGATGCTCAATTCGGCCGCCAGCTCGGGATTGCGGATGTATTTGAACACATTGGTCAGGCGGTACCAATAAGGCACCAGCTCGCCCATGTAATTGAACCCGCCGCCGGTCAGGATGTGTTCGAAATCGTGCGTCTGGCCCGAGCGAACGTTGAAGAATTGAAGCTGGGTCTTGGGCTCGCTGAACGGTACGATCTGGATTTCGTAATTGCCGCCGGTCATCTGCGCGTGAAAAATCCCGCCCAGCGTTCCGGGCGCATACTGCGCAAAATCCTCGATCTTGTAGGTAGAGATGAACCGCGCCTCGAACCAGGCGTCGAGCGCGGGATTGGTGCGGCGTTCCTCGGTAAACATCGCCTCGATCGCGTCATGATCGCGCAAGGCGTCCAGGATCGGCAGGAATGCATACATTTCGGCGGGCGGGGGCATGTCGGCACCGTTGCGACGCAACAGGATCATCGCCAGCCATTCGCGCAGCGCCGGATTGTTGAGGTATTTCGACGACGACACGAGCACGCTCGACGGCGTTTCCACCGGCACCCAGCCGCGCGCGAGATAAGGCATTTCGGCCACGACAACACTCTCCAAGATCCGGTTTGCGATTTCGCAATACGCGGCCAAATTCAATCATTGACCGTGATTTGCGTCAAGGACTAATCACTGGTTTACGAAATAACAACGGGATGAGGATTCACGCGATGATCAATTATGGCCTCGAAGGCAAAGTCGCTCTGGTCACCGGCGGCGGAGGCGGCATTGGCCGCGCCACGGCGCTGGTGTTTGCATATTCGGGCGCGGCAGTGCTGGTCAGCGATGTCGATGCCGCAGCCGGCGCGCAGACCGTCGCGCAGATCGAGGCCGCTGGCGGCAAGGCCAGTTTCTTCAAATGCGACGTCAGCAAATCCGACGAAGTCAGGGCGATGGTCGCCGCTGCGGTCGACACTTATGGCGGGCTCGATTGCGCGTTCAACAACGCCGGCATCAACCGTCTGGGGGATGACGAATACGACGATGCGATCTGGGATCGGAACATGGGCATCAACCTGTCGGGCGTGATGCGGTGCATGCGCGAAGAGGCCGAGGTCATGCTGCCGCGCGGCGGCGGCGCGATCGTCAACACCGCCTCGATCAACGGCCTGGTCGGCAATCCCGGCCAACCCGCCTATGTCGCGGCCAAGCACGGCGTGGTCGGCCTGGCTCGCCACGGCGCTTTGCGCTGGGCGCAGAGCGGCATCCGCGTCAACGCGGTGTGCCCCGGGGTGATCGAAACGCCGATGACCGCACCGCTGTCCGCCGATCCCAAGATGAAAGCGCTGATCGACGGGATGACGCCGATGGGCCGCATGGGCACCGCCGATGAAATCGCGCAAGCGGTCGTTTGGCTGTGTTCACCTGCCGCGAGCTTTGTCACCGGGCATGCGCTGGTGGTCGATGGGGGCAATACCGCGCTCTGACAGACCCGAACCTCACCTCATCCCGGGTCAGGCCCGGGATGAGGATGGAATGTTCAGGCCAGAGCCGCCTTCAACTGCGCGCCGGCATGCGCGATCGCGGGCAGGGCGTCGGGCACCGCTTCGAACATCGAAAAGAACCCGTGGATCATGCCCGGCACCACTTCGCTGTGCACGCTGTTGCCCGCCGCGCGCAGGGCTTCGCCATAGGCCACGCCTTCATCGCGCAACGGGTCGTATTGCGCCATGTACAGGCTGGCCGGCGGCAGGTTCGACAGATCGGCTGTCGTCAGCACTGTAGCACCTTCGACATGGCCTTCGGATTGCGGGCCGAGATATTGCTGCCAGAACCAGTCCATCGCGTTCAGCGACAGGAAATAGCTACCCGAACCGTTTTCGCGGTACGATGCGGTGGTCAGGTCCTTGCTGGTGACCGGATAGATCAGCAGTTGATGGCGCAGCGCGGGGCCGCCCGAATCGCGCGCGCGGATCGCCACCGCAGTCGCGAGATTGCCGCCCGCACTGTCACCCCCGACGGCAAGGCGGCTACCATCGACGCCCAGATCGCGAGCGTGCTCTTTCGCCCACACCAGCGCCTCGAAACAATCGTCGAGCGGGCCGGGAAAGCGTGTTTCAGGCGCCAGGCGATAGCCGACCGACAGCACCGCCGCCCCGCTGGCCCGGGCAAGCGCACGGCAGGTGCCGTCATGCGTGTCGATCGTCCCGATCACCCAGCCGCCGCCGTGGTAAAAGACCAGCAGCGGCGGATTTTCGCCTGCGCCTTCGGGCAGATATAGCCGCGCGGGCAAAGTCCGGCCGGGCAGGTCGATTGTCATATCGCGCACCGACGCGACGGCCAGAGGGGCCGCCATCTGCATTGGCGTGTCCATGAGCGCGCGGACTTGGGTGCTGGTAATCGTCGCGTAATCGACCGGCGGCATCTGCGCGAAAAAACCGAGCAGCGCCTCGACCTGGGGATTGACCGTCATGATCCTGTCCTGTTCCTGGGCTTAACCGAATTGCGCCACGATCGTGCGCACGGCATTGGCGATATCGTGCCGACGATAGCCGAGCATCGCGGTTTCGCCAGCATCGGGTTCATATGAAATGAAATTGCCGCGTCCTTGCGGGATCGCCGCATCGGGCAGCAGCGGCAATTCCTGGTCGAGCGCTTCGACCTTCACGTCGCTGCGGCCGACCGCATCGAAGAACAGCTGAAAATACTGCGCGAACGACAGGTTTTCATCACCCACCAGATAGGCCGCGCCCGGCTTGCCGCGCTCCAGCGCCGCCTCGATCGCTTCGGACAGCGATTCGAACGACATGAAATTGGTGCCGCCGGTCGGTGCATAGGGCGGGATCGGGATCAGCCCTTTGGCCCATTGCGTATACGGTTCGAAAATAGCCGAGGGCAGACCCGGCACCGTCCCGACCATGAACGGTGCGTTGACGCTGATCACGTCGAAGCCGGGGCGCCCTTGCGCGCGCGCGCCTTCGCAGGCGGCCTGGCGCGACTGGATATAGACATTGTCCGCCACCAGTTCGGGCGCGGCCTGCGCATAGAAACTGCCGAGCTGGACCGCGCGCTTCACCCCGGCCTCGCGCGCGGCGGCGAAAAACGCAGGCAGTGCGACATGGTTGGCCTTGTGCAGCCAGGCGCCGAAATCCTCTCCCTGCGGCACATGGCGCGGGTCGTTGCCGGCGGCAAATACCACCCAGTCGAAACCGCGCAGCCGCTCGGTGGTGAAATCGCCCGAGACGAAATCGCCTTGCAGATAGCCGAGTTTGGCCAGGGGGGTGGCAGGATTGGCTCCGGTGCCGCGCCCGGTGATCGTGACATCGTGGCCTTTGGCCGCAAGGTGGAGCGCGGCATGGCCGCCAAGCGCACCGGTGCCGCCGATAACGAGAACTTTCATTGCGAACTCCCATGATAAAGTGGATTGGCCAGCGGCACGGGCGCCAGATCGGGGCTGCGGCGCAACATATTGCCGCCATCGACGGCGATGCACTGCGCGGTGACCCAATCGCTTTCGGGTCCGATCAGAAAGCGTACCGCGCCGGCCATGTCGGCCGCTTCGCCCAGCCGGCCGAGCGGATATTCGGGCAGGAACGCGGGCGTGGCGCCGTTGTCGAACATGTCCTGCGTGGCGCCCGATCGCGTCAGGCCGGGGCGGATCGCGTTGACGCGGATACCCGACGCGCCAAGCTCGTCGGCGGCCATGCGCACCAGCCCTTCGAGCGCGGCCTTGGCGATGTGATACGCGCCGAGGTGGCGGAAAGTCAGCACTGCGGCGCCCGATGACAGGCACACGATCGACCCGCCCGGGCGCATCAGCGGGGCGGCGTGCGCGATGACCGAGAATGCCGAAACGACATTGGTATCGAACGCAGCGCGCAGATCGTGCGCGGTATGTTCGATCAGCGGCTTGAACCCGCCGCCGCCGACCGTGGCGAACGCGCCATCCAGCCGTCCGTCGAGATCGTGTGCAGCCTGCGCCGCGCGGCCGACCGCGTCATCATCCATTGCGTCGCCGACAAACCCGTGCACACGCGCGCCGGGCACCGCATCGCAGATGCGCGCAATCACCGCATCGAGCCCCGGCGCGCGCCGTGCCATCAGCATCAATTGCGCGCCGTCGCGCGCCAGTTGCAGCGCGCAGGCCTCGGCAATCGCGCCCGTTGCGCCGGTGATGAGCACTGTCCGGCCCTGCAAGCCGGTCATGACGTCGCCCCGACTGCGTGAACCGGGCGCAATTCTTCCCAATCGACCGCCAATTCGCGCCGGGTAAATCGCCAGCCGGTGCCATCGCGCCGCCACTGGTCCTGATAACGAATCGCCCAGACCATCAGCATGTCGGGGCCGTCCTTTCCAGCCACGCGATGTTCGGCAGTCGAGCGCGTTTCGCCGTGCGCGGTATCGCCATCGATCACCGCATCGATATCGTGCACGACATGACGCGTCGCGACAAACGCATGGGCGAGGTAGTCGATCGAGCCCAGGTTGGCCTCGATCCCGGCAATCGCGAAGCCCGGTCCGACGATTTCGATATCGTCGCACAGCACCGCGCGCCACATCGCCTTGTCGCGCCGGTCGGCGCCGCGCGCATACGTCTCTGCGGTCAGGCGCAGCGCTGCCAGATCGCTCATGCCGCCACCCCCGGAATGACCAGGCCGTTGCCGCTGATCAGCGGCACGTTGGACCATTCGCCCTGCGGCGTGCGGTACCAGCCCGATGCGGCCAGCGCGCCGCCGTCGACATGGATCGCGGTCCCGGTCACCCAGCTGGCCAGCGGGCTGGCGAGATACAGCGCCGCGCCCGCGCAATCATTGGGGTGTCCGAACCGGCCCAACGGAATCCAGCGTTCCTCGTGCTTGCGGTTTTCAGGGGGAATCATGAAGTCGAGCGCAACTTGCGGCGTGTCGGTGGTCTCGGGCGCGATATCGTTGACGCGGATGCCTTCGGGCCCGAGTTCGAGTGCCAGGCTCTTGGTAAACCCGGTGATCGCCGCCTTGCCCGCGGCATAGATCGAGCAAAAGGGAATGCCGCGAAACGCCTCGATCGAGCTGACATTGATGATCGACGAACCGGGCGCCGCCTTGCGCAACAGCGGGATCATCGCATGGGTCATCCGCAGCAACTGGCCCAGGTTGATATCGAGCACTCCGTCGATTTCGGCCTCGTCCATCGTCGCAAACGGCTTGGCGTGCAGGAAATGCCCGACATTGTTGACCAGCACGTCGAGCCTGCCACTGTCGGCGGCAATCCGTTCGGCCAGCATCGCGGGCACGCCGCGCTGTGTGACATCGCAGCGGATCACCCGCGCGCCGGGCAGTTCGGCCTCGACCGCATCGGCGCGCACGGGATCGATTTCGGCAATGACCAGCCGCGCGCCGGCCTCGGCAAACCCCTGCGCGATGGCGCGGCCAATGCCGACGCCGCCGCCGGTCACGAGCACGGTCTTGCCGGTGAAATCGAGCAATGTGTGCAACGCGTTTTGCGTTTGTGTCACGGTACGTCCCCTCGATTGTGTGTCAGTAGACTGCGGCCGGGTTCTTGCTGCGCGGCGAACCCAGCATCGCGCGGTGCGAAGGCGGCTGCTTGCCCCGGTCGCTGACACCCAGGTCCTGCGCGATTTCGGCGACGACCAGGGTTTCGCCCGACAATGTGTCGCGATTGGGCGCGCGGTCGATCGCGTCGATCACGTGTGCGGAAAATTCGGGATTTTCCGCCATCGCGAGAAAGCCCTCGTACTGTTCGGGATTGGTCCCGGCGGCGATCTGCGAGCGTTCGGTGATCTGCATGCCCAGCCACAGCGACACCGCGACGACCCCGCTGCCGCGCAGATCGTGCTCCATATCGTGCGCCATCTTGTCGAGCCCGGCCTTTTGCGCGCCATAAGCGGGCCCGTGCATATAGCAGCTGGCGCCGAACGAGCTGGTCATCGCGATCAGGCCCGACCCTTGCGGCACCATGATCTGCGCCGCGTGCCAGCTGGCCACATAAGCCGAGCGCAAGCCGACATCGAGGATGTTCTGCGCGGCCAGGTCTTTCTCCCAGAACGGCTTTTTCTCGATCAGCTGGTCGTGGATGAACGCCGCATTGTTGACCAGCACGTCGAGCCGCCCGGCTTCGCTGCGGATCTGGTCGAACAGCCGCGCCACGGCTGCATCATCGCCATGGTCGCACACCACGGGAATGCCCTTGCCGCCCAACTCGGTGATTTTCGCGGCGGTCTCGGCGACTGTTCCGGGCAGCACCGACCCATCCCAGCCGCGCGCGTCGCCCGGCGTGATCGTGCGGCCGGTGACATAGACGGTATAGCCCATTTCGCCGAATCCCCGGGCAATCCCGGCGCCCGCTCCGCGACTGGCGCCGGTAACCAGCGCGACTTTTGCTTGGCTCATGTTCGATCCTCAATGCGTGGTGATGGGACAGACGATATCGGGCCCGCGCTGGCGAAAGGCCAACGGAGTGAGCCCGGTTGACCGGCGAAACGCGCGGGCAAAGCTGTTGGCATGCGCAAAGCCGCAGGCGGCAGCGATGGCCTTGATCGGATGGTCGTGCGTTTCGAGCAGGCGCTTGGCCTGTTCGATCCGCGCGTTCTCGATGTAATCGGCCACGGTCGCGCCGGTCAGTGCCAGGAACTGCCGATGCAGGTGCCGCGTGCTGATCCCGCACAGCGCGGCCAGTTCGGCAACGCCCGGCACGGGGCCGCTGCGCCCCAGCCGCTCGCGAATGCGGCGGAACTGCCACGCGGCCAGCCGCCCGGTGGTCTGCGGCGCGGCGGGCGCCGCGATCAGGCGCGCAAATTCGATCGCGATCAGATCGACCAGCGCCGCGATCGCTTCGCCCGACCGATCGACCGGATTGATCAACTCGCGGCGCAGCAACTGCATCAGCGAGCGCAGCGCCTCGTTGCGGATCGCCAGCAAGGCCTTGATCATATCGGCGCCCGGGCGCGGATGCGCGGCCATCAGCGCGCGCGCCCGTTCGCCCGAAAACACGCAGCGCACCACGCGGATATGCCCGCCTTCGGACCGGCCGCCGATCTGCACGCCCGGCCAGCGCACGAACAGCGAGCCCATGTGGCAGCGCCGCGCGGGATCGATCTCGGGCAGGCACGCCGACGCTTCGGCGGCGAGCGGCGGGATCGCCATCTCGATCATCAGATCGGTTTCGGTGCGGATGAAATCGAACATCGTCGGCCAGTGCCACTCGACCAGCTCGGCGCGCCCGCCAGGCGTTTGATGCTGCGCGAGCACGACTGGATCATTCTGGGTCATGCGGCACCGAAATCGTACTGACTGGTTGGCATCACATCGACGCGCGCAAAATCGATGAACCCGGCGCAGCTGTCCATCATCGTTGCCAGGTTGGCCTCAAACTTCGGCTGATTGCCCACCGCGTCGAAGAACACCTGCGGCTGGTCGAGCGCGGTTGCGGGAAAGCATTCCTCGACGAACGCGTCGTAGGCCGGGGCGCCCGCGGTCAACGGGCGCACGATCAGGTTTTGCACATATTCGAAATTGGACTGGGTCTCGATCGCCACGCGCGTGTGATGGCCGTGCCAGTGATCGATCGCGGCGGCGCGGGCCATGTCGGGGCGAAAGGTGATGAAACTGGCCTGGCTCCAGCCCCAGGTCCGCTGGCCCGGTTGCGGCGCATGGTCGGTGTTGGCGATGATCGTCGATTCGGCGACCAGATACAGCGCGAAATGCGCGCTATGCGCGGCGAGCGCGGCATCGATATCGCCGCGAAACCGGGCATTGGCCGACGGCAGCCAGAACTGCACGATGGCATCCTGCTGCGGCGCCTGCCACGCTTGCACCAGCGCGGCGCCGGCCGCGACATCGGCGTCGCGCACGTTGATGCGGACCCGGCTGACGCCTGCATCCCGCAACGCACCCGGCAGCCCGCGCAACAGGCGCTCGGCGTAGTCGGCAGCCGGCTCGTCTGCGGGTGCCCACAGCGCGGCGATAACCTTTTCCATGTGCCGTCCCTCAGTCGAAATTGGCCTGCCCGCCATCGAGCGGGATCGTGGCGCCGGTCAGATAGGCAAGCTCGGGCATGCACAGCGCGACCAGCGCGCCGCCGATGTCCCCCTCCAGCGATCCGACGCGTCCCAGCGGGATCGTGCGGAAAAACGCCTGGGCCTCTTCGGGATTGTGCTCGATCCAGCCTTTGAGCCCCGGCGATTCGGCATGCGGCGCAATCGTCAGCACGCGAATGCCCTGGCCACCCCATTCCGCCGCCGCCGCGCGGGTCAACGCGCGGATTGCCTGCTTGACCGCGCCATAGGCACCATATCCGCTCATGTCCCAGCGGATGCCAGCCGACGATGCGAAATTGAAAATCGTGCCGCCGCCGCGCGCGACCATATGCGGTTTGACCAGTTTCATCAGGCGCAGCGTGGCCAGCGGACCTGATTCGAACCCAGCCATGAACGCTTCGTCGGTGACCTGTTCGAGTGTGCCCAGCGGCACTTCCTGGGCATTGTTGACCAGCACGTCGATCCCGCCGAGTTCGCTGACCGCGCGGGCCACAACCGTTTCGAGATCGCCCGCCGCCTTGACATTGCAGGGCAGCGCCAGCGCCGTGCCGCCGCGTTCGCGCACCATCGCTGCGGTCGCTTCGACTTTGGCGAAAGTGCGCCCGGTCACGACGACTGATGCACCCGCTGCGGCCATGGCCAGCGCCACGCCTTGCCCGATGCCTTGCCCTGCGCCGGTAATCAACGCTACTTTGCCTGTCAGATCGGCCATCGCTCTCTCTCTCTTTGTTCTGTTTGTTACAGATTTCGTAGATTATTTGAAGACATTCTACGCATGGAGTTGACAGGATGACAAGCAGAGCCGACTTTTGCGTGAAATAAATGGGACAGCTCATTCGCCTCCGGTGATTTGTCAGGGGAATGCGCACAAACGGCGGGATGACGATGAGCAGCAATCCGGATAGCACAGCCAACGGCTGGGATGATGAAGTCGATGTGCTGGTGGTCGGCTCTGGCGCGGGGGGCATGTTGAGCGCGCTCGTCGCCGCGACCAACCATGCCAAAGTGCTGATCATCGAAAAGGCCGCGTTGTGGGGCGGCACCAGCGCGACGTCGGGTGGCGGCATCTGGATTCCGGGCAGCGACCAGGCGCGCGCGGCCGGGTTCGAGGACAATCTCGACGATGCGTTCACCTATGTGCGCGCCTTGTCGGCGGACAATGTGCCCGATGCCAATATCCGCGCCTTTGTCGACAATGCTGCGGCCATGCTGCGCTGGGTCACCGCGCATACGAAAGTGGTCTATACCGCGCAGCCCTATCCCGATTATCACGCCGAAAATCCCGGCGGATCGGCGACCGGTTTCCGCACGCATCTGCCCGAGCTGTTTGACGGGAAATTGCTGGGCGCCGATGTCAAGACGCAGCGGTTCTCGTCGCCTGCGGCCAGCCTGTTCGGCTATCTCAACTGGACGTTTTCCGAAACCTACCTGCTGCTGTTCCGCACCAAGGGCTGGATGCAGGGCCTGACCCGCAGTCTGGCGAAATACTGGTTCGACTGGCCGTTCCGGTTCGGATCGCGCAAGGATCGGCGGCTGACGCTGGGCAATGCACTGACCGGCGGGCTGCGACTGGCGCTGAACGAGGCGGGCGTGCCGCTGTGGCTGTCGACCCCGATGCAGGACCTGGTTTACGAAAACGGCCGGGTGACCGGTGTCATCGTCACCCACGGCGGACGCACGATGCGCATTCGCGCGCGCAAGGGCGTCGTGCTGGCGGCGGGCGGGTTCGACAAGAGCCAGGCGTTGCGCGATGCCCATGCGCCGCTCTATCGCAATGCGCACCTTTCGGGCGGGGTGGAAAGCAACACCGGCGATTCGATCCGTGCGGGCGCGGCGGTGGGTGCAGGGACGATGAACCTGCAATCGGCGTGGGCGGCGCCGGTGTTTCATGTGCCGGGCGAGGATCGCGGCCGGCTGGTGACGATCGAGCGTGCGCTGCCTGGATGCATCATGGTCAACCAGAAGGGCCAGCGCTACCTCAACGAGGCAGCATCGTATCATATCGTCGGGCAGCAAATGGCCCGGCGTGAGGCTGAATTCGGCGATGCCAGCCCGTGCTGGATGGTGTTCGACCATCGCTATCGCCATTCCTTTCCGATGGGGCCGCTGTTGCCGCTGGTGCCCGACTGGCTGCAGGCAGCGGGCGTGCGCAAAACGCTGAAGAAAGGCCGCACGATTGCCGAACTGGCCGGCGTGATCGGCGTCGATCCGGCGGCGCTTGCCGCCACGATCGCGCGGTTCAACCAGGGGGCAGCCGTGGGTGAGGACCCGGAATTTCATCGTGGCGAAGCCGCCTATGACAGGATGTACGGCGACTATCGCCATCAGCCCAATCCGTGCCTGCGCCCGCTGACCGAGGCGCCGTTCTATGCGATGCCGATCTATCCCGGCGATATCGGCACCAATGGCGGGCTCACCACCAATGCGCGCGCGCAGGTGATCAATGAGGCGGGCGAACCGATCGCCGGGCTGTATGCGGTGGGCAACAATGCGGCGTCTTCGATGGGCGAAAGCTATCCTGGCGCCGGGGTCACGATCGGTCCGGCGATGACATTCGGCTATATCGCCGCGCGCGACATGACCGGGGCGAATGCCTGAGGCATTGGAAAGGTGTGTCTATCAAGACAGCCTATTCAGGTCTTGAAGTTATCTGAACATAGTTAGCCAACCGTACGCCTTTGCTCAGTTCCGTTGCAAAGGATTCTCCGATGCCAGCGCGACTGGCCAGGTCTTTCAAGCTGACTCCCTTCAGCTTGGCGGCGTGCTCAATCGCAAATAGGTGCATCGTGACAACCCGATTACCGTTCGAAGCGGCCGCGCACACACGTTTAAGTTCATCAACGAGTTCGTTCACGTTCAGAATCTCCGATCAATTCCGAGCTGCTTTGTCATACCGGCTTTAACAGTGAAGATGGCTGTTGAAACAATGATCAGAGACCTGCGTAACTCGGTTGCGCAGCTGAGCCCACAAAAAAATGGCCGGGATGGTTTTGGACACCATCCCGGCCAAGTTTGCGGTTCATTGACCGGCCAATCAAGGCCAGCCAACGCCGGGCTCCGTAAAGGTCTAGAAACGCACCCCCAGCTCGACGCCATATGTCCGGCCACGATCGTACATTCCGGTCAGCAGCAGGACGGGTGCGCCGAAATTGATATAGTGTTTGTCGAGCAGGTTATCGCCGAACGCCGACAGCGTGGCGCGTGTGCCGCCGATGGCCAGGTCCGCCAGCCCGATCCGGCCGTTCACCAGCCAGTATCCTGGCCGATGATTGACATCTTCCAGCGCGTTCTGCCCCGTCAGCACGTTCACTTCGGGCGTCGACGTCAGATAGTACGAACTGCGATAGCGCGCTTCGAGCAGTCCCGTCAGATGCGGGCCGCCGGCGCTGAGAGCAGGCGAATTGTACGTGGCGGCCGCGCGTCCGGTCCAGTTCGAAAAATAGGTGGGACGGGCAACCGAGGCCACATCGACGCCGACCAGGACAAACGTCTTGTAGGTAAAATCGGTATACGAAAGGCTGCCCGACAAAGTCAGCCCGCGCGCCGGCGCAACTTCGACTTCGGCCTCGAACCCGTCGATATGCGCTTTGCCCGCATTGTCGAAAAACTGCACGCCGTTGATGAAGTTCTGCGTCTGCAGGTCGGTGTAATTGTTATAATAGGCCGCCAGGTTGACCCGCAACCGGTGCTGGAAAAATTCGGTCTTCGACCCGACTTCATACGAGACAAGATTTTCCGGACGGAACGGAATACCGCTGAGGATGCCGCCCGAAACATAGCCCGATGCGGTCTTGGCATACAGCGTGGCATCATTGGTCGGACGCCACGTCGCGATCGCGGTATATGTCACTTTCGAATACGCCAGCCGGTAATCGCCGACGCCCAGGTTGCCGCCCTCGGCTGTGGAAATCTGGGTCAGCGCAAGATGGCGCTTGTCGAATGTCCCGCGCAGGCCCCCGGTCAGATCGACCGTGTCGCTCAGATGCCACGTCAATTGCCCATAGCCTGCGACCGAATAGTTCTGCGCATACGTGCGGGTATCGCCGCTGCCGAATGCGGCATCGAACGGGCTGGGGACGATCGTGCCATTGGGTACAGGTTCGAGAATCCCGAGCACTTCGGTATCGGGTGCGCTTTCTGCGAAATAGAACAGGCCTGCGGTCAGTTGCAGCGGCCCGCGGCTCGCCTGCAATTGCAGTTCCTGGGTAAACTGTTTCTGGCTCGTCGCGCGCGCGCTTAACAGCGGAAAGAAATAATCGTGCGGGCCAGGCAGATTGGCCGGAGCAAACAGCGCGGCCTGGATCTGCGCGGCGGTCAGCCCCGGAGTGATCAGCGCGCCGAGCTGGCCGAACGTAAAGCGCAGACCGCCGGCAGAGCCAAGGTCGAAAATGACCGGGTCCTGGCGGAATTCGCGATAGGCGGTTATGCTCTTGATCGTGACATTGTCGCTCAAGTGCCAGTTGAGTGTCAGGCTGTGCCCCTGCGTCACGGTGTGCTCGTTGCTGGTCGCGTTGGCCACCGAACGCAGCATGCCTGGGCTGGAATTGGTGGTGCCGCCAAAATAGGGTTGCAATGCGACGATCGGCGCCAGCAGCTGCCCCGATGCGTCGGGGATCACGCCCAGCGATTGCATCGCGCGGGCGCTGGCGTTCGAATCGGTATAGTCGAACCGGTAATCGGCGGTAACATTGCCGAATTCGCCGCGCACTGCGATCTGGCCGCCGTCGACATTGCGGCTGCCCAGCTTCGAGACATATTTCAGCGTACCGAATTCGGGCGCACGCTGCGACACATCGAGCGTCTGCCCGGCCAGCGTGTTGGTGACGTCGCCATCGATCTGATCATGCAGATACGCCACCCGTACCGAAAACGGGCCGATTTTGGGAAGGTCGAGCGACAGTTTGGCGCGAAATGCATTGTAATTGCCATAGGACACCGTGCCATTGAAGGCCCAGTCACCTTTGGGCACCGACGTCGTCACCGAAATCGCCCCCGAGGTCGCGTTGCGCCCGAACAGCGTGCCTTGTGGGCCGCGCAGCACTTCGAGCCGCGCAATGTCCGAAAAATCAAGCAGCGAACCGGTCGAGCGCCCGATATAGACTCCGTCGATGTAGATCCCGACTTTGGGATCGACCGAATTGCTCGACGTGCCCGACGCAACGCCGCGGATGATGATCGTCGGGTTCGATTGCATGCCTTGCGTGTTCATCTGCAAGCTGGGCGCCAGCCCGGCGATATCGCGCAGGCTGTCGACGCGCAGATCGGCGAGCTGCTTCGCGCCGATCGCGGTGACCGCAACCGGCACCTTCTGGATGCTTTCCTCGCGCCTTTGCGCGGTAACGATGATTTCCTCGATCGCCGGCGCGCTGCTCGCGGTGGTCGCTGCCGTCTGTTGGGCAAAGGCATGCGTGGCAGACAGGCAGGTCGTGGCAATGGCCAGCGCCGATGCGGTGCGTCGTGACGCCCGCAGGTTCGCCGCGCGTGTTGCGCTTGCGTTCATGGTAGGTCTCTCCCGGTTTGTTGTTTTTGTTTTTTCAGGTCGGTAACCGGCGCCACCCCGCCCAGGGCAGCGCCGGGCAGGCGTTATTCGGCCGCTTCGAGCAGCGGTTCTCCATAATTGGGGTCGTCTTCATTGCTCAGCCGGTTGGTATCTGCCCACAGCCCGGCATCGGGCACCGGCGTGATCCCCAGCTCTTCGCGGATATCACTGATCTGCCAGCCGACCCATTCGCGCCACGGCGCCAGCATCAGCGGGTATTTCCAGTTGCGACCCTGCACGGCGCCGCGATATTCCGCCTCGAGATTGAGCGCCATCGCTTCGGGATAGTGCAGGCCATCCTTCATGATCGTCTTGGCTTTGAGATAGATCTGGATGCGGTTGAAAAACGCGGCGAGACCGGGATGGAAGTAACGCGATTTGGAATGCATGTTGGCATTCAGCAACGCGATTTCGCCGCCATGGTTGGGGCCGAAGCCCGATACCATATGTTCGATGTCATGTGTCAGTGCGGCCTGACGCAAATAGAACGTGAAGTCGTTCACCACCTGGATTTCGCGGTAAAAAATATCGAGTTCATATCCGCTGTTGTTCATGAAATCGTACAGTGCGGCGCCCAGTGTGCCGGGCGCGCTATCCTGGACCTCCGCTTTCGTGAAATCCGCGAGCTGGCGCTTGTCGAACCATTCGCGCAAGCGCGGCAGGCGCGCTTTTTCCGCCTCGATCAGGCCGAAGATCGAGGGGAAATCCTCGAGCATCATCAGGATCTGCGCGACTTCGGGAATGAACGCGGTGTTCGGCATGTCGGGCCCGTTCCGGCGCAGCATTTCCTGCGATATCAGCCCGCGCAACTCGGCGTGGTTCAGGTATTTCGACGAGCTTACCAGACTTGAGCTGGTGGTTTCGACTTTGACGATTCCGCCGTTGAAATACGCGCGTTCGCTTTCACCCACTTTGACTTCGGTCATGGCATGTTACTCCGCTGCGATGGCGAGGCTGAGGTTTTCATTGGCCGGCGAAAGGAATTCGCCGGGCGTGGCGCCGGTGTAGGCACCGTTTTCAAACGTCGGCACCCCGTTGACCATCGTCAGGCGCGTGGGCATCGCCTTGCGCGTAAAGCGCCAGGTCAGGCCGCCGCGACCGTCGGGCACGTCGAACACCTTTTCCATCGCGCGCCGCTGCACTTCATCGAGGTTGAACACCGCGATATCGCCGCGCTTGCCCACGACGATTTCGCCCCGGTCGGTCAGGTTGAAATGCTGCGCCAGCTTGCCGGTCATGATGTGCACGGCTTCCTCGATCGTCAGCTGCCCTTCGTGCACATATTGCGTGAACAGCAGCGCGTTTTCACCTCCGCCGCACAACATCTGCAAATGCGCGCCGGCATCCGATATATTGCCGACAGTCCTGGGGTCGCGCATCAATTCGAGCGTAAGTTCCTCATCCTTTGGAAACGGCGCCATGTGCACGGTCGAACCCGTGCCGTTTTTCAGGATCCAGTCGGCCATCGCATCGGACCGGTGCAGGCCGAGGCTGTCTGCGTATTCCTTCAGCGTGATGTCGAGCGGTCCGGTGCCGTTTTCGCTGTCGATCAGAAACAGTTCCTGCGGGTTCTTGAGCGGCGAATGATCCCATGCCTGCGTGTCCCAGCTTTCGCGCGCGCGTGCCCGCCATTCCGGATCGGCCAGCAAGGCAGCCTTTTTGTGGTGGTCGTCTTCCAGCACGACTTCGTGCCAGACATAATCGTTCGACTGCGCAAAGATCAGCGACTTGATCAGGCTGAGTGTCGAAGTCGGCGACACATGGGCGTAGCCTGGCCACACATCCACGCCGGCCTCGCGCATCTTGCGCACGCTCTCCTGCATCGCGGGCAGGATGCCTTTCTGGAATTCCAGAGTCGGGATCGCGCCGGCGATCTGCACCTTGATATCGCGCCCTGCCAACAGGTGCGACAGACGTTCCAGATTGGCCGGGCCGGTCATGCGCATGAACGTGTCGACAATGACCTGATAGCAACAGCCGGGATAGCGCCCCATCACGTCGAACAACGCGGTGAATTCGGCATCGTTGGCTTTCAGCGACGGGACCGGACGGTTCTGCCCATCATGATCGTGCATGTTGTCGGACATGCCCAGCGCGCCGGCGGCCAGCGCATCGTCGAGCAATTCGGCCATGCGTGCGATTTCGGCAGGTGTCGCCTCGCGATCCCAGGCTTCCACGCCCATCGCGGCCAGGCGGATGGCGATATGGCCGACATAGGCTGCATAGTTCAACGGCACTTTGACACTGCGCTCGGTCGACGCGCGGTATTCGGACCACAAGTTCCAGTCCCACGGCAGGTTTGCCATGAACGGACCTTCCGGAATGTCTTCGAAAAACGAGAAAATCCCGATCATTTCGCGCTGGGCCGGCATGTATTTGTGCAGCGGTGCGGGCGAAAATCCGCAATTGCCCATGATCAGCGTCGTCGCGCCATAGCCCGGCAGCGGATCAAGATCGTTCTGCCACCACATCGTGCCATCATAATGCGTGTGGCTTTCGATAAAGCCGGGCGTGACCTGGCAACCGGTGGCGTCGAACACGCGCTCTCCGTTCGGGGCCAGATCGGGCGCGATCTCGGCGATCGTGCCGTTGTGGATGCGGACGTCGGCCTTGTAGGCGGCGGCGCCGGTGCCATCGACGATGGTCCCGTTCTTGATGAGCATGTCGGTCATGGTGTCTCCCGTTGGCATGACGCCGGATGTAGGGCGCCTGATTATGGGTGCAGCATAAAGTGCAGCATCGCTGCGGCGAAGCGCGGGCTTGCCATGCGGATCATTTCGTTATCTGTTGCGGATCACCATGCGACACGAATCGACATCCACCGCCATGCTCGCGGCGCTGCGCCGCCATCTGCGGCAAGAGGGCTGGACCGTGCTGCGCATTGCGCAGGCATTGTCCATTGGCGAAGCGACGGCCAAGCGCTGGCTGGCGGGCAAGGGCGTGACACTCGATCGGCTCGACACACTGGCCCGGCTTGCCAGACTGACGCTGGGTGAGCTGGCGCGCGAGGCGGAAGATGCGCCCAGCGACCTCGCGCACGAGCTGACCCTGGCACAGGAAAAGGCGCTTTCGACGAATATCTTCCTGTCGTTCCTGTTCATGGCGCTGCTCAACGGGGTACCGCCCGACGAAATCGCCGGTGATTTTGCCGTACCGCAACGCGCGATGGATGCCGCGCTCGCGCGGCTCGAACGCCTGGCGCTGATCGACCGGTTGCGCGGGGGGCGAATCAGGGTGCGGGTCGATCGCGCGCTGGTGTTCCGCAAGCTGCCGCTGCGCAGCCTGTTCGACACGCATATGAAGTCGGCGTTTTTCGAGCTCGATTACGGCGATCCCGAAACATGCTTCGGATCCGAAGTGCTCAAGCTGTCACGCGCCGGCGCGGCGCAGCTGGCCGAATTGATGGAGCGGTATCGCATCGATGTACAGGCGCTGGCCGATCACGACCGCCAGACCGCAACAATCGGTCGCGAATGGTACGGCACGCTGATGGTGATGCGGATGCTCGACATGAGCCAGCTGCGGCGCGCAGGGCTGGGCGACCTGTCGGTTAGGGACAGCCTGTGATCAGGCCGTTTTTTCGAGGATGAACCGCTCGCGATAGCTGGCGAATGCCGCGGCGATCGTCGCTTCGTCCAGCCCGAACCGGTCGAGCGAATAGGCATGCACCGGGCGCTGTTCGCGCGTGTTGCCGGCCATGAATTCGGCCAGCGCCGCCTCGATCCGCGCATCGAGGGGAATGCCCATCCGTGCCAGTACGCGTTCCGCCTGGCGCAGCGGGGCATGCGCGACTTCGCGGTAGTCGATGTCGATGAACCGGTCCTCACCGATCCGCGCGCGCGCGGCCTCGAATTTTTCAATCCAGCCGACCAGCCGGGGAAACCAGAACGCGGCGACCTCGGCATCGGTGTGCTGCGAATTGAGCTTGTACAGCGCGCATTCCATCGAGATGTAGCTGGGCACGACATCGAGCGGATCGCGGTGCGTCATGATCAGCACCGCCTCGGGAAACGCGCGCGCGGCCAGCTCGGTATAGGGCAGGTTCGACGGGCTTTTCAAAATCCACCGGCATCCGCGCCGCGCCGGATCCTGCCATTGCAGGTACTTGAGAATGGTCTTGAGGTCTTCGTGGCCGCGCGACTGGTCGTACCCGTCGAGCCATTGCGCAAATGACGGGATGAAGCTCATCGCCTCGACCATCGTCGACAGGAACATCTGCCCGATGATGAGGATTTCCTCGTCGGGCGCTTCGGGATCGAGCGGATGGATCGAGGCAAGGTCTGGCGACAGTTGCAGCCAGCCATCGATCATCGCCTGCGCATAGGCGCGCCGGCCGGCCGGATCGCCGGGCGTTTCGTCTGGAAACGGCGCGAAATTCTGCGCTTCGAACCACTTGATCGCGGTCATGCCGGGCGCGCTGGCAAGCAGGCGATGAAAGATCGTGCTGCCGGTGCGCGGCAGGCCCAGGATGATCCCGGCGACTTCGACCTTCTCGTCCAGGATTTCAGGGTGGCGGCGGATGTCCTCGACCATCCGCAACCGGCTGGCGAGGCCCTTGACGATGACTTCGGTCTGTCCGGCAAAACCTTCGGGCGTCAGCTGTGCCTCGGCATTGGCGGCGGCGACGTATTGCGCCATCGGCTCGGCAAACCACATATCGCCAAAATCGGTCAGCCCGGTGCGATCGCGCGCGGCCTGGAGCAGGTCTTCGGTGTGGAAGGTGGTGGCGGGCGTTGCCATTGCGGTCCTCTTTCCCTCGCGCGGCCATCCGGCTTTTGCGCCGTGATGGTGGTCGGTTCGCCAGCGCAGTCCAGCGGGAGGTGACACCGTTATCCGCGCATTGCAAACGTCTTGTGCGATTTGCGTACGGAAAGTGCATTCGTGCAATGAGAAACGTGCAACATTTTCGAAATGATTGGCGAAAAGCAGTCATTATGCGGACGAACGTTGCGCACCATCGTGCGTATCAGGCGTTGCAAAGCTATCCGATTCGCCTTATTCTTACGCCAATTGCGCTGCACACGACTGGTTTTTTGAACGATGCGCGGCCCGGACAGGAGCAGATGACGATGGCAACCTCGCGCGAATACGGCCTGGGCGATTTCGATTTCCCCCGCGGCTGGTTCATGATCGGGCCTTCGGGCGATGCCGGCCGCGTGCCCGCACCGATCCGCTATTTCGGCAAGGATCTGGTGCTGTATCGCGGCGAAAGCGGCACGGCCTATGTTGTCGATGCCTATTGCCCGCACATGGGCGCGCATCTGGCGCGCAACACCACATCGTACATCGTGCGCGACGGCGAGCAGATCGATGGCGAATCGATCCGCTGCCCGTTTCACGGTTGGCGCTTTGGCCCCGACGGCGTGTGCAACGCCATTCCCTATTCCGATTTCATTCCCAAGGCCGCGCGGCTTCAGACCTATCCGGTCATCGAGCGCGCGGGCATCATCTGGATGTGGCACGATCCCGAGGGGCTGGAGCCCGATGTCGAGCTGGCCAATTTCGGCGGCCATCATGGCGAACCCGGCTGGTTGGAATGGAAGATCGACTATATGGGCGATCTGCCGTGCCATGGCATCGAAATTGTCGATAACATGGCAGATTTCGGCCATTTCATTCCGATCCATGGGGCAAAGGACTGGCAGTATTTTGCCAATGAATTTATCGGCAATGCCGTCCACCAATATTACAGCGCCGGGCATCGCACGTTGACCGCCTCTGACGGTGACCAGCTCGCGCTCGATACCTGGTACGAAGGTCCGGGGTTTCTCCAGTCCGAAATGGCTGGCGCCTTCGACAGCTTCATCATGATCGCCAATACGCCTGTTGAAAACGGTGTGACCCGGTCGTGGCATGCGCTGATGGTGAAGGTGCATGACGGTTCGCGCGAATTTACCGACGAAGACCGCGCCAATGCACTGTTGTACCAGGAGGGCAGCCGCCTGGCCTTTGCCCAGGATGTCGAGATCTGGGCCAACAAGCGCGCCAGCATCAATCCGCTCGCGGTGCCGGCTGACGGTCCTTATGCAAAAGTGCGCACGTGGTACCGGCAATTCTACAATCCGCGTGATCGCGTCGCCGAATTCCAGAACCGCGTCAACGGGCTGGTGGTCACGCTGGACAAGCGGCCGGGCACGCGCGCAGCCTGAGCTGCGCGCAGGATTTCGATTGCAAGCAATTCCCGATTTTCCTGACAGCTGCCGGCGATTTGCCGGCGGCTGTCTTGCTGTGCGGCCACATGGATGTGGTATGCGCGATAATAGCAGGGTAAGTCCGCAGCATATTTACGCAAATTAAGTCGAAAATTCGATCTTGCGCATGATTTGCGTAGTTGCTAAGGAATGGCAGCGAACAAAAACATCCGGGCAGAGGAATGTGATAGCGCGATACGATCCACCCCGCGCATGCTTGCGCGGCAGGGATTGCATGCCTTCACCCTTGCGCCAGATGGCCCGCCCGGCGGGCTGAATCGCAGCGTTTCAAGAGGGAGGGAAAAATGCCGAACACCGAACACGGTAGGCTTTTTAATCAGACGACCAAGATGGCACGCGCACGGAACCGGGCGATGCCTGCAACACTGCTGGCAGGCGTTGCCTTGTGGGCAGGCGCGATGCCGCAACTGGCCTTTGCCGCAGATGCGCCACCTGCTGCCACCGATGTGCCTGCTGCGGTTGACGTGAGCACGCCGGAAATCATCGTGACGGCCAACCGCCGCGAGGAACGCGCGCAGGATGTGCCGATCTCGCTGACCGCGATTTCGGCCGCGAGCCTGTCCGAACGCGGTGTCACGCAATTGCAGGATCTTAACGCGTCGATCCCGTCGCTGGTGATCGCGCCCAACGGGCAGGCGTCGCGCGATGTGCAATCGCCGTCGATCCGCGGGCAAAGCGCCTCGTTCCAGGGTTCGCCCGCGGTGGTGCTGTATCTCGATGAAGTGCCGCTCCCCGCCGCCTACACGCTGTCGAGCCAGGGCGGCCCCGGCAATTTCGTCGATCTGCAAAGCGTGCAGGTGCTCGAAGGGCCGCAAGGTACGCTGTTTGGTCGCAACACCACCGGCGGTGCGATTCTGTTGAGCCCGACCAAGCCCACCGACAAGCTGGAAGGACATATCCAGGCCGGCTATGGCACGCATAACCTGGCCGAAGGCGAATTCGTGCTGAACGTGCCGCTCAGCGACAAGGCGCGGTTGCGCATCGTCGGTGCATCGCGCGATCGCGATGGATTTACGCGCGACGTCGTGTGGAACAAGGATCGCGACGACACGCATTGGCGCACCGGCCGCATCGGCCTGTGGCTGCAGCCGTTCGACAATGTCACCAACTATACGATGGGCTATTACACCGTATCGCATAGCAACGGGACCGGTGTGATCGGTGAAAGGATCAACGAAGGGTATCTTACCGCGCTGGCGCAGACGCCGACCGGCTTCGGTCCGCTTGGTGCGCTCGCACCCAATTACAATTTCTGCGGCGCGGGCACGGGCCCGGCCAATTGTTCGTCACACAATGCGTTGATCGCGCAGCAGCAATCGCTTGGCATCCGCAAGACCGCCCATGATCTCGATGACTTCACCAAGTTGTCTACCGGCGGTATCACCAACACGACCGACATTGATCTCAATTCGTCGCTGAAACTGCGTAACATCATCAGCTGGGCCGAACTCAAGCAATACTACGCGCAATCGACCTCCGGCTTCAATGCACCGCTGTATGATACCGGCACGACCGTTGAAAGCCGTGAGCATCCCAGAGACTGGTACAAGCAGTTCACCGAAGAACTGCAGTTGCAAGGATCGGCCTTCAACAAAATGCTGACGTATACCGTCGGCGGGTTTTATTTCGACGAGACGCCGGCCGGTCTCAATCAGAGTTACGCAATCAATGTCTGCGCCGAACCTACGCCGACAGGATGTCCGATCGAGACAGGCCAGGTCGCGGTCACGAACCGGTCGAAGGCTTTGTATGCCCAAGGCGCGCTTGATTTCGGCGCGCTGACGTCAGCGCTTGAGCATGTGCGCCTGACGGGCGGTCTCCGTTACACCTGGGATACCGTGATCGGTACTTCGGCATCGTGGAATTATCTGCCGCTGGCCGGCGGCGGGCAATATGTGACGGGCTGTACGTGGAAGGGCGGCGCGGTCAGTAATCCGGAAACCGATTGCCTGTTCGGCGCGAGGCTCGACAGCCATGCGCCAACCTGGACGATCGGGCTCGATTATCGCCCCAACCGGAATATCATGGTCTATGCCAAGGCGACCCGTGGCTACAAGGCTGGCGGCTTCAACTCCTACGCGGTGTTTACCGATACCCGTACGTTCGGGCCGGAAAAGGTTACCGATTACGAAGCCGGATTCAAATCGAACTATCGCGTCGCAGGCATGCCCACGACATTTAACGTCAACGGCTTCTACATGGATTACAGCAACATCCAGCGTGCAGCAGGCGATTACAACGTTGCGACAGGCGGTAACGGGGCGATTACGTTGAACAATGCTTCGGCAGTGATCAAGGGTATCGAAATCGAATACATGATCAAGCCAACCCCGTTCCTGGAACTGGGTGGCAATTACAGTCATCTCGCATCACACTACAAGTCGTTCATCTTCAACTCCAATTCGGGTGTGCACGATTGTACGTCGACCTCGATCACGTCGCCGCTGGTCTTTGCCAATGCGAACATGACGTGTCGTCCCCTGCAGTATCTGTCGCCCAATATCGTCTCGATCTATGGCCGGGTAACGCTGCCCACGCCTGAAAACATCGGCAAGGTCAGCCTGTACGTGGCCTACGACTGGACAGATAAGCAGTATACCGCGCCGTTTTCGACTGAAACGTTTCCAGATGGGACGCTCAACGAACCCGGCGTGCTGTTGCCAAGCTACGGGCTGCTCAATGCGACGATCGAATGGAAGAATTTCCTGGGCAAACCGATCGATCTCAGCGTGTTCGGCACCAATATCGCCAACAAGGCCTATCTGATCAGCAATTCGGGAATCTATCAGTCGATCGGCACCCAGGCGGTGATCTATGGCGAGCCGCGCATGATCGGTGCGCGTATCAAATACAGCTTCTGACAAAAGGCGATCCAGCGATCGGCAAATCGGGCCGGGCAGTGATGCCCGGCCTTTTTGCGACTTGCGCAGGACAATTTTATCGGCTAATTTTTTACGCATAAGATAAAATAATCCGGTAATGATGCTTTGGATTCGTATATTTATCCGAACGCATCTCCGAAATAATTGGGAGAATGCCTGTGATGTCTTTGCAGGAAGTATCGGACCGGCTGGAGATTCAGGATCTCCTCGCGCGGTACAGTTTTGCGATCGACGAACGCGATTGGGATGCGCTCGACCGGGTTTTCACGCCCGATGCCACGATCGATTACAGCGAGACGGGCGGCGCCAAGGGCGATTTCGCGCAGATCAAGGCGTGGCTGCCCCAGGCTCTTGCGCGCTTTCCCATGTACCAGCATATGGTCGCCACCACCCGGCTCGATCTGGCAGGCGATACCGCGACCAGCCGCACCATCCTGTTCAACCCGATGGTCTATCGCGATGAAAAGCCTGGCGATGACAGGCCGGGCGACCAGGTGTTCTTTATCGGCCTGTGGTACCGCGATCGCTTCGTGCGCACCGCCGATGGCTGGCGCATTGCCGATCGCTACGAGGAAATGGCCTATAGCCACAACGTGCCGGCGATGGGCCCACCACCCGAAATTGCGGCAGCGCCTGCCGCAGCATGAGCACGGCAGCGACGACCAGTCAGGGCGTCGCACGCGAAATTCCACGGGAAGGATAGATTGATGGGCAAACTCGACGGGAAAGTGGCGATCATCACCGGCGGCGCGCGCGGCATGGGCGAAGCGACCAGCCGGTTGTTTGCAGCGCAGGGCGCCAAAGTGGCGATTGCCGACGTGCTCGAAGAGCGCGGGCAGGCGCTCGCCGAAGAGCTGGGCGCCGACGCGCGCTACTGGAAGCTCGATGTGACCAGCGAAGACGAATGGGCCAAAGTGGTGGCCGATGTCGAGGCCGTGTGGGGCCGGGTCGATGTGCTGGTCAACAACGCCGGCGTGCTGCTGTTCAAAAGCATCCTGGAGACCACCAAGGCCGATTACGAGCGCGTGCTCGGGGTCAATCTCGTTGGCGAATTCCTCGGGGTGCGCTCGGTAGCGCCGGGCATGATCGCGCGCGGTCGCGGATCGATCGTCAACATTTCGTCGGTTGACGGGATGAAGGGCGCCAACAGCCTGGTCGCCTATGCCTCGTCGAAATGGGGCGTGCGCGGGCTGACCAAAGTCGCCGCGATGGAACTGGGGCACAAGGGCATCCGCGTCAATTCGGTGCATCCCGGCGGGGTCGATACGGTGATGTCGAACCATGACAACCGCGCGCGCAGCGATGTCGACAAGGCCTATGGCGAAGTGCCGATGCAGCGCATCGGCGGTCCCGAGGAAGTCGCCGCTGCCAGCCTGTTCCTGGCAAGCGACGACAGCTCGTACATGAACGGCGCGGAACTGGTGGTCGACGGCGGCATGACCGTGGGGACGTATTATCACGGATTTCCCGGCGCGCCCGGAGTTTGAGACGAAAGGATATCCGATGTCTCGCATTGCCATACCCGACGCCCTTGCACACAATCCTTATGGCTTTGCCAGCCAGACGCACGCGATCCCGATCATGGCCGCCGCTGCCGGATTTTCGCACGCGGTCTATCGCGACAGCGGCCTGAGCCTGCGCGAATTCGAAGGCGCGCGGATGCGCACCGCGCAGATTAATGGCTGCATGATCTGCCGCGATTTTCGCGCGGCGCGCGATGCAGGCGCGATGTTCACGGTGCCGGGTGAACCTGCGCAGCGTAGTGTGATAAACAATGGCCCGGCGCCCGCAGAGGAATTCTACGAGGCCGTCGCGCGCTGGCGCGCATCGCCGCTGTTTTCCGAGCGTGAACGCCTTGCGATCGAATTCGCCGAACGCTTTGCCGAGCAGCCCCAGGTGCTGAGCCAGGACGAGCCGTTCTGGGCGCGGATGCATGGCGTTTATGCCGATGGCGAGATCGTCGACCTGGCGCATTGCGTGGCGGCGTGGATCGGGCTGGGCCGGGTGGCGCATGTGCTCGGTTTCGATACGGTCTGCCTCGCAATGCCGCAGACGGAGGCCGCACAATGAGCGAGGGCAGGCTGGCAGGCCGGGCCGCGGTCATCACCGGCGCCGCCGACGGCATCGGCCACGGCATAGCGCGGCGCTTCGTGCGCGATGGCGCAGCGGTGATCGTGGCGGATTTCGACCGCGAACGCGGCGCGGCGGTGGCGGCGGAACTGGTGGCATTGGGCGGACGCGCGCATTTCGTGGCGTGCGACGTGACGAAACGCGATCAGGTGTTTGCCGCGGTGGACGCCTGCGTCGAACACTTCGGCGCGGCCGATATCCTGGTCAACAATGCTTATTCGGGCGAAGGCCCGTCGCGGATCGAGCGCAAGACCGATGAACGGTTCGAAGCCGCGCTGCACATGTGCCTGTTTGCGACCAAATGGGCGATGGAGCGCGCGCTGCCGCATATGAAAGCCAAAGGCTGGGGCCGGGTGATCAACATGGCCTCGCTCAACGGCGTCAACGCGCATATGGGCAGCGCGGATTACAACGTGGCGAAAGAGGCCGTGCGCGCCTATTCGCGCAGCGCCGCGCGCGAATGGGCAGGGCTTGGCATATCGATCAACGTGATTTGCCCCGCCGCGGTTTCGGCGGCATTCCGCCGGTTTTCCGAAATGGCCCCCGAAGTTACGGCCGGCGCGGCTGCTGCCAATCCGATGGGCCGGATGGGCGATCCCGAAGCCGACATCGGCGGCGTGGCCGCGTTCCTCGCCAGCGAAGATGCGCGCTACCTGACCGGCAACACGCTGTTCGTCGATGGCGGTGGGCATATCAATGGCGTACCGTGGGCGCCCGACCTGGGCCCCGAAGATTGACATGTCTGCACGACCGGAGAATGCCGCAATGACCGATTACACGCCCCAGCTTCATGCGCCAGCCACCGGCGTGGTGATTACCGGCGGCGCATCGGGGATCGGCCTGGCGTCGGCGCGCGCGCTGGCCGCGGTCGGGCGCCCGGTTGCATTGTGGGATATTAACGCCGCCGGGGTGAGCGATGCGGCGGCGGCGATCGCGCGCGACTATGGCGTGTCCGCGATCGGCCAGGTGGTCGACCTGCGCGATCCGCAGGCGGTATCGCCCGCCGCACTCGCCACGCGCGCCGCGATCGGGCCGATCGGCGGCATCGTGCATTGCGCGGGCACCGCGGTGCAGACCGGCATCGAGGGCGTAACGCCCGACAATTTCGACGCCGGCATGGCGCTCCATGTGCGCGCAATCCTGCTGCTGACGCAGGCGTTCATGGACGATCTGAAGGCCAACCGGGGCAGCGCGATCGTCGCGATTGCATCGATCAACGCGACATTCGGCAATGCGATGATCCCGATCTACACCGCTGCCAAGGGCGCCGTGATTTCGCTGGTCGGCGCGATGGCCGACGAGCTGTCGCTGTCGGGCATCCGTATCAATGCGCTCAGCCCGGGGATGATCGATACGCCGATCCTGGGTGATATGCGCGACATGATGCAGGATGTGTTCGGTCGGCGCATATTCCTCGGCAGGTTTGGCAACGCAGCGGAAATCGGCCGCACCGTCCGCTTCCTCATGTCGGACGAAGCCAGCTATATCACCGCGACCGAAATCGTCGTCGACGGCGGAATCCTGCACTCGCAAAGACCCTAGAGCACCGTGCCGGTAATCTGCGCCACCGTGACGGAGCCGATTTTGGCCCAGCGCGAGGATTGAGGAGGGCGCAATGCTGGCACATTGTGCCCGACGAAAGACGCTGCGATGGGCCAAAAGCGGCCCGCCGCTTCGCGGTTGCCCTGAAAAGCCCCGTGGCAGCGTCGCAGCCCTTGCACGGGGCAACCAGCCCGCGCTGCGTGCTGCTCCTCGCCACGAGACTTTTCAGGGCAATCACGGTGGCGCAGATTACCGGCACGGTGCTCTAATCGAAACTGGCCGAAAGAATTGTGCGATCGCCGCTGTGCGTCTGCCAGCGGACATCGCGCCGTACGATCCGCCAGCCCTGGGCGCGGTGTTCCCAGCGGTCGGTGTATTCGCCATTGCTGTCGAACACATCGCCCGTCGGGTCATCGCGCCGCTGGTGCCGCGCCTGGACATAGGCGCGGCTTTCAGCCCCCGAGCCGTCGGTCGTGATCGAAATGCTGCCGATCAGATGCTGCGTCGGACCACAGCCATCGAGGAACATCCGCATGGTCTCGCTCAGCGCGGCGATTCCGCTGCGTTCGCCCAGCCCGTAGTCGAACGTCAGATCGGCGGCGAAGACTGTGTCGAGCGCGGCCCAGTCCTTGGCATCGATCACCCGGGCAAACCGCGCCAGGCCCTCGCGGATATCGCGATCGGCCACCAGCGATTGCAGCAATGCATCGGCATCGACCATCACAGATCCTCCCTGAAGCTGACCACGCTGCGCAGCGCCTCGCCGCTTTTCATCAGCGCAAAACCCTTGTTGACCTCGGCCATCGACAGCCGGTGCGTAACCAGGTCGGCAAGATTGAGCCGGCCTTCGGCGACATGATCGAGCAGGCCGGGCAACTGGCTGCGGCCCTTGATATTGCCCATGAAAGAGCCCTTGATCGTGCGCCCGAGCTGGATCGCAAACGGCACCAGTTGCAGCGTTTCGCCATCGGGCGGCACGCCGAGCACGACCGTGCAGCCGCGGCCGATCCGCGTGGCATCGAAGGCTTGTGCCATCAGTGCGGTATGGCCTACGCATTCGAACGCGAAATCCGCGCCGCCGCCGGTCAGCGCGCGGATCGCCTCGACCGCATCGACGGTCCTGCCATCGATGAAATCGGTCATGCCGAACCGGCGTCCCTGCGCATCGCGCGCAGGATTGATGTCGACGCCGATGATCCGCTCGGCGCCTGCCAGGCGCGCACCCTGCACGACATTGAGCCCGATGCCGCCCAGGCCGAACACCGCGACGCTGGAGCCGGGCGGGACATGCGCGGTGTGAAGCACCGCGCCCACACCGGTTGCCACAGAGCAGCCCAGCGTGCAGGCCAGGTGAAACGGAATGTCGTTGCGGATCAGCGCGGTATTATATTCGGGCACCACCACGAATTCGGCCAGCGAGCCCACGCCAGAATAAGCCGAAACCTTTTGCCCGTTCAGCGAAAACGGCGAAGGCTGGGTCATGATCTCGCCCAGGAACACTTCGCACAGATTGGTCTGGCCCGACCGGCAATTGCCGCATAGCCCGCATTCGCCGATGCCCAGCGGCACCACGTGGTCGCCCGGCTTGACCGTCGTCACCCCGCTGCCGATCTGCCGGACGATCCCGGCACCCTCGTGCCCGACCACGATCGGAAAGGGATAGGGCGCGGCCTTGCCCTCCAGCTGGCTGAGATCGGTATGGCATAGCCCGCTCGCCATGATCTCGATCAGCACCTGGCCGGGCCCGGGCGGCGCCAGGTCGAGCGTTTCCATCACCAGCGGCGTGTTTGGCGCGTGTGCGACCATGGCGCGGATCTTCACAGGCGGTCTCCATCGGGATATTCGGGCGGCGGTGCGGCAATGTTCAGGATCAGGTCGGCAGCCTTTTCGGCAATCATCGCCACCGGGATAGCGGTGTTGCCGCCGGGCAGATGCGGCATGACCGACGCATCGACGACGCGCAGCGCGGCAATGCCGTGGACGCGCAAGGCATCATCGACGACCGCCATCGCGTCGCTGCCCATGCGTGCAGTGCCGACCGAATGATAATCCGCCTCCGCGTGCGCGGCGATATGGGCATCGAGCGCGTGGTCGCTTTGCACCGTATCGCCCGGTGCCAGTTCCTCGCCACGAAAATCGTCGAAAGCGGCCTGGGCAAACACCCGGCGCGCGATCCGCACCCCGGCGCGCAGCACCTGGCGATCATGTTCGCTGGTGTTGAACCCGGGGTCGATCACCGGCGGCAGGTCGGGATCGGCGCCCGCCAGCGTCACCGTACCGTGCGCATGCGGCCGGGCCACGTTGATATGCGCGTAAAACCCGTGCATCGGCGCCATCTGCCGGCCGTTGTGCGCAAACAGCGCGCTGACCAGCAGCATCTTGATATCGGGTTCGTCGAGTGCCGGGTCGGATCGCACCATGCAGGCAACCGACATGCCCGGATTGGCCAGCGGCCCGCCGCGTGTAAGCAGATATTGCCCCAGCGCGAGCGCACCGCGCCATGGATTGAGATAGCGCAGCAGCGACAACGGCTGCGTCGCGCGGTGTTTGACATGCGCGGCCAGATGATCCTGCAGGTTCTGCCCGACGCCGGGGCAATCGGCGACAATCGCCAGGCCGTGCTCCGCCAGGTGCGCCGCCGGGCCGATGCCCGACAGCATCAGCAGTTGCGGCGTGGCGATCGCGCCGGCCGACACGATCACTTCGCGCCGCGCGCGCACGATCGTGTCGCGCCCGCCGCGCCGCAGCGCCACGCCGACCGCGCGCCGGTCCTCGACCACGATCCGCCGTGCCTGCGCCCCGGTCATCACCACAAGATTGCGCCGGTGTCGCGCCGGGCGCAGATAGGCCGACGCCGCGCTCGACCGCCGGCCGTTGGCGATGGTCAGGTCGACTGCGCCGAACCCGTCGCGCGTTGCACCATTGAGGTCCTGGGTCAGCGGATATCCGGCGGCAGCGCCGGCCAGAAGAAACGCCTGTGCAAACGGATGGTCCTGCGCCGCGCGCGTGACCTGGATCGGCCCGGCGTGGCCGTGCCAGGGGTTATCGGGGGGCCCGGGATGGTAGGTTTCCAGCCGCCGGAAATAGGGCAGCACATCGGTATAGGACCAGCCGCGGTTGCCGGCTTGCGCCCAGCGATCGTAGTCCGAGTGAAAACCCCTGTCATACGCCATGCCGTTGATCGACGAGCCACCGCCCAGCACTTTGCCGCGCGGCAAGTACAATGCGCGGCCGTCCAGCTGCTGCTGCGGGGCGGACATATAGCGCCAGGCGAATGCACCCGACATCATGATCGGCAACAGCCCGCCGGGCGCGGCGATCAGCGGGCTGCTGTCGCGCCCGCCCGCCTCGATCAGCAGCACGCTGGTTGCCGGATCGGCGGACAACCTGTTGGCAAGGACGCAGCCGGCCACGCCCGCGCCGACGATCACGAAGTCATATTCGCCGGACAGGCGATCGTCTGGGCTTGGGGGCAACGGGCAGGGCTTTCATGCTGCGGAGCGGGTATCGTGCCGTGCCGGCCCGTGTTGCGCAATAAATCTGCCCGTGGTGCTGCGGATGCTGGCGCTACGGGCTACGATTGGCGCTCAAAGCGCAGGCGATACCGGAATGGGGATGA
This sequence comes from Novosphingobium sp., assembly GCF_965214355.1. GTDB lineage: Bacteria > Pseudomonadota > Alphaproteobacteria > Sphingomonadales > Sphingomonadaceae > Novosphingobium. Next base: position 2,843,668 of record NZ_CBDCBI010000002.1, on the reverse strand, counting down.
CGGGAAGCCGAGATATGCGTAATTAAAATGTTCTGATATTACGGATTCAATTGTTGTGGTTGCATAGCGACCCGATAAATCTTATGCTATCGGCCTGAATTTATACGCGATGACGTATATTCGCGATGGAGAGGACGAGCATGAGGAAATTTCTCGCCGCGACGGCGTTGACCAGCGCTGCGCTGATCGCGGGCCCCGCATTCGCCGCCGATGCTCCGCAAACCGCGCAGGCGCCGCAATCCGCCGACACCAACGGATCGGGCGTCGGTGATATCGTGGTCACCGCGCAGAAACGGTCGGAAAATATCCAGAAGGTGCCAATCGCCATTTCGGCGGTGTCGGGGCAATATCTGGAATCGCGCGGCATCACCTCGATCGACGGCCTGGGCTCGATCGCGCCCAACATGCAGATCGCACGCGCCCCGTCGGACAAGACGATTACCCAGATTTCGATCCGCGGTTCGGTTACGATCAACCCTGCGGTTACCTGGGAACCGGCGGTCGGGCTGTATCTCAACGGTGTCTATATCGCCAAGGCGCAGGGGTCGGTGTTCGACGTCGCCGATCTGGAACGCATCGAAGTGCTGCGTGGGCCGCAGGGCACGCTTTATGGCCGCAATGCGCTGGCCGGCGCGGTCAACCTGGTGCCCCGCGCGCCGACCGGCAAATTCGACATGGCGGTCGAGGCCACATACGGCAATTACAATTACGCGAAGGGCAAAGTCGTGCTCGACCTTCCCGAATGGAACGGGTTTTCGGTCAAGCTGTCGGGCCAGATCGAACGGCGCGATGGTTTCATCAAGGTCGTCGGCAATCCGAACTACAACAGCATCAACAATCTCGATGCCAAAAGCGGCATGGTCCAGATCCATTACCAACCGGCCGGATCGAAATTTACCGCCGACTACATGTTCGATTATTCGAACCACGACGAGCGGCCCGATTATTCGCAACTGTACAGCGTCTATACCGACCATAGTGTCTACGCGATTTTCGACCCCAAATCGCCGAGCTATTCGAATATTCCGCTCGCCCCTTATGCCTCGACCACCCGGCAATCGACCACCTCGATCGACGGCAATCCGGAATTCGAAAAGTCTGAAGTTTTTGGCCACGCGCTGATCCTGTCGTTGCCGCTCGGCAATGCGACCTTGAAATCGATCACGTCGTATCGCTGGATGCACTGGTCTGATTCGACCGATCTCGACGGGTCGCCGCTGCCGATCGCGTTCACCGCGCGCAACACGCGGTTTCACAGTTTCAGCCAGGAATTGCAGGCGACGGGCAAGGCGCTCGATGACAAGCTCAACTATGTCGCGGGGCTGTTCTTTTATTCGGAATACGCCGCGACCGACAATCCGCAGAGCTTTTTCTTCGGCTCGGCCAACTACCTGTCGGTCTATGGCCAGCATACCAAGGCTTTCGCCGCCTATACCCAGGCCGATTACAGTTTCACCGACCAGTTCAAGCTGACGGTCGGCGCACGCTATACGCACGAACAGAAAGATATCCGCAAGCTGCTGGTGGCCAATGGCACGACGGTGGCGGATATCCAGTTCGGCGATATTCCCGATGCCAAATACGACAGCTTTACCCCCGCGCTGACGCTTTCCTATCAGGCCAATCGCGATATCAACCTTTATGCCCGCTATGCGCGCGGGTTCAAGTCGGGCGGGTTCAACGGCGAAACCAATATCTTTTTCGATCCGGGCGCGCCCAAGGGGTGCCTCGATGGCGCGACCGAGCTGTGCCATCCGTACAAGCCCGAAACCGTCAACAGCTATGAAGTGGGCGTGAAGTCCCGGCTGCTCGACGGGCATATGGTGCTCAACCTCGCCGCATTCTGGGACGAGCATCGCAATATCCAGCTGTCGGTGTTTACCGCATCCGGCGCGGCGGCATCCGAAGTGCTTAATGCTGCGGGCGCGCGGGTTCGCGGGCTCGAGGCGGAGCTGACGTTGCGCCCGGTCGATGCGATTACGTTCCACGGATCGGCGGCCTATCTCGATACCAAATACGAAAGCTATATCGACGGCGGCGTCGATGTGTCGAACAACCGCGCATTCCCGCATGCGCCGCATTATACCGCGTCAGCCAGCCTCGATGCGCGACTGGCCCGTGGTAATTGGGGCACGTTTTCGGTTTCTGGTGACCTCAATTACACATCGAGCTATTTTACGTTCCCATACGCGCTCACCAATAGCCAACAGACCGCTTACCAGACGCAGGCGCCGGCGCAGCTGTTCCTCAACGCGCGCGCGACCGTGGCGCAGATCCCGCTCGGCGGCACCACCGCGCAGATCTCGATCTGGGGCAAGAACCTGGCCAACTTCAAGAAGCCTGACAATTTCATCGACTTCGGCCCGTCGTTCGGTGGGCTGACCGTCGCCTATTTCCCGGACCCGCGCACATACGGCGTAACCATTGGAGCAAAGTTTTGATGTTGCAGGGCAAACGCGCGCTGGTCACCGGCGCGGCATCGGGCATCGGCCGGGCGACCGCGATCCGCTTTGCCGCAGAGGGCGCCATCGTGACGATCGGCGATCGCAACGAAGCCGGGCTCCACGAAACGGCGGCGATGATGGCCGCGCCGCCGCGGATCCAGCCGTTCGATGCCCTGGATATCGCCTCGTGCCGGCGGCTGGTCGACGCGGCCGCGACCGATGGCCTCGATGTGGTGTGCAACATATCGGGCGTGCTCAGCTGGGGGCGCAGCGAAAACTATGCGCTCGATGATTTTGCGATGGTCATGCAGGTCAATACCATCAGCGTGTTCGCGATCATCCAGGCGGCGCTGCCGCACCTGATCGCCAGCGGCGGCAATGTCGTCAACACCGCCTCGGCGGCGGGGCTGGTCGGTATCCCGTACACCGTGGCTTATGCTGCGTCGAAACACGCGGTGGTGGGCATCACCAAAAGCCTCGCGATCGAATACGCCGCCACAGGCGTGCGCTTCAACGCGATTGCGCCGGGGCAAGTGAATACGCCGATGACGCATGCATCCGCGTTTCCCAAGGGGATCGACATGGACCTGCTGATGCGTGCGGCGCCCAAATTGCGCGATGGATCATGCGAACCATCGGATGTCGCCGATCTGTTTGCGTTCCTGGCCAGCGATCAGGCAAAAAAGATCACCGGGAGCATTGTTTCGATCGACGGTGGCCAGGTCGCGGGCTGACCCAGACAGAGGATATTTGCATGACCGATCCGCAAAGCAATGTCGGCACTCTCGATCACGTCTGGCGCCGGTTCTGCGCCGCGCTGGCCGATGCCGGCGACGTGCTCGCCCGGCCGTCGTCACCCACCACCGCGCTCGACCAGGCCGAAGGGCTGCGCTACCTCAGCCGGCTGACCCGCACCGCGCTCAACATGCTGGTCGACAGTGCCGATCCCGATTTTCCGCGCCTGTTCATGCTGTGCGACGACAAGCTGAAGATCGGCGCGGATAATCCCGACAATATCTATCAGCAATGCGTAGTGCGCGGCGATCAGACCTATCGCGTGACAGGCACACGCGGCAGCGTCCCGTATTTCTCGATCGGCAGCAAGGCCAACCGCTATGCGATCGACGGCACGATGGCCTCGACCGGAGAGCTGGAATTCGCGCAGATGGAATTCGGCCCCGACGGCAGCTTCGAGATCATCGTCAGCCGCGATCCGCATCCGGGCAACTGGCTGCCGCTGGCCGACGACAGCACGCTGCTGATCGTGCGCCAGACCTTCGATGACAAGCACACGCAAGTGCCGGCCGAGGTCATCGTGGAACGCGTCGGGCCGGGCCCGGCTGTGCCCGCGCTACTGACGCCCGAAGTGATCGAGCGCCAGCTGATGGCGGCGGCCGCGTGGACTCGCGGCACCGCGACCACGTTTGCGACCTGGTCGGAATGGTTCGTGGCCCAGTCGAACCGCATTTATGACGGCGACCAGGCGGTGTTTCAAAAGGCCGGCGGCGACCCCAATATCTGGTATGGGCATTTCCATTATGCCCTGGCGCCGGACGAAGCGCTGGTGATCGAAACGCCGGTGCCATCTTGCCGGATGTGGAACGTGCAGATCGACAACTGGTGGATGGAATCGCTCGACCACGTGCACCAGAAGGTGTGGGTGAACAACACGATGGCGAAGTACGAGCCCGACGGCAGCGTGGTGCTGGTCTGTGCCGATCATGATCCGGGCTGGGGCAACTGGGTCGACCTGGCCGGGCACCGCAGCGGCACGGGCCTGTGGCGCTGGTTCAACGCCAGCGAAAACCTGGTGCCCACGCTGCGGATCGTAAAGCTGCCCTGACCTTCGTCATGCCGACATGCAATCTCTCGATCTGGATATGCACCATGCGGCGATTGGCGCTGGACCATCTTACCGCCGTCGATACGAACCCGGTGCACCTGGTGGAGATTGCGCGCGCGACCGGGTATGATGCGGTGTGCCTGTTCCTGGCCGCGATGCCGGTGCTGCCGCTGATGCCGGTCTTCGATTGCATTGCGGACCGACCCTTGCGCCGTGAACTGCGCGCTGCATTTGCGGCCACTGCGATCGCGTTCGATCTCGCCTATCCGTTCACGCTGACCGGGCGCAGCGTGATCGCCGATTGCGCGCCGGCGCTGGACTGCGTGGCTGACCTTGGCGGGGGCATGGTCAATGTGCTGCTGTACGATCGCGATCCGGTGCGGCGGATGGATGGCTTTGCGGCATTCTGCGATCTGGCCGGGTCGCATGGGCTTGCGGTCGCGGTCGAATTCTATCCGCCCAGCCAGATTGCTTCACTCGGCGCTGCGTACGATCTGGCCGCGCGGCTTGCGCGGCCGGGCAGGGTCGGGATCAATGTCGATCTGCTGCACCTGATGCGCTCGGGCGGCGGCGTGGCCGAAGTGGCCGACGCGTCGGACATGATCGTGTATGCGCAAGTTTGCGATGGGCCCGCCGTTGCGGTCGACGCGGCATACGAGGCGTCGGCGCAGCGGCTGCTGGCCGGGGCAGGGGTGTTCGATATGGCCGGGTTCCTCGCGGCGCTGCCGCCCGGATGCCCGGTGAGTGTCGAGATCCCCCGCGATGATTGTGTGGCCACGCTCAGCGCGCATGACCGCGCGGCACAGGCGCTGGCCAGCGTACAGGACCATGTGTCGCAGGTCTGAACGGGCGCTGCACAGGTCCCCGAACTTACCCGTTGCACGCGCGTCAAAACCGCCGGATCGATCTACTCCGACGTCAGTTTTGCAAGCATGGCTTCAGGCATCCCATGTGATGAGGTGGCTGATGTCGGTGATGTCTTCGGGTTTGCGCCCGGTCGTGGCGAGCCGCTGCATCGTGACTCTGCCGCCGGTCTGCGCAAATTTGGTGATGACCTCGATCACGCGGTCATAATAGGATGACTCGATCTTCCACACCCCGCCCTCGCGGCGATAGCGGTCGGTGTAGATGGCGGTGCCGAACGTGTGATCGTCCTTGTTCAGGTCGATGAACACGTCCTGCAGGTACCAGATCCCGGTCGCGCTGTTGTCGCCGGTGATCGTGATATCGGGCATGACCCCGATGTGCATCGACGCCGCGCGCGAATGGAACGAATTGGCCAGGAATTCGAGCATGGCGGCGCGGCCCTGCAGCGACACCTTGTACGTCCCGCCGTTGTAGGTGACCGACACATCTTCGGTAAACAGATCGGCCAGCAGCGCAGCGTCGCCGGTATCGATGCCGCGATAATAACGGTGCTTGAGCACCTTGATCTCTTCAAGATCGGACAATTGCTGCAGGCTGAAGGCCATGCGTCACGCTCCCTGTTCAAGCGCATACAGCGCTTCGGCCCGCACTTTCAGCGCCTGGCCACTGTCGTCGAACGCGCGCTTGATCCATGGCCCGGCAAAGCGGAACACATGGATGCCGTTCGCACCCAGAAACGCATCGGTCGAAAAATAGGTGCAGCTGGCGTCACCCGTCGCTTCGATCACCTGGTCGCGCCGCGCGGGATAGGGCCAGAAATCGGTATTGGGCAGCGACCACGACAGCATGCGATCGGTGTCGTTGGCGCAGATGTATTCGCAATTGGGCACCAGCGAGCCGAACGCGGCGTAATTCACCAGTTTCATATGCACCGGGGCGCCCATTTCGAGCGTCGATTCCGCGCGCACGCAAAAGGGGTTCCATTCGTTGTAGCGCGGCATGTCGGTCAACACCTGCCACACCACGCGCGCGGGCGCAGCAATCGCGACCGTTTCGCTGACTGTCACCGCGTCAGGATCGTAACCCTCGACCGGATCCTGGGCCAGAGTAGGGTGATGCTTCATCCATTCGATCAACATCTTGAGGCTCCTATGCCGCGACCCAGTCGCCGCCGTTTACATCGAGCATCGCGCCGGTGACTTCGGAGGCATAGTCCGACAGCAGGAAATACACCGCCTTGGCGCATTCGCTGTCGGGCGGGATGTGGCCGACCGGGATTTCCGATCCACGCTGTTTCAGGAACGCTTCGCCAGCTTCCTTGCCCATGCCGTCGGCAAAACCCTGCAACGGCGCGCCGAGCATCCAGCCCATCAACGCGGTGTTGACGCGCACGCCGCTGCCGGCAAACTCGACGGCAAGATGCCGTGTCATGTGGTTCAATGCGCCTTTGGCCATGCCATAGCCGCCTTCGCCGGGCATCGGCTTGCGTGTGCACAGCGTCGATACATTGACGATCGAGCCCGACCCTTGCGCCTTCATTGCCGGATAGACCGCCATCGCCATGCGCAGCGCGCCTGCGGTGGCGACATTGAACGCCTGCAACACCTGGTCGATATCGTGTTCGATCAACGGGCCCCAGTCGGGATGGAAATACGCCGAATTGACCAGACCGTCGATGCGGCCCCAGGTGTCGATCGCGGCCTTGGCGGCGGCGTGGCACTGGTCCATGCTGGTCACGTCGAGCGGCACTGCGATTGCTTCGCCGCCGGCTGCGGTAATCTCGTGCGCGACCGCCTCGATCGCGGCTTTCGACCGCGCGGTGACCACGACTTTTGCGCCTTCGAGCGCGGCACCGCGACACGCCGCCTGGCCCATGCCAGGGCCCGCGCCGGTAATGATCACAACCTTGTCCTTGAGAATCATCGCGTCTCTCCCGTTTTATGGTTTTATGCGTGCGCGATCGCGCGTCCGGCCTGGCGTCCGAAGAATGTGCAGTCGGCCAGGCTCAGCCCCGACGAATAGCCGTGACCCCAGGCGGGCAGGCCCGATGTGCAGCGCCCCGCCGCATAAAGCCCGGGGATGGCGTCGCCGGCGCGGTTCAGGACTTCGCCGTCGGTGCTGGTCTTCAGCCCGCCCAGCGTGAAGAAGCTGAAATAGCTGGTTTCGAAATTGAGCTCGAGCGCGACGAACGGTGACTGGTCGAGCGGCACCAGGATCGGCGGCTGTTTGTCGAACAGCGGATCGCGGCCCAGAGCGGCATGGGTATTGTACAGCGCCATCGTCGCAGCCAGCGTGCCGGGGGTCATGCCCAGTTCGCCCTCGACTTCGTCCCAGGTTTCGCCGGTGGCCACGATGTTGATCCCGGCCAGGTCGAGCGGCTGTGAAAAATGCGCGCTGTCGAGCAGCAGATAGACTTTGCCGCCCGGTTGGTCGATCGCACAGCGGCTGACCCGGCCGTGATAGCAATCCTCGTTGATGAAGCGCTGCCCTGCGACGTTGACGAACACGCCGTGCGCCTGATCGGCCGGGATCGTCCATGGGCACGTGGTGAAGAACTGGTCCATATGCACCGGATCGCCCCCGACCGACGCGCCCAGCTCGATGCCGAGACCATCGTCGCGGTCGCCGATCGGGCTGTTCACGCGAAAGCTGTCGGGGCAGTATTTGCGGCGCATCGCGTCGTTGAACACGAACCCGCCCGTCGCCAGCACCACGCCTTTCGTGGCGCGCACGCAATGGTTGCGGTTGTCGATGCGCATGACCACGCCCGCCACGCGTGCGCCATCGGTGATCAGCGCGACCGCGCGCGCATCGATGTGAATTTCTGCGCCCAGGTCGCGCGCGCGCCGCTCCAGGATATCGACCAGCGGCCGCCCCCCGCCCCAGCCCATATGCTGGATCACATGCCCGCGCGGCGCCGGCCTTGCATGATTGCGGAACGGTGATGCAGCTTCGCTGCCCGACCAGATCAGTGTGGAATCATCGGTCGGCTCGATCACTTTGCCGGGCAGGTAATTGCCGCGATAGGGCACGCCCTGGTCCTTGAGCCACTGGTAATGCGCCAGCGCCTCGCGGCCATAAATCTCGCATTTGGCATCGTCCACGCAAGGGCCGCCCGCAAGTTTGAGATAGGCCGTGAAATCCTCGACCGTGTCATCAAATCCCGCCGCGATCTGCGCATCGGTGCCGCCGCCGACATAGATCTCGCCGCCCGACAGCGCCGAGGCACCGCCGCTGCCCGATGACCGTTCGAACAGCATTACGCGCGCGCCTGCCTGCGCCGCCTCGATCGCAGCGCAAGCCCCCGTCGCGCCAAACCCGATGATTGCCACATCGGTGGTGAAATCCCAGCGCGGCACATCCGCCAGGGCAAGCGGATGAAACTGCGAACAGGCGGGATCACCGGCGGGCATCGAGGAAGTCGATCGCATAGGCGTTGAATTCGGCGGCGCGTTCGACCTGGACCCAGTGACCTGTGCGCGCAAAGGTCATCACGCGCACGTCCTTGCAATGATCGAGGAACAGGCGGCCATGCGCTTCGGGGCAGAATTCGTCGTTCAGCCCCCACAGCACCATGATCGGATGCGCGATTTCGCCAAGGCGCGGGCCCAGGTCAGGCGTGCGCATCCGCATCAGCACGTCCTTGGGCTGGGTGCGCGCGACCGCAAAGCGTTCGGCGACCAGTTCGTCGGTGATGAAATGCGCGGCATCGGGATGGAGCAGATTGCCGATCAGCCGTTTCTGTTCGGCCAGGTTGAAATCGGGGCCGCCGAAATTCGATACCATCTTGGCAATGCCCGGCATCGTGAAATAGGATTCGCGCGGCGCGACGCAGCCCGGCGCCATCAGCACCAGGTTGCGCGCAAATTCGGGATGATCGAGCGTCATCTGCAACGCGATGCCGCCGCCCAGCGAATTGCCGACGAGATCGGCCTGGGTGACGCCCTGCGCCAGCAACGCCTCGTAGACCGTGTCGGTGAACAGTTGCAGCGTATAGTCGATCCCTTCGGGTTTCGACGAGGCGCCATAGCCGATCAGATCGGGCAGGATCACGCGGTATCCTGCCGCGACGAACGCATCGATATTCATCCGGAAATTCGATGCGCCCGATGCGCCGGGCCCGCTGCCGTGAAGGAACACGACGACCGGGCCCGCCGGATCGCCGGTTTCCTGAACATGGATGTCATGGCCCGAGGGCAGGCGGTGCGTGGTCGAAACAAGCTGTGCCATGGGAATGCGCCTGGTGTTCAGAGAAACGTAAACGTCGGTTGCTCGCCGAGTATGCCGCCGATCAGATCCTGCGTGCGGTTGGCAGGGTCGTTGGCGACATGTGCGCGCCCGGCGTGCAGATCGAGCCAGGGCTGAATGATTGCGCTCGTCATGTAGATCGCGCGGCCGCCGAGCAATTGCACCATGTCATCGACCAGGTCGGCCATGCGCCGCACCACGCTCGACGAATTGTAGGCATAGAGCGTGCGCTTTTCCATCGGAATGGCTTCGCCGCGCCGGGCATGATCCATCAAATCGTCGAACGTCAGGCGCAGGGTCTGTTCCATCTCGATCACTTGCGCATGCGCCTTGGCAATCGCGGCGAGCAGGAATGGATCGCTTTTCGACGGCTTGCCGGTGTTGGTCGACACCCGGTTTTGCGCAATGTCGATGGCCGCATCGATCGCCGCGCGCGCGCCGCCGAACGCAGCGGTCGAAACCGAGCGCATGAACACTTGCGCCCAGGGCAGCGTGTACAGCGGGCCGGGATTGGTCTCCTGCCCGGGATTGGTGCACAAGAAACCATCGACCGAGCGATGCGTGCGGTAATCGGGCACGAACACATCGTCGACGATCACATCATGGCTGCCGGTGCCCTGCAGGCCGAACACGCGCCAGGATTCGCGATCGATCATATAGTCACTGCGCGGCAGCAGGAATGCGCGCATATCGGGCGCGCCGCCGGGCTCGGCGGGCGGTACCAGCGCGCCGAGTACGACCCATTGGCAATGCACCGATCCGGTCGAAAATCCCCAGCGGCCCGACAGGCGAAAACCCCCGTCGACGACAGTGACCTTGCCGACCGGCTGATAGCTCGACGAGACCAGCGTTGCCGGATCGTCGCCCCAGACTTCGGCCTGCGCCTCCTCGTGAAACAGCGCGATCTCGTAAGGGTGGCAGCCGACGACGCCATACATCCAGCCGGTCGACATGCAGCCCTGCGCCAGCGCCTTCTGACAGTCGTAGAACACGTTGGGGTGCATTTCGTATCCGCCCCAGCGGCGCGGTTGCAGGATACGGAAAAATCCGGCTGCCTGCATGTCGGCGATCGACTGCGCGGGCACATCGCGTTCGGCAATGCATTGCGCGGACCGCGCCCGGAGCACGGGGATCATCGCATGCGCGCGTGCGACCAGTGCAGCAGCATCGGGCAGTGCAGCAGCATCGGGCATGCCGGGATCGACAAGATCTTCGCCGTCAACGGCAAGCGCGGCAACAGTTGCCATCACGGATCGTCTCTCCCTCGCATCGACTCGTTGATGCACTTTTTTCGCATCATTCGTAAATTTGATTGCCACTGGATACGCAAATCGTCAATTGAAAAGCGCATCGGCTTTCGATAATGCAGTTTTCGAATCCGGCGACGCAGTGCAGAACATGCCTTGCCGGAACAAGTGGGAGAAGGCGCCCCGTGATGGGCCAGAGCAATATCGATCTGACGGGTCAGGTGGCAATCGTTACCGGTGGTACACGCGGGCTGGGCCGGGTGGTTGCCGGGCGGCTGGCTGCGTGCGGCGCGCAGGTTACGGTGTGCGGGCGCAATGCGCCCGATGATCTGCCGGCGGGTCTGGCGTTTCATGCCGCCGACGTGCGCGATCCCGATTCCGCGCGCGCGCTGGTCGATGCGGTGTTTGCACGGCACGGGCGGATCGACATCCTGGTCAACAACGCCGGCGGTTCGCCGCAGGCGCCGGCGGCCACTGCTTCACCACGCTATTTCGATGCGATCCTGCGGCTGAACCTGCACGCGCCGATGTATCTGGCGCAGGCGGCATTCGCGCATATGCAGCCGGCCCGGCGTGGCAGCATCATCAATATCGCCAGTGTGTCGGGCATCCGCCCGTCGCCGATGACCGCGGCCTATGGCGCGGCCAAGGCGGGGCTGCTCAATCTCACGCAGAGCCTGGCGCAGGAATGGGGGCCCGACGGCGTGCGCGTCAATGCGATCATCGCCGGGCTGATGCAGACCGAAATGTCCGGCGCGACGTATGGCGATGCGGCGGCGCAGGCCGCGGTTGCGCAGTCCATGCCGCTGCAGCGGATGGGCACCGGCGACGATATCGCGGGCGCGGTGCTGTGGCTGTGCAGCGACCTGTCCGCGTGGGTGAGTGGTGCCCGGATCAATGTCGACGGGGGTGGCGAGCGCCCGTATTTTCTCGACCTCGTAAAGGGAGACTGAACCCATGGCACTCAAGGCGCTCGGCTATGTTGCGATTGAAACCGCAAAGCCTGAAGAATGGGACACGTTCCTGACGCAATTCGTCGGCGCGATGCGCGCGCCCGATGCGGCCGATGGCGCCGCATTGTACCGCGTCGATGACCGGGTATTCCGCATCCGCGTTGCAACAGGCACACGCGAATGGTTTGTCGCGGCGGGCTATGAAGTGTCCGACCGGGCGGCGCTCGACGCGCTGGCCGACAAGGTTGCCAAGGCGGGGCGCGCGGTGACCTGGGCCAGCGCGGAAACGGCCACGGCGCGCGGCGCCGAGGCGCTGTTTGCGACCAGCGATCCGGCGGGCAACGGGCTCGAATTCTATTGCGGCGATGCGCGCACGGCCGAGCCGTTCGTGTCGCCGATCGGGGTGCCCGCGTTCGTTACCGGGGTGTTTGGCATGGGTCACGCGGTGTTGAGCGCGCCCAATTTCGACGAGACCGTCGCGTTTCATTGCGATGTGCTGGGTTTTCACCAGACCGACATGCCGCGGTTCAACCTGTTCGGCCCCGACGGGCCGTCGATGGGCTTTGCGTTCCTGCATGCCGACAATGGCCGGCACCATTCGATCGCCTTTGGCGAAGGCCCGGTGCCGCCGTCGGGTGCGGTGCATATCATGCTCGAACTGCCCGACCTGACCGAAGTGGGCAAGGCGCACGATCGCATGAAACGCTTTGGCTATGTCGAAAGCGCGACGCTCGGCCGCCATGCCAATGACGAAACGATCGGGTTCTACGTCCAGACGCCGGGCGGGTTCGACCTGGAAATCGGCTGCGACAGCAAAGTGATCGATCCGGCGACGTGGGTCACCACCCGGCATGAATCGATCAGCGTATGGGGCCACGAATGGGGCTGGCAAAAGGCCATGAAGGCACAGGGAGAGCAGGCGTGAAAGTTACCGAGGGCACGCTCGACAAGCGGATGAGCGCCGCCGAGATCGTCGCGCAATTGTCCGACGGCATGACGCTGGGCATCGGCGGCTGGGGCCCGCGGCGCAAGCCGATGGCGCTGGTGCGCGAGATTTTGCGTTCCGATCTGAAAGACCTGACGATCGTCGCTTACGGCGGCGCGGATGTCGGCATGCTGTGCGCGGCGGGCAAAGTACGCAAGCTGGTGTTCGCATTCGTCTCGCTCGATGCGATCCCGCTTGAGCCATGGTTTCGTAAGAGCCGTGAGGCCGGGCAGATCGAAGTGCTCGAACTCGACGAAGGCATGTTTCAGTGGGGGCTGAAAGCCGCTGCATTCGGCCTGCCGTTCCTGCCGACGCGGGTCGGGCTGGGCACCGATCTGGCCGAACTTGGCGGGTTGAAGACCGTGACCAGCCCGTATGCCGATGGCGAAACGCTGATCGCCATGCCCGCGCTGAAGCTCGATGCCGCGCTGATCCATGTCAACCGCAGCGACTGGCGCGGCAATGTTCAGCTGTTCGGCGCCGACACCTATTATGACGAATGGTTTGCCAAGGCGGCGACCAAGGCCTTCGTCAGTTGCGAGGAACTCGTCGATCGGATCGAGGACCATTATCCCGACGACGCGCAGGCGCAGACGTTCGAACGCTGCTTTGTCACCGGCGTGGTCGAAATTCCGTTCGGCGCGCATCCCAGCTCGATGCCGCCGCTGTATGGCTGGGACAGCAAGGCGTTCAAGGCTTACGCCGATGCCGCGCGCGATCCGGGTGACTGGAGCGCAGTCAGCGACCGGTTCGTCGGTGCCGACGAAGCCGGCTATCTGAAAACTTTTGGCGGAAAGGAGGCGGTTGCGGCTCTGTCGCTGCCGATTTTCTGATGACTGACATTTCCCTTGCAGACCTGTGCATCTTCGCCGCTTCCGAAGCGTTTCGCGGTAATGGCGAAGTCATTGCCACAGGCGTCGGACCGGTGCCGCGGCTTGGCGCAAGCCTGGCCAAGCTGACGCACAGCCCCGAACTGATGATGACCGATGGCGAGGCCTATCTGGTCGAGCAGCCGGTGCCGATCGGGCCGCGTGCCTATGACGATCGCAAGGTCGCCGGGTATATCCCGTTCAGCCGGTTTTTCGACAGCGCGGTGTGGAGCGGGCGCCGGCACGCGATGGTTACCCCGACGCAGATCGACCGCTTCGGGCAGATCAACCTGTCGCGGCTGGGCGGCACGCATGAAAAGCCCAAGACGCAGATGCTGGGCGTGCGCGGTTTTCCCGGCAACACGATCTATCATCCCAATTCGTTCTTTTTTCCGCAGCATTCGGCGCGCGTGTTCGTGCCGGGCGAAGTCGATATGATTTCGGGCGTCGGCTATAATCCGGCGCGGCGGGTGGCAGGCGGCAACTACACCGGCGTCGATCTGCGGCGGATCCTGACCAATCTGTGCGTGATCGATTTCGGCGGCACCGGGCCCGAGGGCATGCCGGCGATGCGCGTCATATCGCTGCATCCCGGCGTGACATTCGATGCGGTGCAGGCCGCGACCGGCTTTGCGCTCGATCGGCTGGACGTGCTGCCCGAAACCGCAATGCCCACCGCCGAAGACCTGGCGATCATCGCCGGCCTCGATCCGCACGGCATCCGCGCGTCGGTGTTCAAGGACAACCCGCCCGCGCGGCCGGCCGTGGCACAGGAGCAAAGCGCATGAGCGATTTCGTCGAGCCCCAGAAAGTCGACATCGTCTACGAGACCGACGAGCCCGTCCGCTACGAGGTGATCGACAACGTCGCCTGGATCACGCTGAACCGGCCCGGTTTCAACAACGCCCAGAACGGGCAGATGACCTATGCGATCGACGATGCCTTTATCCGCGCGGTCAACGACGACGACGTGCGCGCGATCGTGCTTGCGGGCGAAGGCAAGCATTTCTCCGCCGGGCACGATATCGGCACGCCCGGGCGTGATCTACACAAGGATTTCGAACGCCGGCTGATCCTGCCCGGACATACCAACAAGCCCGCCGCCGAATTGCTCTATACCCGCGAACAGGAACAGTACCTGGGCATGTGCCGTCGCTGGCGCGATGTGCCCAAGCCGACGATCGCGATGGTGCAGGGCGCGTGCATTGCGGGCGGGCTGATGCTGGCTTGGGTGTGCGATCTGATCGTGGCGAGCGACGACGCGTTCTTTCAGGACCCGGTCAACCGGATGGGCATTCCCGGCGTCGAATATTTCGCGCATGCGTTCGAATTGCCGCCGCGCGTGGCCAAGGAATTCCTGCTGCTGGGCGAACGCATGTCGGCGCAGCGTGCCGAAAGCTTCGGCATGGTCAACAAGGTCGTGCCGCGTGCCGAATTGCGCGAGACTGTCGCCGCGTGGGCCGCCAAGCTGGCCGCGCAGCCGCGCATGGGCAACTGGCTGACCAAGCAGGCGATCAACCACGTCGAGGAACTGCGCGGCAAGCGCAGTGCGATGGACACCGCGTTTCACATGCACCACTTCGCGCATGCGCAGAACGATCTGGTCCAGGGCAATTCGATCGGCGGGCTTGATGCCAAAGCCATGGCCGCTGCCAACAAGAAGCAGGCGGGCGAGGCCTGATGCCCTCTGCGCTGCAGACCATTTTGACTGAAAGGCTGGGCTGCACGGTGCCGGTGATCCAGACCGCGATGGGCTGGGTGGCGGAACCGTCGCTGGTGATCGGCAGCAGCAATGCCGGCGCGTTCGGCTTTCTGGGCGCCGCAGTCATGACGCCGGATGAATGCCGGGCCAAAATCCTGGCCGTGCGCCAGGGCACCGATCGCCCGTTCGGGGTTAATTTCCATTCGTTTCAGCCAGGCGCCGACGCGATCGTTGACCTGATCGTGGCCAACAGCGCGCAAGTGCGCGCCGTCAGCTTTGGCCGGGGACCGAATGCCAAGATGATCGGCCGGTTTCGCGATGCCGGGATCTTGTGCATTCCAACCGTGGGCGCAGTGAAGCACGCGCAAAAGATGGTCGATCTGGGCGTCGACATGGTCACGGTGCAGGGCGGCGAGGGCGGCGGGCATACCGGGTCGGTGCCGAGCACCGTGCTGTTGCCGCAAGTGCTCGACGCGGTGCAGGTGCCGGTGATCGCCGCCGGCGGATTTGGCGACGGGCGCGGGCTGGTGGCGGCGCTGGCCTATGGCGCGGTCGGGATCGCGATGGGCACGCGCTTCATGTTGACGCGCGAAAGCCCGGTGGCGGACGCTGCCAAGGCGACGTATCTGAAGGCGGGGACCGACCAGATTCTCGTCACCACGCGGCTGGACGGCATTCCGCAGCGGATGGTGCGAACCCCGCTGCTCGATCGGCTTGAACGTTCGGGCCCGTTGGGCATGTGGCTGCGCGCGTTCGAGGCGGGGCGTGCGATGAAGCGCCAGACCGGTGCATCGTGGCTGGACTTTATCAAATCCGCGCGCGGCATGACCGGGCATGGCGATGTGCCGCTCCGCCAGGCGATGATGGCGGCCACAATGCCGATGCTGATCCAGAAGGCGGTGATCGAGGGCGACATGCAAAACGGCGTGATGGCCACCGGGATCGTTGGCGGTCGGATCGCCGACATGCCCACGTGCGCCGAGCTGATCGACCGCGTGATGCTTGAAGCGCGCGCGCGGCTCGCCGCGCTGTGCCAACACGATTGAGGACCCTGTCATGCCGATTACCCTGACCATCCGCGACCGCATCGCCGAAATCGTGTTCGACGTGCCGCCGGTCAATGCGTTCGACAGCGAAACCTGGATGTCGATCCCGGGCCTGGTGCGCGAAGCGTCGAGCAATCCTGATGCGCATGTCGTGCTGATCCGCGCAGCCGAAACCGCGCGCGGGTTCTGCGGCGGGGTCGATATCAAGGAAATGCAGGCGCATCCCGAACGCATTACCGTGCTCAACCGCGGCAATTACCTGACGTTCAAGGCGATCCATGAGGCGGAAATTCCGGTGGTCGTCGCCGCGCACAAGTTCGTGATCGGTGGCGGGATCGGCATGTGCGGGGCAAGTGACGTGATCCTGGCGGCAGACGATGCGTATTTTTCGCTGCCCGAGGTCGATCGCGGCGCGATGGGCGGGGCCAGCCATCTGTCGCGCATGCTGCCGTTGCACAAAGTGCGCGCGGCGTTCTTTACCGGCGGCACGATCCCGGTGGCAGAGGCCTATCGCCTGGGCGCGGTCGAAAAGATCGTGCCGCGTGCCGATCTGGTCGCCGAGGCACAGGCGTTTTGTGGCGTGATCGCGGGCAAGAGCCGCAAGGCACTGGTCATCGCCAAGGAGGCACTGAACGGGCTCGAACCGCGCGATGTCGATCGCGGCTATCGCTGGGAACAGGGCTTTACGCTTGAAATGTACATGCACGAGGACAGCCAGAAGGCCCGCGATGCGTTCGTGAGCGATGGCAAGGCGGCGACGTTCTGATGCATCTGGCCTATACGCCCGCACAGGTCGAATTTCGCGCGCAGGTCCGCGCGTGGATGGCGGCGCATGTGCCGCCGGCGCCGCTCGAACACTATGACGCGACCCGCGCCGGGTTCGAGGCGCATCGCGCGTGGGAGGCAGCGCTCAAATCGGGTGACTGGGGCATGGTCACCTGGCCGGTGGAATACGGCGGGCGCGGGCTCGACCTGATCCAGTGGCTGATTTTCGAAGAGGAATATTATCGTGCGGGCGCGCCCGGGCGCGTCAACCAGAACGGGATTTTCCTGCTCGGGCCCACGCTGATCGAATTCGGCAGCGATGCGCAAAAAGCGCGGTTCCTGCCGCCGATGGCGAGCGGCGAGGAAATCTGGGCGCAGGCGTGGTCCGAACCGCAGGCCGGGTCCGATCTGGCCGGCGTGCGCGCGACCGCGCGGCGTGACGGCGATGACTATGTGCTCAATGGCCACAAGATCTGGTCGAGCCGTGCCGCCTTTGCCGACTGGGCGTTCGGGCTGTTTCGCGAGCCCGGCAGCGAGCGGCACAAAGGCATGAGCCTGATCTTTTTCCGGCTCGATGCGCCCGGTGTCACGCGCAATCCTATCCGCAAGATCAACGGCCATGTCGGGTTTGCCGAAATCCTGCTCGAAGATGTGCGCGTGCCCGCGTTCAACCGGCTGGGCGACGAAGGGCAGGGCTGGCACATCTGCATGGCGACCGCCGGGTTCGAGCGCGGGCTGATGCTGCGCAGCCCGGCGCGGTATCAGGTGGCGGCGGCGGCGCTTGCGCAATTGTGGCAGGATCGCAAGGATGATGCCGACCCCGCGCTCGAAGCGGACGTGATCCGCGCGCACATCAATGCCGATGCTTATGCGCTGTCGATCTACCAGACCGCATCGCGCCTGATCGCTGGCGCGAAGATCGGGCCGGAGGCGTCGACCAACAAGATCTTCTGGTCGGAAATGGACATCCATCTGCACCAGACCGCGCTCGCCATTTTGGGCGCGGAGGCCGAAATTCTTCGGGCGCCCGGCGCGCACGACTGGCTCGACGATTACATTTTTTCGCTCGCCGGGCCGATCTATGCCGGGTCGAACGAGATCCAGCGCAACATCATCGCCGAGCGCATGCTCGGCCTGCCACGCTGAGGGGGCGGACATGGATTTCACCCTGAGCGATGAACAGGCGATGTTTGCCGGCACCGCGCGCGCGCTGTTTGGCGACATGTGCGGGCCCGACCAGTGGCGCGCAATGATGCACGACCAGGTTGCATTCGATGCAACGCGCTGGGCGGCGATTGCCGAAAACGGCCTCTCGGCGCTGTTGCTGCCCGAGAGCGCAGGCGGGCTGGGCCTCACCGAAATCGATTTCGCGCTGATTGCGATCGAGGCGGGCTATGCGGCCTTGCCCGAGCCGCTTGTGGAAAGCGCGGGCGTCGCGATGCCGATGCTCGCCAGCCTTGCAGCCGATCATGCGCTGCTGGCCGATCCGGCGTCGATCGTCGCGATTGCGCCGGCGATCAACCCGGCCGTGGCCAGCGCCGACGGCGCGCAGGCGATCCTCGTCGAACGCGAAGGGCGTGCGTTGCTCGTCATGCGCGCCGACGCACGGCTGACGCCAGTGCCGACGATCGATCCACTGCGCCGGCTGTTCACGATCGCGTTCGACACTGCGCAAGACCTTGGCCCGGCGGACTGGGACCTCGCGCTCGACCGGGCGGCGCTGTTTGCTGCGGCGCAAGGGATGGGCCTGGCGCAGCGCTGCGTCGATCTGGCGGTCGCTTATGCCAAGGATCGCACGCAGTTCGGCAAGCCGATCGGATCGTACCAGGCGGTCAAGCATCACCTGGCAAGCGCGCAAGTCGCGATCGAATTTGCCCGGCCCGTCGTGCTTGCCGCCGCCGCCGTTTGCCCCGCACGCGACATTTATGCGCGCGCGCGAATTTCCGAGGCCAAGCTGGTTGCGCTCGCTGCCGCCGACCAGGCCGCGCGTGCCGCCATCCAGGTCCACGGCGCGATGGGCTATTCATGGGAAGTCGATGTCCACCTGTTCCTGAAACGCGCGCTCGCGCTCACGCAAAGCTGGGGCACGCCGCATTTCCACCGCGCCCGCGTGGCAGCGCGCGTGTTCAACCGCCCGCTCGGGCCCGACACGACTTTTGCAAGAGAGAGCAACCATGCCTGAGGCCTATATCATCGACGCCGTGCGCAGCCCGGTGGGGCGCAAGAAAGGCACTTTGGCGGCCCTGCATCCCGCCGACCTGGCGGCGCACCCGTTGCGCGAACTGATCGCGCGCACCGGGATCGATGCCGGCGCGGTCGATGACGTCGTGTGGGGTTGTTGCGACACGATCGGCCCGCAGGCGGGCGATATCGGCCGCACCGCGTGGCTGGTCGCCGGGCTGCCCGAACATGTTCCGGGCGTGACGATCGATCGCCAGTGCGGTTCGTCGCAGCAGGCGGTGCATTTCGCTGCGCAAGGCGTGATGAGCGGCACGCAGGACCTGGTCGTTGCCGGCGGCAGCCAGGCGATGAACGCGATCCCGATTTCGGCGGCGATGTTTGCCGGGCAGGCCTATGGCTTCGACAGCCCCTTCACCGGATCGCGCGGCTGGGACGCGCGCTATGGCGATGAAGAGGTCAACCAGATCCGCTCGGCCGAAATGATCGCGGAAAAATGGCAGATCAGCCGCGAGGCGATGGAAGAATTCAGCCTGGCCAGCCACCAGCGCGCCGCCGCAGCTTGGGACGCAGGCTGGTTCGACCGCGAAGTCGCCCCGCTGGAGGGGCTGACGCGCGACGAGACGATCCGCGCCGGAACCACGCTCGAAGGCCTCGCCGCGCTGAAACCGGTGCGCGAGGGCGGACTGATTACCGCAGGCGTCGCCAGCCAGAATTGCGATGCATCGGCCGCGATGCTGATCGCCAGCGAAGCCGCCGTGAAAGCGCACGGCCTCAAACCGCGCGCGCGCATCCACCACCTGTCGGTGCGCGCGGCCAATCCGGTGTGGATGCTGACCGGGCCGATCCCTGCGACGCAGCACGCATTGGCCAAGGCGGGGATGCGCGTGGAGGATATCGACCTGTTCGAATGCAACGAGGCGTTCGCGAGCATTCCGTTGGCGTGGATGCAGGAGCTGGGCATCCCGCATGACAAGGTCAATGTGCAGGGCGGCGGTATTGCGCTGGGCCATCCGATCGGCGCGACCGGCGTGCGGATCATGACCTCGCTGCTGGGCGCGCTCGAACGCACCGGCGGGCGTTATGGGTTGCAGACGATGTGCGAAGGCGGCGGGCAGGCCAATGTCACGATCATCGAACGGCTGTAAGATGAGCCCCGAAACCCATATCACCAACTTGCTCCACCTCTACGCCGAACTGATCGATCTGGGGCAGCTGGAGGCGGTCGCCGCGCTGTTCGATCATGCCGAGGTCACCTTCGGTGGCGGCCGCGTCGTGCACGGCGGCGCGGCGATGCTGCCGGAATGGCGCGCGTTCGTAAAAATCCATCCGTGCGGCACCCCGCGCACCAAGCACGTGATCACCAATGCGATCGTCGCTGTCGATGACGGTGCACACACTGCGACGTGCCGGTCGTATTATACGGTGTTCCAGCAAACGCCGGCATTGCCGCTGCAGGCGATCATTGCCGGGCGCTATCACGATACATTTGCCTGCGTGGGCGGTGAGTGGCGCTTTGCCACGCGCGACTATGCGCTGGTCGACCTGATCGGCGACCTGTCGCAGCACTTGCTGCTGCCCGTGCCGGTCCAGACGCATTGAGGAGAGTTGAATTGGGGATCTGCGACAATCGCACCGTCATCATCACCGGCGCCGCGGGCGGGCTGGGGCGCGCCTATGCGCTGGCCTTTGCCGCCGAGGGCGGCAATGTCGTGGTCAATGACATCGGTACGTCGCTGGGCGGCGAGGGGCGCGACACCAGCGCCGCCGACGCGGTGGTTGCCGAAATCATCGCGCACGGCGGCAAGGCGATCGCAAACTACGAAGACATTACCGACTGGGATGCCGCGAAACGCATCGTCGAGGCCGCTCTGGCCGCGTTCGGCGACCTGCATGTCGTGGTCAACAACGCCGGCATCGTGCGCGATCGTATGTTCGTGTCTGCAACGCCCGACGAATGGGATGCGACGATGCACGTCCATCTGCGCGGCCATTTCTGCCTGAGCCGCCATGCGGTCGATTACTGGCGCGGCAAGCAGAAGGCGGGGCACAATCCCGATGCGCGGATCATCAACACGTCTTCGGGTGCAGGGCTGCAGGGGTCGATCGCGCAGGCCGCTTATGCCACGGCCAAGGGAGGGATCGCGGCGCTGACACTGGTCCAGGCGGCCGAACTCGGGCGCTATGGCATCACTGCCAATGCGCTGGCGCCATCAGCACGCACGCGCATGACCGAACTGGCCTTTGCCGACAAGATGGCAACGCAAGCCGCGACATTCGATGCGATGGACCCTGCCAATGTTGCGCCGACCGTGGTCTGGCTGGGCAGCAGCGAAAGCGCCGATGTCACCGGCTGCGTGTTCGAGATCGAGGGCGGCAAAGTGATGCTGGAGGACGGCTGGCGCGAAGGGCCGGTCGTCGATGCGGGCAAACGCTGGGACCCGGCGGACCTGGGCCCGGTGATCACGCGGCTGGTGTCGGAACGCAACCCGCCGCGCAAAGTGTGGGGAACCGCCTGACATGGAATTCGCCTTTACCGAAGAACAGCGGATGATCGGCGAAACCGTGCGCGGCTTCTTTGCCGAACACGCGACCAGCGCGCGCACGCGGACGGCGATGTCTGGCACGGGGATCGACCGCCAACTGTGGGGCGCGTTCGCCGGCGAACTGGGTCTGGCCGGGATCGGCCTGCCCGAGGAATACGGCGGGGTCGGGCTCGGCATGGTCGAACTGGCGCTGGTGGCCGAGGCCGCCGGCACGCATGTCGCGGCATTGCCGCTGCTCGGCCACGTCATGCTGACCCAGGCCATCGCCAAAGGCGGCACCGAGGCGCAGAAATCCGCATGGCTGCCGCCCCTGGCCAGCGGCGAACTGATCGCGACGGCCGCGTGGCAGGCCGATCCGGTGGTGCGTGACGGGCGGATGTCGGGCACGTTTTCGTACCTGCCGCATGGCGCCGTGGCCGATCTGATGCTCGTCCATGGCAAAGACGGCGCGTGGATCGTCGATTTGAAAGGTGCAGGCGTGACGATCACGGCGCACGTTACGATGGACCAGACGCGCCCGTTGGCCAGCGCGGAGCTGGTGGACGCGCCGGCCGATGCGCTCGAACTCGGTGATATCGCGATCGCGGCTGCCCTGGCCGCTGGGTGGATCTGTCTTGCCGCCGAAGCCTTGGGCGCAGGCCAGGCCGCGATCGATCAGACCGTCGCCTATTCGCGCGAACGCGTGCAGTTCGGACGGCCGATCGGATCGTTCCAGGCATACAAGCACCGGCTTGCCGATATGGTGGTCGAGATCGAACAGGCGCGCTCCGCCGTGTGGTGGGCGGCCTGCGCGGTCGATGAAAATTCGGACGAAGCGGCGCTGGCGCTGCATGCGGCCAAAAGCTTTGCCGCCGACACCGCGTTCCTGTGCGCGGGCAACATGATCCAGTTGCACGGCGGGATCGGATTTACCTGGGACCACGATGCGCATTTGTATTTCAAACGCGCGCGATCGATCCAGACGCTGCTCGGCACCGGGGCGTACCACCGCGAGGCGGTGGCCGGCATGATCCTGGGGGCCGCAGCATGAAGCTGGGATTTTCACCCGCCGAAGAGCTGTTCCGCGCCGAATGCGCCGAGTGGCTGCAGGCGCAGATGGCCGGGACATTTGCCGACATCAAGGGCATCACCACGCTGACTGCCAAGGCGGAACGGCGCAAGGAATGGGAACAGCATCTGGGCGAGCACGGCTGGTCGTGCATCGGCTGGCCCAAGGAATGGGGCGGACGCGATGCGACGCTCGCCCAGCAGGTGATCTTTGCCGAGGAATATGCACGTGCGGGCGTACCCGGCCGGGTCAATCACATCGGCGTCGAACTGGCCGGGCCGACTTTGCTGGCTTTTGGCACACAGGCGCAGAAACAGCGCTTCCTGCCCGATATTGCCGCAGGCCGGACGATCTTCTGCCAGGGTTTTTCCGAACCGAACGCCGGGTCCGATCTTGCGTCGGTGCGGACAAAGGCGCGGCTGGAAAACGACGAATGGGTGGTCAACGGGCAGAAGATCTGGACCAGCCTCGCGCATATTTCCGACTGGATTTTCGTCATCGCGCGCACCGTCGAAGGGTCGAAAGGGCCCAAGGGGCTGACGTTCCTGATGATGCCGCTCGATCAACCGGGGATCGATGTGCGCGGCATCACCCAGATCAACGGCGATGCCGAATTCAACGAGACGTTCTTTACCGATGCGCGCTGCAGGCACGACAGCCTGATCGGCGAGGCCGGCGGCGGCTGGGCGATTGCGATGGGCTTGCTCGCGTTCGAGCGCGGGGTTTCGACGCTGGGCCAGCAGATGTCGTTCCGCAACGAGCTCGATGCGGTGATCGCTGCGGCAAAGGCCAATGGCGCCGCGCACGATCCGCTGATCCGCCAGCGTATCGCCAAGGCCGAAATCGGCCTGCGCCTGATGCGCTATGGCGCGTTGCGGATGCTGTCGAACACCGACAATTCGGCGATCGACGGCGCCGCGCTGACGTACAAGATCCAGTGGGCGACCTGGCGGCGGACCCTGGGCGAACTGGCGATGGATGTGCTGGGGCAGGCAGGCGAAGTGACGCATGGCGACACCTACGAATGGGACCTTCTGCCCAACCTGTTTCTGTTCAGCCGGTCGGACACGATCTACGGCGGGACCAACCAGATCCAGCGCAACCTGATCGCCGAACGGGGCTTGGGCCTGCCGCGCGAACCGAGAGGTGATTTGTGACCGTTCCTGTACCCGCCTATCCCACGCCGCTCGGCCTGCTGAAAGGCAAGACGGTCGTCGTGACCGCAGCCGCCGGCACCGGCATTGGCTTTGCCGTCGCCAAACGCGCCGCCGAGGAAGGCGCGCGCGTGTTGATCAGCGATTTTCACGAGCGCCGGCTGAACGAATCCGCCGACCGCATCGCCGCCGAAGTGGGTTGCGAACGCCCGGTGACGTGCGTGTGCGATGTGACCAGCGAAGCGGCGGTACAAGCCTTGCGTGACGCAGCGCTTGCCGCATTCGGTCATGTCGACGTGCTGATCAACAATGCTGGCCTCGGCGGCGAAGTCGATGTGATCGCGATGACCGATGACCAGTGGCACCGCGTGATCGACGTCACGCTGACCAGCCTGTTCCGCATGACCCGCGCGTTTCTGCCCGCGATGTACGAGCGGCGCGCGGGCGTGATGGTCAACAACGCCTCGGTGCTCGGCTGGCGCGCGCAACGCGGGCAGGCGCATTACGCGGCGGCCAAGGCCGGCGTGATGGCGTTTACCCGCTGCACCGCGCTCGAAGCCGCCGACCACGGCGTGCGCATCAACGCGGTCGCACCCAGCCTGGCGATGCATCCGTTCCTGGCCAAAGTGACGACCGAGGAGCGCCTGGCCGAACTCGTCAAGACCGAGGCCTATGGCCGCCCCGCCGAAGTGTGGGAAGTGGCCAATGTCATGCTGTTCCTCAGCTGCGACTTGTCGTCGTACATGACCGGCGAAATCGTACCCGTTTCGAGCCAGAAGGCATGACGCGCGTCTATGCGGCACCTGCCGACCTGATCGGCCAAGAGGGCGCTGTGCTGGGCCCGACCGACTGGCTGCTGATCGATCAGGCGCGGGTCGATGGCTTTGCGCATGTGACCAACGATCACCAGTGGATCCATGTCGATGTCGAACGTGCTGCCGCAGGGCCGTTTGGCGGTACCATCGCGCATGGCTATCTGACGCTCAGCCTCGTCAACCATTTCCTGCCCGAACTGATCGAAGTGCGCGGGTTTGCGCATGCGGTGAATGTCGGGGCGGATCGCCTGCGTTTCCTCAGTCCGGTCAAAGTCGGCAGCCGCATCCGCGCGACAGGCGAAATCATCAGCGTCGAAGAGATCAAGCTGGCGATCCAGTCGGTCGTGCGCGTAACCATCGAAATCGAAAATCAAACCAAACCGGCTTGCGTGCTCGACACGATCAGCCGGTATTTTCCGGAGTGAATGCGATGCCCGAAGCCGCCGTTATGGAAGCCGCCGTTCATGCCTACGTCGCAGCCTTTGCCGCAAAGGACCCCGCCGCTGTCGCTGCGCTGTTTGCGCCCGATGGCCGCGTCGAAGACCCGATCGGGTCACCGCCGCATGTCGGACACGACGCGATCCAGGCGTTCTACGCCGCATCGATGCAGACCGGCGCCAAGCTGCGGCTCGAAGGTCCGATCCGCATTGCCGGAAATTATGCAGCCTTTGCCTTCTCGGTGCTGCTACACTGGGATGGCAGTGACAAACATGTCGATGTGATCGACACGTTTCTGTTCGACGAGGCGGGCAAGGTCACGCAGATGCAGGCGTATTTTGGCCCGACCAATATGCACGGGTTTGCCTGAAAGGATCTATCATGCGTGAAGCCGCCATCATTTCCACCGCGCGCACCGCCATCGGCAAGGCCTATCGCGGCGCGTTCAACGATACCGAAGCGCCGGTCCTGGCAGCGCACGTCGTCGATGCCGCGATCGCCCGCGCCGGGATCGATCCGGCACGGGTCGACGACGTGTACCTTGGCGTGGGCAACCACTGGAATACGCAAAGCTACAACCTGGGCCGGCTGACGGTGCATGGCTCGGTACTGCCTGATACGACCGGCGGGTTCACGATGGACCGCAAGTGTTCGTCGGGGCTCAATGCGGTCGCATTTGCGGCGCGCGGGATCATGACCAACGAGATCGACGTGGCGATTGCGGGCGGGATGGAAAGCATCTCGCTGACGCTGAACAAGCATGCGCCCGCCTATCGCAACCGCTCGCAATTCGTGATCGATCACGATCCCTATGCCTACATGGCGATGATCGAAACCGCCGAAGTGGTCGCCGAACGCTATGGCATTTCGCGCGAGGACCAGGACCATTTCGCCGCGCAATCGCAGCAGCGCGCGGCCGCCGCGCAAGCCGCGGGGAAATTCGATGACGAGATCGTGGCTATTACTGTCCAGAAAGCCCTGTTCGACAAGCAGGGCGAGGAAACCGGCAAGGAGACCGTGACGATCACTGCCGATGAAGGCGTGCGCGCGGGCACGACGTATGAAGCGCTTGCCGCGCTGAAACCGGTGTTCAAGAATGGCCTGGTCATTGCCGAAGGTCACCATATCACGGCGGGCAATGCCAGCCAGCTTTCCGACGGCGCATCGGCGGCGGTGGTCATGGACCTGGCGATGGCGCGGCAGGAAGGCCGGCCGGTGCTGGGCATCTATCGCGGGTTCCAGGTTGCCGGCTGCGATCCCGATGAAATGGGTATCGGTCCGGTGTTCGCCATCCCCAAACTGCTCGATCGTGCCGGAGTCCGGCTCGAAGACATCGGACTGTTCGAAATCAACGAAGCGTTCGCCTCGCAGGCGATCTATTGCCAGCGCAAGCTGGGGATCGACCCCGAAAAGCTGAACGTCAATGGCGGCGGGATCGCGGTCGGGCATCCGTTCGGCATGACCGGATCGCGGCTGGTCGGCCACGCGCTGATCGAGGGCAAGCGGCGCGGGGTGAAATATGTGATCGTGTCGATGTGCGTGGCAGGCGGCATGGGCGCGGCCGGGCTGTTCGAAATCGCATGACCGAAACGCCGGGCAACTGGCCCGCGACCATTCCCGGGGCGGCGGCGCACGCGGCGCAGACCTGGCCCGATGCGCCCGCGCTGATCGTGGGCGAGCAAAGCTGGACGTTTGCGCAAGTCTGGTCCGATGCGCGCGCTGCCGCATCGGCCATGCTTGCCGCCGGGCTGCGCCATGGCGACCGTGTCGGGATCTGGGCGCCCAACACGCGTGAATGGATCCTCGCGGCATTGGGCGCGCAAAGCGTGGGCGCTGCGATCGTGCCGATGAACACGCGTTTCAAAGCGCGCGAAGCGGGCGATATCCTGCGCCGTTCGCAGGCGCGATTGCTGTTTGCGCCGGCGGATTTCCTGGGTCAGGATTATGCCGCGCTGATCGCGGGGGAGGACTTGCCCGACTTGCGCGAAGTCATCGCGATCGACCGCGATTTTGCCGCGTTCGTCGCGCGCGGGCAGGGCAGCGATGATCCGGCGGTCGATGCGGCGCTGGCCGGTGTCGGCCCCGATGATATCTGCGACGTCATCTTTACCTCGGGCACCACCGGGCGGCCCAAGGGCGCCCTGACCGCGCACCGCCAGGTGCCGCAAAGCTTTGGCGACTGGGCCGTGCGCGTCGATCTGCGTGCAGGTGATCGCTATCTGATCGTCAACCCGTTCTTCCACACGTTCGGCTACAAGGCGGGCTGGGTCGCGTGCCTGGTGCGCGGCGCGACGATCCTGCCCATGACGACGTTCGATACCGCCGAAGTCGTGCGCCAGATCGAACACAACCGGATCACGTTCATCCCCGGACCGCCGACGATCTACCAGTCGTTGTTGCAGGCGGTGGCAGGCAAACCCGACTTTTCCTCGTTGCGCGTGGCCGTGACGGGCGCGGCGCCGGTGCCGCCCGCGCTCGTCGATCGCATGCGGACAGAACTGGGCATGCAGAACGTCGTCAACGGCTACGGCATGACCGAATGCGGCGTCATTTCGATGACCCGGCGGGGCGACGACGCGCAGACTGTGGCGTATACCTGCGGCTATCCGATGCCGGGGCTGGAAGTGCGCTGCGTCGACGCGGGCGGCGCGGACCTGCCCCCGGGGCAGGCCGGCGAATTGTGGGTGCGCGGGCACGCCGTCATGCGCGGCTATCTCGATGATCCTGTCGCAACGGCCGAGGCGATCGACGCCGACGGCTGGCTGCGCACCGGCGATATCGGTACGATCGACGCGCGCGGCTATCTGGCGATCACCGATCGCAAGAAAGACCTGTTCATCTCGGGCGGGTTCAACGTCTATCCCGCCGAGGTCGAAAGCCTGCTGTGCGCGCACCCCGCGGTGGCGCAGGCAGCCGTGGTCGGCGTGCCCGACGCGCGGCTGGGCGAAGTGGGCCAGGCGTTCGTGATCCTGCGCAACGGGACGCAGGCGAGCCCGGCGGACCTGACCGCCTGGTCGCGCGAGACGATGGCCAATTACAAGGTTCCGCGTGCGTTCGTGATCGTGGCCGATTTTCCGCGCAATGCCGCAGGCAAAGTGTTGAAGACCCGGTTGCGCGATCGCGTCGTATAATTCTGCGGGCGGACCCGGCTCCTGCCGAACGCTGGTCAGACCGTCCTTGAGGCTGCTAACGTCTGCAGATGAAGCACGTTCAGGCAAAATCGAATATGGGGCTGGTGGTCGGCGCTTCGGCGGCGGCCAGCGCGTTCGAATGGTACGATTTCTATATCTTTGGCACGCTGGCGCCGGTCATTTCGGCCAAGTTCTTTGCCGGGCTGACCCCGACGGCGGCGTATATCGCGGCGCTGGCGCTGTTCGGTGCAGGGTTCGTGTTTCGGCCGCTCGGCGCGCTGATCTTCGGGCGGGTGGGCGATCAGCTGGGCCGCAAATCCGCCTTCCTGATCACGGTGATGATGATGGGCGGCGCGACGTTTGCGATCGGCCTGTTGCCCACGTATGGCCAGATCGGGATCGCGGCCTCCGTGCTGGTCATCCTGGCGCGCATCGTCCAGGGCACCGCGCTTGGCGGTGTCTATGGCGGCGCGGCAATTTCGGTGGCCGAACATGCGCCGGCGCCGGTCCGGGGCTATCTGGGCTCGTTCGTGCAGATGTCGGCGCCCATCGGCCTGCTGGTTGCGCTGTCGGTGGTGCTGGCGTTGCGCACCGGGCTGGGGGCGGTTGCGTTCGATGCCTGGGGCTGGCGGCTGTGCTTTCTGGCTTCGGCCGGATTGCTCGCGATTTCGGTATTCATGCGCCTGAAGATGACCGAAAGCCCGCTGTTTTCGGCGCTTGAAGGCACAGGCGGGGGGCCTGCGCGCGCGGTCTATCGCGAAACGTTTGGCGATGCGGGCAATCTGCGGCTGATCGCGGTGGCGTTCTTCAGCATGATGTGCGCGCAAGGCGCGGTGTTCTACACCGCCTATTTCTACGTGCAGGTGTTCCTCGAAAAATCATTGGGGCTCGATCCCAGGCTCAGCGGCGCGCTGCTGATGGGTGTGGTCCTGCTCACCGCGCCACTGTTCGTGCTGGCGGGGTATCTGTCGGACCGGATCGGGCGCAAGCCGGTGATGCTGGCAGGCATGCTGCTCGCGCTGGTGGCGTATTTCCCAGCGTTTCATGCGATGCAGACCGCAGGCAATCCGGGGCTTGCCGCGGCGCAGGCCACCGCGCCGATCGTGGTCGTGGCCGATCCCGCCGATTGCGTGACGGCGTTCGATCCGGTGGGCAAGGCCCAGTTCCATTCGTCGTGCAATCTGGCGAAGGCGTTCCTGGTCGGTGCCGGTGTCTCGTATGGCCAGCGCGCAGCGCCGACGGGCACCCCGGCGCAGATCGAAGTCGGTTCGCTCGTGGTCGGGTCGCCGGGCACAGCGGATTTCAGGCTGCGGGCGCGCGCGGCGCTGACGGCGGCGGGTTATCCGGACAAGGCGGTGCCCGATGCCGCTGCGCTGTTTGGCCTCATGCTGGTGTTCGGCGTCAGCGCGGCGCTGCTGTATGGCCCGCTGTCGACCGCGGCGGTCGAACTGTTTCCCACGCGCATCCGCTATACCGCGATGTCGGTGCCTTACCATGTCGGGGTCGGCTGGGTCGGCGGGCTGTTGCCGTTCAGCGCATTTGCGATCGTGACCGCGACCGGAAACCTGTTCGCCGGCCTGTGGTATCCGTTTGTGTTCACCGCGATCAGTTTCGTGTCGATGCTGGTGTTCATGCCCGAAACGCGCAGGCGCTCGCTGGATTTCTAGAAGAGATACCGGCTTACGCATCGAGCGAGCCTGACTGGCGCGCGCCAGGCGCCGCCTCTCCCGGCCAGATGACGCGCCACAGCCCCATCACCGGCACCAGCACGGCCATGCCGATCAGGATCCCGATCAGCCGTTCGCGCGCCGGGCCGATCTCGGCAATCGCATAGCTGTCGGGCACCAGTGTCACGAGAATGGCGAGCGTGAATTGCGTGCCGATATACGCGCGGTCGCCACGCCCGTTTTCGATATGCCGCCCGATGAACACGCCAAGCGCGGTGCCGACAATCAGCGTCACCGCGTGCCCGCGCCCCGCGATCAGGAACACCGCCGCCAGCACCGCGCCCGACAGGCAGCCGGCAATCCGGTACACCAGCCGCCGGCCGACCAGCGCAAAGCCATGCGTGCCCATGCTCGACATTGGCACCAGCAGCACCGCCATGACTGTCACCGTGCTCTGCGCCAGCTCGGGAATGTGCCAGACGTGCCACAGCCACGGGATCAGCGCGAGCGCGAGTGCCGCCTGCGCGGCATGGCGCGCCGCATGCGGGTGCCACCCGCCGGGCAGGCGCGGTGCGGGGCTGGTGCCCACCGGCCAGCGCCGGCGCGCGGTGAATTGCGACACGACATTGACGATCAGGCACGCCGCCGTACCCGCCACGACTTCGGCAATGCGCGTCGCGGCAAATGGCAGCAACGCGTGCCCCGGGTGTTCGACCGCGCCGTACAGGATCATTTCGAACGTCAGCCCGATGAACAGCCAGCCATAGGCATTGCGCCCGGTCAGCGCGCCATACAGCGTCGCCGCGCCGATCAGCGCCCCGATTATCGACACCAGCGGCGTCGATCCGGCAACCGCCGGCACCAATGCGAGCGCCATAGCCGCGCCCAGCGCCGTGCCGATGATCCGCAACACGCCGCGCAGCATGGATTCCGACAGGTGACTGCGCATCACCATATAGCCCGAAAACGCGGCCCAGCTGACATTCGTCGCGCCGATGCCATGCGCAATCAGGATTGCGAGCAGCACCGAGACAATGCATTCGACTTCGTCGAGCAACCGTGGTCCCGGCGTGACGAGCGCGCCCAATTCACGCGCGAGCCACTTCAGGCGGGTATCGGCGGCAGGCTGCATCGCGCCGCCATAGCGAACATGGCGCCCGCCGAACAGCCGGCCGCCGGGTACCAAGGTTGTTAGCCCATAAGCGTGAAGACAAGCACAAACGAGCCTCCGGCGGCCAAGGGCGGTGCAATCGGAGACATAGGTAACATTTTAGACCGGCAACATAGGTAACAGATTTGGCCCAGATTGTGGGTTCAAAGCTGGCTCGTACGAGCCAGCTTTGAACCCACAATCTGGGCTGACTGATCACTCAGGGTTGCCAGATCGATCCAGCGGAAGCGTACGGTCCAGTCTCCATTGTCGCGTTGGACGATGGCTACGGTTTCGTTGGCCAAAGCTTCAGTGATGTAGAGTGTTTTGTCGCGCCAGCGAACCAGACCCTTGGCTGTGACGGGCAGGACGTAGTGGTCGTCAGGATAGTCCCATGCGTCGATCTTGTCGGGAAACTGCCTGGTCGAGGCTGTGTGGACCGACGCCGGGCAGATCTGTCCCAGTGCTTCGTGAGGGCGGTAGGTGTTGTAGAGGTGCCGCCAGGTGTCAAACCGGGCCTGCTGTTCACGCAGCGTATCTGCCGGTGGTGCGGCGGTGTCTTCGGCAAGGGTACGATGCATCCGCTCGTGACGACCATTCTGATCAGGGCGGCCCGGGGTTATGTATTCGGGCATGACGCCAAGCTTCACCAACCACACTGAAAACCGGGTCAGTCCGCCGAGCCCCCGGCTCATCCCGAACGGATGGCCATTGTCCGTGCGAAGCGATGCTGGCAAACCCAACTCTTTGAAAGATTGTTCGAAAAGTGGAATGACGCTTTCCATGTCGGCGCGTGGCACGGCCTCGCAGCGGATCAGGTAGCGGCTGTAATTGTCAGTGATCGTCAGCGGCTCGCAGCGCACACGATCACCTGTCCGAAACCAGCCTTTGAAATCTGCAGACCATATCTCGTTGGCGGCCTGCGGGATCGCCGGCTGGCCATGGCCCGCGCCCCCGGAGCGCCGAATACGCCGCGTCTGGCTCAGTTCCTTGCGCCGCAAAAGGTCGCCGATCGTGCTTGCCGCTGGCCAGTGCCCATCCGGAACATCCAGCGCCAGGCGCGCCAGCAGCTTGCGCGGCCCCCATGTCGGAAAGCGCTCGCGAAGCCCTAGGATCGCCGCTTCGGTCTGTGCGTCTATGCGCCAGGGTATCGTCTTTGGCGCCCGGCTCTGCTCCGACAGACCCAACGCTCCCAGCTCCAGATAACGTGAAAGCCATTTGTACCCCGTCTTCCGGCTGATCCCGTACTGCGAGCACAAATCACCAATCGGCACCTCTTTCTTGAGGCACGCAGCCACAAACCCAAGCCGGCTGTCCATAACACTTTGACCTGTAAAGGGCATCGAACGGTCCTCCCGCCCGATACTCTGAACTGTTACCCATGTTGCCGGTCCAAAGTGTTACCTATGTAGCCGGTCTATACCGGCCATCGCCCTTGGAACCCGTTATTTCGGCGTTGGCGTCGAACGCTTGCCTGGTCTTCTGACGACTGCGGCGGGAGACAATCTGCCGCGTTGCGGCGGACGCAAATGCCCGGATGGCGAGCATTTCCAGACAAACACGGGATCCAAGGGCCCTTGGCCTTTGGCCGCCGGAGGCCCCTTACCTTAGCGCCTCCGGGTTGAAGGGGAGGGGGGAATGTCCGGTCACGCCGCCGATTGCGCGCTTCCGCTTTTGGCTCTCGCCAGATCCAGCGCGATATCCACGAGCATGTCTTCCTGGCCGCCGACCATCTTGCGCCGGCCCGCTTCGGCCAGGATCGAACGGGCATCGACACCATGATCTTCGGCGGCCTTCTCGGCGTGGCGCAGAAAGCTGGAATAGACGCCGGCATGGCCGAGCATCAGCGTTTCGCGATCGACCCGCACCGGCCGATCCTGCAACGGCCGCACCAGGTCTTCGGCTGCATCCATCAGCGCATACAGATCGCAGCCATGGTTCCATCCCATGCGATCAGCCGCGGCGACGAACACCTCGAGCGGCGCATTGCCCGCGCCCGCGCCCATTCCGGCCAGGCTGGCATCGACGCGGATCGCGCCGTTCTGCACCGCGACGATCGAATTGGCGACGCCCAGGCTCAGGTTGTGATGCGCATGCACCCCGCGCTGCGTTTCGGGTTTCAGCACGCGGTCATAAGCCTGCAACCGCGCGGCGTATTCGTCCATGTTCATCGCGCCGCCGCTGTCGGTGACATAGACGCAATGCGCGCCGTAGGTTTCCATCAGCACGGCTTGCTGCGCCAGCGCTTCGGGGCTGCTCATGTGGCTCATCATCAGAAAGCCCGATACGTCCATGCCCAGGTTGCGCGCGGCCTCGATATGCTGGCGCGACACGTCGGCTTCGGTGCAATGCGTGGCGATGCGCACCGATTTGACGCCCATTTCACTGGCATGTTTCAGATCGTGCACGGTGCCGATGCCGGGCAGCAGCAAGGTGGTCAGCACGCTGTGTTCCAGCACTTCGGCCACCGCGCCGATCCAGTCCCAATCGGTGTGTGCGCCGAACCCATAGTTAAAGCTCGACCCCTGCAACCCGTCGCCATGCGCGACTTCGATCGCATCGACCTTTGCCGCATCGAGCGCGCGCGCGATCGCCTTGACATGGTCCAGCCCATACTGGTGGCGGATGGCGTGCATGCCGTCGCGCAGCGTCACGTCCTGGATATACAGTTTCTGCGTGATGGGATCCAAAGTCATGCCGCAATCCTTTCGGCGATCTTTTCGGCGGTCCTGAGCGCGGCCGAAGTCATGATGTCGAGGTTCCCGGCATAAGCCGGCAGGTAATGCGCCGCGCCCTCGACTTCGAGGAAGACACTGACTTTCAGTCCGGTAAACGAGGTGCTGCCCGTGCTGGCCATTTCGGGAATGCGCAACGGCTGGTTGTCGCCGATGCTTTCGAACTGCACCGCCTGTTTCAGGCGATAGCCCGGAACATAGCTCTGCACTTGCGCGACCATCGCATGAACGCTCTCGCGGATCGCCTCGCGGTCGGCATCCTCGCACAGGCAATAGACGGTATCGCGCATGATCAGCGGCGGTTCGGCGGGGTTGAGCACGATGATCGCCTTGCCACGCGTGGCGCCGCCGACATCGATGATCGCCTGGCTGGTGGTTTCGGTGAATTCGTCGATATTGGCGCGGGTGCCGGGGCCGGCGCTCTTCGAACTGATCGAGGCGACAATCTCGCCGTAGTGCACTTTGGCAACACGGTTGACCGCGGCAACGATCGGGATTGTCGCCTGGCCACCGCAGGTCACCATATTGACATTGGGGGCATCGAGATGGTCGTCGCCGTTGACCGGCGGGATCGTGTAGGGCCCGATTGCCGCAGGGGTCAGGTCGATTACGCGTTTGCCGTGCGCCTGCAACACTTCGTTGTTGTGGTGATGCGCGCCGGCACTGGTGGCGTCGAACACGATCCTGATATCGGCAAATTCCGGCATCGCGATCAACCCGTCGATCCCGTCGGACGTGATCGGCACGCCAAGCCGTTCGGCGCGCTTGAGCCCGTCGCTGGCGGGATCGATCCCGACAAAGGCACCCATTTCCAGCACGCTGGATAGGCGCATGATCTTGATCATCAGGTCGGTGCCGATATTGCCGGAGCCGATGATCGCAACTTTTATTTTAGACATGATATCAGCCTTTTGCATAAGTAAATGCGCACGAGCCGAGCCCGCCGACAAACGCTTCGACCCGGTCGCCCGGGGTCAGTGTGACCATCGGGCCAAGCGCGCCGGCCAACAGCACGTCGCCCGCGCGCAGCGGCTCGCCCCGCGCAGCCAGCGTCTGCGCCAGCCAGGCCGCCGCCTTGAGCGGATGGCCAAGTGCCGCCGCCCCGACGCCCAGCGACACGATCGCACCGTTGATCTGCATGACCATGCCCGCGGTCCAGATATCGAGGCCATCGAGCGGCTTGCCCGCATCGGCCAGCACGAAGAACGCCGATGACCCGTTGTCAGCCACGGTGTCGGCAAAGGCGATCTTCCAGTCGGTGATGCGTGAATCGACAATCTCGATCGCAGCGTGAACGCTGGTCACGGCGGCCGCGACCTGTTCGGGCGTGGACTGCGGATCGGGCAGGTCGGCGCCGAGCACGAAGGCGATTTCCGCCTCGACCTTGGGCTGCAGGCAGGTCGCAGGATCGAGATGGCCGCCATCGGCAATCCGCATGTCTTCGAACAACACGCCGAAATCGGGTTGATCGACGCCCAGCTGCATCTGCACGGCCCTGGCGGTCAGCCCGGCCTTACGCCCGACGATGCGCCGGCCCTGCGCCTGCCAAAAGCGGGTGTTCAACGTCTGCACCGCATAGGCGCCTGCGACATCGACCGGGCCGAGCCCGTCGCGCATCGGCGCCACCGCGCCGCTGGTGTATGCATCGCGCAACCGCTGCGCGAGGTCCTCATGGGTCGGGGTGGTCATCCGGCATCCTCTGGTATCCTGGCGACTGGTCTAATGCCTGCCGCGCGCGGACACCAGACGGCCGGCCAGGCAAAATCTCACGATGTGAGATGATTGCAGCTGGCCGGCCAATGCCGCATCAGTCGCGCGGCACGTCGAGATAGCAGCCCGATTGCGCCAGGACATCGACCGCGCTGTCGCTCATCACCGGGCTTGGGCCATCCACTGCACAGCATCTGCGCCTGCCGGTATCATCAGCGGCGCGGCAGGGTCGGTCGCCGCCATCCAAACGCACGCCGAACCTGGCAAAATCGCCCCGACCATGACCATTGTCGATGGTCGCATCGCGTGGAAGGCTCGCCAGCGATAATCCGGCGGAGGCGTTTTGCGGGGGGCGTCCTGCGCCCTTAGATCGCTCCGGCTTTCAATTGCCCGACTGCATAGTCGCAGGCGCGCGCGGTCAGTGCCATGTATGTCAGCGATGGGTTCTGGCACGCCGACGAACTCATCTGCGCGCCGTCGGTCACGAACAGGTTGGCGACATCATGCGCCTGGCTCCATTTGTTGAGCACCGATGTTTTGGGATCGTGGCCCATCCGCGCTCCGCCCATTTCGTGGATCGCTGTCCCGCCGGCGCCGGGCTGATCCGAACTGACGATAACCTGCCCCCCGACAGCCGTCATCATTTCTACCGCGTCGGATCGGGCCTGGGCGAGAGCGGCGTGCTCCTCCTTGCCGAAAGCAAATGCGATATCGAGCATGGGAAGCCCGTTGGCATCCGTGCGCGTGCGGTCGAGGGTGAGGCGGTTGGTTGGCCGCGGCACGCAATCGGCAAAGGCGACCATGACCATTTTCCACATGCCCGGTTTTTGCAGCGTATCCTTGTAGCCGGCACCGATGCCCGCCATCCGCTTGCCCTGGGTCCAGGTCGGCTGAAGCGCGCCGCCCTGAAACGAATAGCCCCGCGTGTGACCGATCCCGTCCATGACATCCATATTGCGATAGCGCGCCAGGATGGTCCCGGTCGGCCGGTTGCCGAAGGTGGTGTGCGCTTCGAAACCCGGGATCAGCGCCATCGCCGAAAGCGTGTTGGCGTGGTCCATGATATGCGTGCCGAGCACGCCGCTGGAATTTGCAAGGCCGTTCGGCGCCGCTTGCGTCGCGGAATTGAGCAGGACGTGGACGGAATTGAAAGCGCCGGCGTTGAGGAACACCATGCGCGATGTCGCGCGGTTGCGCGCCTTGGTCTTGGTGTCCACCCAGCGCACGCCGGTCACCCGCTTGTTGGCCGCGTCATATTCGACCGCTTCGACGACCGCGTCGGTGATCAGCGTCAAACGGCCGGTCTTCATCGCCGCAGGCAGCGTGCTCGACTGGGTCGAGAAGTAGGCCCCGAACGAACACCCGCGCGCGCAGATATTGCGGTTCTGGCAATTGCTGCGGCCTTCGTCGGGCTTTGCTTCGGTCATGTTGGCAGTCCGACCGATCGTCAGGCACCGTTCCGGCCATTTGGCGCGTATCCGCTCGCGCAAGGCCTGCTCAACGATATTGAGCTTCATCGCTGGCTGAAAGCGGCCGTCGGGAAGCTGTTTAAGGCCTTCTGCGGCGCCGGATACGCCGATGAACTGTTCGACTTTGTCGTACCAGGGGGCAAGGTCGGCGTAACGGATCGGCCAATCGGTGCCATGGCCATCGCGCGCGTTGGCGCCAAAGTCATAGTCGGACCAGCGATAGGACTGGCGGCCCCAGGTCAGCGAGCGGCCGCCGAGCTGATAGCTGCGAAACCAGGTGAAATCGGTGCCGGGCGCGCTTGCATACGGGTTTTCGCGATCGTTGACGAAGTGGCCCTGCGTGTATTCGGTGAAGCTGCGGTTGAGCATCTGCACCGGATAGTCGCGCGCAAAGAGTTCGGCATCGCCCGAACCGCGGAACGGCATCTCCCACGGCGCCTTCATTTCGGTGTCATAATCCTGCTGATGGCGGATTTCGCGACCGCGTTCGATCATCAGCACCTTCAGGCCGGCCTCGGTCAGTTCCTTGGCGGCCATGCCGCCGGTGATGCCCGAGCCGACTACGATTGCGTCAAATTGCATGGTCATGCTTTCCATCACCCGAAATCCACCGCAGTCCAATCGTTCGAAAACGCGCGGGTTCCAGGGGTTACGGGAACGTCGGGGTCAAATCGGCCGGGCACGGGTTCGTAACGCAGTTCCTGCGACCCGCCGGTCTCTGTGGTGTAATACCCGATGAGGATCAGGGTCTTGATCCTGCACCACGGCGAGGGGTCGGCAGCCGGCGGGCCAGGCGGATAGGCCTGCGCATCGAGCGCGGCGAGGATGGCGCTGCGTTCGGTTGCCGGACGCTTGAGAAAATCCCCATGCGCGCGCTGGTCGAGCACGCTTTCCAGCCAGTCGACATGGCGCAGGGACTTGTCGCTGCGCAAAAACGGGGAAAACCCGGG
The DNA here is from genome assembly GCF_965214355.1 of Novosphingobium sp. Classification (GTDB taxonomy): domain Bacteria; phylum Pseudomonadota; class Alphaproteobacteria; order Sphingomonadales; family Sphingomonadaceae; genus Novosphingobium. The sequence continues at coordinate 2,805,708 of NZ_CBDCBI010000002.1, read as the reverse complement.
CGTTGTGGCATATAGGGACAGCGGTTGGCGGGTGCCTTCAAGCCCGTGTGCGAGCGCGATCAGGACAAAGTCCCCCACCGCCAGCTCGCCCGCGCCTTTGGTGTGCGTTGCCGGGATCACCAGGTCGCTCACCTCGCGCAGCAGCCGCCGTTGCCGATCGGTCGGGGCTTCGCCGGGTTCGGGCGACATGGCGTGCGCGGCGGTAACCGGGATGCCCGCGGCTATCGCGAACAGCGTTGCACCGCCCAGAAAATCCCGCCGAATCCACCCGCTCATGGCACAGTTCCTATCAATTTGCGGTTGAGCGCGCGATGCGGTGGCCCGGGCCCAAGAATGCGCCCGGGCCACCGCCGATCATGCCCATGCAAAGGCGATGGCTCACGCCACTGTCACCAGTTTTTCGTCGGTGTTGAACGAAGGAAACGGCATGTAGGAAATGCGCAGGCGTTGGCGCAGCGCCAGCGTATGTTCGCCAGCGGGAAAGCCGCCCGGCCATGCGACCGTAATTGTCGCGGGTGCACCGAATGGCCAGCGGCGGTCGAACGCCGTTTCCATCTCGTCCAGCGTCAGCGGACCTTTGCCTTCGTCGAACGTGACAGCTGCGCGCGGCAGCTCGACGCCGTCGAGCGAAACCTGCAGCTCTTCGATCATCGACAGGCCCAGGCCGCGATAATAGCCCAGTTTGGTAACAAAAGAAAATCCGGTGGGCGCGTCAGCCGGGCCACTATTACGAACGGTCGCCGCATCGATGATATATTTGTCGAACATCAGTTTGCACTTTCTACAAAGCCGCGCGTGTGCAGCCAACGCAGCATGACATCCATCCAACCCTGTTCGGGCGACCCGGCCGGTCCTACTGAAAAACCATGACCACCCGTCGAAAACATATGGAATTCTACCGATTTGCCCGCATCGCGATAGCTTTCGATCAGCGGCAGGCCCTTGGTCCGCGCCAGCAGGAAATCGTCGGCGGCGATCGCGACGAACATCGGCGGCGCGTCGGCCGGGACGACCATCGGGCCCATGTTGGGATAGATCGGGGCGATGAAATCGGGTTTGTCCGCGCCGCCTTTCTCCACGACGCTGCGGCTCAGAAGACCGCCCGCCGAAAAGCCCATGAAACCGATCTTGTGCGGATCGATGTCGAACGCCGCAGCATGGGCTCGCACATGGCGAAGCGCCGCGATCCCGTCGTCTAGAGCGTCCTTGGGCGTCTCACCTGGGGGCGCAAACACCGCTTTTTGTCCGTGAATCATCTTGTCGAGTTCGGCAACAAACACTTTTTGATCGGCGGGCGTTGGCAACGTGCGATATTTCAGCACGAAGGCGGTGATACCATGGTTGGCAAACCAGCGCGCCGCGTCCCAGCCTTCCTTTTCCATTTCCAGGCCAAGGAACGCACCGCCGGGTGCGATGATCACCGCCGCACGGCTGTGGTGGCCCGCCGGGCGGAACGCGGTCAGGGTTGGCCGGGTGACATTGCGGACCCCGAAGCGTCCGTCATCGAGGTGCCAGACTTCCTTTTGCGGCGCGGCAGGCGCGGGCAGGTCCACCGTGTCGGGCTGCACCGGTGCCGGCAAGGCCTCGGTGCCCATGCCGGGCAGCTGTGCAAACGCGGCAACCGGCAGGGCGGCGCCGGCCAGCACCAGGCTTGCGACAAGATGCTGCTGAAAATGTTTCGGTTTCATCACGCTTATGCCTTCTGCCTGTTTTCGGTTTCTGCCTGGGCGATCAGCCGGTCGAACATGGCATGCTGGCGACGAACCTGTTCGCGGCTGTCGACCGGATGCACATCCTGGATCCAGCGATTGCCTTCGTACTCGCTCGACAGCGTGCCTTCCCAGCGAACTTTGACCAGTTCGCGGATGACTTCTTCGTATGCCAGTGAAGGATCCCGGCAATCCTCGGTCATTTCATAGAATTTGGCCTGGATATGGCGGAAATAGGGGGCAAAATCGCCAATTCTCTTCGGATTGGCATAAGGCGCATGGCGCAAGGTTTCGGCCATCGCCACTTCGGCCTTGTTGCCCTGCATCTTCACCGCGACTTCGTAGATGGTGTATTCCGCCATCACTTTCTGCTCATGCTGATCGACGATGAATTGCGCCACTTCGGGCCGGGCACCCTGCCGCTCGAAACGGGCGCGAAATGCGGGCGGGTAATGCTTCATGAAAATGCCCATGTCGGGCAGGATGCCGAGATGGCTGGTGCCCAGGCGATCGGCAACCTCGATCGTGCGCAGGATCCAGGCATGATCGAGGTACCACGGCGCATGAACCTCCACCCCCATGTGGACATTCAGCTTTTCGGCCATGGGCACGCATCTTTCCAGGATGTCGGGCCGCACGAAGATCAGCACGCGCATGTTGGTGATGCCCAACCGGTTGGCGAGGACAAGGTCGCGGTGAATGCTTTCGACCTGTTCGTCGTCGGTCATCAGGCGGTCCTTGCGCCGCTTGGTGTCGAGGAACATGTCATAGCAGGTGAAATGCGCGCCATGGCGGGCGAGCATGTCGCGCCACTGTCCGATCTGGGCGTCGGTAATGTCGGGAAACGTCGGCATGTTCTGTTCGGGCAGAATTTCGATCCCCGCCGCGCCGATGGTTGCGGCAAACGCGACGCAATCCTCGACGGTCATCTGGCCCAGGAACATTTCCTCCTGGAAGCTGTAAAGACTGACGCCGCGCGCAATTCTGGACATGATCAAACCTCGGAAAGGGAAGGGGGGGATGCGCGCCGGCCAGCCAGCGCGAGATTGACAACAAATGCCGTCGCCAGCCCGAACGCGCCGGCGGCCACGAAGGCGCCCTGCATGGACCCGGCATGAAGCCGGACACCACCGATCAGAATAGGCGATACGAACTGGCCGAAGAAGAAACAGGCGGTCCACACGCCCATGCCGCGACCGCGATGTTCGAACGGCAGATAGCTTTGGGCCCAGACGATCAGGGTGGGGATCGCCATGCCGACGCCGGTCTGCTGAACGACCATGCCGGCGATCATGCCGCGCCAGTCATGGGCAAATCCGATCATGCCGAGCCCGACGCCGAGCAGCGCAAGAAACACGGTCAGCCGCAAGCGCGGCGACTGCTTGCCAAGGATCCAGTAAACGCCCGAACCGACCACCGTGAACAGGCTGGGAACAGCGCTCAACCGGCCGATATCGGCAGCGCTCTGAACGCCGGCTTCCTGCCAGGCGCTGGCCCCGTTGATGATGAACACGTAACACAGCGCCGAGGCCACCAGTGTGACCGGCGCAAAGGTCAGCACGCCGGACCATGGAAACGGCGCATCGGGCGCGGTTCGGGACGCTGTGCGAACGACAGGCTCCGGTTCATACAGAAACAGCCACACTGCGATGAAGATCGGAACGGCAACAAGATAGATGAGGAACGACGCGTTCCATCGCAGCGACGTGACATAGCCCGACAGGAAAATCACGCCCGACGCAGCAAACGGCCCCGCCATGCCCTGCAAGGTCAGCCAGTTGCGCCTGCCCTGTTCGTCCCAGTAATCGGCGATCAGCGTGTTGAGCGTGGTAAGCACCGCGGCCTCGGACACACCCAGCAACAGGCGCGAGGCATAAATCGCATCGAGATTGTCGAGAAAGAACGGCGCTGCGCCCAGCAGGCCATAAAATCCGGTCGCAATCAGCAGCAGTCGGCGGCGGCCGAAGCGATCGACCGTGATGCCCGCTGCAAATGCGAGCAATGCAATGGTGAGGCCAGGCGCCGATACGGCGGAAGGGACTTTGATCTGCGCGTTGGGGACGGCAGAAAAATGCGCAATGATCGATGGGATGGCCGGGAACAACGAGACGATCGCCAGGATCGGCAGGAACCCGGCTGCAATCACCGTCAGGCCTTGGGCAGTGCCCGGGCTGGTCGCCCTTACCCTTGTGATCGACATCTCTCACCTTGATCGACTTGCCGGGCTTGATCCGGTTATATGATCAGTGATTAGATTTGTCCCGGCCGCACTGTCAAGGAGTTTTGGTGCCGCGTGGATGGCAACGTTTGAAAACAGGCGGGTGCGTCAGCGAACGATGACAAGACGGATCGCCTGGCGCACGATGGCATCAGCCGCAGCGTCGGACTGGTCTTCGCTGATCTCGTCGTGCGGCTGGATCATCTGGCGATCCCGCATCAGCGCAAAGCCGTACATTGCCGACCATACCGTAGCGAGGCAGGCGCCGAAATCTTCTTGCGGCAAGTGCGGGCCTGCCAGTTTCATGGCGTTGCGGAACACCTGGTAGCCGCTTTGCTGGGCTTTCAGGATTGCCGGATCAAGCACCGGCCGGGTCAGTTCGCTCTCGTACATCAACTCCATCAGTCGGCGGTGCTTTTGGGCGAAACGCAGAAACGACATGCACACGCGATAGAGGATTTCAGCGCCTTCAAGGTGAAGCTGCGCCTCGCGCATCGCATCCTCGGTCAGAATTTTGTATCCCTCCATCGCCACCGCGATCAGCAACGACCTTCGGTCGGGAAAGTGATGATAAGGCGCCCCGGGCGACACCCCGACCACTTGCGCGAGTTTGCGCACCGACAGGTCGTCGTGCCCCTGATCCTCCACATAAGCGAACGCTGCGGCCAACAGGTCCTCTTTCAGATTTTCGCGGTGATATGACGGTTTCGGCGTGCCCATCTCGGTTTCCTTTGCGGTTCGGCTAATCGGTTGTGCGGGCACTTGACAACCCTCTCCAGGAAAAATAAACGAAGCACATCTAATCGGTGATTAACTGCAGTGAGCATGACACTGGCGCCGCTGGAGAGGTACGTTTGGTTCCGACGCTCCCCGCTGGCGGGGAGGGCAGGGCTGCTTCTCCTGGCAATAAGTCGGTGCTGCCCGTTCTTTGGGAGGAGAAAAACCATGAGAAAAATTTACACACTTGCCGGGCTCATGCTTGGGGTATCGACATACCCGATCGCAGCCATGGCTGCCGAGGCGCAAACTGCGCCGGTTGCCGACCAGTCCGAAATTGTCGTTACCGCGCAGCGGCGTACGGAAAACGTGTTGAAAGTTCCGGTCAGCGTGACTGTCCTCAGCGGCGCGACGCTGACCCGCAAGGGTGTCAACGACCTGAGCGCGGTGACCAAGCTTGCGCCAAGTCTGCAAGTGGAACAGGACAACACGTTCTCGATACGCGGGATCGGCACGGGCAGCTTTGCAACGACGGTGGAATCCAGCGTTTCCCAGGTTGTCGATGACGTGGTGCTGGGCAGCAACGAATTCGCGACGAATGCCTTTTACGACCTTGACCGGGTGGAAGTACTGAACGGTCCGCAAGGGTTGCTGTTCGGCAAGAACGCTTCGGCCGGTCTCGTCAATATCACCACGACCAAGCCCAAGCTGGGCGAGACGTCCGGCAACGCCGACCTCGAACTGGTGACACGCGATCGTCCCATCAGCAATGGGCACGGCATCCAGGGCCGTGCAACGCTGAACCTGCCCGTGTCCGAAAACAGCGCGCTGCGCCTGAATGCGATCTATAGCGGCCAGGATCCTGTTACCTATCCCGAGGTCAATCCCGCGGTACGCAACGATCTGGGTACGCGAAATCTGGGCCTGCGCGCAAAATATTTGTACCAGCCCGACGATGCTCTTTCGATCTATGTGATCGGCGATTATTCCCATCAGCGCGGGATATCCGGGCGCTATGACGTAACGTACCGCCAGCTGGGTGCAGGCAGCCAGTACACCGCACTGGGCGTGCCATCGGGCAACGACAATCTGATCTATCAGTCCGACGCACCCAATTTTCGCGATGTGGAAACCGGCGGGGCGCAGGCCAATATCTCCTACAAGTTTGCCAGTGGCATTCAGCTCGTGAACATTGCCGCGTGGAAGCATCTGACCGATCACTATCAGTTCGATTCAGACAACACCGCGATCAATTTTTTCGACACCAACACGGCGCATGAAAACTACAATCAGTATTCCGATGAACTGCGTCTGGCTTTGCCGGATACGAGCGTAGTCTCGGGCCAGGTTGGATTGTATTATTACCATTCGTCGAACAATCAGCAGGGTGCGCTTGGTGGCAACAACGGCTTGCCCGGCTTCCTGCTGCCGACATTCCCGTTCTGTGTCGGCGCGACCACTCTGGGGGCGCCGCCGGCCGCCTGTCCGGCCAGCAACGCGTCGTTTCTGGGGCAGGATTACCGCTTCACGCTCAAGCAGAACAGTTATGCGGCGTTCGGACAGGTCGGATACAACCTGACTGAGACGTTCAAGCTAACTGCGGGCGGCCGACTGACCCATGACCATGCGTCGATCGATCTGCTGGAAAATACCGGCACGTATTTCGTGACACTGGGCGTGCCCGACAACCATTCGGTGCAAACGACCGAGGCCACGAATTTCAGCTTCAAGGTCGGCGGAGACTGGCAAGCCCGGCCGAACACGCTGATCTATGGTTTTTATGGCCAGGGTTACAAGGGACCCGGTTTCTCGAACACGTCCCCTGCGCCAGGTGCCGATCTTGCGGTCCGGCCCGAAATTTCCAAGGGCGGCGAAATTGGCATCAAGAGCCAGATGTTCGATCACAAGCTTACCGTGAGTGTGGCCGGTTACTACACACGCTTCAACAACCTGCAGGTGCAATCGTTCGTGACGGCGCTGCGCACGTTCGTGCTTTCCAACGCGGCGGTTGCAACTACCAAGGGCGTGGAAGCGTCGTTCCAGGCGCGCGTGACGCAGGGTCTTACCCTGTCGGGCATGGGCAGCTATACAGATGCGAAGTACAACAACTATCCCGGCGCGCAGTGCTATCCGGCACAGGCCACTGCCGGATGCCAGAACAGCAGTTCGTTCAACGCAGCCGGCTATCAGATCCCGCTTTCGGCCAGGTTTACCTCGACACTGGGCGCGGACTACGACGCACCTCTCAACAGCTGGCTCAGCGGCGTGGTCGGCGTCAGCTGGTACCATCGCTCGCCGCTGTCGTCGGGCTTTGCGCCGGCGCAGCGGATCCCCACCTGGGATACGCTCGATGCCAATGTCGGGCTTAAAACCGGCAACGTGAATGTTAGCGTGTTTTGCAAGAACTGCACCAATGCAATCCGTCCGTTGTCGATCGGGACAGATGGCGGCGATGGAACATTAAGTCCGCAAGTGCTGACCACTACACAGCGGTGGGGCTATGATTCTGTTCGGACCATTGGTCTTCGCGCCGGCTACAAGTTCTGATGATGTGAAAATCCAGGCGACGCTGCGAGGGTGGTCCGACGTGGATGCCATCCCGCAGCGCCGTTTGTGATCAAGGCCATGAATTTCATACTGTATCTCGATTGACGTGACCGGACGTGCCCCCCTGATTTTCGTCCAGACGCGATTAGAGTCCGGCCCATGGAAGGACGGACTGATGAAGCGGATGCGGTTTACGGAAGAGCAGATTATCGGGGTGCTGAAGGAAGCCGAAGCGAGCGCAAAGACCGGGTAGTCGGCCCGCTAGCACGGCATCTCCGAGGCGACACTTTACAACTGGAAGGCCAAGTATGGCGGGTTGGAGGTGTAGCTGCGCCGGCCTGCGCTCGAAGGCCAAGCGGCTTCGAGCGTTGGAGGACGAGAACGCGAAGCTGAAGCGGTTGCTGGCGGATGCGATGCTGGACAACGCTGGCCTGAAGGACTTGCTGTCAAAAATGGTAATGCCCGCCGCCAAGCGGTAAGCGATGTTCTCAGGCCACGGCGATCCACGGCATGAGTTCGCCGACGCTGTTCGCCGGATGACCGTTGGCCAGTTTTTCGAGCGTCTGCGTCAGCCATGTATTCGGATTGATGCCGCTGAGCTTGCAGTTTTCGATGAGCGTGGCGATCACCGCCCAGTTGTCGCCGCCTTCGTCCGAACCAGCAAACAGGGCGTTTTTGCGATTCAGGGCGAGCGGCCTGATGCTGCGTTCGACGGTGTTGCTGTCGAGATCGACGCGACCGTCATCGAGGAACCGTGACAAGCCATCCCAGCGCGTCAGCGCATAGCGGATGGCTTCGCCGAGCTTGGCCTTTGCGCTGACTTGGCGGTTTTTGGTCTCGAGAAATGTCCGCAGGTCGTCGACAATGACGCGGCTGCGCTGATGTCGGATTTGCTGGCGCTGTTCAGCAGAGGCACCACGCACCTCGTCCTCGATCTTGTAGAGCGCTGCGATCCGCTGCAGCACTTCGACGGCGACCGGGGAATTGTCCGCCAGCTCGTAAAACTTGCGCCTGACGTGCGCCCAGCAGAACGCGAGAACGATCTGCTGTCGGCGCTTGGCCAGCGCGGTGTAGCCGCCATAGCCATCGACCTGCAGGATACCCGCAAAATTGCCGAGATGCGCTTCCGCCCGTTCCCCCTTGCGGTCGGCGGCATAGACATAAGCGACCATTGGCAGGGTATCGCCGCCCCATGGGCGATCGTCGCGCGCATAGGCCCACAGTTGCCCCGTCTTGGTCCGGCCATGCCCGGGATCGAGCACCGGCGCTGTTGTTTCGTCGGCGAACAATCGCTCGGATCGTCGCAATCGTTCCAGGATGTGGTCGCGCAAAGGGCGCAGATACCATGCTGCTCTGCCAACCCAATCCGCCAACGTTGAGCGATCAAGCTGGATACCTTGCCGCGCGTAGATCTGGGCTTGCCGGTACAATGGCAGGTGATCGGCGTATTTTGCGACCAGGACCTGTGCGATCAGTGCTTCGGTCGGAATGCCGCCCTCGACGATCCGCGCCGGTGCCGGAGCTTGCACGACTGCACCCTCACATGCGCGGCAGCCGTAGCGAGGCCGGCGCGTGACCAGCACCCGGAAGGTGATCGGCACCACATCAAGGCGTTCGGCAACGTCCTCACCGATCTGATGGAGCGCCCCGCCGCAGCAAGGGCAAGTCTTGTCCTCGATATCGACAACCTGCTCGATCCGCTCGAGATGCGCAGGCAGCGAGCCACGGTTGACCTTGCGTGGTCGGTCAGACCTGGACTGGCCGATTGCCGCGTCGCGTGCCGCACGAGCCTGACCCAGCGCGGTCTCAACATCTTCAAGGCCAAGCTGCAACTGATCAGGGTCAAGTTGTTCGGAACGCGCACCGAACCGGTGGCGCATGAAGGCATCGACAATCGACTGCAGCCGCTCGATCTCGGCGTCCGCCTCGCCCTTGGCCGCCGTCACTTCGGCGAGCTTGCGGGACTGCTCGAGTGCGAACGCACGCAGCGCTTCAACGTCTTCGGGAAGGTCCGCTTCCATGAGCATGGACGCATTGAATCAGCAGGAGAAAGCCCCGTCAACCGGCAATTTGCGGGGCGATGGGCTTGCGTCCGCCATGCACCCGGCGCCAGTCCAGCCCTTCCAGAAGCGCGCCCAATTGCGCTGCCGTCAGCCGCATCACACCATCCTGAATGCCCGGCCACTTGAAGCCGCCCTGCTCAAGTTTCTTGGCCATCAGACACAGGCCGGTGCCGTCCCACCAGACCAGCTTGATCCGGTCTGCGCGCTTGGCCCGGAACACGTAGATCACTCCGGAAAAGGGATCGCCGCCATACTCGGCACCGACCAGCGCAGCCAACGCGTCAGGCCCTTTGCGGAAATCTACCGGACGCGTTGCGACCATCACGCGCGCGCCGGAACCGGGCCCGATCATCGCGGGGCCTTGAGCGCTTCGATTACCGCGGCAATCACGCCGGCATCGGCGCCGCGCGCAATCTTCACCGCCACGCCATCGATCTCCAGTTCGACAGCAGCAGCTGTGGTACGCCGCCTGCGCCGTGTTCGGCGCGCAGCTACCGGTTCCGGTCGCGTGGACGGCTCGACCACTGCTGGCACGAACATCGTGCTGACCGGCTCTGTCAGGGGAGGCGCCAATCCCTGACCCTCAAGTTCTTTGCGCAAATCCTTCCGCCAGGCATAGACCTGCGAAGGATCAAGCCCATGTCGCCGCGCGACAGCGCCGACACGCTCGCCGCCAGTATAGCATTCCGCGACAATCGAGGCCTTGAGCTCCGGCGGCCATTCCCGCCGCTTGCCTTTGCCCGTGAATATCTCGAACCGCTGCGGGCCCTTGCTCACAGGATCATCACACGGGATTATCATAGGAGTAACGCCCTCGGCCCAAATCAGGCCGCGCAAACTCCACGCTGGGCATCACCCACGCAAGGTGGGGGCCGGACAGCGCTTACGCCAAGCGGGAAGCTGTCGCGCATCTTCAGGCCCTGCTCGATGTCAGCGAGCGGCGGGCGTGCAGGGTCATTGCGGCGGATCGGTCGGTCGTGCGCTATGCGGCACGCCGTGACGACGACGCGGGGTTGCGTGAGAAGCTGCAAGGGCTGCTGCGCTCCGCATAGCCGGAGGCTACGCTACGCAGCCCCTTGCTTCACCCGCGCTCTCGCGCAACAACGACGCCGAGGCTCTAATCGCGACTGGATGAAGGTTGGGGGTCACGTCAGCTGCTATGGGCACTAAAGGCTGGAATTGAGCGGCTAGAAATACGCTGAAGAGTGCTGGTGCCAGGCGCTGTGACCGAGCCTCGCTACGGCGCGGGTTTGCTAGAAAATACTTTATTATCAGTATTTGGCGGAGACGGAGAGATTCGAACTCTCGGTACCGGATTTACCAGTACGACGGTTTAGCAAACCCGGACGTGACAATTTCCAACCGCTTGAATTCCCGTAATTTCCTCTGTTTTCATGCCGTTATGTCCCACGCAGAACGCGCAACGGACGCAACGAACCACATCCTGTGTCGGCACGAAAGTCGTCACACCTCGCAAGGGGGTAAAAACAACCTTCAGAACCGTCGGTTACGCGCAGAACGCGCAAGAAGCGCCAAACGCGCAACGAGCGAATCTACGGTAACCGAAAGACCGTTGGGAGGGCTGCAACCCTCCGCAACGGTCCACGATATAGCTGGGCAGCTACAAGATCAGATTACCTTGCCGCGGAATCGCGGGCAAGCATTGAATGGAAGGGAGGGCTCCCATGAGCACCACCCTTGCCCATAATGGATTGCCATCGGGCACGACCCGCTTCGACCTGTTGCGCCTGTTCGAGCAGGTGGCGAGGCCCGGCTTCGGTCTGTCTTCGACAGCGGTAGCGCTGGTTCGGCACTATGTCCTGAAGACAATGGACGGCGACTACCTGACCGGCCGGATCTGCGCGGTCTGGACGCAGGCTTGCCGCTTCGCCGGAGCGATCGGCTTGACGCCTCGCTCGATCAATTCGGCCGAGCGCGAGTTGGAACGCGCGGGCTTTATCGTCCGCAATGCCGGGATCAATGGCGAACGGAATGGTGACCGGCAGGACGGGACGATCATCTGGGCAGCAGGAATCAACCTCGCGCCGCTGGTGGACCGCTTTGCGGAGATGAAAGCCAAGGCCACGACTTTGGACATCCAGGCCCGAGCCATCCATCAGTGCCGCGCCGAGATCCGTCAGATCGGTCAGCGCATCCGCGAGTCAGGTGATGAGACCTTGCGCGAGCGGGCCGAGATGATCCTGCCCGATGGGCGAACGGCGCGGATCATCCAAATTGACCGCCTGATAGCTATCCGCGAGGCCTTGTCCGCCATGCTCGCCGCCATCGAATTTGCACCAGAACCTGATCCCCGTGCGCTGAAAACTTCCGACGCGCCGGAAGAAAACTGCTCACCCAATATACAGAACAAAAAATCATCACGAAGGCGTACCGCGCTTGGGCCTGATCCGCTGGAGCGAATCAGGCCGGACACAGCGTTCAGCGTGGCCACCGAGGGTTACCGGAGCGTGGTCGAGACGCTTGGCGGACCGACATGGCCCAACCTCATCGAGGCGTCGTGGCGAAGTTGCGGACGGCTTGGCATCGCACAGGGCACCTGGGGCCGGGCTTGCCAGCAATTCGGGCGGGAGCGGGCTGCGCTCAGCGTGCTCATTATCGACCGAAACTTCGAGCTTCCGACGGGGCATCGCTATCGGGTGCTGTCGCCCGCTCGATGTCTGTCAGGTATGAGCCGGCGAGCCCAGTCGGCGGGCGTCAATCTTGCTGGGATGTTCCGGGCCAGCGAGCGTGATGCTGGGCTGGCGAGAGACGCGCGTCCGCAGGCCGTGGCTGACGATCAACCGTCAACATTGCAGCCTGCAGGGCCGATGGCGCACGTGGCTGCCCGGTTGATGGCGACAATTGAACGCCGCGTTTCGAGCAAGGGCGACCCTGACATCCATGGCGGGTAAAGGTGTTCACCGCTTCACACTCGAACATTCTCACTCATCCACATGTGAACATGACAAGGATTGACCATGACCACTATCGCCATTGTGAGCCAGAAGGGCGGCTCGGGCAAAACCACTCTGGCCGTCAATCTCGCTGCGGTCGCCGAGGCCGCTGGGCAAGTTACCCTCATCATCGATACTGATCCGCAGGCTACCGCCAGTCAGTGGGGTTCCTGGCGCTCGGAACGTGCGCCTGAAGTCATCGACAGCGCGCCGCCGCGAATTCAGCACAAGGTGGATCAGGCCAAAGCCCAGGGCGCCACCTTCGTTGTGATCGACACGCCGCCCCACGCCGACAGCGCGGCAAGCAGGGCGGTCGAGGCTGCCGATCTGGTGCTCATTCCCTGCCGACCGAGCGCCTTTGACCTGGCGGCTATCAAGACCACGATCAGCCTGGTCCGGCTATTCGATAAGCCCGCCTTCGTCGTATTCACCGCTGGGCCGCCGCATGCGGCACGGATGTATGAGGAAGCGGCCGAACTGGTCAGGAGCTTCGGGATCAAGGCCTGTCCGCAAATCTTGCCTGACCGCGCCGTCTATCGCCATGCCAGCGCAGCGGGGGCTTCCGTTATCGAGTTCGAACCCGACGGCAAGGCAGCGGCGGAAATCACCGCCCTCTATATGTGGAGCACCGCACATGTGACCATGTCCACCCGCGCACTTATGGCGGAGTAAACCCATGAGCAGATTTGCGAATCTCGCCGATAAACCTCGCGACGGCGGTAATGAGCCGATTAAATCCAAAGCGTCGGTTACCACCTTTGACTCGTCAGCAGTCTTCGCCCCTATCGCGCCGACCCCATCGCCCAGTCGCATCGGTCGCAAAGCCATCTCGGCTTACTTCTCGCCTGAAATGTCGCTCGCCATGCACGTCTGCGCCCGGAAACGCGGACTGAGCCTTCAAGCTCTGATGGCTGAGGCTTTCGACGACGTGTTGCGCAAATATGGCGAAAGCCCGATCGGGGGGTAAACCTGAATCCGCCTAGATGACAGGGAGGGTGATACTAAAGCGCGAACCTGAGTTCGAACGCTCAAGGTTCAAACTGCCCCGGTTGCCCTCGATCAACGCCCGCGCGATGGGGAGGCCGAGGCCGGTCCCGACTTCCGCGCGCTTGCTGGTGAAGAACGGTTCGAAGATCCCATTGGTGATCGGCTTCGGGAATGCCTCTGCCGTCGTCGGCAATCGTGATAAGCAAATCGTCGTCGTGGCGGGAGACTTCCATTGCAACCCGTCTCGCTCCTGCGGCGCGGGCATTGTCGATCAGCGTGGTGAGTACGGTTTCCAGCGCATGCGCATCAATTGCCGGCGAATCCATGCTCTCTGGCACCTTATAGGTCACCGAGAAGCCTTCCCCAGAAAGGCCGTCGGCCAGCCTGACGAGCAAGCTCGTGACATTGCAACCTGCGTTACCCACTGGGCGCTGCATGTCTGCCTTGCCCAGTTCCAACAGCCGCGAAATCAGGCGGTTCAGCCTTTCGGCATCGGCGGCCATGGTGGCAAAGTCGCGGATCAACCTGTCGATCTCAGTGACACGCAGGGTGCGTTGCGGTGGGTCGGCTTTTCGGCCCTCGGCCAGCGCGCGGGTGGCGCGGCTCAGCGCTTCGATCGGGCGGATGATGGTGCGCCCGAGCTGCGTTGTCATCGCCACCAGAAAGAGAAAGATCGCTGCAGTGCCGGTCGCGATCTTGCCGCGATCCTCCCACATGCCGCGAAACAGCGCGCGCGGGCTCCGCGAGACCAGCACCACGCCCACCACGCGCCCGCCCGCGATGACAGGCCTCGCGTGATGCAGGCGGATTTTGGTGCCGCGGCTCAGCCATTCGAGCGGATAGGGATGGGTATAAGCGCCATTGTAACGCAGCACCGTCTCAGCATGGCCTGCCATGCCGCCGAATGGTCGCTGCGTTGTGTTCCCCTTGGGCGCAAGTCGTGGTTCTTCTGCGGCTCGGATCGTGGCGGTCAGCGCGCCGCCATTGCCTACTCGCTGGTCCAGACCTGCCGGCTCAACGAGGTCGATCCGCAGGCATGGCTCGCCGACATCCTCGCCCGCATCGCAGATCAACCTGTCAGCCGGCTCGACGCGCTGTTGCCATGGAACTGGTGCGCCAATCGGCTCGCATTTGCCGGCTGATCGAAACACGCCGCGGCCTTCGGCGTATGCTTACCGAACGGCTGACGATGGTCAGGGTGTTCGAGGAACTACAGGGGCTTGGCTACCGCGGCGGTTACGACGCGGTGCGGCAGAGAGCCCTGACCTGGCAACCGAGGATGCTGGCGGCGTCCTTCATTTTGTTCGTGGTTCCTGCTGCGACCGTGCCGACGTACCCGGAACCCGAGGCCGCGCTGGATCAGCTTTGCATGAACCAGAAGGGAGGGAGGCTGGTCTTGCCGCAGGAGATCTCGATCCGCATGATTTCAATCGCTTTTACCTTGAGCCGCTGCATCAACGGTACCGCGGCGAGCAAGGCCGCCTTGTTCCCGTTGAAGGCGGCATCAAGCGCCATGAGCAGACCGTCGTAGCTCGCCTCAAACGCTGCCGACACGCCGTCGAACCCGGCTGGCGGGGCTGTCGGCACGGATCGGCCGATCGGTCGGACCGCATCCCAGTCGACCGCCAGTCGCGGACCGGTCGGCATGCCGACGTCGTCATCGTGATCATAGTAGCGCTTCGCGCAGATTTCCTGAAAGCGGTAGAAGTGTGCGACTTCCTTGGGCTGGCCAAATCGGATGTCGTCACCCGTCTGATTGGTCGTCTTCACCCGGCCCTCGCCCTGCTCAGCGATGACGTCAATCGCCGCCAACGCGTCGACAAGGCAGCGCACCGGCGCCAGCCGCCCCCCCGCGCCATAATAGTCGCCGGCGTCGAACTGCCGCGCGACCTCGCCCGAGAACAAAGCGTCTTCGCCGATTTCTTCGCTCACGGCGATCATCACATTGCGCAGCTTGGCATACAATTGCCCGATCGTTTCGATCCCCCCGGTTTTGCTCCAGTCGGTCTCGGGCGATTCTGGTCGTTCGATATCCATGAACACTTTTACCGCTGCATCGGAAAACGGCAGCAAATCGACCACTAATGGACGAGACATGTGCGGCGCCTGAGCGGGATACGCAGTGCGTCTTGGCCCCAGACCGTCCTCACCCGCCAAGACGCGGGGGCGCGCGCCCACCGCGTTCATGACGTTGGCCACAAGAACCGCGTGCAGCATCTCTTCCATGACCACACTCTGAATGATCTTGACCGACGCGAGATTGGTACCTTCGATGATAGAATATAGCGCGGTGAGATAGGGTGGGATCGTGAAAAGCTCGACCTCCAGCGCTTGCTGAAGAAGTCGGTGCAGCCGGTGCAGCCGGTCCTCTGCGGATTCGCTCATCGTTCCGCGAGCTCCAGATTGTGGAAGATATGCTCCGCGCTGCGAATCGATAGCGCTGTCGCCGTGAGCGTTGGATTGGACGTGCCGACTGTGGGCATGCTGCCGCACCCGACCACATATAGATTGGGATGGTCCCAGGACTGCTGAAAGCTGTTGACCACCGAATCCGCAGCGCTGTTTCCCATGCGGTGTGTCCCCATGATGTGCCCCGCGCCGATATATTTGAAGGTCTGGCTGCCGACTATCACCTTGTCCCCGAGTTGTGCGGCGTGGTCGGTAAACTCGATCGCGCCCACTCTTGCGTAGAACGTACTGGCGAACCGATAGGCCTCCGCCATCCCGGCGCGCGTATATTCGCCGATGTCATAGCGAATCACCGGTTTGCACAGGCCCAAGGCGTCGCGATGCGAGGCGTCAATCGTCACGCGATTGTCGGGATCAGGCAGTTGTTCCATCAGGAAGCCGAGCATGATCTGACGACGCAATTGCGATCGCATCCGCGCTCGCAGCGCCTCTCCGTGCAAAGGATCGCGCGGCACTATCTCGTCGATCGTCTCGCTGGGATATTTGCCCTTGTATGATTGCGGATCGATCATCCGCTCCAGGTCGGTATATGGGGCGCCGTCGGCCAGGCCCCATCCGGCATTGCTGACATCAGTCCGGAACGCCGAGTGTTTCCGCCGGAAGCCGCCGTGGCGCATCGGAAGATCTGACGTGACGGGCGGCCCGCGCATACCGTCCACCGGCGCGGTTTCGGGCATCAGGCCCCAGGACAGGATGAAGGGGTGGTCCATCAGATGCCGCCCGACGCAATCGCTGCTGTTGGCGACGACTTTGTCGTCGTGGCGCGATGCCAGCAGCAGTTTTGCATTCTCGATCGCGCTGCCCGCCAGGACGAAGCGGCGGCCGGTCGTGCGACGCGTCGTCGCGTAGGACGCGTTGGAGTCATCGTAATTGAGATATTCGATCGACGAGACTTTGCCGTCGGTACCGACGATGACTTCCGAAGCGACAGCCTTCGTTACGATATCGACGTGGATGCCCGGCAGACGTGCCAACTGCATCAATTCCTCGATCGTCTTGAGCGCATTGTACTTGGCGCGCGAAGGGCAGATCGGAATGCAACTGGCGTTGCCCTCGCAGCGCTGTCCCGCGCCGGTCGTAAGGTCCTCGGGCGCACCGCTCGGTTGATACGGCCGACTTTGGCCCCGACGCGCAACCGCGATGTAGTCGCGTGGATCGCTGGCTTCTGCCGGTCCCCGAGGTACCGAGTTGCGCGCCTGCGGGATCGATACAAGCCGGACTGGATAGGATTCATCGGCCATTTGGAATTTGAAATCGTTGCCGATCCTTTCGCTCAGGACCCTGTCCAGGTAGCTGACCGGCACGCGGAGCATCGGATATTCGTAGCCTTCACCATAGTCGTTCGCGCCGTCGTCATAGATCTTGCGCTGGTCGGCGACGTTGGCCGCAACGCCCAACTC
The DNA here is from genome assembly GCF_965214355.1 of Novosphingobium sp. Lineage (GTDB taxonomy): Bacteria > Pseudomonadota > Alphaproteobacteria > Sphingomonadales > Sphingomonadaceae > Novosphingobium. Next base: position 2,788,644 of record NZ_CBDCBI010000002.1, on the reverse strand, counting down.
CCATTCCGCCTTCTCGTAATAGGGACGCAAATCGTCGTACGAGATCGGCCAGTTCACCCCGACTCCGTACTCGTCCATCATTCGGAAGTCTGTCGGCAGCATTCGCAGGGAGATCCCCATCCAGTGATGGGTCGTTCCGCCCAGCATGCGCAGATTGTTGCTGCCAAAGGTCAGCGGCCCGCGCTGGACCAGATAGCGGTCGTCCGGCGCCTTGAGGAAAGCCAGATCTTCGGGCGACGGGGCGTTGGTGGAGACTGGATAAGGCGAATTGGGCGTCTTGATCAAGGCTGCGTAATAGCCTTGGAGATAGGCGTCATGCGCTACGTCACCCCCGGCAACGCCGGTCCCCGCTTCGAGAATCAGGATAGAAACCGACTTGCCGTCTCGATATGCGAGTTCCGCCAGGACCTTGGCGAGCACCGCACCGGCGACGCCGCCACCCACGACGACGACATCGTAGTGGCGCTCGGATATGTTCGGGGTGTCCGGCATCACAACCCGCGCGCCCAACTGGCGAAACCCGGCTGTTTTGCGCCGGGCGGGTTGACGCCTATGGCACGCCACACGAGCCCCTCCTGGTAGCCGGCGGCCGAAAGCACCCGGGTGGTATCGCGGCCAAACTCGTTATAGCCCGGAGGCGGCTGCGTCGCGCCGGAACCGTCCGGTTCGGCGAAGTTAGTCGTCGCCCAACCTGGCGGCATCGCCTTCCATTGGCCAACATACCACATTCTGACGAGATTCTGTCCCAGCGGCCTCCAGGGGTCCAGTTTCAGGGCATTGGCAGGATCGCCAGCGACCGCGTCCAGAAAATCGCCGCGTATCGTTCGCCCGATAATGAGCGCCATCTCGTCAAAATAGGTTCGCACCAGACCCGTGGAACGCAGTTCCGCCTCGCTGAAGCCGGTCAGCGCGACCGATATCGCGACGAATTTTTCGAACTCGCCAGGGCGGTCCTCGCTGGTATCGTAATGCGCTGCGAGCGCGATTCCCGCAGGATGGTTATGTATTCGAGAGATGTCCATCGGCAGCGTCCTTAGGATGGCGAAACGGTGCGCGCCGGGTGTTTACGTGATGCTCAGCGGATCGAGATCGAGGGGTTTGCGACCATCGGGCTCAAAATCAGAATTCAACCCCTGCTGGAACGCGAACAGGTCATGCGGATCGACCTTGCGTTTCACCGCGACCAAACGATCGAGGTTTTCGCCGTAGTATTGTCGCTTCCAGTCGCGCTGGAGGGGGTCGATGTAGTTCAGGTAGGCGCCTTCGGCGTGGGCGGCGAGGTCTTCGAAGAAGTCGTATGCCCATTCGATTACTTGACGCGCGTCCTGGGGACGGTTGGCGTCCCAGATCGCCTTAACCTCAGGCATGAACAGGCTCTTGCGATGCCAGTAGGCGGTTTCCTCCGGTTTTACGTCTGCGATCTTGCCACCTGCATGCGTCCAGACCACGAAGGAGTCGGTACCCGGCATCCGCGACATGTGGTATTTGAATACCTTGGCAAGTTTCGCGGTCATTGCGCCGGGCGGCATCAATGCCGAGCGGATATAGGCGCCGCGCCCAGACACCGAAGTCGACCCACCGGCCATCATCTCGAATTCGGGCAAGGTCATCGAATAGAGCGAAACGTTCGACGGACGCAGTTTGAACAATGGGGCGAGCAGCGCCATCCCCTCGTCGAACGCGCCGTTAAAGATCGGCGTGAAGCGCAGGAACAGGGCGGGCGCCCCGCCGTTGCGCGGATCGGGCTGGTTGCCGAGGAAGCCGTAGATCGCCAGCGCGGCGGGACATGTCGCAGCCAGTTCGTTGTAAACAGGCAGAATTTCTTCGATTCGGTAGAAGGGAAACAGTATCTGCCCCGCCAGCACGGTCGATTGGGCGAGCCGGTGGGTCCTGATGTCGACGTCGACCGCGACCCCGAAATTGCCGCCGCCCCCGCCGCATGCCGCCCAGAACAGGTCCGCGTCGTCCCCCGTCGACGCGCGCGAGACCCGTTTAACCGACCCGTCCGCCAACACGATCGTCAATGCTTCGACATTGTCGATGCCTAGGCCGTAGGAGCGCGAAACGAAGCTGTAGCCGCCACCGAGCAGGAAGCCGCCGGCACCGACCCCGAGGCAGCCACCCGCGACCGGCACCAGCCCGGTACGGCTGACGCGCATGTAATTATAAACGTCGCGCCAGATCGAACCCATGCCGAGCGTGAGGACATTGCTTACCATATCGAGCGACATGTCCGACAGCCCGCGCAGATCCAGCACGATTCCGCCTTCGTTCAGGCTATAGCCGGTCGCGCTGTGGCCGCCCGAGCGGACGGTGAGTTTCAGGCCCTCGTCGCGGGCGAAGCGTATCGCAGCGCCAATGTCGGCGGCGTCGAGAGGTAGAGCAACGGCTGCCGGCTGACGATTTATGCGGCCGTTGTCGATGCGGATGCAGTTGGCATAATCGGCGTCGCCCGGTCCTGCCACGCGCCCGTTCATCGCCTTTGCCAATTGATGGACGATTTTTGTCATCTTGTCTCCGAACCAGTTGCATGGGGAGCTTCGCGTAGGCGGTGCGGGCGCGATCAAGGGAGGCCAACGACAGCCCGTTCGATGTAGGAATCGGAGACGCGCCGACCCGTCGACATGCCTGCGGTGTCGGTTATGAAATCCGCATGCTGCTGGCTCGCGGCATAGTCGTCGTATTTTCCGCGATTTTTAAAGACGATATGCATCGCGACATCGAACGAAGAATCGCTCACGTCTCGATGGATGTTGACTGCGCGCAATCCGAGGGAGAAATGAACTTGTCCGTCATGACCTGACAAATATCGGACGCAATAGTCGAGAAAGGCGTCGACGGCAGGATCCGAAAGATCGAGAAGCTGGAAAAAAACCATGTGAGCGAAGTACTTACACGAAATGTCCGTCTCTTTTTCCATAAAGCCCCCGCTCGCCGGTAATCGCAGTGATCGATCGCCGATCACACGCGCTATCCATGCTACAAACTCAACAATCCGCGAGCAATTGGTTTTTCCAACCGCTGTTCGCATCGGTCGGTCACCTTGACTCTAAAGCTGTCGCATAGCAATATTGTGATGGGCGGGAAGAACCTTCATTTCAAGATCTGCTCGCCTTAAAGCGCAGTTGTGCATGGTGATCGCGTTCTGCGATCGGCCATCAATGTTTACGTTTGATCGGCGCGGCCGAACGGTGACAGTGGCGCGGCGTGTCCCTGATACAACTGCACCAAATATTATGGGAGGGGCGATATGACGGAACTTTTGCAGGGCGTTTCAAAGTGGGAACGTGGGCGTGCCCAGTCGCACCTGGACGGGGACGTCCGCCAAGACACGCGTCTGGGACTGCTCGGCGAGTTGAAGGGCACCTGGGTCAATGACGAGGGCTTTGAGCGACGCATGTGGAACATGATCGCCTTACCATTCGGTCCCGAAGAAAAGTTCCCGTTTCGCTACCGCCTGCTGCTCAACCAGGGGCTCGAGCGCCTCAGGTTTTCGCTTGGCGACCTCGGCGTTCCCAACCGCGGTGATGGCGGCGACGATCAGCACGTCGCGGCGTTGATGTATCTTCAGGAGATCGACCAGCTCAAGGCGGTTGACGCGGCCACAAATGCCGCTGGCCTGGTGGACGTCGCCACCCCCGACGTGAACGACACGCCCAAGGGCAGCACGCTTGCGCCCGGCGACGGCGTTATAAGCCCGGAGAAGGTCGGCATCCACGCCGAGACGGGCATCTTCTTCAATCTATCGGGGCGTCTGGGAGCATGCGACAATATCGACGGACCTGGCCCCAATCTCGGGCGGATGGCGAGCATACCGCATGGCGACGCCGTCCTTGCGATGGGGTTCGACTCGCCGGTTACGCATGCGCCGCCCGATTTCAAGGATCCGGGATTGCGTTCCTTGTTCGACGGTCTGCCGATCGGGCTCGAAGCCAACGAGCCGGTCACCAAGGACTACCTCGCACCTTACCAGAAATTCATCGACTCGCCCTTTCTCGGCGTTGAAACTAAACTTGGTTTTCCAGGCTTTTCGCCCGCCGATCCCCTGCATCTGCTCGACGGCGCGATCGAGCGCGTGCTCGCCGACCCGACCGGTCCGTTCGCCGGCAAGGGGGGCAAGATCACGGAGATGAAGACGATCATCGTCGACAGCGATGTGATGGGCAACGTCACCAACATTCCGTTCGTCGGCTGCCAAGCCAATGCGACGAAAGTGAATTCAATCTTCTGGATCCAGAAGATTGAATTCGACGATGGCGCCGCGCCGCGCTTCGTCCTGCAATACGCGCAAAGGGTCATGCTCGAATTCCACCCGCGCACCGACGGAACGCCCGGATTGATCCGCTGGCCCCACATCACCATTAACACCCTGATCCGCGCCGTTGACCCCGACGAACCAGGCGGGGTCACGCGGACCTGACTCTGTCTGGGTGGATGTACGACTGCGCTGCCCGACCGGGCCCATAAGTGATTCGACAAGTTTCGAGAATTCCTCTTTCAAGCGAGAGTTCATATGAATCGGCTTATTTTTGTTCGTCACGGTGGGAGCACCGGCAACGAGGATCCAGCCTTCTACGCCTATAATGACAGTGCGCTTTGCTTGACGACGAACGGCATCAGGCAGGCGTTGGCCACCGCCGGGATCTTGGCACAGATCGAGCCGCGCTGGGGCAAGCCTGGGAACTTCGCTCTCGAGGTGTTCGCATCGGAATACAATCGCGCTCAGCAGACTGCCCGCATCACGCTCGACCAGATGAATCTTCTGTCGCTTCGCCCGCGGATTGCGCCGCTTCTGAATGAACGCGATTATGGCATTGCATACGACAAGCGCATGGATGAGCAGGCGGACGATGCCGGGCAAGGCGGCGAGAGTGGGCTTCAGGCGAAGCGCAGGGTGCTCGGTTTTCTGAAAGAGGTGTCCCCTCTGCTCGACCGAGCCGACGTGCTGGCTTTCTCGCATTTCGGCGCGATCCGGGCGCTGGTCGCCAATTTAATTCACCTCAGCGACGCCGAGATGATGGCCTTGGACGTCCCGAACGGCGGCGCCTTCGCGTTTGAGCGCAGCTTTACCGCTGATGGCGCCCAAATTTTCACCCAGATGCTCTTGCCTGACCATATTCTGCCCAAGCAGGCCTATATCACCGAACCGCCGACCGTGGCGCCGCCGCCGCAGCTTTCGACTTGGGCGGGGAAATCGAAATAATAGAGGGATGGGCGGGAGATGTCTGACGTCGATTCGGCTGAGTCGTCCGTGCCGCTCTTGCGCTAGAACCCGAGCCTTGCCCCCATGAGGGCGCCACTGCGCCAGATCCAGTGGTTCATCAAGTAGACGAAGCAACACCAACCCGAGGACGCGCCGACGATTACTCGGCATTCTCGGCCACAGACTTCGTCAAGGGCCGCGTCGAGTTTCATTTACTGCAAGGCGGCCCGCTATCCGCTCAACAATCCGGCCTGAAATCCCAAAATCCCATAGCCCTTCGCTTGGCTCCGCGGGTCGTACCCGTCCGGTTTTGTACGCCTATCGGCCCCAAACCCTTTGAACATAACGACGTACTCGACCGACGACATTTGGGCGCCAAGCTGCCCACTGACGAAAACGATCCGAACGGAAGCCCCGTTCACCCCTCAGGCGCCTCACCGGTCACGGAAATGTGCGCGGCACGGGCATAATGCTCTAGCTCGACATCAGATTCGATGAGCCGATCGAGCAGTTCCTTCATGTCTGTCATGTCCGACGCGCTCTGAAATGGCCCAGGCGTACGCTCGATCGTCAACGCGGCGATTGCGAGCGCCTTCTTCACCAAGTGGAGCTCACGCCCTCTCAACTCGGCCAAGGTCAGTTTCCGTTCGTCGCCGCCTGCCGAAATGATTGCGTGAAATTTGCCGGAATGAATGTATTTGTCATATTTCCATAGCTGACTTGTCATACCATGATCGTTGGAGGGAGTTGAACGCATGCGCAACCAAGCCAAGCAATCGGGGTTGATCGGCCAGGCGACCGCTGGCACCTACGTCGTCATCCTGGGCTGGGATATCGATGATCCGGCGTTACGAACCGGACTTCTCGGCTTTGCTATCAAGCGCTCCGACAAGACCGAGGGCGAGGACTATTGGCTGCGCGGCATGAAGACGTTCCCGGGCTCTTCGCCCCTGCCTCCGGGAGGAACAGCGACGAGCCTGGACCAGCCCTATCAAACTTTCCAGTGGGGGGACTATACCGCCAAGCCGGGGCACGAATATATCTACTCGATCGTCCCCATGCACGGGCAACCCGGAGCGCTGACACCCGGCGCCGCCTTGGATATCGATATTCGCACCGAGGCCGAAGACGACGGCATCCACAGCGTCTATTTCAATCGCGGTGCTATCGCATCGCAAGAATATGCCCGGCGCTTCCAAAACAAGGCGCCGAACGTCGTAGGTCAGGCCGCCTATGACTGGCTTTCGCGAGGGCTGATCGAAGCAATTGAAGGTTTTATTGCCAAGGCGACCGGCCCGAGCTTCGCCTTGCGGGTTGCGATCTACGAATTCCAATGGCCCGCAATCCTCGACGCACTCAAGCAGGCTGAGGCGCGAGGTGTCGACGTCAAGGTCATCTTCGACGCGATCGACAATGCCAAGCAAGACCCGGTTGCAGCCAATGAGGAAGCCATCGGCGCAGCCGGCATCGACAGTTTCTGCCAGGGTTTCACGCAGGGCAAGATCATGCACAACAAGTTTATCGTGCTGAGCGAAGCCGGCGCGCCGGTGGCGGTGCTGTCGGGCTCTACGAACTATACCGAAAACGGTATCTTCGGGCATCTGAACTGCGCGCATATCGTCCGCGATCAGGCCGTCGCGCAGACCTACCTGGATTTCTGGGAGGAACTGCAGAAGGATCCTCCGCTCAACGAAATGCGCGATTGGGTTGACGGCAAGACGCCGACCCCGCCCGATCCTTTGCCCGCCGGAATCCTGGAAGTATTCTCGCCCCAACACGGAACCGCGACCCTGCAACGCTATGCCGACATTGCGGCCAAGGCAGGGCGGGGTTTGTTCATGACCTTTGCCTTCGGCATGAACAAGGACTTCGTTCCCGTCTATTCACAGCGGGACGATGTGCTACGCTTCGCGCTCATGGATTCCGTCGGCGTCGGCAAAAACAAGGCGCAAGCTCAACAGACGATCGATGCGATCCGTGCTCTGCCCAATGCCGTCGTCGCGATCGGACAAAATATCACGATGAACGAATTCGATCGCTGGCTGAAGGAACGCGACGGTCTGGCAGCGCACGAAAATGTGCGCTGGGTCCATACCAAATTCATGCTGGTCGACCCACTGTCCGAAAACCCGCTCATCATCACCGGCTCGGCGAACTTCAGCGACGCAAGCGTCGAGAGCAATCACGAGAATATGCTCATTATCGCGGACAAGCGAGCCGCCGACATCTATCTGGGTGAATTCATGCGCCAGTTCTCCAGCTACGCCTTCAGAGACGCGGCCGCCAGCGCCGCTGCCAGCGACCCGGCCAACTTCAAGCCGCAGGATCTCATCCCCGACGAAAGCTGGCTCAAGCGCTATTATCCCGATCCGGGCGCCGCGCAGACCGCCGCATCGCTGCGCCGCCTCTATTTCTCAGGGCAATGATCGTGGCGGCGGATCGCGTTATCTTCATCCGCCATGCCGAGAAACCCACTGACGGACAGGACGGTGTTGACCAAACCTGCGCGCTTGATCCGGAGAGCCTCGTGCCGGCGGGTTGGCAACGCGCCGGCGCGCTGGTCCGCTTCTTTGATCCCGCCCAGGTAGACCCGGTCCGGGGGGCGCTGACGCCGCAAAGCATCTTTGCGTCAGGTGTCGGCGCTGGCAGCAAGAGCAGGCGCTCGATCGAGTCCATCACGCCGCTGGCCCAGACGCTTCAGGATCGCGGCGTGCCGTTCATCACCTCTCATTTCAAAGCCGACTACCAGGCGCTGGCCGACGATGTCGCAACGCGCCAGGGAGTCGTTCTCATCGCCTGGGAGCATAAGCAGATTCCTGTCATCGCCGCCCTCGTGGCGCCGGGCGCCATGCCACCACCTCCCCCGATATGGCCCGATCGCTTCGATCTCCTGTGGGTTTTCGACCTGACGGGCGCCGGCTGGTCCTTTTCGGAGCAGCGCCAGTCGCTGTTGCCCGGCGACGAAGCGCTCGAAAATGTCAGAAAGGACCACCCGATGACCCTGGCGTATGGCTATGTGAAAGCAAAGATCACCTCCGCCCCTACCCTGAAACCCTCCAGGGGGCACGACAAGCACAAGCACGAGATTCAATATCATCTCCATTTCTCGCTCGATGTCGGGGGAGAAGCCTGGGAAATCGCGATGAATGTCGGGACGAGCGACAGCGACGATCTTCTCAAATACAAGCTCGTCTTCGATTTCCGCCATCCCGTGATCCAGACGCTGACCGCCGCGGTGCCCGGCAAGACAGACCTCACCGGGCAGACCGCGCTTCCCGCACTCGACTTCGAGCGCAGCGACATCCTGGCGGGAACCGGACCCTGGCGCGATAGCGGGCTTATGGACGGCTCGGCAAACGTCGAGCCCGCCGCCACCCTCACGCGCGTCCTTGAAAAGGCGCTTGCCGGAGGACATGATCTCTATGTGTTTGGCCGCTTCTACACCGGGGGCGATCTCGGCATCCACGACACCCACATGAACCAGGGATCGGTGGGCAGCTATATCCACGCCGCCGACGATGACCATAACGATCACAACGACATCTGGCAGGATGGGGCACTTGTCGTCGATCTGGGCGAGCCCGAATGGACGGCCTATTTTGCCGCCTTCGATCAACAACTGGTGCCGACAACCGACCTTGGCAATCCCGAACCCGATGCCAAGCCGCTAGATTGACCGATCCAGCCGGGAGATACACGATGCGACGCATCATCGGATTGCTGCTCATCGCTGCGCTCAGCGTAGGCAACTCCGTCGCGCCGGTACCCCTGCCACCTGCCCAGCAAACGGCTGCTACCGAAACCGCACCGTCGCCGCACCGGTTCGGCGATGGCGGAACCAGTGCCTTCTATTCTTCGAACCCACTCCCGGCCGTGCCGCCGGGAACCATGGTCCGCACCGAAAAAATGGACGGCCTCCACCTCCCGTCGAGCGCCGCCAGCGGCACTCGGCTCTTGTACATGTCGACCAGCGGGGTCGGCCAACCCGCGCCCGTGCTGGTTTCGGGGCAACTCCTGCTCCCCAAAACGGCGATGCCAAAAGGCGGCTGGCCGATTATTGCCTGGGAACATGGTACGACCGGGATCGCAGACATCTGCGCGCCATCCTGGCGCGGCTATTCGGGGCGCGACCGCGCTTACCTCAACCGCTGGCTCGATGAGGGTTTTGCAATCGTCGCCACCGATTATCAGGGTTTGGGCACACCCGGACCGCACCCTTACCTCCTCTATCGTGCCGAGGGCTACAGCGCGCTTGACGCCGTCCGCGCCGCTCTCCAGCAATTTGCCGGCAGCTTGCGCAATCAGATCATTCTGGTCGGCCAATCCCAGGGATCGGGCGCCGCGCTGGGGTCGGCATGGCTTGCCCCGCACTACGCCCCGACGCTTGACATCTTGGGCGTCGTTGCGACCGGGCTGGTCGTAGATTTCGCAGCGCCCGCTCATGCGGCCCATCCACCCATCCCGGTCCATTATGACGATCCGACCAATATGGACGCGGCCTATGCAATTCTGCGCGTCGAAGGGACAGACCAGAGTCTTCATGATGATCGCGACGTTCGCGACGCTGAAACACCGGCGGGCGCCGCGCTGTCCGCCGTGGCGCGAACCGCCTGCCTCTCGGACCTTTTCAAGGCCGCCGGCGCCCAGAAGATTTCCAGTCGTGACCTGTTCAGGCCCGATCTCAGCACGTTCGAAGCCGGTGAGAGCGCAGCCTCGATCATTCCCGACGGCGCGCTCACCATACCCGTCTTCGCCGGCACGGGCCTTGCAGATACCGAGGCCAGCCTGCCGGGCCAATACAATGCCGTGGCCGCGATGTGCGACGCCGGCGCCAGGGTTACATGGCATACCTATCCCGGCCTCACCCACAATGGCACCGTCAACGCCTCGCTCACCGATTCGCTCCCCTTTGTGCGAGGCTTGCTCTCAGGTCAGTCGACCGCCTCGACATGTGCGGCCATCCCGATCCCAGGGCTTCCACAACCGCCCACGCCAGGGATCCCGTTCAATGACTGAGTTCATCCGCCCGCCGAACCGTTGCGGATACGGGATTGGCCATCATTTGCCGAGATCAACCCGTACGTTACGCGGGTGTCGGGGCGGGGAAGGACTTAGGCATGGATCGGCCTGACGGCGGTGGGGCAGATATGCGCACGCCGCAGGCGCGCCCGACCAAAGCCAGAAGGGTCTCCGAAGTTCGATCGGGAATAGGGCGTGCCAAAGCGGGAAGCTCGATCGGCGTCGAGCGTGCTCCAACTGATCGCGACCAGGGTCCGGCGGCTTCGCAAGGCAAGTTCTCCAGCGCGTTTGAGAGCGCATCCGCGCCGCCAGCAACTACACCTGCTGTTTCTGTCGAGGAACGCGCGAGCGACCCGCCAGCAGACCCGGTGGCACGACCAGACCCCGAGACAACAGCCGCCACTCCGGATCCGGTCGACCAAGCGCAGCCTCAAGCCGATCCCATTGTGGCAGCGTCCGGGCGCTCGCTTGGTCTGCAATCGGTAGTCCGCTTTCGCTGGAGCAGTCTGTCGGCCGATCCGACCGGGGGCGACCGCTATCTGTCGGAAAACCTGTCCGCGATTTTCGAGACGGTCATCGACCGGTTCGCCGATCCCCAAGCTGCGTCCTATGTGCTCACCGGCGATGACCTGATCGCATCGCTGCTTGCGCCGGATGCCGCGCTCGATTCTGTTTTTATCGGACAGATCCGGTGGATGGTGCCCAAGGAAGCCGCGACGACCCCGGGACCCCGCGCTCCCGCGCCCCAGCAGCCATCGATCGCCAAGGCATGGATCGATCGCGATGCCGTGCTGCTGCGATGGGATATCGTTGAGATCCTCGCCGAAGCAGCCGAGTTACGCCGCGGGGTCCACCCTCAGCCCGACGAACTTGGCACCCGTCACCTCATGATTGCGCTGTTGCGGACGCGCAGTGGTCAGGCGGCGCTGGCCAATCTCGGACTTCTCGATCGGGGCATCTCGGTCCTCACCGGGCATTTTGCCGAACAATTGCGCGTACAGGATTTCGCTTCGCTTGGCGACAATCGCGGCGCCTGGGCGGAGATTGCGGCATCGCTCCAGCAACAGCCTTTGCTGGTCTCAACCGCCGTCGAGACGCGCGCCTCCTATATTGCCGACCGGGCGCAATATATCGCCAATGACTCGCTTGGCGTCCGAGACGACGCCATTGCACTGGCCAATCTCATTCTGCTCGAGTCGGTATCGCCGCCACTTGCCATCGGCCTGTTCGGCGCCTGGGGCTCGGGCAAGAGCACCCTGATCAAGCAACTCCAGCGCCAGATCCACGATGATCTTGCCAACGAGCGCATGCTGCGCGAACGCGGCGATAACGATCAAAGCGCCGAGACGCGCCGGGTCGGTCATGTCGTGCAGATGGAGTTCAACGCCTGGGCCTACGCCGACAGCGCCAATCTCTGGGCATCGCTGACCTCGGAAATCTTTGATCAGCTCGCCGTCGGCGGCCTCCGCTTTGACCGTGCGCCCGGAGAGGCCGATCGGCGCTATGCCGATCTCGTGAGCGAGGTGAAGGCTCGCAATTCGCGCGACGCGGTGGCGCTGCGCACCAACGCGATCGAGACGGCCGATCTCGAAGCGCGCATCACAAACGCCGAGGAAAAGGTCAAATCCGCCACGCAGGGCCGCCAGACCGCTGGTGTCGCGGCCGCCGCAGACATCCTTGCCGACCTCCTCAAGCCCAAAAGGGAAGACGGCGCGAAGAAAATCTATGTCAGTTCCGCCGAACCCGTCAAAAAAGCCGACAAAGACGCGCTGACGCTTGTGCGTGACATGCTCTCGGCCGGGCACAATCCCGAGCAGCGAATCGAATCCTATGCCGCCGCCAGTGGTCCAATCATGGGCTTTTTCATGTTGCTGTGGGATTTTCGCTCCTCGCGGCGATGGGTAACCGCCCTCGGGGTACTTGCTTGCCTGAGCATGATATTCTCGGCGATCGCCTGGTTCTTCCCGTCATGGTTCCTGTTCCTGCCTAAGCTTGGCAGCAGCGGCGTCACCTGGCTGCGGACGGTGGGCGTCCTCACGTTTCTCGGTTCCTTCGGCACTTTCGGTGCCGGCATATGGCCAGTCATTCGCGTCGCATCGTTGGTCAGAGATGCCGTCGAAAAGCGCAAGGTCGCAGCGGCGGACGCCGAAATCACGGCACGCGCACAATTGGCGGATTTGCGCAATCAGATCGACGCCGTGCGTGCCGCGCGCAAGGACGCCGACGCCCACGCCGCCAAATTCGGCAGTCTTGGTGACGGCGTCAACGCCGCTTCTCCAGAACTGATGCTCGAATATCTGATGAGCGACTCATCCGATATCTCCACGCTGCGCCAGCAACTCGGAACGATCGCCCGGGTGCGGCGATGCTTCGAGCAACTCGATGCCATTCTCGCCCAGATGCGAGACAGGAAGGCCCCTGGCAGGATCGACCGAATAGTTCTCTATATCGACGATCTCGACCGGTGCGACGCCGAACAGGTCTCAAGCGTTCTCCAGGCGGTCCATCTTCTCCTCGCCTTCCAATGCTTCGTCGTTATCGTCGCCGTCGATGCACGCTGGCTTAAACAATCGCTCGAGCGCGTCCACGTCCAGTTGCAAACGACCGACAACGCAAAAGGAACGCCCGACGAACTGCCTGCGTCAGCGGCGGATTATCTTGAAAAGATCTTTCAGATTCCGCTCTGGGTACGCCCGATGATCGACGAGGACGCACCGCCCGATCGGCGCTACAAGGCCTATCAGGGCTTCGTCGAGAGCCTCGCCAGACCTCCACAGATGCCCAGCATGCAGGCGCCATCGCCGCCTCCCGTACAGCCGTCTGACCAGACCTCGTCCGAGGGCTCAAACCGCTTCGCGTGGAAGACGCCAAACCGACCCGAACAGACTGATCGGCCCCGTCGCCGCGGCCTCAAGCTCAGCGATGCCGAGGTCGAGCAGATCAAGATCCTGGGCCCGCTGGCGGCTAAATCCCCCCGCGCGGTCAAGCGGATGATCAATCTCTACCGGCTCATTCGGGTCGGTTATCGCGACCAGCGTCTTGACGAGTTTCTGGCCGATGGTGGCGACGGAACCCCCAGTTATCGCGAGTTGCTCTTTGTCCTGGCTTGCGAAAACGGATTGCGACCGTCTACGCGCAAAGCGCTCCGGGAGGTTTTTTCAACCAACCCGACCAAACAGTCCGGGGCATGGTCTCCGACGTCCTTTGAATTTTGCTGCGACGAGCAGGAGGGTCGCCTTCTCCGCGCTGTGGCACCGTTGGTCGGCAAGCTGACTTGGACTGGCATGTTCACCGCCTGCGAGGACGTACGCCGTTACTCGTTCCTGCCGTAACGGATGACAACGGCCCAAAGACCCGTGCAGCTTCGGGTCCGCACCTTGGACGGACGTTGGCCTATGATTTTCAGAGGTGGAGAGACGAGCGGAAAGCGGAATGACCCCAGATGGTGTCCCAGGTGGTGGTGTAGCTGGATGCTGAGGTGGTCACTGTGAATCAGCGTCCAAAACAGGACCCCCTCTACATACGTCAAGGCATTGATCTAGCGCGATTTACGAGCGAGATCTATCGTGAGATCGGCACCACTTGGGACCCCGCCCTTATCCTTCTTTCTCCAATCTTGCCAGTCTCTTACTGGGAAAATGACCGAGGGTCCCGCCTTGGGCGCCGATCCACAGGTTTTTCGGCCAGTTGCTGCTGTCGATGAAACTGCCCTCGCTACTGCCGGCCATCGAGGAGGCGCTGGCCACCGATCACAGTGTGGTCATTCAACTGGTCTCTACGGCAGAGGCGCTGCTCGATCGGCGTCTCGCAGACCTCAGTGTCGAAGACCGGGCGGAGCTGAATTTGGACTTGTCGCCTCGCGAGATCGTGCAGGATTTTCTCGCCAATGCTTTCCCCACGCCGGCGATGGAAAGCTTCTGGGACGAGGACGGCAATGAGCGCTCGCGCCCGATGGTTGACGAGGCCGGCAATCCCGTCCATTCCGAGGAAGCGCTTCGCATAAAGGCCGAGACCATCGAGCTTTTAGGGGCATTGCCGCCGATTGTCCCAGCGCTCGATGCCATCATCGCGCGGTTCGGGCCGGATGCGGTGGCTGAGATCACTGGGAGGACGCGGCGTTTGGTAAGTCTGCCCGATGGAAACCAGCGCCTCGAATCCCGCACCCCGACCAATTCGCTCGCAGATGCCAATGCCTTCATGGCCGGTGCCAAGCGCATCCTCGTCTTTTCCGATGCTGGCGGCACGGGTCGCTCCTACCATGCCAGCCTCGATTGCCGGAACCAGCAGCGGCGCATGCACTTCCTACTGGAGCCGGGCTGGCGGGCGGACCGCGCCATTCAGGGCCTCGGGCGGACCAACCGGACCCACCAGGCCTCAGCGCCGGTGTTTCGGCCCGTCACTACCGATTGCCGTGGCGAGCGCCGGTTCATTTCCATCATCGCCCGGCGGCTCGATAGTCTTGGCGCACTGACGCGCGGCCAGCGCCAGACCGGGGGGCAGAACCTGTTCGATCCCGCCGACAATCTCGAGAGCGAATACGCCCGTGAGGCGCTGACCCGCTGGTATCACCTCCTTCATGCCGGCAAGCTTTCCAGCGTTGGCTTCGCCGATTTCTGCGAGCGCACCGGCCTCAAACTTGAGCAGGAGGGGGCGCTGGTCGACAATCTCCCGCCAATCCAGCGCTGGCTCAATCGCATTCTGGCGCTCCCCATCGCGCTCCAGAACGCGGTGTTCGACGATTTCCTCGGCTTGGTGGAAACGCGCATTGATGCCGCTCGCAAAGCCGGAACGTTCGATGCTGGCGTCGAAACCCTTGTTGCCGACAGGCTCACCACCGTCGAGGAGCGTGTGTTGCGCGAGGACGCAAATGGTGCCTCGACCCAACTCCTCACCATCGAGGCGCAATGGGCCCCGCGCATCACCTGTATCGATGACATGCGCAAGCGTGTCATCGGCAGGACGCGGTTCCTGCGCAATGGCCGCTCTTCGCGCGTCGCGCTTCTCGTACCGGATCGCACGCGGTTGATGGACGACGGCACGCCGGTCGCCAGTTTCACACTGCACCGGCCCGGCGGACGGAGCTGGATTACCGCTGATGAATTGGCTGAGAGCCATTGGGATGACTGCGAACGGGATGCTTTCGAGGCGGCATGGCAGGCCGAGGCAGCGGAGCTTGCGACTCGGCCCTATACCGAGCGCTTCTACCTCGCCACCGGCCGCCTGCTGCCGATCTGGAACCTGCTTGGCGAGGATGCGCAGGTTCGCCGTCTTGTTACGCAGGACGGGCGGTCAATGCTCGGACGCATCGTTCCGGTCGAAGCGGTGAACACACTGCTCGACAAGCTCGGGCTCGGCGACCGGATCGCCCTTTCTGCCGGCCAAGTGGTGGAGGCGGCGCTGGGTGGCAAGGTGGTGCCGATCAATGCCGCGGGTGATCTCAGTCTGAAGCGTTCGCGCGTCAATGGTGAACAGCGGCTCGAAATCCTCGGCTTTGACCCGCGCGCGCTTCCTTCATGGAAGGCCAAGGGATGTTTCACCGAGATCATCCAGTATCAGACCCGCCTCTTCGTGCCCGTCAACCAGGCTCAGGATATCGTCGAGAAGCTGGCGGCTTGAGGGTTTCCGGCAGACAAGGTCCGATCTCTGATTGAGCGATGGACTCCGTTTGTCGAATCCACACTTGCAAAAATCCGGAATTCACGTATTTTACGGATAGGAGTTGACCTATGACCCAAGTTGCAAGTTCAGGCGATGTTTCCAAGGCCTTTGGGCGTTTCAGCCGTCAGGCGTTGCAGGAACCGGTGACCATCACCCACCATGGTATCGCAAGCCTCGTGTTGATGTCTCTTTCGGAATACGAGCGGCTGAAGAGCCGCGATCGTGAGGTGCTGACGCTGTCCGATTTCACGGACGAGGATCGCGCCGCGATTGCCGCGTCTCGCGCGCCCGCCGATGCAAAGGCGTTCAACGGCGAACTGAGCTGATTTCATGGCGTTTCCTACGCCGGTTCCCGGCCTTGTCGTTCGATATTCGTTTCTGTGGAGTCACGAGGCCAGGGCCGGTGCGGAAGAAGGGCGTAAAGATCGTCCCTGCGCGGTTCTGCTAACCATGCGATCGCAACGTGGGCGTGACGTCGTCACCGTTTTGCCGATCACGCATTCGCCGCCGGATGATCCCGCATTTGCCGTGGAAATCCCGCCCGCCACCAAGAAGCGCCTTGGGCTGGACGGCGAGCGTTCGTGGATCATTCTGAGCGAGGCCAATCGATTCTTCTGGCCCGGGCCCGATCTGCGCCCCATTCCGGGCGGCGATCCAGACGCTGTCGCCTATGGCCACCTTCCCGAAGCACTTTACGACATCGTGCGGGAAAAATGGCTCGAGGCCTTTGACAAGGGCCGTGCCGGACAGATCGCTCGTAGCGAATAAGCGCTATCGCCGGGCCCAGAGTTGCTCGGTGGCTTCCACGGCCATTTCCGATGCCGGCCATGGCCGGTCAAAGTGGCGCAGTTCGCCGAGCGGCGCCGTCAGCCACGCTTGCCATTCCTCCGGCCCGAGGATCACTGGGCAGCGGTCATGGATGCTCGATAACTCCGGCGCGGCATCCGTCATCACGCCCGTGTAGCAGGTGCCCCATTCATCGGTGTTGCGCCAAAGGCCGGCCCAGGCGAAAATTTCCTGCTCCCTGACCGACAGCCATGTTTCCGTCATACGCCCTGTGGGACCGACCGCCCCGGCAAAGCGGGCGGTGGGAATCAGGCATCGGTTCCACGGACTCTCGGCCCACTGACGCCAATAAGCACCGAGCTTGTCGAAACGCGCATTGTTGACGGCTTTGGGCTTCAGCATCTGTCCCGACTTGCCGCGCAAGACGACAGGGAAACCCCAAGTCATCTGTTCGAGGACAAACCCTTCCTCTCCCTTACGGATGACCCACGCCGGATCGCGAGGATGGACTGTATCAGGCCCTCCATTGAATTCGCGCAGCGGGCGCGCACCGAAAAGCTTTTCGATTCGATGGCGTTCTCCAGGCTGGTATCTGTTGCACATGGGCCAAGACTGATCCCTGATCAATCAGGCGTCAATTCTTGCCGCCACCTCGCGGGCTTGGTCGCTCCGACGATTGGCGTCCGATTGCCCCTGATCTCGGGATGTGTGGTCACGTGCTGGGGTGTGAACAAAGGCAGAGCCACCTGTAATTCTGCTCCTGCGCCGATACGTTCGTCAGGAAAAGAGTGGAGGAGGATGCGAGGGGGCGAGGCCCCCTGGGAGACGAAAGCGTCCCATGATCCGGGTCTCGGCGCTGGTCCGGGAGACCTTTCATGCAGACCACCACGATTCCCTACGCGAAGCTTCGCCTGTCCGACAGCAATGTCCGCAAGGCCAATAGCGACACCGGCCTTGCGGCGCTGGCCGCCAGCATTGCCGAACACGGACTGTTGCAGCCGCTCATCGTCAGCCCTGCCAAGGGCAAAAAAACCCTCTTCGACGTCCACGCAGGTGGCCGCCGCTGGCGCGCGATCGGCCTGCTCATCGAGCGCGGCGTGCTGCCCAAAGACGATGCCATCGATGTCCGCCTCTGTGAGAACGAGGATGCTGCTGCCCGCGAGATCAGCCTTGCTGAAAACCTCATCCGCGAGGCGATGACGCCGGCGGACGAAGCGCGCGCATATCGAGACATCATCGCGGAAGGCGCTGACGCCGAGGCGGTCGCCCGGCGTTTCGGGGTGACCGTCCGCCATGTGCAGGGGCGTCTTCGCCTGGCCGACCTTGCCGAGCCGATCTTCGCGGCGCTGGCCGACGGCGAAATCACCCTCGACATCGCCATGGCCTATGGCTCGACCGGCGACCGCGAACGGCAGCAGGCGGCGTGGGAACGCCTGTCGACGAGCTGGCAGCGCGATAACGCTCAGGCAATCCGCCGTGCGATTGCCGAGGATGCGCTGTCGGCTGACCATCCCATCGCCCGATTCCTTGGCGAGGCGGAATATACCGGCTGTGGCGGGCGCATCGAGCGTGACCTCTTCGCTAGCGAAGGCGAAGGTGTTTGGCTCGATGGCGACCTCGCCATGGATCTTGCCGCCAAGAAGCTCGCTCATGAGGCAGATGTCGCTGAACTCGGCTGCAAGCTCGCCTGGGTTAAGCCGAGCCTTGCAACCCAAGTCACCTACGATGACACCAAGGATCTACACGCCTATTGGCCGCGGCGCGCCGAACCCAGCGCCGAAGCGGTGGCGCGCATGGAAGAAATCGCGGGCCGCATGGCCGAGATTAGCGAAATTCTCGAAGATCCCGAAGAGGCCGACGATATCCCCGCGCTCGAAGCCCAGTATGAGGCGCTCGATGCCGAACACGACCGGCTTGCTGACACGGAACCGCTGATCCCGGAAGAGGACAAGTCCAACGTCGGCACCTTCCTCGTGCTGGGCAAGGACGGCCGTCCGCGTCTGCTTGAGACTTACTACACTACCGCCAAGCCGACCCGCCGGGGCAGCGGTGCCAGCGAGACAGCGGGCATCCTCGAACCCGATGAGGCAGAACCCGCCACCTCGGCCAGCCTGCCGCGCTCGCTTGAAGAGCAGATGGCCAAGGATCGCCGCGACGTGCTGGCACTCCATGTCGCTCACGATCCCGCGCTGGCGCTCGATCTCGCGATCTTCTCGCTGGCGCGCGATCATGCCGGACACTTCGGCAGCAGCGATGCGGGTTGCACGATCCGCATTACCGACAGGAACGAGCCTTCTGGCCTTTCCGGCATTCCGGCGAGCCCGGCCTTGGCGGGCATCGAAGGCGTGCGTGCGTCACTGTCCGCCGATTGGGCGAGCGAGGAGGACAGCTTCGCCTCCTTCCTTGCCTTCCGCGCGCTGGCCGACGAGGTGAAGGCTGGGTGGCTGGCCTATGCCGTCAGCCAGAGCCTCAAGGCGAGCCTTGCCTCTGGCATCCACGCCTCGGCCTTCCAGAGCCGCCTTGGCGCCCACATCGGCATCGACATCGCGCAGCACTGGCGACCGAGTGCCGAGAACTTCTTCGACCGGATCAAGAAGGCGCAAATCCTCGGCATTCTCGGGCAGTTCGATGCCGAACTCGCCCTGCGCTACGCATCGGCGAAGAAGACCGAGCTTGCCTCGGCCGCCGCGCGGCTCTGCGCCGGCGACACGATCATCGAGCCCGAGATCAAAGCCCGGGCAATCGCCTGGGTGCCGGGTGCGATGTGTTTCGTAGACACAGGATCACGTGTCGACGCCGATCTCGACGGCGACGATGGCGAGCCTGAAGGGCAGGATGAAGTCTTGGAGGACGACGACGCCTCCGCTCCCGAAGCCGCCAATCAGAACGAGGGCAGTGATCCGCTGTCTGAAGCGGCCTGACGCCCAGTCCTGGCACCCTGTCCTGACGCTGCGGGAGCTGGTGCAGCCCGGCTCCCGCAGCTTTTCCCCGAAGGTTCGTGTCCCTTTCGCGAGAGCTGGAGGGGGAGGCCCTCGCACGAGCACCGGCTCGGATCAGAGGAGAATTCCCATGAAGCCCCGTCACGACATTTACGCCACCGTCACCGACCAACTCATCGCGGCCATCGAGACTGGAGCAGGTCCGTGGCGAATGCCGTGGCACCATTCGGGGGCGCCGGTCATGCGTTCGACCAGCGTTGCCGGCCGGCGCTATTCCGGCATCAACCGCCTCGTGCTCTGGGCTACCGCCGATGCCTCTGGCTATGCCTCCGGCACCTGGGCGACCTACCAGCAATGGCGGACGAGCGGCGCACAGGTCCGCAAGGGCGAGGTCGGCACCCATGTCATCCTCTGGAAGAAGGTCGAGCGGGCCGATGCCGCTGCCGAGATCGGCGCGGACGGTGAAGGCCGATCCCGCTTCTTCGCGCGCAGCTTCGTCGTCTTCAACCGCGACCAGGTCGATGGCGTCGAAGACGTGCCCGAAAAGGAAATTGCTCCAGTCAGCACTACCATCGCCGAGGCGCTGGCCTTCCTTGAGGCAGTGGGCGTGCCGGTCGAATACGGGCTCCACGATGCCCATTACAGGCCCGACCTCGACAAGGTCTTCATGCCCGAGCGTCAAGCCTTCGACAGCGATCTCGATCTGGTGTCCACACTCGCACATGAGGACATTCACGCAGTTGGACATGTGAACAGGCTCGCGCGTGAAACTCTGCGTGACTACCACAAGGAACGTAGCATTAGGGCGCGGGAAGAGCTCGTCGCTTTATCTGGACAGTCTGCACCGCTTGCAACTTTGCAGTAGAATGCGGTGATCGACTCCGACGGTAGGCAGTTTTCAGGCTGGCCGTAGCGCTAACCCAAAGAGCTGGCGAAGGCCGGCCTGATAACTGCCAGGCCTTTGTGCGTGGCCCTGCGAAGGTCAGCTGCCGGGAGGGGGCCGGGGGAGGGTTTTGCGCTGGTGTCGATAATCACTGTTTGCGAGCGCCGCGAGGCTAAAGGCCTCGACGCGCACGTGCCGCTAATCCTGTGCGGCGCCGCGCTGTACGATCGTGATCTGGATCGCTTCTTTCTCGATCTGCCGCTGTCGGGCATCCGCTCGCGGCACTCGCTTCGCGCCTACGCCTATGATGTCGTAGTCTGGCTTCGCTTTCTCGATGCCTACGGCAAGACCGTGTGGGCTGCGACCCGCGACGACGTTGATGCCTATCATCGTGAGCGACGCCGCGACGAGGCCGATCACCGGATCACGGCGGCAAGCTGGAACCGCGCCGTCGCCAGCCTCGATCGCCTCTACCGCTGGGGCGAGCAGCAAGGGCTGATCGCCGACGCGCCGTTTAGCCGCCGCGCTGTCTGGCGCCCCGCACATGGCAGCCAGCGCGGCATGATCGCGGCGCGCAACGACGCCTATGAACGCGCTGCCAAGCGGTCGGACGTGCGGTTCGTCACCATGGACGATTACCGCATCTTCCGCGACGTCGGCCTGCGCGGCCTGGCCCCTGACGGCGGGGAACGCCCCGGCGCGCGCGACCGCAACGGGCTGCGCAACGCGCTGTTCGCTGATCTTCTCGTCACCACAGGCCTGCGCCTCGAAGAAGCGTCGGGGCTGCTTACCGCAGAGCTTGCGGCGATCGACCATGATGACGGCCAGACGGGGCAGCTTTGGCTGCGTCTGCCGCCTCCGCTCACCAAGGGCGATCGCGGACGCAGCGTCCTGGTCCCACGCCGGTTGCTTCGTCAGATCGCCGCCTATGTCGTCGTCGAGCGCGCAGCGGGCGTGGCCAAGTTCGCAGCGCAGTGCGGCGCGACAAAGCTCGAGCGACCGATCCCTGTCACCCGCGCCGGTCTCGACCGCATGCGCGATGTCTGCACCCCGGAGGAACGATGCCGCCTGATCCTGCGCGACGAGGATGGAACGCCACGCGAGCCGGCTGCGCTATGGCTGACCGAGGTCGGCCAGCCTGTCCGCCCCAACTCTTGGGAGGTGATCTTCACCCGCGCCTGCAAGCGGTGCGAGGAGAACGGCTTCCCGCTGTCGATCAGCCCGCACCAGCTTCGCCACACCTTCGCAGTCCATATGCTCGCCTTGCTGATTCAGCAGCGGCTGCGCGAAGCGGCATTGCCGGCGGGGCCGGTGGAGAGCTATCGGCTGATGCTGGGCGATCCGCTGCAACAGGTGCAACGCCTGCTCGGCCACGCGAGCCTCGCCACCACCTATATTTATCTCGACCATATCGCGACCCGCGCCGATACGGTGGATGCGGCCGTCGAAGAGCTACTGGCGCTGCTGCCGGGACCGCATGGCGCATGAGCGGGCGTCCCCGCAAGGGCCGGCCTGTCGCCTTCGCGCCCATCACGCCGGAGTCACAACAGCCCGATCCGGTGCTCGGCCTCAAGTTCACCATCGAGGCGCGGCATGGCGGAACGGTCCTGGTCGATATGACCGGACTCCATCCGCGCTCGCTCGCTATCGCCTTCGCCGGGGCGCTACGTCGATCAGCGGCGCTCGGCGGCCCCATCGGTGCGGCGAGCGTCATCAAGCAGTATGTAAATGCCTGCCGCCGGTTCTTTGCCTGGCTGAGCGATGACGCGCTGGACGTGGCTGGCGTCACCGACCTGCGCGCTGCCCACATCGATGGGTTCGCATCCGCGCTCGAACAGCGCGGGATGGGCGCGATCCATCGGCACATATCGGTCGGCAAGATCGTCAACACATTGCGCGTGATCGAGGCAGACCGGCCCGATCGGATCGCGCCCGACCTGCATGAGCGGCTGCGCTACACGCTGGCCACATCAGCGGGCCGCTCGACCCCGCGCGATGCTTATAGCCCCTTCGTCGCCCGCGCGTTGCGCGACGCCGCGAGGACCGATGTCGAAGCGATGTTCCGCCGTCTCGGCGCCGACGACCGCGCCGATGAAGGCGACCTGGTCATCGCAAGAGCGCGCGCCGATGTCGAAGCGATCATCGCGCGGCAGGGCTTTATCGTTGCAGACCATTCGGCGCTGAAGAGCCTCTATTTCATGCGCTTGCGGCGCGGATTGCCGATCCGCACGCTGATTGATGACCTGCATGGCCGCCATAACCTGCTCGCGCGCGATCTGCCGGCGCTGCTCGTGCTGCTCACGCTCGATACCGGCCTCGAGCCCGAGTGCCTGAAGGCGCTGACGATAGATTGTCTCGCCAACCCCCATGCCGGCACGGTGGAGCTGCGCTATCTCAAGCGCCGCGCCCGCGGCGCCGAACACAAGAGCATGCGGGTCCGCGATGGCGGTAGCGGTACGCCCGGCGGCCTCATCCGTCGTCTGATCGACGTCACCGCCGCCGCCCGCAAGCATCTAAGCGACGATCGTCTTTGGGTTTATCACAACGCTGGTCGCCTGCGGGCAGGTATCCGCTATCCTACGGAACGGATCGCTACCTGGGTAGCTCAGCACGATATTGTCGATGACGACGGCAAGCCCCTCCACCTGCTTCTTTCGCGGCTCCGCAAAACCCACAAGGCGCTGTGGTACACCAAGACCCAGGGGCATATGACACGCTTCGCGGTTGGCCACTCGCGCGAGGTGGCGGCGCGCCACTATGCCGATCTGCCGTCGCTCCGGCCCCTGCACGAGACGGCCGTCGCCGATGCGTTTCGCGCAGCAGTCGCCGCCGCGATACCGACCGTGCTTCCGCCAACAGCCGAGCAGGCGCTGCGCGAGGCACCCGAACAGGCCACGCCGTTAATGCCGTCCGATACCGTGGGCCCGTTGCTCGACGGCGAACAGGATGTTTGGCTCGCCGCCTGCGCGGGCTTCCATAACAGTCCCTTCGCCGAGGTCGGATCACCCTGCGCGCAGCCCTTCTGGGGCTGCCTTGATTGTCCCAACGCCGTCATCACCGCGCGCAAGCTCCCCGCGATCCTCGCCTTCCTCGCATTCGTCGAAGAGCAGCGGCTGAGCCTGTCGGCGACCGACTGGGCGGCCAAGTTCGGACGCGTCCATGCCCGCATCACCGCCCAGGTCGTGCCGGCCTTCTCCGATGCCGTCGTCGCCGATGCGCGCCGGCAGATGGAGAGCGAGCGGCTTTATCTGCCGCCGGAGGCACGCGCATGACCACGCCAGCCCACGCCCCAGAGCCCGCCTTCGACGATCGCCCCGTGCTGGCGAGCGCGCCGCTCAAGGCAGGCCATATCCGCGAGGATCTCTCGCGCGTCGGCGACCCGAGCTGGGATCTGGGTCCCGCCGTCTTCCGCGAGAACGCCCGGCGCTGCCACGTCACCGTGCATTTCGACGTGCTCGAACATGCCGATGTGCAAGCGGCGATGCGCGCCTATCTCTACGCCCGCCTCAACGCCGATCTCCTCGGCTATCGGACGAAGCTGCCACCGGCGAGCATCCGCCAGGCATTCAACCGTGCCCGCCGGTTCTTCGCCTTCGCCCGTGAGCGGCTCGGACGGCTCGACGTTTCCCGCATCGATCAGGCATTGGTCGATGCCTATGCCCGCCATCTTCGTGACGATCCTGCCCGGCAACCCGTCATCGTCGGCCACCTTCTCGAAGTGGTCGCTGATCTCTATTACTATCGTGACCACCTCGTTGGCGGAGGCCTTGCATTCGAGCCCTGGGCCGGACAGGCGCCCGCCCGCGTTGCCGGCTACCGCCATGTCCGGGAGAACCGCACGCCGCGGTTCCCGGAAGACGTCATCGTTGCACTGCTCGCCTGGTCATTACGCTACGTCACTGTCTTCGCTGACGATATTCTCGCCGCCCGCCGCGAGCTTGATCGGCTCGAAGCGCGCCGGGATCGCCTTGTCGCCGCCGACGCCGGTTTTCCGGACCCTGACCGCCGGCAACGTCGCCGCACACGCCTGCTGGCCTATTTCGGTCGCCGTCGCCGCGAGGGTCGCGGCGCACCGATCTGGGGCACCGCTCATAACGGCAAGCTGCGCGTCGACCCCAACACCGGGGCAGTGACCCCACCGATCAACGCCCATCTCCTGCATCTCCATGCCGGGATCGACGTGCAGGCCGAGCCTGGCGCGCATCTTCTGCTGACCGGCGGTGAAGCGAGGTTGATCGACGCAGTGGCGGCCGAGCTGGGAGTAGAGGTCGGCGGTATGGACACGCCGATTTCGATCGATCCCGATAGCGGTCGGCCATGGCGCGCACGCTTCGACGCAAAATCTCTCGCGCTCGAAGAACGGATGCTCCAGGCCGCTGCCTATATTGTGTGCGCCTATCTGACCGGCATGCGCGACTGCGAGGTGCAGGCGATGCGGCGCGGGTGCCTCTCGATCGCGCGCAGTGAGGACGGCGTGATCGAGCGGCATTGCATCAGATCGACTATCTACAAGCGCCGGGCGGCCATGGGTGAGGCGGCGAACTGGGTGACGATCAAGCCGGTGGCCGATGCGATCGCGGTGATCGAACACCTGTCCGCAGGACCGGCGCGCGCCAGTGGCAGCGATACGCTCTGGCCTGTGCTGCGCGCGAGCGCCGTCACTAAGACGCATCTGTCGAGCGAGGTGGTCCGCCAGCTCAACGCCTTTCGCGACCATCTCA
Organism: Novosphingobium sp.; assembly: GCF_965214355.1. GTDB lineage: Bacteria > Pseudomonadota > Alphaproteobacteria > Sphingomonadales > Sphingomonadaceae > Novosphingobium. The sequence goes on along the minus strand of NZ_CBDCBI010000002.1, from coordinate 2,763,435 downwards.
ACACCGCCTTCGGCAGCCCCGATATGCCCGTCATTCCGCCCGGTCCCGATGGCAAGCCGTGGCGCATCACGACGCGGCAGTTCCGGCGCACAATCGCGTGGCACATCGCCAACCGTCCATTCGGCACCATCGCCGGCATGATCCAGTACAAGCATGCCTCGGTCGCCGCGTTCGAAGGCTATGCCGGGGCCAGCGCATCGGGGTTTCGCGCTGAGGTCGAGGCGCAGCGCCGGCTCGGTCAGATTGACGACCTGCTCGACTATTTCGACCGGCGGCAGGGCGGCGCATCACTCGGCGGGCCGGCGGGATCGCGTATCGCGCGGACGCTCGACGATGCCGCCGACAGACAAGGGCCTTTGCCCGCCATGATCGCCGATCGCGCCCGCCTGCGCGTCCTGCTCGCCAGCGTCGCGCGCACTTTCCATGTTGGCCCGCTCGCGGATTGCTTCTTCGATCCCGCGACCGCGCTCTGCCTCAAGCGTGTGACCACGCCCGATCCCCAGCAGCCACTCGCCGCCCTGTGCGAACCGACCCGATGTCCCAATGCCTGCATTACCGCCCGCCATAGGCCGGGATGGGAGCGCGGCGCTGGAGAGGCGCGGACGTTACTCCGCGAGAAGCGTCTGTCTGGATTGCAGCGTATCGCTCTTGAACAGGATCTTCGCCGGATCGAGGCCGTACTCGCCCAGATAACACCCGATCGAGCATTGCCGCCGCAGTCGGCGGCAGAGGAAGAGGGGGCTTCGGATCGCGTGAGGGACTGAAGGAGCGGGAGAGCCCCGCTTCGCCCATCATGGAGATCCGCCATGTTCCGCTCTGCTACATCGGCCGTACGCGCCGACGTTTATAGCCGCATAACTGAGGAGATCATCGCCGGGATCGAACATGGCCCGGGAGACTGGCGCGCTCCCTGGCACCACAACGGCACCAGCATTGCACGTCCCTCCAACCTGGGCTCGGGCAAAAGGTACCGTGGCATCAACACGGTCGCGCTCTGGGTTGCGGCCATGAACCGAGGCTATGCCGATGGCTTGTGGGGCACCTACAGGCAGTGGGCAACGGCCGGCGCTCAGGTCCGCAAGGGCGAGCGGGCGACGACAGTCGTGTTCTGGAAGCAAATCGAGTCTGGCGGTGGGGATGCGCTTGAGGACGACGACGGCGGCCGCAAAAAGATGTTCGCTCGAGCCTTTTCGGTTTTCAACGTCTCTCAGGTCGATGGGTTTGCGCCACCCCCGGCCGTGCTATTGCCAGAGGCCGATCGCCTCGCCGATGCCGAGGCATTCATCAACAACCTCGGCATCCAGACCGTTTTCGGCGGCTCGGAGGCATTCTATCGTCCCTCTACCGACACGGTGCAGATGCCCACCTTCGAGTGTTTCAGTGATCCGGCTTCGTTTTACGGGGTCTGGCTGCACGAGACCGGCCATGCGTCGGGGGCAAAGCATCGACTGGATCGCGATCTGTCAGGTCGGTTCGGGACGGCGTCCTATGCGGCAGAGGAATGCTGCGTCGAGATTCTGAGCGGCCTGATCCTCGCAGATCTCGGCATCGCACACCATCCGCGCCCGGATCACGCGGCTTACATCGCCTCTTGGCTGAAAGTCCTGAAGGACGATCCGCGGGCGATCTTCACCGCCGCCAGCAAAGCTCAGCAGGCGGCGGATTGGATGTGGATGCAACAACCCCAGGCGCAAGAGTTGGCCGCGTGAAAGTGCTCGTTCAACGTGCCGTAGCCCCAATTAAGGCTGGACTGTCAGGATATACTGCAGAACTAGGCGCCAGCTATCTGATGGCCGACCTCGGCCTTGCCTATACTCCGCGCCCCGACCATGCGGCTTACCTCACCAGTTGGCTCGGTGCCCTGCGCCACGATCCCAAGGCGATCTTTACCGCCGCCGCGCAGGCGCAGGCCGCTGCCGATTGGATGCACGGCGCGCACAAAGCCGCGGCTGATCCGCTGCCGCTGGCTGCGTGAGGGTGCGATGGAGGACATCCCATCCTTGCCGGACGGTGCGAGAGGCGCCTTCCGCGACTTGAGCGCCGTCGCGCCCGAAGCCTGGTTCGCGGCCTACACCGACTTCGTCTCCGCCATTCGGCGCGAGGTACGCCTCGATCTGCGCTCGTTTGATCCCATCCACCGTTGGCGGGGCTGCGCTAGCCGTGTGCTGCTGCAAAACCCCTACGCCGATGTTGGCATCACCACCGGCGACGGTCTGGCGGCGGTCTGGATCGGCGAGCGTGTCGATCGCGATTACCGCATCCGCTGCGAATGGACGGACATCTCTGGCGCAGCCCGGAGCTGGCTCGGTGCCATCGCGCCCAAATTTGACGCCGTAGCGGCGCGCCTCGGCTGCACGACCGGCCTGCCAGACCAGCCACGTGAACCCCGCTGGCTCGAAGCGGCCTGACCCCAAAACCCAAGGAGAACCCTGTGAAAAAACCGCCTACCTACGGCGACTGGCGCGAGAGCGCCTTGTGCCGCAGCACCGCCGACTGGCCATTCGACTGGGTGGCCGAGATCACCACCTTCGATCCGGCTGCCCGCAGCCATGCCTTCGTCGCGACAATCCGCCAGAGTGGCGTTCGCCGCTTCGACGAGGCGCTGGCCAATGTCCGCGCGATGGCCCGTGCAACGGCGATGCTGGGCCTGCTCGTAAGCGTCGCCCACGTCCTCGACATGAGCGATCCCGAGCATCCGGCCTTCGCCGACAGCGCGGCTGACTGCCTCGACGAATTGCTGCGCCACGAGGCGCCGCTGCGCGCGCTCCTCGCCGACTTCGCCCTCGGGACGAACGTCCCGGTGCTGGCCCATGCCCAATCCTGATCAGGAGCCTGCCCATGGCTGATTATTACACCCAGACCTCCTTCGCGATTCACGTGAGCGAGGATGAAGCCGCGCTCATCAACGAGGTCGATCCGCTCCTGCGCGCCCTTGCCGATGGCTTCGAGACCGCCGCCGAAGCGGAGGCCGCCTACGCCGCGACCAGCGCCCAATTTCAGGCGGCCTTCCCGAAAGGCGCGGATGGCGATCCCTTCTTCGAGCTCACCAGCCTGTTCGACGATCCGACCTGGCCCACTATCGGTTGCGACCTGGAAGCGCGGGCTACCCCCGAACGCCCCGGCCACTTTCAGCTCTGGGTCAATGGTGACGACGTGCGGCCCTTTGCCCTTGCGGCGCTGCTCCAGCGCGTCTGCCCCTCCGCCCTGCCGTTCCGGTTTGGCTGGGCCTACACCTGTTCGCGCCATCGCATCGATGCGTTTGGTGGCGGTTACATGGAGGTCGGCGCCAACGGGATCATTCCGCTGATCGATCCCGACGATCCCGTCGCAGTGAAACGCTTGGTCCTTGCCGCCCGTGACGCCGAGGACGGCCTTACCTTCTGGAACAACGACACCGGGTTCGGGGCATTGGTGAGCGCCACCGTGTTCAGCGAAGCCGGGGCGCAAAAGGCGATCCTGCCGGTCGGTGGCGACCGCCCCGAGTGGCTGGAACTGCCGGCTGCGCCCAGCGAACAGTGGGCCTGAGCGATGATCATCGAAGGCTACAAGGATTACCGCTGCCCGCATTGCAAATCGGATCGGTGCGGGAACGACGCCAATGCTGGTTGGGATGTCGTGACCCAGCAGAGCGTGCTGCTCGGTGAATTCGACGCGCAATGGTGCAACGACTGCGGGGACGTGACGCTCGAGGAATTCGAGATCGCCGAACCCGCCGAGATTGCCCGCATCGATGCGGCGCGGGCTGCATTGGCTGTCGAGGCGGCTGCGCCCCTGCTGCTTGCAGCCGCTGACGCGGCGCTGGCGGCGCTCGGCGATTTATCCGCTGCTTGTGCCAAGGGTTCCGTCCCGATGGCGATCGAGCAACTGACCGCTGCCATCGCTGCAGCCCGGACGGAGAGGAAAGAGGGAATGCAGGCGGGAGCACATTCGCTCGCCTGAAGAGGAGACCTGCCATGTCCCGGCTTGCCATTCGCAGCGTATCGCTTGACCTTATTGAACGTCTCAATCGCGACCGCGTGATCCCGCTTAACCGCTACCAGGCCGACGGCGCGATCGACCGCTTCGGCTATCTCGAAAACCTTGCCGCCGACCATGGCGTCACCTTAGAAACCATACTTACCCTCACCGACGTGCTCGGCCCGGACGAAGATTTCGATGGGCTGGTGACCACGCTCGAAGATTTCCCGCTGTAGGGCAAGCTGGCCAATGGAGTGGAGGAGAGCGGGACGGAGGAGTCGAGCAATTCCGCTCGTGTGAAAGTTTCACTGCCCATGCTGACCGACAGCGAACGCTTTGCCTTCCTGGCGCGCCGCTACCACGGCTTTGCCACCACGGGTAACGCCTATGACGCCACTCAAACTGATGACCGGATTGAGACCGGCGACACACTGTTGATCTTGCCTGAGGGCGTGATCGGCATCGCCCATTGCTGGCCTTTTGCGGTCACCGCTGCCTGTGGCAAGCTTCACGGCCTTAACCCCAAACCGAGCGACACGCTCGCCGATTTCGCGACATCGTTTTCGATCGCGGACGGGGACATCACTGCCGCCGTCGACCTTGCCCGCGCACTCGGCTTCGTCATCGATCCCGCCATCGCCAACCTGCTGGCGCGGGTCGGCTAACATCCTTGCGAAAGGTCCATCATGCTCACCACCGCTACGCCTGCGGACGCTTCGACGCGTCTGGAACAGATTGCGCGCCTCAACGACCGGGCCCGCCTTGGCCTCGATCGCACTGCGCGCACCGTCATTACCCGCAATTGCCTCGAACGCCTCGCTGAGGCTGACGGCGCGCCCAAGGAGCCGATCCTCTTGCAAGCGCAGTTGATGGCGGCTTTCCGCCATTGCGCATTCTCGGCGGACAGCCCCGAACGTGATTTTGCGGTGATCGAGTTCCTTGGTCACAAGGTCTGGCTCAAGGTCGATTATTACGATGCCGCGATGGAGTGCGGCTCGCAAGATCCGGCCGACGCCTCGCAGACCACCCGTGTCATCACCATCCTGCTGCCCGAAGATTACTGATGGGCGCCTTCCTGCAGGTCGACCGCCGTGCCGAGATATTCGGTGCGGCGGTCACCATCGCTGACCTCGCCGCCAATTCGTTTCCCGAACACCAGAGCGCCTCTGCCCATATCTATGAGGTCTGGGAAGTGCTGACCCGAGACTGGTGCTTCGAACTCGATCCTGTCGGCAGCTCCATGGAATATGCGACCGGCGTCAGCGCGCGGTTCCGTGACGGTTCCGTCCTCCACATCAGCGCCTGGGCCGATTGCTGCGATGGCACTGGCTGCCGACATTGCTGCAGTTGACAGTACCTCGGTGCGCAGGAGCAACCCCATGTCCTACCAGCTGACCGCAGGCACCCTCGCGATTGTGCAGCACCTTGGGGGCAGATGGTCCCGTCATCACGCCATGGTGCGTTGCCCCGCCCATAACGACCGGACCCCCAGCCTCTCGATCCGGCAGGGCCGAACCTCGATTCTTGTCCATTGCTTCGCCGGTTGCGACAGCACCGACGTCATGCGCGCAATCCGGCGGGTGCTCGGGAGCCCCATTCGCGACCAGCTTCCGCGACCCGAACCGGCCAATGACCGAACCGCGCCGTTCCAACGATTGTGGGACGAGGCCCTGCCGGTCGAGGGCACGCTGGCGCAGCGCTACCTCCACGACATTCGCGGCATTCGCTTCATTCCGCCTGATATCCGCTTCCACCCTCGCTGCCCGATGGGCAGGGGGCGGCAGGCACGCTTCCTGCCGGCGTTGCTCGTAGGTGCGTTCCGGCTTCAGCGCCTCATCGCAATCCAGCGCCTGTTCCTTGATCCGGCGACGGCGGAGCGAACACACCGCATGATGCTGGGGAACTCGCGCGGCGGGATATGGCCGGCTCGATTTTCTGGCCCTGTGATGACGATCGCCGAGGGCTTCGAAAGTGCATGCGCGTACTGGCAGTTGACTGGCCGGGAGGCTGGTTCTTGCTTTGGCGTTCGCAATTTCGCGAATTTCGAGCTCGTATCCGCAACCTCCACCATCGCGCTGCTTCCGGACAATGACGCTGAAGGCCAAAGCTTCGCTCGACATGCTCTCGCGCAGCGTCGTGAGCAAGGCATCGCCGTGTCGATCATCGCCTGCCCTTCGGGGTACGGCGATTGGGCCGATATGGTCCGTCCGCTGAAACTGCCAATGGTTAAACCGTCGTGGGACAACCGTGCCTTCGATGACACCAAAGAGCATTGTCCCGACCGGCATTGGGACGTTTATGCCACTCCCGTTGCTAACGGCGGACGATCGCTTGCTGCGTGAGCGGACGTTTGTGCCTTTGTTGGAACTGCGGCGTCGGATAGCTAAGAATGGTCGATGGTGCTCCAGAAACTTTCAGGCCGCCAGCCTCGAATTGCGAATCCGAATGTGAATGCGGGATACTGTGTCATCAATCATTTGGTGGATATCCGCCGTTGGGATCGGGCGTCCAAGCCTTGATAAGCTCGGAGCGCATCTCGTCCCAATGCTCCTGACTTGTAGCATCCGGGAATCGGCGCTGCACATAGGTTAGGTCTTCAAGTGCCCCGCGCGCGGCCCGGTTAAAGGCGTCCGATGAAATGCATTCATTCTTCAGAAGCCTCAAGTTCATGCGGGCGATGCCACGCAGCGCTGCTATGCCAAGGGCAGTCCCAATTTCAGCCTCGTTCTTCATATGCATTATCCTTCGTAGAGCTGCCCGTAAGCGCTGTCCGGCCCCCACCTTGCGTGGGTGATGCCCAGCGTGGAGTTTGCGCGGCCTGATTTGGGCCGAGGGCGTTACTCCTATGATAATCCCGTGTGATGATCCTGTGAGCAAGGGCCCGCAGCGGTTCGAGATATTCACGGGCAAAGGCAAGCGGCGGGAATGGCCGCCGGAGCTCAAGGCCTCGATTGTCGCGGAATGCTATACTGGCGGCGAGCGTGTCGGCGCTGTCGCGCGGCGACATGGGCTTGATCCTTCGCAGGTCTATGCCTGGCGGAAGGATTTGCGCAAAGAACTTGAGGGTCAGGGATTGGCGCCTCCCCTGACAGAGCCGGTCAGCACGATGTTCGTGCCAGCAGTGGTCGAGCCGTCCACGCGACCGGAACCGGTAGCTGCGCGCCGAACACGGCGCAGGCGGCGTACCACAGCTGCTGCTGTCGAACTGGAGATCGATGGCGTGGCGGTGAAGATTGCGCGCGGCGCCGATGCCGGCGTGATTGCCGCGGTAATCGAAGCGCTCAAGGCCCCGCGATGATCGGGCCCGGTTCCGGCGCGCGCGTGATGGTCGCAACGCGTCCGGTAGATTTCCGCAAAGGGCCTGACGCGTTGGCTGCGCTGGTCGGTGCCGAGTATGGCGGCGATCCCTTTTCCGGAGTGATCTACGTGTTCCGGGCCAAGCGCGCAGACCGGATCAAGCTGGTCTGGTGGGACGGCACCGGCCTGTGTCTGATGGCCAAGAAACTTGAGCAGGGCGGCTTCAAGTGGCCGGGCATTCAGGATGGTGTGATGCGGCTGACGGCAGCGCAATTGGGCGCGCTTCTGGAAGGGCTGGACGGCGCCGGGTGCATGGCGGACGCAAGCCCATCGCCCCGCAAATTGCCGGTTGACGGGGCTTTCTCCTGCTGATTCAATGCGTCCATGCTCATGGAAGCGGACCTTCCCGAAGACGTTGAAGCGCTGCGTGCGTTCGCACTCGAGCAGTCCCGCAAGCTCGCCGAAGTGACGGCGGCCAAGGGCGAGGCGGACGCCGAGATCGAGCGGCTGCAGTCGATTGTCGATGCCTTCATGCGCCACCGGTTCGGTGCGCGTTCCGAACAACTTGACCCTGATCAGTTGCAGCTTGGCCTTGAAGATGTTGAGACCGCGCTGGGTCAGGCTCGTGCGGCACGCGACGCGGCAATCGGCCAGTCCAGGTCTGACCGACCACGCAAGGTCAACCGTGGCTCGCTGCCTGCGCATCTCGAGCGGATCGAGCAGGTTGTCGATATCGAGGACAAGACTTGCCCTTGCTGCGGCGGGGCGCTCCATCAGATCGGTGAGGACGTTGCCGAACGCCTTGATGTGGTGCCGATCACCTTCCGGGTGCTGGTCACGCGCCGGCCTCGCTACGGCTGCCGCGCATGTGAGGGTGCAGTCGTGCAAGCTCCGGCACCGGCGCGGATCGTCGAGGGCGGCATTCCGACCGAAGCACTGATCGCACAGGTCCTGGTCGCAAAATACGCCGATCACCTGCCATTGTACCGGCAAGCCCAGATCTACGCGCGGCAAGGTATCCAGCTTGATCGCTCAACGTTGGCGGATTGGGTTGGCAGAGCAGCATGGTACCTGCGCCCTTTGCGCGACCACATCCTGGAACGATTGCGACGATCCGAGCGATTGTTCGCCGACGAAACAACAGCGCCGGTGCTCGATCCCGGGCATGGCCGGACCAAGACGGGGCAACTGTGGGCCTATGCGCGCGACGATCGCCCATGGGGCGGCGATACCCTGCCAATGGTCGCTTATGTCTATGCCGCCGACCGCAAGGGGGAACGGGCGGAAGCGCATCTCGGCAATTTTGCGGGTATCCTGCAGGTCGATGGCTATGGCGGCTACACCGCGCTGGCCAAGCGCCGACAGCAGATCGTTCTCGCGTTCTGCTGGGCGCACGTCAGGCGCAAGTTTTACGAGCTGGCGGACAATTCCCCGGTCGCCGTCGAAGTGCTGCAGCGGATCGCAGCGCTCTACAAGATCGAGGACGAGGTGCGTGGTGCCTCTGCTGAACAGCGCCAGCAAATCCGACATCAGCGCAGCCGCGTCATTGTCGACGACCTGCGGACATTTCTCGAGACCAAAAACCGCCAAGTCAGCGCAAAGGCCAAGCTCGGCAAAGCCATCCGCTATGCGCTGACGCGCTGGGATGGCTTGTCACGGTTCCTCGATGACGGTCGCGTCGATCTCGACAGCAACACCGTCGAACGCAGCATCAGGCCGCTCGCCCTGAATCGCAAAAACGCCCTGTTTGCTGGTTCGGACGAAGGCGGCGACAACTGGGCGGTGATCGCCACGCTCATCGAAAACTGCAAGCTCAGCGGCATCAATCCGAATACATGGCTGACGCAGACGCTCGAAAAACTGGCCAACGGTCATCCGGCGAACAGCGTCGGCGAACTCATGCCGTGGATCGCCGTGGCCTGAGAACATCGCTTACAGCTGCCCTAAGATGCCCGACCGCAGTTTAACGAGCCGCGGCAAACGCCGCCATGAGCAAGATCACGACCTTGTCGCCCACCCGGTTGGCAGCAAAACGAGATCGGGCAGGGTTCTCAGTCGGCTTGCCTTGAGCATCGACGAGGAAGCGCGTCACGCCGACGTAGAAGTAACCTATTCAGCGCCTAGAATGGAGCGCCAGTCCATTTTAATCTCTGCGATTGATGCCTCGCGCCATCAGGCTACGATTTCTGCCGCTGTTTCGATTCCGAGGAAAATCAGCGCCTCCCGGAGTAGCGGCTCGAAATTGGCCAAAGTGACCCGACAGTCCTGATCGGCCTGCTGACAAAGGCGTTGCGCGGTTGTGATCTTGTGATCCGGCTTGAAGTCATGACGCACGAGATAGGCCCAATCTATGTGCAGCTGCTCTTCAAATGTTGTCTCTCCGAGCAAAATCCGGTTCACCAGATCCGGGTGGCACACCTTTCCGGGATCACGCCTGGCCAGTCGGTTTCTGGCGCCTGCATCGGTCCACACGGCCACCGGATAAAGCGTCTCGAGCGATGCGTGCACGTCGAAGTGGGCACCCCGCGCGGCGCGAAGGTTTGCAGGCGCAGGGTAGGCGAAACATTTCGCAGACTTCACGTTGTCCGGCTGTTTGTTGAATTCTGTCTTCGCCTGGCCGGCATCACCATCGACGATACCAACCGCCTTTGGTCTTTCCGGATGATGCTTATGCTGTGAGCGCCAGCCGATCAGCATGTCGATCACGTAGCTGTGACCGGCGCCTTCCCGTTTCGTCTCGAAACGAACTTGGTCGACAGCCGCCGGAAAGAACAGCTGGAGCGCACGGGCGACAATGAGCCTGTCGCTCTCGCCCTCGACGAAGATACGCGGACAATTCTCCTGCGCCAATTGCGCAGCGATGGCCTTTGTCTCTTCCTGTTGGCGGACCTGGGCGATCATCTCCGAAATCCGCGGTGCCAACATGGCCAGAGTGCCAAGGCTCTCGTCGATCCCCTTCGCGTCCGTCCTAGTGAGGGTGCCCTCGGCATCCGTGGTCCGGGTTACGAAGTTCAGAGCAATCTCCTCTACTCTCTGGCCTAGATCATAGAATGCTGGAGAATGGGTCGTGAGGAGGATCTGTGCCGTTCCCGTCCTGGCCAAGGCATGCAGTTCATCCGCAAGTTGGACCGCGCTCCCGATCTCGAGATTGTTCTCAGGCTCCTCATATGCCCAAATGCTGCTGATCGGCGGCCCACCGCGCTTTTGCAATGCGGCCTTTTTTTCCGCCATAAACCGCAGGATTAACGGAATGTGGCGAGCCTTGATGCCGTCACCCCGGTTGTTCAGCGACACCGATTTCTCGCCGCTCAGAAAATCGAGTCGCTCGAAGATGTGATACAGGTCCCGCGGCAGGGCCAGACGCGTATCGAAGCCCAACGACGCAGAGATGCTCGCAGTTAGTTCGTTTAGATGATCTCCGATCGATTGCTCGAACGCCGTGCTGGACTCATGGAATGTGCGCGCCGCCACTTCCGAGATGATCCCATAAATCCGGCCCCGCAGGTCGTCGAAGTAGGCGGAGTCCTTGATCGCCGGGACGTATTCGAACTCGATCTTGCGCAGGAGCGAATGTACGTTCGACTTCTCGGGGATCTTCACATCCTCCCAGATCTCCTGACCTCGCTTGCCCTTGGTGATGCGCTGGCCGTGATAGTCGTACTCCTCGCTCCATAGTCCATCCTCGCGCCAACGCTTCGTCCAAATGATCACGTGTCCGTTGGTCGCGTGATAGGTTTCCGGCAGTGCGATCTCGACGCGGACAACCACCTCCTTCGCCTTCCGGACGCGAACCGGTGCGAAGAAGTTGTAGTCCTCGCCGAAGGTGAACTCGACACCAGGGTTTGTCTCCCCGTTGAAGAAGAGATTCATCGCGCGCAGGATGTTGGACTTCCCGCAGTCGTTCTTGCCAACGAAGATTGCGAGCTGTGAAAGATCAGCGTCGATCAACCTGATTGAACGAAAATTCTCGATGTGGATCGATTTGATCGTCGCCGCCACTACATCCCCCCAAGCCCCGTCTCTCCAGACGAGGCAATAACAAGCCAGAGCGTGTTATTTCGCCCACGTCATCGAAATAGAGCAAACGATGGACTTCGCCAAGCAAGGCTGAGGGCGCTACCATAGATGTGCAAAACGGCGACCGAATGAGCCAATCTGCACGCCGTTGCACCACCGCCTGACGAACGCCGGCTTTCAGGATCTTACGCGAGCAGGTTGAACGTCGGAATTTATGGCGCATAGCTGCCCGGCAGTTGGCAGACTAGCGAATGGCCAGTTCTCGCGTGAGCCGACAATCCCGCCACTGCATCGGAACGGCGCATGTGGATCGGTAGCTGCCGACGGCGCTTTTGGCGCGAGAATGACGGCTGTCGAAATCGACAGCCGTCAATAAAGTCGAGGGGGAGAGGGACTGGTGAACCTTCAGGAGCTCACCAGCGATGTACACCATCCCGTCTTTGCCTGCCCCCGGCGTCCTTGCCGATGCGGATGCCTTTCTCGCCAGCCCGTCAGGCCAGGGCTGGCTTGGTCAGTTGGCCGATAATTTCCCGCACACGCGCTACTGGCGGGACCGCTCGGATTGTTGGTCGCTGCGCCGCCTCAACGCGCTCGCGGCCAGCATCATCGACGCCCGTTATGACGGGCACGATGTCGAAGAGGCGATGGAAGCGGAATATCCTCCCGCCGAGTTTTGGCCGCCCTGGCACCACGAAGTTGCTTCCGAGGTCCGCACTCTGCTGCGGGATGCCGGGGGCCGCGTTGACGACGACGAAATTCTCGATACGATCCGGTCCGGGTGGGAGGACATGGCCGCCGACCGGGACGACAGCTGCGTCGGCGATCTCTTCGCAAGTTACGACCGCTGCGAACTCCTGTTTCGTTTCAGCCCCCATCGCTGGCTCGACGACAGCTTGCTGCACGCGCACCGCCCTTGGCCGGAATTCGCCGAGTTGGCGGTGACCGATAACCTGCAGTTCGTACTCGGCAATCTCGGCTACACGATTAGCCAATATCGCAAGGCTTCGGGGAATAGCCACAAAGCCTATAGACCGCTTCCCCGCCTTGCCCGTCGGCGCCCGGCACCGATTGTCAGCTGGGAGCAGGTCGAAGAACTGATCGACAATGCCTGTTCGACCTCGTTCCTGGTCTGCCTCTACGCCATCGTGCCGATCCCCGAGTTAATTGATCTCGACCTGACCAAGCCCGTCACTTTCGAGAAATGCTGGGTGGCGAGCCTCGATCCGATCAACGGCACGTTCCACGATGTGCCGGCCAATGGGCCGGTGACGGTGATGCCCGCAGACGGTCGCTTCCTTGCCGGGGGGCACTTGCAATGGTCACCCGAGAACATCTGCGGCCTCCATACTCCGCACTATCACGCCTCGGTCAGGAACTGACGGATGACGGGCTTTTTCCGCCTCAGGCGGGAAAGGTGAGTGGGAGGGGTGAAGGAGTCGAGGGCGGGTAAGCCCGAGACACAACCCTCAATCAGGCCCCAGGGAAGCAAGACGGGGCTTGTCCCAAGGAGATGTGGATCGGCGTGCAAAAAGGACCCGGCTAGCGGGGTGATCGGCGTCCAAAAGGGAACCACCATTCCGATGGTTTAGACAGCGGCCTGGATTTTCAGGTGGCGAGATCGGGATGTTGGTGGTGGAGACAGTTGTACGCATCAGGCGCGAGCACGCGGGCGGCAAGGCGATCAGGGAGATCGCGCGGGATCTACGGCTGTCGCGCAAGGTGGTGCGCAAGGCGATCAATGCGACGGAAGGCGCGTTTGACTATCATCGCACGGTTCAGCCGCGGCCTCGGCTCGGGCCGTTTCAGGAACGGCTCGATACGCTGCTGAGCGAGAACGAGGCGCGGCATCGGCGTGACCGGCTGCGGATGACGCGGATCCACGATCTGCTGCTGCGTGAAGGGTTCGAGGGTTCGTATGACGCGGTGCGGCGCTACGCCCGGCGCTGGGCGGATGGCCGCCGCAAGGATCCCGGCGGCGACGTGCCTGCATTCATCCCGTTGCTGTTCAAGCCGGGCGAGGCCTACCAGTTCGACTGGAGCCACGAGGACGTTGAGATCGCGGGCAAGCCGATGCGCGTGAAGGTGGCGCACATGCGGCTGTGCGCGTCGCGGGCGGTCTATGTTCGGGCCTATCCGCGTGAGACGCAGGAGATGGTGTTCGACGCCCATGCCCGCGGCTTTGCGTTCTTTGGCGGGGTGCCGTTGCGCGGCATCTACGACAACATGAAGACCGCGGTGACGACGGTGTTTGTCGGCAAGGAGCGCGTGTTCAACCGCCGCTTTCTGGTCATGGCCGATCATTATATGGTCGAACCAACCGCCTGTTCGCCAGCGGCAGGCTGGGAGAAGGGCCAGGTCGAGAACCAGGTCCAGACGATCCGTGGTCGCTTTTTCCAGCCTAGGCTGAAGTTTGCCAGCATCGAGGAACTGAATGGCTGGCTTGAGGCCGAGTGCCTGCGCTGGGCGGCGATGCACGCGCACCCCGAGCAAAAGGACATGACCGTGTCCCAGGCGCTGGAGGCCGAGCGGCCCGCACTGCAACCAATGCTGGCGTCGTGAGCCAAAGTCGTTTTGGGGCTTTCACGAGACGAGCCACGCGGTGACCGGCACATGCCTGATCAGCTTTGACCGCAACCGCTATTCCGTGGCGGCACGCGCGGTGTGCCGTGCGGTTCAGGTCCGCGCCTATGCCGACCGAATCGTGGTGCGCCTGGGGGATGAGGTTGTCGCCGAGCACCCGCGCTGCTTTGGGCGCGACCGCACGCTCTATAATCCGTGGCACTATCTGCCGGTGCTGGTGCACAAACCCGGTGCGCTGCGCAACGGCGCGCCATTCCAGGACTGGGCCCTGCCGCCGGCGCTGGCCCGGCTGCGGCGCAAGCTGGGCAGCGGGGACGAAGCCGATCGCCGCTTTGTCCGCGTGCTTGCCGCCATATCCACCGACGGACTGGAGGCGGTCGAGGCCGCCATCAGCGAAGCGTTCGATACCGGCGCTGCCAGCGACGAGGTGATCCTCAATATTCTGGCGCGGCGGCGCGAACCACCAACAGATCAGCCACTCAGCGTCGTAGTCGATCTCAAACTCAAGCATCCGCCCCGCGCTGATTGCGCGATCTATGACACGGTGCGAGGCCACAATGCAGCGGCATGAGATGATCGACGCCATGCGCGCGCTTGGCCTCAAGGGGATGGCCGGCGCGTTCGACGAGGCGGTAACCACCGGCGTGCAACGCCAGCGCACCACGCCCGAGATCCTGTCCGACCTGTTGCGCGCCGAAGCCGCCCATCGCCATGCGGCCTCGATCCGCTACCGCATGAGCGCCACAAAACTGCCAGTGATCAAGGATCTCGACGCGTTCGTGTTCGACGGCACGCCGATCAACGAGGAACTGGTCCGCTCGTTGCACGCCGGATCGTTCCTGCCCGGCAGGCGCAATATCGTGCTGGTCGGCGGCACCGGAACCGGCAAGACCCACCTGGCCATCGCCATCGCCGCCAGCGTTGTGCGCGCCGGGACCCGAGGGCGCTACTTCAACACCGTCGATCTGGTCACCCGGCTTGAGGACGAGGCGCGCATCGGCAAGGCCGGCGCGCTCGCCGCCCAGCTCAGCCGCATCGAACTCGTCGTGCTCGATGAACTGGGCTATCTGCCGTTCGCCCGTTCCGGCGGCCAATTGCTGTTCCACCTGATGAGCAAACTCTACGAAAAGACCTCGGTAATCATCACCACAAATCTGGCGTTTGGCGAATGGCCGACCGTGTTCGGCGATCCCAAAATGACGACCGCGCTGCTCGACCGCACCACCCACCATTGCGACATCATCGAAACGGGCAACGACAGCTGGCGCTTCAAACACCGCAACTGACCCGGCCAAACCTCGATAAAAATTTACTTCGCGCTGGGGCTGCCTCCGGTCGGGCTACGCCCTCCCTACGCCAGCCCCAGCGCGAAATCAGCGCCCGGCATCAACCCAAGTGCAACGCCGCCAAGTGGTCCCCTTTTGCACGCCGATAGCGGGTCCCGTTTGGACGCCAATTGACAACCAAGGGCAGCAAGCTGCGTGCCGTGCCGCTTTCCAAAGGTGCCATCGCCATTCTCAGGCGCCAGCCCAATACCAATCTATCACAGATTGTGTTCCATCGAACCGATGGCCAAACGATGGATTGGGTGTCGTCGCAGTTCGGGGCAACCGCGCGCCGGTTGACAAGCAAGTGGTCACAAAAGTGGTCACACCGTGGGCACCCCTTCGTGCGCTTCAAATTCCACGATTTGCGCCATCTTTTTGCCGTTCGCTACCTTCGGGATGGCGGCGGAATCTACGCACTTCAGGGCATTCTGGGTCACACGAGTGTCAAGACGACGGAGATCTATCTCGCCTTCCTGACACCCGACCAGCAGCACGCGGCCAAGCTGGGGTAGTCACAAAAGTGGTCACAGCACCAACGGTTTTGGGCCGTTTCATGTTAAAAGGGGAAATTCCCATGTGGGAAAAAGTGCCGATTATCAAGGATTTGGCGGAGACGGAGAGATTCGAACTCTCGGTACAGATGTATCCGTACGACGGTTTAGCAAACCGTTGGTTTCAGCCACTCACCCACGTCTCCGGATCGCTGCGGCGAGGGCGCGCTATACCTTCGGTTTTTTGGGCGCGCAAGGCGGTTGCGGATTTTTTCCTGGGAGGCGCGCGCAGGCGTGCAATGGGGCTGTCGGACGCGAAAAACGGGCGAGTCATCGTGGGTTCATTGTCCGGGGGCAATTGTCCACCACCAGGACGGGTGATGCACTTGCCAGATGGACAGGGTGCGGCAAACGTAATGGGGGATGCCTGCCGTTGGCTTTCCTTTACGTGTTTGGGCAAAGGTGGGGCGCTCGTATGATCAAAGGCACAGTTATGGCATCGCGCAGGATTTCGGCCCTTGGCGCCGGCCTTGCGCTGATGGCGGCGCCGCTGGCGCATGCGCAAGTGCAGACGATCGATCCCAACAGCGCGATCGATGCCGATATCAACCATGGCCAGGCTCCGTTGCCGGCCGTACCGGCAACGCCGCAAGCGCCATCGGTGCCGCAGCAGCTCCCGCCATCCGACCAGGCTCCGCCATCCGACGAGGCCCCGCGATACGACCGCGCCCCCCAATCCGATCAGTCAACCGGCACCGGCGGCGGCGCGTCGGCAGGCGCCGGCTATACCGCGCAGGGGCAGGGTGGCCAGGTCGGCGGCCCTGTTGCGCAAGGCAGCGGTGACACCTACAGCGAAAACGAACTGTTCAACGCCGCCGAGAACGTCTTCGGCAAAGGTGCGCGCGGGCTGGCCCTGATGATCCGCGACATCCTGAAAAAGCAGGGTGAGCCCGACGGCTATATCACCGGCAGCGAAGGCGGCGGCGCGTTCGTTGTCGGCCTGCGCTATGGCAGCGGCGTGTTGCATCACAAGATCGAGGGGCAGCAGCCGATATACTGGACCGGGCCGTCGGTCGGGTTCGATGTCGGCGGCAGCGGCGGCAGCACGTTCGTGCTGGTCTACAATCTGCACGATACCGAAAAGCTGTATGGCCGCATCGCCGCTGGCGAGGGCCAGGCTTATCTGCTCGGCGGGTTCAACGTGTCGTATCTGCGCAAGGGCGACCTGGTGGTGATCCCGGTGCGCATGGGTGCGGGGCTGCGGCTTGGCGTCAACGGTGGCTATCTGAACTTTACCCACAAGCAGAAATGGGTGCCGTTCTGAGTTCATAAAAACTCTTAAACGGCTTGCGCCGCCGCGTGGCGAGGGGCAAGGGGGCGCCGGTTATTATCCCCGCGAAGGCCGTATCCCATGCTTGAAGCTCTGTCGCCGCAACCCGCCGATGCCCTGCTGGGCCTGATCAAGCTGTTCAACGCTGATCCGCGCGCCGACAAGATCGACCTGGGCGTGGGCGTCTATCGCACCGCGACCGGCGAAACCCCGGTGTTCAGGGCGATCAAGGCGGCCGAAGCACGGCTGGTGGAAACGCAGGACAGCAAATCCTACCTCGGTCCCGACGGCGACATGGGCTTTGTCCACGCGCTGATCCCCTATATCTTCGGCACCGGTTTTGATCGCGCGCGGGTCGAGGGGATGCAGGCGCCGGGCGGCACCGGCGCGGTACGGCTGGCAGTCGAAGTGGCGAAGCGTGCGGGTGTCCGCCGTATCCTTATGGGCGTGCCGTCGTGGCCCAACCACGCGCAGATCGTGGCGGCGGCGGGCATCGAACTGGTGACGTTCGGCCATGTCACGCCCGAGGGCACGGCCGATCTGG
The DNA here is from genome assembly GCF_965214355.1 of Novosphingobium sp. GTDB lineage: Bacteria > Pseudomonadota > Alphaproteobacteria > Sphingomonadales > Sphingomonadaceae > Novosphingobium. The sequence goes on along the minus strand of NZ_CBDCBI010000002.1, from coordinate 2,745,891 downwards.
ACGCCTTGAAGACGGCGCTTGGCCAGGCGGGCCCGGGCGACTGCGTGATGCTGCACGGTTGCTGCCACAACCCCAGCGGCGTCGATTATACCGAAGCGCAGTGGGACGAGATCGCGCCGCTGCTGGCCAGCCGCAATGTGCTGCCGCTGCTCGATCTCGCCTACCAAGGGCTTGGCGCGGGGATGGAGGCGGATGCCTATGGCTTGCGCCGGGTGCTCGGCGCCGTGCCCGAGGCTTTGGTCGCCTATAGCTGCGACAAGAATTTCGGGCTGTATCGCGACCGTGTCGGCGCATTTTATGCCGTGACCAGCGATGCCGAGGCGTTGAACCGCGCAATGACCAATGGCGCGTCGATTGCGCGCGCCAGCTGGTCGATGCCGCCCGATCATGGCGCGGCGGCGGTGCGGATTATCCTGGGCGATGCCGCGCTGACCGCAATGTGGCTGAGCGAGCTTGACGACATGCGCGATCGCATGCGCCAGGTGCGCGACCGGCTTGCCGCCGCGCAACACGTCGGGCCGATCGCAATGGCGCCGCTGGGCATCCAGAACGGCCTGTTTTCAATCCTGCCGCTGACCCCGGCGCAAATCCTGACATTGCGCGACAAGCACGGCATTTACATGGCCGGATCGGGCCGGATCAACATCGCCGGGCTGACTACGGGCAATATCGAACAGTTTATCGAGGCATTGCGCACCGTGGCCGCCTGACAGCGTCCGCGGAACGAGGATATCAAGACGCCGCGCGCGTCGTGCTCTGCATCCGCATCAGATAGCGCGCCAGCACGTCGATTTCCAGATTGACCGCAGCGCCCGGCACCAGCGCGCCCAGCGTGGTCACATCTGCGGTGTGCGGGATGATATTGACGCCGAACCGGGCGCGACCATCGGCTTCGTCGGACACGGTGTTGACCGTGAGCGACACCCCGTCGATCGTGATCGAGCCCTTGGCCGCGATATACGGCGCCAGGTCTGCGGGCGCGAGGAAGTCTATGCGGCGCGACGCGCCATCGCGCGTGATCGCGGCGACTTCGCCGATGCCGTCGACATGGCCCGATACGATATGCCCGCCGAGCTCTTCACCCAGTTTCAGCGCGGGCTCCAGATTGAGCCGCGCACCTACCTGCCATTGCGCGGGCACGGTGCAGCTGATCGTTTCGCCCGAGACATCGACCGCAAACCAGCCGGTGCCGGTTTCGCCGCCGAAACCGGTGCCCTTTTCGACCACCGTCAGGCACACGCCCGAACACGCGATCGACGCGCCGATCGCGATCGAGCACTGGTTTCGCGCAGTCGAGATCGTGACGCGGTGGTCGCCCGTGTCCTTCAGCGCCAGCACTTTGCCCAGTTCGACAATGATGCCCGTGAACATTTTGCGCGATTCCCTTTGTCAGCCGTCCAGGCGGTCGTAGATGTCCAGCGCGTCTCTGCCAAGCTGGCACTGGTCTACCAGCCGCCAACGATCATGCGCATCTGCAAGGTCGTGAAGCCCGATATCGCCGATCGACGCCGCGCCTGCACCGATCACGATCGGCGCGCGGTATATCATCAGCCGGTCGACCCGGTCGGCGGCCAGGAATGTTGCCGCCGCGCCCGCGCCGCCTTCGACATACAGGTATTGCGCGCTGCCGAACGCATCGGGCGCAGTGATGTCGGCAACCGCGTGCCACCCTTCGGGCGCAGTGCCGCGCGAGAGCACGTATCGCTGCGGGCTGCGCACCTCCAATCCGGGCAGACGCACATCGAGCCGGGGATTGTCGGCGCGCAATGTCGCGCCGCCCACCAGAATCGCATCGCTGCGCGCGCGCATGGCATGGACATGCGCGCGCGCAGCGGAACCGGTGATCCACTGACTTTCGCCCGAGGCCGTCGCGATTCGCCCGTCGAGCGATGTCGCCAGCTTCAACGTGACATGTGGCCGGCCGTGGCGCGTGCGCAGCAAATACCCTGCCAATGAGGCGCGGGCCGCAGCATGGTCGATCACATCGACGTGGATGCCTGCCTCGCGCAGCCGGGCAATGCCCTGGCCGGCGGTACGCGGATCGGGATCGGTACATCCGATGACCACGCGCGCCGGCGCCGCTGCAATCACCAGATCGGTGCAGGCGGGCCCGCGTGCGCTGACATGCGCACAAGGTTCCAGGGCGACATACAGCGTTGCGCCTTTGGCCGCGCCGCCCGCCATGGCCAGCGCGACCGCTTCGGCATGGGGGCGTCCGCCGGCTTGCGTATGGCCGCGCCCGACCACGCGCTCGTTGGCGACAACAATCGCGCCGACCGCAGGATTGGGACGGCTGAGCGGGCGGCCCTGCGCAGCGATGCTTGCGGCCGCCGCCATCCAGGCGTCATCGCCCGGCGGCATTATGGCGTGGCCGTGGCTTCAGGATCGATGACCGGCTTTGCGCCTTTGTCGAGAAACCGGTTGAGCAGCGCCTGGTCCTTGGCGGCGCGGGCCTTGTCTTCGGCAATGCGGTCGATCTTGCCCTGTTTATACATCGTGTCGGTATCGAGCCCGGTGGCAGAGCCGACTGCCTTGTACATCTGGCGCATGTCTTCGGCGCGCGCTTCCTCGGCGGCGGCTTGGGCTTTTGCCTCCCGCGCGGCCCTGATGTTGCCCGCGATGATATCCTTGTCGCTGCGATCGGCGCGCCAGCTTTCGAAATACAGGATCTTTGGCGGCGGCGGCAGCGCGCGGCCCTCCTGGTTGACCATCAGCCAGAAGATCGATCCGGTAATCAACGCGGCGATCGCCAGCGCGGGAAAGCGGAATTCGCTGGGCGCGCCCAAGATCTGCCAGATGTCGCGGATCGCCCGGCGCGGCGACACATTGCTCCAGAAAGTGCTCATCACGCTGTTATAGGCATTGCGCGGCAAAATTGCCAGTTCAACCAAACGGCTGATACAACGACGGTCCCTGCCGATTGAGCCAGCGATTGGCCGTATCGACGCTGCCCTCGAACAAATCGGCCAGACAGCGGTGGAACGCCGGACTGTGATCGAAATGCGCCAGGTGCGCGACTTCGTGGGCGACCACCGAGCGGCGCACCGCGTCGGGGGCCATGACCAGGCGCCAGTTGATGCGGATCGTGCCATCGGCCGCGCAACTGCCCCAGCGCCGCCGCGCGCGTGACAGCGCTACTTTCGGCGCGTCTGCACGCCCGAGCCGCGCACAATAATGTGCCAGATCGTCGGCAATCAGGCGTCTGGCTTCGGCTTCCAGCCAGCGCGCGGTGCGCCCGGCCAGGTTTTCGAGCGGGCCGCCGATCACCAGCCGATCCTCTATCACCGCCGGCTTGCGCCCCGCCTGTGCGTTCCATTCGATCGCCAGGTCGCGGCCCCGGTATGCGACCGTGGCGCCCGGCGCGATCGTCACCACATCGGGAACGCGCGCGATCTGCGCGGCGAGCCAGTCGGCGCGCGATGTCGCAAACGCCAGCGCCTCGCGCGCCGAAACCCAATCGGGCATCGACACCCGCACCGCGTTGCCATCGGGGGCCAGCCGCAGCGTCAGGCGCCGCGCATGCGCCAGCTTGCGCACTTCCAGCGGCAGCACCCGATCACCGACGCGCACTTGCGGCGCAGGCGTTTCGCGGCGCAGGCGGCCGGGCAACCAGCTCACCAGAGCACGCCTTCATCGTCGTCTTGCCCGTGCGCATGGAGTGGCACGCCGTCGGCATCGACGATATGATCCTCCAGTGGCCCTGCGATCACTTCGCTGATCGCCTTGCCCACCACCGATTGCCCGGCGCGGTGCACGGCATCGCGATCGCCCGACTCCAGGTAATGCCAGTCGGGCAGGGGACTTCCTTCGGCGCGCAGGCGATAGGCGCATGTTTCGGGCAGCCACGGCACTTCGTTGACCAGCCGCAGCGTCAGCCGCAGGCAATCGGGCACGATCGCCTTGCGATGGCGATAGTCGGAACAGCGTCCGGATTTCAGATCGAGCAGCTTGCACGCGACATTGGTGCGCCAGACATCACCGGTGTCTTCATCTTCCAGCTTGTGCAAACAGCATTTGCCGCAGCCATCGCACAGCGCTTCCCATTCCTCGCGATTCAGTGCGGCCAGCGGCTTGTTCCAGAAGCGGTTGACGGGTGGGGCGGCTGTCATTGCACCCAGGTTTCGAGCTCGGCCGCCACCGCCTTGCCATCCTGGTCGACCGGCAGCAGCGCGATCGGCTTGCCATCGGGGCCCATCAGATAGGCGGCGCGGCTGTGGTCCATCAGGTATGTGCCCGGCGTCGCGCCTGCACGCTTCTGGTAGAACACCGCAAACGCCTTGGCCGCCGCCGCGATCTGCGCCGGCGTGCCGGTCAGGCCGATCAGTTCGGGGCCGAACGCGCCGGCGTATTGCCCGACGACGGCGGGTGTGTCGCGTGCGGGGTCGATCGTGATGAACATCGGGGCAACATGCGCGGCCAGCGCCGGATGCGCTTTGGCAAACAGGTGATAGCCCAGCATCATGTGTTGCAGATCGAGCGGGCAGACATCGGGACAGAACGTATAGCCGAAATACACGATGCGGTATTTACCCGAAAAATCGGCGTAATGCACTGTCTTGCCTGCTTTATCGACCAGGGTGAACGGGCCGCCCAGCGTCGATCCGGACAGCGGCGGGTCTTGTCTGGGCGTGCTCTGGCTGCATCCGCCCGGCACGATCATCAGCAACGATGCGGCGCAAAAGGCCAGAGCCAGGCGCAAGCGGGGCTTCGAGGCATATCGGGGGTATATGGCTGGCATGGCGCTTCGGTTCATGCTCTGCTAACCCGCCGCTGGCAAGGGTTGCCCTGGCCATAACAATAAAAGGCACGTGCCGTTCCGCGCGGAAAAATGACGCGTAAACATCACTGTTGCCATGATAGACATGGCGAATGGCGAGGCGCAAACACGTATTATTGAGGATCGGATCGACGTGAACAGGAACTTTGGGTTGCGCGCAGGAAACTCGTTCGCCGCCGCGCTGGCGGCAGTGGCACTGGTGGCAGGCATGGCCGCGCCGGTACCGGCGGCTGCGCAGTTTTCCGAAAGCTACAAATTCCTCGATGCGATCCGCAAAAAGGATGGCGACGCTGTCAACGACATGTTGAGCAAGCCCTCGACCCAGATCGTCAACACCAAGGACATCACCACTGGTGACAGCGCGTTGCACATCGTGACCGCGCGGCGCGACATGGTGTGGATGCAATTCATGATTGCCAAGGGCGCCAATGTGAACGCGCGCAATTCCAAGGGCGAAACCCCGCTCGAAATCGCGGCTGAACTCGGCTTTGTCGAAGGCGTCGATTTGTTGATCAGCACTGGCGCGCGCGTCGACGAGACCAACAACACCGGCAGCACACCGCTGATCGATGCGGTCAGCCGCCGCGATCTGGAAGTCGTGCGCAGCTTGCTGAAAGCCGGGGCAAATCCCGACCGGCCCGACAATTCCGGCCGTTCCGCGCGCGATTATGCAACGCTCGATGGCAAGGAAAGCCCGGTGCTGGCCGCGATTACCGAATCGCGGGCGCGCGCCGGCGGCGGCCACAAGACCTATGGACCCACGTTCTGAGGGCTGATCACATGACGATGGCATACGCGACTGACGAATTTCGGCTGCAACTTGCGCCTTTGATTGCTGACGCGGCGGCGTTCGACGGCTGGACCGATACCGCGGTCCTGGCCGCCGCCAACATGGCAGGCGTCGATGGCGAAGCCGCACGGTTTGCCTTTGACGGCCAGGCGATGGCGATGATCGCGGCGTGGATCCACGCCATCGACAGGGACATGGCCGCGGCCCTGCCGGCCGAGCACCTGGCCACGCTGCCGATCCGCGAACGCATCCGCGTGATGATCCAGTTCCGCCTCGATGCCATCGCCGGGCAGCAGGAATCGCTGCGCCGCGCGTTGATCGAAATGGCCAAGCCGCATCATGTCGCGCAGACCGCGCGGCTGGCGTGGCAGACCGCGGACGTGATGTGGCGGCTCGCGGGCGATACCGCGACCGATTACAACCATTACACCAAACGCATGACGCTCGGCGCGATCTACGCGGCGACACTGTCGGTCTTTGCCGACGACACCAGCGAGGATCATGCCGACACCCGCGCGTTCCTGGCGCGCCGCATCGACGGCGTCATGCGCTTCGAAAAGCTCAAGGCGCAAGTGCTCCACCCCAAAGGCGACCGCTTCAGCCTGTCGCGCTTTGCAGGCCGGCTGCGGTATCCCGCGACCTAGGTTGAGGGTTGGGGGAGGATCGGGGGGCGTACCTCCCACGCATGACCAATTGATAACCTGTCTCTAATGCGAATGACTTGCAATTGTTTGCCTGCTGTGGCAGCCCGCAGCAGTGACCCTTGACCAACTCCCCATTCGCACACCTGCGCGCATCGTCGCGGTCGACTGGGCCGCGCTCGTGCCCGAGGAGGCGCAAAGGTTGCAGGCGCTGGGTCTCGATGTTGGCGCGCAAGTGCAACTGGCCTATCGCGGCGTGTTCATGACGCGTGATCCGCTGGCGGTCGAAGTCGGGCGGATGACGGTCGCACTGCGCCGCGTCCACGGGGCAGCAATGGAAGTCGTGGCTGCATGAGCCGCTTGCCCGCCGTCGTCGCGCTGGTCGGCAATCCCAATGCGGGCAAAAGCGCGCTGTTCAACGCGCTGACCGGCGCGCGCCAGAAAATCGCGAATTATCCTGGCGTCACCGTCGAGCGCAAGGCCGGGCGCATGCTGATGCCCAGCGGCGAACCGGTCGAACTGATCGATCTGCCCGGCACTTACGGGCTCGATACCACCAGCCCCGACGAAGAAGTCACCCGCCGCGTGATCATGGGCGAACAGCCGGGCCAGGCGCGGCCCGAAGTGCTGGTGATCGTGCTCGATGCGTCAAACCTCGAACAGCATCTGGTGCTCGCGCAGGAAGTGATCGCGCTGGGCCGGCCGACGGTCGTGGCGCTCAATATGGTCGATCTGGCGGCGCGCGACGGGCTGGTGCTCGATCCGGCGGCGCTGGCGGCAGAACTGGGCGTGCCGGTGATCGAAACCGTAGCGGTGCGGCGGCGTGGCCTGACCGAATTGGCGCACGCGGTCAGCGTCGCGCGGGACAGTCTCGAAACCGGCCAGGCAAAGCCCCGCGCGGCGCTGACGATGAGCGAACGCCGGATGATGGCGCGCACGATGGCGCGCGGCGCGGTCCTGTCCGAAACGTCGCAGCACCGGCTGCACGCGCGGCTCGATATGGTGCTGCTGCATCCCTGGCTGGGCCCGGTGATCCTGTTCGCGCTGCTGTTCATCGTGTTCCAGGCGGTGTTCAGCTGGGCCAAGCCGTTTCAGGACGGGCTCGATGCGCTGTTTTCCATGGGCTCGGCCGAATTGCGGACTGTGATGCCGCCGTCGCTGTTGCGCGATCTGCTGACCGATGGCGTGATTGCGGGCGTGGGCACGGTGATCGTGTTCCTGCCGCAGATCCTCGTGCTGTTCTTCTTCATCCTGATGATGGAGGCGACCGGCTATATGGCGCGCGCTGCGTTCCTGATGGACCGGATGATGGCGGGCGTCGGCCTGTCCGGGCGCAGTTTCATTCCGCTGCTCTCGTCGTTTGCCTGCGCGGTGCCCGGCATCATGTCGACACGGTCGATCACCGATCCGAAAGACCGGCTGACCACGATCCTGATCGCCCCGATGATGACCTGTTCGGCGCGGCTGCCGGTCTATGCGGTGATCATCGCCGCGTTCATCCCGGCGCGCAATGTGCTGCCGGGCATGGGGTTGCAGGGGCTGGTGCTGTTCGTACTGTATCTTGCCGGCATCGTCGGCGCGATGGCCGCCGCGCTGATCTTCCGCCGCTCGCTGACCAAGGGCGAAGCGTCGGGCTTCATCATGGAATTGCCCAAATACCAGCTGCCGACGGTGAAGGACATGGCGCTCGGGCTGTTCCAGCGCGGCTGGATCTTCCTGCGCCGCGCGGGAACGATGATCTTTACCGTCGCGATCGTGCTGTGGCTGCTGCTGAATTTCCCGCGCGCCGAGCCGGGACAGGATCAGGTCAACGCATCGGTCGCCGGGCACATCGCCAATGGCCTGGCGGTGGTGGTCGAACCGATCGGCTTCAACCGCGATATCGCGCTCAGTTTGATCCCGACTATGGCCGCGCGCGAAGTCGCGATCAGCTCGCTGGCGACGACCTATGCGGTCGGCGCCAAGGACGACGCAGCGCGCGCAATCGGCCTGTCCGGGCAGCTGAAACGCCACTGGAGCCTGGCGACGGCGCTGGCCTTCCTGGCGTGGTTCGTTTTTGCGCCGCAATGCATGTCGACGATCGCGGTCACCCGGCGCGAAACCAACGGCTGGAAATGGCCGGTGTTCATGCTCGGCTATTTGTTCGGCGTGGCATATGTGTTTTCGGGCATCGTCTACTGGACGGCGGTTGCCGCAGGTTTGGGCTAATTTCTCGGGGAAAGTCCGGGGCTGATCGGTTTGATCGGACGCCTGCATCGGCTACCTTCACGGCCATTACACCAAGGGAACCGATTCGATGGCAGGCAGCGTCAACAAAGTCATTCTGATCGGCAATCTGGGCGCGGACCCCGAAACGAAGTCGTTCCAGAACGGCGGAAAGGTGTGCAACCTGCGCATCGCGACATCGGAATCGTGGAAGGATCGCAACACCGGCGATCGCCAGGAACGCACCGAATGGCACACCGTCGCGATCTTTTCCGAAGGTCTGGTCGGGGTGGCCGAGCGCTTCCTGAAAAAAGGATCGAAAATCTATATCGAGGGCCAGCTGCGCACGCGCAAATGGCAGGATGCAAACGGTCAGGATCGCTATTCGACCGAAGTCGTGTTGCAGGGCCCGGGCTCGGTGTTGACGATGCTCGATGGTGCGCCCGGCGGCGGCGGCGGCGGTGATCGTGGTGGCGAACGCGGCGGATACGGCGGCGGTAGCGGTGGCCAGCGTTCGGGCGGTGCGTCTTCAGGCAGTTCGGGGGGCGGCGGCTTTGGCGGCGGATCGTCTGGTGGCGGCGCTTCGGGTGGTGGCTCATCGGGCGGTTATGGCAACGATCTCGACGACGATATCCCGTTCTGATCAGGTACCGCGGGTATCCCCGTACAAATGAATATGCAGCCGGTCGGTGAAGCGCCAGCCGGCTTGCATGGCTGCTTCGCTCAGCCAGCGTGATCGCATGCGCAACGTCGCGCTGTCGGTGCCTTCGGGCATGACGAACAGGCGCTCGGGCACGATAGCGTAAGTCAGCGCCAGCGCGCGCACTTCGGCCAGATCATCGGCGCTGGCGATCACGAATTTGAACAGTGCGCGCGGGTCGGCCGCCCATCCGGTCATGCGTTCGGGGATCAACGCGAGCGGGGCGGGATTGCCCGAATGCGCGAGTTTCGGGCTGACATTATACTGGTCGATCATCGCATCGATCGTGGGGCTGGGCGCCACTGTGCCATTGGTTTCGACCTCGATGTGCATTTCGCGGGGCAGGGCCGCGATCATCTGCGCCAGGGCAGGCGCCTGCAACAGCGGTTCGCCGCCTGTTATGACGACACGCGGCACGCCGAATGCGGCGATGCGCGCGGCAACTTTGGCGGGCTCCATCATGACCTGGTTGGCCTGACGCTCGAAGGCGATGCCATCGCGGTGCGGCCGATTGTCGCCGGCAAACCGCCACGTATAGGCGGTGTCGCACCACACGCACGCCAGGTTGCACCGCGACAGCCGCACGAACACACTCGGCCGCCCGATCGACGCGCCTTCGCCCTGCAATGACGCAAAAATCTCCGCCTCGCCCGGCGTGGTCGTGGCCAGGACGAGCATCAAATCCTCCCCGAAACGGGGAGGGGGACCGCGCCCCCTCTTTCCTGGGGCGTGGTGGAGGGGCGGTGCGGCTGGGTGAATCTTCGCTTGGACGTGTCATCTGACCCGGCGCGAAATCGCGACCTTTGCGTCATGAGGCGAGGCCCCTCCACCACGCTACGCGCGGTCCCCCTCCCCGTTCCGGGGAGGATTAAGACGGGCGAGGGCTGCCGAAAGCCGCGCGGCTTCGGCGGTGTGGGCTGCGTGGTCGGCGCGGGCTTTATCGACCGCTTCGGGCTTGGCACGTTCGACGAAGGATGCGTTGTTCAGGCGGCCGGCCAGGGCAGCGGCTTCCTTTTGCGACACGGCCAGCGCCTTTTGCAGCCGCGCCCGTTCGGCGGCGATATCGATCAGCCCTTCCAGCGGCACGATCAGCGTCGCATCGCCAGCGCCGATCTGCATCGCCGCGCCGGCAGGTGCCGGCGAAAGGTGGATCGCCGACAGGCGCGCCAACCGGTCGATCGCCGGACCATTGCTTGCGATGATCGCGCGCGTCGCCGCGCTTGGATCGGGCAGCCACGCTTCAAGTCGCACGCCGGGCGCGAGACCCAGTTCATTTTTCGCGGTGCGGAATCCCGATACCAGGGCAATCAGCCATTCAACCTCGACTTTGGCGGCCGGATCGCCCGCTGCTGCCGGCTCGGGCCAGCGCGCCAGGATCAGGTCGTTTGCGCGGGGGTGGGCGGGGCTGGACAACGCGTGCCACAATTCCTCGGTGACGAACGGCATGAACGGATGGAGCATCACCAGGATCTGATCGAGCACCCAGCCGGCCACGGCGCGCGTCTCGTCATCGAACGCACCCTTGATAAATTCGATATACCAGTCGCAGAACGTATCCCACGCGAAGTGATAGATCGCATTGGCCGCCGCATCGAACCGCAGATCCGCCATCGCCTGGTTAAGCGTGCCCAGCGTCCCGGCCACTTCGCCGATGATCCAGCGGTTGACGGCATGCGCCGCCACAGGCGCAGCCAGCGACGACGACGCGCCGATCCCGTTGGCCTGGCAGAACCGCGCGGCGTTCCACAGCTTGGTCGCGAAATTGCGATAGCCTTCGACCCGGCGCTCGTCCATTTTGACATCGCGGCCCTGGCTTTCCATCGCGCACATGAAAAACCGCAACGGATCGGCGCCGTACTGATCGATCAGCACCAGCGGATCGACGACGTTGCCCTTGGACTTCGACATTTTCTGGCCATCGGCCGCGCGCACCAGCCCGTGCAGATACAGCCGCCGCCACGGCACTTCGCCCATGAAATGCAGGCCCTGCATCGCCATGCGCGCATCCCAGAAAAACAGGATGTCAAAGCCCGAGATCAGCACGTCGCCCGGATAATGCCGTGCGACCATCGCGTCATTCTCATCGGGCCAACCCAAAGTCGCAAACGGCCACAGCGCGGACGAAAACCACGTATCGAGCACGTCTTCATCGCGCGTCAACACTGCGCCTTCGCCGGCCTGCGCCTGCGCGCCCGCTTCGTCGGGGGCGACATAGACTTTGCCATCGGCATCATACCACGCGGGAATGCGGTGGCCCCACCACAGTTGACGCGACACGCACCACGGCTGGATATTTCCCATCCAGTTGAAGAACGTCTTTTCCCAGGTCTTTGGCACGATCTCGATCGCGCCCGAACGCACCGCGTCCATCGGCGCCTGGGCCAGAGTGGCGGCATCGACATACCACTGGTCGGTCAGCCACGGCTCGATCACCACGCCGCCGCGATCGCCGAACGGCGTCTGGATCGTGCGCGGTTCGAATTCGTGTTCGGCGCCGTCCTTGTCGATATGCGGCACCAGCAGACCGGCTTCGGCCAGGTCCGCCACGACCGCCTTGCGCGCATCGAAGCGGTCCATGCCGATGAACCGGTCGGGGATCAGGTTGTCGGCTGTCTGCACCACGCGCGCTTGCGCGTCGAACATGTTGAACATGTCCGATGCCTTGAATCCGGCGCGCTTGCCCACGTCGAAATCGTTGAAATCGTGCCCTGGCGTAATCTTGACTGCGCCGGAACCCAGTTCCGGGTCGGCATGCTCGTCGGCGACAATGCGGATGCGCCGCCCGGTCAGCGGCAGCGTGATCCACGCGCCGATCACCGACTGATAGCGCGGATCATCGGGATGCACCGCGACCGCCATATCGGCCAGCATCGTCTCGGGGCGCGTGGTCGCCACCTCGATATGATCGAGGCCATCTGCGCGCACCACGCCATCGGCCAGCGGATAGCGGAACCGCCAGAAGCCGCCCTTGATCTCGCGCGTTTCGACCTCGAGGTCGGAAATCGCGGTCTTCAGCTTCGGGTCCCAGTTGACCAGCCGCTTGTCGCGATAGATCAGGCCCTGGTTGTGCAGGTCGACGAACACTTTCACCACCGCGCGGGTAAAATGCGGGTCCATCGTGAACTGCTCGCGGCTCCAGTCCATCGAACAGCCCAGCCGGCGCAGCTGGTTTGTGATCGTGCCGCCGCTTTCGCGCTTCCATTCCCAGATCTTGTCGATGAACTGCTCGCGCGTGTAATTGGTGCGCTTGTCCTGCCGCGCTTCCAGCTGGCGCTCGACCACCATCTGCGTCGCGATTCCGGCATGATCGGTGCCCACCACCCATAGCGCATCCTTGCCGCGCAGCCGCTCGTACCGGATCAGGACATCCTGCAGCGTGTTGTCCAGCGCGTGACCGATATGCAGGCTGCCGGTCACATTGGGGGGCGGATTGACGATCGTGAACGGCGCGGCATCGGGGCGCGCGGGGCGAAATGCGCCGCTGGTTTCCCAATGGCGATACCATTTCGCCTCGATCGTGGCAGGCTCGAAGGTCTTGGCCAGCGTTTCCGCGGCGTCTGGAATGTTCTCGGTCATGACGCGATCGCCTTGCCATCGCGGCGCTTGCGGCGCAACCTTTTGGCGTCCTGGCGCTGCTGCGCAACCGCTCGGCGCTTGCCGTGTTACAAATAATGCCGCATGACGTGCAGCGATGACGCAAGCGCCCGATTTTACCTTGAACCATGGCGAGAACGGCGACACGCTGGCGTTGACAGGCTCGTTGCTGGTGTCGACAGTTGGTATGCTCGATCGGCGGCTGCGCGCGGTCGAGGCTCCGGTTGCGACGCTCGATCTGGGCGGAGTCACCGCGATCGACACCGTCGGCGCGTGGGTCTGCCTGCGAACGATGGCTGATACCGGGGCAAAACTCGTCAATGCCGACGACATCGCCACCCGCCTGATCGAGGCGCTGGGCAAAGTCGACGATCGCAAGCCGGTCGAAGAGCTCAAGCGATTGCCGGTATGGCTGCGCGTGCCCCAGAAGATCGGCGAAGCCGTGGTCGAGATGGGCACGGGCGCCGTTGGCGTGGTGGGTTTCGTCGGTGAAATGGTGCTGTCGATCGGCCCGGTACTTCTCCATCCCACGCGTGTCCGCTGGCGCGCGCTGGTGCATCAGATGGAACTGGTCGGCGTCAACGCGCTGGCGATCGTCGGGCTGATGAGCTTTCTCGTCGGCATCGTGATCACCCAGCAGGGCGCCGCGCAATTGCGCCAGTTCGGCGCCGAAATCTATACCGTCAACCTGGTCGGGCGGCTCACCTTGCGCGAACTGGGCATCCTGATGACCGCGATCATGGTTGCGGGCCGGTCCGGCTCGGCGTTCGCCGCCGAACTCGGCACGATGAAGCTGACCGAGGAAGTCGATGCGATGCGCACCATCGGCGTCGGCCCGATGGAAGTGCTGATCCTGCCGCGAATCATGGCGACCGTGATCATGATGCCGCTGCTGGGTATCTATTCGGCGGTGCTCGGCATGATCGGCGGCGCATTCCTGGCGCAGTTTACGCTCCACATCCCGTTCCTGACATTCCTGCTGCGCATTCGCGAAGTCGTGCCGACGTACGACATCTGGGTCGGGCTGATCAAAGGCCCGGTGTTCGGCCTGATCGTCGCGTTGGCCGGGTGTTACCAGGGCATGCAGGTGCGCGACAATGCCGAGGAAGTTGGCAAGCGCACGACCGCGGCGGTGGTGCTGGCGATCTTTACGGTGATCGTGCTCGATGCGTTTTTTGCGGTGTTCTTTACCGAAGTGGGTTGGGCATGAGCGCCGAAGACATCGCCCGGACCCGTGCCGACGAAGCGGACCACGGCCGTGATCATGATCATGATCACGGGAGGCACGATCACCACCACCCGCGCCGCAAACGCATGGCGCGTGCGAGCGATCCGGTCGACGAATCACGCCAGGATTGCGAATTCGCCATTCAGATCCGCGGCTTGCGCAATGATTTCGGCACGGTCACGGTGCATGAAAATCTCGACCTCGATGTGCGCCGGGGCGAAATCCTGGGCGTGGTCGGGGGATCGGGCACAGGCAAGTCGGTGCTGATGCGGTCGATCATCGGCTTGCAGATTCCCACGGCCGGCACGATCGAAGTGCTTGGCGATTCAATCACCGATGCGCGTGTCGATTCCGAAATTTCGATCCGCGATCGCTGGGGCGTGCTGTTCCAGGGCGGCGCGCTGTTTTCCACGCTGACCGTGGGCGAAAACGTCGAAGTGCCGTTGCGCGAATTCTATCCCGAGATCGACAATATCCTCCTCGACGAAATCGCGCGGTTCAAGGTGCTGCTGACCGGGCTGTCGACCGATGCCGCAAACAAGTATCCGTCCGAACTGTCGGGCGGCATGCGCAAGCGCGCCGCGCTGGCGCGCGCGCTCGCGCTCGATCCCGAACTGCTGTTTCTCGATGAGCCGACGGCGGGGCTCGATCCGATCGGCGCGGCGGCATTCGACCAGCTGATCCTGGGGCTGCAGCACACGCTGGGGCTGACGGTGTTTCTGATCACGCACGATCTCGACACGCTGCACGAAATCTGCGACCGCGTGGCTGTGATCGCGGACAAGCATGTGATCGCGGTGGGCACGATCCCCGAATTGATGGCCACCGATCACCCGTGGATCCAGGAATATTTCAAGGGCCCGCGCGGGCGCGCGGCATCGGCCGCGCACAGCAGCGAACATAAAAACACCGCAGACAAGACATTGCCCTCGGCTCCGGCGGCCCAGGAAGGATCGGCACGATAATGGAAACGCGCGCAAACTATGTCTGGGTCGGGGCGGTCACGCTGGCGTTGTTTATCGCGTCCGCGCTGCTGGTCGTGTGGATCGCGCGGCTCAGCCATCCCGAGCAGAACCGCTATGACATTTTCTTCAAGCAGTCGGTCGACGGCGTGACAAAGGGCGCCAGCGTCTCGTTTTCCGGTGTGCCCGTCGGCCAGGTGTCGAACATCACGCTGTGGAAGAAAGACCCGGCCTATGTCCGTGTGCGGATCACCGTGAACAAGAGCGTGCCGATTTTGATGGGCACGACGGCCAGCCTGCAGGGCAGCTTTACCGGCGTGACCACGATCCAGCTGAAAGGTGCGGTCAAAGGCATGCCGCCGATCACCGATCCGGGCCCCGATGGCGTACCGGAAATTCCGACCAAGAGCAGCGGCCTTGGCGAACTGTTGTCGAGCGCGCCGGTGCTGCTGGAAAAGCTGACAAATCTGACCGACCGGCTGGCGCTGGTGCTGTCGGACAAGAATGTAAAGACGGTGGGCGACATCCTCACCAACACCGAAAAGGTCAGCGGCAGCCTGGCGGCGACCGCGCCGCAGATCAAGGCGACCCTGAGCGAATTGCAGACGACGATCCACCAGGCGAGCGGCACGCTGGCCAGCTTCGAACGCCTGTCGGAATCGACCAATAGCGCCATCAATGATCAGAACAGTGGCCTGATGCGCCAGATGCGTGAAACGCTGAAATCGGCCAATTCGGCGGCGACATCGCTGCAGGCGATGGTCGAGGAAACGCGGCCGGCGGTGCACCAGTTGAACACGCGGACATTGCCCGCAACCGATGCGGCCATCCACGATCTGCAAGGGACGATCCATGCGCTGCACGATCTGACCGACCAGATGAAGGACCGCGGTGTCGGCACACTGATCGGCGGGCCGCAATTGCCCGATTACAAGCATTGAGGGTGGGAACGACGATGAAACGTGCTGTATTTGTCCCCTTGCTGCTGCTCCCGGCGCTTGGCGGATGCATCAACCTGGGGCTGGGCAATGCCAAGACGCCGCCCGCGCTGCTGACTCTGACCGCGACCAGCCGCGCGGTCGACGGCAGCACGATCATCGGCACGCCGGGCACTGCGCTCAGCGTGATCGAACCGGGCGCGGCGGCCAAGCTGGAAGTCATACGCGTACCGGTCACGATCGACGACGCGCGTGTCGCTTATCTCAAAAAGGCGCAATGGGTCGAACGGCCCTCGCGCCTGTTTCAGCATCTGCTCGCCGAAACGCTGCGCGCCAGCGGCAAGCGGCTGGTGGTGGAGGGCGATGCGTTTACCAAAGGCCAGATCCTGAGCGGGCAATTGCTCGATTTCGGCTATGATGTGCGCTCGCGCTCGGCGGTGGTGCGCTTCGACGCGACCCGGTCGATGCCGGACGGCACCACCCAGACCCGCCGGTTCGAAGCGGGCAGTGGGCCCATCGATGCCGATGTCGGCCAGGTCGGCCCTGCGTTGAACGAAGCGGCGAACAAAGTCGCACACGATGTCAGCGACTGGATCGGCTGACTTTTTCCCCTTCCTGAAGGGGAGGGGCTCTATGGCATGAGTAGCCTCATCGTCCCCACTTAACCAACATCTCGTCATCCCGGGTCAATGCCCGGGATGACGTGGTTTTATTGGGCGGGGCGGGCCAGTTCCGCAAACCGCGCGGCGTTGAAGAAATCCGCACGCTGCCGAGCCCGGCGCGCTTCGGCTTCGGGCTCCTTGCCCCATAGCTCAGCCTGCCACAGTTCCTCGAGATTAGCCGCTTCCCACAACAGACCCAGCGGCGCATCCGGCTCGAGCGCGGCCAGCCCGATGATCACCGATGCGGCCAGCCCCGCCAGATTGCGCAACGCCGCCAGCGCAAAGGGATCGAGCGTGGCGATATGTTCGAGCATTGCGCCAAGCGTTGCAGCAGGCTGCGGCCGCGGCATCAAGCCTGAAACGCGTGTGAACGCCACCCCGAACCGCGCCTCTGCCGCGCATACCAGCGGCTCCCATTGCTCGGTCTGGCGCGCTGCAATCGGCTCGTCGGGAAACCCGCGATAGCACAGCGTGTCGCTGCCCGCGTAACCGACCAGCGCAGCGACCGTCGCGGCCGGATCGGGCGCAACGACGTCGATTGCGTAATCCGCCATGTCGCGAAACGTGAACCGGGCCGGATCGATCGTTTCGCCCTGGTCTGCCCATTCCATGACCATCGCCTGGCCCAGTGCAGCGGTCGGGACCACTTGCGCCGCACCGCCTTGCGTGCGGATCGCGCGCCCGTCGAGCAACACGCGAAAGCCTGCAGCCTCTTCGCCCAAGGCAACTTCGCGATAAAACCGTTTCACGCCTGACGTTTCCACAATTTGGCCAGCGCATAAGGGATCAGGAAAAAACCGGCCGCGCCGATGACCAGCAGCGCGCCGCCGGCAACATCGGGCACATGCGCCAGCGCCGGCTGACCATGGCTGAGAATGACAGCGCCTGTCAGCGCGACCAGCGCTGCGACGAGGCGCACCGCCTGCAACAGTGCAAAACGGGCCAAAGCCGGATCGCGGCTCATGGTGCGAACGCGCGCAGCAACCGACGCAATTCGTCGATCGATCCGGCAACCGCATCGGCGCCAGCCGCGACCAGCTCGGCAGGGTGATGATACCCCCAGTCGACCCCGATCGCGCGGACCCCGGCATTGATCGCCATCGCCATGTCATAGCTGGTATCGCCGATCACGACAGCCTGCGCCGGCGCCATGCCGGTCGCATCGAGGCAGGCCACGACCATCGCCGGGTCGGGCTTCGACGGATGCCGGTCAGCGGTCTGGAGCGTGACGAAATGTCGGGCAAGGCCGTGGCGTTCGAGCGCATGCGCCAGGCCACGATCGCTTTTGCCGGTAGCCACCCCCAGCAGCCAGCCGTCGGCATCGAGTTCGCCGACCAGCGCGGCAATGCCGTCATACAGCGGTTCGATGACCATGCCCGCTGCCCGGTTCGCGCGAAACGCATCCTTGTAGCCGGCAACCAGCGAAGCGGTCGTTTCGGCATCGACGGCCGGCGCCAGTTGCCGGATGGCTTCAGTCAGCGACAGCCCGACGATCCGGCGGATTTTTGCGCGCGACGGAGCAACCCGGCCGTGCGCGGCAAATGCGGCCTCCATCGCCAGGGCGATATCGGCCTGGCTGTCGACCATCGTGCCGTCGCAATCGAAAATCGCCAGACGTCCGGTCATGTCCGCTGCCTTGCTGCGCAATCATCCCGCATCATTGCCGGTCAGGCCCCGCGCGGTGGCCGCGAAGGGGCTTTTGCCGTGCGCCGAACAGGTGTCTTGCCGTCGGGCCTGCCCACAGGCTTGCCCACAGGTTTTGCCCCCGCTTTCACCACCCGGCGTCCACCGGGTTTGCCCGATTTACCCACAGGTTTATCCCCGGGGCGGTTGGCCGGCTTGCGCTCGGTGCGCTTCAGATCGTCGGCACCGCGACCACGGCGTTCGCCTTTGCGATCGCGGCGCACATCGCGCGAATGCGCGCGGGCGGCGCGCTTTTCGGCCACTTTGGGGTCGACTTTGGGACCGTCCTCCAGCGGCAGGTCGCCTTCGCTTTCGGTAAAGCCCAGTTGCGTCAGGCTGGCGGCGAAATGGTCGGGCAGGGGCGCTGTCACATCCAGCGTATCGCCTTCGGGATGCGGAATGATCAGGCGCCGCGCGTGCAGGTGCATCTTGCGGCTGATCGATCCGGTCAGGAACGCGCCCTGGCCGCCGTATTTGCCGTCGCCCACGATCGGATGACCGATGGCGGCCATATGCACGCGCAACTGGTGCGTGCGCCCGGTCAGCGGTTGCAGTTCGACCCAGGCGGTGCTGTTGCCGGCACGGTCGATCACGCGGTAGCGCGTGCGCGCGGTCTGGCCTTCGCCGCTTTCATCGACCATCATTTTTTCGCCGCCGGTGCCGGGCTGTTTCGACAGCGGCAGTTCGATCATCCCGTCGTAGACTTCGGGAATGCCGACCACGAGCGCCCAGTAGATCTTGCGCGTCGAGCGCCCGGCGAACTGTTTCGAGAAAAACGCGGCGCTGCCAGGCGTACGCGCGACCAGCAACACGCCCGAGGTATCCTTGTCGAGCCGGTGGACCAGGCGCGGGCGCGGGCCTGACCCGGTGACATAGGCATCGAGCAGGCCGTCGACATGCGAAAACGTGCCGCTGCCGCCTTGCGTCGCCAGGCCCGGCGGTTTGTTGAGGATGATCGCGGCACGGTCCTGCGTCATCACCATCGCATCGGCGGCGGCAATTTCCTCTTCGGTCAGCGGCTTGCGCGCCTTGTCGCCGGCAGGGCCTGGCGGCAGCGCGCCGCCCGGCGGCACGCGCAAGGCTTGTCCGGCGACCAGCCGCGTATCGACCTCGGCGCGCTTGCCATCGACACGGATCTGTCCGGTGCGCGCCCAGCGCGACACCGTGGCAAAGCCGACATCGGGCAGATGACGCTTAAACCAGCGATCGAGCCGCACGCCGTCGTCATCGGGGCGCACGGTGAACTGGCGCACCACTTCGGCAGCCTTGCCACCGGTTTTCTTCAGGATATCAGGCGTCTTCATGCAATTGCTCTCATTACGGCCAATCCGGCAAACAGTGCGCCGATCCCGGCCAGCAGCGTTACCGCTATATAGATAAAGCCCAGCCCCAGCGCGCCGCGTTCGGCCAGCATGCCGAAATCGAGTGTGAACGACGAAAACGTCGTGAACCCGCCGATAACGCCGATCCCCAGCAACAGGCGCCAGGTCTCGGCGCCGTGCGCATGGCGTGCCAGCCAGCCCATCAGCAACCCCATGACCAGCGAACCGAGCACATTGACTGTCAACGTCGACCACGGAAAGGCGGCCGTTGCCACAGGGCCGATCGCCATGGTCCACAGCCGCGCCGTGACAAAGCGCAGCCACGATCCGAACGCGCCGCCGCAGGCCACCAGCAGCGATGCGATGGGAAAGGAAGGAGTGGATGCCATCGCGTTGCCATAGAGCAAGACGCGAAAAAGTGGTAATCTGATTTCACAGGCGCGGATTTGCGCGTATCCGGCGTGTCTCAGGTGCTTGCACAGGGACAACCAAAGTGATAGTGGCCCCGCTTCAAGTGCCGACCCCGGTTGGGAATCGGCCCTCTTTGTATTTTTGTTTATTCAGGTGTTCCCCCGATTTTGATTGCGTGTGGTGCGCGAGCGTCGGGGTTCGGGCCTGTTTCATACCGTGAGGTGGCTTTTTTTATGCAGATTCTCGTCCGGGACAACAATGTCGATCAGGCTCTCCGCGCGCTCAAGAAGAAGCTGCAGCGTGAAGGCGTGTACCGTGAGATGAAACTGCGCCGCCACTTCGAAAAGCCGTCGGAAAAGCGCGCCCGTGAAAAGGCTGCCGCTATCCGCCGCGCTCGCAAGCTGGAACGCAAGCGCGTGGAACGTGACGGCGGGAAGTAGGACCTACGGCTGATGTTTGTGCGATACCGCCAGGTGCCGCGCCTAATGTCATCCACAAGCTTTGCACCAAGACTTGCTACGGGCCCCGTGCTGGGCCAAGAGGGCGCCGTTATCGCGGCGCCCTTTCGCTGTTCCGGCCCAATTGCTTTGGCATCGGAACGGGCCGGCGAGGCGCCGGGCATCCTATCAAAGAGGTCATCATGACGGACATCACCCGCGTTCCGCTTCAGCCCGTCGCCAGTGGCGCGCTGACCAAGCTGTGGATCGGCGTCGCTCTGGCGGTCGCGCTGGGCGGAGCGGTGGCGTTTGAATCGCGGCAAAAAGGTCTGTCGGTCGAAACCAGGCAGGCTGGCGCCGGCCCGATGCCGGCGGCGACAGACTATGTGCTGGTCAACTATGTCGGTCATCTGGCCAGTGGTAAGGAATTCACCCACGGCGAGCATGTGCCGATTGCGGTTTCGGGCGTGATACCCGGTTTTTCCAAGGCGCTGCAGCAGATGCAGAAAGGCGGGAAGTACCACGTGTTCATCCCGGCACGGCTGGCCTATGGCGCAAACGAACAGCGCGACCAGCAGACCGGCGAAGTCTCGATTCCGTCGAACAGCGACCTGACGTTCGATATCGACCTGGTCGATTTCAAGAGCGAACAGGAAGTGATGCGCCAGCGCATGATGATGCAGCAGCTGCAGCAGATGCAGAAAGGTAGCGCAGCGGGCGCGGGCGGGGGTGCAGCAGCGCCGGCGCCGGGCGGTGCGCCCGATCCCACCGCGCAATAGACACGATCCCGGCCGCGCAATCGGCCGGGAAACCAAAAAGGAACAGGGCATGTCAGTCGCCCCTGCCGACGTAGCGAAAATCGCTGCCCTGGCCCGGATCAAAGTCACGCCCGAAGACCTGGCCGCGATGGTGCCCGAACTAAACGGTATCCTGGCCTGGGTCGAGCAGCTGGGCGAAGTGGATGTGACCGGCATCGAGCCGATGACCGCGGTCATACCCAACCAGTTGCGCCTGCGTGCCGATATCGTCGGCGCAGACCCGCTGACCGGCGGCGGTGTCCGCGACAAAGTGCTGGCCAATGCTCCGGCGCCCGAACACGGATTCTTCGGTGTGCCCAAGGTGATCGAATAAGATGAGCAACCTGACCGATCTGGGTATCGCCGGCATTCGCGACGGCGTTGCGAGCGGCGAATTTACCGCCACCGAAGTTGCGACCGCGTTCAATGCGGCGGTGGCGCAGGCCAATCCCGTGCTCAACGCCTATATCCTCACCACGCCCGATCATGCGCTGGCGGCGGCGGCAAAGGTCGATGCGGCGCGTGCTGCGGGCGAAACGCTGGGCGCGATGGCGGGCGTGCCGATCGGCATGAAGGACCTGTTCGCAACGCAAGGCGTGCAGACGACAGCGGCCAGCCACATTCTCGAAGGGTTTGTGCCGCAGTACGAATCGACCGTTTCGCAGAAATTGTGGGACGCGGGCGCAGGTATGCTGGGCAAGCTCAATCTCGACCAGTTTGCGATGGGATCGTCGAACGAAAGCAGCGCGTTCGGCCGCGTGATCTCGCCCTGGCGCGCAACCGGCGAGACCGCGCCGCGCACACCGGGTGGATCGTCGGGGGGATCGTCAGCGGCGGTCGCGGCGCGGATCGCGGCGGCGGCCACGGGCACGGACACCGGCGGTTCGATCCGTCAGCCGGCCGCCTATACCGGCATATCCGGCATCAAGCCGACGTATGGCCGGTGCAGCCGCTGGGGCATTGTCGCCTATGCCTCGTCGCTCGATCAGGCAGGCGCGATGGCGCACGATGTCACCGATTGCGCGATCATGCTCGGCGCGATGGCGGGCTTCGATGCCAAGGATTCGACCAGTCTCGATCTGCCCGTACCCGCCTGGGCGGCTGGGCTGTCGGATGATCTGCGCGGTTTGAAAGTGGGCATCCCGCGCGAATACCGCATCGACGGATTGAATGCCGATGTCGCCAAAGGCTGGGACGACGGGATCGCGTGGCTGAAAGATGCGGGCGCAGACATCGTCGATATCAGCCTGCCGCATACCAAATATGCCCTGGCGGCATATTACATCATCGCGCCGGCCGAAGCCTCGTCGAACCTCGCCCGTTATGACGGGGTGCGGTACGGCTTGCGCGATCTGCCCGATGGCGCCGGCCTGCAGGATATGTACGCCGCGACGCGCGCCGCCGGGTTCGGCGCCGAGGTCAAACGCCGCATCCTGATCGGCACCTATGTGCTGTCGGCGGGCTATTACGATGCCTATTATACGCAGGCGCAAAAGGTCCGCGCGCTGATTTCGCGCGATTTTGCGCAGGCGTTCGAGCAAGTCGACGTGATCCTGACCCCGACCGCGCCGACCTCGGCGTTCGTGCTGGGGGCGCAGAGCGACGATCCGCTCGAAATGTACCTGAACGACGTGTTTTCGGTGCCGGCTTCGCTCGCGGGTCTGCCGTCGATGTCGGTGCCATGCGGGCTCGATCGCCATGGTCTGCCGCTCGGGCTGCATCTGGCCGGGCGGCCTTTTGATGAACAGGGCGTGCTCAACGCGGGGCTCGCCATCGAACGGCGCGCGGCGTTTACCGCGCAGCCCACAAAGTGGTGGTGACATGAGCTATCGGATCGAGGGCGCCACCGGCGAGTGGGAAGTGGTGATCGGGCTGGAAGTCCATGCCCAGATCAGCACGCAGGCCAAGCTGTTTTCGGGCGCGGCAACGGCGTTCGGCGCCGAGCCCAACACCCAGGTCAGCCTGGTCGATGCAGCGATGCCCGGGATGCTGCCGGTGCTGAACGCAGAATGCATCCGCCAGGCGGTGCGCACCGGCCTGGCGATCGACGCGCAGATCAACCAATGGTCGCGCTTCGATCGCAAGAACTATTTCTACGCCGATCTGCCGCAAGGCTACCAGATCAGCCAGCTGTACCATCCGATCGTCGGCGAAGGTGCGATCGAGATCGTGCCCGATGACAAGCACCCCGATCAGACCAAAGTGATCGGCGTCGAGCGTATCCACGTCGAACAGGACGCGGGCAAGCTGATGCACGATCAGCATCCGACGATGAGCTATGTCGACCTCAACCGTTCGGGCGTGGCGCTGATGGAAATCGTCAGCAAGCCCGACATGACCAGCCCGGCCGAAGCCGGCGCGTATCTGGCCAAATTGCGCAGCATCCTGCGCTATGTCGGCTCGTGCGACGGCAATATGGATCAGGGCTCGATGCGCGCCGACGTCAATGTCTCGGTGCGCCGCGCGGGCGAACCGCTGGGCACGCGCACCGAGACCAAGAACGTCAATTCGGTGCGCTTCGTCATGGCGACAGTCGAATACGAGGCCAGCCGCCAGGTCGACGTGATCGAGGGCGGCGGCAAGATCGTTCAGGAAACACGGCTGTTCGATCCCGACAGCGGCACGACGCGATCGATGCGCAGCAAGGAAGACGCGCACGACTATCGCTATTTCCCCGATCCCGATCTGCTGCCGCTGGTGCTGACCGACGAATTCATCGCCGAATGCCGCGCCAGCCTGCCGGAATTGCCCGATGCCAAGCGCAAGCGCTACCAAACCGCGCTGGGCCTCTCTGCCTATAACGCCGGCGTGCTGACGGCCGACGCCGACACTGCGCGCTGGTTCGAACACTTGCTGGCCGACAGTGCGAAGCGTCAGGGCAAAAGCGAAAGCGATGTTGCGCGCCTGGCATCAAACTGGCTGACAAGTGAACTGTTCGGCGCGCTGAACAAGCTCGGGCGCAACTTGTCCGACAGTCCGATCACGCCGGAGGCGGGCGGCGAACTGCTCGCGCTGGTGGGTGATGGCACGATCTCGGGTTCGATCGCCAAGCAGGTGCTTGAAAAGATGCTGGAGACCGGCGACGCCCCCGGCGTGATCGTCGAACGCGAAGGCCTGACCCAGACCAGCGACACCGGCGCGATCGAAGCCGCCGTCGACGGTATCCTTGCGGCCAACGCCGACAAGGTGGAACAGTATCGCGCGGGCAAGGAGGCGCTGTTCGGCTTCTTTGTCGGCCAGACGATGAAAGCGATGCAGGGCAAGGGCAATCCGCAGCTGGTGAATCAGGTGTTGAAAGCCAAATTGTGAGCGAATTGCGCGGATCCTGCCAATGCGGCACGGTCACGTACGAGGTCGCCGATGCGTTCGAATACGCGATAAATTGCCACTGCTCGCTGTGCCGGCGGACAACCGGCGCGGCATTCAAGCCGATTGCGGGCATCCCGGCTGCAAAGTTGCGGATCACCGCGGGTCAGGATGCGATCCGGGTCATCGGCGCCGCTGGCTGGCATGACGAACGATGCAGCGCGTGTGGCTCGTTCCTCTATGCCGTGGTCCGCGAAGGTGCCTACGTCCATGTCGCCATGGGCACGCTGATCGACACCCCCACGATCCGCCCGACCGCGCACATCTTCGTCGGCTCCAAAGCCGGGTGGTACACGATCACCGACGACCTGCCGCAATACGACGGGCATGTCGTATAGCGCAGCCGCTGTAACATGGTCTTGCCAAATTTTGCCAAAAACGGTATGCGTGTATGATGACCACGATGAACATATCGCTTCCCGAAGCGCTGAAATCGTTTGTGGATCAACAAGTTGCGCAGCACGGGTATGGCACGAGCAGTGAATATATGCGGGAGCTGATCCGCAAGGATCAGGATCGGCAGCACTTGCGCAACCTGTTGTTGGATGGGGCAAGTTCGCCGGCGACTGCGCCCGTAGATGCCGCTTATTTCCAGGAATTGCGCGATCGGGTCACAAGCCGCGCCGCATTGTGACGGCTTTGCCTGTGGTCCCGCGCGCCATGGCGCGGGCGGATATGGACGAGGCGATTACACATCTGATCGCAGAGGCTGGCGTCGATACGGCTCTGAATTTCATTGCCGAAATCGAAACGGCTTTTGCGATGCTTGGCGAATTTCCTGCCGCCGGATCGCCGCGCTGGGCGCACGAACTCAGTTTGCCTGGCCTGCGTAGTTGGCGGCTCGGTAATTTTCCATGGCTGATCTGTTATATCGCACATGATGACAGGGTTGATGTCTGGCGTGTGCTGCATGCCAAACGCGACATGCCGGCCTGGCTCGCCAGCGACGAATGAAATGCAACCCGGCTCCCCTCCCCAGAAGGGGAGGGGCTGAGCCTTACTCCGCCGCTTTGACTTCCTCCACGGGCAAGCCGAGCGCCGCCAATTGCGGCCGGATTTTCGCGGCATCGCCCACCACGACCCACACGATCCGCGACGGATCGATCTGCGCGTGGATCGCCTTGTCGAGATCGGTGGCGGTCATCGCGCGATAGCGCGCGGGCAATTGCGTGTAATAGTCGTCGGGGCGGTGGTATTGCACGATCTTGGCGATGCCATCGAGCACGGCGCCCGATGTTTCGAACATTCCCGGCAGTTTCGCCGCAGCGCCGGTCACGGCGAAGGTCAGTTCTGCAGGCGTGGTCGGCTTGGTGCCCGGATAGCCGGCGATTTCCTTGCGCAATTCGGCAATGGCGGGCCCCGTCTTGTCGATCTGCACCGGTGCATAAATACGCAAGGCCACGCGGTTTTCGCGGTCACCGATGCCGGCATAGGCGCCATAGGACCAGCCCTTCTGTTCGCGCAGGTTCTGCGTGAACCGGCCGAGAAAATCGCCGAGCACGTCGTTTGCTGCGCGCAGCATGACCAGATCATCGGTGCCGCTGACCGGCAGCACTTCGCCGCCAGCAATCTGCGCCTGCGGCGTGCCGGGGTGATCGATCAGCACGATATGTTCGCGCGTCGGCGGCAGCGCCATGTCGAAATGTTTGACGGGGGCCGCCTGTGCGGGCGCGGACCAGGTGCCAAAGCTCGCTTCGAGCAGGGGCTTGACCGCGGCCAGCGTCGTATCGCCGACGACGAACAGGCTGGCGCGGTCGGGACGCAGCCACGCGTCATGCCAGCGGACCAGATCGTCACGGGTCATCGCGGTGACGCTGGCTTTGTCGCCAGTGCCGGTCAGCGCGGTGCCATAAGGATGGCCCGGGCCATAAATCGCAGGATACAGTGCGCGTGTCGCGGCGCCATCGGGATCCTGCAGTTCGGCATCGATAGCCGACAGCTGCTGCGCACGCACGCGCACGAGATCGGCTTCGCGCAGGCCCGGATGCCGCACGAAATCGCTCAACAGGCTGAGCGAAGCGGCCAGATTGGGCACCAGCGCATCGAGTTGGAACGCGGTCTGGTCGGGGCCCGATTGCGCATCGATCGTCGCGCCAAGCCGTTCGCGCGCGCGTGCCAGCGACACCGCGTCGAGGCTTTGCGTGCCTTCGTCCATCAGTTTCAGCAGCAGCGCTTCGGTGCCGCGCCCGCCTGTGGGGTCGGCGGCATAGCCCGCATCGAACGACACGCGCACCGATACCACCGGCACCGCGCTGCGCCGCGCGAAATAGACCTTGATGCCGTTCGACAGCGTGGTCCGCTCGATCGCGGGGAATGGCAGCGGTGCCACTGCGGCAATCCCCGGCAGATGGCTGCGATCGCCATCGGGGCTGGTCACGGTCAGCCCCGCCGGCACCGCGGGCGGGGGCGTGATCGGGGGCAGGGCACTGTCGCCGCCGCGATTTTCGCCACCGGCAGTGCGCGCGCCGGGCTCGATCGTCAGCCGCAGACCGGGGTGTCCGAGCCATTTCTGCATGGCCACGCGCACATCGGCGGGCGTCAGCTTGGCGATACGATCGAGTTCGGTACGATAATGCGCCGGGTCGTTGGAATACAGCAACCCTTGCGCCAGGACCGGCGCCTGGCCAGTGCCACCGCCGGTCTGTTCGAGCTGGCGGATCGTCGTGCTGACTTCGGCCATCGCCGCACGCTGCATTTCGTCGGGGGTTGGGCCCTTGTCGATCAGGCGCGCGATTTCGGCGTCGAGCGCCGCACTGACCGCTTTGACATCCTGGCCCGGCTTGACATCGGCGGTCGCTTCGAACCAGCCGCCCTGTGCATGAATTTCTGCGCTCGCCGCCGCGCCGACCGCGATTTCGCGGCCATGGACCAGCGCATCGGCCAGGCGCGAGCTGGACAGGCCGCCCAGGATCTGCGCGCCGATCGACAGTGGCAGATAGTCGGGATCGTTCAGCCCGGGGATCGGCCAGGTGCGATAGACCCGCGTCGTCGCGATCTGGTCATGCAGCAAAATTTCAACCGGCGCCTTGAGCGGCATAACCGGCACACTGACCGGCTGCACTTTCGGCCCGGGCGCGATGGCGCCGAACCATTCGGTGACTTTGGCTTTCGCCGTCGCAAGGTCGATATCGCCGGCCAGTGCGAGCACGGCGTTATCGGGTCCGTAATGGTCGTGGAACCAGCCTTTCACATCGTCTAGCGAAGCCTTGTCGAGATCGTCCATCGATCCGATCGTGGAATGATGATACGGATTTCCGGCCGGATAAAGCACTTCGGTCTCGTCATAATTGACGATGCCGTAAGGCTGGTTGTCATCCTGGCGCTTTTCGTTTTTTACGACCGAGCGCTGCGCATCGACGCGTTCCTGCGTCATCGCCGGCAACAGCCAGCCCATGCGATCGCTTTCCATCATCAGCGCGCGATCGAGCGCAACGGTCGGCACGGTTTCGAAATAGGTCGTACGATCGAACCAGGTGTTGCCGTTCATGTCGGTCGCGCCGATTTCGCTCAGCGGCGCAAAGAAATTGCCCGGCACATGTTCGGAGCCATAGAACATCAGGTGTTCGAACAGATGCGCAAAGCCCGTGCGCCCACGCGGTTCGTTTTTCGACCCCACGCCATACCACACCGACACCGCCACCACCGGCGCCTTGTGATCGGTGTGGACCAGCACGCGCAAGCCGTTGGGCAGAGTGAACTGTTCGTAGGGGATGTCGACCTTGCTGACCAGGTCGGCGACGGGCGCCGGTGCCTGTTGCGCATGGGCGAGCTGGGCGATCAACAGTGACGCAGTGGCGAACAAGGCAGTGTGGCGCATGGAGTTCCCGTCTGGAGACCTGAGTTGCCGTATCATTCCAAAACTGGTCGGTGATGACCAGAGACAAAAGCGCGTGCCCCCAGGTATTGAGTGCAAATGTAGCCTGTTTACAAAGCTCTCGTCCGCAGGGAGGGCCTAAAAATAATATGATCGCTTTTATGCCGCTTCGGCCAGCGCGTAGATCCGGCAGTGTTCCAGATACGCCGCCTCGTGCAACGCGACCAGCGCCACGACCGCTTGCCACAGCCACAACGGTGCGTCGAGCGTGCGCCCATGCGCCTCGGTCAGGGCCGCGTGCCATTTGTCGCGCGTGGTGGCGTCCATCTGGCGCGCATGCGCCCTGCCGACTACGCGGGCCAGGCTGCGCGCCGATGCGATCGCCTCGTCACCGGTGAACTGTTCGATCTCGATCTTCAGGTCCTGTGGCAGCAATTCGCGCACGATCACCGATTTGCCCAGCAGCTTTGCGGCCACCATCCGGTTGCCCAGGTGCGGCGACAGCGCGCGCGCCCCGGCGACCACACGCTCGGCGGGCTCGCCCGGCATCCTGGCGTCATCGGTCGAGGGTGCCACGCTGGCGATCGCTTCCTTGATGTCGATCAGGCCGTATGTCTGCGCGCCTTTGGCATCCTCGACGCCGATCAGCACGGCATAGCGCAACAGCCCGAGCGAACTGCACCCTTTGCGCCAATAGGCGGCATCGTGGATGTGAACCTTGCAGTCATCGGGCGAATTGAACGCAGTCAGGGCCAGGCTTGTGACTATCGGCGTATGGATGAGCGCGTGCAGCGCTTCGCGTTCCGCATCATCGATCGGCCAATATCTCTTGCCCAGCGGGATGGTCGGCTTGGCGTCCCCGATCCGCTCGCGTGCCAGATGTTTCCAGCTGCGGCGCAGTGCGCGGCGGCGCACGGTGCGCACGATGTCGGACTCGGGCTCGACAGCGTCATCGGGCAGGAAGGCGCGTTCGTAACTGTCGGCGACGGCCTCGATCATCCGCGCCGAAACCACGCCGGGCAGATCCGACCCGCGTATGGCGGTCTGCAGGCTGAGCGCCAGGCGCAGGATGTCATGCGCAGGATTGCCGATCACGGTCTGATCCAGATCGCGGATTTCGATTTCGATATGATCGTCGCTGTCTGCCACCGGGCCCAGATTGCCGACATGGCAATCGCCGCAGATCCAGATCGAGGGTCCGGCGGGCAACGCCGCGCCCACCGGCGATTGCGCCAGCCACTCATAAAACTTTGCAGTGTTGCCCCGCACATAGGCATGGGTCGATCGCGCCATTTTCAATTGGCGGGTGCCGTCCAGCGCAGCTTTGCGCTGGTTCGGCTTGATGTATCTGGTCAATTCGGTCCCCCATGTGACGTTTCTGTGACAGGTATAACGCATGAAACACGCAGCGGCCCCATGATCTGATCTGCAATGCGGAGGAATTTTGTCCCGCAATCTTGTGTTGCCGAAAAGCAACACTACCTTCGAGAGCACAAGGAGATAGTCGCACCATGAATCTCGAAAAATTCACCGACCGGGCCAAGGGGTTTCTGCAGGCTGCGCAGACGCTCGCGATCCGGCTGAACCATCAGCGGATCACGCCCGAACACGTATTGAAGGCGTTGCTCGAAGACCCCGAAGGCATGGCGAGCGGGCTGATCCAGCGCGCCGGGGGCAATCCCGCGATCGCCAATGCCGAAACCGACAAGGCATTGGCCAAGATTGCGGCGGTGAGCGGGGCAGGGGCGCAGACCTCGCCGGGGCTCGACAACGACACCGTGCGCCTGCTCGACCAGGCCGAACAGATCGCGACCAAATCGGCCGACAGCTTTGTCACCGTCGAGCGCATCCTGGTGGCACTGACGCTGGCGACCACGACCGCGGCCGGGGCCGCCCTGAAAGCCGCGAATGTCACCGCGACCACGCTGGAAGCAGCGATTTCCGCGCTTCGCGGCGGGCGCAATGCCGACAGCGCGAGCGCTGAAAACGCCTATGACGCGATGAAGAAATACGCCCGCGACCTGACCGAAGTGGCACGCAGTGGCAAGCTCGATCCGGTGATCGGCCGCGACGAGGAAATCCGCCGCACGATCCAGATCCTGGCGCGGCGAACCAAGAACAACCCTGCGCTGATCGGTGAACCAGGCGTGGGCAAGACCGCGATTGCCGAGGGGCTGGCGTTGCGCATTGCCAATGGCGACGTGCCCGAATCCTTGCGCAACCGCCGGCTGATGGCGCTCGACATGGGCGCGCTGATCGCGGGCGCGAAATACCGCGGCGAATTCGAGGAACGGCTGAAGGCCGTGCTCGACGAAGTGAAGGGCGCAGACGGCGAGATCATCCTGTTTATCGATGAAATGCACACGCTGATCGGCGCGGGCAAGGGCGAGGGCGCGATGGATGCGTCGAACCTGCTCAAACCCGCGCTGGCGCGCGGCGAACTGCATTGCATCGGCGCGACCACGCTCGACGAATATCAGAAATATGTCGAAAAGGACCCGGCACTGCAGCGGCGGTTTCAGCCGGTGTTCGTCGGCGAGCCGACCGTGGAGGACACGATCTCGATCCTGCGCGGCATCAAGGAAAAGTACGAATTGCACCACGGCGTGCGCATCGCCGATGCCGCGATCGTGGCGGCGGCGACACTGTCGAACCGCTATATCGCCGACCGGTTCCTGCCCGACAAGGCGATCGACCTGATGGACGAAGCCGCCAGCCGCATCCGCATGGAAGTGGAATCGAAGCCCGAGGAGATCGAAAACCTCGACCGCCGGATCATGCAACTGAAGATCGAGGACATGGCGCTGGCCAGGGAAAGCGATGCCGCGTCGAAAGACCGGCTGGTCGCGCTGCGCGAAGACCTCGCCAATCTGGAGCAGCGGTCGAGCGAACTGACCACGCGCTGGCAGAACGAACGCGACAAGATCGCGGCCGAGGGCAAGATCAAGGAAGCGCTCGACACGGCGAAGATCGAACTCGATCAGGCGCAGCGCCAAGGCGATCTCGGTCGCGCGGGCGAACTGGCCTATGGCCGGATTCCCGATCTCGAGCGCCAGCTTGCCGATGCCCAGGGGCAGGCGGAAAACGCGCTGCTGCGCGAGGAAGTGACCGCCGACGACATCGCCGGCGTGGTCAGCCGCTGGACGGGGATCCCCGTCGATCGCATGCTCGCCGGCGAACGCGAAAAACTGCTGGCGATGGAATCGGCACTGGGCAAGCGCGTGATCGGCCAGTCGCAGGCGGTGGTCGCGGTATCGAAAGCCGTGCGCCGCGCGCGCGCCGGGTTGCAGGACCCGAATCGGCCACTGGGCAGCTTTCTGTTCCTGGGCCCCACGGGCGTGGGCAAGACCGAGCTGACCAAGGCGCTCGCGGGCTTCATGTTCGACGATGACAACGCGATGGTGCGCATCGACATGTCCGAATTCATGGAGAAACACAGCGTCAGCCGCCTGATCGGTGCGCCGCCTGGCTATGTCGGATACGACCAGGGCGGTGTCCTGACCGAGGCCGTGCGCCGCCGGCCGTACCAGGTCATCCTGTTCGACGAGGTTGAAAAGGCGCACAGCGATGTGTTCAACGTGCTGTTGCAGGTGCTCGATGACGGCCGCCTGACCGACGGGCAGGGGCGTGTGGTGGATTTTACCAACACCGTGATCATCCTGACCAGCAATCTGGGCAGCCAGTATCTGGCGAACCTGGACGACGACCACGATGTCGCCAGTGTCGAGCCGCAGGTGATGGATATCGTGCGCGCGCATTTCCGGCCAGAATTCCTCAACCGGCTGGATGAAATCATCCTGTTCCACCGCCTGGGCCAGCAGCACATGGCGCCGATCGTCGATATCCAGGTCGGCCGCGTCGCCAAACTGCTGAAGGACCGCAAGATCACGCTCGACCTGTCCGATGCGGCCAAGCGCTGGCTCGGCCGTGTCGGGTACGACCCGGTCTACGGGGCGCGCCCGCTCAAGCGTGCGGTGCAGCGGTATGTGCAGGACCCGCTGGCGGAAAAGCTGCTGGGCGGCGAAGTGCCCGATGGCAGCACCGTGCACATCGACGAAGGCGACGGGGCACTGACGTTCGACGTGGCGTAATAAAGCCTGCCCTGTGAATGGGGAGGGTGGGGTGGGGGGTTACTACGCCCGTGGTGGTCGCGTTATTGCGGGCGTCGTGACCCCCTCCGCAACCCCTCCCCCGAAGGCTAAGGGATTCACGCATGTTATCTTTGCCGTCATTCCTGCGGACGCAGGAATCCAGACTAGGCGCCAAGTGCTGAGGTTTGTACTGGGTGCCCAGCCTGGATTCCCGCGTCCGCGGGAATGACAAACAAGGTTACGATGTGCTCATCCTGTAGCCCTTGGGGGAGTGGCCAGGTTAATTCAGTTCGGCAATCCGCCCACCGGCAGGCGGAAATCCAGCACGTCCAGCGCGTGTTGCAGGTGCGTCGCGGCGCGGCTTTCGCCAGCGTGGTCGAGCAGGCCCAGCGCCTGTTGCATCAGCGCGGCGGCGCGGAACAGGCTGGCATCCTGAACGGTGTCGAATGGTCGTGTGTCTGTGGTCATCGCGTGATCCGCTGGTTGGAGCCGCCACTGTCGCACAGCGTCGTTACGGCATGATGCATGCTACGTAGGGAGTTTTTCCGGCACGGGCGGGCGCCCAACACACCTTTTTTGGGCATGACGCTTGCCAGGCGCCGCAATGCGCGGTGTGATGGGGCCATGGACAAGACCGCAGGCCCCGCCATGTCGCGACGCACGATGATCGCGCTATCCACTGTCGCCACTGTGCTGGCCACCCGGCAGAGCGCCCAGGCCGCCACGGCGCCGGGTGCGGGACCGCTGACCGGCTGGACCGCACGCGCGCTGGCATCGGCGATCGCGACGCGGCAGGTATCCGCGGTCGAAGTGATGACCGCGCATCTCGACCGGATCGCGGTAGTCAATCCGCGCGTCAATGCCATCGTCGGCATGCCGGCCCGCGCGCAATTGCTGGCGCAAGCGGACGCTGCGGACCGGCAGGTGGCGAGCGGTGGCCCGATCGGCCCGCTGCATGGCCTGCCGCACGCGGTCAAGGATCTGGAGGCGGTTGCGGGCCTGCCCTGGACGCTTGGGTCGCCGATCTTTGCGCACCAAATCGCAGCGCGCGACGGGATCGTGGCTGAACGGCTGCGCCGTGCCGGCGTGGTATTTATCGGCAAGACCAACGCACCCGAATTCGGGCTTGGGTCGCACACGTATAATCCGGTGTGGGGGATCACGCGCAATCCGTGGAACCCGGCACTTTCGGCAGGTGGCAGCAGCGGCGGTGCGGCAGCCGCGCTGGCAACGCATATGGTGCCGCTGGCCGATGGCAGCGATTACGGCGGGTCGCTGCGCAATCCTGCCGGATGGAACAACCTGTTCGGTTTTCGCACCAGCATCGGACGGGTGCCGTCAGGCGACGATGACGACTGGATCCCTTCGCCCGGGGTGGCCGGGCCGATGGCGCGCAATGTCGGCGATCTGGCCCTGATGCTGTCGGTGATGGCCGGGTATGACACGCGCATGCCGCTGTCGATGCAATCCGATGCCAAAGTGCTGCGCGCTGTGGATCCTGCCGCGATGGCGGGCAAACGGATCGCCTGGTCGGGCGATTTTGGCGGCAAGGTGCCGTTCGATCCCGGTGTGCTCGATACCTGCCGCCAGGCGCTGGACCGGTTTTCGGCGATGGGCGCGCATGTCGAAACGGCGGTGCCCGATTTTTCTGTCGACGATGCGTGGCGCGCCTTCGTCGGCCTGCGCCAATGGCACAATGGGGCCGGGATGCTGCCATTGTACACCAACCCGGTCACACGTGCGCTGCTCAAGCCCGAGGCGATCTGGGAAATCGAAGGCGGCAGGACATTGAGCGCGTATGATGTAGCGGCGCTGTCGGCGATCCAGACGGGATGGAGCCGCGCTGTCGCCGCGTTGTTTGAACGCTATGACTACTGGATCGTGCCGACCGCACAAGTCTGGCCGTTTCCGGTCGAACAGCATTGGCCCAAAGTGGTCGGCGGGCAAACCATGCGCAGCTATCACGAATGGATGAAGGCGGTGTGCCTGATCACGCTGTCGGGCTGCCCCGCGCTCGCCGTGCCCGCCGGGTTTGGCGCCAATGGCCTGCCCATGGGGGTGCAGATCATCGCGCCGGTGCATGCAGAGGCCGCCTGTCTGGCGGCGGCGGCAGCCTATGAGGCGGCGGCGGGCGACATTCTGGCCAAAACGCCGGTGGTGTGATCCATGGCGCCGGTGCTCAGGCGCCCGCCCGGATCGCATGCTCCATCGCCAGCCGGCCAAGCAGCGGCACCTTTTCGGCCATCGCCTGCGCGTGCACTGACGAGGCAGTGCCATCGATCACGCGGCGCTTGATGCCCTGGACGATCGAGGCGAGGCGAAACAGGTTGTACGCCAGGTACCAGTCGATATCGGGCAGGCCGTCGCGCCCGGTTGCGGCGCAATAGCGCGCGACCACTTCGTCCAGCTCGGGAATACCCAGCGCCTTGCGGTCCAGATCGCGCACGCCCGATCGCCCGCCGTTGTCCTGCGCCCAGGTGGTGCACAAGTAGGTGAAATCGGCGAGCGGATCGCCCAAAGTCGACAGTTCCCAGTCTAGCACCGCAGCGACCTGGGGCGCGCCATGGGCAAAGATCAGGTTGTCGATGCGATAATCGCCATGCACCACGCTGGTCCGCGTCTGTTCGGGCAGCGTTTGCGGCAGCCATGCCATCAGGCGTTCCATATCGGGCATCGGCTCGGTTTCGGCCAGCCGGTACTGCCTGGTCCAGCGATCGATCTGGCGGCCGAAATAATTGCCCGGCTTGCCATAGCTGCCAAGATTCACCGCCTCGACATCGATCGCATGCAGCGCGGCGAGCGTATCGACCATCGCGTGATAATGCGCGCGCCGTTCGTCGGGCGTGGCGCCGGGCATCGCGCCGTCCCAGATCGTGTGCCCTTCGGCCAGGCCCATCACATAGAACCAGGATCCGATCACGCTGTCGTCGGTACACAGCCCGTATTGCGGCGCGACAGGAAAGCCGGTGCCGGCCAGTGCCGCCTGTACGGTGTATTCGCGATCGACCGCATGTGCCGAGGGCAGCAATTTGCCGAATGGTTTGCGTCGCAGGACATACGGGCCCGATGGCGCATCGATGCGATAGGTCGGATTGGACTGGCCGCCCTTGAACTTCGAGATCGACAAGGGGCCGGCAAACCCTGCGACATTGTCGCCGAACCAGCGGGTCAGTCTGGCCTCGTCCAGCCGGTCATCGCCTTGCGGCGCGACAGTGCCGGTAAAGGCCGCCTGCGCATCGATGGCGACGGGGGTGGTCACTGGTTCTGCTCGAACATGATGACCGATCGTGCCGAATGCCCTGCCTTCATCTTGTCGAAACCGGCGTTGATCTGGTCGAGCGGAATGCGTTCGGCGATGATCGTGTCGAGATCGAGCAGTCCACGCATGTAGAAATCGACCAGCCGCGGCAGATCGACCGGAAACCGGTTCATCCCCATGACTGCGCCCTGCAGTTTCTTGCCGGTCAGCAGATCCATTGCCGACAGGCCGACGCGCTCGTTCAGCGGCATCATGCCCAGGATCGTCGCGGTGCCGCCATTGCGCAAGCTGGCCACGGCGAGCGCGGCCGATTGCGGACGCCCGACCGCTTCGATCGCATGATCGACCCCGCCCTTGGTCGCGGTCTTGATCTGTTCGGCGGCATCGGGCGCGCCGGTGTCGATCGCATCGGTCGCACCCAGTTTCAGCGCGAGCGCCCGCTTTTCGGCGATTGGATCGGCGGCGAAGATCCGGCCTGCGCCCGCGATTTTGGCGGCGTTAATCGTCGCAAGACCTACCCCGCCACAGCCGATGACGGCCACGGTCTCGCCCGGTGTCAGCTTGCACGCGTTGAAGATCGCGCCCGCGCCGGTCGTCACCGCGCAGCCGATCACGGCCGCGCGGTCGAGCGGCATGTCGCGATTGATCGCCACACAGGCATGTTCGTGGACCAGCATCATTTCGGCAAACGCCGACAGGTTGAGCATCTGCATGACCGTGCTGCCATCGCGCGTGCGCGTCAGGCGCGGTGCCTGGTCGCGCGGGCGCCGTGTCTCGGCGCCGCTGCACAGCGCCATGCGCCCGGTCACGCAATATTCGCAATGTCCGCAAAACGCCGACAGGCAGGTGACGACATGATCGCCGACTTTGACCGAGTGGACATCGCTGCCGACCTGCTCGACGATTCCGGCCGCCTCGTGCCCGAGGACACACGGCGTTGGCGGCGGGTACGCGCCATCGATGAAGTGCAGATCCGAATGGCACAGCCCGCAGGCCACCGTGCGGATCAGCACTTCACGCGGGCCCGGCTTGGCCACGGTCAAATGATCGATAACCAGCGGTGCGCCCGCCTGTTCGAGTATCGCGGCTCTCATCCCGGTTGTATCCCTGTTGTGGCCTGTAGGGCCCGGTTAGGCGGGCTTGTCGGTGTGGCGCGCAAATTCGATGCGGGCGATCGCGCGCTGGTGGACCTCATCGGGACCATCGGCCAGCCGCAGCGTGCGCTGGTGGGCATAGGAATTGGCCAAGCCGAAATCTTCCGACACCCCGGCACCGCCATGCGCCTGGATCGCGTCGTCGATGATCCGCAGCGCCATCGTCGGCGCCTGCACCTTGATCATCGCGATTTCGAGCGCGGCGCCCTTGTTGCCGATCTTGTCCATCATGTCGGCCGCCTTGAAACACAGCAGCCGGGTCATGTCGATATCGATACGCGCATTGGCAATGCGCTGTTCCCAGACCGAAAATTCGGAAATCTTGCGCCCGAATGCAGTGCGGGTCTGCAACCTGCGGGCCATCTTGCCGATCGCTTCCTCGGCGGCGCCGATCGTGCGCATGCAATGATGGATGCGGCCAGGCCCGAGCCGCCCCTGCGCGATCTCGAACCCGCGCCCTTCGCCCAACAGGATGTTGTCCACCGGCACGCGCACATCGGTCAATTGCACTTCCATATGGCCATGCGGCGCATCGTCATAGCCAAACACGGGCAGATGGCGGATGACGTCGACGCCGGGCGTATCGACAGGCACCAGCACCATCGATTGCTGCGCATGGCGCTTGGCCCCGGTGTCGGTCTTGCCCATCACGATCAGGATCTTGCACCGCGGATCGCCCAGGCCAGACGACCACCATTTGCGCCCGTTGATCACATAATGATCGCCATCGCGCACGATCGAGGTTTCGACATTGGTTGCATCGGACGAGGCGACTTGCGGCTCGGTCATCAGGAACGCCGAGCGGATTTCGCCGTTCATCAGCGGTTTGAGCCACCGGTCCTTCTGGTCGCGGGTGCCGTAGCGGTGCAGCACTTCCATGTTGCCGGTGTCGGGCGCAGCGCAATTGAACACTTCGCTCGACCACGTGATCCGGCCCATTTCCTCGGCACAGATCGCGTATTCCAGATTGGTCAGGCCGGGACCCTCGAATTCGAAACTGTCATCGACATGGTGATGTCCGCCATTGCGCGGCGGCATGAACAGGTTCCAGATGCCTGCCGATTTGGCCCGCACCTTTTCGTCTTCGATGACTTGCAGGACTTTCCAGCGGCCGCCTTCGGCCTGTTGCGCCTTGTAGTCCTTTTCGCGGGGGCGGACGTTGGTTTCGATGAAATCACGCACGCGGTCGCGCCAGTACACTTGCCGTTCGTTTGGATCGAAATCCATCGTCACTCTCCCGTTACGCCGGCAGGCCGGCGCCGAATCCTGATTTTTAATCTATCGGTTAAACATTTGCGCCATGCCGCGCGCCAGATCAAGTCGGTTCATTCCGCCGTGGCCTTGAATGTGTCGAGCATGTCGGAAATGCCCGGTGTTGCCGGGTCCCAGCTATGGCGGGGGCCGACGGTCAGGCCGCCATCGACGATCAACGCGGTGCCGGTGACAAACGCCGCGGCTTCGCTGGCCAGGAACAGCACGGCCTGCGCGATATCCTCGCTCTGCCCGCCACGCGCGACGGGTTGCGCATGGGCCGACATCTGCGCGATCACGCCCCTGGCGGCGGCTTCCGTTTCGCCGGTAAGCCCGAGCGCGCTGGTAAAGATGCCGGTGTTGATAAACCCGGGCTGCACCGCCGCCACGCGGATGCCATGGCGGGCAAGGTCGGTCGCGGCGACTTTGGTCAGTTGCAGCACGCCGGCCTTGGCCACGGTATAGGCGCTGGGCGCATAGCCCGGGCCGACCGCTGCCACGCTCGATGTGTTGATGATCGCTGCGCCGCCGTTGCGCGTCGATGGCCGGCCGATCATGTGCGGCACGGCATAGCGGATGCCGAATGCGACCGAGCGCAGCAGCAGTGCCATCGTGTGGTCCCAGCCTGCGGGTTCGATCGTGTCCAGCCCCGCGCGCTCTCCGCCTGCGCCCGCGTTGTTGAACACCACATCGATGCCGCCGGTTTCGGCGCCGGCGCGGTCCATCAGGTCGCGAATGGCTTCGGTGTGGATGACATCGGTGATCTGCGTGCGGCATTGGCCGTTCGATGCCGCGGCCGTGGCGGCCAGCCCGGCCGCATCGATGTCGGCGGCATAGACGATCGCGCCTTCGCCGGCAAAGGCCAGCGCAGCGGCGCGGCCGATCCCCGATGCCGCGCCGGTGACGACCACGGTCTTGCCGGCGAAGCGCGTATCTGCAGTCATGACATCCCGATCCAGAACCTGTGTTTTGTGTTGATTGCGGCGCATTTGGCCGATCGTCAACGGACTTCGACTTGACGTTACGGCATGCACACATCCGCAAAATCGCCAAAAATCCGCACTTGTGGCGTCAGCCGGATCGTTTTAACCTCTCGCTTAAGAGAGGAGACCAAGATGTCTGAACTGGACACGTTTCGCGAAGAGATTCGCGCCTGGCTCGATGCCAACTGCCCGCCCGAGATGCGCCTGCCCGTCTCCGACGAAAGCGACATGTGCTGGGGCGGCCGCAACTTCGTGCCGAAGAACGACGCGCAGAAGCTGTGGCTCGATCGCTGCGTCGCCAGGGGCTACACCGTGCCCGACTGGCCCGTGGCATACGGCGGCGCGGGGATGACCCCGGCGCAGGCGAAAGTATGGCGCGAGGAACTGGCGCGGATCGGCGGGCGCGCGCCGCTGTCCAGCTTCGGCATCTGGATGCTCGGCCCCGCGCTGCTGAAATTCGGCACAGAAGAGCAGAAAGTGCATTACCTGGGCCAGATCGCGCGCGGTGAAATTCGCTGGTGCCAGGGGTATTCGGAACCGGGCTCGGGCTCCGACCTTGTCAGCCTGCAGACATACGGCGAAGATCGGGGCGACCATTGGGTGGTCAACGGCCAGAAGATCTGGACCAGCTATGCCGACAAGGCCGACTGGATTTTCTGCCTGGTGCGCACCGACAAGGCGAACAAGTACCAAGGCATCAGCTTTCTGCTGTTCGACATGACCACGCCCGGGGTTACCACCCGGCCAATTCTGTTGATCAGCGGCAATTCGCCGTTTTGCGAAACGTTTTTCGACGATGTCGTCGTACCCAAGCGCCAGATCGTGGGCGAACTCAACCGCGGCTGGGACGTTGCCAAATACCTGTTGGGCCACGAGCGCGAGATGATCTCTGGCGCGGGCGGTGCCGACCGGCTGAATACGATCGGCGCGGTCGTCCACCGCAACGGCGGCATCGATAATCCGGTGCTGCGCGCGGAACTGGCCATGTTCGATATCGACGCGCTGGCGTTCGGCGCGATGGGCGAAAAATTCCTCGACGAGGCCAAAGTGGGCAAGGCGCACCCGGCGCAGCCCAACATGATGAAATACACCGGCACCGAGCTGAACAAGCGGCGCCATGAATTGCTGATGGCGGCAGGCGGATCGACCGCGCTCGAATGGGACAGCACCGAAACGCGGGGCGGAGCGGCTGCGCGTGGCTGGCTGCGCACAAAGGCCAATTCGATCGAGGGCGGCACCAGCGAAGTCATGCTCAACGTCGTTGCCAAACGCATCCTCGACCTTCCTGGCGCGTAATGCCGACCCGTTCCGCTCGTCATCCCGGATCAAGTCCGGGATGACGACAAGGTGATGCAAGACCTCAATTCAACGGAGCCACCATGCCGCTCTACCATACCGAAGACCAGACGATGCTGGCCGATACCGTCACCGGGTTCGTCGCCAACGCCGGCGCGATCAAGACGCAGCTGCGACGGCTGCGCGATAGCGGCGATGCCGCCGGATACGATCCGAAATTGTGGAAGCAGTTCGGCGAAATGGGGCTGACCGGCGTTCTGCTGAGCGAAGCCGACGGCGGGCTCGGGCTGGGCCATGTCGAGGCGGGCATCGTGCTGCGCGAAATCGGCCGCAACCTGACGCCGTCGCCGTTCCTGGCGACCGCGGTCATCGGCGCAATCGCGCTGGGTGCCGCCACCGACGAGGTAAAGGGCCGCTATCTGCCCGGAATCATCGCGGGCGAAACCGTGCTGGCGCTGGCGGTGGACGAGGGTGCCAAACATCGCCCCGAACGCATCGCGTTAAGGGCAGAGCGCGCTGGCAACGGCTTTCGCCTGACCGGCGCCAAGGATTTCGTGATCCACGGGGCGACCGCCGACGCGCTGATCGTTGCGGCACGGACATCGGGCAGCGACCGCGATGCCGATGGCATCACGCTGTTTGCTGTGCCGCGCGATGCCGCCGGCATCGGCCACAATGCGGTGCGGCTGGTCGACAGCGCGATGGCCAGCCATGTCACGTTCGATGGGGTGCAGGTCGATGGTGGCACCGTGATCGGCGATGTCGATGGTGGCCGCGCCTTGCTCGAAAAGGTGCTGAACGCAGGGCGCGTCGGCGCGGCGGCCGAATTGAACGGCGTGGGCGGCGGCGCATTCGCACTGACCACCGGATACCTGAAGACGCGCAAGCAGTTCGGCCGGCTGATCGGCGAATTCCAGGCGTTGCAACACCGCGCCGCGCATCTCTATGCCGAGCTGGAAATCGCGGATGCTGCCGTGATCAAGGCACAGCAATTGCTCGATGGGGGATCGGCCAGGGCTGACGTAATGGTCAGTGTGGCCAAGGCCAAGGCCACGCTCGCGACCAATCTGGCGGTGCGCGAAGGCGTGCAGATGCACGGCGGCGTCGGCATGACCGATGAATACGATATCGGTTTGTTCATGAAACGCGAGCGCGCGCTGACCGAATTCCTGGGCGATGCCAGCTACCATGCCGACCGCGTCGCCACGCTTTCCGGCTATTGAAGGATCTCGATATGGATTTTGCCAAATTGTTCAGTCTCGAGGGGCGCGTTGCCGTGGTCACCGGCGGATCGCGCGGGATCGGCGCGATGATTGCCGAAGGCTTCCTCGCCGCCGGCGCCGCGCGCGTCTACATCACCGCGCGCAAGGCCGAAGTGGTTGCCGACACCGCCGCGCGGCTGGGCGAACGCTGTATCGCGCTGCCGGGCGACATTTCGACGATCGCGGGGATCGAGGCGCTGGTCGAGGATTTGCAGGCGCGCGAAACGCAGCTGGACATCCTGGTCAACAATGCCGGGGTGGCATGGGGTGCCGAATTCGAAAGCTTTCCTGAAATGGGTTGGGACAAGGTGATGAACCTCAATGTCAAAACTCCGTTTTTCCTCACCCAGAAACTGCTGCCGATGCTCAAGGCCGGCGCGGTGGAGCACCCGGCCAAAGTGATCAACATCGCCTCGATCGACGGTTTGCGGATCAATCCATGGGAAACGTATTCGTACCAGGCGTCGAAAGCGGCCGTGGTGCAGCTGACCCGGCGCATGTCCGCGCGGCTGATCCGCGACAATATCGTGGTGTCGTGCATCTGCCCCGGCGCGTTCCCGTCGGAAATGAACAAGGCCGCCAAGAACGCGCCCGACGCCTCGTCCAAGGCGATCCCGTCGCGCCGCGTCGGCGATCTTGAGGATATGGCGGGCGGTGCGATCTACCTCGCCAGCAGGGCCGGTGACTATGTCGTGGGCACGCCGCTGCCGATCGACGGCGGCATCGTCAACGGGTGGATCCCCGACGATTTTGCGGATCCGTCGGGGCACTGACGATTGCGTCTAAGCCTCTCCCCTTCAGGGCAGGGCTTTTTTATGGCTGTCCGACGAACGTGATTACCCAGAAGTCCGGCGGGGCGTTGATGCGCAGCGGTACGACCGTGGCCGCGCCCACGCCGCCGGTGATGATTTCCAGGTGCTTGTCGAACCGCACCATGCCGCACCGCGTCTTGGGCGGATAACGCCAGTTGCCGTGGAAATAATCATAGGAATTGTCGAAGCCGGGAAACACGATCTGGCCGCAATGCGAATGCCCGGCCAGGATGACCGGGATCTCGTGCGAAATTGCCCCCCAGTACGGCGGCGGATGCAGCATCAGCACGCGCATGCCGCCAAGCTTCCTGGCCTGTTTGACCAAAGCGGGAATTGGCGGGGACAAGGGCAGGCGTATGTTCTCACCGATCAGCGCGATCGGGCCGACCCGCACGACCTGGTCGTGCAGCACGGTGATCCCGGCCTTGTGCAGCGCCGCATCGACCTGGGCGGGCGAGGTGTCGTCATCGTGATTGCCCAGCACCGCAAAGACTCCGAGCGGCGCGCGCAGGCGCGACAGCGGAAGGCTGAGCATTTCGGGATGAAAATCGCTGCTCTTGACGCCCAACCCGTTGACCAGGTCGCCCGCGATCCACACGGTATCGGGATGCTGCGCATTGACTTGCGCGATGATCCGGTCGAACCGCGCGGC
Source organism: Novosphingobium sp. (assembly GCF_965214355.1). Taxonomy (GTDB): domain Bacteria; phylum Pseudomonadota; class Alphaproteobacteria; order Sphingomonadales; family Sphingomonadaceae; genus Novosphingobium. The sequence goes on along the minus strand of NZ_CBDCBI010000002.1, from coordinate 2,702,804 downwards.
CGACATCGCATGATTGCCGACGTGAATGTCCGAGATCAGCACGACGCGCAGCGGCCGGGTGCCGGCAGGAACGCCGCGCATCGCGATCGTAACGCGGCGCACGATGGGGTCGCTTTGCGCTTCGTGCCAGCCCTCGACGACGAGGAAGACGAACAACAGGATGACCGCAAGCACGGCCGCCTGGAAGACCTGGAATTTCGTCAAAAGCGCGTCAGCCGTCGGTCAGTTCGCGGACGAAGTCGATCAATCCGGTCTGGCGTTTGCGCTGCATGCGTTCGGCGGCCAGGATCTGGCGCACTTTGCCAAAGCAGGTTTCAACATCATCGTTGACCACGACGTAATCGTAACTGTCCCAATGGCTGATTTCCGCCTGCGAGCGTGCCATGCGCGCGCTGATCACATCGGCGCTGTCGGTGCCGCGCCCTTCGAGCCGTCGGCGCAATTCGTCCAGACTGGGCGGCAGGATGAACACGCGGACCACATCGGCCTCGGCCTTCTGGTGCAACTGCTGCGTGCCTTGCCAGTCGATGTCGAACAGGAAATCCTGCCCTGCCTTGAGCCCGGTGCGGATCTGCCCTTTGGGCGTGCCATAGCTGTTGTCGAACACGCGCGCCCATTCATAGAATTCGCCCGCCTCGACCATCTGGTCGAACCGCGCCTGATCGATGAAATGGTAGTCGTGCCCATCGACTTCGCCGGGGCGGATCGGCCGGGTGGTCGCGGAAACCGACAGCCCGAGCTCGGGCTCGGCCGAAAGCAATTTGCGCGCGATCGTGGTCTTGCCAGCGCCCGATGGCGACGACAGGATGAACATCAAGCCGCGCCGGTGCAGCGTGTCCTGGTCTTGGGGCATGGGAGAAGGGGCTTGGGCCATGCGCGCAGATGCCAAACCACAGGGGGCGCGGTCAAGGCCCGAGTTATTCGCTCCGCCTGGCGCGCCGGCGGTCGCTGATCGTCTTGGCCAGCAGGCCGCCGCCGACGAGAATGGCGCCGGGAATCGAGCGGCGCGCAACCGTTGCCAGCGCAGTGCCGACCAAGGTTTGCGTGATCGTGCGGCCGCGAATCACCCGGCCGGGTACATCCCTGCCTTTCAGCAAGGCCATTTCGACCGAGCGCCGCAGCAGGTTCGCGCCGGCGCGCAAGGCGACATCGGCCACGATCAGCGATACGACGGGGTCGATAGCCGGCGGCGCGGATGGGGTGGGCCGGGACTTTTTCTTGCGGAACAGGGGCATGACGTATCGTACCGTTCGATGCTATTTCTTGCGACCAAAATCGATCGTCACGACATTCGATCCGTCGTCGCTTGCCGGATCGGCATCGGCAGAGTCTGCAACCGGCGCGTCAGGGCTGTCGTTCTCGGCATCGTCGGGCAAATCGTCGTCGATGTCGTGCGTCGCCTGGAACTGCAGGCCGAAATCGACTGCCGGATCGACAAACGCCGTGATCGCGCTGAACGGAATGACCAGGTTGGCGGGCACCTGGTTGAACGTCAGCCCGACGCTGAAGCCGGTTGGGGTGACTTTCAGGTCCCAGAACTTGTTCTGCAGCACGATCGTCATTTCGTCGGGAAAGCGTTCGGTCAGCCGCGTCGGAATCGACACGCCCGGCGCGCCGGTCTTGAACGTGATATAGAAATGATGCGCGCCGGGCAGATTGCCGCCGCCCGCCTCGACCTGGCCCAGCACACGGCCGACCACGGCGCGCAGCGCCTCCTGCACGATCTCGTCATAAGGGATCAGACTGTCGGGTGCTTCGCTCATGCCTGTTCGAATGCCGATGCCGGGCGCACGGGTCAAGTGCAGATTGATCGGCGCGCTTATAAGCGCACACCTCGCCCAAGCAGATTATTGCTTTGCGCCAGCCTGCGCGTATAGGCGTGTGCGATGCGCACCGCCACCATCGCCCGCACCACCGCCGAAACCGATATTGCCGTGACGGTCAATCTCGACGGGGCCGGCGTGTACGACATTTCGACCGGAATCGGCTTTCTCGATCATATGGTCGAACAGTTCAGCCGCCATTCGCTGATCGATGTCACCATGCGGGTCAGGGGCGACCTGCATATCGACCAGCATCACACCACCGAGGACAGCGCGATCGCGCTGGGCCAGGCGATTTACCAGGCGCTCGGCGATAAAAAGGGCATCGCCCGCTATGGCGAGGCGCACGCGCCGATGGACGAGGCGCTGGCGCGCGTGGCGCTCGACATTTCGGGCCGGCCCATATTGGTGTGGAACGCCAGTTTCACGCAGCCGCGCCTGGGCGAAATGGATACCGAACTGTTCGAACACTGGTTTCAATCGGTGTCCCAAGCCGCTGGAATAACGCTGCATATCGCGTGCCTGTACGGCAGTAACAATCACCATGTGATCGAAGGCATCTATAAGGCATTCGCCCGCGCGATGCGCCAGGCCGTGGCGATCGACCCGCGCAAGGGTGACGCCATTCCATCGACCAAGGGCCAGCTGGGTGGCTGATGTTACCGCGCTGATCGACTATGGCGCGGGTAATCTGCGGTCGGTTGCCAATGCCCTGCGCGTGGCGGGCGAACGCTATGGCATCGCCGATCCCGTCGTGGTGACGGCCGATCCCGACGTCGTGGCGCGCGCAGCGCGTATCGTGTTGCCCGGCGTCGGTGCGTTTCGCGCCTGTGCCGAGGCGCTGCGCGGCGTCCCCGGGCTGGTCGAGGCGATGACCACGCGGGTGCAGACGGACGGCGCGCCGTTCCTGGGCATTTGCGTCGGCATGCAATTGCTGGCGACGCGCGGCATCGAATACGGCAGCACGCCGGGGCTCGACTGGATCGGCGGCGAAGTGCGTCCGATCGAGCCGGCGGATCCCACGATCAAAGTGCCGCACATGGGCTGGAACGATGTCGAACCGCACGGCGGCGCGACCCTGGTGCAACCGGGCGAGGCCTATTTCCTGCATTCGTATCATTTCGTAGCCGACAGCGCCGATCATATCGCCGCGATGACCGATCACGGTGGCGGCCTGGTCGCCGCTGTCGGGCGCGACACCGTGCTGGGCGTGCAGTTTCATCCGGAAAAAAGCCAGGATTACGGGTTGGAATTCCTCACCCGCTTCCTCGAGTGGAACCCGTAACGCCATGATCGTTTTCCCTGCCATCGACCTCAAGGGAGGCGAAGTCGTCCGGCTGGCCGAGGGCGATATGGCCCGCGCCACCGTTTATGGCGACGATCCCGCACACCAGGCGCGGCTGTTTGCCGATGCCGGCAGCCCGTACCTGCATGTCGTCGACCTGGATGGCGCATTCGCCGGCGAAGCGCGCAACCGCTCTGCGGTCGAGGGCATTCTCGATGCATTTCCCGGCCATGTGCAACTGGGCGGGGGCATCCGCAATCCGATTGCAGTCGATGGCTGGTTCGATCTGGGCGTGGCGCGCGTGGTGATCGGCACGGCGGCGCTCAATGATCCGCAATTCGTGCGCGACATGGCCAAGGCCTATCCCGGCGGGATTGTCGTCGCGGTCGATGCGCGCGGCGGCATGGTCGCCACGCATGGCTGGGCCGAAGTGTCCGATGTGTCGATCGCCGACATGGCGCGCCGGTTCGAGGATGCGGGCGTCGCCGCGATCCTGTTCACAGACGTTGGCCGCGACGGCCTTCTGAAAGGCTGTAACATCGAGGCGACGGTCGATCTGGCGCGCGTGACGCGCATTCCGGTCATCGCCAGCGGCGGGGTCAAGGGGCTCGATGATATCCGCATGCTGAAAATCCACGAAAACGACGGGATCGAAGGCGTGATCACCGGCCGCGCGCTGTATGACGGGCGGCTCGACCTGGCCGCCGCGATCGCGATTGCCGAGGCGACATGAGCGTCCGCATCCGCGTCATTCCCTGCCTCGATGTGGCCGAAGGTCGCGTCGTCAAAGGCGTGAATTTCGTCGATCTGCGCGATGCGGGCGATCCGGTCGAACAGGCGCGCGCCTATGATGCGGCGGGCGCGGACGAGCTGTGCTTTCTCGATATTTCGGCCACAGTCGAAGGGCGCGGGACGCTGCTCGACGTCGTCGCGCGCACCGCAGAAGTGTGTTTCATGCCGCTGACAGTGGGCGGCGGGGTGCGCGCGGTCGCCGATGCGCGCGCGTTGCTGCTGGCGGGCGCGGACAAGATCGCGGTGAATTCCGCAGCGGTTGCGCGGCCCGAACTGGTGCGCGACATCGCCGAGAAATTCGGTGCGCAATGCGTGGTGGGATCGGTCGATGCGCGGCGCATCGGGCCCGGCAAATGGGAAATTTTCACGCATGGCGGGCGCAACGCGACAGGCGTGGACGCGGTCGCGCATGCGGTCAATCTGGCGACCCTTGGCGCGGGCGAACTGCTGGTTACCTCGATGGATGGCGACGGCACCCAGCGCGGCTATGACCTGGAGCTCACCCGCACCATCGCCGACGCAGTGCCGGTGCCGGTGATTGCGAGCGGCGGCGTCGGCTCGCTCGATCATCTGGTGGCGGGCGTGATCGAGGGGCATGCGAGCGCGGTCCTTGCCGCATCGATCTTTCATTTCGGCACGTATTCGATCGCACAGGCGCATGCCGCGTTGCGCGCGGCGGGGCTGCCGGCGCGCGGTTAAAGGATCGCGCCTGAACCGTACCCTGTTGGGACGGTGGTATTGCGGCCGCCACATGTCCTTGGCGAATCGAACACTTGAGCTTACGGGAGCGGACGATGTCCCCCCGGTACCCCATCTTGGCCCTCGCGTTTTCCGCATGGGCGGCAGCGCCGGCCTGGGCCGATCCGGTCGTGGGCGCCGGCGCGAAAGTCGAAGAGCCAGCCGCGCTCGCCTTGCTCGCGCTGGGCGTGATCGGGCTGGTCGTTGGCCGCTACGTGGCAAAACACCGCGACTGACTCTTGACGGGCTTTGGCCTGCGCTTCATGGGCGATGCCCATGGATCACGCCGATATTCTCGCCCGTCTTGAAACGGTGATCGCAGGCCGCCTCGGCGCCGATCCCGAAACCAGCTATGTCGCGCGGCTTCACGCCAAAGGCACGGGCAAGATCGCGCAGAAAATCGGTGAAGAAGCGACCGAAGTCGTGATCGCCGCGCTGACCGGCGATGACGCGAACCTCACTGGAGAGGCCGCCGACCTGCTGTTTCACCTGATGGTCCTGCTTGGCGCGCGCGGCGTGCCGCTGGGCGCGGTGCTGGCCGAACTGGCATGGCGCGAAGGCACATCGGGCATCGCCGAAAAAGCAGCAAGAGGAGCGTGATCATGGCCGTGGACGCCACATTGCCCTACGACGACCAGAACATTTTCGCCAGGATCCTGCGCGGCGAAATCCCTGCGCGCAAAGTCCATGAAGACGATTGGGCGCTGGCGTTCCACGACATCAACCCGCAGGCGCCGACGCATGTATTGGTCATCCCCAAAGGCGCCTATGTCAGCTGGGACGATTTCAGCGCCAGGGCGTCCGACGCCGAAATCGCCGGGTTCGTCCGCGCGGTCGGCCATGTCGCGCGCGAAGCGGGCCTCGTCGCGCCGGGCTATCGCCTGCTGGCGAACACCGGCACGGACAGCCACCAGGAAGTCCCGCACCTGCATGTGCATATTTTTGCCGGGCGCGCGCTTGGCCCGATGCTGGCGGGTTGAGCGCAGGTTTGGGCCACGTGGGTCCGGCCTGGCAGAGAAGCGCAACCCTCTCTCTCCACCCGTCGCCCCGGACCTGATCCGGGGCTGTGCTTCTTTGGGAGCGACCGAAAAGAAGAAGCACAACCCCGGATCAGGTCCGGGGTGACGTGAGGGGTGGGGGGGAGACGGGGAGTGCCGTGCAGCTGAGAACAGCGCAGCCCTGCCGCCGAACACCCTTTCGCCGCCCTGGCCACACATTTAGGTCCACGCCACCTTGCCCTCGGGCGTTGCGAACGGTTACTAACGCATATGCCGCTTCCGCATTCGCCCGTTTCCGTGCCTGAACCGCCCACCGGCCAGTTCGACGGCACGCAACACCTGTTTGCGGTCAGGACCTATTTCGAGGACACCGATGTCTCGGGGGTCGTCTATCACGCCAATTACCTGCGCTGGTTTGAACGCGCGCGGTCCGACATGTTGCGGATTGCCGGCATCGACCAGCGCGCCGCGCACGATGCAGGCCTTGGCGCCTATGCCGTCACGGATATCGCGCTGCGGTACAAGGCGCCGGCGCGGCTCGATGATGCGGTGCTGATCATCAGCCGTGTCGCCGATGTCTCGCCGGCGACCTGTCGGCTCGATCAGGAGGCGTGGCGCGACGATCACTTGCTGTGTGCCGCCACGGTGCGTGTGGCATTTGTCGCGCCCAATGGCCGGGCGCGGCGTCAGCCGCCCGAATGGGTCGCTACTTTTCGGGCCCTGATCGGCCCAGGCCCGGACGAAATACCAAAAAGGATGAAAGTCAGCGCATGATCCTGCAAGTGCTAGCCGCCGGTGCGACCGGTGCGCCGACCCAGCTCAATCCGGTCGAATTGTTTCTGCACGCCGATATCGTCGTCGAATCGGTGATGGGCGGGTTGCTGATCGCATCGGTGGTGGTGTGGATGATCATCATCGGCTTCACGATCCGGCTCAATGTGCTGGGCCGCCGCTGCCGCACCTACGAAGCCGCATTTTGGGAAGCGCGCGATATCGATGCGTTTCAAAAGGAACAGGCGGACAAGGACATTCCCACCGCGCGCGTCGTTTCGGCGGCGCTGGGCGAATGGCGCCGCTCGACCGCCGGCAAGACGATCGACCGCGATGGCACGCGCCAGCGGCTGAACGTGGCGATGGAAGGCGCCGTGACCGAGGAAAGTGACCGGCTGGCCACGCGGCTGAATTTCCTGGCGACAGTGGGCACGGTCGCACCATTTGTCGGGCTGTTTGGTACGGTGTGGGGCGTGATGGACAGTTTCTTCCGCATCGGCGCGATGCAGAATTCGTCGCTGGCGGTGGTTGCGCCCGGCATTTCCGAGGCGCTGTTTGCCACCGCGATCGGTTTGTTCGCCGCGATCCCGGCGGTCGTCGCCTACAACCGGTTTTCGCACCGGGTGAATGCGTTCGAGGCCGGGCTGTTCCGGTTTTCGGACCGGTTTCACGCCACGCTCAGCCGCGAACTGGAACAGTAAGCCGTGGCGATAAATATGGCATCACGCGGCGGCGGGCGTCGCCGGCGGGGGCGGGGCCGCAGCGCGCCGATGTCGGAGATTAACGTGACGCCGATGGTCGACGTGATGCTGGTGCTGCTGATCATCTTCATGGTCACCGCGCCGATGCTGACCGCGGGCGTGCCGATCAACCTGCCTGACAGCAAGGCCGAAGCGCTGAAGCCCGAACCGCATGCGATCACGATCAGCATGGATGGCGAGGGCAGGGTGTTTCTCGATACGCAGGAACTGGCGCCGGGCGAACTGGGCGACCGGCTGAACGCGGTGGTGCGCGATGCGGGTGCGACAGTGCCGCTGGTGACCTTGCGCGCGGATAAAAAGCTCGATTATGGCCGGGTGATCGCGGTGATGGGCGAATTGAATGCCGCAGGCTTCAAATCGATCTCGCTGGTCACCAACGGTTCAGTTGCGGCGCCATAAGCCGGATATAATGCGCAGCTCATCGGGTCTGACACGGGAAGAGGCAATTGGCCTGGGCGCTGCGATCGCGGCGCATATCGCGCTGATCGCGGCGCTGACGATGTCGCCGCTGGGCCGCAAGGTCCAGCCGCCGCCGCAGCGGATGACCGTCACGATCGCCGATACCGTTTCCGACCAGTCGACTTCGCCCAAGCCCGCTGCGCTGGCCGCACCCGACAAGGGGCCGACGCTGGGCGAGCCGGACCAGGCGGACGAGCCCCAGCCGGTGGCCGTGCCGGTTCCCCAGCCAAAGCCGGAACCGGTGGTGGTGCCCAAGCCGGTGGTGAAACCGAAGCCAAAGCCGCTGCCCGAACCTGCGCCAAAGCCCGAGCCGAAGCCGGAACCCAAGCCGAAGCCCGAACCCAAACCGGTTCCCAAGCCGAAACCGGCGCCCAAGCCCGAGCCGAAACCGATCGCGAAAGCAAAGCCCGAGGCAAAGCCCAAGCCCGAGGCCAAACCGAAACCGGAGGCCAAGCCCAAAGCCGAGGCCAAGCCCAAGGCCGAAACGAAAACCGAGGCCAAACCCAGGACCGATGCCAAAGCGACGGCCAAAGCCAAGCCCGAGGCCAAATCCGGCGATGCACACGCGCATCCGCATCCCAAGACAACCGGCGCGAGCAAGATCGACAACGACTTCCTCAAGGGGATCAGCGGCGTATCGAGCCCCGGCACCGACAAGGTCGCGCCTGCGGCCAAAGTCGCAACGGTCTCGTCCGCCTCGCTGGTCAGCGCTGTCGCCCATCAGATCAAGCCGCACTGGAGCGCGCCGCAGGGCGTCGATACCGAACAGTTGGTGACAGTGCTGGCCTGGACGCTGAAGGCCGATGGCTCGCTCGACGGGCGTCCGACCGTGGTGTCGCAGACCGGGATCACCGATGCCAACCGCGCGCAGGCCCAGCGCCACGCCGAAATGGCGATCCGCGCGGTCGAGCTGGCCGCGCCGTTTTCCCTGCCGCCGGCGGCCTATAGCCAATGGCACCGCGTTTCCGCCTTTCGTTTCGACCGCAAGCTGTCGCAATAGGATTTTTGCCCGATGAAGTTGATCAAACGCCAAGGCTTTGCGTTCGCGGCCCTGCTGGCCAGCTGTCTCGGCAGTGCGGCGCTGGCGCAGCAGCAGGCCATTCCGGCTTCGAACGCAGCGCCGGATGCGGGCGGCCTGACCGGGTCGGTCACCGATGACAGCGCCTGGCGTGATCTCGGCATCGCGATCCCGGCATTTCCGACCGACCGGTCGGTCGCGACCGCTGCGGATGGCGGCAATACCGAGGCGCTGGGGCGCAATTTGGCACGCGTGGTGTTTGGCGACCTGAAGAACAACGGCCTGTTCAAACCGACCGGGCCGGATGCTTTGCCCACGATCCAGTATGGCGAAGTGGCCGCGCCGGCCTTTGCCGGATGGCGCGCGCGATCTGCTGAAATGCTGGTCCAGGGTTTTGTCAAAGGCGCGGCGAACGGCCAGATCACCGTCGGCTGCTATCTGTACGATGTCGCGCTGGGCAAGGAATTGATGCGCCAGGGCTATGTCGTGCGACCCGAGGAATGGCGCCGCGCGGCGCACAAATGTTCGGACATGGTCTATGCGCGGCTGTCAGGCGAAAGTCCGTTCTTCGATTCCAAGATTGCCTATATCGCCGAGACCGGGCCCAAGGATCACCGCCGCAAGCAACTGGCGATCATGGATTCGGATGGTGCCAACCACCGCTTCATCACCAATGGTCAGACGACTGCACTGACCCCGCGGTATTCGCCCAATTATCGCCAGATCGCGTATCTCAGCTATCTCGACGGGCGCCCGCGCATCTATGTCTATGACATCGGCAGCGGGCAACAGCATCTGGTGACCGCCACCAAAGGTCCGACATTTGCGCCGCGCTGGTCGCCCGATGGCAAATTCATCCTCTATTCGATGGCGATCGCGGGCAACACCGATATCTACCGCGTGCCCGCCACCGGCGGCGAATCGCGCCGGCTGACCAACACGCCCGGGATCAATATCGGCGGCAGCTATTCGCCCGACGGCAGCAAAATCGTGTTCGAAAGCGACCGCGGCGGCAGCCAGCAGGTCTATGTGATGAACGCCGATGGATCGGGCGCGCACCGCATCAGCTTTCACGGCGGACGCGCGGCAACGCCCGAATGGAGCCCGCGCGGCGACCAGATCGCATTCACCTGCATCTGCGGAAACCTGCGCGTTGCGGTGATGGACCCGCAAGGGCACAATCTGCGCTATCTGACCGACAGCTGGCAGGACGAAGCGCCGACCTGGTCGCCCAATGGCCGCATCATCCAGTTTTTCCGTACCGAAAAAGGCAGCGGTCATACCAGTATCTGGCAAGTCGATCTGACCGGGCGCAATGAACGGCGTCTGAAAACCCCGGTCGATGCGTCCGATCCGGCGTGGGGCCCGGTCTTGCCATAACCTTTCGAATTGAACTTTTCCAGGTCAGGCGCAGGTTGGCGCAGACCGAATATGGAGCATACCAGCATGTCACCCAGGCTCGCTACGATCCGCCCCTCTATGGTCCGTCTGGCTTCGCTGTCGCTGCTGATTGCCAGCGCCGGCCTTGCCGGTTGCGCGCACAAGCCCAAGGAATTGCCGCCGCAACCCGGTGGCGCCGGCATGAGCACCAGCAATGGGCAAGGATATCCGCAGTCGCAGGGGCAGCAGTCCAACGGGTCCGCGCCGGGCAGCCAGGGCGATTTCCTGGCTTCGGTGATCTCCGACACAATTCATTTCAGTCTCAACGAATACGGCATCGACAGCGAAAGCGAGGGCGTTCTGCGCAGCCAGGCGCAGTGGCTGTCGAAATACCGCAACAAGACCGTGACGATCGAGGGCCATTGCGATGAACGCGGCACCCGCGATTACAACCTGGCGCTGGGCGAACGCCGTGCCAACGCGGCCAAGAACTACCTGATCGGGCTGGGTATCGATGGCGGGCGCATCACCACTGTCAGCTATGGCAAGGAACGCCCGATCGCGCTGGGGTCGGACGAAGCCAGCTATGCCCGGAACCGCCGCGCGGTGACCGTAACTGTAAATTAACCGCCGCGCGGTGACCGTAACTGTAAATTAACCGCCGCGCGGTGACAGTCACCGTAAACTGATCACGTTTGATCGATGAGGTGGCACGACCGGGGCATGCAAATGCTCCGGTCTTGTGCTATCGTGTGTGCCGCCCGACGATTGTGTCGGGCGCTTTGTTTTTGAGTCGGTAATGACGCGCGCGACACGATCGAATGACTGGGGCTTTCCGCGCTGGGGCGGATACGGCGGATCGCGCGAGGCCGCGACGATCCGGATGTGCGACCGCGCCGGATGCGATCAGCCGGGCAATTGCCCCGCGCCCAAATCGCCCAATCTGCCCGATCGCTGGTATTTCTGCACCGCGCATGCGGCGGAATACAACTCCGGCTGGAATTATTTCGAAGGGCTGGACAAGGAAGAAGCCGCGCAGCGCGAGCGCAGCGAAAGCAACGAGGCCGCCGGCTGGCAGTCGTCATCGTGGGCCGCCTGGGGCGGCTCTGGCGACGGCAGCCGCAGCCGCGACGAATTGCGCGCACTGGAAGCGCTGGGCCTCGATCCCGATGCGGAGTTCGAAGCGGTGCGCAAAGCCTGGCGGACCAAGGCCAAGCTGGTCCATCCCGACGTGCGCCCCGGCGATGCTGCAGCGGCGACCGAATTCCAGCGCCTCCAAGTGGCGTACGAAGTCCTGCGCGCCGCCGAAGACCGCCGCGTGTGGAAAGGCCCGCAAGGCGAAGTTTAGTCTTGTTGCGCCCGTTATGGTTTGTGTTGGGCGACCGCTGCATCCAGCAATTGGGCGATACGCTTTTCGTCAGGAAACCCTTCGCCGACCCACTGATCCTCGATCTGGCGCAACAGTTGCGCGACAAGCGGCCCCATCGAGATTCCGCGTGCGACGATCGCGCCGCCTTTCAGCGGAAACCGCGGCGCAACCCAATCCCGCAATCCCGCCACGCTTTCCCCTGCCATCAACAATCGATCCATCGCGCCGGTTTCCCCCAACCGATACGCCAGCGCACGCGCATCGCCGGTCTTGCGCGGCGCTGCGCGCATCAGCCGTTTGCGTTGCGCGCCGGACAGTCGCAGGCGCGCGGCGATCGCATCCACCGCGGCCGGATCGGCAGGCAGCATCGCGGCCAGCCGCCGCAACGGATCAGGCGGGACGCTGTCGCGGCGCTCGGCTGCAACCAGCGCGGGCAGGGCGCTGGCATCCGCCTCGGGCAGGACTTGCGCCAGCACGCCGAGTTCCGCCATGCGCAACATGGCGGGTGCCGGATCGGCATGCGCAAGCAGTTGGATCAATTCCCCTGCCACCCGTTCGCGCGACAGGCCTTTCAAACCCGGTGCCAGGTCAGCGCAAGCCGCCTCGGCCTCGGTATCGGCAGGCGTGCCGCCAAACCGCGCCTGAAAGCGGAAATAGCGCAGGATACGCAAGTAATCCTCGCGAATGCGCGCCCGCGCATCGCCGATGAACCGCACATGCCGCGCCGCCAGATCCGCACGGCCACCGAAATAATCGTCGATCGCGCCCGTGCGCGGGTCGGCATAGAGCGCGTTGATCGTGAAATCGCGGCGGCTGGCGTCTTCGCGCCAGTCGGCCGAAAACGCGACGGTGGCATGGCGGCCATCGGTCGTCACATCGCGTCGCAGCGTGGTGATCTCCACATGGCCGCCGGGCAGCACGGCTGTCACCGTACCATGCGCAATTCCGGTGGGCAGCGCGCGGATCTGTGCCGCCGCCAGCCGCGCCAGCACCGTGTCGGGCAGCAAAGTGGTCGCCATATCGATATCCTTGATCGACAGACCCAGCAGCGTATCGCGGACCGCACCGCCAACCCAGCGGCACAAACCTTCGCCATCGGGATCGAGCGCCGCAACCAGCGCGGCCAGGTCGTCACGGCGGGTCCAGCCCGCCGCCGGCAGCACGTCGCTCACCGCCAGGCGATCCGGTGCGACAGATTGGCGATGATCCCGCCGGTCACGCCCCACACGCGGTGCCCGTGCCACACAATCTCGATATATTCGCGGCGCTGGTCGTTCCATTCCGCCGATTTCGGCACCTGGTTGGCGGGGTCGATGACATAGCCGAACGGCGGCTCGAACCACTGCGCCACTTCGGCGGGATTGGGCGTGATCGTGATCGTACCGGGCACCACCGCGAGCACGGGGGTGATGTCATAGCCGGTGCCGGTGTGAAACCGGTCGGTTTCACCGACCACGCGCACAAGTGCAGGGTCGATCCCCAGTTCCTCCTGCGCTTCGCGCAGGGCAGCCTCGATCGCGGTTTCGCCCGGATCGATCTTGCCGCCGGGGAAGGCCGCCTGGCCGGGATGCGCGCGCATGGTCGTGGGGCGATGGATCAGCAATACGCCCGGGCCATCCGGATGGCCGGGCCGATCGGTCACGGCGATCAACACTGCGGCGGCGCGCAATGCGACACCGTCCGGCGCGCGCCAGTCGTGCCACGGCGCGGCGGTCTGCTGCGCGTGACCTTGTGCCAGCAGCATGGACAACCGATCGAACAGCGCGTCGGTCACGTGGGCGGCACCAGCGCGAAATGTTCGCCGGCACTTTCCACGCCTAGCGCGTCGGGCGCCGACACTGTCAGCGCATAGTCGATCAACTGGCCATACGTGCTGCGGTTCAGGCGCGCCTCCGTGCCGTAGCGCACACCGAGGTAGAACGCGGGCACATCCGCGCTGCCTGCGGTGCGCAGGCGATGTTCGGGCCCGGCAAGAACAAGATCGTCGGTGTTGAGCCGGAACGCCAGCACTGTGCGGCCGGCCTCGTCATGGCGCACCTGCATGTCGGTGGCGATGAAGGCGGCGTCTTCGACGACGAGCGCCAGGTTTTCGACCGGCGTGCGAAGATAATGCGCGCCATCGGCATCGCGCACCAGCAGCGCCGAAAACGCGCGCACCATCGCCGGGCGGGTGATCGGCCCGCCATCGTGAAACCACGCACCATCGGCCGCGATGCGCATCAGGCTGTCGCCCGATTGCGCCGGCGTCCATTTGTCGATCGGTGGCAGACGGCGCTCGGCAACGGCTTGCGCCAGTTCGGCCAGGCTCATCGCGGCAAGGTCAGGGGGCGGTGTATAAGGCATCCCGAACCTTTATCCGACCACGTCAGCCGCGCCAAGGACCCAGAGTGCCCTCAACGGGCAGAACCGACGGATTGGCCGTGCGGCACAACAGGCGATGGCGTTCGAACGGGCCCGGCGCCTGCCAGTTGCCGGTATGTGCGTTCGAAAACGCAAAAAAGCGTTCGTAATACTCAGGGTCGCCGATCAGCACTTGCGGCAGCGGCGCGCGCGGGTCGATCGCGGTCACGGCTGCGGTGACCAGCGCCTGGCCATAGCCTTTGCCCTGCGCAGCCGGCATCACTGCAACCGGGCCGACCATGATCATCGGATGGCGGCGGCCGGCCGGATCGGTGAGCGCGATCGGCCAGCACTGGATCGTGCCGGCGAGCATGTCGCCATCATCGAGCGCGGCAAACGACAGCGCGGGCAGCCATTCGGTGCCCTCGCGCAGGCGGTAGGCCGTGCGCCGGTGCCGTGTTGGCTCGAACGCGGTGTCGAGCAGCGCCTCGACCAGTTCGGGATCGACATCGGCGAGCGGGATGATCGTGGACACTTTGGACAGGGCTTTCGGGTTCCGGCTTTCGGCCGATAGCGGCCCCGTCTCCCCATCGCAACCGTTTCAGCCGTCGGCAAAGGCAAAGGGTGCGGCGGCACGGCGATAATCGTCGGGCAGGATTTCGCGGCCCAGCGGCGGCTCGGCGCGCGCGGTGCATTGCGCGCGGTGGCACAGCCGGCAGGTCATGCCGATCGGGGTGGGGGCAGGGGGCGTATCAGCCTGCGCGTAAACAAGCCGCGGCGCATGTTCGGCGGCGCACACGAGTGCGATCGCACGCGTTACCGTGGGCCGGTCATACGCGCTGCCGCCATGGGTCACCGCGCGCGCCACCGAAAAAAACCGCTGGCCATCGGGCAATTCGAGCCATTGCGTATGCACCGCATGCGGCGCGGCGAACGTGCGGTGCACATTCCACAACGGGCAACCGCCACCGTGCGCCGCAAAAGGAAAGCCCGCGCCGTCGACCCGTTTTGACACATTGCCCGCCGCATCGACGCGCAGGAAAAAGAACGGGACGCCCTGCAATGTCGTCAACCGGTGCGCAGCGCGCTCGAAGTCGACGCCGAACATCCCGGCGAGTGTGTCGATGTCGTAGGCGCGCGCTTCGGCCGCGCGCGCAAAGTCACCAAGCGGCATCAGGATCGACGCGGCGCCATACCCCGCCAGCGTCCGCCGCACGAGTTGCGCAGCGGTCGCGCTGGCAAAGGTCTCGCCGCGCACAAGCGCGGCCATGTCGGCGCGCATGGCCGTATAGGCGATATGCAGCGCGATCTGCCACTGGCGCGCCGCCTCGGGCAAGGCGTCATCGATCTGCAATTGTTCGCCATGCCGGTCATACCGGCGCAGCGCCCCCATCATCACGTCGCCGGGCAGAAAGCGCACCCGGATGCCTTGTTTGCGCAGCCATTCGACCGGACCTGCGCCGCGTGCGATCTCGTCCGCCAGCGCCGCCCCGCGCGCATCGAGCGCGGGAAAATGGTTGCCAGCGCGCGCGATGAACCGCCGCGTCTCGCCTACGGCATCGGTCGCCGGATCAGCCCCGGTACCTTCACGCAGGCCGGCCAGCGCCTGCTGCTCGCGCGCATAGGCGCCGTTCAGCCGCAGCATTGCCTCGGCCACGCCGGGAAAGCTTGTTGCGATATCGGCGATTTCCAGCGAGGTGAGGTCGATCTCGGCAAAGATCTGGTCTTTCAGCATCAAGGTCAGTCGCTGCGCATAATCGTCGCGCTCGTCGGCGGCCAATTCGCTCATGTCGAGTTTGTACGTGCGCGCCAGGCGCAGCAGCAGATCGGCAGTCAGCGGCCGCTGGTTGCGTTCGATCAGCGCAACATAGCTCGGCGAAATCGCCAGGTCTTGCGCCATCGCCTGTTGCGTCAGGCCCAGTTCGCGCCGCAGGCGCTTGATGCGTGGTCCCAGAAACAGCGGGCGCGACATCTGTTCGCGTTTGGACATGGCGGCTCCGTACGTGTCTGCACAACTATACAAGCATTTCCTGTAAAGTTTGACAACATGACTTCGTGCGCCATTCCGCGCGCCCTGTCCGGGCGCTAATCCCGCGTCAACACCACGCGACAGGATTGACCATGACTTACCAGCAGACCATTGCCGACGCCGACACGGCCATTGCCACCTTCGGCCAGCATTGGGACGGCATCGAGGCCGAACCTGCCGCGCGCATGCGCCTGCAGAATCGGTTCCACACCGGGCTCGACATCGCGCGCTATACCGCAAGGATCATGCGCGCGGACATGGCCGCCTATGATGCTGACCCAGCCAAATACACGCAGTCGCTGGGTTGCTGGCACGGCTTTATCGGACAGCAGAAGCTGATCGCGATCAAGAAGCATTTCGGCACCACCAAGGGCCGGTACCTGTACCTGTCGGGCTGGATGGTTGCGGCACTGCGCAGCGAATTCGGCCCGCTGCCCGATCAGTCGATGCACGAAAAGACCAGCGTTCCGGCGTTGATTGCCGAGCTGTACACGTTCCTCAAGCAGGCCGATGCCCGCGAGCTGGGCGGGATGTTCCGCGATCTCGACAAGGCGCGGGGCCTTGGCAACG
The DNA here is from genome assembly GCF_965214355.1 of Novosphingobium sp. Lineage (GTDB taxonomy): Bacteria > Pseudomonadota > Alphaproteobacteria > Sphingomonadales > Sphingomonadaceae > Novosphingobium. Next base: position 2,686,471 of record NZ_CBDCBI010000002.1, on the reverse strand, counting down.
CGGTCGAGGCGCAGCGTATCCAGCATGCTATCGATCACTATGAAACCCATGTCGTGCCGATCGTTGCCGATATCGACGCAGGTTTCGGCAATGCCGAGGCGACGTATCTGCTGGCCAAGAAATTCATCGAGGCCGGCGCGTGCTGCATCCAGATCGAAAACCAGGTTTCGGATGAAAAGCAGTGCGGCCACCAGGACGGCAAGGTCACTGTGCCGCACGAGGATTTCATCGCGAAGATCCGCGCGGTTCGCTACGCATTCCTCGAAATGGGTGTCGATGACGGGATCATCGTGGCGCGCACCGACTCGCTGGGCGCCGGGCTGACCAAACAGATCGCATACACACGTGAGGCCGGCGATATCGGCGACCAGTATAACGCCTTCCTCGATTGCGATCCGGTAGAGACGGTCGGTCATGGCGAAGTGCTGATCAGCCGCAATGGCGCGCTGATGCGGCCGAAGCGGCTGGCGTCAAACCTGTTTCAGTTCCGCCCCGGCACGGGCGAGGACCGCGTCGTGCTCGATTGCATTTCCAGCCTGCAGAACGGCGCAGACCTGTTGTGGATCGAGACCGAAAAGCCGCATATCGGCCAGATTGCAGGGATGGTGAACCGTATCCGCGCGGTCGTGCCGCATGCCAAGCTGGTCTACAACAATTCGCCCAGCTTCAACTGGACTCTGAGCTTTCGCAACCAGGTGTTTGATGCGTGGTCGGGGGAAGGCCGTGATGTTTCCGCCTATGATCGCGCGCGGCTGATGAGCGCGGATTACGATGCGACCGACCTCGGCATCGAGGCCGATCGCCGCATCCAGACTTTCCAGCGTGATGCGGCGCGCGAGGCCGGGATATTTCACCACCTGATCACGCTGCCGACGTACCACACCGCTGCGCTCAGCACCGACAACCTGGCCAAGGGCTATTTCGGCGATGCGGGCATGCTGGCCTATGTCGAAGGCGTGCAGCGGCGCGAAATCCGCGAGGGCCTGGCCTGCGTGCGCCACCAGAACATGGCCGGATCGGACGTGGGTGACGATCACAAGGAATATTTCGCCGGTGACGCCGCGCTGAAAGCCGGCGGCGCACACAACACGATGAACCAGTTCGCAGCATAACAGGAGAGCACAAATGGCAGAACCCCAACGGGCCCGCGCGGTCCTTTCGACCGAAGATTTCAAACTGATCCGCGAGGCGGTGCTGTCGCATCTGCAGAAGATCGAGGATACGCCGGAGTCGGTGAAATTCTCGAACCTGTACCATCGTTTGGGGAGCGCGCTGGGTCGGTAATCGGGAGGTACTGTGGGGCGGTGCAAATACGCACTGCCCCATTCTACTCCGGGGTCATCCACCGCGTCAGAACGATCCCCACTTTCGTCATCCCGGACTTGATCCGGGATTGTGCTTATTTTGCCTGACGAGCCATGGATGGGAACGGACGACCTGGCGAAATCGAGATGACGCGCCCGGACCATCCGGCAGCCCATCGAAGAAGCACAGCCCCGGATCAAGTCCGGGGCGACGTGCAGGGTGGGGCCAAACCCCTCCATAAACCTTGGCGAGTGGGGATCGTCTCCATGCCAGCCCCTCCTCTGGAAGGAAGGGAAGTCAAGGCGGCCTACTGTTTCAGTGTACTCGCCAGATCAGCCAGATGCCCATCGTTGGGCAATGCGGTGATGCCCAGCAGTCTGGTCATCAGCGGATAGATATCGACATTGGGAAAGGGCGGGATCACCTGGCCGGTGTTGAACGCGGGGCCGTTGGCGATGAACAGTGCGCCCATCAGCGGGTCGTGAATGTCATAGCCGTGCGCGCCTTTTTCGACACCGGGGTGCGCGGTCTGGCCGCGGGCAAAGCTTTCATGCGTCAGCACCAGCCAGCCGGTTTCGACCGCGCAGACCACATCGGGCACACGCGGATTGCTGCCGTAGTGCAGGTCGGCGGGGATCTTTGCCTTGTCCCAGCACTGCATGTGCGGCTGGTGGTGCAACAATGTATCGTGCACCGCTTTGGCGCGGGCGGTGTCGGGGATGTTGATACCGACGATCGTCCCGTCGAACGACACTTTGACTGCCGGAACGTCGATCAGGTCATCGAGAAACACCGGGTTTCCGGGCTTGATCGGCGCCATGCCGTGATCGGCCACGATGATCAGGTTGGCCGCAATCCCGCGCGCTTTCAACCCCGCGACCAGCCGCGCGATCGCGGTATCGACAGCGGTGATCGCGATGTTTACCTCGGACGAATCCGGGCCGAACGAATGGCCCGCACCATCGACGGTTTCGAAATACAAAAGCTCCAGGGCAGGGCGCTTGTCGGCCGGCAGGTCGAGCCAGCCGAGCACCGTATCGACACGTTCGGTGTAGGACACCTTGCGATCGAAATCGCGGAACAGGCCGGGCAGGGTGCCCTCGTGCGGCACCGCGACGCCGGGCCAGAACATCACGCCGCTATGCACGCCCGCGCGTTCGGCGGTGATCCAGATCGGGGTGCTTTCGCCCCACCAGCGTTCGTCCTTGCTCGCCATCGAAAACGCCGCCGGCATCGCGGGGTCGGCAAAGGCGTTGTTGATGATGCCGTTGTGATCGGGGACCAGCCCGGTGACCAGCGCGGTGTGATTGGGAAACGTGACCGAAGGAAACGACGGGATCATCCGTTCCGCGCGCACGCCGCCGGCGGCTAGCGCGGACAGCGTCGGGCTGACGCCCCGGTCAAGATAACCGGCGCGAAACCCGTCGATCGAGATCAGGATGACAGGTGCCGGATCTGCCAGCGCTGGCGCCGCCATCCATGCGAGGGCCAGCGCAAGCGTCGCGGTCAGAATTCGCATATCGGCCCTCGTGAAAAACCGGCAAGGAGAGAGCGTTAGACTTGCTTGGTTTCACGTAAAAGACAATTTGCGCCTACCCGCCCGCCTACCCGCCCGCTTACCCGCCCTTGCCCGCCGCGACGCCGACAATCGTGGTGGTGGCGGTGGGGATGGAAATCCGGAACGGGCCGCCGAATTCCTGGCCGTTGGGTCCGTAGAATGCTGGCAGGATCGATCCCGTGCCTGCGGTCACCCCGGTCAGGCTGCCGAATTGTGCGGCACCGCTGGCAAGAACGCCCGACACGTTGAACGTGCCGTAATTGGTGGTCGCGCTTTTCAATCCCAGGCTGCCGGAATAGCCCTGGATGTAGAAATTGACCGCAAACGACGCATTGCCATTGACCGCTGCGCTCGTGTTCGTCGCGCTGTTGTAAGCGGTGCCATAGGCAACGCCGGTGTAACTCGCCGACCCGGTACGCGCCTGGATCACCGCGGGCGCGGTGCCCAGGCCATAGGCAAACCACGACACCGCCGCGGCGCTGTTGCCCGCGCCTGTCGGACCCTGCCACGATCCGAACGACATATAGGTCAGCGCAAGCTCGGTGTTGCCGCTGCCCGCCTTGTAAAGGTTCACCGCGATCGCGCCGTCGGCACCCGCCGTGCTGTAATCGGTAAAATTGGCATTGGTGCCTGCCACCGTGTCGCTGCCCACAAGCGTCGCAGCGGGGTATCCGGCGGGGGTCACGGTGGTGGTGCCGGTGGTGGTCACTGCGACGGTGCCCGTGGCGAAACCGGGATTGGCGTTCTGGCCGAGTGTCATCTGTGCGGATGGCGCATTGTATGTCGCGTTGGTGGCGGGGTTGGCCACGGTCAGGTTGATGGGCGGCAGGGTGGAGTTCTGGTTGCCCCAGATCACGCCGGTGGCACTGCTGCCGTCGGCGCCGGTGGTGGTGAACGATGCGCCCACTTCCTGCGCGCTGGGTCCGTAGAACTGGCCCGCCAGCGTGCCGTGCGAGGCGCTGTTCAGCCCGGTATAGACCGCGCTGCCGGTGAAGGCATTGGCGCTCGATGACAGGGTGCCCGATCCGGTCAGCGTGGCGCCGGTGCCGTAATTGGCCTGCGACACGATCCCGCTTTCGCTCACAGTCGCGCTGGTGGTGAGCAAGGCGTCGGCAAAATCGACATCCATGCGCCCGGTGCCCTGGAAAAAGCGCGCCTCGGTGCCGAGCGGCGACACCAGGCCATAGATGCTGGTGGCATAGGCCGCGCTGCCGGTGCGCGGCACGGCGGATGTTGCCGAGGGCAAGCCGTAGATAAAGAAATCGACCGAGACGTCGCTGCTGCCCGATCCCGATACGGTGCGCTGCCAATAGCCGAGCCCGGAATATTGCGGCGAAGTGGCGGCGTATCCGGTCACGCTGGCGGTTTCGATCGTCAGGCGGTCGGCGGTTGCGCCATTGGTCACGGCATAGACCGCGATGCCGCCTTTGGCGCTGGCCTGGCTGGCGGGCGCAAATGTCTGGCTGCGGCCCTGGGTCGATACGGTATAGCTGTTCGATGCCAGGTCATAGCTGAACGTCAGCGGCTGGCTGGTCGACGAAGCGGCAGTGACATTGGCGTTGGCGGCAATCGTGGCGTTGGCGCTGGCGGCATTGTTGGAAAACGACTGGCTGGCGGTCAGGCTGGCAAGCGACGCGTTGTTGACAACGGGCGGCGGCGGCGCGCTGACGCTGGCAACCATGCCACCGCCGCCATCACCGCATCCGCCCAGCGCCATGATCGCGCCAAACGTGACGGCTGCCCTGATCCCCGATGATGCATGCATAGCGCAGCCCTTTCGCAAAGGAGCGTGAAACCGGTCAGAACGCGGAAGACAACCCCACTTCGCCGGCGACCCTTTTGTAGTCGTAAATCTGCACGGTCGATCGGTTGCGATCCAGCCGCAATCGTACCAGCGGGGCCAGGGAACCGATGCGAATTTGGCGCAATGTCGCCGCCAGGCTGACCCCATAGGCGTTGTCGATGCGCCGATCGGTAAACAGGCTGAGCCGCTGGTCGGCAGCGAGATGGCTGTACGTCAGAGTGGCGGTCAGCGTGACATGGCCGACTTCGCGGTACAGGTACGGGCTGAACCCGCCGCCGGTGATCGCATAGCCGGGATCGCGCGCGCCCTGGCGATTGGCGTTGAGCGAAAACCCGCCGCCAGACCGCGCGGTAAAGGCGCGATCGAGCCCGCCGGTTGCGCCCCACGCGGCGCCGGTTTCCAGATTGTCGCGCTCGTTCCTGACAAAGGCATGGCTCAGCCCGGCGCGGATCTGTGCACGTTTGCCCAGCCGGTGTTGCCAGTCGAGGCTTTCACCGATGGAAAACGTATAAGGATCGGCACCATACCAGCGCCAGCCCGGGCCGAGCGACAGGTTGATCCGGTCGGGCCCTCTGGACCATTCGGGGCCGATTTGCGGCGCGATGACGATGTCGTCGAATTCGGGGTCGCGGTAGATGTTGGCGCTGCCCGACAGGCGCACCACCATCGTCAACTGCGGATCGAGCGGCACGCGGGCAAAAGCCTGCGCGCGCGCGACCACGCCGATGCCCGATGTTGCCTGTGCATCGCGGCTCAGCGTGAAATCGCCGATCACGGTGTTCAGCGATGATCCGCTGGTGGCGCGGTTGATATTGGTGTCGGGGGCCAGCGCGATTTCGACACTGCCGCCGATCGGGCGGATCGCATCGAGCGCCTGTTGATAGAACCGCACCGCGCGGCTGACATCGGGGGGCAGGTCGAGCGCCTGCGCCGCGCGCAATTCGCGGCCGGCGGCAGCCATGTGGCCGAGTTCCGCATCGAGACGCGCAAGTTCGAGCCGGACAGGAGCCGCATTCGGCTGTTCGTCGAGGATATGGCGGCACAGGATCGCGGCCTCTGCCTTGCGGCCTGTTTGCGGCGCGATCAGCCGGGCCAGGCGAAAGCGCGCCTCGTTGCGGATGGCAGCAGCGGGGTTCGCCGTGAGTGCGCGCAGCGCGGCCTCTGCGGTGGTCATGTCGCCGCGCGCGGCGGCTTGCGCGGCAAAATCGAACAGTTGCGCGGGTGTCATTCGCGCTTTGGCCGGGACGGCGGCCGCAACCGCCGCATTGTTGTCGGGCAACCCCATGAACGCCACAGCCCGTGCAATGCCCCCGATGACCTGCCAGGTTTGATGGCGGTCGGTGTCACCCCGGGCAAGCGGGGATGGCCCCAATTTGGCACGGCCGCGGGCCGGGCCTTCACGCAAGCCAAACTTTTGCAGCGATGAATTTTTCTCGCCAGACATAACTCAATCGATTGCGTAGACATAAGGCGTCGGGCCGGAATGTCCTCCTTCGTCTCCCGTTCCGGTCCGGCCGCGGTTTTTGCACGATCAGCTTGCACCGCGTCACCAATCGCTAAAATTCGTGAAAAGGAATTGCGTGATGCCGAGAAAATCTGTCACCCGTAAAGCCAAAGCGGCCCTCCACGGGGTCTTGCCCCGATTGCCGCATCCTTCCTGGCACTGGGCGCTGCAGGGCGGGGATGGGGCCAGCGACCGGGTCAGATCTGCCGAGGAATTCTGGAACCGGCTCGGGATTTGATCCTGCGCCTTTATCATAACGGAAACATGCCGATCATTGCCTGATATGAAAACCGCTCTGCTAATCCGCCACGTGCCGCATGAAGGCGTTGCCGCGTATCGCGAACCGATCGAGGCGGCGGGCTATGATGTGTGCCGCGTCGATGTCGGCGATCCCGCTTTTGCGGCGCGCTGCCTCGTCGAGCCCGACCTGCTGATCATGATGGGCGGGCCGATGGCGGTGTACGATCGGGCGGGGCACCCGTGGATCGATTGCCAGTTGCATCGTCTGGCGCAGCGGCTGGCGGCGGATCGTCCGACACTGGGCGTGTGTTTCGGCGCGCAGATGATCGCGGCGGCGCTGGGCGCGCGGGTTTATGCCGGCGGCCAGCAGGAGGTCGGGTTTCACCCGGTTGCGGTCCTCGATGATACCAGTCCGTTGCGCCATGTCGCGCATGTGCCGATGCTGCACTGGCACGGCGATACATTCGATCTGCCCGAAGGCGCGCGGCTGCTCGCATCGAGCCATGTCTATGCGCACCAGGCATTTGCGCGCGGGCGCAACACGCTGGCACTGCAATTCCATGGCGAAATGGGCGAGGACCCGCGCGTCGATGCGTGGATCGCGCAAGGGCCTGCCGATCTGGCGGCAGCGGGCCAGACGCCTGAAGGTTTGCGCGGAGCCTATGCCGATCATGGCCCGCGCGCGATTGCGGCCAGCCGGGCAATGATCGCGGAGTGGCTGGCGGGGTTGGAATAGCGTTTTTTCTCAGCCCCGCCCCCAGCCCCTCGGCGGAGGGCTTCTGGACGGCTTAAAGCGTGTCGCGCCAACGGCTGATTCGCGCCAAAGCATCTTCCAGCATCGACGCCGGTTTCGAATGGCACAGGCGCAGGATGTGGCGCGGGGCGTCATTGCCTTCCCACAGTGCGGATAGCGGGATCGCGGCGACGCCGGCCTCGCGCACCAGGCGTTCGGCCACGGTGCGGTCGTCGATCGCAATGCCGCTGGCGGCCAGGTCGATACAGCTGAACCAGGTCGCCACGCCCGGCAACACGGCAAAGCCGCGCGTACGCAGGCCATCGTTCAACACCGCGCGGGTCGTTGCCCAGCCGGCAACCTGGCTATCGATCATCGTATCATCGGCCAACCCTTCGGCGACCGCCCATTGCAGCATCGGCGGGGTGGTAAACGTGAGGAACTGGTGCGCCTTGGCCAGCACGGCGGCAACTTCGGGCGCGGCGATCATCCAGCCGACTTTCCACCCCGTCGCGCCGAAGATCTTTCCGGCCGACCCGATCTTGACGGTGCGCATGGCCATGCCCGGTTCGGCGAGCAGCGACGCATGTTCGGCCCCGTCGAAGCGCACCGTCTCCCACACTTCGTCGCAGATCACGAACAGATCGTGCGCGACCGCAAGCGCCGCCAGCATGGCACGCTGCGCGGCGTTCATCACGGTGCCGGTGGGATTGAGCGGATCGTTGATGATCATCGCGCGCGTTTTCGGCGTGATCGCAGCCTTGATCGCATCGCCGTCATACGCCCAGCGCGGCGGCACAAGCGGAACGAACACCGGTACCGCGCCGACGCGGCGCACAAGCGGGGCATAGGCGTCGTAGGCCGGCTGAAACAGCAGCACTTCATCACCCGGGCTGACCACGCCGAGCACGGCTGCGGCAACGGCTTCGGTCGCGCCAGACGTCACGATCACGTGGTCGCGCGCAAGATCGAGGGCTTGGCGGCGCCTGTAGAACGCGGCGATTGCGTCGCGCAGTTCCGGAAGGCCGGCCATCGGCGGGTACTGCTGCGAGCGTTCGGCCAGCGCGCGCGCCGCGGCGCTGGACAAGGCCGCCGGCGGCGGGGCATCGGGAAAACCCTGACCCAGATTGATCGCGCCATGATCGCGCGCAAGGCCCGACATATGTTCGAAGATGGTTGTGGGCAGGGCGGTATAGACAGGGTTCAGCGCGTGCATTGCCATGGTCTAGCAATTCCGGTGCCCACGGGAAGGGGTGATGGAACTTTGTCCGATCCGGTTTGTTTATGGTGCGTGTATGTACCAGTCAGGGAGGGTTTTATGGAACATGGTTTGATTGCATGGCTGATCATCGGCGCGATTGCCGGTTTTCTTGCAGGTAAAGTGATGAGCGGCGGCGGCTATGGCCTGGTCGTCGATATCATCCTGGGTATTGTCGGCGCGTTTATCGGCGGCTGGGTGTTCGGGATGCTGGGCGTTGCGCCGGGCAGCAGCTTCATCGGATCGATCGTCACGGCGTTTATCGGCGCGGTGATCCTGTTGTTCGTGGTGCGTCTCGTCAACCGGGCGGTCTAGGCCCAGCCAAGCTGTTTCAGGGCCCAGCCATCGTTCCATACTTTGGTCATATGGCTGACTTTTCCGCCGGACAGCTTGATAACATAGACGTAATCGGATTTGGCGGCCTGGCCCGTTGGTGGGACCGGGCCGCCTTCTCCTGTGTGCGTGCCGGTAAATACGGCCGACGCCACGACGGTCTCACGCTCGATATCTTCGGCAAAGGCCGTCAATTCATAGGCGCCATCGGGAAGTATGCCGAGCAGGCCCTTCATCCATTCGGTATAATCCGCCAGCGTGGCGATATCGGCAATCGCGCCCGACTGGGCGGAAAATGTCGCATCGGCGTCGCAGTATTGCGCGCACTCCGCCCAGCCTTTGCCGCTTTCGCAGGCTTCGAAAAAGGCATGCGCGGTGTCGGATGTGGCTGTCACGGTCAATGCTCCCTGGAATTTTCCAGCCAAAGCTATCGCGCGATCGGGGTGCACACAAGCGCCAAGTCGGGCTTTGTTCAAAACCGCGATATCGGATGCATCCGGGTCATGCTTTGCCCGCGATGGGGCGGCACGCTAGCCCAAAGCGGCCTGTTTTTCGTCCGCCAGCCGATCCATCTCCGCGCGTGACTTGCGCTCGGATGCGGTCTTCAACTGCCCGCAGGCGGCATCGATATCGCGGCCACGCGGCGTGCGGATCGGTGCCGAAATGCCGGCGGCAAAGACGATGTTGGAAAAGCTGCGAATGCGTTCGGGCGTCGAACATTCGTAGGGCGCGCCGGGCCAGGGGTTGAACGGGATCAGGTTCACTTTGGCGGGCAGGTCGTATTCCTTCAGCAGTCGGACGAGCTCGCGTGCGTCGGCATCGCTGTCGTTCTTGTCCTTCAACATCACGTATTCGAACGTGATGCGGCGCGAATTCGACGAGCGGGGATAGGCCGCGCATGCTCCGAGCAATTCCTCGATGCCGAATTTGCGGTTGATCGGCACGATTTCGTCGCGCACCTCCTTGGTCACAGCGTGAAGCGACACCGCCAGGTTGACGCCGATTTCATCGCCGCACCGCGCCATCATCGGCACCACACCGCTGGTCGACAGGGTGATGCGCCGGCGTGACAGCGCGAGGCCGTCGCCATCCATCACGACTTTCAACGCGTCGCGGACATTGTCGAAATTATACAGCGGCTCGCCCATGCCCATCATCACGATATTGGTCAGCAGGCGGCCATCGGCGCTATAATCGCGCGTGGTGGCCTCGTCTTCCTCGTCGAGTTCGTCATTCAGCCCGGCCATGTTGCCGCCGGCTTTGGGCCATTCGCCCAGCGCGTCGCGCGCCAGCATGACCTGGCCGACGATTTCGCCGGGCGTCAGATTGCGCACCAGCCGCATCGTCCCGGTGTGGCAGAACCGGCAGTTCAGCGTGCAGCCGACCTGGCTCGACACGCACAGCGTGCCGCGATCGGCATCGGGGATGAACACCATTTCGTAATCGTGATTGTCCGCCGTGCGCAGCAGCCATTTGCGCGTGCCGTCGGTCGAGGCCTGCGCCTCGACCACTTCGGGCCGGCCGATCACGAAGCGCGCGGTCAGCCACGGCTGCATCGTTTTGGCGATGTCGGTCATTGCGGCAAAATCGGTGACGCCGCGATGGTAGATCCAGTGGAACACCTGTTTCGCGCGCAATTTTGCCGCACGCGGATCAAGCGTGGCGGCGGCGAAAACATCGATGATCGCCTGGCGCGACAGGCCCATCAGGTCGACGCGGCCATCGGCGCGCGGCGTGACGTCACGTGGCAGGGGTACAGGGTCGAAATGACCCGGGATCGGCATCAGGGGTGTGGACATGGCGCGGCCTATACGCGACGCGCGGGTTTAGCGCAAACAGGGCGCTGCGCGGTCCAAACGCGTCACGGTGTAATACATTGTCACAGAGCCGTTTTTTGCAAGCAAAGGGGGCATTATCCTGCGAGGTTTGGGGTTAGGGGACCAATCCGGACGTGTGCCTGTTGAGGGAAATTTCTCGTATGAAGACCGTTTTTTCCGTGGCGGCTGCCGCAATGGTCATGCTGCTGGGCAGCCCGGCGTGGGCGCAGGATGACGATGATGCGGTGGATCCCACTGTGGCGCTGACGCCGGTCGAAGGGTTTGGCGGTCTGCATGTCGAGGCCAGCGTGGGCTGGGACCATCTCAACGCCACATCGATCCGGACGATCGACAACACGATCATCCAGACCCGGGGCACAGGTTCGGGTGCGGCGTTTGGCGGCGCAATCGGCTATGACATTCCGCTGACCGACAAAGTGCTGATCGGCGCGGAATTGGGCGTCTATGGCAGCACGGCGAAATTCAACAATTCGGCGCATCTGGTTGCGAACGATTTCAACACCTCGCTGGTCAAGATCCAGCCCGATGTGTTCATCGGTGGCCGCGTCGGCTTCGTGCTCAACCGCAAGACCGAGGTTTATGCCAAGGCCGGCCTGAGCACATTTCATTTCTCGGTCTACGGCACCGATGGCAGCGATAACCTGCATCAGTCGGCCAGCGCGACCGGCCTGCGCGGCGGGATCGGCCTTGAACGGCAGATCACCAAGGTGACGTATGTGAAAGTCGAATACGATTACACGCATTATGGCAGCGAGCAGTTCAATTTCAGCGACGCCACGCCCAATGCCAGCGTATACAACCTGCGTGGCAACCGTCAGCAGGCGATGCTGAGCTTTGGCTTCCGCTTCTGAATTTTCCTGAAGCCTGAGAGAGGGCTTTTCAGGCGCTTCTCTACGAGCCGGCGCAACCCAGGCTTGCCGCGTCCATGGCCGAAGCGGCGCCCACAAGGTGGTACGTGTCGCGGGACAAGTGGCCATCGCGGCCGCGCATTGCCACGGTCATGTCGCCGCTTTCGCGCATGGCCGCGATGATCGCGGCGTCCATCCGGCGGTCGGCGGCCCAGGCGTCGATGCCGCTCGACACCAGCGCGAACTTTCGGCCGCCCAGAACGATGTCGACCGGTTTTCCCGGCGTGGCATTGCGCGACAGCCGCACATGGACCTCGCCATGGATCGCGCGCCGGGGCCAGGTCGCGACAGTGAAAAACGGCTGCGTCTGGTGGCCCCGGGCGGTGGTATCCGATGCCATGGCGATGGCATAACAGCGCGGCACGGCGGCATCGCGGAACGCGCCCCAGTCGTTCCACACGCCCAGCCGGTCGCGCGCGATGGCGCCGGTGCCGCTGGCCAGCGCGATCAGCACCAGGGCAAGCGCAATCTGTTTCATTCTTCCACCAGATCGCGCCAGGCGATCACATCGTTCGATGTGGCAATCCACAGGCCGTCCTGCGTGGCCTCGTCCTGCCGCGCGGCGAGCGCCATCGCGTCGGACAGTGGGCCGTACATCAGCGTTTCGGCGTGGCCGCCGTCGCCTGCGTCGGACAGGAAATACAGCCGCACCGTGGCTTCACCGTCGGTTGTGCGCATCAGTCGGATTCGTCGATCTGGTGCGCGGCAAGCAGACGCGCGGCGCGTTCCGACTCGGTGGTTTGCGCCGTGCGCTCGGCGCGGGTGCGGCCATGGCGTGCGCGGTTTTCCGCCGCCCGTTCGGCTGCGGACCGCCGGGCGAGGGCTTTGCGAGCCTGGCGAAGATTGATCACATCGGCCATCAGGCGTGCTGCGTGCCGTGGGGGCTGCCAAACAGCACGGTTTCCGTGCCGTTCACGATCAGCGCGATCGAACCCTGCACCAGCGAAGGCCCGACCGGCGCACCGACCGCCGGATGATCGGGTTGCCCGGTCAAGATACCGCGCAGCACCCGGCTGGAAATGCCGTGCATCACGACAACATGATCGCCGGGCAGCGATCCTGCCCCGGCGAGCCACTGCGTCAGTCGCGCGGCTATCGCCGGGTAATCCTCACCATCGGGCGCAGGAGCCAGCAGATGGTCGGCCAGCATTACCGGGCCGACTTCGGCCTCGACATCGGCATAGCTGCGCAGGCACCACGATCCCATTTCGATCTCGCGCAAATCGGCGCTGCGCTGCGCGGTGAACCAGTCGAGCCCGGTGGCTTCGCAGATCAGCGACAGCGTCTGCAGCGCACGGCCGGTGTCGGAGACATGGACGTGCGCAGGCGGCGCACGGCCCAGTTCCGCCAGCAGCGCCGTGCCCATGCGCGTCGCCTGGTCACAGCCCAAGCGGGTCAGCGGTGTGTGGATCGTGTTCGATTGCAGCACGCGCTGCAGGTTATAGACCGTCTCGCCGTGGCGCATGATGAAGTAGCGTTTCATGCCACTGCGATCGGGGTTTTTGGGGGATACGAAATCGCGATCACTTCCCATTCCTTTTGCCCCGAGGGCAGGCGTACGCGGCGCAGATCGCCGATTTTGGCACCGCGCAATGCGATCGCGATCGGCGCGGTCCACCCGATCAGCCCGGCGGTCGCATCCTGTTCGTCGTCGCCCACCAGTGTGAGCACGCGGCGATTGTCGTCATCGTCGGCTATTTCGACCGTGGCGCCAAACAGCGCGCGGGTCTGGTCGAGTTGCCCGGCGGGGTCGATAACCCGCGCGGCTTTCATCCGGCGCGCGATGAACGACAGTTCGCGATCGATTTCGCGCATGCGTTTGCGGCCATAAAGATAGTCGCCGTTTTCCGACCGGTCGCCATTGCCCGCGGCCCAGCTGACGATCTCGACAATCTGCGGCCGCTCGGTGCCAAGCAGGTGGTCATAGCGCGCGCGCATGGCTGCCATGCCGCTGGGCGTGATGGGGTTGCCCTCAACATTCATGTCGGCCACTCAACCCGGATTGGACTTGCCCAGGAAATGGCTGAGCGGGTTGGGGCCGCCATAGCTGGCCTTGTCGGGATTCATCTTTTCATAGACGACCGCGTTTTCCAGCACGTGGACGACATAGCTGCGCGTTTCGGCAATCGGAATGCGCTCGATCCAGTCGACCCATTCGATCTGCCCGGTGCGCGGATCGCCATTGGCCCGCAGCCACTTGCCGACATTGCCCGCGCCCGCATTATAGGCGGCGACCGCCAGTGGATAGCTGCCGCCAAACACCGTCAGCAGGTGGTCGAAATAGGCCCCGCCCACCGCCATGTTGAATTGCGGATTGGAAATGAGCGCATCGGAAGAATACGACAGGCCCAGCTTGCCCGCCTGTTCATTGGCGGTGCTGGGCATCATCTGCATGAGTCCGCGCGCGCCGGCATGGCTGATCGCGTTCTGGGCAAACTGGCTTTCCTGCCGGGTGATCGCGTGGATCATCGTCCACGATCGCGCCTGGCTGGGCGGCACGGGGATCAGCGGGAACGAAATTGCCGCAAACTGGGTATAGCCATGCTGCCCCGCAGCCTGGCCGACGATGACGCCCAGGTCGCGCCGGCCCAGACCTTGCGCCAGCTCGGCAACCATCTGGTGCTGCCCCGGCGTCTGCTGCTGCTCTGCGATTTCCTTGAAGAACCGGATGGTCGTGTGCCAGTCGCCGGCGCGCGCCACTTCGCGCACCGCCGAGGTCAGCGGCGCGGCGGCGAATTGTGCGCGCTCGCCGGCGGTCGGTTCGGGCGCAAGACCGGCGTTCAGGTTCGGCACCGGCTGGCCCAGCCGTTCGAGCGCGAGCAGGCCGTAGAACTGGTCAGGATGCTGCGCGGCGGCGGCAAACGATTCGCGCGCTTCGGCCGGATGCCCGCTGCGCACCAGCGACAGCCCGGCCCAATAGAGCCCCTTGGCCTTGACTCCCGGGCCCCGCGCCGAGCTCGCATAACGGCCGAACAGCGACGCCGCGGTCATCGGATCATGGTTGCGCCACAGCGCATTGGTGCCACCGAGCCAGGTGAGCGAGGTGTAATCATCGCGCACGCTGTACGTCTGCTGGCTGATATCTTCGCCGGGTGCAAAGCTGTCGGCGGCGTTGAGCGCGATCCGCGTGGCATTGGCGGTATCGCCCGTGTCGGCAGCCTGCCGCGCGGCGTACAATTGTTCGGAAATCCAGTGCGGCAGATCGAGCGGCTTGCCGGTCAGGCGCGGGCGATTGCCGAGATAGATCGCCTCTGCCTGCGAGCGCCCCAGACGGTGCAACTCGCGCGCGCGGGCAAAGGCAAAGCCGGGATCGCTGTCGAGCGTCGCTGCCGAAATCGCCGCCGCGGCATAAGGATCGCCGCCGGCCAGCGCAGTCAGCCGGCCTTGCGCCAATGGCCGCACCAGCGCCGACGTCCACGGCAGAATGCGTTGCGCAGGCACCGAGGCCCCCGCCCACAACAGCGCATCGATCCGCGCGTCATGATCGGCGGTAACGAACGTGCTGCCCCAGGTCGTCAGGATCGCGGTTTCGGCGGTGTCGCTCATGACGCCGCCACGCCAAGCCTGGCGCGCCATTTCGGATGCTTCGGGCCGGTTCATTGCGCGCAACGCCAGCGCATATTGCGCGCGCGCCGGGTTTGTCAGCGGCGGAAACCGGTCGAAAAACGCCACCAGCGATTGCGGCGCAGGAGATTCGCGATCGAGCGCGGCCTCTGCCATGCGGCGCATATGGTCTTCATCGGGAAAGCCGGGATAGGATGCGACAAACCCGGCATAGGCGGAAAAGCCATAGCCCGGGGTCGCGCTGAGTTGTTTCCATCGCTCGATCGCCTGCGAAATCGGGCTTTGGCTCTGGCTGATCAATTGCGCGCGGGCGCGGTCCCATGCCGAACCATCGTAATCGCCGCCGCTGGCATTGGCCATCGTGCCGGCCACCACCGGTGCCAGCGCCAACGACGTCCACCGCCGCCACCGGGTCCGGCGCAGCGCGATCGTCGTCCGGCTGAACCAGCTGGATGTAACAGGCATGTCCGTGCTGGACATCAGGGGGGGCGTCTCCCTATCAGGCGCAAAGGTGCCGGTTGGTGGTAGGCCGATCGGTATAACGGTGCGGTGGTGATCAATTCAACCGCCGCATTCGATCTATGCCCCATTTCGAGGATCAAAGTCCATGTTTTCCGGCTCCATTCCCGCTCTCGTCACGCCTTTTCGCGATGGCGCGCTGGATGAGAAAGCGTTCCGGCGGCTGGTCGACTGGCAGATCGAAAACGGATCGAGCGCGCTGGTGCCGTGCGGCACGACCGGCGAGAATTCGACCCTTTCCAATGCCGAACACCACCGCGTGATCGAACTGTGCATCGAACAGGCCGCCGGGCGGGTGCCGGTAATTGCCGGCTGCGGCAGCAACGACACGATGAACGCGCTTTTGCACATGAGCTTTTCCAAAAAGTGTGGCGCGTCTGCCGCACTGCTGGTGGCGCCGTATTACAACCGCCCGAGCCAGGCGGGGCTGATCGCGCATTTCAGCTATCTGGCGCAGCACTGCGACCTGCCGATCATCCTTTACAACGTGCCCGGGCGCACAGTGACCGATATTCAGCCCGAAACGGTGTGCGAACTGGCGCAGCGGTTTCCCGGGCAGATCATCGGCATCAAAGATGCCAGCGGTGATCTTTCGCGCGTGACCGACCACCGAATGGGCATCGGTAAGCATTTCTGCCAGTTGTCGGGCGATGACGAGCTTGCGCTGCCGGCCAATGCGGCAGGCGCGGTCGGGTGCATTTCGGTAACGGCCAATGTCGCTCCGCGTCTGTGCGCCGAATTCCAGGACGCTTGCGCCGCAAACGATCTGGTGCGCGCGCGCGAACTCAACGACCGGCTGTACCCGCTGCACTACGCGATGTTCGAAGACGCGTCGCCCGGCCCGTTGAAATACGCGCTGACCCGCGTGCATAGCTGGATTACCGAAGAACTGCGCATGCCGCTGGTGGCGTGTGACGACGCGGCGCGCTCGGCAGTAGACGCTGCGTTGGTCCACGCGGGTTTGCTCTAACCTTATCCTCCCCGGAACGGGGAGGATACGTTTCAACTCATCGACCAGCCGTGGCTGGCGGTCAGCGACTGGCCGGTCAGCGCATTGGTCGGGAACGCGGCAAAAAACAGCGCGACCTGGGCGATATCCTCAACCGTCGTGAATTCGCCGTCCACCGTCTGGCCCAGCATGACCTTGCGGATCACCTCGTCCTCGCTGATACCCAGCTCGCGCGCCTGTTCGGGGATCTGCTTGTCCACCAGCGGCGTGCGTACGAACCCCGGGCAGATCACATTGGTCCGTACGCCCCTGGCGCCGCCTTCCTTCGCGATCACCCGCGCCAGGCCCATCAGCCCGTGCTTGGCAGTGACATAGGCGCTTTTCAGCGGCGAGGCCTCTTTCGAATGGACGGATCCCATCAGCAGGATCGTACCCGAACCTTGCGCGTACATCGCCGGCAGCACCGCCTTGCTGGTCAGGAACGCGCCATCCAGATGGATCGACAGCATCCTTTTCCAGTCGGCAAAGGCGAATGCTTCGACCGGATTGACGATCTGGATCCCGGCGTTCGACACCAGCACATCGACCGTACCCCACGCGGCGATCACCGCAGCGACACCGGCGTTGACCGCATCTTCATCGCCGACATCCATCGCCACGGCCATCGCCATGCCAGGGCGATCGGCATTGATCGCATCGGCTGCGGCCTGCGCGCCGTCGAGCCGCAGATCGGCGATCGCGACCCGCGCGCCTTCGCTGGCGAATTTGCGCGCGATGGCCAGGCCGATCCCGCTGGCGGCCCCGGTGATCAGCGAAACTTTATCGGCAAGTTGCATGCGCGGGCTTTCAATCAGGAAGGAAGGGTCGAGGTCTAATGATCACCCGGTGTTTTGCCAACCGGATCCGCCCCATGGATCGGCCTTTGCATTTATCCGCGCGCAACCCTACATGCCCATGACCATGGTACGTCCCAGACCCCCAGAATTCGAAAAAACGAAGATCCTCGCCGAAAACCGGCGCGCACGCTATGAGTACTACATCGACGATGTGTACGAGGCGGGCATCGCGCTGACCGGCACCGAGGTCAAATCGCTGCGCTTTGGCCAGGGATCGATCGCGGAAAGCTATGCCGAGGTCAAGAACGGCGAAGTTTGGTTGATCAATGCAACCATCCCCGAATTCAGCCACGGCAACCGCAACAACCACGAGCCCAAGCGCGTTCGCAAACTGCTGTTGAGAGAGCGCGAGATCGCCAAGTTCCACGGCGCGGTCGAACGCAAGGGCATGACGCTGGTCCCGCTGTCGGTCTATTTCAACAGTCGCGGCCGCGCCAAAGTCGAACTTGCGCTGGCCCGCGGCAAGAACAACGCCGACAAGCGCGCGACGAGCAAAGAGCGCGACTGGGCACGCGACAAGGCGCGGATCATGCGCGAGCATAGCTAGGGCTTTGACGATCAGGTCGTTTGCAAACCTTGATAGGCACATGACCGTTGACGACCAATTGTTACCTTGCTCGTAATTTCGATTCCACCCAGCCCAGCCCGACCATCGTCATTCCCGCGAATGCGGGAATCCAGTCGGGACGGTTCGACTGGACAAAGGTCGCTCAAATTCAATGCGGTGGTGCCATCCACTCTGGATTCCCGCGTTCGCGGGAATGACAATGAATGGCAGGGATGTGTCAGGGCAAAAGCCGCTTCATCAAGAAAAAGCGTTTCTGACCAACGGGATGGTCGGGCAATGCGCCAAACAAGGTGTAGCCCAGTTTTTCGTAGAACCCGCGCGCCTGGAACTCATACGTATCCAACCAGATGCCCGCGCAGCCTGCGTCGCGCGCGATACCTTCGGCGCGTTCCATCAAGTTGCGGCCCAGGCCCTGGCCACGCAGCGCCTCTGGCAAGCCCAGCAATTCGATGAACAGCCAGTCATAACCGATGCGACCCCACAGGCCGCCTTCCGTGGTGCCATTCTCCGCCGTCACCAGGATGGCGACCGGGCGGATGTGCGGATCGCCCGCCTGGGCAATGTTATACGCGCGCAGCGGCGCAAGCACCGCATCGCGGTCGGCCGGCGAGGGCTCGGCGGGTTCGGTCAGGAGGAACGGCAAGCGGCGATCAGTCGGCGGTATGGCGGGCCATCGTGCTGGCAAACAGGCGCATCAGCAATCCGCGCAAGGTCGGATGGTTCGATTGCGCATAAGTCGATTGCGCGCCCAGCGCGCCGGCGATGCGGCCATGCGCCGTGCCCAGCGCGTGATACGGCAGGCTGGGCAACAGGTGATGCAGTGCGTGATAACGCAAACCCACCGGCGCCCACAGCCGCGGCAGAAAGCCATCGGGGACATTGGTGCTGTCAAGGAATTGCGCGGTCACCGTCAGCGGCTCGCCCTCGTTTTCCCAGCGATGCGCCACGAGCGTACGCGCCTGGTTCAACAGCGCCACCCCGCCGATAATCGCGATGTATACGATCAGCACATGCGGCGTCAGCACGCCGGTCAGCGCGGCGGCGATGATCGAAACGGCCACGATCGACGCGCCCAGTTCTTCCCAGAACCATTCCCGCGCAAATTCGCCCTCTGGCGGACGGCGGCGATAGAGCGGGTTCATCTGGAGGCCCGAGAAACGTTCGACCACCACGCGGCGCAGCGGCGGAATGACCATCGAAAGCGGCCCCAACACGCCGAACCGCACAATCAGGCCGATCGGCATCAGCACCGACACGATGAAGAACAGCGGCAGGCTCCACGGCTTCATCAAGGCAAGCGGCAGGTATTCGGGATCTTCGGCCGTGCCGTATTTCACGCGCGTGTGGTGCTGCACATGAATACCCTCGTACATGAACGAGGGCAGCATCGTCGGCACGCCGATCACCAGATTCCACACCAGTTTGAAACCGGGCAGATGCGCGTGATTGAGATGGGTGATCTCGTGGATAAACAACGTCGCGCGATACAAGGCCAGCACTGCCAGCAGGGCGCATGCGAGCACTGCCCATGGCGAATGTGCAAGGACCGCGCCTGCCAGCGCGCCATACCCGACCAGCGCCGAACCCAGAAAATCGGGCCAGTAGATCTTTGGATCGGGGCGTTGCAGGTCGCGCGTCAGTTCCGCCGCCGTACGCAGCATGGCACGATCGTCGGCGACGCCCGACAGCGTGATCCGCAAGGGCGCAGGGCGGGGCCGGGCATCGGCAAGGGTCGGCGCGGGGTGCAAAAGACAGTCCTCTTCGGTGCGCAACATGGGGCTCGTGTGGTGTGAACTAAACCCCATTAACGGCAACAAAATGGCATAACCCCAAATATCATGGGGTAAAAGCGGGCCTGATCGCCTTGCAGGGGGACGAGGGCTATACCTTTGCCCCTGGTTTGGCCTAGTCCGGACAAGACATGGCCAATCGATTCCTGACCTGGGCCCAAGCCCGCATGCCGAGCCGCGAAAGCCTGATGCGCAACCGCTGGATTGCGCCGCTGGCAAAGCGGCCCGAGCTTTGGGTGTTTTCGCGGCGCACTGTGCCGCGCGCAGTCGCGATCGGGCTGTTCATCGGGATTTTCCTGATGATCCCGGGGCTTCAGGTCATCGGCGCGGTTTTGCTGTGCGTGCCGTTTCGCGCCAATATTCCGGTCGCGGCGGCAGCAACATTCGTGTCGCTGCCGCCCACGGTAATTTTCGTATTTCTGCCGGCGGGCGCCGCGATCGGCAATCTTTTCGGCTATCACGCCGATGTTCACGCGATGACCGTGCTGTTTCAGCACGGCGCGCCGTGGTCGGAGTGGCTTGCCTGGATCAAAAGCGATGCGGCGCCTGCGCTCGGGCTGGGGCTGACGATCCTGGGGCTGTCGGCAGCGCTGCTGGGGTATGTGATCACCGCCGGAATCTGGCGCTGGCGGGTTCTGGCGCGCCGCCGCAGCCAGTTGCGTGCGCGGCGCGACCGCGCATGACCGGGGTTTTGGCAACGGCGGCACCGGCGCGGGGCTGGCGCGATACGGCGCTGGTGGCGCTGGCGGTTCTGGCCAGCATTGCCGCGCTGTACGTCGTATCGGGCCAGGCGCTGGTGGCGGCGGCCTATGCCGGCGGCATTGTCGTGCTGGGGCTGATAATCCGCACGGGCCTGGCATTGCGGCCGGTTGCTGCGGCGCCTGAATTTGCCGCGCCCGATTGGTCGGTCACGCATGCTGCGATCGACGATCCGGCGCAGGCGGTGGCGATTACCGATCGCGCCGGGCGGCTGGTTTGTGCCAATGCGCGCTTTGCCGATTGGTTCGGCACGGCTGCACCGCCGCGCCTGCCGCTTGCCGCGGCAGATCCGGCGCGCGCCGAAGAGGCCGCGCGCACCGCATGGCGCGATGGCGCGGCACATGTCACGCAGGTCTCCGCCGAAACGGGAGAATACGCGCTATCCGTGTACCGCGCCGGGCGCGGCGAGGATCACCTGATCTGGCGATTGACCCCGGTTATCGTGCGCGATGCCACCACCGAAGCCATCGCCGCGATCGGTGGCATGGCCGGCCGCGCATTGGGCCGTGAAAGCATCCAGGCCGCGATCGTCGCGCCCGACGGCAGGGTGCTGGCGGCCAACGCGGCATTTGCGCTGCGTGCGGTGGGGTCCGAAACCGCCGCGATCATCGACAGCGATTTTGTCAGCCATTTCGAATCCGACGCCAGCCAGGACATCTATTTCGTCCAGGAACGCGGGCGCGGCCTGCCGGTGCGGTTTCTGCATGTGCCTATCGCCGATCCCGCGGCGGGGGCACCGGCCGATCCGTCGCTGGCGCCATCATTGTTCCTGGTCATCGACAGCCATGCCGGCGTGGGCGATGCGCGCGCCGGGCTGCCGCAGATCGAAGCGCTGCTGGCGCGGCTGCCGCTGGGGCTGGCGATGGTCGACCGCGATGGCCGGTTCCTGTTCGCCAATTCCGCGTTCCTGCGCGTAGCCGGGCATGATGGCAATGTGCCGCCATCCTATCCGTCGGACCTCGTCATCCGCGAAGACAAGGGCGCGCTGGCCGATGCCGTGCGCCGGCATACGCAAGGGTCGATGACATCGGGCGATGTCGCGGTACGGCTGCGCGCCACGCCCGAAGAGCCGGTGTTGCTCGGGCTTGCGGCTGTGCGGGGCCTGGGCGAATGCGCCGTGCTGCTCAGTCTCAAGGATTCGAGCGAGGAAACCCGGCTGAAGCATGAAATCGCGCAAGGGTCGAAGATGCAGGCGATCGGGCAGTTGGCCGGCGGGGTTGCGCACGATTTCAACAACGTGCTGACCGCGATCATCGGCTATTGCGACCTCATCCTGATGCGCCACACGCCGGGCGACAGCGACTATGACGACATTCAGCAGATCAAGGCCAATTCCAACCGCGCCGCCAGCCTGACGCGTCAGTTGCTGGCGTTTTCGCGCCAGCAGACCTTGCGCCCGCAAGTGCTGCAACTGCCCGATGTCGTGGCCGAAGTGTCGACCCTGCTCAAACGCCTGATCGGCGAGCGGATCACGCTCGAGGTCACGCACGATCGCGGGCTGGGCGCGGTGCGTGCCGATCCGGTTCAGCTGGAACAGGTGCTGCTGAACCTGGCGGTCAACGCGCGCGACGCGATGGCGGACAACAAGGCGCCCGGTACCTTGAAGCTGATGACCAGGCGGATCACCGCAGACATGGTCCGCGCGATGAAGACCGACATCCTGCCGATCGGAACCTATACCGCGCTGGTGGTCGAAGATACCGGGCACGGCATCCGCCCGGGGCAGATCGACAAGATTTTCGAGCCGTTTTTCACCACCAAGGATCGCGGCAAGGGCACGGGCCTTGGGCTGTCGACGGTTTATGGCATCGTCAAGCAATCGGGCGGGTTCATCTTTGCCGAAAGCGATTTGGGCAAATGGACCCGGTTCACGATCTATTTTCCCGTGCATGTCGCCGATCCGTCGGACAATCTCGAAGCGCCCAAGGAGCGCAAGATCGAAACGCGGCGCCAGCAATGGACCGCCGGCGGGCGCGTGCTGCTGGTCGAGGACGAGGACACCGTGCGCGCGGTCGCGACGCGCGCGCTGGTGCGGCAGGGTTACGAAGTGACGACCGCCAGCGATGGCGAGGAAGGCCTGGAAACGTTGGTGCGCACGTATGACGAGGGCGGCAAGTTCGATCTGGTCGTGTCCGATGTGGTAATGCCGACGATGGACGGGCCGTCGATGGCGCGCGAGATCCGGGCGCGGCGGCCCGAGCTGCCGTTCCTGTTCATGTCGGGCTATGCGGAAGAACAGCTGCGCCGCGACATCGACATTCCCAACATGCATTTTCTGCCCAAGCCGTTTTCCGTGCAGCAGATCGTCGATGC
Source organism: Novosphingobium sp. (assembly GCF_965214355.1). GTDB lineage: Bacteria > Pseudomonadota > Alphaproteobacteria > Sphingomonadales > Sphingomonadaceae > Novosphingobium. The sequence continues at coordinate 2,663,632 of NZ_CBDCBI010000002.1, read as the reverse complement.
GGTTGAAGCGGTGTTGCGCGGGGATGCGCTTTGATTCGGACGCAGGCGTTGGATCGCGGATGAATTATTTTCAGAGGCTACGGGCGGCCGAATGGCCTTCACGCGGTGGGTGCGCGCGATTTTCCGGACCGAATTAGCCATTGCTGCTAAGTGCTTGCGATCATTTGCTGCGAGTTTGGCGAAAAATTTATGTTCCCCTCTTGTTCTATAAGAACGAAATGGGTACAAAGGGTTTGTTGACGATCACCGTCGCCACTCTCTAGCACAGGATTGCATAGCCATGGCTGCACAGCTCAAGCTCATTCAAGAAGGCAAAGAGAAACAGATGGATCGTCAAAAGGCGCTCGACGCAGCGCTCGCGCAGATCGACCGGGCATTCGGTAAGGGCTCGGTGATGAAGCTCGGGCAAAAAGAGACGATGCAGGTGGAGGCGGTGTCCACCGGCTCGCTCGGGCTCGATATTGCGCTCGGGATCGGCGGCGTGCCGCGCGGCCGCATCGTGGAAATCTACGGGCCGGAAAGCTCGGGCAAGACGACGCTGGCGCTGCATTGCATTGCCGAGGCGCAAAAGATCGGCGGAACGGCTGCGTTCGTCGATGCCGAGCACGCGCTTGATCCGGTCTATGCCAAGAAGCTGGGCGTAGATATCGACAACCTGATCGTGTCGCAGCCCGATACCGGTGAACAGGCGCTCGAAATCGTCGACACGCTGGTTCGTTCGAACGCGGTCGATGTGCTGGTCGTCGATTCGGTTGCCGCGCTGGTGCCTCGCGCCGAAATCGAGGGTGAAATGGGCGACAGCCATGTCGGCCTGCAGGCCCGTTTGATGAGCCAGGCCTTGCGCAAGCTGACCGGCTCGATCAGCCGTTCGCGTTGCACGGTGATTTTCATCAACCAGGTGCGCATGAAGATCGGCGTGATGTACGGCAACCCCGAAACCACCACCGGCGGCAACGCGCTGAAATTCTACGCTTCGGTCCGGCTCGACATCCGCCGCATCGGGCAGATCAAGGATCGCGATGAAATCGTGGGCAACACCACGCGTGTCAAAGTGGTCAAGAACAAGGTGGCCCCGCCGTTCAAGCAGGTCGAATTCGATATCATGTATGGCGAAGGCATTTCCAAGATCGGCGAGATGCTCGATCTGGGCGTGAAAGCCGGCATTGTCGAAAAGTCCGGCGCCTGGTTCAGCTATGACTCGACGCGGATCGGTCAGGGGCGTGAAAACTCCAAGACGTTCCTGCGCAACAACCCCGAAATCAGCAACCGCCTCGAAGCTGCCATCCGCAGTCGCACCGAGGAAGTTGCAGAAGGCATGATGGCTGGTCCGGACGCGGATGACGAATCATGACCTTCAGGTGAGTGCCTCCATGCATCACGTGCCGGCAGCTCCTGCCCGAACGCGATGCATGGATTAAAGGCAAAATCGTGGCCGGGTCATCCCTTCGACCCACAGGCTCGATACTCACCGGACAAGGACCGGCGCATTCCCCGGTCGGAATGCGCCGGTTTCCTTTTTTAAGGCCACGCGCTCAGCTAGGGCATTCACACACGTCATAAAAGGGGCCTCCGGCGGCCAACGCCCATAGGCGCTAACTTTGCCTTCCCTCGTCGTCCCGGACTTGATCCGGGACAGGCTTCTTCGTGCGAAATCACCTCGAATGGGCACTATCGCGCGTTAGAAAAGCCTAACCCCGGGTCAAGCCGGGGGCGACGACATCTTATGTTAGCGCCTATGGGCCATCGCCCTTGGAACCCGGAACTTTGGCTCTGCACAATTTCGAAATTGTGTCCCGCAAAGGCTGGATTGGCATGTAGTCCAGGACACTAACGAGATCCAAGGGCAATGGCCCTTGGCCGCCAGAGGCCCTTCAACCACCTGTGTGAACCAGGTAGCCTGCTGCGGCGAGCGCTTTTCCAATCGGGCGATGTTGCGAATCGGCGCGATGGCAGTTGGCGATCAAGGCTTGTCATGACCGCCGGATTATGACCAAGGGAACAACGCGCGTTGTGGCCGGCTTGTGGTCACCGCTATGACTTGCATTTTAGCCGACAGGACGTTTTCCATGCCCAATATCCGCTCAGCGAACAAGAACTTCAAGCGCACGCTCGCGGCGAACCTGGTTCGTGCCAAGGCTGCCAAGGAAGCGGCTGCAGCGCCCGCCGCTGCGCCCAAGGCTGCAAAAGCAGAAAAATCTGCTGAAGCCGCCAAGTAGTCTTGGCCGCCATTTCGCCACCGGCGGTCCAGCCGAGGCTTGCGGAAACGCCGGCCCAACAACGGTACGAATACATCGATGCAGCGCAGATTCCCGGTGGGGGCGCGCTGCATCTGATCCGCCAGGGCGATTTTTTCTCGATCCAGTTCGATGATGACGAGCTGATGGGCAGCCATGTCCGGCATTCTGAACAGGCGTTGGCCACACTGGCGTGCGCCCATCTGGGACGCACCGATGGTCGCGTGCTGGTCGGCGGGTTGGGCATGGGCTTTACGCTTGGGGCCACGCTGGCCGCCTGGGGCCCCGATGCGCGCGTGGTGGTGGTCGAACTGGTGCCCGAAGTCGTCACCTGGGCGCGCGGGCCGCTGGCGCATATCATCGGCGGTTCGCTGTCCGATCCGCGCGTGACGCTGGAAGTGGGCGATGTCCACGATGCGATCGTGCGCGAGCCCTCCGGCTTCGACGCGATCCTGCTCGATGTCGACAATGGCCCCGATGGCCTGGTGCAACTGGCCAATGAACGGCTTTATTGCGATTGGGGCCTGCGCGCCACGTATGCGGCGTTGCGTCCGTCGGGCGTGCTTGCGATCTGGTCGGCGTACGCTGATGCAGACTTCGTCTCGCGGCTCGAACGCGCCGGGTTTTCCGTCGAGGAATTCACGATCCCGGCCGAAGAATACAACGACAATGTCCAGCACACGGTCTGGCTCGCCGCCAAACCCGGGCATGCCTGAAAGTCCCATGACGGCGCATACGGATCGCTTGAACGAACTTGGCTGGGCGCCCCATTTCAGCGACCAGCTATCCGCCGCGGACACCGCATCCCTTCAACCCGTGCGCGTCATGGCGGTGCATCGTGGCCAGATCGCGGTGGCGGGCTCCACCTTCGCCGGCCTGATTTCGCCGCATATTCCGGGTGCCAGCGAAGACTCGGCCCATGCGACCGTCGGCGACTGGCTGCTGCTCAATCCGAACCTGCAGATCGCGCGTGTGCTCGATCGCGCCAATGTGTTCAAACGCCGCACCCCGGGCAATGTTCGCAAGGAACAGCTGATCGCCGCCAATGTCGACACGTTGTTCGTCGTCGCCTCGTGCAACCAGGATTTCAACCTTGCGCGGCTTGAACGCTATCTGGTGCTGGCGCGCGAAGTGGGGGTTACGCCGGTGGTGGTCCTGACCAAGATCGACAAGACCGCAGATGCCGAAACCTATGCCGAGCAGGCACGCACGCTCCAGCCCGATCTCGACGTCGAGGCGATCAATGGCAAAGACCCGGCAAGCGCCTTGCGTCTTGCGGCATGGTGCGGCCCGGGCAGGACGGTTGCGCTGGTCGGATCTTCGGGCGTGGGCAAATCGACGCTGATCAACACGCTGACCGGCTCGTCGGATATCCTGACCCAGGCGGTGCGCGAAGCCGACGGCAAGGGGCGGCACACGACGACCGTGCGCGAAATGCATCGCCTGCCGCAGGGTGGCTGGTTGATGGACACACCGGGCATGCGCGAATTGCATCTGTCCGATGTGCCGGAGGGCCTGGCCGAGGTGTTCGACGATATCGTTTCGCTGGCGCTCGAATGCCGGTTTTCGAATTGCACCCATCACAAGGAGCCGGGCTGTGCGATCCGGCCGAAGCTGGCCGATGGCACGCTCGATCCGGCCCGTTACGCGCGCTGGCGCAAGCTCGTTGCCGAGGATGGCGCCAACGCATTGCTTGCCAGGCGGCGCAGCCGGTCTTGACCTGCGCCGCCAAGCCGGGTCTTTACCACGCAACGCCACAACGCAGAAGGATAGCCGGTCATGGGCATAGTCGTTCACCACCTCAACAACAGCCGGTCGCAACGCGTGTTGTGGCTGCTGGAAGAGCTCGGTCTCGAATACGAAATCGTGTTCTATCAGCGCGATCCCGTCACCAACCTGGCCCCGCCCGAACTGAAGGCGATCAACCCGCTGGGCAAATCGCCACTGCTGGAAATCGATGGCCGGGTGATCGAGGAATCGGGTGCGATCGTCCAGGTGTTGTGCGACCGGTATGGCAGCGACAAATTCCTGCCCGAGCCGGGTAGCGACGATGCGCTGCGTCATCTCGAACTGATGCATTTTGCCGAAGGTTCGGCGATGCTGCCGCTTATGCTCAACCTGTACATCGGCCGCCTGGGCGATGCCGCTGCACCGCTGATGCCGCGCATCACCGAACAGGTGTCGTCGCATCTGCACTACCTCGAATCGATCCTGCGCCCGTCGGGCCATTTCATCGGCGACACGCTGACCGGCGCCGACGTCATGCTCAGCTTCCCCGCCGAGCTTTGCGTGATGCGCGACACCACAGTCACATATCCCAAGCTGGCGGCATTCGTCGCCGCATCGCATGCGCGCCCGGCGTGGCAGCGCGCCCGCGCCAAAGGCGGTCAATATTTCGGGAGCTGACCGCCAACGCGCCTTCTCGATGTCTGTGATCATGTAAACGCGCTTGTCCGCACGCGTGCGCTCGCCTAATCGCTGGCGGTATGACATCGACGAACGAAATCCGCCGGTCCTTTCTCGACTATTTTGGCGCGAACGGCCACGATGTGGTGCCTTCGGCGCCGCTGGTGCCGTACAACGACCCGACCCTGATGTTCACCAATGCGGGCATGGTCCCGTTCAAGAACGTGTTCACGGGGCTTGAATCGCGCGCGACACCGCGCGCGACCTCGTCGCAGAAATGCGTGCGGGCGGGGGGCAAGCACAACGATCTCGACAATGTCGGCTACACCGCGCGGCATCACACATTCTTTGAAATGCTGGGCAATTTCTCGTTCGGCGATTATTTCAAGGAACAGGCGATCACCCACGCCTGGACGCTGCTGACGCGCGAATGGGGGCTGCCCAAGGACAAGCTGCTTGTCACGGTCTATCATACCGACGACGAAGCGTTTGCCCTGTGGCAGAAAATCGCTGGCTTGCCTGCCGACCGCATCATCCGCATCCCGACCAAGGACAATTTCTGGGCGATGGGCGATGACGGCCCGTGCGGACCGTGTTCGGAAATCTTTTTCGACCATGGCCCCGATATCTGGGGTGGCCCTCCCGGATCGCCCGATGAAAACGGCGATCGCTTCATCGAGATCTGGAACCTCGTGTTCATGCAGTTCGAACAGACTGCGGGCGAGATCACCGGCAATCTGCCGCGCCCCAGCATCGACACCGGCATGGGCCTGGAACGCATCGCCGCGGTGATGCAGGGCGAACACGACAATTATGACATCGATACGTTCCGCGCGCTGATCGCGGCAAGCGTGCATCTGACCGGCATCGAGGCCGATGGCGAAAACCGCGCCAGCCACCGCGTGATCGCCGATCATCTGCGCTCATCGAGCTTCCTGCTCGCCGACGGCGTGCTGCCATCGAGCGAGGGCCGGGGCTATGTCCTGCGCCGGATCATGCGCCGCGCGATGCGTCATGCGCATCTGCTGGGCGCGCGCGATCCGCTGATGCATCGGCTGGTCCCGACGCTGGTTTCCGAAATGGGCGCGGCGTTTCCCGAACTCGGCCGCGCGCGCGCGATGATCGAGGAAGTTTTGCTGCGCGAGGAAACGCGGTTCCGCCAGACGCTCGCCAACGGGCTGAAGCTGCTCGACGAGGCGACGACCGACCTGAGCGATGGCGATGCGCTGCCCGGCGAGACCGCGTTCAAGCTGTATGACACGTTCGGCTTTCCCTACGATCTGACCGAAGACGCCTTGCGCGCACGCAACATCGCGGTCGATCGCGCCGGGTTCGACAGCGCAATGGCACAGCAGAAAGCCGCCGCACGGGCCGCGTGGAAGGGCTCGGGCCAGACCGCCGACAGCGATGTGTGGTTCGATCTGGCCGAACGCCTCGGGCCCACCGAATTTACCGGCTATGCCTCGACCACGGGCGAGGCCCAGGTTGTCGCCCTGCTGCGCGATGGCGTCGAAGTGACCGAGGCGCATGCGGGCGACACTGTGACGGTGCTGACCAACCAGACGCCGTTCTACGGCGAATCGGGCGGCCAACAGGGCGATGCGGGCACGCTGTCGGGCGCCGGTCTGGCCATGACGATCACCGATACGCAAAAGCCGCTGGGCAAATTGCACGCCCATGAGGGCACGATCGACACCGGCACGCTGCGCGTGGGTGATGTCGTCGTTTTGGCGGTCGATGTGGTGCGCCGCGACGCGCTGCGTGCCAACCATTCGGCGACGCATCTGCTGCACCAGGCGTTGCGTGACCGTTTGGGCGATCATGTCACGCAAAAGGGATCGCAAGTCGCCGCCGAACGCCTGCGTTTCGATTTTTCGCAGCCGACCGCGCTGACGCACGATGACATCGCGGCGATCGAGGCCGAAGTGAACGCGCAGATCCGTGGCAATGCCCCGGTCACGACCCGGCTGATGACGCCCGACGAGGCGATCGAGGCCGGCGCGATGGCGCTGTTCGGCGAGAAATACGGCGATGAAGTCCGCGTGCTGACGATGGGGTCAAAGACGGACAAGCACTATTCGCTCGAACTGTGCGGCGGCACGCATGCCAATGCGCTGGGCGATATCGGTGTGTTTCGCATCGTGTCGGAATCGGCGGTGTCTTCGGGCATCCGCCGCATCGAGGCGCTGACTGGTGAAGGCGCACGCACGTGGCTGGTCGATCGCGAGGAAGCGCTGAAGCACACCGCCAGCCTGTTGCGCACGACACCCGACGATGTCGCGACGCGCGTGGCCGCGCTGATCGACGAACGGCGCAAGCTGGAACGGGAGCTGGCCGAAGCGAAAAAGGCGCTCGCGCTTGGCGGCGGCAATGCCGCGACTGTCAGCGCGGATGAGGATATCGGCGGGGTTAAATTCGCAGGGCAAGTGCTCGACGGGCTCGATCCCAAGGATCTGCGCGGGCTGCTCGATCAGGCCAAGTCGCGACTTGGCTCGGGCGTGGCGGTGATCGTCGCGGTCAATGAGGGCAAGGCGAGCATTGCCGCGGCCGTGACCGACGATCTGGTCACGCGGGTCAGCGCGGTGGACCTGGTGCGTGCCGGCGTTGCCGCGCTGGGCGGCAAAGGCGGCGGCGGGCGGCCCGATATGGCGCAGGGCGGCGGGCCGGATGGCGCCAATGCGGCAGTGGCGATGGCGGCGGTACGCGCAGTGATCGCAGGCGATGGCCCGATCGCTGCATGAAAATTGCCGGCGCCGCACTCGCGCTGTCTATGGCTCTGTTCCCGAGCGTTGTCACGGCGCAAGTCTTTGACCGGCAACCGTCGGAATCGGCAGAGTCCTTTGCGGATCGGGTGCTGCGATTGCCGAAGGGCCGCGGTGATGCGCACGTTCTTGCGGCCAAGTGGAACGGCCGCGATACGATTTTCGTCGATTATCTGAACGGCGACGATCGGGACGTGGTGGCATTGATCCGGCAGGATGCGAACGCATACCGGAAAATCGCCGTAACCACGGGCGAAGTAGAAGGGGGCAATGCCGATGTTGTCGCTATCGGTTTTGCAAATGCCGATCACGACTCTGCGCAAGAGCTGATCGTGATCCTCAGCTGGCCGGTGCAGCATTACGATATCAACGGCACACTCTATGACGTTCGGATTTTTGACGACGTCCACCCAGGTCAAACAAGGCTAACGTATCTCAAGGCCGCGAGCGCGCGATTTGGTGCCAATTCGTGCGATTGTGAACACCGTGACGGAAAGCCCGAGCGCTATCGGTTCAAGACGATTGCCGATGTCAAAGCCAGGTTGAAGCATGATGGGTTCTAGCATTCCAGCATGAAAATACGCCGTGATTGGCGCCAAGCCAGTCGCGCCCTGAACGCAGGCGAAGCCGTCTTTTTGTGCAGCGCCACTGGTGCGTGCGGTCGGGTATGGTTAGCGTGCTCCCACAGGTTGTGACGGGGGTGGGTTGTGCGCATTTCGACAGGTGTTTCGATTTCGGTCATGGCGCTTGCCATGCTGGCCGTCCCGGCGCTCGCGGCAGAGCGCCATGTGTTGACTGCCGATGATGTGATGAGCCTGACCGGCGTGCGCGAGCTGACGTGTACGGCGGACGGGCGCAGCGCCGCCTGGGTGGCGACGACCAACGATATGAACGCCGACAAGCGCCGCCCGCGTATCTGGCTGGCCGATCTGCAGGGCGGCACACCGCGCGCGATCACCGCGCCCGAAGCCGGCGCCGGGGCGCCCGCATTCAGCCCCGATGGCCGCAGCATCGCGTTTACCGCGACGCGCGACAAGGACGAGCACGATCAGATATGGCTGCTCGACCTGCGGGGCGGCGAGGCCGAAAAGCTGACCGATGTCGAAGGCGACATCACCCTTTTCGAATGGTCGCCCGATGGCCGCCAGATCGTGATCGCGATGAGCGATCCGGCACCGAAACCGCCCAAGGACGATCCCAAACGCCCGCTGCCGCAGGTGATGGACGACGTGCTGTTCAAACAGGATACGCAAGGGTTCATCACCGGCGCGGATCATGCGCACTTGTGGCTGTTCGACGTGGCCAGTCGCAAGCTGACGCGCCTGACGCCATCGGGGCCGTGGGATGAAAGCGAGATGGCGTGGTCGCCCGATGGCCGCGCCATCGCGTTCCTGGCGGATCATCACACCGATCCGGCGGCGGCAAACACGCAATGGCTGGAAGTGATCGGCACGCAACCCGGCGCCAAGTCACGCGTCGTGGCGCGGTTTGGTGCGGCCCCGGGGCAGAAACTGGTGTGGTCGGCCGACGGGCATCAGATCGTCCACGCGGTCGGCGTGACCGCGCCGGAAGCGGCCGAATACAGTCAGCCGCAATTGGCGCAGACCGATCTCGCCAGTGGCGCCACGCATATTCTGCCATCCAGCGCAGGCCTGATGATCGAAACGCCGGTTGCCCTGGGCAAAGGCCGCATCGGCGGCATTCTGGTGGAAGATCGCCATACTGTCGCTGTCACGATCGATCCGGCCGGCGGCCCGCTCGTGCGCCTGGGCGATCCGGCGAAGTCGGTCGCGGCGCAATGCGGCGCCACCGATGGCGGCAATGCCCCCCGGGCGATTATCGCCAGCGGCGATGGCGATCCCAGCGAAGTGCGCGTGATGGCAGGCGCGACGCTGACAAAGCTGTCCACCCACAACAGCGCGATCGCAGCGACTGTCGCGTGGAACCCGGCCGAGGATTTTTCGGCGACGGCCAGCGATGGCAATGACGTCCACGCGCTGTTGATCAAGCCGGCGGGGTATCAGCCGGGGCACCGGTATCCGACGGTGGTGTGGATCCATGGCGGGCCGCAGGAGCTCGATCGCCATTCGCTCGAGCCGGCGGGCAACGCGATGATGCAGCAATGGCTGGCGGCGCATGGCTATGCGGTGATCGCGGTCAATTATCGCGGCAGCACCGGACGAGGGACCGACTATTCGGCGACGATCGCGGGCGACTGGGGCAACAAGGAGGTCAAGGACCTGGATGCCGCGATCGACCACGTGATCAAGGCAGGCGTGGCCGATCCGGACAGGCTGGGCGTCGGCGGATGGAGCTATGGCGGCATCCTGACCGATTTCATGATCGTGCGCGAGCCGCGCTTCAAGGTGGCGATGTCGGGGGCGGGCGAGGGCAATATCTTTGCGCTGTTCGGCGTCGATGAATATATCGGACAGTACTGGCACGAGATCGGGCTGCCGTGGCAGAATTTCGACCGCTGGGTAAAGATCTCGGAGCCGTTGCTTCATGCCGACCGGATCAGGACGCCGACGCTGTTCATGGGCGGCACGTCGGATGACAATGTGCCGCTGGTCGGGGGGCAGCAGATGTACGAGGCTTTGCGTATCCTGGGGGTGCCGACGCAGTTGGTTGCGTATCCCGGGGCGTTTCACGGGGTGACGCGGCCCAGTTTCGTGCGCGACCGGCTGGATCGGATGGCGGCGTGGTACGGGAAATACCTGCCGGCCAAAGTCGCGCATTGATCCCCAGATTGCGAGTCGCGCGACCGACCGACGATATCGCGGCGTTGCTACCGTTTTACTGCGACGGACTGGGACTTTCTATCATAGCCCGGTTTGAAAACCACGACGGGTTTGACGGGGTGATGTTGGGGCACGCAGCCGCGCCGTATCATTTCGAATTCACCGTCGCACATGGGCATATCGCGGGCAGGGCGCCGACGCCGGACAACTTGCTGGTGTTCTATATTCCCGATCCAGCCGAATGGCAGGTCGCGATCGATCGGATGCGCTCGTGCGGATTCGCGCCGGTCCCCGCGTTCAATCGATATTGGGATATCAATGGCCTGACGTTTGAAGATCCCGACGGTTATCGCGTGGTTTTACAGCGGGCTGCTTGGGACCTTTGACAGCCGGCCGCCGTTACAATTCCAGGCCAAAGCGGGGTCCAAGCCACGTCATCGCCGCATACAGAATGACCGTCAGCACACATCCGGCAAGCAGTGACAGCCCAAACCCGGCGCCTTGGCGCAGCAGCAGCGGCATCAGCAAAAACATCGGCAGTGACGGCAGGACGTACCAGAACGTCGCCGACGCATGGGCTGCCATGTTTTCGGGATCAGGCTTGTCCTGCCACAGCCAGATCATGCCCATGATCGACACCAGCGGCAGCGAGGCGATCAAGGCGCCGAAGCCGGGGTGGCGTTTGGCAAGCGTCGCGGCGACGGCGATCAGCACGCCCGAGATGACGGCCTTGGCGGCGAGGTAGAGCATGGGCCGCGATACGCCAGACCCGGGCGAAGCGCACGAAAAAAGGCCCCGGCATCGCGCCGGGGCCTTTTCTGTTCGAACAGCCGGAAAAAATCAGGCCGCTTTGGTCATGGCGGTTTCGAGGTTTTCGACGATCGCTTCGAAGAATTTCTCGGTCGTCATCCATGGCTGATCGGGGCCGATCAGAATGGCGAGGTCCTTGGTCATCTTGCCGCTTTCGACCGTCGCGATGCACACCTTTTCCAGCGTTTCGGCAAAGGCCACCACTTCGGGGGTATCGTCGAACCGGCCGCGATAGATCAGGCCGCGCGTCCACGCGAAAATCGAGGCGATCGGGTTGGTCGATGTCGCCTTGCCCTGCTGGTGCTGGCGATAGTGGCGCGTGACCGTGCCGTGCGCCGCTTCGGCCTCGATCGTCTTGCCATCGGGGCTCATCAGCACCGATGTCATAAGACCCAGCGAGCCGAACCCTTGCGCAATGGTGTCGGACTGCACATCGCCGTCGTAGTTCTTGCAAGCCCAGACGAACTTGCCCGACCATTTCAGCGCCGATGCGACCATGTCGTCGATCAGGCGATGCTGGTACTCGATCCCGGCGGCGGCGAACTTTTCCTTGAAGCCTTCGGTTTCGAAGACTTCCTGGAACAGATCCTTGAACCGGCCGTCATAGGCCTTGAGGATCGTGTTCTTGGTCGAAAGATACACCGGCCACCCCAGATTTAGCCCGTAGGTCAAGCTGGCACGCGCGAAATCGCGGATTGAATCGTCGAGGTTGTACATCGCCATCGCAACGCCCGCGCTCGGGAAATCGAAGACGTCGAGATCGATCTTCTCGCCGTTGTCGCCATCCCACACCAGGCGCAGCTTGCCCGGGCCCGGGATCAGCGTGTCGGTGGCCTTGTACTGGTCACCAAACGCATGGCGGCCGACCACGATCGGGTCGGTCCAGCCGGGGACGAGCCGCGGCACGTTCTGGATCACGATCGGTTCGCGGAACACGACGCCGCCCAGGATGTTGCGGATCGTGCCGTTGGGCGATTTCCACATTTTCTTGAGGTGAAACTCGGTCACGCGCTCTTCGTCAGGGGTGATCGTCGCGCATTTTACGCCGACGCCATGTTCCTTGATCGCGTTGGCGCTGTCGATCGTGATCTGGTCGCCGGTTTCGTCGCGCTTTTCGACCGACAAATCGTAATACTTCAGGTCGATATCGAGGTAGGGAAGAATAAGCCGCTCGCGGATCCATTGCCAGATGATGCGGGTCATTTCGTCGCCGTCGAGCTCGACGACCGGGTTTTTCACCTTGATCTTCGCCATGTCGGTGCATTGCCTTTATAAGTGTGGGGTCAGGATCGCCCGTCCCCGCGGCAAACGAAGGCAGACTGTCGCCCGCGTTCCTTAGCAGGTGCAACGTGGCGCGCAAGCAGGCCCGGCAATAGGAGAAAGCTGGACAGGGCAGGGCATCGCCGCTTAAACCTTAACCAACCGATTAAGCCTGCTGGAGAGAACCATGAGCGAGACAGACACTGCACCGGCTGTTCTGACACACTTCGATGGCCATATCCTGATCGTCACGATCAACCGGCCCGAAGCCAGGAACGCGATGAACAACGCAGTCGCGGTCGGCATCGGCGCGGCGATGGATCGGCTTGATGCCGAGGCCGATCTGCAATGCGCCATTTTGACCGGCGCCGGCGGCACGTTCTGTTCGGGGATGGATCTGAAAGGGTTTCTTCGCGGCGAATCGCCGTCGGTGCCCGGGCGCGGGTTCGGCAGCCTGTCCGAATGGACGCCGAAAAAGCCGATCATAGCGGCGGTCGATGGCTATGCCCTGGCCGGCGGTCTGGAACTGGCGCTGGCGTGCGATCTGATCATTGCCAGCAGCACTGCCAAATTCGGCATTCCCGAGGTGAAGCGCGGGTTGGCTGCAGCGGCCGGTGGCCTGATGAAACTGCCACGCCAGATTCCGCCGCGCATCGCGATGGAACTGGCGCTGACCGGTGATTTCATCACCGCCGCGCGCGCCTACGAGCTCGGCTTCATCAACCAGATCAGCGAGGGGCCATCGTTGCCTGCGGCCAAGGACATGGCGGCCCGGATCGCGCAGAACGGCCCGCTGGCGCTGATCGCGTCAAAGGCGATCATCCGCGAATCGCACGAATGGACCGAGGCCGAAATGTGGGAGAAGCAGGCGAAGTACACCAGAGCGGTGATGACGTCGGCCGACGCGCGTGAAGGATCGGCGGCGTTCGCCGAAAAGCGCAAGCCCAACTGGCAGGGGAAGTAGCCCAACGGGTGCTTACGAAGGCGCAGAATGAAATTCAGGCCGCGCATTGACCACAAGAAAAAGGCCGCTCGTCCATAGGACAGCGGCCTTTTCATCGATGGTGGGCGTAGCAAGGATTGAACTTGCGACCCCTACGATGTCAACATAGTGCTCTACCACTGAGCTATACGCCCGACACCATCGCTGGCTTTTCCCGTCAGCGATCAACTGGCCGGGAGCGGTCCTTTAGCCACGCCAATCCTGCGTTGCAAGGGGTTTCGCGGCACCGCCGTTCAAACCGGCGGGCGGCCATTTCCCACGAGCGGATGATCGGCGAACAGGCGTTCGACTTCCATGACCAGATCCTTGAGGTGGAACGGTTTGGACAGCACGCGCGCCTGGGGTGCCTCGCGATTGGCTTTCAGCGTGACAGCGGCGAAGCCGGTGATGAACATGACTTTGGTGCCCGGGCTGATTTCGGCGCAGCGCTGCGCCAGCTCGATACCATCCATTTCGGGCATGACGATATCGGACAGCAGCAGATCGAATCGGCCGGATTCGAGCAAAGGCAGCGCGGCTGTGCCGCGATCGACGGCGGCCACGTCGAAACCGGCATTTTCAAGCGCGCGAGACAAATAGGCGCGCATGGCTTCGTCGTCTTCGGCCAGCAGGATGCGGATCATGGACACCTTCTCGGATTAGGGACTGAAAAATATGCGTTTTATGTCTTGCCTTGCGCGCTCGACTCACCTTTCGAACGGCCCTTCGATTGGCAGAACAGCGCAAGGCAGCGCTATAGACCGGGCCGGTTAAAATTTGTGCCGCAAAAACGACGCAAGGTCACTTTGACACAACCGCCGATCGGTTGCAGCCTTTGCCAATGCCAGCGTCACGCAATCCTTCCGGCGATTCGCAATCGCCCCATCCCGTCGTGTCCGGAACGGGTGCGCGCACGCCTGTGCTGTGTGGCGGAGCTGTTCCAGGGCTGGCCGATACCGGGGCGTTCCGGGTGATCGCGTCCGATCCGGCGTCGATCCCGGTGGTGATCGCCGCGCCGCACGGGGGGCGGTGTTATCCCGATCATGTGCGCGCAGCGTTTCGCGCGCCCGATCACGTGTTGCTGCGGCTGGAGGATCGCCTGGTCGACCGGCTGGCAGAGGCGGTGACACGCGAAACCGGCGCGCCGCTGATCGTGGCGGATGCGCCGCGCGCAATGATCGATCTTAATCGCTGCGTCGAGGATATCGACTGGGACATGGTGACAGGGGGCGCGCGTCCGGCGGGGCATCGCAACCATTCGGCAACATCTGCGCATCGCGCGCGCAGCGGTCTGGGCCTGGTACCGCGGCGCTTGCCGGGTGTGGGCGAATTGTGGAAAAGCCGGCTGCATCATGCCGATCTGGCGGAACGCATCGCGATGATTCACGAACCGTATCACGCCGCCCTGGAAGCCATGGTCGACCGTGTGCGCAAGCAATGGGGCGCGGTGCTGCTGATCGATCTGCATTCGATGCCGCCGCTGCCGGCCAACGGCGGGGTGTCTGCGCAATTCGTCATCGGCGACCGCTTCGGTACCGCCTGCGATGGCGAATTGATCGCATCGATATTTTCCTATCTGGCGGCGGAGCGGCGGCCGGTCGCGCACAATCGGCCTTACGCCGGTGGGTTCGTGCTCGATCGCCATGCCCGGCGCAGCGCGGGCGTGCATGCGGTCCAGATCGAAATCGACAAGGCCGCCTATCTCGACCCGGCGATGGTGGAACTCGGCACGGGTTTCGAATCGGTCGTTACGTTGCTGACCGGAATGGTCCGGCGGCTGGCGGTCGATGTCGCTTCGCTCGGCCGGGACCGCTTGCGCTGGCGCACGGCGGCCGAATAAGACGCCACACAGGTCCAAAAAAACGTTGCGCAAGAGCCACATACCGCAAGAAATCGACACCCCGCTGTGTCCAATAAAAAACCACCTGGAGACGTGCTCCAGGTGGCCAAGGTTCAGGGAGGAGGTGCACCCGGGGGCGCACCAGTCAAACCGGACCATGAGGGGAGCCCGACCTGACCCATAAAGACTAGGCCCGCTCCTGCGCTGGCGCAAGAAATTTTGCGTGAACGCTACAAAACCTTACATTCATGCCAGCGACAGTTTTGGCGCTGCGATCGGGGCGCAAAAAGGGCCGCCGGATGGATCCGGCGGCCCCCAAATACCTGAATGACAAGCGCGATCAGAAAGCGGGCAGGGGCGGCGCCACCGGTTGCGGCCCTTTGCCCTGCTGCACCTGCATGCCGAACACCGAGCTGATCAGCTCGAGCGAAAACACATGCGCATAGATCAACGGCAGCAGGCCGCTCTGCGCCCAGCCGCGCAGGATATCGCCGCGCAGATTGCGCAGTTTTTCCTGATCGACCATCTGGAACCCGCGATACACGAACGGCGGGCCGCCTTCGGGACGCTGGATCGACACTTCGCCTTCCATCAGCAGCTGATGTTTTTTCAGCTCCTCGACGAAATTCTGGGTGCGCTGTCCGGCCTGTTCGAACTGTTCGCAGAACTGCAACGCGGCGGTGGTGGCGGTCGCCGGCGTTTCGCCGTCGAACAACGGCTGGCCGTCTTCGAAATCGCCGAGCAGGCCCGATGACGGATCGAAACACAACGACAGCTCTTCAGATGTCGGCTGCAATTTGGCCAGCATGAACGGATAGCGACGGGCATAGGCCGGCAGATAGACGTTGGGCACGACCGTGCCGTCGTCTTCGACGAACACATTGACGTTTTCGTTCAGGCCCATCAGCGCGAGCGGAACGGTGTTGTCACCGCTGGCGAACACGATCGGGAAATGGCGCCCGGCCTGGGGAAATTCCTCGGCGGTCAGCGGCACGGCATGATGGCCGGCCAGCCATTGTGCCTTGTCCACCGCGCGGGCTTTCCACGTGGCATGGTCGCGCGTGTTGAGCGGCACGAGATCCTGATAAAACATGGGCAGGGTGTTGTCAGGCGCGCTGGCCATTGGTCTCTCTCCGTCAAGCAACTGTGAGAACTTGGCGGGTTCGCACCTGCGCCCCCGTACATCCGCGTCGTCTAGGGGAGGCGGCTAGCCTGCGCAAGACCCTCAGATCAGCTTGCCGGGGTTGAACAGCCCCTGCGGATCGAGCGCCGCCTTGATCGCGTGCAGCACATGCAGCGCAGCCGGATCGCCCAGCCGTGCCAGCTCGTCGCGTTTCATCTGGCCGATGCCGTGTTCGGCCGAAATCGAGCCGTGCCATTGCGTTACCAGATCGTTGACCCGGTGGCTGATTGCCTGGCCCTGGCCCGTTTCCCATTCGCCGGGCACGACGCCGGTCGGTGCCAGGATATGGAAATGGATATTGCCGTCACCCAGATGGCCAAAGCCGAGCGCGGTCGTGCCGGGAAATTCGCGCTCCATCAGCGGCGCGGCATAGTCCATGAAATCGGCCATGCGATCGACCGGCACGCTGATGTCGTGCTGCATCGCGGGGCCTTTGGCGCGTTCGGCGGGCGAAATCGAATCGCGCAGCCACCAGAATGCCTCTGCCTGTGCGTCGTTGGCGGCGATCGTCGCATCGCTGACGAGCCCCGCCTCGAACGCGCTGACCAGCAGGCGCTCGGCCAGTTCGGGCAGCGCGTCTGCGGCCGCCGCATCGGCCACTAGTTCGATCAGCACGTTCCACGGATGCGCCTCGTCCAGCGGCGCGCGCGCGGTCGGCAGATATTCGAGCACGGCATCGAGGCAATGGCGCGGAATGACTTCGAAGCCTTCGAGCGCGCGATCGGCCAGGCTTTGTGCGTGGAGCAACAGCGTGCGCGCCGCCTGGATCGACGGCAGCCCGACCCACAGCACCGCGCGCGCCGCGACTGCCGGCTCCAGCCGCAACGTGGCCGCGGTCACGATGCCCAGAATGCCTTCGGAACCGATCATCAGCTGCTTGAGATCGAAACCCCGGTTGTCCTTTTTCAACGGCACCAGCTGGTTGAGCACCGAGCCATCGGGCAGCACCGCCTCCAGCCCCAGCACTTGCGCACGCATCGATCCATGGCGCAGCACTTGCGTGCCGCCGGCATTGGTCGAGATCAGCCCGCCGATCGTGGCCGAGCCCTTGCCGCCGAGCGTCAGCGCAAACCGCAGCCCCTGGCGCGCCACCGCCTCGTGCAACGTCTGAAGGATGACACCCGCGCCGCATGCGACCTGGCGCGTGGCGGTGTCGACCGGCCCGATCGTATCCATCCGGCGCATGTTGATCAGCAATTCGTGCCCGCTCGCATCGGGCGTGGCGCCACCGCACATTCCGCTGTTTCCGCCCTGGGGCACGATCGCCACGCCGTATTTGCCGCATAGTTTCACCAGCGCGGCGACTTGCGCGGTGTCGGCCGGCGTCGCCAGCGCGAGCGCCCGCCCGGTATAGCGGCCGCGCCAGTCGGTCAGCCAGGGGGCCAGCACATCGGGATCGGTGGCAAACCCCTTTGGCCCCAGCAGCGCGGCCGCGGCGGTCATGAATTCCGCTTTTGCGGTGCTGTCGATGGTTTGGCTGGTCATGGTTCCGGGGCTAATCCTGCCGCGCAGGATCGGCAATTTATTTTTCATCGCGCGCGGGTTAACCGGTGGTTCAATCGGGGTGGGGCATCTGGCGGCGATAATGCAGCGGGCGTTGTGGTCGGGGAGGCCAGGGCGGCTCGCACCGGTTGCAGGATGGGAAAGAAACATATGGCGGGTTTCGCGCAAGGCTTGGCAGGCACAATCATGAGTACGTCGTTCGGCCGATGATGAGGTGGTCGCCACTGCTTGTTGCCGGGATGCTGGCAACGCTTGGCGTTCCCGTCGGTGCGGTTGCATTGGGCGCGCTGTTTGTGCCGGATGCGGTGCGCGACATACAGGGCAAACCCTGGCACCAGGTCAGTGTCGAGCAGCACATGATCATCCGCATTTCTCCAGGCAACGGTGCGATCATGCGCGATCTGCCACCGCCCGCGCCCGAGCCGCCGCCGATGCGGCTGCATCCCCGGCGCATGCCGCCTTGCGTGCCGGTGCAGGCGATCGCCGCGGTTCGGCCGCTGGCGGGCGACCGATTGTTGCTGATTCTGCGCGATCACCGGCTGGTCGGCGCGGATCTGTCGCGCACCTGCGCGGCGCGCGATTTCTACATGGGTTTCTACATTACGCCGACCGCCGACGGGCTGTTGTGCGCGGATCGCGATACAATCCATTCGCGCAGCGGAACGACCTGCACGATCACGCAAGTACACGAGATGGTGCCGGCCAACTGATTGGTCGCGCCACGCGGCATTTCTTGACTTTCGCCCGATTGTCGGCATAGGGCGCCCAGTATCCGGAACCGTCATGGTTCCGACACGACCGGATCATCGCCCCCGGGCTATTACCGCCGTGCTGATGACCAGCGGCACCCGGGGCCGCCGATTTTGCTTTTTCAACAGGAACACCGCTGCGCATGAAGTTCGCCGATCTCGGCCTGTCTGACGAGTTGCTCCAGTCGGTGTTGGACGCCGGCTATGATGAGCCGACACCGATCCAGGCGCAGTGCATTCCTTCGGTCCTGATGATGCGCGACATCATCGGCATCGCCCAGACCGGGACGGGCAAGACTGCCGGTTTCGTGCTGCCGATGATCGACATCCTGGCGCACGGCCGGCGCCGCGCGCTGATGCCGCGCTCGCTGATCCTGGAGCCGACGCGCGAACTCGCGGCGCAAGTGGCCGAAAATTTCGAGAAATACGGCAAGAACCACGATCTTAAAATGGCGCTGCTGATCGGCGGCGTGCAGATGGGCGACCAGCTCAAGGCACTGTCCGATGGTGTCGACGTGCTGATTGCGACGCCGGGCCGGCTGATGGACCTGTTCGAACGCGGCAAGATCCTGTTGACGGGCTGTGAACTGCTGGTGATCGACGAAGCCGATCGCATGCTCGACATGGGATTCATCCCCGATATCGAAACGATCTGCAGCAAATTGCCGTCGACGCGGCAGACGCTACTGTTTTCGGCCACGATGCCGCCGCCGATCAAGAAACTGGCCGACAAATTCCTGTCGAATCCCAAATCGATCGAAGTGGCCCGCCCGGCGAGCGCGAACATCAACATCGCGCAATACAAGGTGCGCGTGCCGGTGCGCGACAAGCGCAAGGCGCTGCGCGAATTGCTGGTGCAGGAAAAGGTTTCGACCGCGATCGTGTTTGCCAATCGCAAGACGACCGTGCGCGACCTCGCCAAAAGCCTGAAGCAATACGGTTTTTCCGCCGGCGAAATCCATGGCGACATGGATCAGCCGGCGCGTGTTGCCGAATTGCAGCGGTTCAAGGATGGCCATGTCAACATCCTGTGCGCGTCCGATGTCGCGGCCCGCGGGCTCGATGTCAAAGGCGTGAGCCACGTGTTCAATTTCGACACGCCGTGGCACCCCGATGATTATATCCACCGCATCGGCCGGACCGGGCGGGGCGGCGCCACGGGGCGCGCGATCACGCTGTATTCGGATGAGGACGCCGAAGCGATCGGCAATGTCGAGAAACTCACCGGGTTGAGCATTCCCGAAATGACGATCGGCAATGCGCCTGCCGGCGGTGATGCGCAAAGCGCGCCTGCCGGCGGTGATGCGCAAAGCGCGCCTGCCGCTGCCGACAGCGAACCACGGCAGGGCTCGCGCCGCCGGGGCCGCGGCCGCAATGAGGAACCGGCTGCGGAGACCACGCGGCAGTCCGAAGCCAAAGGGCCGGAGCGCAGCGGTCCGCGCCGATCGTCGCGCAAGAGCGAAACACCGCGCGAGGATGCGCCGGCCGTTGCGGCACCGACTGTTGCTGCAGAGCCTGTTCGCGCAAAGCCTGTTCCCGCCGCGCCGAAAGCTGCCGAGCCGGTCATGCAGGACGACGGGCCGTGGAACGGGCCGTTGCCCGGCTTCCTGAGTGTTTCCGCGCTGACGCCAGGGGCCTGACGCGCTGCCGCACCGTCAAACATGACGGCGGGTTAATGAATTTTTTGTAATGCTGTGCGAAACGGGTGCCCTGATCTGGTCCCGCATACCCCGGGATCTGCGTAACCGGAGACGTGCAGTGACTATTTCCGTGCCATCTTCCAGAAACCTGTGGGTTACGATTGCGCGTGATACCTCTGGCGCCACGGCCATCGAGTATGGCCTGATGGCTGCGCTGATTTCGGTTGCGGCGATTGCTGCGATGGGGTCGCTGGGCAACGCGCTCTCGAATACGTTCAATTACGTTTCGCAACAGGAAACGGCGGCACAAAGCGGCAAGATCTGATTGCGCCGGCGCAAGCCCCAGTAGTTGACGGTTGCGACACAGTCGCAGCCGTTAAGCCAATATTTGCGCGTTCTACGTAATACTCTCCCTGGGGACCCCCTTCGAGCAAGGGTAATCGGGGAGTATTTTTATGGTCTATTGCAATCGTCTGCTCGTGCGAATCGCAAAGGAGGAATGCGGTGCCACGGCAATCGAATACGGTTTGATGGCCGCATTGATCTCGGTTGCGGCAATCACCGCGATGGGCGCGCTGGGCAATTCGCTGGTCAACACGTTCGCATTCGTGTCGCAGCAGGAAACGCAGGCGCAATCGGGGCAGTTGTAACGCCCGGCGAGCCAATCCGAGCCCTCGTCAGGCCGGCTTTACGAAACTGTCGAGCACGCGTTTGTGGCCGGCGCTTTCGAATGCGATCTCCAGCTTGTTGCCGTCCTGTCCGGCGACAACGCCATAGCCGAATTTTTCGTGAAACACCCGCGCGCCGATCCCCAGGTCGGTGCGCGGGGTGGCGGCAAAGCTGGCCGCGCTCCGGGTTGCTTCGGCGATCTTGCGCGGGATCACGTCGATCGGCGCGGCGGCCGCGCGTTGCCAGCCGGGACCACGACTGGAAACCCGCGACGGGTTGTTCAATGCGACATCGGCGAACGGATCGGAATGTTCGGACCACTGCGCGCGCCACAGCGACGCGCCGCCGGTCAGCGTGGTTTCTTCCTCGAAATGGTCTTCGGGCAATTCGCCGACGAATCGTGAAGGGATCGAACTGGTCCACTGGCCATAGATGCGCCGGTTCGCCGCATGCATGATCGTGCACCGCTTGCGCGCGCGGGTGATCGCCACATAGGCCAGCCGGCGTTCTTCCTCCAGGCTGGCAAGGCCGCCTTCATCGAGCGAGCGCTGTGAGGGGAACACACCTTCCTCCCATCCGGGCAGGAACACCTGATCGAATTCCAGGCCTTTGGCCGCGTGCATCGTCATGATCGTGACTTTGGCTTCGTCTGCATTGGCGTCGTTGTCCATGACCAGGCTGACGTGTTCGAGGAAATCGGACAGCGTGTCGTATTCCTCCATCGCGCGGGCCAATTCGGCCAGGTTTTCCAGCCGGCCGTTGGCCTCGGTGCTGCGCTCGGCCTGCAGCGCGGCGGAATACCCGCTTTCATCGAGCATCGTGCGCGCCAGTTCCGCCGGGCTCAGCGTACCGATGCTGTCGCGCCAGCGCGCGAAATCGCGCGTGAGCGACACCAGCGTGCCGCGTGCGCGTGCGGGCAACTCGTCGGTATCGGCAATTTCGGCCGCGGCCCGCAGCATCGGCAGTGCCTGCGCGCGGGCAAAGCGGTGCAGTTTCTCCAGCGTCTTGTCGCCAAGGCCGCGCTTGGGCGTATTCCAGATCCGCTCGAACGCCAGGTCGTCGGTGGGCGAGGCGATCAGGCGCAGATACGCCAGCGCATCGCGGACTTCGGCGCGTTCATAAAACCGGAAGCCGCCGACGATGCGATAGGCGAGACCGATCTGCAGGAACCGCTCTTCGAATTCGCGCGTCTGGAACTGCGCGCGCACGAGAATCGCGATCGCATCGAGCGCGCAGCCTTCGCGTTCCAGCCGTTCGATCTCTTCGCCGACGCGGCGCGCTTCCTCGGTCGCGTCCCATACCCCAATCACGCGCAACCGGTCGCCGCCATCGCGTTCGGTCCACAAGGTCTTGCCCAGACGCTGCGAATTTTCGGCGATCAGCCCCGAGGCCGCGCCCAGGATATGCGGGGTCGAGCGATAGTTCTGTTCCAGCCGGATCACCCGCGCTCCGGGAAAGTCCTTTTCGAACCGCAAGATATTGGCAACTTCTGCGCCGCGCCATGAATAGATCGACTGGTCATCGTCCCCCACCACGCAGATGTTGCGCCGTTTTTGCGCCATCAGCCGCAGCCACAGGTACTGCACCGCATTGGTATCCTGGTATTCGTCGACCATCACGTATTTGAACCGGTCCTGCCACAGCGCCAGCACGTCGTGATGTTTCTTGAAAATATTGAGCATGTGCAGCGTCAGATCGCCGAAATCGCAGGCGTTGAGCGTGCGCAGCCGGGCCTGGTACATTTCGTAGAAATGCCGACCCTTGCCATTGACCCAGGCTTCGTTTTCCAGCGCATCGAGATCGTCTGGATTGAGCCCGCGGTTTTTCCAGCGGTCGATCAGCCCGGCCAATTGCCGCGCGGGCCAGCGCTTGTCATCGACCGCTTCGGCCTGGATCAGCTGCTTGAGCAGGCGCAGCTGGTCATCGGTGTCGATGATCGTGAAAGTGCTGGTCAGCCCGACCAGTTCGGCATGGCGGCGCAGCATCTTGGCCGCGATCGAATGGAATGTGCCCAGCCACGGCATGCCTTCGACCGCCGGGCCGATCAGTTGCCCGACCCGCTCGCGCATTTCGCGCGCGGCACGGTTGGTAAAGGTGACGCACAGGATCTCGCTGGGCCAAGCCAGGCGGCGTCGCAACAGCCAGCCGAGCCGGGCGGTCAGCGCCGCCGTCTTGCCCGTACCGGCGCCGGCGAGCATCAGCACCGGGCCATCGGTTGTCACCACCGCCTCACGCTGCGGCGGATTGAGCCGTTCGAGCCAGTCGGGCAAATCGGTGCTGGCGGGCGAGATATGTTGGGTCTGCGTCACCGGGAACAAGTAGGGAACTTGTGCGCCGGTCGCAACCCTTGCGCCAAACTAAAGCCCCTCCCCTTTAGGGGCGGGGTGGGGTGAGGGCTCTCCCCACACTCCACGCTCGTGGATAATCGCGGCAGTGGGTTGTAGCCGAGAGGCCCCACCCCCGGCCCCTCCCCTGAAGGGGAGGGGGGAAGAAGGCCTTGCGGAATTTGCGCGATGAATTACCCCGCAGGATCATGACCCAATCCGCAATCCATCCGTTCCGCCAGCATGCGCGCATACTCGCGGCCAGCCTCGTTGGTACGGCGGTTGAATTCTACGACTTCTATATTTACGCGACGGCCGCTGCGTTGGTGATCGGGCCGCTGTTTTTCCCCGCGCAATCGCCGGCGGCGCGGACATTGCTGGCGTTCATGACATTCGGCCTGGCGTTTGTGGCGCGTCCGGTCGGCGCGATCGCGTTCGGGCATTTCGGCGACCGGGTCGGGCGCAAGTCCACGCTGGTCGCCTCGCTGATGCTGATGGGCGGATCGACAGTGGCGATCGCGTTTTTGCCGACGTATGCGATGGCCGGGCCGATCGCGCCGGCGCTGCTGTGCCTGATGCGCTTTGGTCAGGGGTTCGGGCTGGGCGGCGAATGGGGCGGGGCCAGCCTGCTGGCAGTGGAAAATGCGCCCAAGGGGTGGGAAGCGCGGTTTGGCGCGGCGCCGCAACTTGGAGCGCCGGTCGGGTTTCTGTTTGCCAACGGGTTGTTTCTGGCGCTGTCGCTATCGCTGTCCCCGGCCGATTTTGCCGCATGGGGCTGGCGCATTCCGTTTCTGGCGAGCGCGGTGCTGGTCGTTCTGGGGCTGTGGGTGCGCCTGAAGATCGGTGAAACTGCGGCATTCCGCGCCGCGCTGGAATCCGCGCCGCCGCCGCGCGTGCCGGTGCGGGCGCTGTTCGCGCACTATCCCGCAACGGTGATTGCGGCGACCGCCGGCGTCGTGACGTGCTTTGCGATTTTCTATCTCGCCACCACATTTGCGCTGTCATTCGCGACGACGAAGCTCGGCTATCGCATGCAGAGTTTTCTGGCGGTGCAACTGGTCGCCAATTTTGCGCTGGCGGCGGGTATCGTGCTGGCGGGATATTGGTCGGACCGGACCAGCCCCGGGCGCGTTTTGAAAGCGGGCGCTGCGGCGACGATGATCGTCGGGCTGGTGTTCGGCAGCGGGCTCGCCTCGGGCTCGGTGCCGATCGTGCTGCTGACATTGGCCAGCGCGCTGCTGGTGATGGGGTTTGCCTATGGCCCGCTCGGTGCCTGGCTGCCGTCGCTGTTTCCCACCGGCGTGCGCTACACCGGAATTTCGATCGCGTTCAATTGCGGCGGGATCCTGGGCGGAGCCCTGGCGCCGTTTGCCGCCAGCTGGCTCGCGCAGACCGGCGGGGTCGCCTATGTCGGGCTGTTCCTGACGTTGGCCGGCGCCGTCACGCTGCTGGGGGTGCGTCTGGCTCCCCGCCAAGCCGCAGCAGCGTAAGCCGCGCCTTGCCGACTTTGCGGTCGGTATCGATCGTCAGGCCGCGCACGGTCACCGGCTCGTCGAACGCGGTTTCCAGGCTGATCCAGGTGGCGGGCGAAATCCAGCCCAGCCGGATCATCTTTTCCAGCGCCACCGCGCCCGCGCCGGTGCGATAGGGAGGGTCGAGCAACACCAGGTCGAGCGGTGCGCGTGCCGGGCCCAGCGCCAGGACCGATCCTGCGCGCACGGTGGCACGCGTGCCCGCATCCAGAGTGCGGATATTGGCGCGGATGGTGTCCACCGCCCGCGCATCGTTTTCCACGAACAGCGCACTTGCTGCGCCGCGTGACAGCGCCTCGAAGCCCAACGCGCCCGAACCTGCGAACATGTCGCCGACCGAAAGGCCTTCGAAACTGCCCAACCGGCTGACGAGCATCGAAAACAGCGTTTCGCGGGTGCGGTCGGCAGTCGGGCGCGTGGTGTCACCCGCGGGCGCGACCAGTTTGCGGCCACGCCAGTCCCCTGCGATGATCCTCATTAAACCTTGAGCGCCTTACGGAATTTCTCGACATCGACCTGGCGCACTTCATCGGCGGCACCGCGTGGCAGGTCGGCGAGCATGAACGGGCCGTAGGCGGTGCGGATCAGGCGCGAGACTTGCAGGCCCAGGTGTTCGAGCACGCGGCGCACTTCGCGGTTCTTGCCCTCGGTCAGCGTCATTTCGATCCACTGGTTGCGCCCGGTGCGGCGTTCCATGTTGGCATTGATCGAGCCATAGCGCATGCCCTCGATCTCGACGCCTTCGCTCAATTCTTCCAGCCGGGTCTGGCTGATGTCGCCAAAGGTGCGCGCACGATAGGTGCGCGGGATGCCGGTCGCGGGCAGCTCCAACGCGCGTTTCAGTTCGCCGTCGTTGGTCAGCAGCAGCAGGCCTTCGGTGCTCAGATCGAGCCGGCCGACCGGCATCATCCGCGGGCAGCCCTTGGGCAGCGCGTTGACAAGCGCGTTGTAGATCGTCGGGCGACCTGCCGGATCGCGTTCCGCGGTGATCAGCCCTTCGGGTTTGTGAAAGCGGAACAGGCGGGCGGGCGGCGCGGGCGCCACCGGTTCGCCATCGACCGTCACGCCGCGCAGGTTTTTCATCACGGTCGACGGTTCGGTTACGACCACGCCGTTCAGGCTGATGCGCCCTTCGGCCAGGATGCGTTCGACTTCGCGGCGGCTGGCGATGCCGGCGCGCGCCAGCAATTTGGCGATCCGTTCGCCTTCGCGCGGCGGCGCATTCGGGTCAGGCGCGGCTTTTGGCGCAGCGGGCGGGCGGGGGAACGGAGAGCGCGACGTGTTGCGGCGCAATTCCGGCGAAGCGGGCAGACGTCGCGTGCGGCCGCTTGCGGGTTTTTCGGGATGTGACATTGCGCGCCTATAGCGCGAATGCCCGATTGCGTCACCCCCAACCGCAAAGGACTGGCGCCCGGCGCGATCGTTGCTAGGGTCGGGGCGGTTCAGACGGGGGCACGACGCTTGGCGGTTATCGAAAAACAACGCGGCTGGCGCCTGCTGCGCGTGGCACTGACCAGCCGCAAGGCGGGCACGATGCTCGCGCTCGGGTTTTCTTCGGGGCTGCCGTATGCGCTGTTGATCGGCACGCTCAATGCCTGGCTGGGCGAGGCGCATGTGTCGAATGCCACGATCGGCGTGCTCGCGTGGATCGGCCTGGCCTATTCGTTCAAATTCCTGTGGTCGCCGCTGGTCGATCGGCTGGCCTTGCCCGGGATTGGGCGGCTGGGTCGGCGCAAGGGCTGGATCCTGGCGTGCCAGGTCACGCTGATCATCGCGTTGCTCGGGCTGGCGCTGACCAGTCCGGTGACGTCGCTGGGTCGGTTTGCGCTGATCGCGCTGATTGCCGCGCTGGCTTCGGCGACGCAGGATGTGGCGATCGATGCGTGGCGCATCGATGTTGCCGATGAGACCACCACGGTCGAATTGTTGTCGTCGCTGTACCAGTTCGGGTACCGGCTGGCCGCGCTGGTTGGCGGTGCCTTCGCGCTGGTGCTGGCGGCGCGCTTGCCCTGGCCGATGGTCTATGCGGTGATGGCCGGGTTGATCGCGCTGGTCGCGCTGGTCACGCTGGGCGCGCCCGATACGCCGCGCCCCGTGATCGACACCGCCGATGCCATGGTCGATGAGCCGGCGCCCGGGCTTCGAGCGCTGGCGCTGGTCGTGGTCGCGCTGGGCTGGGGCTGGGCGATCGGCAGTATCGGTCTGTTCATGATCGCGATGTTGCACCCCGATATGCCGGGCGTGGCCAAGCCGTCCGTCGCCGATTTCACGCGCAGCCATGCGCCGTTTATCGTTCTGGCCACGGTCGGATTGCCGCTGCTGGTCGCTGCGCTGACCAACCGCGCGCGGAGGAAATCCGGCGGCGGCGCGGGGCGGGTTGCCATTGCCGATCATCTGTGGCTGGCGCTGGTCGCGCCGCTGGCCGAACTGGCCGGACGCCTGGGCTGGCGCGTGCTGGTGATGATCGGGATGATCCTGACCTATACGCTGTGCTACAACGTGTGGGGCAGTTTCGCGCTGCCGTTCTATCTGAATTTCCTGCATTATTCGAAGGACGAAGTGGCGTTCGCGTCGAAGATTTTCGGGATTTTCATGACGATGGCCGGGATCGCCCTGGGCGGCGCGCTGTTCGTGCGGCTGGGCCGCATGCCCACGATCCTGATTGGTGCGGTGCTGCCGGTGCTGGGCAATTTCGTCTATGCCGATCTGGCCGAGGGCGCGGTGCATATCGATGCGTTTGCGCGCGCGACCGGCCTGGCGTCGCTTGGCGCCATGCTCGGCGCGGATGCGCGGATGTTGCGGCTGTTGATGGCGATCAGCGTGGAAAATATCTCGACCGGGATCGCCGGCGCGGCGTTCGTCGCCTATCTGTCGAGCCAGGTCAGCCGGAGCCATACCGCGGTGCAATACGCGCTGTTGTCGTCGATGACGTTTCTGATCGGGTCGCTGGGTAAGGGGATTGCGGGCGATACGATCGACCGGCTGGGGTATCCGGTGATGTTCCGCTGGACGGCCGCGGCGGGGTTGGTCGCGGTGGGGTTCGTGGTGCTGGAATGGGTGACGGGGCGGCGGGGCGCGGGGCAAAGCTGAGGAGCTTGGACGCGCCACATTATACCCATACACTCGTCATTCCCGCGCACGCGGGAATCCAGTTGCGCTGCCGTCGCAAATCGTTCCAGCATTGTTCGTCGCTGAAACGTTGCAAATGGATTCCCGCGTTCGCGGGAATGACGAGTGTGTGAAGTAGAGGCGGTTTCTCAGGCCTCAGGACCACCCGTCCTGCGCTTCCAGCTGCGCCGCCAGTTCGCCGATGACGCGGTAGCAATCCAGCACGCCTGCCAGCGAGCTGTTCGGTTCACGCCCTTCGCGGATTGCGGCGATGAATTCGCGGTCCTGCAGTTCGATGCCGTTCATGCTGACGTCGACGTGCGACACGTCGATCTGCGCGTCGCGGCCGTCGAACAGGTCATCATAGCGCGCAACGTACGTGGCGGTGTCGCCGATGTAGCGGAAGAACGTGCCGAGCGGCCCGTCGTTGTTGAACGACAGCGACAGCGTGCAGATGGCACCGGTTGCGGCTTTCAGCTGGATCGACATATCCATCGCAATGCCGAGCTCCGGGTGTCGGGGCCCCTGCAGCGCGTGCGCCGCCACGATCGGGCCCGACTGATACGCAAACAGGTCGATCGTGTGTGCGGCGTGGTGCCACAGCAGGTGGTCGGTCCAGCTGCGCGCTTCGCCTTTGGCATTGATGTTCTTGCGGCGGAAGAAATACGTCTGGACGTCCATCTGCTGCAGCGCGAATTCGCCCGCGACGATGCGCTTGTGCACCAGCTGATGCGACGGATTGAACCGCCGCGTGTGGCCGACCATCGCGACCAGGCCGGTTTCGCGCTGTTTGGCCATCACCGTTTCGGCGTCGGCCCAGCTGTCGCACAGCGGGATTTCGACCTGGACATGCTTGCCCGCGCTCAGGCAGGCGATCGTCTGTTCGGCGTGCATCTGCGTTGGCGTACACAGGATCACCGCATCGACATCGTCGCGTGCCAATGCGTCAGCGAGTTCGGTCGAGCTGTGCTTGGCGCCGTATTTGGCGGCGACCGCGGCGGCCTGTTCGCCGGTGCGGCTGATGATCGAGACGATTTCGACGCCTGGAATGTTTTTCAGCCCGTCGAGGTGTTTTTCGCCGAACGCGCCCGCGCCGGCGAGCGCGATTCTGACTGGAGTATCGGACATGAGCAACCCTTAAGCGGCCGGTTCGAGCACGATGTGCCCGATCGCGGTGTTTGAACACGGGATGTGGTAATGGCGGTGGAGCATCCGCGTCTTGGGCCCGAGCGCGCCGCGCATGATCAGCCACATGACCATTTCGATCCCTTCGCTGCCGGTTTCGCGCAAGTATTCGATATGCGGAATCCAGCGCGCAGCATCGCTGTCGCCGATCATCATATCGAGAAATGCGTTGTCCCATTCGCGATTGAGCAGGCCGGCGCGGGGCCCCTGCAGCTGGTGGCTCATTCCGCCGGTGCCCCAGATCTGCACGTTGAGATCTTCGGGATAGCTGGCGACCGCGCGCGCGATCGCTTCGCCCAGCGCCCAGCAGCGGTTGCCCGACGGCACCGGATACGTCACGACGTTGACCGCGATCGGCACGACCTTGCACGGCCAGGCATCGGGCGTGCCGAACATCATCGACAGCGGCACGGTCAGGCCATGGTCGACATCCATCTCGTTGATGATCGTCATGTCGAAATCGTCGAGGATCAGGCTTTGCGCGATGTGCCAGGCAAGATCGGCGTCGCCCTCGACCTCGGGCACCGCGCGCGGGCCCCAGCCTTCGTCGGCGGATTTGTAGCGTTCGGCACAGCCGATCGCAAACGTCGGCACGATCTTCATGTCGAACGCCGATGCGTGATCGTTGAACACCAGGATCACCACATCGGGTTTTTCGCGCAGCTCCCATTCGCGGGTCCAGTCGTAGCCTGCGAAAATCGGCCCGAAATAGTCATCGCGGGTCTTGCCCTGGTCGACTGCGACGCCCAGCAGCGGCACGTGGCTCGATCCCACGCCTGCGGTAATGCGCGCCATCGTCAATTCTCCTGTTTGGCCGCTGCGGCGGCAACGTTGGCTTTGATCGATCGCTGGCCTTCGGGACTGCGCCCGCCCTGCATCATCATCGCGCGGTATTCGGGAAAGGTCATGTCGGTCATCGTCGAGACCGCCTCGGCAAACGGGATACCGTCGGCCGAAAACAGCTTCGACAGGAAATAGATGTTGCCGCCCATGTCGATCAGGCCGTTGTAATCGCGCGCGACATAGGCGTCTTTCGCCGCATCGTTCAGCGGCCATTCGTCCAGATAGGCACGTTCGTCGGCACGAAACCGCGCGCGGTTTTCGGGCTTCATCAGGCTCATTGCAAACTGGTTGATGTGATAGCCGCGCCGCGCCCGCGCGGCGGTAAACACGCGCGTGCCGGGAATATCCTCCAGCTCGTCGAGATAGGCATGAATGTCGCGGATCATGATCAGCGTCCCTGTTGTTTCAGGCGGGTGTCGAGGCGCGGGAACACGCGCCGGGCATTGCCTTCAAAGATTTCATGGCGCGCCGCATCGGTAATCGGCAGCGCGTCGACATAGCGTTTGGTGTCGTCGAAATAATGCCCGGTGGTCGGGTCGATGCCGCGCACCGCGCCGACCATTTCCGATCCGAACAGGATGTTCTTGGTCTCGATCACTTCGTTGAGGAGGTTCACGCCCGGCTGGTGATAGACGCAAGTGTCGAAAAACACGTTGTTCATCAGATGGGTGTCCAGCGCCGGTTTCTTCAGCATGTCGGCAAGGCCACGATAACGGCCCCAGTGATAGGGCACGCCGCCGCCGCCATGCGGAATGATAAAGCGCAGGGCCGGGAACCGCGAAAACAGATCGCCCTCGAGCAATTGCATGAACGCGACTGTATCGGCGGCGATGTAATAGCCGCCGGTCGCGTGCATCGCCGGGTTGCACGATCCCGAGACGTGGATCATTGCCGGCACATCGAGCTCGACCATTTTGTCGTAGAACGGAAACCAGTACGGGTCGGTCAGCGGCGGATGGGTGAAATGCCCGCCGCCAGGATCCGGATTGAGATTGCAGCCGATGAAGCCAAGGTCAGTCACGCAGCGTTCGAGCTCGGCAATCGACGAGGTCATGTCGGCCTCGGGCGATTGCGGCAGCATGCACACGCCGGCAAAGGTTTCGGGATACAGCGCGACGACGCGTGCGATCAGATCGTTGCACGCCCGTGCCCAGGGCACCGCGACGCTTTGATCGCCGACATGGGGCGCCATCGTGCTGGCGCGCGGCGAAAAAATCGTCAGGTCGGCGCCGCGTTCCTCGATCAGGCGCAACTGGTTGGCCTCGATCGTTTCGCGAATCTCGTCGTCGCTGATCGCGGGGTAGGGCGGGGCAGGGGTGCCTGCCTTGAACGCGGCCTTCTGCTCCTCGCGCCAGGCGTCGTGCGCCTTGGGCAGCACGGTGTAGTGGCCGTGGCAGTCGATAACGAGCGTCATGGGTTGCATCCTGTGGGCATGGGTATGGTGTGGCCGGCCTGTTCGCGCTGGCGGCGCACTGTGCCGGCGGTCATCGCCGGATCGACCCCGAGCGCGGCCAGCGTCTTGACGCTTTCCTCCATCTCGGCTGCACGGCGCAAACCATGCGTGGTCATGCGCTCGATGTTGTAGGGCGCGCGTTTGAACCAGCTTTGCTGCCGTTCGCTGGCGTCGAGCGAGGCCAGTACCTCGTCGGCCACACCAGCGGCAGTGGCGGCAAGCATCATTTCGGCCGTCAGTGCTTCGATGCCCTTGACCATGACCGAGCGGATCATCTTGATCGCGCTGGCCCGGCCGATTTCGGCGCCCACAATGCGCGTGTTGGCAAAACCGGCGGCGGCCAGCGCCGTGACTGCGTCCTGGGCGGCTTCGCCGGCGATCAGCAGCGGGACTTTCATGCGCGCCGGATCGACCGGCGCCAGCACCGCGACATCGACATAGCGTCCGCCCGCAGCATTGATGTATCCAGCGGCGGCGCGTTTCGTATCGGGCGCAACCGAATTCATGTCGCACCACAGCGCGCCGGGCGCGAGGAACCGGGCATAATCGCGCGCCACCTTCAGCGCAGCATCGGCGGTGACCAGCGACAGCACGAGGTGCGCGCCATGCAGCGCATCGGCCGCGCTTTGGGCAAAAACAACGCCGCAGTCCGTGGCAATGGCGGCGCGTTCGCTGCGGACATCGAACGCACGCGCGCTTTTGCCCCAGCCAGCGGCTGCGGCAAAGGTCGATCCGGCTTCACCGAAACCGATCAGGGCGATGGTCTGATCCATGGCGTTTATTCCTGCGCCGCAAGCCCGCGCGCCGCCAATCCGATTGCGCCAGGGTCGATAAGTCTGTGCTAAGTCCGTTCGTCGGCAATGGCAGCGAGGTCGGCCAGGAATTCGGCCTGAACCGCGGTGGGGCGCCATGATGCGCGCGTCGTCACGCCGATCACGCGGTGGAATGTGGCAGGCACCGGGCCAAGCGAGGTCAGCCAGTTTGCCTCCAGTTCCACCGCCACCTGGTCGGGCGAGGCCAGCGCCAGGAAATCGCTTTTGATCAGCACCTGGCGGATCGTCATCATCGAACCGGATTCGACCGGCACCGGCGGGGCGACGATGCCGGCGTCGGCGTACATTGTTTCCCACGAATCGCGCAAAGGCGCGCCGTGGCCGGGCAGGATCCAGGCATAGTGCGCCAGCGTGGCCAGATTGGGCCGCGTGCCGGCGAGCGGGTGATCGGCGCGCGCGATGATGATCGGCTCGTCCTCGAACAGGGCGGTCTGGTGCAGGTCGGGTTCGAGCAAGGGCTGGCGCAAGGCGCCGATCATCATGTCGATCATGCCGTTGCGCAACGGTTCGACCAGTTCGGCGCGCGCGCCTTCGGCTATGGCGATGCGCACCAGCGGGTGGCGTTTGAGGAATCGTGCGACTGCGCCGGGCAGGATGCGCGCGCGCGACAGCGGCATCGCGCCGACGGTAATGCGGCGGATCTCGCGGCCTTTCAGCGCCTCGATCTCGGCCAGGCCCGCTTCCAGCTCGACACGGGCGAGGCGGAATGTCCGCGCCAGTGCCTGTCCGGCCTCGGTCAGCACGACGGCATTGCTGCGGCGTTCGACCAGTGTCTTGCGCAGCGACAGCGACAGGTCCTTGACCGCGCGATGCAGCGTGGGAACGGCGAGGCCGGTGGCGAGGCTGGCGCCAAGATAGCTACCGCTGTCGGCCAGCGCGAGCAGCGCGCGCAGGCGGGCAGTGGTGACGTGCGGGCTGATGCTGCGGTCCAATGCGGCGCGGATACGCGGGACCAGCAAATCGGCGGCGGGCGTAGGCACCATCCCGTCGTGGCGGCGTTCGAACAGCACCAGGCCGAGTTGCTGTTCGACCCGCGCCAGCGCCTGCGTCAGCGCCGGCTGGGTCAGATTGACCGCGCGTGCAGCGGCGCCCATCGTGCCCAACTGTGCGATCTGCGCGATCGCGGCAAGGTGGCGCAGGTTGTAGTCCCAGATGTCCATTTCTGTCCTTGCCCCCTCCCCTTCAGGGGAGGGCCGGGGGTGGGGCCTCTCGGCTGCATCCCGCTTATGCGGTGATCCCCATCAGCGTTGGCGAGTGGGGAGGGGCCCCACCCCAACCCCTCCCCTGAAGGGGAGGGGCTTTGTGTTCCGTGGTCATCTTAGCAAAATCTAATGACTTTGCCAGAGTTCCGGCTTTCCCTTTCGGCCCGCCGGGCGCAACCCGCTTGCATCAATCATCAAGCGAGCCCAGCCATGACCGGAATTGTCGTCAGGACCATCGAACGCGCAGCCCTCGAAGTGATCGACGCGCTGGGGCAGTGCGGCGTGGCCACGGTGCACGAGGCGCAAGGGCGCACTGGGTTGCTCGCCAGTCCCATACGGCCGATCTATCGCGGCGCGCGGATCGCCGGTTCGGCAGTGACGATCAGTGCGCCTCCGGGCGACAACTGGATGATCCATGTCGCGATCGAATTGCTGCAGCCGGGCGACATCATCGTGCTGGCGCCGACATCCCCTTGCGAAGACGGCTATTTCGGCGATCTGCTGGCGACCTCGGCGCAGGCGCGCGGGTGTCGCGGGCTGGTGATCGATGCCGGTTGCCGCGATGTGCGCGACCTGACCGAGATGGAATTCCCGGTGTGGTCCAAGGCGATCTTTGCGCAAGGCACGGTCAAGAACACGCTGGGTTCGGTCAATGTGCCGATCGTGTGTGCCAATGCCGCAGTCAATCCCGGCGATGTGATTGTCGCCGACGACGACGGCGTCTGCGTCGTGCCGCGCGAAAAAGCGGCCGAAGTGCTGGCCGCGGCGCAAGCGCGCGAAGCCAACGAAGGCGACAAGCGGACGAAGCTGGCCGCCGGTGTGCTCGGGCTCGACATGTACAAGATGCGCGAACGGCTGGAAAAAGAAGGCCTGAAATATGTCTGAGGCACGCTGCATGTGGATGCGGGGCGGGACGTCGAAAGGCGGGTATTTCCTTAAAAACGATCTGCCTGCCGATGTGGCCGCGCGCGATGCGTTTCTGCTTGGCGTGATGGGCTCGCCTGATCCGCGCCAGATCGATGGGATGGGCGGCGCTGATCCGCTGACCAGTAAAGTCGCGGTGGTGTCACGGTCTTCGCGGCCGGGGATCGATGTGGATTACCTGTTTCTGCAAGTGTTCGTTGATCAGGCGATCGTGACCGATCAGCAGAATTGCGGCAATATCCTGGCCGGCGTCGGGCCGTTTGCGATCGAGCGCGGGCTGGTCTCGGCGAGCGGCGATGAAACGCGCGTGGCGATCTTCATGGAAAACACCGGGCAGGTTGCGGTGGCAACGTTGCAGACGCCCGGAGGAAAGATCACGTACCAGGGCGATGCCGCGATCGATGGCGTGCCGGGAACGCATGCGCCGGTGCCGCTGGAATTCCGCGATACGGCGGGATCGAGCTGCGGGACGTTGCTGCCCAGCGGCAATGTCGTCGATGTGATCGATGGCGTTGCGGTCACGCTGATCGACAACGGCATGCCGTGCGTGGTGATGAAGGCAGTGGACCTGGGCATTACCGGTTACGAGACCCGCGAATGGCTCGATGACGCGACCGACCTGAAAGCGCGGATCGAGGCGATCCGGCTTAAAGTCGGGCCGATGATGAACCTGGGTGATGTTGCCGCCAAATCGGTGCCCAAGATGATGCTGGTGGCGCCGCCGCAGCATGGCGGTGCGGTGACAGTGCGCAGTTATATTCCGCACCGGGCGCATGCCACGATCGGCGTGCTGGGCGCGGTGTCGGTGGCGACCGCATGCCTGCTGGCGGGTTCGCCCGCGGCCGAGGTTGCACAGATACCCGATGGCGCGCGCAAGACCCTGTCGGTCGAGCATCCGACCGGCGAAATGAGTTGCGTGCTCGATACCGACGAGACGGGCGCGGTCGTGACCTCGGCTCTGCTGCGCACCGCGCGCAAATTGATGGATGGAGTGGTGTTCGGATGAGTGACCAGCGTATCGTGTCGTGGCACGCCAATCCGTCGAAACCGCGCTATCGGCCGCCTGCCGGCGCGGTCGACGCGCATTGCCATGTGTTTGGCCCTGCCGCGCAGTTTCCGTTCAGCGCCAAGGCGAAATACCAGCCGGAGGATGCCGGCCCGGACATGCTGTTCGCGTTGCGCGACACCCTTGGGTTCGATCGCAATGTGATCGTGCAGGCCAGTTGCCATGGCACCGACAATGCCGCCACGCTCGCCGCCATTGCCAGGTCGAATGGCCGCGCGCGGGGTGTTGCGGTGGTCGATCCGATGATCTCGCACGACGAACTGCACGCATTGCACGCGGGCGGGATGCGCGGGATCCGGTTCAATTTCCTGAAGCGGCTGGTCGATGATGCGCCGAAGGACAAGTTTCTCGAGGTGGCACAGCGTTTGCCTGCCGGGTGGCATGTGGTGATCTATTTCGAGGCGGATATCCTGGACGAACTGCGCGGATTCATGGATGCGATCCCGGTGCCGCTGGTGATCGATCACATGGGGCGGCCCGATGTGACGCAAGGGCCTGATGGCGCGGATATGCGGGCGTTTCGGGGCCTTTTGGATTCGCGGCCGGATATCTGGTTCAAGGCGACGTGTCCCGATCGGCTCGATCCGGCGGGCGATCCGTGGAACGCGTTTGCCGCTGCAGTGGCGCCGCTGGTTGCGGATTATCAGGACCGTGTGCTGTGGGGCACCGACTGGCCGCACCCCAATATGCAGGATGCCATTCCCGACGATGGCCATCTGGTCGACATGATCCCGCGTATCGCGCCGACGGCGGAACTGCAGTACAAGCTGTTGGTGGCCAATCCGATGCGGTTGTACTGGGCGGATTAGGCGCTCATCTCGCTAACTTTCGTCATTCCCGCGGACGCGGGAATCCAGGTTAGGCGCCAAGTGCTGGCTTAACCCCTTGGCGCCCAGTCTGGATTCCCGCGTCCGCGGGAATGACGAAGGACAGGGTCGTGGAAGTGGCGAGAGTTGCTCTTGTCATTTGTAAATCCCTTGCGTTAACGTCCAGAAATTACCTGATTCAGTCATTGAGGCGGCAACCAAATGGTAGTGTTTCCAAATGCGCCTTGACCTGTTCCGATCACTCTGGGGCTGGACGGGCGATTGGTCGCGGTGCGGGGCCGAATGCCGCGAGAACGGCTTTGTTGGAGTCGAGGCGCGGCTGCCCGCCGATCCGTTCGCGCGGCGCGCGCTGAAAGCCTCGCTCGAAAACGAGGGGCTGGGGTATATCGCGGTCGTGTTCACCGGTGGCGATGTCATTCCCGATCAGCGCTGGAGCGTGGCGCAGCATTGCGACCGGCTGGCCGAGGCGATCGAGGGTGCGCGAAGCGTCGGCGCCCGGTTCATCAATGTCCTGCCGGGCAACGACCGCTGGCCGCTGGCGCAGCAGGTGGCGTTTTTCGGTCAGGCGCAGGCTTTGGCCGAAGCGTCCGGCATGATCTGCAGCTTTGAAATCCACCGCGCCACCTCGCTCTACAGCCCGTGGGTGGCGCTCGATGTCATCGCGCAAGTGCCGAATTTGCGCTTCACCGCCGATCTCAGCCACTGGGTCGTCGTATGCGAGCGCCTGCTTGACGATCCGGCTGACGACCTGTTGCCGTTCCTGACGCGCGTTCACCATGTCCAGGCGCGCGTCGGCTATGACCAGGGCCCGCAAGTGCCGCACCCTGCCGCGCCCGAATATGCCAAAGCGCTGGCCTGGCATCAGGCGATGTGGGAGACGGTGTGGGCAACGCACCGCGCAGACGGGCGCGATGTGACCACGCTGACCCCGGAATTCGGCCCGGATGGCTATACGCATCTTCTGCCATTTACCCGCGCACCGATTGCCGACACCTGGGAGCTGAACCGGTGGATGGCCCGGAGCGAACGCGACCACTTTCTCGAATGGTCCGAACGCGACCATTTTACCGCCTGGAGCGAGACGCCATGATCAATTTCGAAGCCCTGCCGATCATCGATATTGCCGGCCTGTTCAGCGCCGACCTGGCCGAGCGTCAGCACGTCGCCGAAGACCTGGGCCGCGCCGCGCGCGAAGTCGGGTTCTTTTATGTGTGTGGCCATGGCATTTCGGCCGCGCGGATCGCCGGCCTGCGCGCGGCGGCCGAGGCGCTGTTTGCACACGATCACGAATGGAAGATGCGCGCACACATCGGGCTGGGGCGCGGGCACAAGGGCTATGTGCCCGAAGGATCCGAAGTCTATGGCACGGGCAAGCCCGACCACAAAGAAGCGTGGGACATCGGGTTTGAAGCCAGCGACGATCATCCGTTCGTGCGCGCGGGCCAGCCCCTGATCGGCGGCAACAAATGGCCCGATCAGCCGGGCTTTCGCGAAGCGGTTTCGGCCTATTACGACGATGTGTTCGCACTGGGGCGCCGGCTGTTTCAGGGGTTTGCGCTGGCGCTTGGGCAGGATGAGCATGCGTTCGACGCGCTCGTTACTTGCCCGCCGTCGAAATTGCGGCTGATCCATTATCCCGTCGATCTGTCGGCGCAGGATGCGCCCGGCATCGGCGCGCATACCGATTACGAATGTTTCACGCTGTTGCTGGCGGACCAGCCGGGCCTGGAAGTGCTGAACGGCGCGGGGCAGTGGATCGACGCGCCGCCGGTGACGGTCGAGGGCGAGGAACTGTTCGTGATCAATGTCGGCGACATGCTGGAAGTGATGACCGCCGGGCAATTCGTCGCGACCACGCACCGCGTGCGCAAGGTGAAGAACGAGCGCTATTCGTTCCCGCTGTTTTTCGCGGCCGATTACGCGACCAAGATCAAGCCGTTGCCCGAATTCGATCCGACCGGGGAAAAGACCGCGCAATATCCCGATATCTCGATCGGCGATCATATGTGGTCGATGGCGTTGCAGACGTATGCCTACCTGGCGGAGCGCGTGGCGAAGGGCGAACTGGCGCTGCCCGAGAACGCGGTGGGGACCAAGGCGTTCGGGCAGTTCAAGACGTTGGCGGAGGCGGAGGCACAATAAACGCCGATAATTGCGTGGCGGCGGAGCAGCCGGGCGCCTTGTAATGCGCGCGGCGCGATCCATT
Organism: Novosphingobium sp.; assembly: GCF_965214355.1. Lineage (GTDB taxonomy): Bacteria > Pseudomonadota > Alphaproteobacteria > Sphingomonadales > Sphingomonadaceae > Novosphingobium. The sequence continues at coordinate 2,625,350 of NZ_CBDCBI010000002.1, read as the reverse complement.
TGGGAGGCAACGCTTTTCCGTCGCACAAAAGGAAACGAACATGGCCTCTGGTGATCCCGCCGACAATCAGCCCGCGGGCTACGTTCCACCAGCCGTCTGGGTCAACCAGCCATCGGGCGGGCAGTTTGCCAATATAAACCGGCCGATTTCGGGCGCGACGCATGAAAAAGAGCTGCCTGTGGGCAAGCACCCGCTGCAGCTGTATTCGCTGGGCACGCCTAACGGGGTCAAGGCGACAATCATGCTCGAAGAGCTGATCGACAAGGGCCATGCGGGCGCGGAATACGATGCGTGGCTGATCAACATCGGCCAGGGCGATCAATTCGGCAGCGGGTTTGTCGACATCAATCCCAATTCGAAAATCCCCGCACTGCTCGACCGGTCGATGAACCCGGCGGTGCGCGTGTTTGAATCGGGCTCGATCGTGTTTTACCTGGCGGAGAAATTCAACGAATTCCTGCCGGCCGAAATCCACAAGCGCACCGAAGTGATGAATTGGGTGATGTGGCAGATGGGCGCCGCGCCGTTTATCGGTGGCGGGTTCGGGCATTTTTACGCTTATGCGCCGATCAAGATCGAATATGCGATCAACCGCTATGCGATGGAGGCGAAACGCCTGCTGCATGTGCTCGATACGCAGCTGGGCAAGACCGAATACATCGCCGGCAACGATTATACCATTGCCGACATTGCCAATTTCACGTGGTTCGGCGCGTTGATCACGGAAGGATACAATGCCCAGGAGTTCCTTTCGACGCAGGACTATACCAACGTGCACCGTTGGTACGACCTGATCGCCGCGCGCCCTGCGGTCAAACGCGGGCGCATGGTCAACCGCGGGCAGGGCGAACCCGCCAGCCAGCTGAAAGAGCGCCACGATGCGCGCGATTTCGAAGTGAACACCGAAGATCAGGTGCTGGCGCGCGGCGGTACACGCATCTGACCATGGATCAGGTATAGTGCGATTGCGGGCGTTGCGCTAACGACGGCGCAGCGCCCGCAGTTGCGACGGGCTTGATGGGGGTTTTATCATGACAGCGCGGATCATCGACGGCACGGCGCTTGCCCGCCGCTTGCGCACCGATATTGCCGCGCGGGTCGATACGCTGAAGGCGTCGGGGGTAACGCCGGGACTGGCGGTGATCCTGGTCGGCGGCGATGCGGCGAGCGCGGTCTATGTCGGACGCAAGGTCAAGGCGTGCGAAGCGGTCGGCATTCGCAGCTTTACCGATCGCTTTCCCGAAACGATCGACAACGACACGCTGCTGGCGCGGATCGCGGCGCTAAACGCCGATCCCGCAGTGCACGGCATCCTGGTACAATTGCCGTTGCCGCCGCATATCGACATGCCGCGCGTGCTTGAAACGATCAGCATCGACAAGGATGTCGACGGGTTTCACCTGTACAACATCGGTGCACTGGTGACGGGCAACACGGTGTTTTCGCCGTGCACGCCCTATGGCGTGGTCAAGCTGCTCGAATCCGAAGGGATCGACCTCAAGGGTCAGAACGTCGTCGTCGTGGGCGCCAGCAATATCGTCGGCAAGCCGACCGCGCTGATGCTGATGGCCGAGGGCGCGACCGTGTCGATCTGCCACATCCATACGCGTGATCTGGCGCAATACACGATCATGGCCGATATTCTGGTGGTGGCCGCCGGTGTGCCCGGGCTGATCGTGGCGCAGATGGTCAAGCGCGGCGCGGTCGTGATCGATGTGGGGATCAACCGCTTGCCCGACGGGCGAATCGTGGGCGACGTGGATTTTGCAGGCGTAAGCGCAAAGGCTGCGGCGATGACACCGGTGCCCGGCGGGGTGGGGCCGCTGACCGTGACGATGCTGCTGGAAAACACGGTGGTGTCGGCCGAGCGCACGCTGGCGCTGGCCGACGCCTGACTTTACTGCGGCTGGGGCTGCATCGCGCCATCACCGACATTGCCGCCGTCCCCGGGGCCTCCGGGGCCACCGCGCGGATGTTCGGCGCGCATCTTGTCCCTGAACGCCTTCATTTCCTCGCGCGTGATCCGGCCATCATGGTTGGCATCGAACTGGGCGAAACGGTCTTCACGGCGGCCAGCGGCTTTCCATTCGTCAAGCGTGACAAAGCCGTCGTGGTTGGCGTCCATCGCGTCAAAACCACGCCCGCCGCCGCCGTGCGCATGATCGCCGGCCCTGGCGGGCGAAGCGGGCATTGCCGGGTCGGCCATTTGTTGCGCATGTGCGGACATCGCCGCAAGGCCCAGCGCATATGCGCAGCCAAGGCCCATGATCGAGTTGGTCTTCATCGAATTGCATCCTCTGCTTGGCGCCGACAATCTTTGTTTGTCCCGCCGGGCGCAACAGCCACCGGCGGCCATCGACAGCCGCATCATATCGATTTAAGTTGACGCGATGATGAACGCACGCGCACGCCGAACCCTCTTGTCTGGCCTTGCCCTGCTGGCTGCCATGCCCGCCCATGCGGCCGATCCGGCACCGGATCGCGCGATGCAGGCGCGCGCCGATGTGTGGTGGGACGACATTTCGGTGATGGCCAGCGACAGGATGGAGGGCCGCCTGACCGGGTCGGCTGGATACGACCGCGCGGCCGATTTCGTCATGTCGCGATTTCGCGCCGAGGGCCTGCTGCCGGGCGGCGAGGGCGGCACCTTCAAGCAGGCCGTGGCCTATGACACGCAGACGATCAACCAGGCGGCCTCGACCGCGGCGCTGATCGGTGCCGATGGCAAGTCGCACGCCATACCGGTCGGGCCCGCGTTGCTGATTGCATCAGGCGGCGCGCCGCGCCCTGCCACGATCGATGCGCCGCTGGTGTTCATCGGCTATGGCCTGCACCTGCCCGCGCGGGGGCATGACGATTTTGCCGGCGTCGATCTGAAGGGCAAGATCGCGGTGGTGATTTCGGGCGGCCCGGTGGACCTGCCCGGGCCAGTCAAGGCCGCCGCGCGTGCCGCACGCGCGACAGCGCTGGCCAAGGCCGGCGCTGTCGGCCTGATCAGTCTGGTTACACCGAAACAGGTCGAAATTCCGTGGGCGCGGCAACAGTTGCTGGCAACGCAGACCGGCATGTTTCTGGCCGAGCCGGCATTGCGCGACATGCCCGACGGGTTTTTTGCAGGCAGCTATGATCCCGAACGATCGGCAGACCTGTTTGCGGGCAGTGGTCACGCCTATAGCGATTTGGTCGCGCTGGCCGATGCGTCGAAGCCGGTGCCGACATTTGCCCTGGCCCAGCGGATGAAAGCGACCGTTTCGGCCACGCACGGCCATGTGACCGCGCCCAACCTGATCGCCCGGCTGCCAGGATCGGATCCCAAACTGCGCCTGCAATACGTGGTGCTTTCGGCGCATCTCGATCATCTGGGCATTGGCGAACCGATCGCGGGCCACCGCATCTACAACGGTGCGATGGACGATGCTTCGGGTGTCGCCAGCGTGCTGGATGTTGCGCACAGGCTGCACCGGGGGCCGCGCCTGAAACGTTCGGTGCTATTCGTGATCGTGGCGGGTGAGGAAAAAGGGCTGCTCGGCTCGACGTACTTTGCGCGGCGTCCCACGGTGGCGAAAGCGGCAATCGTTGCGGATCTCAATTTCGACATGCCGCTGCCGCTATGGCCGCTGAAAACCGTGATCGCGGGTGGCGAGGGTCAAAGCACGCTGGGCGCGGTCGCGCGCCAGGCCGCCGCGGCCCAGGGTCTGGCGCTGACGCCCGATCCTTTGCCCAATCGCAACACATTTACGCGCACGGACCAGTTCAGCTTCGTTCGCGCCGGCATCCCCGCGCTGGCATTCAAATTCGGCTTTGTGCTCAATTCGCCGCAATACCAGATCGAGCACGACTGGCGCGCGCTGCGCTATCATTCGCCTGCCGATGACATCACCCAGCCCGGCGTGATGAAAGTCGAAGCGATCAAGCTCGACAATTTCGTGGCAAGGATTGCGACGTATGTGGCCAATGATCCGGCCGCTCCGGCATGGCTGGCGACCAGCGCATTCAAACCGGAAAGCTGATAGCGCCAAGCCGATCCGCGTGGGGAGGGTTGGTGTAGCTGCGACGGAAACGATGTGTGTCGCGGCAAGGGCCCTGCCCGAAATTACCTGCGCGCCCGATGGCACAACTTGGCCCTGAAAATGTTTATGTGACAATCGCGTGCGCAAGGCCGCGTCTGGGAGCAACACAGTGCGCAAGGCCAGCATGCCATGACCACCGTCAGGACAATTGCCCTGATCGGCAGCGGCCCGATGGCAATTTATACGCTTAAACACCTGATCACCCACGACCACCCGCTGGACATTACGGTGTTCGAAGCTTCGGACCAGGCCGGGCTCGGCATGCCCTACAACCCACAGATGAACGCCGACTACATGCTGTGCAACGCGTTCAGCCGAGAGATTCCGCCGCCGGTCGCACCGTTGATCGACTGGCTGAAACATCTGCCCGAACGCGAATTGTCGGAATGGGAACTGTCGTATCATGATCTGTCGGCGCGCGCGTTTTATCCGCGCGTGCTGATCGGCGAATACCTGCAATCGCAATTCCAGGACTTGTGCGACAAGGCGCGCGCGGCCGGCCATACGATCACGGTGCGAACCAAAACCGCGGTTTCGGATATCGTGCCCGATGCCGCAGGCGGCGCGGATGTGCACTGGCGCAACAGCGGATCAGGCGGTGCGACGCGGTATGACGCGGTGGTGATCGCGTCGGGACATTCCTGGCCGCGCGATCCGCAGATCGAGGGCGTGCCGCTGATCTCGCCCTGGCCTTATACGCGCATCACGCAAACGCCGGGCGATCGGATCGGTATTCTGGGATCATCGCTGTCGGCGGTCGATGTCGTCGTCGCATTGGGCCATGCGCGCGGGCGGTTTGAAGATATTGCAGGCGAAGTCACCTGGTTGCCCAATAATGGCGAGGAAAACCTGTCGATCGCGATGGTGTCGCATATGGGTGTGATGCCCGAAGGCGATTTCTATTATCCGTTCCCGTATGGCCCCGCCGCGCACCTGACCGCCGACGCAGTGGCAGGCGAAGTTGCCAAAGGCACCGATGGCCTGCTCGATCGCGTGTTTGCACTGCTGCTGGCCGAACTGGATGAGGCCGATCCGGCATACCTCGACAGCCTGGCGCCCGGTGCGCGCACGATCGAAGGTTTTGCGCCGGCCTATTTTGCGCTGCGCCACGATCTGGGCGGGCTGCGCGCGGTCAGGCGCGACCGCGTGGCCGCACGCGAATCGATCCGCCGCAAGGAAACCGTGCCGCACCGCTATGTTTTGTTGCGTGGTCACGAAGTGTTCGACGACGTGCTGCGCGATTTGTCCGATGCCGATTACCAGCGGTTTCGCAAAAACCTGCTGCCGGTATTTTCCGACAGCTACGCCGCGATTCCGCACCTGTCGCTGGCACGGATTATCGCGCTGTACGAGGCCGGCGTGCTCAGCCTGCTGGCGACGGGCACGCAATCCGAATTCTCGCAGGATGCCGATGGCACGATCAGCGTCCAGACCGAAGACGGGCCGGTTTCGTTCGACGCCATGATCGACGCACGCGGACAATCGCCGGCAAGCCTGTCTGCGCTGCCCTTTCAGTCGCTGGCCCAAAACCTGGAGCATCCCGACCGCTCGATCAGCGAGCCGTTTCAGCTCGACGTGACCGGCGCGAACGCGTCGCGGATCTATTGCCTGGCGCTACCCCAGTTGCTGGAACGGTATCCGTTTACGCAAGGACTGGTGGACTGCGCCGAACACGCGCGCGCTTTGGCGGGTCATCTGCTGGATCGGGGCGTACCTGAACATTGAACATGCCATCATGGGCGAGCCCCTTTCCGACAGCGATGGCGACGGCCCGATTAATGGAAATTCGCCATTTTGAAATGAGCTTGCGATCCTGGCCAGACGGCTTTGAATCTACGCCATATCCTTTGCCGACAGCATGGGTAATTTCAATTTCCAGGTGTAAAGCTGACGAGTTCGCGCTTTTCGCGTATAAGCAGGACATTATCTGGGCTATACTGCTCCTCTAGGCTCTTGACGGCACTCTTGATTTCCGGCGCATAGTAGAACTCGCCGTGTGTTACTCTGACGAGCTTGCCAATTCCTCCGCGTTGGCCATGGCTGATGGCGGCGGTTCCGGAAGAAGACGCCGCGACGCTCGTACCGGCAGTGGCGGCAACTTCGACCGTGCCATCGTTCACACCATCAGAGACGACCTTCACGGTATGGAAGTGCCCGCCAGCGACAGTGATATCTTCCCAGCCGACGACCTTGTAAGTCTGGCGAACATGGACCGAAATCTGGTTACCGCGTCGGGTGGAGTCTACAAAATCCACGGTCCATTGGTGGCCGACGCTCAGCGGGAATTCGAACGGCCTGGTCGTCACGGTCTGCTTGCCGTCAACGAAACGGCGATGGCTCCAATCCAGCCCGATCAGCTGGTCCTCGAACGCGCCGGGCGCGCCATCACGCTTGATGCCGATGTTCATCGTGTCATCGCCCAGGCGTTGCACGACGATATTGGTGCGCCTTTCGTTGTAGCCCGTCGGTCCTTTTTCGGTCACGTCGTTGAAGACCCACGAATCGCCAACCTTGAGCACCGGAGATTGCACCGTGTTCCCCGCTTGTGCCCAGACTTCGGCGGGCGCGGCGAGCAATGCCAGAAGAAGGGCTACGTGTCCGAAAGACTGCAACATGGCCGGAAAATCCTCGTGCGGTGGACAGCACGCGCAAAAAATGGCGGACTGGAAGCGGGCTCTCGAACGCACGCTTTTTTCACGACTATCCACTCATGGCCGCCTGGGGCAAGTGGATTTATGTCCAGATTCTCCGCACGTGGTTCGATGACGATGGAGTGCGGCCGTGAACAATGTGATGTTGATCGACGGGCATAAAGCCGTGGTGAACTTCGACCCCGACATTGCGATGTTTCGTGGCGATTTTCTGGGGGCTGAACGGCGGCGCCGATTTTATGCCAGCGATGTTGAGGGGTTGCAGCGCGAAGGGGCATTGCCGCTGCGGACGTTTCTGGACGTCTGCTCAGATAAGGGGATCACGCTCAATTGCTGCTATTCGAGCAAGTTCTTCTTGCGCGTCGATCCTGAAATGCATGAAGCGGTAGCATTGGCTGCGGCGTCGCACGGCATCAACCTCAACCTCAACCTCAACCAATCGGCCGTGGCCACTCTGGGTGCAGTATCGCGCGTGGCAGATTCAAATAACGTCCTGGCGTGATCCAAAACGAAAGGGCAGCTTTCGCTGCCCGCATTACCCGCTGAACGATGTCTGACAAATTGGTTGTGGATCGGCGTGCAAAAAGGACCCGGCTAGCGGGGTGATCGGCGTCCAAAAGGGAACCACCATTCCGATGGTTTAGACAGCGGCCTGGATTTTCAGGTGGCGAGATCGGGATGTTGGTGGTGGAGACAGTTGTACGCATCAGGCGCGAGCACGCGGGCGGGAAGGCGATCAGGGAGATCGCGCGGGATTTGCGGCTGTCACGCAAGGTGGTGCGCAAGGCGATCAATGCCCCGGAAGTGGCGTTTGACTATCATCGCACGGTCCAGCCTCGGCCTCGGCTCGGGCCGTTTCAGGAACGGCTCGATACGCTGTTGAGCGAGAACGAGGCGCGGCATCGGCGTGACCGGCTGCGGATGACGCGGATCCACGATCTGCTGCTGCGTGAAGGGTTCGAGGGTTCGTATGACGCGGTGCGGCGCTACGCCCGGCGCTGGGCTGATGGCCGCCGCAGGGATCCCGGCGGCGATGTTCCTGCGTTCGTCCCGTTGCTGTTCAAGCCGGGCGAGGCCTACCAGTTCGACTGGAGCCACGAGGATGTGGAGATCGCGGGCAAGCCGATGCGTGTGAAGGTGGCGCACATGCGGCTGTGCGCGTCGCGAGCGGTGTATGTGCGGGCCTATCCGCGCGAGACGCAAGAGATGGTGTTCGACGCCCATGCGCGCGGCTTTGCGTTCTTTGGCGGGGTGCCGTTGCGCGGCATCTACGACAACATGAAGACCGCGGTGACGACGGTGTTTGTCGGCAAGGAGCGCGTGTTCAACCGCCGCTTTCTGGTCATGGCCGATCACTACATGGTCGAGCCGACCGCCTGTTCGCCAGCGGCAGGCTGGGAGAAGGGCCAGGTCGAGAACCAGGTCCAGACGATCCGTGGTCGCTTTTTCCAGCCTAGGCTGAAGTTTGCCAGCATCGAGGAACTGAATGGCTGGCTTGAGGCCGAGTGCCTGCGCTGGGCGGCGATGCACTCGCACCCCGAGCAAAAGGACATGACCGTGTCCCAGGCGCTGGAGGCCGAGCGGCCCGCACTGCAACCAATGCTGGCGCCGTGAGCCAAAGTCGTTTTGGGGCTTTCACGAGACGAGCCACGCGGTGACCGGCACATGCCTGATCAGCTTTGACCGCAACCGCTATTCCGTGGCGGCACGCGCGGTGTGCCGTGCGGTTCAGGTCCGCGCCTATGCCGACCGAATCGTGGTGCGCCTGGGGGATGAGGTTGTCGCCGAGCACCCGCGCTGCTTTGGGCGCGACCGCACGCTCTATAATCCGTGGCACTATCTGCCGGTGCTGGTGCACAAACCCGGTGCGCTGCGCAACGGCGCGCCATTCCAGGACTGGGCCCTGCCGCCGGCGCTGGCCCGGCTGCGGCGCAAGCTGGGCAGCGGAGACGAAGCCGATCGCCGCTTTGTGCGGGTTCTGGCCGCCATATCCACCGACGGACTGGAGGCGGTCGAGGCCGCCATCGGCGAAGCGTTCGATACCGGCGCTGCCAGCGACGAGGTGATCCTCAATATTCTGGCGCGGCGGCGCGAACCACCAACAGATCAGCCACTCAGCGTCGTAGTCGATCTCAAGCTCAAGCATCCGCCCCGCGCTGATCGTGAGATTGCGGCTTCCGATCCAGAGCCGCCAGAAATGGTGTGATTTATCGTCCTCGTAGCAGATCAGCGCAGCCTTCGGGTGCCAGCTGTTCGAACGCTCCCGGTACGGCATTTCGATCACGAACTGGTCGAGCACCGCCGCTATCCGCGGAAGTTTCGGGCCGCGGTGGATGCGGCCGCGCTGCACGATGAACCGGACACGGTCGCGCAACGCCTCGATGGCGCCGGCGAAATCCGACTTGTTGCCGCCCGCACTATCGCGGCCGCGTGCATGCAGGTTGAGCAGGGCGCCGCCCAACACGATCGGATCGGCCGAATAGGCGGCGAACAGCGCGAACCGCGTACGTGTGAGCTTGGGCGGTCGCAGCAGTTCGAGAAATGCCTGGCCGGGGAAGTCTTTCGGTGGCTTCTTCATGCGCCGACCAGATCTCTGAGCAACATCTGCACCCGGTCCCAACGATAGTGCAGCGGCGCGCCGATCGGATGGTGATCATTGTCCCAGTCCGCGCGCTGATCGACGCCGAATTGGGTGAGCGACAGCCGCGCGCGACGGTCCTTCCGGCTGATCTCGGCGTTCCGATAGACCTCCTCAAGCCGCATAGGATCGCTGTGTCCGGCACGGATCCACGAGAGCGTATCGCGCAGGGCGATTGATACGACGGGGGAGAACTCGCTCTTGTCGTGCATGTCCTCGAGAAAGGCCGCCCAGTCGAGCCGGTCGGCCTGGGTCCGCCACCGCTCGAGCACCTGCGGCAGCGCGTCGCGCTGCGTGGCGGTCCGCTTGCTGCCGTCGACGGTCTCACACAGTGTCTCGACCTGTGCGGCATAGACCGCACGGCAAATTGCCGCCAAAGCGGCTGCGTGCCCCGAGCGTTCTAGAGCCGGTCGCTCGGTCTCGGCGAGGTCACGGATCTGGGGGCTCCACGCGGCGCGGCTCGACGACACGTCGTGCCCTACCAGAAGCGAGAATATCGAGCGCGCGCCCGGGTTCTTTGGCGAGGTGAGGCTGCGCAACCGCTTCGCCAGGAACTTTTTCTCCTTCGCGGTAAGATCGAAGCTAAGCGTGCCTTCGCCAGTCTTGTTCCAGTCCTCGGGCGGTTCGGGGCACACGAAGGGCCAGGACGTGCCGTTCAGTGGCGTCCCCTCGTCATCCTTAAACGGGCCGCCGGGCTTTCCGATAACGATGCGCTCGACCTGATAGCGGCTGAGCGGCCCGGTCCCCTCCTGCTCGCGCACCAGCCCCCAGCGTTGCAGCGCCCCCCAATACACTTGGCTTGGACGCTGATCGACCGGCAACGGGTAGTTCCCGCTTCCGATTACGCCGGCCGGCTCGTTGATCAGCCGTCCCGTCAGCAGATACTCGCGGCGCTTCATGCTGTCCTGGGTCCGCATGCCCTTCGCGGGCTTGGCATGCTCATCGCGGTAGAGCCACGGCACGAACAGGGCGTAGCGCAGCCGGGTGTGCAGGACCGAGGTGCCGGGGAAGAAGCGATCGGCGTAACGCTGGTGGACGATCAGGAAGCCGATCTCGTCGCGGACACCTTTCTGGTCCGCGTTCATGAATTTCCGTGCCTCGCGCATTGCGTCCGGCGATAGATACGTCATCCCGAAGGAAGCCAAGCTCTACCCCTAACAGCCAAATCACCGAATGAATGAAGGAGAAATCTGCGTGAAACCAACGCATTCTTCTCGAGCTTTCTTCCGTTCGCGCTCCTCGTTAACCCGATAAACCCAAATTCTGATACACAAGCAACAGTAATCTATCTACTTACAATGTCCGCGCAATATGCGGAGGTAAGTGTATCTCGGTCGTCATTCTCCGTTCGCACGCGCCTAGCATTCGGCATTGCGCCTGCATGAAGAGTTCGATGTGCCTTGCGTGAACCCAACACGCTGTGCATCCGCTTTGAAAAAGACCTGCCACTCGGCCTATTGTTTGGGAATGGTGGTAATGTCCCAGGAACCGGCGATCACTCCGTCCGATCTCTCTCAGCAGCCAGTGGTCCGGGAGCCGGTACGTTAGAACTCTGGTTGAATTCGCTGGTGGTCCCGCGACATCGACAACTGCAAGGACTAACCTTCCGACGTGCGTCGTTGTGCTAGATTGATCCCGAATAGACGGGGGGCAAGCATGACGTGGAAGGTGGTGTTCAGCGCGGCAGCGATGTTGGTGGCTGGTGCTGCCCAAGGGCAGGAGATCCACGACCTAGCTGTCGAGCACAACCTGTCCGAAAATATGGATAAAATGCGCGTGGATCAGTTGGCGCTTGGCTTGAAGAGCAAGGGCCACCTGACGCTGAAGGCGTTGAAAACTATTTCAGAAATGCGGAACCTACGCAACCGCGCCGCCCACAATGCCGAGATCACGGTTACAGACGCCCTGCAGTTCGATGAGCTTGCCCGACGAATGAAGAAGTTCCTCGACAACTAGGGCTTGGACATCTCATCGGGCATGTCCGCCTACAGATGCAGCGCCCCGTCCCTGCAGGTGGTCATTTAGCGGCTTGCTTCGCGCAAACCTCGCGTAGCGCCAGAATGAGCGGCGGGGCACCATCCAGCCCTTGGAGGCAATCGACGAGATCGGCGCCCTTCAATCGCATCCTACCGCACATCAGCGAGATCAGGAACTCGACAGTGGCCTCGCCCCGTGGTCGGTCCCATTCGCCAAAGATCCGCTTCAGCAGCCGCGCCATTTCCGTGCTCGCGTCCTCGTCGCCCGAATAGTCGAGCTCACCCGGCATCGCCGCCCGTAGGAATGCGGACTGGATCACACCGTCGTTGAAGCGGCCGAACGTAGATGGCGCTATGAAGCTGTGACGGAAGGCGGTCTGGAGAAGACGCGGCGACCGGCCGTCGCGGAGGTTCTCGAGCACGCAAGCGATCGTGAAAAGGATGTCCCCGTGGCTGGCGTCCGCCGGATCATAGTCCCCGTCCCAGAAGGCGAAAGTCTTGCGAAGTCCTAGTGGGGTACCGTCGGGCGCCGCCCAAAAGAAGGAGTCCACGCTGTCTCGCAGACCATCGATCTCGGCGATCCGGTCCAGGACCGCTTTCACGAGATATGGGCCCAGAGCGGCGCCTGACCCAGGTTCGACGAGGCCATTCAGTGCGTCGCGCTCGACCTCCCATGCAGACGGGCCATGCCGCTCGGGCAACGTGAGCTCCTCGAGAATGACCACGGCGTGCTTATGGTCGGTACTGCTGTATACGAGGTCGCCGCGAAGGCTCGCGTGGCGAGAATGCTGTGTGTGTTTGGCTACACCAATCAGATATGTCCGCGGTGCGTCCCCGGCTGGATCCCGCAGGTCGCGGCTGATCGACTGGAGGCATCCACCCGATCCGATGCAACCCGTGACGATCAGGACGCCGCCGTGCACGCTATTGGCAGCGATCTTGTCCACGTCCTTCGCCGACAAGGGCATGCCGGCGTCTTTTGGCGCATATTGATCGGCGATCTCAAGAGCCAGCTGAGCACTGCCCGGATCATCTGCGTTCACGATGAGCTTCGTACTCGCCGCGACGTGGCGCTCGCAGGCTGCCTTCACTCGGTTATCGAACACCGATCCCTTCAGCTTTGTCACGTCGACGAAATAGTTGTCAACCGCAGTCGCGTTGTTGCTTTGTTGCCGCATCCCAAGGGCGCTTAGGCATCGATACCTGCCAAGGAATGCCTTGGAATCGTCCTCAATGTCCCTACCGGTAATCTTGATACCGACGTGTTGAATGGCATCCGCGAGGAACTGATCGCCGACAAAGTGAACGGGCGTGGAGCCCGCTCGGCATAACGGGCAATCGGATTCGCGATATTCCTCGGTCACTAGCGGGAGCTTGTCGCCGTAGCGCGGATCGCCGACGAGATTGCATAGGACGGCCACGTCCGAGGCGTTCTCGATGAGGCCGAACAGAATCAGCACGCGATCCTTCGGTAGCGTCTTACGGTTCACGAGGGCACGCGCCATGTTTCCGCTCGTGCTGGCCGAGATAAGCGCGAGAGTCCTTTTGGGCTGCGTGAAATCGTAAGCGCCGTTGATACCCGGCCACGACGAGAAGCTGTTCACCATTGGCACGACATAGCTTGGGTCGAACAGCTGACGCAGCTGGATGGCAGCGTGTCCGACGCAAGCGATCGAGGACGTATCGACGCAGATATATTCTAGGTCGGACGCGAGATGATCCAGGATTGTCATCGCCAGAAACATGACCTCCGGCCCGAGGACCAGCAGGTTCGCCGCGCGGATGAACGCCTTCGAGTGCTTACCCGACGGATGGACGAAGTGCGTCGTCTCGCTGGGCTGGACCAGTCCGTCGCGCCGATGGAACAACTCGCACAGCCCGCGATCCCGCAGAGTGATGAAGATGGCGTCATCGATCCTGATGTCGGGGCCGCTGACGGGGTATACCCCGCCTAGGCCTCCCGTCAGCGTAAAGCCGACCACGACCACCGTGGTGGTGCTGATCGGAACGCGCCAATCCTCCGCACCCAATTCGCCAAGTTTGGCGCCTATCACCGCAGCAACGTTTTCCCTGACCAGGAAGACAAGGACATCGGGTTGGAGGTTAGCGCCAATGTCCTCCGTGAGCAGGTCGTACAGATCACCCGGCGGTATCATCGACTGGGGCGAGAAGACGACGAGCCACCTTGATCCCGGCTGGGGCGTCTTGCCGATAGTGCGGTAGGCGAAGAGACGGCTCATTAGCGACCGATTGGGAACAGCAAGGTCACAACAGATCCCGCCGCAGGCGCGTGACGGGTGAAGCCCACCGCTGCGGCGCCCGCGTCTTCAAGGTCGTAGTCAGCGTCGACGAGCGCGGTATCGTCTTCGCCAGCAAATGACCTGAACAACGACAGGCGCCCGGTCCGGAGGCGGACGAATCCGCCCCGCCCCTTCAATCGCGAGAGCATGCGTGGCAGCCCTATACCGGCGCCGTCCTGCGTACGGGTCGAAACGTTCCTTAGAAGGCAGTTGCGAACGAATTCATACTCTCGCTCGAGGGTCACGTTCTCGTCGATGGGTCGGCCCGCCATCCGCGCGGCATAGCCAGGCCCGCTGTCGAACACTGAAATCTCCAGCAACTTGGCGCGCGCGGCCCGCCTAGGTCGAGCAATGACCGATGCAAGATATTCCTCGAATGGTGGAAATCCACCCGACACCTTCTCGTCCCCCTCAAGCGCGTGCTGCGCGAAATGCACGCCGCGAACCGATCGCCGATACGGACGTCCTGCCGCATCGGTGCGGGCGTGATAGTGCGTGTTCGCGAACAGTTCGCGCAGCATCACACCCACCGCCTCGACATCCTTGAAGTCGAAGTCATGTTTCCTGGCGTCACCCAGCGCCGCCGCCATCAGGTCGCGGGCGAGATCGACAAAATCCGATTCACCGCGCACATGCGCGCCACCGTTCGCCGTGGTGTGGTAGAGGGGCTGAAGAGCCCGTTTGGTGGTCTGGTCGGCGCACAGCAGCGTCGTGGCTGTTCCGCGTGCGGTGTCGCGAAACCGGCCAGCGTCCATCGCCTCGATCCTCTGCCGCGCATTCTCGTACGCGGTCGCGAGCATGGAGGTTTGACCGTCCCTCGCCACCACTTGTGCCGACATCAGCACGGAGACGAGCCCAGGAAGGGTTTCGACGAGGTTGGCGATGGTTTGCTCTGCATACGGCGCCTGTGCATGGGTCAGCAAAACGGAGTCGGTCTCGGCTACAGAGCGCGACCAAGTATTTATCACTTGAAGCAGCGAGGCCGCGCCGCCGCAGTGCGCGTACTTCAGGTTGCTAGCGAGAAGCAGGCGACCATCAGTGCCCCGCTCGATGCTCCCAAGATGTTCTTCGCAGGCCGCGATGGTCGCAACCCTGTTGACGCTCAGCATGCGGTGGGCAGTCCTTGGTCGATTGCGACCGTCTCACAGTAAAGCTCCAGACGGAAAGCGCAACCTGACGCTGCGACGGACGGATACCGCCTGACGGTGATCGCGGCTACAAAGGTCAGCTTCGTTCAATAGGGTTTCGTAAGCCGCTAACGGCCTGCAGCCCATCCTAAGGCATAGACGGAGGCGTTATCTGCGTCGCGCGAATGTCTCCCTTTTACGGGAATCTGTCGTTCGTCGATCTCACCGCGAGCGTCAGGAAAATCCCACGATGCGGCATTGGCATCCGGCAGAGGCCGACCAGCATGCGTCGTTCGCAGTCGGGCTTTGAACGGCAGCTTCCGCCAGAACTTGCCGTTTGCCCAGCGCGAAGCCGTCTGGCAGCAACGCGCCCGAATATCGATCGTTCGGCGATAGATCGAGGACGCCCGAAAGCCGCCATTAGTTCAGGCGACGATGGAACGGCAAGGATTGGGTCGTCATCTTCCGTATGGTTTGCAGTGTCCGAGACCGGTCACTGCAGTTTCAGCTTCGCCGGAGGCCGGGGCTGCCCACGCGCGATCGGAGGCATCTCGATCTCGTATTGAACCCACTCGTGGTCGTGCATCCGGGTACGATCCAGCCTATTGTGCGGTTCGATCATTATGACCTGGCAGTGCTTTGCGCATTCATCGATCGGATCTGCCACCTGCCTGAAGATCTCTTTCGCGAATCCCCAGCCGGCAGCCTCGATTAGCAGCAGGGTTGGCAGAGACCGGCTTTTGAACTTCGCAAGTTCGATGGCCATCGAAAGCAGCACCTCCGTATGGACGCCGCCGCTGAAGTTCGCGAGCGGGTAGCGCTCGGCCGGCGAATACGTTTCGAGAATGAGTCGCATCTTCGGCGCCCCGTCTTCATGAATGACGCTTTCCGGCGGCTCTCCCTCATCCAGGGGGACCGGCTCGAATCCCATTTGGCGAAAGCGCTTGTTCCCGCTCGCGCCCACCTCCTCGGCGACGAGGCGGATCGTGTCGGCGTCGACCGAGAAGAACTTCGCGAGGCCGCGGAGGTCGTCCTCGGCGTCGGGCGGGAGATAGCGTTCCCCCAGGAAGACCGTGTCGATGACCAGCGGCGGAGCCAGCTGCGGGGCCGCGTCGAGCGTGAACCGAGCCGTCCCGCCCACTGGTATGCCCACGGCGAGAACGTGCTCCTTGTCGGAGGTGAAAGAGATCTCGAGGTTGATGGCGTGCAACGCGAGACGCCCGGTCCAGCGATCGAGTAATCCCTTGTCGCGCACAGCTCCCACCCACTCGCAGATGGCGGTCTTGCCGGCACCATTGGTCCCGCCGATGACTGTCACCTTGCCGAGATGGAGGACGCTGTCCGGCTCGAACAGCGGCGTCCTCATGAACCGGACGTGTTCGACCCAGCGCTCAGCTGGAGCGCCCGTGCTCATTCGCTTGACCCGCGCCTCGTGCAGGTCCTTCCAGCTTCGTAGGAGGCCGGCGGGGAAGGCGTCGCCCTTGTTGTTGTCCACGTCCTTGCCGTGCAACTCGCAGGTCCAGATGCCATTGCTTAATTCGGCGAGCTGGGCGTCGGACAATCCGCCCCGGCCGCGCGGCCCGTTCAACCCAGCGCTGTAAATGTGCGAGGCCTGCCCGACCCTGGCGGTCTGGGTCGCGGCGGCACCCGGACCGACGGTCCGGACCCGGCAATATGGCATGCTGCACTCGTGTCCGGCGCGATCCGCCAAGAGCTTCTTAATCGTCTCTGTAAAGTCGCCTGGCCTAGCGCTCAATGCTCGTTCCTCTCTATCGCCTGCAGGCGGTTAATCGATCTCCGGGTGCATCGTGAACCAGCTGGGGCTCACGTCCGGATGGTGTTGTCAAAGCTACAACGGCAGACAGCGCATTGCGCGCCACACCTTCGTTTGCCTGCCGCCCAAGGATTGAAGAATAAAATCCCACCGTCCGCAATTGGGTCGTTGGCTGACGGGCCGCAATACGCCCAAGCTTCGGCCATTCGTGGTCCGCACTGCCGATCCTGAAACCTGCGGTTCAGCGGGCGGCTCAACGGCAGTCATTAGGTCAAACGTGGGTGTGGCCGTCGCCACGTGGCCGAGCGCGATAGTGTGCTCTGCTGGAGTGACACCGCTGCCGCCAGCACATGGCGATTTGTTAGCGCTTCTTAGCCTCCCGTTCGGTGGGCAGCCGCGGAGTGAGGTCGAGTCCGGCAGCGTCGATGTGGAGTTCTCCCGGGAACCCCTGCCGGTAAGCCTGGGCAACTTCGCCGAGCATCGCGATGAGCTCAGCGAAGTCGAGAGAGGCTCCGGTATCTGGATGCTTCCATCGGGTCCGTTCAGCTCGCGTGACGAGAAGAATGCCCGCGCGACGTCCCGCCGGGGCCAGATATTTGGCGACAAGTTGGTCGGGGATCGTCGCCGCAAGGTCAGCCCCCGAATAGGGCTTGTCGCCGACCTTCAGCTCGATCACGCCTTCGACGCCGTTCACCGTCGAGCGCAATCGGATGTCGGTTTCCTTCTCCTCGGCGGTTACGCCTTCCTGACCGACCGTATAGGCACCTCGGGCTTCGCTCGTTATCCAAGCGGAGATCGCCCGTCGCAACACATGCTCGTCGTCTGTCGAGGACCACAACTCGCGCGGCGACTGATCGCTTAGTAGATGGTCGCGCAAGTCGGCGAGGCGATCGCTCATGAGCGCGAACATCTCGGCAGGTGAACGCGGTCCGGGCTCATCAAGGCGGTCAAATTTGACGAGTTCACTGGCGGACATCGCCACGTCGTCAGCCTCCGCGGCGGTTTTCTCCATCGCCAGCGAATGCAGGCGGTCGCGGATGTGCGCGAACTCGGGTTCGCTAGCGATGCGATGCTTGGCCGCCCAACCCTCGGGTCCACCCAAGTCAATTATCGCGCCGAGCAACGCGTTACGCGCCGTTTCGGCGTCGTCGCGCATGTCCGGCGAATAACTCCCTTCGTGCTGGGCATCCTCGGCCAGCTCGACATGGGTGTAGGCCAACCGCAAAAGACGGATCAGCAAGTCCGGGGTCATCGCGGCCTGCTTCAAATCAACGCCGCGACCGCGGTGGTGGCGGCCGAATAAAGTGCCAAACCATTTCACCGCCTCGCTGTGACGCGCGACGGGGATCGCCTCGCAGGTCGCCTCGAATCGTGTCACGGCGCGGTCGGGATCGACTGCAAACAAGATCGGCAGAAAAACGTGTGCGAACGGTTCGTTGGTTCCGCGTGTGAGCGCCGCCGCGGCAAGATCGCCGAGCATTTTGCGATCCGCCTCGTCGCCAAATTTCAGGAGCACGTCCGTGACCTGTTCCAGCCGACGCGCCGCGCCAGCCACATCGTCGTCGGCATCCGGCAGCCCGCCATTTGCTTCGAGCCACGCACGCAGGCGCCGTAGGAACAGGCGAGCGAGCGCAGGCGCGGCGTGGCTGATATTTTGGAGCGTGATCGACCAGCCTTGCGCGTCAGCTGGATGAGCGAGCTGCCAACTGAGTTCGTGTCCGAGAAGACGATCGACACTCTCGGGGTAGCGTGCTGCCAACGCGTCGAGCCATGGCGGAAAGCCGCTATGATACCAAGGGACATAGCGGATTGCGGTCTCGATTTCACTGGCATCGAGGCGGTCAAGCCAAAGTGAGTCTTCAGCTTCGGCCGCGATTGCGGTCAATGCGAGGATCCAGGTTTCGTACAAGCTATTGCGCTCATCCTCGGGGCGCTCCGACGGCAGTTGCAGCTGTTGCCGCCGCCAGATCGGCATTAAGGCCAGCCGCAAGCGGTCGGCAACGGTCTTGCCGAGGTGATCCTCGATCAGCGCGCGGTCCCAGCCGGAATCGGACCGGCGCGCGCCGCGACCCATTGCTCGGTAGAGATTCCACGCCGTATTCTCGGCGCGCTCGGGGCTAAACGCGCTTTCCGGGTCGTCCTTAAGCTCCCGCCAGAACATCACCCAGCTCGCCTTCGCCTTGGCGTTTCGCCGGTTGGCTTGACGTTCGCGCCACCTGTCCTTGATCGCCCAGTGCCGCTCCTGGCGGCTTTGAACGTGCGGCGTCAAACGATCCTCCAGCGCCTTTGTCAATTCGGCATCATCGGCGACGAGCGGTCGCAGCGCCTCAAGGTATGGCTGTCGCGTCTCGTCACCTGGTGCGAGCGCGAACATCTCAATGACGAGCGCGGCCGCGCGCAAGTCTGGAGAGGAAGCATTGTCGCCAAGCATTTGCCGCAGCCATGCATCGTCTGCCGGCGTCAGCCGTAACGCGCCTCGCCAGATCAGGTCCATGAACAGATCAAGGCGTGGTCGTTCCAGCCGGAGTTCGCGCAGGAGTGCTACGTTAGCGGCAAAAATAGCGGCGCGAAGCGGAGGGTCGGCCGCGGCTGTCGCTTCGAACAGCGAGGCCGGCATGTCGTCATTCGAGCGGATGGATCGCGCGAGCTCGGCCGCGACGACCGCCGATCGTGCCGCCCCGGGTTTGAGCTCGGCGGCCGCGATCAACATTGCCGTCACCATCGCGAGGAAGTGCACAAGGTGCGGTCGGTCGTTGGTAACAGCGTGGAGGCTCGTATCGAACCGTAAGCCCTGCTCGACGAGCGGCATTAAACCGGCGCTTAGCGCTTCGAGCTGCAGCATGTCCAAGCCCTCAACCAGGCGCGGTAGATTGCGCGACAGTTCGGACCCGGTGCTTTTAGTCTCGGCGATCCATACGAGGGCTGCGAGCAGTTGATCGACGGTCATCCATTTCGGGAAGAGGCGGTAGAGGACGGCGCGCGAGAACCGTTGGTCCCACGGACCGGGCGGGGCGCGCAGGTCCTCAGCGATCGTCGCCAGTTCCGCATGATCTAGGGCGACCAAGGCGTCGAGCGCGTCGATCCGCTCGTAGAGATGGATCGAAGGATTGCGGACTGTGCCCACCGCAATCGCGCCGCCCTCGACAAGCTTGGCGTGGGCGATGAGGTCAAGCAGGACTTGGCGGACCTCCGGATTTTCTACGCCGGCGAAGTCGCGCGCAATGGTCGGACCGAGCGATTTATCGGCAAACCGATGAATCTGGATTTGCGGGACCGATAGGCCGCGCCAACCCCCACGCCCATATCGCTCGATGAAGGCGGCGAGCACTTTTGCGCGCTGCTCGACCGACAGGCTACCGGGATCGCCGAGGTTCATCAACAACGCCGGATCGAGGGCGTTGACCAGTTCGAAAACCCAATCGTGGCGCAACGAGAGCCACGCAGCGACATCGTGGAGAGAAGGGCGCAACACCTGATTGCCTTGTGCGGTTTCGACAACGAGCAACCGCCGCACCGCACCGCGTGATAGCCCTTGGTCGATCAGGTCGGCCAGCCGCGCTGCCGCGAGGAATTCAAATGCGAGACGATTGTGAAAACGCACCCGGCCATAGCTCGCAAAACCAAACAGGCCGCGCTCGAGCAACGCCTTGCGGTCCGCATCGTCCCAGTCAGCAAGGATGACCGCCGGGTCGAGCGCCGGGTCCAGATCGGCATTGTCGCGGTTTACATCGTGTCGGATTGTAAGCCTGCGCGCCAACGCGGTCCCGAGCGCCAACCGCTTCGCGCCTTCGAAAACCTTGTCGTTCGCAATGTCACGATCTTCGCGCTCGGGGTTGGCTTTGAGCCTCGCCTTTATGTCGAATTCAACCTGCTGCGCGTGAGTGCCGAACCGCCCATCAAGTTCGAGCCAGGCGCTTGCTGCCTCAATCACGTCTTGCGGCCGTTTCATAAAATCCATCATCGACGCGGCGGTGAGCGCGTCGAGAAAGGCATTGGTATCGGTCACCCCGCGATTCGCTGCGATCGTTACAATGTCGCTCTGACTCAGTGGCAGCAGGGCGACAGTGCGGATTTCCGGGGCGGCAGCGGCGGCGTCGCTGGTCTTCTTCTCGCCCATCGCTAGGCTGGCGAAGTCGTCTTCGGTTCGCGCGGATGCTGCAGTCGGCGCGGCGAAGGCTTTGGTGAACAACGCGCGGTCGACAGGCAGAGGTCGCGATGTCAGCACGACGCGGACCCGGTCCATCTGGCCCGCAAGATCGTTCGCGACATTCCGCAATGCCGCGCGGAAGCTGCCCTGCGTCAGTTTCAGCTCGTCGACCGAATCGAGAAAGATTGTCGCGATGCCGCCACCGCGGCGCCAAGCATCGAGACGCTCGGTTTCTTCCGGCGATCGTAGTTCAGCCCAAGGCTGCGCCGCTACCGCGGCCAGCTCAACAAGGAAGGCAGGCTCACCCTCAGCCCAAAGCTTTTCCTGGCGCGTGCGACATTCGTAGGACTTACCCGATTGCGCCTCGGACAGGAGAAGAATGAGCCGCGACTGGAGGATGTCCTCCCAATGCGAACTCTTGCCGAACAGCGAATGCCGCAGCAGCAAGGATTGTTCGGCGTCATCGACCTGTTCTGTCGAAAGGTCACGGAACGCGCGACGGATCGTGCCGCCCTGTGAGCCTATCAAAACGTCAGATGCCATTCTGCCAGATGTAAAGCAATATTGCCGAACTGGAAGGCATAATGGAGATGCCGCGGCTTCAGCGACCGCCGGGCACGTTCATGAATTATCGACAGAAGCGATGGCCTCGCCCAACTAAGCCAATGTCCGCTTTCCGCGATCTGACGCCGACCGCTGCCAGTCTGTAGACGGCCAGTTGCAACCGCCGTGCGACGTCGATCGGGCAAACGCCGAATGTCGCCTCGTGGCAAGACCTGACGTTCAGCACGGAATTCGGGACCGGCGGCTTTGTCCCAAACCACGTCATTTCTGGTTGAGGATTGGGATGTCCAGGAGCATCCGGTTTCGGAAAGGATTACTCGATAACTCGATGGCGGAAATTGGGGCGCAAAGCCGCCGGCCGTCCCCGCCAAGAAAGGCGTTATCATTGGCGATTACGCCTTATCGCCCAGATAGCTTCGCACCCTGGCTACCGCGCGTGTCACTCGGTCGAGATCAACCAAGCCGACTTCGTCGCCAGCCCTTTCGATATAGGGCTTCAGATATATTGGTGAGCCGGTGATGATGCCTTCGCGTTCGGCCAGCCACCAGGCGACCAACTCGGCTTCGATTTCTCTGGCGAAATGGGGCAGGGTGCTCCGATCAGGCCAGCCGTATTCCTCTTCCTTCAGATTATTGTCCTCGAACGCGCCGAGATGTCCGCAAAACAGGTGGCCTAATTCGTGCAGCAGCGTGGTGAATTGCTCGGCAGGCGTTAGCAGCCGGTTGATCGAAACATTCCAGACAGGCTCGTACCCTTCCTGGCTTACCAGCGGTTCGTCATCGGCACCCCCCGTGACCCAGCCAGCCAGATTTCGACCGAAATCGACCTTGCGCGTCCTTACTACCAGATTCCGCTTGGTCCGCTTTGCGAGTGTGTCGATAAGCTTATCCAACCGCTCGGGTGAGAAATCTCCGTGCGCGGCGAATGCGTCATTTTCCGGCAGGCGCGGTAGCTGCGGGTCTGTATCGAGTTCCTCGAACACTTGGGTGATGGGCCCCGCCGGCTTTAGTATAAGGATCGGGATCGCTCCCCGTCTCACTGTCCGACCCTGAGAGGCCCACTGCTGTTTGCTGGCCACAATTCCAGCCCCCGGCCGTTGTGCAAAGATCATGTAGATATTGAATGGTCCGAACCTGTTCATGCGCGAGGCGAAGCGCGTGAAGTGCATCAATGCGTCGGGTGTCGGGATCGATAGCGCGTGTGCCATTAGTTCGCGCAGAGCATCTTCGTCAGGCAGATCGGTCGGCGCGGGCGGCTCGATCGGTTCCCCCGCTTCGATGGTTTCGTCCAATTCGTCGATTGTCGTCGGCGTGTCGACGCCATTTGCCATGTATTCGTAGGCAGCGTTCGTTTCTGGCATGGGGCCGGTGTTTGGCCCCTCGACCAGTCTCTTGGCATTTTCATAATTTTCGACAAGCGATTGGCCAGCGATCCAATAGATCAACCACATGGCAATCATCATGATTAGTCCGATCTTGTCATGCCAGTCGCCGTGCAAGATTATTGCCACGATGCCCGCAAGGAGCACCCCCATGCCAACGCAAAGGATCGACAATATCAGAGCTGTGGTGCCCCAGATGAAATAGATCGAAACGGCCAAGCTCAGCCAAAGCACGATTCCTGCGCCCCAACTGGCCGCAACAAAGCCAATCCCGGCCAGCGGCCTCGTCCGTTTCCAGATGCACATTGGCGCCAATACGAACATGCCCAAAGCCGCAAGCCAGTTGAATGCCGTCGGCAGGTAGTTCGACAGGAACTCAACGAGATACACGCTGTCGAACCACGTTCATGAATAGGGGCCCGCGTTGCCCGGCTGGTGCCGGGTGGTTGAACACATGCGAGCACGGGGCAGCATGCCTCCCGTATTTCCTACGAGAGGTATTTTATTCCGGGAGCCGCCCGACAAAGGCGGTTCCGTGCTCAGCACTCGTGTGCATCGCCAAGGCTGTTCAGACCCGTGCGATGGCGTCTTATGGCATGTGCGATTGTATTTGGCGAGCTTGTTTCACCGGCCTTCGGCTGCGCCCTGGCTAGCAAGTTGTGGCGCGTTATCGATCGCCAGCGTGCCGATTCAGTCAATCTCGATTTCCGTCGACCTGGTGGCAGCCAAGAATTGCGCACCCTTGCAGCAAGGCGTCACAAGGCGCACAATACCGACTATGGCAAAAGACGAGAGCCAAGCGGACGATCGCTGGAATTGCGGAGACGGGAGGGTGCCGTTTCAGCACGCGCCTTTGGAACCCTGCAAGATTTTGAAATTTCCGATCAGTTCGCGGACGAAGGAACGGCTGCACTTGTTAGGAAAATTGTCGCCGGATTTGAAAAATTCGCCCAGCTAACGGGCCCAGCTCGTGGATTGATCACCCATTGCCCTGCAATGCTCGCTGTCGACAGGGCAAGGCCAATTGTGCCATCACCGCGCCATGGCCAAACTGACCCTATCGCAACTCGCCAGCCTTCTGTTCAAAGCCTGCGACGAGCTTCGTGGGAACATGGATGCGTCTGAATTCAAGGAATATATCTTCGGTGTCCTGTTCCTGAAACGGTGCAGCGATCTGTTCGATCAGCAACGCGCACGGCTTTTCGCCGATCTTCGCGGGCGGGGGCTGGAGGGCGGTCGGCTGGAGGCACTGCTGGAAAGCCGCGACCAATACACATTTTACGTCCCGCCAGAGGCGCGGTGGGACACCGTTCGGCACCTGAAGGAAGACGTCGGCAACGGCCTCAACGCCGCGCTGGGTGAACTGGAACGTCATAACAAGGATCAGCTGGAGGATGTGCTCGAACACATCAACTTCAACCGCAAGATCGGGCAGCGCACGCTGAGCGACAACACGCTGGTCGATTTCATCCAGGTGTTTGAAAAGATCCCTCTGCGCGACGAAAACTTCGAATTCCCCGATCTGCTCGGCGCGGCCTACGAATACCTGATCAAGTATTTTGCCGATTCCGCCGGCAAGAAGGCGGGCGAATTTTACACCCCCGCCGATGTCGTGCGCACGATGGTGGAAATCGTCGATCCGCAACCGGGGATGAGCGTCTATGACCCCACGGTCGGGTCGGGCGGCATGCTGATCCAGTCGCGCGACTACGTGCGCGACAATGGTGGCGATCCCAACAACCTGACGCTAGCGGGGCAGGAATCGCAGGGTACCACCTGGTCAATCTGCCGCATGAACATGATCCTGCACGATATCCAGTCGGCCGATATCCGCCAGGAAGACACCTTGGCCAAGCCGCAACACCGCGACGAACAGGCCGAACTGGTGCGGTTCGACCGGGTGCTGGCCAATCCGCCGTTCAGCCAGAACTATGATGCCAAAGACATGGAATCCAAAGGCCGGTTCGTGAAATGGATGCCCGAAAAGGGCAAAAAGGCCGATCTGATGTTCGTCCAGCACATGCTGGCGGTGCTGAAAAGCAACGGCCGTATGGCGACGGTGATGCCCCATGGCGTGCTGTTTCGCGGCGGCGAGGAAAAGGACGCGCGCGAACATTTCATCAAGCAGGGCTGGCTCGATGCCGTGATCGGCCTGCCCTCCAGCCTGTTCTATGGCACCGGCATCCCCGCCTGCATTCTGGTGATGAACAAAGAACATGCCGAGATTCGCAAGGACGTGCTGTTCATCAATGCCGACCGCGAATATCGCGAGGGCAAGGCGCAGAATTTCCTGCGGCCCGAAGATATGGCCAAGATTGTCGATGTCTACCGCCGGCGGGAGGATGTGCCCGGCTATGCCCGCGTCGTGCCGGTTGCTGAGATCGAGGCCGAGCAGTTCAATTGCAACATTCGCCGCTATGTCGACAATGCGCCGCCGCCCGAGCCGCAGGATGTGCGCGCGCATATCCATGGCGGTGTGCCGGTGGCGGAGGTAGACGCCCTTGCGCGCCACTGGATCAATTACCCTGGTCTGCGCGAGGACTGCTTCACGGCGCGTGCCAGCGATACCGCCTATTGCGATTTTGCCCCAGAGATTACAGGGCGGCGCGACATTGCCGATCTCGTCAAATCGCACACCGGCGTGTTTGCCACGCACAAAGAGTTCATTACCCGGTTGGCGGATTGGTGGAACACCATTCAGCCGCAGATGGAAATGATCGCGGCGGGCAATGGACGGGCAGACAATGTCTATGCCCTCCGGCGCGGCCTGATGACCGACATCTCGCAGGCGTTTGCCGATCAGGCGCTGCTCAATCCGTTCCAGGTTCGCGGCGGCCTTGCGCGCTATGTGGACAGTCTTAAAGTCGATCTCAAATCCATCGCGGCGAGTGGCTGGGGTGCCGAGCTGATCCCCGACGACGAAATCCTTGAAAGCGAATTTCCGGAATTGATCGAGGAGCTCGCGGCCAATCGCGCACGGATCGATGAAGTGCAGGCCCTGTTCGCGGCGGCGGACGAGGAAGGCTATGAAGACGAGGAGGACAGCGGCGTGCTCGCGTCTGCTGAGGTCAAGCGGCTGAAAGACCTGCTGAAGTCGCAAGGCGCGGAGCTGAAAGCCTTGGTCAAGGCCGCAATCGGTGCGGCGCCCGATCTGGTGAGCGAACTCGGCTTGCCAAAAGGCGCGGCCAAACTGGGCAAGCTGGGCGATCCAGACTTTGTCGCGGTGCACCGGCTGGCGACGGCGGCGAGCAAGGCGGGTAGCGCATCGCATTTCGCCGCGCCCATTCGCGCATTGGCGCAGCAGGGGAAGCCGATGGTCGATGCTCTGGCCGATGCGACCGGGCGGCTGGCCCGGCACAAGGCGCTGGAGGATGAAGTCAAGGCGCTGAAGGCGAACTTGCGGGCTTCAGAAAAACGGCGCGAGGAATTTGTCGCCGCAGCCCGCTCCAAGATCACAAGGGATGCGGCGCGCACGCAGATCCTGCTGCGGTTCCGCAATTCCCTGCTTGCCACCTATCGAGCCTATCTGGATGCCGACCGGCGCGCGGTGACAGCGGCGATCGAGAACCTGCATGACAAATATGCGGTGACCGTGCGCGATATCGAGCAGAAGCGCAGCGCTGCGGCGGCGGAGCTGGACGGGTATTTGAAAGTGCTCGGGTATGTCTGAGTGGATGGAGAAGCCGTTAGCAAAGTTGATACTCCCTTTGGAATCGGGGAAACGACCTGCAGGAGGCGTGAGTTCCGAAACCGAAGGCGTCCCAAGTCTGGGTGGGGAGAACATCGACGCAGATGGCAAGATGTCATACGCGAACGTCAACCGTATCTCCCCAGTCTATGCGCGTCTGATGAATAAAGGAAAGCTTAAATCAGGCGATACGCTGATCAACAAGGATGGCGCTCAAACCGGAAAGGTCGCCCAATATGATGGAGCCTTTCCCGAGGCTTGGATCAATGAGCATGTCTTCATCGTTCGAGCCAAACCCGGCGAAATCGATCCCGACTATCTTTTCTATACTATGCTTGACAGTCGGGCCCAGGGTCAGATCGCCCGGCGAATAACCGGTTCAGCGCAGCCAGGCTTGAATTCGGATTTTGCCACCGCTGTAAGTGTGAACCTGTCGTGTGACATCGCAATACAGGCCAGAATTGTCCGCGTCCTGCAGGCGCTCGACACCCAGATTGAGGCGACGGAGGCGTTGATTGCCAAGCAGGAGCGGGTGCGCGCCGGGTTGATGCAAGACTTGTTCACGCGCGGGGTGGATGAAAACAGCCAGCTCCGCCCGCCCCGCCTCCAAGCCCCGCACCTCTACCACCAGACCGAACTCGGCTGGTTGCCCTTGGATTGGGAAGTCCGTCCCGCGTCCAAACTTTGCTCTGCCGTCATCGACTGCAAGAACAGAACGCCGCCGATCACCAGTGAAGGCCATCCTGTTTTTCGAACTCCAAATGTCAGGAACGGAAAGTTTGTCGCCACTGGGCTTGTTCTCACCGATCCAGCTTCGCACCGTGAGTGGACACGGCGAGGTCAGCCGTTCCCGGGGGATATTCTAGTCACCCGTGAGGCACCGGTCGGCGAAGTTTGCATCATACCAAAAGAATTTGCGTTTGGCTGCTTGGGACAACGCATGATGCTATATCGACCACTCGAGGGAATCATTTCGAGCGATTTCCTAGTCTATGCTCTCCAGTCTCAGCTAGTCCAAGCTCATCTAGATCGTATTTCTGGCGGTTCGACCGTGGGACATGTCAAAGTAGGTGACATCAGAGATTTGGCGATCCCATTTTGCTCCGACCCTGAGCAAGGTTTGATTACCGCGGCTCTAAAAAGCAAAGATCAGCTATTGGACAATGATCGAGAGCAATTAGCTAAGCTCCGCATCCAAAAAACTGGCCTCATGCAGGACCTGCTCACCGGCAAAGTGTCCGTCACCCCGCTGCTCGAAAGTGCTGCCGCGTGAGCGAATATGCCCATGTCGAGAAGCCGCTGCTGACCCAGCTCGCCGGGCTGGGCTGGGCGGTGGTGGATCAGGGCAACCAGATGATCCCGCAGGACCCGGCGCGGTCGTTGCGCACCAGCTTTCGTGATCTGATCCTGCCGGAGGTGTTCCGTGCATCCGTCCGCGCGATCAATGCCCTGCCTGATGGCACCGAATGGCTGACCCAGCGGCAGCTTGCCGGGCTGATCGACGAGATTTTCCGCCAGCCCGGCAAGGGCCTGCTCGATGCCAACGAAGCGGTCCAGGCGCTGCTGATGAAGGCGCAAGTGGACCGGAATGACGTGACGGGGGAGAAGGACCCGACCGTCCGCCTGATCGATTTCGCCAATCCGACGCGCAACACCTTTCACGCGATCAACCAGTTCCGGGTCGATACGCCGGGCTGCGTCAAGGGCTTTATCATTCCCGATGTGGTGCTGTTTGTGAATGGCCTGCCGCTGGTGGTGATCGAGGCCAAGATCGGTGATGCCAACACTGCAAACCCGATGCACGAGGCTTATGTCCAGCTGCAGCGCTATCGCGATGCCCGCCCCGAAACCGCGCGGGCCGGATTGCGTGAGGGCGAGCCGAAGCTGTTTTATCCCAACCTGGCCGTGATCCGCACTTGCGGCGAGGCGGCGGAATTTGGCAGCATCAGCTCAGCACCCGAACATTTCTACAGCTGGCGCAATGTCTGGCCCGATCAATACGCGGCCATCACCCCGCCATTGGGCGCGGTGCGCGCGCAGGAGGAGCTGGTCCAGGGCCTGCTCAACCCGCATTGCCTGCTCGACATGCTGCGCACCTGCTCGGTGTTTATGGACCTGCCCAATGGCAAACGGATCAAAGTGCTGGCCCGTTATCAGCAGCACCGCGCCGCGCGCCGGATTGCCGCGCGACTGCGTGAGGGCAAGACTCCGATGGAGCGCAGCGGGGTCATCTGGCACACGCAAGGCTCGGGCAAATCGCTGACCATGGTTTTTGTCGGCCGGATGCTGCGCGCCAGCCGCGATCTCAACGACATCAAAATCATCATGGTGGTGGACCGTGCCGATCTGGAGG
Organism: Novosphingobium sp.; assembly: GCF_965214355.1. Classification (GTDB taxonomy): domain Bacteria; phylum Pseudomonadota; class Alphaproteobacteria; order Sphingomonadales; family Sphingomonadaceae; genus Novosphingobium. The sequence continues at coordinate 2,596,680 of NZ_CBDCBI010000002.1, read as the reverse complement.
GCCAGTTGACAGGCACCGCGCGGCTGATCGGCGGCAAGATCAATCTGGTGGAAAGTCGCGCCGGCGTGCGCGGTGTGCTGGCATCACCCGCGTCTGATGTAAACATGGTGATGGTTCACAAGTTTCTCGAGACAAAGGACGATCTGCCCGACAGTTTTCGCGAAAAGCTGGGCCGCTATGCCCCGCCGCCCAGCGCGGACAGCTTTGGCGTGGTCAATCCGTCGGAGCGGATTCTGATCATGGTGGACGAGGCCCATCGCACCCAGGGCAGCGACATGGGCGACAACCTGTTCGAAGCGTTCCCCAATGCCGCACGGGTCGCCTTCACCGGCACCCCGCTGAAGACCGAACGGCACGGCGGTCGGCAGACCGTGAAGCGCTTTGGCGAATACATTGATACCTACAAGCTGATGGATGCAGTGGCCGATGGAGCAACGCTGCAGATCCTGTATGAAGGGCGCACCGCCAACACCGCGCTGCGCGACAAGGCCGAATTCGACAATGCGTTCGAAGACCTGTTTGCCGAACGATCGGCCGCCGACCTGCTGGCGATCAAGAAGAAGTATGGCGCGACTGGCGACATTCTGGAGGCGGAAAGCCGCATCGGCGCGATCGCGCGCGATATGGTGGCGCACTATATCGACAACATTCTGCCCAACGGGTTCAAGGCGCAAGTGGTGTGCCATTCAAAGCTGGCCGCCGTGCGGTACCAGCGCGCCTTGCGCGAGGCGCTGACCGAACGACTGGTGCGCGAACGGGCGAAGGTCGAGCCGGACGACGCGCTGATCCGCCGCATCGCGTTTTTGAAAGTCGCGGTGGTGGTGTCGTCTGACGCGACCAACGAGGCGGCAGAGATTTCCGCCGCCAGGCGCGAAGCGCGTGACTGGAATGCGGTCGAAAATTTTTGCCGACCGTTCAATTTCGACGACTATGATCAGGCCAATACCGGCATCGCCTTTCTGGTGGTGTGCGACATGCTGCTGACCGGGTTTGATGCGCCGATCGAGCAAGTGATGTATATCGACAAGCGGTTGAAGGAGCACACGCTGTTGCAGGCGATTGCCCGCGTGAACCGGGTGACCCAAGGCAAGCAGCGCGGGTTTATCGTCGATTACATCGGGTTCGCTGGACACCTGGCCGAAGCGTTGAAGATCTACGCCAGCGAAGACCTGACCGATTTGCAGGCCGGGCTGAAAAACCTGACATCGGAACTGCCGATTCTGGAGGAGCGCTATCGCCGGCTGTTGCAGCATTTCCAGGGCCTGGGCGTGCACGACGTCGAGGCGTTTCTGACCGGCACGCTGCGCGGCCCCGAAGACGACGTGCGCGTGATTCACAAGGCCGTCGACGCGATGGAGCCGATCAGGCCACGCGCCGATTTCGAAGTCTATCTGAAGAAGTTTCTGATGAGCCTGGACCTGGTGCTGCCAGGTGACGCGGCGCAGCGCTATCGCGGGCCAGCACGGCGGCTGGGCTATCTGATTCGGATGGTGAAAGAGCGGTTCAAGGACGATTCGATCGACTTTGCCGGGGTAGGCGAAAAGGTTGCCGCGCTAATCAACCAGCACCTGGTCGAACTGGGGGTCGATCCCACGATCCCGCCGACCGAATTGTTTGACCCGGCGTTTGTCGAACAGGTAACCGGCCACGCGCAAGGCAGCGTGCGCGCCAAGGCCAGCGAGATGGAACACGCCATCCGCAAGCACTGCACTATCCACTTTGATGAAGATCCCGCCTTTTTCAAACGGATGAGCGAAAAGCTGGACACGCTGATCGCCAGGCACGGCGAGGACTGGAAGGCGCTGGCCGAACAGTATGAGCAACTGCGCGCCGAAATCCGTGCCGGTCGCGGTGCCGCGGCTGAGCAGCCCGCCGAGGTGCTGGTGTTTCGCGCCAACTTGTTCGATTTGATCGGTGACGGGGCAACACTGTCGGTCGAGGATGCGGCGATGGTGGATGCGTTGTCGCTGCGGCTGGTCGAAATCATTCGCCAGGCCATCGCCATCGTCGACTTCTGGAAAAAGCCGGACCGGTTGCGCCGCCTGCGCGCCAGCATCGATACCGAACTCATTGTGTCCGGCATCGGCCCAGTGCAGGATCAACACGCACGCATTGCCGTGGAACTGATCAAGCTTGCCGAAAAGCGCCATGCGGAGTTGCTGCGCCCATGAAGATGTGCGCCCAGGATATCGAATTTACCCTGATCCGTAGCGATCGGAAAACCGCCGATATCGTGATCGAGCGATCGGGCGAGGTGATCGTCCGTGCGCCGTTGACCATCGGTGATGACCAGTTGCGCGACGCGGTGACCGATCGGGCGCTATGGGTGCATCGGTCACTGGCCGAGTGGGATGACCTCAATTCGAGCCGACGGCATCGACCGATCGTGCAGGGGCAGGGCTTCGCTTATCTCGGCCGATCATACCGGCTAAAATTTGTCGACAATGCGACTGTTCCCCTGCGCCTCAAAAATGGCCGCTGGGAACTGTGCGAAGCCTTCGCCAGGCGCGAAGGCGAACCAGCCGTGCGCAAGGCGTTCCGGGACCACTATACAGCAAGAGGTACGCAGATATTCGGTGACCGCGTGCGCCACTTCGCGCCGTTGGTGGGGGTCGAGGCCGGTGACATTGCCGTCAAGGAGCTTGGCTATCACTGGGCATCATGCGGTGTAGCCGGTGCGCTCAATTTCCATTGGAAGACCCTGATGGCCCCGCAAACGGTAATCGACTACATAGTGGTGCACGAACTCTGTCACCTGCGCCACCGCGACCATTCCGACGCGTTCTGGAATGAGGTGGACAAGATCTTGCCGCGATACAGCGAGCGCAAGGAATGGCTGCGGTTGCAGGGAGCTTCGCTGGACGTATAGCAAAGGCAGAGCATCCTGGGCCGGCGCGAATATGCTCCGCGTGATGTCCCGGTGATGTCCCGAGCCGATAACCCCACCCAAACTGGGGAGTGGATCATCTCTAAGCTGTTGAATTAATTGGTCGGGACGAGAGGATTCGAACCTCCGACCCCCACACCCCCAGTGTGATGCGCTACCAGGCTGCGCTACGTCCCGACCGGAGGACGGGCCTATACGGAGGGGGCCGCCCGATGGCAAGCAGGTTTGACGGGGCAGGACGGTTTATCGGCGATTGCCGCTCGGCGCTTGCGGGGTTTGCCATTGCGTGGGCAAGCTGCTAGGCGCGCCGGCTACGGATCGGGTGCCGGTTTGCGCCCGACGATCGGTGTTTTGCTATCATGAACGGATCCGCCTTGCTTTCCATCCTCGACCAGGCCGCGGCGTCTGCCGCCGGTGATCCGCCAGCCTATCTGCAGTTTTTGCCGCTGGTGGCGATGGCGGTCATTTTCTACTTCCTGATCCTGCGCCCGCAGATGAAGCGGCAAAAAGACCTGCAAAACAAGATCGCGGCGATCAAGAAGGGCGACCAGGTCGTGACGGCTGGCGGATTGATCGCCAAGGTGCTCAAGGTGGAGGACAACACCGTCGAGCTGGAAATCGCAACCGGCGTCAAAGTGCGCGCGGTGAAATCCACCATCGGTGAGATCATGGCGCCCGGCGCCACCGTCGTGGCCAACGACTGAGCGGACGCGGGGGACACTTCATGCTCGATTTCCCGCGCTGGAAAGTCATCATGCTCTGGGCGGTTGCGCTGGCTTGCGCGCTGTCCGCTTTGCCGACGCTGGCCGGCATGGCCGGCGTGGCCTGGCCCGCCGGCGTGCCCGAGCCGAAGGTCAACCTGGGGCTCGACCTGGCCGGCGGCAGCCACATCCTGCTGGAGGCCGACCCGGCGCAAGTGCGCAACCAGCGCGTCGAGGGCATGGAAGAATCGGTGCGGACCAAGCTGCACGCGATGACCCCGCAGGTTCGCGTCAGCGACATTTCGAACGCCAACGGTTCGATCAATTTTCAGGTCGAGGACCCGTCGAAGATCGACGCGGTGCGCGAGGCGATGCTGCCGCTGACCAATGGCGCGGGCCTGACCGGCAAGCGCGACTGGACGATCACCGTCGTCGACGGCAATCGTTTTGTGCTGACGCCGAGCCAGGAAGGCATCGACCAGGCGGTGACGCAGGCGATGGACACCGCGGTCGAAGTCGTGCGCAAGCGCATCGACGCGCTCGGCACCAAGGAGCCGACGATCATCCGCTCCGGACCGCGCCGCATTCTGGTGCAGGTGCCGGGTCTGCAGGATCCGCAGGCGCTGAAAAACCTGCTGGGCCAGACCGCCAAGCTGGAATTCAAGCTGGTCGATCAGGCCGCATTGCCCAGCGACGTGGCGCAGGGCATCGCGCCCCCGGGCGATGAAATCGTGCCCTTTGCCGAAGGCAAGGCCGGCGCGGCGCCAAAGCTTGCGGTCAAGCGGCTGGGCGGTATTCGCGGCGACGAGCTGACCAATGCGCAGCTGTCGAACAATTCGCAGACCAACGCGGCAACGGTTTCGATCACGTTCAACAGCGATGGCGGTGCGAAATTCGCCAAGCTGACCTCGATGAACGTCGGCAAGCCGTTCGCGATCATCCTTGATGGCAAGGTCCTGTCGGCGCCGACGATCAACGAAGCGATCTTGGGCGGCGCCGCAATCATTTCGGGCAATTTCACCACCGACAGCGCGAACCAGCTGGCGATATCGCTGCGCTCGGGCGCGTTGCCGGTCGATCTGAAAGTCGTGGAAGAACGCACTGTCGGGCCTGACCTGGGCGCGGATTCGATCCGCAAGGGCATGATCGCGATGGGCGTGGGCACGCTGGCGCTCGCGATCTTCATCATCGTCACATACGGCCGCTTCGGTGTTTATGCCTGCTGCGCGCTGGCGCTCAACATGCTGATGATCCTGGGGATCATGGGCGTGGTCGGTACGACGCTGACGCTGCCGGGCATCGCCGGGTTCGTGCTGACGATCGGCGCGGCGGTCGATGCCAACGTGCTGATCAACGAACGCATCCGCGAGGAACGCCATCGCGGCCGCCGCGTGATGCAGGCGGTCGAAGTGGGGTACAAGGAAGCGACGCGCGCTATCTTTGACGCCAACATCACCAATATCATCGCCGCGAGCCTGATGTTCGCCTTTGGCTCAGGGCCGGTGAAGGGCTTTGCCGTCGTGCTGATCATCGGGATCATGACATCGGTGTTTACCGCCGTGGTCATGACGCGGATGTGGGTGTCGCAATGGTTGCGGCGCGCCCGTCCTGCCGACCTGAACCTGTAAGAGGAGCCAGACAGATGAAACTCCTCAAACTCGTCCCCGATCACACCAACATCCATTTCCTGAAATGGCGCGTCCCGTTTTACGTAATCAGCGCGCTGCTGGTGTTTGCCTCGTGGGGGCTGGTGCTGACGCGCGGGCTCAATCTCGGAGTCGATTTCGTCGGCGGGCAGATGATCCGCGTGACGTTCGAACGCAGCGCCGAGGCGCCGGTCGCAACCTTGCGCAGCGAAGTCGACAAGCTGGGGTATGGCGAGCCCGAGATCCAGCGTTTCGGCACGCCCAATGCCATCTCGATCCGCATGAAGCTGCCCGATGGCGCCGATCGCGATCCGTCGCTTTCGGACAAGATGTCGCGCACGATCACCGCTGCGGTCAAAGCCGCGCACCCCGATGCGCGGATCGACGGGGTGGATTCGGTGTCGGGCAAGGTGTCGAAAGAGCTTGGCTGGGATGCGTTTCGCGCCCTTGGCCTGGCCGCGCTGTTTGTCGCCGGGTATATCTGGCTGCGGTTCGAATGGCAGTTCGGGATCGGCGCATTGCTCAGCCTGGTTCACGACGTGTCGCTGACGCTGGGCATGTTTGCACTGACGCATCTGGAATTCGACCTGAATATCGTGGCCGCGTTGCTGACGCTGATCGGGTATTCGCTCAACGATACGATCGTGGTGTATGATCGCATTCGCGAAAATCTGAAAAAGTATCGCAAGATGCCGATGCCGGAACTGCTCGACCTATCGGTCAACGAGACGCTGGCGCGCACGATCGTGACATCGCTGTCGATGCTGATCACGCTGGTTGCGTTGCTGATTTTCGGGCCGGCGGTGATTTTCGGGTTTACCGCCGCGATCACGCTGGGGATTTTCGTCGGGACGTACAGCTCGATCTATATGGCCGCGCCGATCCTGATCTGGCTGAAAGTGTCGTCGAAAAGCTTTGTGCCGGCAGAGGTCAAGAGCGACGCCCAAGTCGCCCGGCGGGGATAAATCCTCCCCGGAACGGGGAGGGGGACCGCCCGGAGGGTGGTGGAGGGGCCTCGCCCCACGGGATTCCCATGACAAGTCGTGCTGCGACACTGGCGTGATTGCGCTTCACTGCGAGGTGGTGTCAGGAGGCACCGCCCCTCCACCACTGCTTCGCGTGGTCCCCCTCCCCGTGCCGGGGAGGATTTACTTTACGACTTCGCGGTAGATTTTGCCGAGTTCGTTGGCGTTGGCGTCCCAGCTGAAGCGGGCGGCGGCTGCGGCGACTTCGGCTTGTGGGACGTTTGCATCCAGTACTGCGCGCAACGCTTCGGCAATCGCGTCGGGATTGCGGTCTACCGCGCAGCCCGTGCGGGGATCGCTGACCACTTCGCGCGCGCCGCCGACATCGCTGATGACGATCGGCGTGCCGCTGGCGAGCGCTTCGATCCAGGCATTGGCCAGGCCTTCGCGTTCCGAGGGCAGGACCATTGCTTCGGCTGCGGTGAGCAGCAGCGGCAGATCGTCATGCCCCAGCGCGCCGGCAAAGCGCACGCGTGCGCCAAGCCCTGCGGTTTCGACCTGGCGGCGCAGCGCGGCCTCATCCGGGCCGCCCCCAGCCAGGACCAGCACCACGTCGCCTGGCAGGCGGGACATCGCGGCGATGGCCAGCGCCTGGCCTTTGATTGCAATCAGATTGCCGACGCACACCACCAGCCGCGCATCCGGCGGCAAAGCCAGCGCGGGCAGCCGTTCGGCCAGGATCGCGCGCGCTTCATCACGCGGGCGAGGATAAAACCGCGTATGATCGAGCCCGGTATAATGCACGCGGATGCGCTCTGCGGGCAGGCCCATTGCGATCATATCGCGGCCCAGCGCCTGTGAGACCGTCAGCAGCACGCGCGCCTGGGCGCCCGCCGTCAGCATCTGCTCACGCGCGGCGGGTACGGTGCCCCAGTGGAGTATGTCGCCGCCGCGCGCCTTGATCGCCAGCGGCAGGTTCAGTGCGCGGGCAATGTGCGCGGCCGCAGGACCATCGGGATAAAAAAACTGCGCATCGACCATATCGAACGGCTGGGCCGTGTGCAGCCTGCGCGCCAGGGGCAGCACGGCGCGCACGATCAGCGAAGGGTTGAACCGTCCCGACACACCGGGAATGAGCGCAAAACGCGGATGATGCACTGTCACCGCGCCGGTTTCGACGGCAGGTATCATGCGCAGCGGCGCATATTTTGCGGGACACAGGATTTGCGGCAGCGGGGGCAATCCGATCGGATTGATCACTGTGACATCCCAGTTTTCCTGGCGCGCCAGCGTTTCCAGCTGCGTCTGGACAAAACGGCCAAAGCCGGGCCGGCTCGGCGCCGGGTACAGCGTTGCCAGCGACAGGAGGCGCAAACGGCTCAGAGCCGGCGCACCAGCATTTCGCCAACGGCCAGCCAGTTTGGCCGGTCGATCACGACCTGACGCTGGCCGATGCCAGGTGGCAGGATCGCGATGCGTTCGCCGTCGCGGTCGATCATCCGGCCAAACGCAAAGCGGCCGCCCGGGCGGGGCGCCAGCACATCGCGGTTGAGCGCACGCGGGAAATCCTCGGGGCCCACTTGGCGCAGCCAGATCTGGTCGCCGGTGCGGTATTCGCCCGCGCTGGCTTCGACCGACACGACGACCAGCGACGCCTCACCACCGGGTACCACCGGAAAGATTGCTTCGACTTGCCGCGTGGCCGCTTCGATACCATTGATGCCCAGGCGCGCGATCACGGCCGGCGCTGTGCTGCTTTCGGCCTTTACCAGCGCCTGCGGATCGATTTCGAGCGCTTCGGCAATGCGGTTCATCCATGCCAGCGACAGCGAGCGCATGCCCGTTTCCAGCCGCCCGATCGTCTGCGCGGTCGTCGCCGGGTCGCACCGGGCGGCAACGTCGGCAAGTGTCAGCCCTTTTTGCCGCCGGATGTCGCGGATGCGGTTGATCATCGTTTGCTCTCAAATTGCAAATTCGGCCGTGTTACAATCATTCCACCAGCTTCAATGGCAGAGCAAGAGGGCGGCGGTTTATCTTTTAGTCAGCAACAGCTTTCAAATTTCCAGCTTTGCCATGGTATCAACAGTCTTACCCCTCGATCAGTTCCGCAAGTTCCAGCCAGCGCATTTCGCCCGCGTCCTTTTCGGCGCGCAAGGCATCGAGTTCGGCGGTCAATTTTGCAAACCGCGCAGGGTCGCGCGTATACAGCGCGGGATCGGCGAGATCGGCCTCGCCTTTGGCCACCGCAGCATCGATCGCTTCGATCCGTTTGGGCAGCAGCTCGTAATCGCGCTGATCCTTGTAGGTCAGCTTGCCCTTGCGCGCTGGCGGGGGTGACGCCGTGGCAGCGGCAGTGCCCCCGCCCGATCGCGCAACCGGGCGTCCGGCCACGCGCTCCTTGCGGATGCGGTCCCACTCGGCATAGCCGCCCGCCACCACATCGACCCGGCCCGATCCGTCGAGCCCCAGCGTGATATTGACCGTGCGATCGAGAAAATCGCGGTCGTGGCTGACGATCAGCACGGTGCCGTCGTAATCGCCGATCACGTCCTGCAGCAAATCGAGCGTTTCCAGGTCCAGGTCGTTGGTCGGTTCGTCCAGCACCAGCAGGTTCGACTTGCGCGCAAATTCGCGTGCCAGCAGCAGCCGCGAGCGTTCACCGCCCGACAGCGTGCCGACGCGCGCTTCGACCAGACCGGGATCGAACAGGAAATCCTTCAGGTAGCCCTGGATGTGCTTGCGATCGCCACGCACATCGATCCAGTCGCCACCCTCGGCGAGCACGTCGCGGATGCGTTTTTCCGGGCTCATCAGGCTGCGCTGCTGATCGATCAGTACGGTCTCGAGTGTCTGCGCCAGCGTGATCTTGCCGCTGTCGGGCGCCAGATCGCCAGTCAGCAGTTTGAGTAGTGTCGTCTTGCCCGCACCGTTCGACCCGACCACGCCGATACGATCGCCGCGGGTGATGCGCAGTGTGAAATCCTTGATGATCGTGCGATCGCCGAAATTTTTCGTCACCCCATCTGCGACGATCACCGCCTTGCTCTTGGCGTCATCGGTGCCCAGCGCGAGCTTGGCCGTGCCTTGCGGTGTCATCATCGCGGCACGTTGTGCGCGCATTTCACCCAGTTTCGCCAGGCGCCCCTGGTTGCGTTTGCGCCGTGCCGTCACCCCGCGCAACAGCCAGTGCGCCTCAAGCTTCAGCCTGGCGTCGAGCTTTTCGGCCGCGCGCGCTTCCTCGGCGTAGATCGCCTCCATCCACGCTTCATAGCCGCCAAAGCCGACATCCTTGCGGCGCAGGCTGCCCCGGTCGAGCCAGAACGTCGCGCGGGTCAGGCGTTCGAGAAAGGTCCGGTCGTGGCTGATCACGACGAACGCGCCGTTATAGCGTTGCAGCCAGGTTTCCAGCCATTCGATCGCGGCAAGGTCGAGGTGGTTGGTCGGCTCGTCGAGCAGCAGCAGGTCGGGCTCGCTTGCCAGCGCGCGCGCCAGCGCAGCGCGGCGGCGCTCGCCGCCCGAGGCACTTTCCGCATTGCGCGACATGTCGATGCCCAGCTGATCGGCAATCGCCTCCACTTCGTGACGCGCCGGGGCGTCATCGCCGTGCAGCGCGAAATCCATCAGCGTGGCATAGCCGGTGAAGAAAGGATCCTGTTCCAGCGTTACGATGCGCGTGCCCGGCAGGACCGAGCGCTTGCCGCGATCGGCTTCGATCAGCCCGCCGATCAGCTTCAGCAGCGTGGTCTTGCCCGCGCCGTTGCGGCCGATCAGTGCGAGCCGGTCACGCGGCGCGATGGAAAGTGCGATGTCCTGGAACAGCCAGCCATTGCCCTGGAGCAGGCCGAGGCCTTCCCAGCTGAGTATCGGTGCGATTGCCATAAGCTGGCGCGCATAGCCTGTTTCACACAAAACGGGACCGGTTTTTTTCAAGGTGACTTTGATACGGCGACGGAATTTTCGGCCATTCACGATGCGTTCAATGCTTGGCGGGTATCAGGCTTGCGTGATGCAGCAAATTCGATTGACCTTTCTTGGTGTGCTTGCGGCAGTGTCGGTTGCGATTCCGATCGTTGCAGAGGCAAACCCGCCGCACGATGAACAGATCGAGGCGCGCCGCGATCTGCGCGCCGGAAACGTGCATTCGCTGCGCGATATCGAGCGCCAGGTGCTGCCGACGATGCGCGGCCTGCAATACCTGGGGCCGGAATACGACCCGGAAGCCATGGCGTACCGCCTGAAATTCATCCGCGATGGTCGCGTGGTGTTTGTCGATGTCGATGCGCGCACAGGCCAGGTGCGGGGGCATCGCTAAAAACATTCTCCCGGTGCCGGCAGGATTTCTGAACCTCATACTACGCCGCCATTCCTTGACCGTTCAGGAACGACGCGGCATTGCATGGACAGCGGCAACGGGCCAGATCGGTTCGGGGCCAACAAGGGGCACGAAACTTCCATGCGCATCCTGATCGTCGAGGACGAACCCACTTTGGGTCGGCAGCTCAAGTCCACGCTAGAGGCGAATGGCTATGCGGTCGATCTGTCGGTGGATGGTGAAGACGGGCATTTCATGGGCTCGACCGAGGAATACGATGCGGTGGTGCTCGATCTGGGCCTGCCCGAAATCGACGGGCTGACTGTGCTGAACATGTGGCGCAAAGAAAGCCGCAAGTTTCCCGTGCTGGTGCTGACCGCGCGCGACAGTTGGTCGGACAAGGTCGCGGGCCTGGACGCCGGCGCCGATGATTACCTGGCCAAGCCGTTCCAGACCGAGGAATTGATCGCGCGGCTGCGCGCGCTGATCCGCCGCGCGTCGGGCAACACCAGCGCGGAGCTGATTGCGGGCGATGTCCGGCTCGACACGCGATCGGGCCGGGTGACACTGGCGGGCGAGCCGGTGAAGCTGACCGCGCAGGAATACAAGCTGCTGTCGTACCTGTTGCACCACAAGGGCAAGGTCGTCAGCCGTACCGAGCTGATCGAACATATCTATGATCAGGATTTCGATCGCGATTCCAATACGATAGAGGTGTTTGTCACGCGCATTCGCAAGAAGCTCGGTCCCGATGTGATTACGACGATCCGTGGCCTCGGTTACAGCCTCAACGATCCCGCACGCGCCTGATCGCGCAGATGCGGGGCCGGCGCCGGTCGACGCCGGCGAAACCGCGCCTGTCACGGTCGCGCGCCATACCGGTTCGCTGCGCCGGCGCATGCTGTTCATCGCATTTGCGTGGATCTTCGTGCTGCTGCTGGGTGGCGGGCTGGCGCTCGATCAGACGCTGACCGGACTGGTCAAAAGCAATTTCGATTATCAACTGAATTACATGCTGACCGCGATGGTGGCATCGGCGGAAATCGGACCCGAAGGCGAAGTGTTTTTCAGCCGGCCGCTGGGCGATCAGCGGTTCATGGAGCCGAACAGCGGGCTGTACTGGCAGATTTCCGGGCAAGGCCACGACGAATATCCGTCGCGGTCGCTATGGGATCGGACGCTGAAGCTGAAAGGCGATCATTTCGACAACCAGCCGCATATCTACGACACCAAACAGTTCGAGGGCGAACCGCTGCGCGTAATCGAGCGGTCGGTGATCCTGCCCGGCAGCAACACGTCCTGGCAATTTGCCGTCGCAGCCGCGCGCACAGATGTCGATGCACAGATCCTGCGGATCCGCGCGATCCTGATCTGGTCGTTTGTCGTGCTGGGCCTGGGGCTGATCGCGATGGCGGTGGCGCAGACCTATTACGGGCTCGGGCCGCTACGCCGGGTGCGCCAGGCGATTGCCCGCCTGCGCGAGGAATCGGGATCGCAACTGACCGAGCCGCTGCCGCTCGAAGTGCAGCCGCTGGTGCTCGAACTGAACGAATTGCTCGCGCATTCGGAGCGTCAGGCGCAAGAGGCGCGCACCCATGCGGGCAATCTGGCGCATGCGCTGAAAACCCCGTTGACCGTGATCACCAATGCCGCGACCGCGCATGCCGACGATCTGGCCGATACCGTGCGGCGCGAGGCGCTGGTGATGCGCCGCCAGGTCGATCATCATCTGGCGCGCGCGCGCGCGGTCGGGCGCCGCGCGATCGGCCAGTCGCGCGCAACGCTCGGCGACAGCGTGGAGGCGGTGGTCCGCGCGGTCGAGCGCTTGTATCCCGATACCCGGCTGGATCTGGATGGCAATCGCGACGCGCAAGTCGCGATCGAGCGGCAGGATCTGGATGAAGTTCTGGGTAACCTGATCGAAAACGCGGCAAAATACGGCGGTGGTTCGGTGTTCATCACGATGGAGGCCACGACCTCGGACACGCGCTATTGCGACATCTGGATCGAGGATGACGGGATGGGCATCCCTGAAATTGCGCGCGACCAGCTGTTTACCCGGGGCGCACGGCTGGATACCGGCAAGCCCGGGACCGGGCTTGGTCTGGCGATCGTGCGCGACGTGGCGGAATTGTACGGGGGGTCGATTGCGCTGGGTGAAAGCGAGGATCTGGGTGGATTGCTGGTGACGTTGCGGCTGCCAAGGGCGCGGGTAAAGTAGTGTTTTCTTAGGGCCTCCGGCGGCCAAGGGCCATCGCCCTTGGAGCCCGAGACTATTGGGTTTGCACAAAATTTCGGGTCTTGCACCCGACGCAAAGCGGCTATCAGTTCAATGTGTTAACGGGATCCGAGGGCAATGGCCCAAAGGCGCTAACTTTGTTTTTTCTCGTCTTCCCGGGCTTGACCCGGGATCCCGCTTTTCTTTCGCGGTACCTTCAAATTCGGGCGTTTCCGCGCCGAAGAAGCGGGCCCCCGGGTCAAGCCCGGGGCGACGGTATTGTTATGTTAGCGCCTATGGCCGATGGCCCTTGGCCGCGGAGGCTCTTCAACCACTTGTGTGAACCCGGTAACCCCCAAGGGCTTTTTACGCCCGCGGATGCGCGGTGCGGTACACATCGAGCAGGCGCGCCGCATCGACCTGGGTATAGATCTGCGTCGAGGACAGGCTGGCGTGGCCAAGCAGTTCCTGCAAGCTGCGCAGATCGGCCCCGGCGCCCAACAGATGCGTGGCAAAGCTGTGGCGCAGGGCATGGGGCGTGGCGGTGGGCGGCAGGCCCAGCAGTGTGCGTGCGCGGGCCATCACGCGGCGGATCATGCCGGCCGCCAACGGCCCACCTTTGGCGCCGCGGAACAGCGGTTCGGCGCGGGGCAGGGGCCACGGCGCCAGCGAGACATAGCGATCGACCGCATCGCGCACGACCGGCAATAGCGCGATCAGGCGCTGGCGGCCGCCTTTGCCGGTAATAACCAGGCTGTCGTGCAGCGGCAGGATCGCAGGGGTCAGCGCCAAAGCTTCGCCGATGCGCAGGCCCGCGCCATAAAGCAGCAACAGCACCGCCATGTCGCGCGCGGCGATCCACGGCTCTCCGGCGTCTTCGCCAACGGTCTGGGTCAGATGCAGTGCTTCGTCAGGCGTGATCGGTCGGGGCAGGCCTTTCTTGACGCGCGGCCCGCGCAAGCGAGGTGCGGCAGCCGGCAGGCCTGCTTGACCCCGCGCAAACGCCATGAACGCCTTGAGCGCGGACAGTTCGCGCGCGGCCGACACCTGTCCGATGCCGGCCGCGCGGCGGCCGGCAAGCTGTGTGCGCAGCGCCGCGACATCGAGCGCAGCAAGCGTAGCCCAATCGCGCGGCGGCTGTTCCTGCGTGGCGATCAGGCGCCGGGCAGTCGCCACATAAGCGCGCACGGTATGCGGCGACCGGCGCCGCCCGTGCGTCAGGTGATCATGCCATGCGGCCAGGATTTCCGCCTCGATCATGCCGCGACCAGTTCGCCGAGCAGCGCATCGAGCAGCGGCATGCCGCGGTCGGTGACGATCAGGCGATCGCCGTGGCGCGTAACCAGCCCGAGATCGCCGTAGAACCGCACCTTGTCGGCATTTATCAGCGTTTCTGCCGGCAGGTGCAGCCGTGCGGCGAGCTGGGCCAGATCGACCCCTTCGCGCAGGCGCAGGCCCATCAGCAGCGCCTCGCTCGCCTGTTCGCCGGCGCCCAGCGCGCGTTCTTCCTGCAGGCCATGGCCGGTGCGGTCGATCGCGGACAGCCAGTTTTCGGGCTTGCGATGGCGCGTCGTTGCCAGACGGGTGCGGCGGCCATGCGCGCCGGGGCCGATCCCCGCGTAATCGCCATAGCGCCAATACGTCAGGTTGTGCCGGCTTTCCTCGCCCGGGCGGGCATGGTTGCTGATTTCGTACGCGGGCAGGCCGGCGGCGGCGGTCATGTCGCGGGTCAGCGCGAACAGATCGGCGCCGGCATCGTCGTCGAGCGGGATTAACTGCCCTTCGCGCACCAGAGTGGCGAACCGGGTGCCGGGCTCGATCGTCAATTGGTACAACGACAAATGCCCGGTGCCGAACGACAGTGCTCGCGCCAGCTCCGCCTGCCACATCGCGGGCGTCTGGTCGGGGCGGGCATAGATCAGGTCGAACGTAACGCGGGCGAAATGGCGTTGTGCGACATCGAGCGCGGCAAGGCCTTCGGCTGCATCGTGCAGCCGGCCAAGGAAGCGCAGGGTCTCGTCATCGAGCGCTTGCAGGCCAAGGGATACGCGGTTGATGCCAGCGTGGGCCAAGGCCGCAAATCGCGATGCTTCGACCGAGGACGGATTGGCCTCCAGCGTGATTTCTATCGCGGGGTCGAAAGTCCAATGGCTTGCTGCCGCTTTCAACAGGCTTTCGACCAGGGCAGGCGGCATCAGCGAGGGTGTGCCGCCACCGAAGAAGATCGATGTCAGGCGCCGGCCGGGGGTCAGGGCTGCTTCATGCGCCATGTCCGCCAGCAAGCCGCGCTCCCACAGCGCAATATCCACAGCATCGCGGACGTGGCTGTTGAAATCGCAATACGGACATTTGGCCAGGCAAAACGGCCAGTGAATGTATAAAGCCAGCGCTTCCATAACCCACTTTCTTGCTCCCCTTCAGGGGAGGGGCTTAAGCAAGAGGGGCGTTTAGCGTATAAAGGCAGCAGCGACCAGCTTGGCAAAGGCATCGGCGCGGTGGCTGATGGCGTGTTTGTGCGCGGGATCGAGTTCGGCGAATGTGCGCGTATCGCCATGCGGTACGAACACCGGGTCATAGCCGAAGCCTAACATACCGCGCGGCGGCCAAGTCAGGGAACCATAGGCGCGCCCTTCGAACACCGCCTCGCGGCCATTGGGCCAGGCCAGCGCCAGCACGCAGCAGAAACACGCATCGCGCGACACATCCGGACCCAGTTCGGCCAGTTTGCCCTCGACTTTGCCCATTGCCATGTACCAGTCGCGCCCGGGGCCGCCTTCATAGGGCGCGGCCTCGGCCCAATCGGCGGTGTACACGCCCGGCGCACCATTCAGCGCGTTTACCGCCAGCCCGGAATCGTCGGATAGCGCCGGAAAGCCCGAGGCCTTTGCCGCAGCGTGGGCCTTGAGCAGCGCATTTTCGGCAAAGGTGGTCCCGGTTTCCTCGGGCTCGGGCAGGCCGAGTTCGCCCGCCGACACGCAATCCATGCCATGCGGCACGAGCAACGCGCGGATCTCGCGCAACTTGCCCGCGTTGTGCGTGGCGATCACCAGTTTGCCGGGGGAAAGCCTGGTCATCAGCGGCCGACTGCGCGGTCCTGCGCGGCAAAGATCTGTTCGCAACCGATGCGCGACAGGCGCAGCAGCGCGAGCAGGCCCTCTTCGTCATACGTCGCGCCTTCGGCTGTGGCCTGTGCTTCGGCGATATGGCCGCCCTCGATCAGCACGAAATTGGCATCGGCATCGGCGCTGCTGTCCTCGATATAATCAAGATCGAGTACCGGGGTGCCGCCGACGATGCCGCACGAGATGGCTGCAACCTTGCGCGGCAGCGGGTCTTCCTTGATCAGCCCTTGCGCAATCAGCTTGTCCACAGCCAGGCGCAGCGCGACCCAGGCGCCTGAAATCGACGCGGTGCGCGTGCCGCCATCGGCCTGGATCACATCGCAATCGAGCGTGATCTGGCGCTCGCCCAGTTTCTTCAGGTCGGTCACCGCGCGCAAGGACCGGCCGATCAGGCGCTGGATTTCTTGCGTGCGGCCCGACTGCTTGCCCTTGGCGGCTTCGCGGCTGCTGCGCGTGTGCGTCGCGCGGGGCAGCATCGAATATTCCGCCGTCACCCAGCCTTCGCCTTTGCCGCGCATGAACGGTGGCACGCGTTCCTCGACAGACGCGGTGACCAGCACTTTGGTATCGCCAAAGCTGATCAGTACCGAGCCTTCGGCGTGTTTGGTGAAACCGGTTTCGATGGAGATTGCCCGCATTTCATCCGCGGCACGGCCCGAAGCTCGCATGGAATTTGTCCTTTATCCTGTCGGCGCTGCGTTTGGCCCATTGCAGGCGGTATCGCAAGCCTTAGGATGGCGCGATGACAGCCGGCCCGACCCTTAGCGAACTGACCCTGCGCGCGCGCGATATTTTCCGGCTGGTGGTCGAGGGGTTCATCGATACCGGCGCGCCCGTCGGGTCGAAAACCCTGGCCGGCAGCGGCGGCGTCAATCTGTCGCCGGCCTCGATCCGTTCGGTGCTGCAGGAATTGCAGGATGCCGGGCTTTTGTCTGCCGCACATACCAGCGCCGGGCGCATGCCGACCGAATTCGGGCTGCGGTTGTTTGTCGACGGCATCATGCAGGTGGCCGAGCCGTCATTGGCCGAGCGCACGCAGATCGAGCGCGGCCTGGCGCAGGGGGGCACGATCGAATCTGCGCTCGCCGCGGCCAGCACGGCGCTTTCCGAAATGTCGGCCGGCGCGGGGGTGGTCATGGTGCCCCGCCGCGAGCCACGGCTGTTGCAGATCACCTTTGTCGCGCTGGCGCCGCGCCGCGCGCTCGTGGTGCTCGTCGCCGAAGACGGCGGGATCGAAAACCGCGTGGTCGACCTGGCCGATCCGGTAATGCCCGGCGTGCTGGAGGCGGCGGGCAATTACCTGACCGCGCGGCTGGCGGGGCGCACGCTGGCAGAGGCGGCAACAGGCATCGCGGCGGAAATAACCAGCGGCAAAAGCGCGCTCGACAGCGCCAGTGCCGATCTGGTGCGCCGGGGCCTGGCGATCTGGAGCCGCGATTCGGCGCAGCGCCCGGTGCTGGTGGTGCGCGGGCAGGCCAATCTGCTCGACGATGCCGCGGTGCAGGATCTGGAACGCGTGCGGCAATTGCTCGACGAACTGGAAAGCGTCGAATCGATTGCGCATGTGCTGGATGCGGCGCGCGTGGCGCAGGCGACACGGATTTTCATCGGCAGCGAAAACCGCTTGATGTCGCTGTCGGGTTCGTCGGTGATCGCCACGCCGTGGCGCGATGGCGATGGCCGGGTGGTCGGTGTGGTCGGCGTGATCGGGCCGACACGGTTGAATTATGCGCGCGTTGTCCCCATGGTGGATTTCACGGCTCAATCACTGAGCAAACTCATCGGCCAGGACGGATTTTCAAGACCATGAATGATACTGAGCGTTCGGAAAATGCAGCGGAACTGGAAGGCGTGCCCGCCGACATGATCGATGATGGCGCCAAATCGGACGAGGCGCTGGCCCGTCTGACCGGCGAACTCGATGCCGCCAGGCAGGATGTATTGTACGCCAAGGCCGAGACGCAGAACGTGCGGCGCCGGCTCGAAAAAGATATTGCCGACGCGCGGACGTATGCCGCGACATCGTTTGCACGCGATATCCTGTCGGTTGCGGACAATCTGGCGCGCGCGCTCGAATCCATTCCCGCCGATCTGCGCGGCGACGAGAAATTCAGGAACCTGGTGTCCGGGCTCGAAGCCACGGGCCGCGAGATCGAGAAAGTGTTTGCCAGCCATGGCATCACGCGCATCGCCGCCAAAGGCATGCCGCTCGACCCGCACCAGCACCAGGCGATGATCGAAATGCCCTCGACCGATGTCGAGCCCGGCACTGTGCTGCAGGAATTGCAGTCGGGCTATATGATCAAGGACCGCCTGCTGCGCGCAGCCATGGTCGCGGTGAGCAAGAAGCCGGAGTGATTTCAAGCCCCTCCCCTGACGGGGAGGGGGTATGCGCCAGATGAAGGCGCATGACATCTGATCTTGCGCGATGTTCTTGTTTGGGCAGATGTCGGCGCGTGTGCTTCGACAGGCTCAGCATGAGCGAATGCTATTCGAAATGAGATATTTGGACGACCCCGTCGATGTGTCGCCCAGCTCATTCACGTGGCGGGCAATGTTTATTCTCAGATACCCAGCGCCTGCCGCCCCAGCGCGATCGCGCCGGTTATACCCGCGTCATCACCCAGCCCGGGCGTGACGATATAGGTCTCCAGCCCCGCATCGAGCTGCGGATGCGTGATATACCCGTTCAGCCGCGCCAGTGTGCGGCGGCGGATGGCTTCGACGAGGCCGGGCGCCTTCATCACCCCGCCGCCAAAGATCAGGCGGTCGGGCATGTGCATCAGCACCAGATCGGCGGCAAAATCGGCGAGGTAGCCGCCGATCAGGTCGATCTTGTCGGCATCGCCGGCCAGGCGATCAAGGCTGGTGCCCCAGCGCTTGATGATCGCGGGGCCGGCGACCAGCCCCTCCAGGCAATCGCCATGGAATGGGCAGCCGCCATCGAACGGATCGGCGACGCGATCGTGCGCGGGGTGGATATGCCCCATTTCGTAATGCGAAAGCCCCATCAGCGAGCGGCCGTCGCGTAGCACGCCGGTGCCGACGCCGGTGCCGATCGTGGTATAGGCCAGCGTGCGTGCGCCCTGGCCTGCACCAAGCTGCCATTCGCCCAATGCTGCGCCGTTGACATCGGTATCGACAACGAACGGCACGCCGAATGGACTTAGCACATCGCGATACCGCGCGCCTTGCCAGCCTGGTTTGGGCGTGGCGGTGAATGTCCCGTAATCGGGCGAGCCGGGATCGATGTCGATCGGGCCGAAGCTGGCCACACCAAAGGCAGCGATTTGGCCATGGTCGGATTGCGCCTGGCGAAAGAACGCGGTGATGTCGGGAAAGCATTCGGCCGGCGTGCGTGTGTCGATCCGCGCACGCGCGACGATCGTGCCATCACGCCGGGCCAGCGCGCAGATGAATTTGGTCCCGCCCGCCTCGATCGCGCCGATCATTCCCGTTCCTTTTTTAAAGCTCCCCTTAGGGGCTACGGGATTCACACAAGTCGCGTGAGCGCCCAAAAAAGCAAACCCGCTCATCCTGAGCTTGTCGAAGGACGCGCGCGACGCATGAATTTGCGCAGTTTTATTCCCTGCTTGGCGGGCGTCAGCGCGTGTGCTTCGACTGGCGCAGCATGAGCGGATGGTGTTTAAAAACCGTTGGTTAAAAGACTTGTGTGAATGCCGTAGCTGTACCGGGGAGGATCAATCGTGTCTAGACGGGGACGACAACGACCGCGCTGCCGAGCCGGGCGCGGATCTGGTACGCGATGACGATGGCGGCGAAGACGACGCCTGAAAGGACCACTTCCATCCGCTCGTCGACCGAAAACAGCATCATCACCAGCACCGCAAGGATGCTGGCAACGGCCGCATAGCTGACGCCGGGAAACAACCAGACTTTCACATCGAGCACTTCGCCCTTGCGCTCCAGCCGCTGTCGCAATTGGATCTGCGCGAACGCGATCAACAGGTAGACGCACAGGATCGTCGCGCCCGACGATTGCACCAGGAACGCAAACAGTCCGCCCGACGACATCACCGAGGTGATGACCACGCCAAACCCGAGCAGGCCCGACACGAGGATGCCCGTCGCAGGGACTTTCGAGGCGGAGGTGTGCAGGAACGTCGCGGGTGCATCGCCGCGCTGCGCCATTTCATACAGCATGCGCGAGGTGACATAGATCGCCGAATTGAGGCACGACACGATTGCGGTAAAGATCACCGCGCCGATGATCGCCGATGCGCCCGGGACATGGATCAGCGCCAGCGCGGCGACGAACGGCGATTTGCCGGGAATGACCGTATCCCACGGCAGGATCGCCTGGATCACCGCGATCGACCCGATGTAGAAGAAAATGATGCGCAGCGCGACCGTGCGGCCCGCGCGCACGACATTGCGCGCGGGGTCCTCGGTTTCGACAGCTGCGATTGTCGCGACTTCGCTGCCCATCATCGAGAAAATCACGGTCGGGATGGCCAGGAATACCGTGCCATATCCACTGGGTGCAAAGCCGCCGTGGGTGGTGAACTGCGCCTGGAGCGCGGCAAGGCCGGGACCGAAGCCAAAGATGTAGCCCAGGCCCAGCGCGATGAACCCGACGATCGTGATGACTTTCAGGCTGGCGAACCAAAATTCGAACTCGCCATAGGTCTTGACCGACATCAGGTTGACCGCAGTCATCGCGCCGATCAGCAGCGCCGACAGCGCCCACATCGGCAGCGGGATGAACGGCATCAGCATGTTGGCGCCGGCGATCGCCTCGACCGCGATCGTGATCACCCAGAAATAGTAGTACAGCCACGCATTGGTAAACCCGGCCCACGGGCCGAGCCCGAGCGAGGTATAGCCGGTAAACGAGCCCACACCGGGCCGCGCCATCGCCATTTCGCCCAGCATGCGCATGATCACGAAGACCAGCAGCCCGCACAGCAGATACGACAGCAGCACCACCGGCCCGGCGATATGGATCGCCACGCTCGACCCGACGAAAATGCCCGCGCCGATGATCCCGCCGATCGAAATCATCGTGACGTGGCGCGGTTTCAGCGAATGCGCGAGCTTGGCGCCTGGATCTGCCGACAAATGCTGTTCCTTGAAAAATTGCAAAGTGGTCGAGAGCGGCGCGTTCGCTGCGACAAGCCGAAGTATTGGCCGGACGTGGACTGTTGGCAAGTGCTCTCATACCCTGGGCCCCGGCGCAATTCGCGCCGGGGCCCATCAGATTATTTCATGACCGGACCGTCGCTCAGAAATGCACGCGCGCGTTGATCCCCCAGGTGCGCGGACGGGCAAACACCGACTGGGTCGCGCCCGAATAGAGCGAACCGTCGTAGGCGTAATTGCGATAGGCGCGGTTGAAGATGTTGTTCACATAGACCGCCAGATCGAGATTGGTGCCTTTTGGCGAAAACCCGATGCGCGCGTTCTCGATGGTATAGCCCCGTTCCTCTTCGACCGGCGCGCACAGCAGAGTGAAACACATGTGCGATTGTGCCAGGGCATCGGCCTGAACGCTGGCGATGCCCGCTGATGTTTCGAATTCATAATGCACGAAGGCACCGCCCGACCAGTGCGGCGCCTGCGGCAGATCGTGCGTCACCACGGTCACGCCATCGGGCAGCAGGACATTGGGCACATCGCTGCTTTCCCACGCGGCGTTCAGTTTAAGGGTCAGGCCGGGAATGGGCACGGTCATGAATTCGGCCTCGATGCCGCGTGCCTTGGCCGGCAGGTTGCGAATTTCCTGGACGTAGCCGACTTGGGCAAACGCCTGATAGTTATGATAATTGTAGTAATATGCGGCGAGGTTGAGGCTCGAATGCATCGGCAAGGTGGCTTTTAGCCCGATCTCGTAATCGTCGAGCACCTCGGGGCGGAAGGCGATGCCGTTGAGCGTATCGAGCACGGCCTGGCCCGGGGTCGGCGTACCGGTCGAGAAGCTGAAGCCGCCCGATTTCGACCCGCGGTTATAGCTGGCATAGATCAGCGTGGCCGTGCTCGGCTTGTAATCGAGTTCGGCACGCGCGGTCAGGCCGCTGTAGTTCTGGTCTGCATCCTTGCCGGTGGCGGTAACCGCATTGCCCGTCGCCTGCGTATTGCCCGTGGGATCGTTGTAGCCCACGCTGTCGGGGCAATAGTGGATCGTGAAGCCGGTCCAGTATTCCGCGCCGTTGTAACAGCCCAGCTTGTTGTCATGCCAATAGCGTGCGCCCAGGATCAGTTTGAACTGATCATCGAACTTGTATTCGTCCTGCGCAAACACCGCGACGCTGCGCGTACGCTGATAGAAATCCACTTGCGGATCGTATTGATCGAAAGGGGTTGCGTATTGCGCATGAAAATGGCTTTCGATCGACATCGCGAATGCGCCGAACACCAGGTAGTTCTTGCCGAATGAAGTCGATGCATGGACTTCTTCGGAAAACTGGTTCGATTTGAATTTCTGGTTGAAAATCGTGCCCGGGGCATAGCACGTTATCGTTGCAATGCCGGGGCAGGGGCCGGGGGTATAGGTCGCGCCCTGAACATACGGGAATTCGGGCTGGCTATCGCCCAGCTCGTTATAGAATTTGTTGGTGTACTGGTAATCGGTGATCGACGTCAGGTCGAACATGCCGAGTTTGGCATCCATCCGGTAGGTCGCGCCGAAGAACTGGCGATCGACGCCAGGATCGCCCGTTGCGGCAATTTTCCATGGGCTGCCGCCGGTCAGAACGTTGACATTCTGGCCATTGACCAGCCCGTTGAAACCTGTGCCCATCGCGCCGGGCGTGCCGCCGTTATAGGCGGACCAATAGTTGCAGACTTGATTGGGTCCCAGATTGACGCCCTGCAGTTGTGCATTGGGGCAGGACGGTGAAAAGGTGTACATCGCACCCTGCCGCTCATGGTCGGCCTCGGTATAGCGCAACGTCAACTTGGCGCTGAAATCGGTCGAGGGCGTCCATTTGAAGATACCGCGCAGCGCCCAATGGTTGTTGGCGCCCCGGTTCTTCGTACCGGGGATGATATCCTTGATATAGCCATCGTCGCGGTCATACAGTCCCGAGACGCGGACATCGAAATTCTTGGCGAGCTGGCCCGAAATTGCGCCTTCGGCGATAGTTTCGTTATACCGGCCATAGGTCAGCGACAGGTAGCCTTCGGTAATATCCTTGGGCTGCGCGGAAATGAACTGCACCGCGCCGCCCGTCGCATTGCGGCCGAACAGCGTGCCCTGCGGCCCGCGCAGCGCCTCGGTGCGCGCCAGGTCGAAAATCGGAAAGCCCGCGGTCGACATCGACGAGGAGTAGCTGTCGTCCTGATAGACCGCGATCGGCGGTTCCTGTTCGTCGCCGTACGATGTCATCGACACGCCGCGGATGTTGAACACGACTTGCGACGAGGCATAGGCATTGAAGCGCAGGCTGGGGATAGCGCGCACGACGTCTGTCGCGTTGGTGATGTTCAGATCGTGGATCGTTTCCTTGTCGAGCACGGTGATCGCGATGCCGACGTCTTTCAGCTTCTGTTCGCGGCGCTGCGCGGTCACGACGATATCGGTGGTGCCGCCGGTCGGCACGGTGGCGTCGGCTGCGGCCGGCGCCGGTGTATCAGCGGCAAAGGCGATCCCGGGGGCAAAGGCGGCGCCGGTCAGCAGACCTGCCATGATCAGGCGGTGTGCGGCAGCGCGCTGCGTACCCGAAAATGCGCGCATTTGTCCCACGTGTGGTGTGTTTCTCATGGATAGCCCCCTTCGCCATCTGAATACTGTTTTTCGACAGCCGCGCGTATCGCGCCCCCTGTTGGGGAAAGGTGCATCAAGTCTGGCGATCCGGCAAGCGCTGTGCAGCGCCCTTTTTGGGGTCAGAAAAGGGCTGGATTTGGTGCAACCATTGTAAAAATGCATTTTATAGCAATATGTTGATTGTGGCGATTGGCGGCAACCGGAGGCAAAATCGGCCTATCGTGACAATAAATTTATTTTCCTGGCGATTTCCATTTGACCCTGAACGCACGCCTGTCGGCAACAGCCAAAGCCCACGCCACCAGTCCAAACTTACGTTAAACTCGCAAACCTGACCCACTCGTCGTCCCGGGCTTGACCCGGGATCCCGCTCTGTTTCTGATAAACCAATGGAGCGCGACCAACTCGGCGGCGGGGTGTACAGCATGGCGGATCGCTATCGCGCGACCATGGTTGTTGGCGTTGCGGGGTTGGGGTCATGTCTGCCGGCTTGTCTGGGCATTACGCAGAGAATTGGTCCCGCCGACCATTAAGCAGGACTGATATTCGACATTAGTATTTCCTATGCCAAAACATGTCTTGGCGAGCCTTGGCGCGCGGTGGCATATGGAGGGTGAACAAGCGGGTTTTTATCTCGCTCAGCAAAGCTGCGAAGGTGTGGTGATGAAGACGACAGCACGTGTGGTTGTGATCGGTGGCGGCGTGGTTGGCGTCAGCACGCTGTACCATCTGGCAAAGCTCGGCTGGTCCGATGTCGCGCTGATCGAGCGCAAGGAACTGACGTCGGGATCGACCTGGCACGCCGCCGGCCTGCTGCCGCTGTTCAACCTCAGCTATTCGGTGGGCAAGCTGCACCAGTATTCGGTCGCGCTGTACCCGAGCCTCGAAGCCGAAACCGGGCTGAACGTCGGGTTTTCGAACGTGTCGAACATCCGCATCGCGACCAGCCAGGATCGGCTGGATGAATACCGCTATTACGCCGGTGTCGCCAAGACGATCGGCGTCGAGGTCAATTGGCTGACGCCCGAAGAGCTGAAAGAGGTCTGGCCGCTGGCCGACGTCACCGGCGTGCTTGGCGCGATCCAGCATCCGGCGGACGGATATATTCAGCCTGCCGATCTGACCCAGGCGCTGGCCAAGGGCGCGCGCCAGCTGGGCGCGACCATCTATCGCAACACCACTGTCACCGCGATCACGCAGTTGCCGAGCGGCGAATGGCTGGTTTCGACCGACCAGGGCGATATCACGTGCGAACATGTCGTGTCGGCCACGGGCAACTTTGCGCGCCAGACCGGCGAAATGGTCGGGCTCGACGTGCCGGTGATCCCGGTCGAGCACCAGTATATCGTGACCGAACAGGTGCCTGCGATCATGGAACGCAGGAAGCAGGGCCTGCCCGAAATGGGCGTGCTGCGTGAATCCGATGACAGCTGGTACATGCGCGAAGAGGCCGGCGGCCTGCTGCTCGGGCCTTACGAACTCGGCGCGCCGGCGTGCTATGTCAAAGGCCCGGCAGCAAACAGCGAATACGAACTGTTCCCCGATGCGCTCGAACGGCTCGAGCCCTATATCATGTCGGCGATGGCCCGCGTGCCTGCGTTCGGCGAAGTCGGCGTCAAGAAAGTCTACAACGGCGCGATCGCCTATACCCCCGATGGGTCGCCAATCGTCGGACCGGCGTGGGACAAGAAAAACTTCTGGCTCAACGAAGGCCATTCGTTCGGTATCACCGCGGCCGGCGGCGCAGGCTGGCAGCTGGCGCACTGGATCGTCAATGGCGAGCCGACGATCGACATGACCGGCGTCGACCCGCGCCGTTTCGGCGAATATGCGGGTGAAGGCTACCTGATCGAAAAGAACGAAGAGGCCTATGCCAAGGTCTTTGCGATCCATTATCCCGATGAGGAGCGCGAGGCCGGCCGCGCACTGCGCCGCACGCCGTGTTATGACCGGATGAAGGATCTGGGCGCGGTGTTCGGCTCGGTGTTCGGGTGGGAACGTCCGAACTGGTTTGCGCCCAAGGGTTACGAATTGACCGACGCCGATCTCGATCGCGCCGACACGCTGCTCAATCACAACCATCCGGTGGTCGATGGCGAAGCGATCCGCGAAAAATGGTCGTTCCGCCGTTCGAACTATTTCAATTTCGTCGCCGACGAATGCCGCCATGTGACAAAGCATGTCGGGCTGCAGGACATGAGTGCATTCGCCAAATGCCAGATCACGGGCCCGGGCGCCGAAGACTGGTTGAACGGCCTGCTGTCCAACACCGTGCCCAAGAAAGTCGGCAAGGTCACGCTGTCGTACCTGCTGACCGACACCGGCGGCGTGCGCGCCGAATTCACCGTCTACAAAAAGGCGCCGCAGACGTATTATCTCGTTTCGGCGGGCGCGATGGAACGGCATGACCAGGATTACCTGCTCAAGGCCCTGCCGACCGACGGCACGGTGCGGTTCGAACGCCTGACCACGGCAATGGGCGTGCTGGTATTGGCCGGGCCGCGGGCGCGCGATGTGCTGAGCAAAGTCACGCAAACCGATCTGTCGAGCGCGGCATTCCCATGGCTGACGGGCAAGACGATCTCGATCGGGGCGGCACGGGTCGAAGCGCTGCGCGTCAATTTCGTTGGCGAACTGGGCTGGGAATTCCATCATCCGATCGAAATGCAGAACTATATCTTCGACCTGCTGATGAAGGCGGGCGCGGAATTCCAGATCAAGCCGTTCGGCATCCGTGCGATGACCGCGATGGCGCTGGAAAAAAGCTACAAGCTGATCCCGCGCGAGCTGTCGATCGAATACAACGCGCTCGAATCCGGGTTGGAACGCTGGGTCAGCGCGAAAAAGCCCGCATACAAGGGCCGCGATGGCGTGATCGCGGCGCGCGAAGCCGGGCTGAAATGGCAGCTGGTCACGATGGAAGTGTTTGGCGTCACCGATGCCGATGCGCGCGGGTCGGAACCGATCTATCGCGATGGCGTACTGGTTGGCCGTGCGACGTCGGGCGGGTATGGTGCGCGGTGTGAGAAAAGCCTGGCGCTGGCGATGGTGGCGCCCGATCATGCTGCCGTCGGTACCGAGCTCGAGATTTCGATCCTGGGCACCATGCACCGGGCAGTGGTTATCGAAGATTCGCCGTTCGACCCTGAAAACAACGCCTTGCGGAGCTGATCGCGATGCAGAATTTCGACACCATCGGCGAATTGCTGCGGCTCAACCGCCCGGGGATGACTCTGCCGCGCGACTTGTATGTCGGCGAAGAGGCATTCCGCTTCGACACCGAAGTCATGCTGAAATCGGTCTGGCTTTATGCCGGCACGGTCGCGCATGTGAAGAAGCCGGGCGACTGGTTCATCTTCGAGCTCGGCAGCAACCAGGTGATCATCGTGCGCGGGCGTGACGGCGAAATCCGCGCGTTCTACAATTCGTGCCGCCATCGCGGCTCGCGCATCTGCGAAACGCAAAGCGGCAGCTCGGCGCGGCTGGCGTGTCCGTACCACTTCTGGAGCTA
The DNA here is from genome assembly GCF_965214355.1 of Novosphingobium sp. Classification (GTDB taxonomy): domain Bacteria; phylum Pseudomonadota; class Alphaproteobacteria; order Sphingomonadales; family Sphingomonadaceae; genus Novosphingobium. The sequence goes on along the minus strand of NZ_CBDCBI010000002.1, from coordinate 2,569,592 downwards.
TGGGCTCGATGGCAAGCTGCTGTCGGCGCGCAATATGCCCGAAGGTTTCGCCAAGGCGGACAATGGATTGATTCCGGTGGCGCTGGAAAACGCCGGCGGCCTGCTGTTCGTGTGTCTGTCGGACAATCCGCCGCCGTTCGGCCGGGCGAAAGCCGACATGGCCGAACAGATCGGCCTGTATGACATGAGCAAGCTGAAAGTCGCGGTGCAGGACAGCCTGATCGAGCCGGCGAACTGGAAGCTGGTGATGGAAAACAACCGCGAGTGCTATCACTGCGACCAGAACCATCCCGAATTGCTGAAATCGCTCTCGACCTACGGTTTCGGCAAGGGGCTGCCCGAAGATGGCGAAAACGATGTCGTCGATGACGCTGCGTTCGACCAGATGCTGGAGGCGCAGCGCCAGCACTGGATGAAGCTGGGGATCTATCATGACCTGATCGAGTTTCCCGAAGAAAACGGCGAAACCGGCTGGCATCGCGTCGCGCGCCTGCCGCTGGCGCATGGCGCGGTGTCGCAGACTGTCGATGGAAAATCGGCAAGCCGCATCCCGATCTGGGCCCATGGCCTCAACGAGCACAGCAGCCTGTCGGTGTGGACCCAACCCAACAGCTGGCACCATTTCTGCAACGATCATGTCGTGACGTTTTCGCTGACTCCGCTCAGCGCCGATACGACATTGCTGCGCACCAGCTGGCTGGTGCACGAAGATGCGGTCGAAGGGGTCGATTACGATGTCGATCACCTGACCGCCGTGTGGCGCGCAACCAATGCGCAGGACAGCTATCTGGCGGCGGTGAACCACCAGGGCATCCGCACCGACGGCTATCGCCAGGGGCTGTATTCGGTCGAGGAAAAGCTCGTCGACTCGTTCAAGACTTTTTACGTCGATGCCAGCGTAAAAGCATTTTCTGCCGCCTGATACGACAGACTGGATGTCACGATGATGCGTTTTTCCGGCCTCAATCTGATCGCTCAGGCGCTCAAGGGCCATTCCGGCTGGCCCGAGCAGTGGCCCGAAACCGCGCCCAAACCCGCCTATGATGTGATCATCATCGGGGGCGGCGGGCATGGCATGGGCGCGGCGTATTACCTTGCCAGCAAATACGGCATCACCAATGTCGCGGTGATCGAAAAGGGGTGGATCGGCGGCGGCAATGCCGGGCGCAACACCACGATCATCCGCTCGAACTACTTGTATGACGAGAGCGCGCATCTGTACGACCACGCGGTCAAGATGTGGGATGGGCTGAGCCAGGAGCTCAACTACAACGTCATGTATTCGAAGCGCGGCGTGATGATGCTGGCGCACAATGTACATGATGTGCAGAGCTTCAAGCGCCACATCCATGCCAACCGCCTGAACGGCGTCGACAACGAATGGCTGACCGCCGAAGAGTGCAAGGCCTATTGCCCGCCGCTCGATATTGCGCCCAATGCGCGCCACCCGGTGCTGGGCGGCGCGTTGCAGCGGCGCGGCGGCACGGCGCGGCATGACAGCGTGGTGTGGGGCTATGCCCGCGGCGCGGTCGCGCGCGGGGTCGATGTGATCCAGAATTGCGCAGTGACCGGCATCCGGCGGGGCGCTGATGGTGCGGTGATCGGCGTCGATACCGAAAAGGGCTTTATCGGCGCGAAGAAAATCGGCGTTTCGGCGGCGGGCAACACGTCTGTCGTGATGGATATGGCAGGCTTGCGGTTTCCGCTCGAAAGCTATCCGTTGCAGGCGCTGGTGTCCGAACCGGTCAAGCCGATTTTCCCCTGCGTGGTGATGTCGAACACCGTGCACGCCTATATGAGCCAGTCCGACAAGGGCGAACTGGTGATCGGCGCGGGTACGGACCAGTATGTCAGCTATTCGCAGCGCGGCGCGCTGCATATCCTGGAACATACGCTTGCCGCCATCTGCGAGATCTTTCCGATATTCACGCGGATGCGCATGTTGCGGTCGTGGGCCGGTGTCGTCGATGTGACGCCCGATCGCTCGCCGATCCTGGGCAAGACCCCGGTGCCGGGGCTGTATATCAACTGCGGCTGGGGCACCGGCGGGTTCAAGGCGACGCCCGGCGCGGCGGACCTGCTCGCCTATACGATCGCCAACGACGCGCCCAACGCGATCAACGCGCCATTTACGCTCGACCGGTTCCGCACGGGCCGTTTCATCGACGAGGCCGCCGCTGCGGCTGTCGCACACTAAGGTTTAGATGCAATGCTGCTGATCCATTGCCCCTATTGCGACGAAGATCGTCCCGAGGTCGAATTCACGTATGGTGGTGAGGCGCATATCGCGCGCCCGCTCGATCCGTCGGTGCTGACCGATGTCGAATGGGAAGGGTATCTGTATCTGCGCAAGAACACGCGTGGCGATCATGCCGAACGCTGGCGCCACATGCATGGCTGCGCGCGGTTCTTCAACGCGGTGCGCAACACCGTCACCGACAGGATCGTGGTGACATACAAGAGCGGCGAAGCACGGCCCGCAGGTGACGCGGCATGAGCGGGTATCGTCTTTCCACCGGCGGCCGGATCGATCGCAGCCGCGCGCTGAGCTTCACGTTCGACGGCGCCAGCTATCAGGGGTTTGCGGGCGACACGCTGGCCTCGGCGCTTGTTGCATCGGGCGTGACGGTGTTTGGCCGTTCGTTCAAGTACCACCGTCCGCGCGGACTGCTGGCAACCGGCGTCGAAGAACCCAATGCGCTGGTCATGGTCGATCGCGGCGCGGTGCGCGGCATGGGCCGGATGACGCCCAATCTGCGCGCGCCGCAGGTTGCGCTGTACGAGGGCCTGACGACCAAAAGCCAGAACCGCTGGCCGTCGCTGAAATTCGACATGATCGCGATCAACGACCGCTTGGGCGCGTTTTTCCCGGCGGGGTTCTACAACAAGACATTCATGTGGCCGCGTTCGGCGTGGGAAAAGCTGTACGAGCCGGTGATCCGGCATCTGGCCGGCCTTGGCGAAAGCCCGGTGACGCGCGATCCCGATCATTACGACGCGACTTATGCGCATTGCGAAGTGCTGGTGATCGGCGCGGGTATCGCGGGTATCGAGGCGGCACTGGCCGCTGCGACCGGCGACGCGCGTGTGATCCTGATCGATGAACAGGACGAATTGGGCGGCGGCGCGCTGTCCGATGCGGCGCAGTGGCCCGCGCTGAACGCGCTGAACGCGCAACTGGCGGCAAGCACCGTCACCGTGCTGAACCGGACGACGGCGTTCGGGTTTTTTCATCAGAATTTCGTCGGTGCGGTCCAGCATCTGACAGACCATCTGGCGCCATCGGCTGTTAAGGGCCCGCGCGAAAAACTGTGGCGCATCCGCGCGGGCGAAGTCGTGCTGGCACAAGGCGCGATCGAGCGCCCGCTGGTGTTCAACGGCAACGATGTGCCCGGCGTGATGCTGGCCAGCGCGGCGCGCACGCTGGCGCTGCGCTATGGCGTGGCGGTGGGCCGCGCGATCGTGGTGATGGCCGCGCACGACAGCGGCTGGCACGATGCGCTGGCGATGGCCGCGGTCGGCGTGCCGGTGTCGGCGATCATCGATATCCGCAATGACGTCGCGCCAGACCTGGTCGCTGCGGCCCGCGCCGCCGGTATCGCGGTGCATCCGGGCTGTGCGGTGACGTCGGTCAAAGGCCGGCTTGCGGTCAAGGGCATCACGTTTGCCGCGGCCGGCACCGGCCCTGCGCAATCGATCACCTGCGACGCGGTGCTGATGGCCGGCGGATGGACGCCCAGCGTCCATCTGTGGAGCCATGCCAAGGGCGCGCTGGTGTGGAACGATGCCTGGGGCGCGTATCTGCCCGGGCAGCCTGCCGCCAATTACCGCGCGGTCGGCGCGGGCGCGGGCGAGTGGTCGTTCGGCAGCGGCGTGATCACCTCGGTGCTGCCCAATGCCAAGCCGGTCAGCGCGCAAAAAGCGTTCGTCGATTATCAGAACGATGTGAAAGCGCGCGATATCCAGCTCGCGGTGCAGGAAGGCATGCGCTCGATCGAGCACATCAAGCGCTACACCACCAACGGCATGGCAACCGACCAGGGCAAGACCAGCAATCTCAACGGCTTGCAGATCGCGTCGAGCGCGCTGCACCGCCCCGTCACCGAAATCGGCCTCACGACATTTCGCCCGCCGTACACGCCGCAGACGTTCGGCGCGCTGATGGGTCATCACAAGGATGCGCTGTTTCAGGCGGTGCGCAAATCGCCGATCGACGATTGGGCACGCGACCAGGGCGCGGTTTTCGAAAACGTCGCGAACTGGCGCCGCGCGCGCTATTTTCCCAGGGGTGTGGAAAATATGGACGCCGCCGTCCTGCGCGAATGCGCGGCCGTGCGCAATTCGGTGGGCATGTTCGATGCCTCGACCCTGGGCAAGATCGAAGTCGTCGGCCCCGATGCCGCCGAATTCCTCAACCGCATGTACACCAACCCGTGGAAGGCGCTGCAACCGGGCCGTTGCCGCTATGGCCTGCTGTTGCGCGAAGACGGGTTCATCGTCGATGACGGTGTTTCGGCGCGGCTGGCCGACGATCGCTTCCACCTTACCACCACCACCGGCGGCGCCGCGCGCGTGTTGGGCATGATGGAGGACTATCTCCAGACCGAATGGAGCGATCTCGACGTCTGGCTGACCTCGACCACCGAGCAATGGGCGGTGATCGCGCTGCAGGGCCCACGCGCGCGCGATGTGATCGCGTCGCTGGTGCAGGGCATCGACCTCAGTGCCGAAGCGTTCCCGCACATGGCGATCCGCGAAGGCACGATCGCGGGCGTGCCGACGCGGCTGTTCCGCGTCAGCTTCACCGGCGAACTCGGCTTTGAAATCAACGTACCGGCACACGAGGGCCGCAAGGTCTGGGACGCCATCCATGCCGCTGGCCAGCCATTCGGCATCGTGCCCTATGGCACCGAGGCGATGCACGTGCTGCGCGCGGAAAAAGGCTTCATCATCGTTGGCCAGGATACCGATGGCACGATGACCCCGTACGACATGGGTCTCGATTGGGCGGTGGGCAAGAAAAAGCCCGATTTCGTCGGCAAACGCTCGCTCGCGCGCCCCGAAATGAGCCGCCCCGGCCGCAAGCAGTTCATCGGGCTGCTGACCGAAGATCCGCAGGATCTGCTGGAGGAAGGCGCGCAGATCGTCACCGATCCCAACGCGCCGATCCCGGTGCCGATGATCGGCCATGTCACGTCGTCGTATCACAGCGCCGCGCTTGGCCGCACGATCGCGCTGGCCGTGATCGCCGATGGCCGCGCCCGCATCGGCCAGACGATCCATGTGCCGATGCCAGGCAAAGTGATCCGCGCAAAGGTGACCGAGCCGATGTTCTATGATGCCGAAGGGAGCCGCCTCAATGGTTGAGATCGCACCCCTGACCATCGCCGGGATCGACCTGGCGACCGGGACCACGCCCCGCGCAGGGCACGTTGACGGCAAACCCGTCACGCTGGCCAACGCCGCGTCGCAAGTCCGGCTGTCGCTGCGCGCCAGGGATAGCGCGCTGCTCGCCGGTGCTCTGGGCCGCGCGCTGCCCGATCGCATCGGCAGCCATGCCGATGGCGTGGCGCGCCTCGGCCCCGACGAATGGTACGCGCTGCTGCCCGAAGGCACCCCGGTGCCCGATGCCGGCGGCCAATCGGTCAGCGTGGTCGACGTGTCGTCGCGCGCGGTCGGCTTTACCGTCATCGGCCCCGGTGCCGTTGCCGCGCTCACCCGGGGTTGCCCGCTCGACCTGGCGCAATTCACCCCCGGCCGCGCCACACGGACACTGTTCGAAACGGTCGAAATCCAGATCTGGACACTCGCCCCCGACGAATTCCACATCGAAGTCTGGCGCAGTTTTGCGCCATGGCTGTGGCATGCGATCGCCGAGGGCATCGTCTGACCCCACCAAGTTCACCCTGACTGGCCCGCAAATTCCTTCGGGGATTTGCGGGCCTTTTTTTGCGGGTGTTTCCAATACGACCGGCTCAGTGCCGGTCGTAGATCACCGGAAACCAGTCTTCGCGCAATCGCTCGCCCGGTTGCATGCCATGACCCGGAAACGGCGGCGACGTGGGCCCCGGCCGTTCGACATAGCGCGCGTCATCGCCGACCACCCGCAGCGAAAAGGCCCGGCGGCTGGTTGCGGCATGGTTGCCCCGCGCGCCATGCAGGATCCCGTAATTGAACGCCACCGCGTCGCCGGGCGCCATCGCCCATTCGCGGATATCCATGCCCTCGGCATCGGGATCGGGCACCGCCATATAGCTGTCGCGATCACCATAGAACGCATCCCCCGACAGCCACCGCGTCGGCAGCACCGGTTTGGGCCAGCGATGCGACCCGGCGACACAGCGCAAGGTCGCCTCGCGCACCGGGTCGAGCGGGGACCAGAAGCTGACGGTCTGCACCCCCTCGACGAAATAGTACGGCGCATCCTGGTGCCACGGCGTGGCCTTGGTCGTGCCCGGTTCCTTTACCAGCACGTGGTCGTGGAACAGCTGCACGCTGCGCGATCCCATCAGCTCTGCGGCAACCTGCCCGACCGGCGAGCGCCGGATGACCTGTTCGAACGCGGCAATCCGGTTCCAGTTGCAGTAATCGTCGAAAAACCGGCCACGTCCCTCCGCCCGGTTGTCGGAGGCATAAGGGCCGGGATCGGCCATGTTCTGCGCAACCCCCTCGCGCAGCGCGTCGACATGATCGCCAAACAACCCCGGGATCAGCACCACGCCGTCGCGCCGGAACGTCGCGATCTGTTCGGGATCGATCGGGAAACTGGTCATGCACGCCTCCAATTGGTGTCTTTCCGGAAAAAACATAGCGACCCAAAGGAATAGCTTCCAATATGATGACCACAATGATCATATAGGCTGATGCTATATCTCAGCTTGCGCCAGATGGAATATGTGGCCGCCGTGGCGCGGGCGGGCAGCCTGTCGGGCGCCGCGCTACAGCTTAATGTGTCGCAGCCGTCGCTGTCGGTCGCGCTGACCCGGGTTGAGGCGCATCTGGGCCAAAAGCTGTTTTTTCGCCGCAAGGGCGCGCCGATCACGCTGACCACGGCGGGCCAGGCCTATGTCACCAAAGTCGAGGACCTGCTCGCCCGGGCCCGCCATCTGGAAGATCCAGCACAGATGGGGCAAACGCTGAGTGGCCGGCTGAATCTGGGCATGTTCGACGGTCTGGCGCCGTTTCACCTGGGCCATCTGCTGCGATCGCTGGCTGCGGCGCTGCCCGGGATCGACATCCACTATCGCGTGAACGACTTTGCGACCCTGGCGCGCGAAATGCGCGAAGGGCGGATCGATTGCGCGGTAACCTGCGATCTCGGCCTCGATGCGTCGTTTGCAAAAACCCATCTGATCGATACGCGCCCCTGCGCCCTGCTGCCCGGTGGCCACCGTCTGGCGCACCAGGCGGGCGTGACGCTGCGCGATCTGGTCGACGAGCCGCTGATCCTGTCGGACGAAGGCTTGTCGGTGCGGCACATGCTGGCGCTGTTCGGCCGGCTGGGGAGAAAGCCAGTGGTGGCCCATCGCGTCGGTTCGCTCGAGCTGATGCGCAGCCTGGTCGGCAACCGGCTTGGCGTGGGCATCGGCTATTGCGTGCCGCCTACCGCGCTCAGCTATGACGGCCTGGCGGTCGTCGCCATCCCCATCACCGATGGTGGCGCGGTCGAACCGGTGATCGTGGCGTCGAACGGACCACCGGCGCCCGGCGGCCTGATCGCGCAAGTACGAACCGCGATCGCAACGGCGTTTGCCGCGCGTGCCCAATAGTTTCGTTGCCGCAACGCCGCCTTATTTACGTGGAGAATGGTCGGGGGGTTCGTTGCCGCTGTCGATATCCTGGGCGATGTTGCGTTCATGGCGGCCCTCCAGCGGTTGCCGGTTTGATCGGTGCCTGAGGAAATAGGCCAAGGCGCCCGCTACAATTACCAAAACGATTACGAGCGTGGCAAGACTGAGCGATGACAATACATGGTGGTTTTGCATGATCCGGACTTTCCTGGCTAAGGCTGGATTCAACAGTCGCCATTGAAGATAGTTCCGGAATTACAAGTCGGGCGGGTTTCGCGCCGATCAGACCTTTACGCCAATTTCATGCGCAGGCCGGTCGTTTCGCATGGAACCCTTATCGCATTGTGTCCCAGGACAAGGCTCTGGCCTGGCGCGTTTAAGCGCAAACCAACTCCCCGCAAGGCCTCGCCAGCGAAGAAGGGACGTCATGGCGCATATGCATTTCACGCGGACGGCGATCAGGGGTGCGGGCGTCGCCGGCTTCGTCGGCTTGCTGATCGCCTCGCATTACCTGCCCGGCATTGCAACGGCGTTGCGGATTGCCGCGATCGTCTGGTTCTTCGGCTGTGGCATCGCCTTGGCAATAGTCGATTTCAAATACCCCGGCCCCATCCGTTTGCGCCCCAATCGGCTCAAACGTGGCGGACCATAATTCGCCACGACCGTCACGGTTCAGCAGATGCCCCTGCAGATCGCTGATCGTGATGATGATCGTGGTTCATCGGGTGGCGGCGGTTCTGAATGAACAGGTACAGCGCCAGGGCGGCGGCCACGAGGTTCAGCCAGAAGGTATAGTTGATGCTGAATTCGGTCATCCGCTGCCGGATATCGACGCTGCGATCCGGCACCCATCCCAGCCACTGGAAGCCGGCATCCACGATCAGCGCCGCCGTCGCCATGGTCACGAAGAACGCGGCGGCCATATACGCCATCATCCGCCAGCCGAAGTACCGGCGATAGACATCGAGCAGCGGCAGCACGATCAGGTCGGCATAGAGGAACGCAATCACCCCGCCAAAGCTGGCGCCGCCGGCCCACAGCACCGCTGCCAAGGGAACGTTGCCGATCGAACAGACGAACGTCAGCATGGCGACGACCGGGCCGATCAGCACGCCCGCGATCGTGCGCACGCCCGCCGATGCGTGCCCCAGGAACAGGGTCTGCCACACGCCGTCCGGCACGAACGCGGCAACAAAGCCGCCGATCAGGAAACCCGCGGCCAGATCCTTCCACAGCATGCGCCATTCCATGACAAAGTTCTGCGCGACCCTGATCCGCGCTTCGGGATTGGTGATCCGGTCGCGCCAGGTGGCCCCCGCGACGACCGAAGCCATGTGCTGGTGGCCCTGGTCAGCCTCCTTGTGCCGGCGCGCGTCCTCGACGAGCCGCCGGGGCAGCGTCAGCTTCACCAGCAGGCTCATGATCACGACGAGCACGACGCCGCCAACCCATTCGGCCGCCATGAATTGCCAGCCGAGCAGCATGAACAGGATCAACCCGAGTTCCAGCACGAGGTTGGTCGACGCAAACAGAAAGGCAAGGCTCACCACCAGCGCCGCCCCTTTCTTGAACAGCGTGCGCATGATCGCCGCCGAGGCATACGAGCAGCTGGAACTCGCCGCCCCCGCGACCGTCGCCAACGCGATCTCCTTGATCCCGCCTTTGCCCAGCGCGCGCCGCATCTGCTCTTCCGGCAAAATCGCCTGCAGCAGCGCGGAAATCGCAAAGCCGAGCACAAGGCTCCACCCCGTTTGCCAGACCATGCCCGCAGCCATCAGCAACGCATGACCGACTTCGCCGAAAACAGTCCGTATCATCGCGTGTCTTTCAACTCCGCATGCGGGCACGAGGAATATGCTCGGGCGTACCCTGCCGCTGGTTCAAACGCCTTCATCGCAACGGGCCTGCTCCCGTTCGTTCAGCGCACAGGACTCACTACCGTCGGTCGTCCGCGACGATTGATCATGGTCAGGATTTTGGCAAGTGGCGATCATCTGCAAGCGATGCTGTCTGAACACCGTTGTCCAAGGGCATGCGAAGCGCAATCAGGGGTTTCGGACGTGTCGCCGTAAACCCTGTCACGTGGTATCGCAGGGTTTGGTCACCGGCCCCTTTTGATGGCGGTGCTATATTCCCATGAGGGCCATCAATATGCAGCACTGGGTGAAATGGTCGGGGCGAGTGATCAGCACCCTGACGGCGTTTGTCATGATAGCCGATGGCGTTGCCGGTCTGGTGCGGCCGGATCTGATCATGAGCGCGATGGCGGGCGACGGATGGCCGCCCGAGACGGTCCTGCCAATTGCAATTGCGGCGCTGACCGCCGGTATCGTCTATGCAACGCCGAGAACCGCCTTCCTCGGTGCGATCCTGATCACGGGTTTTGCCGGAGGCGCGATCGCTGTCCATCTGCGCGTGACCCGTGTTCTGATCTGGCCCGAAATTGTGAACATAGCGATTGCTGTCTGTGCCTGGACCGGGCTTTATCTGCGCGAGCCCGGATTGCGGGTGCTGATTTTCGATCGTCGGTTGACCTGACCTCGTGCTGGCGTGTGAACGGTGTGGCGACAGTCTGGTTATATCAACTCGCGTTCAGACAATTATGTATTATGTCCCCGGAACTCCAATGCTCAAATGGGATTTGAAGAAGATATGCATTTCATACCGAAATACCGAAGATCGTTACCACGTGATGAGATATTTACAGTGCAACCATCAGGAGAAATTTTCTTTATAAAAGTTTTCAGTTGGCCTGATATTGAGTTTCGAGATGCTACATTGACATAATTATGTTTCAATAAAACATCTATCAATTTGGACAATTCCGAGTCATGATTTTCAGCATAAGCTATAGAAAAATCGATTTGGAAAAAATTCGAAAGGGTGTTCCTATTAAATTTTGCGCTGCCTAAAAATTCATTGTCATGACCAAAATTTTGAATATGGCATTCTTCAATGCCATTTGGTTTTAAGTCATTTTTGACATCATAAATCCAATGGCCCCGCAAGTTTCTACATCCTGAATCCCAAGATGTTTCCAAAATATGTTCAACTATAGGAGAAATTTTGGTAAAATCGGTATTGTAAATATTTTCAGAATTATGTTTAGACGTCGGATTGCGCGTATATGGGATCTTATAGTCGGTCTGAGGTTTATATAGAAATTGTTTATATTGAAATTCAGGGCTTCCATTAGAATTGGGAGTGTTAATTATTAAAGTGAAAGCGATGGCAAGTAAGATGATAGGCCTTGACGTTTTATTCATTAGCAACTCCTGTATCTTAATTCATATTTTATCATGCCGTAAGTACTAGAGTTACGGGGACAGAGTACTATAGCTCCGGGGACAGAGTAATTAATTACCCGCTTCTTCATTCATATCTGCCTTGTGGTAACCCGCGAGTCAGGTCAGTCAAGGGCAGGAAATCTGAATTTGGTATACTGTCCCCGGAACTCCTGACGCCCGCCTCAAGGTCCAGTCTCTGCATTGCTTGCCAATTGCGCACAGGATGGCCCGATACGTCAATGTCTGTCATGGCATCCTGCGGGGACGACCTGTCGAAAGATGGGCCTTGATGGCATCATCGATTACGCAATGGCCCCAACAATGAAATTATGTGTTTTGTAGCCAGATCTGTCTTGTCAGTTAGGTATATTGTCCCCGAACCCTATGCGGATTGACGATGCGAGCAAATCTGGCCGTGAGCATGGAGCGTATTGGGCAGTTTGATTATTGTGAATTAATTATACTGTTCCCGGAATTCCCTGTCTCCGGAATTCCATGCTGTCCCCGGAATTCCATGATGCGACTTTTTAAAGAGCAAACATTACCTGCCAGACTTCCATTCACCCGCCCACTTTGTAAACTGCTGACCGTTCATTGAATCTTCGAGTCCGACGGAACGAGCGACTGGTTGCGCGAGCGTTGCGGCAGTCGATTCCCAAGCGGCATTCAGGTCCAATAGCGATACATTGGCTTTCGCGATCTTGGTCGAATCGTCCGCTGTCCTGCCAAGCCTGAACCCAAATCCAGACGAGTCAAATGGATGTCGGCCTGACAGCCCACACCATTCAAACCGGAATGATACCGCAGTGGCCCCATCGGCCTTGTTCGCTAGCGCACGCGCATAGAGCACGGCGCCCGAAATGCTCTTGGCTAGCCATTTTGGGCTCAGGTATGCCTGTGGACGCTTATCGTTGCATCCTTGAAGGAAGTGGGGCGTGTCCTCTAGCCAGTTCTGAATAAGAGTTCCACGTCCGTCTCTCGCTACACGCCATAAATCTGTCATTTTAAAAATTGTATCTTGATCTTCGATCAGAGATACCTCAAGAAATTCATATTCATTGTCATCAATTTCTTGGTCGGTTCGCCATCGCGGACTCAAATTTTTAACGTGTAGAACAACGAAAGGACTCCACCCCGACCGAATAACAGCTTCGGCGTCCCGACTGCACTGTTCCACCGCTATAGCTAACTCAGGTATCTCCACCGGGTTTTCTCCGTTATGGATCGAGAATGAGAACTGAGTGTAGCCGTGCTCGGCCTCCTCAGAGCGGTCCGCACTTCTCATCCTCTCACCGTATCGCTTTGCCACGGTTTTGTGCCAATGGCGCAATCGGGCGTCCACGCTTTCAGAAGGCCGCCCCCCTTCCAACGCTGCTCCGATTGCGCCAAGAATCAATTGCCGTTCGTAAAGAGCGCACCGCCGAATGATCGGTGCCCAGTCGGAATGAGAAGTTATGGCTTCACTCTTAGGCCCCGGCTTTCGCGTATAGTAGCAGCCACTCAGGATTCCCTGGGGTCGCCTGTTCGCGTCTTGGGGACCATCCCGTTTGGTGCAAACCGGAGTTGCACCGTGGCACGGGACCGAAATCACAGTGTGTCGCGCGCCAGTTTTTGCCGTGACACTCCTCACGTTGCACTGAAAAGGAGGGTCGAGAAATGAGGTGACAACGCGCGATACGGAGTCGCGATCAATTTCGGAGAACTCAGTTTTACTCGCAGGGATTAGGTTGTCATCAAAACCCAGCACCACGTGCCCGCCACCATAGTTGCACAGCGCAGCTAGGTGCTTGGCTAGTTTCGCTCGTGACACGTTGTCGTCGATGTCGATCTTGGCCTTGTATTCGACGGTGAGGATTTCCTCTGGCGTATCAACGAGGCTGGCAAGATCGTCAGGCTTCGGCATATACAAGGTCTTTCGAAGGGGCGTCAATTTCTGGGAGTTCTGGGACAGTATACATATTAGCGGACTAGGTAAGCTGCTTAGCTTTTGGTTTGATATTATGTATACTGGCCCCGGAAATCCCTGTCCCCGGAAATCCGCCACGCCCCCGCGTTACAAAACTGTATTTCCGACTCTTGCCCCTGTGGGATTTGAATTTTGATCTTTATTAATCATATATTGCCAAATATCTTCGGCTTCTTTTTGAGATTCTGTCATTCCAAAAAGAGAAAATCTAAATACTTTAAAGTTATTATTTCCTATGGCCACTGCAATAGCGAGGTTTTTGCTTTCTTTTATAAGGGACTCAAGTGCTTTCCAATCTGAAAAAGCGTAAGCATAAAGTCCTTTATTAACCTCACCTCTGCAAATAAGGTCGATTGAGCCGGCGTATTTGTCCGAATTTAATAAAGCAGGTGCCGATTTATCGTTGTCGCACGATGTGTCGCCTCCCATAAGCCACGTGCACTTTTTTGTATCGACATTGCAATTCTCCATTAGAACGGAGCCGTCGGCGTTTGTGTTTGCAGCAAAGACTGATCGTTTGTCATCGCCAATCTGGGTTGTCCAGTCGTGGTGCTGATTTTGTGCGAATGATTGATTTGGTGTCGCTACCAGCAGGGGCGCCAAGGCCATACCTAAAAAACGATTCATGCTCGCACCCCCGGATTCTAGTCTTTTTATTACGGACTGCCGACTAATCCGTAAACTGCTTTTGATGTGGATTTTGCCCGATCAAATGCGACTCGGAAGACGCAACAGCAGAAGTTCTGTGTGTCTGAGAGTAGTATAAAAAACCGGCTTTACCTTCGTGTATCAACGTAAGTGGAGCGGCGTCGTAGGAGCTGGATTCCCGCGTTCGCGGGAATGACTTGGATAGTTGGGAGGTCTACCCCATCAAATCCGCAACCCACGGCAATTGCCCATACAACGGCACCAAGCAATCCACCGCCAACACCTCCCTCGCCATCTGCGCCGTATGCTCCGCCAGATTGCCCAGTTCCGCCGTTCGCCCCACAACCTGCACCCGCCGCGAAAACCGCCCGCGTGTCAGCGGCTCGACGCGCAACTGGTCCACCAGCGCGGGCATCGCCGCCAGGCACAGCACCGACGTAATGCTCCACCCGATGCCCAGCGCGACCGCGGTCAGTTGCTGGTGCATGATGTCGATTTCCACGACATTGGGCGGGCGCAGTTTCATGCGGGTCATCTGGCTTTCGATGCGCTGGCCCATGCCGTGTTCGAGCGAATAGCGGATGAAGGGCAGGCGGGTGGCGGCTTCGGCGGGGTCGACGCTGCCGGTGTAGTCGCGCGGGAAGATCAGCACGAACGGGTCGTCGATTACGTCGTGGTGTTCGATGCCGGGATGTTTTTCCAGCGTGTTGCTGCCGGTGATCAGCATGTCGACCCGGCGCGCGAGGAAATCCTGCTGCTGGACCAGCGATATGCCCGAGCGGCAGCGCCAGCGGCCCACGCGCATGCCAAAGCGGCGCAGCAGCGGCGCGGTCAGCAGCGTGGCGAACGTTTCGGACATCGCGATCGTGATCTGGTCGACGGGCAGGTTGGCGCCTTCGCGCACTTCGTCGATCACCGTGCGCGCCGTGGTCAGCAACTGGCGCGCGCGTTCGTACAGCGCGCGGCCGGCGGGCGTCAGGCCCAGCGGGCGCAGCGAGCGGTCGAACAGTGGGGTGCCGATGCCGGCCTCGAGCCGGGTGATCGTCTGCGACACGGCCGATTGCGTGATGCGCAATTGCGTGGCGCTGGCGGTCATGCCGCCCAGCTCCACGGTGACCACGAACACCTCGAGCGCGTGAAGATCGAATTCCGATGGCAAGCGCAGCATTTCCGCGTCTCCAAAACCCTGGCCCGAAGCGCGGGCAAAATCATGCATCCTTAACCTATATATCATTCCTTCTTATCCAATGCCAAGACAATTCCCGTTCCGCCTCGCAAGGCATAGACAGCGCGGGCAATACTTGGAGCATCGCCGCAAATGACCGACAAACCCGATTTCGTGCTGCTGGTGTCGTGTGTGGATCGCAAGGGGATCGTGGCGGCGATCGCCGGGTCGATCGCGGCGCAGGATTGCAACATCGTCACCAATGCGCAGTTCGGCGATGCGGATAGCGGGCGGTTCTTCATGCGGATCGCGTTCACCGGGCCGGAAGGGCTGACGCGCGAAAAGTTCAGCACGGCGTTTCTGTCGGTTGCCACCGCGTACAACCTGGAGTGGCAGGTGCATGATGTGCGCGTGAAACTGCGCGCGATGATCATGGTCAGCAAGGGCGGGCATTGCCTCAACGACCTGCTGTATCGCACCGCGACGCGCTATCTGCCGATCGAGATCACCAGCATCGTGTCGAACCACACGACTTGGCAGCGCCGCGCCGAACACGAAGGCATCCCGTTTTTCCACATGCCGGTCACGCCCGAAAACAAGGCCGAACAAGAGGCGGCGATGATGGCGATGATCGACGAGCAGAAGGTCGATCTGATCGTGCTGGCGCGCTATATGCAGGTGCTGTCCGACGCGACCTGTCGCAAGCTGGAGGGGCGCGTGATCAATATCCACCATTCCTCGCTGCCCGCGTTCAAGGGCGCGATGCCGTATCACCGAGCGTGGGAGCGCGGGGTGAAGCTGGTCGGTGCGACCGGGCATTATGTGACCGCCGATCTCGATGAAGGCCCGATCATCGCGCAGGATGTGTCGATGGTCGACCATGCCGACACGATCGAGGACCTGATCGCGCAAGGCCAGGAAACCGAAAGCCGCGTGCTGACCCGCGCAGTCAAAGCCCATTGCGAGCACCGCGTGATGCTGAATGGCAGCCGCACCGTGGTGTTCAAATGAACGAGACGAAGCTTTATGCGGAGCTCGAGGCGCTGGGCATCGCATGGACCGCGCTGGAGCACGAAGCGGTGTTTACAGTCGAGGACAGCGAGGCGGTGCACGCCGCGCTGCCTGGCGCGCATACCAAGAACCTGTTTCTGAAAGACGCCGGCGGCTCGTTTTTCCTCGTCACGGTCGACCAGGCGACGCGTGTGGATCTCAAAGCGCTGGCGCCGGTGATCGGCGCGAAGAAATTGAGCTTCGGCAAGGCCGAGGACATGGCCGCGCTGCTCGGCGTGACGCCGGGCGCGGTGACGCCGCTGGCCGCGATCAACGATACGGACCGCACAGTGCGCGTGGTGCTCGATGCGGCGTTGGCTGACGCCGCAATGGTCCATGTTCACCCGTTACGTAACACCGCGACGATCGGGTTGCGCGGTGCGCAGCTCGTTACGGCACTGACGCAATGGGGCCATCAACCGCTGATCGTTGCGATCCCCGAACGCCCGGCCTAAACACCCAGTCCAATCAGGACGCAAAGGTACACATCCATGATTTCCGGCGTCTTCGATCTTTTCAAAATCGGTATCGGGCCATCGAGCTCGCACACGGTCGGGCCGATGGTCGCCGCGCGGCGCTTTGGCGAGCGGCTGCAGGAGCGCGGACTGATCGACAGCGTCGCGCATCTCGAGGTTGCACTGTATGGCTCGCTGGCGTTGACCGGCAAGGGCCATGCGACCGACAGCGCGGTGATCCTCGGGCTGGCGGGCGAAGTGCCGGCGACGGTCGATCCAGACCAGGTGCCGGTGATCGTGATGGGCGTGCGCGACAGCGGCCGGATCAGATTGATGGGCGCGCGCGAAGTTGCGTTTGCGCCGGCGGATGACATCCATTTCTATCAGCGCGAGCGCAAGCCGTTCCACAGCAATGCGATGGCGTTGATCGCGCATGACGCATCGGGCGCGGTGATCGACGAGCGGTTCTACTACTCGATCGGCGGCGGCTTCGTGCTGGATGAAGACGAAGCGCTGGGCAATATGCGCGAGGGCGATCTGGCGCCGGTGGTGCCGTACGAATTCGCGTCGGGCGACGAATTGCTGGAAATCGGCGCGCGCGAAAACCTGTCGTTTGCCGATATCATGCTCGCCAACGAACTGGCGCGCATGCCACTGGCCGAAGTCGAGGCCGGGCTCGACAAGATCGCCGACGCGATGGCGCAATGCATCGATCGCGGATGCCGCAACGAAGGCGTGCTGCCCGGCGGGCTGAAAGTGCAGCGCCGCGCCGCGGCGCTGACGCGCGAACTGGCGGTGCAGCAGCAGACGACGATCGGCGACCCGCTGGCGGTGCTCGACTGGATCAACATCTGGGCAATGGCGGTGAACGAGGAAAACGCCGCCGGCGGTTCGGTCGTGACCGCGCCGACCAATGGCGCAGCGGGAATCATCCCTGCGGTCCTGCGCTATTATCTGCGCTGCTATCGCGGCACGAAGGCGGATACGCGCACGTTTTTGCTGACCGCGGCGGCGATCGGCGCGCTGTACAAGCGCAATGCCTCGATCTCGGGCGCCGAAGTCGGGTGCCAGGGCGAAGTCGGCGTGGCGTGTTCGATGGCGGCGGGCGCGCTGACCGCGGTGCTGGGCGGCAATATCGGGCAGGTGGAAAACGCCGCCGAAATCGCGATGGAGCACAATCTGGGGCTGACCTGCGATCCGGTCGGCGGGCTGGTGCAGATCCCGTGTATCGAACGCAATGCGATGGGCGCGGTCAAGGCGATCGACGCCTCGCGCCTGGCGATGCTGGGCGATGGCACGCATATGGTCAGCCTGGACAAGGTTATCGAAACCATGCGCCAGACCGGCTTTGATATGCGTGACAAATACAAGGAAACGTCGCAAGGCGGCCTCGCTGTAAATGTTGTTGAATGCTGAAGGGATTGATCCGATGAAAGCGCTGGTGACGGTAAAGCGTGTGATCGATTACAACGTGAAGCCGCGCGTGAAAGCGGACGGCACGGGTGTCGATCTTGCGAACGTAAAGATGAGCATGAACCCGTTCGACGAGATCGCGGTCGAAGAAGCGCTGCGCCTGCGCGAAAAGGGCGTGGTGACCGAAGTGCTGGTGGTGTCGGTGGGCCCTGCAAAAGCGCAGGAAACGCTGCGCACGGCGCTGGCGATGGGCGCGGACCGGGCCATTCTGGTCTCGACCGAGGACCAGGTCGAGCCGCTGGCGGTGGCCAAGATCATCAAGGCGATTGCGGATGAAGAAGCGCCGGGCCTGATCATCACCGGCAAGCAGGCGATCGACGACGACAGCAACCAGACGGGGCAGATGATTGCCGCGCTGCTGGGTCGCGGGCAGGGCACGTTTGCCAACGAAATCAGCGTCGAAGGTGACAGCGTTGTCGTGAAGCGCGAAGTCGATGGCGGGCTGGAAACGGTCAAGCTGACGCTGCCGGCGGTGATCACGGCGGACTTGCGGCTGAACGAGCCGCGCTATGCCTCGCTGCCCAACATCATGAAGGCGAAATCGAAGCCGCTGGCGACCAAGACGCCCGCTGATTACGGCGTGGACACGACGCCGCGCCTGAAGACGCTGAAAGTCGGTGAACCGCCGGTGCGCCAGGCGGGGATCAAGGTCGCCGATGTCGATGCGCTGGTTGCCAAGCTCAAAGAACTGGGAGTTGCCTGAGATGACCAAGGTCCTCGTTTGGGTCGAACACGATGGCGCGTCGGTGAAGGACGCGACGCTGTCGGCGGTGACGGCTGCGGCGCAGCTGGGTGATGTGGTTGCGCTGGTCGCGGGCTCTGGCGTCGATGCCGTTGCGGCAGAGGCTGCGCAGATCGAAGGCGTGAGCAAAGTGCTCAAGGCCGATGATGCGATCTATGCCCATGCGCTGGCGGAAAACGTCGCGCCGCTGATCGCCGGGCTGCTGGGCGAATACGATGTGTTCGTCGCGCCTGCCACCACGACGGGCAAGAATGTCGCGCCGCGCGTGGCTGCGCTGGTCGATGTGGCGCAAGTGTCGGACATCCTGTCGGTCGAAGGGCCAAAGACGTTCACGCGGCCGATCTACGCCGGCAATGCGATTGCCACCGTGGAATCGACCGATGCCAAGCTGGTGATCACCGTGCGCGGCACCGCGTTTGCCAAGGCCAATGCGACGGGCGGCAATGCGCCGGTCGAAGCGGTTGCGGCCGGGACCGATGCGGGGCTGTCGACGTATGTCGGCGCGGAAATCGCCAAGCTGGAACGGCCCGAACTGACCAGCGCCAAGATCATCGTGTCGGGCGGGCGTGCGCTGAAAGACGCCGCGACGTTTGCCGCGACGATCACGCCGCTGGCCGACAAGCTGGGCGCGGCGATCGGCGCGAGCCGGGCGGCGGTCGATGCGGGGTATGTGCCCAACGATTACCAGGTGGGGCAGACGGGCAAGATCGTGGCGCCGGCGATCTACATCGCGGTCGGCATCTCGGGCGCGATCCAGCATCTGGCGGGCATGAAAGACAGCAAGACGATCATCGCGATCAACAAGGACGAAGACGCGCCGATCTTTCAGGTCGCGGACCTTGGCCTGGTCGCGGACATCTTCACCGCCGTGCCCGAACTGGTGAGCAAGCTGTAACCAATCCTCCCCGGAACGGGGAGGGGGACCACGCGAAGCCGTGGTGGAGGGGCCGGGCGGCCGGACGCACCGTCGCAGCGGCGCGCTGCTACGCTGGCGGGGTGGGCGCGACTTACATGCGTTGGCACCATGAGGCACCGCCCCTCCACCACGCTGCGCGCGGTCCCCCTCCCCCAAGGGGGCGGATTCACGCCAGCAGCGCGAATGCTCTGGCCTCTTCCATCGGCACGCTCAGCCAGAACCCCTGGCCCATTTCGCAGCCCAGCGCGGTCAGCGCGGCCTGCTGTTCGGCCGTTTCGATGCCTTCGGCGACCACGCGCAACCCCAGGTTGATGGCCAGGTCCAGGATAGTGTGCACGATCTTCAGGCTCTTTGGCTGATCCATCACCGCAACGAACGCACGGTCGATCTTGATGATGTCGAACGGCAGCGAATGCAGGTACGATAGCGACGAATACCCGGTGCCGAAATCATCGAGCGCGACGCGCACGCCGATATCACGGCATTCCTCGAGCACGCGGCGGGTGCGGTCGGCGTCGAGCACCGCGACGCCCTCGGTCACTTCCAGTTTCAGGCATCGCGCCGGCACCCCGGTTTCCATCACCACGGTGCGCAGATACGGCACGAAATCGGGCTGCAGGAATTGTTGCGGGGCGATGTTCACCGAAACGAACGGGGGATCGATCTTGCCCCAGGTCATTCGCGCATGGAGCCGGGCGATCGCGTGACACGCCTCGCGCAGCACCCAGTCGCCGATGAATACGATCAGCCCGGTTCCCTCGGCGGTCGGGATGAAATCGCCGGGCGGTACCAGCCCGCGCTGCGGATGCTGCCACCGCACGAGCGCTTCGAACCCCTTGATCAGGCCACTCTTCAGATCGACGATCGACTGATAATGCAGCACGAACTGGTTTTCGGTGATCGCGCCGCGCAAATCGCGTTCCAGTGCCATCCGCTGGCGCACCACGGTGCCCATCGTTTCGGTAAACGTCACCGTCATCGCGCGGCCCGCTGCCTTGGCCTCGTACATCGCCAGGTCCGCATCGCGCTGGACGGCGTCGTAATCGCCATAGGTCGGGTTGCTTTGCGCAATGCCGATCGACGCGCCGATCGCCACTTCGTCGCGGCCGATCGAAAACGGCAGCGCGAGTTCGGCCTGCAGCGCCTCGGCCACGGCGCGGGGCAGCGCGTCGTCGGTGACGTTTTCCAGCAGCACGACAAATTCATCGCCGCCGGTGCGTGCAAGCGTTGCGCGCGTGCGACGCGCGCGTTCGAGCCCGGCGTAACGTTCGCTACCCAGCGCGCGGCTGACGCTTTCGCCGCCGACGGTTCCATCGATGGCATCGCGCAGCCGCGCCGCGGTCGCGACCAGCAGCACATCGCCTGCATCGTGGCCCAATTTGTCGTTGACCGCCTTGAACCCGTCGAGATCGATCACCAGCACGGCCAATCCGCAGCGGTCGGGACCGAGCCGCTTGAACGCGCTGCTCGCGCGCTCGTGCAACAGCACGCGGTTGGGCAATGTCGTCAGCGGATCGTGCTGCGCATCGCGCAGCAGCGTTTCGCGGGCGGTCTCGCGTTCGGCGACACGGCCCAGCTGGATGCCGATCTGCGCCAGGATCTCGATCAGCGGCTCGCTTGCCTCGACCGCCTTGCGCGAAAAGAATTCGCATATCGCCACGACTTCGCCGCGCGCCATCACCGGAAACGCGCATCCGGCGACGATGTGGCAGGCGATTGCGACCTCGCGCCGTGCAAAATTCTCGTCGGCGCGCACATCGGGTATCCAGTGCGCCTGCGGATTGGCGAGCACGCGCCCGGGCAGGCCGACGCCGCGCTGGAACGTGGTCGTGCGCGACGCGTGGATGAACGGCATCATGTGCGACGGATTGGCGACATGCCAGCAGTCGCACGGAACCGCCTCCATCATCGAAAACACGAGATAGGCGTTCGCGAAATCCCAGCCCATTTCTGCGCAGATTTCGGCCTGGGCAAAAGCCACTGCATCGGTCAGCGTGTCGCTGTCGTTGGCGCGATCGGTGATCCGCTGCAGCAACGCGAGCGACCGCTTGCTTTCGTACAGCGCGCGCAGACCGGCTTCGGCAATGGCTTCTGCCGCCTGGCGCGCCTTGCGCTCGCGCGCGAGCTGGCGCTCCAGCTGGCCTAGCCGGGCGTCGACCGGCAGCGGCATATCGATCGGTACGGATTTCAATGCGGCCACCGCACCACGATCCGGCACAGCGGCGCCCCCGAATGCATGCACGCCACATGCTCGATCATGACGATTTCGCCGAAATGATCGGACGCACCTTCGACAAAGCCTTCCACCAGCGGGGATAGTCGGCGCGGCGACTGATACCCGATCATCACCGTGCCATCAGCGCGATCGGTGAAATGAAAATGCGGACAGGCCGCGCCTGTGTATAGCACGCGCACTTCGGGATGGATGATGGCATTGACGCTGGAAACAAAGGCGCGCGCATTGGCATGGGGCGCAAACAGGTGCGCGAAACGCACCGACAGCAGCGGCATGGCGCTGCGCCCGAACCAGCGCAGCACTTGCGCCGCAGTCAGGCCCAGCGCCGCCGCGCCGGTATCGACCAGCGCCAGCAATTCGGCATCGGGATACGAACCCAGCGACGTATAGGCGCCGCCGACGTCGGCCGCATCGACCAGATCGGCCCAGGCAATCGCGCCGTGAGCCGAAGTCACCACCTCTTCCAGCAAGTTGAAAATGATACCCTTCATCGGGTACGGTCATGCCGGCAACGTGGTCGAAAGCGGCTTAACGCGGCAGGGCGGATAATTGCGGAGTGGGCGGGGGAAATGCTTTAACCCCCCCCCGGTTCGTGACGAACGTGCGTGGAGAACCACGCGGGACCTTCACCCCCCGGTCACGCCCAGGACGGCAAGCGTCAACGCCTCGATGCCGGTGCGGATCGCGATCGTGTGATCGGGGGCGAACAACGGCGAATGGTTTACCGGCAGCGGCTTGCCCTCGGCCTTGTACCTGTCGATCGTCGCCTGGGTGTCGCCGCCGATCGACATGTAGACAGAGTGCGTCATGCCGGCGGTGACGAATTCTGAATAATCCTCGCTCGCCGTCCAGCCGGGCGCGGCCACCGGCACCAGCATGACCTTGTCTGCGCCAAGGCCGGCGACCAGACGCGCGGCCGTTGCGGCGGCGAGCGCGGGGTCGTTGATCACCGGGCTGGCAGTAAACGTGTGGCGGATTTCGGGCGCGGGGGCGCGGGCCATTTCGGCTTCGGCGCGGGCGGTGCGCTCGACGCCCTCGTTGATCACCTTGCGCACATCGGGATCGTACGAGCGCAAGGTCAGTTGCAGGTCGGCATGATCGGAAATGATGTTCGACACCGCCCCGGCGTGGAACGCGCCCACGGTGACCACGCCGAATTTCCAAGGGTCTTTCTCGCGCGCGATCACGCTTTGCACATCGGTGACGAAATGCGCGCCCTC
This sequence comes from Novosphingobium sp., assembly GCF_965214355.1. Taxonomy (GTDB): domain Bacteria; phylum Pseudomonadota; class Alphaproteobacteria; order Sphingomonadales; family Sphingomonadaceae; genus Novosphingobium. The sequence continues at coordinate 2,546,644 of NZ_CBDCBI010000002.1, read as the reverse complement.
GACGATCGGATCGATGCTGCGATCGGGCATCGACCCGTGCGCGCCCACGCCGATGAAGCGGATATTGATCGTATCGACCGCCGATGTCGTCGGACCCTGCTTGACATGGACAGTGCCGGCCAGGCTGGGATCGACATGCGCGGCAAAGCCATAGTCGGGCCTGGGAAACCGCGTGAACAGCCCATCGGCGAGCATCGCCTTGGCGCCCGAGACCATTTCTTCTGCCGGTTGCGCGATGAACACCAGCGTGCCGTGCCAGCGGTCCTTCATCGCCAGCAGGGCCTCGGCGGTGCCGATCCACCAAGCCATATGGTTGTCATGGCCGCAGGCGTGCGCGACGAATGTCTGCGTGCCGTCGGCGCCGGTCTGCTGCGCGCGGCTGGCATAGGCAAGGCCGGTTTTTTCCTCGATCGGCAGCCCGTCGATCTCGGTGCGCACCAGCACGACAGGCCCCTCGCCATTCTTCAGCACGGCGACGACCCCGGTGCGCCCGACATGTTCGGTGACGGCAAAGCCAAGCTTGCGCATCCGCGCCGCGAGCAGCGCCGATGTACGATTTTCCTGAAAGCCCAGTTCGGGATGGCTGTGCAGATCGATGTACAGCGCGTCGAGATCGGACCAGTTGCGGTCGATCACCGCATCGATCGCGGTCTTTTCCGATCCCGGGCCGGCGGCAGGGGGTGGCGCCGGAGCGGCAGCATGCGCAGCAGACGTGACGATCGGGAACAGCGCGGCGGCGGCCAGCAACAGGCTCTTGGGCATCGGGCAACCTTTTTGGCGAAGAGATACCGGCGCAAAGTGCCGGTCCCGGCGTGCGGCGTCAACAGTTGGCGCAGTGCGGTCGCAGCTTCCCGAACCGGTGCACCAGCGCCGACTTGTAACCAGAATGATGTCGAATTGCAGCTTGTGTAATAATTATACAACACGCGCAAAATGGCCAAATTCCGTGATTTTGATGCAAAAGCTCGATCACGCACGACCCCTATACGCCGTTACGCGCATATCCCGGTACGGTTCGTGATGACTAGCCACACAGCATGATCCGAAAGCGTCCGGGGGGACGCACGGATTTGGTCCGGCACGGCCGGACCCAGCGAACAAGACAATGAGGGAAACTGCATGAAGAAATTTCTGATCAGCACGTCGGCACTCGCCCTGGTGGCTCCATTTGCTGCGCATGCTCAGGACGCACCAGCGCCTGCCACAGATGTCCCCGCCGCGGCGGACATCATCGTCACCGGTACGCGTACCACCGGCACGCGCGCCGCCGACAGCGCCGCTCCGATCCAGCTAGTGGGCACGGCGGCTATTCAGAACACCGGGCAGCAGGATCTGACGCAGGTCCTCGCCCAGGCGCTACCTTCGTTGAATTTCAACGCTTTCGGCGGCGATACCGCCAACCTCACCTTGTCTGCCGCCTTGCGCGGGGTCAGCCCGAACGACACGCTGATCCTGATCAACGGTAAGCGTCGGCATACCACGGCAAACCTGGCTGTGCTCGGCGGCAGCCCCTATTCGGGCAGCGCAACGACCGATCTGTCGTTTGTGCCGGTCGGCGAAATCCAGCACATCGAAGTGCTGACCGACGGCGCATCGGCCCAATACGGTTCGGACGCCATCGCCGGCGTGATCAACATCATCACCAAAAGCGCCGACCATGGCGGTTCGCTCAGCGCGACGGGTGGCCAGGATTACGAGCATGGCGGCAAGACGGCATCGGCCAGCGCCAATTTCGGCTTCAAACTGGGCGAAAATGGTTTCTTCAACGTCACCGGTGAATACAAATTCCACGACTTCACCCAGCATGGCGGGTGCGACCGCCGGTATTTCGACACCAATTGCAACATCATTGCCACCAATCCGGTGATTGTTTCCGGCCTCAAGGCCAATCCGTTTTTCCCGCGGGTCAACACCATCAACGGTGACGCCCGCTATTCGCTGTACAACCTGACGTTCAATGCAGGCTACGACATTGCGCCCGAGGCGCATCTCTATGCCTTTGGCAGTTATGGCAATCGTAACGCCCGGTCGTACGAGAATTATCGCAATCCGACAAAGATTGCGGGCACACCCCAGGGCAGTGAGACGGTCGTCTATCCCCTGCCGCTCGGTTTCCAACCGCTGGAAAGCATTCGCGAGGAAGATTTCTCGTTGACTGCGGGCATGAAGGGCGAAATCGCCAAGTGGACCTACGACCTGTCGGCAACTTATGGTCGCGATTCGGTCAATCTGGCCACGCTCAATTCGGCAAACCCCGGTATCTTTGCCCAGGAACAGTCGGCAAGCACGACGCCGCTGACCGGCCTGCAACGCAATTTCTTCGACGGTTCGCTGGCAAACAGCGAGTGGGCGGGCAATTTCGACCTCACCCGTCAATTCGACCTCGGCTTGGCCAAGCCGCTGACACTGGCGCTCGGTGCCGAAGGGCGCAAGGATCAGTATTCGATCGGTCAGGGCGAATACACGTCGTATATTCTGGGCGGCGCGCAATCCTATCCCGGCTTTGCGCCGACCGATGCCGGCGGCTACAGCCGCACGGCCTATGCCGGATATATCGATGTTTCGGTCGATCCGATCGCGGGCCTGCATATTGACGGCGCCGGCCGGTACGAACATTTCTCCGACTTTGGCGGCGTCACCACGGGCAAGTTCAATGCGCGCTATGACTTCGCGCCCGAATTCGCCATTCGCGGCACCATCTCCAACGGTTTCCGCGCGCCGACGCTGGCTGAAGAATACTACTCGTCGGTCAACGTTGGCCCCGGCACCACGTTCGGCCAGTTGCCGCCGAATTCGTCCGCCGCCCAGTTGCTCGGTTTTCCCAAGCTCAAGCCGGAAAAATCGACCAACTTCTCGGCGGGTTTTGTCGCTCACCCCGTGCCGAAGTTGCAGATCACGGTTGATGCCTACCAGATCAAGATCCGCAACCGCATCGTTGCGTCAGGCAACCTTTACGGGTTCAACTCCGGCTATACGACCGCAATGGGCAATGCGAACGGTCACATCGTTTCGCAGGCGGTGCAGAACGCGTTGATTTCGCGCGGCGTTTCGCTGGCCGATGCAACCAGCTATTCGGGCATCAACATCTTCTCCAACGGTGCCGATACGCGCACCCGCGGCATCGAAGGCACCGCAAGCTATGCCAGCGATTTCGGTTCGGCCGGCAAAGTCGACTGGTCGCTGGGCGCAAACTACAACGAGACCAAGATCACCAGCATCGTCGGCCTGCCAGCATCGGTCTACAATTCCGACGCCGGCCAGACCGAACTGCTGACCACCAATGCGATCGATGGCCTCACCACCGCAACGCCGCGCGTGAAAGTCATTGCCAACGCCTTGTGGACGTATGGCCGTCTGTCTGTGAACTTGCGCGAAACGGTCTATGGCACGACCAGCCAGCATCTTAGCCCCGACGGATCGGGCGAGGGCGCGAATGCCGAACTGGTGAGAATCGGTACGACCGCCATTACCGATCTGGATGTCGGCTACAAGCTGACGCCGCGGTTCCGGATCGATGTGGGCGCGAACAACCTGTTCGACAAGCAGGCGCCAACGCTGCCGATCTCGCCGGGCGGCGGGCGTCCGCTGAACGGCAACGTCTATCATGCGCCGGTTTCGTTCACGCCGTGGGGAATCAACGGCGGGTATTATTACGCCAAGATCGCCTATACGTTCTGATCCGTGGATCGGGGAGAGGTACCGGTTTCGGCCGCAAGCCGCGCCTTGATCGCAAACAATGGGGCCGGGCCGGGAGTTTGATCCCGGCCCGGCTTTTCCTTTGGCGTAACCGCGGTCTATGAGCCTGGTGATGAGTGATCCGTTTGAAACGGCGGCCGCGATGCTGGCCACCGATCCTGCGCTGGCGGAACGAACCGCGCGTACGCTTGTGGCCCGCGCGCCGGCCGATCCGCGTCCGCGCCTGATCCTGGCTTCGGCGTTGCGGCGGCTCGGCCGGATCGACGAAGCCGTGCCGTTGCTGCTCGATCTGGCAAAAGCCTGGCCGAGTGCCGCGCGCACCCGGTATGAACTGGGGGCGTGCCTGCTGGTCCTGCACCGGGCCGATGACGCCGCGGTGCAGTTGGACGCCGCAGTCGGCCTCGATCCCACGCTGGAAGATGCCTGGCGCGCGATCGAAGCGCTTGCCTTTGCCCGGGGGGACACAGCGCAGGAGAGCAGAGCGCAGGCGGCGCTCGCACGGATTGGCCAGACCGATCCGGCCTTGGGACAGGCGGCGGAATGGATTGTGCTGGGTCAGCACGACCGGGCCGAAGCGTTTCTCAAACCGATCTGCCAAAGCCGGCCGCGCGATACCGAGGCGTTGCGCCTGTTGTCATGCTGCTACATCGTCGCCAGTGCGTTCGATGAAGCCGAAGTGCTGTTGCGCCACGCGCTGGAGATCCGGCCCGATTTTGCCCTGGCGCGGTTCGATCTGGCGCGTGCGCTGTTTCTGCGCCGCAATGGCCAGGCTGCGCTCGCCGAACTGTCGCCATTGCTGGCGTGCGACCCCGATAGTCCGGCCTACCGCAATCTGCAGGCGGCCTGTCTCGGTCTGCTTGGCGATGACCATGGCGCAGAGGCGATACAATCGGGCCTCGCCGATCAGTTTCCCGACAATCCAAGCATCGCGATCAATCATGGCCACGCCTTGCGCACAGCCGGCATGCGCGACGCGGCGATCCGTGCCTATCGTCGTGCGCTGACTTTGCGGCCCGCCACGGGCGAGGCGTGGTGGAGCCTGGCCAACCTCAAAGTGGGCGCGCTTACCCAAGCCGACGAGGCTGTGATGCGCGGGCTCCTGGCCCGGCCGCTGCCCGCGCAAGATCGGCTGCATGTCGCCTATGCGGCGGGTCGCTGTGCCGAAGATGCGGGCGATATCGATGCCGCGTTCGCACTGTATCAGCTTGGCGCCGGTCTGGTGCGGCAGCATCAGCAGGTGCCTTTGCCGGACTGGACTGCGGAACTCGCGGACAATCGCGCGGTGTTTACCCCCGCCTTCATGGCCGAACGGGCCGACTGGGGCGATCCCGATCCCGCGCCGATCTTCGTGGTCGGCTTGCCGCGATCGGGATCGACGCTGCTCGAACAGATTTTGGCGAGCCATCCCGCGATCGAGGGAACGATGGAATTGCCGTTCATTCCCGCGCTCGCCGAAACGATCACACGCGCTGGCGGGCTTGCCGCGCTGGCCGACACGCCTGCGGCCACATTGCACGAATGGGGCGCGCAATATCTGGCGCATACCGTGATCCACCGCCGACTTGGACGAGCGCGATTCATCGACAAGATGCCCAACAATTTCCGGCATATCGGGCTTATCCGCCTGATCCTGCCGCATGCGCGGATCATCGATGCGCGGCGGTATCCGATGGCATCGGGCTTTTCCTGCTTCAAGCAACTGTTCGCCCAGGGCCAGGATTTCACTTATGATCTGGGTAGCCTGGCCGCGTATTATCGGCATTACCTGGCGATGATGCGGCATTTTCGCGGGCTGGCGCCTGTCAATGTCCGTACGGTGATCTACGAGGATCTGGTCGATGATACCGAGGGGCAAGTGCGCGCCTTGCTCGATTGGCTGGGTCTGGCCTTCGATCCGGCGACATTGCGGTTTTTCGAAAACGATCGCGCCGTACGCACCGTCAGCTCGGAACAGGTGCGCCAGCCGATCTATCGCAGCGGGCTGGACCAATGGCGCGCGTTCGAGGCGCATCTGGCGCCTTTGGCCGCAGGGCTGGGCGATGCCTTGGATACCTGGCGCGCATAGTTCAGATATACGGTGCGACCATGGCCGTGAGCGGCAGGCGCGCCTTCATTTTTACCGCGAGCAGGACCGTCCCGCTGACCTTGCGTTGCACGAACAGCGCTTCGGCGGGCGGAATGTGCCAGTTCGCACGGTCGGCGGCGATCTGCGGAATCTCGGCGCGGATCTGTTCGACGAAGCTGCGATCGGCAAAGTCGAATTCGTCGGCAACGGCATCGGGCCGGGATATCTGCGCCAGCACGACGGTGATGATGCGATCGAGCGCATCGCCGTGGTGCTCGAATTGCGCGGCCGACACAAACCCGACCTCGATCAGGGCCTGGCGTATACCCGCATGGTCGCCGCGAAACGCCGCAGACAGCAGCGCATGATAGCCGCTGGTGACGTCGGGCGGGACCGCGCGCGCCGCGCCGAAATCGAGCACCACGATCTTGCCTGTTGCCGCCTGCCAGCGGAAATTGGCGAAATTGGGGTCGGTCTGCATAAAGCCGAATTCGAACAGTTCGCGCAGCACCAGCGCGAGCAGCGCCTGCATCGCGCGATTGCGCACGTCATCAGGCGCGCTCTCCAGGCTCTCGATCGGCGATGCGGTAATGAAATCCATCGCCAGCACCTGGCTGTCGGTCAGGTCCATGAGCGGGCGCGGCACGACGAACATCGGATCGTCGGCAAGCAAATCGGCGTAGCGCGTCATCTGTGCCGCCTCGCGCAGATAATCCGCTTCTTCATGCAGCTGGCGCTTCGCCTCGGTCAGCAAGGGCTCGATCGCAAGGCCTGCGGGCAGCAGGCCGGACACTTTGAGCAACGTTGCCACATTGTCGACATCGGCATCGATGCTGTTTGCGATGCCGGGATATTGCACCTTGATCGCCACCACACGGCCATCGGGCAGCTCGGCGCGGTGTACCTGGCCGATCGATGCGGCGGCGACCGGCCGCGCGTCGAACCGGCGGAATTGCCGCCGCCAGTTTGCGCCCCATGACACCGCCAGCACTTTTTCGAGCTGCGCCGGCGGCATGATCGAGCCGGCATCGCGCAGGCGCGCCAGGATCTGAGTCAATTCGGGCGGCAACATGTCGCCCGCGTCGAGCGAGATCATCTGCCCCAGCTTCATTGCGGCCCCGCGCAGCCGCGACAGTTGATCGGTCACGCGCACGGCATTGGCCGGCGTCAGCAACAGGTCGGACATCTGCGGCCGCTCGCCCCGCGCCAGCCGCCGTGCGCCTTCGGCCACGACATTGCCCGCGACACCTGCCGCCAGTTGGCCGAATACGCCGAGCCGTGCCAACCGGCCGGAGGGAACCTTGCGTGCGTCGGAAGTCATGGCAGGGGCTCTCCAGGTGGGGGCAATACGGACAGGCCCGCAACGCCGAGCAGTTGCGGTATGGTCTTGCGCAGCGCATAATAGCCGCGCGTCGCATGCGGCCATGCCGCAGCGTCCCATGCGCGAAGGTGTTCGGCAAGCCCGATGCCTGCCGCATCGAGCGCCGTGCGCGCCCGGTCCAAAGCGTCCAGTCCCGGGCCGACCGCAACCCGGCTGGTTACAACCTGCGCGGCGCCGATCTCCTGCGCCAGCGCGGCGATCGCGCCAGCATCGGGTATGCGGAACGCCGCGACATTCCAGTGCCCCGCCGCGCGGGCCAGCGCATCGTCGAGGGCCGCCCGGTCGGCGCGGGCACCACCGCCGGCCGGATCGCCGCTTGCATCAACGATCACCACGGCGCGGACCATCAGCGATGCCAGTGCCGGCTCGGTTTCGAGCGCGCAATCGTCCGGGGTTATCCACAGCAGGGTCGGCGCATCGGGCGCAGGCTCGACCACGTCGCGCGGCGGTATCGCGGCAGGCGGCAGGGGTTCATCGGGAATGGCTGCCTTGGTGGCGAGGCCCACCGGGGCAAACCGGCCGCCGGTCACTTGCGCGATCAGTGCGGCATCGGCGAGATAAGCTTTTCCCCGGGTGTGCAGTCCCGCAACCCAGCGCCATGACAGCGTGTTCGAAGCAGGGTCCGCGTCGATCAACCGCACAAACATGGCGCGCGCGCCGAGCTCCCATGGCAGCCCGAGCGTGAAGATCCAGATCGAGGCGAACTGCATCCGTGCCCAGTTGTGCAGGTATCCGGTCTGCTCAAGCTCGCCCATCCAGTGATCGAAACAGTCGATGCCGGTCTGCCCGCATAGTGCAGCAGCGTGGCGCTTTGCCAGCGCGTCATCGCGCAGCAGCTGCGAATCAAGAGCGGCCAATGCGCGCAGCATCGCATGCCAGGTGTCCGGCCGCGCCTCCAGCCAGCCTTTGAAATAGGTGCGCCAGAACACTTCGTTGACGAAGGCGGCAGCATCATGGCCATGTTGCGCCAGCACCGGGGTCAGCACGTCGATCTCGGTCACGCTGCGCCGGCGCAGCGCCGCCGAAAGGCGCGACACGCTGTCGTGTTGGCCCGTGCCGTGATCGGCGTTGCGGCCCTTGGCATACGCCGCACCGGCCAGCGGCACGAACGCGTTCAGCCGCGCCAGCGCCGCGTCGCGGGTGACGGGATGATCGGCGACGTCGGCACGGGACGGATCGGTCAATTGGGAACAAAGCCTTGCGAGAATGGCAGGAACCCCCGACGCGGGCCAGATCATAGGGGGGAGGAGGTGACCCACGCCGGGAGAAGTGGTCTAACTGGCATACTGACCGGCCGACCGACGTTGCGTATCTGGGGATGGCCCCATGCTGGCTCAACCTGACAAAGGGGGCATATTCCCCGAGCAGGAACCGGTCGCTTCGTTCATCTTCGCGTAAGGCTGGCAGTGTTGCCAAAGCGCCCGGAGATCGTGTTTCCGACAGAAAGATGGCGCCGGAACGCCGTTTCGCGATTGCCGCCGAGCGGTCTGCGGTATAGGCCCCGGTTCTCGGACCGGCTCGCACCACCTGACACGCAATCGTCATATTTAATTGCGATGGCGGGCGCGAAGACGCCGGTTCCGGTATTGTTCAATCAGGTTCAGGGGACCGACAATGACACGCGCTGCCAACCCTGCAACTTGTGAGTGCGACAGTTGCGGCGCAGTGCACCTGATCGCCGCGCCGGCTACGGCATAACCCGGCTCCTGGGCGCGCTGGCATTGCTGGCCGCGCCGACCCTGGCGCATGGCGAAGCGCCTGCCGCCGACAGTTCGCCTGCACCCGACCAGAATTTCGCGATCCACGGCCAGACGACTTTCACCGTGCAGGCCACGCCCGGCTTCAATGCGCCGTATGCAGGCACCAACAGCCTTGCGCCGCATCAGGGCCAGGAAACCTGGGATGTGACGCTCTATGCCGGGGTGCGTCCCTGGCATGGCGCCGAAATCTGGATCAATCCCGAAATCGACCAGGGCTTCGGCCTGTCCAACACATTGGGCGTCGCCGGGTTTCCCAGCGCCGAAGCGTACAAGGTCGGCAAGAAGGAGCCGTATTTCAAATTGCCGCGGCTGTTTCTTCGCCAGACGATAAACCTGGGCGGAGACAACGCCAAAATCGATGCCGCGGCCAATGCGCTGCGCGGCAGTCAGACCGCAAACCGGCTGGTGCTGACGGTCGGCAAATTCGGCGTGACCGATGTGTTCGACACCAACACCTATGCGCATGACGCGCGGGGCGATTTCCTCAATTGGTCGATGATCGATGCCGGCGCGTTCGATTATGCGGCCAATGCCTGGGGGTTTACGTTCGGCGGTGCGGCTGAACTGTATCAGGGCGCGTGGACATTGCGCGCCGGGCTGTTCGATCTGTCCAAGGTACCGAACCAGCCGTCGCTGGAAGTCGGATTCCAGCAGTACCAGGTTGTCGGCGAAGTCGAGCATCGCCACACCATTGCCGGGCATGGCGGCGCGATCCGGCTTGCCGGGTGGTTTACGCGCGGCAATCTGGCGCGCTTGCGCGATCTGATTGCGGCCTACAACGCGACCGGCGTCATGCCCGACAACGCGGCCTATCGCCGCAACACCGATCATTACGGCGGCACTATCAATGCCGAGCAGGAACTGACGTCGTCGCTCGGCGTGTTCCTGCGCGCATCGGCGTCCGACGGCGTGACCGAGGCCGACGATTTTACCGATATCGACCGCAGCGTCTCGACCGGCGCGACGTTGACCGGGCAGGGCTGGGGCCGCGCGTCGGACAAGATCGGGCTGGCCGGCGTCGTCAACGGCATATCGAGGACGCACCAGATATTCTTTGACGATGGCGGGCTGGGAACGCTGGTGGGTGATGGCCGGCTGCCGCATCCGGGCGACGAATGGATCGCGGAAGCCTGGTACAGCTTTGCCGTGATCAAGGCCGTGAACGTCACGGCAGACTATCAGTTCATTGCCAATCCAGGCTACAATCGCGACCGGGGGCCGGTGCATGTGTTCGGCCTGCGCTTGCACGCCGCGATCTGATTGCAATCATGGTCCCGATCACGCATCCCTCCGGCCTGGCAGAATTCGCCTTCGATGCGGGCGCACTGCTGACAACGCTGATCTGCCTGTTCACCGCGTTCGTGCTGGGCACGGCGGTCGGGCTGGAGCGGCAATGGCGCCAGCGCAGCGCGGGCCTGCGCACCAATGTGCTGGTCGCGGTCGGCGCGGCGGCATTTGTCGATCTGGGCCTGCGCAGCGCGGGCGCCGATGGCGGCGTGCGCGTGATCAGCTATGTCGTATCGGGCATCGGGTTCCTGGGCGCGGGCGTCATCATGAAGGACGGGCCGCAAGTGCGCGGGCTCAACACCGCGGCAACGCTGTGGGCGTCTGCCGCGGTTGGCGCGTTTGCCGGCGCGCGGCGCCCGGCCGAGGCCGCGCTGGTCACGGTGTTCGTGCTGGCGGGCAACACGCTGCTGCGGCCGCTGGTAGAATTCATCGACCGCCGCCCGGTTTCGCACAATGATACCGAGGCGCTGTACCGCGTGCATCTGACCATGCCGCCCGAACGCGTCGCCCATGGTCGCGATCTGCTGTTCGAAGAGCTGGAAAACATGCATTACCCGATCCGCCAGATCGAGACTCTGGCGCAGACCGACGATACGGTCGAATTGGCCGCCGTGCTGGTGCCGTCGCGTGCCAGCGAAGCCGATCTCGACGCGATTACCGACCACCTTTCCCGCCATGGTGACGTCATTTCCGCCACCTGGACAGTCAGTACAACGAGTTAGGGACCCGATGAGCCCCCAGGATCGCTTCATGGCCCGGCCACTGCCTGCGTTTTCGCGGATGCTGCGGCTGACCCGGCCCAGCCGCGAGGATGCGATTGCGTTCGTCATCCTGGCGGGTCTCAGCGTCGTGTTCTTTCATGCCGCACAAGGCACGATTGCGCCGCTGTCGACGCTGCAACTGGCGCCGGTGACGCTCGATCCTGTGTATCTGCCGTATTATGCGCTGCGCACGGTGATGCGCATGTTTGCCGCGCTGTTCGCCTCGACGGTGTTTACGCTGGTGGTGGCAACGCTCGCCGCGCGCAGCAGGCGGGCCGGGCAACTGATCGTGCCGGCGCTCGACATCCTGCAGTCGGTGCCGATCCTGGGGTTCCTGACCTTTACCATCACCGGCTTCATGGGGCTGTTCCCCGGCAGCGTGCTCGGCGTGGAATGCGCGTCGATCTTCGCCATCTTCACCAGCCAGGCGTGGAACATGGCGTTCAGTTTCTATCAGTCGCTACGCTCGATCCCCAGCGATCTGGAAGAGGCGACGATGATCTATCGCCTGTCGCCGATCCGCCGATTCCTGAAACTCGACCTGCCGTTCGGCACGCCCGCGCTGGTGTGGAATGCGATGATGTCGATGTCGGGCGGCTGGTTCTTTGTCGTTGCGTCCGAAGCGATGACCGTGGGCAATACCAAAGTCACGTTGCCCGGAATCGGCTCGTATCTCGATCTGGCGATCGCGCATCAGGATTTTCATGCGGTGGCCTGGGCCGTGGGCATGATGGGTCTGGTGATCGTTGCATATGATCAGCTGTTTTTCCGCCCAATCGTGGCGTGGGCCGACCGCTTCCGCTTCGAAATGACCGCCTCGGCCGAGCGGCCGCAGTCATGGGTGTTCGATATCCTGCGCAAGACGCGGTTGCTGCCGGTGGTGCTGTCGCCGCTGGGCGCGATCGGCCGGATGCTGCTGGCGTTCGAGCCGCGCGTGCAACAGCGCCGGCTGATGGACAGGCGCGCGGCGTCTGCAGCGGTGGAATGGGCGTGGAAAGCGGCTGTGGCGATTGCGGTACTTGCCGCGCTGGTGCTGACCGGGCGCTATGTCATGCGCTATCTGGTGCTGCACGATGCGCTGGTCGCGGTCGGCTATGCCTGCCTGACGATGATCCGCGTGATCGTGCTGATCGTGCTGGCCAGCGCGATCTGGGTGCCGATCGGCGTGTGGATCGGCCTGCGCCCGGCGTGGGCCGAGCGGTTGCAGCCGCTGGCGCAGTTCCTGGCGGCGTTTCCGGCCAACGTGCTGTTTCCGTTCGTCGTGATCGCGCTGGTGCGATGGCACCTGCCGCCCGATATCTGGCTGTCGCCGCTGATGATCCTGGGCACGCAGTGGTATATCCTGTTCAACGTGATTGCGGGCGCCAGCGCCATTCCGACAGACTTGCGCGAAGCGGCTGACATGTTCCATGTGCGCGGCTGGCAATGGTGGCGACAGGTCGCGATCCCCGGGATTTTCCCGTATTACATCACCGGCGCGCTGACCGCGAGCGGCGGATCGTGGAATGCCTCGATCCTGGCCGAACTCGTCACCTGGGGCAATCACCGGCTGGTCGCGCATGGCCTGGGCAGCTATATTGCCGAGGCGACGGCGGCGGGCGATTATGCCCGTGTCGCGCTGGGTGTCGGTGTGATGAGTGTGTTCGTGCTCGGTTTCAATCGCCTGGTGTGGCGCCCCCTTTATGCATATGGCGAACGCCGTATGCGCCTGACCTGAGGAATTACCCATGGCCACTGCTGCAATCGCTGCAAAGCCCCTGCTGGTCGAAGTCAAAGGCCTGCGCCATTTCTATTCGGGTCAGGACCACCTGGTGCTCGACGATGTCAATCTCGAGCTGACGCATGGCGAAATCGTCGGCCTGCTCGGCCGGTCGGGGTCGGGCAAATCGACGCTGCTGCGTTCGATCGCCGGGCTGATCCGCCCGAGCGAAGGCATATCGCGGCTGGTGCCCGCCGCCGATGTACCAAATCCATCGGTGGCCATGGTGTTTCAGACATTCGCGCTGTTTCCATGGCTGACCGTGCTCGAAAACGTGGAACTCGGGCTGGAGGCGCAGAAAGTGCCGACGGCGCAGGCACGCAAGCGCGCACTGGCCGCGATCGATCTTATCGGGCTCGACGGGTTTGAAAACGCGTACCCGAAGGAACTGTCGGGCGGTATGCGGCAGCGCGTGGGCCTGGCGCGCGCGCTGGTCGTCGATCCGTCGCTGCTGCTGATGGACGAGCCGTTTTCGGCGCTCGACGTGCTGACCGCCGAAACGCTGCGCACCGATCTGCTCGATCTATGGGCCGAAGGCAAAGTGCCGATCAAATCGATCCTCATCGTCACGCACAATATCGAGGAAGCGGTGCTGATGTGCGACCGCATCCTGGTGTTTTCGAGCAACCCGGGGCGTGTGGTCAGCGAGATCAAGGTCGACCTGCCGCAACCGCGTGACCGGCTCGATCCGGCGTTCCGCACGCTGGTCGACGACATCTATGCGCGCATGACCGCGCGCACCGAAATCACCGCGCCGATGCGCGATGGCCAGCCGCAGGCGACCAGCATTGCAATGGTGCTGCCGCGCGTGTCGACCAATTCGCTCGCCGGGTTGATCGAGGAAGTGGACGGGACGCCCTTCGAGGGCCGGGCCAGCATGTCCGAACTGGCGGATTCGCTGCAACTCGAAGCCGACGAATTGTTCCCGATCGCCGAAACGCTGCAACTGCTGCGCTTTGCCGAATTGCAGGGCCCCGAACTTGTGCTGACGCCGGCCGCGCGCCGCTACGCCCAGGGCGACGTCGATCAGCGCAAGGCGCTGTTTGCGCAGGCATTGATCCAGCATGTGCCGCTAGTCCAGCACATCCGCCGCGTCCTCGACGAACGCGCGAGCCACGAAGCCCCCGCGCGCCGCTTCCGCGACGAGCTGGAAGACTACATGAGCGAGGATTATGCCGAGGAAACGCTGAAGAACGTCACGCTATGGGGCCGTTATGCGGAGATTTTCTCGTATGACGAAGAAGCCGATCGCTTCAGCCTCGAAGACGAACACAACTAGGACGAGGCAAAGCCCCTCCCCTTCAGGGGAGGGGTTGGGGTGGGGCCCCTCGGCTATATCCCGCGATACGGTCCGGGCCGGTATTGTGCCTCCCGCTCAACCTTGGTCATTGCAATACCGACCTCACCCCACACGTCATCCCGGACTTGATCCGGGATTGTGCCTCCTTGTGCGCAACGGCTCGTGATGTACCGAGCTTGGCATCGCGAGAGACATACGGAACGCCTTCAGCATCGGCCAGCGCATCAAAGAAGCCTTGCCCCGGATCAAGTCCGGGGCGACGTGGGTGGGGTATGCGCCTGTCGACAAGCGTTGACGAGTGGGGGCCCTCGGCTATATCCCGCGATACGGTCCGGGCCGGTATTGTGCCTCCCGGTCAACCTTGGTCATTGCAATACCGACCTCACCCCACACGTCATCCCGGACTTGATCCGGGATTGTGCCTCCTTGTGCGCAACGGCTCGTGATGTCCCGAGCTTGCGGCATCGCGAGAGGCATACGGAACGCTTTCATCATCGGCCAGCGCATCAAAGAAGCCTTGCCCCGGATCAAGTCCGGGGCGACGTTGGTGGGGTCTGCGCCTGTCAACAAGCGTTGACGAGTGGGGAGAGCCCCCACCCCCAGCCCCTCCCCTGACGGGGAGGGGGCCAAGGTCAGCCCATTAGCCGATAGCCGACGCCCGGTTCGTTGCGCAGCAGCGCCGGGCTGGCCGGATCCACCTCCAGCTTGCGTCGGATGCCGCGCGCGGCGACGCGCAAGTATTCGACGTCGTGCTCGTGGCCCGGGCCCCAGACGGCGCGCAACAGGTGCGCATGGGTGATCACGCGGCCGGCATGTTTCGCCAGTTCGGCCAGCATACCGTATTCCTTGGGCGTCAGATGCACCTCTTCACCGCCGCGCCGGACTATTCGCGCGGCAAGGTCGATCTCGACATCGCCCAGCGTGATTTTTGCAACGCGGGTTTCCGCAGCAAGGCGGTGGCGCAGGGCGGTGCGCAGCCGGGCGTGCAATTCCTCGCTGTCGAACGGCTTGATCACATAGTCATCGGCGCCGAGGTCGAGCGCGGCGACTTTCTGATCGGTGGCGTCGCGCGCAGAAACCACGATCAGCGCCGGAATCAGTCCGGTTCGGGCCTGCTTGATCAGCGGCACGAGCTCCAGGCCGTCGCGATCGGGCAACCCGAGATCGAGCAGCACCGCATCGGGCTTGTCGATCGCCAGCGACGCCAGCGCGGCGCGGCCGTCGGCGGCCTCGATCACGCGATAGCCGGTGCGGGTCAGCGCGGCGTTCAGCAGTTTGCGGATGGCCGCGTCATCCTCGACCACCAATACGCACAGCGGTTTCATGATGCGGCCTCTTCGATATGGCTCAGATGCGCTTCGTCGAACCGTATCGTAAAACAGGCCCCTTTCGCATCCGTACGATTGGCGGCCGACACCGTCAGGCCCATCGCGGTGCAAAATCCGCGCACAATCGCCAGGCCCAGCCCGGTGCCGCCCTTGCGGTCGGACCCTTCGATCCGCGCAAAGGTTTCGAAAATGCGGTCTTCCTCGCCCGGGGGCAGACCCGGACCCTGGTCCATCACCATCAGCGTCATGTAGCCTGGCTCGCGACGCGCCGCGATCGTGATCGGGGTTCCCGGATCGCCATGGGTGGCGGCATTGCTGATCAGATTGACCAGGCATTGCTGAAACAGCTGCGCATCGACCAGCACGAACGGCAGGTCCGGCGACACATCCATGCGGATCGGATTGGCCGTCAGCCGGGTGCGCAGATCGTGGACCGCGCCGGCGATGGCATCGGCCAGATCGACTGGTTCGCTGCCGCGCGACAGCACCCCGGCCTCGATCCGCGCCATGTCGAGCAGGTTTGCGACGAACCCGCGCAAGCGTTCGGCCTCTGCGCGCGCGGTGCCAAGCTGGTCGGCCTGTTCGTCGTTGGCAGGGCGGATCGCATCGAGATTGCCGATGATCGCCGTCAAGGGCGTACGCAGATCGTGACTGACCGATGAAAGCAAAGCGGTACGCAACCGGTCCTGTTCGCGCAATTTGGCAACGCCGGCCATTTCACCTTCCAGCGCGATGCGCTCGAACGCCAGCCCGACCTGGTCGAGCAGGCTGGACAACAGCGGCAACTGCCCGACGCGCAGCGGCCTGCCGGTGTCGTCGCGCGCAATCCCGAGCACGCCGAGCACGCGCCCGCCCACGCCGATCGGATTGAACAGCCATTCGCACGCGGTCAGTGTATCCGATCCGCGCCCCGCACGGCGGTTGTTATCATAAGCCCAGCGCGCGGCGGCGCGGTCGAGCGTTTCCAGCCGGTCTTCGGGCGGATTGGCGGCGCGCACCTCAAGGTCGCCGGCAAAGTCGCCCGCACTGGGCAGCAGCAGCATCGCGCGCACATCGAGCAGGCGCGCAACTTCGGCGCACAGCACCTGGGCCAGTTCGGTTTCGCTGCTGATGCCGGTCAATTGCCGGGCAAATCCGGCAATTGCGCCGTTCTGCGCCGCGCTGTTGCGCGCCAGCAGCGCGTGATCGCGCACGCGCGAGGCCATCTGGCTGACCAGTACGGCAATCCCGAGCAGCACCATGACCGTGATCAGGTTTTGCGGATCGGCGATCGAAAAGGTCAGCAGCGGGGGAATGAAAAAGAAATTGTACGCCAGCGATGAGGCAAGCCCGGTGATGATCCCGGTGCGCAGTCCGAACCGCGTCGCCGCGACCAGAACGGGCAGCAGATATAGCAGCGCGATATTGGTCACGCTGCCGATGCCGGCGATCGACACTCCCAGCAGCGTTACCAGCGCCACCAGCCCGAGCGAGATGACATGGCCGATCGGCGTGCCCCAGCGGCCGGGCCCGGTCTGCTGCCCGATCACGCTGGTGCGGGGGCGCTTGCGCTCGGCGGTTTCGCCGAGCGTCAGGACATGGACGGCCACGCCCGACGCACGCCGCACCATATTGTCGACGACCGAGCCGTGGCGCCACTCGTGCCAGCGCGAGCGGGTGGCCTTGCCCAGGATCAGCTGCGTCGCACGCGTTTCATCGAGGAATGCAAGCAGCCCGGTCACGATGTTTTCGGCAGGGATCGTTGCGGTTTCGCCGCCCAGATGCTGGACCAGTTCGATCGTGGTGCCCAATTGTCCGCGGTCGGCATCGGACAGGCCCAGGTCGCGCGTGGTCTCGACATGCAGCGCGGTCCACGGCGCGCCCAGCGCGTCGGCCATGCGCTTGGCCGACCGCACCAGCCCGGTCGCGCCGGGGTGTTCCGAAATCGCCACCACCAGCCGTTCGCCCGCAGCCCATTTGCCCGCCAGCGCGTGGGCGCGGACATGGTCGAGCATTTGCGCATCGATTGCCTGCGCCGCGCGGCGCAGCGCCAGTTCGCGCAACGCCGACAGGTTCGACTTGGAAAAGAAATGCGCAAGCGCCCGGCTGGCCTCCTCGGGCACATAGACTTTGCCCTCGCGCAGCCGCTCGATCAACTCGTCGGGCGGCAGATCGACGATTTCGAGCTCGGCCTGTTCGAGCACGCGGTCGGGCAGGGTTTCGCGCACGCGGACGCGGGTAAACGAAGCGACGACGTCGTTCAGGCTCTCGATATGCTGGATGTTCAGCGTCGAATAGACATCGATCCCGGCGTCGAGGATTTCCTCGATGTCCTGATACCGCTTGTCGTGGCGGCTGCCGGTGGCGTTGGTATGCGCCAGTTCGTCGATCAGCACGAGCGCGGGTGCGCGCGCGATCACCGCGTCGATGTCCAGCTCGTCGAGCAGGCGGCCGTGGTGTTCGATCATCTTGCGCGGGACGATCTCGAACCCGGCGGTGCGCGCAATCGTGTCGATGCGGCCGTGGGTTTCGGCAAGGCCGATCACGACATCGATCCCGGCGTTGCGCCGCGCCGCGCCATCGTCGAGCATTTCGCAGGTCTTGCCCACGCCCGGCGCCGCGCCGAGAAAGACTTTCAGCCGGCCGCGCGGATTGGGTTTGCCGCTTCCCGATCCTGCGCCCTTGCCAAGCGCCAGCGTGCGCATCAGGGCATCGGGATCGGGGCGCTGCGGTTCGGTCATCGCGGGCGTTGTGCGCCAGTTCCGGCCTGTTTGTCGAGGACGAGGTTGAGGCGCAGCACATTGACGCGCGGCTCGCCGATGAACCCGAGCAGCGGCATCTCGACCGCATTGTCGATCAGCGCGAGGACTTTGGCGGGCGCGATATGGCGCGCGGCGGCGACACGCGCGGCTTGCCATTCGGCCGCCTCGGGGCTGATATCGGGATCGAGGCCCGATGCCGATGTCGTCAGCATGTCGATCGGCGCACCCGGGTTGGCTTTGGCATCGGCGGCCACGCGGTCGATCAGCGTCCTTGACGTCGGGCCCAGGTTCGATCCGCTCGATTGCGTGGCGTCATAGCCTTTGCCTGCAGCCGAAGGCCGGCCGTGGAACCAGGTATCGCCGGTAAAGTTCTGCCCGATCAATGCGGAGCCGGCCACGCGATAATCCATTGGATTGCTGCGCGAGACCAGCGAACCATTGGCCTGATACGGCATCGCGATCTGCGCAATTCCGGTTATCGCGGCAGGATAGGCCAGGCCGGTGAGCGCGAACATCAGCCCGGTGAGGACAAGGGCGGGGCGGGCGGCTTGCGTGAGGTCGGTGAGCATCGGGGGTTTTACCTAAACGAGGTGCAGGGACGTGATGGCGAGGTCGATTGTCTTGATCCCGATAAACGGCGCGATCAGACCGCCTGCGCCATAGATCGCCAGGTTGCGTGCCAGCAGCGCACCTGCGCCGGCCGGACGATACCGTACGCCCTTCAGCGCCAGCGGCACCAGCACCGGGATGATCAGCGCGTTGAAGATGATGGCAGACAGGATCGCGCTTTGCGGGCTGGCAAGGTGCATGACATTCAGCGCGCGCAGATGCGGATACAGCACGACAAACATGGCGGGAATGATCGCGAAATATTTGGCGACATCGTTCGCGACCGAAAACGTGGTCAGCGCGCCGCGCGTCATCAGCAGCTGTTTGCCAAGGCCCACGATTTCGATCAGCTTGGTCGGGTCGCTGTCGAGATCGACCATGTTGCCCGCCTCGCGCGCGGCCTGCGTGCCGGTGTTCATTGCGACGCCGACATCGGCCTGCGCCAGCGCGGGGGCGTCATTGGTGCCATCGCCGCACATGGCGACAAGCCGTCCGCCCTGCTGTTCCTTGCGGATCAGCGCCAATTTGTCTTCGGGCGTGGCCTCCGCCAGGAAATCGTCGACGCCCGCTTCGGCGGCGATCGCGGCGGCAGTCAGGGGATTGTCGCCGGTGATCATGACAGTGCGGATGCCCATGCGGCGCAATTCGCCGAACCGTTCGCGTACGCCGGCCTTGATCACGTCTTTCAGCGCGACCACACCAAGCAATTGCCCGTTTTGAGCCACCCCCAGCGGCGTCTGGCCGAGCCGCGCGATTTCGTCGGCATTGCGCTGCAGTTCGGTTTTGGCGGCCTCGCTTGCATCGGGATTGGCGCGGATGATCGAATCGATCGCGCCTTTCTGGATCAGCCGGTCGCTGGTCTGTACGCCCGACAGCCGCGTCTGTGCGGTAAACGGGATGACTGTCGTCCCCGCAGGCAGTTCCGCGACCAGTCCATGCCGTTCGCGCGCGAGCACGACCACACTGCGCCCCTCGGGTGTTTCGTCGGCCAGGCTCGCCCAAAGCGCGGCATCGGCCAGATCGGTGGGCGAAACGCCGCGCAACGGGCGGAATTCCGATGCGGCGCGGTCGCCCACGGTGATCGTGCCGGTCTTGTCGAGCAGCAGCACATCGATATCGCCCGCCGCCTCGACCGCGCGACCCGATTTGGCGAGCACGTTGAAGCGCACCAGCCGGTCCATCCCGGCAATGCCGATCGCCGACAGCAGCGCGGCGATCGTCGTGGGGATCAATGTGATCAGCAATGCCGCCAGCACCGCCACCGCGATCTGCCCCCCGGCATAGGCCGCAAACGCGGGGATCGACGCGACCGCAAACAGGAAGATGATCGTCAGCCCGACCAGCAGGATCGTCAGCGCGATTTCATTGGGCGTTTTCTGCCGCTGCGCGCCTTCGACCAGGGCGATCATGCGGTCGAGAAAGCCCTGGCCGGGCTCTTGGGTCACACGCACGCGAATGTGGTCCGAGATGACACGCGTGCCGGCAGTCACCGCGCTGCGATCGCCGCCCGCTTCGCGGATGACCGGCGCGGATTCGCCGGTGATCGCCGCTTCGTTGACCGAGGCGACACCTGCGATGACATCGCCGTCGGACGGGATCAGGTCGCCGGTTTCGACCAGCACGACATCGCCTTTGGCAAGGGTGCTGGCGGCAACCAGGTCGTAGGCATCGCTATCTGCGCCGCGCAGTTTCTTGCCCGACAGTTCGCTGCGCGTTGCGCGCAGGCTGGCGGCCTGGGCGCGGCCGCGCCCTTCGGCCAGCGCCTCGGCAAACGTGCCGAACAGCACGGTCAGCCACAGCCAGACGATCAATTGCAGCTGAAATCCGATCGGCAGGCCGGCCTGATCCCCGGTTAGATTTCCCAGCAGCAGCAGCACGGTCAGCAGCGTTGCGACAACAGCGGTGACGAACATCACCGGGTTGCGCACGAGATCGCGCGGATGCAGCTTGCGCAGGGCTTCGCCGATCGCAGGGATGACCAGCGCGCGCGAAAACATGGTGGTTTTTGAGGTCGACATGATGGGGATGCCTCAGAATGTCGTGCCGGCCAGCATTGCCATCTGTTCGGCAATGGGGCCAAGCGCGAGCGCGGGCAGGAAAGTCAGTCCGCCGACGATCAGGATGATCCCGATCAGCAGGCCGATCCACAGGGGGCCTGTGGTGGGCAGTGATCCGGGCGAGGGCGGCACGTGGCGTTTGCCCGCCAGCGATCCGGCGATGGCGAGCACCGGCACCATCATGAAGAAGCGGCCGATCCACATCGCCACCGCCAGCGTACCGTTGAAATACGGTGTGTTGGCGCTCAGCCCGGCAAAGGCCGAGCCGTTGTTGCCCGTGGCCGAAGTGTACGCATAGAGCAATTCCGAAAAGCCATGCGGACCCTTGTTGCCCAACCCGGCCAGGCCGCCCGACAGCACGCTCGACAGCGCGGTACCGCCCAGGATGCACAGCGGCAGCACGACGATCGCCAGCACTGCCAGCTTGACTTCGCGGCCCTCGATCTTCTTGCCGACATATTCGGGCGTGCGCCCGACCATCAGCCCGGCGATAAACACCGCCAGCAGTGCAAACAGCAGAAACCCGTAGATCCCCGAGCCGACCCCGCCGACGACGATTTCGCCCAGTTCGATATTGAACATCGGCACCAGCCCGCCCAGCGGCATGAAGCTGTCGTGCATCGCGTTGACTGCGCCGCAACTGGCCGCAGTGGTGATGGTGGCGAACAGCGCGCTGGCGGCGGCGCCAAAGCGCAATTCCTTGCCCTCCATGTTGGCGCCGCCAAGGTGGAGCAGCGGATTGCCGCCGGCTTCCTGCCAATAGACGACGCTGACGCCTGCCACGAACAGGATCATCATCGCGGTCAGGATCGCCCAGCCTTGCCGGGTATCTCCCACCGCCTTGCCAAAGCACCAGGTCAGCCCGACGCCGATCGCGAATATCGCCAGCATCTGCACCAGGTTGATGACCGCGCTGGGGTTTTCGAACGGGTGCGCCGAATTGACGTTGAAGAACCCGCCGCCGTTGGTGCCGAGCATCTTGATCGCTTCCTGGCTGGCGACAGGGCCGGTCACGAGCGTCTGGTGCGCGCCTTCGAGCGTGGTTACATCGATGCTGCTGACGAACGTCTGCGGCACGCCGCCGGCAACCATGACCAGCGCCAGGATGCAGGCGACCGGGATCAGCAGGTAGAGCGTGATGCGGGTGATATCGGCCCAGAAATTGCCGAGCGTCTGTGTCTGCGCGCGGGCAAAGCCGCGAAACACGGCGAATGCGACGGCAATGCCGGTCGCCGCAGACAGGAAATTGTGCGGCACCAGCGCGAACATCTGCGACAGGTTGGACAGCGTGGATTCGCCGGAATACGCCTGCCAGTTGGTGTTCGTCACAAAGCTGATCGCGGTGTTCATCGCCAGGTCGGCGCTCAACCCGGGCAACCCGCGTGGATTGAGCGGCAGCACCCCCTGCAGGCGCAGCACCGCATAGGTCAGCAACGCGGTCACGAACTGAAACATCAGCATGGCCAGCGCGTATTGGCGCCAAGTCTGCTCGCGCGCCGGGTCGATCCCCGACAGGCGATAAAACCCGCGCTCGACCGGACCAAGCACGCGCGTCAGCGGCGTATCGCGCCCTTCATACAGAGCGAACAGCCACAGCCCGACGGGCTTGGCCATGGCGATGCACAGCGCGACGAACGTCGCGATCAATGCCCAGCCGGATCCTGTCATGCCCGCAGACATTGCGAGGGTTTCCTTTCAAACATTTTTTGATTCCATCGGCATGGCTCAGAACTTTTCCGGACGCATCAGCACCGCGATCAGATAGCCGAGCAGAGCGAGCGCGCTGACGCCGGCAAGAACCAGCGACATCACGACGCGTCACACAAGCGCACGAAACCCAGTGTCAGCAGCGACAGGCCGCCAAGAATGGCCAGCCAGGCAAGATCGGTCACGGCGAGGGTCCCCTTCGATTGTCCGTTGTGGCCTCGCCCATGGTCCCGTCTGGCGTAAACGATCCACGGCGAAGCGCGGGGCGCGCATTAAGATCGCATAAAGTGCGCGCATTTTTGCACAGGGGCGGGCATGATGCCGGCGATGATAGTCAGGATTTTATCAGCAATCGGCCTGTGCGCCGCGACCCCGGTTCTGGCGCAAAAGCTCGACGATACACCGCGCACGGTGGTGATGACTGCGTTCGGGCCGGAGTACGCGGCGCTCGAGGGTGCAGTGACCGGGCCGCACGCGTATGCGATCAATGGCATGCCGTTCGTAACGGGCACGCTGGATGGCAAAGCGGTGATCCTGATGAAAAGCGGGGTCAGCGAAGTCAACGCGGCGATGACGACGCAACTGGTGCTCGACCGGTTTGCCGTGCGGCGGATCGTGTTTTCGGGGATCGCGGGCGGGGTCGATCCGGCGCTGACGATCGGCGATGTCGTCGTGCCCGAAGACTGGGGGCAATACCTGGAGGCGTCGTTTGCGCGAAAAACCGCGCAAGGCTGGCAGCCACCCGAAACCTTTGCCGGCGCGCCGCGCAACTGGCAGTTCGTTTTTCCGCGGGGCACGACTGTCGCCAGCGCCGACCACCGCGCCAGGCGGTTTTTCACGATGCCTGCCGATCCGGCGCTGGTTGCGCTCGCGCGCAAGGTCGCGGCCGGCATGGCGCTGTCGGCTTGTGTCGAGGCGGGCGGGCATCGGCAATGCCTGCCACGCGCGCCGCAGATTTCGGTGGGAGGTACCGGGGTTTCGGCGGGCGTTTATGCCGACAATGCCGAATTCCGCGAATATCTGTTCGGCGCATGGCATGCGCGCGTGCTGGATATGGAAAGCGCGGCGGTGATCCAGGTCGCCTATGCCAACACCGTGCCCGCGATCGTGTTTCGCAGCCTGTCCGATCTGGCGGGCGGCGATGCCGATGCCAACCGGATGGATACCTTCATGCAGCTGGCCTCGGTCAATTCGGCACATGTCGTGCGCGCGTTCCTGACCGCGCTGCCGGATTGAGGCATGCCAGGCTCGGCCGCTTGGCATTGACGCAGGGAACCGATGTATGACCGATCTTGACGTGTTTATCACCGGCCTGCCCAAGGCAGAGCTGCACCTGCATATCGAGGGCAGCCTGGAGCCCGAACTGATGTTCGCGCTGGCGCGGCGCAACGGCGTGGCGCTGGCCTATCCCGATGTCGAGGCGGTGCGCGCGGCGTATGCCTTTTCCAATCTGCAGGATTTTCTCGACATCTATTATGCCGGTGCAGCGGTGTTGTTGACCGCCCGGGATTTTCACGACCTGGCCATGGCCTATTTCGATCGCGCAGCGGCCGATGGCGTGGTCCATGCCGAAATCATGTTCGACCCGCAGACGCATACCGCGCGCGGCGTGCCGTTTTGCGCAGTCATCGAGGGCCTGGTGTCGGCGATGGCCGAGGCGAAGACGCGCCACGGCATGACGAGCGCGCTGATCATGTGTTTCCTTCGCCATCTGAGTGAGGCAGATGCGTTTGCAGTGCTGGAGGAAGCGGGGCCGTGGCTGCCGAAAATCACGGCGGTCGGGTTGGATTCGTCCGAACTGGGCCATCCGCCGCAGAAATTTGCACGGGTGTTTGCGGCGGCGCGCGAACACGGGTTGAAACTGGTTGCGCATGCCGGTGAGGAGGGCCCGCCGGAATACGTGATCGCGGCGCTCGATGTGCTGCATGTCGACCGGATCGATCATGGCAACCGGGCGCTGGAAGATGCCGGGCTGGTCGCGCGGCTGGTTGCGAGCGGCATGACCTTGACAGTATGTCCGTTGTCGAACCTCAAGCTGTGCGTGGTCGGCAATCTGATCGATCATCCGATCGACGCGATGTTGCGCGAAGGGCTGAAGGCGACGGTCAATTCGGACGATCCGGCGTATTTCGGCGGGTATGTTGCAGACAATTATCGCGCAGTGGCAAAGGCGCGCAGCCTGACGCGCGACGATCTGGCGCAACTGGCGCGCAACAGCTTTACGGGCTCGTTCTTGCCGTCCGCAGCCATCGCCGCCAATTGCGCGCGGCTGGATGCCTACCTTGGAAGTTGATCTCTAACCTCTCGTCACCGTGGTCCCGGCGTGCGAGAGAGTTGCGACTTGGGGAAGGTTTGCCCGATTACCGGCAGTGCTCCGCAATAACCTTCTGCATCGGTGCGATATCGTTGGCGCGGTCTTGCGCTGACAGATGCCCCGCTTTGTCGATGATCGCAAACAGCGACAGCGCCTGGCGCCAGTTGGGGCACGCCTGGGCATAACGCTGATGATTGCCCTGCTGGTTCCCGAGCCCCTCGGCGCCGACAGCATAATCGCGCAGCCGGCGTTCCTCATGGGGCCGGGCCAGCCAGATCGCCTTGCGTTCGTCCATCACAGTTGCCAGCAGCGCAAAGCCCTCTGGCAGAAATCCGTTGGCGATCAGGGCGTTGCCTTGCGCTTCCAGTGATATGTCCAGCCCGCGCCGGGCATCGTCGTCATCGGGATCGAACGCGACGGCCTTGCGCATTTCATCCACCGAGCGTGCAAGAATGGGCAGGGCCGCCTTGGGATCGCCGGCATCGGGTAGCGACGAACCCAGCGACCACAGGATATGCCCCAGCCGCCGGTGCGCAAACATATTGCCGGGATACAGCGCGACCGCGCGCTCGATCGGTACGACCGCAGCGCGATAGACCGGCAGCGAGGCTGCTTCGTGATGCGAATAATAAATCGCGTCGCCTTTGAGCTCCAGCGCTTTCGAGCGCAAGGTCAGCGTGCGCAGCCTGTCGTCTTCGGGCAGGATCTGTATCGCCTGATCGGATTCGCGGATCGCATCGGCGTAATGCCGGCGCCATTGATCGACCATCGACAGCAACACCAGGTAATCCCCGCGCAGCTCCGCCGGGGCGTGGCCATTGGCATCGATCAGCGCCTTGGCGGTGGCTAGGTCGTGCAGCGCCCTGGCCTCGGAGTCTTCGACCATTTCGGCCAGGTACGCCGATGCCAGCCACGCGCGCGCCGCCATCAACTGACCCTCTTTGCTCTGCAATGGGCGCAACACGGCAATCGCGGCATCGATATTGGCGCGCGCGGCGGCCGGCTGGCCCATGTTGGCAAACAGCGGGCCGCCCTCGACGTCGGCCAATCGCAACAGGCCCTGCGCCGCTTCGATCCGCACTTCCGGAACTTGCGAATTGCCCTGCGCCAGCCGGTCGAGATAATGCTGTGCGGTGGCCGCGACTTCGCGGCGAAGCCTGAGCGTATCGGGCCGCGCGGCAAGCTCGTCATACAGCGTGAACAGCAGATACCGCGCCGTGCCGCGCGCATCGTCGAACCTTGCGCTCGCCTCGGCATGTTCGCGTTGCACCTGCGTATAAGTGATCCCGGCATACCCGATCGTTGCCAGCAGCGCAGAGGCACCGATCAGGGCGCGCCAATTGCGCCGGACGAATTTGCCCGCGACATAGCGCCGCGTCCGCGCCACCGCCTTGACCGGAAAGCCGCGCTCTTGCCGGTCCAGATCGGCAAGCAATTCGGGCACGGTGGCATAGCGCCGCTGCTCGTCGTCGGCGCTTGCGCGGGCGGCGATCGCGGCCAGATCGCGGTCGCCTCCCTCATCCAGAATTGCGGCCAGCAGCCGGCCCAGTGCGAACACATCGTCGGGGATCGAAGGCGGCTCGCCCGCCAGGCGTGCGGGACTGGCAAAGCTGCTTGTCACCGCACCGGTCAGGCGAAACGCCTCGGCATCGTCGGTGATCAGCCGGGCGATGCCGAAATCGAGCAGCCGCACGCGGCCATCGCGATCCATCAGGATATTGCCCGGTTTCAGATCGCCATGCGCGATCAGCCGGCCATGCGCGTATTGCACCGCGGCCAGGACCTGCCTGAACGCAGTGATCCGCGCCGCCACTGGCAACGGCGCACAGGCCACATCGAACGGCTGACCATCGACAAATTCCATGACCAGGCAGGCCCGGCCATCGACCGTCGTGCCGCCATCGATCAGCCGGGCGATATTGGGATGTTCCAGCCCCGCCAGAATGCGGCGTTCGCTTTCGAACGCCTCGCCGGCGCGGACTTGCAGATGCGCCTGGATCAGCTTGATCGCGACCGTTTGCGTAAACAGTCCGTCATCGCGTTCGCCGCGCCAAACTTCGCCCATGCCGCCCCGGCCGATCGGGGCAACCAGGCGGAATGCGCCAAACCGTTCCGGCGGGGCGAGGTCGACCCGGTCATGGCTTCCCGGCAATTGTGTCGGCAGGCTGGGCGCCGACAGGTGCGACGACAGGATCTTTTCGATGCGCGCCACCACCAGCGGGTGTTCGCCGGCCAGAAGATCGGCACGCGCGGCCGGGTTGTCGGAATGCTCACTCAGCACATCGAGCAGCGCCAGCACGCGACGCTCGATTTCGGTGGGCGCGGGGTCAGCCAAGGTGGTTCCCGGAATGCCCGATCATGGCGTGCCAATATGATCGAGCAGCCACAGCCGTGCCGCCTGCCAGCGCCGCGCCAAGGTCCGTTCGGACACGCCGGTCACTTCGGCCGCCTCGGCCAGCGACAGCCCGAGCATGAACCGCAGCTCCACGATCTGCGCATGGTCGGGCGAATGCGTCGCCAGCGCCACCAGTGCGCGGTCGAGCGCCTCGATATCGACCAGATGATCGGCATCGGCGTCGGGAAACGCCGTCATCATCGTGATCGGCTGACGCTTCTGGGCCATCGTCTTGCGTGCTTCGCCGATCAGCACCTGGCGCATGGTGCGCGCGGCCAGTCCCAGCATATGCCCGGTTTGCGTCACGCCTTCGAGATTGGAGCGGATCAGGCGGATGGCGGCTTCGTTCGCCAGTTCGGTCGGCTGAAACACCCGGGCCATGGCATCGCGGGCAATGACCGCGCGCGCGATCTGGCGCATCTGGGTATAACACGCGGCCAGCAGATCGGCGGGGATAGGTTCCGAATCCAGCTCTGTAATCATGCCCGATCGGCCAATCCCCAGCGACGTGGCCCAGTGATAACGCTGCGCATCGATCATACAAGCGGGTATTTGGACGACGTGTTCTGTTTCGATACTGCACCCGTCAAATATCGATCACGCCCATGGCCACCGCAAGCGCGACCATTTCCGCGCGCGACTTTGCGTTCATCCGCCGCTTGGCCTTTTCGACGAATTCGTGCGCGGTGCTGGTGCTGACGCCCATGCGCGCGGCGATCTGCGCGTCGGGCAAGCCGATCGCCACGAGGCGCAGGCTGACGATCTCGCGCTCGGTCAGGCCCATTGGCGGCTGGGCAAAACCCTGGGCGGGCGCCAGCGCGCGGACATGGCCGGCCAGAAGAACCGCGATCACACAGATATAATCCATGTCCGCCTTTGCTATCGCGGGATTGTTGCCGGCGAGGCTGACCAGCCCCATGCGATTGCCCGATTGCGGGATCGGCACGACGAGGCCCTCGGTCCAGCCTTCCTTTGCCGCAAGGTCGAGCGCGCGCGTGCCGAACCGCGCCATCGCGCGATCGCGCCGCAAGTCGCTCCAGGTAAAGGGTTCCCGGCGGGTTTCGAGCGCCTTGATGATCGGATCGTGATGGATCAGGCCCGATTTGATATAGAAATCCTGCCAGCGATCGCTCCAGGCGATGATCGTGAAGACGCAGCGGTTGCGATCGCGCAAGTCGACCTCGCCGCACGAAAACGTGTCGAAGCCGAAGGGGGCGATCGCGGACCGGAACAGATCGGCGCAGGCGGCGGCGGCGGTCAGGCTGCGCAATTCGGTGTTGAACCGGACGATATCGCGCGTGCCGGTGTCGCGCGGTTTTTGCGGACTGCGGCGCAGGCGATAGGGCCGGACATGCGCCGGATGATCGAACGCGGGGCCATGACTGGTGATTTTCGGCGAGATGATGTCATGTTCGTCGGCAATGGCGGATCGATGGGACATTTTGACCTCCACGAACGCGCGGTCGGCATGGCGGCCTCGATGCGTTCATAAAGAGATGCGCAGTCCGCCGGAAAACCGGACACGCCTGCGCAAAGTTTTTATGGGAGGCGGAACGGTCCCGCATCACGCGCCTTACACCGAACTTGGGTTTGCCGGCCAAGCCTGCTAGGCGGCGCCCCATGTTGACAATTTCGAGCCTTACCGTGCGCCTTGGCGGGCGCGATATCATTTCCGATGCCAGCGCGATGATCCCGCCGCGCGGCAAAGTCGGGCTCGTCGGCCGCAATGGCGCGGGCAAATCGACGCTGGTCAAGACGCTGATCAAGGAAATCGAGCCCGACGGCGGCTCGATCGAGATGCCGCGCGGCTGCCGGCTGGGCTATATCGCGCAGGAAGCGCCCAATGGCGCGGCCACGCCGTTCGACACCGTACTCGCCGCCGATGTCGAGCGCACGCGGCTGATGCACCAGTCCGAAACCGAAACCGATGCACACAAGCTGGGCGACATCCACGATCGCCTGATCGCGATCGACGCCTACGCCGCGCCGGCACGCGCCGGGCGTATTTTGTCGGGGCTGGGGTTCGACGAGGTGGCGCAAGGCCAGCCGCTCGATTCGTTTTCGGGCGGGTGGAAAATGCGCGTGGCGCTGGCAGCGCTCTTGTTTTCCGAACCCGATGTGCTGCTGCTCGACGAACCGTCGAACCATCTCGACCTCGAAGCGACGCTGTGGCTGGAAAACTTTCTCAAGACGTATCCCGCGACCCTGCTGATCATCAGCCACGAGCGCGACCTGTTGAACACCGTGGTCGATCATATCCTGCATCTGCAGGGCGGCAAGCTGACGCTGTATCCCGGCGGATATGACGATTTCGAACGCCAGCGCGCCGAACGCGCCGCACAGGCCGCCTCGTTTGCCGCCGCGCAGGACGTGCAACGGGCCAAATTGCAGGATTATATCGCCCGCAACAGCGCGCGCGCATCGACCGCCAAGCAGGCGCAGGCGCGCGCGAAAATGCTCGCGCGGATGCAGCCGATCGCGGCGCTGAGCGAAGATCCGTCGCTCAGCTTCGACTTTCCCGATCCTGACGAGCTGCGCCCGCCGCTGATCACGCTCGATCTGGCCAGCGTGGGCTATGGCGACACGCCGATCCTGCGCCGGCTGAACCTGCGGATCGATCCCGATGACCGCATCGCGCTGCTGGGCCGCAACGGCAACGGCAAGACGACGCTGGCACGCCTGCTGGCCGCGCAATTGCCCGCGATGGAAGGGGCGATGAATTCCAGCGGCAAGATGAAGATCGGCTATTTCACGCAGTACCAGGTCGAGGAACTGGCGGGCGACGCCACACCACTGGTGCATATGCAGCGCGCGATGCCCAATTCCACACCGCAGGCTGTACGCGGGCAACTGGGCCGGTTCGGCTTTTCGGGCCACCGCGCGATGGCCGAAATCCGCACGCTGTCGGGTGGAGAACGCGCGCGGCTGGCGCTGGCGCTGGTGACGCGCGACGCGCCGCACCTGCTGATCCTGGACGAGCCGACCAACCATCTGGACGTCGATGCGCGCGAGGCGCTGGTCCAGGCGCTGAACACCTACAAGGGCGCGGTGATCCTGATCAGCCACGATCGGCATATGGTCGAACTGACCGCTGATCGGCTGGTGCTGGTCGATGAAGGCACGGCGAAGCCTTTCGACGGCGCGATGACCGAATACATCGACTTCGTGCTCGGTCGCAATCAGCCCAAGGGCGAGGGCTCCACCGCCGGAAAAGGCGGCGGCAACGGCAAGGCCGATCGCAAGGCGAGCGCAGCGCTGCGCGAACAGCACAAGGGCATGAAAAAGAAAGTGATCAACGCCGAAGTGCTAATCGCCAAGCTCCAGACCGAAATCAGCGCGATCGACAAGGCGATGTTCGAACCCGCCAAGGCTACAGGCGAATACGCCAAACTGGCGATGGGCGAACTGTCGCGCCGCCGGGGCGAGGCGTCGGCGAAGCTGGAGACGGTCGAGGCGGAATGGATGGGGCTGAGCGAGGCGTATGATGCGGCGATTGCGGCGGGCTGAACCTATACCAGGTGCATCGATCCGAACCTCTTGAGCCCCTCCCCTTCAGGGGAGGGGTTGGGGTGGGGCCTTACCGCTGGGTCTGACCAAGCCGAGAAGCCCCACCCCCGACCCCTCCCCTGAAGGGGAGGGGGAAGAGTCGCGATCATCGCATCTTGGTATTAGCCGAATATCGCTTGCATACACACTGCCAGTTGGCTGGAAATGATCGACCTCGACTGTCTGCTTCTGATTTAACACGACGAAATCCGCACTGCTTCATTCGCGGTCGCTAGCTGTTAAAACCGCGAAATAGCTCGTCAGTATCAGAACCGGGATAAAATTGCCGCACCAAGCCGTGTTTGCAGACGATCCAACCGCTTCAACTCAGGGATTGAAAATGCCGACCGGTCCGTTATAACGCTTGTATGAACGCGAGCGTCAAAATCACCAGGATCGGAAATTCCGCAGGCGTAGTCTTGCCGAAGGAACTGCTCGCCAAATTGCGGGCAGGGGTGGGCGACACGCTGTATGTGACCGAAACGCCTGACGGCATCCGGATCACTGCGGCCAATCCCGATTTTGCGGCCAAGATGGATCTTGCCGAGCAGATTATGCGCGAAGACCGGGATATTCTGCGCGTTCTGGCCAAGTAATGTGTCCGAGATTGCTGAACCCGTCTGGATAGACGTCGCGGTTGCCCATGCGATTCACGATCGCCAGCTTGCCGAACATGGCGGACCGGTTGGCGTGCGCGATCCCGCAGCGCTGGCATCCGCCCTGGATCGTGCGCGCAATCGTTGGGCCTATGGCGAAACCGACCTGTGCGCACTGGCGGCGGCTTACGCGTTCGGCGTGGCGCGCAATCATCCTTTTGCCGATGGCAACAAGCGCAGCGCCTGGGTTCTGGCGCGTTTGTTCCTGCGGCTGAATGCGGTGACCATCGCGTTTACGCCTGAAGATGCTATCCACATGGTGCTGCAATTGGCGGCTGGCGACCTTTCCGAAGATGCGCTGACGGAATGGTTTCAGTCCCGGCGGGAGTGACTGCGAAAAGCGCAAATCCCTCCTGAAATCGTCGCCCCGGACCTGATCCGGGGTCAGGCTTTCTTCGGCGCGAGGAATAAGAAGCCTAACCCCGGATCAAGTCCGGGGCGACGTTTGGGGTAAGGACGGTGTGCACAAAAGCGCTACCATCCCCAGCCTTGGCCGGGGATGGCGTCACAGTCAGCCCAGCACGTCTTCGACCGGCGTATAGTCATACCCCAGTTCGGTCGCGACGGCTTCGTACGTCAGCTTGCCGTCGTGGACATTCAGGCCGGCGGCGAGATTGGGATCAGCCTTGAGCGCTGCTTTCCAGCCCATGTTGGCAATGCGCAAGGCATGGGGCAGGGTCACGTTGTTCAGCGCATAGGTGCTGGTGCGCGCGACGCCGCCCGGCATGTTGGCGACGCAGTAATGCACGACGCCGTCCACCACATACGTCGGTTCGGCATGGGTCGTGGCGTGGCTGGTTTCGAAACAGCCACCCTGGTCGATCGCGACATCGACCAGCACTGCACCCGGGCGCATCGTCGACAGCATGTCGCGCGTCACCAGCTTGGGCGCGGCGGCGCCGGGGATCAGCACGGCGCCGATCACCAGATCGGCATCCGCGACCAGTTCGGCGAGCACCGCCTTGCCCGAATAGATCGTGCGTGCACGGCCGGCAAAATGGTTGTCGAGCTTTTCCAGCGTTTCGGGATCGCGATCGAGGATCGTGACATCGGCGCCCAGACCGACGGCCATCTGCGCCGCGTTGAACCCGACCACACCGCCGCCGATCACCACGACTTTGCCCGGCGCCACACCGGGTACGCCGCCCAGCAGCACGCCGCGCCCGCCATGCGCTTTTTCAAGCGCGGTCGCGCCGGCCTGGATCGCCATGCGCCCGGCAACCTGGCTCATCGGCTTGAGCAAGGGCAGGCTGCGGCCCGGGCCGGTCACGGTTTCGTACGCAATGGCGGTGACGCCCGATTTGATCAGGTCGGCGGTCTGTTCGGGATCGGGCGCGAGGTGGAGGTAGGTATACAGCACCTGGCCGCGGCGCAGCTGCGCGCGTTCGCCGGGCTGGGGCTCCTTGACCTTCACGACCATTTCGCATTCGGCAAAGATCACGGCGGCGTCGGGTTTGATCACCGCGCCGGCGGCTTCATAGGCCGCATCGCTGGCGCCGATGCCGAGCCCTGCGCCGGTCTGCACCCAGACATCGTGACCATGCGCGACCAGTTCGCGCGCCGATTCCGGGGTAAGGCCGACGCGGTATTCGTGGTTCTTGATTTCGGTAACGGTGCCGATGCGCATGGGAGTGTTCCTTCGAACGGAGCTGATGCGATCAGGATAATCCTTCGCCTGCGAAAAATATCACCCCATTTCACCCTTGTAGCGGCCCTGCGCGCGATGGTATTCGGCAAATTGCCAGAAATATGGGAAATACTTGCATGGATCGTACCGATCGCAACTTGCTTGAGGCGCTGCAGACCGACTCGGCGCGTTCGATTGCCGATCTGGCCGAGCAGGTGTCGCTGTCGCCCTCGGCCTGCCATCGCCGGATCAAGGCCCTGGAAGAGCAGGGCCTGATTGCGGGCTACGCCGCGCGCGTGGATCCGCGCCGTCTGGGCCTTGCGGTCGAAGTCTTCGTCGAGATTACGCTGACCAGCCAGAGCCGTGAGGCGATGGATCGGTTCGAACGCGCGGTCGGCGATTTCGACGATATTCTGGAATGCCATCTGATGAGCGGGAATGCCGACTACATCCTGCGCGTAGCGGCGGCGGATCTGGCCGATTACGACATGATCCACCGCGAATGCCTGGCGCGCCTGCCGGGGGTGTCGGCGATGCGGTCATCGTTTTCGATCCGCCGGATCAAGCGGATGGAGGGATACCCGGTCAGCCGGTTGCGGTGATTTCGGGTGGCAAGCCTTCGACCTCGGTAAAGATGCGCTCGGGCGCGGCGTGCATGTCGCCGGTTTCGATCTGTGCGCGCAACCGTTCGCGGTCGCGCGCGCGATAGGCCACTTCAGCACGGCGAATTGCTTCCTGGCTCAGGCCTGCGCCATCGAACGCCGCGCGGGCCATCGCGATCGCGGATTCGATCGTTTCGCGAATGACCAGCGCCGCGCCGGTCGGTTCGAGCTTGATCATGCCGAACCGGTCGAACACCCGGACATGGACGGCTGCCTGGGGAAACGCCTGGCCAACCGCTTCGATCAGCTCGGCGTCGATCTGATCGCCATCGAGGCAGAACATGATCATTTCCGCGCTGTCGGCGCCAGCCTGGCGCAACACGTCAAGCCGGGTGCCATCGCCGAAATAGACCCTGGAGCCGAATGTCGCGGCGGTGTCGATCATTCCGACATTGCGGTCGATCAGCGTGACCCCGATCCCGCCCGCCAGCAGCATCTGCGCGACGGTCTGACCAAATCGCCCGTAGCCGACGATCACTGCATTGGCGCAATCGCCTTCGGCGCGGGATTTGCCGATGCCTTCGGGCCCTTCGCGCACTTCGTCCTTGGCTGCCGGTTCTGCGCGGAATTTGCGCGTCGCCGACATCAGGAAAGGTGTGGTTGCCATCGACAGCGTGACGACCGCGCCGAACAGGCTGGCGGCCTGCGGCGCGATCAACTGCGCGCGGGTCGCCTGGGTAAACAGCACAAAGGCGAATTCGCCGCCCTGGCTGAGCAGCAGACCCAGCGCCAGCGCGCCGCGCCAGTTCATCCTGAACAACAGCGCCAGCCCGAAAATCACCGCTGCCTTGGTCGTGATCAGCAGCAGCGTTATCGCCAGCACAAACAGCGGCTCCTGCACGATCGCCGACAAATCGAGCATCATCCCGACCGACAGGAAAAACAGGCCGAGCAGGATCGAACGGAACGGCTCGACAGCGGCCTCCAGCTCGTGCCGATAGGGCGTGCCCGCCAGCATCACGCCGGCGATGAATGCACCCAGCGCACTCGACAGCCCCAGCATCTGCATCAGCGCGGCGGCAGCAAGCACGGTGAACAGCGCGGCGACCACGAACATCTCGCGCTCGCCCAGATTGCCGATCACGCGGAACAGCGGTCGCAGCAGATACCGCCCTGCCACCACCAGCGCGACGATCGCGCCTGCTGTTTCGGCCACCATCAGCCACCCCGGCGGCCCACCGGCATCGGCGGGATTGCGGCTGAGCGCGGCGACGATCGTGATCAGCGGGATGATCGACAGGTCCTGAAGCAGCAGGACCGCAAATGCGCGTTCGCCAAACCGCGTCTTCATGCGGCCCGATGACTGAAGCATCGGCAGCACCTGCGCCGTCGACGACAGCGCCAGCGGCAGGCCCAGCGCAAGCGCGGCCGCACCGGAAAAACCCGTGGCGAAATGCAGCGCGGCGGCCAGCACCAGCCCGCATGCCGTTACCTGCAAACTGCCCAGCACAAAAATATCACGCCGCATTTTCCAGAGCCGTGCCGGCTCCAGCTCGAGCCCCACCAGAAACAGCAGCAGCGTTATGCCGAGTTCGGCAATGCCCATCTTCTGTTCGGCATCACCCACCAGATGCAGGCACTGCGGCCCGACAACGACGCCGGCGAGCAGATAGCCGAGCGTCGCGCCAAGCCCGACCCGGCGGAACAGCAGCACGAAGGCGAGCGCAAAGCCGAGCAGCAGAAAACCATCGTGCAACAGGGGAGGGGTATCGCTGGCGTGCAGGGTATGGCTCCGGCAAATAGTGTGTGAACGGCAGTGTCGGGGCGCGGGCCTTCGGCGTCAAGCAGCGAGCGGCATATTTTGCCGGTCAGGGGCGCTGTGCAAAGCGTTTGATCACGCCCGAAAACGACAGCACCGGGCGATCGCCGGCAGAGATGATCCCGCGCGCCATCACCAGGCTGCGCCCGCCACCGGTGCGTTCGCCGCGACCGATCAGCAATTCGCCCGCCTGTGCCGGAGACAGGAATTCGCTGGTCATCGTCACGGTGACGCCGCTGATGCCTTCGCCTTGCGATGCGGCGATCATGAACAGGCTGAAGTCGGCAAATGTCATCAACGCGCCGCCATGGATCATGCCGTGCCCGTTACGATTTGTTTGGCCGGGACGAAATCCGGTGATGATTGCGCCGCCCGCTTCACGCGCGGCATAAAACGGGCCGGTCGCATCTTCGAATGGATCGTTTCCATCCCACTGGTACCAATCTGCCCATTCGTCTGCCGCGCCCCTGCGCACGGCACCGGGATAAGGTGGTTCGGGATCGAGCGTGAGGTCCGATGCGGATTTTGATGCGGACTGGATCAACCGGATATCTTTCAACTGTCACGCGGGGATGCACCGGCCGTTGGCAAACCGCACCCCGCGCGTCAAGCATCGGCGTCCCGTGTCCTGACCCCGCGCAACCCGCCAACCGGCGCAAGCTGATACACGTTGATGCAAAATGTGGCGAAACATCTTCCGAAACGGCAAATAAGTGGTTCCGTTCGGTCGGGCATTCGCTGTAGGAGATCGGCGCAGATACTCCCGGCCGGTTCATGGCTCGTTTGCCGTGTGCGTCCGAAATTCGACCAGTGGCGTATCTCACCGGGCGGATCGCGGCAGACCGGGGTTTTTTTGCGGATCGGCCGGTTTCAGCCGAAGTCTGTCCTGCTGATCCGATGTCCGTGCCATGGAGGTTTGTCCTGTCGAGTTTCAACGCTGAAGACCACTCCGGTCTTGATCACACCGGATCGGTTCCACAGGGCGCGCACACAGCTACGGGCAGGCGCCGTCCGCGTTGGCTGGCTTACGTGCTGGTCATTCTCGGCATCATCGCGGTCGGCGCGCTCGCATACTGGTTCGCCGTGGCGGGCGTGGCCAAGAATACCAAGCAGGGGCGTCAGCCGGCGCCAGTCGCGGTGGCCAAAGTCGTGCTGGTCGACATGCCCGAAACGCTCAATGCGATCGGTACGGTCACGCCGCTCGATACCGCCACGGTGCAGACGCAATTGGCGGGCAATGTCATGGCGATCCTGTTCAAGGAAGGCCAGATGGTCACCCAGGGACAGCCGATCGTGCAGATCGATCCGCGCCCTTACGCGCTGGCGCTGCAGCAGGCGCAGGGCACGCTGGCGCGAGACCAGGCATCGCTGGCGATCGCGCAGCTCGATCTGAAACGCTATGAAACCCTGTCTTCGCAGGATTCGATCGCGCGTCAGACGATGGAAGACGAACGCGGCACCGTCGCGCAATTGCAGGGCACCGTCCTGACCGATCGCGCCCAGGTCGGATCAGCGCGGCTCAATCTGCAATACACCACCATTCGCGCGCCGTTTACCGGCCGCATCGGCCTGAAGCAGGTCACCGTGGGCAACTATGTCACGCCCGCCGCGACCGGCTCTGCGAGCGGCACTGCAAGCGGCGTTGCGGTCATCACTCGCGTCGATCCGATCGATGTCGAATTCGCCGTGCCGCAGGCGCTGTTGTCCGATGTGCAGCACAAGGTCGGCAGCGGCGCCGGGCTGCCCGTGACCATTCTCGACCAGGACAACACGACCGTGCTGGCACACGGCACGTTTTCGACCTTCGACAACCAGATTGCGACCGCGACCGGCACGGTGAATGCCAAGGCACGCGTGGCCAATCCGGCGGTGAGGGCCAAGGACGGCAACACATCGCCGACGCTGTTTCCCAACCAGTTCGTCAACGCGACGATGCTGGTCAACACCTTGCACCAGGTGCCGGTCGTGCCGGTGTCGGCGCTGCGCCACGGGCCGCAGGGCGATTTCGTGTTTGTCGTGCAGGGTGATCACACCGTGAAAATCGCGATCGTGAAAACCGGGCCGAGCGATGCCGCCAACACCGCGATCCTGTCGGGCCTGCACCAGGGCCAGACGGTCGTGTCCGAAGGGGCCGATGGCCTCGACGACGGATCGACCGTGCGTCTCCCCGGTGACAAGGGCGGGGCCGATGGCAAGTCCGGCAAAGCGGGCGGTGGCCACCACAAGAAACAGGCCGGGGCTGACAGCTAGTGAGCAACGGCGACATCGTGACTGACGAACCGGCGGGTGAACTTCCGCCGGGCGGCCCTTCGCGGCCGTTCATCCTGCGTCCGGTGGCGACGACGCTGCTGATGGTGGCGCTGTTGCTCGCCGGGCTGGTCGCGTGGAAGCAATTGCCGCTGTCGGCGCTGCCCGAGGTCGATTATCCGACGATCCAGGTCAGCACGCTGTACCCGGGCGCCAGCCCCGATGTGATGGCGCTGACCGTGACCAGCCCGCTCGAACGCCAGTTCGGGCAGATGCCTGGCCTGACGCGGATGACATCATATTCGTCGTCGGGCGCTTCGGTGATCACGCTGCAATTCACGCTCGGGCTATCGCTCGATGTCGCCGAACAGGAAGTGCAGGCGTCGATCAACGCGGCCAATTCGCTATTGCCGTCGGATCTGCCCGCGCCACCGATCTACGCGAAGATCAACCCGGCCGACGCCCCGATCATGACCATCGGCGTGGCGTCGAAATCGCGCTCGCTGGGCGAAGTCGAAGGCATCGTCGAGAAACAGTTTTCCAACAAGATCGCGCAAGTAAGCGGCGTAGGGCTGATCAGCCTGTCGGCCGGACAGCGCCCGGCCGTGCGCATCGTCGCCAATGTCCAGGCGCTGGCCGCGCGCAACCTCAGTCTCGAAACCATCCGCAACGCCATTGCCAATGCCAACTCGAACGCCGCCAAGGGCAGCTTCGACGGCCAGACCAAAAGCTGGACGATCGATTCGAACGATCAGCTGAATACGTCCGACAGTTACGCCACGCTGATCGTGGCCTATGCCAATGGTCAGGCGGTGCGGCTGAAAGACATCGCTACCGTAACGTCCGGCGTTGAAAACGAGCGCACCGGCAGCTGGATGAACCAGCAGCCGGCGGTGATCATCGACGTGCAGCGCCAGCCGGGCGCCAACGTCATCGCCACGGTCGATGCGATCAAGGCGGCGCTGCCCGACCTGCAGGCGCAATTGCCCGCCGACGTCAAGGCGACCGTGCTCACCGACCGCACCGAAGGCATCCGTGCTTCGGTATCCGATGTGCAGTTCGACCTGTTGCTCGCCGTGCTGCTGGTCGTGCTGGTCATCTTCCTGTTCCTGGGCTCGGCGCGCGCCACGCTGATTGCGGCGATTTCGGTGCCGCTCAGCCTGGTCGGCGCATTTGCGGTGATGTGGGCACTGGGCTTTTCGATCAACAACCTGACGCTGATGGCACTGACGATCGCATCGGGGTTTGTCGTCGATGACGCGATCGTGGTGATCGAAAACATCCAGCGCCATATCGAAGACGGCATGAAACCGTTCGATGCCGCGCTGAGAGGCGCGAGCGAGATCGGATTCACGATCATTTCGCTGACGGTCAGCCTGATTGCGGTGCTGATCCCGCTGCTGTTCATGGCCGATGTCGTCGGGCGGCTGTTTCGCGAATTCGCGATCAGCCTGGCCGCAACGATCGTGCTGTCGGCGGTGGTTGCGCTGACCGTCGTACCCATGCTGGCGGCGCGGATGTTGCGGCCCGAGCATGAGGAGCGCCGGTTCAAGATCGTCGACAGGACGATGGGTGCGTTCGACAAACTCGCAGAGATGTACGGGCGCGGGCTCGACTGGGTGCTCGATCGGACAAAGCTGACCCTGATCGTATTTGCCGCCAGCCTGGCGATTGCCGCCCTGTTGTTCTGGGTCATCCCCAAAAACCTGTTTCCGGTGCAGGATACCGGCCAGTTGCGCGCGACGATCGTGGCCGGTTCCGATGTCAGCTTCAAGCAGATGGCGGTGCTGCAACAGGAAGTTGCCGCGCAAGTGCTCAAGAGCCCCTCGGTATTGTCGCTGTCGTCGTCGGTGGGGGTCGATGGCCAGAACGTTTCGGTCAATCAGGGCCGGATGACGATCAATCTGGCGCCGCTGGGCAATCGCCCGGGCCTGGCCGCGGTTACCGCCGATATTGCTGGCCTGGCGGGCAGGATCGCCGGGGTACAGGTCTATCTGCAACCGGTGCAGGATCTGACGATCGACACCGAAACGGGCCTGACGCCCTATCGTTTTTCGTTGAAGGGTGCCGATGCGACGCTGGTCGATACGTGGGCGGGGAAACTGGCCGAAAAGCTGAAGGACGATCCCTCGCTGATCGGCGTCAACACCGCGAGCCTGGGGCAGGGGCGGGCGGTCTATATCGATATCAACCGCGATGTCGCAGCACGGCTCGGGATGTCGGCGCTGACTGTCGACAATGCGCTATACGACGCGTTTGGACAGCGGATCATCTCGACGATCTATACCCAGTCGAGCCAGAACCGCGTCATCCTGTCGGCATCCCCGCAGATGCTCGCCGATCCGCAGGCGCTGTCGCGGTTCTATATTCCGCTGAACAACGGTACGCAGATCCCGCTTGGTACCGTGGCAACGATCCGCCTGGGCTGGGTCCCGCTCGAACTTGCGCGGCAGAACCAGTTTCCTTCCGCCACGGTCGGGTTCGACATTGCGCCGGGCGTTTCGCTGGGCAAGGCGGTCAGCTCGATCGAAAAGACGGCAGGCGAAATCGGCCTGCCGCCTGCGGTCTCGACCGATTTTTCGGGCGCGGCATCGGCGTTCCGCTCGGCGCTGTCGAACGAACTGGTCCTGGTGCTCGCCGCCATTCTCGTGGTCTACATCGTGCTGGGCGTGCTGTATGAAAGCTTCATCCACCCGATCACCATTCTCTCCACGTTGCCATCGGCGGGAGTCGGCGCGCTGATCGTGCTGCTGCTGTCGGGCTATGGGCTCGGCGTGATCGGGATTATCGGCATCGTGCTGCTGATCGGGATCGTGAAGAAGAACGCGATCATGATGATCGACTTTGCCGTCGTGGAAATGCGCGAAAAGAACCACGACCCGCGCACCGCGATGAAGAACGCCGCGCTGTTGCGGTTTCGCCCGATCATGATGACCACGTTCGCCGCGCTGTTTGCCGCGCTGCCGATGATCTTTGGCGGCGGCATGGGCTATGAACTGCGCGAACCGCTGGGCCTGGCGATCGCGGGCGGTTTGATCCTGAGCCAGGTGCTGACGCTGTTCACCACGCCGGTCATCTTCCTCAGTTTCGAAAACGCGCGCCAGCGGCGTGCCGACAAGAAGCTGGGCGCGCGGATCGATGAGGAAAATCACGCCGGCAATAACGGTCTTGAACCCGCGTGAACATTTCGGGTCCTTTCATCCGGCATCCGATCGGCACGATCCTGCTGACGTTTGGCATTGTGCTGGCCGGTATCGTCGCGTTCATCCGGCTTCCCGTGGCGCCACTGCCCAAAGTCGATATTCCCACGATCCAGGTGCAGGCCAATCTGCCCGGCGCGTCGCCGGCGACAATGGCCAGCACTGTCGCCAGCCCGCTCGAACGCAAGCTGGGCACGATTGCCGGGGTGAGCGAGATGAGCTCTCGTTCCACGCTGAGTTCGACATCGATCACGCTGCAGTTCGATCTCAACCGCGATATCGACGGCGCGGCGCGTGACGTTCAGGCGGCGATCGCGGCGGCGCGCGCCGATCTTCCGTCAACGCTGAAGACCAGCCCAACCTATCGCAAGATCAATCCGGCCGAAGCGCCGATCATGATCCTGGCGCTGACCAGCCGGTCGCGCGCCCCCGACCAGATCTATGACGCGGTGTCGAACATCGTGCAGCAAAAGCTGTTGCAGGTGCCCGGCGTCGGCAACGTCGAACTGGGCGGCGCGGCGTTGCCTTCGGTGCGGATCGAAATCAATCCCACACTGCTCGCGCGAGACGGCATCGCGATGGAAGATGTACGCACCGCGCTGCAATCGGCCAGCACCGATCGCCCGCGCGGGGTGATCGAACAGATCACCACGACCACGCAGGCGCCGGGGCATGCGCCAGTCGGTGCGCGCGGGCTCGCCTGGCAGGTCTTCAGCAACGATCCGGCGCTGACTGCCAAGGATTTTGCCCCAACGATCATCGCCTATCGCAATGGCGCTCCGGTGCGGCTGATGGATATCGGCAAAGTGATCGATGCGCCCGAAGACACGCGCACGATGGGCTTGTTCAACGGCAAGAAGGCCGTGCCGATCATCATCACGCGCCAGCCCGATGCCAATATCGTGCAGACCGTCGATGCGATCAAGGCGCAGATCCCGGGGCTGCAGGCGCTGTTGCCCGATGACATCAAGCTGGCGCTTGCGACCGATCGCACCATCACGATCCGCGCATCGCTGGCCGAGGTCGAAGTGGCGCTGCTCGTTTCGACCATTCTGGTGGTGCTGGTCGTCAGCCTGTTTTTGCAAAGCTGGCACGCGACCGTGATTCCCGCGACCGCAGTGATCGTATCGCTGCTCGGTACGCTGGGGGTAATGTACGTATCGGGGTTCCTGCTCGACAATCTGTCGCTGATGGCGCTGACGGTGGCGACGGGCTTTGTCGTCGACGATGCGATCGTGGTGGTGGAAAACATCGCGCGCCATGTCGAGGCCGGGGTCAAGCCGTTCGATGCCGCGCTGATGGGCGCGCGCGAAGTCGGGTTTACCGTGACCTCGATCTCGATCAGCCTGGTCGCGGTGTTCATCCCGCTGGTGTTCATGGGCGGTATCCTGGGGCGGCTGCTGCGCGAATTTGCGCTGACGATGACCGCAGCGGTCGCGATCAGCCTGCTGGTGTCGCTGACGCTGACGCCGATGCTTGCTTCACGCCTGCTGGAAACCGAGCACGATCGCGAACGCAATCTCGATCGCATCAGCCGGGTGATCTTCGACCGGTCGCGACGGCTGTTCGACTGGATGCACCGCAGTTATGCGCGGCAACTCGATTGGGCGCTCAACCATCGCGGGCCGGTGCTGCTGCTGCTGCTCGGTGCGGTGATCCTGAATGTCTATTGCCTGGTCATCGCGCCCAAGGGATTTCTGCCGCAACAGGATACCGGCAGCATGGCCGGCGGCTTGCGCGTCGACCAGTCGCTGTCGTTCAGGGAACTGTCGCAGAAGTTGACCCAGATCGAAAAGATCGTGCGGTCCGATCCCGCCGTGCAGACTGTCGTGGCCTTCGCCGGCGGCGGGCGTGCCGGGTCCGGGTTCATGTTCGTCAGCCTAAAACCACGCGACCAGCGCGTGCCGGTAACCGAGGTCATCCAGCGCCTGCGTCCACGGCTCGGGCGCATTCGCGGGGTCAATCTGTTCCTCAACCCAGTGCAGGATCTTCAGGTCGGCGGGCGCCAGACCACCAGCGCGTACCAGTACGTGCTTTATGCCGAATCGCCTGAAACGCTTGCCAGCGCGGGCGATCGGCTGGTCCAGGCGCTGAAGGCACAACCGGGCAAGATCAGCGATGTCGATATCGACCAGCAGGATGCGGGCGCGTCGACATTCGTCACGGTCGACCGCGACCGCGCCAGTGCCCTGGGCGTATCCACGGTAACGATCGACAACACGCTGTACGATATGTTTGGTCAGCGCGAAGTCGCCAATATCTACAAGGGGCTGAACCAGTATCACGTGGTGATGGAAGCGGACCCCGCGTTCAACGGTCGTCCCGAGATGCTTGAACATGTGTATCTCGCCGTCGGCCAGCAGATCGCACTGGCCAGGCTTGCCACTTCCGCCAATGCCTCGCTCGGCGCCAATGCGGCGCTGGGCAGCGCGATCAGCACCTCGCCTGAAAATCTGGTACCGCTGTCGACGATCGCGCACTGGAATTCGTCATCGACCAATGCCGCAGTCAGCCATTCGAACGGCGAGCCTTCGGCAACCGTCTCGTTCAACCTGCCGGCCTCGGTGTCTCTGGGACAGGCGGGGCAGTTGATCGCCGCGACAGAGGCGACGTTGCACCTGCCCGCGACCGTTCACGGCGATTTCGGCGGCACGGCCAAAGTGTTTCAGCAATCGACAGCGACGATCCCGCTGCTGATCGTGGCGGCGATCGCGACGATCTATATCGTGCTCGGCATCCTGTACGAATCCGCGATCCATCCGCTGACCGTGCTGTCGACGCTGCCCTCTGCAGGTGTCGGCGCGATCCTGGCGCTGATCGCCACAGGGGGCGAATTCGATATCATCGCGCTGATCGGGATCATCCTGCTGATCGGGATCGTCAAGAAAAACGCGATCCTGATCATCGATTTCGCGATCGAGAGCGAGCGCCTGTACAACACCCCGCCGGTCGAGGCGATCCGCGAGGCGTGCCTGTTGCGCTTCCGCCCGATCCTGATGACCACGCTGGCCGCCGCGCTTGGCGCATTGCCGCTGGCGATCGGGTTTGGCGACGGCGCGGAACTAC
The DNA here is from genome assembly GCF_965214355.1 of Novosphingobium sp. Classification (GTDB taxonomy): domain Bacteria; phylum Pseudomonadota; class Alphaproteobacteria; order Sphingomonadales; family Sphingomonadaceae; genus Novosphingobium. The sequence continues at coordinate 2,502,721 of NZ_CBDCBI010000002.1, read as the reverse complement.
GTCGCCCGCTGGGAATCGCCATCGTCGGCGGATTGCTGGTCAGCCAGGTGCTGACGCTGCTGACCACGCCAGTGGTATATCTGGCACTCGACAGATGGCGCCGGCGCTCGCCTTATGAACACCTGCTCGCGCGGCATAGTGGCGACGACATGCCCGGCCATTCGGCGCCGGTTAATACGTGATCGGGATAGGTGCGAATTCGATGACCAGACGTCTTGCCTTTGCCACCGCTGTTTCGGCCTTGCTCGCCGGGTGTTCGTTTGCGCCGCCGTATCACGTGCCCACCAGCGTGGCGCCGGTCGCGGCGTTCAAATCCGATCCGGGCTGGGTGCCTTCGCAGCCGTCGGACGCGGTTGCCAAAGGGGCGTGGTGGCAGCTGTTTGGCGATGACGCGCTCGACGCGCTGGAAACCAGAGTCGCGATCACCAACCAGAACCTTGCCTATTACCGCGCGAATTATGCACAAGCGCTCAGCGTCGTGCGTGTCGACCAGGCCGCACTGCTGCCCACGGTCGGCGTCACCGCAAGCGGCACGCGCACCGGCGCGATTTCGACGCACGGCCCGGCATCGAGCTCGTTCAGCGCGATCGGCACGGCCAGTTGGGAACCCGATCTGTGGGGCGCGCTGACCAACACCAAGCGCGCCGCAGCCGCCACGGCGCAGGCGACCGCCGCGCAGCTCGCCAATGCGACGCTGTCGGCGCAGGGCACGCTGGCGACCGATTATCTCGAACTGCGCGGCATCGATGCGCAGGCCGCGATGCTCGACACCACGCTCGTATCGTATCGCCGCTCCTACGACGTCACGCGCAACCAGTACAACGCCGGGCGGGTCAGTTCGGCCGATGTCGACAGCGCGCGGGTCACTCTGGCCAATGCCGAGGCGCAGCGCCGCGATTTGGATCGCCAGCGCGCCGCCGACGAAACCGCGATTGCGGTGCTGGTCGGCGAAAACCCCAGCGCCTTTACGATACCCAAGCTGGCGTGGAAGCCGGTCGTGCCCGATGTGCCGGCCGTCGTGCCGTCATCGGTGCTCGAGCGCCGGCCCGATATCGCCAATGCCGAACGGCTGGCGTCGGCGGCGAATTTCAACATCGGTGTGGAACGCGCCGCGTTTTTCCCGGCCGTGTCGCTGACCGCGCAGGCCGGATCGACTGCCGGCGCGATCGGCAGCCTGTTCGGCGCTGCGACATCGGCATGGTCGCTGGGCGCAAGCGTTGCCGAAACATTGCTCGATTTCGGCGCGCGCAATGCGCGGGTTGCCGGCGCGCGCGCAGCGTATGACGCAGCGGTCGCGACGTATCGCCAGACCGTGCTGAACGCGTTTCAGGAGGTCGAGGCCAACCTGGCGGGCGTCGCCGCGTACCGCGCCGAGCAAATGCATTATGCTGTTGCATCGCAAGCCGCCGATCGCGCGGAAAAGGTCACTTTGAACGAATATCGCGCAGGCACGGTCGATTTCACCACCGTGACGGCGGCAGAAGTGACCGCCTATCAGGCGCGCTCCGCGCTGATCCAGAACACGGTCAACCAGCAGACATCGGCCGTCGCGGTGATCGAGGCGATTGGCGGACAGTGGACCGGAACCGTCGATCTCAACCCCTCGACAAAGCCGCCCGTCGCGCAGTAGCTACGCAATAGCGCGGCTATGATCGCTTTTTCCGCTGCGAACGGTTGACGCGGGGGCATTGCGTTCGCAACCTCTGCGTCCGGCCCGTTTTGGGCCGCAAATGATTGGAATCGTATGCGCAAGCTGCTGGTGATGCTGAGTGCCATGGGGGGCGTATTCGCTCTGCCGCATGCGGCATCCGCCAGTCTTGGCGGCACCGTCGATACGATCACCACGGATCAGTCGCGGATGTCGGTGCGCATGCATGCGGTGGCACGGTCGGGCGCGGGCAATCTTCATACGCTGACGATGGCCAACGGCGGCGAAGTGCGCGAATACACCAACGCTGCCGGCACCGTCTATGCGATCCGGTGGACCGGGCCGGGCAAGCCCGATCTCGACACGTTGCTGGGCACGCATTTCGCCACGATGCAGGCCGATAATCCGGTGATCGCGCGGCGCGGCATGCGCCGGCCCCCGGGGGTCGACCGAGCCGATCTGAAAATCATGTCCGGCGGTCATGCCGGGGCGTTCTGGGGTTATGCGTGGCTGCCGCTGCTGGTGCCGCCCGGATTCGATCCGTCTTCGCTGTAAGGAATACACCCATGCGTCAGATCCTTGCAACGATGGCCCTGCTGCTGCTGGCGGCATGCAGCGGCGGCACCAGCGGTACCACTGCGGCTGCCACAACGACCACGGGGGGAGGCAGTGCGTCATCGACGACCAGCTCGTCATCGGGCGGAACGGTCACGCCGGCGACCAACACCACGCCGATCGTGATCGACGCCGGGCCCGCCGCGCTGAATGTGGGGGCGGGCGCCTATACCGCGACCAACATTCCTTATGTAACGCTCACGATCTGCGCGCCCGGATCGACCAGCAATTGCCAGACGATCGACCATGTCCTGCTCGATACCGGGTCGATCGGGCTGCGGCTGGAGGCGTCGGTGCTCAATTCGACCTTGCTGTCCGCGCTGGCGCAGCAGACCGATGCAACTGGCAACGCGGTCGGCGAATGCTATGAATACGTCGACAATTATGTGTTTGGCTCTGTGCGCACGGCCGATTTCACGATGGCGGGCGAATCGGTCGCCTCGCTGCCGCTGCAAGTGATCGGCGATACCAGCGGCGGCCTTGGCACCGTACCGCATTCGTGCTCGTCGAGCGGCGGATCGAACATGAATACCGTGCAATTGCTCGGGGCCAACGGCATCATCGGCGTCGGCAATTTTGTCACCGATTGCGGTTCGGCCTGCGTCGCGACCAATGGCTCGGGCGGCGCGATCTATTACGATTGCCCGGCCTCAGGCTGCTCGGCCGTCACCTCGCGCGCAAACAACACCAGCGCGCCGTATGAACAGGTCATCAACCCGGTCGCCGGATTTGCCACCGACAACAACGGAGTGATCGTGTCGCTGCCCGCGGTTGCGCCCGCCGGCGCGGTCACGCTGACCGGCACATTGTATTTCGGGATAGGCACACAATCGAACAACGCCCTGGGCAGTGCCAGCGTGCTGCCGACCACCAGCAATGGCTATGTGACCGCGACATACAACAAAACCGTGCTTGCCAGCAGCTTCATCGATAGTGGCAGCAACTATTACTACTTCGCCGACAGCACCATCACCGGATGCACGCAGAACGGGTATTCGGGATTCTATTGTCCGGCCACGCCGCTGTCGCTGGCCCCGACGCTGAACGGCACGAACGGAAATACAATCAGTGCGGCTTTTACACTGTATAACGCCTTTACCCAGCCCGGCGCGACCTCGAACGCGGTACCCGGCGTCGGCGCCAACCCCAACTCCCAGTCGTTTTCCAGCCCGATCAACAACAGTTTCGACTTCGGGCTGCCGTTCTTTTATGGCCGCAAGGTCTATACTGCCATTGCCGGCCGCCAGGCGGGCGGGGTGGCGGGGCCGTATTTCGCGTATTAGGATTGGTTAAGCCCCACCCGGCTCGTCATACCGGGTCAAGCCCGGTATGACGACGACAGTCGGATGATGCGGCGATCAACCCGCAAGGCGCGCCTGCACCGTATCGTGATCGTTCCACCGCGCCAGTACGGCAATCGCCTGCAGCACAGGGACCGGCCGGCTGATCAGGTAGCCCTGGATCATCAGGCAGCCTTCGGCGATCAGCGCGTCGTACTGCTCGACATCCTCGACACCTTCGGCCAGCGTTTCCATGCCGAGCGCATCGGCCAGCGCGGTGATTGCGCGCACGATCGCGCGCGCGCTGGCATCGCTGGCCAGATCCTTGACGAAGCTCTGGTCGATCTTGACCTTGTCGAACGGAAACGAGCGCAGATAGCTGAGCGAGGAATAGCCCGTGCCGAAATCATCGAGCGCGATGCGCACGCCAAGGCCGCGCAATTGCCGCAGGATATCGATCGTCGCGGCGAATTCGTTGATGAACACGCTCTCGGTGATTTCCAGTTCGAGCCGGCTAGGGCTAAGCCCTGTATGGGCCAGCGCGCTGATCACGCAGGGGATCAGTCCGGGCGCGTCGAAATGCTTCGGCGAGATATTGACCGCAACGTTGACATCGTCGGGCCAGAGCGCGGCCTGGCTGCACGCTTCGCGGATCACCCATTCGCTGATCGCGATGATCAGACCCGAATGTTCGGCAATCGGGATGAATTCGGCGGGATTGATCAGCCCGCGCTGCGGATGGTGCCAGCGCAACAGCGCCTCGAAACCCTTGATCCGGCATTCCGACGGCGAAAACAGCGGCTGAAAATGCAGCTCGAATTCGCCGTTGCGCAACGCCTCGCGCAAGTCGATTTCCAGCAGGCGGCGGCGCACGGCGGCCTCGTCCAGCGTCGCCTCAAAGAAATGATAAGTCCGTTTGCCATCGCGTTTGGCCCGGCTGAGCGCGAGTTCGGCGTGTTTGATCAAAGTCGAGCCGTCATGCGCATCGTCGGGGCATACCGCCACGCCGAAGCTGACCGATAGCGGGATCGTCTTGCCCGCGACCCGGACATCGGTAATCATTTTACGCGCGAAGTTCTCGATGTGCGAAGCGATGTCTTCATCGACATCGAGATAATCGATCAGCAACGCAAATTCGTCATTGCCGAACCGGGCAACTGTCGCGTTCGGGGCAAGCCGGGGCAGCAGCGCGCCGAAATGGCGCAGCAGCGCATCACCGACATCGTGGCCCATCGTGTCGTTGACCAGCGTAAAGTCATCGAGATCGAGCACGATGACGATTATCCGGCTCTGGCGCGCCTGACGCGCAACAGTGAGATCGAGTTTCTCTTGAAAAAACCGCCGGTTAGGCAGATTGGTCAGCCCGTCATGAAGCCAGGCGTGCGTGATGCGCCGTTCGCGTTCCTCGATCGAATCGACCATCGCGTTATAGCTCTGCGCCAGCGTCGCCAGCTCGTCGCGCCCGCGAATTTCAACGCGCGTCATTTCTCCACGCGCCATGCTGGCGGTCGCAGCGGCAAGGCGATTGAGCGGCAGCAGGATGCTGCGCGCGATGCGCGAGGCCATGAACACGCCCATCGCCAGCGCGATCAGGCTGATGCTTGCCAATGCCAGGCGCATCGATTGATAGGCATGCGCTGCGCTGGACAGCGGATAGCGCAGCGCCAGTACGGGTAGCAGCCCGGTTTGCAGCGCGGGCAAAGGCGTAACCTGAACCAGCTCCGCGCCCGATGGCGCAGACGTGCCATCGCCGGTGCGATGCCTGACCTGGCCCGGCACGGTGCCCGCCAGATCAGGCGCAAGATCGCCCGCCAGCGAAACTTGCGCGTCGACCGGGATGGCGGACAGGCGCGCATATTGCGACAACACATGCTGATCCAGCGGCCGCGCGAGCACCAGCCAGCCGGCCAGATCCGGCATTTCAATCCGGGCGGCAGCGCCGAGCGACAACGTTTTGCCCACCATGATCACGCCGCCATCGGCGCCATTGTTCAACGCGGCAAGCACGCGGCGGCCGTCGATCGCCTGAATACCGGTACCCGGGCTGGCGGTGATCCTGCCATCAAGCCCGACCACCAGCGCAGTCTGCGCGTGGGCGCGGATGGCAAGGCTGGTCAACGCCGAGCCGAGCGTGCCATGATCGCCGCTGGCAAAGGCGGCACGAAATCCGAAATCGCGCGCGACCACTTCGCCTGCGACGCGCAACTCGTTCTCCTGCGCAGACAGGTTGCGCTGAAACACCTTTGATCCCGCGATCAGGTCGCGCTCGGCCACCGATGAGGCATAGAGCCGCAAGCCGTAGTCGGCGACGCCGACCGTCAGCGCCATCACGATGATCAGCAAACTGGTAATGCTGAGCGATACGCGCCCCTGCAGGCTGCTGCGGTAATCGCGCGCCCGGCGGAGCCAGGCGCTCAGCCGGATCATGATAGCCCGGTCCGCCATGTCAGCGGGTCGCGATCGTGACGCGTGTGGCCCGATCTTCGGCAACGGCCAGCATGCCGTGCCATTCACCCTCTGCCCCGCGGCCCAGCGGATGCCAGATCGTCACAGGATACGTGCCCGCGGCCAGATTGGCGATGTCGGCCATGCCGTTCACATCGCTGATCGCGGCATAGGGCGTCGTGGTGACGCGGATATAGCCGCGCATCTGATCGTGAATGTGGCAGCCGAGCGCGATCGAACCTGGCACGGAGAACTCGTGCGACCGCGTTTCGTCGTGGCCATAAAGATCGATCTGAAACCGGCCGGCCTTTGAAAAGCTGTAGATGCTGTGGCGCACGGTATCGAGATTGGGAAAAGCGACCGTCGTGCCGGCGGGCACCAGCAACGTGCCGGGCAGAAAGGCGATGTTGCGCTGCGCCATGCCATAGCGCGGAGCAAACGCGACCGGGCGGCTGTCGCCTGCCGGGCGCGCGATTTCCACTACTGCGCCCTGCATCGGCAGCCCGCGCTGATCAACGACCTGAAACGCCAGGTGGTGCGGCGCTGTTGCCGAGGTAAGCGCAAGGAGCCCGGCGGCACACAGCGCACGTTTGGGTATAAACAAGGGAGATGCTGATTGCATGGCTTCCACGGATACCTTCCACCTGTTAAAAAATGTCTTAATACCGATATTTCTGCCGAAATAGGCGCGTTGTATCGGGACTGGACGGATTGCCGGTAAATCTTCGTATTCGCGGTTAATATCCTGGAAACGATGTTGAATTAACCATCGACAGGAAATTCTTCGACGAGGCCGTCCTTTGCCGCGCTTGTTGTGCATCAGACCATTGCTGGTTTTTACCGCCCTGATCGCGATGGTCGCCGGCGGTCTGCCCGCTTGTGCCCAACCGGCCGACGCGCCGCCACAGGCTATTGCGGATGTCCCTGCCGCATACGATAGTCCGGGGCCGTCGCGGGGAAAGCTTTTCAATGATGACAAATTGTTGCTGACGAATGGTGTGACAACGGTCGAAGGGTCCGCTGGCGGCGGGCTGTCGAGCTGGGCCGTCATTCCGGGAATGGAAACCGATCACGGGGTCGGCATTTCGGCGTTCGTTACCGGGTTGTCGCTGCGCGATTTCAGGCTGGAGGCACACGGTATCGCGATCGGCATCAGGAATCGCCTGGCGCTGAGCTATGCGCGCCAGAATTTCAACACATTGAGCGCGGGCACCGCGCTGGGGCTCGGCCATGGCTATACGTTCCGGCAGGATGTCACGGCGGCAAAGCTGCGGCTGTTTGGCGACGCAGTCTATGGCCCGGCGTGGCTGCCGCAAGTGTCGGTCGGCGCTGAATTCAAACACAATCTCAATGGTGCAGTGGTGCGGCTGGTCGGCGCAAGACAATCCGCCGGCACCGATTTCACTGCCAGCGCGACCAAATTGATGTTGGGCCAGAGCGTGCTGATCGACACGACATTCCGCCTGACCAAGGCCAACCAGTTTGGTCTGCTCGGCTTTGGTGGTGACCGGCGCGCGGGCCGGCGCGCCGAATTTGAAGGCGCGCTGGGCTATCAGCTATCGCGTACGCTGGTCGTGGGCGGCGAAGTGCGCACGCGGCCCGACAACCTGGGGTTTGCGCGCGAGACCGGTGCCCATGACCTGTTCGTTGCGTGGTCGCCGCAACGCCACGTTACCGTGACCGGCGCTTTCGTCGATATCGGCCCGGTGGCAACATTGCGACCTCAACGCGGCGCCTATCTGTCGCTGCAGATCACGACGTGAAAGGCATGGCAGTGGTTTGCATATCAAGGTTTTGCGCGGTCGCGGCGCTCGCGCTGGCGATTTTTGCGGCGGAGCCGCTTTTTGCCGAACCATCTCCCGCCACGACCGCAGCGCAGCCACAGGGCGATGTCGACTGGTTCAAGGAATTCGGCGTCGAAAAACCGAAACGCGATCCCGTCACCGGCGAACTGCCGGTCGCGCCCTATACGCAGGCCGACGCCAACGCCGGTGCAGCGCCGTTCGCAGGGGCGGGCATGGCGCGCGCCTTTGGCGGCCAGGACGGCATCCGGCAACTTGCCGACCGCTTCGTCGCTATCGCCATTGCCGATCCGCGCATCAAGGGCGTGTTCGCAACGTCGGACCTGGTGCGCCTGCGCCGCACGCTCGATGAACAATTCTGTTATATCCTGAACGCGGGCTGCCATTATTCGGGCCGGGACATGGAGCAGGCGCACAAGCAGCTGGGGATCATGACCGGCGAGATGAACGCGCTGGTCGAGGATCTGCAGGCCGCGATGCGCGAGCGCCACATTCCGTTCGCCGCGCAAAACCGCTTTCTGGCCAAGCTGGCGCCGATGAAGAAAGACGTCGTGCGCCGCTGACGCCTATTGAAAATGCAGCGTGTTTTCGAACCCCAGATTGGCCTTGGTCATTTTGGCGAGCTTGCGCAAATTGGCGCGAACATGCCGCTCGAACCGGCGATCGTCGTGTATGCCCGTCGCCAGATAGTCGTCCTGGGCAAGCAGATGCTTGATACGAGCGGCAAAAGCGGCCTGTTCACTTGCGGCGCTCCTGACCGCACGGCAGGTCCATTCTTCGGCCGCGGCCTCGTCATAATCGTCGCGCGCCTCATATCCGCGCTTGTCGGCCCGCGTCTGATCGCCCGCCGCTGCAACGATCCTGCTTTCCAGCCAGGTCAGCACCAGCGCGCTGTCCCACGGTTTGGCCGCAGCATCGGTCATCGCCTAGTTTCCGTCTGCGTCGACGGTGAACACCACCGGTTTGCCCCGCGACTCAGGGTCCCACCCGGCCAGCAGCGCCGCGCGGATGCCGCGCGCGACGACGGCGTCGCCGATTTGCAGACGGCCGCGCTGCAAACCTTTCATCAGGCGCCTGGGCGGGGGAAATTCCAGCATCGCCTCGCGCTGCGTGCCCTGGCGGACCAGCGCCACGGCCATGCCCATCCAGCCTTCGGCTTCGCGCCACAGCGGCTCGCGCCGCAGTTCCCAATCGTATTGAAAGCCGTCGACAGCGACGGTCCCGGCAAGCCTGTGGGTGTTTAGCATGGGACGCCGCCTAGCACGTTATCCCGCCACTGCGGCCTGTATTTTCGCCTGGAAGTACGCAACCGATTGCTCGTGCCGCGGGCTGAGGGGGCCCGGCCGGTATCCGCCCGACTGGTAATTCTTGTGCGTATGCTCGCAGATCTCGAAATCTTCGCGCACGATGCCGCAGGTCGTGTCGATCGTGCGCCGGCGTTCGGCCTCGGTCGCTTCGGACGTATCGGCGAAATAGAAATCGTAGATGATTTCGGTGCGATCGACCGAAACCGGGTTGATCCGGCTGGTGTTCATGCCCCCTGGGAACGTCGACAGCGTCCAGTTCGGCCACATCCACAGCCATTTCCCGCCATAGATCGACCCGTCCTTTTGCGGCGAAGACATGCGCACCATGCCGTTCATCGCGACGGTTTCGAAATTCGGGAAATCGATGACTTTGTAGAATCCCGGATGGATGCCGGGGATATGATAGCCTTCGACGAAATTGTCGGTGTATATTTTCCAGTTGCTGTGCGCGTCGAAGCGATGTTCTTCGACTGCGGTATACGTTTCCAGCGGGAACTCGTCGATTTCAGCGGGCAGGTCGCCCAACTGGTCTGCCAGGCTGGATTCCGGGTCGATCGCGATGAACAGCAGTCCGCGCCATTGCGCCAGGTGCGCGCTTTCGAGCGGCCACTGCGACACTGCAAAGCCCGGATCTTCGCCAAACCAGGGCGCGCTTTTCAGGCTGCCGTCGCTGGCATAGACCCAGTTGTGATACGGGCAGCGCAAAGTCTTGCAGACACCCGCGCCCTCTTGCAGCAACCGCGCGCCGCGATGGCGACATACGTTGTGAAACGCGCGCAGCACGCCGTCTTCGCCGCGCAAGGCGAACAATTTCCACCCTGCGACATCGACCGCCAGGTAATCGCCCGGCCGCGCCAGCCGTGAAACCGGGCCGAGCATCTGCCACTGGCGGCGGAAAATCGCCTGCCGCTCGGTCTCGAAAATATCCGGATCGGCGTAATAGCGCGGCGCCAGATTGGTCAGCATCGGCTGTGGATGGTTCATGGTCGCGTCCCTGCGGCTTTGTATCGCCAGATAAGCACGATATCGCAGGGCCGTATAGCGTCGCCTTTGGCCTGCGCAGGGCCATCGTTGCACGGGCCAATGCGCGTTACATGTTGAACCTGATTAAATACGCGCGGCGCCTTGCCCGATGACGGTAGCAAAGGTTATCCAAGCATGTGAATTTTGGAGCGGCCTTATGCGCATAACGGACTGGACCCGCAAAATTGCCAGCAATTTGGGTGCCAAAGGCGCTCCGCAAATTCGTGCGAAAATGGCTGTTTCCGGGAAAGATCGGGGGCAAATTTCCGCTAGGGACGGATCATCAGGGGATACGCGCATGGAATTTTCGGACGGTGGCGCAGATGATGAACTGCAATTCTGGAAAGACGTCATCAAGAGGTATCGCAGTGGCGAGCTCGACTGGCTGAACGACAAATTTTCCGGCGCGGCGCGGCCTTCGGATATCATCCTGAACAACGTAAAGCCTTCGCAGGGTCCGATAAAAATCCTCGATGTCGGCTGCGGACCGTTCGGTACACTCGACCCTTGCGAAATCAACGGGCACCCTGTCGTCATCACGGGTATCGACCCGCTTGCTGCCGATTATCGGAAGCTGCTCGATGAATGCGGGCTGGTTCCGAAGATTGAATATCTGACCAGCACAGCCGAGGACATGGACCGGATTCTGCCGGCGGAAAGCTTCGACTTTGTCAACGCCGACAATTCGCTGGATCATTGCTATGACCCGGAGGCCAGCATTCGCAACATGCTCAAGGCGGTGAAGCCGGGCGGCATCGTGCGGATCAAGGTTTTTGTCAACGAGGGGGAATTCACCGGGTATTCGGGCTTTCATCAATGGAATTTCGATTGCCTGAAAGACCGGGTGATTGTCTGGAACCGGGACAAGATCTTTTTCGTCGACGATTTTCTCGATGGTTCCCCCTATGAAATCGTTCGTGATACGGAATTCACCAGCACCGACAATGTGCTTCGCGATGTCCTGGTCCTGCGAATCGTGAAAGTCGACAAGCGGTCACACACGTTCGAAAGCACCGACGAAACCGCAAGTGTCGCTTTCGTGCATCAAGTGAACGCGCTTGTGGTTGAAAAGCTTAAGAATTTTCACGATAACGCGAACATCTTTATTCACTGGCATGATAAGGATCCCGCGCGCAATCCACCGGTCAATGTCTCGATAGCTGCGCGCGGCAATGGCAGGCGGGTCGTCATTCGCGCGCCGAACGACCACCTTTCACATTGTGTGGTGGGTCAGTTCACCGCGGTGCGCGAAGGGGTTGATCTTTCGTTCAACAATCTGTGGCAGCAGTATGTAAAAATCGGCGACGTCTGACGCGGTGCCAACAGCTTCGCGACGTCAATAATCAAACGCGTACCAACCGCTGCCGTTGCAGGCGATGAACGCCTTGTTCGATCCGCCGCCAGCCGTGACATGCTGATGCCAGGCGGTGATGGCGGCGCTGGCGTCGGTGATATAGGCGATCGTCCCGGCGGCCGCGCTGTCGCAGGCGGGAAGCGCGGGAAACGTCGTCGGCGTGTACCGGACCAGCGGCGCAGTCACGCTGGCGTGGAAACTGACTGCGCCGGTCTGTGCGATCCTGCCGGCTTCGGATCCGGCAACGACAAAGCTGATGGTGTCGGGCGCGGGATTGCCGATGCCGGTCCTGCTGTTGTACCAGAAACCATAGATCGGCTCGGTCGAGGAAAATGCGCCGGTGGCCTCGATCTGCGCGCCGCCGCCGGTCGATCCGGCCACGTAGGCGCCGATTACGGTGCCGGGCGATGCGCGCGAAATCGACAGCGGCCAGGGCGGGCTTGTCGCGGCGGCATAGCTGGCGGGCGGGTTATAACCGAACGCCGCGCCGATGCCGAGATTGCCATTGCGCAGATAGGCGTTGGCATGGCTGTCGAGCAGCAGCGCCAGCGTGTTGTCGCTGATCCCCGAGCGGTCGGGGCCGCCCAGCCATATTGCCAGGTTGGTGGGAATATCACCGGCACGGACCGGCCCGTCGGCGGAAAAATCGAGCGTGCCGCTGGTGTTGTAGTGCGCGCCGTCCCAGCCGCTGCCCTGCAGTTCGCACGTGTTGTCGCCCGGCCGGATCGCCTTTCCGCCGGCGCCCTTGGTCGCCTGGCGGTTCTTGTAGCACCCATAAAACGCCGCACTGTTGTCGTCGGAAAATTCGAGCGCGGCGTAATTCCCGCCGAATTGTCCGGCGATACCCAGATTTTGCGCCGACGCCCATTGCAGCGATCCGTCGGTCAGGTGACGCGCAAGGACGACCGGTTCGCCCGGGGGAAGCGTCTGTGCGCAAAGTTTGGCGGGCAATGCGATGAGCACCAGCGCGCAACACAGCCGTGAAAGAATGGTGGCACGCAACACGGCTGTCCTTCGGGCCGGAAATATTGGTGCGCCCTGCTGGATTCGAACCAGCGACCACCGGCTTAGAAGGCTGGTGCTCTATCCAACTGAGCTAAGGGCGCGCCAACGCAGTCATAAGGGGTGAATGGGCCGGTTGCAAACGGGTCTTGGGGTTTGGACGGTTGGCAATCCTCATGCTTCCACTCGTTATTGGTGCCTTTCTCCCGCGCACCTGCGCTTTAGGGCTGTTGCGACGGCCCGAGATGCGCCATCTCTCGCGGGGGACAGGTTTGGGGGACATCATGACGACACGCCGTTTGCCTGCGATAGCCAGTGTGCTGGCGCTTGCCATGATCGGCACGGCCATGCCGGCGCGCGCGCAAGAGATCGGCCACGATCCCTTCGACGCCTGGCGTGGCGATCGTTCGACCGGCTGGGTCGGGCAGACGCGGTCCGAAGTCATGGCGCGCAATGGCATGGTCGCGACCAGTCAACCGCTGGCCGCCGAAGCCGGAATCGAGGTGCTGCACGCCGGCGGCAATGCGTTCGATGCGGCAGTGGCGACGGCGGCGGCGATCAATGTCGTGGAGCCCGAAGCATCCGGCATCGGCGGCGATGTCTTCGTGATTGCCTGGCTGGCCAAGGAGCATCGGCTGGTGGCGCTCGATGGCTCCGGCCGTGCGCCGCTGGCGGCGACGGCGGCGCGATATCGCGCGAAATATGGCGCCGAAGTGCCTGAGGCAGGCATTGATTCGGCGGTTGTGCCCGGCGCGGTCGATGGCTGGACGACATTGCTCGGCAAATACGGGCGGCTCGATCTGCGCGCGGTGCTGGCGCCCGCGATCCGCCTGGCGGATCAGGGTTTTCCGGTCAGCCAGCGGATTGGCACCGAATGGCAGATGAGCACCGATCTGCTGGCCAAGGACCCCGATACCGCCGCGATCTATCTCGATCATGCCAAACCGTGGGGCTGGGGGTCGATCTTCCGCAATCCCGATCTGGCCAAAACATTCCGCCTGCTGGGCGAGAACGGACGCGATGCGTTTTACAAGGGGCCGATTGCACAGGCGATCGTCGCCAAGTCGCAGAAACTGGGCGGGCTGTTCACGATGGCCGATTTCGACCAGATCCACGCGCGCTGGGTTCAGCCGCTCAGCACGACCTTCAACGGCTATACGATCCACGAAATGCCGCCGAGCACGCAAGGCTTTGCCGTGCTCGAAATCATGAACCTGATCGAGGAATGCCCGGCAAAGCTCGGGCTAAGCCGCGCGCAGATCAACCCGAAATCGGCCGATTTCTGGCATTTCATGGTCGAGGCCAAGAAAGTGGCCTATACCGACCTGATGAAATACAACGGCGATCCGGACTTCTCGAAAGTGCCCGCCGCGATGCTGTCGTCAAAGGCCTATGCTGCCAAAGCGTGCAGCCGGATCGATATGGCGCATGCCGCATCGCTTGCGCCGTCGGATGCCCCACTTGGGGGAACGGCCTATATCACCACCGCCGACAGCGAGGGCAATGTCGTCTCGTTCATCTACTCGGTCTACAATTTCTTCGGCTCGGGCGTGACGGTGCCGGGCTACGGCTTTCTGCTGAACGATCGCGGCGCGGCGTTTACATTGCAAAAAGGCAGCCCCAACGAAATCGCCCCGGGCAAGCGGCCGTTCTACACGATCATTCCCGGGTTCGTGACGAAAGACGACAAACCCTTCGCCGCCGTGGGTGTGATGTACGGCGATCAGCAGGCACAAGGGCAAGCGCAAGTGCTGACCAACATGCTGCTGTTCGGCGCCAATCCGCAGGCGGCGGGTGATGCCGCGCGGTTTGCGCATGCCCAGAGCACCAACCGGCTGCAACTAGAAAGCCAGCTGTTCGATGCGATCGGCGCCAATCTGAAAGCACGCGGGCATGATGTGCATTCGGCCAACGGGTTCGACATGGGCGGGTATCAGGCAATCATGGTGGACCCCAAGACCGGCGCGTATCGCGGCGCGTCGGACCCGCGCAAGGATGGCGAGGCGATCGGGTACTAAGGACAGATGCTAGGCGGTTGAACCTTGGGGGGAATTTGTTGTGAAAATTACCGTTATCATCGCGGTCTTGGCCATGCTTACGGTGCCAATCGCTGCAAATGCGCAGGATTCAGGGGCGCAGGAGGTCATAGTGACGGCACAACGTAGTCGTCAAGATGACTATTCGGCGAGTATGCCGGCGGTAGGATTGCGCCGAAGAGCTGATTATGCCGTGCAGGAAGTGACAATCACCGGCGATTCGCGCGAGGCCGCAGCGCGACAGGACGAAATTTATGGGATGCTGGCCAATGCTATCGCGGCCGCGCCACGCGCGGGTGTGACAATTGCAAGCGGTGATGCAACATTGCAGGCCGTCACGATGGCCAATTATCGCAACTTGTCGCTTGAAAAGGACAACCGACCCGACAGCCAGAAACTGACATTTTTGGTAAAGGCGCCGCTTTCCGCAAGTGCCGGCGCGCAAGCTGCGGAGGCTAAGATCGCCGGTTTTGTCAAAGCGGTCAAGCCTGTCGGCCGCGCTTTGATAGCGACTAACGACGATCTGACCTTTTCGGTCGTCGGGCCCGACCAGTATCGTACTGCCATCGCCGATATCATCGCCGCTGATGCCAAAATTTTGGCCGCAAAATTTGGTGACGGGTATGGTGTCGAAGTTGAAGGTTTAAATCGACCGGTCGAATGGGCGCGGTCCGGATTATCGGACGTGCTACTGTATATTCCGTATAAGCTGGTGGTGGTACCCAAGCATTGAATACAGGTTCGTGAACGCTTCGGCGATGCTGTCGGAGATACATTCCACACCATTGTTGGCCGACATGAGTGTTGGCGAGGTCGCTAAGTAGCTGGCCATGCGCACGCTCTTAGCATCGCTTCCGGTAATGCCGCCGCATTAGGGATCGATCGCGGCGATCGGGTACTAGACCCGTATCCGACCTTAAATCCGCCACCGCCAGGTTTTCATGGAACCGAATGGAGCGCTGGACCATTGGTGCTTTGACTAACTAGAGGTCGACACAGGGGATTTTGAATGTTCAAGGCAATAGCTGCAGCCGCTCTCGTAGCCGTATTGGCAACTTCCGCACCGGCTGATGCGCGGGTTTGTCGTAACAGCCATGGGCGGGTCTTTCATTGTCACCGGGTCTTGGCCCCGCGTATCAATTTTCACAAGAAGCATCCGATCAAGGTCACCCGTTGCCGCGGTCATGTTGGCCGCTTCAACAATTGCTGACGGTTTGATTGCGCTCGGGTGGGGAAAGTCTCCACCCGGGCAAAAACTGGCAAGTCCGCCATCACGATGGTCTGTTTACGCAAACACCTGGCATTCTTCGCGCAGCCAGGCGATGAACCGGGTGACCGCCAGATTGCCTATGCTGCGCGGGGGCATGACGACGTAATACGCGCCGTCTTCGGGCACAATCGTGAGTAACCCGGCCGAAACCAGTCGCCCCTCAGTGGTGAGATCGCTGGCGATCGAGCGCCAGCCGAGCATCACGCCTTGCCCGGACAGCGCGGCCTGTGTCGCCTGGACATAGTTATTGAACCGCAAATCGTTGCCGCTATCACGGGTCACGTCTGTGGTCTGGCAATATCCGGGCCAACTACGCCAGGACGCCGCGTCTACTTCAACATGGATCAGCGGCAGCCCATCGAGCGAATCTCGCACGATGAAATGCGACGCGAAAAATTCGGGGCTGACGACCGGCTCGATGCGTTCCTGGAACATATGGATAACGGTGCCATCGTGCCACCGGCCGTGGCCATAGCGGAACAGCACATCGGCGTGCGGCGCATCGGGTGCGGCATCATGCGGCGTTGTCATCACGCTGACCGCGATTTCGGGCCAGTTGGCACTGAACCTCGCCAGCCGGTGCATCAGCCAATACGTGGCAAACCCGATCGAGCAGGACAGGCGTAATGATCCGTCGCGGGCGGCTTTGATCCGGGCGATGTCTTCGAGCGCGGTGGCAATCAGGCCCAGGCCCTCGCGCGTCGCAACCAGCAGCAATTCGCCGCTTTCGGTCAGCACGAGCGGGCGGCGGTTGCGGTCGAACAGGCCCGCGCCAACCCACTGTTCCAGGTCGCGCAGCGATTTGCTGATCGCGGGTTGCGTGACATTGAGCGTGCGCGCGGCCAACGACAGGCTGCGATGGCGCGCCGCTGCTTCGAACACGCTCAGCAAACGCAATGGCGGGAGGGCACGTTCAGTCGCGATAGCCCGGGTCTTCGTCATCGAGCAGCGATTTCAGGTGAGCGAAATGTTCAAACGCCATGCCGCGATAAGCGTCCCAGCCTTGCGCGGTGTGTTCGGCGATCACGTCGGACATGACCGCCAGTGGTTTGCCCGTCGCATAGGCACGGAGCAGCGTTTCGGCGGCTTTCTCGACGAAATACAGGTTTTCGAAGGCTTCGGCGACAGTATCGGCAATGCAGGTCACGCCATGGTTGGCGGAAATCAGCGTGGGCGCGGTGGCCAGGTAGCCGGCGATACGCAGACCTTCGGCGTCATTGTCGGCAATGCCGCCGCATTCGTAATCAACCGCGTGGCGTCCGAAAAAGCGCGCGGTGTTCTGGTCGACAGGCAGCAGGCGTGGATCGGCAAGCGCCGATAGCGTGGTGATGGCGATCGGATGGCAATGCAGGATCACGCGCGCCGCCGGCACGCGCGCATGCGCGGCGCCATGGATGCACCAGGCCGAGGCATCGGGCGCGTCGGGGCGGTTCATCACATCGGCATCGTCGGTGTCGAGCACTTGCAGGTCGCTGGCGCGGATCGTGGCGAAAGGACGCCATTTGCGGTTCATCAAAAACCGCCGGCCGTCGCGCGACAAGGCGGCGCTGAAATGATTGCCGACAGATTCATGCCAGCCGAACCGCGCGGTCAGGCGAAAGGCAGCGGCCAGGTCGATGCGCAGCGCCACTTCGTCGATCAGATCTGCAACAGGCGCGTTCATGCTGAAAACCGTCCTTCTCCGGCAAGCTTGCGCCAGCGACTGCGCAATTCGCCGCGATCGGTATAAGTGCCGCGCATGTGGCGTTCGCCGCTTTCGGCGACGAAAGCGGCGCGCGCGTGCACAATGCGGTGGTTGTCGAACACGATGCATTCGCCCGCATTAAGGCGGAAGCGCATGACGAAACGCGGGTCCTGCAGCAGCCTGCCAAAGCGGCAGAATGCGGGGTAATAGGCATCGAGAAAACGCTGATCGTGGTCGAACACGTCAGCCATGTGCTGGCTCATCGTGACACCGGCGATGTCACCCTGATCGTCGAGTTCGATCACGCGCTGGCGCGCGCGCATGTCATAAGCATTGTGTTCGTTGTAGAACGGCACCAGCGTGTCGCACAGCAGGCGGAAATCCACCGGATGCGTGCGGCGCAATTCGGCGGCCGCTGCGGCGCCATCGACGAACAGGCTTTCGCCGCCGTTCACCGAATTGCGCCGGCAATGCAGGAACTGGACGCCGGGCGGCAGGTCTTCGGCCGGGACATCGGTGTGAAGCTCCAGCGCCTTGGCGGTGTAGGCCAGGTTGTCGGGGTCGGCATGAACGTTCACGTCGAAATACAGCCCGAAGAACGTCGGGCGCGGAAAGCCCAGCAGGTTTGCCGCCTGGGTCAGGCCTTCGTCGCTGTCGGGCATGCCGTCAAGCATCGCCACGCCATCGGTCAGCAAGGCGTGGACCCACGATTTGAATGCGGCGCGATCGGTGCTGACCGCCTCGAACGAATAGCGCGCCATTTTGGCGTAATGATTGCCGAACCAGTGTTTGCGCGGCAGGATCGCGGGGTCGTGGCGCGGTTTGGGGGTGGCATGGTCGGCCAGCCACGACAGCGGGTATGTCGAGCGGTGGCCGCCGTTGGCCCATTCGATGACCAGCGCGTCGTCGATGATGTGCGCGGTGGCCGGATGCGGCGCGGCGGGCTCGGCAAAGATGTCGTAGATGCGCTCGCGCGTTTCGGGGTCGAACGAGGTGGCGCAATTGTCGCGCAGCCAGTGGTAGTTGAAGTAATGGCGCGGGCCCTGATCAAGCGCGATTTCCAGCCCGGTGTCATGAAGGACGAGCGACTGGACGGAGGCGGCGAGCGTGGCCATTGCTGGGGGTCTTTCGGCTGGGATGTTGCCGCGAGTGTAGCGGTTCGCGCAGGGTGCTCAAGCCGGGAAAATATGATTGTGGTATAACTTCGGGGTTATAGTGGCGGGCTCTGATGGCCCCCAGAAATCGAGGCTTTGCCGCTTCCCTGTTTCCGGTTAGGTTTTTGCAATGAGCAAAACAGACCTGACGCAGATCGACGGCACCACCGGGGCGGGGCGCCATTTCCGCTATTTCGACTACATGATGGCGGCGTTTGTCGCGATCCTGCTGCTGTCGAACCTGATTGGCGCGGCCAAACTGGCGCATGTCGGTGGGTGGACGTTCGGCGCCGGGATCCTGTTTTTCCCGATTTCATATGTGCTCGGCGACGTGCTGACCGAAGTCTATGGCTATGCCAATGCGCGGCGGTGCGTGTGGGTGGGGTTTTTCGCGCTGCTGTTCATGGCGGTGATGAGCTTTGTCGTCGTCGCGATGCCGGCGTCGGCCGACTGGGGCTGCGCATCGAGCGGCGATCCGCGCTTTGCCGATATCGTGGCGAAAACGTCGAAAGGCGCGGTGTGCCAGGCGACGTATGACAGCGTGTTCGGCAGCACCTGGCGGATCGTCGCGGCATCGGTGATCGCGTTCTGGGCAGGCGAATTCGTCAATTCGTTCGTGCTGGCACGGATGAAAGTGCTGACCAGGGGGCGCTGGTTGTTTACGCGCACCTGGGGCTCGACGATTTTCGGACAGGCGGTCGATTCCGCGCTGTTTTATCCGATTGCGTTTCTGGGCACATGGACAACGGCGTCGGTGGTCACGGTGATGATCACCAACTGGGCCTTCAAGGTGCTGTGGGAAGTGCTGCTTACGCCGTTTACGTACTGGATCGTGGCGTTTTTGAAGCGCACCGAAGGTGTCGATGTGTATGATACGGACACCAACTTTTCCCCCTTCGCACGCAGGGGAAATGCGCCGTCCTGACCTTGTCGTCGCCCCGGACTTGATCCGGGGTCCCGCTTTCTTTGCGACGTTGCACAATCAGGCGGGTCTGGAGAAGGCAGCGGGACCCCGGGTCAAGCCCGGGGCGACGGCTGGGGTGAGGGTGCGTGCCGCTCAGCGATCGGCGATCAGCGCGATGACGAAATAGATCAGGATGGCCGAGCCGAAACCGGCGAGCGTGCCGATGACGAATGCGGCGCGGACCAGCATCGGGTTCCAGCCGAAATGCTGCGCGATGCCGGCGCACACGCCCAGGAATTTGCCATTGGCGCGGTCGAGGTGAAAGCGGGTGTCCATGACGGGGTTCTCCATTTTTGCTACGCCGATCAGGCGATGAACGGCGTGGCGCCGAGCGGCACGACGACGGTTGCGGCCATCATGCCGAACGACAGGGCGAAGGCGACGGCAAGGAATGCGAGATTTTTCATGATGGGATATCCTTCTTGATGGTGAACATGCCCGGCGGCTTGTCGGGGTTGTTCCAGTGTTTGCATGGGCCGTGCCAATTGGACAAAAGCGCGCATTGGCGCCGTTTTCGGTCACATGAATGGTGCGGTGCGCGGGAATTTGCGCCAATGGATCGCAAACCGCACCGATTGTTGGGGCGATTTGCACACCGAGCCATTTTGGCCGATCCGCGCCTTTGCCCTTGCGTTTCGAAAGGCGCGCGCTTATCTGCGCCACATACCCGACATTGTGAAAGCAAAGTCAGGCTGGCGCCAACCGGCACCGGCGCCAAACTGCATTTGCAGCGATGATCGGGCCCGCATTCAGGAGTGCCAATGACGGATATCGCGCGGATTATCGAGATTGTGGAGCCCCAGGCGCGTGCGCTGGGCTTTGATCTCGTGCGCGTGGCACTGTTTGGCAAGACTGAAGTGGGCGATGAAGAGCATACGCTGCAGATCATGGCCGAACGCCCCGAAACCGGGCAATTGCTGATCGAGGATTGTGCGGCGCTGTCGCGTGCGGTGTCGGACCAGATCGATATCCTGGAAGCCAAGGGCGACGAACTGATCGAGGGCGCCTATCGCTTGGAAGTCAGCTCGCCCGGCATCGACCGGCCGCTGACCCGGCCCAAGGATTACGCCGCGTGGATCGGCCATGAAGTGCGCATCGAACTGAGCGAGCTGATCGATACGCGCAAGCGGTTTCGCGGTGATCTCGTTGGCTTCGATGCCGACACAAACACGATTTCGGTCGAAGAGGATGCTGTGGTATATACCATGCCACTCAGCCTCGTCGCCCGTGCCAAGCTTGTCCTGACCGACAAGCTGATTGCCGCTTCACGGCCGATCGATATGACCGGCGCGGATACAGTTGTCGAGGAACAGGAAGACTAAGCCATGGCCAGTGCGATTTCTGCCAACCGCGCCGAGCTTCTCGCGATCGCGACTGCGGTCGCTACCGAGAAGATGATCGACAAAGCCATCGTCATCGAGGCGATGGAAGAAGCGATCCAGAAATCGGCGCGCAACCGGTATGGTGCCGAAAACGATATCCGCGCAAAGCTCGATCCGCGCAGCGGCGATCTGCGGCTGTGGCGCGTCGTCGAAGTGGTCGAAACGGTCGAGGATTATTTCAAGCAGGTCGACCTGAAGCAGGCCGAGAAGCTGCAGGCAGGCGCCGCGATCGGCGACTTCATCGTCGACCCGCTGCCGCCTGTCGATCTGGGCCGTATCGATGCGCAATCGGCCAAGCAGGTGATTTTCCAGAAAGTCCGCGATGCCGAGCGCGACCGGCAGTTCGAGGAATTCAAGGACCGCGGCAACGAAGTGATCACCGGCGTGATCAAGTCGGTCGAATTCGGCCATGTGATCGTCAACCTGGGCCGCGCCGAAGGTGTGATCCGCCGCGACCAGCAAATCCCGCGCGAAGTGCCGCGGGTGGGCGAGCGCGTCCGCGCGCTGATCATGAAAGTCGAGCGCACCAACCGTGGCCCGCAGATTTTTCTCAGCCGCGCGCATCCCGAATTCATGAAGAAGCTGTTTGCGCAGGAAGTGCCCGAAATCTACGATGGCATCATCGAGATCAAGGCCGCCGCACGCGACCCGGGCAGCCGTGCCAAGATCGGCGTGATCAGCCGTGACAGCTCGATCGACCCGGTCGGCGCGTGCGTCGGCATGAAGGGTAGCCGCGTCCAGGCCGTCGTGCAGGAATTGCAGGGCGAAAAGATCGACATCATCCCCTGGAGCGAAGACACCGCGACATTCGTGGTCAATGCGCTGCAGCCTGCAACGGTCAGCCGCGTGGTGATCGACGAGGAAGAAAGCCGCATCGAAGTCGTCGTACCCGATGACCAGTTGAGCCTGGCGATCGGGCGCCGTGGCCAGAACGTGCGCCTGGCTTCGTCGCTGACCGGGTCGGCGATCGACATCATGACCGAGGCAGAGTCTTCGGAAAAGCGCCAGAAGGAATTCACCGAGCGGTCCAAGACGTTCGAGGAAGAACTCGATGTCGACGAGACGCTGTCGCAGCTGCTGGTCGCCGAAGGTTTT
Source organism: Novosphingobium sp. (assembly GCF_965214355.1). Lineage (GTDB taxonomy): Bacteria > Pseudomonadota > Alphaproteobacteria > Sphingomonadales > Sphingomonadaceae > Novosphingobium. Next base: position 2,480,660 of record NZ_CBDCBI010000002.1, on the reverse strand, counting down.
TCCGAACTGGAAGAAGTCGCCTATATCGATATCAGCGAACTGTCGGGGATCGACGGGTTCGATGACGAACTGGCCGGCGAATTGCAGAACCGCGCGCTCGAAGCGCTGGAGCGCCGCGAAGAAGGCCAGCGCGAGGAACGCCGCGCGCTGGGTGTCGAGGATGCGCTGGCCGAAATCCCGCATATCACCGAAGCCATGCTGGTCGTGCTGGGCAAGGCCGGGATCAAGACGCTCGACGAACTGGCCGATCTGTCGACCGACGAACTGATCACGCGCAAGAAAGTGACCGAACAGCGCCGCCGTAGCAACACCGCCGAGCGGCCCGATCGCCGTGACCGGTCGGAACGCAGCGAAGACAAGGGTGGTGTGCTCGGCGAATTTGGTCTGAACGACGAACAGGGCAACGAAATCATCATGGCCGCCCGCGCGCACTGGTTCGAAGACGAACCTGCCGCGCCCGCGGCCTCTACCGGGGAGGCCGCCAATGCGGAATCCTCGCAATGACCCGCTGACGGTTAACCCGAGGGCACAGACCCCCGCTCCGGCTGAACACCGGGGCGAGGGCCGGGAAACTGCGCCGGGCGAAGTCATGCCCGAGCGTCCGCCGCTGCCGGTCAAGCCTGCCGCGCCCGAGCGCCGCTGTATCCTGACCGGGCGTCACGGCGCGCGGGACGGCCTTATCCGGTTGGCGATATCGCCCGATGGCGATGTCTTGCCCGATGTCCTGGCGCGTGCGCCGGGGCGCGGGGCGTGGATTGGCGTCACCCAAGTCGAGCTCGACCAGGCGATTGCCAAGGGCAAGCTGAAAGGCGCGTTGGCGCGTGCGTTCAAGGGCGCGCCGATGACCATTCCGGCCGATCTTGGCGCGCGCATCGAGGCGGCGTTGCGCCGCGCACTGACCGATCGGCTGGGCGTCGAACTGCGTTCGGGCGCGGTGCTGATGGGTACCGAAAAGATTGCGGCGGCCGCGCGCGCCGGCACGGTCAAGTTGCTGGCGCATGCCAGCGATGCGGGCGGCGATGGCGCGGGCAAGCTGGCGCAGGCCTGGCGCGTGGGCCAGGATGCCGAAGGCACCGGGATGAAAGGCATGATCTTGCCGCTGGACCGCGCGGCATTGTCTGTGGCATTGGGCCGCGACAATGTCGTTCATCTGGCGCTGATCAATGCCGCAGCCGCAGCGCGCGTAAGCGGGCTGCTGGCGCGATTGAATCACTTTCTCGGGTGTGTACCCACCCCGGATAACGAACCGCCGGATGACACGTCTGGCGCCAATCCGATTGGCGCTGGCGTTGACGACATGATTGATACGAAGGGCGAATGAGTTCCATGAGCGATGACAAGAAGCCGACACTGGGCCGCAGGCCTCTGGGCCTGAAGACCTCGGTAGAGGCGGGCGAGGTCAAGCAGACCTTCAGCCATGGCCGCACCAACAAGGTTGTGGTCGAGGTCAAGCGGCGCAAGCTGATGCCGCGCACCGGTGAAACCGCGCTGGCCGAAGCGCCTGTCGCTGCGCCCGCGCCAGTCGCGCCGGCGCCGGTCGCGGCGCGACCTACGCCACCGCCGCCGCCGCCGATCGCGCCCACCGCATCGCGCGAAACGCGCCAGGAATTGCAATCGCGATTGCTGCGCGAAGCTGAAGAGGCGCGCCAGCATTCGCTGGTCGCGGCCAATCGGCGCGAAGTGGATGAGCGCCAGCGCGCCATCGACGAAGCGCGTCGCAGTGCCGAAGGCCCCAGCGCCGAAGACACCGCCGCCGCTGCTGTACCGGCCCCTGCTGCAACGGCGCCCGAACCGGCCCAGGCCGAAGCCGCACCGGCGCCGGCCGCAGAGCCTGTGGCCGCTGCCCCGTCCGCGACCCCTGTGGCCGACGCACCAGCGGCGCCCGAAGCAGCCGCCGAAACCGGCCCGGTCACGACCGCGCCGCGCCGGTTTACGCCAGTTGCGCCGATCAAGCGCCCCGAACCTGCCGCCAAGAAACCGGCGCATGCCCCGCGTGACAAGAACGCCAACGATCGCCGCCAGGCGGGCAAGCTGACCGTCACCAAGGCGCTGAACGAAGACGAAGGCGCCCGCGCCCGGTCGCTCGCCGCGCTGAAGCGCGCGCGCGAAAAGGAACGCCGCGCACATTTCGCCGGGCAGCAGCATGTCCGTGAAAAGCAGGTGCGCGATGTGATCGTGCCCGAGGCGATCACGGTGCAGGAATTGAGCAACCGCATGGCCGAAAAGGCCGCGGATTTGATCAAGGCGCTGTTCAAGATGGGCGTGATGGTCACGATCAACCAGACGATCGACCAGGATACGGCCGAACTGCTCGTTACCGATTTCGGCCACAATATCGTGCGCGTCAGCGATAGCGATGTCGATATCGATTCGAGTGTCGATGTCGATACCGAAACCTCGCTGCTGCCGCGTCCGCCGGTGGTCACGATCATGGGCCATGTCGATCACGGCAAGACCAGCCTGCTCGACGCGTTGCGCGGCACCGACGTGGTGCGCGGCGAAGCGGGCGGCATTACGCAGCATATCGGCGCGTATCAGATCAAGACCAAGGGCGGTGAATTCATCACCTTCCTCGATACGCCGGGTCACGAAGCGTTTATCGAAATGCGCCAGCGCGGCGCCAATGTTACCGATATCGTCGTGCTGGTCGTGGCCGCCGATGACGGGATCATGCCGCAGACGGTCGAGGCGATCAACCACACCAAGGCCGCCGGCGTGCCGATGATCGTGGCGATCACCAAGGCCGACAAGCCTGAAGCAAACCCGCAGAAGATCCGCGAGCGCCTGCTCGAATACGAAATCCTCGTCGAGGAAATGTCGGGCGATGTGCAGGATGTCGAAGTGTCGGCAAAGACCGGCGCGGGTCTCGATACGCTGATCGAGAAAATCCTGTTGCAGGCCGAATTGCTCGAACTGGGCGCAAACCCCGACCGGTCTGCCGAGGCGACCGTGATCGAGGCCAAGCTCGACAAGGGCAAGGGGCCGCTGGCGACGGTGCTGGTGCGGCGCGGAACGCTCAAAGTTGGCGACATCCTGGTCGTTGGCACGCAGTCGGGCCGTGTTCGCGCGATGCTCGATGACAAGGGCCGCCAGATCAAGACGGCCGGACCGTCGTTGCCGGTCGAAGTGCTGGGCATCGGCGGTGTACCGATGGCCGGCGACACGCTGACGGTGGTCGAAGACGACGAGCGCGCGCGCGAAGTTGCGGCCTACCGCATGGAAAAGGCCAACGACAAGCGCACGGCGACACCGGTTGCCAACCTCGAAACGATGTTCTCGGCGCTGAAGGCCAAGGAAGCCGTGATCGAATATCCGGTGGTGATCCGCGGCGACGTGCAGGGCTCGACCGAAGCGATCGTCAACGCGCTCAATCGCCTGTCGACCGACGAGATTCGCGTGCGTGTGCTGCAATCGGGTGTCGGCGCGATTACCGAAGGCGATGTGACGCTGGCGGCAGCCACCGGCGCACCGATCATCGGGTTCAACGTCCGCCCCAACGCCAAGGCCCGCGAACTGATTGCGCGCAACAAGGTGCGGCTGAAATATCACGATGTGATCTATCACCTCACCGCCGAAATCGCGTCCGAAATGGCGGGCGAGCTCGGGCCGGAACGCATCGAAACGGTCGTTGGCCGTGCCGAGGTCAAGGAAGTCTTCCCCGCCGGCAAGCGGGACAAGGCGGCCGGGCTGCTGGTGCAGGAAGGCTATATCCGCAAGAACCTCAATGCGCGTCTTACCCGCAACGACGTCATCATCTCGGCCACGATCATTGCGTCGCTGCGCCGGTTCAAGGACGACGTTGCCGAGGTGCGCGGCGGGCTGGAATGCGGCGTGGTGCTGCAGGATACGAACGACATCAAGCCTGGCGACATGCTCGAAGTCTTCGAAGTCGAAGAACGCGCCCGCACGCTGTAAAAAATCCTCCCCCTTTGGGGGAGGGGGACCGCGCGAAGCGTGGTGGAGGGGCCTCGCCTCATGATGCCAACGCCCCGATGGTATGCCATCGCGATGGACGCAGCATGACGCACCGCCCCCCACCATAGCTTCGCATATTCCCCCTCCCCGTTCCGGGGAGGATCAAAAGGAATTGTATGGCCCGTCCACCGCAAACGCCTGAAACCCGCGCAGTCCGCCTGCTGAAAGTGGGCGAACAGGTGCGTCATATGCTGTCCGAACTGCTGCTGCGGCAGGCGGTGCATGACGAAGTGCTGTCGGCGCGCACGGTGTCTGTCACCGAAGTGCGCATGGCGCCCGATCTGCGCGTCGCGACGGTGTTCGTCAAACCGTTGCTCGGGACCGATGAAGAAGCGGTGCTCAAGGCGATGCGCACGCACACCGCGTATTTCCAGAAGGAAATCGCGGGCCGGCTGAAGCTGAAATATGCGGCAAAGATCCGCTTTCAGGCGGACGAAAGCTTTGACGAGGCGGGCCGGATCGCCGCGCTGCTCGACGATCCGCGCGTCAAGCGCGACCTGGGCGCTGCTGACCCGGAAGCCTGATGGCCAAATTGCATTTCACCTACGCCAGCATGAACGCGGGCAAATCGACCGCGCTGCTGCAGGCCGATTTCAACTATCGCGAGCGCGGCATGGCAACGATGCTGTGGACGGCGGCGATCGACGGACGCGACATCTGCAGCCGCATCGGCATCAGCGCCCCGGCACACAGGTTCACACCCGAAACCGATCTGGCACTGGCCGTGATGGACGCGCATGCCGTAACGCCGCTGGCGGCGGTGCTGGTCGATGAAGCGCAGTTCCTGAGCTCCGCACAAGTGTGGCAACTCGCCCGGATCGCCGATGACGCGCGCATCCCGGTGTTATGTTACGGCCTGCGCACCGATTTTGCCGGCATGCTGTTTGCGGGGTCGGCGGCGCTGCTGGCGATTGCCGACCGGCTTGTCGAATTGCGGGCGGTCTGTCATTGCGGCGCCAAGGCGACGATGAACCTGCGGGTCGACGCCGCTGCGAACCCGGTGCGTAACGGCGCGCAGACCGAAATCGGCGGCGACGACCGTTATGTTGCGCTGTGTCGCCGCCATTTCCGGGAGAGCCTGGCGCATGAGTGATGATGGCCTGTATGTCCCGCTGCACGATGGCGACCTGTCGCTGGCGTTACTGACGGCGGCGCATCGCGAAGGCCTGCGCGCGGCCTGCCAGCAGGACGACGCGATCTGGGACTTGTACCCCACCACGTATCAGGGCGCGGCGTTCGATCCGCAATTCGACAGCCTGTTGGCCGGCGGAACAAAGCGCCGCGTCTACGCCATCCTGCAGGACGCCAGTGTTGTCGGCATGACCGCGTGGATCGAGGCAGGCCCGCCGGGCTGGTCGATCGAGATCGGCAACACGTTCATCACGCCCGCGTTACGTGGCAGCGGATTCAACCGCCGGGTCAAAAACCTGCTGCTCGATCATGCGTTTGCCTGTGGGTTCGAACGCGTCGGGTTCAAGGTCGATCTGCGCAACACGCGCAGCCAGGCCGCGGTCCTCAAACTGGGCGCGACGCGCGAAGGTGTGTTGCGCCACGAACGCCAGACCTGGACCGGCCATGTGCGCGATACCGTCTCGTTCAGCCTGTTACGTGATGAATGGCCCCAATTTTGATGAAGACTCTGGCATGATGAAAACCCTGATCGAAGCCGCCGCGATCATCATCCCGCTGATTTTCGCCATCGTCTTTCACGAAGTCGCACACGGCTGGATGGCGCGCGCGCTGGGTGATCCGACTGCGCAGGAACAGCGGCGGCTGAGCCTCAATCCGTTACGTCACGTCGATCCGTTCGGCACGATCATCCTGCCGGGCGCCTTGCATCTGGCCGGGTTGCCGGTATTTGGCTGGGCCAAACCGGTGCCGGTGAATTATAGCCGGCTGCGCAACCCGAAACGCGACATGGCGCTGGTCGGCGCGGCGGGCCCGGCAATCAATTTCGTGTTTGCAGTGCTGACAGCGGTCATCGTCGGCGTCACGTTGCGCGCACTTGGGCCTGCCGGTATGCCGGGGCCGGTGCTGGCCTTTGCCATGATGACGCTGATCAATTTCATCACGGTCAATATCTCCCTTGGCCTGTTCAATCTGCTGCCATTGCCGCCATTCGATGGCTCGCGCATCCTGCGCGGGCTGTTGCCGTGGCCTGCCGCGCGGCTGCTCGACCGGATCGAACCGTTCGGCATCATCGTGTTCTTCGCGATCTTCGTGATCCTGCCGCAGGTCTGGCCCTCGCTGCATCTGGCCGATCGCGTGCTGTTGCCCCCGGTGCAATGGGCGGGGCATCAACTGGACGCCCTGATCACGCTGATCGCCGGGCCGCAACCGGTCTGATGGTTCACGGCTGGATCATTCTCGACAAGCCGCTCGGGCTCGGGTCGACCCAGGCGGTGTCTGCGGTCAAGCGCGCGTTACGCGACGCAGGACATGGCAAAGCCAAAGTCGGCCATGGCGGCACGCTCGATCCGCTGGCGACCGGTGTGCTGCCGATCGCCATCGGCGAGGCGACCAAGCTGGCCGGGCGGATGCTCGATGCGACCAAGACGTACGCGTTTGCCGTGCGGTTCGGCCGCCAGACCGATACGCTCGATCTGGAGGGGCAGGTCGTGGCCACCAGCGATGTGCAGCCAGAGCCTGGCGCGGTCGCACGCGTGGTCGCGGATCGGTTCACCGGGCCGATCGAACAGATCCCGCCCGCCTATTCGGCCATCCTCATCGATGGGCGCCGGGCGTACGATCGCGCGCGTGACGGCGAGGATGTGCCGATGCAACCGCGTGCTGTAACGATCCTGCACTGGGGCGCGATCACCGAGGCGGATGTGGAGGGCGAACGCGAAGTCACACTGACCGTTACGGTGTCGAAAGGCACCTACATCCGCAGCCTGGCACGCGACATTGCGCTGGCGCTGGGCACGCGCGGGCATGTCACGATGTTGCGTCGGTTGCAGGCGGGGCCGTTCACGCTCGACACCGCGATTTCGCTGGACAATCTGCGCGATGCGGCTATGGGCACCGGCTTGAAGAACGTAATCTTGCCGATGGAGGCAGGGCTGGTCGATATCCCGGCTCTCGATCTCGATCCCGATCAAGCAAGGGCGGTCCGCCAGGGCCGCGTTCTGACGGGATTGCCCCAAACCGACGGGCTTTGGCTTGCGCGTTCCGGACTGGTTCCGGTGGCACTGGTCGAACTGTCGGACGGCGCGCTTCGCGTCGAACGGGGTTTCAACCTTCCAGATATCGCGAAAGTGATGTGATTATGTCGGTTACCGCAGAGAAAAAGCAGGAAATCATCAACGACAACGCCCGCATGGCGGGCGACACGGGTTCGCCCGAGGTGCAGGTCGCCATTCTGACGACGCGCATTGTCAACCTGACCGAACATTTCAAGCTGCATCACAAGGACAACCATTCGCGTCGCGGCCTGTTGCACATGGTCAACAAGCGTCGCACGCTGCTCGACTACCTGAAGAAAAAGGATGTCGACCGGTACAATTCGCTGATCCAGAAGCTGGGTCTGCGCAAGTAAGCATCCAGGAAGCGGCCCCGCAAGGGCCGCTTTTTGCTTTTCAGGCCGATCCCGCAATTCGGCGGCGGCCTGTTCAAGGGGTGAAAACAGCACTCCACACCGGACCGGGACGGTACCCCGGCAGCAAATCCCGACCGGCAATCGGGCCGCGCGGGCTGAAGGAATACCAATGTTCGACGTCAAGACAGTATCAATGGAGTGGGGCGGAAAGACCCTCACTCTGGAAACCGGCCGCGTTGCCCGCCAGGCGGACGGCGCAGTCATTGCCACATACGGTGAAACCGTTGTGCTGTGCGCGGTCACGGCCGCCAAGTCGGTCAAGGAAGGCCAGGATTTCTTTCCGCTGACTGTGCACTACCAGGAAAAATTCTCGTCCGCCGGGCGCATTCCGGGCGGATTTTTCAAGCGGGAACGCGGCGCGACCGAAAAGGAAACGCTGGTTTCGCGCCTGATCGATCGCCCCGTGCGGCCGCTGTTCCCTGAAGGGTTCTACAACGAAATCAACCTGATCTGCCAGGTTCTCAGCTATGATGGCGAGACCGAGCCCGATGTCGTCGCGATGATCGCGGCGTCGGCGGCACTGACCATTTCAGGCCTGCCGTTCATGGGCCCGATCGGCGCTGCGCGCGTCGGTTACAAGGATGGCGAGTATCAGCTCAACCCGTCATTGGCCGAAGTGAAGACCGGTCAGCTCGATCTGGTCGTCGCCGCCACCGGCAATGCCGTGATGATGGTCGAATCCGAAGCCAAGGAACTGCCCGAAGACGTCATGCTCGGCGGCGTGCTGTTTGCCCATGCGGAAATCCGCAAGGTCATCAATGGCATCATCGACCTGGCCGAAAAGGCAGCGAAAGAGCCTTGGGAAGTCGATCTGTCGGACAGCACCGCCGACATCAAGGCCAAGCTGAAGTCGATTGTCGGCGACGATATCGCCGCGGCGTACAAGCTGACCAACAAGTCGGAACGCTCGAACGCGCTTAACGTCGTTCGCGCGACCGCCAAGGCGGCTTTTGCCGACCAGGGCGCGCAGACGCAGATGGTCGCGATCAAGACCCTGAAAAAGGTCGAGGCCGACATCGTTCGCGGCGCGATCCTGCGCGATGGCCAGCGTATCGATGGCCGCAAGGTCGACCAGGTCCGCCCGATCGAAGCAATGGTCGGCTTCCTGCCGCGCACGCACGGCTCGTCGCTGTTCACCCGCGGTGAAACGCAGGCGATCTGCACCACCACGCTGGGCACCAAGGACGCAGAACAGATGATCGACGGGCTTGACGGCCTGACGTATCAGCGGTTCATGCTGCACTACAACTTCCCGCCCTATTCGGTTGGTGAAGTGGGTCGCTTCGGCGCTCCGGGTCGTCGCGAAATCGGCCATGGCAAGCTTGCCTGGCGCGCGCTGAACCCCGTGCTGCCGAGCAAGGACGAATTTCCGTATACCATCCGCGTGTTGTCCGACATCACCGAATCGAACGGCTCTTCGTCGATGGCGACCGTGTGCGGTGGCTGTCTGTCGCTGATGGATGCGGGCGTTCCCGTGTTGCGCCCGGTATCGGGCATTGCGATGGGCCTGATCCTGGAAGGCGACAAGTTTGCCGTCCTGTCGGACATCCTGGGTGATGAAGATCACCTGGGCGACATGGACTTCAAGGTCGCCGGGACCAGCGAAGGCATCACCACGATGCAGATGGACATCAAGATCGCCGGGATCACCGAGGAAATCTTCCGTGCTGCCTTGACGCAGGCGAAAGAAGGCCGCGCGCATATCCTGGGCGAAATGACCAAGGCGCTGGGCGAAGTGCGCGGCGAACTGTCCGCGCATGCGCCGCGTATCGAGACGTTGCAGATCGACAAGTCGAAGATCCGCGACATCATCGGCACCGGCGGCAAGGTCATCCGCGAAATCGTCGCCTCCACCGGCGCCAAGGTCGATATCGACGACGAAGGCCTGATCAAGATCAGCTCTTCAGATCCGGCGCAGATCGAAGCGGCGCGCGCATGGATCCGCGGCATCGTCGAAGAAGCCGAAGTTGGCAAAGTCTACGACGGCAAAGTGGTCAACATCGTGGACTTCGGCGCGTTCGTGAACTTCATGGGCGGCAAGGACGGCCTCGTGCACGTTTCGGAAATGCGCAACGAGCGCGTGGAAAAGCCGACCGACGTCGTGAAGGAAGGCCAGGCCGTCAAGGTCAAGGTGCTTGAAATCGACCCGCGCGGCAAAGTCCGCCTGTCGATGCGCGTCGTTGATCAGGAAACCGGCGAAGCGCTGGAAGACACGCGCCCGGCACGCGAACCGCGCGAACCGCGTGGCGATCGTCCCGGCGGCGATCGTCCGGATCGTGGCGGCGGTGACCGTCGCGGACCCCGCAACGATCGCGGCGGCGGCGGCGGTGACCGCGGCCCACGTCGCGAAGGCGGCGGTGCAGATCGCGGCCCGCGCCAGGATCGCGGATCGCGCGACGACGGCCCGGCACCGACGCACGTACCGGCTTTCCTGAAGTCGGACGATTGATCGTCCGTTTCGGATGTTGAAAAAAAACGGGGGCGGTGGCTGCAGGCTACCGCCCCCTTTTTTTAAGCCTCTCTCATAGGCGCTAACTTTCTGTTTTCTCGTCTTCCCGGGCTTGACCCGGGATCCCGCTTTTCTTTCGCGGTATCTTTAAATTCGGGCGTTTCCGCGCCGAAGAAGCGGGACCCCGGGTCAAGCCCGGGGCGACGGTATTGTTATGTTGGCGCCTATGGGCAATGGGCGTTGCTACGCGACAACCCGCAAAGTCTGCGGCAAATCGCCGGCAATCAAAATCCGGTTACGCCCCGCAGATTTGGCCGCATACAGCGCCTCATCGGCCGCCTTCAGCGCGTCGCTTTTCGTAGCGAAGGCCAGCGCATCGGCGATGCCGCCGGAAAACGTGATCCGCCCGAACGGCCTGTCGCTGGAGCGGTTAACCAGGCGTTTTTGCGCAATCTCTTCTCGTGCGTGGTCCAGCCGGGCCCAGGCGTCGGCCAGGCTGGTGCCGCGCAGCAGGACAGCGAATTCCTCGCCGCCGTGGCGGGCCACGTGGCAGCGGGCATCGGCAATGCGGCCCAGGGTGTCGGCGACATAACGGATGACGCGGTCGCCGGCGGGGTGGCCATGGGTATCGTTGATGCGCTTGAACAGGTCGATATCGCAGAACGCGACGCACAGCGTTTCGCCGGCGAGACGGGCCTCGCGCAGTTCGCGATCGTAAAGCGCGTCGAACGCGCGACGGTTGGGCAGGCCGGTGAGGTGGTCCTGGTTGGCAAGGTGGCGGGCGTCATCGAGGCGCGATTGCAGCTGACTGATCCGTGCCTCGCTGCGCGCCATGTCGCTTTCTACTTCGCGGGTGTGGTCAAGCATCTGGCGCGTAAGCACAGCGAGGCGGGCGACGAGTTCGGGGCCCGGTATAGCACTGTGCAGGTCTGCCACGTGGCTTTCCAGCGCGGTGCTGTAAGTGCCGGTGGCATCGCGGGCCTGGGCGACGGTGCGGCCGAAATCGAACATGCCGTGTTCGAGCTGATCGACCAGGCTGGCGATCGCTTCGGCGGTGGCATCTCTGGACTGTGCGCAGTGGGCATCCTCGAGCCAGCGCAGCGTGACAGGCAGGCCTTTCTGAGCGCGTTCGTGGATCTGCTGGGCAAGGTTGGGGCTGCCGCCGGTAACGCAGTCATAGGCGATCGACAGCGTGAAAGGCAGGATCTCGAGATCATGATCGATCAGGAAATCGGCAACTTGCGCCAGCAGCCGGCGTTTGGCGGGTACCCACAATTCGCGCGGGTCGGGCGCGGTCATATCGAAGGCGATATCATCGGCATCGCTTGCCGTTGATTGTTTCAGGCGCAGCCAGGCGCGCCATCCGGCGGTCAGCCCGGCTGTTGGGGTGCTATGGTCGGGTTCACGTGCGGGCATGCTCGCCAGAACGGCAGCATGCCCGCATTGTTCAGCCCGCCATCACATTTTTGACGAGCGCCGTTTAACGGACCCTGGGTCCGCCGAATGGCATCGGCGGGGGCGGACGGCGATGGCCACGCGGCAATTGCGCCTGATACGCGCGGCCGCAATGTTCGACGCAATACGGGAAACCGGGGTTCACCTTTTCACCGCAGAAATGGAAATCGGGCTCGCCCGGATGGCCCATCGGCCAGCGGCAGATACGATCGTTCAGATCGAGCAGGCTCGTTTTTTCCGAGATCTCGGTGCTGGGACGTGCGGGCACGAGCCGGCGCGGCGGGGCGGGCGGGATCGGCGCCTGCTGATCACCGGGGCCCTGGCGCAGGAAACCGCCTGGGCCGACCGAGACGATGCGCGGTTGGGGCGTGGCAGGCACAACCGGTGTTTCGCCATCGGCGGCGACCGGGGGTGTGACCGGGGCGGCAGCACGGGGTTGCGGGGCAGCAGGCGCTGCGGGTGCAGGCGCGGGCGCTGCGGGGCGAGGCGCCGCTACGCGCGGTTCAGCTGGTGCCGGGGCGCGCGGTGCGGCCTTGGGCGGTGCTTCGGCACGCGGAGCTTCGGACTTTTCGGCCGCTTTCACGTCATTGGGCTTGACCGGCGAGGGGCGCGCTTTCAGGCCAAGGCGATGCGCCTTGCCGATCACGGCATTGCGGCTGACTCCGCCAAGCTCTTCTGCGATCTGGCTGGCGGTCGCGCCGCCTTCCCACATCTTGGTCAGTTTTTCGATCCGCTCGTCGGTCCAGCTCATGCTTCTTTATCCTTCAGGGGTGCGCTATCGCACCCGCGCAAATTTTTCATCGTCTTGCCAACGTCATGCGGCCGCGATACCGCTCCGGCCATGACCGATCACGCAAAATTCGACAAGCCTTCAAACCCGGCCCCTTCAAATCTTGCCGGAGTCGGGAATTTTCCCGATCCCGGCCAGCCGGTGTTTCACGGGTTCAATCCTGTGGGCCTGTGGACGCTCTATATGAAGGAGGTCCGCCGTTTCTTCAAGGTTCAGCTGCAAACGATCTGGGCCCCGTCAATCACGACTCTGCTGTATCTGGTGATTTTCACGCTGGCGATCACCGGCGGTGGATCGAATGGTGCCGCGCACACGGTGCTGGGCGTGTCGTATGCCAGCTTTCTGGCGCCGGGCCTGATCGCGATGGGCATGCTCAACAACGCGTTCGCCAATGCCAGCTTCGGGCTGCTGGTGGGCAAGATGCAGGGCACGATCGTCGATTACCTGATGCCGCCGATTTCGGATCTGGAGCTGATGCTGGCCCTGGTGGCCGCGGCGGTGACGCGCGCGGTGCTGGTCGGGTTGGCGATCTATGCCGCGATGTTCCTGTGGCCAGGGGTCGATGTGTCGATCCATCATCCCTGGGCCGTGGTGTGGTTCGGCTTGATGGGGGCAACGCTGTTTGCGCTGATCGGCGTGCTGACTTCGCTGTGGGCCGACAAGTTCGATCACAACGCCGCCGTGACCAATTTCGTGATCGCGCCGATGGCGATGCTGTCGGGCACGTTTTACGTGGTGACCAGGCTGGCGCCGACGTTTCGCACGATCAGCGAATTCAATCCGGTGTTCTATGTGATTTCGGGGTTTCGCTTCGGCTTTCTGGGCCAGAGCGACATCGGCGCAACGAACGATGCGGTGATCGTGGCAGCGCTGGGTCTTGGTGCGTTGAATGCGGCGCTCGCGCTGATCACGTACATGATCCTGCGTTCAGGCTGGAAGCTGCGCAGCTGATGGTGTTCAGCCCTTCCCCTGAGGGGAGGGCGCCGGATCAGTGCGACAGCTTCCGGCGCAGGCGATAGCGGCCATCGCGGAACGGATCGAACATTTCGGTCACCGACGGATGATCGACCGGTCCCTCCTCGTCGGTTTCCAGGTTCTGCTGGCTGACATAGGCCACATAGCTGTTTTCGCCATTTTCGGCGAGCAGATGATAGAATGGCTGATCGCGCAGAGGCCGAACGTTTTCCGGAATCGACTGGTACCATTCCTCGGTGTTGGCAAAGACCGGGTCGATATCGAAAATCACCCCGCGAAAATCGAACATCTTGTGCCGCACCACCTCGCCGATCGAAAACCGCGCTGTCGCGACCGGGGGGGCAACGATTTCGCGGCCGGACTGTGCTGAAAAGTAATTCCCGTGTTCCATGATCCGCATATAGGTGTGCGCCGCCTGGCAAACAAGCAAAGCCTTGCCACAAGCGTCGCCCTTGATGCCACATGCAACCTCTTTTCCGCTTGGCAAGCCCCCGACACTGCGCTAACCGCGCGGTCCCGACCGGGTGCCCCTGTGTGGTCCCCTATCACTTCGCGGAGAGGTGGCAGAGTGGTCGAATGCACCGCACTCGAAATGCGGCATGCTCGCAAGGGCATCCAGGGTTCGAATCCCTGCCTCTCCGCCAATTACTCTCCCAAGCACTGGTCCGCATTACGCTTGCCGAGATTGAACGGCTTCCAGCTTATAGGCTGTGAGCGTTCGAAGGGCGGAAACGCTGTTGCCCCGTCGCCTGCATGGCTGGTTTGACGCGCTCCTTTTTGACGTTGGAGCACGGTACTGAAACGTGCGCGGTATCTGTACGGCCTCTTCACGCCCGATTTAGCAGGATATAATTCGACTTAACTAGAAACATCGATTGACATGAGTGCGTGGATTGATATTTCTAGTTAGGTCGAACGATTGGATTGGTATGGCTGAAATTAATCCGCAGGTCTGGGCCGTTGATGCGCTGGGCGCACTTGCGCACGAGACGCGCCTATCGGTGTTTCGTATGTTGGTTCAGGCTGGTCCTGATGGTCTGATCGCCGGGACCATTGCTGAAAAGGCGGGTGTGCCATCGTCCACCATGTCGCATCATCTGGCGACGCTCGAACGTGCTGGCCTTGTTCAATCGGAGCGAGAGAGCCGCGTAATTCATTACCGAACGGACTACTCCAGCATGCGGCGGTTGCTCGCATTCCTTATGCAGGATTGCTGCAACGGCGCGCCGGAAATGTGTTCCGACCTGCTTGGGGAACTTTGCAACTCCAACGCGTGAGGACACAATCATGACAGGCAAGGTTTATAACGTGCTGTTTCTCTGCACTGGCAATTCTGCGCGCTCGATAATCGGTGAAGTGCTTTTGAACCACTACAGCGCCGGGAGTTTCAAGGCATATAGCGCGGGCAGTCACCCAAAGGGTGAAGTTCATCCTACCGCGCTGGAAACCCTCGCGGGATTGGGATTTTCCACCGAGGGACTGTTCTCGAAAAGCTGGAACGCGTTTACCGGCGTCGGTGCGCCGACATTCGATTTTATCTTCACGGTCTGTGATAACGCGGCGGGAGAAACCTGTCCGGTCTGGATCGGCCACCCTATGAGCGCCCATTGGGGCATCGAAGACCCCGCTGCCGTCGAAGGTCCGGGGCAACGGCAAGCGTTTCTTGATGCCGTCCGCCACCTGCGTCGCCGGATCGAATTGTTCATGGAGCTGCCGCTCGCCACCCTCGATAAGATGGCGCTGGAGCGCAAACTCAAAGACATCGGCCATATCGAAGGCGCGACCCTGGCGGGCGAGGCCACGCAATGACCACCGACATCATCATCTATCACAACCCCGATTGCGGCACCTCGCGCAATGCGTTGGCGATGATCCGAAATGCCGGGATCGAACCGCACGTGGTGGAGTACCTTAAATCTCCGCCATCGCGCGCCATGCTGGTGAAGTTGATAGCTCGCGCCAATACATCTCCGCGTGATCTGCTTCGCGAAAAGGGCACGCCCTATGCCGAACTTGGCCTTGGCGACGCTGATCTGACCGACGATCAACTTATCGATGCGATGCTCGCGCATCCGATACTTATCAACCGGCCACTGGTCGTGTCTCCGCTGGGCGTAAAGCTGTGTCGCCCGTCCGAAGCTGTGCTGGATCTGATCCCGGCTGCCCGGCAACGGGCTTTCACCAAGGAGGACGGCGAGCAGGTAATCGATACTGCTGGCCATCGTCTCTCGCGCGGCAACCCGGAATGATACGCCCGGCCCTGTGGGCAGAGGCGGTCGGCAGCTTCATGCTGTTTGCGACTGTGATCGGGTCGGGGATCATGGCCGAGAAGCTGGCCGGTGGGAATGTCGCGATTGCCCTGCTAGGCAACACCTTGGCAACCGGTGCGATGCTGTTCGTGCTGATTACGATGCTTGGGCCAGTGTCGGGCGCTCATTTTAACCCAGTAGTGACACTGGTGTTTCGACTGCGGGGAGACCTATCTACGGGACACGCCATTGGCTACGCGGTTATGCAGCTTGCGGGTGGTATCCTCGGCGTTTGGACGGCACACCTGATGTTCGACCTGCCGGTCTGGCAGCTATCGGCCAAGGTACGCACTGGCCCCGGTCAATGGACAGGTGAGGCCGTGGCCACGTTCGGCCTGCTGCTGACCATCTTGTGTACGATCAGGGTTCGGCCTCGATGGGTGCCTGCCAGTGTCGCGCTCTATATCAGTGCCGCTTACTGGTTTACCTCTTCCACCAGCTTTGCCAACCCGGCCATCACCATCGCTCGCAGCTTGAGCAACAGCTTTGCCGGGATCGCGCCCTCCAGCGTGCCGGGCTTCATAGCCGCGCAACTCGCAGGGGGGCTGGCTGCTTATCTTTGCGCGGACACGCTTCTAGCACCCAAGAGTATCGCATGAACCGTCTTCGCAACCTGTCTGATCCCGATTACCTTCCGGCGCTCCGACCAGAGTACGCCTATCAACGTCCGGGGCTCGGCCTTGGGCCAATGGACCCGCCGCCGCGTATCCTGCTGCTGTACGGCAGCCTGCGTGAGCGGTCCTATTCGCGGCTGGCAACGGAGGAAGCGGCTCGACTGCTGCGCTACTTCGGTTGCGATACGCGCATCTTCGACCCGTCGGACCTGCCGCTGCCCGATCAGGTGGAAAGAGACGACCACCCGTCTGTCCATGAGTTGCGCGAACTGTCGCTGTGGTCCGAGGGCCATGTATGGTGCAGCCCGGAGCGGCACGGCCAGATTACCGGCGTCATGAAGGCGCAGATCGATCATCTGCCGCTGGCCATGAAAGGTATGCGCCCGACACAGGGCCGCACACTCGCGGTGATGCAGGTCAGTGCCGGTTCGCAGTCGTTCAACTCGATCAACACGCTGCGGGTGCTGGGGCGCTGGATGCGGATGGTTGCAATCCCAAACCAGTCCAGTGTCGCCAAAGCCTATGACGAGTTCGACGACGCGGGCCGAATGAAACCTTCTGCGTATTACGACCGCATTGTTGATGTGATGGAGGAACTGGTTCGCTTCACCGTGCTGCTACGCCCTCACACAGATCAACTCGTCGACCGCTACTCGGAACGGGTCGAGCGCGACTGTCCAATAGTGACGCCCGTTGAAAATGCCGGGATCGCATAGCGGCGCTGCGAACGCGGCAATCGCCCGACACTATACGTACTGTGGCGAGGGTGGCGCGTCTTGGCCGACTCCGCACCATTCCCCTTCACATACTTTGCTTTCGCCATACGACGGAGTGATCAGGCACCTGAACATCGGGTTATTTCTGATGTCATGCACCATTCATGCGGGCTCGACCATTACAGCATCGTGGCGGGAACACGTCGGCGACGACGTCATCCGCCCGGCATGCGTTCAAACCAATGCCCGGCGCCTAAAACGGCGCGGGGAATGAAGGAGATGGTATCATGAACAAGCTGTTGATGATCGCGATGGCCGCAGGTGTGGCCCTTGTTTCGACTGCGTCGGCCGAAGCCCGCGATGGCTGCGGCCCCGGTTTCCACCGTGGGCCGTATGGCCATTGCCGCCCCAACGGCGGCCCTGGCCCGGTCATCGTCGGCGGCGGACCGGTTGTCGGCATAGTCGGCGCCCCGCGGATTGGTACCTTTTACCACGGCCGTGGCTATTGGGACGGTCATCGCTATTGGGCGCACCGTGGCGGCCGTGAAGGCCACTGGCGCTACAACTAAGCATTGGCGCGATCGGCGGGCCGGCACTGCAGTTCCGGCCCGCACTCGCCCGGCCCGCACTCGCCCGACCCGCCTCGCAATGCAGTCTGCACTTTTTCAGGGGACGGGCTCGAAGATCGACCAGCCGGTTTTCCGGACCAGGCGCTCCAGGGCCAGGGTGCCAAGTTGCGAATTGCCGCGTTCGTTCAGGCCGGGCGACCAAACCGCGATCGATGCGACGCCCGGCGCGATCGCCAGAATGCCGCCCCCGACGCCGGATTTTCCGGGCAGTCCGACGCGGAAGGCAAATTCGCCCGAGCCGTCGTAATGGCCGCACATCAGCATCAATGCGTTGATCCGGCGCGCGCGCTGCGCCGAAACGACCGAGCGCCCGGTTGCGGGATTGCGCCCGCCCGCCATCAGATAGCGCCCGGCGAGCGCGAGCTGCCGGCAGCTCATCGCGATCGCGCACTGGTGGAAATACAGGCCCAGCGTGCGCTCGACCGGGTGATGGATATTGCCGAAGGCGCGCATGTAATTGGCCAGCGCCATATTGCGGAAGCCCGTTTCGGCCTCGCCGCGCGCGACATGTTCGTCGATCACGATGTCCCCATCGCCGCTTTGACCGTCATCGGCCAGCGACCGCACGAACCGCAACATATCGCCGATCGCTTCGCGCGGCTCGTACCGGCCCAGCAGCATGTCGCACACGACGATGGCGCCCGCGTTGATGAACGGATTGCGCGGGATGCCGCGCTCGGTTTCCAGCTGGATGATCGAATTGAACGCGCTGCCCGACGGCTCGCGTCCAACCCGTTTCCAGATTGCATCGCCGACCGCGCCCAGCGCCATCGTCAGGCTGAACACCTTGGATATGCTCTGGATCGAAAACGCCACGTCGGCATCGCCCGCCAGGTGGCATGTGCCATCCGCCAGCACGATTGCCATGCCGAAATGCGCCGGCGAAATCGCCCCCAGCGCCGGGATATAATCGGCCACCAGCCCGCGATCCGTCGCCCGGGCGATCTCGGCGGCAATTTCGGCGGTGATCGCCTTTAGGTCGAGCGAATGACTGTGCAAAGGATGCTCCCGTTGCAGAACGCTTTTTCATATTGAATTGGCTGCGGCAAGGTGGTTACTTGGACGGATCGTCGCCGGTTATGGGGAGTAAGGGATATGAAACGTGTGAGCCTGATTGCGCTTGCCGCCGTCCTGCTGTCGCCGCCGGCATTGGCCGCAGAACCGGGCGCGCATATCACCGGGATTGGCGGCGTTTTCGTCACGAGCAAGGATCCCAAGGCGCTGGCGAAATGGTACCGCGACGTGCTCGGCATTGCGCTCGAGCCATGGGGCGGGGCGATCCTGCGTTATGATGCACCGGGCCATCCGCCGATGGCGCTGTGGAACGCGATGCCCGAAAACAGCGACGAGATCGCGCCGTCACACCGCGATTTCATGATCAATTTTGCCGTCGATGATCTCGACGCCTACGTCGCACGGCTCAAGGCAAAAGGCGTCGCTATCTTGAAAGTCGAAGCCGACAAGACCGGCAAGTTCGCCTGGATCCTCGACCCCGACGGCACCAAGATCGAACTGTGGCAAGCGGTGACCAAGTGACGTTGCCCCTCCGACGCGGCGGACCAGGTCGACGCGGGCAACGTCGCGACGCGGGGCGCCCTGTGCCAATATCGCGCGCGCCGGCGCGATTTAGAAAGGTGTCCATTTGACGCACGCCATCGATAAACTGGTCATCGTCCCTGACGATATCGACCTTTCGCGCTCTCCGCTCGCCGGGCAATTGGGTGAGGAAACGTATGTCCTGGGCGCGTTCAACCCTGGCTTCACGCGCCTTCCCAATGGCAATCTGCTGATGATGGTGCGGATTGCAGAAGCGCTGCGCACGCCGATCCGCGATGGCCAGGTCCGCTCGATCCGCTGGGAACCCACCGACGATGGTGGACGTTACGTGCTCGATGCCTGGCTGCTGGAGCATGTCGATACTGCCGATCCGCGCACGATCAGCCAGCGCGGCGGCGGGTGGACAATCATTGCACTCACTTCGATCTCGTGGCTGCTTCCGGTCGAACTGACGCCTGACGGTCTTGAACGCGTGGCGATCCACTATGACAAGGCGATCACGCCCCAATTCAGTTTCCAGTGCTATGGCGTGGAAGATGCGCGGATCAGCAAAGTCGGCGATCGCTATCTGATGACGACCTGCTCGGTCAGCCCGGAACGCCAGTCGGCCACGTTGTACAGTTCGGTCAACGGCCTCGACTGGACGTTCGAAGACATTCTGCTCGATCATCAGAACAAGGATATGCTGATTTTCGAGGGGCTTGTCGGCGGCCAGTACTGGGCACAGACGCGGCCGCTGGGCCATTTGTATTTTGCCTATCCGCCGGGCAGCGAATGGCGCGCCGGGCCGTCGATCAACCTGGCGACATCGCCCGACGCGCTGCACTGGAAACCGCATCGCGAACCCGGTCTGCGCCCGCACGCCGGCACGGTCGCCACCGCGCGGATGGGCGCCGGTGCGCCGCCGATCCTGACACATGATGGCTGGCTGACGCTGTGGCACGGTGTCGAGCCAAAGGAGATCGTCGGGATATATCGCACGTACTGGACGCTGCTCGACCTGCAAGACCCGTCGATCGTGCTACGGGCAGGGGACGCGCCACTGATCGAGGCCAATCCCGAATTGACCAGGCCAATCGAGCATCAGCTGTACCTGCGCGATGTGGTGTTCACGACCGGCATCGCCGATGGGGACACCGCGGGCGCACCCGGGCACTATATCGTCGCATCGGGCGAGGCCGACCTGGCATGCCGCATTACGCACATTCCCAAATCGCATTTTGTCCCGGGCGAGTAGGCCGCGCATTTTTTCGGCCGCCGACGCAACATAGCGCTGCCGGAGGGGTTAACCTCATGAGCGCCTGCCCACCGCAGGCAGAACGAGGATGAACCATGGCCACGAAACCGGCATCGCCAAAACCAACCAAGAAAAGTAACTCCGATTTCGCTGTTTCCGACAGTTATGGCGAACCACAAGGCAACGGCGGAGAAACGCATCAAGTTGCCGGCGGCGATGTCGCGACCCTGACCACGCAGCAGGGCATTGCGGTCGCCGATGACCAGAACAGCCTGCGCCAGGGCGCACGGGGTCCCGGACTGCTCGAAGATTCGCATTTCCGCGAAAAAATGTTTCATTTCGATCACGAACGCATTCCCGAGCGCGTGGTTCATGCGCGCGGCTATGCAGCGCATGGCTTTTTCGAAATGACCGACAGCCTGTCCGATGTCAGCTGCGCCGATGTGTTTCAGCGCGTGGGCGAACGCACGCCGGCGTTCGCGCGGTTCTCGACCGTGGCCGGATCGAAGGGTTCGCCCGATCTGGCGCGCGACGTGCGCGGATTTGCGGTCAAGGTCTATACCAAGGAAGGCAACTGGGATCTCGTCGGCAACAACATTCCGGTGTTCTTCATCCAGGATGCGATCAAGTTCCCCGACCTGATCCACTCTGCCAAGCCAGAGCCCGATCGCGCTTTCCCGCAGGCGCAGACCGCGCATGACAATTTCTGGGATTTCATCAGCCTTTCACCCGAAGCGTTTCACATGATCATGTGGATCATGTCCGATCGCACGATCCCGCGTTCGCTGCGCACGATGGAAGGCTTTGGCATCCATACCTTCCGCCTGCTGAATGCCGAAGGCAAGTCGACGTACGTCAAGTTCCATTGGAAGCCCAAGCCCGGCCTGCAATCGGTGGTCTGGAACGAGGCGGTCAAGATCAACGGCGCCGATCCCGATTTTCATCGCCGCGATATGTGGGATGCGATCAACAGCGGTGATTTTCCCGAATGGGAATTGGGCGTGCAGCTGTTCGACGACGACTTTGCCGACAGTTTCGATTTCGACGTGCTCGATGCGACCAAGCTGATCCCGGAAGAACTGGTGCCCGTGCGCATCGTCGGCAAGCTGGTGCTCGATCGCGTTGTCGACAACTTCTTTGCCGAAACCGAACAGGTCGCATTCTGCACGCAGAACGTGCCGCGCGGCATCGATTTCTCCAACGATCCGCTGCTGCAAGGGCGAAATTTCTCCTATCTCGATACGCAGGTCAAACGCCTGGGCGGGCCCAATTTCACGCATATCCCGATCAATGCGCCCAAATGCCCGATGGCGAATTTTCAGCAGGACGGCCACATGGCGATGACCAATCCCAAGGGTCGCGCCAATTACGAGCCCAACAGCTGGGGCCCGACGCATGGCGGCCCGCGCGAAGATCCCGCGCGCGGTTTTGCCAGCTTCCCCGCCACCGCCGATGGCCCCAAGCAGCGCGTGCGGTCGGAAACCTTTGCCGATCATTACAGCCAGGCGCGGCAATTCCTGATGAGCCAGACCGCAATCGAACAAAAGCATATCGGCGATGCGCTGGTGTTCGAACTGTCGAAAGTAGAGCGCGCCGACATCCGCTCACGCGTGGTGTCGCACCTGCTCAATATCGACGACAAGCTGGCGAAGACCGTGGCGGACAATCTCGGCCTGGACTTGCCGCAAGCCGCGGTTGCCGCACGTCCCACGATCATGGACCTGCCGACGTCCGATGCGCTGAGCATTGTCAAGAACCCTCCCGGCACGTTCAAGGGACGCAAGCTGGGCCTGTTGCTCAGCGATGGCGCCGATGCAAAGCTGGTCAACGCGCTGATGAAAGCGCTCAAGGCCGAAGGTGCGAAATGCGATGTGATCGCGCCAAAGATCGTCGGCGTAACCCTGTCCGATGGCACGCTGGTGACGGCACAGCAGACGATCGATGGTGGCCCCTCGGTACTCTACGACGCCGTCGCACTGGTGGTTTCGGATGAAGCGGCCGCGTTGCTGTCCAAGGATGCCGCGGCCAAGGCGTTTGTCAGCGATGCCTTTGCGCACTGCAAATACATCGGTTACAATGCCAGTGCGAAGCCGATCCTGGTCAAGGCCGGCATTGCCGACGATCTTGACGATGCGTGCATAGCGCTGGGTAAAGGCGCCGATGCGCAATCGTTCCTTGAATCTGCCCGCGCCTTGCGCTTCTGGCCGCGCGAAGCTGGCGTGAACCCCGACGCATAACACTTGGCTCAAAGCCCCTCCCCTGAAGGGGAGGGGTTTACGACGCTTGCTGCGGGCGTCGGCGCGTGTGCTTAGCTTCGCTGGCCTTCGGCCGACAGGCTCAGCGTGAGCGGATGGTGTTTGAAAACAGACGGCTAAAAGACTTGTGTGAATGCCGTAGCCGTCAGCGGGAGGGCTTTCAAAGATCAGGCAGAACCTGGTCTGCGCGGCCCCAGCCGGCAAGGTCCTTTGACCCGGCACGCCTGATCAGTTCAGTCGCGTCACTCAGATGCCAGTGCGACGCTGCATCCATCGTGCGCAATTCCTCCCACGTCACCGGCACCGCGACCGGCGCATTTTCACGCGCTCGTACGCTGTATGGCATCACCGCTGTCGCGCCGCGCTGGTTGCGCAAGTAATCGACGAATATCCGGCCCTTGCGTTTTGCCTTGGCCAAAGCCGCAGTGAACCGATCGGGCTCCGACTGCGCCAGCACAGTTGCAAACCGGTGCGCAAAATCCTTGACCGCCGGCCATTCAGCCTGCGGAGTCAGCGGCGCGATCACGTGCACGCCTTTGCCGCCGGTGACCATCGGAAACGTCACCAGCCCGATTTCGCCGAGCAAGTCCTGGACATGGACGGCTGCGGCGATCACCTCCTTGAACGACAGCCCCTCATCGGGGTCGAGATCGAATACGAGCCGGTCGGCCGTTTCCACGTTTTCGATACGCGCGCCCCAGCCGTGGAATTCGATCGTGCCCATCTGCACGCATGTGACCAGGCCATCCGCGTCATCGACGAACAGATACGGATCTTCGTGACCATCCTTCTCGGCGATGGACACGTGGTGGACATGATCGCCGAAACTGCCGGCGTCATGCTTCTGGAAAAAGCAGGCCTTGCCCCGCCCTTGCGGGCAGCGCACGAGGCTGATCGGCCGGCTGCCGGCCCACGGCAGCATCACTTGCGCAACCTGCTGGTAATAATCGGCCAGCGCGCCTTTGGTGATCTTGCCCTCGGGAAAGATCACGCGATCGCGATTGGTGATTTTCACCGGGGACGCAGGGGCCTCGACGACGGCGACCGGCGCCTGTTTTTCCAGCACCACCGCCTCGGCGTGCTTGTCCTCGCGCAGCCCGATATAGCTCGAATGCCGCAATACCCCGTCCGCCGTCACTTCCATGAACGCGACTTCGGCGACAAGCTGCGGCCTGATCCAGTGCGCGCCGCGCACCGCCGTGCGCGGCGCCTCGACAGTCGGCGTGTCGGTCGCCAGCGGCATCATCAGATCGATCAGCTTGTCGATTTCTGCAGTGTCGAACCCGGTGCCGACTTTGCCCGCATAGCGCAGCTTGCCGTCATCATTCACCCCGAGCAGCAAGGCGCGAAACCCGCGCTGCTTGTCCGACGGGGTCCAGCCGACAATCACGAATTCCTGTCGCTGAATGCATTTGGTCTTGACCCAGGCGCCCGATCGCGAGCCGCTGTACGGCGCGTCCGCGCGTTTCGACACGACGCCTTCGAGCCCGGCCTTGCAGAACGTCTCGAACAGCTCTTCGCCGCGCCCGACAATATGACCCGAATAGCGGATTTTCGGCGAACCATCGCCGATCAGCGCGGCAAGTTTTGCCTTGCGCTCCGTCAGCGGCAGCGCGGTCAGATCCTGGCCATCGAGCGACAGCAGATCAAACGCATAATACAGGATCTGCGCGCGATCATCCTTCAGTGCGCCCTGCAACGCGTGGAAACTGGTCCGCCCTTCGGTATCGAGTACGACCGCTTCGCCGTCGAGCAGCATGGCAGAGGCATCGAGACCGGTCGCCGCATCGACGATTCCGGCGAATTTTTCGGTCCAGTCGAGGCCCGACCGGGTATAGGCGCGCCCCTGGCCGCCGCCCGTCGCGATCAGCGTGCGATACCCGTCGTATTTCATCTCGTGCAGCCAGGCGTTGCCAGCCGGCACATGATCGACCAGCGTGGCCAGCTGCACGGGCTGAAACGGGGGGAGGGCGCTTTTGCCTTTGGTGGCTTTGCCCGGCTTCTTCCTCGCGGCCTTTTTCTCCGCGGTCTTGCCCTCGGCGATCTGCGCCATCGTCAGGCCGCTGCTCACCCCGGTCAGATGCGTCGCGATCAGGTCGTCGGAGCCGCCGGCGTACTCATCGGCGACTTTGCGCAACAGCCAGCTCTCGTGCTTCTCCTTGCCGCGCGGTTTCAGGCGGATCATGATCCATTCGCCTTTCATCCGGCTCCCGTGCAGGACGAAATGCAGATGCCCCTCGGGTATAGTCTTGCGCGGGTCCTTGCCCTGGACCGTATCCCACGTGCCGCTGTCCCACAGCATGACCGTGCCGCCGCCGTATTCGCCCTTGGGGATGGTGCCTTCGAATGTCGCATAGTCGAGCGGATGGTCTTCGGTCCGCACCGCCAGGCGTTTGTCATCGGGGTTCGCGCTCGGCCCGCGCGTCACTGCCCAGCTGAGCAACACGCCATCGAGTTCCAGGCGGAAATCGTAATGCAGCCGGGTCGCGTCGTGCTTCTGCACAATGAACACGTTGCCTTTTACGCTGCCAGTTCCGCCCGACGGTTCGCGCGTTTTGCCAAAGTCGCGCTTGGCCCGATAGGTTTCGAGCGGGTCGGCGGCAGCAGATTTCGCAGCGGTCTTCGACACCATCGCCCAAACTCCTAGTGCCAAACTCCTGGTGGCCGTGATGGAACGCACCAGCGCGGCAGAAGTTCATGGCTCCAATCGCGCACTGGCGCATTGATACCGTGACAGGCACGAGGAACATCACGATGGCGGCACGACCCTACTGGCGCGGACAGATCCGGCTTGCGCTCGTCTCGATCCCTGTTGAAATCTATTCGGCGACCAAAAACGGCGCCGCGGTCGCGTTCCACCAGATCTACGAGCCTACCGGGCAACGCATCAAATACGAAAAGACAGTGGAAGGTATCGGCCCGGTCGATGTCGACAAGATCATCAAGGGCTTCGAATACGAAAAAGGCAGCTATGTCCTGCTCGATGAAAAAGAGATCGAGGGTGTCAAGCTGGAGAGCAAGAAGACGCTGGAGCTGACCCAGTTTGTCGACAGCCATGCGATCGACGCGATCTATTTCGACAAGCCCTATTACGTCGTTCCTGCCGACGATCTGGCCGAGGAAGCCTTCATCGTCGTGCGGGAGGCGCTGAAGCGAAGCCACAAGATCGGGCTTGGCCAACTGGCCATGCGCGGGAGGGAATACGTCGTCAGCATCAAGGCCTGCGGGCGCGGCATGGTCATGGAAACACTGCGCTATGCCGACGAAGTGCACAAGGCGGCGAGCTATTTCCGTGAAATCGGCGATGCCGAGCCCGATCCCGATCTGCTCGACCTGGCCGGAACGCTGATCGACAAGAAAACCGGCAAATTCGACGCGGCCGAGTTTCACGACCGCTATGTCGACGCGCTCAAGGACCTGATCGAGCGCAAGAAAAAGGGCAAGACGATCACGATCGACGACGATAGCGCCAGCGAACCGCGCAAGGGCAACGTGGTCGACCTGATGGCGGCGCTGAAGAAATCGCTCGGGTCCCCGGGCTCGGCGAAAACGTCTGAAAAAGCGCCGCCGGCAAAGAAAGCGGCAAGCGGCGCGCGCAAAAAGGCTTGAGGCCTGCCCTTTTGTGCCGAACCCATAAAAGCCATGGATCCTATGACGCGCCGGTGTGTTGTGGACATGACGGCGGTACACATCGCGCGTCCGGTTGGCCGTGCGGCACTCGCCGGCCCTTGTTGAAACGATTGGAGTCCGATGCCTGACGATAATCCAGCTCCGTCAGACCAGGCCACGTCCGATCAATCCGAAACGCCTTCAAAAGATGCGGCCCAGAACGAACAGAACGACAAGGGCAAGGACAAGGATTCTGGTGGCACGCTGCGCAAGCATCCGGTACTGCTGATCGTTGGCGCAGTGGTTGCGGTGGCCCTGATCGTCGGTGGCATCCTGTACTGGCTGCATGCGCGCAATTTCGAGTCGACAGACGACGCGTTTGTCGATGCGCATCTGGTTCAGCTGGCGCCGCAGATCAACGGCCGCGTAACTTCGGTGACCGTGACCGACAACCAGTTGGTGCACGCCGGACAAATGCTGGTCACGATCGATTCCGCGGATGCGCAGACCAAAGTCGCACAGACCCAGGGCCAATATGCGCAAGCTGTCGGCCAGCTGAAAAACGCACGTGCGCAGATCCATGTCGATCAGGACACGTACAAGCAGGCGTTGGCTGATGTCGCCGCAGCACAGGCCAGTGCCGATAATGCGGCCCGCGATCTGGCGCGGTACCACGCGCTGGTGAAGCTGAATGTCTCGGCCGTGGCGCAGCAGCAATACGACAAGGCGCGCGCCGATGCGCAATCGACTGCAGCACAGCGCAACAGCGCCTTGCGCGCGGCGCAGGCCAAGCTTGATCAGGTTCGCGCCAGCCTTACGCAGGTAAGTGCGCAAAAGGGCGTTGTCGATGCGGCCAAGTCGCAGATCGCGCAGGCCAATATCACCGAGAATTATGCGCGGATCGCTGCCCCCGTCGACGGCCATGTCGCGCAATTGAGCGTGGCGGTCGGCAATTATGTGCAACCGGGCAGCCAGATGCTCGCGATCGTGCCGCTGGGGATCTACGTCACGGCCAATTTCAAGGAAACGCAACTGGCGCTGATGCGCCCCGGCCAACCCGCCACGATCGTGGTGGATTCCTGTCCGGGCCAGACGCTGCACGGGCATGTCGATTCAATCCAGCGCGGCGCGGGTCAGGCTTTTGCGATCCTGCCGCCCGAAAACGCGACGGGCAATTACGTAAAAGTCGTCCAGCGCGTGCCGGTCAAGATCGCCTTCGATGCCTTGCCCAAGGAGTGCGTGCTCGGCCCCGGCATGTCGGTAGAACCCACCGTCCGGGTGCGATGATATGGCCGATGCAACGCCTGCAAATGCCAAGGATGGAGGCTGGACCGACGAGCGATCGGTAGCGGGCGATCGCAATCCATGGTCGATCGTCGCAGTTATCTCGATCGCGACCTTCATGACCGTGCTCGACACATCGATCGCCAATGTCGCGCTCGATCACATCGCGGGCAGTCTGGCGGTCAGTTACGACGAGGCGACCTGGATCACGACGAGCTTTCTGGTCGCGACCGCGATCGTCATCCCCATTTCGGGGTGGCTGGCCGATGTGATCGGACGCAAACGCTATTACATGATTTCGGTCGCGGTGTTCACATTCGCATCGCTGCTGTGCGGGTTGGCGCCCAACATTGCGTTTCTGGTCCTAGCCCGCGTGTTGCAGGGCGCGGCGGGCGGGGGGCTGGCTGCGGTCGAACAATCGATGCTGGTCGACACGTTTCCGCCGGCAAAACGCGGGATGGCATTTGCCGCGTATGGCCTGGTGGTGATCGTGGGGCCCGTGATCGGCCCGGTTCTGGGCGGCGTGATCACCGACAATTTTTCGTGGCACTGGTGCTTCCTGATCAATGTGCCGATCGGCTTGCTGTCGTTGTTCCTTGTGCAATCCTATGTCACCGAACCGCCGGCGATGATCGCGGCACAGAAAAAACTGCTGGAAAACGGCCTGAAGATCGACGTGATCGGGTTTGTATTGATCGCGCTGGCGCTCGGCGCGCTCGAGATCACGCTCGACCGCGGGCAGGAAGATGACTGGTTCGGCAGCACATTCATCACGACGTTCGCGATCATTTCGGCGGTGTCGTTCGCGCTGTTCATCCCGTGGGAGCTGACCCGCAACAAGCCGATCGTGCCGATCGGACTGTTTGCCAACCGCAATTTCGCGATCGGCAGCGTGTTCCTGATGGTTACCGGCGTGATCCTGTTCGGCACGACGCAATTCATTCCGCAGCTGTTGCAGCAGGTCATGGGCTATACCGCGACCAATGCCGGCCTGGCGCTGACCACGGGCGGGATCGCGACGGTGCTGGTCATGCCGCTGACCGGGGTGCTGGTCGGGCGGGTCGATCTGCGGTGGCTGATCGGCACCGGCTTTGCGATCCAGGCGTTTGCGCTGTGGCACATGAGCCATCTGAACACCAACATGGCGTTCAGCGATGCGGCGTTTGCGCGCATGATCCAGTCGGTGGGCCTGCCGCTGCTGTTCGTACCGATTACCAATATGGCTTATGTCGGGCTGAAACCCGGGCAGAGCAACCAGGCGTCGGCGATGATGAATGTCGCCCGCAATCTGGGCGGCACGATCGGCATATCGACCGTGCAGACGATGCTGGCGCAGCGTGAGCAATGGCACCGCGCGCGGCTGGCCGAAACGCTCAATCCGTTCAATCCCAATTACACGCACGGCGTCGGCTATATCACGCAGCGGCTTGTCGAACATGGCCAGCCACGCGCGCTTGCTATGCGCGAAGCCGTGGGCCTGCTGAGCGCCACGGTCACGCGGCAATCGGCGATGCTGTCGTATATCGATGTGTTTCGCGTGCTGATGTATGTCGTGCTCGCGGCCTTTCCGCTGATGCTGTTTCTGCGCGGACAGAACGACGGAGCCCACGAATGACCAACTTGCGCCCTTTTGTCACGCGGATGGCCGGCATGGCCGCCTTGCTGGCCAGCGTCGCCGGTTGCACCGTCGGGCCCAATTACGCCAAGCCGACGCTGGCTACGCCGCCCGCATATGCCGAAGCACAAGGCCCGGCCGCGCCTGCTGGCGATCTGGCGCAGTGGTGGACGCAGTTCAACGACCCGCTGCTTAACGACCTGATCCGCCGCGCACTTGCCGACAATCCCGATCTGAAGACGTCGGGGCTGCGTGTGAAACAGGCGCGCGAGCAGGAGATCGTCACCGGCGCGGCCGAATTGCCGACGCTGAGCGCCAGCGCCAATGCGATCAATCTGCGCACCAACGGCGCCTCGAACTCGATCATTCCGTCAAGCCTGAATACCTATAGTGCCGGGTTCGACGCTTCGTGGGAGCCCGATCTGTTTGGCGGCACGCGCCGGGCGATCGAGGGTGCGCGGGCCGACACCCAGGCTGACCTGTGGGAACACCGCGATGGCCAGGTCTCGTTGATCGCCGAAGTCGCGCGCGATTACCTGACCTTGCGCGCGTTGCAGGCACGCATCGCGATCGACCGGACCGAACTCGACAAACAGCGCGGGCAATTCACGCTGATCGCGGCGCGGCGCAAGGTGGGGTTCGTGACCAGCCTCGATGTCAACCAGCAGTCGCAGGCGGTGTCCAACGCGATCGCGCAAATCCCGGAGCTGGAGGCGCAGGCCAAGGCGCAGGCGCATGCGATTGCGATCCTGCTCGGCCTGGCGCCGGCCGCGCTCGATGGCACCCTGGTGGCAACATCGGCGCCGATCGTGGTGCCACCGCCATTGCCCGCCGGCCTGCCGTCCGAATTGCTCGACCGCCGGCCCGATGTGCGCGAGGCGGAGCGCAAACTGGCCTCGGCCACCGCGCAGATCGGGGTGCAGACTGCCAATCTCTATCCCAAAATCAACCTGATGGCGCTGGGCGCGTTTGCCGGACCGAGCGTCGGCGGGCTGTTTTCATCGAACAATCTGTCGGGCATCGGCATCGGCATGTTCAGTCTGCCGATCTTCAACGGCGGCAAGACCCGCGCCGAGATCCGCAATGCAGACTATGGTGCAAAGGCAGCCGACCTGGCCTATCAGTCGGCGTTCCTCAAAGCCTTGCGCGATGTCGAGGATGCGCTCGCCCTTATCCGCGCCGACCAGACGCGGCGGACCGCCCTGGCGCAGGCGGTCGACTCCTCGAAACAGTCCCTGGCAATCGCGCAGGACCAGTATGCGACCGGGTTTGTCACCTATATCAATGTGTTGCAGGCGGAAAATGCGGTGCAGTCGAACCAGGACATGCTGATCCAGGCCGAGGCCAAAAACCTGACCGACCTGGTGGCGCTGTACAAGGCGCTGGGTGGCGGGTGGTCGTAACGCCTGAGCGTCATGGCGGATCAGGTCCGCCATGACGCTCGATAGCGGGCGTCACCCCTCCTTTGGCACCCACACGCTGACACTGCCGCCGTTGACGCGCACCGTCACGCGGCCTTCGTCATCCGCCACGGCATCCTCGTCGCAATGGCCCAGGTAATCATGAAACGTCTTGCCCGCATGATCGGCGCCCAGTTCGATCGTCTTTGACGCTTCGGGCCCATTGGCCAGTATCACCACGCATCCGGGCGCCTCGGCAGTGCCATGACGCACGAACGCGATCGCGTGCGGATCATCGAAAATGTCGGTCTGCGGCCCATTGGCAAAGCGTTTGCGCGCTTCGATCAGTTTCGGCAGGCCCTCGATTATCGGCATGTCGATTTCGTAGTCTTCTCCGTCCGTGCCCTTGTCGGTGTATTTCGCGCCATAAAGGTCGGGGTAGAACACGCAAGGCATGCCCTGTTCGCGCAACAGGATCAGCGCATAGGCAAGCGGTGCAAACCAGGGCTCGACTGCCGCTTCCAGGGCCTGCAGCGGCTGGGTATCGTGGTTGGCAACCAGGGTTACGGCCTTGTCGGGCATTGCCGAGACCAGCGAACCGTCGAAGATCGTGCGCAGATCGAATTCGCCACCCGCTTTCGACGCGTGGGAAAACCGGATCTGCAGCGCAGCGTCGAACAGCATCAGCTGGTTGTCGACTTTATCGAGATAGGCCTGAAGCGCGCCCATGTCCGGAGCCCAGTATTCGGCGACGACAAACAATTCGCTGCTGACCGTTTCGCGCACATGCCCGACCCAGTCGCGGAAAAACCACGCCGGGATATGCTTCGTGGCATCGAGGCGGAACCCGTCGCACGGCACCTGCTCGGCAAACCAGCGGCCCCAGTATTTAAGCTCTTCATATACGGCGTTGTTGCGGAATTCGACATCCGACCCCATCAGATAATCGAAGTTGCCGTTTTCCTCGTCGACTTCCTGGTTCCATTCGCCGTCGCCATATTCGTT
This sequence comes from Novosphingobium sp., assembly GCF_965214355.1. Lineage (GTDB taxonomy): Bacteria > Pseudomonadota > Alphaproteobacteria > Sphingomonadales > Sphingomonadaceae > Novosphingobium. Next base: position 2,449,188 of record NZ_CBDCBI010000002.1, on the reverse strand, counting down.
CAGGATCTTGAATACGCCGGTGGCATCGGGGTCTTCGACATAATCGATCCCGCTGAAACACATCTTGTCCCACACGAATTTCGAATATTTGCCGTTGCGCGCGGGGAACGTAAAGCGCGTGTACGCCGTCGCCTCGAACGGATCGCCCTCTTTCTCGTTGCGGTTATCATCGTTGACCCGCTGAACGGTCACGCGTTCCTTGTCATCGGCACCCATCTTGTGATCGAACACGACATCGTGGATCACGCGGACCTGGGCGTCGCGCAAGGATTTGGCCGCATGCTCCAACCCCTGGCGATCGCCGTATTTGGTCGCAACCGTTCCTTTCTGGTCGAATTCGCCCAGGTCGAACAAATCGTAGGCATCATATCCGACCGACGCCCCGCCGCTTGCGCCCTTGTAGCTTGGCGGCAGCCACACATCGGTGATGCCCATTTCACCCAACGATGCGGCTTTTTCCGCGACTTCGCCCCATAATTTGCCGCCGCCGGGCGTGTACCAGTGAAAGAATTGCAACAGCGTGCGGTTTGTCATGCGGCCCCCATTGTTCAGATTATGGACCAAAAACGCGTGGGGTCACGATTGGTTGCATACCGCCCTTTGGTGACAAGGTGTTGATGGTGCAGCGGTTGCCGTGGCGGCATGCGTTTTCGAAATAATTACCCATGCGGTGGACCAAAACCGGTCGCCCCGCGTTGCCGAAACATGATGTCCCGTAACTGGGCAATTATTGCAGGATCAATACCATGCTTATCAAGGCCGGTTTCGATATCGCGTTCGGCACCAACGCCCGCACACCCATGTCCGCTCTGCTGAGTGTACACCCCTCGCGCAATCGCGACTTGCAGACACGGCAGAGCCTGGTCATTTCGCCCAATGTGCCGAGCTACAACTACGTCGACGCATTCGGCAACACGGCGACACGGTTCGCGCTGCCGGCAGGCGGCGGTTCGCTGCACAGCGAATTCATCATCGCCGACAGCGGCCTGCCCGACACCCGCGCGCCCGATGTGCCGGTGCATGACGTGCACGAATTGCCGGCCGATGTGCTGCCCTTCCTGCTCGCCAGCCGCTATTGCGAAACCGACCAGCTGATGCAGACCGCCTGGTGGCTGTTTGGCGGGCTGACCGGGCGCGCGCTGATCGAAAGCATCGTCGACTGGGTCCACAACCACATCACGTTCGGGTACCAGTATGCGCGCAACACGCGCACGGCCGCGCAAGGGTATCAGGAAGGCGTTGGCGTCTGCCGCGACTTTGCGCATCTGGCAGTGACGATGTGCCGCTGCATGAATATTCCGGCGCGGTATTGTACCGGATATCTTGGCGATATCGGCGTGCCGGTGTGCGATGCGCCGATGGATTTCAGCGCCTGGTTCGAAGTCTTCGTCGATGGCGACTGGTATACGTACGATGCGCGGCACAACATGCCCCGCATCGGCCGGATCGTGATGGCGCGTGGCCGCGATGCGACCGATGTCGCGATCACGACCAATTTCGGCAACGCCTGGCTGACCAAGTTCGAAGTCACGACATACGAAGTGGTCGATGAGGCTCTGCGCAACGCCGCCTGATCAGGCAAGGTGCTCGATCAGCGCCATCGCGGCTTGCGGATTGCGTTCCTTGAACCCGCTGATGACGTAGAGATAAACGTCGCGCGGTGCGATTTCGGCCGGGGATGCGACAAGGTCCAGCCCCGGCGGACACTCGCCCCCGGCCCATTGCGCCGCGCGCTCGGCCCACTTGTTGAGCGCGGGCGAACCATAGCCGAGCGCATCGTCCTCGCTGGTGCCCATGATCCGCGCATAGACGAACGGCGCGGTAAGGTCGGCGATTTGCGGATGTTTGCTGTCCCCCGAAAAGACCACGGCCACGCCGTATTCGCGCGCCATCGCGACAAATTCGGCGTTGCGAAAGCTGTCATGCCGCACTTCGATCGCATGGCGCAGCGCACGCCCCTCGTGCGACGCGGGCAGCAGTTTGAGGAACGCCGCGAAGTCGGCGGGATCGAATGGCTTGGTCGGCGCAAATTGCCAGTTGATCGGGCCAAGCTTGTCCTTGAGCGCGGTAATTCCGCTGTTGACGAAACGCTCGATGCTCTCGCCTGCTTCGCCCAGCACACGGCGGTTGGTGGCATAGCGCGGTGCCTTGAGCGCAAACACGAAACCGTCCGGCGTCTCGTCGTGCCATTTCGCGAATGTCTCGGGCTTTTGCGAGCGGTAGAATGTGCCGTTGACCTCGATCGAGGTCAGCTTGCGACTGGCATATTCCAGCTCGCGTTTCTGCACCAGGTCTGCCGGAAAGAACGCGCCGCGCCACGGCTCGTATGTCCAGCCGCCAATGCCGATGCGGATTGTGCCGGCGGATGAAGATGTCGTTTTCATCGCACCTGAATGCCGCACGTGGCCAGGGTGCGTCAACTGATGCATCCAAACTCGCAATCATTTGAAAACATAAAGGTTTTCGTGCGCTCCAATTCTGGCCAACGCGTTGGCGTTCCCTTATGCTTGATCTCTATTCAGCACGGGGGTGACTTGAGTGGCATTTCGGCCCGGCACAATCTGTTTTGGCTTGCTGGTCATGGCATGGGCTGCGGCACCCGCTGTTGCGCGCGACACGGTGATCGCCAGCGGAGACCGCTATCAGGCGGGCAGCGTGCCCACGGAGGCATACCGGCTGGGCGGCGGTGACAAAGTGCACGTCATCGTGTTCAACGAACCGCAATTGAGCGGCGATTTCATCGTCGATTCCGCAGGCAATCTGTCGCTGCCGCTGATCGGGCCGACCACAGTGCAGGACAAGACCGTGGGCGAAGCGGCCGAAGCGGTCGAGGCGGCCTATCGCAGCCGAAATTTCCTGCGCGTGCCTCGCGTCTCGGCCGAAGTCACGGTGTACCGTCCGTTTTTCATCCTGGGCGAAGTGCGCACGCCGGGACAATTCGCCTATGTTGCGGGCCTGACCGCGATGAGCGCGATCGCCACGTCGCAGGGGCTGACCCCGCGCGCACGCAAGAAGATCATCTATATCCGCCGCTTTGGCCAGGTGCGCGAACAGGAATTTGCGCTGACGCCCGATCTGCGGATCTGGCCCGGCGACACGATCCGCGTTGCCGAGCGCCTGTTCTGATCGGGCGCGGCTGAACATGTATGGCACGGCTGATGGCACGCGTTGCGATGTTGGGATTGGGCTTTAGCCTGGCGCCGCAACCGTCCCTGGCGCAACTGGCGATACAGCCGTTGCAAGATTCCGTCGTCCTGCCCGACTACGATCGTGGCCGCAATGTCGGCGTGGCGGAAACGCCGCAGCCTGACTACGATCCGCTGGGCATCAGCGCCGGGGATTTTCGGGTCTTTCCGAGCCTGACCGCAACGACACAGGTCAATTCAAATGTTTTCTTCAACGATTTCGACAAGCACGCCGATATTGCCGCGTTGATCCAGCCGACCGTGTTCGTAACGTCGGACTGGTCGAATGCGCTGGTCCAGGTCTATGCGACCGATCAGATCCGCCGCGATGCCCGTTATGCCGTGCTCGATCGCAACACCTGGGCGACCTATGTCAGCGGTCGCCTCGATATGACCGATGCGCTCACTGTGACGACGCTGGTGCAGGCGGGCCGTTTTACCGAAAACCCCTATGCGAGCGTGGTCGGCGGCGTGTTTGCCGTGCTGAGCCAGTACGACCAGGTCACCGCCTCGGTGAAAGGCGCTTGGACCCGGGGGCATTTGCGGGTCACCGCCCAATACGAGCATGCGGTACAGGGTTATGCGCCGTTGCGGGCAGCGGCGGCGGGGGCAATCGACCAGGCATACCGCGACAATCGCAATGACCGGGAACTGGTGCAGGCAGAATACGCGCTTAGCCCCGGTCTTGCCGTCTACAGCCAGGTCAGCCTAGATGCGGTGAGATACCGCTATACCGGCGCTATGGGCCTGTCCGACCGCAATTCGACCGGCGCGGCCGTTGTCGGCGGCGTCAGTCTCGACTGGTCTGGCGTCGCGCGTGGCGCGCTCGGCATCGGCTATTCGCGCCGCGATTATACCAGCGGCGCGTTTCCCGATCCCGGCGGGTTGTCCGTGCAGGCAAAGATCGAGGTGTTTCCTTCGGCAATGACGACCGTGACCGGGTCGGCGTACCGGCTGCTGCGCGATGCCAACAGCGGGGTGTCGGTCGCGTATTACGACAGCCACGTCGAATGCGATGTCGATCACGCGTTGCGCCGGAACGTGATCGTGTCGGCGCGGCTGTATTACGGCAACCAGGCGTTTGTCGAAGATCCGCGGCGGCGTACGTTCTATCAGGCGAGCTTGGTCGGCAAGGTCAAATTCGACCGCCGCTTCAACGCCGATATCAACCTGGGCTACGGCAAATCGACCACCAACGGCGGCCTTGCCGGCGCGCCGTTCGGACAGTTTGTCGGTTCGGTCGCACTGCAGGTCGGGATCTGACCGGGCATGGCGGTTTCATCACTCCCCGATGTCTATGAGGCGCGTCTGGGCGACGTCGTCCGCGCGGTCCGCGATGTGTTGCGTCGGCGCTATCTGGTGCTCGTCACGATCGCGTTGATCGTCATGCTGATCGGGGTCAACCTGACGTATCTGATCGCGCCGCGCTATTATGGCACCGTGCTGGTCCAGATCGATCCCAGCCAGGATCCGCTGTCGAAAAGCCGCAACGGCCCGCAGGCCGACCTGGCCAGCGAGGCAATCGAAACACGGGTGACCGCGCTGCAATCGCTCGATCTGGCCCGCGCGGTGATCACGCGGCTGCAGCTGATGCGCGATCCGCAGGCCAAGGCCGAAGTCGCGCGCGCACTGGCGCACAACTCCGCGCTTTCTGCCGACCAGCAGATCGACGTCGTGGCGAATTGGCTCGAAAAGCACCTGACCATCGCGCGCGAGAAAATGACGTATGTGATCTCGATCCGCTATTCGTCGACAAGCCCCGAAATGGCGGCGCGGGTGGCCAACGAATTTGCCGCAGCCTACCTCGACGGCATGGTCAACAACACCACCGGCACCGCGTCGAAACAGTCGGTGTTTTTCCAGAGCCAGCTGAACCAGCTGGCCAGCGACGCGCAGGCGGCCGACGCAAAAGTGGCGGCAGTCGAAGCCAGGACCGGCCTGATCGCCAAGTCGGACACGGTGGGCTCGATCACCGATCAGCAGATCGGCCCGCTGTCTGTCACGATGGCCACGACCCAAAGCGTTGCGGCGCAGGCGCAGGCCAGGGCCGCCTCAGCACGCCGGTCGGTTGCGGGCGGAAAGCCCGATACGATTGCGGACGTGCGTGAATCCCGGACGGTCATCGATCTCAAGACCCAGCGGATGGTGCTGATGCAATCGCTGGCCGACATGCAGCAGCGCTATGGCGAGGCCTATCCCGATCTGATCAAGGTGCGCGAACAGATCGCGCAGATCGACCAGCAGCTGGCGATCGAGGGCAAGCGGGTGATTGCCTCGCTCGATTCCGAGGCCGGCGCGGCACAGGCGCAGGCAGCGAGCCTGCATGGCGCGATGGAGGGCTTGCGCAGCCGCAAGGCGGCCGAGATCGAGGCATCGGTCACCTTGCAAAGCCTGCAGCGCGATGCCGACAGCAAGCATGCGGCGTACGACCGCATGGCGGCGGCGACGATGGACACGCGCCAGGCCAGCCAGTCTTCATTTGCCCAGGCGCAGATCATCGAAGCTGCGCGCGTGCCCGACGCCCCGTATTTTCCGCGATGGTCGGCCATGATCGCGCTGTCGCTGATCGCGGGCACGGTGCTGGGCCTGGTGGTGATTGCGGCGCAGGAAGTGATGGTCAGCGGACTGACCAGTGTGCAGAATATCGAGGGTGATCTGGGCCAGAGGCTGATCGCGGCAATTCCGCTGGTAAAGAATACCGCGCGACCCGCCGACCTGCTCGTGTCGCGGCCGACATCGCAATATGCCGAAGCGCTGCGCAACGCCCGCGCGACGATCCTGGGGGTCAAGGGCGACAATCCGTACAAGATCATTGCGGTCACTTCGGCGCTGCCCAACGAGGGCAAGACCACGACGGCCTATGCAATGGCGCGCACGATGGCGATAAACGGCGCGCGCACGATCATTCTCGATACCGACGTGCGCAGCGCCCGGCTGAACCGCCTGATTGCTGCCGCGCCGCCTGCCGCCGGACTTGTCGAGGTGCTGTCGGGCGCGGCGACGCTGGACGGCGCGATCCGCTCGACCGATCAGGCGCGGCTCGATGTGCTGGGTGTCAGCAGGCCGCATTTCACGTCGGAAAACCTGTTCGGCAGCGACCGGTTTCACGGTGTCCTGGACGAACTGGCCCGGCGGTACGATACGATCATTCTCGACCTGCCGCCGCTGGTCGGGCTGGCCGACGGGCGCTTCCTCGCCGCGTTGGCCGACGCAGTGGTGCTGATCGTCAAATGGAAGGCAACGCCGCAGGCGGCGGTGCGCGCCGCGATCAGCGGGCTGCAATCGGATCATGCCAATCTGATCGGCGTGGTCTATTCCATGGTCGAGCCGATGGCCCATGCCTATGGTTCGTCCGCGTACAATTCGGCAGCCTATGCCAAATATTACGAAGGGCGCGCCTGAACCGGGCGGACGATGGCCGGATTGCCGACGACCAGCGATCCTGCGGGCACATCGCATAGGACGACAGCGCCCGCGCCGACCACGACATGATCGCCCAGCGTCACGCCCCCGATCACCACGGCATTGGCGCCGAATACGACATGCGCGCCGATGACCGGTACCGCCGCCGCGCTGCCGTCGCGCGACCCGATCGTCACCCCGTGGCGCAATGTGCAGGAATCGCCGATCACGCAGTCCGGATGCACCACCAGCCCGACGCCGTGCCACACGCACAGCCCTTTGCCGATGCGCGCCTCGACCGGCAGGTACACGCCCATCGCGTAATCGACGACCCCACGGTACGTGGCGTGCACGATCGCTGCGGCGATCCTTGTTGCGACGTTGCGCGCGCGGTTGGCATGGAGGAATGCGGTAAACCGGTAGGCGGAAACGATCAGGCGACCCTTGGAATTGTGCGCATTGGCCAGGCGGTCCGCGCGCCGCGCCTCGCGATAGCCGGCCAGGGTCACAACCCCAGCCCGCTGTGCAAGGCCAGGCCATAGCGGGTTGCCATCGTCAGCAATGCGCCGGCCATGCGCTCGCGCTGGCGGTGGAACACACGCTCGTCGCTCAACATCGCCGGCGCGCTGGCCAGTGCATGCAGTGCTGCCGCTGCCTCGGCGATGCGCCGCTGCGACGGCCCGGTGGCAAATCGCTGTTCCAGCGTATCCAGGCGCGCTGCGATCTCGCGGACGGCGCGACTGGCGATCTTGCGATAAAGCAGTCTGGTGCCAAGGCCAGCCGCGCGATTGCTGTGCTGGAACTGGCGCGACAGCGCGGCGATCCCGCGCGCCGGATGGGGCAGGTCATCACCGCTGCGCGGCAATGCGCGGTGTTTCACCGCATCGTACAGAGTGCTTGGCCGCAGCGTGTGGGGGCGGTAGCGCAAGTCCATCGACAGGCACCAGTCATTCCATTTGAAGCTGTTGGACATGGGATCGAATGTGGCCGCAATCCATGGTGTGCGCAGCACATCGGCCAGGATCGCGCCGTGCATCGCGTTGGCGATGACCAGTTCCGCCGAGCGGATTTTCGCGATGATCGCGTGCGAATCCGATCGCGGATCGACGAATTCGATACCGGCCATCGCGCAGGCCTGCGGCCACGCCGCCCCGTCCACCGCCATGTAGTGCGGGATGAACAGTATCCCGCTGCGCCGCGGCGCCGGCGCGGAACCGGGCAAAAGCGACAGCAGCATCGCGCCATCGGTAATCGCCTTGTCGCGATCCAGGTTCAGGCAATGCGCCGACAGCGGCCCACGCACCGCGGCCACATCCCAATTTTGCGCGCGATCAACGGGCAGGGGGCCATAACCGACGCCGCTGCTCATGATCACCAGGGGCCTGTCGGTCGGCAGAGTGTGATTGAGAATGGTGCCGATCCCGCACAGCCGGACATTTTCGGCCCGCGTGGCACGATCGGCCAGCAGCGCATCCCAGAGCCACGCGTTCAGCGCATCGCCGATATTGTTTTCGTGGCCGAAAAAATAATGCAGGTTCATCGCGCAGGGGTATCCCGCGCCGGCGCCTGCGTATCCAGCGGCACGGATCGCGGCGGCGCGACAAAGCGCATCCGCGCGATCACCGCCAGCGGCCAGGGGTTGGTTGCCGCATAGACCGCATCGCCGTTGTCCTGCCGGCTTTCGAAATAGATCGATCCGCCCATCGTGGCACTGTTGGAATCGATCACATACCCGCCATAGCGTTGCAGCGCATGGGCAATGACCAGATCCGCCGGGCGCGCGAGACCCAGCGCCACGAGCGCGGTATCGGACAGCGCGGGATCGAGCTGAATGCGCGCGCCCATCGGGATGGATGCGGGCATGATCGTATCGGTACCGTCGCTGACGGTTGCCGGATATTGCACCGCGCCCCATGGCGATCCTGGCGCACGGATCAGATCCTTGGTCCAGGCCAGTGCCAGCGCATGCCGGATTTCGCCGTGGCGCATTTCGGCCTCGCGGATCAGGCCTCCGCAATAGCTGGCACCGGCCGCGCGGCCCGGGCTCGGCAGTTGCGGGCCGATCCGGGACCAGCCCACTCCTGTCATCGGCGTTATTCCGCCGGTGGTGATGGCGATGCCATCGGCGCTGGGCCGGGGCTGCCAGAAACTGAGCAGTCGGTTGCGCGGCGTGTCCACCACGCATGTCATGCCGTCGGTGTTGTGACGGGCGAGGCGATAGGTGGCCGCCGCGATCAGATCGGGCGTGATCGGCGCATCGGGGATATGCCAACGGATGCCTCCACCGCTGTAGAAAGGTAGCGCCATCGTGCGAGTGCCGGCACCGGGATACAGCACATAGACCCCCGCGCTGCCCCAGTTCATGTTGACCGAATGGCCGCGCGCCAGATAGCGGTGCAGGGCGGCGGCGGAATACGGGGCAAGGGGCGCCGCGCCGATCGGCATGTTCCAGGGCGACTGCGCAGAAAACCACATGGCCGGTGCCGGATCGGCCGCGTGCGGCGCGAGCGACCCGCCGGCGACGATCGCCAGCGCGGTCACGCGCACAAATGGCCCGCCAGACCCTGCAAACACGCTGGCTACCCAGATCCTGGCCTTGCGCAGCGGGAAATGGCGCCAGCGGATCACGCGCAGCGCCTTGCGGATGTCGGCGCCCGGGGTGTGCGGGCGGTTGAGCGCGGCATGATAGAGCTCGATATGATCGATATGCCGGTCCAGCCCGGGCGGCATCGCCCGGCCGGGATGCTGCGCGCGGAATTCTCGCGCCGATACGCGAAAATGCCAGCCGAGCGGCGGGCACCGGTGCATCGCGCGGTTCGTCGCGCTCATCCGATAGGTGGCCTTTGGCACAGGATCGAACGCGATTGTGTGGTGCAATGCGATCCGGCCCCACAGATCTAGATCCTCGCCATGGCTGACCCCGCGCGCAAACCCGCCGAGCTGTGCCAGCGCATCGCGGCGCACGCAGACCGTCGAGGTAAAAAACGGCTGCTGCCCTTTGGTCGCGGCAATAAAATACGCAGGCATCATACCGCGCGTCAGGCCGTGGTGCAGCCGGGTCGCGGCAATCGCGCCGCCACGCTCGCGACGATAGCTCGTGGCATAGGCGGCGCATTGCGGAAAATCGCCGATCAGCCGCGCGATCGTGGCCAGATAATCAGCATCCCACAGATCATCGCCATCGAGGAAGGCGACATGGGCATGAGCCGCCCTCTGCCAGCCGGCGTTGCGCGCTGCCGCTGCGCCCTGGTTGTCCTGCCGCATCAGCCGGATGCGCGGATCGGCAAAGCCTGCGACCACGTCGCCGCCACGATCGGTCGATCCATCGTCGATCACGATCAGTTCGAAATCGGCATGCGTCTGGCGCAGTACGCTGGCGATCGTGTCGGCGATATCGGCGCGTTTGTTATAGAGTGCGATCACCACCGATATTGGTGGCCCGCCGGTTGCGGGCGCGTTTTTTGCGGTTGGCGCAGGGCGTGTCAGGATCGTCCCCAGCGCGCTGAAGACCGTCGCGCGCGCCAGCGTGATCGTTACGACGCAATAGCCCAACGCGCCCGCAGCCGCGGCTGCGCCAAGCCTGATCAGCGGCGATGGCCCGGTCAGGTGCTGCACCGCATAGGCCGCAAGCCCGGCGACGGCCCCGCTGGCAAACGCCGGCGCAATCGCGAAGAGGTAGCGCCCGAAGGTCACACCGCTCGATCGCGCGACGACCGCAATCGAGGCCGGATAGACCAGATATGTCGCCAGCGTATACCCGGTGGCGACTGCGATCGTGCCGTGCGGCGCCATCACGATCAGCACCGGTATGGCGACGGCGGCATTGGCGAGCGCAAGACGAGTCTGCAAATGCGGCCGCCCGGTCGCAACCGCCACAGCCTGGTTGTATATCCCCAGCGATTGCAGCGCGCCCGCGGGCATCAGGATCATCATGACCGGCGCCGCCTCGATCCATCTCGCGCCGAAACACAGCCGAACCAGCGGATCGGCCAGGCCGACCGCGGCAAAAAACAGCGGCACCGTAATCAGCGACGTGCTGGCGATCAGTGCCAGGAATTGGCGGTCCAGTTCGCGCGGGGTATCCTGCAGCCGCGAAAAAATCGACAGCGACACCTGGTACAGCGGCGTCGAGATCAGGCCATTGGCCGCAAACAGCGCCCGCCGGGCAACCGCATAGATCCCCGCCGCGCGCACGCCCAGAACCGCGCCGACAATCGCCAGATCGGCATTGCCCACGACGAAATTCAGCGTGCCGGTGGCAAACAGATGGCGAGCAAACCGCAGGACCGCGCGATAGTCGGCGGCGGTAACGCGCAAAACCGGCCGCCACGGGCTGAAGTAGCGCAACAGCGCGGTGCCCGTCGCGGCCTGGATCAGCGCCTGCAACACGATGGCATAGGCACCGCATTTCAGCACCGCCAGCGCGATGCCGCAGCACCCGGCCACCCCGACGCTGATCAACGTGCGCATGGCCAGCGCGCGCATGGCCAGCGCGCGCGTCAGCCGTGCCTGATGCGCAGCGCCAAGCGCGAGACACAGATTGGCCAGCGCGGGAACGACGAACAGGCCGGCGACCGACAACGTGCCCCCCGCCGCGACAAAGGCGGCACCGGCGACAATGACGAGCGCGAGCTGCATCGCGCCCAGCGCCAGCACCAGCCGGCTGGCGGCGGTGGTTATCGCCTCGCAGGCTTCGGCGGGGGCGCTGACGATCGTACCGTTGATACTGGCCGCCACGATGCTCTGGAATGCCTGCACGATCACCAGCGCCAGGCTGGCGCGGCCGATGTCTTCGGGGGCAAGGATCCGCGCGGCGATGAAAAATACCGCGATCTGCGCGAGTTGCGCCCCGCCGTTTTCAAGCGATGACCACGCGAAGCTCGACGCCATCTTGCGGCCCGACAGCGCTTCAGTCGCCATGGCCGGCCCCGGCAAGCAGCGAGCGATAGGCCGCGATCAGCGCAGTCTTGTGCGCAGGCAGCGACAGGCGCTCGTGCGCGATGGCATGCGACCTGGCGCCCATTTGCGCGCACAGGTCCGGATCACGCGCGAGCGTGGCCATCGCGGCAGTCAGTGCGTCAACGTCGCCCGGCTCGATCAGCAGGCCGTTGTGGCCGTGTTCGACCAGTTCGGGAATGGCACCGACGCGCGTTGCGATGATCGGCATGCCGGCGGCCATCGCTTCGATGATCGCCATCGGCGCACCTTCGGCATAGGAAGGGAGGACAAGCACATGCGATGTGCGAATGATCCTGTCCCGCGCCGCGCTGTCGATCCAGCCGAGATACGTCACGCGTTGCGCAAGGTCGTAGGCCTTGATGACCGCGCAAAGCCTGGTGCTATCGCCATTTCCGCCGATAGCCAGCGTGAACGAGGCATCTTGCGCGGCCAGGCCATGCGCCGCCTGCACGAGATCGATCACGCCTTTGCGCGCGCCGATCAGGCCAAGGAACAGAAAGGCGCGCGGAGCCGCCAGGTCGCGCGGTGGCGGTTCGGCAGGAACCGGCACGGCATTGGGCAGGGCGATGATCCGCGCGATCGTAAACCGCGCGACCAGATCGGCACGCCATTGGTCGGACAACGCGATCACCAGATCGAACCGGGCGATGAAACGCCTGGCCAGCCACCGGCCGAATGCCGGCTGCCGCGCATATTCGGCAAGGAATGCTGCGCCGTGCATATGCAACACGCTTGGGCAGCGTGCAAAGGCAAACAAAGGCCAGGCGACCAGCATCTTGCGATACAGACTGGGAAAATCGCCGATGTGAACATGCAGCACGTCGAACCGGCGCGAGGATAGCGACAGCACGAGCGCGCGGGCAAATGCACGCAGCACATGCCACAATTTCTGCATTGGCGTGCCGTCGCGGTGGGGTTCGATATGGCATATGCTCACCGGCCAGTCCGTGGCCGCGACATAGCTCATTACCACCGACGTCACACCGCCCCGGGTGCGGCGCAATGGCGAGATGTGGCAAACGGCGATCGGTTTCGCGATAGGACCCCCCATGCTGTCGAGAGCCCAGACGTATCGGCCGGTGGAGGCGGTGCAAATGGTCTATCGCGCCCGATTTGGAGCGAAGCGCGGTCGGCGCCTTGGCAGGGATGGGATGGCTGCCTATCCAGGTGCGACCGGGGCGGTGCAGGGCGGGCGGATGGAGCAGTTTTCGGGGGTCATTTTTGCTACGCTCCCGCTGTTCTGCCTTAGCCTGCTGATTTTTGTCCGGCGTCCGCTGCACGCGACGATATGGTTCCTGATCTATCGCTCGATCGTATCCGTCGCGGCCTATCTCCATATCCCGGGCATCGGCAGCATCCCGTTTTTCGTTCCGGCATTCCTGTCGCTGTGGGCCGTGATCGGGCTGTACCATGCGTTTGTCTCGGCACGATTGCCGCGTGTGCTGCCGGTGTTCAGCCTGATTGCTGTCGCTGCCACGATGATCGTCAGCACGGTGGCATTTGCGGCGTTCAATCCCGGCCAGGCCGGCGGTTTTGTAACGACCACGCTGAAATTCATCCTGCCGGTCGGTGTATATCTGGGTGCGTATGCGGGGCTGCGCACCGATGACGATTTCCGGCAATTGCCCAGGCTGCTCGCGGCCTTCCTGATCGTCCCGGTGTCGGTCGGCATTGCGCAATCGCTGGCCGGGTGGTCCTACGATTATGCGGTCGATGCGATGGTGCACGCGATGCGCCCGGTCGGCACCATCATCGACCCCAATGCCTATGGCATTTTCCTGTGCATGGGCGCGTTCCTGGTCACGCCTTTTGCCATTCCCCCGGGCGAAAAAGGCATGCGGGCGCTGCTTGCGGCAATCGTGCTGGCGATCGTGCTGTCGCGCAATCGCGGCTCGTGGATTTGCGCTGTGTCCGCCACCGCGATCGGGATTGCGCTGTACCGTCGGTACTTCAACCTGGCCAAGGTCCTGTCGTTTGCCGCAGTCCTCGCGCTGCTCGCGGCGCCGGTCGTCCTGGCGCGGTTTGCGGATCTGGGCGGCGTGGACCGGTTCGGCCAGTCACAGGACACGTTTTCCGAACGGATTGCACAGTCCCGCCATCTGCTGGAGGCGGCGAGCCAGGCCCCGCTGACCGGCTATGGCGCAGGGTCGGCGGAACAGCCCTGGGGCACCAGCACGATTTCTCGTCCGCCGCATGATGATTACGTGCGGATGATCTATGAATTCGGTGTGCCGGCATGCCTGTTGTACGTGCTGTTCCTGTGTGACCAGGTCTATTTCGCCACGCGCATCCGGGCCCCGGAAAACTGGACGTTCGGATTTTCGGCAACATGCTTCATGATCTACGTAATGTTGATTTCGCTGGTGCAGAACCTGATCTACGATTCGATCATGTATTCGACGATCATGCTGATGATGGCGATCACGCACCGCAAAAAAGCGCTGGGTATGGCGACGGTCTGACGCTCTAGCCGGTGCGTTTTCCCAATTTGCGCATCAGCCGGTTGCGTCCGACCAGGAAGACGAATTTCGGTGCCAGGATCAGGTAACGCCGCCACAACCGGCGCGGCTCGTGCAGCAGGCGGTGCAACCATTCGAGCCCGCTGCGCTGCATCCAGATCGGCGCGCGCCGGACATCGCCGGCGTAGAAATCGAACGCGGCGCCGATGCCGATCAGCGTCGCACCGGGAATGCGGCCAACATGATCGCGCATCCAGAATTCCTGCTTGGGCGTGGACAGGCCCACCCACACGATATCGGGTCGCGCGCTGGCGATCTGGTCGGTGACCATTTCGTCCTCGATCACGGTAAGCGGGCGAAAGGGCGGCGTGCTGGTGCCCACGATCTGCAAGGCGGGAAACAGCGCGGTCAATTCGGCTGCCATGCGCTCGCCAACGCCCGGTTTTCCGCCATACAGGTAATGGCGCACACCGTTGTCCTGCGATGCGCGGCATAGCGCCGCGACCAGATCGGCACCGCATACGCGTTCGGTCTGCTTGTACCCGCGCGCTTTCAGGATCCATACCAGCGGCATGCCATCGGGCGTGATCAGTCCGGCCTGGGCATGAATGTCGGTCAGCGCGGGGTCGTCGCGACCCAGCATGATGCCATGCACATCGCGCACGCAGATATATTGGCTGATTCGCTGCTCGGCCCACGACATGATCGTGTCGACTGCCACCGGAATGCTGATCGCATTGACCGGAACGCCCAGGATGCGTGTTGCGGGCAGGCCGGAACAGGTTTGCGTGCGATAGGCATCGACGCGCCCCGGCGGTGAGAAAAACAGGCCGGGCTCGGGCGTATCGGGCGGGTAGAACTGGCTGGCTGGAGGAGCCAGCATCTGCCCTTCCACCATAGTCACAGCGCCAAGCCGGAAATTGGTTCGCAGTGATGCGCCGCCATGCATGAAAAAAATACGGTGAATTTGGATATCGGCAATAATAACGGGCACAGGTATGCTGCACCGTATTTGCGGTTTGTCATGTGGAGGTCCCCACGTGCCTATCCAACGCGAAGACGGCACAGTATTGCCGCCATCACTTGGCTGATGTTCGATTTTCGACTAGGATCTCAACCATAGTCATTGCTTGGCGTTACGCCACGGTAATCAATTCCATTTTGACGGTTGTGGTCTGGCGCCGTGGAATCTGCCGAATTCGCGCGCAATTGTGCGGATTGCGTGCACACAAAATTGCGCCGCCGCTCCGTTTCCGGCGCGGCGGCGCTGCAATTACCGTACCGGCAAACAGGGGCGGGGGCCCCGGTTTGGTTAACCGTTGGTGGCGAAGCCGGGGTACAAAGTCATGCCGCCATCGATGAAGATCGTCGTTCCGACGATGTAGTCGGCATGGTCCGACACCAGCCACGCGGCGGTCTGCGCGATGTCTTCGGGTTCGCCGATGCGGCCGTAAGGCACCAGCGTCATCAGCCGGTCATAGGCCTCGGGCGTGTTCCACGCCTCGGTGTTGATCGGCGTGCGGATCGCGCCGGGCGCGATCGCGTTGATGCGGATGCGCTGCGGCGCAAGCTCTTGCGCCATGCTTTCCATCATCATGTGAATGCCGCCCTTGGACGTCGCATAGTTGACATGTCCGCCCCAGGGAATGACCTGGTGAACGCTGCTCATATTGATTATCTTGCCCGCTGCGCGGCTAACCTCGGGCACGACGCCGCGCCGCACGAATTCCCTGACCGCTTCGCGCGAGCACAGGAATTGTCCGGTCAGGTTGACATTCAGCACCGTCTGCCACTCGGCCATCGTCATCGACGTAAACGCGGAATCGCGTTGCAGCCCGGCGTTGGCGATCAGGATATCGACCGTGCCGAAATCGGCGATGGCTGCGGCAAACATCGCCTGGACCTGGCCTTCGTCGGATACGTCGGCCTTGTAGGCCTTGGCTTTCACCCCGGTCGCCGCAATCTGTGCGACGACCGCCGCCGCGCTGTCATCGCCGGAAACATAATTGACCGCGACATGCGCGCCGGCCTGGCCAAGCGCCAGGGCAACCGCTGCGCCGATGCCCGAATTGGCCCCGGTCACCAGCGCGACTTGCCCGGTCAACAGCTTGGGCAGGGGCGGCAACGGCACCGGATCGCGATTCGCGGTCGGTGTGGGCGCGATCACTGGGGATTGTGGCATGGCGATTGATCCTTTGCATTCTGGTCGATGAGCAGGGCGACAAGGCCGGTCCAGCCGGTCTGGTGGGAGGCACCGAGGCCGCGCCCGGTGTCTCCATGAAAATATTCGTTGAACTGAACAAGATCGGCAAAGGCGGGATCGTGCGCTGCCAGCGGATCGTCGGCGGTATAAGGCCGCGCGCCGTTGGCGTCTTTCAGGAACAGGCTCTGCAGGCGCCCGGACAGAGTATCGGCGATGCCGCGCAAGGTCATTGCCGTGCCCCCGTCAGTGGGCACCGGCATGCTGAACTGATCACCGTAGAAATCGTCGAGCTCGCGCAGGACTTCGATCAGCAGGTAATTGACCGGCATCCACACCGGCCCGCGCCAGTTCGAATTGCCGCCATAGATCCGTGTTTCGCCTTCGCCGGGCTCGTATTTCAGCGAAAACTGTTCGCCGGCGTATTCGAACAGATAGGGGTTGGCCAGATGCGTCTTCGACACCGAGCGGATGCCATGGGGCGACAGGAACTCGCCCTCGTCGAGCATCCGCGTCAGCACGGCATTCAGGCGATGCTTGCGCACCAGCGACAGCAGGCGATGGCCATTGGGCCCGGGCGTGTCCCAGTCGGACACCAGCGCGGCATAATCGGGGCGATGTGTCAGGAACCAGCGCGCGCGCGCGGCAAAGCTGGGCAGATTGCGATCGAAATCGAGCGGCAGCACTGCGCTGGCCAGGATCGGCAACAGCCCCGCGATCGAGCGGATGCGCAGTTTTTCGGGCGCCACATCGGGGATCAGCAGCATGTTGTAATAGAACTGGTCCTGCTCGTCCCACAGCCCCAGCGCGCTGCCGTCGACCTGGCCGTGGATCGCATCGGCGATATAGATGAAATGTTCGAAGAATTTGCTGGCCATGTCTTCATAGCCGGGATCCACCGAGGTCAGCTCGATCGCGATCCGCATCAGCCCGAGCGCAAACATCGCCGCCCACGCGGTGCCGTCGGTCTGTTCCAGCGTCCCGCCGCCGGGCAGCGGCTGGCGCATGTCGAACACGCCGATGTTGTCGAGCCCGAGAAACCCGCCCTCGAACAGGTTGTTGCCTTCGGCATCCTCGCGATTGACCCACCAGGTGAAATTCAGCAGCAGTTTCTGGAAAACCCGGCGCAGGAAGTCATAATCGGCAATGCCGGTCGCCTTGCGGTCCATCGTAAAGATGCGCAACGCGGCCCAGGCATGGACCGGCGGGTTCACATCGCTGAAATTCCACTCATAGGCCGGCATCTGGCCATTGGGGTGCATCATGCGCGGCTGGGTCAGCAACAGCATCTGCGCCTTGGCGAACTGCGCATCGATCAGCGCAAAGGTTACCGCCTGAAATGCCAGGTCCCATGCGGCGAACCACGGATATTCCCACGCGTCGGGCATCGACATGATATCCCCGCCCAAGGTCGGATCGACATTGCCGGTGGCCAGATGCTGCCATCCACCATTGCGCAGCTTGCCGCGCCCCGCCGGTGGTGCCGGCTGACCGGGATCGCCGGTCAGCCACCGCCATACATCATAGCCGTAGAACTGCTTGCTCCACAGCATGCCCGCCAGCGCCTGGCGCTGGACCAGTCGCATGTCGGCATCGGCAATACCGCGCTGGACCACGGCATAAAACGCGTCGGCCTCGGCCTGGCGCTGCGCGATGATCGTGTCGAAATCCGCAAACGGCGTCGCGACAGGCTCGGCGCGCAGCCGCACGCGGACCAGCCGCGTTTCGCCCGGCGCCAGCGTCATCGTCACATGCGCGGCGGCCTTTGTGCCCATCTGCGCGGGGTTTACGGCATCGGCATGGCCGCTCACCACCGCATCGTTGATACCGTCTTTCCACCAGCCTGGCTTGGGCGTGCCAAAAATGCGCCCGGGGTTGGTTTCGTTTTCGCAAAACAGCAGCGGCGCGTCGGTCGCATCGCAATACCAGTGGTACTGGCCCAGGATCGGGTGGCCCAGCGACAGGCCGCCGGCCGGATCGGCCTGCAGGATCGGGCGCGGCGCGCCGTCTTCCCAGCTCCAGGTGTTGCGGCACCACACATGCGGCAGCACGTGGATGGCGGCGGCATCGGGCCCGCGATTGGTCACGCTGATCTGCATCAGCACGTCGGTCGGCGCTGCCTTGGCATAGTCGACCGTAACGTCGAAATAGCGACCGCCGTTGAACACGCCGGTATCGCCGACCTCGTATTCGCGTTCATCGAGGCCGCGGGCGGCATTGATCGTTTTCAGCGCATCATAGGGAAATGCGGCATGCGGATACTTGTACAGCATCCGCATTGAGGCGTGGCTGGGTACGCCGTCGGTATACCAGTACAATTCCTTGACGTCTTCGCCGTGGTTGCCCTCGGCATTGGTCAGCCCGTACAGCCGCTCTTTCAGGATCGGATCGTTGCCGTTCCACAGCGCCAGCGCCATGCAGATCAGCTGGCGATCGTCTGAAAATCCGGCCAGCCCGTCCTCGCTCCAGCGATAGGCGCGGCTGCGCGCGTGATCGTGCGACACATAGTCCCAGGCATTGCCGTCGGCGCTGTAATCCTCGCGCACGGTGCCCCATTGCCGCTCGCTCAGGTATGGGCCCCAGCAGCGCCAGGCGCGGTCGCCATGCATGGCCGCGACTCTTTGATGTTCGCTGTCGGTCATGCTGGGTCCTTTAGATGGTGGCCGTTACCTCGCAACGACGCGCGGGTTTGTAAACGACTTTCGGTCGCGAACATTTCGATCGGTGCCCAGGAACTTTCGGGACAATGCCGTGCCCGTAGAACGCTCCACGCTCTTTGTTTGACCGCCCTTGCGAGGATGTGGTCCGGCCGCGCCGAACTGGTATGGCAGCGGCGTGTGCCGACGCGCGTTGATTCGGCTTGGATCGAGCGGAGCAAACCATGGCCGACCATTATGATGTGATCGTGATCGGCAGCGGTCCGGGCGGCGCATCGCTTGCGCAGCGATTGGCGCCCACCGGCAAACGCATCCTGATTTTGGAACGCGGCGAATATCTGCCGCGCGAAACCGACAATTGGGACGCCAGGGCGGTGTTCGTCGACAACAAGTACCAAGCCGATGAGACCTGGACCGATATCGACGGCAAACCGTTCAGCCCGGCGCTGCATTACTGCGTTGGCGGCAATTCCAAGGTGTATGGCGCGGCGCTGTTGCGGCTGCGCGAGCGCGATTTCGGCGAGATCACGCATGCCGGCGGCGTGTCGCCGGCATGGCCGCTGGGCTATGCATCGTTCGAAAAATACTACGATGAGGCCGAAGCGCTGTTCCACGTCCACGGCCGGCGCGGGGAAGACCCGACCGAGCCGCCAAGTACGGTCGCATATCCTTACGCGCCGGTCATGCACGAGGCGAAAGTCGCCGAATTGTCGGACAAGCTGACCGATATCGGGCTGAAACCGTTCCACCTGCCGCTGGGCATCCTGCTCGACCAGAAGGCCGATGGCACCGCGACACCGACCAGCACGTGTATTCGTTGCGCGTATTTCGACGGATTTCCGTGCCTGCTCAACGGCAAGGCCGATGCGCAAGTGCTGTGTATCGATCCCACGCTGGCCGCCTATCCCAACGTCACGTTACTGACCGGGGCTTATGCTTCGCACCTGGAAACCGATGCCAATGGCCGTCGCGTAACAGGCGTACACGTAACGCGCGGCGGGGTGGAGGAGGTCTATTCGGCCGATACCGTGGTCGTGGCATGCGGCGCGCTGTCGTCGGCGCTGCTGCTGCTGCGCTCGGCCAATGCGCAGCATCCGGCGGGCCTCGCCAACGGGTCAGATCAGGTCGGGCGCAATTACATGCGTCACGAAATGAGCGTGGTCATGGCGATCATGACGCATGAAAACCCCACGGTGTTTCAAAAGACGCTGGCATTCAGCGATTACTATTTCGGGTCCGATGACTGGGAGTTCCCGCTGGGCCTCGTCCAGATGTGCGCGACGACGCACCTCGACCAGATCAAGGCCGAAGTGCTGCCCAAATGGCTGGAATGGCTGCCCGATCTGCCGTTCGACCAGATCGCCAAGCATTCGATGGATTTCTGGCTGCAATCGGAAGATCTGCCGCGCGCGGACAACCGGGTGTATTACCGCGACGGTAAAGTGCATCTCGATCTGGTGGAAACCAACCCAGAGGCGCTGGTCCGGCTCAAGCGCAAGCTGGGCGATGTGCTCGACACAATCGGCTGGCCGGCCAAGCTGATCACGCGCCCGGCAACGCTGGGTCAGGACATCGGCCTGACCGGCACCGCGCATCAGGCGGGCACCTGCCGGTTCGGCACCGATCCTGCGACATCGGTGCTCAACCTCGATTGCCGCGCGCACGAGGTCGACAATCTGTATGTGACCGATGCCAGCTTCTTTCCGTCGATCGGCGCGGTCAATCCCACGCTGACGATCATTGCCAACGCGCTGCGCGTGGCCGACATCATCAAGGCCGGGCTGTGACCGCGATGGTTGCCGCGCTGATCGTACGGTGCGGGCTGGTGCTGCTGTTCCTGCCGTTCAGCGCGCTCGACAAGATCCTCAATTTTTCGGGCGCGGTGGCGCAGGCGCAGGAAGTGTTCAAACCGCGCCTGCTGGGTGCCGGCGTGCTGCTGTGCGGGCTGGGGATAGAGATATTCTGTTCGCTGGGCATCATCACCGGCACCGCCGACCGCGCGGCGGGATTTGTGATGGCCGGGTACTGCGCGATGACCGCGGTGCTGTACAAGCAGTTCTGGGCGCAGGGCGATTTCTGGGCGTCCGCGAGCGGCAAAGGGCGCGGCCTGTTCTGGGATTTCCTGAAGAACCTGTCGCTGGGCGCTGGGTTTCTGCTGATCGTGGTCGGCACCGACGGACATGGCCTGGCGCCGTTTCTGCACGCGCCGCTGGCCTCCAGCCATCCGTATCGCACAGTGCCGTGATGCGCAGCATCGCCGGCTTTCGGCTGGTGTCGCACGACAGCGAACGCTTGGCAGCGTTTTACCGGGCGATCGGGTTTACCGTCGGCGCTACGGCGCCGATCGCCGCGGACGAGATGGCGCTGCTCGGGCTGGCAGGGGCGGGCACGCGGCTGGCGATGACGCTCGGGCCCAGCGTGGTCGAACTCGATTGCTACGGCCAGCCGGGCCAGCCGTATCCCGCCGGGACGACCGGCGCGGACACCGTGTTCCAGCATCTGGCGCTGGTCACCACCGATATCGCGGCGGCATGGGCGCGCGCGGTCGCAGCGGGCGCAACGCCGATCAGCCGCGATGGCCCGGTTACGCTGCCCGCCACATCGGGCGGCGTAACAGCGGTCAAATTCCGCGATCCGGAGGGGCATCCGCTGGAATTTCTGGAGTTTCCTGCCGGATCGAACGCGGACTGGTCGGGCGCCGGGATACTGGGCGTGGACCATAGCGCGATTGCGGTTGCCGATGTCGCGCGCAGCATTGCGTTTTACACCGAACAAGGTCTGAAGCTGGGCACGCGCGGCGTGAACCAGGGGCCGACCCAGGTCGCGCTCGATGGCATCGACGACGTGGTCGTCGGCATCGTGCCGCTGGTGCCCGAGCGCACGCCGGCGCATCTGGAACTGCTGGGCTATCACGGCGCGCGCAAATGCGCCCCGCCGATACCCAACGCCATCGCGGCGACGCGGATCGTATGGCACGCCGATCGCAACGCATTGCTGCGCGATCCCGACGGCCACATCCACGCGCTCAGATCGATCTCCTAAATCCTCCCCGGAACGGGGAGGGGGACCGCGCGCAGCGTGGTGGAGGGGCGGCGCGGCCGGGCGAAACATCACGGACGCGAGCACCGCTCGCAACCCAACGTGTCATCGCAACGCCCCCCAATCAGGAGAGGCCCCTCCACCAGCTTTGCTGGTCCCCCCTCTTCGTTTCGGGGAGGATATGTAACAAACCCCTTCACATCGCGCATCGGGCCCCCTAAAGCCCACCCATCCCCGGGGGGCCGTTATCGCACGGCTGAGAGGTGGGCAGCAGCCCACGACCCGCTGAACCTGATCCGGTTGACACCGGCGTAGGGAGGGTTGGCGGCCAGTCCGTTGTCCCTCCAGTGGAGTGGACGTGATGGCTTTGAATATTGATTCCCGTTGTCTTTTGCTTGCCTTGCCGGTGCTGCTGCTGGCCAACCCGGCGTTTGCCGCGACGCCGTCCGACGATGCTGACACGATCCGCGTTACCGGGCATCCCGATCCCGAAGGGCTATTGCCCGATCAGACCGCAGCAAAGGCGGTCAGCGCGATCTCGGCCGAATTCATCGGCAAGCAGGCGCCGACATTCAACGCGTTCCAGCTGGTCGGCCTGCTGCCCGGCGCCAATGTCGCATCGAGCGACCCGTATGGCCTGTCGGTCAGTTCCAGCCTGACCTTGCGCGGGCTGGGGCAGGACGAAATCGGCGTCCTGCTCGAGGGCGCGCCGCAAAACGATATCGGCTATTATTACGCTTATCCCTCGCAATTCGCCGATGCCGAAAACATCCGCCAGGTCACGCTGAGCCAGGGCGCGGCCGATATCGACTCGCCTACGGTGGGCGGCGCAGGCGGCCTGCTGTCGCTGACGCTCGATGATCCCCGGGCACGCGCCGGCGCGCTGCTCGACTTGTCGCTCGGATCGTACAACGAACGCCGCGCGTTTGCCCGCGTCGATACCGGAACAATCGCCCATACCAACCTGAAGGCGTTCGTCTCGGTGTCCGATAACCGCGCCGACAACTGGCGCGGCGCCGGTTACGACACAAGGTTCCATATCGACGCCAAGCTGTTGAACGAATGGGGCAATGGCAATCGCGCAAGCATCGCGGTGTCGTTCAACCAGGCCGATACCTCGACATACCCCAGCCCCACCCTCGCCGATTGGCAGGCCAATGGCCGCGGCTTCAACTACGACAAGCACTACACCGACGGCGACACCAATTACTGGCGGCTATACCGCAGCCCGTTCCGCAACCTGTATTTTTCGGCGCCGGTGCATCTGGTGCTGGGCGACCGCCTGACACTCGACACCACGACGTATGTGCAATTCGGCTATGGCAATTCGCCTTACGGAACGCAGCTGGCAACCACGGGCAATTATCAGGGCACCCAGGCGCTGGGGCCGATCGCTCTGCCCGGCGCCGAAGACGGGGTGGCGACCGTACTGGGCAATTACACCGGCCGGCAGTTTCGCGCCGGCGATGTCGCCAAATTGACGCTGAAGACGGGCGTGCACACGGTCACCGCCGGCCTGTGGCTCGATTACGGCACCGACCACGACATCCAGTCCTACACTTCGATCAATCCCGACGGCACGCCCACCGACATCTGGGGTTATGCCGACAAGGCGATCCACACCGCCGACGGCCAGCTGCTCGCGTATGAAGACGAGCGCACCACGACCGTGACCAAGGGGTTCTTCCTGGCCGACAGCATCGCGCTGACCCCGCGCCTAACGCTCGAAGCAGGGTTCAAGGGCGTCAGCGTGCTGCACAACGGCCAGAACTACCTGCCCGGCCCGCAAGCGGGCGTGCATTTCGCCAGCTTTGCCGCGCTCCCGCGCGCGTCGCTGCGGTACAAGATCGACGATCGGAGCCAGCTCTTTGCCAATGTCACCACCAACTTCCGCGCGCCGGACGAATACACGCTCTACACCACGTATGACAGCGGCATGCCGAGCGGGCAGGGCAACCCTGCGCTGAAGAACGAGTATTCGGTGTCCGAAGAACTGGGCTACCGCGTAATCGGCGCCAATGTCTCGGCCTCGCTGACGGCATTTCACTACCATTTCCGCAACCGGCAACTGGCCACGGTGATCGATGCGGACGGCGCCCTGATCAATTCGACAATCAACGCCGGATCGCAGACCTCGTACGGCCTCGACGGCGAAGTCGACTATCGCCCGGCCAAAGGCGTCAGCCTGTATGTTTCGGGCGAAGTCCTCCACGCGCGGATCGACGACGATCTGCCGGCAGGTGGCGATGATCTCCCCACCGCGGGCAAGCACGCGGTGTCGAGCCCGGCGCTGCAGGCCGGCTTTGGCGGCACCTACGACGATGGCCGCCTGTTCGGCAGCTTCGCGCTGAAATACGTCGGGCGCCAATATTCGACTTTCACCAACGACGAGAGCGTACCGGGATACGCGACGCTCGACCTGTCGGTCGGCGTGCATCTGGCGGGCCTGATTGACCAGAAACGCACCGATCTGCGCGTGAACCTGATCAACGCGACCAACCCGCACGTGCTGTCGGGGGTCGAGGCGATCAGCACCAATGCGCTCAACACGATCGGCCGCAACGGCACGCTGATCGCCGGATTGGCACCGGCGTATTACATCGGCGCGGGCCGCGCGGTCGTGGTCACGCTGTCGCGCGCGTTCTGATGGCGGCCGTTCGATGAGTGGGGGCGCGGACCATCGGGTACACGGTATGGGGCTGGCGCTGGAAGCGCCGACCTGGCCGGTGATCACGCGCGACGAGGCGGCCGCGGTCCTGCGCCATTTTCCAACGGCGGGCCGGTTGATCGACTTGCGCTGGCACTCGCCGCGCCCATTTTCCGCCGCCACGTTGCTGGACACCACCAATGGCGCCTTCGTGCTCAAACGCCACCACCGCACGCTGCGCGATGCGGCCGGGCTGGCGCAGGAGCATGCGTTCATCGCGCATCTGCGCGCCAACGGCCTGTCGGTGCCCGAAATCATGACCGCCAGCGACGGCAGCGGCACCGTTGCCGAAGGCGACTGGACGTATGAACTCCACTGCCAGGCGCCGGGTCACGACCTCTATCGCGACTCGCCGTCGTGGACGCCGTTTGCGTCGCACGGCCACGCATACGCCGCCGGCGCCGCGCTGGCGCGGCTGCACCTGGCGGCGCAGGGCTTCGACGCGCCCGCCCGCCCGCCGCAGCCGCTGGTGGGCAGCTTCGGCATCCTGACCGCGCCCGACCCTGTGGCCGGCGCCGCAAGCTACGTCGCCGCACGCCCCGCGCTGGCCACATTCCTGGCCGATCGCCCATGGCAACGCGACCTGGCGCACCTGTTTGCCACGCAGGGCAAAGGGTTGCCCGCGCGTCTGGCGGATCAGCCGCCGCTATGGACTCACAACGACTGGCATCCGTCGAACCTGCTGTGGTCCGATCAGGGCGAGGTCGCCACCGTCTTCGATTTCGGCCTGGCCGATCGCACCAGCGCCGTGCACGACCTGGCCACGGCAATCGAACGCAGCGCGATCCGGTGGTTGGACCTCGCGCGCCCGACACCACTCAGCAATCATCACCCCGTTCCCCCCCCAGGCCGTCACCCCGCTCCCCCCCTACTTCGTCATCCCGGACTTGATCCGGGATCCAGCTTCCTTATCCGCCCCAACGAAGGCAAAGCGACGAACGAGGAGGGGCGCCACTATACCGCCACCGAAACCCCAACCATCGCCGACCCGGCATCCGCCCTGGCGCTGATCGCAGGATACCGCAGCGTGCGCCCGCTCACGCCCACAGACATCGCCACCGTGGTGCGCCTGCTGCCGCTCGTCCACGTGGAATTCGCGCTGTCGGAAATCGACTATTTCGCCGGCGTTCTCGGCGACACCGACCAGGCGGCGCAAGCCTGGGACGACTACCTGATCGGCCACGCGCAATGGTTCCGCTCCGACGACGGCCGCGCATTCCTCGCCCACCTGCTGGCTACATCCTGATGTCGTGGCTCGAAATCGCCGCCGTCATCACCAGCTTTGCCGCGATCTGGCTGACCGCCCGGCGCAACATGCTGTGCTGGCCGGTCAACCTCGTCGCCTGCGTGCTGTATTTCAAACTGTTCCTCGATGTCCGGCTCTACGCCGACATGGTGCTCCAGGCGCTGTTCGGCGCCGGCATCGTCTATGGCTGGGTGCTATGGGCGCGCGGCAAGGCGGATACAGGCGAGGTCGCCGTCCAGCCCCTCGCACGCGGACCCGCCGCCATCGCGCTGATCGCCGGCGCCGCCGGCGCACTGGCGATAGGCTGGTTCACCAGCCACTACACCAACGCCGCGCTGCCATGGATCGACGCAACGCTGACCAGCTTCAGCATGGTCGCGCAATACTGGGCCGCGCGGCGCCATGCGGCGAACTGGCTGGCGTGGATCGTGATCGATGCGGCGTATGTCGGCATGTTCGTGTTCAAGGGTCTGATACTGACGGCGGGGCTATATGCCGCGATGATCGCTTTGGCGGTTTTGGGCTACAAAAACTGGATGACGCCGCGTCATCCCGACTTCCGCGGCTAAATCAGAACCCAATCGGCCCAATTGAGTATACTGGCCCCTGAAATCCCCAAGGTCGATGGGCGTCTGCCGAATTAACGGTTGCCGATATCATGCAACCCAAGCATGGTCCTGGCGTGAAGCAGCAGCTGGGGCAGCGATGCGACGGGCAATACTGGCGGTTACGATGTGCGCGCTGATTTCGGCGTGCGGATCAAACGGCACGACAATCGCACATAACACCGATGGCGGTACGACCGTGACAATGGGGGATTCCGGTAACGGTCCTGCCATGGTGGCAAAAGTGGCTGGCCCCGGTCAGGCTGTTGTGCCGGGCGATCTCCCTGTCTGGGCGCCGGTCTATCCCGGCGCCACCGTCAGCCAGGTGACCGACATCGCCTCTCATGGCGGTGAAGCAATGCCTGGCGGGCGTCACAAGCAGGTGATCTTCCTGACCTCGGACCCCATTGCAAAGGTATCGGAGTTCTATGAGCAGAAGATTGCTGCCACAGGGGTCAAGCCGATGATGACCAGCAATCAACCCGATGGGTCGATGTGGGCGATGCCTGCGCCAGGCGGTCAGTCCGATACGATCACGGTGGCCAAGAGTGACGGACAGACGGCGATCGCGTTGACCTATGGCGTCAAGCAGTAGCAGCCTGTTCGCCTGACTATCGGCACCCGGGCAGAACCATGGGGCGCAAACATTGCAACGGAACCCAACCTTATGAAAAGCGCATCGGCCTGTCTCACCATCATCGGCCTGGCGGCGGTTATCGCCATTCCCGGGGTATCGATCGCGCAGATGTTGAAGATGCAGCCGGGCCTGTGGGAATACACCTCGACCACCACGAGCGCTACCATTCCGGGCATGCCCCCTTCCGCCACAAAGGCCATGGAAGGGCGGACGATGACCATCCGCCATTGCCTGACCGCTGCGGATGCGGCGCAAGGACCACTGGCGGCCATGAAGAAGAACCCGTCCTGTTCGATCAGCTTTGCCGCGCAGCCGAATGGGCAATTCACATCGAACATGGTCTGCAAAGGGCCCCAGGGACCGTCAACGATCGTGAGCTCGGGCTCCGCGATGGCAACGTCGTTTTCCAGCACAACGAAAATGACGTTGACCGGCGCGCAAGCGATGACGGTTGCATCGCATGCGACCGGCCGCAGGGTTGGAGAGTGCCCCAAGTAACGCGGGTAAGCATGATCTGGAATTCCGGGGGCAGTATACGGAATTATAAGCGCGATTGTGTATACTGCCCCCTGAATTCGTGAAGGCGAAATAGTGAGGTACACTGCCCCTTGAACTCATGTGGTTTACCTGGCACAGGCGGTATAGTTGCCTTGCCGGCACTCGGCCACTGCGCGGCGCCATTGGGCCAGGTCCTGCTCGTACCGTGCACGGCTGTGTGCGTAGTCCGCCATGGCGCGTTCGTGATATCGGGAACGGTCGGCATAGTCGGCGTTGGCCTCTGCCGAAGGACTGCTCCGCTGCGTTGTTCGCCAACCTTCAGCATATTGGGCGTCACGCTGGCGGACCATCGCAAGTTCCTTCAGGTTCGACTGGCGGATTGCCTCGTGGTCACGAGCCCGAGCGGTGGCGCTGCTCATTGCCCGATCTGCCGGTTCGTCTGCCATCGCGGCGGACGGCATCATTGCAGCGACGACTGCCGTGAACGCATATAGGCCGACCTTCATCGATATTTCCCTGGAAACGCTTGACGTCTTTTATCCTACAACCCAGTTATCCCGCAATCCGATTGCGATAAACCGATTGCGGTTCGTCGCACTGCACTAGCAAGGACATGCGGGGCAGAAGTTTCGGGTACAGGATGCATTATTGGAAATGTGATGAGTTATGTATACTGTCCCCAGAATTCCCAGGGGATCGCAACCGCGCTCGGAATCTCGGTCTCAACCGCACACGAGTTCGTCGAAAAGGCGAAGCGCAAGTTGAAAGCCAAATCTCGCGCGGAATTAATTGCGGTCGCCGTCTCGCTCGCGTTCATAGACCTTTGAGCGTAACTACCCTGAAACCGAACACCCCCTGATTGGAGGGTTAGCAGAACGTTAATTCTGCCCTATACTGGCCAAGCAGTTGCTCCATCGTCGGAGGGACAACAGAGGGAAGGCCAAGACAAATGCGATTAAAGAATTGGATCCAGCCGGGTTTGGCACTGGCAGTAGGGCTTGCGGCGCCGGCGATTTTTGCCGCGGGGGCGGCCAACGCGGCTCCGATCGTCTACGATGTCAGCCTTCCGTCCCCTTCAACGTGGACGTTGTCGGGAACGATCACCACCGATGGCGCGATCGGCGCACTGTCTGTCGCGGATATAACTGCGTTTGATTTGACGGCGACCAATGGTTCGACCACGGCCAGCTGCATCAGCGGCGGTAGCTGCGCACTGTATGGCAGCAGCGGCTTTTCAGGATCTGCCACCCAGCTCACTTGGGATTTTAGTGCGTCGCCCCAGCCCGAGGCCGCGTTTCAACTGCCTGGCAGCTTTATATGTTTCGGCCCAAGCGGCGGCCTGTGCGCTTATGGAAATCAGGGAAATGTTGCGGCCTATTCCGTCTCCGGGAATAATACTGCGCAAACTTATACTGGCGTGCAAGTTCTCGGCAGCGTTGCGGCTGCAGCTGCCGTACCCGAGCCAGCCACCTGGGCGATGATGCTTGCGGGTTTTGGCTTGATCGGTTTCGCTGCTCGTAAGCGCTCCTCGATCAAGACGAGCGTCACCTACGCTTAACAGGCTGCGGAAAAAGGCTTCCATTGACCGCGTTGATATGATTCGATGTTTTCCGTTGCAGCAGCAAGGAAAACATTGGATGCGCGGCAGTGATGATCGGAGCGAGGGGCTTTTTTCCTATGTGAGCTGCGAAGCGCGGGTGCCGCATGGTCATCCGCTTCGGGCGATCCGTGCGATTGTGGACGAGGCGCTGGAGGTTTTGTCTGCCGATTTCGAGCAGATGTATTCGCGCATAGGCCGCCCATCAATCGCGCCGGAGAAGCTGCTTCGCGCCTTGCTGCTACAGGCGTTCTTCTCGATCCGCTCAGAGCGCCAGTTGATGGAGCAACTCGACTAGGAATTCCGGGGACAGTATACAGAATTATTCGCTCGATTGTGTATACTGTCCCCTGAACTCAGGCTTGCCACTCCTCCAAGAATGCCAACTCCAGATGCGCCAACAGCCGCCGCTTCAAGCGATGCCCCTATCGCGTTAGCCGCCGCGTCAAAAGACGCGACCGCGCCAAATAGGTTAGCCGCAAGTGCAGCAAGTGACGAGGCCGCCCCAACATCGTTTGGCGCACCTGGCGCACCGGCAGCGGAGACGCCTGCTTGAACACCTTGCGTAACTGCACCGACGATGGGCACGACAGAAACAGACATAAAACCTCCAATAATTGTATGACAAAACTATGATCTATTTGAGATAGCCAGAAGTTTCCATCGATTCCATCTAACCTGAACTAAAAACATCGTCATTAGAGCGTTGCACATAAAAATAATAAAAATTCCTCTATAATTGAGAGAAGTATTTTTATTTTCAATAATGTCCAAAAAAGGCAATTCTTTCCCGGTAGCTAAATTATTATAAGTCGATATATTTTGCATCTGATACTTATCATCTACATATAAATAATCACCGTCAAGCGATGTCAATTTTATTAGATATTTATGATCATCCCAATATGTGACAATCACAGATTCGCCGGATACTAGCTCACGTTGGGAATTTGCGATCTTTTTAATACAAGGCATTTGTCGGCGAATATTGCTCAAATATGAGCATCTAAGCCAAATATCAAATTCTCTATTTCTAAAATGATAAACACCGCTTTTCCAGTGTGAATCTGATAATATTACCGCATTTATCTTCTTTATATGATTAGGTAAAGGAAGTTCATAATCATTACTGAAAACATTTAGAAAACCAATTATACTAAATACGAATGGTCCGGAAAATACTAGAAAAAAACTGTTGTGAAATAAACAAAAATATTGCGTTTTGGTGGAAAAAAGAGAAATTTAAAAAACGATTTAAGTGTCATTTTTTGTAACAAAACAGATTTCTTTTGATAATTATTTGTACTCATTTCGTCCCCCTAAAAAAGGAAGGTGCATGACGTCATTTATTATATGGAAATAATTCATATTCACGCTATTAAACCTACGTTTAAAAATATAAAAAGTATTTTTACTTAATTAAGTTATCTTTTTTTACAAGAGAGTTCCGGGGACAGTATACGGAATTATAGAAAAAAACCGCACAATTAAGTATACTGTCCCCTGATTACAAGCACGGTGCCAGAAAGTGTTCATTATACAGATAGGTTTAGTTAAAATGTATCCTGCTGCAGAAATTTTTTGTGGGCTTTACGGAAACCTCGGAAAGCTCGAGGGATACCATCTTCCCGACTTTAAAAGAGTGTCGGATCATGGAGTTATTGGCTACGCAAGCGCGGTTTATATGGTGCGGTCCAAAGGGGCTTTATGTTTTAATATGAAAAGGGTTGAAGATTATCCAATTTTATTCGAAATTGATGAATTGCCGTCGCAATATAAATTATCTTGCAGCTACATAGAAAATTTTAAATTTGAAGAAAACCCATCAAATTGTATGAATTTTATTCAAGCAAATGAAATAAATTCAAACAAGTTTAAATATGGTGTTGAAGAAAAAGAAGGCATTTTGAATATAAAATTCGAAATATTATTTATTACAAATTCGAATGTTTATTCTATTTGTATAAACCCTTTGGGTGGATTTTATGTGAACCGTGAGGTTCATTGATACGAACCATGTCTGCATTCGTGCGGCTGATTATGAAGGCGCTTCGCTAAATTGCTTTAACAGGCTGCGGCAGAGTTCCGGGGCCAGCAGAGTTCCGGGGCCAGTATACCCATTAGCGGCGATATAGAACGGGCTGGTACCTTTACAAGGCTGACCGAAACCGGCCTTTCGGCTCACGGCCCAATTCCCGACATCGCCACTCATATTTTGGCGAAGTCTACCGGTCATGGATATCGCAATTGGAACCGTTAACGAGCGAAGCCATTTATCCCGCCAGGACATTCCCGTTGCAACACGGGCCAAGGACGACCAGAGCGCGGGGCGAAGTGCAAAAGCACCGACTCGGGAGGGGTTGCCAGTTCCAACCCGAGTATGTCCCCATGCACGCCGCGTCCCCCCCGATCACCGCTGATTCCAGCAACACACCCCCCCATGGCACAGCGCTAGCCGAACTGGCGCTGGCGCTTGGCGGCTTCGCGCTGGGCACCGGCGAGTTCGCCTCCATGGGCCTGCTGCCCGATGTCGCCCGCGACGTCCACGTCTCCATCCCCGTCGCCGGCCATATGATCAGCGCCTACGCCCTGGGCGTGGTGATCGGCGCGCCGGTGCTGGCGGCGGTGTTTGCGCGGGCGGGGCGGCGGGCGATGCTGGTCGGGCTGATGGTGTTCTTTGCGTGCGCCAACGGGCTGTGCGCGGTCGCGTCCAGTTATGGGTTGATTGTCGCCGCGCGGTTTCTCGCCGGCTTGCCCCATGGCGCGTATTTCGGGATTGCCTCGCTGGTGGCGGCCTCGCTCGTGCCGGCGGACAAGCGGGCGCAGGCGGTGGCCCGGATGATGTTGGGGCTGAGTTGTGCCAATATCGTCGGGGTTCCGTTTGCGACCTGGGTGGGGCAGGCCGCGGGGTGGCGCGCCGCGTTTGTCGTGGTCGCCGCGATCGGGGTGGCGACGGCGGTGCTGTGCCGGCTGATGCTCAGGCCGATGCCGGCGCCGGACAATACCAGCCCGCTGACCGAGCTGGGTGCATTGCGGCGGGGGCAGGTGTGGCTGACGCTGGGGATTGCCGCAATCGGCTTTGGCGGGGTGTTTGCGGTCTACAGCTATATCACCCCGATGCTGACGCAGGTGTCGGGCATGACCGAGGCGCACGTGCCGCTGGTGCTGTCGGTGATCGGGGCGGGCATGGTCGCGGGCAGTCTGTTCGGCGGCTGGCTGGCGGATCGCGGCGTGATGCGCGCGATCGCCATCACGCTGGTGCTCAATATCGTCACGCTCGGCCTGGTCATGATCACCGCGCATTCGGTGCTGCTGGTGACGATCAACATGTTCTTCGTCGGGTTTGCCGCGCTGTCGATGGGGCCGCCGTTGCAGACGCGGCTGATGGATATCGCCGCCGATGCCCAGGCGCTGGCCGCCTCGCTCAACCACAGCGCGTTCAACACCGCCAACGCGCTGGGCGCGTGGCTCGGCGGCGTGGCGATCGCATCGGGGCTGGGGTGGACGTCGACCGGCCCGATCGGCGCGCTGCTTGCGGCGGGCGGGCTGGCCATATGGTTCGTGGCCTGGCATACTGGCCGCCATGGCAGGGCCGCATGATGACCGATGACCGCCGTTCCTCTCCCGCCGCGCTGCGCAATCGCGATGGCATTCTCGATGTCCTGCGCCAGGTCCTGCCCCCAACCGGGCGCGTGCTCGAAGTGGCGAGCGGCAGCGGCGAACATGTGATGCATTTCGCGCAAAGTCTGCCCACCCTCGAATGGCAACCGTCCGATCCGTCGCCCGATGCGCGCCAGTCGATCGCGGCCTGGGCCAGCGAAGCGCCTTTGGCCAATCTCGCGCCGCCCATCGATCTCGATGCCGCTGCCGGCCCGTGGCCGGCCGGGCCGTTTGCCGCAGTGCTGTGCATCAACATGGTCCATATCAGCCCGTGGCCGGCGACGATCGGCCTGATGCGCGGCGCGAGCGGCGTGTTGCCACACGGCGGCGTGCTGTATTTGTATG
The DNA here is from genome assembly GCF_965214355.1 of Novosphingobium sp. GTDB lineage: Bacteria > Pseudomonadota > Alphaproteobacteria > Sphingomonadales > Sphingomonadaceae > Novosphingobium. The sequence goes on along the minus strand of NZ_CBDCBI010000002.1, from coordinate 2,415,992 downwards.
GCCCCTATCGCCAGGCCGGGCGTCCGCTGGCACCGGGCAATGCCGCGTTCGATGAAGACTTGCGCGCGCGCAATCCCGATTGGGGCCTGCGCGATCTCGAGACCGTGATCGCGTGCGGGGCAGACCATGGCTTCGACTTCGACCGCGTGGTCGAGATGCCCGCCAACAACCTGTCGGTGATATTCCGCAAGGTTTAGGCGATACGCCGACGCAGCGCGTCTTCGGCGACGATCGTCACCGGGCGCCCGATGTCGATCAGGCCCTGCGCCTTGCGATAGGGTTCGCTGGCGGTCACCCATTTGCCATAGGATTGCCGGTTGGCGATCACCAGCATCGTCGTGCTCGGGCCGACCTTGGCCATCACGCGCGCGCCGGCGCCGGCGGCGCGATTGGCCAGCGGGCCGTCGACCGCTTCGCCCAGGATGACCACGCGTTCGCCCAGCAGTGGGCCGGTCGTCGCGGCGCGCGGTGCCTTTGCGCGCGGTATCGCGCGCCGGGTCATCCATCCGCCCAGGTCGATGCCGGTGTGTTCGATCGCCCTCACGATGACCATGCCCGCCGCGCGCGCATCGCTGAGCGCGTCATGATGCCGGTGGTCGAGCCCGAGGAAACCAGTCAGCACATTCAGCCGGTGGCTGGGCAAGTGCGGCCAAGCGGCCTTGGCGACGCGCACGCTGTCGAGCCAGGTCGTTTCGATCAGCGGGTGCGCGCCGACGCGGCATGCGGCGGCCAGCGCGCCCTTGTCGAAATAGGAATGCGCCACGGTGATCCGCCCACGCAAATGGCTGTCGATCAGCGCGTGAATATCGCCAAAGGTCGGCTGCCCTTCGACATGGTGCGCAGCGATCCCATGGATCGCGATGTTGAACGATGAAAAGTCGTCGAGCGGATCGACCAGCGTTTCCCATGCAAACACTTCGCGCCCGCCGCGAAACCCGACGATGCCGATCTGGCAGATGCTGCTGACGCGCGAACACGCGGTTTCGACATCGACCACGACAAAATCCGGGGCTTCGTCCAGCGATTGCGCGAGGTTCGTCAAACTCATCACTTGTGCATAGCAAGCCCGCGATCAGACGCCAATTGCCTGCGCACCAAAGACCGTGGGCGCATCGCCGTCGTGCCACGGCGCATACAGCGTCATGACCGAGGCGAACAGAGCGGACGCAAGATGATCCTCCAGCCAGCGCTGCAACCGGGGCAGGGGTTGCGCGGCAAACCACGCAGCATCGGTCGCGGCAAATTGGCGCACGAACGGCATGATCGCCATGTCGGCCAGGCCCGGCTCGCGCCCGCAAAGCTGGCCCCCATCGGCCAGCATCTGATCGAGCCGGCGCAGGAAATCCGCGCCACGGTCGCGGTGCGCCGCCGGATCGCTGTCGTGCCGGTGCGGGTATTTGTACCGGTCGAGATCGTGTTTGAACGGCCCGTCGTTCATGGCGATCAGGTCGCCATGATTGCGCGACAACCAGCCATATGGATCATTGCGGCCAAGGCTGAAATGCATGATCGCCAGGCTCTGTTCGATCACGACGGTGTCGGGCAGCACCAGCACCGGAACAGTGGCTTTGGGCGATGCAGCGATCAGCCCGGGCGGTTTGGCCGACAGCTTTACCTCGCGCAATTCGCATGCGGTACCGCTGGCCATGATCGCCAGGCGCGCGCGCATGGCATAAGGGCAGCGGCGGAAACTGTAGAGCACGGGCAAAGTCATGGCACGCGCCCGTAATGCGTTTCGACCGCGATGCCCAGTTGCCCCAGCCATTCGCGCGGCAATGTGCCACCGGCGCAGACGATGACCGCGTCATTGGCGATGACATGCGTGCCGCCGGCATCGGCAATGGCGACAGTATCGGGCGTGATGGCCGCAAGCGTTGCATTCAGATGCACCGCAATCGCACCGGTTTGCGCCAGCGACGTACGGTTTTCGGCGCGGGCGCGGGCAAAGGCGCTGCCGCGATGGACCAGCGTGACCATTGTGCCGGCAAATTCGGCCAGCGCCATCGCCGCCTCCAGCGCGGAATCGCCGCCACCGATGACCAACACGCGCAGGCCCGCATATTGGCCGGGATCGCTCAACCGGTAGACCACTTTGTCCAGCTCTTCGCCCGGCACATTCAGCCGGCGCGGCGTGCCGCCCCGGCCCATCGCCAGCAGCACGCGGCGCGTTCGATAGCGGGCCTTGTCCGACACCACGATCAATCCGCCAGGCTCGCGCTCGATCGTGCGCACGCGCTCTTCATACCGCGGCGCCAGGCCGGTGCGCGCGCTCACATCCTGCCAGAACGCCATCAGGCCTTCCTTGCTGATGCTGCCCAGGCGCACTTCACCGATCAGCGGCAGTGTCGCCGGCGCGGTCGTCACCACTTTGCCGCGCGGATAATGCGCGACCGATCCGCCAAGCGTCGCCTGATCGAGCGCGACAAACCGCAGGCCCTGCGCAATCGCGCCAAGCCCCGCCGCCATGCCCGCCGGACCGCAGCCGACGATCACGAGATCGAGCCGCCCGGGATCAACGACGGGCTCCTGCTTCAGCGCAGCGGCGATATGGTCGACCGCAGCGCCGCCTTGCGCCATTGCATTGCGGATCAGCCCGAGCCCGCCCAGTTCACCCGCGATATGAATGCCCGGTACGCTGGTTTCGCCGCCGGGGCGCAACACCGGCACATCGATCCCGCGCGTCGGCGTGCCGAACACCAGCTGAATCGCGCCGGTCGGGCACGCCTCGTGACACGTGCCATGCCCGACGCAGGCCCACGGCTCGATCAGCGTTGCGACGCGGCCGACCAGGCCCAGCACATCATGCTCGGGACAGGCGCGGACGCAGGCGCCGCAGCCGATGCACTTTGCCGCGTCGATCACCGGATGCAGGCTGGGCGGCTCGGCCAGGCCGGCGGCGCGGTTCTGCGCCAGCAGCGCGCGATTGCGCCGCGTGCGCGCGCGATGCAGCCGCGCCCAGCCGCCGATCGCCAGGACCAGCTGCACTGCGTAGACCGGCACGAGAAACAGCGTCGGGATCATCGACCGGCTTTGCCCTTCTAAGCCCAAGGATGTCAAAAAATCAGCGATGGCCAGCGAAATCTGGCATCACAGCGCAGGCCCGGAACAAGGGTGGATTCGCAAACAGGGATTTGTCATGGGCAGCGCGGCACCGGTGATCGGCAAGGGCGGGGCGGGTATCCCTGCGCGGCTGGTCGATGGCGTGGTCGCCGCGGTTGTCGTGGCCGGGCTGGCATGGGGCTGGTCGACGCGCGAACAGGCATCGCTCGATCCGCACGGCTGGCCGGGCTATCTGATCGGGATTGCCGGCACGGTGATGATGGTTGCCGCCGCCGGGCTTTCGTGGCGCAAACGCCGCGCGCAGGGCCGTATCTCGGTGGGCGCATGGTACAACGCCCATGTGCTGCTCGGGCTGTTCGGCCCGGTGCTGGTGCTGGTCCATGCGCGGTTTGCCTGGGGGTCGATCAATTCCAGCTTTGCGCTGGGCGCGATGGGCCTGGTCATCACCAGCGGTCTGTTTGCGCGCTATGGGCTCGGCCCGGCACGGCGGCGGGGGCTGCGCTGGGCCGAACTGTGGCATTACGGCCATGCGCCGCTGTGCATGGTGCTGGTGCTGGCGGTGATCGTGCACATTTACATGGCGCATGCGTACTGATGCGCTGGCTGCTGCGCCTCGTGATCGGGCTGATGCTGCTCGCGGGCGTTTACGTTTCCTTGCCTGTGGCAGGTGGGGTGCACGCCGAAACCGTGATCGAGCGGATGACCAGCCCCGGGCCGCTATCAACAGCGCATGCCAAGCTGGAGGCGCATTGCAACACCTGCCACCTGTCGTTTTATCGCCAGGCGCAGGACAGGCAATGCCTGGCCTGCCACACCGGCATCGCGCGCGACATCGCCACACAGACGCGCTGGCACGGCCTGGTGCCAAAAGCGCGGACGCAGCCGTGCAGCAGCTGCCATGCCGAACATCATGGGTCCGGCAAACCCGCGTTGACCGTGTTCGACCGCGCGACGTTTCACCACGATACCCAGTCCGCCTATCGCCTGACCGGCGCGCATGCGCGCACGGCGTGCGCAGCGTGCCACACAAGCAGGCTTTATCGCGAAACGCCGCAGGCCTGTGCCGGGTGCCACGCACGCGCCGATGTGCATCAGGGCCGCTTGCAGGCCTGCGCGGGGTGCCACACGACTGCAAACTGGCGCACCGTACTGCCGTTCGACCATGATCGCACGCGCTATCCGCTGACCGGCGCACATCGCACCACGCCCTGCGCCGGGTGCCATGCAAACCAGCAATGGCACGGCGTATCCACCGAATGCGTCTCGTGTCATGTGCGCAAAGACGTCCACCGCGGCGCCGACGGGCCAAAATGTGCATCGTGCCACTTGACCACCAACTGGCGCACGGTGGTGTTCGATCACGACAGCGTAAAGGCATTTCCGCTGGTCGGCGCCCATCGCGCCGTCACCTGCGCCGGGTGCCACGCCAAAACCGCGCGTCCGGACAAGGCGCCGGTCGCCTGCGCCGGGTGTCATGGGAAGGACGATGTCCACAGGGGCAGCGATGGGCCAAAATGCGCCGATTGCCACAGTCAGGCGACGTGGAAAGTCGCGACGTTCGACCACGCCAAAACGACGTTTCCGCTGGTCGGCGCGCATATGAAAGTGGCCTGCACCGGATGCCACACCGGCTCGGTCGACAAGGTCAGGATCGGCGGCCAGTGCATCGACTGCCACCGCAAGGACGATGTCCACCGCGCGTCGCTGGGCCCGGTATGCGAACGCTGCCACAAACAGACGAGCTTCATCATTCCGGGCATTGCGCGCATCACCGCGCCGCGCCCGGGCGCGGCGACGAAGCCAGGCGATTTTCCAAGATCGGGCCTGAAACCCTGAACATATAAAAGGCACGCAGGCCCGCACACCTGCGTCTTGCCAGTGCAACGATCACCGCATAGCGCTGATGCGACAGCTTGGACGCAGGAGCCCGCCAATGACCACCGATTACACCATGGCCAGAGCGCTGCTCAACGATCCGCTGACCAACCGCGGCACTGCATTTTCGCTGGAGGATCGCGATAGGTACGGGCTGCACGGCCTGTTGCCGTCGAATGTGCTGACGCTGGAGGAACAGATCGACCGGCGGCGTCGGATGCTCGAAGGCATGGACAGCGATTTCCATCGCTATGCGTTCCTGCGCGAATTGCAGGATACCAACGAAGTGCTGTTTCACGCCGTGGTGCACAGCGATCTGCCGCGCATGTTGCCGCTGGTCTATACCCCGACCGTGGGCGAAGGCTGCGAACGCTTCAGCCAGATTTTCCGCCGCCCGCGCGGGCTGTTCCTGTCCTGGCCGAACCGGCATCATATCCGCGCGATCCTGGCCGACCCGGCGCTCGACCGCGTCAAAGTGATCGTCGTGTCCGATGGCGAGCGTATTCTCGGCCTCGGCGACCAGGGTGCGGGCGGCATGGGCATCCCGATCGGCAAGCTGGCATTATACACTGCCTGCGCCGGGCTGCACCCGGCCGAAGTGTTGCCGATCCTGCTCGATTGCGGGACCGATAACGAAGAGCGGCTGAACGATCCGCTGTATATCGGCTGGCACTCCAAACGCGTGCGCGGTGCCGAATACGACGCCTTTGTCGAGGAATTCGTCAGCGCGGTCGACGAACGCTTTCCCGATGTGCTGCTGCAATGGGAGGATTTCGCGGGCAAGAACGCGTATGACCTGCTTGGCCGCTATCGTCACCGGCTGCTCAGCTTCAACGACGATATCCAGGGCACCGCCGCGACCGCGGTCGGCACTTTGCTGTCGGCAGTGCGCACCACCGAAGTCCCGCTCTCGGCGCAACGCTTCCTGCTGTACGGGGTCGGCGCGGCGGGCAGCGGCATCGCAGAAATGCTCGTGCGCGCGATCATGGCCGAAGGCGTCGATGAAAAGACCGCGCGCGCAACGATCTGGCCGATCGATCGCGACGGCCTGATCCTGTCCGACATGCCCGACCTGCCGCCGCAACAGGTGCCGCTGGCGCGCGACCCGGCCGACATCGCGGACTGGCCGCGCATCGGCAACGGCCGTATCGGCCTGGAACAGACGATCGCGCATGTCCGCCCGACCGTGCTGATCGGCGCCTCGGGCCAGCGCGATGCGTTCAACGAAGGCGCAATCCGCCTGATGGCCAGCCTGACCGAACGCCCGGTGATCTTTCCGCTGTCGAACCCGGTGTCGCGCGCAGAAGCGCATCCGGCGGACATTCTACGCTGGAGCGAAGACCGCGCAATCGTGGGGTCGGGCAGCCCGTTCGGCACGCAGGGCGTCACGCAAGTCAACAACATCTATATTTTTCCCGGCATCGGGCTGGGCGCGCTGGCCGCGCGCGCCAGCGAAGTGACCGACGGCATGTTCATGGCCGCCGCGCGGCGGCTGGGCGAACTGAGCGGGGAAATCGGCGATGGCGGCGCAGGCCTGCTGCCGCCGATCACCGCGCTGCGCGAGGTCGCGTTGCGCATCGCAGTGGCGGTTGCGGAGCAGGCGATGGCCGAGGGCGTTGCGCAAGTCGCCCCCGAAGCGATCACCCGCGACGCGATCGCCGCCATGATGTGGCAACCTGAATACGCGTAAAAAATCCTCCCCGGCACGGGGAGGGGGACCACGCGAAGCCGTGGTGGAGGGGCGGTGCCGGATTGCGCAACGTCGCGACGACGCGCCAGCACGCTTGATCGGAGGCGCGCGTTATCGAGGTCTCGCCCAGCCGCCCGGCCCCTCCACCACGCCCCAAGAGGGGCGCGGTCCCCCTCCCCGTGCCGGGGAGGAATCAGGTAGTCGGGCGCATTACCAGCGACGCGATGCCGGTCGCATGGTCGGTCATGAACAGATACGCATCGGTATCCGCCTTGCGATCCTTGTTGATCGATTTGGCCGGCACCGATCCGGTGGCCTTGTCCTGGTGCACGATCAGCCAGCGCCTGGCTTTCTCGAACGCAGCGACATCTGCCGGGCTGGCGGTATCGTGCGCAACCTCGCGCAGCATAAATGCCGCGATCGCGGTGGCATAGCCGTCGCTGGCAGTCGGCAATGGCGTTTTGTCGACACGCTGCCACGGCGCCAGCGCGGGCAGGCTCCAGCCGCCGTCGGGCCCTTGCGCTGCAATCAGCTCCGCAACGACGGCCGCGCGCTGTTCCGGCGTGGCGATGCCGCGCAATTCGCTGTCGGCAATCAGGATCAGCATGCGGCTGTACAGCGATTGACCGCTCAGCCCGTCACGCAGATATCCGCGCAGGGCCTCGACATTGGGCGCGATCGCCGGATCGGCGGCGTAGCTGGCCGGTGCGCGCGCTACCGCCAGGGCGGCCAGCATTGCTCCCCAATAGGTCGCACTTGGCGATTCCCAAGGCTCGAGATGAAAATTGAGCCATGGAAACCCGCCTTTCGTGTCGCCGGTCTGCATCTGCAACGCCCACATCTGGGCAAACGCCTGTCTGGTATCGATGCCGAACACGCCACCGCGCTCGTTGTCGCGCGTGACCAGGAACAGCGCGTTCAGCACCGCTTCGACCCCGCGCGATTCGCCCGACTTGCCCATGCCGTTCTTCTGATCGGTGTAGAACGGAGCGATCTCGTTCCACAGGTACACGCGCTTGGTCACATCATCGAACATCGCGATTTCGGCGGGGCTGCGCGCGTGATCGCCTAGCGTAGTGCGCAATCCCGGCCGCGCGAGCATGCCCGGCAGCGCGGTGTGGCACGACACGCACATCGTATCATGGCTGCGCTGCGCCTTGGGCCATTGGCGCCACCAGGCGAGCCGCGTATCGAGATAATGCGCCGCCGCCGCCGCGTCCCATGTGGCCACCCTGGCGGCCGCGGCGCCTGTCGTAGTCGGCGCCAGCGAGGCAATCGCAAGCGCCGCGCCGGCGCCGATCAACAGGCGCCGATGCGCGATATGTCTGAATATCCCCATGGCCGGGCATCGTACGCCATGCACGGCCAAAGCCCAGAGGCCATTTGGCAAACCGTCAACTAGGGTTGCGCAACCGGCTCCCGAACGGCGCCCTGCGCGATTGCGGTGCGGTCCTGCTTGCCCCAGCCGCCACCACCGTTCAGAAACGCGATCCAGCCCCAGCACGCACCGGCATGGCGCAACAGCTGAAACGTGAACGGTTCGACGATCGAGGCAAACAGCGCCGGGCCCAGACCCAGGCCGTCGCCCTGGCCAGTCCAGCGGCGATAGAGCGTGATCGACCACAGATGAAACGTCAGGTCGATCACCACTTTGACCAGCATCACCAGCACGATCGCGCCGACCACCGGGAATGTGCCACGGATGCACAGCGTAATCAGGATCGCGAACGCGATCAGGCCATAGATCGGCTGTACTGTATCAAGCGCCTTGACCACCAGCATGCGCGTGCCCAGGCGGCCGAATTGCGCGTTGCCGACCATGTCGCGGTTCCAGTGCTGTGTCTGCAGGAAGCCACCGAACCAGCGGCGCCGCTGGCGCATGAATGCCATCGGGCTGGCGGGTGCATCGGTGCTGGCGACCGCGCCGCCGATCACGCGCACGCGCCAGTCATGCCCGTTTTCATGCGCAAACCGGTGCATGCGGTGGATCAACTCGTAATCCTCGACCATCGATTCAGGATCGAATCCGCCCGCGCAGACCAGCGCCGACCGGCGAAATCCCGCAAACGCGCCCGAAATCAGCAGCAGGCCGTTCTGCTGCATCCAGGCGAAACGCGACAGGAAATTGCGGACATATTCATAACGCTGAAACCACTGGAACACGCGCTCGATCGGGCGCTTGCCGCACATCGGGATCAGCACGCCGGTCGCGGCGACCAGTTGCGGTTCGGCCGCAAACGCATCGCGCATCGCTTTCAACGCGCCGGGCTCCAGCAGGGTGTCGGCGTCGATCGTCAGCACCAGATCGGTATTGATCTGCGGGATCGCGGCGTTCAGCGCGCGCGCCTTGCCGCCATGCGGCAGCCGAAGCCAGCGCAAGGCCGGCAACACGGGCGAGGGCGGGCTCATCTGGCCAAGCGCCGGCGCTTCCAGGCCATAAAACCGGCGCAAGACATCGGCGCTGTCGTCGCTCGATCCATCGTCGGCCAGCACGATCAGGTCGGGCGGACCGTCCTGCGCCATCAGCGTGTCGATCGTGATGCGCAGCGATGTGTCTTCGTTGTGCGCGGCAACGATTGCGGCCAGCGAGGCCGGCGGCAAAGTGCCATCGTGCGGCGGGACGGACCGCATCGATTTGCGCAAGGGCCACAGCTGGATTGCGGTAAACGCCAGCAGGAACGTGTCATAGCCGATATAGGCGATACCGACGGACCAGCCGAACAGGCTCGACCGGATGAGGCTTTGCCAGAACAGCACGACGAACAGGACAGGTCCCGCCCAGCCGAGCGCGGTGCCGATCCACGGGACGCGGCGCGGTGACAGACGCGGCGACAGCGCGTGAAATCCGGGATCGAGAATGCTCATTGCTGAAACCTGTATGATCTGGGATGAACCTGCGCTTTCAGGTGGTGCGCCATGACAGGTTTTGCCACAGTGCGACATCGCAATTGCCGGAGATTCTCAGATCATGCCCGAAAGACAGTTGAATGGCCGCTATACCTCGGTTGCCGTCACGCTTCACTGGCTGGTGGCGCTGTTCATCATCTACAATCTGGTCCAGGGCCTGTTGTTCAGCGACGATACGCCGCGATCGGCCGTCGAATTGCACAAATCGATCGGCATCACCGTCATCGGGCTGTTCGTGTTGCGGTTCTTGTGGAAACTCGGCCATCCCGGGCCCGCGCCGCTGCCTTCGCTAAAACCGTGGGAGCGCAAATTGTCCGTCAGTGCCCACCATTTGCTGTATCTGCTGATGGTGTTCGTTCCGCTGGCGGGGTGGCTGCACGATTCCGCATGGAAGGGCGCAGCCACGCATCCGCTGATGCTCTACGGCGTCATCCCCTGGTTCCGCATTCCGCTGTTTGGCGGTTTGACCGATGCGGGCAAGGATTGGTGGCACGAGAACCTGTTCACCGTGCACAAATATTCGAGCTGGGTGCTGATCGGTATTGTGGGCCTGCATATCGCCGGCGCGCTGAAGCACCAGTTCCTCGACCATCAGCCGCAGTTCCGCCGGATGTGGTACGGCAAATAGAACCTGTGCGGGGGCGGGGAGGTTATTGGGAAGCGCCCAGCTCCCTGATCCGCGCGCAGGCCTGCGTTTCCATCAATTGCAGTTCCGCAATCGTCATTTCAAGCACCGCTTGCTGCCGCTCCAGCAGCTTGATCCGCTGGCGGATGCCTGTCACCAGACGGTGCATCTGTTCGAGCTGGGTCGGGTCGGCGTCGTACAGATCGAGGAATTCCTTGATCTCGCGGATCGAAAACCCCAGCCGCTTGCCGCGCAGGATCAATTGCATGCGCGCAACGTCGCGCCGGCCATAGATCCGGGTGTTACCGACGCGCGCCGGTTCGATCAGGCCCTTGTCCTCGTAAAACCGCAGCGCGCGATGGGTGATGCCCAGGTGCGCCGCGACATCGTTGATGCCTTGGAGGCCGGCCAGCGCAGCGCCGGTTTCGGGCGCGGGCGGCTGCGGCGCCATGTCAATCGTCATCACTGCCTTGCCCCCCGTTGCGTGCCGAACCGATCAGAAATGGCCGCGAATATCAAGGGCCAACTGTGGCCCCAGCACGCGCCAGCTCTTCGGCGACCAGTTCCTTTTTCGACAGCTTGCCGATCATCGTCTTCGGCAATGTGTCGCGTATCTCGATCTGCCGGGGCAGTTCGATCTTGCTCAACGTTTCTGCCATGAAAGCACGCAATTGGTCGGGTGTAATCTGCGCGCCCTCGTGCAGCTTGACGAACAGCTTGGGGCTTTGCCCGCGATACGCATCGGGAATGCCGATCGCGATCGCCTCTTCGATGGCCGGGTTGCGGTATGCCGCTTCCTCGATCGCGCGCGGATAGACGTTGTATCCGCCGCACAGGATCACATCCTTGATCCGGTCGACAAGGTACAAGTAGCCGTCATCGTCGAAATAGCCGACATCGCCGGTGCGCAGCGCGCCATCCACAAACGTCGCGGCGGTGTCGGCCGGCTTGTTCCAGTACCCGGCCATGACCTGCGGCCCGCGCGCGCAGATTTCGCCGCGCTCGCCCGGCGGCATGATCCGCGCGGGGTTTTCGGGATCGCGGATCTCGATGATGGTGCCAGGAAACGTCACGCCGCACGAATTGGCCCGCGCTTCACCGAATACCGGGTTGCACGCGATCACCGGTGACGCTTCGGTCAGGCCATAGCCTTCGCAGATGCGCACCCCGGTGCGGTGCTCGAACGCCTCGCGCACGTCGAACGGCAGCGGCGCGCCGCCCGAAATGCACGCAATGATCCGGCTCATGCCGGGCAGATCGTCATCGGACAGCGCATTCATCGCAATGAACAGCGTGGGCACGCCAAAGAACATTGTCGGCGGTTTGCGGCGAAGCGCGGCGCACATCGCCTTCATCTCAAAGCGCGGCAACAGCACCAGTTCGGCACCGATCAGCACCGAAAAATCGAGCACTGCAGTCAGCGCAAAGACATGGAAGAACGGCAGCACCGCCATCGTGCGCTGCGGTTGGGGCAAATCGATGCCGATATGGCGGTGCTGTTGCAGCGCATTGGCGGTCAGATTGCGATGGGTCAGCATCGCGGCCTTGGGCGTGCCCGTGGTGCCGCCGGTGTATTGAAACACGGCCAGGTCGTCGGGCATCAGTTCGACCGGATCGGGCCCGGCGCGGCTGAGCGTCAGCTTGACGAAACCGACATGCGCGACCGTGCCCGGCGCCGACGCAGGGATCCGCGCGTGGAGTGCGCGCTTGAACAGGCGCCAGCCCAGCGCCTTTGGCCAGGGCAGGATTTCGGCCATCGGGCACACGATGATCGAACGCAAGGCGCTGTCGGGCGCGACACCCAGCACTTTGCCGTGAATTTCGGCGACATCGGGCACCGCGATCGCGACTGCGCCGGAGTCATTCAGCAAATGGTGCAATTCGTGCGGCGTATACAGCGGATTGCAATTGACCACGACCACGCCGATGCGCGCTGCGGCGTAATACAACGCGATGTAATGCGGCGTGTTGGGCAGGCACAGCGCCAGCCGGTCGCCCTTTTGCAGGCCCAGATCCTGCAATCCGCGCGCCGCCCGGGTGACCAGATCGCCGAGTTGGCCCCAGGTCCAGCACCGCCCGAGGAAATCGACCCCCGGCTGCGCCCCATGATCGCGCACCGTGTTGCTCAACAGATCGCCGACCAGCATCACGGGCGGGACCCAGTCTGGTGTCGGCGCTGTTGCAGGTGCGGTCATGGGGCCCTCGGTCATTGGATCGGATCAGAAGCGCAGATGTCCGCCCAGCGAAAAAATGAGCACATGCGCCGACCTGACCTGACCGCTCATCAGCACGGGCGTTGCCACCGGGGTCCCGGCATAGGCCTCGGTCGGCGCGTCGATCGTTGCCGATTTCAGCGTGATGTAATTGAACGCGCCGTCAAGCGTCAAATTCCGCGCGACCTCGTGGCTGACGCCGGTGGCAAAGGTCCAGCGATTGCTGTCGGGCACGCGCGCATCGCGATGATCGTCGCGCACCGGCGCGATATCGCGCTGCACCCCGCCGCGCACGGTCCAGTCGCGCGCGACCGCGGCGTCCACGCCGACCGCGTAATTCCAGGTGTTGCGATAGTTTTCCGGGATCGCGGTGTTCAGCGGCTGACGCAAGGTGATCGCCGAAAAATCGCTCCAGCCAAAGCGGATGACCTGCGCATCGAGCGTGAACACGCGGTTGAGCTTGTACCGTGCGCTACCACCCAGTTGCCACGGCGTGGCAAAGGTCGCGCTTGTCGCAGTGGTGCCGTTTTCGGCCGCGAGCGGCCCCAGCAGGCCCGAAACGGCAATATCGCCCTTGAGATGATGCTTTATCGACGATTTGTAGCTGGCGCCTAGGCTGAGCCGGCCCGCCTCGATTCGGGTGCCGAGCGAATAGCCGACATCCCAGCCACGGCCCGACAGGGTCTGCTGCCCATCGGGCAGCGCGGCGGACAGGTTGGGCAGCGCGTTGCCGAACGACGCGGTGGAGTGTTCGACATTGACACCGCCACCAAAGTTCACGCCGATGCCGTTGCCAGCATCGAAATGCAGCGCAACGCTGGGCTGGATATCGATCGTGCGCAGCCGCGTGGTTTCGGCGTCATAGCGCGCAAAGCTGTTGGTGGCGTACGTGGTGGTGAAATTGTACGGCGCGCTGATCGCCAGGCCGACTGCGATCCGGCTGGTCAGCGCATGCGCAATCGCGCCCGCCGGCACCAGGCCATTGCTGATCGGGTTGCGCGTGACCGGGTTGCCGCCGACCGGGGCAGGAAGCTGGCCGGGGCGCACGATCAGGCTGCCGGTGTCAGTGACCGTCGCGCGCGGCAGGATTTCGGTCGCGTTGATCGACACATCGCCGCCGGTCATGCCGCCGATCGAGGCCGGGTTCCACCACAGGCTGTCGGCGCCGGTGTCGGCGATTTCGCCCGAATCGGCACGGCCGGTACCGCGTGTGGATTGCTCCTGAAGATAAAATCCGGCCGCATAAGCAGGTGCGGCGGCAAACAGCGCAATGCCGGCGAGCAATGCCGCCGCATAAGCACGTGAGGTGGCGCGTGAGGTGGTGCGCGTAAAGTCGGTCATGAAAAGTCCGTGATTTTTAGGGGGGAGGTTGGGGGGTATCGAACAAACAGGTTATCAGCGGATGCGCTGCCACGTCTGGGTCTTGCACAAGGGCCAGATTACGCATCCCTTGACGATCAGGGTGTTGGCGCCCGACAGCGTCATCGTGGCGCGATAGGTATGGCCGTCTTCGGGATTGTAGATCGTGCCGCCGGTCCAGCCGTTTTCGGCGCGCGCAAACCCTGTCAGCATGGCCAGGCCTTTCAGCGGCTGACCGCGCAAGGTGGCATTGGCGTTGTGTGTGTCGCGCGCGTCTGCGTTGGCGTTGATCGCGTCGGATGATTGCAGATGGCCGCAAACGCTTTGACCGCACGTCGTGATATCGACCACGCCGTGCCTGGCGGGCGTCGACCAATGCCCCAGTGCGTCATCGGCGCGGGCAAGTGCCCCTGCGGCGTGGGCAAAACCGCCCCAAAGTACCACCAGGCCCAGGATGGTGCGCGATATATCCTTGATTCTCATACATCCTCATACATGCGCCGACGCGACGGCACCGGCATTGGTGCCCGAGCGTATGACGTAAATGGTGATTGACGTATAGGGAAATTTGCACACCTTTGGGAGATCAGCGCACCGATCTCCCGGTTGACGCGTTTATCTTGTGCGGTGCCATTCCTGCGTCTTGCACGCCGGCCACACGATGCAGCCTTTCAGATCGAGTGTGTTTGGCCCGTCCATCGTGATCGTCGCCTTGTACGTACGGCCATCCTCGGGGTTGTAGACCGATCCGCCATCCCAGCCATTGGCCGTCTTGTGAAATCCGCTGAGCAGCGTGACGCCTTTCAAGGGCCGGTTGCGCTTGGCGGTATCGGTGTTGCGCGAATCTTTCTTGCCCGGTGTCGAACGGATGACATCCGATCCGATCAGCCGCCCGCATATTCCCCCGCCGCACGACCGGATATCGACGATGCCATGATCGGCCGGCGTGCCCCAGCGGCCGACCGCTGGATCGGGCTTTGCCATCGCGTCTGCCGCACCTGCCAGCAGGGCGCAGATTGCCGCGAGGCGAAGAATATTTTTCGAAGATACGGTCATGTCATAAGGCCTGTCGTGTGAGGGAAATCGGCGTAATCCGTGATGAAACACTGGCGAAAATACAAATTGACGTATAGGGAAGGTTGCAGACCTTTACAGTGCCCTGATCCGACCATGCCTGTTGCAAACGCGCGGGGTCCAAATTCGGGTGCAATCAAAACCGCAGAGGAACCACGAAATGCCTGGAATCGTCATCGCAGGGTATGCCCGGTCGCCGTTTCACCTTGCCGGCAAAGGCGCGCTGGCGCGTACCCGGCCCGATGACCTGGCCGCCGCCGTCGTGCGCGGCCTGGTCGAGCGCACCGGGGTCGATCCCTCGGCTATCGAGGACCTGGTGCTCGGCTGCGCGTTTCCCGAAGGCGAGCAGGGGCTCAATGTCGCGCGGATGATCGGCCTGCTGGCCGGGCTGCCGCTATCGGCAGGCGGGATCACGATGAACCGGTTTTGCGGCTCGTCGATGAGCGCCATCCACTATGCCGCCGGCCAGATCGCGCTGGGCGCGGGCGAAGTGTTCATCGCCGCCGGCGTCGAAGGCATGAGCCGCGTGCCGATGTCGGGGTTCAACCCGATGCCCAATCCCGCGCTTGCCAAGACCAGCAGCGCCTATATCGGCATGGGCGACACCGCCGAAAACCTGGCCACGCGCTATGCGATCGACCGCGCCGCGCAGGAAGCGTTTGCGCTGGCCAGCCAGCGCAAGGCCGCGGCCGCGATCGCTGCCGGCAACCTTTCCGATGAAATCGTAGCGATCACTACGAAAGCGGGCATGGTCGATCAGGATGGCTGCCCGCGTCCCGGCACGACTGCCGAGGCGCTTGCCGGGCTGAAACCGGCGTTCAGCGCGACCGGCACGGTGACGGCGGGCACGTCGTCGCCGCTGACCGATGGGGCCAGCGCGGTGCTGGTCACCAGCGAAGACTACGCCCGCGCGCACGGCCTGCCCATTCTGGCGCGCATCATAGGGACTGCGATTTCGGGATGCAGCCCCGAGATCATGGGCATCGGTCCGGTCGAATCGAGCCGCAAGGCGCTGGCACGTGCCGGCATCGGCGTGGCCGATCTCGATGTGATCGAACTGAACGAGGCGTTCGCCAGCCAGGCGCTGGCGTGCATCGCCGACCTCGGGCTCGACCAGGCAAAGATCAATCTCGATGGCGGCGCAATCGCGCTTGGCCATCCGCTCGGCGCGACGGGCGCGCGGATCGTGGGCAAGGCGGCGTCGCTGTTGCAGCGCACCGGCGGCCGTTATGCGCTGGCCACGCAATGCATCGGCGGCGGGCAAGGTATTGCGACCGTGCTGGAGGCGGTACGATGAACCCGGCAATCACCAAAGTCTGCGTCATCGGCGCGGGCGTAATGGGTGCCGGCATTGCCGCGCAAGTCGCCAATGCCGGCATTCCGGTGCTGTTGCTGGACATTGTTCGCGACCCTGCCGACCGCAATGCGGTGGCAACAGGCGCGCTGGCGCGGCTCCAAAAGGCAGAACCCGCGGCATTCATGTCGTCGCGCGCGGCCAAACTGGTCGAAGTCGGCAATATCGAGGACGACCTGGCGCGCGTCGCCGAATGCGACTGGGTGATCGAGGCGATCATCGAGCGGCTCGACCTGAAGCACGCGTTGTATGAAAAGCTCGACGCGGTCCGCCGGCCGGGCACGGCGGTCACGTCGAACACATCGACCATCCCGCTTGGCGCTTTGGTCGAAGGGCGCGGCGAGGCATTCGCGCGCGATTTCTTCATCACGCATTTCTTCAATCCGCCACGCTATATGCGCCTGCTCGAAGTGGTCGCAGGGCCGCAAAGCGACCCCGCGCTGGTCGCGCGTGTATCCGACTTTGCCGATCGTGCGCTGGGCAAGACGATCGTTGCGTGCAAGGATACGCCCGGGTTCCTGGCCAACCGCGTCGGCACGTTCTGGCTGCAAAGCGCGGTCAATGCCGCGATCGAACTGGGGCTGTCGGTCGAAGAGGCCGACGCGATCGCGGGCAAGCCGATGGGCGTGCCCGGTACCGGGATTTTCGGGCTGGTCGATCTGGTCGGGATCGACCTGATGCCGCATCTGAAAGCCAGCCTGACCAGCACGCTGCCCGCCGATGACCCGTACCAGGCGATCGCGCTCGATCACCCGCTGATCGACCGCATGATCGCCGACGGCTACACCGGGCGCAAGGGCAAGGGCGGGTTTTACCGCGTCAACCGCGCGGAAGGCAAACGCAAGGAGGCGATCGACCTGGCGACCGGCGAATACCGCCCGCAAGTCAAACCGGCCTCGTTGCCCGGCGTCGCGCAGAAAGACTTGCGCGCACTGCTGGCACTGCCCGGCAAAGTCGGCGCCTATGCTTGGGCGATCCTGGGCGCAACGCTCAGCTATGCTGCCGCGCTGGTTCCCGCTGCATCCGATGATGTGGTGGCGATCGACGCGGCGATGCGGCTTGGCTACAACTGGAAATACGGACCGTTCGAACTGATCGACCGGATCGGCGTTTCCGATCTTGTCGCCCGGCTGGAAGCCGAAGGCCGCGCGGTGCCCGATATCCTGCGCATCGCGGCGGGGCGCCCGTTTTATCGCATCGAGGCCGGCGTGCGGCAGGTCCTGGGCAGCGATGGCGCCTACCACGATATCGCACGCGCCGAAGGCGTTTTGCTGCTCAGCGATGTCAAGCTGACGGCAAAGCCATTGCTGAAAAATGGCTCGGCGTCGCTGTGGGACATCGGCGACGGCGTGGCCGTGCTGGAATTCACGTCGAAAATGAATGCCATCGACGGCGAAATCCTCAAGCTGATCGGGGCGGCCGTGCCGCTGGTGGCCAGCCAGTTCAAGGCTCTGGTCGTCTATAACGAGGGTAGCAATTTTTCCGCCGGGGCCAACCTTGGCCTCGCGATGTTTGCAGTGAACATCGCGGCCTGGGGCGAAATCGAAAAGCTTGTCGCGGGCGGACAGATGGCGCTCAAGGCGCTGAAATACGCGCCGTTCCCGGTGGTTGCTGCGCCTGCCGGCATGGCGCTGGGCGGCGGGTGTGAAATCGTGATGCACGCCGATGCGGTGCAGGCGCATGCCGAAAGCTATATCGGCCTGGTGGAATGCGGCGTCGGGCTGGTGCCGGGCTGGGGCGGGTGCGGCGAATTGCTGGCGCGGTGGCAGGCGATGCCGGGCCTGCCCAAAGGGCCGATGCCCGCGGTGACCAAAGTGTTCGAAACGATTTCGACCGCGACCGTATCGAAATCGGCGGCGCAGGCGATGGAACTGGGGTTCCTGCGCGCGGGCGATGGTATCTCGATGAACCGCGACCGGTTGCTTGCCGATGCCAAGGCCCGTGCACTGGCATTGGTGCCCGGCTATGCGCCGCCTGCGCCGCCCACGTTCCGCCTGCCGGGAGCCGGCGGCAAGGCTGCGATCATGCTCGCGGTCGAAGGGTTCCAGGCGCAGGGCAAGGCGACGGCGTATGATGGCGTCGTTGCAGGATACCTGGCCGACGTGCTGACCGGCGGCGAGGCCGACCTGGTCGATACCGTCAGCGAGGGCGACCTGCTGGCGCTGGAGCGCAAGGGCTTCCTGGCGCTCGTGCGCAACCCCGGAACGCAAGCGCGGGTCGAGCATATGCTGACGACCGGCAAGCCCCTTAGAAATTGAACTGAAGGACAGCCACCCATGCAGGTCTATACCCCTCCCTTGCGCGACATGCGCTTTGTGTTCAACGAGTTGCACACCGATGACGGCTTTGGCGATCTTCCCGCCTTTGCCGATGTCACGCCCGATATCGTCGATGCGGTGCTGATCGAGGCGGCAAAGCTGTGCGATGGCGTGATCGCGCCGCTCAATCTGAGCGGCGACGAAGAAGGCTGCCATTTCGAAAACGGCGTGGTGCGCACGCCCAGGGGGTTCAAGCCGGCGTGGGACCAGTTTGTCGCGGGCGGTTGGAATGCGCTGGTGCTGCCGACGCAATGGGGCGGGCAGGGCCTGCCCGAAGCGCTGGGCAAGCTGGTCGATGAAATGGTGTGCGCGGCAAACATGTCGTTCAGCCTGTATCCCGGCCTGACCAATGGCGCGATCGCGGCGATCGACGGCTATGCCGACGATGCGTTGAAAGCGACATATCTGCCCAGGATGGTCAGCGGGGAATGGTCGGGGACGATGTGCCTGACCGAGCCGCAATGCGGCACGGATCTGGGCCTGCTGCGCACGCGTGCGGATCCCGATGGCCAGGGCGGCTACAAGGTATCGGGCGCAAAGATATTCATTTCGGCGGGCGAACACGACCTGACCGACAATATCGTCCATCTGGTGCTGGCGCGCCTGCCCGACGCGCCCAGGGGCGTGAAAGGCATCAGCCTGTTTCTCGTGCCCAAACTGCTGCCCGACGCATCCGGGCAATGGTCGGTGCGCAACGGCGCGCGCTGCACCGCGATCGAGCACAAGATGGGCATCAAGGCGTCGGCGACATGCCAGATGCTGTTCGAAGACGCTACCGGGTGGCTGGTCGGCGAACCCCATCGCGGGCTCGAGGCGATGTTCACGATGATGAATGCCGAACGCGTGGGGGTGGGCATCCAGGGGCTCGGCGTCGGCGAGGCCGCTTATCAGGCGGCAGTGTGGTATGCCAAGGATCGCGGGCAGGGCCGTTCGCTGTCGGGCACGAAAAGCCCCGACAAACCGGCGGATTCGATTATCGTACATCCCGATGTGCGCCGCATGCTGCTGACGATGCGCGCCTGGAACGAAGGGTGCCGGGGCATTGCCGGCTGGGTGTCGCGCGCGCTCGATGCCGAAAAACATGGCCAGGATGCCGAAACCCGCGCGCAGGCGGCCGATTTCGTCGCGCTGATGACCCCGGTGGTCAAGGCGCTGTTCACCGACCTGGGCCTCGAAAGCGCCAGCCTGGCGGTACAGGTCTATGGCGGACATGGTTTTATCCGCGAAAGCGGGGTCGAGCAGTATATGCGCGATGCCCGGATCGCGATGCTGTACGAAGGCACCAATGGCATCCAGGCGCTCGACCTGGTCGGGCGCAAGTTGCCCGCCAACATGGGCCGCGTGCTGCGCGGGCTGTTTCACCCCATCTCGGCATTTATCGAAGACTACACCGATGCGGCGCTGGCCCCGTTCATCACCGGCCTGAAACGCGCGTTCGAAGCGTTGCAGGGCGCGACGGCGATGATCGCCGAGCGCGGCATGCGCGATCCCGAGGAAGCGGGCGCGGCGGCAACCGATTATCTGCGCCTGTTGGGGCTGGTCGCGATGGCGTATTGTTTTGCCCGCGCGGTCAAGGTGGCGCAGGCCCGGCTGACCGAAGGCACGGACGAAACGGCATTCTACACCGCGAAGATCCAGACCGCGCAGTTCTTCTTCGACCGCCTGCTGCCGCAGGCGACCGCGGCATTCCTGGCGATCAAAGCGGGCAAGGCCTCGACAATGGCGCTCGCAGAAGCGGCGTTCTGATCAATCCTCCCCGGAACGGGGAGGGGGACCACGCGAAGCAGTGGTGGAGGGGCGGCGCCTCATGGTGAAACCTTACGATGGGCCGCTGGTGAACAGCGTGTCCTGGTGAAGTGATCCCTTGGGGCTTGGCCCCTCCACCACCCTGCGGGCGGTCCCCCTCCCCGTGCCGGGGAGGATTTGTGTGGCGCGTTAAGCAGCCCCCATGCCACAAAGGGCAGGGTAGATCTTTCGTCATCACGGCACCATCTGGTGCCTTCACAACCACAGGAGAGAACCAATGGTCGAAGCACGATGGAACGGCACCCTGATCGCCAGCAGCGACGACACCGTCGTCGTTGAAGGCAATCACTATTTCCCGGCAAGCGCGGTCGACGCTTCGCTGTTGCGGCCCAGCGCGACGACGTCATTCTGCCCGTGGAAAGGCACCGCGCACTATCACACGCTCAATGTCGATGGCGCCGAAAACCGCGATGCCGCGTGGTATTACCCCGAGCCCAAGGAAAAAGCGGAAAATATCCGCGACCGCATCGCGTTCTGGAAGGGCGTGACTGTCGCGTAACGGCAGGACTAGCCGAGGGGCGCGACATCCGACATGTCCAGCCCCTCGACCTGCATGGCCCACAGCCGCTGGAACGTGCCGCCCTTTTCGAGCAGCGTCATCGGCGGGCCGTCTTCGACCACGCGGCCGTTTTCGATCACCAGGATCCGGTCGAATGCGATTACCGTCGACAGCCGGTGGGCCACGGCCAGCACCGTGCGATCCGCGACCAGCGCATCGAGCCCTTGCTGCACTTCCAGTTCGGCGCCAGTGTCGAGCGCCGCGGTCGCCTCGTCCAGCAGGACGATCCGGGCATCCTTCAGAAACGCGCGCGCGATCCCGATGCGTTGCCGCTGACCACCCGAAAGATTGGTGCCGCGTTCGCCCACCAAAGTGTCGTACCCGTCGGGCATCTGTTCGATAAAGCGGGCGCACCGCGCGGCCTGCGCCGCACGATGCACCGCCTCGTCGGTCGCATCGGGGCGGGCGAAGCGGATGTTTTCCAGGATCGACCGGTGGAACAGCAAAACTTCCTGCGGCACGACCGCCAGAGCCTTGTGCAGGCTTTCCTGCTGCACCGTGTCGACCCGCTGGCCATCGACCAGCACGGTGCCGGTCTGTGCGTCCGACAGGCGCTGCACCAGATGCAGGATCGACGATTTGCCCGCACCCGAAGGCCCGACAATACCGACTTTCTGGCCCGCCGGCACCGTGATCGACACGTCGTGGAGCACCGGCGCCTGTGGATCGTAGCCGAATGTGACGCGCTCGAGCCGGATCGATCCGTCGCCGCGCCGCAGCGGCGGCGCGCCCGGCGCGTCGACCAGCGTTTGCGGCACGCCGATCACCGACAGCGTTTCGGCCAGATAGCTCGCCTGCTGGTTCGTTTCGATCAGTGCCATCGCCAGATCGCGCGATCCATTGAGCATGCGAAAGGTCATTGCGCTGACCACCACGACATCGCCCGCCGAAATGGCGCCGGCGGACCAGCGCCACACCGCCCAGGTCAGGGTTCCGCCGACCAGCAGGACCAGCGCAAGATCGTGCAGCGCGCGAATGCCCTCGACGAAATACCAAGCCCGGCGCTGCGCCTTGGCCTCGTTCCTGAAGAACCCGCGCAGGCGCAGGGATTCGCGCTGGCGCGCCGCAAACGCTTTCACCGACCAGATATTGCTGAGGATATCGATCAATTCGCCGCTGCCGTCGCCGCTCGTCCGCGCGAAATCCTGGTGATGGCTGTCGCCCCGCGCACCCAGCCGGATCAGCGCGAGGCTGATCGCCAGGAAGAACACCGCGAGCACCGCCGCCATGGCCCAATCGATCGACACGAAAATGAGCAGCGCGCCGACGAACGTGATCAACGGCGGCAAGATCTGCAACAGGATGCGGTGGATCATCGTGGCGAACGACGCGCTGAGCGCGGACACCCGATGCCCGAGCGCGCCCGAACGCTGGCTCTGAAAGAACGACAGCTGATGCCCGATCAGATAATCGAACATGTCGAGCCTGATGCGCACGCCCGACGCCACGGTAATCAGCGCAAGCACCACCGCCGATAACCGCGCAAATCCGTTTTCGAGCACCACCAGCGCCACGAAGGCGGCCAGCGCCAGATGCACGCCCGCCAAAGTGTGGTGCGGCCCGGTCATTGCATCGATCAGCAGTTTCATCGCGTATTGGACGCCGACCGAACTGGCCGAGCCCGCGATCACGATCAGCGTGAGCAGTGCATAGGACCACGGCCTGACCGCGACGTAGTGGATCAGAAATCGCATCGGACTGGCAAGAAACGGCAACAGCGGCTCCTGTCTGGAGGCGAGCGGATTGTGCGTCGCAACACACACCGGGCAAGACTGCGCGATCGGCAATGTGACGTAAATACAATTTTCCGGACGTGTCCGAATGTGCGACCACATGTGGCCCAATTGCCCGGCCTTGCCTTGCAGCGGGCAGGAGCCGCAAGCCGCTAGTCCGTTTCGGTCACCAGCACGCCGTGGCCGGCCAGTGCAAAGCGCAGTTCCGAACTGGTCACGCGGTCGGTCACCAGGTGATCGATCGCGTCGGCGCCGGCGATGCGGATCGGCGCGGCGCGGCCGATCTTGGTGCTGTCCGCGACCAGGATCACGGTCTTGGCCTGGCGGATGATGCGGCGAGCAACGAGCACTTCGTCTGCGTCGAAATCCACGAGGTCGCCTTCGATGGTCAGCCCCGAGGTGCCGATCAGCGCCAGATCGACGCGGAAGTTGTCGATGAACTGGTCGGCCAAGGCGCCGATCACCGCACGGTCGCCCACGCGGACATGGCCGCCGACCGCGATCACGGCAATGCCCTCGTGGCCGATCAGGCAATCGACGACATTCAGGTTGTTGGTCACCACCAGCAGGTTCTTGTGAGCAGCCAGATGGCGCGCGACTGCCTCGGTGGTCGTGCCGATGTTGATGAACAACGATGCGCCTTCGGGCACGAGCGCGGCGGCGGCGGCGCCGATGCGCGCCTTGGCGCCGGCGGCCATGCCTCGCCGTTCGTCATATCGCGCATTGGCGATGCCCGACCCGAGTTCGGCACCGCCGTGGACGCGCGCGATCAGGTTGCGATCGGCCAGGTGGTTGAGATCGCGGCGGATCGTTTGCGGCGTAACGTCGAATTGCGCGGACAGGGCGGCGACATTGGCTTCGCCCGCGCGGCGCACCGCCGACAGGATCGCCGCTCTTCGCGCTGCACTGGCGCCGCGCTTAGCCACCGCGCTCAGCCATCCTGCAACGCGGCATAGAACGCGTCTACCTGGGCCTCGGTCTGCGGCAACACGTGCAGACCCATCTTGCTGCGCCGCCACAACACATCCTGCGCGGTCACCGCCCATTCGTTGCGTGCAAGATACGTCAGTTCCGCTTCGGTCAAACCGGCGCCGAAATCGCGGCCCAGGTCCTCGATCGTGCGCGCGCCGGCCAGAACGTGTTCGGTCCGGGTGCCATAGGCGCGCGCCAGCCGGCGCAGCAGCGGGCGGGGCAGACCGGGGCGCTCGTTGGCGAGTTCTGCGACATAAGCGTCGAAATCGCCGCCCGGCAGATCGCCGCCGGGCAGGACTGCGCCGGCGGTCCATGCAGGCCCGGCCATCGGAAAATGGGGGCCGAGTTTTTCCAGCGCATGTTCGGCCAGTTTGCGAAATGTGGTGATCTTGCCGCCGAACACGCTGAGCAGCGGCGCCGCGCCGTCCTGGGCATCGACATCGAGCACATAATCGCGCGTCACCGCCGACGCGCTGGCGGCATGGTCGTCGTACAGCGGGCGGATGCCCGAATATGTCCAGCGTATGTTTTCGGGGCCGATATTGACCGCGAAATAGCGCTGCACCGTCTCGAGCAGATAGTCGATTTCGCCCTGGGATATCGTCGCGGGTCCCGGCGGCGCGGTCCAGGCTTCGTCGGTGGTGCCGATCAGCGTGAATTCGCCCTCGTAGGGAATGGCAAAAACGATGCGGCGATCGGGGTTCTGCAGCATGAAGGCGTGATCGCCTTCATACAGGCGGGGCAGCACGATGTGGCTGCCCTTGATCAGGCGCACGCCGCGGGTGCGCGCGTTGCCTGTGGTTGCCGGGTCCGCGGTGCGTTGGATGACATCCTCGACCCAGGGTCCGGCCGCATTGACGATGCCGCGTGCGCGCACGGTGCGCTGCCCACGGCTGTCGGCAATGGTGGCCAGCCAGGTCTTGCCGCCGCGCCGCGCCGAAACCAGCCGGGTGCGGGTGAAGATCTGCGCGCCGCGCGCCTGCGCGTCCATCGCGTTCAGCACGACCAGGCGGCTGTCCTCGACCCAGCAGTCGGAATAGATGAACGCCTTGCTGGTGCCGGGATTGAGCCCTTTGCCCTGCGGCGCGGTGCGCAGGTCGATCGTTTCGGTCGCGGGCAGGCGTTTGCGGCCGCCCAGGTGATCGTACAGGAACAGGCCCAGCCGGACCATCCACGCCGGGCGCGGCGAATGCAGTTGCGGCAGCACGAACCGCAGCGGCCAGATGATATGCGGCGCCATGCCCCATAGCCGTTCGCGCTCGATCAACGCCTCGCGCACCAGCCGGAATTCGCCGTATTCGAGATAGCGCAGGCCGCCGTGGATCAGCTTGGTCGAGGCCGACGAGGTGTGCTGTGCCAGATCCTCGGCCTCGACCAGCATGACCGACAGACCGCGCCCGGCGGCATCGCGCGCGATGCCGGCGCCATTGATCCCGCCGCCTGCGATCAGCAGATCGACGATCACATCGTCCGTGACGTCC
This sequence comes from Novosphingobium sp., assembly GCF_965214355.1. Classification (GTDB taxonomy): domain Bacteria; phylum Pseudomonadota; class Alphaproteobacteria; order Sphingomonadales; family Sphingomonadaceae; genus Novosphingobium. The sequence continues at coordinate 2,390,966 of NZ_CBDCBI010000002.1, read as the reverse complement.
GGGGCTTGATCCGGAAGGGCCATGGTGAAATGCTCCGAACGGGCGCTACGCAACGCGCATCACGCAAAAAACGAATTTGAAACGAACTTGAATTCGATATAACGAACATGAAACGAAAATGCGAGAGGGCATTCCATGCGCGCGAACCATATTCTGGCGATCGACCAGGGCACCACATCGACCCGGGCCATCGTCTTTGACACCGACGCACGGCCAGTGGCCACGGCGCAGGCGGAATTCGCGCAGCATTACCCGCAGGCCGGCTGGGTCGAGCATGATCCCGAAGATATCTGGCGCGATACGCAGGCCGTGGCGCGCGAGGCCATCGCAAAGGCCGGCCTGACTGCGACGGATATCGCCGCAATCGGCATCACCAACCAGCGTGAAACCACGGTGATCTGGGACCGCGCAAGCGGCGAGACGATCCACCGCGCGATCGTGTGGCAGGACCGCCGCACGGCCGAGACGTGCCATGCGCTGAAGGCCGAGGGCCACGAGGCGCTGTTCAAGGCGCGCACCGGGCTGGTGCTCGATCCGTATTTTTCAGGCACGAAGATCGCGTGGATCCTCGACCATGTGCCTGGCGCGCGCGCGCGGGCAGAACGCGGCGAGCTGGCATTCGGCACGATCGACTGTTTCCTGCTGTGGCGCCTGACCGGCGGCAAAGTACATGCGACCGACGTGACCAACGCCGGACGCTCGCTCGTCTATGATATCCATCGCCAGCAATGGGACGAAGACCTGTGCCGCATCCTGCGTGTGCCGATGGCGATCCTGCCGCAAGTGGAGGACAACAGCCATGTGTTCGGCACGACCGCGCCCGGCCTGTTCGATGCTGCGATCCCGATTGCAGGCATGGCCGGCGATCAGCAGGCGGCGCTGTTTGGCCAGGTGTGTTTTCAGCCCGGCGAAACCAAGTCGACCTATGGCACCGGCTGTTTCATGTTGCTCAACACCGGGACAACGGCGCTGACATCGCATGGCGGATTGCTGACCACGCCGGCCTATCGGCTGAACGGTCAGATGACCTATGCGCTGGAAGGCGCGATTTTTATTGCGGGTGCGGCGGTCAAATGGCTTCGCGACGGGCTGGGCGTGATCACGCATGCCAGTCAGACTCAGGATATGGCGACCAGTGTCGAGGACGCGCATGGCGTGACGATGGTGCCGGCCTTCACCGGCCTTGGTGCGCCCCATTGGGACCCCGATGCGCGCGGCGCGATCTACGGCCTGACGCTGGGCACGACGCAGGCGCACCTGGCGCGCGCCGCGCTGGAGGCGGTCGGGTTCCAGACGCGCGATCTGGCCGTGACGATGGTCGCCGATGGCGCAAACTGGCCACCGACGCTGCGCGTGGATGGCGGCATGGCGGCCAATGACTGGCTGTGCCAGTTCCTCGCCGATCTGCTAGATACACCGGTGGAACGGCCCGAACATGTCGAAACAACCGCGCTTGGCGCGGCGTTTCATGCAGGGCTTGCGGTCGGCGTGTGGGGCGGCCTCGACGCGTTGAGCCAGACCTGGCGCCGCGGTGCACAATTTGCCCCGGCAATGGATGCGTCACGCCGGGCCAAACTCGTCGCACAGTGGCAGGATGCAGTTTCGCGAACACTGACCAAGCGATGATTCGGGCTGCCCCCGGTTCACGCAGATGCAGGATTGGGGGCGGGACAATAATGAAAAAACGCTACATTCAGGTCGGCCTCGTCATCGCCGCGCTGGCGCTGGGTCTGGCTGTGGTATCGATGTTTGCCGGTTTCGACGCCGTCCGCGTCGAACCGACCGGCCAGGCGCAGAACAGCTGAAATGTTTAATCCTCCCCGGGGCGGGGAGGGGGACCGCCCGCAGGGTGGTGGAGGGGCGGTGCGGCTGGACGCAAACCTCGCCCGATCGCGCCATCGTCGTTTGCGCCGTAGCGCGTTGCGGCGAGCGAGCGCCCGGAGGCACCGCCCCTCCACCACTGCTTCGCGTGGTCCCCCTCCCCGTGCCGGGGAGGATTTAGCCGCCCGGTGCCATCTGTTGCACGTCTTCGGCTGGCGTCAGTCCGCCGCGCGAAAAATGGCTGATGATCCGGTCGCGCAGCAGGAAGATTTTCGGGTCAGACAGGTCTTCGGCGTGGGTTTTCAGATAATAGCCAAAGCCGTCGGCGGCGATATTGGCGTAGGGCATGATCAGGTTGCCTGCCGCGATTTCGTCGGCGAACATGTCGATATCGGTCAGCAACACGCCGGTCGCGCCGATGGCGTAACGCACCGCCGAATATGCCGTGTCGAACGCCAGCCCGCCACTGGTGTCGATGTGCATCCGCTGCTGATCGGCATATGTGCTCCAGCGCAGGCCGCGCGGTTCGTCGTCGATCCTGACATGCAGCAATTCCGACGCCCGCAAGAAAGCTTCCAGCGATTTGTCCTCATGCCCGCGCCAGGTTTCTGGCGAGCACAGCGGCGCCACGCGGACCATCCACAACAGATCGGTCACGCGGTCATCGACGCTCGGCCGGTCGAACACGATCGCCATGTCGATATTGCCCGCGGGCGTGCCGATACCGTTCGAGGTGGTGACATCGATGCGGATCTCGGGATGATCGCGGCGAAACCCGTGGAGCAGCGGCAGCGCGGTCTGGTACAGTAGCGATGGCGGAATATGCAGGCGCAGTGCCGGGCTCTCGCTGTCATGGTTGCGCACGGTGTTGATCGTTTCTTCCAGCCGGTCGAGGCATTTGGCCACCACCGGCAGCAGGATCTCGCCCGCCGGCGTCAGCCGCAGGCCGTTGGCCGAGCGGTCGAACAGCGGTTTGCCGATCAGGTCTTCCAGGCTCGAGACATGGCGGCTCATCGCGCTTTGCGACACCGTCAGCGCCTGCGCGCCTGCGGTAAAGCTGAGGTGACGGCCCACCGCCTCGAAGGCGCGCAACGCGTTCAGCGGTAGCCAGCGCCGGTTGATCAAACGGGTGTTTGCGATCGTGGTGCCTCCCTTGTGAATGCCCGCCGACTATGCACTCAAACCGACGCTGCGCAACATACGCAGGGGCGCGACCAGAAAATCACATACGGCCATGACATATTGGGATTAGCGGCATCGCGCCCCGGCATGCGATCGAACCGCCGATACCATGCGCTTGGGCGCGGGCCGCATCACAAAGGAAGACGACACGTGGATCTTGCAAAGATCAGGGGCGAACTCGATAGCCGGCTGCCGGGCCACAGCCTGCCGCAGGGGTTGTACAATGATCCTGCGGTGTTTGCGTTCGATCTTGAAGCGATTTATGCGCAGTCTTGGCTAATGGCCGGATTCACTTGCGAAGTCAGCGAGCCGGGCGCCTATACCTCGATCAAGGTCGGGCCATGGCCGATCCTGATCGTGCGCGGGCGCGACGGGGTGATCCGGGGTTTTCACAATTCGTGCCGCCATCGCGGCGCAGTGCTGTGCAAGGAAGGCCAGGGCAAAAGCCCGCGCATCGTGTGCCCGTATCACAAGTGGACCTACAACCTCGATGGCTCGCTGATGAGCGCGGCGCGCATGCCCGACGATTTCGACAAGAGCGATCATGGGCTGCGGCCGGTGCGCACCGAAGTGGTCGCCGGCGTGATCTACATCTGCCTGGCCGACAATCCGCCGGCTTTCGAGCAGTTTCGCGCCGAGATGACCGAAGTGCTGGCGCCGCACGATCTTGAAAATGCCAAAGTCGCCTATTCCGAAGTGCTGCTGGAAAAGGCGAACTGGAAACTCGTGCTCGAAAACGGGCGCGAATGCTATCATTGCCAGGCGTCGCACCCCGAACTGTCGAAAACGTTCCCGGTCGGCAGCGGCGCCTATTTCGATTACAACGGTGCCGAATTCGCGCGGATTTTCGACGAACGCATGGTTGAACTGGCGCTGCCCAGCGGGCCGATCGGCGAAGACTGGTGGCAGGCGGTGCGCTTTCCGCTCAATCCCGGCATGCTGTCGATGACGATGGACGGGCAGCCGGCGTCGAAAGTGCTGATGTGCAAGCCGGGCGGCGGCGATATCGGTTCGCTGCGCTGGGCGCTGGAGCCGCACAGTTTTGCCCATGCCACGGGCGAAATGCTGTTTTTCTTCAGTGCGATGCCGCTGACCCCGCGCGAGACGCTGGTGACGGCCAAATGGCTGGTGCACAAGGATGCGGTCGCTGGCGTCGATTACGATCCCGCCACGATCAACGAACCGTGGCATTCGACCAATATCCAGGACCGTGACCTGGCCGAAAACAACCAGGATGGCGTCGACAGCCGGGGCTATGTGCCAGGGCCATATTCGCCCGAGGCGGAAATTCTCGTGCTGCGGTTTGTGGACTGGTACTGCAACAAGGCGTCGGCCTATATTGACGGCAAGTTGGGAACCAAGGGTCGTTTGCATGCCGCATGATGCCGATGCGAATTTTCATCCCGAAACGCTGGCGATCATGGCGGGGTATGACCCGGCCAGCGCCAGCGGCGCGGCCAAGCCGCCGGTCTACCTGACGTCGACCTTCGTCTACGAAAGCGCCAGCCAGGCGCGCGACATTCACGAGGCGTATTTCCTGGGCACCGGCCCCATGGCCGGGCAGCCGAACTACATCTATTCGCGCCTGTCGCATCCCAACCTGGCGATGCTCGAAACCCGGCTGGCCGCGATTGATGGCGCCGAGCGCGCGGCAGTGTTTGCCTCGGGCATGGCGGCGCACAGCGCGATTGCGCTGGCCTATGTGCGCCCTGGTGACAGCGTGCTGATGAGCCGGCCGATCTATGGCGGCACCGAGGGACTGTACAACGGGTTGATGCCGCAATTCGGCACGCATACCCTGCCGATCGTCGATGGTTGCGACGGCGCGCATATCCGCGCGCAGGCCGAGCTTGCGCTGGGCAAGGGTCCGCTGGCGCTGATCGTGATCGAAACGCCGGCCAATCCGACTGCGGCGCTGACCGATATCGCGCTGGTCGTGGCGATTGCCGATGAAATCGGTGCGCGCACGGGCAAGCGGCCGCTTGTTGTCTGCGACAACACATTTCTTGCGCCGTTTGCGCAGCGTCCGGTCGAGCTCGGCGTCGATCTGACGATGACGTCGCTGACCAAATATTGCGGCGGGCACAGCGATCTGTTGTCCGGCGGGATCAGCGGGCGCGCCGACGTGATCGCGCCGCTGCTGCAACTGCGCACGACGCTGGGCAGCCATTGCGATCCGTTTACCTGCTGGCTCGTGCTGCGCTCGCTGGAAAGCGTTGCGGTGCGCTCGCAGCGGGCGATGTCGAATGCCGTCGCGGTCGCGACGTTCCTGCGCGATCATCCCAAAGTCGCCGGTATTACCTTTCTGGGGTTCCTTGCAGACGGTACGCCCCAGCGCGCTGTCTATGACCGACAGTGCCAGGGCGCGGGATCGACATTCTCGCTGCATCTGCACGGCGGGCAGGCCGAGGCGTTCGCGCTGCTCGACAGCTTGCGGCTCGTCAAGCAGGCCGTCAGCCTGGGCGGCTCCGAAACGCTCGCCTGCCATTCGGCCACGACCACGCATTACAGCGTCCCGGCGCACGTGCGCGCCGCCGGCGGCATTACCGATGGCACGATCCGGCTTTCGGTGGGGATGGAACACCCCGATGATTTGATCGCCGACTTTGCCCAGGCCTTGGAGCACGTATGACCCGCATTCATGATGCCTTTGCGATCGACGGAAAAATTCCCGCGCCCGATGAAACGGTCGCTGTGGTCGTTGTCGGCGCCGGGCCAGCGGGCCTTGGCGCGGCGCTGGCGGCGGCGAAGGCCGGGCGCCAGGTTTTGCTGATCGATGAAAATCCGGTGGCGGCGGCGCTGGCGGGTACCGATGTGCCGCTGTGGTTTGGGGGCCGGGCAACGGCGGCGTTGCAATCGCCCGAGCGCCTGATCGAAACGCTGGTCGAAAACGAGCCGCTGATCTCCGATTGTTTCGAGGCCGGGGTCGATGTGCGACTGGGCACGACGGCCTGGGGCTTGTGGCGCAACCGTGAGGCGAGCAGCGCGATGCCGCGCGCGATGCTGGGGCTGTCCGATGGCACGGCGGCCACGACGCTCGCATTCGATACGCTGGTGCTGGCGACCGGCGCGCGCGATTGTGCACTGGGCTTTGCCGGATGGGATCAGCCGGGCGTGATGGGCGCGCTGGCGTTCGACGCGCTGGTAACGCGTTATGATGCGTTTGCGGGGCAACGGGTCGTTATCCTGGGCTCGGGCGAACTCGCGCGCAACACGGCGGCCCTGGCGCAGGCGCGCGGCATTGCGGTTGCGGCGGTGATCGAGGTGCGTGACGTTACGCAAACCGCGATTGACGGCACCACTGTGCTGACCGGCCACCGCGTGATCCGTGCCGAGGGCGGGATCGACGGCGTCGAGGCGCTGATCGTGGCCGATGCGCACGGTGTGGAGAGCACGATCGTGTGTGACACGGTGATCATGGCAGTCGATGCCGTACCTGCAATCGAACTCGCCGAAGTCGCCGGTGCCAACGTAACGACCGAACCGCTGCGCGGCGGCGCGGTCATTCCGGGCGGCGCGGGCGAGATCCTGCCCGGTATCTGGCTGGCAGGCGCGGTGACAGGGCTGACAGGATCGCGGGACGCTGCGCTGGAACAGGGTCGTAACGTTATGGCGCTGGCGCTGGGCGAAACTACCAGGTTGCCTGCGCACGCCGACGAATTCGACCGCATGGCGTATCGTAACGACTGGTTGCGGGCCTTTGTCGCGACCAGCCCTGACACCACGATGGTCTGCCAGTGCGAGGACGTGACGCGCGCCGATCTGATCGGGGTGCAGCCGCCCAAGTATCTCGAACGCGGTGAGGCGATTTGCAAACGCTCGCTTGGCACGCTGCTCGAGGACGGACCGCCCGATGCCGAGCAGGTCAAGCGCCTGACCCGCGCGGGCATGGGCGTGTGCCAGGGCCGGCGCTGCCGCGAACAGGTGTCGTTGCTGCTGGCGATGGCCGCCAACCTGCCGCCCAAATCCGCGCCGCGCGGCAACTGGCGCGTGCCGGTGCGTCCGGTGCCGCTGAATGTGATGGCCGACTGGCAGGAATCGGCGGCGATGACCGCCGGATGGGACGTCTGGTTCGGCATCCGCTCGCAATGGATTCCCTACAAGGACATCGGCACGCCCGAAGAGGCGCGCAAAATGGCCGAAATTCAGGGGAGCGGACACCTGTGAGCACGCATTATGATGTGATCGTGGTCGGCGGCGGCGTAACCGGGCTGTCATCGGCCTGGTGGCTGGCGCGCGACGGTTTGCGCGTGCTCGTGCTCGACAAGGGTGTCGTTGGTGCGGAGGCCTCGAGCCGCAACGGCGGCGGTTGCAGCCATTACCAGAGCCCGCTGTTCCTCGAAGAACAGCGGCTATGGCCGATGATGGACGAATTGCTTGGCTATCCGACCGAACATTCGCCCGAGCGCGTGATCATCGCGACCAACCAGCACAATCTCGACCATTATCATTTCATCGCCGGCATGTGCGATGAAATGGGTTACCGTGTCGATCGGCTCGATCCGCAGCAGGCGCGCGAACTGGTGCCGATCGCGGGCGACAATTGCCTGGGCGGCATTCACTATCGTTTTGGCGGCCATGCCAATCCGCAACGCACGGTGCAGGCTTATGCCTGGGCGCTGCAGGACCTGGGCGGGCGGATCATCCAGCATTGCCCGGTGCTGACGATCGACAGCTCGGGCGGCACAGTTACTGGCGTGACGACGCCGCAGGGTTCGTTCACATGCGGATCGCTGGTCGTGGCGGCTGGACCGCAGATCATGGCGCTGCTCGAACCGCTGGGCATTCATGTGCCGCTGGTGGCGGCGCGTGCGGAAATGATCGTGACCGAGCCGGCGCCGCTGATGAAATACGGCGGCGTGGATGGCAACGGCTTGTATGGGCGGCAGACGATGCGCGGCAATCTCGCGTTCGGCGGCGGCCCGCACGAATGGATCGACACCAGCCCCGAAGGCGTGCGCGCCCGCCCGACGACGCCGCTGTCGCGCAACCTGGCCCGGCGCGTTGCCGAACTGTTTCCCAAGGCGGCGCATCTGAATGTGATCCGCTCGTGGGCCGGAATCATCGAAAACACCCCCGATGGGCGCCCCGCGATCGATCGTGTCGGTAACGTCACGGTTGCTTCGATGTCGGGCGTCGGGTTCGGCCTGTCGCCTGCGACCGGGCACGCGGTGCGCGATCTTGTGGTCGACGGGCAGTGCTCGTTTGCCGAGATTTCGAAACTGGGTCTGGCGCGGTTTGACAACCTGGCGCCCGACTGGCGTGAAACACAGGGCTGGTTGCCGCTGGAGGCCGCGTAAATCATGGGAGCAGGCCGGTATTCTGCGCTTGGGCTGTTGCGCGGCGCGCTCGGCGGGCATCGTCATTGGGGTCGCGCCTGGCGCGCGGGCGAGCCGAACGGCCCGTACGATGTGATCCTGATCGGCGGCGGCGGGCATGGCCTGGCGACGGCCTATTACCTGGCGAAGGAACACGGGATCAAGCGGATCGCCGTGCTTGAAAAATCCTACATCGGCGGCGGCAACACCGGGCGCAACACGACGATCGTGCGTTCCAATTATCGCCAGCCGCAATTGCAGCGCCTGCTCGAATACTCGCTGAAGCTGTGGCACGGACTGTCGGACGAGCTCAATTACAATGTGATGTTTTCGCCGCGCGGCGCGCTGTTCCTCGGGCACAGCGATGCCGATATGGCGAAGCTGGCCGAGCGCGGCGACGCGTTGATCGCGATGGGCATCGATGCCGACCTGATCGACCGCGATGCGGTGGCAAAGCTGCTGCCGTTGCTCGACATGCGCCGCGATGCGCGCTGGCCGATTGCGGGGGGGCTGATCCAGCGGCGCGGCGGGACCGCGCGCCATGATGCGGTCGCGTGGGGGTATGCCCGCGCGGCCGACAATCTGGGCGTCGATATCATCGAGAACTGCGAAGTGACCGGGTTCCTGCGCGAGGGCAATCGCGTGACCGGCGTTACCACCACGCGCGGCAATATTGCGGCCGGGCGCACCGGGATCTGCGTTGCCGGCAACAGCGGCACCGTGGCGGGGATGGCAGGGCTCAAACTGCCGATCGAGGCGCACACCTTGCAGGCCTGGGTGACCGAACCGGTCAAGCCGATGGTCGATACCGTGGTCATGTCGCAATCGCTGCACTGCTATTTTTCGCAGAGCGACAAGGGCGGCATGGTCGGCGGCGGCGATCCCGATTTCTTTCCCAGCTACGCCCAGCGCGGCGCGCCGGTGCGGCTGGAAGATTCGATCGTCCAGGCAATCGCGCTGATGCCCGCGCTGTCGCGGCTGCGCATGGTCCGCTCGTGGGCGGGCGTGACCGACATGAGTTTCGACGGGTCGCCGATCATCGGCAACACCCCGCTCGATGGCCTCTATCTGAATGGTGGCTGGTGTTACGGCGGGTTCAAGGCGACGCCCGGATCGGGCAAGCTGTACGCGCATCTGCTCGCCACTGGCGAAAGCCATCCGATCGCCGCGCCGTTCGATCTCGCCCGCTTTGCCGCGGGCCGCACGATCGATGAACTCGGCGCCGGCCCGATGCCGCAGAACCGCTGAGGGGGCCAGACATGCTACAGATCCCATGCCCCCATTGCGGGCCGCGCAATCAGGAAGAATTCGCGTATGAACGCAGCGTCGACAGCGTCGTGCAGCTCGACGATGCCGCAGATGTCGCGATGACGGCGTTGTTTTCACGCGCCAATCTGCGCGGCGAAGATCAGGAAATCTGGAGCCATATGTGTGGCCAGTGGCTCCGCCTGACGCGCGACCGGATGACCCACGCGATCAGCGACGTGGTGCCGCTATGAGGCGCGACGGTTCGGGCATTTCCGCCAGTCAGATCGCGTTTACGTTCGACGGCAAACGCTATGTGGGACAGGCGGGTGATACCCTTGCCGCCGCGCTGGTCGCCAATGGCGTCAAGCTGATCGCGCGCAGTTTCAAATACCACCGCCCGCGCGGTGTCGTCGCGATGGGCGTCGAAGAACCGTCCGCGCTCGTCACTGTCGGGACCGGCCTGCACACCGAGCCGAATGTGCGTGTCAGCGATGTGTTCCTGTACGAGGGCCTGGTCGCGACCAGCCAGAACGTGTGGCCATCGCTGAAGTTCGATGTCGGCGTGGTCAATTCGCTGCTGTCGCCGATGTTGCCCGCCGGATTCTACTACAAGACGTTCTTCGGCCCGCCGAGGCTCTGGATGTTTTACGAGGGGTTCATTCGCCGGGCGGCAGGATTGGGCAAGCCGCCGCAGGGGCCCGATCCCGACCGCTATGGCCACCGCGCCGCGTTTTGCGATCTGCTGGTGGTGGGCGCAGGGCCCGCCGGGCTGGCGGCGGCGCTTGGTGCGGCAGACGCGGGCAAGCGCGTTATTCTGGTCGAGCAGGATGCCGTGCCGGGTGGCAGTCTGCTGCGCGAAACCGTGACGATCGATGGCACGGCCGGCGCACCATGGGGCGCGCAAGTCGTTGCGCGCATCCGCGCGGCCGGCGGCCGTGTGCTGATGCGCACGACCGCGACCGGGCATTGGGACGACAATTTCGTGACTGCCGTGGAGCGGCGGGTCGAGCCGGGCCAAACCGGCGGCGATCCGGCCCAGGTGCTGTGGAATATCCGGTGCGGCGAAGTGATCCTGGCGACAGGCGCGCTCGAACGGCCGCTGGTGTTTGCCGAAAACGACGTGCCTGGCGTGATGCTGGCGAGCGCGGCGCGCGCACTCGCGCTGCGCCACGGCGTTGCGCCCGGCGCGCGTGCGGTGATCGCGACCAGCCATGACGAGGCCTATCGCACCGCCTTTGCGCTGGCGGGCGTGGGTGTGGACATCGTCGCGATCCTCGACAGTCGGGCGGCACCCGACGGCGCGATCGTGGCGGCGGCGCGGGCGAGATTTCCGGTATTTGCCGATGCGCGGCCTTTGCGCGGATTGAAGCGCCAGAATGCATTGACCGGTGTCGAGGCGTCGATCGGCGGCAATATCCAGAAGTTTACCGCCGATTGCCTGGCGGTATCGGGTGGAATGAGCCCGGTGTTGCACTTGCATCGCATGGCGGGCGGTGCGCTCGATTACGATGCGGCGCGCGGCGCGTTCATGCCTGGCGCGGGGCGGCAGAACCAGATCACGATCGGCGCGGCGGCGGGTGAGCACGATTTGTCGGCCATCCTGCCCCACGCCTTGATCGACGATCCGCTGGGTCCGAACGGGCCGGCGTCGCCGGGGCCGATCTGGCGCGGTGAGGCAAAGGGCAAGGCGTTCGTCGATTTCCAGAACGATGTGACCACCGGCGATATCGCGCTGGCGCAGCGCGAAGGCTATGTCTCGGTCGAACACACCAAGCGCTATACGACACTGGGCATGGGCACCGATCAGGGCAAGCTGGGCGCGATGGTTGCGCTGGCGCAGATTGCCGATGTGCGCGGGCTGCCGCTGCCCGAGGCCGGGCTGACGACATTCCGCCCGCCCTATACGCCGGTGACATTGGGCGCCTTTGCCGGCCCGATGCGCGACGAACACGCCGCGCCGATCCGCCGCTTGCCGCTGGCCGCGGCCCACGACGCGCTGGGCGCCTTGTGGGTGCCGGCCGGCGCGTGGATGCGGCCGCGCGCGTATCCCGTGCCCGGTGAAAGCCTGGGCACGGCGAGCCTGCGCGAGGCGCGGATGGTGCGCGCCAGCGTCGGGCTGGTCGATGTGTCGAGCCTGGGCAAATTCGAGATTGCCGGGCCCGATGCGCTGAAACTGGTCAATGCCGTGTGCGCCACACCGCAGGCAAAGCTGGCGATCGGGCGCGGGCGCTATACCGTGATGTGCCGCGAAGACGGCATCGTGATGGACGACGGCACGCTGTGGCGGCTTTCCGAGGATCGCTGGCTGCTGACCAGTTCGAGCGGCGGCGCGGCGCGGATGGCGCGGCATCTGACGTATGTCACCGATGTGCTGCTGGGCGGGCCACAAGTCGCGGCGATCAATCTGAGCGAGCATTGGGCGGGCATCGCGCTGGCCGGTCCGAAATCGGCGGTCATGCTGGCCGATCTGATCGGCGCGCCGGCGCCGGTGCATATGGGATTGATGCCGGCGACGATCGCCGGGATTGGCGTGCGTGTGCTGGCGGCGAGTTACAGCGGCGAGCGCGCGTTCGAAGTGCATGTGCCGGGCCATCAAGCGCCTGTCGTGTTCGCTGCCCTGCTAGAAGCCGCGCAGAGCCTGGGCGGCGGGGTCTATGGCCTGGATGCCATGGACCATCTGCGCGTGGAAAAAGGCCATGTGGTGATCGGCGCAGAGGCCGACGGGCGTGCTATTCCGTCGGATCTGGGTCTGGGCGGCATGCTGCGCAAGGCAGGCGGATATATCGGCTGGCAGGGACTGACCCGGCCTTCGATGGCCGACACGGCAGGCCGCCGGCAATTGATCGGCGTGACCTCGCTGAACGGCGCGCAAATTCCCGAAGGCGCGATGCTGGTCGCGCGCGAGGGCGAAGAACCTGTCGGGCATGTCACTACGGCCGCGCCGCGCGTCGCCGGGGACGGCGGCATCGGCCTGGGCCTGCTGGTCGATGGCGAGGCGCGGCATGGCGAGACGCTATATGCCTGGTCGCCGACGCGCAAACAGACGGTGCCGGTCAAGATCGGTGCGCCGGTGTTCTATGATGCCGAAGGGGCGCGCTATCGTGACTGACATGGTCGTTACCCCTGCCGAAACACTGCTGTCGCTCGATCTGTGGGATGCGCGCGATGCGTATCTCGGCGATATCGCGCTTCCCGCGCCGGGCCGCGCACTGTCCACCGCCGGCGGGATGATCCTGCGCGTCGGGCCGAAGCGGTGGTGGCTCGATGGCGCGTTCGTCGCGGCCGATGTGACCGCCGTGCTCGCCGGGCGCGGCGTGGTTACGCCCAATGCCGGCGGATGGCGGCGCGTGCGGCTGACGCGCGACTGGCGCGATCTGATCATGCAGAGCGGGCTGTTCGATGCGGAAACACCGGCGTTTGGGCCAGGATCGGTCGCGATGACTGCGCTGTGCCATGCGCCATGCGTGCTGCATGTGGTGGCCGAGAATACATGCGAGGTTTTCGTTCCGGCCAGCTATGCCGGGCACGTGCTCGCGCATTGGGAGCATTTGGGGCAGCATTTGGGCTGGCAACAAGGAATGCACGGGTAATCGCCCGGCATCTGGTCACGGGGTTATCGCCGCTATAGGCACTGGGTTTGGGTGAGGTCGCGATCTGGCAAACAGACCGTCCAGAGGGAGACAGCGAAGCATGGCGCAAGATAAAGGCCTATCCCTGGCAGAGACGCCGGTCGGCACCGGGAGGCTGTTCGGCGGGTCGGTGTTTGCCGAGGCATCTGCGCGGCAATGGTATGTGCTGCTGGTGCTCAGCCTGATCTACGCGCTCAATATCGCCGATCGTTATGTGATCAGCACGCTGATGGAATCGATGAAGCTCGACCTGCATCTGACTGATACCGGCGTTGCGGTGCTGAGCGGAGTCGGGCTCGCGCTGTTTTATGTCACTGCGGGCATTCCGATTTCGTGGCTGGCGGATCGCTACAGCCGCCGCAATATCCTGGCCGCTTCGTTGGTGATCTGGTCGGCGATGACCGTACTGACCGGATTGTCGCGCACGTTTTTCCAGATGCTTGGCGCGCGCGTGCTGGTCGGTGTCGGCGAAAGCGGGGGGACGCCGCCCTCGACATCGATGCTGGCGGATTATTTCCGGCCGCGGCATCAGACGGCGGTGCTGACGATCTGGGCGCTTGGTGCGTGCCTTGGCGCCTGGCTGGGGCAGGATATCGCCGGCCGGATCGCCGATGCGTTCGACTGGCGCACCGCGTTCCTGGCGATGGGCGTGCCCGGCGTGGTCATGGGCATCATCGTGTTCACGACATTGCGCGAACCCAAACGCGGCGTGATGAGCGACGGCAATGCGCCGGCTGCGGCGCCCGTTGAAGAAGCCGAAGTCCCGCAGTTCAGCGGCCTTTGGGCCATCCTCCGGCAGATGTTCGCCGACTTGTTGATCATTCTCAGGCAGCCCGCGACAATGCATCTGATCGTGGGCAGCGCGCTGACCGCATTGTGGGGATGGGGCCTGATGTGGTGGATGCCGACGTATCTGCAACGCACCTATCACATGACCACGGGTGAGGCGGGCGCAATGCTCGGGCCGATGCAATTGATTGCCGGCAGCCTGGCGACGGTGGGCACCAGCCTGTTCCTGGCGACGCCGATGATGGCCAATCCCAAGCGGGTGCTGCACCTGATGGCGCTGATCGTCGGGCTCACCACGATCCCGTCGTTCTTCATTTTCTGGACGCACAACCTGGCGATTACCAAAGTGTGCCTGTGGGTGATGGTGCCCGCGATGTATTTCTACATCGGGCCGTGCTTTGGCCTGCTCAACAATCTTGTGCAGCCGCATTTGCGCGCGATGGTCTCGGCCGTCACGCTGCTGGCGGCCAATATCTGCAACCTGGTGATCGCGCCGATGTTTGTCGGCATGGCGTCGGATTATTTCGGCGGCGTCAAAGGCGGCGACGCCGCCTCGTTACGGCTGGCGCTGATGATCCTGGCGCCGACCGGATTCTGGGCCGCATGGCATTACTGGTATGCGACGAAGAAAATTGACGCACAGCTGGCCGTTGTGCGGGGCGCGAAGCAAAGCTGATTCAAATCCGCCGCCTTGGCCCCGTTTCGCGCGGGGCGTGGATGCGGTGCAGCGTGCTGACGGTCCAGTCGCTTTTTTCCAGCAACCGCGCCTGTTCGCGTTGCAACGCTGCGGCGATTTCTTCGGCGTCGACAAGGCCAGTCAATTCGATTCCGCAGGTCGTATCCTGGGTCCAGCGGACGATGCCGTCGAGCTCGGCCGAACCGGGCAATGTCACCACCACGGCCTCACCCACTTGCGGGGGCGCGGTACGGCACGAAATGCCAAGGCCCCGCTCGGACAGATTGCGGATGACGATGGGGATTCGTGTGCCGCTGGCAAAACGCAGTGTGCCGCGCACCAGGCGCGCGCGCCGGGTATCGCGCAGCGGCGTGCCGGAAAACAGTTCGCGGTTGATAAACGACATGCGGCACGTCCTGTCAAAATCCGCGGCCGACATAGTCCGGCGCGGATCTCGATATACGCGAACGGGGTAAAGGGAGTCTTGCTGGCCTAGCCGGCAATGAAGGAAAGAGCGGCAATCTGCGCATCGGAAAACCCGCGATCGTGCAGCCGTTCGGCCAGTGCATCGATTGCCGGACCATGACGCGCGCTTTCACACAGGAAATCGCGCACCGGCTGCAACTCTGCGGGCACCGACCGGGCCGGACGATGCGAGACAAACTGGCTGATTTTCGCAAAGCCGCGCACAAACGGACCGGGACGCTCGCCACGCGCGCAACCGGCGCCCTGCACCTGTCGCAACGCAGCCTGGACATCGCGCCATTCGCCCGATGTCAGTGCGGGCAGGGCAGGGATTGTTGCGGGACGCGCGTTGCGGATGGCCATGGCGAGGGGTCTTTTTTATGGGTGGAGCAGGTTGCAAGTGCGTCATGGCCCCATCGGACCCATGACAATACCCCTATAAGTTGCAACGGTACGTTTCATTTTCCTGAACGTTTGCATTAGCTGTCTTACGCAAGTGCCGATATGGCGCATGCCTGTTCGGCACGGAGACCAGCGCCAATGAACAACCCGGGTACACCGACATTCGACCAGCTGCGCATCTTTCTGGCGATCGTCGATACCGGCAGCTTTGCCGGTGCCGGACGCCAGCTGGGGCGCGCGGTGTCGGTGATCAGCTATGGCATGTCGAATCTGGAGGTGCAGCTGGGCCTGGTGCTGTTCGAGCGTGAAGGCACGCGAAAGCCGCAACTGACCGTGGCGGGGCGTGCGCTGCTGGCAGAGGTCCGTGCGATCGCGGCGGGCGTCGACGGCCTGCGCGCCAAAGTCAAAGGGTTGCTGGGCGGGCTGGAGGCCGAGGTCGATCTGGCGGTCGATGTCATGCTGTCGGCCGAACGGCTGGGCCGGGTACTGCACGATTTTGCCGAGACGTTTCCCACCGTCCAATTGCGCCTGCATGTGGAGGCGCTGGGCGCGATCACCGGGCTGGTGCGTGATGGCACCGCGATCATCGGCGTATCCGGACCATTGGCGCTGGGCGTCGAGGGGCTGAATTCGGTTGCGGCGGGATCGACGCTGATGGTGCCAGTGGCGGCGCCCGATCATCCGCTGGCGCAGATCGGCGCGATCCCGCCGGGCCATGCGCGCGATCATGTGCAGCTCGTCTTGTCGGACCGCTCGCGCCTGACCGAGGGGCGCGATTTCGGCGTGATCAGCCGCAAGACCTGGCGCCTGGCCGATCTGTCCGCAAAACACGCGCTGCTGCGCGAAGGCGTGGGCTGGGGCAGCATGCCGCTGCCGATGGTGGCGGGCGATCTTGCCGCGGGCGCGCTGGTGCGGCTGAATCTGCCCGATCACAGCGGCGGCCGGTATGGGTTGTCGGCGATCTGGCGGACCGACGCGCCGCCGGGGCCGGCGGCCTCGTGGTTGCGCGATCAGTTTGTGGAGCTCGGGCGCCACGATGATGTGGCGCGCGTCGGGCTTTAGCGTATTTTTGAATAGGCGACGAAATCCCACCCATCCCCTTCGTCTTTTCGCGCAGGCGATAGCGCGGGCGGCCCGGAGGAAAGCGGGATCCCGGGTCAAGCCCGGGATGACGTGGGGGTGTAGTGTGGTTTGTAGGGCGCGAGGGCAAAAAAAGAGCCGACCGGTTGCCCGGTCGGCCTTTGAAAGTTTGGGAGAGGATGCCTGAAAGGCGAGTTTC
The DNA here is from genome assembly GCF_965214355.1 of Novosphingobium sp. Taxonomy (GTDB): domain Bacteria; phylum Pseudomonadota; class Alphaproteobacteria; order Sphingomonadales; family Sphingomonadaceae; genus Novosphingobium. Next base: position 2,374,157 of record NZ_CBDCBI010000002.1, on the reverse strand, counting down.
AAATGGGCCCGCGCCGGTTATTGTGCAAGTGCGAAAGGCGGAAAGCTGGTTGCAAAAACTGCAAGAGGCTAAGCTGGGGTCAGCAACCGCAACGCCAGCGCCTCGGCAACGCGGATGCCATCGACCGCGGCGGACAAGATCCCGCCGGCATATCCGGCGCCTTCGCCGGCCGGATACAGCCCCGCCGTATTCACACTTTGCAGATCCGCCCCGCGCCGGATGCGCACCGGCGATGATGTACGTGTCTCGACGCCGGTCATGATCACGTCGGGATGGTCGTATCCGGGGATCTGGCGGCCGAACACCGGCAGCGCCTCGCGGATCGAGGCGATTGCGTAATCGGGCAGGCACTGGCCCAGATCGGTCAGTCGCACGCCGGGCTGGTACGACGGCACCACGCTGCCGAATGCGCCCGACGATGCCCGGCCGGCGACCAGATCGCCCACTTTCTGGCCGGGCGCATGGTAATCGCTGCCGCCGGCCGTGAAGGCCAGGCTTTCCCACTTGCGCTGGAACGCGATGCCTGCAAGCGGGCCGCCGGGATAGTCGCGGGCAGGGTCGATATCGACGACCAGGCCCGAATTGGCGTTGAATTCGGCGCGCGAATGCTGGCTCATGCCGTTGGTGACGACGCGGCCTTCCTCGCTGGTCGCCGCGACGACCTTACCGCCCGGACACATGCAGAAGCTGTAGACCGTGCGCCCGGTCCGGCATGCATGGGATGTCGCATAAGCGGCCGGGCCCAGCAGCTTGTTTCCCGCAAATGGGCCATAGCGGGCGGTATCGATCCAGCTTTGCGGATGTTCGATCCGCACGCCGATCGCAAACGGCTTGGCCTCGACATGCACGCCGCGATCGTGGAGCACCTGGAACGTGTCGCGCGCCGAATGGCCGACCGCCATGATCACGTGGTCCGCGGCCAGACGCGTTCCGTCCGACAGATGCAGCGCGGTCAAGGCTTGTGCGCCGTGCGAATCGCGCGCGATCTCGAAATCCTCGACCCGCGTTTCAAAGCGGTATTCACCGCCCAGCGCCTCGATCGTGGCGCGGATGCTCATCACCATCGTGACTAGGCGGAATGTGCCGATATGCGGATGCGCCTCCCACAAGATGTCGTCGGGCGCGCCGGCCTTGACGAATTCGACCAGGACCTTGCGGCCCAGGTGCCGGGGGTCCTTGATCCGGCTGTACAATTTGCCGTCGGAAAACGTGCCTGCGCCGCCTTCGCCAAACTGCACATTGGATTCCGCGTGCAGCACTGCGCGGCGCCACAGGCCCCAGGTGTCGCGGGTGCGTTCGCGCACGGCCTTGCCGCGCTCGATCACGATCGGCTTCAGCCCCATTTGCGCCAGGATCAGCGCCGCCATCAGCCCGCACGGGCCGGCGCCGATCACGACCGGGCGGGGGCCCTGCCAATCCACCGGCGCCACGACCGGAAAGCGATAGCCGGTGTCGGGCGAAGGGCGCACATCCTTGTCCCCGGCACAGTGCGCCAGCACGGCGGCTTCGTCCTGCACCGTCGCATCGACCGCATAGACCAGCTGGATATTGCTTTTGCGGCGCGCATCATTGCCGCGCTTGGCCAGGGCAAACCGGACGAGGGCACTGCGCGCAATCTGCAACCGCGCGCAGATCGCGGCCTCGAGATCGTCGGGGCCGTGGTCGATCGGCAGTTTGAGTTCGGTCAGGCGCAACATCGCATTGTCCCTAACCGGCGTGCATGCCGGGGGGAAGCCCGGATCGGTCGCTCAGTCCATTTCGCCCGCAGCGATCCGGTCGAACACCGCGGGGTGCAGTGCCACGTCGAATTCACATCCGACATCGAATTTGTCGACCCATTTGACCGCCGCGCGGCGTGGCGGCAGGCCGGGCAGCGTGATCCACAGCACTTCGCCCACGCGCATGCGTTCGATCGCGGCCAGCCGCACGCCATGGCACGACAGATCGAGCGTCACCCCGGCCATGCGCACAGTCGACCGGCGGTATTGCACGTTCGCATGCAGACCGAGCCGTTCGGAACGGCGCAAGCGGCCGGGATGGGTGGGATAGGAACCGGGTGCGTTCATGGATGGGCAGCTTTTTGCAGTCTGTTATCGAGACATCGGCGGCGATAATGCAGAATACCTTAATGTTCGATAGAGTCAGGTTAACAACGCGGCGAAAAAAAGGCCTTGGTTTACGGCAACAAGACCGCGACAAGATTGTGCGCCTGTCGCCGGGCCAGGGGGATGCCATGATGTTTCGCCAATCACGCCAGAGCCGCTCGCTCCGCATCGCGCTATTGTCTGTCGGGCTCGTCTGCGGGTTTGACGCCGGGCTTGCTCGCGCCCGGCCGGTCAGGCACGCGGTTGCGCCCGCGCCGCTCGTTTCGGCAGAGGCGATGCGCGTGCACCGGTCGTTGCTGACGCTCGACACGCATCTCGATACGCCCGAATTCCTGCATGTCCCGGGCTGGTCGATCATGGACCGCCATGATCCCGCGCGTGATTTCAGCCAGGTCGATGTGCCGCGCATGAAGCAGGGCCACCTCGATGGCGGGTTCTGGGCGATCTATACGCCGCAAGGACCGCTGACACCGCAGGCGACGCGCGCCGCGCGCTCGGCCGCGATCATGCGCGGGGTGGAAATTCGCGAAATGGTCGCCGCGCATCCCGCAGTGTTTGCGCTGGCCGACAAGGCGGCCGATGCGCCGCGCATTGCCGCCGGCGGCAAGCTGGTGGTGTTTCTGTCGATTGAAAACGCCTGGCCGCTGGGTGACGATGTGACGATGCTCGACGCGTTTTACGCGATGGGCGTGCGGATCTCGGGCTTTGCGCATTTTCGCAACAACCAGTTCGCCGACAGCTCGACGGACAAACCGCAATGGCACGGCCTGAGCCCCGCGGGCAAGGCGCTGCTCGCTGAAATGAACCGGCTGGGCGTGGTCGCCGATCTGTCGCACAGTTCGGATGGAGCGCTCGACGATGCGCTGGCGCTGTCAAAGGCGCCGATCATCCTGACGCATTCGGGATGCCGCGCGATTTTCGACCATCCGCGCAATATCGATGACGCACATCTGCGTGCGCTGGCGGCACAGGGCGGGGTGATCCAGGTCAACACCGTCTACATCAAGGCCGAAAAGCCCGACCCTGCGCGCGAGGCGGCGATGAAGGCGATGATGGCCAGGTATCCCGAGGGACGCGTGCTGACTGCCGGCGAACAAGCCGCGATGCTGGCCGAACGGCGCGCGATCATGGCCGCCCATCCGGTGGTCGACGGGCCAACCTTTGCCGATTTCTCGGCCAACCTGCTGCACGCGCTGAAAGTTGCAGGCGTCGATCATGTCGGCATCGGCGCCGACTGGGATGGCGGCGGCGGGGTGGCGGGCATGGAAGATGTGGCGGCGTTGCCCAAAGTGACCGAGCTGTTGCTGAAAGCCGGATACAGCCGCGAGGACGTTGCCAAAGTGTGGTCGGGCAATGTGTTGCGGGTGTTGGGTGCGGCCGAGGTCGAGGCGGCGAGCCTTCGTTCGCCGGACCAAAAACCCTAGTCTAGCGGACGTGCGTCTTGAGCCCGAGATGGGCGCCCAGGGCTTTCAGGTCGCGTTCGACCCCGTCGTTGACCAGCGCCTTCAGCGCCGGCTGCACCGTCAGCACCAGGCGGTCGTTGGCCACGGTCAGGCTGCTGCCCGACAGCCCTTGCGGCGCGCACGTGCTGAACCGGCGGCACAGGCGGGTCGACAGCCCCCAGGCCTGTGCCTCGCGCAGCGATTCCGGGCTGACCAGCGCGGCCAGCTGCGGTGGCACGTCGAGCCGGCCGGCATGTGCCAACATCGCCACCGCCAGCATCACGCGTTCGGTCGTTCCGGCGCCGACCCAGCGTTTGCGCAGGGCCCAGTCGCGCGCGATATCGCCGCGCAGGTTGGGCTCGACGGTCGATGCGGCCAGGCACAGCATGGTCGTGGCGAGCCGCAGCCGTTCGCGCCGCTCGATGCCCGAGGGCGGGCTCGCCGCGACGGTCCAGCCGGCGACCATGGCCGCGATCTGCGGGGGAATGCCCTGTTCCTGCACGAAGGCCGACATGCCCGCGACCAGCGGATCCTGCGTGCGGATGCCTGCCGGCATATCCTCGACCAGCACGCCTTCGCGCAGGCCCCATGACGAAAACACCAGCCTGGCAGGGTTCAGCCGGCGGATCAGCACGGCCAGCAGCGCGGCGGTATCAGGCAGGCTGTTCATGCGCCCGGTCGAAATCCCCGCCAGCGGCACCAGCAATTCGGGACGCCGGTGGACCAGCGTCTTGGCCAGGCGCAGCGCGCTCGGGGCATCGATCTCGAACCCGTGCGGATCATCGATCGCCCAATCGAGCCGGGCCATCGCATAGCGCGCAAACGCGCGCAGCGATCCGCCGACCAGATACAGCGTCGCGCCCGGCTCTGCGGTCCAGGCTGCATTTCGCAGCATCCGCGCGATGGCTTCGCCGAATTTGCGATCGCCGCCCGCACGCAGTGCCGCCAGTCGCAAGGTGCCCAGCGGCATCGACGTGCCGTGGCGGCAGGATGCACCGTCGATATCGACCAGTTCCAGGCTGCCCCCGCCCAGATCGCCGACGATACCACGCGCACCGGGAAAAGCGCCGAGCACGCCGTGCGCGCTGGTTTCGGCCTCCTGCTCACCGCTCAGCAGCCGGGGCGCAAAGCCCATTTCGGTCACTTTGTCGAGAAACGCCTGACCATTGCCGGCATCGCGCACCGCAGCAGTCGCCACGACATCGACGCGGTCGACGCCGCGCAGCAGAAGCAGCGCGCGATAGCGGGCGAGCGCGGCGAGGGCGGCCGCACTGGCCCGCGGACCCAGCAGGCCGTTTTCCGCGACGCCTTTGCCCAGCCGCGCAGTGACTTTTTCGTTGTGGAGCACAGCAGGCGCACGCACCGGGCCACCATAGATGACCAGGCGGACGGTGTTCGATCCGATGTCGATGATCGCGCGCATCGGAATGCGCGGCGCGCGGCGGTCTGACGGGGTCATGATCGTTTCAGGTTCACTTGGCCGTCGCGCCGCCGCGACGCAGCGCCAGTTTGGGCACTTTGCGTCCTTTGGTCAGGGCGGCGCCGCGACCCGATAGCGAAGGGTTGGTCATGAAATACCGATGCAGGTTGAAGGGTTGCGAACCCGGTGCGACGCGATGCGAATTGCCCGAACTGTCAAGCTGCCAGCTCTGCTCGGTGTCAAGCAGATTGGCCAGCATCACCTGGTCGAGCACCTGATCGTGCACGGTACCGTTGCGGATCGGCACCAGTACTTCGACCCGGCGATCGAGATTGCGGCTCATGCCGTCGGCAGAGGAGATGTAGACGCGCGCGCGCCGGTTGGGCATCGCGCCGCCATTGCCGAACGCCCAGATCCGGCTGTGTTCGAGAAACCGCCCGATCACCGATTTGACCGAGATCGTATCCGACAGCCCGGGCACGCCGGGGCGCAGGCAGCAGATGCCGCGCACGACCAGGCTGATCGACACGCCTGCGCGCGCTGCCAGATACAATCGGTCGATCAGGTCGGGATCGGTCAGCGCGTTCAATTTGGCCCAGATCGTGCCGGGCTTGCCCGCGCGGACAAACGCGATCTCGCGATCGATGCATTCATATAGCCGAGAGCGCACGCCGCCGGGCGAAATCGCCAGCATTTCGGTACCGCGCGGCTCGATATAGCCGGTGATGAAATTGAACAGCAGCCCGGCATCGCGGCCAAAGCGCGGATCGGCGGTGAAGAACGACATGTCGGTATAGATGCGCGCGGTCAGCGGGTGGTAATTGCCCGTGCCGAAGTGGCAATACGTGCGATAGCCATCGCCTTCGCGGCGCACGACCATCGACACTTTGGCGTGGGTTTTCCAGTCGACGAAGCCGTAGATGACCTGCACCCCGGCGCGCTCGAGCTGGCTGGCCCAGTGCAGGTTCTGCTCCTCGTCGAAACGCGCCTTCAGCTCGACCACGGCGGTGACCGATTTGCCCGATTCAGCAGCCGCGATCAGCGCCGCAATCACGGCCGATTGCTTGCCGGCGCGATACAGCGTCTGCTTGATCGCCACGACATCGGGGTCGGATGCGGCCTGGCGCAGAAAATCGACGACCACGTCGAAGCTTTCGAACGGATGCTGGACCACGATGTCCTTTTCGCGCATCGCGGCAAAGCAGTCGCCATTGTGTTCCAGGATGCGCTCGGGATAGCGCGGCGTATAGGGTTCGAACTTCAGGTCGGGGCGCTCGTCATCGATCAGCGCCGACAGACCCGACATCGACAGCGGCCCGCGCGACGAGATGATCAGCGCGTAGTCGAGCCGCATCTGCTGGCGCAACATCGCTTCGGCACCGGCGTCGAAATTGGCTTCGAGCGACAGCACGATCACCCGCCCGCGCCGGCGCCGCTGGATCGCGGTGCGGAAATAGCGCACCAGGTCCTCGGCATCTTCCTCGATTTCGATATCGCTGTCGCGCAGCACGCGGAACATGCCGCTGCCGTGGATGCGAAACCCCGGGAACATCCGCGCGGCCTTGCGCTTGATCAGTTCCTCGATTGCGATCCACGTCGCCGGCTGGTTTTGCAGGGGGTCACTGGGCAAGCGGACATAGCGCGGCATCGCTGGCGGGATCAGCACCATTTCGTTGACCGCCGCGGCATCGGCGACGCGCACCAGCGAAAACAGGATGCCGCTGCCCTGGTTGGCAATGAACGGAAACGGATGCGCCGGGTCGATCGCCTGCGGCGTGAGCGCGGGTAACACATGCGTTTCGAAATAGTCGGCGAGGAAATCGCTTTCCGGCTTGGTCAGGCGACGATCGGTGATCAGGCGCACGCCCTGTTCGTCAAGCAGCGCGGTCAGCTCGGTGAAAATCGCATATTGCGCCTCGACCAGATTGCAGATCGCGCCGTGCAGATCCTGCAACTGCTGACCCGCGGATTGACCATCGAGCGATTTTTCGTCGATCTGGTTGCGCACTTGCGCGGCCAGGCCCGCCACGCGGACCATGATGAATTCATCGAGATTGCTGCCCGAAATCGACAGGAAGCGCAGCCGTTCGAGCAGCGGATAATCGGGGTTCTGCGCCTCGGCCAGCACGCGGCGGTTGAACAGCAGCCAGCTGAGCTCGCGGTTGAAGAACCGGTCGGCGGGTAGCTCGGCCAGATCGGCGGCATGGGTGTGCGCGCCTGGCTCGATCAGCGAACCGGTGTGATCGAGCGCGGAGATATGCGGAAAGACGTGCGGGATAACGGCCATGATCGCGCTTGTGTGACTCCATTGTTACACTTCTCAGTGTCTTTGCACGCGGGTGCACCGTGCTGGCAAGCGGGATGGTTGCTATGTCACAACATCGGCCGGGAACCACCGTTCCGGCGTCGTTCCGTGCCGATGATAGGCTGGCTTTCGCCGCGAAAAGAACTCCTACTATTTCTACTTTTTAAGTAGAGTATAAGATGGGCTTCGTCGAGCCGGTCCGGGTAACGGGGGCTTGGCATGGCGATCTTGATACCAGCACGGGCGCGTCGGCGCCTTGACCTGACACGCCGGCGCATGAGGCGCCCGGCGCGATCACGATTGCCAGGGGTTGCCGATAATCATCTGTTCGGGGATTATGTTCATGTCTTTGCGCCTCTTGCTGACTGCTGCTGCGCCGCTTGCGTTGATCGCGGCACACCCCGCCCTGGCGGCTGCGCCCGCTGCGGCGCCTTCCGTGCCGCCTGCGGCAACCACGAGCGCCGACGCCGATGACGGCATCATCCTGGTGACTGCGCGCCATCGCGCCGAAACGTCGCAGGCGGTGCCGATTTCGCTGTCGGTGCTCGATGCGGCGCATATCGACCGGACCGGTGCGTTCAATATCGACCGGGTGCAGCAATTGACCCCGACGTTGCAGTTCTATTCGCAAAACCCGCGCAACACCTCGCTCAACATTCGCGGGCTGGGCGCGACGCTGGGCCTGACCAACGATGGTATTGAGCCGGGCGTCGGGGTCTATGTCGATGACGTCTATTATGCGCGGCCGGCCTCGGCGACGTTCGATTTCCTCGATGTCGAGCGGGTCGAAGTGCTGCGCGGGCCGCAGGGCACGCTGTATGGCAAGAACACGACTGCGGGTGCGATCAATATCACAACGCGCCCGCCGTCGTTCGATTTTACCGCGCGCGGTGAAGCGTCGGTCGGCAACGAGGGCTTCTATCAGTTCAAGGGCGCGGTGTCGGGCCCGCTGAGCGACAAGGTCGCGGTGCGCCTGGCGATTTCGTCGACCAACCGCGACGGCAATGTGCTGAACGCCCATACCGGCAAGGAGATCAACGGGCAGAACAATATCGGCGGTCGCGGGCAGATCCTGTGGAAGCCCAGCGATTCGGTCCGGATCACGCTGGCGGCCGATTACAACCGCCAGAACCCCGATTGCTGCGGGTTTGTCTATGTCCGCGTCGGAGAAACCCAGCGTGCGCAGAACCGGCAGTTCAACGCGCTGGCGCAGACGGCAGGCTATACGCCGCCCAGCACCAATCCGTTTGCGCGGATCGCCGATCTCGATACGCCGCTGCGCGCGTTGAACGAAGTCGGCGGTGTGTCGCTGAAAGCCGTGGTCGATACCGGCATCGGCACGGTGACGTCGGTCACGGCGTGGCGGTTCTGGCACTGGGACCCTTCGAACGACCGCGATTATACCGGCTTGCCGGTGACCACGGTGTCGCAGAACCCGTCGCAACAGCACCAGGTTTCGCAGGAATTGCGCCTGACGCACGAAGGCAAGACGCTCGACTTTACGGTCGGGCTGTTCGGGTTCGACCAGGTCGTGCGCACCGAGGGGTCACAAGTCCAGGGCTCGGCCGCAAGCAAGTGGTTGCTGGCGCCATCTGCCAGCCCAACCAATTGCTATAACACCAATTGCCTCGATGGGTTGTCGTCGACCAACAGCATCGGGCTGCGCAATGACAGTGTTGCGCTGTATGGCCAGCTGACCTGGAAACCGACCGACTCGTTTTCGATCCAGCCCGGCGTCAGAGTGAACTACGATTACAAGAACGGCTACTACAGCTCGGTCGTGACAAACGCTGCGGGCGCTCCGGTGCAGTTCGCCACTGCCCCTGCCGTCAATACTTCAGCGCAATTGTCACAGCTGTCGCAACTGGCGCCGGAAAATTTCAACGCGATCTACAGCGCGTGGAACGTGTCGTACGATGTGACCGCCAGCTATGCGTTCAACCGCGATATTCACGGGTATGCTTCGTATGCCCACACGTTCAAATCGGGCGGGATCAATCTCAACGGCGTTCCGGCGGCGGCCAACGGTGCGCCGCTGCTGCAATTCGCCTCGATCAAACCCGAAAACGAGGACCATTTCGAGGTCGGGATCAAGACGCAGTGGTGGGGCCGGCGCCTGACCATCAATGCCGATGCGTTCCGTACGGAGATCCACAATTACCAGGCGCTGGTCAACAATGGCCAGCAGAGCGCGCTGCGCGGGTATGTCGACAGCGCGCCGTTCGTGCGGGTGCAGGGCGCCGAGTGGGACATCACGTTGCGCCCGAGCCCGAGGTTCAACGCCTATTTCAACGGGGCGTACAACGACGCCAAATACATCCGCTTTCCCGCCGCGCCATGCCCGCCAGAGCTGTCTGGCGGCACGGCCGTCGCGGCCGGGCAGACTGCGGCACCGGCAGGTGTTCCGGGCCTCAGCCCGGTGTCGTGCGACATTTCGGGGCAACGCCTGCCCGGTATTTCGAAACTGGCGCTGTCGTTCGGCGGTGAAGCCAATCTACCGGTGACATTGCTGAACCATGCCGGTGAGATCTATGCCGGTGTCGATGGCAATTATCGCTCGTCGTTTTCGTCGAACCCTTCGCCATCGGCCTATACCTGGGTCAATGGCTATACGCTGACCAATGTGCGCGCGGGGTTCCGCACCGAACACGGGTTCGACATTTACGGCTGGGTGCGCAATGCGTTCAATGTCGGGTATTATCAGCAGTTGCTGGTGGGCCCGGGCAGCACCGGGCTGATCGTCGGGCAGCTGGGCGATCCGCGTACGTATGGCGTGACCGCGCGGTTTGTTTTGTAAGTGGACGCGATCTCCTGACTCCAAGCCCGGGATGACGAGCAGGGCGAGGTTGGGAGGCGTCTTGCGGGCGATTTCACCCCGCAACCATTGCGCGCAGCCCGGCAAAGTAGAACCGCGTATAGTCCGCCGCCCAGCGTTCGATTTCATCGGGCGACGATGCGCCCTCTGTATGGGCGAGCTTGGCATGGCCGATCAGGCCCTCGATCCACAGGCGCGCGGCGAATGCGGGCTCGACCCCGTTGCTTGCCCGCGCGCCGAGCCTGCAGCTGTCGGCCAGCGATTCGCCGATCGATTCGATCGCATCGCGATAGGCCTGGGCGCGCATGGGCTGGCCTTCGCCGGTTTCCTGTTCCAGCCAGTCGATCAGCCGCTCCATCAGCGCGCCGTCGGGCGAGAACAGGCCTTTCATCGTGTTGGCCGCGCGCAGGCAGAACGCATCCTCGACCGCCAGGTCGTGACCAGCCGACTTGAAAAAATCGCTGCGTATGACGATCCGCCGCGCCAGCAGCGCGCGCATCAGTTCGCGTTTGCCCGGAAAGCGTGAATAGATTGTCGCCTTGCCGATGTGCGCGTGGCGCGCAACGCGATCGAAGGTAAAACCCTCGAAACCGGCCGTCAGCAGCACGTCCCAGCTGGCATCCAGGATACGGCCCGACAGGGCCTCGGCCTCGGCAACCGATGGCCGGCCGCGCCGGACGAACGCAGCGGCAAGGCAATCATCGAATTTGGCATCGAATTTGGCAGCCTCGAACTCGCCCAGATCCACAGGTTGGGCGTCCGTGATGACCGGGCCCAATTCGTTCCCGTCAGTGTCTGACGTTGCTGTAGGCTCCCGAGAATTCGGGTCGGAGGGTGGCCTGGACATTATCCTGCGACTTGTCGATTGCCGCAGGCTGCGTGCCCGGCTGGTCCTGGCCGTTGAAAAACATTTCTGCGCGATGCAGCGGGCAGGTCATGACCAGCCCTTCGGTATAGGCGTGCAAAAAGCGCCGTCCCATGCTTGATACCCAGCTCATCCGTCTCACCTATCCACCTTATTGGCTTTCTAGATGGCCAGTGTGCCCGAATTTTGGGCATGGTCAAGACGGTATAAATGGAACGCGCACGGCTCATTTGCGCGGTTCCTGGGCTTCCCAGCCAAGCCCCAGCGACTTTTCGACGGCGATGAAATCGGTGGTCAGTTGCGCTGTTGCCGACAGCGTATTGAGCTGGATGTGCAGCGCCTGGCGCTGCGCCGAGAGCGCCTCGGCGCGCGACAATGTGCCGCCGTCGGCGCGCTTGCCCTGCAAGGTCGCCATGTGCAGCGCGGCGTCATGCTGCTCGATCGCCTTGGCCAGGGTGATCCGCTGCCCGCCGAACCGCGTCAGCGAATTTTCCGCATCCTGCAAGGCACCGAGCACTTTCGATCGGTAATTCGCCTCCGCTTCGGCGAGCGCGCCGCGTGCGCCGCGCTCGGCCGCTTTGGCGCGGCCGCCGTCGAGCAGGTTCCATTTCAGCTGCGGCAACAGCAGCGCGATCAGGCTGCTGGGCTGAAACGCTTCGCCGATGTTCGTACCGCCGAGTCCCAGGATGCCGGTAAAGCTGATCGAGGGGAACTTGTCCGCGATCCGCGCGCCCAGGTCGGCGTTGGCGGCTGCCAGCTGGCTTTCGGCCATGCGGATATCGGGGCGGTGGCGCAACAGCCGTGCCGGATCGCCTACGGCGACATTGGCCGGCGCCAGCGGCACCGCGCCCGGCGTCGCAATCAACGCATCGAGCGCGCCGGGTTCACGCCCGGACAGCACCGCCAGCTGATCGGCCAGCACCGTGATCTGGACATGCGTATCGGCCAGGTCGCTCTGGCTTTGCGCCAGGGCCGAATGCGCGGTGTCGACGGTCTGTTGCGCGACGGTGCCGCGTGCAAACCGGTCCTGCGCGGCCGACAACAAACGCGTGTCATAATCGACCTGCTGCACCAGCACGGCGGCGATCGCCTGTTGTGCGCGCAACATCACATAATCGCGCGCGATTTCGGCCGACAGCGTGACCGCTACGTCTTGCGCCGAGGCGGCGGCATTGGCCGAACGATAGCGCGCAGCCTCGATCTTGCGCGCGCTGCCGCCGAACAGGTCGATTTCCCACGAAGCCTGGATATTGTCGGCATAGACCTGTTCCGACAGGCGGCCATTGCGATTGAGGATCGCGCCGGGCAAGTCCGCTTCGGCCGCGAGCACACCGACCGACGCGCTGGGCAACAGCGCGGCTTTCGCGCTCGACAGCGTGGCGCGCGACTGGTCGATGCGCGCCTTTGCGGCGGCGATGTCGGGCGATCCGGCCAGAGCGCGGGTGATCAGGTCATCAAGCGCGGGATCGCCGAACACTGTCCACCACTGCGCATCGGGCTGCGCCGCAGTGGCGACGCCCGGCGCGCGGACAAAGCTGCCACGCGCGGCGGCATCGGGCGCAACCGCGGGCGCGCCATGCCAGTTCGGGCCGACAGTGGTGCAGCCGGCGATCAGCGCCAGCGACGGCAGGACGCACAGGCGGGCGGAACGGAGCAGAACGGACATCAATGCATCGCCATCTTGTGGTGGCCCTTTTGCAGCGGGCGCAGGAGCAGTATCAGCGGGGCGGCAAGGGCGATTGCAAACACCAGTGCCACGAATTCGTCGGTATAACTCAACACCAGCGCCTCGCGCATGACGGTGGCGTTGATCGATTGCAGCGCGCCGAGCGTGGCGTCATAGCCGACGCCGTTGGTCTGGCCCTGCAGCCAGGTCTGGACGGCGGTGCCATTGGCCGGGATCGCTTCGAACAGCCGCCAGTGGTGGAATTCGAGCCGCTTTTCCTGCAAGGTCGCCAGCAGCGCGAGCGAGATCGATCCGCCAAGGTTGCGCGCGGCGTTGAACAGCCCCGACGCATCGCCCGCCTCGTCGGGTTGCACGCTGGCAATCGCCGCCTGGTTGAGAAACAGCATCGAAAACGCCTGACCCAGCCCGCGCATCAGTTGCGACAGGAAGAAATCCGAACCGTCCGATGCCGCGGTCAGCGAGGTATCGAGCCAGCATGAGCCCATCATGACCATCAGGCCGAAAAAGATCGCGACGCGCAGATCGATCCGCGCGACCAGGATCGGAAACATCGGCATCATCAATCCGGCAGGAATGCCGGACAGGAACACGATCGATCCCGCCTGCTGCGCGTTGTACCCGGCGATCGCCGCGAGGAATTGCGGAATGACATAAGACGTGCCGTACAGCACCGCGCCGAGCACCAGGCCCAGCACGAACACTGCGGCAAATGTCCGGTTGCGCAACAGCGCCAGCTTGACCACCGGGCGCTTGGCATAGATCTGCCCCAGCCCGATCATGATGAAGCCGACGATCGTCACCGCGGTCAGGCGCCAGATCAGCATCGAATCGAACCACTGTTCGCGGTTGCCTTCCTCCAGCACGACGGTCAGCCCGCCGAGCCCGGCGCCCATGCCCAGGATGCCCAGGATGTCGGCCTGGCGCAGTTCGTCGAGCTTCATCGGCGCCGATTTCAGGCCGATGATCAGGAATGCGACCAGCATCAGGCACACCGGGATGTTGATGAAGAACGCATAGTGCCAGCTGTAGTTTTCGGTCAGCCAGCCGCCGACCAGCGGCCCCATCACCGGGCCCATGATCAGGGTCGAGCCGAACAGCGCGGTGCCGATCGGCTGTTGATGGCGGGGCAGGCGCGTGGCGATGATCGTCATGCCGGTCGGGATCATCGCCCCGCCGGTAAAGCCCTGGCCGACGCGGCCGATGATCATCTGGGTCAGCGTCGTCGACAACCCGCATTCGATCGAAAACAGCGTGAACAGCGTCGCCATCACCAGCAGGAACCGTTTCAGGCCGAACACGCGTTCCAGCCAGCCGGTCAGCGGAATGATGATGATTTCGGACACCAGGTACGATGTCGCGATCCAGGTGCCCTCAGTCGACGAAGCGCCGATTTCGCCCTGGATCGTCGGCAGCGCCGAATTGACGATCGAAATGTCGAGCGTCGCCATCAGCGCGCCAACCGCACCGGCCACGACTGCCAGCCAGGCGGTCAGGTCGGCATTCTGCGGTTTGCGCAACCCGTCCGGCATCGCGGCGGCAATGACATCGTCGGGGATGGCATCTGGCGCTGTGGGAATGGCGGAACTCATTGGCCGTTCTGCTTTTCCTCGTTGCGGATCTGGTGGATCGCGCCGCGTGCAGACAGCGTGTCGATCTCTACGCGCAGCGACAGGCCCGGCACGAGCACGCGGCGCGCCTCGGGCCCGGCCTCGATGCGGATGCGCACGGGCACGCGCTGCACGATCTTGGTAAAGTTGCCGGTCGCGTTCTGCGGTGGGATCAGCGAAAATGTGGCGCCCGTGCCCGGGGTAATGCTTTCGACCACGCCATGGAATTCCACGCCGGGCAAGGCATCGACATCGATCGTCGCGGGCTGGCCCGGGCGCATCAGGCCGATCTGGGTTTCCTTGTAATTGGCTTCGATATAGATCGCCTGAACGGGCACGACCGTCATCAGGCGCTGGCCAGGCTGGACATATTGCCCGACGCGCACCGACGACGATGCGACCTGGCCGTTGATCGGCGCGACCAGGCGCGTCGTATTCAGATCGGTGCGTGCTGCATTGGATTGCGCGGTGGCCGCTTCGATCTGGGCTCTGGTCTGGCCAAGCTGCGCGCGCGCCGATTCGAGCTTGCCATTGGCGGCGGCAAGCGCGGCCTGTTGCGAAGCAACCGTGGCGGCCGCCTTGTCGCGGTTCGATGCCATCTGGTCGAGCGTCTGCTTCGGTTCGGCCCCGTCGGCAACGAGCGGACGATAGCGCGCGACTTCGCCGGTATAATACGCCAGATCGCGCTGGGCATTGACGATCGCGGCGCGCGCCTGGGCCACGCCGGCCTTGGCTTCGGTAATGCCGGCATGGGTCGTGGCGAGGCCCGACTTTGCGACATCTTGCTGCGCGGTCAGCTGTTGCAGCTTGATCCGGTAATCGGTCGGATCGACATCGACCAGCAACTGGCCCGCCTTGACCGGCTGGTTGTCAGCCACGGCGACAGTACGGACGTAGCCTGCCAGTTTCGAACTGATCGTCACGCCATCGGCCTTGATGTTCGCATCGTCGGTCGATTGCACATACTGGCCGTGGTTGATGTAGCCGATGTATTCGTAGATCCCGACGGCGATGCCCAGGATCAGCGCGATCGTCGCCGCACTGCGCAACAGGCGCCGGCGAACGGGGTTTCCGACAGTCGGGGACGCGGTTTCGGGCGGCAATGTGTCGGTCTGGGCGGTCATCGGGTATCCTGGTGGTGCGATGGCGAATGTGTCGTTCGAATGCGGTTATAGCATATCCGGATTAATGGAACACTTTCGTTCTGTTTTCGTAAGTGGACAAAGCGAGATGTGATTTCAAGTGCAACGAAGGATCCTGCGATTGCATAATATGCAATGGAGGAGGGTTGCGACATGGCGCACTGATCGAGAAACTAGATCAATATGGGCGGAATTGCTCATTGGCTTTGCGAGCGGGTCGTGGCTATTTCCCCACCATCGTTTTTCCACCGGCCCGCCAGGGTCATCCCAAAAGGACCTACCCCGATCATGTCAATCGTCGGCACCCCCATAAAATCGTTTGCGAACACCGCCTATCACCAGGGCCGTTTCGTCGACATCACCCAGAGCGACATTGCCGACAAGTGGGCGGTGTTCTTCTTCTACCCGGCCGATTTCACGTTCGTGTGTCCGACCGAGCTTGAAGACCTGGCCGGCATCTATCCCGAACTGCAGAAGATGGGCGTCGAAGTGTTCAGCGTCTCGACCGACACCCATTTCAGCCACAAGGCATGGCACGACAGCTCGCCGGCAATCGGCAAGATCGACTATTACATGCTGGGCGATCAGAACCACGCACTGTCGAACAATTTCGGCATCCTGCGCGAAGGCGTCGGCCTGGCCGATCGCGGCACGTTCGTGGTCGATCCCGACGGCACGATCCAGCTGGTTGAAATCACGCCCGAGGGTGTGGGCCGCAATGCCGCCGAACTGCTGCGCAAGATCAAGGCCGCCAAGTACTGGCGTGAACATCCAGGCCAGGTGTGCCCGGCCAACTGGGAAGAAGGCGGCGAAACGCTGTCGCCTTCGTTCGATCTCGTCGGCAAGATCTGATTGCTGATCGGAGCGTTCGCGGTTCCCTCACGCGAACGCTCCGATAGGTCCCGGCGGCGGTTATACCATATTGGCCGCCGCCAGGTTTTTTCGCATATTTTAGCGCTTGCGTAGACCGTCCGGCGGTCGCGACTGCGCATCTGCGCCCTGGTTCGCCGCAAACGCGCAACACCTACCCCACCCGTCATACCGGACTTGATCCGGGATTGTGCTTCTTTTCACACGTCGCGCACGAAGAAGAAGCACAGTCCCGGATCAGGTCCGGGACGACGACGAGGGGGGTGCAGGGCGAAGGCAGGGTGCGCCCCACCAACCTGAATATATATCTTATCGCCAACCTCAAGTTCCCTCACAAGAGTAACCGCCATGTCACTTCTCGACGCCGCCACCACCGCCCAGCTGAAAGCATACCTTGGCAATCTGCGCCGGCCGATCGAGCTGGTGGCAAGCCTGGGTGACGACAGCAAATCCGCCGACACCCGCGCGCTGCTGACCGAAATCGTCGCGGCGTCCGACAAAGTCACCGCGCGTTTCGATGGCAGCGATGCGCGGCGGCCCAGTTTCACGATCGGCGGCACCGGTGAAACCGCCCGGGTGACGTTCGCCGGTTTGCCGCTGGGCCACGAATTTACCTCGCTGATCCTCGCGCTGCTGCATGTTGGCGGTCACCCGCCCAAGGAAGAGGCGGATTTGCTCGACCAGGCGCGGGGGCTCGACGGACCGCTGCAGTTCGAGACATTTTTCTCGCTGACCTGCCAGAACTGCCCCGACGTGGTGCAGGCGCTGAACATGATCGCGGCACTCAATCCGAATGCCAGCCATGTCGCGATCGACGGCGCGCTGTTCCAGGGCGAAGTCGATACCCGCAAGATCATGGCGGTTCCGACGATCTTCCTCAACGGTGAACCATTTGGCCAGGGCCGCATGGACCTGGCGCAGATCGTCGCCAAGCTCGACACCGGATCGACAGCGCGTGCGGCCGAAAAGATTGCGGCAATGGCGCCGTTCGACGTGCTCGTCGTCGGTGGCGGCCCGGCGGGCGCCGCCGCGGCGATCTATGCCGCGCGCAAGGGCATCCGCACCGGCGTGGTCGCCGAACGCTTCGGCGGGCAAGTGCTCGACACGATGGGCATCGAAAATTTCATTTCGGTGTCGAAGACCGAAGGGCCCAAACTGGTCTCGCACCTGGAACAGCACGTCAAGGACTATGACGTCGATGTGATCAACCTGCAAAAGGCCATCAAACTGTCGCCTGCCAACGGAGATGGCCTGGCCACGATCGAACTCGAAGGTGGCGCCAGCCTGCGCGCAAAGACCGTCATCCTGTCGACCGGCGCGCGCTGGCGCCAGATGGGCGTGCCCGGCGAAGAGGAATACCGCAATCGCGGTGTCGCCTATTGCCCGCATTGCGATGGCCCGCTGTACAAGGGCAAGCGCGTGGCCGTTATCGGCGGTGGCAATTCGGGTGTCGAGGCGGCGATCGACCTTGCCGGGATCGTCGCGCATGTGACACTGATCGAATTCGACAGCCAGTTGCGTGCCGACGCCGTGCTCCAGTCCAAGTTGCGCAGCCTGCCCAATGTGACGATCGAAGTCTCGGCGATGAGCACCGAAGTCGTCGGCAACGGCGACAAGGTCACCGGGCTGGTCTATCGCCATCGTGAAACCGGGGAGGATCACACGCTCGATCTCGATGGCATCTTCGTCCAGATCGGCCTGGTGCCCAATACCGAATGGCTGAAAGGCTCGGTCGCGCTGAGCAATCGCGGCGAAATCGAGATCGATGCGCGGGGTGAGACCAACATCCACGGTGTGTTTGCTGCGGGCGATGTGACGACCGTGCCGTACAAGCAGATCGTGATCGCGATGGGTGAGGGCAGCAAGGCGGCGTTGTCGGCGTTCGATTACCTGATCCGCCACTAGGCCGTGGATAGGGCCGGGCAGGGGGCTTGCCCCTCTGTCCCGGCGCTATAAAGCACGCGAGTGTGAGCGCCGCCCCAAAACAGACCATCGTTATCGGGGCCGACCGGGCCGGCGCGCCGATCCGCATCGATGTCGAGGAATTGCTTGCCACGCGCCTGCTGGTGCAGGGCAATTCGGGCTCGGGCAAATCGCATCTGCTGCGCCGCCTGCTGGAACAGAGCGCGCAACTGGTGCAGCAGGTGGTGATCGACCCGGAAGGCGATTTCGTCACGCTGTCCGAACGCTATGGCCATGTCGTGATCGACGGGGCGGCCTATGACCAGGCAGAGATCGTGCGGCTGGCGGCGCGTATCCGCACGCATCGTGCCTCGGTCGTGCTGGCGCTCGACGGCCTCGATCTGGAAGCGCAGATGCGCTGCGCGGCGGTGTTCCTGAACACGCTGTTCGATGCTCCGCGCGATGAATGGTACCCGGTGCTGGTCGTGGTGGACGAGGCGCAGATGTTTGCGCCGGCCGCCGCCGGCGATGTGTCCGATGAAATCCGCCGGCTGTCGCTGGGCGCGATGACCAACCTGATGTGCCGGGGGCGCAAACGCGGGCTGGCGGGCGTGATCGCGACACAGCGGCTGGCGAAACTGGCCAAGAACGTTGCCGCCGAAGCGTCGAATTTCCTGATGGGGCGCACGTTCCTCGATATCGACATGGCGCGCGCGGCCGATCTGCTGGGCATGGAGCGGCGCCAGGCCGAAGCGATCCGCGATCTGGAGCGCGGGCATTTCCTCGGCCTTGGCCCGGCGATATCCCGGCGCCCGGTGTCGGTGCGGATCGCCGAAGTCGAAACCGTTGCGCGCAACGTTATCCAGGGCCTGATGCCTTTGCCCGATATGGCAGGCGGGGTGATGGACACGCTGTTGCGCGATGAGGCCGAAGAGCCGATCCGCCACGCTGCCGCCGCCGACGACACGCCTGCGCCGGATGCCAGCGACCTGATCGAGCAGATCGCCGAAACCGGGCCACCGGGCGTTACGGTCGAGCCGCCGGCCGAACCCAGCCTGTTTGCCGCCGAGGAAGATGCCGCCACCGTTGCGGCGATCCTGGAAGAGATGGTGGCGGAGCCCGACTGCACGTTTCAGCCCCCGGCGCAGCTATACCAGGATTTCACCGTGCGCTGCCGCATGGCGCGGATCTCGCCGGGCATCGATCTGCCCGCATTCCGCCGCCGGTTTGCGATGGCGATCGCGGGGATAGGCGACGACACCGCACCGCAATGGCGCGCGGTGGTCGCGCTGGGCCGCGATGTGCCCGACGATCTGCTCGCGCCGCTGATGGTGCTGGCCGTCGCGGCAAGCGCAGGCGCGCCGTGCCCCGATGATGACCGGCTGGCCACGGTCTATGGCACGCGCTCGTCGGGCCGCATCCGCCGCCTGCTCGATCATCTTGAAAAGCAGGGGCTGATCGTGGTGCGCACCGACTACGGAGGCCGCCGCTCGGTCGGCATTCCCGCACTCGGCTTGCTGACCCAGCCAGTCTGAACATCAGGCGCGCGCGCCATTCAGCGCCGCGAAAGCCGCGGGCAGCTAATCCGCCAATGTCTACAGGGGAGCCTTACGATGACCTTTTCCAACGTCCTGCTCGGGTCTGCCGCGCTGGTTTCCATCGCCGGGGTTTCGGCCAGTGCCAATGCCGCCGACGCCGCGCATGGCAAGGTCGTGTTTGCGCGCTGCGCCGCATGCCACGATCTGAACACCGGGCGCACGGTTCTCGGGCCCTCGCTGAAAGGCATCGTCGGTCGCAAGTCCGGATCGATGCCCGGATATTCGTATTCGCCCGCGATGGTGGCCAAGGGGATTGCCTGGTCGCCGGCCAATCTCGACATGTTCATCGCTTCGCCGACCAAATACGTGCCGGGCACGCGCATGCCATTCGCCGGCATTTCCGATGCAAAAGACCGTGCCGATCTGATCGCCTATCTGGAAGCAGCCGCGCACTGATAGACACGCCCTGTTGCGAAGGGGAATTGCGGGTTTACATCCTTCCGCCGCTCGCCCAAGTCTTTTCGTGATCACCGTGCTCCAGTCCGGCGACACCAAGGACCCCGATGGCGATTGCTCCACCTGCCGAAACCACCAGCGACGTCCTGACCGCGCATGACGACCACATCAACGCGCCGGGCCTGCAGGGCTTTGTTCTGGCGCTATTTTTCATCTTCGGCGGCATCACCTCGCTCAACGACGTGATCATCCCGAAGCTGAAGGATCTGTTCACGCTCAATTACGGCCAGGCGATGCTGGTCCAGACTGCGTTTTTCGCAGCTTATGCGATCATCGGTATCCCGGGGGCCGCCCTGGTCAAGCGTGTCGGGTATATGCGCGGCGCGTCCTATGGCTTGCTGATGATGATGGCAGGGTGCCTGTTGTTCATCCCGGCATCGAGCAACGCCAGCTTCATTCTGTTTCTGCTGGCGCTGTTCGTGCTGGCGAGCGGGGTCACGATCGTGCAGGTCGTGACCAACCCGCTGATTTCGCTGCTCGGCCCGGCGCGCACTGCGCCCAGCCGGCTGACCTTTGCGCAGGCGTTCAATTCGGTCGGCACGACGGTGTTTCCCTATGTGGGCGCGATCCTGATGCTCGGCACGCTTGCGCATGAAAAGGCGAGCGATCTGACCGGCGCCGCGCTCGATGCCTATCGTTCGGCGGCGACTACTGCGGTAGTCCATTCCTATCTCGGTCTGGCCATCGCGCTGGCCGTGGTTGCGGCGGTCGTCTACGCCAATCGCAACCGGCTGAAAGGCGAACACCACGACCACGGCTCTGTGCTCAAGAGCTTCGACTTGCTGTTGCAGCCGCGGTTCGGGTTCGGCGCCTTGTGCATCTTTCTCTATGTCGGGGCCGAAGTCGCGGTCGGGTCGATGACCGTCAATTACATGCGCCAGCCGCATGTGCTGGGGCTCGATGAACAATCGGCGGGCAAATTGCTGCCGTTCTACTGGGGCGGAATGCTGGCCGGGCGGCTGATCGGATCGGCCGTGATGCGCGTGATCGATCCGGGCAAGGTGCTGGCGGTCATGGCCGTGGGCGCGCTGGCGATGATTGCGATCACCACGCAGTCGACCGGGGGCATTGCTGCTGCCAGCATGCTGGCGATCGGGCTGATGAATTCGATCATGTTTCCCACGATCTTTACGCTTGCCAGCGAAGGCCTGGGCGATCGTGCGGCCGACGGGTCGGGCGTGCTGTGTGTCGCGATCGTGGGCGGGGCGATCGTGCCGCCGTTGACAGGGACAGTGGCCGATGTTTCAGGCAGCCTGGAAATTGCGCTGCTCGTCCCGGCGCTGTGTTATGTGATCATAGCGGCGTTCGGATTTTTTGCGCGCCGCCGCGCAGTGCCTGCACAAATGCGCCCGTTCAGTTGACATCCATGCGCAACTGCCCAGTATAAACCGATGCTATCGCAAAAAACGCGCTACACCATCCGGGCCCTGCAGCATCTTGCCGACACATTTGGCCAGGGGTCGGTGCGGCTCGATGCGATTGCCGAGGCGCAGAACATCCCGCGCAAATTCCTGACCGTGATCCTGTCCGAAATGGCGCGCGAAGGCGTGGTCGTGTCGCAGCGCGGGCGCGACGGCGGCTATGAACTGGCGGTGCCGCCGGTCGATGTGCGCTATGGCGATATCATTCGCCTGTCGCGCGGCAGCCTGGCGCTGGTGCCCTGCGCCAGCCGCAATGCGCACGAAACCTGCGCGAACTGCCTGCCCGAAAAAGACTGCCGATTGCGCGGGCTGATGCTGCAGCTGCGCGACGAAACCGCCGCAATTCTCGACCGGATCACGCTGGCCGATGCGATTTCGCTCGTCCCGCCGTTCGACCAGATGAATGCGCACACGCATATCTGACCGGCGTCCGGCCGAATTGTTCCGCCGGTTACCGAACGGCACTTGGCGAGCGTGCGGTCGCTGGTTATACGAGCGCCATGACGCTTGACACATTTGCCCGCCATCCGCTCCGCCGTTCATTGGGCCTGCCGATCCTTGCGCTCGCCACTTTGTCGATTGGCCTTGCCGGTTGCGGGGGGTCGGGCAAGCCGAAAAAGGACGTCGCCTATGTCGCGCGCGATGTCGATACGCTGTACATCGCCGCGCGCGCGCGGCTCGATGCCGGCGATGCCAAGCAGGCCGCCGCGCTGTTCGACGAAGTCGAACGCCAGCATCCTTATTCGCCCTGGGCCCGCCGCGCCGAACTGATGAGCGCGTTCAGCTATTACGTGGCGCGCGACTATACGAAATCGGTCCAGTCGGCGCAGAAATTCCTGTCGGTTCACCCCGGCAACAAGGATGCGCCTTATGCCTATTACCTTATCGCGCTGTGCTATTACGAACAGATCAGCGATGTGCAGCGCGACCAGAAGGACACCAAGCAGGCGCTCGATGCGCTGACCGAAGTGATCCGCCGGTATCCCGCGACCCAGTATGCGACCGACGCCAAGCTGAAGATCGACCTTGTCAACGATCACCTCGCGGGCAAGGAGATGGAAATCGGCCGGTTCTATCAGCACAGCGGCAAATTGCTGGCCGGCACGATCCGATTTCGCGTGGTGATCGATCGCTATCAGGCGACCAGCCATACGCCCGAGGCGCTATACCGCCTCGTCGAATGCTATCTCGCGCTGGGTATCCCGGCCGAAGCGCAAAAGAATGCCGCGGTGCTGGGGGCCAACTACCCCGGCAGCGAATGGTACGAACGGGCGTTCCGCCTGATGAACAACAAGGCGCCGAACACCAAGGCGAGCTGATTGCGGTTACGGTCGATAGGCCGGGAAGCCCTGCGACCGCTTACTCCCCCTCGATTGTCGTCCCGGACTTGATCCGGGACCGGGCTTTTTCTGCGCCGGCGTAGCGAAGAGAAAGCAGCCTGACCCCGGATCAAGTCCGGGGCGACGTGTGGGGCGGGACTGGTGCGCAGTCGCGATTGCGACCTTTTGGGCTTGGCCTACATGCCGGATCGGATCAAATATGGCCACTCACGCTGCGACGCGCAGTCGCGCCTTGCGCCGACCCAGCGCCTCGCTGATCGCACGAACGAACTGATCCGTCGCCGCGTCCCACGAATAGCTGGCGCCATAGACTGCCGCACCCATGCGCTCGCAGCGCAGCGCGCGGGTAATTGCCACGCCCAGATCCTCGTCGAGCGCGCCGACCTGCATCGGCAGCGCGTTATCGGGCCCGCGACCGTCAGGCCCGACGATGTCGATCGGGCCGGGCACGGGATAGGCCGCGACCGGCACGCCGCAGGCCATGGCTTCGATCATGACCAGCCCGAACGTATCGGTCTTGCTCGGAAACACGAACACATCGGCAGCGCAATAGGCGCTGGCCAGTTCGGCGCCCGACAATCCGCCCGGGAACACCGCATCGGGATACTTCGCGCGCAGCGCTTCGAGATCCGGGCCATTGCCGACCACGACTTTCGTGCCGCGCACGTCGGCATCGAGAAATGCCGTCAGGTTTTTTTCGATCGCCACGCGTCCGACATTGAGCATGATCGGGCGGGGCAGGTCGGCCAATGCCGGATGGGGCGTGTGGCACGGATGAAACTGCGTGTTGTCGATGCCGCGCGACCACATCCTGGTATGGTTTATGCCGAATGTGGCCAGTTCGCGCGCCAGGCTGGGGGTGGAGACCAGCACCGCTTCGCTCGGGCCATGAAACCGGCGCATCAAC
Source organism: Novosphingobium sp. (assembly GCF_965214355.1). Taxonomy (GTDB): domain Bacteria; phylum Pseudomonadota; class Alphaproteobacteria; order Sphingomonadales; family Sphingomonadaceae; genus Novosphingobium. The sequence continues at coordinate 2,350,275 of NZ_CBDCBI010000002.1, read as the reverse complement.
GGCCAGAAATGCGACGGAGACAGCCCGGTGCGCACTGCGGCATAATCGGGAAAGCGTGTGTGAAATGCGCTGGTGAACGGCACATTGTTGGCCTTGCACCAGCCACGCGCGCTCCATCCGATCGGGCCCTCGGTCGCGATATGCACGATATCGGGCGCAAACGCGTGCAATGTGCGCCGCGTGCCGAAACGCGGCACCATCGCCAGGCGGATTTCATCATACCCGGGCAGAGCAAAGGTAAAGAACTGCGAGGGCGTGATCAGTTCGACTTCGTGGCCGCGCTGCATCAGCAGGTCGACCGTGGTGGACAGCGTGCGGACGACGCCATTGACTTGCGGATGCCAGGCATCGGTGCAGATCGCGAGCCTCATGCTCCCGTCGTTTCGCGGATGGCGGTTTCGGTTTCCGCCGCGACCGGCGCGCCCGGCTGCTTTGCGATTTCGTCGGCCCAGTGCACCAGCGACATCGTGCCATGCGCATCCTCGATCAGCGCGGTGCAGCTTTCTACCCAGTCGCCGTCGTTATAATACGTCACGCCGCCGATCTGGCGGATTTCGGCGCAATGGATATGCCCGCAAACCACGCCATCGACACCCATGTCGCGCGCCGCATGCGCGACCGCTTCCTCGAAATCGCAGACGAATTGCACGGCGTTCTTCACGCGCTTTTTCATGTACGCCGACAGCGACCAGTACGGCAGCTTGAACTGGCGGCGGATCATGTTGACCCAGCGATTGGTGCGCAGCAGGAATTCGTACGCCTGGTCGCCCGCAAACGCGAGCCAGCGGGCATAGAGCACGACGCCATCGAACCCGTCGCCATGCGTGACCAGCAGGCGCCGGCCATCGGCGGTGGTGTGGATCGCATCGAGCGCCAGCTCGACCCCGCCGAAGCTCATGCCCGCATATGGCCGCAGCATTTCATCGTGGTTGCCCGCGATCAGCACCACCCGGGTGCCGCGATGGGCCATTTTCAAGACGCGGCGGACGACTTCGTTATGCGCATCGGGCCAGTACCAGCCCTTGGACAGGCGCCAGCCGTCGACGATGTCGCCGACGAGATACAGCGTCTCGCATTCGATCGAGGCGAGAAAATCGAGCAGCATCGCCGCGTTGCAGCCGCGCGTGCCCAGATGCAGGTCCGAAATCCACACTGTGCGCAATTTGCGCTTTGGCCGAAAGCCGCGCGGCTCGGGCAGATCGAGCCACGCCGGGATCGAGGTTGCCCAATTTATTAATGGGTCTTTTGCGGTTGGAAGCGCGCGCTTGGCCATCGGGCTTGCCCTTTCATGGTGAGCAGCCACGCCGGCCGCTGATCATGAGGCGAATCATTGTCACAATCACGTTTCGTTCTTGTGGCACTGTGTAACGTGACTGAAATGTTGCACTGTTGGCCTGGCCGCCACTTTCGAGCCGGGAAGCCGGTGCCGGCCCGCTGCCCCGGGCACGCGCCGGAACCAACTGCAAAGACGCTCCTCCGCGCGTTGTGCCAGCATACAAAATGAGAACAAAGCGTGACGACAGCCCAAGTCTTGGGTATGACGGGGCCAATGCTGACTTCGCTCGCCATCCGCAACGTTGTCCTGATCGAGGCGCTCGATCTCGGCTTTGCCGCAGGGCTGGGCGTGCTGACCGGCGAAACGGGCGCGGGCAAATCGATTTTGCTCGATTCGCTGGGGCTGGTGCTGGGCGATCGCGCCGATACCGGGCTGGTGCGTGCCGGCACCGATCTGGCGAGTGTGACTGCGACTTTCGAATTTGCAACGCTGCCCGATGCGATACGCACCGCATTGACCGAGGCGGAAATCGAGATCGAGCCGGGCGAGGCCCTGATCATCAAGCGCCGGGTGCGCGCCGATGGCGGCAGCCGCGCATTCATCAACGACCAGCCGGTCGGTGTCGCGCTGCTGCGCGAGCTGTCGCGGTATCTGGTCGAGCTGCATGGCCAGCACGATGATCGCGGGCTGGTCAACGCGCGCGGGCATCGCGCGCTGCTCGATCGTTACGCGCAAGCCGATACCGGCGCCGTAACCCAGGCGTGGCAACGCTGGAGCCGAACCGGCGCCGAACTGGAACAGGCGCGTGCGCTTGTCGCTGCCGCGCGCGCGGACGAAGAGCTGCTGACTGCGCATCTGGCCGAATTGACCAAACTGGAACCGGTGGTGGGCGAAGAGGCCGAATTGGCCGCACAGCGCGCCGACATGCAGAAGGGTGAACGGCTGTCGGCCGATCTGGTGGCGTTGCAGGTGCTGTGGGAGGGTTCGGATTCGGCGCTGGCGGGCATGCGCAGCGCGGCGCGGCGGCTCGACCGGATTGCGACCGAGCATCCGCTGCTGGCCGAAGCGCTGGCCGCGCTCGACCGTGCGGTGATCGAGGCGGGGGAGGCCGAAGACCTGCTCGGCGCGGCGATGGATGCGTTGACGCATGATCCGCTGCTGCTCGACCGGATCGAAACGCGCCTGTTCGAACTGCGCGCGGCCGCACGCAAACACGCCTGTGCCGCCGACGATCTGCCCGCCAAAATGCTCGACATGCGCGCTGCGCTCGACGCGATCGTGGGCGGCGATGCCGATATCGCGCGGCTCGAACGCGCAAGCCACGACGCGGCGCTCGATTACCAGGCCAAGGCCGAGGCGCTGTCCGTGCTGCGTGCCGAAGCTGCGCGGCGGCTCGACACCGCGGTTGCGGCCGAACTGGCGCCGCTCAAGCTCGACGCGGCACGGTTTCGTACAGCGGTCGTACGGTTACCCGACGATCGCTGGGGGCCCAACGGCGTCGATGCCATTGAATTCCTGATTTCCACCAATCCCGGCAGCGCGTTTGCGCCCCTGGGCAAGATCGCGTCGGGCGGCGAATTGTCGCGCTTCATCCTCGCGCTCAAAGTCGCGCTGGCCGAACAGGGCGGCGCGGCGACGGTGATTTTCGACGAGATCGATCGTGGTGTCGGCGGCGCCGTCGCCAGCGCGATCGGCGAACGGCTGCACCGTCTGGCGGGCGGTGGGCAGTTGCTGGCCGTTACGCACAGCCCGCAAGTGGCGGCGCGCGGCACGAATCATTTCCTCATCGCCAAATCGAGCGAAGGCATTGTGACGCGCACGTCGGTCGCGTTGCTGAATGCGGCCGGCCGCCAGGAAGAAATCGCGCGCATGCTGTCTGGCGCCGAAATCACGCCCGAGGCCCGCGCCCAGGCAGACCGCTTGCTCGAACAGGCCTGATCGGGCAGGGCGCCAACATGATGGCACCTACCATGCACGACACGCTTGCCCAGTATCTCGACCGCCCAGCCTGGTTCGCGCTGACCGGCCCGCAATCCGCGCTGGCGCAGGGATCGCCCGCAGCCTGGCGGATCAACCCCGGCTACGGCCCGTTCGCCGCCGCCGCACCCGGCCACGACGCTGCGCTGGCCGGCCTGTTGCGCGACCACGACGACGAGATCTGGACGGTCGAGGACAATGGTGTTTCTCCCCCCGGCACGATTGTGCGCAAAACCGCCGTTCTAACGCAGATGGTGGCGCAACGTTACGCAGAACCCGACCCGGATCAGACGTTCATCCTGCTCGGCGAAACCGATGTCCCCGACATGACCGCGCTCGCCTTGGCCACTCGCCCCGGCCCATGGGGCCCGCTGACCTGGCGTTACGGACCGTTCTACGGCTTGCGTCACGAAGGCCGCCTGATCGCGATGGCTGGCGAGCGCTTGCGTCCGGGGCCGGGCCTGGTTGAAGTCAGCGGCGTCTGCACCGATCCCGCGTTTCGGGGGCAGGGGCTGGCGCGAAAGCTGATCTGTCATGTCATGGCCGGGCATCGTGCGCGCGGGCTGACCACGTTTCTGCACAGCTATGCCGACAATGACGGCGCCATTGCGCTGTACCGCGCGATCGGCTTTGTGGAGCGCAGCCAGCGTGTCGTGACAATCCTGGGAAAGGCGTGATGACCGAAGCAGAAGCCGCCAATGAACTGATGCGCCTCGCGCGCCAGATCGCGTATCACGACCGGCTGTACCATACGCTCGATACGCCCGAGATTACCGATTTCGAATACGACGCTTTGTTGCGGCGAAACACCGAGATCGAGGCGGAGTTTCCGCACCTGGTCCGCGCCGACAGCCCGAGCCGCAAGGTCGGCAACGACATCAGCACTTCGCCGCTGTCGAAAGTCCGCCACGACGTGCGGATGATGAGCCTCGACAACGCGTTCACGGACGAGGAAGTCGCCGAATTCGCCGCGCGCGTGCGCCGGTTCCTGGCGCTGCCGGCCGAGGCCGAACTCGCGATGACCGCCGAGGACAAGATCGACGGGCTGTCGTGTTCGCTGCGCTATGTAAAGGGCCGCCTGGTGCGCGCCGCAACACGCGGCGACGGGCAGGTGGGCGAGGATGTTACGCCCAATGTGGCGCATATCGCGGATATCCCGCAAGCGCTGACCGGCGAAGCGCCCGACGTCTTCGAGGTCCGCGGCGAAGTCTATATGAGCCATGCCGCATTCGCCGCGCTCAACGTGGCGCAGGCGGCCAAGGGCGACAAACTGTTTGCCAATCCGCGCAATGCTGCCGCCGGATCGTTGCGGCAAAAGGATGCGAGCGTGACGGCCGCCCGTCCGCTGCAATTCCTCGCGCATGGCTGGGGCGCGCACAGCAGTCTGCCGGCCGGCACGCAGTTTGGCGTGATGGCGGCGATCGCCCGCTGGGGCCTACCGGTCTCGCCGCTGCTGGTGCGCTGTCTTTCGGTCGAAGATATGGTCGCGCACTACCGTGATATTCAGGCGCGCCGGCCGGACTTGCCGTATGATATCGACGGCGTGGTGTACAAGGTCGATCGGCTCGACTGGCAGGACCGCCTGGGCTTTGTCGCCAAATCGCCGCGCTGGGGCATGGCGCACAAATTCCCCGCCGAGCGCGCCGAGACTGTCGTCGAGGCGATCGATATACAGGTCGGCCGCACGGGGAAGCTGACGCCGGTCGGCCGCTTGCGCCCGGTGCTGGTCGGCGGCGTAACGGTGACGAACGTAACGTTGCACAACCGCGATGAGATCGCGCGACTTGGCGTGCGTGTGGGCGACCGGGTGGTCCTGCAACGCGCCGGCGATGTGATCCCGCAAGTCGTCGAGAACCTGACCCGCGACGAACCCGGCGCGCCGTTCGCATTCCCCGATCACTGCCCGCAATGCCACTCTGAGGCGGTTGCCGAAGAGGGTGAAGTCGATGTGCGATGCACCGGCGGACTGGTCTGCCCGGCGCAACGTACCGAGCGCCTGCGCCATTTCGTCAGCCGCGGCGCGCTCGATATCGAGGGGCTGGGCGACAAGACGATCGCGGAATTCTTTGCACTGGGCTGGCTGGAAAGCCCCGCCGACATCTTCCGCCTGAAAGCGCGACGTAACGACATTATCGGGCGCGAGGGGTGGAAGGAAAAGTCGGTCGACAACCTGCTGTCCGCCATCGCCGCGCGCCGCACGCCCGATGCCGCGCGGCTGCTGTTCGGGCTCGGCATTCGCCACGTCGGGGCGGTCACCGCGCGCGATCTGTTGAAACGCTTCGTTACGTTACCCGCCGTGCGCGACTGTGCGCAACGCGCGCATGGGGGTGACGCCGAAGCGCGTGCGGACTTGCTGGGGATCGACGGCGTCGGCCCGGTGGTGGTCGAGGCGCTGGGCGAGTTTTTTCACGAGGCACACAATTGCGCGGTGTGGGATGATCTGCTGGCTGAATTGACCCCGCCCGATTATGTGGTGGAAACGCGGGCCAGCGCGGTCGCGGGCAAGACGGTGGTATTTACCGGCAAGCTCGAGACGATGAGCCGCGACGAGGCCAAGGCGCAGGCCGAGGCACTGGGCGCCCGCACCGCAGGATCGGTGTCGGCCAAGACTGACCTGGTCGTGGCAGGCCCCGGCGCGGGGTCAAAGTTGAAGCAGGCGGCGGCGCTGGACATCAAGGTGATCGACGAAGCCCAATGGGCCGAAATCGTGCGAAATGCTGGCCAGGAACAGGGGTAAGATACCATGGCATTGCACACCTGGTGGCTGTTTGTGGCGACGGTCTTCTTCATCTCTGGTTCGCCCGGGCCCAATATGCTGCATGTGATGACGCGCAGTATCGAATTCGGCCTGGCGCGCGCGATCATTGCAATGGTCGGCTGTTTTTGCGCGATCGTGTGCCTGCTGAGCGCGTCGGCAATGGGCCTGACCGCATTGCTGGTTGCGATCCCGGCGGCGTTTACGGTGCTGAAGCTGGCAGGCGCGGCGTATCTCGTGTTCCTGGGGTACAAGGCCTGGACCGCCCCTGTCGCCGAACAGGATATCGCCGAGACAGCGGCAGCGCGCGCCGATGCGGGCCCGTCGCGCTGGCGGCTGCTGCGCACGGCGTTTGCCGTCAGCATCAGCAATCCCAAGGCGCTGCTGTTCGCCGCCGCGTTCCTGCCGCTGTTCATCGATCCGGCGCAGCCCAAGGGCGGCCAGTTTGCGATCATGGTCGCCACGTTCGGGGCGATCGAATTCTCGTGGTATTTTGTCTATGCGCTCGGCGGGCGTGGATTGGCGCTATGGTTGCGTCGGCCGGGACGACGGCGGCTGTTCAACCGGGTGACGGGCGGCGTGTTCGTGGCGTTCGGCCTGGCCATCGCGGGCGCACGCGCGTGACTCTGGAAGATCTGGCCGCCGTCGGCGCAAGGGCCGGCGGCTTGCTGGTCGCGCGGGGACAAACGCTGGCGGTGGTCGATGGCGCGACCGGTGGGCTGATGTCGGCCGGTTTGCTGGCGATGCCGGGCGCATCGCGGTTCTACAGCGGCGGCGGCATCATCTATACGCTAAAGGGCCGCAGGCTGATTCTGGCGCATGAGCCGGGCTCGTTGCGCGGGCTGACGTCAGCAACCGAAGAGTACGCGCTGGCGCAGGCCAACCTGATCCGGGCGCGCTATGATGCCGACTGGGGCCTTGCCGAAACCGGCGCAGCCGGGCCCGGGGTCCATCCGCTCGGCGTGCCATCGGGGACCAGCGCGATCGGGGTGGTCGGGCCCGATGGGCTGCGCGCCGCGATCACAGTGCGGACCGGAAGCGAGGATCGTCTTTCAAACATGATGGCCTTTGCCGCCGGTGCGTTGACGTTGCTGGCCGGAACGGTTGCCAACGCGGCGCATTGATTGACGGTGGCCAAGCGTCCGCCGGGTCATGGTCGGATTGTTGTTGATCTACACGGACTTGGAAATGGGAGCGGGACATGAAGACGCAGAAGATTGTCGGCTGGGGCGCCCTCGGGCTTGGCCTCGCAACGCTCGCGAACGGCGTGTTGGGCGCGTATGAACACAATCTCGAACAGCCTGCCTATACTGTCGTCGCGAAAGACGGCGCGTTCGAACTGCGCGACTATCCCCCCGTACTCGTGGCGCAAACCGCCGTCCCCGGGGAACGGAGCGTTGCGCTGAGCACAGGATTTCAGCGGCTTGCGGGCTATATCTTCGGCAACAAGCAGGAAAAGATCAAGATGACCGCCCCTGTGCTTTCGGACAGCGTGGGGTCGGCCTGGCGTACCCGCTTCGTAATGCCCGCGCGTTTCACCGCCGCGACCCTCCCGCCCATGCCCGACGGCGTCACTGCCGCCAAACTCCCCGCGCGCCGCATGGCGGTGGTGCGTTTCACCGGCCTGAGCAGCGGCCCCCAGGTCGCCGAACAGGAGGCGCGCCTGCGCGAGTGGCTGAGCGGGCAGGGCCTCAAGGCGACCGGCGATGCCGTGACCGCCGTCTACAATTCGCCGTTCGTCGCGCCGCCGTTTCGGCGCAACGAGGTAATGATCCCGGTGGGATAACGGGCTCCGCGGGCGTCGCCATCATAAGCCTGCGCTTGTGATGCGCGCGTCAAAGGCCGCCCAACCCCTGGCCCCGGAAGTCTGATGTCGATCCCTCTAGCGCATCGAGAGGGAACTTGAGGTAGCGCCTGCCATCGTTTTCCCGTGCCGGCAGGCGCCCGCCGCGAATATTGACCTGCAGCGCGTGCAGCAGAAGCTTTGGCATGGACAATGTCAGGTCGCGAGCCTCGCGCTGGGCAACGAAACCAGCCTCGTCGGTGCCCGCGACATGCAAATTGATCCGCCTTTGCTCGGCCACCGTGCTTTCCCAGCGTGGATGACGGCCGCCCGGCTGGTAGTCATGGCCGGTGAACAGGCGCGTTTCATCCGGCAACGCCAAAATCTGCTGGATCGATCCCCACAGCACTTTCGCACTGCCGCCGGGAAAATCGGCGCGAGCGGTGCCCCCATCCGGCATGAACATCGTGTCGTGGATGAAAGCAGCATCGCCGACCAGATAGGTGATCGAAGACAGCGTATGGCCCGGCGACAACAGGACACGCCCTTCGATCGAGCCGACTTTGAACGTCTCACCGTCGGCAAACAGCCGGTCCCATTGCGAGCCATCGGTCGCGATCTCGGGCTCGTTATAAATGTCTTTCCACAGCGCCTGCACATCGGTGACATGGTCGCTCGTCGCGGTCGGTGCGCCAGTCTTGCCCTTGAGATATTGCGCCGCCGAGAAATGATCGGCGTGGGGATGCGTGTCGAGAATCCACGCGACCGTCAGACCCTCTGCCGCGACATAAGCCAGGATGGCGTCGGCGTTCATCGTGCCGGTTGCGCCCGATTTTTCGTCGAAGTCGAGCACCGGATCGATGATGACGCAGTGTTTGCTCGCTGGATCGATGACAATATATTGGACACTCGACGTTCGTACATCGAACCAGGCCTTGACCTTGGGAACCCGGGCGGCGTCGGCATCCAGCCAGCGGACGGCGGCGGAAAGATCGAAGCCGTGGTTCCTGCCAAGGACTTCGACCTCGTCGCGCTGCATGCGGCCCTCGCGCACTTCACCCAGAACATAGAGCGTCAGCGCGCGTGCGCCGCTTTTGCAATGGGCCAGCACCGGACCCTTGGCGCTGCCGAACGCGTCCTGGAAGGCGGCGATATCGGCTTCGGTGATCCTCGATCCCGCAACCGGTATGAAGCTGTAAGACAGCCCGGAAGCGGATGCCGCAGCCTGCTCGGCGGCATTACCCGGCTGACCGGGTTCCTCGCCGTCCGGGCGGACGTTGATAAGGGCTTTGTACCCTTGCGTTGCGAACGTAGCGAAAGACGCCGGATCGGGCTGGGCGCTGACCGACAGACGGTCATTGATCCTGATGATATGCATGATTGTTACCTCGTGACATTATGGATCATATCGTGTGCGCCAGCGGACGGATCGGCGTCAGCGCCAGGCAGCATCACCTTTACAACGCGGGTGTTTCACCCAGCGGCAGAAGGGCAAAGCGTGCCGCTTCCTCGGCGTCCTTGAGAAGCGTCTTGCGCGGCGCTCCCATCTGCGCCCGCATGGTCAGGCCGCGAGCAAGGTCCATGACCTGCATCGCGCGCGCGGATGCGGGAAAGTCAGACGGCAACTCGCCCGCGCTCACTCCGTCGCGAAAGCGGCGTTCGAGCTGTGCCGCGCCAGAAGCCGCGACGTCCTGCACGAACTGGCGGACTTCTGCATCGTCCACGAGCGGCGCGACGCACACGACGAGACACCCCGGCGCCGATCCTTCCGCGGTCGCATTTTCGACAACGTTTCGCAGGAAACCGGCAAGCGCCGCGTGCACAGTCTGCGGCGAAAAGAGTGCCTTTGCGGCAAGCGCGCCGTACTGCTCTGCGTACACCCTGATCGCGCGCAAGAATATTGCCCGTTTGTCTCCGAAGATCGAATAAAGGCTCGGCCGGCCTACGCCCATCGCGCCGACAAGATCGTCGATCGTCACGCCGTCATAGCCCTTCGACCGGAAAATGCGGATTGCGTTTTCCAAGGCCTCGATTTCATCGAAGCTGCGCGGCCGACCGCGCGAGCGGGTGATAGTTGGTGCCATCGAGTCGTGATCCTTGGGTAACTGTTGCTTGGCTTTATATAACCGAACAGTTTGAAATAGCAAGCCCAGGCTGTCTCCTTGTGGATCGGGCATGACCGGCGCTTCGCGGCAAGCAGGCGCATGAAGCAATCAGTCAGGTTTCAACCAGCGCCCGGGGCAGTTCGCGCCGCGTAAATACGCTTGCGGATGCGGGATTGCATCGCACCGGTCATGGCGGTTTGGACCGCTAGCGATATTCGCGCGGGATTATCGAGCAAATGACCTGGTAGAAATTTAAAACAAACAGTTCAAAAATGCCTTGACCGACTCGCGGCGCACATTTATGTACGATGTAGTTCGAAAAAGCCGGACGCCGACAACGCCGATCAGGAGAATTCGCATGGCTCGTTACGAAGGTAAAAAGGTCGTCATCATCGGCGGCACCAGTGGCATCGGCCTCGCGACAGCGAAAATGCTGGTCGATGGCGGTGCACGCGTGCTGGTAACGAGTCGCTCGGCAGGCGGCCTTGAAGCGGCGCAGACCTATCTGGGAGATGGCGCGCTTGTGGTTTCGAGCGATGCGGGGTCGCTGACAGATATCGACGCCCTCGCCGCTCGGGCCAGGGCAGAGTTCGAAACGTTCGACCTGCTCTTCGTCAATGCAGGGATCGCGGTCTTTGCGCCTTTCGAGCACACCACCGAGGCCATGTACGACGACGTGTTCGCCGTGAACGCAAAGGGATCGTTCTTTGCCGTTCAAAAGCTCGCGCCCTTGATCGACCGGGGCGGTTCGGTCGTCCTCACGACTGCGATCTCGAACGTCAAGGGAATGCCGATGCTGGCTGCTGCTGGAGCGACCAAGGCCGCAGTGCGATCCCTTGCACGGACTTTCGCCGTCGAACTGGCTCCTCGGGGGATCCGCGTCAACGCGGTCTCTCCCGGCCCTATCGACACGCCAAGCTGGACCAAGTCGTTTCCCGACAAGGACATGGCGGCCCAGCTGACCGGGCAGATGAGCGAAGCCAATCCGATGAAACGCTTAGGGACATCGGAGGAGGTCGCCAAAGCCGTCCTCTTCCTTGCATTCGACGCGACCTACACGACCGGCGCCGAGCTTCCGGTCGATGGGGGTCAGTCGCAACTCTGACCCGCCAATACCCGTTACGGCAAATGACGCCAAAGCTGACAAGGAGACACGTGATGAAAGCGTTCAATATCATCGAAACCGGCAAAGGTCTGGACAGTTGGACTCTGGTCGATCTTCCCGATCCCACGCCCGGTCCCGGCGAGGTCTTGATCCGTGTGAAAGCCGTGTCATTGAACACCCGGGACCTGATGGTGGCCAGTGGATATTTTCCCATTCCGCCAAAAGCGAATGTGATCCCGGTCTCTGATGGCGCGGGAGAAATTGTCGCGCTGGGTGCGGGCGTAACGCGCTGGGGCGTCGGCGACCGCGTTTTCGGTTCCTATTATCAGCACTGGCAGAACGGACAATTTCCTGCCGATGCCGAACTTCACGGCCTGGGCGGCCCGCTCGACGGAATGCTGGCCGAACTCGTGACGCTTCCCGAATCCGGGGTCATTCGCGTTCCGGATCACCTCAGTTACGAAGAGGCATCGACTCTTCCCGTTGCTGCCCTGACAGCCTGGAACGCCGTCATGGAGTCCACGCCGCGCTCGGCCTCCGGGGCAACCGTGCTCACGCTGGGCACCGGCGGTGTGTCGCTGTTCGCGATTCAGTTCGCACTGGCCAGCGGATTGCGGGTGATCGCGACGACCTCAAGCCATGCCAAAGCAGAGCGCCTTCGGTCTTTGGGCGTCTCGGACGTTATCAACTACAAGGAGACCCCGGATTGGGATCAGGAAGTCCTGCGCCTGACAAACGGCCAGGGCGTCGATCAGGTGATCGAAGTCGGCGGCACCGGCACGCTGCCGAAGTCACTCAAATCCGTGCGATCCGGGGGGCTCGTGAGCCTGATCGGGCTTCTGACCGGATTCAACGAGCCGATCGATACCTCGCCGATTCTCTTCAACAAGATCCGGCTTCAAGGATCGGGGGTCGGGCCGGTTCACATGGCAGAAGCGATGGCACGCACGATCGCCACACTAAGGCTCAAGCCGGTCATCGCGCAGGTGTTCGGGTTCGAGCAGGCCAAGGATGCCTTGGCCAAGCTTCAGGACCCAGCGACCTTTGGAAAAATTGTCGTTCGGCTCGACTAAAGCGACGCCGAAAACCTCTCAAGTTTCAAGGATACGACGATGCAACTGACAGATGCACCCTTCGCCGAGAAGAAGTTCATGACCGTCAATGGTCAGCGCATGGCCTATATTGACGAGGGCGAAGGCGACGCCATTGTCTTTTCGCACGGCAATCCGACCTCGTCCTATCTCTGGCGCAACATCATGCCGGCAGTCCAGGGTATGGGACGGCTGATCGCCGCCGATCTGGTTGGCCAGGGGGATTCGGACAAACTGCCGAATTCCGGACCGGGCAGCTACAGCTTTGCCGAACAGCGCAGCTATATCCATGCACTGTGGGACAAGCTGGGTCTTGGCGACAAAATCATCTTCGTCATCCATGACTGGGGTTCGGCGCTCGCCTTCGACTACATGAGCAAGCACTCCGATCGGGTCCAGGGCATTGCCTATATGGAATCGATCGTGATGCCGCTCGAATGGGCCGACTTCGGCGAAAACGTCCGTCCGGCATTCCAGGCGCTGCGTTCACCCGCTGGCGACACCATGGTCCTGCAGGACAATATCTTCGTGGAGCAGTTGCTTTTGGGAATGGGCCGGCCGCTTTCCGATGCCGCAAAGACCGAATATCGCCGTCCGTTCCTGAACCCGGGCGAAGATCGCCGGCCTACCCTGAGCTGGCCACGCCAGCTTCCCATCGCGGGCGAGCCGGCCGACGTGGTCGAAGCGGTGAGCGCATATTCGCAGTGGTTGGCGACGACGCCTGTTCCCAAGCTCTATTTCCACGCGACGCCGGGCGTCATCGACCAAAACCCCAACCAGGTCGCGTTCGTCCGGACCTTCGCCAATCAGGAGGAAATTCAGGTGCAGGGTGATCATTTCATTCCTGAAGACGATCCAGAAACCGTCGCACCGGGCGTTGCCGCCTTCGTCCGTCGGCTGCGGGACATCGCCTGACATCGCCACTGATTGCATGAGCCTGGCAAAGTTCGGCGGTCGCCATTGGACGCGACTTATCCAGGACACTGCAACTGCTGCTTTCACATCAATTTAGGAGAATGCCATGTCCACTTTAGCTTATCGCACTGCCTTGATCATCGGCGCAGGGCCGGGGATCAGCGCTTCGCTCGCGCGGCGCCTGTCGCAACACGGCCTGCAAGTCGGCCTGGCAGCGCGCAATGCAGACAAGCTGCAGGCGCTGGCGCAGGAAACGGGCGGCGCCGCCTTTGCCGTGGATGCCACGCAACCTGACCAGATGGCGCAGCTGTTCCTCGATATGGAGCGCCAGGTCGCGGTACCTGATGTCGTGATCTACAACGCCAGCGCGCGCGTACCCGGCCCGCTGGCGAACGTCGATCCCGCCGCGGTGGAGAAGGCCATCGCGGTCAGCGCATTCGGAGCCTTTCTGGCTGCCCAGCAGGCTGCCAAACGCATGGAGCCAAAAGGGTATGGCGCGATATTCTTTACCGGCGCGAGTGCCGGCGCAAAGGGCTTCGCCCAATCGGCAGCATTCGCGATTGGAAAGTTCGGCATGCGCGGGCTCGCTCAAAGCGCGGCACGAGAACTGGGGCCAAAGGGGATCCACGTCGCGCATTTCAACATAGACGGCAGGGTCCGCTCAGCGCGCCGGCCAGAGCCGAGCGATCAGCCTGACAGTACGCTCGATCCAGACGCAATCGCCCAGACTTACATCGACGTCCTCGTCCAGCCCAGGAACGCATGGTCTCACGAAATCGACCTTCGGCCATGGACAGAGCGGTTCTAGCAGCGCGTCCCCAAACGGCGCCGACTGACGCGGCCCGCACCACCGACACCCTGATCCAGTTTCAAAAAAGGAACTTTTCGATGACACACACAGCGAACAATCTCATACCAGCACCGGGCAAATTTCGCAGTGCCCTGGCAGTTGCCGGCGCTTTCCTGGAATCGCTCGACTACGTTAGCGACTACCCCCTCAATCGCATTGAACGCCTGGAACGGGTGGTAGCGCAACTCAAAGAGGAATTGCGACAGCGCACCTGATCTGACTTGCTCATGAATTGAGCTGCAGCTGAGTACGGCATATCGGGATTTGGGTAGAACCGCTCGCCGACTACCACCGCTTCGACCATTCCGGTAAAGCACCAACCCGGCTCGACCGCGAACCGCCAAAACTCCGCCGCCGCAACCACAGGATCGACCAGTCGCCGCGCGTCATCCGCGCGGCCAGGCGCAACCCGGCGCGCGCATAGGCAGCGCGCACCGCCGGTTCCTGCGTGGTCAGCAATCCCGATAGCACGATATGCCCGCCCGGCGCGACGGCCGCTGCGAATTCCGGGGCCAGTTCGGTCAGCGGCCCGGCCAGGATATTGGCGATCAGCAGGTCATACGGCGCGCTCGCGCGCAGCAGCGAATGATCGAGCCCGGGCGCGATCACCATCGCCATGCGGCCCACGCCATCGCCCAGCCGCACGCCATTGGCATCGGCGTTCAGCGCCACCACCGGCCCGCAGACGGGGTCGATATCGCTCGCGATGGCGCGCGACGCGGGCCACAGGTGCAGCCCGGCGAATGCCAGCAGCCCGGTGCCGGTGCCGATATCGGCGATATTGCGCACGACCACGCCCGATCGCTTCATCGTGGTCAGCATCGCCAGGCATCCGGCGGTCGTTGCGTGTTGCCCGGTGCCGAACGCCTGACTGGCCGGGATCACGAAGTTGCGCACGCCGGGTTCCGCGCTGGGCGCATGTTCCGGGGTGTGGACGTGGAACGGCCCTTCGCGGATCGGCTCGATACCCGCCTGGCTCAGCGTGATCCAGTCGGTCGGCGGCAGGTGTTCGATTTGTGATTTGGGCGCGTTGCCGCCAAACAGCGCGCGCATCGCGGCCAGGTCGGCGCGCGACGGCTTTCGCGCCAGCCATGCTTCCAGCTGCCATTCCTCTGGGCGCGCAGGATCGATCTCGCTGCCCGCGATCACGATGTCGTGATCCCAGTCATACGCGTCCTCGTGCGCGACAAGCGCCGCCTCGATCGCCAGGCGCGGGGCGAGGAAGGTGACTTTCCAGGCGTCGTCACCTGGGTGTTCGGCGGGTGATTGTTCGGTCATCGCCGGGCCTTAGACATACAGGGCCAGGGTCGCAACCCGCGCCGGGATGCCGCCCGTCCACGATGCCCCCCGGCACAGGTTGCGCACTGCAACATAATCACTAATACGAATCGTACTTGACGTTCCTGCCGCATGCGCGTTTGGCCGGGGCATCGATCTGGTCGCGGCGCAGGCGTGCGGCCATCGGATTTTTAAGGAGTTTTGCATGGCGCAGGCAAACAGCAACCGGCCACTTTCGCCGCATCTTCAGATCTGGCGCTGGGGCCCGGCGATGCTGGTGTCGATCCTGCACCGGGTCACCGGCAACGGCATGGCGTTTGCGGGGCTGGGCCTGTTGCTGTGGTGGATCGGTGCGATCGCGGGTGGCGAGCACAGCTATCAGACATTCATCGCCTATGTCTGGACCGGTACCGCCAGTTCGCTGTCGGTGTTTACCTCGCTTCTGGGCAAAGTCGTGCTCATCGGGCTGACGTGGGCGTTCTTTCAGCATCTCGCCAGCGGGGTGCGCCATCTCGTGCTGGATATCGGCGCGGGGTATGAACTGGATGCAAACGCGCGCTGGTCGGTCTTGACGATGGTTTTTTCGGTTATCGCCACTGCCCTGTTCTGGGCCTTCCTGTTGATGCCGCGCTGATCCTGTCGGCGCACCAGCACAGTCAGATATAAGAGGATACAATGGGTAACGGTACTTCCATCGGTCGCGTGCGCGGGCTGGGTTCCAGCCATCGCGGGGCGCATCACTTTCTTGCCAAGCGCCTGACCGGCATCGGCAATCTTGTGCTGATCCCCTATCTGATGATCAGCCTGGCGCTGTTGAACAGCTATGATTACGCAACGGTGCATGCCTGGCTGGCGCAGCCGGTGGCGGCGACTGCGATGGTGCTGATCCTGCTCAACACCGTCTATCACGCGCGCCTCGGCGTGCAGGAGATGCTCGAGGATTACGTCCATGGCGAAGGCGGGCGCATCGCCAGCTGGCTGCTGATCAACTTCGTGCCTGTCGCGGCATCGGCGTTCGGCATCGTCTGCGTCATCCGTATTGCCCTGGGAGGCGCTTGAGCCATGACTGCCGCATACAAGATCATCGACCATACCTATGACGTCGTGGTTGTCGGCGCCGGCGGTTCGGGCCTGCGCGCCACAATGGGCTCGGCCCAGGCTGGCCTGCGCACCGCGTGTATCACCAAGGTGTTTCCGACCCGCTCGCACACCGTTGCTGCGCAAGGCGGCATCGCCGCGTCGCTTGCCAACAACACCCCCGACCACTGGCAGTGGCACATGTACGACACCGTCAAGGGGTCGGACTGGCTGGGCGACCAGGACGCGATCGAATACATGGTGCGCGAGGCGCCCGCTGCAGTCTACGAGCTGGAGCACGCGGGCGTGCCGTTCAGCCGCAACGCCGATGGCACGATCTATCAGCGCCCGTTCGGCGGCCATATGCAGAACATGGGCGAAGGCCCGCCGGTGCAGCGCACATGCGCCGCGGCGGATCGCACCGGCCACGCGATGCTGCACGCATTGTATCAGCAGTCGCTGAAATACGATGCCGACTTCTTCATCGAATATTTCGCGATCGACCTGATCATGGAAGACGGCAAGTGCCGGGGCGTGATCGCGCTTTGCATGGATGACGGATCGATCCATCGCTTTCGCGGCCACGCGGTCGTGCTGGCGACGGGCGGTTACGGCCGCAGTTATTTCACCGCGACATCGGCGCACACCTGCACCGGCGACGGCGGCGGCATGGTCCTGCGCGCCGGCCTGCCGTTGCAGGATATGGAATTCGTGCAGTTCCACCCGACCGGCATTTACGGCGCGGGCGTGCTGATCACCGAAGGCGCGCGCGGCGAAGGCGGCTATCTGACCAATTCCGAAGGCGAACGCTTCATGGAGCGATACGCGCCGTCGGCCAAGGACCTGGCCAGCCGCGACGTCGTGTCGCGATCGATGGCGCTGGAAATCCGCGAAGGGCGCGGCGTCGGTCCGCACAAGGACCATATTTTCCTGCATCTCGACCATATCGATCCCAAGATCCTGGCCGAGCGCCTGCCGGGTATTACCGAAAGCGGCAAGGTCTTTGCGGGGGTCGATCTTACTCGGCAGCCGCTGCCGGTCGTGCCTACCGTGCATTACAACATGGGTGGCATCCCGGCCAACTACCACGGCGAAGTGATGACCGTGGGCGCCGATGGCGACACCGAAGTCGTCGTGCCGGGGCTGTTTGCCGTGGGTGAGGCGGCGTGCGTATCGGTGCACGGGGCCAATCGCCTGGGATCGAATTCGTTGATCGATCTGGTCGTGTTCGGCCGTGCCACCGGCTTGCGCCTGAAGGAACTCATCAAGCCGGGCACCGCGCATGCAGCGTTGCCCGCCGATAGCGCCGACCTGGCGCTGTCACGGCTCGACCACTTCCGCAATGCCGCGGGCGGCACGCCGACGGCGCAAATTCGCGGCGAAATGCAGCGCGCGATGAGCACGCATGCGGCGGTGTTCCGCACCGACGAGCTGATGGCCGAGGGCGTCGAAAAGCTGACCGCGACATATGCCAGGCTGCAGGATGTCGGTGTGACCGATCGTTCGCTGATCTGGAATTCGGATCTGGTCGAAACGCTGGAACTCGACAACCTGATTTCGCAGGCGGCTGTAACGATGCACAGCGCGAACAATCGCAAGGAAAGCCGTGGCGCGCACGCCCACGAGGATTTCCCCAATCGCGACGACGCGAACTGGATGAAGCACACCGTCGCCTGGTTCGATGGCTGGGGCGGGCAGGGCGGCGGCGTCCGGATCGATTACCGGCCGGTCCACGAATACACGCTGACCGACGATGCGACGTACATCAAGCCCAAGGCGCGCGTGTACTGACACGAGCCTGCATGACCAAAAAAAGCCGGGGCATTCGCCCCGGCTTTTTTGTGTGACATGTCGCAGCGTTACTTCTTCTTTTCCGGCGGCGCGACATAGCGGGCAATCTTGCAGCCGCGCGCGCGGGCATAGCCCTTCAGATACGCGCGGCGGACCGATCCGGCGTAAAGATACAGCTCGCGCCGGTGTTCTTCGGCAGCGGCGCCGCTGATGGTGCGGATGATCCCGCCAAACGGGATCAGGCCACTGACCACCGAGCGCGCGGTGCCGCCTGCTGCCTGCGACCGCTTTTCCTCGTCGGTCGCTTTGGCCGCTTCGTCGATGTCGGGCCCGAGTGAGCCGTTCAGCAGGACGACTTCCTTGTTCAGCGCGGCGCATGATCCGCCATTCGGCAGGGTATAGGGGTGCGCCTTTGCCTGCACGAGCTCTTCGGCATACGTGTGCTTGCGCAGGTTGAATTCATCCACCGGGGCGATCGCCACGTCGCGCGCGGTCACCGGTCTTGGCGCAACTGCGGTCTGTGCCGGAGCCATGGCCGGAGTGATCAGCGCGAGCGTACCGGCCAATAAGATTGCCGAGATTGAGCGTTGAGCCCCGCGCGGTGGCGAAAAACAGTTTGTTGCGTGTTTCATGAACGTGACAATACACAAGTCTCCCAAAAGTGCCAAGGCGCACGATACAAGCGCCTCGCTGCGCGCAACCGGACGGCTCGCGCTCGCAACAGCTTCAACCCGCGATAATCTGTGCCGTCGTTGGACTACCCCGCCGCGAATCCGCCAATTGACCACGCCTTTGGCAAAAGGATGCTTGCGCCCAAACGCACCATTTGACAGGCAGGTGGAGACAGGCCGCGAATCCGCGCGGCATTCGCGACACGGCAAATGCGGCGGAACAGCGCGGATGCAGGGCAACAGGATCGGCCGATGCAGTTTGGGCACAGGTGGGGGCAAGCGCATAGGGCCAGGCGGCCCCGCGCGCGTGCTGTCGTCGCCGTGCTGCTGGTCGTCCTGCTGAGCGGTGCGCGCGCAGCACCGCCGTCGGTTGCACCGCGTGATCTTGCGCTTGAGGCAACGCTGCGCCGGCATGTCGAAGTCCTGGCCAGCGATGAATACGCTGGGCGCGAGCCGGGCACTGACGGCGAAACCAGGACATTGCGCTATCTGGCGCGCGAATGGTTCGATATCGGCCTGGCCAGCGGCACCAACGACCCCGGCAACGCCTGGTTTGCCCCGGTCGAGCTGGTCGAGCGCGTTCCGCAGTCCAGCCGCGCGACGTTTCAGCGCGGCCATCGCCGCATCGCGACCGATCCCGATGGCGTGTTCGTCGTCACGTCGGGCCTGCGCAGCCTGATCGAGGATGCGCCGCTGTTGTATGTCGCAAGGGATACCAATCCCGACACCGCGCGCACCGAACTGGCCGGGCGGATCGCTCTGATCCTCGACAGCCAGTCGGCAAACAGCGCCAAGCCGGACAAGCCCGGCGCCGAGCCCGCCGGGCCCGATGACCGCGCCGGTCGCCTGCTCGATGCAGGGGCGGCTGCGGTCATCACCGTGCTCGACGGCCCGCGCAAGCTGGAGGATGTGGCGGCGCGCCGCCGCCGGCCCGGGTATGCCCTGGCCGGGCAAAAACTGGGCGGCGATCTGCAGGCCTATGTCACGCCGCAAGTCGCCGAAGCGCTGCTCGATGCTGCGGGCACCGGCAAACTGGATGGATTGCGCGCTGCGTCCGGATCGCCCCCGCGCCTGATCGGCATCAACGGCACGCTGGAGGCGACGGGGCGCGAAACGCGCATTCATACGCACAACCTGATCGGCAAGCTGGAAGGGCGGCGCCACGACCTGGGTGCTGTCGTGATCGTGGCGCATTGGGATCATTTCGGGCGCTGTGCCGATCCGCCGGCCGAACACCTGATCTGCAACGGCGCAGTCGACAATGCCAGCGGCCTGGCGGTGATCACCGAAACCGCGCGCATCCTGTCACACGGCCGTCCGCTCGACCGCGATATCTATTTCCTCGCCACCACCGGCGAAGAACTGGGTTTGCTCGGCGCGCAGGCCTTTACCGAAAATCCGCCGTTGCCGCTCGATGCCATCATGGCGGTGCTCAATGTCGATTCGACCGGGCTGGTCGGGACGGGCTTGCCGGTCAGCGTGATCGGCGCGGGGATGACCGATCTTGATGACAGCATCGCCGTGGTGTTGAAGGCCATGCGCCGCAAGACGGTCAGCGGCAATGCCGCCAATGCCTTTGTCCGCCGGCAGGACGGGTGGGCATTCATCGAACACGACGTGCCCGCCGTCATGGTCTCCAGCGCCTATTCCGACACCGCGCGGCTCGAAAAATTCATGGACGAGCGCTATCATCGGCCCACCGATATCCCCGCGCGCGTCGAATATGGCGGCATGGGCGAAGATGTTGCGCTGCAAGTCGAACTGGCGCGATACTTTGCCGATGTGCATCGTTTTCCCGGGCCCCCTGTGCCGCGACTGGACAGCGCAACGCGCTGAGCAGCCAGCCCGATATTGCCTCATCGTGGTGGGCGGATCGGCGCGGCGCAAAATCGCGCTGGCCAGATATGGCCGGCTTGGTTACATGGTCCGCCACGAATCTACCCCCGCAGAAAGTGGCTTCCCGTGATCGATATCCCCCTCGGCCTGACATATGACGATGTGCTGTTGCGCCCGGGGGCGTCGGATCTGTTGCCCAGCCAGGCCGACACGCGCACGCTGCTGACGCGCGGGATCCCGCTCAACATTCCGGTGCTGTCCGCAGCGATGGACACCGTGACCGAGGCCGACATGGCGATCGTCATGGCGCAATTGGGCGGGATCGGGGTGCTGCATCGCAATCTGTCGATCGAGGAGCAGTGCGCTGCGGTGCGCGCGGTCAAACGGTTCGAAAGCGGCATGGTGGTCAACCCGATCACGATCACGCCCGATGCGACGCTCGGCTCGGCGCAGGCGCTGATGCGCCATCACAAGATCAGCGGCATCCCGGTGGTCGAGGCGTCGGGGCGTCTGGTCGGCATCCTGACCAACCGCGACGTGCGCTTTGCCGCTGATCTGATGCAGCCGGTGCGCGAGCTGATGACGCATGAAAACCTGGCGACGGTGCCGCTGGGCACCAGCGGCGACGAAGCGCGGCGGCTGTTGCATCACCGCCGGATCGAAAAACTGCTGGTGGTCGACGATGCCTATCGCTGCATCGGGCTGATCACGGTCAAGGATATCGAAAAAGCGGTCAATTACCCCAGCGCGACCAAGGATTCGGCAGGGCGCCTGCGCGTTGCCGCCGCGACCACGGTCGGCGAAAAGGGAATGGAGCGCACACGCGCGCTGATCGATGCGGAATGCGATGTGATCGTCATCGACACCGCGCATGGCCACAATGCGCAAGTCGCGCGTGCGGTCGAGGCGGTGAAGAAACTGTCGAACGCGGTGCAGGTGATCGCGGGCAATGTCGCCACGGCCGAAGCAACACGCGCGCTGGTCGATGCCGGCGCCGATGCGGTAAAAGTCGGGATCGGGCCAGGATCGATCTGCACCACGCGCGTGGTCGCGGGCGTCGGCGTGCCGCAATTGACCGCGGTCATGGAATGCGCAGAGGAAGCCGAGAAATCTGGCGTGCCGATCATCGCCGATGGCGGTCTGCGCACATCGGGCGATGCGGCCAAGGCGCTTGCCGCCGGCGCGAGCACGATCATGATCGGGTCGCTGCTGGCCGGCACCGAGGAAGCGCCGGGCGAGACGTTCCTCTATCAGGGCCGCTCGTACAAGAGCTATCGCGGCATGGGATCGGTCGGCGCGATGGCGCGCGGATCGGCCGATCGCTATTTTCAGCAGGATATCAAGGATCAGATGAAGCTCGTTCCCGAAGGGATCGAGGGCCAGGTGCCGTACAAGGGCCCGGCCAAGGACGTGGTCCACCAGCTGGTCGGCGGGATCAAGGCGGCGATGGGCTATACCGGTTCGGCGACGATTCCTGACCTGAAAGCCAATGCGAAATTCGTGCGGATCACCAATGCGGGGTTGAGCGAAAGCCATGTCCATGACGTGACGATCACGCGCGAGGCACCCAATTACCCGACCCGCTAGGACTTTGGGCGCTAATCGATGACGCCGCCAGCGCGCGCCCAGGCGGCGATCGACCTGCTCGATGCGGTGATCCTGGCGGCTCGGGGGCAGGGCGCCAGCGCCGATCGCCTTGCTGCCGACTGGTTTCGCACGCGGCGCTTTGTCGGATCGAAAGACCGCCGCGCAATTCGCGAGCTGGTGTGGCACGCGATCCGCGCGTGTGGCGACATCCCCGGCAATGGCCGCATGGCGATGTTGCGCGTGGCGGCGGATGATCCGGCGGTCGCGGTGCTGTTCGACGGGTCGCACTATGGCCCCGCGCCGATTGCGCCCGATGAAGTTCCGGCGCAAGCAGGTATCGCACCTGACTGGCTTATGACTGAATTGATGCACAGCGGGCATGATGAGGCAGAGCTTGCGGCGCTGCTGACCCGCGCGCCGCTCGATATTCGCGCCAATCGCTTGCGCATCACGTGCGATGATCTGATCGCGCAATTGCCGGTTGCGGCCGAGCCCGGTCCGTCGCCCGATGCCCTTCGCCTGCCGCCCGGCACGCAGGCCGAAGCATGGCCCGCCTTTGCGCAGGGCCTGTTCGAAGTGCAGGATGCCGGCAGCCAGATCGCGTGCGGGATCATCGCGGCGCGCGCCGGTGAAACCGTGGTCGATCTGTGCGCCGGTGCGGGGGGCAAGACGCTCGCACTTGCCGCAGCGATGAATAACGGCGGCCGCCTGATAGCCTGCGACATCGATCGCACGCGCCTGTCGCGCCTGCCCGCGCGCGCGGCCCGTGCGGGCGCGACGGTTGAAACCCGGCTGCTCGATGGCGGCCGCGAATGGCAGGCGCTGCGCGATGTGATGGGGCAGGTCGATGCGGTGCTGGTCGATGCGCCGTGTACCGGCACCGGCACGTGGCGGCGCAACCCGGAGGCACGCTGGCGGCTGAGCCCGGCGGTGATTGCGCGCTACGTGCGGATGCAGGCGCAAGTGCTGGATCTGGCGGCGGGGCTGGTGCGTCCGGGCGGCCGGATCACGTTCATCACGTGTTCGTTGCTCGATGCCGAAGGGCCCGATGCGATCGCCGCGTTTGTGGCGCGCCATCACGGGTGGCGGGCGGTGCCGATCGCCGCGCCGATCGGGCGCCGGCGCGGCGCCGGATGGAGGCTGACGCCGGGGCACGACGATACCGACGGGTTTTTCTTCGCAAACCTGGTTGCACCATGATAATCGATGGAATTATGCAATCCGGGCACCCACATACGGTTTCTGCCGGAGCGGTGCCCGGTTCTTTCAGGGATTTGCTGATGCGTTATTACCCCGCTGCGCTGGCTCTCTCGCTCGCGCTCGCCGTCACCGGCAGCATGGGCCAGGCCAAGGTCGCAGACCCGATCGATCCGCGTGCCGGCGAACTGTTGGCGAGCGGCCGCGCCGCGCTGGCGCATGGCGATGTGACGATGGCGACGGACGAATTTGAATCCGCGCTGGCCGTCGATCCGGGCTATACCGGCACGCTGGTCGCGCTGGGCGATGCCGCGCGCAAGGCTGGACTTCAGGGCAAGGCCATCCATTATTACCGCGTCGCGCTTGAACGTGATCCCAACGATCTGGACGCGATCGGCGGCGAAGGCGGTGCGATGGCGGAAAAAGGCGCGCTGGAAAAGGCGCGCGCCAATCTGGCTCGGCTTGACGGCCTGTGCGGCAAAGGCTGCGCCGAAAGCCGCATCCTGGCGGATGCCATCGCCAAAGGACCCGCGCCCAAAGTCGTATCGGCGCAAGCGGTCAAGCCCGCGCCGGTGGTGCAGGACAACTAGGTCGTAGACTCATAGACGCGCAGCCACAGTCGCATTGACGCGAGTTGGACCATGGCGAGGAAGTTTTCTGCCAGCTTGTCGTAGCGGGTTGCGACCCTGCGGAAATGCTTGATGATGGAGTCCATCATCCGATCCCACACCCCGGCCTTCCGCCATCGCACGAAACGGTTGTAGCAAGTGGTGCGCGGGCCATAGCGCTCAGGCAGGTCGCGCCACGGCGCACCGGATCGCAGAACCCAGAAGATGCCGTTCAACACGCGACGGTCATCAACGCGGGGAACGCCTCGCGGCTTATTGGGCAACAACGGTTCGATCACACGCCACTCGAAGTCGGTCAGGTCGTATCGGCTCATGGTGATACTGAATCACAGATTGCAGTAGTTGCCCAGTCGTTTCGAATTGCAGTAGTCTGTTGCTATGGAACAAGCGGCCTTCATTGATCTCGTGCGTCAAACAGTGGTTGAGCCCGCTACGAGCGGAACGATCTCGCAGATTGAAAGCCCAACTGGCCGCAACCTTTCTGAAGATAGAAAGCGCAGGTCAGCCTGGTTTCGCGCGCTTTCCCCTGACGAACGCGCGCATGTCGAATACGCCATTGCGCAAGCCGCCCATGCCGCCACTTTCGGCTTCCTATGTGTCCTTGATGGCGCTCGTGTCATCGAGGACGGAGCCGACCGAGGCTACCTTGAGCTCCACCATGTCAAAGGCAAATCAGCTACTCTTCTGGCTTCCAGCGCTGACGAAATGCCCGCAGCGCCTCTTCACGAGTTCCTCTGACATTCCCCATTTATGGGTTCTCGACCGAGCATCGTCCCGTTGCGGGAGCATGGTTGCGTTGCGCCGGTAATGCCTGTTTACACCGCTGCCATGATCACAACAGCGGGCGAAACTCGTCAAGCACCTGGCGATAGACGCGGCGTTTGAACGGCACGATCAGGTCGGGCAGTTCTTCGGGATCGACCCATTTCCATTCGGCGAATTCGGGCGGATCATAGGCATTCAGGTTTACCTGACGGTCGTCGCCGGTAAAGCGCAACAGCAGCCATTTCTGGCGCTGACCGCGAAAGCGCCCTTTCCACAGCCGGCCGAGCAATTCGGGCGGCAGGTCGTAGAACACCTCGTCTTGGGTTTCGGCGATGATCTGCACCAGGTCGGCGGTCACGCCGGTTTCCTCGAACAGTTCGCGCAAACCCGCTGGCCGTACGTCTTCGCCATCATCGATGCCGCCCTGCGGCATCTGCCAGGCATCGCCTTCCCCAGTCGCAGCCTCGCCACGCGCCGCGCGTTCGCGTGTGTCGATACGCTGCCCGACAAAGACTTTGCCCTGGGCGTTGACCAGCATGATGCCGACGCAGGGGCGATAGGGAAGGGTCGCGGGATCTATCGTCATCTAGCCATGTTCCAGGTGCCGTTTGATAGCGGCAAAAATTGTGAAACTATCGTCGTAAGCGCTCGGGATCGCTTTGCGCAATTGTGCAAAGCCGTGGATGGTTCCGGCAAATTCCAGAAATGTGACGTTCACGCCCGCAAGGATCAGTTCGGCGCCATAAACCCGCCCGCTGTCGCGGATCGGATCGAGCCCTGCGGTGACTAGCACGGTCGGCGGGGTATGCGCATGGTCATTATACAAGGGATAGGCACGCGGGTCCCCGGGTGTGGCCGCATAGCACCGCGTAAACCACGCCATGCTGTCGGCATTCAGCATGAACCCCTCGCAAAACTGCCGGTACGATGCGTGGTCGGGCCGGTCGTCGGTCAGCGGATACAGCGGCACCTGCAGGATGACGGGGACGGCAGCGGGCCGTGCCCCCAGCGCCTGCGTCACGACGATCGCCAGGTTCCCGCCTGCCGAGTCGCCCATCGGGATCAGGCCCGTGATCGTGCGACCGATCGCGTCGGGGCTGGTCGCGATCCAGCGCGCGGCGGCCTCGCAATCATCGGGTGCGGCGGGAAACGGGTGCTCGGGCGCGAGCCGGTAATCGACCGCAATGACCGGCAGATCGAGCGCGCTGGCAATCTCGGTGCAGAACGCCTGGTGCGTGGCCAGATCGCCGATGACGAAACCGCCACCGTGAAAGAACACGACGGCCGGGCCCGGCGCGCGCGTGTCGCGCGAATCATACAGGCGCAACCCGATGTCGCCGGCGGGTCCGGGCGCGACCAGATCGCGGATCACCGGCAGATCCAGCGGCGCGCGCTCGGCCACGCTGCTCATCATCAAAAACTCCTGGCGCGCCATGGCCGGGGTAAGTGTGCTCATCGGCGGCGTGCCAGCGGCGTTCAGGTAATCGAGAAAACCCTTCACGTCGGGCCTTATGGTCACGCCTGTGGCGGTTTCGTCTGCCATGATGCCCGCAATCCTCGTGGCTATGCTGTGCAATTTTCGAACGGTAAATGCGCAAGTGCGTCTTGACTAGAGCCCGCCATCATTATCAAGCGCGGCCATGGCGCCGTGGTATGACGTGACGCAGATTTTCTTTTTTGCGCTTGACCCTGCCCGTCGTTAGGCGCGGGGATCACACGCACGTTGACGAACGGCGATCGGCCTGCTGACCGGTCCGCCAAGCGAGGAATACGATGGCTACTGCAGTTTTCGGCGGGCCCGACGCCCTGACCGGTGGGAAAGAAAACGCGGCGGCGCCCGATGCCGTTGTGGTGCGGTTTGCCGGCGACAGCGGCGACGGCATGCAACTGACCGGCGGACAGTTTACGCTGTCGACGGCGCTGGCGGGCAACGATCTGGCGACGTTCCCCGATTTTCCGGCCGAGATCCGCGCGCCGCAGGGCACGCTGTTCGGCGTTTCGGCGTTTCAGATCAATTTCGGATCGACCGATATCGAAACCGCAGGTGATCAGCCAGATGTGCTGATCGCGATGAATCCCGCTGCGCTCAAGGTCAACCTCGACGCGCTGAAGCCCGGCGGGTTGATCATTGCCGACAGCGGCGAATTCAATAAACGCAATCTGGAAAAGGCCAAGTATACGGTCAACCCGCTCGAAGACGGCAGCCTGCACAAATGGCAACTGCTGGGCTTCGATATTTCTGCGCTCACGCTCGAGGCGGTCAAGCCGTTCGGCCTTGGCAACAAGGAAGCACTGCGCTGCAAGAACATGTGGACGCTGGGGCTGGCGCTGTGGATGTTCGACCGTGAGCGCGGCCCGCTGATCGACTGGCTGCGCACCAAGTTCGCCAAGAACTCGACGCTCGCCGATGCCAATGTCGCCGCGCTGAATGCCGGGCATGCCTATGGCGAAACCGCCGAACTGTCGGGTCCGTTGCGGCAGGTGCGGATCGCGCCTGTCGAAAGCGAGCCGGGCCTGTATCGCACCGTCACCGGCGCCGAATCGATCAGCTATGGCCTGGTCGCCGGCGCGCAGCTGGCCGAATTGCCGTTGTTTTTCGGCGGGTATCCGATCACGCCGGCATCCTCGATCCTGCATAATCTGGTCAAGCTGAAGGAATTCGGCGTCACCACATTCCAGGCAGAGGA
Source organism: Novosphingobium sp. (assembly GCF_965214355.1). GTDB lineage: Bacteria > Pseudomonadota > Alphaproteobacteria > Sphingomonadales > Sphingomonadaceae > Novosphingobium. Next base: position 2,322,900 of record NZ_CBDCBI010000002.1, on the reverse strand, counting down.
TGAAATCGCCGCGATCGCTTCGGCGATCGGTGCATCGTATGCCGGGCATCTGGGCGTGACGTCATCGTCGGGCCCGGGCATCGCGCTCAAGACCGAGGCGATCGGGCTGGCGGTGATGACCGAACTGCCGCTGGTGATCGTCAATTCGCAGCGTGGCGGGCCATCGACCGGGCTGCCGACCAAGACCGAGCAGTCGGATCTGTATCAGGCGGTCTATGGCCGCAATGGCGATGCGTCGATTCCGGTGATCGCGGCGCGGTCCCCGAGCGATGCGTTCGATTGCGCGATCGAGGCGTGCCGTGTCGCGACGCAGTACATGACCCCGGTCATGCTGTTGACCGATGGTTATATCGCCAATGCGGCCGAGCCGTGGAAAGTGCCCGATCCGGCCAGCTATCTGCCGTTCCCCGCGACGTTTCTGGAGGAACCCAACGGTCCTGACGGCACCGTCCTGCCGTTTGCGCGCAACGAACGCGGTGCGCGGCCCTGGATCAAGGCGGGCACACCCGGGCTGATGCATCGCATCGGCGGGATCGAGAAGAACCCCACCACGGGCGCGATCGACTATTCGCCCGCCAGCCACCAGACGATGACCGATCTGCGCAAGGCCAAGATCGACGGTATTGCGAAAAGTATCCCGCCGCAGGAGGTGACGCTGGGCGAGGCGAGCGGCAAGCTGGTGCTGGTCGGTTGGGGCAGCACATTTGGCCCGATCCACCAGGCGGTGCGCCGCGCGCGCCGGCGCGGGCTCGATGTCAGCCACGTGCATGTCCGCTATATCTGGCCTCTGCCCGAAAACCTGGGCGAGTTGCTCGCCGGGTATGACCGCGTGCTGGTGCCCGAAATGAACACCGGCCAATTCAAGACCGTGCTGCGCGACCAGTTCCTGATCGATGCACGCCCGCTCAACAAGACCAGCGGCCAGCCGTTTACGATTGCCGAAATCGAAGCGGCGATTGAACAAATCCTGGCGGCCTGAAGGACGATTGCGATGAACGACCTGACCCCGATCAAGACGACCCTGAAAGACTGGGAAACCGACCAGGAAGTGCGCTGGTGCCCCGGTTGCGGCGACTATGCCATCCTGAAAGCGGTGCAGCGCACGCTGCCCGATCTCGGCGCCGATCCGTCGAAGACGGTGTTCGTCTCGGGTATCGGCTGTTCCAGCCGGTTTCCGTATTACATCGAAAGCTATGGCTTTCACACGATCCACGGCCGCGCGCCGGCGTTCGCGACCGGCATCAAGCTGGCCAACCCGGAACTCGATGTCTGGCTGATCACCGGCGATGGCGACGGGCTGTCGATCGGCGGCAACCACCTGATGCACATCCTGCGCCGCAATGTGAACACGCAGATCCTGCTGTTCAACAACGAGATCTACGGCCTGACCAAAGGCCAGTTCTCGCCGACCAGCCGCGAGGGCACGTTTTCGCCGACCTCGCCGATGGGCTCGGTCGATCGGCCGGCGTCGCCATGCGCGTTTGCGCTTGGCGCAGGCGGCCGGTTCATCGCGCGGTCGTACGACGTGTCGAAGGATCTGGCATCGGTGATCAAGGCCGCACATGCGCACCAGGGCGCGGCCTTCGTCGAGATTTTCCAGAACTGCATCGTGTACAACAAGGACCGCTTTGACGATTTCATCGCCAAGCCGGTCGCCGATGCGAACCAGGTGTGGGCGCGCCATGGCGAACCGCTGCTGTTTGCCAAGGGCACCCGGGGGATTGGGCTCGATACCGCTACGCTGACGTTGAAAGTGGTCGATGTCGTCGATGGCGACTGGCGCGGTGCGGGCGTGATCGTCCACAACGTGACCAATCGCGCAGTCGCGCACATGCTGATCGAAATGCCGTTCGGGCCATTTCCGATGGCGCTGGGCGTGATTTACGACGATCCGCGCCCGACCTACGAAGGCGAATTGCTCGGTCAGGACCAGAAAGCGCGCGCGGGCAAGAGCGCGGATCTTGGCAAACTGCTGGCGAAGGGCCAGACGTGGACCGTTCCGGGCTGATCATTGCCCGAAAAGGCAGGTCGCGGCGGAACCGGCGGCGGGCAGAAGGGCGCCATGACTGATCCTGTTATCGTCTGGCTGCGCCAGGATTTGCGGCTTGCCGATCAGCCGGCTTTCGCTGCTGCGGCGGCCGAGGGCGCAGTCATTCCGGTCTATGTGCTCGATGACGAAACCCCGCGCCATCGTGCGATGGGCGCAGCGTCGCGCTGGTGGCTGCATCACAGCCTGGCCAGCCTCGATGCGGATCTGCGCAAGATCGGCTCGCAGCTGGTGCTGCGCCGGGGCAAGGCGCATGAGGCGCTGGGCGCTGTGCGGCGCGAAACCGGCGCGCGGCGGGTGCATGCCATGGCGCATGCCGAGCCGTGGTGGCGCATGGCCGAACGCGCGGTGGCCAAAAACTTTGATTTGGTGCTGCACGAGGGACAATATCTGGTGCCGCCCGGGTCGCTGCTGACCGGCAGCGGCACCCCGTACAAGATCTACACCCCGTTCTGGCGCGCGCTGGTCCAGCATATGCCGCCGCATAAGCCGGTCGCTGCGCCCAAGCATCTGACCAAGCCCAAGTTCTGGCCGGATAGCGACAAGCTGGACGGATGGGGCTTGTTGCCAAGCAAGCCCGACTGGGCGGGCGGCTTTCGCAAAACCTGGACCCCGGGTGAAACCGGCGCTGCCGATCGGCTCGATGATTTTACCGATCACGCTAAACGGTACAGTGAAACGCGCAACCTGCCTTCGGTCGATGGTACGTCGATGCTGTCGCCGCATCTGCATTGGGGCGAAGTGTCGGTTGCGGCCGTCTGGCATGCGGTGAAGGATGCCGGCGGATCGGTCGACGTGTTCCTGGGCGAGCTGGGCTGGCGCGATTATGCCGCCAACATCACCGTGCAGATGCCCGATTATGCCGTCAGGAATGCGCGCGAAGCGTTCGATCATCTGCCCTGGCGCGATGATGCCAAGGGGCTGGCAGCATGGCAGAAGGGCCAGACGGGGTATCCCATAGTCGATGCCGGCATGCGCCAGCTGTGGGCCACGGGGTGGATGCATAACCGTGTGCGGATGATCACCGCCAGTTTCCTGATCAAGCACCTGCTGATCGACTGGCGCGAAGGCGAGCGCTGGTTCTGGGATACGCTGGTGGATGCCGACCACGGATCGAATGCGGTCAACTGGCAATGGACCGCGGGATCGGGCGTCGATTCAAACATGTTCGTGCGGATCATGGCGCCGCTGACCCAGTCGCCAAAGTTCGATGCCGCGGGGTATATCCGGCGCTGGGTACCTGAACTGGCGAATTTGTCGGACGATGATATCCATGATCCAAAGGTGCGGCCCAAGGCGTATCCCGAGCAGATTATCGGCCATGTCGAAGCGCGGACGAGGGCGCTTGCCGCGCACGCGATGATGAAACAGGCTTGAACCCATCAGTCGCAGACGCGCCGTTTTAATGCGCGTGCCCGCAATCGCCTTCCGCGCCTTGAGCCGAAGTTAACGCCGCGAGCGCGTTGGCATGGCGCAGCACTTCGCTTGCACCGAGTGGACCACCGTGGCCGAGGTAAAAGCGCTCGGCGCCATTTTGCACCAATCGTTCCAGTTCGAAGGCCACCTTTGCCGGATCATCCTCGAACGGGGGGCGAATGGCATGACCGATCCGCGCAAGACCGCCGATAAGGATACCCGACGCCACCAGATCGCCAACCAGCGCATCGCGCGAGGCGAGTTCGACAGAAATCGACCCGGCGGTGTGCCCGGCGGTATGACGCACGGTCCCAGCGACTCCGAACGCGGAAAGGTTCACCTGCTCGCTATCGTGCATCATCATATCCGGGACGAAGCCCTCGTAAGGCTGGTGCGGCAGCGGCGTCCTGAAGAACAGCCGGCCGACCGGGCCCGTCGGGCAATAGCTCATCGGCCGCCGGCGGCTGTAGAAATCGGCATCGCCGCTATGCGCCAGGATCGGCGCGCCAGAAAGCTGGCGCAACCGCGCGGCGCTGCCGGCGTGATCGGTATGGGCATGGGTGATGACGATCAGCCGGATATCGCCGAAGGTCAGCCCATGGCGCGCGAGCGCGCGGCCTATCTTGCGCTCCGAACCGGGGATACCGGCATCGACAAGAATGCAGCCCGCCTCACCCCGGATCAGATGGGCGTTTACGATGCCGAACGGCAGGATCGGGATGCGGATGATCTGTAAAGGCGACATGGGACAATCCATTCGCTTGCGTGTGGGAGGGCTATGCGCTCTGCTGGTCGAGCCGAGCCTGCGCCACGGCGCTGCGGGCGATGCCGCACCACGCGCAGTTCGGTCCGGTGCCCTGCGCGGCGGTGGTGGTCAGGTCGTCGTCGCCCAGCGACAAGGCAAACGCTCGCAGCAGGCGCGCGACGGCGGCCGGCGCCTCGAGCGGCAGCAAGTGCCCGGCATGAGGCAGTTCGTGCAACCGTGCCTGCGGTATCCGCGCGAGCAATTCACGGCGCAGGATGTCTGGCGGATCGACCCGGTCGTCCGTGCCGGACAGGACGATCGTCGGCACCGCGATGCGGGCCACGTCGGCGGTAATGTCCTCCTGGCTGGTGACCATCGGCCACGCCGCCCGTGCCGCTGGTGCGCCGGAGAGGCTGTCGCTGATGACGCCGGCCAGATCCTCTGGCGCCAGCCCGCCCGGGGCAAGCACTTGCGCCACTGTCGCGACGATGCTTTCGCGCGTGTCATAGGCGGCGACCATGCCCTCTCGCACGGACAGCGGCAGCCCTAGCGGCGAGGGGGGCGACGGCGCGACGAGCGCCAGTCCGATCAGGCCCGCCGGGCGGCGCGCGGCGATCAGTTGCGCGACCTTGCCGCCCATCGAATGGCCGACGAGAATGTAGCGCTCGGGCGCAAGCGCTGCGATCACCGCCTGCGCGTCTGCGGCCAGATCGGCGAGCGTGTAGCCGTGCGCGGGCGCATCCGACCGCCCCCAGCCGCGCTGGTCGAGCGCAATGGTACGAAACTCGGGTGCGAGCAGGTCGCTCACATGCCGCCACGTTCGCGCCGATCCGCCCCAATAGTGCAGGAATACCAGCGCCGGCGTGCCAGCGCCCTGTTGCTCGACATGGAGTTCCACGCCGTTGGCCTTGATCCTCATGACCGTGTCCTTTCGCGCAATGGGGCGGCGCGCACGCCGCCCCGGCTGGTCACGCAGCGGCGGTGGCGATGAAGTCGGCCACCACGCCGGGCTGCGACAACATCGGCACATGGCTGGCGGCAACATGCGCGACGGTGGCGTTCATCCGCGCGGCCATACGCGCCTGCTCGACGGCGGGAATGGCGTGGTCGTCATCGCCGATCAGGTAGAACGTCGGGCGCGTGCGCCATGCTGCGGCAGTCAGGGTGCCGCCAAGCGCGGCGCCGTTGACCGGGCCCTGGGTGGCGTGGATGACAGCCTTTTCGGCGTCATCCAGGTCCTGCGCGAACAATTCGAACACGCCGGTGCGGGTCAGGCTGAGGAAGCCCTCGGCATCGGGGCGCAGCTCGGCGCCGATGGGTGCCGCCTCGAACTGCGCCATCAGCGAACCAGCGGATTCACCAGCGTCTGGTGCGAAGGCATCCACATAGACCATACGCACCACCTTGGCGTCGTTGCCCGCCTCACCGATCACCGCGCCGGCGTAGCTGTGGCCGACCAGCACGATTTCGCCTTCGGCCAGCGCAATGGCGCGGCGCACCGTGGCGACGTCCGCCTCGAAGCTGCTCAGCGGCAGCTGCACTGCGGTCACGTTGAAGCCCTTTGCGGACAGCAGCGGGATAACCTTGGCCCAGCTCGAACCGTCCGCCCATGCGCCGTGCACCAGGATCACGTTTGAAATTGCAGTCATCGTCTGTCTCCATCACTGTATGGCCCCAGCGGCCAAGCGTTGCGATGGAGCCTGTATATGTCCGATGCGCGATGTCAGAAATGACATATATCCAACACATTCTGCCAAAACGAAGGTCCTGACATGCCGACATACGGCCGCGCCATCTGGTTTCTCGTATTTCCCGGTTTCGAGCTGCTCGATCTTGGCGGACCGTTGTGCGCGTTCGCGCTGGCCAGTGATTTTCACGAGGCCCGGTACGACGTGCATATCGTCTCGGCCGCCGGGGGGCTGGTGTCGGGCGCGGCGGGCGTGACGATCGCCACTGTCGCACCGGCCACGCTCGGCCATCTCGACACGCTGATCGTGGTCGGTGCGCAGAGCCCGGCAATCCTCGACGATCAGTCCCAAACCGCTGAGCTTATCCGCGCGTGGGCGCCGCGCGCGCGCCGCGTCGCCAGCGTCTGCACCGGCGCTTTTCTGCTCGCCGCGGCGGGGGTGCTGGCCGGGCGACGGGCGACGACCCACTGGCGCTGCGCGGGCGAACTCCAGCAGCGCTATCCGTCGATCAAGGTCGATGCAGATCGTATCTTCGTGCGCGAGGACGAAGTCTGGACTTCGGCCGGGATCACCGCCGGCATCGACCTCGCACTGGCGATGATCGAGGAAGATTGCGGCAGCGCCACGTCGAAAGCGATTGCGCGCGATCTCGTCGTCTATCACCGGCGCAGCGGCGGCCAGTCGCAGTTCTCGACGCTGCTCGAGCTGGAGCCCAGGCCGGGACGCATCCGCGATGCGCTGGCGTATGCGCGGACACACTTGCGCGAAAAGCTGTCGGTCGAGCAACTGGCCGAAGTCGTGCGGATCAGCCCGCGTCAGTTCGCGCGTCAGTTCACTGCCGAAACCGGCGAAACCCCGGCGCGCGCGGTCGAACGCCTGCGCTGCGAGGCAGCGTTGCCGCAGATCGAAAACACGACCGAGCCGCTCGACCAGATCGCGCTGCAGGTCGGCTTTGGCGACATGGAGCGCATGCGCCGCGTGTGCCTGAGGATCTATGGCCATCCGCCGCAAGCCCTGCGCCGTCGCAGTCGCGCCACGCCAACAAACGGGAGCCGATGATCTGTCAGCAATGGGTTTCGTGGCTACCGCAATTGATCCGGATCACCAGGAGGTGACAGCTCAGAGCGTCACGCTCTAAACCACCAGATCATCCGCCCCCGATCCGCTGCGCTGGTATGCGATGATCGCGTTGAATGTCGACAGGTCGAGCAGCGTCCCGAACGCGACGCCGAACAGGCCAGCGTCCCACCAGATCACTTCGCCCTGCATTGCCGGAAATCCCGGAATTGCCAGCCAGCAGAAGTTGTGCACATCCAGCCGTGCGGGTGACACGGCGGTATAGCCGCCCAGCGACAGGTCGCGCACGATCGTTTGAAATCCGCGCACGCCGGAGGGGCGCACCGAGGCGCCGAAATGCACACGCATGCGCGGCGTGCTGCGGTCCTCTTGCGAAGCGTGTTCGTAGCTGCCCGGACCAAACCGGCTATCGTTCCAGGTGGTGTTGTTCATAAACCGACCCCGATTGTCTGCCCGATCACGGGCGGTGCGCTCGGAAGTCCGTATTTCTGCCAGTGCGGTGTTAACCGCAGGTCAGCCAGGCTGGTTAATCAGCCTGATACCACATCAATTCGCCGGTGTTTCGATACGTTCGCGATGCGGACTGGCGAAATCCTCAGCCACCAGCGCGGCAATCCGTGCGGCCACGATGTCCGGCGATTTCACGCTGGCCGGGTCTTCGCCGGGATAGGCCTTGGCACGCATCGCGGTGCGGGTCGCGCCGGGATCGACGATCGCCACGCGGATGTCGGAAATCCCGCGCACTTCCTGCGCATAGGCGTCGAGCAGATTGTCGAATGCCGCTTTCGATGCACCATAGGCGCCCCAATACGCGCGCGCCTGGGCGCCAACGCTGCTGGTCACGCCGACGATCCGCGCGCCGGCGCTTTTGCGCAGCATGGCGTGAAAACTGGCGATCAGCGCCTGGGTCGCAGCGACGTTGAGCAACAGTCCGCGATTGAGATCGCGCGGCTCGATCTGCCATACAGGGGTCAGCACAGGCAGGACTGCGGCATTGATCACCATGATGTCGAGCGCGCTCCAGCGGCCCACCAGCGCCGTTGCCAGCCGCGAAATCGCGTCAGGCTCGGCCAGGTCGCACGGCGCGATCGTTGCCGATCCGCCGGCGTCGAAGATCGCCTGCTCGACCGTTTCCAGATCGCGCGCCGTCCGCGCGACGAGAATGACATGCGCGCCGGCCGCAGCCAGCGCCTGCGCGGTTGCGGCGCCGATGCCCCGGCTCGCGCCGGTCACCAGCGCGACTTTGCCTGTCAGAGCGCCAGTCATTCGTCGACAGTCGCCAGTCCGCGCACGGCGGCTTCGCGGTCGCCAAGATCGGTGAGCCGCGTGGGATAATCGCCGCTGAAGCACGCATCGCAATACTGCGGCCGTGCGGCATTGCGCTGCGCTTCACCGACCGCGCGGTACAATCCGTCGATCGACACGAATGCCAGACTGTCCGCTTGGATGAACCGGGCCATTTCCTCTACATCCATCCGCGCGGCGAGCAGTTTCGACCGCTCGGGCGTATCGACGCCATAAAAGCAGGAATGTTCGGTCGGCGGGCTGGCAACACGGAAATGGACTTCGCTCGCGCCGGCCTCGCGCATCATCTGCACGATTTTCAGCGAGGTCGTGCCGCGCACGATCGAATCGTCGATCAGCACGATGCGCTTGCCCGCTACCAATGCGCGATTGGCGTTGTGCTTGCGCTTCACATCGGCATGGCGCTTGCCGTCCGACGGCTGAATGAACGTGCGGCCGACGTAATGCGAGCGGATGATGCCCAGTTCGAACGGAATGCCCGATTGCTGCGCATAGCCCAGCGCGGCCGGCGTGCCGCTGTCGGGCACGGGAATGACCAGGTCGGCATCGATCGACGCCTCGATCGCGAGCTGTTCGCCGATCGCCTTGCGCACCTGATAGACCGAGCGCCCGCCGATGATCGAGTCGGGGCGGCTGAAATAGACGTGTTCGAAAATGCACATCCGTGACCGCGCATTGCGGAACGGGCGGTGCGACGTGATCTGGCCGTCCATGCTCACCTGAACCAGCTCGCCCGGCTCGATCTCGCGCACGAATTCGGCGCTGACCACATCGAGCGCGACGGTTTCGCTGGCAAAGATGATCGCATCGCCCAGCTTGCCCATGACCAGCGGCCGGATGCCGAGCGGATCGCGGCACGCGATCATGCCTTCGGGCGTGGTACAGATCAGCGAATAGGCACCCTCGACCAGCCGCAGCGCATCGGTAAAGCGGTCGAGCAGCGTGGGGTACCGGCTCGTCGCGACCAGATGGATGATGACTTCGGTGTCGCTGGTCGATTGAAAGATCGCGCCTTTGGTAACCAGATCGCGGCGCAGCGTCATCGCGTTCGAAATGTTGCCGTTGTGCGCGATGGCAAACCCGCCGGACGCCAGATCGGCATAGAGCGGCTGCACATTGCGCAGGCCTGCGCCGCCGGTCGTCGAATAGCGGACATGGCCGACCGCCATGTTGCCGGGCAGTTCGCTCAGCGCCTCGCTCGACGAAAAATTCGCCGCGACATGGCCATTGCCGCGCCGCGTATAGAATTCGATCCCGTCGAAACTGGTGATGCCCACCGCTTCCTGCCCGCGATGCTGCAGCGCGTGCAGTCCCAGCGCGGTCAACGCAGAGGCGTCGTCGAGGCCGAGCACCCCGAACACGCCGCATTCTTCATGCAGCTTGTCGCCGTTTTCATCGTAAAATGCGTCGGGTATGGTCATGGGCGTGTCATGGGTCCGGGATTGATCCGCAAGCACCAAAGGTCTGTGCAATCCGGGCGCCATGTGGCCTCGTTTGCGACGAAACGCAAGGGGCGCCAATCGCTCATATGGCGGCATGATGACACTGCGCTGGCGCTGACCTGGCCCGGACCGTTGACCGGATACGGCAAAAGCACGCGGCCTGCGCCCGCTCCTTGCCAAAATGCCATGGATTTTCCGCGCGGTCGTTAGGTTAAAATTTACTGCAATCATGGCTAATGCGCACATGGGAAATGTACGTAATCATTTCGGAACCGTCCTGGTCGCCGTGCTCTATTTCGGCGGGGCGGTCTTTGCCAGTGCGTTCGTGCGGCTCAACGGCGGGTTCGCGATGGTCTGGCTGTCGAGCGCCATCCTGGCAGCCTGGTTGATCGCGGCCGATCGCAGGCGCTGGCGCGCGGGCATTACCGCATGCGCGGTCGCGCACATCGTGGCATCGGGCTGTTTCGGCATCGGCTGGACGATTGCGCCGGTCCTCGCTGCGGCCTCCATCGGCGAAGCGATCGCCGCCGCGCTGCTGGCGCAGCGGATCTTCAAGAGCACCTGGACCGTTGCCACGTTTACCAAGATTGCCGTGTTCGCGCTTGGCATCATGATCGTCATTCCGCTGGGTAGCGGCCTGGCCGCCGCGACCGTGGCCCATTTTGCCAAAGGCATGGCGTTCGGGCCTGGCTTGCAGAGCTGGATGCTGGGGCACGGCGTGGGGCTGGGCGCGATCCTGCCATTCGGCATGACCATAACCAGCCGGATGGCAGCGCTGCGCGGGATCGTGTTCGACCGGCGGCGCGATGGCGATGCACTCAGTGCGCCGTTTGCCGAACGCCACAAGGCGGCGATCGCGGTTCTGATCTTCGCCACGATGGTGGTCGTGTGCGCGAGCGTGTTTCTGCAGGATGCGCGCTGGACGCTGCTTGTGCCGCTGCTGTTTGCGGTGTTTGCTGCGATCTGGGTTGACGCGCTGGTCGCAACGGCGATGCCGCTGCTCGTCACGACGATCGCCGCGCCCATGTCTGTCGCGGGGTTGGGGCCGCTCGCGTCGGGGCTGGACGCGGCGGGAGACCGGTTGGAAATGGCGCTGTTGTATGCCGGGCTGGTCGTATGCTGTTCGCTGCCGGTGGTCGCAGACCGCGCACGCCGGCGACTGGAAGTCGACCGGCTAAGCCGAAGCGCCGCGCATTTCCGGGCCGTGTCGCAACGCAACGACGATCTGATCGACGAATTGCGCCGCGCCGCGCTGACTGATCCGCTGACCGGGCTGCCCAACCGCCGCGCATTCTTCGATGCGTTGCATGCGTTGGGCCCGGATGACGAAGCCGCATGCCTCGCGATGATCGATCTCGACCATTTCAAACAGGTCAACGATCGTTTTGGCCATGCCGCAGGTGACAGTGTGCTTGCGCAATTTGCCGAAATTGCGCGCTCTTCGTTCCGCAGCAGCGACGTCGTTGCGCGTATCGGCGGCGAGGAATTTGCCGTGCTGCTGCGCAACGTGCCGATGGACCAGGCGTGCCTGGTGGTGCAACGGCTGGTCGACCGGCTTGCCGCAACGACGATGGCCGTACCGACTGGCACCGTCTGCGTGACGATCAGCAGCGGCATCGCGGTGATCGGCGCCGATGCAAATGCCGCGATGTCGCGCGCCGATGAGGCGCTGTATGCGGCAAAGGCCGCCGGACGAAGCCGACTGGCCATGGCGGCGTAACACCTATCGTATTGCCACGCGCCGCCGTAGCTCGTAGAGGCAGGCGACCCCCCGGCAACGCTTGAAAGTGACGCCTCGTTTGCTCCTGACACCTTTTGAATGGACAATTGCCCGGCGCTACATCCTGCCGGGCCGTAGCGAGGCGTTCATCGCGCTGGTGGCCGGCATCAGCCTGGTTGCGGTCATGCTCGGCGTTGCCGCGCTGGTCATCGTGATGAGCGTGATGAACGGGTTTCGCGCCGAACTGATGGACAAGATCGTCGGGCTCAACGGCCATGCGGTGATCAATGCCTATGGCGGCCGGCTCGAAGACTGGCAGGGGCTGGTAAAGAAGCTCGAGGCCACGCCGGGCGTCACGCGCGCCTCGCCGCTGATCGAACAGCCGCTGCTGGCGACGTTCAACGGCCGGGTCGAGGCGATTATCGCGCGCGGCAACACCCAGGGCGATCTGGCGCGGCTCGCGCCCAAGAAAACCGCCGGCTCGTTCAAGGATATCCAGCCCGGCGCCGGCCAGGTCGCGATCGGATCGCGGCTGGCGGAAAACCTGGGTGTGCAGGTCGGCGATACGATCACGATCATCAATCCCGCCGGGCGCTCGACGCCGTTCGGCACCGTGCCGCGCCAGATCGGCTATCGCGTCGCCGCCATATTCGAGATCGGCGTCTATGATTACGACAATGCGTTCGTCGTCATGCCGATTGCCGACGCGCAAACGCTGCTGCTGAGCGGCGATTCGATCGGCATGATCGAAGTCACGACCACCGATCCCGACACTGTCGGCGCGACGCTGGCGCCGATCAAGGCGTCGCTGGTGGGCAAGGCGGTGCTGAGCGACTGGAAAACGCTCAACGCCAGCCTGTTCCAGGCGCTGGCGGTTGAGCGCGTGGCGATGTTTGTCGTGCTGTCGATCATCGTGCTGGTCGCGGTGTTCAACATCCTGTCATCGCTGATCATGCTGGTGCGCGCCAAGTCGCGCGATATCGCGATCCTGCGCACGATGGGCGCGACGCGGCGCTCCATGGTGCGGATCTTCGTGGTGATCGGCTCGCTGATCGGCGCGGTCGGCACCGGCGCCGGCCTGTGTATCGGGCTGATCTTTCTCTATTTCCGTCAGCCGATGGTGCATGCCGTCGAATGGCTGACGGGTCAGAACCTGTGGGACCCTTCGATCCGGTTCCTGACCGATCTGCCGAGCCGGGTCGATCCGGTCGAGATCGCGGTGATCTGCGGCATGTCGCTGCTGCTCAGCTTCCTCGCCACGCTGTACCCGGCGATCCGTGCGGCGAGTACCGATCCGGTGCAGGTGCTGCGGTATGAGTGATCCGGTCGTCCGTCTCGTCGATCTGCGCCGCACGTTCCACCAGGGCGGTGTTGCGATCGAGGTGCTGCGCGGTGTGCATCTCGCCATTCAGCCCGGCGAAGTCGTCGCGCTGCTCGGGCCATCGGGGTCGGGCAAATCGACGATGCTGCAGGCGATCGGCCTGCTCGAAGGCGGGTTCCAGGGCACGATCGAGATCGCCGGCACCGATGCCTCGCGTCTGTCGGGCGATGCGCGCACCGCGCTGCGCCGCGATCATATCGGTTTCGTCTATCAGTTTCACCACCTGCTGCCCGACTTTACCGCATCGGAAAATGTCGTGCTGCCGCAGATGATTGCCGGCGTCGCCAAGGCCGATGCCAACAAACTGGCGCGCGACCTGCTTGAAACGCTGGGGCTGGGCCACCGGCTCGATCATCGGCCCAGCCAGCTTTCGGGCGGCGAGCAACAGCGCGTCGCCGTGGCGCGCGCGCTCGCCAATCGCCCGTCGCTGGTGCTGGCGGACGAGCCCACCGGCAATCTCGATGAAGCCACGGCCGACCGCGTGCTCGACGAATTGCTGCGCCTGGTGCGCCGGCAGGGCAGTTCGGCGCTGATCGCAACGCACAACGAACGCCTGGCCTTGCGTATGGACCGGGTTTTGCGCCTGCATGAGGGCGTGCTCGAATAAAGGGATAAAAACCATGGCGCAGCCGCACACGATCGCCGATTTCACCGCGACATTGCCCAATGGCGAGAATGTCTCGCTCGCCGACAAGCTCGGCAAAGTGCTGCTGGTGGTCAACACCGCATCGAAATGCGGGTTTACGCCGCAATATGACGGGCTCGAGGCGCTGTGGCAGCAATATGGAGCGCAAGGCTTTGAAGTGCTGGCGTTTCCGTGCAACCAGTTCGGCGGGCAGGAACCGGGCAGCGCCGAAGAGATCGACAGCTTTTGCAAGGTCAATTTCGGAGTCAGCTTTCCGCTGTTTGCCAAGATCGATGTCAACGGCGATGCGACCACCCCGCTGTACAAATGGATGAAATCCGAGGCGCCGGGCATTGTCGGCACCACCGGAATCAAATGGAATTTCACAAAGTTTCTGATCGGCCGGGACGGCAAGGTCGTCGCCCGCTACGCGCCACTCGACAAGCCGGCAACGATCGCGAAAGACATCGCGAAACTGCTCTGACCAGAAAGCCCCTCCCCTTCAGGGGAGGGGTTGGGGTGGGGCCGCGCCCCACGCGCCAACGCTTATGGCACCATCGCGACGTGGGATTGTAGCCGAGAGGCCCCACCCCCGGCCCCTCCCCTGAAGGGGAGGGGGGCAGAAACGTGTGGTGATAACTGGTCGTTGTACCTCCCGTTCCCCGCTGCGTTACCCTATATACCCTGCATGCCCCACGCCCCGTTCGTCCCGCTTCGCATCTATTCGTCCTACACGCTGCTCGATGGCGCGGTCGACCCCAAGGCCATCGCCAAGACGGCGGCAGAGCGCGGGTTTCCGGCGGTGGCGATTACCGATCGCAACGGGCTGTACGGCTCGGTCGCGTTTGCCAAGGCGTGCAAGGATGCCGCTGTGCAGCCGATTATCGGCACGATGCTGGCCGTGGCGCGGCCCGAACGCGGCGGATCGGCGCTGCCGGGGCAGCAATCGGCGCCGACAATCGACTGGATCGCGCTGTATGCGCAGGACGCAACCGGCTTCGACAACTTGTGCCACCTCGCCAGCCTGGCGCATCTCGGTCGCCCGCTGGAATTTGCCGCGCATGTCCGCATCGAGGACCTGACCGGCCATTGCGACGGGTTGATCTGCCTGACCGGCGCGGGCGAGGGCGCGGTGACGCGCCTGCTGGCCGAGGGCCAGGTGACAGCGGGCGAGGCCTATGCCGACACGCTGGCCACGCTGTTCCCGGAGCGGTTCTATATCGAGCTTGCCCGGCGCGGCGATGCGGCCGAAGACAGCGCCGAAGCGGCGCTGATCGACCTGGCCTATGCGCGCGACTGGCCGCTGGTCGCGACCAACCCGGCCTGCTTTGCCGAGCACAGTTTCTACCCGGCGCACGACGCGATGCTGTGTATTGCCAGCGGCACGCATGTCGATCGCGTGGACCGTCCGCGCTCAAGCACCGAATGGTGGATCAAGCCTGCGGCCGTCATGGCCGAGCTGTTTGCCGATCTGCCCGAAGCGATCGCCAACACGCTCGTGATCGCGCAGCGCTGCGCGGTGATGCCACCCAAGCGCGCCCCAATCCTGCCCAGCCTGGCCGGCGACCAGGAGGGCGAGGCGCGGATGTGCGGCACCGACAGCCGCGTGGGTCTGCTGCGGCGGATGGAGCCCTATTACCCTGCCGAAACGCATGAGGAGCTGGCGCGGATCCTGACGTCGGGCCCCGATGTCGATCCCGTGGCGGCGGATTATCCCGCGCTCGAGGCTGCCGGGATCTGGGGTGAAGTCATCGAATACCGCGCGCGCATCGAATTCGAAGTCGATGTCATCAACCGCATGGGTTTTGGCGGTTACTTCCTGATTGTTGCCGATTTCATCAAATGGGCCAAGGACCAGGGCATTCCGGTCGGCCCGGGACGTGGATCGGGCGCAGGCTCGCTCGTCGCGTGGTCGCTGACGATTACCGATCTCGATCCGATCCGGCTCGGGCTGCTGTTCGAACGCTTCCTCAACCCCGAACGCGTGTCGATGCCCGACTTCGACATCGACTTCTGCGAAACCCGGCGCGGCGAAGTCATCCGCTATGTCCAGGCCAAATATGGCGAAGACCACGTTGCGCAGATCATCACGTTCGGCAAGCTGAAGGCGCGCGCGGTGCTGCGCGATACCGGTCGCATCCTGCAGATGAGCTATGGCCAGGTCGACCGGCTGTGCAAGATGATCCCCAACCACCCGACCGACCCGTGGCCGCTGCCGCGCGCGCTCAACGGTGTGCTCGAACTGCGCCGCGAATACGACAACGATCCCGAAGTGCGCCGCCTGATCGACCTGGCGATGCAGCTCGAAGGCCTGCCGCGCAACAGCTCGACCCATGCGGCGGGCGTGGTGATCGGCGACCGGCCGCTGGCGCAGCTTGTGCCGCTGTATCGCGATCCGCGGTCCGACATGCCGGTCACGCAATACGACATGAAACATGTCGAGGACGCCGGCCTCGTCAAATTCGACTTTCTCGGGCTCAAGACCCTGTCGGTGCTGCGCAAGGCGGTCGATCTGCTGATACGGCGCGGCATCACGATCGATCTGCTGACGCTGGCCTGGGATGACGAGGCGGTCTATCGGTTGCTGCAGTCAGGCGATACGGTCGGTGTGTTCCAGCTCGAATCCGAAGGCATGCGGCGCACGCTGGCAGCGGTAAAGCCCACCGCGTTCGGCGATATCATCGCGCTCGTGTCGTTGTACCGCCCGGGCCCGATGGACAACATCCCGCTGTTCGGCCGGCGCAAGAACGGGCTGGAGGCGATCGAATATCCCCATGCCAAGCTGGCGGGCATCCTGGCCGAAACCTATGGCATTTTCGTTTATCAGGAACAGGTGATGCAGGCCGCGCAGATCCTGGCGGGCTATTCGCTCGGCGATGCCGACCTGCTGCGCCGTGCGATGGGGAAGAAAGTCCAGGCCGAGATGGACCAGCAGCGCGGGCGGTTCGTCGCCGGGTGCCTGACCGTGTCGCAGATCGAAGCGCCCAAAGCCAACGAGCTGTTCGACCTGATCGACAAGTTCGCCGGGTACGGTTTCAACAAGAGCCACGCTGCGGCTTATGCGTTGCTCGCGTATCAGACCGCGTGGATGAAAACGCACTATCCGCATGAATTCTACGCCGCATCGATGTGTTTCGACATGCATCAGTCGGAAAAGCTGAATGTGTATGTCGATGACATGCGCCGCAATGGCGTCGCGCTGGCCGGCCCCGATATCAACCGGTCGGAGGCGGAATTTACTGTCGAGCAGACTGAGGAATCCTATGCCGTGCGCTATGCGCTGGCAGGGCTGCGAAACGTGGGTGAAAAGGCGATGGATGCGATCGTGGCCGAGCGCGAGGCGAACGGCCCGTTCCAGTCGATCGACGACATGTTCCGCCGCTTGCCCGCCGGCGCGATGAACCGGCGCCAGTTGGAGGCATTGGCCGCCGGTGGCGCGCTCGACGGGCTGGAGACCAATCGCGCGCAACTGATCGCCAATGCCGAATTGCTGATGGCGGTTGCCGATGAAGCGGTGCGGTCGCGCACATCGGGGCAGGGCGGTCTGTTTGGCGGGGACGATCATGCGCAACAGGCGACGCGCCTGACCGAGACCAAACCATGGACCCGCGCCGAGCAGATGGCCGCCGAGCGCGACAATTTCGGGTTCTATTTTGCCGCGCATCCGGTCGGGGAATACCGCGCGATCGCTGTCGCCAATGGCGCGCGCAGTTTTTCCAGCCTGACCGCAGCGGGCGGCACGGCCGCCGGGCGCACGGCGGCGGTGATGGCGGCGATGGTCGAGGGGGTGCAGAAGCGCAAGACTAAGCGTGGCAAGGACTTTGTCATGGCCGATTTTTCCGACGCCAGCGGGTTGTTTTCCGCCTCGTGCTTCGAGGAAAGCCTGGTCGATCCGTTTGTGCAATGGGCGCGCGACGGCACTTGCGTGCTGCTCAATGTCGAAATCGACAGACCCAATGCGGATGACCAGCCGCGCGTGACGATCCGCGGCGCGCGGCCGCTGTCGCAAGTGACCAGCGCGGCGAAAATGGTCCTGCAATGCGAAATCCTGCGGCCCGAGGCAGTGGGCGAACTGGCGATGCTGTTGCCGCGCGGCGTTGACGCGCGCGGCGAAGTGCGCGTGCATTTGCGCACGGGCGACAGGCGCGAGCCGTGGGTGCTGCTGGGCCAGGATTTCCGGCTCGACAGCGAAATGATCGAGCGCTTGATCCCGATCGAAGGCCTTGCCAACGTGATGCTGACAGCGAAGGCAGACCGGCATCTGAGGTTGGTGGAGTAAGGCGTACTTTCGTCATTCGCGCGGACGCGGGAATGACGCGGTTGGTTGAAGCATTTGCCCTCCAAGCAAAACCGGACCACAAGAGTCCCAACGAGACCATGGAGAGCAAAATGCTGGGCGGGATGCAGGACTGGAGCCTGCGCGTTACCACCTTGATCGACCATGCAGCGCGCGAACACGGGACGCGCGAGATCGTGTCGCACTGGTGCAACGGCACCGAAACGCGCACGAACTGGGCCGGCATACGCCACGATGCGCTGCGCATGACCCAGGCTTTGCGCGCGTTCGGCCTGACGCCCGGCGACCGCGTGGCGACGCTGGCGATGAACCACCACCGTCATCTGGTCAGCTGGTACGGCGCGATTGGCGCAGGCGGCATTCTGCACACGATCAATCCGCGGCTGTTCGACGATCAACTGGATTACATCGTCAACCATGCGCAAGATCGCGTGCTGCTGTTCGATCTGCAATGGGCGGCCGTGGTCGAGCGGATGAAGCCGCGCTGGCCGACCATCGAGCATTACATCTGTTTCGACAGCGGGCTGCCGGCGCAACATTTCGAAGACTGGATCGCGCCGCATGACGGCAATGCCGGATGGGCCGATGGCGACGAGCGCGATGCCTGCATGCTGTGCTACACCAGCGGCACCACGGGCAATCCCAAGGGTGTGTTGTACGAGCACCGCTCGACCGTGCTGCATGCCATGACCTGCATCATGCCAGCGGTGTTCGGGCTTGATGCGCGAACGGTAATGATGCCGATCGTGCCGATGTTTCATGCCGCGAGTTGGGGCCTGCCCTGGGCAGGTGCGGCGGCGGGGTCGAAACTCGTCTATTCGGCGGTCAACGACGCGGCGGTGCTGTGTGATCTGTTCGACCGCGAACAGGTGACGGCATCGGCGGGCGTACCGACGGCCTGGTCCGGCATGCTGCAGCATCTCGACCTGGCCGGCAAACCGATCCCGGCCAGTTTGCGCCAGGTCTTGTGCGGCGGATCGGCCATGCCACGATCGATGATCGAACGGTTCATGCGCGCCGGCATCCGCGTGGCGCATTTGTGGGGCATGACCGAAACGTCGCCAGTGGGCACAACCGGGGCGCAATCGGCAGATTGGGACGATCTGGCTTTCGAGGACCAGGTGGCGGTGATGGCGCTGCAGGGTCGGCCGGCCTATGGGGTTGAATTGCGCTGCGTCGCGCTCGATGATCCGGCGTTGGTATTGCCGCGTGACGGCAAGACCGCCGGCGCGCTGCAAGTGCGTGGGCCGTGGGTCATCAAACGCTATTTCCGCGCCGAACGCGATGCTGTTGGCGCCGACGGCTGGTTCGACACCGGCGACGTCGCGGTGATCCACCCCGATGGCAATCTGCAGCTGACCGACCGTACCAAGGATGTCATCAAGTCGGGCGGCGAATGGATCAGCTCGGTCGAGCTGGAAAATGCGGCTGTCGGCCATCCCGGCGTGGCCGAAGCAGCGGCAATCGGGATCCATCATCCCAAATGGGAAGAACGCCCGCTGCTGGTCGTGGTGCGCAAGCCTGATGCGGCGGTCGATGAGCCGGAATTGCGCGCATATCTGGGCGGCATTGTTGCGAAATGGTGGGTGCCGGACGAGATCGCCTTCGTCGATGCGCTGCCACACACCGGAACGGGCAAGATCAGCAAGAAGGATTTGCGCGACACGTTTCGGGATTACCGCTGGCGCGCTTAAATCCTCCCCGGGACGGGGAGGGGAACCACGCGAAGCCGTGGGGGAGGGGCGGTGCCTCATGGCGCCCCGCGTGGTATGTTGCGCCAAGCCTGCGAGCGTAGCAGTCCAACGCCGAGGGGTAGCGTCCGGCCGCGCCGCCCCTCCACCACCCTGCGGGCGGTCCCCCTCCCCGTGCCGGGGAGGATTTTAGAAGAGGCTGAGTTGTCCTGGCGGCCTGAACCCGCTGCAATCGAGCACCGCGCGTTTTTGCGGGATGCCCGCGCGTTCGCGGGCGAGGCGGAAGCGGGTGCGGATCAGGTCGGCCCAGACGCCTTGCGGCTTCATGCGGGCGAAAAAGGCGGGATCGTAATCCTTGCCCCCGCGCATCGCCTGGATCGTCGCCATCACCTTGTCGGCACGATCGGGGAAGTGGGTCTGCAGCCAGGCGCGAAACAGCGGCGCGACTTCGTGCGGCAGGCGGATCAGGATCCAGCTGGCCGAAACCGCGCCCGCAGCGCCGGCGCGCATCAGGATCGCTTCCAGGTCGCTGTCGGTGATCGCGGGAATGACCGGCGATACATTAACCCCGACATGCACGCCCGCGTCGGCCAGCTGCGCGATTGCCGCCAGCCGTTTTGCCGGCGTCGATGCGCGCGGTTCGAGTGTTGCCGATAGTCGTGCGTCGAGCGACGTGACCGAAATCTGCACTGCAACCAGGTTGTCGCGCGCCATCTGTCGCAGCAGGTCGATATCCTCGCACACGCGCGCAGATTTCGTGGTGATCGTTACCGGATGGCGCATTTCGGCGCACACTTCCAGGATCTGACGGGTCAGGCGGTATTGCCGCTCGATCGGCTGATAGGGGTCGGTGTTGGTGCCCATGGCGATCGGCGCGGGCGTGTATGTCCTCGCCGCCAGCTCGCGCCGCAACAGCCGCGCGGCATCGGGTTTCGCAAACAGCCGGGTTTCAAAATCGATACCGGGCGAAAGGTCATGATACGCGTGGCTGGGCCTGGCAAAGCAATAGATGCAGCCGTGTTCGCAGCCGTTGTAGCTGTTGATCGACCGGTCGAACGGCACGTCGGGCGATGTGTTGCGACTGATGATCGTCTTGGCCGCCAGCTCCGTTACGGTCGTTTTCAACCTGGCGGGAGGCCCGTCGATCGCGTCGCGATCATCCAGCCAATCGCCGTCCGCTTCGCGCACGGGCAGGTCAAAGCGCGTGCTGGTCGAATTCAGTGTTGTCCCTCTGCCGGTGAGTTTCGTCATCGGCAGAGTGGAACATATCAGGAACGATTATGCAAGCATCAGTTTGCCGGAGCGGAAGGCTTGTCTTCCACGCCGATCGTTGGAACGTTGACCGTCTGCTGCTTGGTGCCGACAACGATTTCCTTGGATTGTACCGAAACGCTCGGCAACGAACCCGGCGTGACATTGGCCGTCCAGAATCCGGTTGCGAACAGCACGACGACAATAACGATCGCCAGAAGGAGGATGGCGCCGAGAAGCGAGCCACCGCGACGCTTGCGCTCGACGTAGACCGGGCGGTCAACGTAGACTGTATTGGGCTCATCCCGCACGGCCGGGTCGCGATAATCTGTCATGACGTCCTCCTGTATGGCGGATAACAGCTGGGACCGCGCGAAGTTCCGTCTTTTTTAAGCCCCGCCCCTCAGGCGAGGGGCGGGGATGGGCTATTGGAGAAACACTTATTCGTCGTCGTACAGGCCCCAGCCGTCGGATTCGCCGTTGAAGCCCTGCGCCAGCGTCTCCAGGCGGATCTCGATATCGGTGATGGCGCCTGCGGTGGGCACCAGTTCGATCGTGACCGCGACTTCCCACGGATCGACTTCGTCTTCCGGTTCCAGCACGTCGACGTCGACGCCATCGCCGGCAGCGGCCTTGGCAAAGGCTTCCGCTTCGGCTTCGCTGGGGAAGACATGGGCGAATTCGACTGCGCGCACCACGGTCAGGTCGAGCCCGTCGCTGGCGAAATCCTTGAGATAGGCGATGTTTTCTTCGAGCAGGGCCATGAGGTTTGCCTTAATGAAAAAGGGAATTGCGCAAGACGGTAGCGCGCAATTTTGACAGTTTTGCGCCTATGCAACAAATGCTGCGGCGCGCGTTATGTTTCGGTAAGGCGCGGCATCAGTTCGACGAAGTTGCAGGGCCGATTGCGGCTGTCGAGCTGTTCGTCGAGGATCCGATCCCACCCGTCCTTTACCGCGCCGTTCGATCCGGGCAAGGCAAAGATGTATGTGCCGCGCGCCACCACCGCGCAGGCGCGCGATTGAATCGTCGAAGTGCCGATCGTTTCGTAGCTGATCCAGCGGAACAGCTCGCCAAATCCGGGTATGTCGCGGGTCTTGATCCGGTCGAGCGCCTCGGGCGTGACATCGCGGCCGGTAAGGCCCGTGCCGCCGGTGATGATCACCGCGTCGATCGTGCGATCATCGACCCAGTTGTTCAGCCGCGCCGCGATGCGCAGCGCGTCGTCTTTCTCGATCGCGCGCGTGACCAGCATATGGCCCTTGGCGCGGATGCGTTCGGCCAGAATGTCGCCCGAAGTGTCCTGGTCGGGCCCGCGCGTGTCGGACACGGTGAGCAGGGCGATGGCAATCGGCTTGAATGCGCGCGTCAGGTCAATCGCCACGCGCGAGCCTGACGTTTTCCGCGCCGCCAAGACCCGGGAATTTCGGCCACATGCCCTGGACCAGCCCGAGCCGGCTCTCCGACGGACCACCTGCCTGGCGTTCGTACATCCAGTAATTGCGCATCACCGCCGAAACATAACCGCGCGTCTCCCAATAAGGGATCGATTCCATCCACAGCAGCGGATCGCCATGATCCTTGATCTGGGCATTCCAGCGATCGACCGGCATCGGCCCGGCGTTGTACGCGGCGATGACTTTGGGCAGCAGGCCCTGGGTCGCCGGCTTGTCGCGCAACATGGCCAGATAGGCCTGTCCGAACGCCAGGTTGACATCGGGCAGTTCCAGCTGCGTGTCGCGGCCGCTCATCGCCGGATCATAGCGCACCAGCAGGCGCGCGGTGCCGGGCAGGACCTGCATCAGCCCGCGCGCGCCGGCGGGGCTGGTGATTTCGGTGCGGAAATTGGATTCCTGCAATGTGTGTGCAAACAGCAGCGCGGGATCGACTTTCCAGCCATTGGCCGGAACCCATTTGGGCGCCGGGAACCGTGCGGCTTCGTCGGCATGCGCGCCGGCGGGTGCGTTGCTGGCCATCCACAATTGCGTGGCCGGCAGCCCCAGGTCGCGCGCGAGGCGCGACAGCGGCGCATACAGCGTGGGATCGCCATTGCGCGCCTGATAGCGCAGCACCTGATCGGCCAGGCCATCGGCGCCGATTTCGGCCAGCTGCACCACCAGGCGGACATTGCCCACCGTGCGCAATTTCTGCCAGTCGTCGTTGCTGAAATCGGGCGCCGCCGCGGCCGCTGTTTCACGCAGCCCCAACGCTTCGGCAGCCAGCATGCCATACAATGTGTCGTGCGTGCCCGCCGCAGCGCGCAGCGCGGGAACGACTTTTTCGGGCTGGTGCGCACGCATCCATGCGCGCGCGACCCAGAAATTGCCCGCCGACGACAGTTCGGGGTTTTGCGACATGCCTGCGGCCCGGGCAAAACATCCCGCCGCTCCCGGATAGTCCGCCGATCGCCAGGCGGCGAGACCCGCGGTCCACATCGCCTCTGCCACCCAGGGCCCGCTGCCGCCATCAAAGGCAGACAGCGCGACGGTGCGCGCGGTCACATCGTCGTTGTTGATATAGAATGCCCAGCCGATTTTCTGGCGCCATTCGGCGCGCGCATCGCTCGACAATGTTGCATCGATGCCGTCGAGCAGCACACGGGCGCCGGTCGGGTCATCGGCCTTGATCCGCGCCTCGATCGCGCTCGCCACGCTGTCGGGCATCGTGCCGTCGGCAGTGTGATGCGGCTTTGCCCGGCGCGCCATTGCGGGCTGGGCAAACAGCTGCTGCGCGTCGGGCAGTGTGGCGGGCAGGGAGGTCGCGCCGCGCTTGATCGCCAGCCGCGCGAGCGCATCGGACCAGGGCAGATCGGGCGCGGCGGTGATCAGGTCGGTCAACGGCTGCAATTCGACGCGCGGTGATCCGGCAGCGAGAAACATCTGGGCCCGCGCAACCGAATGCAGCGGGCCATCGGTCCGCTGGTCGAGCAAGGTGCGCGCGCCGGTCCAGTCCTGCCGGGCCAGGGCGGCAAAGATCTGGCGGTAATACGCGCGGTCGTCCTGCGTCAGCAGCGTGGGCACGGCGGTGCGGTCGGCCCGGTTGCGAAAATATTCGGCGGCGGCCGAGCTGGCATGCGCAGGCAGGGCAAGGCCGCAGCCCAGCACAGCGGTCAGCGCGCAGCCCCATGCTGCAATGCGGCGCGAGATGGTCATGCGCCAGTGGCTCGCGCGGTAGCACATATCGTCGAAAGCGGTTTCACAAACTTGAGCCCCACCAGAATTTCCAATCGCATCCGCATCTGTCGCTTCAAGCCGGCATCCAGTCGAGCCAGCGATTCCACAGCGCGGCTTTTAATGCCGGACGTGCCACGATCGCTTCGAGATCATAAGCGGTTAACGTCGGAACCATGCCGCCAGTATGGTTGACGAAAGGTAAAAGCATCGGCTTATTCGTTGAGCCGTTGCCCAGCAGCGTCGAAATTCCGCTTTGGCCGAATATCAGCAGCCGTTGCGGCTGAACCAGCGCGACATGATGGGCCAGCAGTTGGCCCAGCCCCTGTTCTGCCAACGCGGCCCAGTCGGGCGCGGCGATTCGCGCCGGGCATGCTGCGGCGCAATAGACCGCATCGCGGCGCAACCCGGCGGCAGCCAGAAACGCATCGAGCAGGCGCCCGGCCGGCCCCGACAGCAGCGTTTCATCGTCCTGCGCCTCGGGCATCGGCACCACCACCATCAGCGCGGGCGATGCGGGTCCTGCTGGCGCAATACGCGCAGCGCCCAATTCGCCAAGCGCCGGATCCGTCAACCACCATGATGAAAAAGCGGCAAGATCGGCGGGCCACACGCCCGGGCCACCGCCGATTGCAGCGCGTTCCGGCTCCGGCTTTGCCACTGCGGGCGCGGGCTTTGCGGGGGTTTTTGCGCTCGCCGCGGCCAGCCAGTCGCGGGGCGTGTCATCGAAATCATCAGCGACCCCGGCATCGCGCCACCATGCCAGCGCGGCATCGATCGCCCGGGCAATCGCTGGCGCGGTCAACGCCGCGGGCATGCCCGGATTCGGGGAGAATTGCGAAATCGGTGGAACCATGTAAGCGGTATTGACGTTGGTCGAGACAGCTTTCAAGGCAATCACGACATTTCAAGCGAACAATCGGCAATCACACGGTTACGGCGGAAACGGAGCGGCAATGAGCGAACGGGAATCGATGGCCTATGACGTGGTCATCGTGGGTGGCGGCCCGGCGGGGCTGGGTGCTGCGATCCGGCTGAAGCAGGTCAATGCCGACCTTTCGGTGTGCATCCTTGAAAAAGGCTCCGAGATCGGCGCGCACATCCTGTCGGGCGCGGTGGTCGATCCGCGTGCGCTCGACGAACTGCTGCCCGAATGGCGCGACCAGGGCTGCTCGCTGGCCGACGTTCCCGTCACCGACAACTGGCACTGGGTAATGTCGCGCGGCGGCAAAGTCGCGCTGCCGCATTGGCCGATGCCTCCGTTCATGTCGAACCACGGCAATTACACCGGGTCGCTGGGCAACTTGTGCCGCTGGCTGGCCGAACAGGCAAGCGAGCTTGGCGTCGAGATTTTTCCGGGGTTTGCCGCCGCCGAAGTGCTGTTCGACGACAGCGGCGCGGTGATGGGCGTGGCCACCGGCGACATGGGTATTGGCAAGGACGGCGAGAAAAAGGCCGATTACCAGCCCGGCATGGAACTGCATGCCAAATACACGCTGTTTGCCGAAGGCGCGCGCGGTTCGCTGACCAAGCGGCTGAAGGCGCATTTCGACCTGGAACGCGATTGCCAGCCGCAGGTCTACGGCATCGGCATCAAGGAACTGTGGGATATCGATCCCGAAAACCATGTGCCCGGCCGTGTGATCCACACGCAGGGCTGGCCGCTGTCGGAAAGCGATTCGTGGGGCGGCGGGTTCCTGTATCACCAGGCCAATAACCAGGTCGCGCTGGGTTTCGTGACCGCGCTCGATTACGCCAATCCATACGTCTATCCGTACGAGGAATTCCAGCGCTGGAAACTGCATCCAGAAATCGCCGCGATCCTGAAAGGCGGCCGCCGCGTTTCGTATGGCGCGCGCGCGATCAACGAAGGCGGGTGGCAGTCGGTGCCGCACCTGGCGTTCCCGGGCGGCGCACTGATCGGGTGCAGCGCGGGCTTTGTGAACGTGCCACGCATCAAGGGCACCCACACCGCAATGAAATCGGGGATGCTCGCGGCCGAAGCGATCGGCGCCGCGATCGCCGCCGGGCGCGAACATGACGCGCTGAACGAATACGACACCGCCGTGCGCGAAAGCTGGATCGCCAAGGAATTGAAACTGGTCCAGAATGCCCAGCCCCTTATCGCCAAATTCGGCGGCTCGCTGGGTACGGTGCTGGCCGGGTCCGACATGTGGGCGCGCGTGCTCAAGGTCAATCCGTTCAAGGCAATGCGCCACCACACCGATGCCGAAGCAACCCAGCGCGCGGACCTGTACCGCCCGATCGTCTATCCCAAGGCCGACGGCGTGCTGACCTTCGACCGCCTCACCAATGTGGCCTATTCGTACACCAACCACGCCGAGGACCAGCCGTGCCACCTGGTGCTGGCCGATCCCGAAGTGCCGGTGAAGATCAACCTGCGGCTCTATGCCGGGCCGGAGGCGAAGTATTGCCCGGCCGGGGTGTACGAGTTCGTCGGCGTGGAAGAAGGCAACCCGCACTTGCAGATCAACGCGCAGAACTGCGTGCACTGCAAGACCTGCGACATCAAGGACAAGACCCAGAACATCACCTGGGTCACCCCCGAGGGCGGCGGCGGCCCCAATTATCCGAACATGTAAAGTCCTCCCCGGAACGGGGAGGGGGACCACGCGAAGCCGTGGTGGAGGGGCGGCGCCCCATCGGAATCGGATCGATTGATGCGCCCAACGGCGGGCCCCCAAGCGCGATGGATCGAATGATGCACCATGAGGAACTGCCCCTCCACCATCCTGCGGATGGTCCCCCTCCCCGTGCCGGGGAGGATTTCGAAATCGGTTACGCCAAGATCAACCTGGCGTTGCATGTGCGCAGCCGGCGGGCGGATGGGTATCACGATCTCGAAACGCTGTTCGCGTTCGTCGATTCCGGCGATGTGCTTTGCGCCGTCCCGGCCGCTGCGTTCTCGTTGCAGATTACCGGGCCGTTCGCGGGCGATCTTGCGGGCGAGGGCGATAATCTTGTCCTGCGCGCCGCAAAGGCCTTGGCAGACGATAGATCACCGCCCCTGGCGTTCACACTCGACAAGCGCCTGCCCATCTCATCGGGCATTGGCGGCGGTTCGGCCGACGCCGGGGCTGCCATCCGCCTTGCGCGGCGGATCTGGGGTGCGGATGGCGCGGTTGCCGATCTGGCGCACCTGGGCGCAGACGTCCCGGCCTGCATCGCCTCGCGCACCTGTTTCGGCACCGGCGTCGGCGACCGGTTGACCGATATCGATCTGCCAGGCCTGGCAGGCACATCGGTGTTGCTGGTGAACCCCCGCGTCGCATGCCCGACCGGGCCGGTATTTCGCGCCTGGGACGGTGTCGATCGCGGACCGCTCGATCCGGCCGCCTGGCGCGCAGCACGCAACGACCTGGAAGCGCCAGCGATCGCGCTGGTACCCGAAATCGGCGCGGTTCTGGCAGAGTTGCAGCAGACCGGGGCGCAGACGGTGCGCATGTCCGGTTCAGGTGCGACATGTTACGCATTGTATGGCGACGTACAGGAATGCGACGCTGCCGGAGCACGTATAGCTGCTCGGCAACCGGGCTGGTGGGCCTTGAGCGGAGTGTTGCGATGAATGAAGCCTACGAACGTATCGGCGACACCACCCCCGGCGGTATTCTGATCGAGGCCGACCACGCCTCCGCGCGCGTCCCCGATGGCATCGACCTCGGCATCGATCCCGCGCTGCTGAACGAACATATCGCCATCGACATCGGCGTCGCCGCGATCTCGCGCATACTGGTCCAGCGCCCCGGCGTCGCCGCATTTCTCGGCAATGTCAGCCGCCTCGTCTGCGATTACAACCGCGACGAAGGCCCCAAAGTCGCACCCGGCATCAGCGACGGCCACCCCATTCCCGGCAACGCGCTCGACGCAAACGGCTACGAACAACGCCTGACGCAGTTCTACCGCCCCTATCACACTGCGCTGGCCGATCTGGTCGCCACGATGAAACCGTCGCTGATCCTCTCGCTGCACAGCTTCACGCCAAGGCTGCAGAGCCGCCCGGATGAACAACGCCCCTGGCACATCGGCATCCTCTACAACCAGGACCGGCGCGGCGCCGCGCTCGCGCTCGATGTGCTGGGGCGCGAACCCGGCCTCGTCGTCGGCGACCAGCAGCCTTATTCAGGCACCGAACTCAACGCCACCATGGACCGCCATGCCGAAGCGCACGGCATCTTGTATATCGGCGTCGAAATCCGCCAGGATCTGATCGGCGATGCGGCCGGGCAGGCGCAATGGGCCGATCGCATGGAACACCTGTGTAGACAGGTGCTTTCCATGCATGCTGCGCTGGGCTAGGGCGCGCGGTCTACCCCGCCAAATCCCCCGGAGTCGTTTGCAATGCCCCCCTATCGTTCGCGCACCACCACCCACGGCCGAAATATGGCCGGCGCACGCGGCCTGTGGCGCGCAACGGGAATGACCGATGCCGATTTCGGCAAGCCGATCATCGCGGTGGTCAATTCGTTTACGCAATTCGTGCCGGGGCATGTGCATCTGAAAGACCTGGGCCAACTGGTTGCGGGGGAAATCGCGCTGGCGGGCGGCGTGGCCAAGGAATTCAACACGATCGCGGTCGACGACGGCATTGCGATGGGCCACGACGGCATGTTGTATTCGCTGCCCAGCCGCGACCTGATCGCCGACAGCGTCGAATACATGGTCAATGCCCATTGCGCCGACGCGATGGTGTGCATCTCCAACTGCGACAAGATTACGCCCGGCATGCTGATGGCCGCGCTGCGCATCAATATCCCGGTGGTGTTCGTGTCGGGCGGCCCGATGGAGGCCGGCAAGGTCATGCTGCGCGGCAAGGAAACCGCGCTCGATCTGGTCGATGCGATGGTTGCCGCCGCCGACGAGAGCTACACCGACGAGGAAGTGGCGACGATCGAGCGGTCGGCGTGCCCCACATGCGGTTCGTGCAGCGGGATGTTTACCGCAAATTCGATGAACTGCCTGACCGAAGCGCTGGGCCTCAGCCTGCCGGGCAATGGCTCGGTGCTGGCCACGCACGCGGATCGCGAGCGGCTGTTCCGCGAGGCGGGACGCACGATCGTCGATCTGGCCAAGCGCTGGTACGAGCAAGACGATGCCACCGCGCTGCCGCGCACGATCGCCAGCTTCGCAGCGTTTGAAAACGCGATGAGCGTCGATATCGCTATGGGCGGATCGACCAACACCGTGCTTCATCTGCTCGCCGCCGCGCATGAGGGCGAGATCGATTTTACGATGGCCGATATCGATCGCCTGTCGCGCGGCGTACCGTGCCTGTCGAAAGTCGCGCCGGCCAAATCCGACGTGCATATGGAGGATGTCCACCGCGCGGGCGGAATCATGGCGATCGTCGGCGAACTGGAACGCGGCGGGTTGATCAAGGCCGACCTGCCGACCGTGCACAGCCGTACGATGGGCGATGCGCTGACGCATTGGGATATCGGGCGCACGACGTCGGCGTCTGCAAAAGAGTTTTACCGCGCGGCGCCGGGCGGCGTGCCGACACAAGTGGCGTTCAGCCAGAACCGCCGCTGGAAAGAGCTCGATACCGATCGCACCGATGGGGTGATCCGCGATGTCGAACATGCGTTTTCAAAGGATGGCGGTCTGGCCGTGCTGTACGGCAATATCGCGCGCGACGGCTGCATCGTGAAAACGGCGGGCGTGGACGATGGCAGCCTGGTGTTTACTGGCCCCGCAGTCGTGTTCGAAAGCCAGGACGCGGCGGTTACCGGCATTCTGACCGGCCAGGTCAAGGCCGGCGACGTTGTCGTCATCCGCTACGAAGGCCCACGCGGCGGACCCGGGATGCAGGAAATGCTGTACCCGACCAGCTATCTGAAGTCGAAGGGCCTCGGCAAATCCTGCGCGCTGATTACCGATGGCCGGTTTTCTGGCGGCACATCGGGCCTGTCGATCGGGCATGCATCGCCGGAAGCTGCCGAAGGCGGCACGATCGGTCTTGTCGAAAACGGCGATCAGATTCATATCGATATCCCCAATCGCACGATCGAGCTCAATGTCGGCGACGATGTTCTGGCCACGCGCCGCGCGGAGATGGATGACAGGGGCGACGAGGCCTGGATGCCGGCCAAGCCGCGTCCGCGCAAGATTTCGGTCGCCTTGCAGGCCTATGCCGCGCTCGCGACCAGTGCATCGCGCGGGGCCGTGCGCGATCTGGCGCAATTGAAGAAATACCGCTGAACGGTGCGCAAGGCGCCGGCCCTGATCGCCCTTGTGCTGCTCGCCGGTTGCGGGCGGCCAAAGGGTGATCCCGAGCCGGACATGCGCAAGATCGATTGCGCGCTGGGCGGCGCGACCGCGTTCGCGCCGCAGTGCGAGGTCGAACAGGCGGGCGCGATGCTGATCGTCCACGAACCGGGCGGCGCGTTCCGCCGGTTTCGCAAAGTCGATGACGGCCGCGGCGTGGTCGCAGCCGACGGCATGGAAGACGCGCACGTCGCGTGGATCGCCGATGGCATGCTCGAAGTCGCGGTGGGCCAGGATCGCTATCGCTTTCCGGCCAAAGTGAAGCCGGATGCGGCAGGGAAATAACACCCAGGTTCTGACCGTCGTCCAGATGCGCGCGGCGGAGGCGGCGCTGATCGCGCGCGGCGCCAGTGTCGCAAGCCTGATGGACCTGGCCGGTCGCGGCGCCGGTGCTTATGTCGATCGCATAGCCGCCACGCGCAAGGTCACGGTGTTGTGCGGGCCGGGCAACAACGGCGGCGATGGCTATGTCATCGCGCAATACTTGCGGGCGCTGGCCGTGCCGGTGTGCGTGATTGCGCCGCTGCCGCCGAAAACCGGCGCGGCATCGGCCGCACGCGCGGCGTACGGCGGCGAAATCATCGATGGCACGCCCGCAACGCTGCCGCGCGCTGACGTTCTGGTCGATTGCCTGTTCGGCAGCGGTCTGACCCGCCCGATCGATAGCGAAGTGTTCGCGCTGTTGGCCGGGCTATGCGAACGCCATCACCACTGCATCGCGATCGACGTGCCCAGCGGCGTCGATGCCGACAGCGGCGTAGCGCTCAATCCCGAAATGCCGCAATTCGATCTGACGATTGCGCTCGGCGCGTGGAAGCACGCGCATTTTGCCATGCCGTCTGCGCCGCTGATGGGCGATGTGCGGCTCGTGGATATCGGTTGCGCGGCCATGCCCGATGCGGCGCACCTGTTGCAGGCCCCGCATCTTGGCACGCCCGCGCCCGATGCGCACAAATACAGGCGCGGATTGCTGACAATCGTCGGCGGGGCGATGCCCGGCGCCACATTGCTGTCGGCGTTTGCGGCACGGCACGCCGGCGCTGGTTATCTGCGGCTGATTGCGGGTGCCGATCCGGGCCCGGTGCCGCATGATCTGGTGGTGTCGCATGACCGCCCGGAGCAGGTGCTGGCCGATAAACGGATTGCCGCGGTGCTGGTCGGTCCCGGCCTGGGGCGCGACGGCATCGCGCGCGAACGGCTGCATGCCGCATTGGCGGCAGGGTTCCCGACTGTCGTCGATGCCGATGCGCTGATGCTGCTGCGCTCGGGCCGGATCATCGGCGCGGTCACGATCCTGACCCCGCACGAAGGCGAACTGGCGGCGCTCGAACGCGCATTCGGCTTGCGCGGCGATGGCCTGAAACGCGACCGCGCGCTGAAACTGGCAGCGGCGAGCGGCGCCGTCGTCGTGGCCAAGGGGCCCGACACGGTGATCGCCGCGCCCGATGGCCGGCTGATCATCGCGCCGCGTGCCTCGACCTGGCTATCGGTCGCAGGCACCGGCGATGTGCTGGCCGGCATCGTGGCAAGCCGCCTGGCGGTTTCGAAGGATGCGCTGCGCGCCGCGGCCGAAGGCGTATGGCTGCACGGGCAGGCGGCACAGATCGCCGGGCCGGCCTTTGCCGCCAGCGACCTTGCAGACGCGGTACGTTTGGCCGTACGGGGCGCTTTATGACAGATAGCGTGACACATTCCGGACTTATCGTGCGCGTCGCCGCCAAAGGCGATGGCGCCACTGCCGATGGTCGCTACATGGCACTGGCTGCGCCGGGGGATACGATCGAGGCCGATGGCAGCCTGACTTTCGGCCCAGACCATGCCGACCCGGTGTGCCGCCATTTTCCAGTGTGCGGCTCGTGCCAGTTGCAGCATCTGTCGGACCGCGCATTGCAGGCCTATGTGACCGAACGCGTGGCGGGCGCAGCATTGGGGCAGGGGTTCGATCCCGGCGAAGTGCCCCTTGCGCACATCTCACCGCCCGGTGCGCGGCGGCGCGTGTCGCTGCATGCCCAGGCGGTCGGCATGCGCGTGGTCATCGGCTTTCGCGAACAGGGTTCGCACAAGATCATCGACTTGCGCCAATGCGAAGTGATGGCGCCCGCGCTGTTTGCGCTGGTGGCCCCGCTGCGCGATCTGTTCAGCGCGCGCGCCGATCGCAAATTGTCGGTCGAAGTCGACATGACCCTGGTCGACCAGGGCGTGGCGTTGTCCCTGACCGGTTACGAAGCGAAAGGTCTGGCTGCAACCGAGGCGCTGCTCGATTTCGCGCGCGACAATGCGTTGGCCCGGCTGACGCTCGACAACGGCCTGGGCCCCGAAACGACCTGGGAACCCGAGCCGGTCACGATCACGTTTCACGGTACACCGGTGGGCCTTCCGCCCGGCGCGTTCCTGCAGGCGACCGTCGATGGTGAAGCCGCACTTACGGGCCTTGCACGCGAATGGCTGGCTGGCGCAAAGGCTGTCGCAGATCTGTTTTCGGGCCTTGGCACATTCGCCTTTGCCTTTGCCGAAACCGGCGCGAAAGTGCTGGCGGTCGAGGGCGCACGCGATGCGCATCTCGCCTGCCAGTCGGCGGCGCGGATGCGCGGGCGCGCGGTCCATTGCCTGCACCGCGATCTGTTTCGCAACCCGCTGCGTCCCGAAGAACTCGACCGCTTCGGCGCGGTGCTGCTCGACCCTCCCCGTGCGGGCGCGCGCGAACAGATCGAACAGATCGCCGCGTCCAAAGTGGGGCGCGTGGTCTATGTCAGCTGCAACCCGGCGAGCTGGGCACGCGATGCCGCGCATCTTATCGCCGGCGGCTATCGCCTGGCAGGCTTGCGCGCGATCGGTCAGTTCCGCTGGTCGACCCATGTCGAACTGGCCAGCTTTTTCGTCCGCGATTAGGCGAGCGCACCCGCCAGGCACGACGCGACCGCACGGATCGCCAGCACCATCAGGCACGACGAATAGGCGATGAACAATCCGAACCGCACCGCGATGCGATTGACCAGCGCCTGCCACAACGAATGCACGATGCGCAGGGCAACATACAGCGCGGCGAAGACCACATCGATCCGCTCCGCCCCGGTCAGGGCCAGGATCACCGAGGCCGCATAGAACAGCGTCGGTTGCTCGGCCAGATTGATGAAATTGTGCGCCTTCCAGTTGACGCGGTCGGGCAAAAGCCGATCGAGCGCAGCCCCGCGTCCACCAGCCGGTGCCTTGCGCAACGCAGCGAGGCCACCCATCGCCCGGATCCGCGTGACCAGCATCCACACCAGCATGACCATCGACCACAGCACCAGCAGTGCAGCCGGCGCCAGCATCGCCGCGCGCATCGGGTCATTCATCGCCATCACCTGTGCTTAATCGGATGGTCAAGTGGCGCAGGCGCGGTTTGGATGTCAATCCACCCAATACGGACAGACAAAATCCCACCCCCCCCCCGCCCCCCCCCGCGTCATCCCGGGCTTGACCCGGGATTGTGCTTCCTTTTGCGCTGCGGTTCGTACGAGGGGTTAACGTCCCGCCACGTCGCAACGTTGCGCAAATGGCAGCGGGACCCCGGATCAAGCCCGGGGTGATGCGCGAGTTGAGTGTTGGTTTGATTGGGCTTGGTCTGTACGCCTCGTAACGCCTCAGTCCTCGCCCGACAGCACCCGCGCGAACGCGGCCGGATCAACATTCCCCCCCGATAACACAACCGCCGTCCGCCCATCACTCGGCACTTTACCGGCAACCAGCGCTGCCAATGCCGCCGCACCGCCAGGCTCGACCACCAGCCGTAACGCCGAAAACGCTAATCTTTGCGCCGCGCGAATTTCCTTTTCCGTCACCACCACACCCGTAACGTTGCGCTCCTGCATGACGGCAAAGTTGATCGGGAACGTCGCCATCGTCTGCAACGCGTCGCACGCCGTGGCCGGCGCATCGGGTGCGACCCCGACGATCTGCCCCGCCGCCAGGCTGCGCGTGACATCGTCCCAATGCTCGGGCTCCACCAGCACGACATCGACATCGGGGCATGCGAGCGCAAGTCCTGCGGCCAGGCCGCCGCCGCCACAAGGCGCCACGATCCGCGTCGGCGGCCCGCCGGCGCGTGCGATCATCTGTGCGACCAGTTCGATGCCGGCACTGCCCTGGCCCTCGATCACCCACGGATCGCCAAACGCATGCACCAGGATCGCGCCCGATCGGGCGATCAGATCGCCGGCAATCGCCTCTCGCGATTCCCGTCGCCGGTCATACAGCACCACCTCGGCACCCAGTGCGCGCGTGGCGTCCAGCTTTACCGCTGGCGCATCGGACGGCATCACGATCACCGCCGCAATCCCCAGCCGCGCCGCCGCCCACGCCACGCCCTGCGCATGGTTGCCGCTCGACACCGCAACGACTCCGCGTCCGCGTTCCTGCGCGCTCAGGTCGGTCAATCTATGCCATGCGCCGCGAATCTTGAACGCGCCCACCGGCTGCAAGCTTTCCGCCTTGCACCACACCGTCGCACCAGATGGCAAAACCAGCGGCAACACCGGCGTTGGGGGCAGCAGCGCAGCGATTTTGCCCGCCGCTCGCACCACGCCCTCGCGCGTTGGTTTACGACAATCGGAATGGGGACTTGGGTTTGTCATCATGATATCCTAAATGCCCCGTCCATTGCGCCTCGTGCGCCGATCTGCACAACCCCATTTCGATTATCGGGAGAATCCCCATGGCCAAAGTTCTTGTCATCGGCGCTGGCGGCGTCGGTTCGGTCGCTGTCCACAAGATGGCCTTCAATCCCGGCATTTTCGGCGAAATCGCGCTGGCCAGCCGGACAAAATCGAAATGCGATGCGATCGCCGCCTCGGTGTTGATGCGCACGGGCATCGACATTGCCACGTACCAGATCGACGCCGACGATGTCGCCGCGACGACCGCGCTGCTGCACGAGATCAAGCCGGTGCTCGTGGTCAATCTGGCGCTGCCGTACCAGGATCTCAACATCATGGACGCGTGCCTGGCGGCCGGCGTCAACTACATGGACACCGCCAACTACGAACCGCGCGACCAGGCCAAGTTCGAATACCAGTGGCAGTGGGATTACCAGGAACGGTTCCGCGCTGCCGGCCTGACCGCGCTGTTGGGATCGGGCTTCGACCCGGGCGTGACCAGCGTGTTTGCGATGTGGCTGAAGAAGCACAAGCTCGACACCATCCGCACGCTCGACATTCTCGATTGCAACGGCGGCGACCATGGTCAGGCGTTCGCGACCAATTTCAACCCGGAAATCAACATCCGCGAAGTGACTGCGCCCGCGCGCCACTGGGAAAGTGGCGCCTTTGTCGAGACCCCGCCGCTCAGCACGAAGCAGAGCTTCGACTTCGAAGCGGTCGGCCCGAAAAACATGTACATGATGTACCACGAAGAGCTGGAAAGCTTGGCGAAATTCATCCCCGAGATGGAACGCGCGCGGTTCTGGATGACGTTTGGCGATGCCTATATCACGCATCTGACCGTGCTGCAGAATGTCGGCATGACGCGGATCGATCCGGTGATCTACGAGGGCAAGGAAATCATTCCGCTGCAATTCCTCAAGGCCGTGCTGCCCGAGCCGGCCTCGCTGGGCCCGACGACCAAGGGCAAGACCAATATCGGCGATATTGCCACCGGCACCAAGGATGGCGTTGAAAAGACATTCTACATCTACAACATCTGCGACCACGAAGATGCGTACGAAGAAACCGGCAATCAGGCGGTCAGCTATACCACCGGCGTGCCCGCGATGATAGGCGCGGCGCTGCTGGTGCAGGGCGTGTGGGGCGGGGCAGGGGTGTTCAACATGGAACAGATGGATCCCGATCCGTTCATGGCGATGCTCAATGACCACGGCCTGCCGTGGCAGGTCAAGGAACTCGACGGACCGCTGGCGTTCTGATGGAAACGCGGGCTGGCGATCCGGGCGCATTTGCGCATTTCGATCTGTCGCGGGTCGACAGCCCGGCGTTTGTCGTCGATGCGGCGGTGTTGCGGCGCAATCTGGGTGTGCTCGCCGATATTCGCGACCGCAGCGGGATCAAGCTGCTTGCCGCGCTGAAGGCGTTCAGCATGTGGCGCGTGGCGCCGCTGATTGCGCGCCATCTCGATGGCGTATGTACGTCTGGCCTGTGGGAAGCGAAGCTGGCCGCCGAGCATTACCCGGGCGAGATTGCGACCTATTGCGCGGCATACAAGGCGGCTGATCTCCCCGAGATCGCGCGCATTTCAGACCACATCATTTTCAATTCGCCAGGGCAGATCGCACGGTTTGCCGATGTGCTGGCGGCGGCGCGCGTGCGGGGCGACAGCTTCGATGTGGGCCTGCGCATCAATCCGCTGCACGCGACCGGCGAAGTGCCGCGCTATGACCCGTGCGCGCCGCATTCGCGGCTGGGCTTTCCGATCGACCAATTGGCCCCTCAACATCTCGATGGCGTCGACGGCATCCATTTTCACACACTGTGCGAGCAGGATTTTGCCCCGTTGTGCGAAACCTGGGCGGCGATCAAACCGCGTCTGGCGCCGTATTTCGATCGGCTGACATGGCTGAATTTCGGCGGCGGTCATCATGTGACACGCGCCGATTATCAGCGCGACGATCTGGTCGAATTTCTGAAATCGGTCAAAGCCGAGACGGGGTGCGAGATTTATATGGAGCCGGGCGAAGCGGTCGCGCTCGATGCAGGCATCCTCGTGGGCACCGTCCTCGATACGCACGACAACGGCATGCCGCTGGCGATCACCGATATTTCGGCGACATGCCATATGCCCGATGTGATCGAGGCGCCGTATCGCCCCGCAATGTTGGGAGAACGCGGCGACGATGCCGCCGACGCGCCGGTACGTCTGGGCGGGCCGTCATGCCTGGCCGGCGATGTGATCGGCGATTATCGCCTGCCGGTGGTGTGCGAGGCAGGGGCGCGGTTCGCGTTTCTGGATCAGGCGCATTATTCGATGGTCAAGACCACGACATTCAACGGTGTCCCGCTGCCGTCGATCTGGCTGTGGGACAGCGAAACCGACGCGCTCGAGCGCGTGCGCAGCTTCAGCTATGAGGATTTCCGCGACCGCCTGTCGTAGGCAACGCACTCCCGCCACCGAAAAACCACGTCATCCCGGACCAGATCCGGGATTGTGCTTCTCCCTGCTTTCCACGGTTGTGCCAAAAAGAAGCCTTGTCCCGGATCAAGTCCGGGACGACGATGGGGAAGGGGAACCGTGACGTCTGCGCCGCATCAGGCGCTACGCGGATTCCCACGAACCCGGGAGAAACGCCGTGACCGAATCCACCCCTGACGCCATCGCCAGCGACCCGGTCACCATGGGCTGGATGCAGGGCTCGCCCCCGCCGCCAGAAAAACAGGTCCTGTGGCGCAACACCGATCACTGGCGCTTTCCCAAAACCCGCTGGGCATTTTCGCATTACCGCGACCTGATGCCGACCGCGCGCATCGCCGGCGGCAATGCGCTGGCTTTGCCGCGCGCGATCGACGAAACCCTGGGCCAATTGCTGTTCAACCCCCTGAACAGCGACACAGCGATGACGCTGGATCAGGGCCTGCTCGGCACATACGCCGACGGCGCGATGATCGTCCACAACGGCACCGTCATCTACGAACGCTGGTTCGGCGTGACCGGCCCCGAAACCCGGCACATCGCGTTTTCCGTCACCAAAAGCTTTGTCGGGACACTGGCGGCTGCGCTGATTGCGGAAGGGCGGCTCGACCCTGCGGCGCCGGTCAGTGCCTATGTCCCCGAACTGGATGCAAGCGGGTTCGGCAACGCCACCGTGCGGCAGGTCATGGACATGACCACCGCAGTCGATTTCAGCGAGGATTACACCGATTCGAGCTCCGGCATCGGCGGGCTCGCCATTTCTGCGGGCTTTACGCCGCCACCACCTGGCTACGACGGTCCGCACGACATCGCGACCTTCCTCACAACCGTTAAAGCCGCTGGCGAGCATGGACAGGCGTTCAAATACCGGACCTGCAACACCGATGTGCTTAACTGGGTCATCAGCCGGATCACCGGCAAATCGTTTGCGACCAACTTGTCCGAACGCATCTGGCAACCGTTGGGCCTCCACGACGCGGATGTAATGGTCGATGCGATCGGCACGCCGTTTGCCGGCGCGGGGCTGTGCCTGCGGCTGGAGGACCTGGCCCGGTTCGGCGAGGCGCTGCGGAGAGGCGGGCAGGGCGTAATCCCTGCGGCCGCAATCGATACGATCCGCCAGGGCGGCCGGCCGGACCAGTTCGACGCGGCCGCCTATCCGTCGCTGCCGGGATGGAGCTATGGCAACCAGTGGTGGCACAGCCATGGCGATGATGCGGCATTCACGGCGCGCGGCATCCATGGCCAGGCGCTGTGGGTGGCGCCGAAGTCGGATCTGGTGATCGCGCGGTTCGGGTCGCACCCGGTTGCCGGAAACGCGGGAAACGACCCGATTTCGATACCCATGTGGCAGGCGATCGGGCGTCATTTGCGCGAATAAAAGACAAGAATATTTCAGTTTTTTGACACTTATCAGATTTGCATCGTTTTCCACTTGAATACGGGGGGAAAGACCCTATTTACACCCCTCGCTGCCCCATGGGGACTTCCAAACCGCAAGGCAGCTTTGTTCAACAAATTTGTTTTGGGGGTCCCTTGAGTTGCACCATTATCCCGATGCTTTGGCCGTAGTCCGCGCAGCCGCGCCGGAACAACCTGTCATTCTCAATCGCCCGCACGCCGCCGCGCGTGCCGCCCGTTTCTTCGTCGAGAAGTTTCCGGGCAAGACCCTCTATGCCGTCAAGGCCAACCCGTCGCCCGACCTGATCCAGGTGCTGTGGGACAGCGGCGTCACGCATTACGATGTGGCCTCGATCGTCGAGGCGCGCCTGGTGCGCGGGCTGCTGCCCGACGCAGTGCTGTGCTTCATGCATCCGGTCAAATCCCCCGGCGCCATTGTCGAGGCCTATCGCGACCAGGGCGTGCGCACGTTCAGCCTCGATTCGATCGAGGAACTGGACAAGATCCGCGCTGCCACGACCCGTGCCAACGGCGGTGTCGAGCCGACCGACCTGACGCTGTGCGTGCGCCTGCGTGTCTCGTCCGAATATTCGGAATTGAGCCTCGCGGCAAAATTCGGCTGCGAACTGGGCGATGCGCGCGAGTTGCTGCAGGCCACGCGTCAGCTGGCCGACAGCCTGGGCATCTGCTTCCATGTCGGCAGCCAGGCGATGACGCCGTTTGCCTATGTGCAGGCGCTGGAAAAGGTGCGTGCGGCGATTGTCGATGCGTCGGTCACAGTCGACATCATCGATGTCGGCGGCGGCTTTCCGTCGATCTATCCCGGCATGGAACCGCCCCCGCTCGAAGATTTCTTCGCGCTGATCGATCGCACTTATGAATCGCTGCCGGTGTCGTATTCGGCCGAATTGTGGTGCGAACCGGGCCGTGCATTGTCGGCGGAATACAATTCGATGATCGTGCAGGTCGAACGCCGGCGCGACAACGAGCTGTATATCAACGACGGCGCCTATGGCGCGCTGTTCGATGCGTGCCATGTCGGCTGGCGTTTCCCCGTCAACCTGTTGCGCGACCAGAACGGTGTGTCCGAAACCGTGGCGTTCAGCTTTTATGGCCCGACGTGCGACGACATGGATTTCATGGCCGGCCCGTTCGAACTGCCTGCCGACATCCGCGCCGGCGACTATATCGAAATCGGCATGCTCGGCGCTTATGGCGCAGCAATGAAGACCGCGTTCAACGGTTTTGGCGACACGGCCGTGCACGAAGTCGGCGATGAACCGATGTCGAGCCAGTATCGCGGCAACCGTCGCGATCCGCGCGTCAGCGATAATGTGGTGTCGCTGCGCTGATTTGATTGTCTCGAGTTAAGCAAGGGCCTCGCCATTCGGCGGGGCCCTTTTTGTTTGGTGATCGGCTTGGTCGATCATTGTAACCAGACAAATCCATTTTGCCTTTCGTTCGGTGCGGTGCACCCCCACCCTGTCTGGTGCTGACCCCTTATGGTCGTATCGGACATCGATGCGGCAAGGGCAGCCGTTTCGTCAGGTCGTGTATTCCTGCAATTGATCCGGCGCGGTTGTGAACCCGCGTTTCCGGCAGGGGCAAGTGTGCGGCCGAAGAAGGGGTGCCCGAACCTGATGATGAGGATGTTGAAATGCGATCTTCCCTTTCCGCGCTGGCGCTTGCGCTGGCATTTGCAGTGCCCATGGCAGGACATGCGGCCGAGGCCACATTGGTTGCCACGCCGGACAAACCGACCAACAGTGTCGATTGGTGGCCTGACCGCCTCGACCTGGGCGCGCTTCGCCAGAACGAAGCCGTCGCCAATCCCTACGGCCCCGATTTCGACTATGCCAAGGCTTTCGTCACGCTCGATCTCAAGGCGGTCAAAGCCGATATCGCCAAAGTCCTGACGACGTCGCAGCCCTGGTGGCCGGCCGATTATGGCAATTACGGCCCGTTCTTCATCCGTATGGCCTGGCACAGCGCCGGCACCTATCGCACGATCGATGGTCGTGGCGGCGGCGCGGGTGGCGAACAGCGGTTCGAACCGCTGAATTCCTGGCCCGACAACGCCAACCTCGACAAGGCGCGCCGCCTGCTCTGGCCGATCAAGCAGAAATATGGCCGGCGTCTGTCGTGGGGCGATCTGATGGTGCTGACAGGCAATGTCGCGCTGGAACAGATGGGTTTCAAGACGCTTGGTTTTGGCGGTGGCCGCGCTGATTCGTGGCAGCCCGACGTGGTCTATTGGGGTACGGAACGAAAGTGGATGGCCGCCGATGGCAACCGTGAAGATCCGCACCGCAATCTGAAGGGGCCGCTCGCCGCTGTGCAGATGGGTCTGATCTATGTGAACCCTGAAGGCCCCAATGCCAACGCCGACCCGATTTCGGCCGCGTATGACATTCGTCAGGCATTCGGGCGGATGGCAATGAACGACGAGGAAATCGTCGCCCTGATCGCTGGTGGCCACACATTCGGCAAAGCCCATGGCGCGCATCCCGCGACATGCGTCGGCGCAGCACCCGCCGCCGCTCCGATCGAGGCGCAAGGCACCGGCTGGAAAAACAATTGCGGCACCGGTGTCGGCGCCGATGCCGTGACCAGCGGTCTGGAAGGCGCGTGGTCGGCCAGCCCGATCACGTTCACCACGCAATATCTCGACAATCTGTTCGCGTATGACTGGGTCAGGACCAAGAGCCCGGCCGGTGCAGGACAATGGGCACCGAAGAACGCGGCCGATGTCCAGATCGTTCCCGATGCTTTCGACGCGTCGAAGCACCACGCGCCGATGATGTTCACCACCGACATCGCGGTCAAGGAAGACCCGGCATTTCGTGCGATCGCGCTGCGCTTCCAGAAGGATCCGCAGCAGTTCGCCGATGCGTTTGCACGCGCCTGGTTCAAGCTGACGCATCGCGACATGGGACCAAAGACGCGGTACATCGGCAGCGAAGTTCCGCAGCAGTCGTTTTCGTGGCAGGATCCGTTGCCGGTCGAAACCCATGCGTTGATCGACATGACCGATGCCGCAGCCATCGAAACCAAAGTGCTGGACAGCGGCCTGACCCGCCCGCAACTAATCCGCACGGCCTGGGCGGCAGCGTCGACCTATCGTGGAACGGACATGCGTGGCGGCGTCAACGGCGCGCGCATCCGGCTTGCCCCGGAAAAGGACTGGGCGGTCAACGATCCGGCCGAACTGAACAAAGTGCTGACGGTGCTGGAAAAGATCCGCACCGACTTCAATCGCCATGCCGTTGGCGGCAAGCAGGTTAGCCTGGCCGATGTGATCGTCCTGGCAGGCAACGCGGCGGTCAGCCAGGCGGCGTCGAAGGCCGGCGTGACTTTGGCCCTGCCGTTTACACCCGGCCGGGTCGATGCAGCGCAGGACCAGACCGATGTCGCGTCCTTCACCGTGCTGGAGCCAAAGGCCGATGGTTTCCGCAACTACTACACCGCCGACAGCTATCTCGCG
The DNA here is from genome assembly GCF_965214355.1 of Novosphingobium sp. GTDB lineage: Bacteria > Pseudomonadota > Alphaproteobacteria > Sphingomonadales > Sphingomonadaceae > Novosphingobium. The sequence continues at coordinate 2,280,759 of NZ_CBDCBI010000002.1, read as the reverse complement.
CCCGCGCCTGCGCTGATCGACAGGGCCAACCTGCTCGGCCTGACCGTACCCGAAATGACCGCGCTCGTGGGCGGCCTGCGCGTGCTCGATGCCAATGCCGGCGGATCGCACGCGGGCGAATTCACCAGCCGGCCCGGCGTCCTGACGAACGATTTCTTCGTCAACCTGCTCGATATGGGCACTGTGTGGAAAAAGGCAAACGGCAGCACGGCCCTGTACGAAGGCCACGACCGCACCAGTGGCGCGATGAAATGGACCGCAACCCCGGTCGACCTGGTGTTCGGCTCCAATTCGGAATTGCGCGCAGTATCTGAAGCCTATGCCTCGAACGATGGCCGCGAACAGTTTGTGCGCGACTTCGCCAAGGCCTGGACCAAGGTGATGAACGCCGACCGGTTCTGAACGCAAACGAAAAAAGCCCCTCCCGATACGGGGAGGGGCTTTTTGGATCAGAACTTTACGTTTGCGCTGATGCGGAACGAGCGGCCGAAAACAGCATCGTATTCCTTGTTGGTGCTGAATTCGGGGATCGGCCCGGCATGGGTGACGCCCAGGCCGAGGATGTTGTTGACGATCGCCCGGATGGTGAAATGGTCGGTGACGTTGATGCCGACCGAGGTGTTGGCCATCCAGTATGCGCTGACCTTGTAGTATTCATAGTCCTTCGCCGCAGCATTCGGATTGACGACGGTAGGGCCGTCATAGATCACTGTCCATGACCAGTCGAACTTCTTGGTCAGCCAGGTGATCTGCGTAGTCACTGCGTCCGCCGGTTCGCCAATGGCATCATGGTTGTACTGAAGGCTGCCATTACCGACCTGATACTGGTTCTTGATTTCATGCAGGTAGTTAACAGCGATATTCATCGTTCCGTTGTCGTCGCGGCCAATGCCGAACGGGGTAAACGGGAAGTGATAATTCGCATTGGCCTGGACCGCGCGATAGGTCTGCGAACCGATGTTGATAAAGTTGTCGTTAAACGAGGTGATCTGCTTCGTATTCGGATCGCGCACGAACGTGCTGCAGAATGGCGAATTGGGATAGCTAGGCGAGTCATAGCACGCCTGCATATCGGGCCCGACGCCGGGCTGCAGGATCTCGTTCTGAATATTGATATGGATATAGTCGGCGGTCAGCGACAGGCCGCGAATGAATGTCGGCTTCCATCCGCCACCGACCGTCCAGCTCTTGGCGAGTTCGTTCTGGAGATGGAGGTTGCCACCGGCAAGACCCTGCGCTGTCGCGGAAACGATCGATGACGAAAATGGTTGGCCGTTGATCATCGCGCCAGGGCCCACGCCTGCTGCGGTGCAGTTTGCAGCGCGGACAGCGGGATTGGAGCCGCCGTTGATGAAGCGTGGATCGCACGGATCATTGCCGGCCTCAAAAGTAGTACCGCTCGGCGCAAAGAGTTCGGTAACCGATGGCTGGCGGAACGAGCGGGTGTAATTACCGCGGAAGGTCAGGCTGGGGATTGGCGAATAGTCGCCGCCGCCGGTGTAAGACCAGAACCCGCCATTGGTCGAGTTGTCAGTGTAACGCGCCGCGCCGTGGGCGTTCAGACTGCTGATCAGCGGAACATTCATCGATTCCCCGACCAGCGGAATGCTGAGTTCACCAAATGCTTCGTGCGTATGATACGAACCCGAAACCGGTGACATCGGGGCAGACTGGCTTACGCCGCTCTCGAAGAAGTACCCCGGATCGAAAGCCTGGCTTTCCCGGCGGACTTCCGCACCCAGCACGACTTTGAGATCGCCACCGGGCAGGTGCGCAATATCGCCCTTGATATCGACCACACCGTCGAGCTGCTTGTTGACCTGGTTCGAAGATGCGTTGGCGGTGATATAGGCCAACGCAGCCGCGCTGGCATGACCCGTCCCGAACACATTAAGCGGCGAACAGGTGCTGCTTTGCGTGGCAATTGGCGCATTTGCATAGCCGGCTGCGCACTGGATGCCATTCGCGCCCTGAACGGCGTCGAGCGCATTCAATTCGTTCTGGAAAACAATGCCCGGTTGCGAGGTTTTGGTTTTGGTCTGGCCGTAGTTGATCGTGCCTTCCCACGTAAAGGTATGCGTCCCGACCTTGAAATCGCCATCGACCCCGCCGACAAACCGCGCCAGATCACCCCGGGTGGAAAATTGACCCTGATAAAGATCGGTGTTGGCGCGCGCGAGGTAGAATGTGCCGGGATCCTGGCCGGCGGCAACCAGGTTGGCCTTGATCGTCGCCTGGTCTGCCGCACTCAGGTAGGGGTTGCTGCTCGACAACGCGTAGTTGCCGTATGAAATGCCGGCACCGCCAGGGCCCGAAAACAGCGCGGTGTTGTACAGGGTCTGCTCTGCGGTATTGCTGGAAACATCACGGCTCAGCCAGGCTTCGCCATGGATGCGGAAGTGATCGCTGATATCGAAGTGGGTGAGCAAAGTCGCCTGCAGGCGGTGGCTCTGGCTGATCAGGTTGCCATAATCGGCTGTCTTGAAACCGTCGCCGCCCGCTTCGTCTTCATAATCGCCCACGATCGTGCCGTGCTGAAACGGCACGAGCTTGCCCGCCTGGTTGAAAAACAGGCTTTGGCCCGCGGCATTGACGATCGACTGGTAGGGTGCGCCAAAAAACGGGTCCTGAGCGCCGCCGGGCGATCCGCCGGGAAACGGCAGGTTGTCGATCGCGCTCGGGATGCCCGTGTTCGATACGACGGCAAACCGGCTGCCACCGAAATACGCGATGTTCTGAGGACCCGTGACCTGGTTTGTCTGGCCCAGAAACGGCGCGTTTGCGCTCGTGACATAACGGGCGCCGGTCGTCACGCCGGCCTGGTTGTCGTAATAGACGTTCAAGGTGATATTGCCGCGCCCGCCGGCAAAGTTCTTGCCGAGCAACAGCGAGAAGTTGTAATCCTGGCCATCGCCCTTTTGCGAAATGCCCTGGTTTGCGGTGAGGTCGATCCCCTCGAAATTCTTCTTCAGGACAAAGTTGACGGTGCCCGCGATCGCATCCGAACCATAGATCGGCGCGCCCCCGACCGACACGACATCGATATGATCGATCAACGCCGGCGCGATCGCGCTCACGTCGACCGGGCTGCCGGCCGGTACCGAGCTGAAGATCGACGAGTTCGCCCCGTTGACAAACCGCTGGCCGTTGACCAGCGTCAACGTGTGCTGCGCCCCGAGGTTGTAGAGGTTGAGGAACGTCTGGCCGGCGCCGAACGAACCCTGAGTGGCGGCCGGGCTGTTGGCGGGGACGCCGAACATCGGCAGATCGGTCAGCGCCTGACCGACGTTGGTATATCCCTGGGTGGTGATCTGGGAACCGGTGATCGCGTTGACCGGGGTGTCCGACACTTTGCGCGACAGGCGCGTACCGGTGACGATGATCGCGTCATTGACTTTTTCATCGGCCTTGGTGCCGGCCGGCGTGTTGATGTCGGGTACGGATTGCGCATGCACGATCCCCGGCAAAGCGCACGCCATGGCCAGTGTCGAGACGGCCAGCCGCAATGGCCGGCTCTTGCTGTTGATTGATCGCATGCGGTGACCCCCTTGTTTTTTCACTTGGTCGCACAACAATGTCATTTTGTTCCAAGCGCAACAGATTTGTCGGGCAGTTGTATCCGCCCGGTGACGAACGCAGGTTTGCACGGGATTTGGTAAAGATCCTGCGAACGCCGAAGCGCCGGTTTTCCTCTATTATTTCGGGGTGTTGCGTGCTTGCCACGGTCTGACGCAAATAAAACCGGGCCGGTTTGTACGTACCCGGTTTGTATCGGATCGGGCCATCGAGCATCAAATATGGCCCGACGATTCGCAACTGGCTGACATCAAAAGTGTCGCGATGCTGAACGTCCGACGAAAAATCAGGCCGCCCGGCGCTTTTCCAGTTCGAGCCGCTGCCAGATTTCGGTCAGCGCATTGGTCAGTTCGACCATCATCGCGCGGGTATGCTGCGGGCCCGGTGTAAAGCGCAGGCGTTCGGTGCCGCGCGGCACGGTCGGGAAATTGATCGGCTGCACATAAACGCCGTATTCGGCCAGCAGGATGTCGCTGACTTTCTTGGCGCGCACCGGGTCGCCGACCATCAGCGGCACGATATGCGTGGTCGACGGCATCACGGGCAGGTGCGCCTGCGCAAACAGCGACTTGAGCGTGGCGGCAGCCTCCTGCTGCGCCTCGCGCTCCACGCTCGATGCCTTCAGGTGGCGCACGGCGGCAAGCACGCCTGCGACCAGCACCGGCGACAGCGATGTCGTGAAGATAAAGCCTGGCGCATACGAGCGGATCACATCGACAATCCGGCGGTCGGCGGCGATATAGCCGCCCATCACGCCAAACGCCTTGCCCAGCGTGCCTTCGATGATATCGATGCGGTGTGCGGCTTCGTCGCGTTCGGAAATGCCGCCGCCGCGCGCGCCGTACATGCCCACGGCATGCACTTCGTCGATATAGGTCAGCGCGTTGTACTTTTCCGCCAGGTCACAGATCGCGTGGATCGGCGCGATGTCGGCATCCATCGAATAGACGCTTTCAAACGCGATCAGCTTGGGCACCGCCGGGTCGGTTTCGGCCAGCAGCGCCTCAAGGTGTTCGACATCGTTGTGACGAAACACTTTCTTTTCCGCGCCCGAATTGCGGATGCCCGCGATCATCGAGGCGTGGTTCAGTTCGTCCGAAAATATCACGCAGCCGGGCAGGACCTTGGCCAGTGTCGACAGCGTGGCGTCGTTGGAAACATAGCCCGATGTGAACAGCAGCGCGGCTTCCTTGCCATGCAGGTCGGCCAGCTCGGTTTCCAGATCGATATGGTAATGCGTGTTGCCGCCGATATTGCGCGTGCCGCCGGAACCCGCGCCGACATCGTGCAGCGCTTCCTCCATCGCGGCGATCACCTTGGGATGCTGGCCCATCGCGAGGTAATCGTTGGAACACCACACGGTGATCGGCTTTGGCCCGTTGTGCCCGGCAAAGCACCGTGCATTGGGATAGGCGCCCTTGTTGCGCAGGATATCGATGAAAACCCGGTAACGGCCTTCGGAATGGAGCCGGTCGATCGCGGAGTCAAAAACCTCTTCGTAATTCACCCGCCGCTCCTTTGTCCCACCGTCTTGCGCGCCAGTGGTCCGATATCGCCGTCCAAAAAACCCATCAGGCGTGGCGGCGCCGATGCTTTACCCCTGTTATTACAGATTTGCCAACCGCTTTTGAGGGCACTCCAACGCGCTCAGAAAACGGCAGTACGGTGCAGTCCGGCGGCCGCCAGGGCAGGGGCCAGGTCGGTCAGATCGGGCTCGTCGCGCGTAAACAGCGCAAGGTCTGGCTCCGTGCGTTCGAACGCCTGTCCCTGGGTCAGCGACACGATCCGCTGCGCAATCCCGGCTGCACCATCGATAAACCGCACGCCGGGGCCAAACGCCATGCCAAGCTGGTCCGCAATCAGCGGGAAATGCGTGCAGGCGAGCACCACAGTGTCGATACGCTCGCCTCCGGGCATTGCGCGCAAGCCATCGGCGGCGCGCATGGCGGCGGCCGGATCAACGGGCCGCCCGCGCAAGTGGGCCTCGGCCATGGTTACCAGGTCGGGCACACCATGACGCAACAGGATCTTGTCTGCGGCAAATTGCGCCTCCAACCGGTCGACATACCCCTGGCGGATCGTGGCTTCGGTGCCGAGCAGGCCGATCACGCCGGTCCGTGTCATCGCGGCGGCCGGCTTGATCGCGGGCACGGTGCCCACGATCGGCACTTCCAGCACGTCGCGCACCGCGGCCAGCGCGATCGTCGATGCGGTGTTGCACGCAATGCACACCAGCCGCGGGCGCAGCCGCTCGGTCATGCGGCCGAGCAGGCCCGACACGCGCGCAGCAATCTCCGCCTCGGATTTGCCGCCATACGGCAGCCCGGCATTGTCGGCGACATAGATCACCGGCGCCGCCGGCAGCACCGCGCGCAATGCCGCCAGCACCGACAGGCCGCCAACGCCGGAGTCGAACATCAGGATGGGTTTGGATGCAGCGCCGCTCATATGCGCAGCGATATGGCGCGTGGCGACGCAAACGTCGATACCTGAACGGGCGAAATCTCTCGCCAATTCAAAACCTCCGGTGAACACAAACACCTCTCGTCTTCCCGGGCTTGACCCGGGATCCCGCTTTCTTTGGCGCTGTTGTGTGTGGGGCGAAGAAAGCACAATCCCGGGTCAAGCCCGGGATGACGTGGTATTTGCAAGCAAATGCAGCGCAAGATTGACTCATGCCAGCGCTTATGGAGCCAGCCCGAGGCGGAGAAACTGGCATCTGCACAATATCCCCTTTCTCGCGATTTTTGCGCTCCCCTTTGTCGTGCTGGTTGGCTAAGCCGCGCGAGAACCAGAGGGCGGGCAGGTATGATGATCGGCGATCCGTTGCGCGATGTGCTTTACGCGGTCGTGATCGGCTATGCACTCGGCTCGATCCCGTTCGGGCTGATCCTCACGCGGATCACCGGGGCTGGCGATCTGCGCACGATCGGGTCGGGCAATATCGGCGCGACGAATGTGCTGCGTACCGGGCGCAAGGGGCTGGCGGCGGCAACATTGCTGCTCGACATGGCCAAGGGCGCAGCAGCGGTGCTGATCGCGCGACATGTCTGGCCGGGGTCCGAAAGCGCGGCGGCGGCGGCCGCGATCATCGGGCATTGCTATCCGGTGTGGCTGCGGTTTCGCGGGGGCAAGGGCGTGGCGACGCTGATGGGCGTGGCGGTCGCACTGGCCTGGCCGATCGGGCTGGTCTACGCGCTGGTGTGGCTGGGGCTGCTGTATGTCTCGCGGGTGTCCTCGCTTGCCGGGATGGCGGCGGCGGTTTCGGCGCCGATTACCGCGCTGGTGCTGGGGCATCTCGATTATGCGCAAGTGCTGGCGCCGCTCGCGCTGCTGGTGCTGTGGCTGCACAAGGCGAATATCGCGCGGCTGCGCGCCGGAACCGAGCCGCGCGTCGGCACATCGCGCGCATGACGCCGCCGCTCGATCCAGCGGAACGATTGGCGCGGGTCCGGCTGTTGCGATCGCCCAATGTCGGCCCGGTCACGTATTACCATCTGCTGCGCCGGTTCGGCAGCGCGCTGGCGGCATTGCCCGCGTTGCCCGATCTGGCAAGGCGGGGCGGGGGCGCGCGCGGATATGTCCTGGCAGACGCTGCCAGGATCGAAGCCGAATTCGAGGCAGCGGCGCGCAGCCATGCGCAACACGTGTTCCACGACGAAGCAGAATACCCGCTGACTCTGCTGGCGGTGGATACTCCGCCGCCCGTCCTGACCGTACGCGGCAACCTGGCCTTGTTTGATCAGCCCGGCGTGGCGATGGTCGGCGCGCGCAATGCCTCTGCGGGCGCGGTGCGTCTGGCGCGTGATTTTGCCGCGGGCCTCGCATCGCGCGGGTTTGTCGTGGTGTCGGGCCTGGCGCGCGGCATCGATGCCGCGGCACATACCGGCGCGCTGCACGGCATGGCCGGCGACGGGGGCACGATCGCGGTGATCGCCGGCGGGATCGATGTGGTCTATCCCCCCGAACACGCCGCGTTGCAGGACCGGATTGCGGCCCAGGGCCTGCTGGTCGCCGAAATGCCACCCGGGACCGAGCCGCAGGCGCGCCATTTCCCGTCGCGCAACCGGATCATTGCCGGGCTTGCCGCCGGGACAGTCGTGGTCGAGGCGGCGATCAAATCGGGATCGCTGATCACGGCGCGGCTCGCCGCCGAATATGGGCGCGAAGTGATGGCGGTGCCTGGTTCGCCGCTCGACGCGCGGTCGCACGGATGCAATCACCTGATCCGCGAAGGCGCCATTCTGGTCCAGAGCGCCGATGACATTGCCGAACTGGTCGACACGTTCGAGGGCACCGCGCGATCGACATTCCGCGATGGCGCCTTGTCCGAATACCTGGCGGGCGACGCCGACAGCGCCGGCGTGGTGGACCGGATTGCGGGTTTGGTTGGTGTTGCGCCGGTTGCCATCGACGAATTGATCCGTCAAAGCGGCGCGACGCCTGGTGCGGTGGCGGACGCGCTGCTCGACCTGGAACTTGCCGGACGACTGGAACGTCATGCGGGCGGCCGGGTCAGTTTGATACCTCCAAGTTCCGCTTGACGGGGGGGCTGGGGTTTCCCCACCCTCGCGTACGTACACGTAAGCCGCCCCAGATCGGGCCCATTTCGAATTTCAGGACTCTGCGTCATCCCATGAAACTGGTCATCGTCGAATCCCCGGCCAAAGCCAAAACGATCGAGAAGTATCTCGGGCCCGGCTACAAAGTGCTCGCCTCGTATGGTCATGTCCGCGACTTGCCGGTCAAGGATGGCTCGGTGCGCCCCGACGAAGACTTCGCGATGGATTGGGAGCCCTATGCCGACAAGGCGTCGCGCATCAAGGAAATCTCCGACGCGGCCAAAGGCGCCGAAGCGCTGATCCTGGCGACCGACCCCGACCGCGAGGGTGAGGCGATTTCGTGGCACGTCCGCGAATTGCTGACCAAGCGCCGCGCGCTGCCCAAGAATGTGTCGCGCGTGACGTTCAACGCGATCACGAAGCCGACCGTTCTGGCCGCGATGGCCGCCCCGCGCGAACTCGATCAGGATCTGATCGATGCCTATCTGGCGCGCCGCGCACTCGATTACCTGTTCGGCTTCACGCTGTCGCCGGTGCTGTGGCGCAAGCTGCCCGGCGCCAAGTCGGCGGGCCGCGTGCAATCGGTATCGCTACGCCTGATCGTCGAGCGCGAGCGCGAGATCGAAGCGTTCCGTAGCCAGGAATACTGGTCGGTGCTGGCGCGCCTGGAGCATGCGGGCACCGCCTTTGCTGCGCGCCTGGTCCGTTTCGACGGGCAGAAACTCGAACGCCTGTCGCTGGGCGATGAAGGCGCGGCGATGCGCGCCAAGGATACGGTCGAGGCCGCGACATTCCGCGTCGAGGATGTCGAGACCAAGCCGACGCGGCGCCATCCGCAGCCGCCGTTCACGACCTCGACGATCCAGCAGGAGGCCGCACGCAAGCTCGGTTTTTCGGCCAGCCACACGATGCGCGTGGCGCAGACGCTATATGAAGCCGGCGCGATCACCTATATGCGCACCGACGGCGTGCAGATGGACCCGTCGGCGATTTCGGACGCGCGCAAGGTCATTTCGGACAGGTTCAACGGGCACTACCTGCCCGACAAGCCGCGTCATTACGAAACCAAGGCGAAGAACGCGCAGGAAGCGCACGAGGCAATCCGCCCGACCGAATTTGCGCGCGACCATTTCGGATCGGGCGACGAGGCGCGGCTGTATGACCTGGTGTGGAAACGTGCGCTGTCGAGCCAGATGGCGTCTGCCAATCTGGAACGCACGACGGTCACCTTGCGCGAAGGCACGGGCAAACATGAATTGCGCGCGACCGGCCAGGTCGTGAAATTCGCCGGGTTCCTGGCGGTCTATGAAGAAGGCCGCGACCAGAAGCCCGATGGCGACGATGATGACAGCGGCCTGCTGCCGGCGATGGCCAAGGGCGATCTGCCCGCCAAGCGCAGTGTCGAGGCCACGCAGCATTTCACCCAGCCGCCGCCGCGCTATTCCGAGGCCTCGCTGGTCAAGCGCCTGGAAGAGCTCGGCATCGGCCGGCCGTCGACATATGCGTCGACCTTGCAGGTGCTGAAGGACCGCAATTATGTGCGGACCGAAAAGAACCGGTTCTTTGCCGAGGAATCGGGCCGGTTGTTGACCGCGTTTCTCGAACGCTTTTTCGATCGCTACGTCGCGTACGATTTCACGGCCGGGATGGAAGAAGAACTCGATGACGTTTCGGGCGGCCGGGCGGTCTGGCGCGACGTGCTCGCTGCGTTCTGGCGCGATTTCAAACCGAAATCCGACGAAGTCATGGAGCGCAAGCCGAGCGAGGTGACCGCCGAGCTCGACGTGTTCCTGGCCGATTACCTGTTTCCGCCGCGCGAAGATGGCACCGATCCGCGCATATGTCCCAAATGCGTCGGCGGGCACCTGGCGCTGCGCGGCGGCAAATATGGCGCGTTCGTCGCGTGCTCGAACTACCCCGAGTGCAAGTTCACGCGCAAATTCGCGCAAGGCGGCGGCGTCGATGGCGATGCGGGCGCGAACGATGACGTCGTCCTCGGACGCGATCCGGTGCACGACATGGAAGTCGTGCGCCGCACCGGGCGCTTCGGGCCTTATGTGCAACTGGGCGACGGCAAGGACGCCAAGCGCGCGTCGATCCCCAAGGATATCGGCGAACTCGATCTGGAATGGGCGCTGAAGCTGCTGTCGCTGCCACGCGAAGTGGGCACGCATCCCGAAAGCGGCAAGCCGATCATGGCCTCGATCGGCCGCTATGGCCCTTATCTGGCGCATGAAGGCAAATATGCCCGGCTGCGTGCCACCGCGGAAGTGTTCGAAACCGGTATGAACGCCGCGGTTGTCAAACTCGCCGAAGCGGCGACCGGTGCCGGTGCGCGCGGCGGACGTGCGGGCACCGAACCGTTGAAGGTGCTGGGGCCGCATCCGGTGTCGGGCACCGAAATGAAGGTTATGGCAGGGCGATACGGCGCCTATGTCACCGATGGCACGACCAACGCCACGCTGCCCAAGGACAAGACCCCCGAAGCGTTGACCCCCGAAGAAGCCGCCGCGTTGATCGATGCACGCGCCGCTGCTGCGCCGGCCAAGGGCGGACGCAAGAAGGCACCGGCCAAGAAAGCGGCGGCCGCAAAAAAGCCCGCGGCCAGGAAGGCGCCCGCGAAGAAAGCTGCGGCCAAATCCAGGAAAGTGACCGCAGATTGAGTTATCGGTCAGAAGGTTCGCAGATTTTCTTGGCGATGTTTTTGTAAACAGCGCCATCTTCTGTTTTGTAATCCGGAAATCTCAGGTAAAATTCGGCAATCCGGCAGTTTTCAGGATAGTATCTGTTTAGATAATTATCGACGGTCGGCGTGTAGCGCGCGTCGTACCCGCCACCGTCACCATGACGACCTTCGGTGATGAAAAATGCGAAATGGTGCTGCTGAATCATGGATAGAAACGGCGCTTCCGGCCATATGCCTTCGCTTGCCAATTCGGCAAAAATTGATGGCTCCCACTGCACGGATTTTCCGCCGCGCAGAATTGCGACCATGTCGTCCGATATGACCGGATGCTGCGCATCGCGCACCAAAGATACGATCTGCTCGAGTTTGGCGGAATGCGGCGATTTCTGATCATAATCAGGATCCAGCATCGCATAAAGCAAAACCGCCTGCAGGCATATCAGCCAGGGCAATAACACCAGCGCAAGTGCCGGCCGTCGCGTTTGGTCGGGCGTCAAAATCCACGAGACCAGATCAACCAGGATCAGACCAGCGTAGATTGCCAGCACGCAGATCCATTCAAGAAAATAATTGTAGGATGCGCCGGATTTGAAAACGAGTGCCAGCATGGCTGTGGTTGCGACAAGATAAAGACCAAGCATGACCGCGCGAGCGTTATCCGGATCGTCGCGCAAGCGTTCGGGGATCGTAGCGATCGAGCCGCCTTTTATCGTCGAGCGGAAATGAACAATGGCGACTGCGATTGCTGCGCTGATGTAAGCGACGTGTTCGCCCAGCTGCGTCACTAGCATGAAACCCGATTTCAAGCGAAACCGGTTCAGATTATACAGCACGATGTGGTGCAAAAACCCGCCATTGGTGTGTATTTCGAGCAACGCCAGCGTTGCAAGCGCCAGCACAAGGCCGGTGGCAATCCCCGCAAAAGCGGTACGCGGGCGAACGAGGAGCAGCGTTGCAAAGACCGCGAACGGCGCGGCAAGTGCGGTTTGCTTGGTGAAGATCGCCGCGACGAAACACATTGCGGCAATATGCACCAGGCGCGGGAATCGAATGGCGCACATCCCGCAATACAATCCACACAATGTCCATGCCAGACACAGCATGTCCACGCGCATGACAGTTGCCCAGGCAAAAAATGGCTTGCTGTTAAGGGCCATCATCGCCGCCATTATGCCACAAATGACCTGAATCCTCGACAGCGACGGCCGTTTGGCGAATCGGGCGACGATGACCGCAATCATCGTGACCGTGATCAGCGTGGCTATTGCGGATACGAGGCGCCCGGCTGCAAGCTGATCCATGCGCAGCGCGTCGGCGGTTAGCGCGGACGTCACATGGTATAGCGGCGGATAATGAAAGACGATGGCGGGAAACCTGTCGATTGGCGCGTAGCCTTGGCCGGTCATGATGAAGCGCATCTGCTGCCACACAATGCCTTCGCCGTAATCCAGCCCATATGGAAAACGCACGATGTTGTAACTCAGGACGCAGTACCGGATCGTGCCGGCAATCAGCGCCATAGTTGCGGCGCAAAGGCCAATTCCGGCAAAAATTCGTGATTGTAACTGACGTACCAGACCGGAAAACATTGTGTGGTTATCCCAACGCGTATACTCATATTCGGATGTGGAAAGGCCAGCCGGGCGTCAGGTCGTGCCCAACCGCCGCCAGCCCCAGACAATACCGAAGATCATGCGCATTCCAACCTGCAGCCCACGCAAATTGTTGACATTGCCGCCCTTGCTCACGCCCACACGAGGGTGAAAGGTTATGGGGCATTCAACGAGCGTAAAGCCTTCGCCAAGCAAAGTATCAAGAAAATGGGCATTGAATTCGAGATTTACACTCGGATCGAGCATGGGCAGCAGGCGGGTAAGGGGTTCTCTCCAGCACAATTTATACGTAGTGCCGACGTCGGTAATCGTTCCGCGCCCGAGATGCTTGGCCTCCAGGAGTTTGCCGACGAAGACATTCCCGTAATACATGAACGTCGTCAATTGGGTAAGGTACTGCCGCAAGGGTTCCACGGTTCGTGTGCCGTTGACGACATCGCTATGCGGTGCATAGGCGATCAGCTTTTCGATATCGTATGCGCGAAACGTCAGGTCGCCTTCGCACAATACGATCAGGTCGGTGTCATCATACCGGATCGCCTCTGACAGGCAGCGGAACACGCAGCGTCCATACCCGGGGGCAAGTTCATTGATCGTTACGGCTCCTGCTGCGCTCGCGCGTTCAAACGTGGCATCAGTGCTGTTGTTGCTCACCACGATGACACGGTTGACCAGCGAGTGGGCCAGGAAATCACGCACCGCATCGGCAATGCTGCCTTCGTCATTGTACGCGGTCAAGGCGACGGTGACCCGGCGGTTTGGCATATCCTTGAATTGTACCGGAATATTCGGGCGCTTGAGATTAAGCAGAATGAGCAGGTCGCCCAGTATGAAAATAATACCGGCAACCGTTGGAATACCACTATACCAGACGATCCACCCGCTGACCGCGCGCAAAGTTGCATTCAGTCCAAAAAACAACCGCGGAAAAATCATCAATACACCGACGAGATACATTGTTATTCCAATCGTGGACAACAATACTCCGTAAAGCAGGATCGGGATTTTCGAAAAACGGTGGTATTTGTCGCGACGATTCAATTCCTCGCCTAGCTCGGATTGCCGTGCAGTGTCATGTTTTCCGTCTAATTCGAGCATTTGCAGATCATCCAATAAAAACCCAAATCAAACAAGCAACACTGTGGAAGGTTTGGGGCTTTCGCGTTGCAGGTTACACTTTGGTCCTAAAAATCAGCATACGATTGAGCATGAAATTTATCGCGGGAGTCAGCGTGACGATCGGCACGGTGGAAAGGGCAACCGACCGGTGCAGCACATCGATCGTCAACCATACCCACAAGGCATTGCAGCCCAAGCCGAGCAAGTTGATTCCCGCAAAACGCATCCGCGCCGTCCATGCCCCGCAAATCAGCTGATCGCCCTGAAAACTCCAACGCGAATGGAGCACCCATCCGACAGCGAGATTGATCAGAAAAGCGGCAAGGTTCGCCAGTTCGGGAGGCCATGCGCAACGCGTTGCCAACCTCCAATAAACGAAAGAATACAATATCGCCAGTAACAATCCGCTTGATCCATAGCGCCAAATCTGGCGAATCAGAGCCGAGTGCTTCGTTCGGAATTTCTGGATCGACAACATTACCGATATGTTCTCGAAAAGATCTTTTCAAAACGGGACAAAAACGGAAACAATTTCAGCGGTTTTTCAGGCGATAAAGTCCGAACTTGTGCGCGCCCAACAGGAAACCGGCGTAGCGCACATAATCGCGCGCCAGAAAATTGTGGACCTCTGCGCGGGTGGTGTGGTTGGACATATATACCGCATCCCATTCGCCGGTCATGACGACATCGGGATGGCTCTGCATGATGCGTGCGACTTCCTGCGTGGGGTCCACGCCGATCGCTTTCGCCTCTGTCCATGTGTTGAGATGGGTGGGAAAGGCATAACGGGTGGGGATGCAGGCGCCTACGCTACGATACAGCGCCGGCTCACCTTCGAACTGATAGAAGCAACCGCCGTGCATTTCCTCGCGGATCAGGCCAGTCAGGGTGTCGAATTGTTGCACTGTGCCGTGGTTAATGAATTGAATGGTCATCGTTACGAGCCCGCCAATGGCGGTGGTCACGACCAGCAAGCGACCAAACCAGCGTTCCGCCTTGATCGAACGCGCCAGTACCGGCGCCGACAGGATGCACAGCGGGGTCAGCATCGGCGCGACATAATGGTCATACCACGTGCCGAATACGAAATAGCCGATCAATGCGGACAGGGCCCATGTGTACAGGACGGCTGGCACAACGGGATGACGATGTCGCGGCATCGGCATGACCCGCGGTGCGACGAGCACCGCCAGCCAGAAAGGCGTCAGTGCGATGATTTGCGTGACGAGCCGCATCAGCGATCCGCTGCTATCGGTCTGGCGTTGCAGGATCGACAGGAAGTTGGCTTGAAAAAATTCCGTTCCATGCCCGATCGCGGCGTAACAGGCATAAGCGATTAGGGTGGGCGTAAGCGCAGCGCCCATCCATACGAGCGCAGCAAAGACGAGCCGGCGCCATGACCATACGTCGGCCCAGCCACGCGCCAGAAGCATCAGACCGAACGCCACGCCTTCGAACAGGACCGAGTACTTGATCTGCATCGCAAGGCCGACCAAAGCCATGACACCCATGCCGCGCGCGATCAGATTTGGCGCTTCAGCCCGTTTCCAGATTTCGACGAGCATCATAGCGGCGAGCGCGATCAGCAGGTTGTAAAACACTGGAGCCTGGCCAAAAGCGCAGGAAAACGCGGGCATCACGAAAATGTAGATAACCCCGGCGAGCCAGGCTGACGGTCGCGGCGCGATGTCGCGCGCCATACGCTGCACCACCAGCGCAGTTGCTGCAGTCGAGGCCAATCCGAACACCTGATAAATCCGCACGGGGTCGCCCGGTATCAGCAGAAACAGGCGGTAAAGCATGAACAGCCCGATGGGCTTGCGGTCCCAGATATCGACGAACGGCAGCGCGCCATGCGCCCAGCGATCCGCAACAAGCAAGTAGAACTGTTCGTCACCATGCACTAGCGGGTTGCCGAACAGCATCAGGCGGAAAATGAGGCAGATCGAAGCGTACTGCAGAAAAGTAAGCCAGACGCCAGATATCACAAACGAGCCGATACGCAGGCGGTCCGGCAAGCCTTGGGCCGCCGGTACAAATGATGCGCCTGTCAATTCCCGCATTCGTTAACTCCGCTTTTCCCGATACCTGCCCATAACGATCCGGAGCGGTGTTTTCTTCCGAAAAAACCGTTTGTTACAATTAAAGACGCAAGGCTGACCGACCGTACGAGTGGCAGGAACGGACAACCCCAGGCAATGCAATTGCGGAAATTTGCGCAAGGGTTTGGACCCCGGTATCGGCGTTCCTGTCAAGTTTTTTTACTTAACCCAGTCGAGCCCGATCTCTTCATACAATTCGCGGCTTTCGTCCCAATTTTCCTCGACTTTGACGTGGAGGAACAAGTGCACGCGCAATCCAAGCAATCCGGCCAGCTCCTTGCGTGCCGCTTCACCGATGGCCTTGAGCTTCGATCCGCCTTTGCCCAGCACGATCGGGCGCTGGCTGTCGCGTGCGATCACGATCTGCTGGTGGATCTCGACCGAGCCGTCGGGCCGGGTCTTGTAGCTTTCGGGGCGGACCGCGCTGTCATACGGCAGCTCGTCGTGGAGCTGGCGGTAAAGTTGCTCGCGCGTGATTTCGGTGGCGAGCAGGCGTTCGGATGCGTCGGACACCTGATCCTCGGGATAATGCCAGGGGCCTTTCGGCATCAGCGCGCCGAGCCGCGCTTTCAGTTCGGGCACGCCGTCACCGGTCAGCGCCGAGATGAAGAACACCTCGTCGAACCCGCCGGCCGCGCTCAATTCCTCCGCCGCGACCAGCAAGGGCTCCTTGGGCACGGCGTCCACTTTGTTGAGCACGAGGATGCGGCGTTCCTTGCGCGATGCCAGCGACGTCAGGATCGGTTCGAGGTATTCGCGGCGTTTCTTGCGCGCATCGACGACCAGCACGATCGCATCGGCCTCTTGCGCGCCTTCCCAGGCGGCATGGACCATCGCGCGGTCGAGCCGGCGGCGCGGTTCGAACAGCCCGGGCGTGTCGACCAGCATGATCTGTGCGTCGCCCTCGATCGCGATGCCCATCAGCCGCGCGCGCGTGGTCTGCGCCTTGTTCGATACGATCGCGACTTTCTGTCCGACGATCGCGTTGACCAGCGTCGATTTGCCCGCATTGGGCGCGCCGATGATCGCGACAAGACCGCACGTGTGATTTTCAGGTGTAATAGGGATTTCCGTCATGCAAAGGTCTTCATGAATTCGCTGGCGGCGGCGGTTTCCGCCTCCTGCTTGCTCGATCCGCGCGCAGTGCTCTCGCCCACGCCGTTGACCGAGACGGCAACCGTAAACTTTGCCGCATGGTCGGGGCCTTCGCGCGTGACCAGCGTATAGACCGGCGGCTTGCGGCGATTGCCCGCGGCCCATTCCTGCAACGCGGCCTTGGGATGCTTGCGCTGTCCGGCGCCCGATGCCATCGGCACGGCCCAGGCGCGGCGCACGAAGTCGCGCGCGGCATCAAATCCGCGTTCGACGAACAGCGCGCCGATCAGCGCCTCCATCACGTCGCCCAGGATATTGTCGCTGTGGACACCGCCATCATCGCGCGCCTGCTTGCCCAGCCGGATGTGCGCGCCCACGTCCAGCGCACGCGCGACTTCGGCGCAGGTTTCGCGGCTGACCAGCGCATTCAGCCGCTGCGACAGCTTGCCCTCGCTGGCGGCCGCATCGGCAAACAGCCAGTCGGCGATCGACAGGCCGAGCACGCGATCGCCGAGAAATTCCAGCCGCTGATAATCGCGCGGTTCGCCCAGCGAGCCGTGGGTCAGCGCCTCGCGCCACAGCGCGTCGCTTGCCAGGGCGCCGCCTGTCAACGCGACAAGAAAGGCACGCGCGGCAGGATCGAGTTCGCCAGGTTTGCCAAGGGAGCTCAGAATGTGCCCCCGATGCGGTTCCAGCGCGCAGCGGTAAACCAGGTCCACGGCAGGAACCAGTTGGCGCCGCCATCGGTCGACCACATCACGATCGTGGCGCGCCCCACCAGGTTTTCTGCCGGAACGAGGCCGATGCCACCGCCTTCCATCGCGGGAAAACGGCTGTCCATCGAATTGTCGCGATTGTCGCCCATCATGAACAGGCGATCGGCGGGGATCGTTACCGCCGGCGTATCGTCCTGCGGGCGATAGCCCAGATCGAGCACGTTGTAGCTTTTGCCTTCAGGCAGCGTTTCGCGAAATTGCGGATAGTGGCACGTCGGCGTGCCATCCTTTTCCAGCACTTCGAATTCGGGCGAGACGCAACTGGTGTTGGTCGAAACCCTGATCACGAAGTCGGGCTGCTTGACTTTGGGCACGGCGACATTGTTGATGAACAGGACCCCGCCCTTCATCTGGATCGTATCGCCGGGCAGGCCGATCACGCGCTTGATATAATCGACGTCGTTGCCGGGAGGCGCCTTGAAGATCGCGACATCGCCGCGTGCGGGCAGATGCGCAAAGACGCGGCCAGGGATCAGCGGCAGGCTGAACGGCATCGAGTATTTCGAAAAGCCATAGGGCCACTTGGCCGCGAGCAGGTAATCGCCGTTTTCGAGCCGGGGCAGCATCGATTCCGACGGAATGTTGAATGGCGAAAAGATGAAGCTGCGGAAAATGCCGACGATCAGCACCAGCTTGATCAGGAAAACGAAGAAGTTTTCGTCGTCTTTCTTCGGCATCTTGTCCGGCGTTTCGCCGCGCGCGATCTTTGCGGCGATCGCGGCGACCGGGTCTGCGTTGCTCACACGGCCCGGGGGCGGGGTGGCAGATCCAGTCTCGCCAGGGCCAATCGGGGTACCATTTTCGGGCGTTTCGTTCATTTTTGAGCTCATGTTGGGCCGGGAGCGCCGCGTCAAGCAACATCGTCACAAGTCCAGCCACAGTAGCGCGATCGTTTCCCGGCGCATAGCTGCACACGCGGCATTGGTCGATCGGTGGCAGCGCTTGGCGGAAAAGCGCGAGTCGGGCACAAGGCGCAGCACGACATGACAGGAGTTTGTGAATGACCGACGCCGCTGCACTGTGGAAATCGCTGGAAACACTCGAATTTCCGACACTGGCCGCGTTGTTTGCAGCGTCCGGTCGGCTCGATCGCTATGCCACGACGCTCGATCTGCCCGGCGGTCCGATTCGCTTCGACTGGTCAAAGACGCACTTGCACCAGGCGGCCGAGACGATTTTGGGCGACCTGGCCACCGCACAGGGCTTTGCCGAAAAACGCCGGCAATTGTTCGACGGGGAGCCTGTCAACACCACCGAAGGGCGGGCGGCCGAACACACCGCGCAACGCGGCGTCGGCGCTGCGGCCAGCGTGGTCGAAGCCGAAGCGCTGCATGAACGGATGAAGGCGCTGGTCGATGCGATCCATGAAGGGCTGGTCGGCGATGTGAAATCGCTGATCCATATCGGCATCGGCGGATCGGCATTGGGCCCGGCTCTGGCGATCGACGCGCTGACTCGCGATGGCGCGCGGGTGGCGGTGCATGTCGTGTCCAATATCGACGGCTGTGCGCTGGAGGCGGCGTTCAAGCTGTGCGACCCGGCCACCACGATGATCGCGCTGGCATCGAAGACATTCACCACCACCGAAACGCTGACCAACGCCGCCTCGGCGCTCGACTGGTTGCGCCAGGGCGGGGTCGATGATGCCTATGGCCGCGTAATCGCGCTGACTGCGGCGCCCGAAAAGGCCGTCGAATGGGGTGTCGATGACACCCGCGTGCTGCCGTTTGCACAAAGCGTAGGCGGGCGCTATTCGTTGTGGTCGTCGATCGGGTTTCCGATTGCGCTGGCCATCGGGTTCGACGGGTTCGCCGAATTCCTGGCCGGCGCGGCGGCGATCGACCTGCATTTCCTGGAAACGCCGATCGAGCGCAATATCGTCGTGCGCGCGGCCTTCACCGACCTGATCTACACTCAGGCGCTGGGATGCCAGACGCGCGCGGTGTTTGCCTATGACGAGCGGCTGTCGCTGTTGCCAAGCTATCTGCAGCAGCTCGAAATGGAATCGAACGGCAAGCGCGTGACCACCGATGGCCGCCCGCTGGAACGCCCGAGCGCGCCGGTAACGTGGGGCGGGGTCGGCACCGATGCACAGCACGCGGTGTTTCAATTGCTGCACCAGGGGACGCATCTGATCCCGGTCGATTTCATCGCGGTGAAGATCCCTGGGCACGATCTGGACCCGGTGCATCACCAGATCCTGCTGTCGAACTGTTTTGCGCAAGGCGCGGCGCTGATGGCGGGCAAGGCATCGGATGACGGCGCGCGCGCCTATCCCGGCAATCGTCCATCGGCGACGATGCTGGCCGAAGACCTCAACCCCGCAACGCTGGGCGCGCTGATCGCGTTTCACGAACATCGCGTGTTCGTTTCGGCAGCGTTGCTGGGGATCAATCCGTTCGACCAGTTCGGCGTGGAACTGGGCAAGGCCATCGCCAGGCAGATCGACACCGGCGGCGGCAAAGGCTTCGACGCATCGACCGAGGCGCTGCTGGCCGCAGCAGGGTTCGGCGAATAACGGGCACTGGTACATCCGCCACCCGCACGCCATATGCCGGCTGTGCAAATCAAAGGATCCCCCATGCCGCAATCCGCATTCGACTATGACCTGTTTGTCATCGGCGCCGGCTCGGGCGGTGTGCGCGCAAGCCGCATCGCCGCGGCGCACGGCGCGCGGGTCGCAGTCGCGGAAGAATTCCGCATCGGCGGGACATGCGTGATCCGGGGCTGCGTGCCCAAGAAACTGCTCGTCTACGCGTCGCAATTTGCCGACGACCTGGGCCACGCCGGCGACTATGGCTGGACTCTGCAAGGCGCAACTTTCGACTGGCCCAAATTGCGCGACGCGGTGCTGGGCGATGTCGACAGGATCGAACGCGCCTACACCCACACCCTCGACAGCCATAAGGTGGATCATTTCCACGATCATGCCGAAATCATCGGGCCCAACAGCGTACGCCTGAAAAATTCGGGCAAGACCATGACCGCGGCAAAAATCCTGGTCGCCACCGGCGCCTGGCCGGTGATGCCCGAATTTGCGGGCAACGAACATTGCATCACGTCGAACGAAGTGTTTCACCTCGAAACGCTGCCGCGCCATGTCGTGATCGCGGGCGCGGGCTATATCGCGATGGAATTCGCCTCGATCTTCAACGCCCTGGGCTGCAAGGTAACGGTGATCAACCGCACCGACAATGTATTGCGCACCTACGACATCGATCTGCGCGAGCGCCTGATGACGATCACGCGCGCACGCGGCATCGAATACCGCTTTCACACCACCGCGCACAGCGTCGAGAAACAGCCCGACGGCAGCCTGGTCGTGCATATGAACGATGGCGGCGAATCACTCGCCGCCGATGTCATGCTGGTCGCGATCGGCCGCAAGGCCAACACGATGAGCCTGGGGCTCGACAGCGTCGGCATCAAGCTGGGCACGCGCGGCGAAATCCCCGTGGATGGCGAGGGCCGGACATCGTGCGACAGTATCTATGCGGTGGGCGATGTGACCGATCGCGTGCAGCTGACTCCGATCGCAATCCGCGAAGGCCACGCCTTTGCCGACCGGCAATACGGCGGTAAAACCCGCAAGATCTCGTACGATGCGATCCCGAGCGCGGTGTTTACGCAGCCGCCGCTGGCCGCAGTCGGCCTGACCGAGGCCGAAGCGCGCCAGAACCATGACGAAATCCGCGTCTACACCAGCGATTTCCGCCCGATGAAGAACATATTCAGCGAACGCGTCGAGCGCGGTTATTACAAACTGGTGGTCGATGGCGCGACCGACCGGGTGCTCGGCCTTCACATGATCGGCCCCGACGCGCCCGAAATTCTTCAGGCGGCGGCGATCGCGGTCAAGGCCGGACTGACCAAGGCGGATTTCGACGAAACGGTCGCGCTGCATCCGTCGATGGCCGAGGAACTGGTGCTGATGCGCTGAAGGTCTGGAGGTCTGGGGGGCGCAAGCTACGGGTTCAGATCCCCGCGTACCACTGGTAATCGTGGTTATCTTCCCAGAACCCGCCTTTGCCCGCATGGATGCCTGCCAGCGTATCGACCGCCTGGATGCGCATCACATATTTTGCCTGCTTGTACCCCAACTGGCGCTCGACGCGCAGCCGCAAGGGCGCGCCATGGCCGACGCTCAGGGGGGTGCCATTCATCGTATGCGCCAGGATCGTCTGCGGATGAAACGCATCGACCAGGTCGATGCTCTCGTAATAGGGCTTGCCCAACAGATCGTCGGCGCAATGGAACACGATGTATCGGGCCCGCGTGCTCAACCCGGCGCGGCGCAATAACAGGCCCAGCGGCACCCCGGTCCATTGCGCGATCGCGCTCCACCCTTCGACACAATCGTGCCGGGTAATCTGCGTGCGCGCAGGCGCCGCACGCAGCGCCGCCAGCGACAGCGCCAGCGGCGTGGCCACCAGGCCATCGAGCACCAGCGTCCAGTCGGCAAAGCCATTGGCGAGATGCCCGGCATAATCGGCCGCCGAAGGCCGCGCCGAGCCGTTGACGCGGAAGACCGGCGACAGGTCGGCGCGGGTAAATTCGGGCGCGAGCGACTGCCGGTCGCCGATCAGCCAGCGTTGCGCGCTGCGCGACGCAGCCTCGCCCAATGTCAGCGTCTGGCGTACCGTGGGCGAGGCCGCGATACGGTCGCATCCGGCCAAAAGCAGCCCGCCGCCGCCGACCAGGACATTGCGGCGCGTGATGATACCCGTCACGAAACGTCCTCCGGCAGGCGATACCACCCGGTAATCATCGATCGCAATTCATTGATCGGCCCCGCCAGCAGCACCATCGCCAGATGCCCCGCGATAAACAGCGCGACAGCGCCCGCGCACAGAAAATGCACCGACCGCGCCGATTGCCGTCCGTCAAACATGACCAACAGCCAAGGCCAGGCGGCATCCATCGCGGGGGACATCGCCAGCCCGGTCAGCACCATCAGCGGAAGCACGCCGCCCAGCACGCCAAGATAGGCCAGTTTCTGCAACGGATTGTAATGCCGCGCCGCCTCTCCCCGTGGCAGATGCAGCCGCGCGTGCGCCTTGATATCGCGCCACAGCGACGACGGCCGCGCTTCTTCACGCGTGAGCGCAAGATCGTGCCACAAATGCCTGGAAATCAGGCTGTAAACCAGAAATACAAACCACGCAGCGACCAGGATCCAAGCGAAGAAAAAGTGCCAGCGGCGTGCGGCCGAAAGGTCATAATGTGACGGGATGGTCACCAGCGGCGGAAACGCCTCGTCGGTGCCTTGCGCATAGCCGAGCACGCCGGTTGTCGGGATCTCGAGGCCTGCAGTCTTCACATATCCCGCGGTGCCGTGGTTGCCGATTTCCAGCCAGGCATGATCGAAATTCGCGCCATAAGCGCCCCAGTACAGCCGCGGATGCGCGTTGAAGATCATCAACCCGCTCATCAGCATGACAAATACCGTCAGCGCGTTGGTCCAGTGCCACAGCCGCACCGGCAGGCGCGTACGGTAGATCACGACAGCGTCGGATGGGGCGTCGGATGGGGGAGAGGGCTCGTTCATCGCACCTATTTCGCCTGAACCAGCCGACAGGTTACACCATCTCGGCAAAATCGGGCATGGAAAACCGGCGGCCCATGGCGGTTCGTCGCGAATGGTGCGGAATCGGCAGTGTTGTCTGCACCAGGGCGCGTGCGATCCAGCCCGCTTTGCGCGCATTGCTGACGACGGTGCGGCTGTCCCACGCGGCGCCGCCGCGCCGCGCAACCTGCCGCGCGATATCGCCATAAATCCCCGCGGCCGACAGGATCGCCCAGCGCTGGCGCAGCGACAACCGTGCGGCACCGATCCGTGCCGATGCCTCGTGCGCTGCGGCCAGCGCATTCATCCGCTGCGCAATCGCCGCCAGGGCGTCACGGTACGCCGGGTTCAGCAGGTCGTCGGCAGGAATGCCCCCTTCGGCCAGCCAATCGGCCGGTACGTAACAACGCCCTGCGGCATGATCCTCGGCCACATCGCGCATGATATTGGCCAGTTGAAATGCCAGGCCCAGGTCGCAGGCGCGTTCCAGCGTTTCGGTGTCGTCGGGGCTCACGCCCATGACGACGGCCATCATCACCCCGACCGCGCCCGCCACATGCCAGCAATAGCGCATCATGTCGGCCTCGGTCTGCGGGCGCCATCCGCTCGCATCCAGCGCAAAGCCGCCGATGACCGCGTCGGCCATCGCCTGCGTCAGCCGCGTCTCTGCCGCAACGATACCCAGGCAGTCGAACGCAACGTCACCCGTTTGCGCGCCCGCCAACGCCAGGCGGGTAAGCGCGCGGACCTGTTCCAGCCGTGACCTGACGTCTTCGACATCACCCAGCGCCCCCCCCAGATCCTGCCCATCGATCAGATCGTCGCACCGCCGGCACCAGGCGTAAAGCAGCCACACCCGTTCGCGTGTGGTGCGATCGAACAAGCGGCTGGCGGCGGCAAAACTTTTGGACCCGTCAGCAATCATCGCCTGCGCCGACGTAACGAGACGGTCTCGCGACGTCATCGGGTCAGAGGTCCGCAGCGTTCATCGCAAAAATCGGCACATGCGGTTCGTGCGCAGCCATACGCTTTAGCAACGCGCCCACTTCAGTCTCGGCCAGGATGATGCCGGCGTGACTTTTACGCACGAACCCGGTTGCGACCATATGCGCGTTGAACGCCAGCAGGTGATCGTAAAACCCGTAGGCATTCAGCAGCCCGACCGGTTTGGCGTGATAACCCAGTTGCGCCCAGCTGACCGCTTCCCACAATTCGTCCATCGTGCCCACGCCGCCGGGCAGTGTAACGAAGCCGTCGGACAGATCGACAAATGCACGCTTGCGCTCGTGCATGCCCGTTACGACACGCAGCTCGGTGCAGCCAGGATGCGCGATTTCCGCGACCGCCAGCGCCTCCGGGATGATCCCGATCACTTCACCCCCGGCATCGAGCGCGCCCTGCGCCACCGCGCCCATCAATCCGCGCATGCCGCCGCCATAGACCAGGGCGATGTTACGTTGCGCCAGCGTCGCACCGACTTCGTGCGCCAGCATCATGTAACGTTCGTCTGCCGGCGTGGCCGATCCGCAATAGACCGCGAGCCGTTTCACGCCAGATCCTCGACCATCAGTTTTGCGGTCGCCTTGGCGCTGCCGACAACGCCCGGAATACCCGCGCCAGGGTGCGTGCCGGCACCGACCAGGTACATGTTGCCGATGGCCTCGTCGCGGTTGTGTGCGCGGAAATACGCGCTTTGCATCAGCAACGGCTCCAGGCTGAAGGCGCTGCCCAGATGCGCCGACAGATCGCCGGTGAAATCGGCCGGGGTGTAGTGAAATTTTGTGACGATGCGGCTGTGCAGGTCGGGGATCAGCCGGCGTTCGACTTCATCGAGCACGCGTTTTTCCAGGATAGGCCCGATTTCCGCCCAGTCGACCGGCAGCTTGCCCGTATTGGCGACCGGCACCAGCGCATAGAATGTGCTCATGCCTTCGGGCGCCATGCTCGGATCGGTCACGGTGGGGTGATGCAGGTAGATCGAAAAATCCTGCGGCAGCACGCCGTAAGTGTAGATATCGTCGAGCAGCCCTTTGTAGCGCGGGCCGAACAGGATCATGTGGTGCGCGATGCCTGGCCAGGTGCCGGTCACGCCGAAATGCACGACGAACAGGCTGGGCGAAAATTTCTTTTTCGTCAACGCCTTGGCGCGGCGCGCGGCCGAGGCGTTGTCGCGCATCAGGTCGCGATAGGTATGGACGATATCGCCATTGGAGGCGACGGCATCGAAATTGGCCTGCCACCCGCTTTGCGCGACGACCCCGGTTACGCGGTTGCCGAGCGTCTCGATGCACGTGACCGGATCACCCATCCGCACTTCGCCGCCGATCCGTTCGAAATGGCGCACCATTCCCGCGATAAGCCGGTTGGTGCCGCCTTTCGCCCACCACACCCCGCCGTCTTTTTCCAGCTTGTGGATCAGCGCATAGATCGCGCTGGTCGTCATCGGATTGCCACCGACGAGTAGGGTGTGAAAACTGAAGGCCTCGCGCAGTTTGTCGCTCTCGATGTATTTCGACACCATGGCATAGACCGACCGCCAGGCCTGATAGCGCATCAGCGCCGGCGCCGCCTTGATCATGCTGGCGAAATCGAGAAACGCAACCGACCCCAGCTTGACGTAGCCCTCCTGATAGACACCTGCCGAATAGTCGAGGAATTCCTCATAACCTGCGACATCACGGGGATTTATCTTCGCGATCTCGCTGCGCAGGCTGACCATGTCGTTCGAGTAGTCGAAATTCGTCCCGTCGGGCCAGTTCAGCCGGTAAAATGGCATGACCGGCATCAGTTCGACATCGTCGGCCAGGCGATGCCCGGTCAGCGCCCACAACTCCTCGAGACATGCCGGATCGGTAATCACGGTCGGGCCGGCATCGAACGTAAAGCCGTCGCGTTCCCAGTAATAGGCACGCCCGCCGGGCTTGTCGCGCGCCTCGATCACGGTGGTGGCAATCCCTGCGGACTGCAGGCGGATCGCCAGCGCGAGGCCGCCGAACCCGGCGCCGATGACACACGCGCGCTTCATCGCGGCAAACTCAAATTCATGTGGCCCGAATTCATGTGGCCCGAACTCATGTGCGCTGGTGACATCATCCCGCAACCCCGTTGTTTAATTGGCCAGCCTGCGGCCCAAGGCCGGTCAGCACGCCGAGCGCGGCACCGATCGGGACCGGTGGACGCCCGGACAAAATCCGCACTTTGTCGATGGCAGATGACTGCCCGGCATAGAACCGCTCGATCAACCGTGGAGCAAGCCCGTAAAATCGTTGCAACACGCGATAGCGCTCAACCGGCGTGGCTGCGACAAACAGCATCGCGCTCAATGTTCGATAATACGACGCCTGTTTCCAATGGCTTCGCGCGTAATCCTCGGCAAACTGCGCAAGATCTGCACGGCCCAGATCGGGCCAGCGAGCCAGCGCCAGCGCAAAGCGCAGCGCATCGGGCAACGAATAGCTGGTCAGCGGGTGAAACAGACCGGCGCGCGTTCCGGCCAGCGCAACGCCGTGCACGGCCCCCGCGCGCAGGCGATCGAAATCGCCGCCTGCCACCACCGGCAGCACGCCGTGTTCTTCCGCCAGCACGCCCAGCACATCCCAGCCCTTGGCGCGCGCATAATCGGCAATCCGCCCGGCCAGCGCGCCATGATCCAGCGCAGGGTCATCGGAGTAATACGTGTCTTCGACAAAGACTTCGTCGCGCGCAAACGGCAGGCAATAGACGAAACGGTAGCCGTCGATCTGCTCGACCGTCGCGTCCATCACGATTGGCCGCGCCAGTTTGTGCGGCCGCGCCAGTTTCAACCGTTGCCCCAGGAATTTCTGCCAACCGCCGTTCAGCGACGACACGTCCCGCACGCCGCGTGCATCGATCACGGCGCCTGCCGTGAAATGCTGCCCATCGGCCAGGGTTACGGAATTCGCCGTGCACGCGCTGACGTGTGCGCCCGTCACGATCGCAGTGCCGGGCAAAACGTCGCGCAGCACAAGGTCGAGCCGATGCGATGTCGTTGCGCGATAGGGCGTCATCAGAGTGCGCGTATAGGCGGGAAAGTGAACGTCGTATCCGGTCCAGGTCGCATCGACCAGCGGGTCGATCAGCGTTTCGCCATCCGGCGGCAGGTCGGTGGCAAAGTACGACCAGACATGATTTCCGCCCAGCGTCGTGTCACGCTCGAACAGCATGACCGACAGATCGGGGCGCCAGCGCGCCAGGGCCAGCGCAACCAACCCGCCCGCCAATCCGCCGCCAAGTATCGCGATATCCGGGTGTTCTGCGGCCATGCGCCGGGGTTAGAGGCAACGCGGCTGCGGTGCAACCGCCCCTTTTGGCAGTGAAACGATTGTCGCCTGGCACCTGCACAAAAAAAGGGACCCCCGCGCACTGCGCCGGGGGTCCCGTTTTCTGGCTGGACCAGCGGTCCGCAAGCGGTGATCAGTTGGCGGTGTTGATGCCAAGCTTCTGCACGTCGTTCAGCTCAAATTCGACAGGCTTGTTGTTGAACGTGCCGGTGACGGTCTTCTTGTGGATGTGCAGTTCGAACGGCACCTTGCCGGCATATGCAGTCCCGCGAACGACCTTGTCGCCGCCTTTGTCTTCGGTCGTGTAGCTGTAGTCGACGCCCTTGTTCGTGAATTTGCCGGCATCGTCGGCTGCCGCCAGAGCGAGCGAAGGCGCGGCGGAAGCGAGCAGCGTGGCGGCGATCAATACGGTCTTCAGCATGTTGAATACTCCTGAACCTGTGGGATCACCCGCTGGCGTCCCGTCTGAATCCCGGTTTATGCTGCATCTGCGAAAGAACAAATGATAAGCGCGCTACGGCGATTGCAAAAAATGCATGCCACCTGAATTGTAAGTATTATCTGGGGACAACCCGATCATGCGCCTGAGAATTTTATGTGCAACCGCAGCAAATCCGTCCCATGTCGGAGAGGATCAGTCGCGCAGGAGTTCGTTGATGCCGGTTTTGCTGCGGGTCTGTGCATCGACGGTCTTCACGATCACCGCGCAATACAGCGACGGCCCGGGTTCGCCATCGGGCAGCGGCTTGCCGGGCAGCGCGCCAGGCACGACCACGGCATAAGGCGGAACGCGGCCGATATGCAGTTCGCCTGTCGCGCGATCGATGATCTTGGTCGATGCGCCCAGGAACACGCCCATCGACAGCACCGCGCCTTCGCCCACGATCACACCTTCGGCCACTTCCGACCGTGCGCCGATAAACGCGCCATCTTCGATGATCACCGGCCCGGCCTGCAAGGGTTCGAGCACGCCGCCGATGCCGACCCCGCCTGAAATATGCACGTTCCTGCCGATCTGTGCGCACGATCCGACCGTGGCCCAGGTGTCGACCATCGTGCCTTCATCGACATAGGCGCCGATGTTGACGAAGCTGGGCATCAGCACCGTACCCTTGGCGATATAGGCGCCGTGGCGCGCAACCGCGCCGGGCACCACGCGAAAGCCGGCGTCGCGAAAGCGGGCTTCGTCCCAGCCGGCGAATTTGGATGGGACCTTGTCGAACGCCGGGCCGCCGCCGGCGCCGTGTTCGACCAGGGCGTTGTCATTCAGCCGGAACGACAGCAGCACCGCCTTTTTCAACCACTGGTTGACCACCCATGTCCCGTCGATCTTTTCCGCAACGCGCGCCTTGCCCGCATCGAGCAGGCCCAGCGCGGTTTCGACCACGCCGCGCACATCCGCACTTGTCGGCGTAACCTCGGCGCGCTTGTCCCAGGCGGCTTCGATGGCATTGGCGAGCTGGTCGGTCATGGTATTTCCTTTTTCTTGCCCCCCTCCCCTTAAGGGGAGGGGCTGGGGGTGGGGCCTTTCCCCACTCGCCAAGTGTGCATTATCGGCGAAACCGCAGCGCACCCGGCATCGCCGGATTTAGCCGAGAGGCCCCACCCCAACCCCTCCCCTGAAGGGGAGGGGCTTTCCGGCGCGCCTAGCCCAGCTATGGCTTGCGGGCAAGTTCGCCCACCACCTGATCAAGCCAGGCGGCCATGTCGTCGATCTTCACGTCGATCGTGCTGTCATCCTTGGCTTGCTCGCCCCATTCGGTCTGCATGTCGATCCACACAGTCTGCATGCCCAGGCGCTTGGCGGGCGGCAGATTGCGGGCCGAATCCTCGATGAAGACCGCGCGCGTCGGGTTGATGGCGAAATGGTCGATCATGCCCAGATACGCGCCCGCTTCGGGCTTGGGCCGGTATTCCATCGCCTGGATATCCCAGATGCCTTCGAAACAATCGGCAATGCCCAGCCGGTCGAGCGCGCGCGTGGCATACGTCGCATCGGCATTGGTAAAGATCAGCCGCCGCCCGGGCAGCGCGCGCAACCGATCGGCCAGGCGCGGCGCCGCATCGAGCACGCTCATATCGACGTCATGGACATAGGCCAGGAATTCGGCTGGTTCGACGGTATGGAAATGCATCAGCCCGGCCAGCGTCGTACCATGATCGTGGAAATACATCTTCTGGATGCGCCGTGCCTCTGCTTGGTCGCACCCGAGCAATTCGGTGATGAACTTGCCCATCAGCACGTCGATCTGGCTGAACAGATTGGCGCTGGACGGATAGAGCGTGTTGTCGAGATCGAAGATCCAGCAATCGACGCTATGGGGATCGAACGGCATGGTTGGGGACTCGGGCGTTGAGGGGGGTTGATCGGGGGTGTGCCACCGCGATAGGGACGTCAGGCATGTCCTGTCCATCCACGATACCCGCAACGGACCTGATTATCGGCGTCGATGAGGCCGGGCGAGGGCCGCTGGCCGGCCCGGTGGTTGCCGCCGCGGTGGTGCTGGGGCCCGGCGCGCCCGAAGGTCTCGCCGATTCCAAGGTGTTGTCTGCCGCGCGCCGCGCCTCGCTCGATCCGCTGATCCGCCAGTCATGTCATTGGGGCATCGGCGTGGTCGATGTCGAGGAAATCGACCGGATCAACATCTTTGCCGCGACGATGAAGGCGATGACCCTGGCAGTAGCGTCGCTGGTGCAGGCGCGCGGGGCCTGTGTGGTCACGCTGGTGCTCGTCGATGGCCATCTGACCCCGGCGGGCCGTGTGGCGGAATGGGCATGGCCCGCGCGCGCGATTGTCGGCGGCGATGCGACCGAGCGCGCGATCAGCGCCGCGTCGATCCTGGCCAAGCAGCATCGCGACGCCCTGATGCATGCCGCCGCGCGCGACTGGCCGCATTACGGGTGGGAGCGCAATGCAGGGTATGGCACACCCCATCACCTCGCCGCGCTGCGCGATCATGGCCCGTGTCCGCTGCATCGCCGCAGTTTTGCCCCGGTCAGGCAAGCGCTGCTGATCTGAGCCTGCCTTGCCGCATTGCGGACGACTCGTGCTTTTCTGCCGAGTCGAGGCTTGACGGCGAGTCCACAATGATTCAGAATCGCGTCTTGCAGATAAAAGGCGACGATAGTCATGGCAGTCCTGTTGAAAGAGCGCGTGACACCCCGCGCACGGCCCAAAACGGCTCCGGCCGCGCCGGCGCTGCTGCCGGTCAACGCCATCCTGCGCGGCGATTGCGTCGAAAACATGCGTGCCTTGCCCAGCGCTTCGATCGACATGATCTTTGCCGATCCGCCGTACAACCTGCAACTGGGCGGCGATCTGGCGCGCCCCGACGGCAGCCATGTCGATGCCGTGACCAACGACTGGGACAAATTCGCCAGCTTTGCCACGTATGACGCATTCACCCGCGAATGGCTGGCGCAGGCGCATCGCCTGCTCAAACCCGATGGCTCGATCTGGGTGATCGGCAGCTATCACAACATCTTTCGCGTCGGCGCGATGCTGCAGGACATGGGTTTCTGGATCCTCAACGATATCGTCTGGCGCAAGGCGAACCCGATGCCCAATTTCAAGGGCACGCGGTTTACCAATGCGCACGAAACGCTGATCTGGGCCGCCAAGAGCGAAAAGGCGCGCTACACGTTCAACTATCGCGCGATGAAAACGCTCAACGACGAATTGCAGATGCGCTCCGACTGGGTGCTGCCGATCTGCTCGGGCGCGGAACGCATTCGCAAGGATGGCGTAAAAGCCCACCCGACACAAAAGCCGGAGGCGCTGTTGTATCGTGTGCTGCTGGCCACGACCAATGCCGGCGATGTCGTGCTCGATCCGTTTTTCGGCACGGGTACCACGGGGGCCGTGGCCAAACGCCTGGGGCGCAACTGGATCGGGTGCGAACGCGAAGCTGCCTACATCGCAGTCGCGCAGGAACGCATCGCGATGGCGCTGCCGCTGGACGAATCCGCGCTGAAAACGATGCAGAGCCGCAAGACCGCGCCGCGTGTCGCGTTTGGCCAGCTGGTGGAATCGGGCTGGATAGCGCCGGGCGCGCAATTGGCCGATCGCAAGGGGCGCCATCTTGCAACAGTGCGTGCCGATGGTTCGATCGATGCCGGCGGCGAGCCGGGGTCGATCCACGGTATCGGCGCACGGCTGCAGGGCGCGCCATCGTGCAACGGCTGGACATTCTGGCATGTGATGCACGAGGGCGAGGTAAAGCCGATCGACGCGTTGCGGCAGTTGTACCTGCTTGCGACCGAGGATTGAGCGGATGACGTGGATGTGCGGCCTGGTTGATGTGCGGACTGCGTCACTGTGACTGAAACGGTATATCTGCGCCCGATCGCGCTGGCGCAGAGCCCGCAGAGCGAGGACGGCGCAGCGATCCGCCTGGGCGGAACGCTGGTCTGGGCCAGCCGTTTCGCGCTGATCCGGCGCAAGGACGGGCGCATCGTGTCGCGCGCAAGGCTTGGCGCGCGCGATGTGCCCGGCGCGATTGCCGCGCTGCCCGAGGCGCAAGAGCAATGGGCGGACCTGGCGCGCGTCCATGCGCCGATCGTATGCGGCACGCGCACGCTGCGCATCGATCAGCCGCTGGTGATGGGCGTCCTGAATGTTACGCCCGACAGTTTTTCCGATGGCGGCAAATTTCTCGACAAGCCCGACGCCGCGCTCGAACACGCGCATGCGATGCTCGAAGCCGGTGCGGCGCTGATCGATGTCGGCGGCGAATCCACCCGCCCCGGCGCGGCGGCGGTGTGGGAAGGTGACGAGGAAAAGCGCGTGGTGCCGGTGATCGCGGCGCTGGCGCAGGCCGGTGTCGCCATCTCGATCGACAGCCGGCGCGCGAGCGTAATAGCCGCCGCGCTGACGGCGGGGGCGCATATCGTCAACGATGTCTCGGCGTTGCGCCATGATCCGCGCACCGCGCCGCTGGTTGCGCAAAGTGGCGCGCCGGTCGTGCTGATGCATGCGCCGGGCGATGCCAGCGACCTTCACGCCGATGGCAGCTATCGCGATGTCGTGCTCGACGTGTTCGACGCCTTGCGCGCACGGCGCGATGCGGCGCTGGCGGCGGGGATCGCGCGGGACAGGATCCTGCTCGATCCGGGTATCGGTTTCGGCAAGACGCTTGCTGAAAACCTGTTGCTCATCAACGCGCTGCCGTTGTTTCATGCGCTCGGCCAGCCGATCGTGTTCGGCGCCAGTCGCAAGCGCATGGTCGGCGCACTGGCAGGCGAAGTGCCGGCGCACAAACGGATGCCGGGTTCGCTGGCGCTGGCCTTGCATGCGGCGGGTTGCGGCATACATATGATCCGGGTGCATGATGTGCCCGAAACAGTGCAGGCCTTGCAGGTATGGCGGGGCTTGCGCGATGCGGCGCTTACCGATTTCAGCCAGATGGCCGACTGACGGCCCAACTCCTCGGAGAAGACCATGATCATCGATGACGAAGATTTTCGCGGCACGGTGTTTCAGGCCTGCGCGATGGCCGATGTGACATTCGACGATGTGAACATGGAGGGCGGTTCTTTCGTGAACACTACGATGACCCGCGCCCGGTTCACCGATCTCGATCTGTCCAGCATGAAACTCGATCAGATCAACGCCCAGCGCGCGGCAGTGCAACGGTCCACGCTACAATATGCGACGATTGATGACGTCGACATGTCCGACACCGTCTTTACGAACGTCAACCTGCAGCGTGCGAAATTCAGGGACATCAATCTGTCCGGCGTGGTCATCGACGATGCGAATATCGAGGGCCTGACGATCATGGGCCATGACATCCAGGCGCTGATTGCTGCGAAGCAGGGGTAGGGGTAGCTGGTTGCCACTCTGTCCCCAATTCCAATGCGGGTGTTGTCAGTTTTCGCCTTTATATTAGCGCCCACACCTTACGCCGCGTTGTCGATCCCGAGTTCCGACAGCTTGCGGTACAGCGTCGAGCGTCCGATGCCGAGGCGCCGCGCGACTTCGGTCATGCGGCCCCGGTAATGCCCGATCGCCAGGCGGATGACATCCGCCTCGATATCTTCCAGCGGGCGCAGATTGCCATCGGGCCCGAACAGCACCACACCCGCGCCATCGCTGATCGGCTGCTGGATCCGCACCGTATCGCCGACCATGTTGGCCAGCCGCGGGAAATCCTGCGCGGTCAGGGCTTCGCCGTCGCAGAACACCGCCGCGCGGAACAGCGTTGCCTGCAACTGGCGGACATTGCCCGGCCAGTCGTACGCGCCGAGCAGCGCCAGCGCGCCATCGGTAATCCCCAGCGGACGCAAGCCCGGCTGTTCGCCGATCCGCGCCAGAAAATGGCGGGCAAGTGCTGGAATATCACCGGGTCGCTCGCGCAACGAAGGCACACGCACCTGGTTGGTGGCCAGCTTGGCCAGCAATTCTGCGTCGAACAACCCGCCTTCAACCAGATCCTTCAGCGGCGCATTGCTGCACACCACCATCCGCACATCGAGCCGGAAAGAATGCCGCGCCCCGATCGGCTGCACATCGCCGCGATCGATGAACTGGATCAGCCGCGCCTGGACACTGAGCGGCAGGCGGTCGATCTCGTCGATCACCAGCGTGCCGCCATCGGCGTGCTGCAACGCGCCCACATGACGGTCGAACGCGCCGGCAAATGCGCCTTTTTCATGGCCGAACAGCACCGATTCAATCTGGTTCGGCGGAATGCCACCGGCATTGATCAGGCGCAGCGGCAATTTTGCGCGCGGGCTTGCCGCATGCATTGCGCGCACCAGCATTTCCTTGCCGGTGCCATGTTCGCCCTCGATCAAAACGTGGGCATGCGTGCGCGCAGCCTTGGCGGCAATGGCCAGCGCAGTGCGGAATGACGACGCCGCGCCGATCATCGAATCAAAATCGAGCGCTGCGCCCAGTTTTTCGGTGAGCGGGTGCAGTTCGGAATTCTGGTCCGCACTCTGGATTTCGGGCGCAGTCGCAGCGCGCAGCGCAGAGACCAGGCGATCGGGCGCGACCGGCTTGATCAGGTAATCGGTGGCGCCTGCGCGCATGGCCTCGACCGCGAGCAGCGGCGAGGCGCTCGTGGTCAGCATCAGGATCGGGAGCGCCGGCCGGCGCGCTTTCAATTCGGAAATCAACTGACAGGCTTCGTCGCCCGGAACCCACTGGTCGAGAATGATCGCACCCAGGCGCATACCCTGGCGCGTGCCGAGCATGGCGATCGCGGTTTCCGAATCACGCGCGACAACTGTGCGCCAGCCTTCGCGCGCAGCGAGCGCGGAAACGAGCCGGATCTGGGCCGGTTCATCGTCGATCAGCATCAGCAGGCGATCTTCGGTGTCAGACATTCGCGATCCGTCGTATTTCTCAGGAAACCAAGCGATACGCGGATTGGGTGAAAAACGGATTAAAGCCTCAAAGCGGGCCTTGGCGCGTTTGTTGCT
Source organism: Novosphingobium sp. (assembly GCF_965214355.1). Taxonomy (GTDB): domain Bacteria; phylum Pseudomonadota; class Alphaproteobacteria; order Sphingomonadales; family Sphingomonadaceae; genus Novosphingobium. The sequence continues at coordinate 2,245,935 of NZ_CBDCBI010000002.1, read as the reverse complement.
GCTTGAGCAAGTGCGTGAGGCTCGTTAGAGCGTAGTGTGCCGCAAGTGCAGGGGCACGGCGGCGACAGACGACGGCATGATAATCAGGGGTTACGACATGACACCGGCAAACGACATCAAAGCGGCTCGCTCGACGTACGAAGGCTTTGTCAGCATGATCAAAGTCTCGGTACCGGTGATCGTCGTGATCGTCGCATTCGTCATCTTCCTGATTCACTGAACGAGAGCGCGTGGCCAGTCCCTTGGTGATCGCCGTCCTGCGTGAGCGGGCGGCAGGAGAGACCCGCGTTTCGGCAACGCCCGAGACGGTGAAGAAACTGATCGCTCTGGGCGCCTCGGTGACAGTTGAGGCAGGGGCCGGCGTTGCCGCAGCGTTTGCCGATGCGGACTATGCGGCCGCGGGCGCGCGGATCGCGCAAAGCGATGCAGCGGCCGGCGCCGACATCGTGTTCGGGGTGCAGGGGCCCGATGCCGACCTGTTGGCTGGGGCAAAACCGGGCGCGTGGATCGTGGCCGGGCATGATCCGTTTGCGCAAAGGCCGCGCGTCGCTGCCTATGCCGCTGCCGGTTTCGAAGCGCTCGCTATGGAATTCATGCCGCGTATAACCCGCGCGCAATCGATGGACATCCTGTCGAGCCAGGCCAACCTGTCGGGTTACAAGGCGGTGCTGATCGCGGCGAACCTGTATGGCCGCGCGTTTCCGATGATGATGACCGCGGCCGGCACGGTCAGCGCGGCCAAGGTGTTCGTGATGGGCGTGGGCGTTGCCGGGTTGCAGGCGATCGCGACCGCGCGTCGCCTGGGCGGGCAAGTGTCGGCCACCGACGTGCGTTCGGCGACCAGGGAACAGATCCAGTCGCTGGGCGCCAAGCCGATCTTTGTCGAAAGCGTCAAAGGCATCGAGGGCGAAGGCGCCGGCGGCTATGCCACCGAGATGAGCGCCGAATACCAGACGGCGCAAGCCGAGTTGGTCTCCAGCCATATCGCCAAGCAGGACATCGTGATCACCACCGCGCTGATCCCCGGCCGCGCTGCGCCGCGTTTGATCACCGATGCGCAGATTGCCACGATGAAGCCCGGCAGCGTGATCTATGACCTGGCGGTGGCCCAAGGCGGCAATGTCGAAGGATCGGTGCCCGACCAGGTGGTCGAGCGGCACGGGGTAAAGATCGTCGGCTACAGCAACACGCCCGCGCAATTGCCAGCCGACACATCGGCGCTGTATTCGCGCAACCTGTACAATTTCATCGCTGCGTTCTGGGACAAGGACACATGGCGCCCGGTACTGGACGACGAAATCGGCACCGCGATCCGCCTGACCCAGGGTGGTAAAGTAGTCCACGAAAGATTGACCCAATGAATCCTCCCCGGAACGGGGAGGGGGACCGCCCGAAGGGTGGTGGAGGGGCGTTGCCCCAAACGCAACGCCCCGCGGTATACAGAGCAAGAACCCTACGCAAAGCGATGACGCTGCCGGAAAACATGCTGTGGCAGCAGCTGCGCCAACGCCCAAACGGGCTCAAATTCCGCCGCCAGCATCCAATCGGACCGTACGTGGTGGATTTCTGCTGCATGTCGCACCGCTTCGCTGTCGAGGTCGACGGCTTTGCGCATGACATCGAAGGTCGGGCGGCGCAGGATCAAATCAGAACGAAGTATATAAACGATAACGGATATCGCGTTCTGCGGGTCGCTGCGGCGCGGGTGATTGCAAACGCGGTTGGGGTGACAGCCGAGGTCGTGGCGTTTGGGGCACTGCCCCTCCACCACCCTGCGGGCGGTCCCCCTCCCCGTGCCGGGGAGGATTAAGATGGAATTTGTGTCGGTTTTGTCGATTTTCGTGATGGCCTGTTTTGTCGGGTATTACGTGGTCTGGTCGGTGACGCCGGCGCTGCACACGCCGCTTATGGCGGTGACCAATGCGATTTCGTCGGTGATTGTCGTCGGCGCGCTGATCGCGGGGGCGGCGGATGGATCGGTCGTGTCGAAATGGCTGGGGCTGGGGGCGATCGTGCTGGCCAGTGTCAACATCTTCGGCGGGTTTGCGGTGACCGAGCGCATGCTGGCGATGTATAAAAAGAAGGACAAGAAGTGATGGCGCCCGAGGCTTCATCCGCCTGGGTCGCGCTGGCCTATCTGATCGCGGGCGTGCTGTTCATCATGGCGTTGCGCGGGCTGTCGAGCCCGGCGACATCGCGCGCGGGCAATCGCTATGGCATGATCGGCATGACGATCGCGGTCGTCACGACGCTGGTCACGCACAACTTTGCCAGCCTGCCCGAAATCATCGGCGCGATCGCGATCGGCGGGGGCATCGGGTTTGTGACCGCGCGGCGGATCAAGATGACCGACATGCCGCAGCTGGTGGCCGCGTTCCATTCGCTCGTCGGGCTGGCCGCGGTGCTGGTGGGCTGGGCGGCGTACCTCAATCCGCAGGCGTTCGGCATTGCCGAACTCGCCGCCGCGCTGGCCCCGGTGCCCGACGCACCGACGGCGTTTGAAACGCCGGTCTACACCGAAGCCTATGCGCAACTTGCACATGGCATCGCCGCACAAGGCGGCGGCGTGCATCTGCACATGCAAAGCTGCATCGAGATGGGCCTGGGCATTGCGATCGGCGCAATCACGTTTTCGGGATCGATCATCGCGTTCCTGAAACTGGCGGGCAAGATGAGCGGCGCGGCGATCATGCTGCCGGGCCGCCATGTGATCAATCTGGCCACGTTGGCCCTGATTGCCGGCCTGGTTGCGTACTTTACCCAGGATCAGTCGCTGTGGGTGATCGCCGCGATCACCGCGCTGGCGTTCGTCATCGGGTTCCTGCTGATCATTCCGATCGGCGGGGCCGACATGCCGGTCGTGGTGTCGATGCTCAATTCCTATTCGGGCTGGGCGGCGGCCGCGATGGGCTTTACGTTGCACAACACCGCGATGATCATCACCGGCGCGCTGGTCGGATCATCGGGCGCGATCCTGTCGTACATCATGTGCAAGGCGATGAATCGCTCGTTCATATCGGTGATCGCGGGCGGGTTCGGGGCGGATACCGGCGGCAACAGTGGCCCGGCACGCGAACAGCGGCCGTGGAAACGCGGCAGCGCCGAAGACGCGGCCTATATCATGAAAGAGGCCGAGACGGTTATCATCATCCCCGGCTACGGCATGGCGGTCAGCCAGGCGCAGCATGTCCTGCGCGAAATGGGCGACCAGCTGAAGGCCGGCGGAGTCAATGTGAAATACGCGATCCACCCGGTCGCGGGGCGCATGCCCGGGCATATGAACGTGCTGCTGGCCGAGGCCAATGTGCCTTATGACGAAGTGTTCGAGCTGGAAGACATCAACGGCGAATTTGCGCAGGCCGATGTCGCGTTCATCATCGGCGCCAACGATGTCGTCAATCCGGCGGCCAAGACCGACAAATCCTCGCCGATCTACGGCATGCCGGTGTTTGATGTCGACAAGGCCAAGACGATCTTCTTCGTCAAGCGCTCGATGGGCGGGGTCGGCTATGCCGGGGTCGACAACGATGTGTTCTACATGGACCAGACGATGATGCTGCTCGCCGACGCCAAGAAGATGGTCGAGGATATCGTCAAGGCGCTCGCGCACTGATTTTTTGACATGACATCGCGCGCCCCCTACGCCAGCGACCCGGACCAGTCGCGCGGGCGGGAATTCACCCTGGAAAGCGGCGGCGCACGGGGGCCGCGCAGTGTGTTCCAGCGCGACCGCGACCGCATCATCCATTCGATCGCGTTCCGCCGCCTGCGCCACAAGACCCAGGTGTTCGTCGCGCCCGACGGCGATCATTATCGCGTACGGCTGACGCACAGTCTCGAAGTCGCGCAGATCGGGCGGGTGATCGCGCGTGCGCTCGGGCTTGATGAAGACCTGACCGAGGCGCTGTGCCTGGCCCACGATATCGGGCATCCGCCGTTTGGCCATGCGGGCGAAGATGCGCTGAAAGCTGCATTGGCCGACCACGGCGGGTTCGATCACAATGCGAACACGTTGCGCGTGCTGATGCGGCTCGAAAGCCCGTATATCGAACACGACGGGCTCAATCTGACCTGGGAAATGCTCGAGGGCCTCGCCAAGCACAATGGGCCGGTAAACGCACCGTTGCCCTGGGCGCTGGCCCAACTTGATGCCGCGTTTCCGCTCGATCTGGCAAGCCATGCGTCGCTGGAAGCGCAAGTCGCGGCGATTTCCGATGATATCGCCTATGACAACCACGATATCGATGATGGCCTGCGCGCGGGGTTCCTGACGCTTGACGATCTGCTGGAACTGCCGTCGCTGGCGGCGCAGTGGCGTGCGATCGAGACGCGCTATCCCGGTGCGCCGCGCGACCGGTTGCTACGCGAACTCGTACGCGGGCAGATCGGGGTAATGGTCAACGATGTGCTGGGCGAAACACGCGCGCGGATTGCCGGCAACGGCGTTGCCAGCGTGGCCGATGTGCGCGCGGCGGGTCGCGCCTTGTGCGGATTTTCTCCGGAGATGCAGGACCAGGAGCGCGTGCTGAAGCGATTCATGTACGACAGGCTGTATCTCCATCCGGTGCAGGTCACGACGGCCGACGCGGCGCGTGAGGTGATCGCCAGTCTGTATGCCGCTTATGCCGCCGATCCGGCGCTGTTGCCGGCGTCCTGGCAAGCGCGTCTTGGCGAGGATACAACCGCGCGGGCGCGCACGATCGCCGACTATATCGCCGGAATGACAGACCGGTTCGCGATCGACCAGTACACCCAGGTGACCGGATGCGTGCCTGACGGGTTACGCAATGTCTGACGCCGAACCGGTGCCGCTGCTGCTCGTCGGTGCAACCGGCCTGATCGGTAGCGCGGTGATCGAGGCGACCGCGACGGCAGATGTGCAGCTGGCGGCCTTGGCGCGGCGCGAAATCGCGATGCCCGCCGGCGCCCGGCTCGAAATGCTTGTGGCCGATCCAGCGCAGTGGCCCGCCGCCATCGTGCGGGCGCGGCCCGCAACATTGGCGATCGCGCTGGGCACCACGATCAAGGCGGTAGGCGGCGACGCCCGAGCGTTCCGGGCGGTCGATCATGATCTCGTGATTGCCTGCGCGCGCGCGGCACGCGAAGCGGGCGCGCGCCAGGCGATCCTGGTGTCATCGGCCGGAGCCGATGCGGCCTCGCGCAATTTCTACCTGTCTGTCAAAGGCGAGACCGAAGCGGCGATCAACAAGCTGGGTTTTGCTCGGGTCGACATCCTCCGGCCCGGGATGTTGATCGGCCCCCGGACCGGCCCTTCACGGCCGGCCGAACGCGCCGGACAAATTCTTTCGCCACTGATCGATCTGTTCCTGCGCGGAAGTCTGGCGCGATATCGTTCGGTTCCAGCGCGCGCAGTCGCAGCGGCGATCCTGGCGCTGGCAGGCGCGGAAGGGCGCGGGCGACATGTGCATTATCCCGCCGATATCCATAGTCTTTCGCGTCGCGTTCTGACTCTGAAGGCCACGTATAGAGCTCCATAAACGGAACCGGTCGTCGCGGTGGACGTGTTGCGGAATTCGCCTCACCAGGACGCTGAACCTCTCCCCACGGAGGGGCCCAGGTTTCAGATTACAGACACGCTTCAAGGAACGCCTGGTCAAAGCCGTATTGGCGCGCTTTTTCCAGTGTATAGGGCCGCAGGCCGGCGGGGCGGTATTCGCCGATGATCTTGCCGTCTTCGCTTTCGTCCAGGTATTCGAACTTGAAGATTTCCTGCGTCACGATCACGTCGCCTTCCATCCCGATCACTTCGGTGATGTTGGTCACGCGGCGCGAACCGTCGCGCAGGCGCTTGACCTGCACGATCAGGTCGACCGATTCAGCGATCTGGCGGCTGATGGCTTCCTTGGGAATCTTGATGTCGCCCATCAGGATCATGTTTTCCATACGGCCGAGGCATTCGCGCGGGCTGTTGGCGTGAAGCGTACACATCGAGCCGTCGTGACCGGTGTTCATCGCGGCCAGCAGGTCGAAGCATTCCGAGCCACGAATTTCGCCCAGGATGATCCGGTCCGGCCGCATACGCAGCGCGTTCTTGACCAGATCGCCGATCGTGATCGCGCCCTGGCCTTCCAGGTTTGGCGGGCGTGTTTCCAGCGGCAGCCAGTGCGGCTGCTGCAGGCGCAGTTCGGCCGCGTCCTCGATCGTCAGCACGCGTTCGCCCGGGTCGATCATTTTCGACAGCGCGTTGAGCATCGTGGTCTTGCCCGAACCGGTACCGCCCGAGATGACGATGTTCATCCGACTGGCGCCCGCGATTTTCAGCGCGGTACACATCTTGTCGCTCATCGCGCCGAAATCGCGCAGCATGTCGAGCGTGATCGGCTTTTCGGAAAACTTTCGAATCGAGATCGCGGTGCCGCGCAGCGACAGCGGCGGCACGATCACGTTGACGCGGCTGCCGTCCTTCAGGCGGGCGTCGGCCAGCGGCGTGGTCTGGTCGACGCGGCGGCCGACCTGGTTGACGATGCGCTGGGCGATCTGGAACAGGTGGCTTTCGTCGCGAAACCGGATCGGCGCGAGTGTCAGCTTGCCCTTTTTTTCGATGTAGGTCTGGTCTGGCCCGTTGACCATGATGTCGGTGATGTCGGGATCGTTGAGCAGCTCTTCCAACGGCCCGAACCCCAGCAGTTCGTCGATCAGCACCTTTTCCAGCGCGAACTGTTCGCGCCGGTTGAGCGTGACTTTCAGCTCGGCCAGCACTTCCATGATGATCGGGCGGAATTCTTCCGACAGCTCTTCCTTGGTCAGCGTCGCCGCCGCTTCCGGATCGACACGTTCGAGCAGATGCGGCAGCACCTGCTCCTTGATCTTGTGGACCGAGGCTTCGAAGCCTTCGGCATGATGATGGCTTTCGACGACCGTGTTGGCCCGATCCGCCAGCCGCGCCAGCGCGTCCGCTTTCGGATCGAGCGCATCGAACGACGCGCCGGGGGTGTCGTTGCCGGGCAAGGGCACTGCGCCACCGGATGGAGACATCGGCGCTGCGCTCTCATTGCCCTTCATCGGCCGGGCCACGCCGAACGAAGGCCGCATCGCTGCGCTCCCCCCGCCTTGCCCCGCCTTGCGACCAAATGCGCTCATGCCCGTATCCCGTTTGCTTGCTTACTCGCCGCCCGGGAAACCCGCGTCAGCAAGTGTGTCGTTCGATAACCGTCAATAGACCGAAAAATGCTTAGAATTTGATAAAGATGCGGCAATGTTTGTTATTGCAGCTTCGTAAAATCACCACGGTGCGACACTTTCCCAGTCCTATTGAGCCTGCGTTGATCTGGAAAACCCGCAGCTGCGCCCTGTTGCCTGAGCGCCCACGCCCTCGTCATCGCGGGTCGGTCCGCTCAATAACCGCACGAAGCGCTCTCGGTGCCGGAAAACCTAACCGGATGATAACCATTTCAACTTATCCAGAAGAAAGGACTTGGCGAAGTTTGTGAGGGCGTGATGGAATTGCAGCAGGCAAATGTCTTTGGTGAAGAAAGATTTCCTCTCGATATCTCTATCGTCATGCCATGTCTTAACGAAATTCAGGCGTTGCCTCATTGTATTGGTAACGCACGCGACGCGCTTGAACGGATTGAGCACGTATACGGGCTAGCCGGCGAAATCGTCATTGCAGACAATGGTTCGACTGATGGCAGTCAGAGCCTGGCAATGTCGCTTGGCGCACGCGTCGTCAGTGTTAGCCGAAAGGGTTATGGTGCGGCGATAATCGGTGGGTTTGACCAGGCATACGGAAAGTATCTGGTTATGGGTGACTGCGACGGCAGTTACGATTTTATCGATGCCGTCGCTATGATTGGCCGGTTGCTGGATGGTGCCGATTTGTGCATAGGATCGCGCTTTAAGGGTGGGGTCGCGCCGGGTGCAATGCCGTGGAAAAACCGATATATCGGCAATCCCGCGCTTACCGGATTACTCAACCTCTTTTTCCGCACAGCGATCGAGGATGCGCATTGCGGGCTACGCGCTATCACCCGAGACGCCTATTGTGCGATCGGTCTTCAAGGCCAGGGTATGGAATTCGCCAGCGAAATGATTATCAAGGCGAGCCTAAACGATCTCCGGATCGATCAGGTCGCGGCAACGCTGTCGCCCGATTTGCGCGATCGCGCGCCGCATTTGCGCCCATGGCGCGATGGGTGGCGCCACTTGCGGTATTTGTTCATGCTCAGCCCGACTTGGGCATTCGGCGTGCCAGCAGCATCGATGATGGGCGGGGGGGTTGCTATTCTGCTGATCGCTGCGCTGTATACGGTGGGTATCGCCTCGGGTGTATCGCCATTTGGTGTCAGTTGGTCGATCGTGGGCGCATTCCTGATCACGACCGGGCATTTTTCTGCATTGATGGCGCTTGCCGCGCATTTTTACGGTGCAGCGCAAGGTTTTCGTCCCTTGCGGTCAGTCTTTCGACGTTGGGAAAAAATATTAACGCTTGAAAGCGCTTTGATGGTAGGCGGGTCCATGGTGGCGGCCGCAATCGTCTCGTTCATCGCGATCGTGTTCTGGTGGGGCGCTCATCAATTTTCCGCGCTGCCAACGATGCTGCCGCTGCTTGTTTCGGTGATAACCGGTGTGGTCGGCATGCAGACTGCGCTTGGTGGCTTGCTGCTCGCGGTGATCGGGGGGCATAATGCTCAACTCGCGCCCTGTGCTAATATTCTACCGATCCACACGCCCCATCTTGCCAAGGCGGCGTGATGCGCGATCGTTCAAGTCCTGGGCGACGGGCTGGCGAGTATTAGGTCTGTATGCGCATATTGATTATCACCCACTTCTATGAAAGCCATGGCGGGGGGATCGAGCGCGTTGCCGGTCACGTGTGCCGCGCGCTTGCCGCGCAGGGCGCCACTTGTGTCTGGGCCGCGAGCTTGGCAAATGCGCTTCCGGACGAAATGGCGATCACCGCTCTCCCGTTGCATTGCATCGATCCGGCAGAGCGCATAACCGGATTGCCGATGCCGATCCCGGGGCCCAGTGCAGTCTTTCGCCTGTTCCGTGCGTTGCGCGAGTCCGATGTCGTAATTGTCCATGACGCGCTTTACCTGACTTCGATCGTGGCCATTCTCGGCGCGCGCTTGCACCGCAAACCGGTGATCCTGATGCAGCACATTGCAGGTATTGAATTTGCATCCAGGTTCATGCGAAAGGCGATGGCGCTGGCCAACTATATCGTGACCAAACCGATGCTGCGCCGGGCCGACCAGGTTGTTTTCATCAGCGAAAACGTTCGCCGTTCGTTTGCCGGGGTCGGTTTCAGGCGGCGCCCGCGGGTGATTTTCAATGGCGTCGACCAGGCCTATTTTTACCCAGGCGCCGCCGATCGCGCGCGATTTGCATTGCCCAGCGACAGTCCGGTCGTGGTTTTTGCTGGCCGGTTCGTGGAAAAAAAGGGCCTGACAATTGTCAGGGCGCTGGCGGGACGATGTCCCGATGTCATATTCGCGCTGGCGGGCTCTGGACCCATTAATCCCCGCAGCTGGAATCTTGGCAATGTGCGGTTGGTTGATACGCTTGCGCCGTCCGAAATGGGTGCGCTATTTCGTAGTGCGGATCTGCTTTTGCTGCCGAGCGTGGGCGAAGGGTATCCACTTGTCATTCAGGAAGCCATGGCATGTGGCCTGGCGGTGGTCTGCGGTACCGACAGTGCGTCCGCCGATCCTGGCGCCTCCCATTGGCTTCAGGCCGTGCCGATCGACCTGGCAGATCCAGAAGAGTGCGCCGAACGGATTGCACCGCTGATAACCCAAGTCTACAACAACGACCTCGATCGTGCGGCAATGGCCGAATATGCAATGGCAACGTATAGCTGGGCACGAATGGGCGAAGCGTTGAATATGATCGCACAATCCTTAATGCTGGCGGCCCGGTCGATCTGACTGAAGCATGCGGTAACCTGTTTTTACGCGTCGGCTTGCGCAGGATCGCGTCGTATTACAGACAGCAATTCTTGGTACAGAGGATGCCGTGTTCGGTGGAGCGTCATTAGCCAGAATATTGCCCCCACTATGACGGCCACCATCAGTCGGCACGGTGCGGCTCTATAGCCCAAACCTGAAAATGCCATCGCCATGACGGCGGGCGTAATGGCAACGATCGTCAAAATTAGGCTTGTTCTATAGGCCATGCTCAATTCTGCAGGATTTGCGATAGCCATCTCCGCCATTCTGGGTCGATAAATGACGAACCCGACGATAGCCTCGACAACCCGACTGGCGGCGGCAAACGGCAGGTTGACCATGGCCCCGAACGCGAAAGCAATCAGTCCCGTCGCCGCACGGAATATTTCGACACGCGCCTGCCAACCGGTCCGATTGCACAGAACGCACAATTCCCAGTTCATCGCAAAACCGATTGACACGAACTGACCCGCCATAATCAGTGCCAGCGGCAGTGCGGCACCGTTCCATTGTGCGCCGTAGAGACCGGTTATGATCGGCCCGGACAGCACTGCAATGCCAGCCATCGCCGGCCACATGATCGCTGTCAGGATCTTGGTCGATTTGAGAAATATAGGTGTCAGCGATCCCGATTCCCGCAATTCGGCAGACATTTTTATGAATATTACCCGGGTGGATAAGCCATAAGCGCCATCCCAGACCATCGCGGCCAGACCAGAGGCTCGGGTATATAGACCGAGTGCGCTCAACCCGAGCGCGCGGGCAACGATCAATTCGGCAATGCGCGGCGCGATAATCGATACCCCGCCGGCAAAGATCATCTGCACTGCAAAAGTGACGATCTGCCCCGCACCCTTTAGCGATAGCCTGAAAACGAGGTGTCGTCGTCCCACTAAACTGTAACCCAATGCGCCAAACAACCCGCCCATTACCGCTCCGACTGCAGGGCTGAGATATCGCCAGCCGGCCAGAGCGAAGCCGATCGTGACGGCAGCGTTAACCGCGGCTTTGCCGAATTGCATCACCGACGTTGATGCAAACCGCATGTCCCGGGTCAACAGGGTCGCAGGAAGGAACTCGAAAATCTGGAACACCGGGATCAGCGTAATAAGTCGAAGGACCCGAGGAATGGCAGAATCCGCAAAAACCGAATGCCCGATTGCGCCCAACAGCCACACCGCCGTAGCGACAAGAAGGCACAGCAGCGCGTTGACGGTGAATGCGGTCGTGACCGTCTGCTCCGAAAGATCGTGGTCGCGGATCAGATAGTTGGCAACGCCAAAATACGAGATCGTGCTCAATAAGCCGGATATGGCGATCCCGACGCCGAAAATGCCAAGTTCATAAGGGGTCAGCAGCCGGGAAACCACGACCGTGCTGCCGAACGTGACGACAAAAACCACCAGGTGGACGCCGTAATTCCAGATGAGCGCTTTGCGGACGGACGTTTCAAGCGGGATCGGCTGCGTCATGTCAGTACCAGCCCGCCAGTATCAAGGCTCTTACGAACACGGCGTTAAGAACGCGGCGGCGCACGACTTTACCAGACAGGGCGTAAGCGACGCGTGCATGCCATCCTCGCTTTGAGGCGACCAGGGCCTCAAGATCCGCTCTGGCCGGTGCGGGCATCCGACTGCCAAACAGCCTGAGCAATTCCGCAGCCTGCGCATGAATGGGATAGCATGACCGAGGCTGGCGCAAAAAACGCTTCAGGTTCCTTGCGCTTTGCGACAACCAGGTGGGATCCTGACCAACTGAATTAGCGCCATGCTGCCGGTACAGCAGCGTCGGCTCGGGATCGTAATGTATGCGCCCCAATGCCGCGACGACGAGCGCACACCACCAGTCATGCATGACGAGTCCGGTCAGGGGCGTTTTGCTGTTGATCAGTGCGCGCGCCTTGGCATTGAGTACGATGGTACAACCGGTTGCAATATTTTCAAAAAGAATGTGCAGAAATCGCTCATCGCGATGAGCCGCCGGAACGCCGATCACAGTCAAGTCGCGCGCCACGCACGTCAGGTTGGAGCAATAGAGGGCGGGGCCCTCATCAGTGGACAGAGCCGCGGCCGCACGTGCCAGCTTGTCCGGCAACCAGACATCGTCCTGATCACAAAATGCGTAATAACCGGCATCGTCAGGCGCCGTCTGTAACAGTTGCAGAAAGCTGTAAGCTGCGCCAAGGTTAGGCTGCGGCTGCGCACCTTTCAGCTCTGGCCAGATTGCGGCGGTTTGTCTCAGGATTGCACAAGTCGTGTCGGTCGAACCGTCATCACGAGCGTGCAGGGTTATGGCCACATCGCGTTGAGTGCGCAAACTTTCGAGCTGTTCCGGGAGATAATCTGCGCCGTTATACGTCGCCAAAAGTACTGCGACGCGGGGCAATGGCATCGCAGTGGGTGCAGGTTTGGTCATTATGGCTCAGTCCGCAGGCACGACATTGCAACCTGCGCTGGCAAGACGCGGAGCAAAAATATGATTGAACCGTTCGGCTACAGGGTCGCCAAAGGCAAAATAGGCGGAAATCGGCATCAATTGACGGTCTCCAAAAAGTGCAACTGAGGGATGGCTGGCGCAAATTGCAGCGATCGACCCGGCATCAAGTTTCTCCCGAAGCAACCCTATCGGCCTGCGCAAAAGCGTCGGCGGATTGAGCACGAGATCCTTTGCAAATGGCGCATCTTTTCCTCCGATCACCACATAATCGGCATTGATCGTATCGATCTGTCGCGACACTAGCGCGGCAGGTGCATAAAAATTATGCGCCATCACGACCTGGATCGGCATAAGCACGACCACCGTCGCCACAGTCGTGCGCATCAGTAGGGCGCGCCATAGGCCCGGCCGCTCGCCCGTCCGATCGAGGGCCTTCCACCCATAAATCGCGAGCAAAATGGCGTTGCCGATCAATCCATGGAAATACCTGTAGCCAAACCCGTGGCCCTGATCCGGCAAAGCGATCGCCATGAACACGGCGATCAGCACCAATCCGCCTGCCAGCGCGAGGATCATCGGGTTCTGGCGATATTGGCGTATGCCGTACAACAAGAGTGGTACCAGCAACAGATGTTGCCAGGCGATAAAACGTAGAAAATTCGCCACCATATCGGGTAGCCCCATGGGATCCCGATTACGTACGGCGCCGATAAGGCGCTCCATGTATTCAAGGCCGGGAGGGCCAACCGCATCGGGACTTTCCTGCACGAGTGACACCATCCAGGTAGGCCAATACAGCCAGAACGCGGAAATCAGGCCATACGCCACGATGTACAGACACGCACGAGTCCAGCGCCGTTCGAACAACAGCAAAGCGATGAATGGTGCGACAAACATCGGGTGCATCAACGGTTGATGAAGGCCGGTCGCAAAAAAACCGACAGCCAGCGCCCCGAAATCCGATGCCCGAGTCTTCCGTAGGAACAACCACAGCCAGCAAAGATTTAGCGCGAGGTGATCGGGCATGGCGTAGCTCGTCATGCCTGCAAAAACGATCTGGGCCGAACCCGCATAAAGTACCAGCGCGACGAATTTGGCATCATGATCGAATGGCCACAGCCGGCCGACACAGCCCCACAAGGCAAATCCACCGAGCACGGTCATAAGCGGACCGATAAGATAGGGCAGCCCAACCAAGCCAAACAGTGCACGAAACACCGAATTCAAAGGCAGATACGCAGAGATCCACGCCCTGCGATGGTCTGCCGGATACATATACGTCGTGTTTAGCGCGGCGGAATGGTCGCGCCAGAATCCTGTAACAGGCTGAACAATATGGCCCTTCATGAAAATGCTCGCGTCGAACGACGCCAATTGCTCATCACGGCTCAGGTCATAATCGCTCAGGATCAGGAAATGTCCGGCAGACGTGACAACGGCCAGAACTGCTGCCACCATCAGCCACGAACGCAACCGCAGGCGCGGAAAATCCCCGCGTTCGGGGCATCGCAGGGAGCATAGCGCCATCAGGCCAAGCGCGACAAGTAGTAGCCAGCGGTCTTGACGCATAAGGAGAAACGCCGAAACGTTGCTATAGGGCCGAAATGTGAGCGCTAGTGTAAAGGCGGCGACCGTAGAACCGACGAAGAAACGAATGAGGCCGCCCGTTGTCAGGGCCGACGCAAGATCGGCGCGCAAGGGTGCATCAGGCGCTATATCGAATTCACGAGGCTTTGCGATCAGGTCCTGCGGTACGGTCGTCATAAGCCCTCTCAAGATCTGCGCGGACCCGTTTCGTATGGGTTAAATCGCAAATCAAGGTTAGCACCGCGTTAATGACCAGCAAACTTCCTGCCCGCGCGCGCAGGATTTGACCCAGGGACGTGTGATTGCACACGAGGAAGGTCGGCGCAGGTTGCGCATAGCTATGGGGCCGCATACTTATGCATGCTTCATGCAGGCGCTTTCGGCTTTAAGGCGTGACCCGGATCAATGGAGATGGCACGATGACCGCGACAAGCTGTTCTGCCCTGCTGCTGTTTGGCGCGACGGGCGATTTGTCGCGGCGGATGCTGCTGCCGTCGCTGTTTGCGTTGCATGAAGACGATCTGATCGCGACTGATTTGCGCATTGTCGGCACTGCGCGGTCCGAGATGGATGACGCGGGATTTCGGGCGTTTACGCAAAGTGCGCTTGATGAATTCCTGCCGGCGGATCGCAAGGATCCGGCGCGGCTGGCCTCGTTTCTAGAGCGGTTGCAGTATCAGCCGCTCGATGCGTCGGACATCGATGGGTTTGCTGCGCTCGCTGCGAAGCTGGGCGATACCTCGTGCGGGCTGGCGATATTCCTGTCGACCGCGCCGGCGCTGTTCGAGGCGACGATCAAGGGGCTGCGTCACGCGGGCCTGGCGCATCCCGGGGTGCGCATCGGGCTGGAAAAGCCGCTGGGCAACAACCTGGCGAGCAGCGCGCGGATCAACGATGCGGTTGCGGCGGGGTTTTCGGAGAAGCAGATTTTCCGCATCGACCATTACCTGGGCAAGGAAACCGTGCAGAACCTGATGGCGCTGCGCTTTGGCAATGTGCTGTTCGAGCCGTTGTGGAACGCTGCGCATATCGACCATGTGCAGATTACGGTCAGCGAAACCGTGGGCCTCGAAGGGCGCAAGGGCTTTTACGACGACACCGGCGCGCTGCGCGACATGGTACAGAATCATATGCTGCAATTGCTGGCGATGACCGCGATGGAGCCACCCGGGCATTACGATGCGACTTCGATCCGCGATGAAAAGGTCAAGCTGTTGCGCGCGTTGCGCCCTGTAAAGCCCGAGGAAATGGTACGCGGCCAGTATCGCGCGGGCGCGGTCAACGGCAAGACGGTGACCGGTTATCTGGACGACCTTGACCAGCCGTCGGAAACCGAGACGTTCGTGGCGATCAAGGCGCATGTCGACAACTGGCGCTGGCAGGGGGTGCCGTTCTATCTGCGCCACGGCAAGCGGCTGGCCGAGCGGCGCAGCGAGATCGTCGTGCATTTCAAGGATGTGCCGCACAACATCTTTGGCAAGAGCGCCGGGCGGCCGCGCGCCAACCAGCTGGTGATCCGCCTCCAGCCCGAGGAATACGTGCGGTTGCAGGTCATGGCCAAGGAGCCGGGGCTCGACCGGGGCGGGGTGGTGCTGCGCGAGGTCAATCTCGATCTGTCGCTGACCACGGCGTTTGCCAAGGCGCGGCGGCGGATCGCGTATGAGCGCCTGCTGCTCGATCTGATCGAGGGCGAACAGACGCTGTTTGTGCGCCGCGACGAAGTCGAGGCACAGTGGACGTGGATCGATGCGATCCGCGAAATCTGGGCAAGTGGGGACGAAGACGTCAAGGGCTATGCCGCCGGCGGCTGGGGGCCCAATGCCGCCATCGCGCTGACCGAACGCGACGGGAGAAGCTGGAATGACTGAAGTCAGCGCCAAAGTATCTTGGGCAACGCCCGGCGATGCCGCTGCGGTTGCCGCGCGGATCGAGGCCGAATTGCGCAAGCCCGGCGCAAAACGATTTGCCTTCACCGGCGGTTCCACTCCGGCCAAAGTGCTGGCGCTGTTGCACGAACGCAATCTCGACTGGTCTGGTGTGACGATCGCGCTGACCGACGATCGCTGCGTGCCCGATGATCATCCCGCGTCCAATTTTGCCAAGATCAAGGCTGCGCTGGACGGCACGGCCGTGACGTTCGAGCGGCTAATCGAAGGCGCGCCGGTCGCGCCGTTCGATCTGGTGTGGCTGGGCATGGGCAATGACGGGCACACCTCGTCGCTGTTTCCGACGATGAAGGCGCTGATCCGCCCCGGCCCGACGGTGATCGCCACCACACCGGTGCCGCTGCCCGAGGAAGCGCCGTTCGACCGCCTGACGCTCAATTTCCGGGCGCTGAAGGCGACCAGGGCGATCATCCTGGTCGTTACGGGGGCGGGCAAGCGCGCGCTGATCGAACAGGCACTGGCGGGCGTGGAGATGCCGATCGGCGAAATCCTGCTGGGGGACGGCCCGCCCGTGACGATTTACTGGAGCGAATGATGGCGCTTGATCCAATTGTCGCGCGTGTCACCGATCGCATTGTTGCGCGTTCGGCGCATACCCGGGCCGCCTATCTCGATCTGATTGCGCGCGCGCGCGACACCGGGCTCAATCGTCCGCAACTGTCGTGTGGCAATCTGGCACATGGCTTTGCCGCTGCGGGCGATGACAAGCTCGCGATCCGGGGCGGCAAGGCGATGAACATCGGCATCGTCACCGCGTACAACGACATGCTGTCGGCGCATCAGCCCTATGCGCGCTATCCCGACCAGATCAAGCTGTTCGCCCGCGAAGTCGGCGCCACGGCGCAAGTCGCCGGCGGCGTCCCGGCGATGTGCGACGGCGTGACCCAGGGGCAGGCGTCGATGGAGCTGTCGCTGTTCAGCCGCGACACCATCGCGATGGCCGCCGTCGTCGGCCTCAGCCATGCGATGTTCGAAGGCGCGCTGCTGCTGGGCATCTGCGACAAGATCGTGCCCGGCCTGCTGATCGGTGCGCTGCGGTTTGGCCATCTGCCCACGATCCTGGTGCCGGCAGGGCCGATGCCTTCGGGGCTGCCCAACAAGGAAAAGGTGCGCATCCGGCAGCTTTATGCCGAGGGCAAGGTCGGGCGCGACGACCTGTTGCAGAGCGAGAGCGAAAGCTATCATTCGGCAGGCACGTGCACGTTTTATGGCACCGCCAATTCCAACCAGATGATGATGGAGATGATGGGGCTGCATATGCCCGGGTCCAGCTTCATCGCGCCGGGCACGAAATTGCGCCAGGAACTGACCCGCGCGGCGACGCACCGGATTACCGAAATCGGCTGGGACGGCGACGATTACCGGCCGCTGGGGCTGTGCGTCGATGAAAAAGCGTTGATCAACGCGATCGTCGGCCTGCTCGCGACCGGCGGTTCGACCAACCATGTGCTGCATCTGCCCGCGATCGCGCGTGCGGCCGGGGTCCAGATCGATTGGGACGACATGGACGAATTGTCGCGCGCGGTCCCGCTGATCGCCAGCGTCTATCCCAATGGCGCGGGCGATGTAAACGCGTTCGCGGCGGCCGGGGGTATGCCCTATGTGATCGGCGAACTGGTCAATGAAGGCCTGGCGCATGGCGATATCCGCACGGTTTACGGCGCCTCGCTGGCCGACGGCGCGGCGCAACCGGTGCTCGATGGCGAAGCGCTGCGGTGGGAGCCGGCGCCAAAGGTCAGCCATGACGAGACATTGTTGCGTCCGGTGGCTGCGCCGTTCCAGGCCGAAGGCGGGTTGCGGTTGCTGAAAGGCAATATCGGACGCGCCACTATCAAGATGAGCGCGGTCGATCGCTCGCGCTGGACAATCGAGGCACCGGTGCGGGTGTTTTCGGACCAGGACCATGTGATCGATGCGTTCGAGGCGGGCGAGCTGGAATGCGACGTCATCGTTGTCGTGCGGTTTCAGGGCCCGTCCGCCAACGGGATGCCCGAATTGCACAAGCTGACGCCGATCCTGGGCGTGTTGCAGGATCGCGGGTTTCGCGTGGCGCTTGTCACCGATGGCCGGATGTCGGGCGCGTCGGGCAAAGTGCCCGCCGCGATCCACGTCTCGCCCGAGGCGAAGCGCGGCGGTGCGCTGGCGCTGTTGCGCGATGGCGATACGATGCGTGTGTGCGCGGTGACGGGTGCGATCGAGGCGCTGGTGGATGCGCAGGAATGGGCGCTGCGGTTGCCCGCGCCGGCACCCGAAGAGACCAGTGGCGTCGGGCGCGAATTGTTTGCATTGATGCGCCATTACGCCGATCCGGCCGAGCGCGGCGGCTCGGCGATGCTGGCGGCAGCGGGTTTGTAACGAGAACAACCGAAGGGTGAATGCGATGCAACTGGTCTCGGTCGATGTCGGGGGCACGCATGCCCGTTTTGCGATTGCCGAAATTGCCGATGGCAAAGTCACCCATCTCGGCGAGGCGGTCACGCTGAAAACCGCCGATCATGCGAGCTTTCAACTGGCGTGGCAGGAGTTTGCGCGGCAGAACGGCGGTACGGTGCCGCGCGCAGTGGCCATGTCGGTGGCAGGGCCGGTGGGCGGCGAGGTGATCCGGTTCACCAACAATCCCTGGATCATCCGCCCCGCGCTGATCACCGAAAAGCTCGATGTGGATCGCTACATCGTGGTCAACGACTTCGCCGCGGTCGCGCATGCAGTGGCACAGGCCGACGACGCGCATTTCATTCACGTCAGCGGCCCCGACAGCCCGTTGCCACAGGAAGGCGCGATCAGCGTCGTCGGCCCGGGCACTGGCCTGGGCGTCGCGATCCTGCTGCGGCAGGCGCATGGCTATATGGTGCAGCCGACCGAGGGCGGCCATGTCGATTTTGCGCCGCTGGATAGCATCGAGGATCAGCTGCTTGCGCGCCTGCGCCAGCGCCACCGCCGCGTGTCGGCGGAGCGCGTTGTCGCCGGGCCCGGCATCGTCGATATTTACGAAACGCTGGCCACGATCGAGGGCCATGCGATCACCCACCGCGATGACATGGCGCTATGGGCGGCGGGCATGGATGGCAGCGATCCGCTGGCGGCGGCGGCGGTCGATCGGTTCTGCCTGTCGTTGGGCAGTGTGGCCGGTGATCTGGCTTTGGCGCATGGCGCAAAGGCGCTGGTGCTGGCCGGTGGACTGGGTTTTCGCATCCGCGACACGCTGGTCGCCTCGGGCTTTGCCCAGCGGTTTCAGGCCAAGGGGCGCTTCGAAGGGGCGATGGCCGCACTGCCGGTCAAGCTGATAACGCATCCGCAGCCGGGCCTGTTTGGCGCGGCGGCGGCCTTTGCCCAGGCCAACCGGGATAGCTGAATCCGGCTTGCGAAAATCCCGGTGAGCCGATAGCTGCGTTAATTGAACGATTAACAACGGGAGAGCGCCGCGTGAGTTTCGAAACCATCCGCCTGGAACGCATGGGGCCGGTTGCCAAGATCGTGCTCGATCGCCCCGACCGGCTGAACGCCATGCCGCCGTCGATGGCGATCGAGATCGGCGACGCGCTGGCGCAGATCGGCGATGCGCGTGCGGTGCTGCTGACCGGAGAGGGCCGCGCGTTCTGTTCGGGCGCCGATCTGGCGGCGCAGGGCGAACGCAGCATTGCGGGCGGTGCGGGCAGTTACAAGGCGCTGACCGAAGCGTACAATCCGCTGATCCAGAAAATGGCGCGGCTGGCAGTACCCGTCGTGGTTGCGGTCAATGGCGCGGCGGCGGGCATCGGCTGCTCGCTCGCGCTGACAGGGGACTTCGTTCTCGCGGCCAAAAGCGCGTATTTCCTGCAGGCGTTCGTCAATATCGGGCTGGTGCCCGATGGCGGGGCCAGCTGGGTCATCGCGCGCCTGGTTGGCAAGGCGCGCGCGACGCAGATGATGATGCTGGGGGAACGGATCGGCGCGGAGCAGGCGGCGGACTGGGGTTTGATCTACAAGGCGGTCGATGACGACCTGTTGGCAGATGAAGCGCTCGCACTGGCCACGCGGCTGGCCAACGGACCGACCGTGGCGATTGGCACGATGCGCCGGAATATCGCGCTTGCCCTCGAATCCGATCTTGCGACCGCGCTGATGGTGGAAGCCGAAGGCCAGCGCCAGGCCGGCGACAGCACCGATGCCGCCGAAGGCGTGCAGGCGTTCATGGAAAAGCGCAAAGCACAGTTCACAGGACAATGATCCTGCCCGGGCCGGGGAGGTCTTAGCGCGCCAGTTCCGCGTCGAGAAAAACCGCGACATCGGCCAGGTCGACATCGTGGGCCAGGAATGTCTGGCCGATGCCGCGCAGCAGCAGGAAGGGCAGGGTACCGGCGTCCATTTTCTTGTCGTGAGTCATATGATCGGCCAGCCGGCGGCCGTCGCAGGCCATGTTCAGCGCAGCCAATGACACGGGCAGGCCGACCGACTGCAGATGCGCGGCGATCCGTTCCGCATCCTGCCCGGCCATCAATCCGCGCCGCACCGAATAGCGCGCGGCCAGGATCATGCCCAGGCCGACACCTTCGCCATGCAGCAACCGGTCGGAAAACCCGGTCTGCGCCTCCAGCGCATGGCCGAACGTATGCCCCAGATTGAGCAGCGCGCGCACGCCCGTAAGCTCTTTTTCGTCCGCCGCCACGATCCGCGCCTTGGCGGCGACGCTGTGCGCGATGGCATGCGCGCGCGCCTGCGCATCGCCCGCGATCAGTTTCGCGCCATGCGCTTCGCACCAGCCAAAAAAGTCCGGATCGTCGATCAACCCGTATTTGACCACTTCGGCATATCCGGCGCGTGTTTCGCGCAGTGGCAGCGTGTCCAGCGCATCGGGATCGGCCAGCACCAGCGCGGGCTGGTGGAACGCGCCGACCAGGTTCTTGCCCGCCGCGGTGTTGATCGCAGTCTTGCCCCCGACGCTCGAATCGACTTGCGCCAGCAAAGTGGTCGGGATCTGGATGAAGCCGCAGCCACGCTTGACCATCGAGGCGGCAAAGCCGACCAGATCGCCGATCACGCCGCCGCCCAGCGCAATCACCCGGTCGCGCCGTTCGACATCGTGCGCGATCAGGAAATCGACCACCTGCGCCAGATGCGTCCACGACTTGGTCGCTTCGCCCGGCGGCAGGATCAGCCACACGCCGGTGAGCCCGACCGCGCCGAGCGCTGTATCGAGCCGCGCCTGCCAGTGCGTGGCAACATGCGCGTCGGTGACGATCGCCACGCTGTCCTTGCGCACGAACGGGCGCACATGTTCGCCGGCACGATCGATCACACCGGGCGCGATCACCACGTCATACGGTGCGCCTGCAACATCGACCGCGATACGGGCAAATTCGGCGGTCATAGCCATGCGTCGACTGCTTTCAGGATCTTGTGCGCGGTCACCAGGTGGGGTTGGTGGCCGCTGATGACATGGATCGGCGCATGGCGATAATGCGGCGTGCGTTCTTCGCGCAGGGTCGTCAAAATCGTGCGCGGATCGCCGCCGCGCAACAGCGGCCGGCTGTCCTTGCGCCCGACCCGTTCGACCAGGATATCGATATCGGTGTCGATCCACACCGTTGCCGAGCGGTCAAGCAGCAACGCGCGCGTCAGCGGATCGACAAAGGCGCCGCCGCCGGTCGCCAGCACTTTGCGCGCAGGCGTCTGGTCGCCGACCAGCCGGGCGATCACGCGGCGTTCGCCATCGCGGAAATGCTCCTCGCCATAATGCGCAAAGATTTCGGCGACCGACATATGAGCGGCGCGTTCGATTTCCTCGTCCGCGTCGATGAACGGCACGCTCAGCAGGCTGGCCAGTTTGCGCCCGACCGTGGTCTTGCCCACACCCATCATGCCCACCAGCACGATCGTGCGATCGAGCCGCCGCGCGATCCGCTGAATTTCGGCGTGAGAGAGGGTGTCGTGCTCCATTGCGGGGCCGGCTATAACTAGGCTAGGGCCAAGCGCAAGCCGACCGGAACAGGTCGAAGACATTGACGCGGACCAGGCGTCGCAATGAGCAGGTGGTGCGTGGAAAAAAAGCCGGTCCGCAAGACACGTATGGCAAAACTTGCGATAGCACTGGCATGTGGCTTTGTGATCGCGTTGATGGTGGCAATTGTGGTGGTGGCATGGATCAAAGGCGGCGTGCAGCCGGGACACATGGTGGAAATTCCGGTCAATCCGGCCAGCTTGCCCGCAGGCGGAGCATGATGATGCGCCATCGTTCGACGACGTTGACCGCGATCGGCCTCGTGCTTGCGATCGGCCTGACCGGCGTGCTCGCCGCGCAGGAATCGCTGTTGCCGCCCGGCTTTGAAGACCACGCTGCACCGCGCACCCGCCCGACCCCGCCGCCGCGTCCGCCCCGCGCGCCGGCCGCCCCGCGTGCCGCAGCGACCCCCGCAGCGACGCATACCGCCGCTGCTGCGCCAGTGAGGGCTACGCCTGCGCCGCTGGCGAGCGGAGCACTGTTGCCCGAAGACACCGCAGTCACCGCCGGTGCCGGCGCACCCACGCCCGCCGCGCGGGCCGAGGTTTCCGATCCGATCGACCAGCTGCCTGGCGGGGTGATCGATCAGCTGGTGCAGACCGCTGCGCCCAAATTCGACATCCCGCCCGAAGCGCAGCGCAGCCTCGATCGTGTCGGTCCGATCGCCGAACAGGATGGCGGATTGCCGTCGATTTCCACGCATTATCTCAGCGGTGACTATGTCGCCGGCCTGCTGACCAAGCTGCAGGGCCCGCTGGTTTCGCGCTGGGGGCACATCCTGCTGCGCCGCGCGCTGATGAGCCGGCTCGACACGCCGGTCGGGATGAACGGCGCGGATTGGGCGGCGCTTCGCTCCGCACTGCTGCTCCGCATGGGAGAGGCGGATGCGGCACGGCTGCTCGTCCAGGAAGTCGACAGCGGGTTTTACACCCGCCAGCTCGAAGACACCGCGATGGCGACGTACCTGGCGACCGCCGATCCGGTCGGGCTGTGCCCGATCGACGCGCTGACCGCGGCGGCGCATCCGGGGTGGGACTGGGATCTGTCGCGCTCGATCTGCCTGGCGTTCAATGGCAGCGAGGGTTCGCCCGCGCTGGCGCAGCTCGATCGCATGATGCGGCGCGGTGCGGCGGCCAAGATCGACATCCTGCTGGCGGAAAAATTCGCAGGCGCCGCCAACACCACGCATCGCGCGGTCACGATCGAATGGGCCGATGTCGATGACATGACCCCGTGGCGCACGGGCCTGGCATTTGCCACCGGGCTGGAACCGCCCGACACATTGCGCCGCAAGGACTGGACCAGCTATGCGCTGGTCGCAACGCGCGCGCCGATGCTGGGACTGGGCTCGCGCGCGGCGGCTGCCGACGTAAGCGCGGGCGCGGGCGTATTGTCGAGCGCGGCGATGGTCGATCTGTATGCGCAGATCGCTGCCTTGCCCGAGACGGATACGACCTGGGGCCCGCTCGCCACGCAATTGCACAATGCCTATGTCGCGGCCGATGCCGGCGACCGGTTGAGCGCGATCAAGGCGCTGTGGGGCGATGCCAGCGATCCGGTGCGGCAGATGTCGCGCCAGGTGCTGACCGCGTATGCCGCCGCACGGATCGAGCCGGCTGCGGCGTATGACAGCGATGCCGCGGCGTTGATCTCCTCGATGATGAACGCGGGGCTCGATAACAACGCGGTGCGCTGGGCGCCGGTGGTGGCCGTGGGCAGCCAGGCGTGGGGCATTCTGGCGGTTGGCGCGCCGGCAAAATTGTCCGCCGTGGGCGCCGACGCGCTGTCTTCGTTCAAATCGGGCGACAACAGTGAGGCCACGTTGCGTTCGGGGCTGCTGCTTGCCGGGCTGATGGGCCTGGGGCGCATCGATGCAAAGGGCGCGCAGGATTTCGCAGGCAAGCTCGATATCAATATCGAGCGCAAGAGCCGCTGGAGCAATGCGATCGATTCTGCCGCGCGGTCGCACAATTCCGCGCTGGTGGTGATGCTGGCGGCCTACGGCATGCAGGGGTCTGACTGGCACCGGATGACTCCGATGCATCTGTATCACATCATCGGCGCGCTGCGCGAAGTCGGGCTGGATGCAGAGGCGCGGATGATCGCGGCCGAGGCGGTTGCGCGCGCCTGATGACAGCGGCGCGATCGGCCAACCAGGACGCGATCGCTGCTTTTCTTGCGATGCTCGCTGCAGAGCGCGGTGCGGCTGCCAACACCCTTGACGCTTATCGGCGTGATCTGAACGGTGCGGCGGATCTGATCGGCGATCTGGTTGGGGCAGACCGTGCGGCGCTGGCGGGCCTGGGCGAGGCCTGGGCGGAGCTGGCGCCGGCGAGCCTGGCACGCAAGGCTTCGGCTTTGCGGCAGTTTTATGCGTTTCTGGTTGATGATGGCCGCCGGGATGATGATCCGGGCGACGCTCTGCCACGGTTGCGACCGCGTCGGCCCTTGCCCCGGTTGCTATCGCATGCCGATATCGCGGCCCTGTTCGCCGCGGCAGAGGCCGATGCCGCGACCGGCGATTCTGCTGCGATCCGCATGCTGGCGCTGGTCGAAATGCTGTATGGTTCGGGTTTGCGCGCGACCGAGCTGGTCTCGCTGTCCATGGTTGCAGTGGCACGCGACGCGCCCTTGCTGATGATCACGGGCAAAGGCGGGCAGCAGCGGATGGTGCCGATCGGCGAACGCGCACGGGCGGCCCTGAACACCTGGCTGCGCATGCGGCCCGCCGGCGGGCGCCATGTGTTTCCATCGCCGCGCGGTGGGCATCTGACGCGGGTTCGCCTGTTTCAGCTGTTGCGCGACCTGGCGTTGCGCGCGGGGCTCGATCCCGAACGCGTCAGCCCGCACGTGCTGCGTCATGCCTTTGCCACGCATCTGCTGGAGGGCGGGGCAGATTTGCGCGTGCTGCAGATATTGCTTGGCCATGCGGATATCGCGACGACGCAGATCTATACGCATGTCGATGGCGCGCGACTGGTGGATCTGGTCAACAAGCGGCATCCGCTCGCAGGCGTTGCGGTAAAACCTGCCTGTTGACCAAATCCGCGCGGATGCCTAGCGCTGGACCGATGATTTCCTATCTCGAATTCGAAAAGCCGATTGCCGCGCTCGAGGCGCGTATCGCCGAATTGCGCGAAACCGCCGAGGCGGCAGATTTTGCCGGCAATCTCGACATCACCACAGAGATCCGCAAGCTGGAGGGCAAGGCCGGCGAGCTGCTGGCGCAGACTTATCGCAATCTGACACCGTGGCAGAAAACACAAGTCGCGCGGCATCCGGCGCGCCCGCATTTTCGCGATTATGTCGCGCATGCGTTCGGTGATTTCATGCCGTTGGGCGGCGATCGCACCTTTGGCGAGGATCACGCGATCGTCGGCGGGTTTGCGCGTCTTGGCGACCGCCGGGTGATGCTGATCGGGCACGAAAAAGGGTACGATACGCAAAGCCGGATCCGCCACAACTTTGGCATGGGCAAGCCGGAAGGGTACCGCAAGGCGGTGCGCCTGATGGAAATGGCGAGCCGGTTCGGCCTGCCGGTTGTCACGCTGGTCGATACGTCGGGCGCATTTCCCGGGGTCGAGGCCGAAGAACGCGGCCAGGCCGAGGCGATCGCGCGATCGACCCAGGCATGCCTGGCGCTGGGCGTGCCGATGGTTGCGGCTATCGTGGGCGAGGGCGGCTCTGGCGGGGCGGT
The DNA here is from genome assembly GCF_965214355.1 of Novosphingobium sp. GTDB lineage: Bacteria > Pseudomonadota > Alphaproteobacteria > Sphingomonadales > Sphingomonadaceae > Novosphingobium. The sequence goes on along the minus strand of NZ_CBDCBI010000002.1, from coordinate 2,220,378 downwards.
CGCGCTGGCCAGCGCCGAGCGCGTGCTGATGTTGGAAAACGCGGTGTATTCGGTGATTTCGCCCGAAGGGTGTGCGTCGATCCTGTGGCGCACATCGGCCAAGGCGGCCGATGCCGCCGAAGCGATGAAAGTGACTGCCCAGGACCTGCTGCAACTGGGCGTGATCGATCGCATCGTGCCGGAACCGATCGGTGGCGCGCATCGCAATCCCGGTGCGATGACGGCGACGCTGGGTCACGCGATCGGCGAGGAACTGGATGCGCTGGCAGGCAAGACACCGGCTGCGCTGCGGACCTTGCGAGAAGACCGGTTTTTGCGGATTGGTGCTTAGCCATTGTGACCGACGAAAGACGCTGCGATGGGCCAAAATCGGCTCCGTCACGGTGGGTCAATCTAACGTCATCACGCTCTAGCTTCCGCCCTTTACGCCGCCACCACTCTTATCGTGATGCCGGGCCTGAACAGGTCAGTGCTTGCTGTTGGCGTCGGTCGTATAGCCATTCACGATCTGGTACAGAATGATCAGCTGATTGGTGAATGATTGCATGCCGACGATGATCGATAACGAAATTATGCCGATGATCAGGCCGTATTCGACAGCCGTCGCCCCGGACGTATCGTGCAGCAACCGTCTCGCCAAGTTCCGCACGTATGTCCCCGATCCTTTAACACAGTCTTCACCTACGCCATCGCGCTTAACAATTCGTTAGTAATACCCTTGGTGGAGCGCATTATGGCCGACGAACACCCTTGTGCCGGGCCAGCGTTGCTCGTCGTTGCAGCCGCGCTGATCGATCGCCGGGACCACGTTCTGTTGCAGCAACGCCCCGCCGGAAAGCACCATGGCGGGCTGTGGGAATTTCCGGGCGGTAAAGTCGAGCCGGGCGAGGGGCCGCTGGCCGCGCTGGCGCGCGAATTGCGCGAGGAGCTGGGCATCGACGTCGCGCCGGGGGACTGCACGCCGCTGGGCTTCGCCGCGAGCGAAGACGGGCGGGCGGTCGTCCTGCTACTGTATGCGTGCCGGGTATGGGCAGGCGATGCTGCCAGCCGGGAGGGCGGCGCGGTGGTGTGGTGCGCGCCCGACCGTCTGCTCGATCGGCCGATGCCCCCGCTCGACATACCCCTGGCGCAGATGGTCGCGCGGATGTCACGCGCCATTCCGAAGTGACAATTATGGCTTGCCAAGCCCTGCGGCGCCACCTAAGTGCGCGTCTCCCTGGCGCCCATAGCTCAGCTGGATAGAGCATCAGACTACGAATCTGAGGGTCGGACGTTCGAATCGTTCTGGGCGCACCATTCTCCTGTATCAGCGGGAGACCTGACGGGAAATCTGCCCGATACACGGCAGACTGAAATGGCTTTTGCGCCCATAGCTCAGCTGGATAGAGCATCAGACTACGAATCTGAGGGTCGGACGTTCGAATCGTTCTGGGCGCACCATTTCCCGCATATCGACAAGCCTGGTTCGATGTTGGCATCGCTTGATTACATGCGCGACGCTCTGCGGGGTTTGCCGCAAGAACATACGATTTGCCTGACCTTATCGCCTGATAGGTTACGGCTGTTGGTTAAAGCGGTTAATACCGCGAATAGCTATCCGTCAGGCGCGCATCGCGCCTGTTGCGCATTGCGCCGCACGCTTTGTTGGTCTTATAGCGTCGGCACACGTCCGGCAGGCCATCGGCGCTTGTGCGGACCAGTCAGCGGTTGCCACACAAAAGGAACTCCTCACCTTGGCCAAACCTGTGCGGGCCCGTGCCCCCCGATCCAGCGCCGCAAACGCGCCTGCAAAACCGGCCAGCGAAGCTGCAGTCATCGCCCAGGTGATCGATGCCGAAACCATCGCCGGCGAAGACGAAGCGGTGTTTGCACTGCGCAGCCTGCAACAGGCGCATGCCAACAACAGGCAGTACGAGGCGAGCGACGCCGAGCTGCTCCAATTCTATGAACAGATGGTCCTGATCCGCCGGTTCGAGGAACGCGCCGGGCAATTGTATGGCCTCGGGTTGATCGGTGGGTTCTGCCATCTGTATATCGGGCAGGAAGCTGTCGCAGTCGGGGTGCAATCGGCGCTGAAAAGCGGGCACGACAGCGTGATCACCGGCTATCGCGACCACGGGCACATGCTGGCCTATGGCATCGATCCCAAAGTGATCATGGCCGAACTGACCGGGCGCGGTGCGGGGATCTCGCACGGCAAGGGCGGTTCGATGCACATGTTTTCGACCGAGCACAAATTCTATGGCGGCCATGGTATCGTCGGCGCGCAAGTGCCGCTGGGCGCCGGGCTGGCGTTCGGCCACAAGTATCGCGGCGATGGCGGCGTGTGCATCGCTTATTTCGGCGATGGCGCGGCGAACCAGGGCCAGGTCTACGAAACCTTCAACATGGCGGCGCTGTGGAAGCTGCCGATCATTTTCGTGGTTGAAAACAACGGTTATGCGATGGGCACTGCGGTCAGCCGGGGCTCGGCCGAGACGCATTTCTATCGTCGTGGCACCGCGTTCCGCATCCCCGGCATGGATGTGAACGGCATGGACGTGCTCGAAGTGCGGCAGGCGACCGAAGTTGCGCTCGATTTCGTGCGCGCGGGCAATGGCCCCGTGTTGATGGAGCTGAAAACCTATCGCTATCGCGGGCATTCGATGTCCGACCCGGCGAAATACCGCACGCGCGAGGAAGTGCAGGACATGCGCGACCATCACGACCCGATCGAGGCGGCAAAGCAGGAACTGCTGAAGCGCGGCGTCAGCGAAGACAAGATGAAGGAGATCGACAAGTCGATCCGCGCAGTCGTGGCCGCGGCCGCAGATTTTGCCGAAAACTCCCCCGAACCGGCTCCGGCCGAACTGTACACCGACGTGCTGGTGGAAACGTACTGATATGGCGATCGATCTCAAAATGCCCGCGCTGTCCCCCACCATGGAGGAAGGCACGCTTGCCAAATGGCTGGTCAAGCCCGGCGATTCGGTGAAATCGGGCGACATTCTCGCCGAGATCGAAACCGACAAGGCGACGATGGAATTCGAAGCCGTCGACGAAGGCGTGGTCGGCGAACTGTTGATCGCGGCGGGAACCGAAGGGGTTAAGGTCGGCACCGTGATCGCAACGCTGCAAGGCGATGACGAGGAAGCGCCGGTAACGGCAGCTGCGCCCGAGCCGGTCGCGAAACCGGAACCCGTTGTTGAAAAGCCCGCCCCGGTGGCAAAGGCGCCTGCGCCTGCCGCCGCCGAAGTGCCCGCAGGCACTGCGATGATTTCCACCACTGTGCGCGAGGCACTGCGCGATGCGATGGCCGAGGAAATGCGCGCCGATGATCGCGTTTTCGTGATGGGCGAGGAAGTCGCGCAGTACCAGGGCGCGTACAAGGTCACGCAAGGGCTTCTGGAAGAATTTGGCGAACGGCGGGTAATCGACACGCCGATTACCGAATATGGCTTCGCCGGGATCGGTACCGGCGCCGCGATGGGCGGGCTGCGCCCGATCGTCGAATTCATGACCTTCAACTTCGCGATGCAGGCGATCGACCACATCATCAATTCGGCGGCCAAGACCAATTACATGTCGGGCGGCCAGATGCGCTGCCCGATCGTGTTTCGCGGCCCCAACGGCGCGGCCTCACGCGTTGGCGCGCAGCACAGCCAGAACTATGGCCCGTGGTACGCCTCGGTTCCCGGCCTGATCGTGATCGCGCCGTACGATGCCGCCGATGCCAAGGGCCTGCTGAAAGCCGCCATCCGCAGCGAAGACCCGGTGGTGTTCCTGGAAAACGAGCTGGTCTATGGCCGCAGCTTTGACGTGCCGCATGGCGATGACAATGTCCTGCCGATCGGCAAGGCGCGGATCGTGCGGGCTGGCAAGGATGTGACGATCGTCACCTATTCGATCGGCGTGGGCATGGCGCTGGAAGCCGCGGCAACTTTGGCCGAAGAAGGGATCGACGCCGAAATCGTCGATCTGCGCACGCTGCGCCCGCTCGACAAGGCCACCGTGCTGGAAAGCCTGTCGCGCACCAACCGCATGATCGTGGCCGAAGAAGGCTTTCCGGTGTGTTCGATCGCGTCGGAAATCATCGCGATCGCGATGGACGAAGGGTTCGACGATCTCGATGCGCCGGTGCTGCGCGTGTGCAACGAGGATGTGCCGTTGCCCTATGCCGCCAATCTGGAAAAGATCGCGCTGATCAATGCCGCCAAGATCGCCGACGCGGTGCGCAAGGTCTGCAATCGCTAATCCACCGCCTTCGTTGCATGATATTGCGGACGAATGGCTGACGCCGCCCGAGCGCCTGGCCATCGCCTATGCGCCGCGCGCGCTGCGCCCGGCGTGGACGGGGTTACTGGCGCTTGACCGCAGGCTTGCCGATGCGGCGAAGACCGGGCGCGAGCCGATCATGATCCAGCTGCGCCTGGCGTGGTGGCGTGATCGCCTGGCCGAGCCGGCAGCTGACCGGCCGGCGGGCGAACCGTTGCTCGCGATATTGGTGGCCTGGGATGACGAACGCGCGGCGCTTGGCGCGATGGTCGATGGTTGGGAAGCGCAAGTTGTGGGCGAAGATGGCGGTGCGGCGCTCGATCTGGCACGTGCGGGAGCGATCGTGGCGCTGGCGCGGATGGCGGGCGTGGCGGAAACGCCCGCGCTGACAGCATTGGCGACCGATTGGGCGCATGGTCACGGTTTCCGTGGTGCAGACTTGCCCCGCGCACTGCGCCCGCTCCTGCTCATCGACCATTTCGACCACGCCGGCGAGAAACCCCCATGGCGCGTCATGATTGGCGCCATGCGCAAGGGCTGGCTCGGCCGCTAAAACCTCCCCGGGACGGGGAGGGGGACCACACGAAGTTGTGGTGGAGGGGCCGTGCCCCACGCGATACCCTTGCGTAAACGCGCCGTTTCAACAGCGCCCCACTCGACCTGATCCCCATGAGGCACCGCCCCTCCACCACTGCTTCGCGTGGTCCCCCTCCCCGTTCCGGGGAGGATGTCCGGTCGCGCCAAATCGGCATGATCTTGATCTCGCCACGCGCCATGCCGGGGCTTACGCAAGGCACCATGAACAGGATCGTGATCGGGGCGCTGGGCGCGTTGTTGCTGGTGGCGGCGGGGATTTTCTGGTGGCAGGGGCGCGCGGCGTCCGATGCGCCGCAGGGCCCGCATCTGGCGCTGGCGACGCCAAAGGCGGGCGCCAGCGACGAGCCTTTGCCCGAATCCGATGCGGGCGATGCGACCGGGCCCGATCTTCCCGGTGTGCCCGAGGCGACCAAGGAGCAGAAGCGCTTCGACCGGCTCGACCGCAATCACGACAACAAGATCACGATGTCCGAAATGCTGGCGCACAAGGCGCGCGCATTTCGCAAGCTCGACGTCGACGGCAACAATCTGCTGACGTTCGACGAATGGTCGGTCAAGGCGATCAACAAGTTCAAGGCGGCCGACAAGAACGGCAGCGGCTATCTGACTCGCGATGAATTTGCCGCAACCAAGGCCAAGCCGCGCAAGCCGTCGTGCAAATGCAACGCCAAGCCAAAGCCCGAACCGGACGAGGCTACGCCGGAGCAGTGATCCGCTGATCGGTCAACCACGGCGCCAGATCGGCCTTGGCGCGCGAGGTATACCCTTCCTTGCGCTGCTTCTTCTTGACCGAGGCGTCGAGCGGCGGGAACAGCCCGAAGTTTACATTCATCGGCTGATAGGTTTCGATTTCGGCATCGCCGGTCACGTGCGCGAGCAGCGCGCCGAGCGCACTGGTCCGCGGCGGTGTGGTCCATGGCCGCCCGCCAAGCTCTGCCGCTGTCATCAGGCCTGCCAGCAGGCCGATCGCGGCGCTTTCGACATAGCCTTCGCACCCCGTGATCTGGCCGGCGAAGCGCACGCGCGGATCGTTGTGCAGCCGCAACTGGCGGTCGAGCACTTTGGGCGACTGAATGAATGTGTTGCGATGCAGCCCGCCCAGGCGGGCGAATTCGGCATTCTGCAACCCGGGAATCGTGCGAAACAGCCGGACCTGTTCGGCATGTTTGAGCTTGGTCTGAAATCCGACGATATTCCACAATGTGCCCAGCTTGTTGTCCTGGCGCAATTGCACGACCGCATGCGGCCAGCGGCCGGTGCGCGGATTGTCGAGCCCGACCGGCTTCATCGGGCCGAAGCGCAAGGTATCGAGCCCGCGCGACGCTGCGACTTCGATCGGCATGCACCCTTCGAAATAGGGGGTGTTGGCCTCCCATTCGCGGAATTCGGTCTTTTCGCCCGTCATCAGCCCCTCGTGAAACGCGACGTACTGGTCGCGGTCCATCGGGCAATTGATGTAATCCGCCTCACCCTTGTCCCAGCGCGAGGCTTTCCAGCAGATGTCCATATCGATGCTGTCGTGGTGCACGATCGGCGCAATCGCATCGAAGAATGCCAGTGCATCGGCACCGGTCGCCGCACCGATTGCGCCCGCCAGCGCCGGCGCGGTAAGCGGGCCGGTGGCGATGATCACCGGACCCTCGGGCGGTATCGTATCGATCCGTTCGCGCACGACCTCGAGCGTGGGCAGGCTGGCCAGTGCATCCTCGACCGCAGCGGAGAACACGTCGCGATCGACCGCCAATGCCGATCCTGCCGGCACTTGCGCGCGGGCGGCGGCAGCCATGATCAGGCTGTCGCAATTGCGCATTTCGTGGTGGAGCAGCCCGACGGCATTGCTGACATGATCGTCGGAGCGGAACGAGTTTGAACAGACCAGTTCAGCAAGGCCTGCGCCCTGGTGCGCAGGCGACATATCGCCCCCACCACGCATTTCGGACAGGCGCACATGCACCCCGCGCCGTGCCAGCTGCCACGCAGCCTCAGTGCCGGCCATGCCGCCGCCGATGATGTGTACCTGATGTTTCATAAGCTGCGTTTTGGCACCGGTGGCGGAAATGGGCAATTTATTCCAGCGCCACCGCGCCATTGTCCCGCCTTAGCGGAATTGCGGTCAGTGCGACCGCGAGGGGCAGCGGCGAATACGCGTGGGGGAATAACGCCCCGCCGCGCGCGCGTTCCCAACGGATTGTGTCGCCAAGCGGGGGCAGATCGATCGACACCACGAACAAATCGGTTTGCCCTGCGAAATGCTTGTCCACGGTCGCGGTCACCTGATCGGCGGTCGATAGGTGGATGTAGCCGTCGACCAGATCGACCGGCGCGCCGGTGAACACGCCGCTCGCCTGCCAGGCAGCCCACTGCTCCGCCGTCAGGATTTTGTAGGCAGTCGTTGCGCTCATTCTTCGGTTGGCTCGATATCGGCGGGGGTATCGCTTGCCAGCTCACCGCTCGACGGCTCGGCAGCATCCTCCGCGACATCTTCGGCAAGCCGCACGGCGCTGACCACATGTTCCTTGTCGGCCACATTGAACAGCCGCACGCCCGCGCTGCCGCGGCCGATGACGCGTAGCGTGGTCAGCGGCAGGCGGATCAGCTTGGCCTGATCGCTGACCAGCATCAGCTGGTCGGCGCGGATCGTGGGGAAGCTGGCCACGACCGGCCCGTTGCGTTCGATGTTGTCGATATTGACGATGCCCTGGCCACCGCGACCGGTGCGGCGGTATTCATACGCCGACGACAGCTTGCCATAGCCATTGGCGCACACGGTCAGGATGAACTGTTCGGCCTCGGCCAGTTCGGCAAACCGCTCAGCGTCCATCGCCGGATCGCCCTCGCGTTCGGCTTTCCACGGGGCGAAGCGCAAGTATTCGTCGCGTTCGTCCTGGTCGCGCGTGCCGACGCGGTGGAGGATCGACAGCGAAATCACTTCGTCGCCGTCCTTGAGCAGCATGCCGCGCACACCGGTCGATTGCCGGCTCTGGAATTCGCGCACGTCATTGCCGGGGAAGCGGATCGCCTTGCCCTGGCGGCTTGCCAGCAGCACGTCGTCGCCGTCGGACAGCAGCGCCACGCCGATCAGGCGGTCGTTATCGCCTTCTTCGAACCGCATCGCGTATTTGCCGTTCGACGGGATGTTGGCGAACGCATCCATTGCATTGCGCCGCACATTGCCCAGCGCGGTGGCGAACATGACGTTGAGCTTGCCCCATTCCGTTTCGTCTTCGGGCAGCGCGAGTACGGCGGCGATCGTTTCGTTCTGGTCGAGCGCGGGCAACAGGTTGACCACCGGGCGGCCGCGCGTAACCGCGCCGCCTTCGGGCAGGCGCCATACTTTCAGGCGATAGACTTTGCCTGCGGTCGAGAAGAACAAGACCGGCGTATGCGTGCTGGCAACGAACATCGTGCCGATCGCATCTTCGTCCTTGGTCGCCATGCCCGACCGGCCTTTGCCGCCACGGGCCTGTGCGCGGAACGTGGAAAGCGGAGTGCGCTTGATATAGCCGTCGAGCGTGATCGTCACGACCATGTCTTCGCGCTCGATCAGGTCTTCGTCTTCTATGCCATCGGCGGCCGCCATGATTTCCGACATGCGCGGCGTGGCATACGTCGTGCGCACCGCCATCAATTCGTCGCGCATGACGCCGTACAGTTTTACGCGATCGGCCAGGATCGACAGGTATTCGGTGATCGCCTTGGCCAGGATCTCCAGCTCGTCGCCGATCTCGTCGCGGCCGAGCGCGGTCAGGCGGACGAGGCGCAGTTCCAGGATCGCGCGGACCTGCGTTTCGGACAGGCGATAGGTCGCCGCATCGGTCACCGCGTCGTCTTCGATCGCTTCGACCAGGCGGATATAGGGCGCGATATCGCCCATCGCCCATTCGCGCGCGAGCAGTGTTTCGCGCGCAACGCCGGGGTTGGGCGATCCGCGAATGATCTTCACCACTTCGTCGAGATTGGTGACCGCGATGACCAGCCCGAGCAAGATATGCGCACGATCGCGCGCCTTCATCAGTTCGAATTTGGTGCGCCGCGTGATCACTTCCTCACGGAAGCGGACGAAGCTTTCGATGATGTCCTTCAGCGTCAGCGTTTCGGGACGACCGCCCCGGATTGCGAGCATGTTGGCGGGGAAATTCGACTGCGCCGGCGTGTTGCGCCACAACTGGTTGAGCACCACGTCGGGCGTGGCATCGCGCTTCAGGTCGATGACCACGCGCACGCCTTCGCGATTCGATTCGTCGCGGATATCCGCGATGCCTTCGATGCGCTTGTCCTTGGCGGCTTCGGCGATTTTTTCGACCAGGCCCGATTTGCCGACCTGATAGGGGATCGAGGTCAGCACGATCGAACGCCGGCCATCGCCGCGCCCGCGCGTTTCCTCGACGATATGCCGCGCGCGCATGATGATCGATCCGCGCCCCTCGGTATAGGCCTTGCGCGCGCCATGCGTGCCCAGGATCAGCGGCGCGGTGGGGAAATCAGGGGCCGGCACGATGCGGATCAGATCGTCGATCGAAATCATCGGATCGTCCATATACGCAAAGCACGCGTCGATCACTTCGCCCAGGTTGTGCGGCGGGATGTTCGTTGCCATGCCGACCGCGATCCCGCCGGCGCCGTTGACCAGCAGGTTGGGATAGCGCGCGGGCAGGACTTGCGGTTCGTTTTCGGCGCCATCGTAATTGGGCTGAAAATCGACCGTGTCTTTTTCGATATCGGCGAGCAGCGCTTCGGCGACTTTGGCCAGGCGCGCTTCGGTATAGCGCATCGATGCCGGCGGGTCGGGGTCCATCGATCCGAAATTGCCCTGGCCGTCGAGCAGCGGCAGCCGCATCGACCAGTCCTGCGTCATCCGGGCGAGCGCATCATAGATCGCCGAATCGCCGTGCGGATGATATTTGCCCATGCAATCGCCGACGATACGCGCCGATTTGCGATAGGGCTTGTTGGGGGTAAATCCGTTTTCGTGGCTGGTCCACAAGATGCGGCGATGCACCGGCTTCAGCCCGTCGCGCACATCGGGCAGCGCGCGCGACACGATCACGCTCATCGCGTAATCGAGATAGCTGGATTTCATCTCATCAACGATGTCGATCTTCTGAAATTCCGGCTGACCTGTTGGTTCGGGCGGATCGATCATGGTTTCATCGCTCACGGGCGGCGTTCTCGCTGTTGGGCAAATTCGGCCCGCCGCGACACTATCGTCGCGCCAAACCGATTTCATGTCGCGATACTGTCATCACGCCATGGTTGCCATACGGGTTCAAGCCTTTGGCCCTAGACCGTGGCGTCGCCAAAGGCCAGTCGCGGCGAGCCCGGACCCCGCGTTTTTCCACATGTCGCTGGTTCCGAACCGTTCAATCCGCGTTCAGTCCACGGGGCTTAGCCAGAATGCGTTGCAAAGGCGCAAAAACCGCGCCAAACGACGACACATCACAACCGGCCGCGCAGGGGACCCTTCTGCCAAGCTGCGGCCCGGGCGAACATGGAGAGCAAGGTTATGCGGGGTACATTTGCATCATTCGGTCGGCCAGTTGTGGCCGCTGCGCTCGCGGCGGCACCTGTGGCAGTGGTGGCAACGCTGGGTATCGCTGTTGCGGCACCCGCCATGGCGAAGGACGCGCCCAAAGCGACCAATTCAGCCGAATTCTCCAAAGTTGCCGGGCCGTTCCAGAAATCGTTCAATGACGTTCTGGCCAAGAAAACCGCCAAAGTCTCCGATGCCGAGCTGAAGGCTGCTGCCGAACCGCTGGTGCCGCAACTGGCCACGATCGAAGCCGGGGTGAAATCGCCGCTCGACCGCCTGATCTTCGGTGACTGGCAGCGCCAGGTCGGTGGCTGGACAGGTGACACCGCGTTGACCGCCAAGGGTTTGCAGAACATGCTCGACAGCGGCCAGTTGCAGCCCAACATGGTCGGCACGGTCAGCGCTATGCTCGGCCAGATGGCCTTTACCGGCAAGGATTATCCGACCGCCATCAAGACGTTGTCGCCGCTGATGTCGGACCCCAAGGTCGATGACGCGGTGCCGCAGATGCTGGCCGAATCCTATGCGTCGTCGGGCCAGCCCAAGCAGGGCCTGGACGCTCTGAAAGCCGCCATCGCTGCGCGCAAGGCCGCCAATCTGCCTGCGCCCGAGGAATGGTACAGCCGGGGCAACCGCATTGCCTATAGCGCGAAATTGCCCGCCGAATCGACCGAATGGGCAATCTTGCTGGTGCAGGCCTATCCCACCCCGCTGAACTGGCTGGGTGCGGCACAGTTGGTGCGCAACAGCGCGACCAATTTTACCGGTCAGGAAGAGCTCGATATCAGCCGTTTGATGGACCAGGCAGGTTCACTGAAGCTTGACCCCAAATATGTCGAACGGGAATATATCGCCTATCTGCAGGCGGTCGATGCCCGCCGTTATCCGGGTGAAGCCGTGCGTATTGCCCAGCAGGGCATTTCGACCGGCGCGCTGAAGGCGTCGGACACTTTCGTCAAGGATGTCATGACGCAGGCCGGCCCGCGCGTTGCTGCCGACAAGGCGTCGTTGCCCGGCCTGGCCAAGGAAGCGGCAACAGCGCCATCGGGCAAAGTCGCCGCGGCGGCGGGCGATACCTATCTGTCGTATGCCGATCCGGCCAAGGCCGAGGAAATGTACACGTTGGCGCTCAGCAAGGGCGGCGTCGATGCCGACAAGGATCGCATCCTGACTCGCCTGGCGATTGCGCAGATCGACGAAGGCAAGTACCCCGACGCCAAGGCGAACCTGGCCAAAGTCGGCGGCACCCGCACGGGGATCGCGCGGCTGTGGGCGATCTATGCCGATCAGAAATCAGCCGGGAAGTAAGCCGCAACCTGTTCCCCTCCCCTGACGGGGAGGGGATCTATAAGTGATCAATCCACTGGGCTGAAGGCACCCGTCGCCTCGTCCATCACGTGCAGCAAGCCGTCGCTGATCGCGAAAAATGCCCCGGTCAGCCGCAATTTGCCAGCGGCTTCCTTTTGCGCGACGCACGGGAATGTGCGCAGATTGGCCAGGCTGGTGCGCACGCCTGCCAGTTCCATCGCGCGTTCGGCCGCGTGGCCGGTTGTGCCGTATTGTGCGACGACCGGCCCGCGCGCTTCGTCGAGCAGCGCGATCCAGTCGGCGATGAATCCGCCATGGCCAGGTTCTGTGCCCTGCAGGCTTTGATCGAGCGCCGCCTTGCAGCCGCCGCACATGCCGTGGCCAAGCACGACGATTTCCCGGACCTTGAGCACCTGGATCGCGAATTCCAGCGCTGCCGATACGCCATGGCGCCCCGGCGTCGTTTCGAACGGGGGCACCATCGCGGCGACATTGCGCACGACGAACATTTCGCCCGGATCGGTATCGAACACTTGCGCGGGATCGACGCGGCTGTCGGAACAGGCGATTACCATGACTTGCGGGGATTGTCCGTCGCGCAATTCGCGCCAGCGCGCCAGTTTCGGGGTCCAGTCCTGCGTGCGGAAGCGGCGATATCCGGCAATCAGATGATCGAGTTCGGGCGAGATGGGGTCGGCCATGATCGTTTCTCCCAGTTATGCGTAGCGCCCGCTCCAATGGGCAATGTTTGCCGCCAGCGCAAGCGCGTGTGGGCTCTGGCAATTCATGCGGCAAAGGATTATCTGAAACCCATGACAGACCAAACGAACGCGCCCGTCCGCCAGCGCAAGCCCGACTGGATCCGGGTCAAGGCACCGACCAGCCACGGCTATAACGAAACGCGCAAGCTGATGCGCGATCTGAAGCTGAACACCGTGTGCGAAGAGGCGGCGTGTCCCAATATCGGCGAATGCTGGACCAAGAAACACGCCACGGTGATGATCCTGGGCGATGTCTGCACGCGGGCATGTGCGTTCTGCAATGTAAAGACCGGGATGCCGCGCGCGGTCGATGTGACCGAGCCGGGCCATGTCGCCGAGGCGGCAGCGCGCATGGGGCTGCAGCATATCGTGATCACCTCGGTCGATCGCGACGATCTGCCTGATGGCGGCGCGGGGCAATTCGTCAAGGTGATCCGCGCGTTGCGCGATCAGACGCCGGATACGACGATCGAAATCCTGACGCCCGACTTTCGCGGCAAGATGCTGCCCGCGGTCGAAGCGATCGTGGCGGCCGGACCCGATGTCTACAACCACAATCTGGAAACCGTGCCCCGGCTGTATCCCACGATCCGGCCCGGTGCGCGGTATTACGCCTCGCTGCGCCTGCTCGAAGAGGTCAAGCGGCACGATCCGCGCATATTCACCAAATCGGGCGTCATGCTCGGGCTGGGCGAGGCCCGGCTCGAAGTGCACCAGGTGATGGACGACATGCGCAGTGCCGGGATCGATTTCCTGACGATGGGGCAGTATCTGCAGCCCACGCCCAGGCACACCAAAGTGATCGAATTCGTCACGCCACAGGCGTTTTCGGCTTATGGTGCAATCGCGCGGGCGAAAGGCTTCCTGCAGGTCGCGGCGAGCCCGCTGACGCGGTCAAGCTATCATGCGGGCGAGGATTTTGCGCAGATGCGCGCCGCGCGCGAAGCCCAGATTGCCAAGGCGCAATTGGCCCAGCCCGCCAAAACGCCCGCCAAAACGCCCGCCTGACATGCCGCGCATTGCCGAAACGCGCGATCTCGTGTGGTCGCCAGAACAGATGTTCGACCTGGTAGCCGATGTGAAGCGCTACGCCGAATTTTTGCCGTGGGTCGTCGGCACGCGCGTGAAATCGGACGATGGCCAGGTGATGATCGCGGACATGATGGTCGGGTTCAGCGCGCTGCGCGAGAAATTCACCAGCAAAGTGACCAGGGATCGGCCCGGCACGATAACGGTCGACTATCTCGATGGTCCGATGAAGAGCCTGTCGAACACGTGGGTCTTTGCGCCCAATGGCAGTGGCGGGTGCCGTATCGATTTCGTGTGCGAATTCGCGTTTCGCAATGCGCTGTTCGAAAGGCTGGCCGGGCAATATCTCGATCGCGCGTTTCGCAAGATGGTCGCGGCATTCGAAACCCGCGCGGCGAAGCTTTACGCAGATCAGGCGCCGGGCGGCATCAGCAGCTCCAGCGCGACCAGCGCGGCCTGACGCCGTACTTCGGACCGGCCGCCGGGCCCGCTGAAGTCGCCGTCGAACAGCTTGGTTTCGGCCTCGACCGCATCCTCGTCTTCGCGGTTGTGTCCGGCGCAGGCGAAAACCACCGTACCGACCGGTTTCTGGTCCGATCCGCCATCGGGGCCGGCGATCCCGGTAATCGCAACCGCAACATCACAGCCGGAGCGGGTCAGCGCTCCTTGCGCCATCGACCATGCGACCGCGACCGACACTGCGCCGAAGGTGTCGATCAGATCCTCCGGTACACCCAGCATCTCGATCTTTGCAGCATTGGAATAGGTGACGTAGCCGCGATCGAACACCGCGGAGCTGCCCGCGATTTCGGTCAGCGCGGCTGCCACCAAGCCGCCGGTACAGCTTTCGGCAACAGCGACAGTACGCCCCAGCGCCTTGTTTGCGGCGATCACGCGCGCGGCGAGTTCAATGACGTCGGCGTAAAGCAAATGGTCCATGAAACCTCAGGTCCTTCAATGCACCGGCTGCGGGTTCGTCGTGATATCCGTGCTATCAATGCCCGGCACGGCAATGGGGCACAACGGCAAGCGTAATTTTTTGCCTGCCACCACAGTCTTGCCGGAATTGGTCGATTCGACCCGCCGGACGACGAGGGCGATCAGCCCTGCGGTGTTTTCGGGCGGAAGTGGCGCCATCAGCGCCAGCGCGCTTTCGATATCGGCGCAATCGCCGGGATGGACGCCCTGGACCACGAATTGCTGGACATAGCCACTCGCCATATCCTGCAGCGTGCCGTCGGGCAGCAGCGCGGCGAATTTGCCCAGGCCGCCGCCGGCAATTTTCAGCACCGCCGCGCGCGCGACCGGCCACGCGCCTGCCTGGCCCATGCGATAGCGCGCGGACAGTCCGGCGCCCTGCGAGGCGAGATAGCCATCGCGCGCCAGGACGGGCCGGCAGAACTGGGCGGTAGCGTCGATCACCGAGGGCAGGGCATAGACGAGTGTCGCGTTGAGTTCGGCAGGGGTCATGCAGCTGTCGCTGGCAGCCTGCGCCGCTGTGGCAGAGCCAAGCGCGACCAGCGCAAGCATCGCGCGCAGCACGGTCATGCGGCAACAACCGTGGCAATGGCCTGCGCCGCGATGCCTTCGCCGCGGCCGGTCAGGCCAAGGCGTTCGGTGGTGGTGGCCTTGACGCTCACCTGGTCGGTTGCAATGTCCATGATCTGGGCCAGCCTTTCGCGCATTGCGGTCTTGTGCGGCCCGATCCTGGGCGCCTCGCAGATAATCGTGACATCGACGTTGCCGATCGCAAAGTCGCGCGCGCGCACGAGACCGGCAGCATGCGCCAGAAAGCGGTCGGACGATGCCCCGCGCCATTGCGGATCGGATGGCGGAAAATGATCGCCGATATCGCCCGCCGCGATTGCGCCAAGCAGCGCATCGACCAGCGCATGGATCGCGACATCGGCATCGCTGTGGCCGGACAGGCCTTGGTGATGATCGATCTTCACCCCGCACAGCCACAGCTCTTCGCCGTCTGACAGACGGTGTACATCAAAGCCAAGGCCGGTGCGGGTGGTCATGTCGGGTGCGGTGTCCGTTGCCAGAAAGTCGTGCGCGAACGTGACTTTGCGCAAGCGCTCGTCGCCGGAAACGAGCGCGATGGCAAGCCCCGCGCATTGCGCGACAGTGGCATCGTCGCCGGCCTCGCGCGTTTGATCCCAAGCGCGGTGTGCGGCGAGAATATCGCCAAAGCGGAAGGCCTGCGGTGTTTGCACGCGGTACAGGCCGTCGCGCGATTCTGCGGTCTGGCGAAAACCCCCGGCTCCGCGCACGACGCTATCCACCACGGCCAGCACCGGAATCGCGCCGGGCGCGGTATCCAGGGCCGCGACCAGCGCGGTGATCACATGCGCGGGCAGGTCCGGCCGCGCGGCATCGTGGATCAGCACGCGCGTCACATCGCCGGCCTCTGCCAGCGTTTCCAGTGCTGCGCGCACCGAATCCTGGCGCATGAGGCCGCCTGCGACCAGCGTTACCGGCAACCCGGCGAGTGCCGCCTCGGCCACGGCCCGGCCGTCGTCGGGGATTGCCACGACCACCGGGGTGGCGCCGGCGGCCAGCAGATGCTCGACGCTGTGCCGGACCAGCGGCACGCCCCGCCACGGCGCGAACTGCTTGGGCACGCCGCCGCCAGCACGCAGGCCCTTGCCGGCGGCAACGACCACAGCGGCGAATGCGGTTTTTGGGTGCGGCGCGAATTCCATCGTGTGCGCCCCATACAAACTTGCCCATCGCGCGGCAATTGGCTAACGCGTGCCTGTTTTTTAGGCAGATTGCGACGCAAGAATGAGCATGACGGTTGAACGCCCGGTGTTGAAGCCCATCACGATCGGTCCGGTGCGGATCGATTGCCCGGTCGTGCTTGCCCCGATGACCGGGGTGTCCGACCTGCCGTTTCGCCGCATGGTCCGCCGCTATGGCTCGGGGCTGAACGTCACCGAGATGATCGCCAGCCCTGCCGCCATCCGCGAAACGCGGCAATCGATCCAGAAAGCCGCCTGGGACCCGATCGAGGAGCCGGTGTCGATGCAACTGATCGGGTGCGAGCCTGCCCAGATGGCCGATGCCGCACGCCTGTCGCAGGATCGCGGCGCCGCGATCATCGATATCAACATGGGTTGTCCGGTGCGCAAGGTCGTCAATGGCGATGCCGGATCGGCGCTGATGCGCGATGTCACGCTCGCGGCCGCGCTGATCGAGGCCACGGTCAAAGCGGTGTCGGTGCCGGTAACGGTCAAGATGCGCATGGGCTGGTGCCACGACAGCCTGAATGCGCCCGAGCTGGCCCGGATCGCGCAGGATCTGGGCGCGCAGATGATCACGGTCCATGGCCGCACGCGCAATCAGATGTACAAGGGTTCGGCCGATTGGCGCTTTGTGCGGCGGGTCAAGGATGCCGTCACGATCCCGGTCATCGTCAATGGCGATATCTGCGCCATCGCCGATGTGGCCGATGCGCTCGACCAGAGCGGCGCCGATGGCGTGATGATCGGGCGCGGCGCGTATGGCCGGCCGTGGTTTCTGGGCCAGGTGATGCATTGGCTCGATACCGGCGAAGTGCTGGGCGACCCTTCGATCGGCGAACAGTATGACGTGATCGTCGAACATTATCAGGACATGCTCGGCATCTACGGCACGACCGTGGGCGTCAATATGGCGCGCAAGCATCTCGGTTGGTACACCAAGGGCCTGACGGGATCGGCAGAGTTTCGCAATCGCGTCAATTTCATCGATGATCCCGACGCTGTTCTGGCGAGCCTGGGCGATTTCTACGGGCGGTTCGATCCGGCGGGCGAGCGTCTGGTGGCATGATCGCTGCGTCCGACTGGCCTGCGGACATGACCGACCGCGGCAGTGGCCCCGAACCCAGGCACCTGATCGCCAGCCTGCCGCAGGCGCTGTTCCTGCTTGCGCCCGATCTGGCGCTCGCCTCGGTCAATCCGGCGGGCGAGCAACTGGCGGGGCAGGGCGCGAGCCGCCTGATCGGGCGCCGGTTGCGCGATGTGTTCGTGTTCGAGGAACCGCTGATCGTCGAACGGCTGAGCGAGCGTGAGGCCAATCTCGTGGCGCGAGGCACCCTCGTGCGGATCCTTGATCAGCCCGCGCGACCGATCGACCTGATGACCGCGCCGGTGGCGCATTTTCCGGGCTGGCAGATGCTGGTGTTGCAGGAACCCGTCGGTGTCGAGGCGCTGACCCTGGGCATGGCGGGCGACGATGGTGCGGGCAATGCCGTGCTGCGCGCGCCCGAAGTGCTGGCGCATGAAATCAAGAACCCGCTCGCGGGCATTCGCGGCGCCGCGCAATTGCTGGATCGCACCGCCAGCGAGGCCGACCGCGCGCTGACCGGGCTGATCACGCGTGAAGTCGATCGTATCGCCAAACTGATCGACCAGATGCAATCGCTCAGCCGCCGCGGCGCCGAGCCCGAGGCCGAATGCAACTTGCACGAGGCGTCGCGCCATGCGCAGGCGATCCTGGCCGCAGGGGGTGCATCGCGGATGGTCGTCGAAGAGGAATTCGACCCCAGCCTGCCTCCGATCAGCGCCAACCCCGATCAACTTGTGCAAGTGTTGCTCAACCTGATGGCCAACGCCCGCGATGCCTGCGCCGGGCTGCCAAACCCGCGCATCATCGTGCGCACGCGGTTTGCCAGCGGCATTCAGGTGCATCAGGCCACTGGCGGCAAGCCGCTGCGGCTGCCGATTGAATTGCGCGTCAGTGACAATGGCGGCGGCGTGCCGGTTGCGCTGCGCGATCATATTTTCGAACCGTTCGTATCGAGCAAGAAAAACGGGCAGGGGCTGGGCCTGGCGCTCGTGCAGAAGCTGGTGCGCGATATGAACGGGCGCGTTACGCATGATCGCGACGAGGCGAAGGGCCTCACGCATTTCCGGCTGCATCTGCCCGTCGCGGGATCGGCGCCGAGTAGAGAGGCAAGGCCATGACGGCCCGCGCGGTCCTGCTGGTGGAGGACGACGTGTCGGTCGCGACGGTGATTACCGCTGCGCTGAACGCAGAGGGCTATGTCGTCACGTGCAGCGACAGCATCGCCGGGCGCGATCGCCTGCTCGCGCGCGGCGAATTCGCGATCATGCTGACCGATGTGATGCTGACCGATGGCGACGGCATCGAAACGCTGCCCGCCGTGCGCGAGCGCTATCCGCATCTGCCGGTGATCATCCTTTCGGCGCAGAACACGCTCGATACCGCGGTGCGCGCCAGCGACACCGGCGCGTTCGAGTATTTTCCAAAGCCCTTCGATCTCGATGAACTGGTCGGCGCCGTGCACCACGGCATCGGTCAGGGCCTCGACCGCGCGCGCGCGCCCGAACCGACTGCCGAACCCATTCCGCCGGGTCTGCCGCTGGTCGGGCGCAGCGCGCCGATGCAGGCGGTATACCGGATGATCACACGCGTGCTGCGCAACGACCTGACCGTGCTGATCCTGGGCGAATCGGGCACGGGCAAGGAACTGGTGGCCGAAGCGATCCACCAGCTTGGCAACCGCGGCAGCGGACCGTTCGTCGCGGTCAACGCCGCCGCGATCCCGCACGATCTTATCGAAAGCGAGCTGTTCGGGCACGAAAAGGGCGCGTTCACCGGCGCGACCGCGCGGCATCTTGGCAAATTCGAACTTGCCGCCGGTGGCACGTTGTTCCTCGATGAAATCGGCGACATGCCGATCGAGGCCCAGACGCGGCTGCTCCGCGCGCTGCAATCTGGGCGCATCCGCCGCGTCGGCGGGGCCGAAGACATCGTGCTCGATTGCCGGATTATTGCGGCGACCAACCGCGATCTGATGCCGATGATCGCGGCGGGCACGTTTCGCCAAGACCTGTATTATCGCCTGGCCGTGGTGCCGATCGAACTGCCGCCGCTGCGCGATCGCGCCGACGATATCGCCGCGCTGTCTCACCATTTCCTGACTTGCGCCGCCAACGAAGGCCTGCCGCGCCGGCAATTGACTGCCGCCGCCAGTGCGTTGCTCGCGCGCCAGCCATGGCGCGGCAATGTCCGCGAATTGCGCAATCTGATCTATCGTCTGGCCTTGATGGCGCGCGACGATGTGATCGACGTGGCCGCGATTGAACCGATGCTGGCAGGTGAGGCGCCAACCCGCGCGCCCGAGCCGCGAGCGCCTGGCGATCTTGCGGCTGTGCTGGGCCAATGGCTGATCGAAAATCCTGGCGTGCCCGGGCAGCTCTACGATGACGCGCTGGCGATGTTCGAGCGTCCGCTGTTCCTGCATGTGCTGGCGCAGACGGCGGGCAACCAGTTGCGTGCCGCACAGATCCTGGGGATCAACCGCAACACATTGCGCAAACGGCTGCAGGAACTGGGCATTCACCCCGAAGATGCCGCGATTCGTGCGTTATCCGGCGGATTGCCCTTTCGGCCCGGCGCAGGTGAGCCACAGTCGGCGTAATAATGCTTGCATTTGGGCAACAGGGGTGTTGTCAGACAGCAACTATGGTCGCACCAATCGCCGCTAAACGATCCAGTCGAGCCCGTCGTTTGCCCATTTGGTGGCGGCGCCTGTTGATCTTGCTGCGCCGCGCCAACGTTTTCCTCCTGCTCGAAACGATTACCGCCATTTCGCTGGTGATGATGGTCACGCTCAGCTGGATCAAATTGAATCCGGAGGCTGCCGGCGATCAGCTGTTGCCGGCAAAACTGACCACGTCGTTGCTGATCGGGTCACTGGTCCCGGCGATGACGCTGGTCGTGCTTGCGGGCCGGCGCATTGCGCTGGCGCGGGCCAAGCATTCGGGCATGGGCACCAGCGGCCGGCTGCATGTTCGCCTCGTCTGGCTGTTTTCGATGATCGCGGCGGTGCCGACGCTGCTGGTGGTGATCTTTGCCTCGCTGCTGTTTCAATCGGGCGTCGAATTCTGGTTTTCCGACAATTCGCGCGGCATGCTCGACAACGCCAACAGTCTGGCCAAAGGCTATTACGCCGACAAATTGCGCGACGTGGGCAAGGAAAACGTCGCGATGGCGGGCGACATGCGCAGTTATCTGGTCCAGGCGCCGATCGCCAGCCGCGAATTCCGCGAAGGCTATGCCTGGCAGGTGATCAGCCGCAAGCTGGACGAATCTGCGATCATCGAGCGCGGCGAGGACGGCAATCTGCGTACTGCAGCCATTGTCGACCCCAATCGCAACGACACGCGTCAACGCGTGAGCGCCGATGAATTGCAGCGCATGGCCAAGGGCGAGCCTTATGTCGTCAACGCCTCGGCCGAAAAAATCGAATCGGTCGCACCGATCGACCGCGCGCGCGGCATCTATCTTTATGTCGCGCGCAATTCCGATCAATTGGCCTTCAGCCAGTGGAAACGCGCCGAATCCGTGCTTGGCGCCTATGATATGCTGACCCGGCGCGCGCGTGCGTTGCAGGTGCGGTTCAATCTGGCGTTGCTGGGCATATCGTTGTCGCTGGTCATGCTGGCGGTGTGGGCCGCCTTGCGCCTGGCTGACCGGCAGGTCGCGCCTTTGGTCGAGCTGGTCGTGGCCGCGCGCAAGGTCGGCAGCGGCAATTTCGCGATGCGCGTCGCGCATGGCAAGGCGTCGGACGAAGTCGGGATGCTGGCGCGCGCGTTCAACCGCATGACCGCGCAGCTTGAGACCCAGACCCAGGCGCTGGTCAGCGCCAACACGCTGCTGGGCGTGCGCCGGACGTTTATCGAGGCGGTGATCGAATCGATTACCGCGGGCATCGTCTCGATCGATCGCGAGGGCACGATCCGCCTGATCAACAGCTCGGCGCAAAAGTTGCTCGACGAAAACACCAGCGGTGATCTGGTCGGCGCCGAACTGCAGAACGTCGCGCCGCAACTGCACCAGCTGGTGATCAGCGGCGACGCCAGCGGCCTGGTGCATTATGCCAAGGGCGGCGACCTGCTGACTCTGGCAGTCAAGGTTACACAGGACGCGAATGGACACGTCGTCACGTTCGAAGATATTACGCGGCAGTTGATCGACCAGCGCCGCGCTGCCTGGTCCGACGTTGCCCGGCGTATCGCGCACGAAATCAAGAACCCGCTGACCCCGATCCAGCTTGCGACCGAACGGTTGAAACGCCGCTATCTGCGCCAGATCACCACCGATCCCGAACTGTTCGAGGAATTGACCGCAACGATCATTCGCCAGGTTGGCGATTTGCGCAAAATGGTCGACGAGTTTTCCGAATTCGCGCGCCTGCCCAAACCGGTGTTCCGCGCCGAAGATGCCGGCGAACTCGCGCGCCAGGCGATCTTCCTGCAGGAAGTCGCGCACAATGGCATCGCGTTTTCGTTCAGCGGATCGACCAACGAACCGTTCGAGGCCGACCGCCACCAGTTCAGCCAGGTCATGACCAATGTGCTGAAAAACGCGATCGAAGCCATCGAGGCGCGCGCCAAGCTGGAAGACATCGACTACAAGGGGCGCATCGCCGTGTCGCTCGACAGTGATGCGGCATCGATCACGATCTGCGTCGCCGACAACGGTGTCGGCCTGCCCGCAGAGCGTGACCGCATTCTTGAACCTTATGTAACGACGCGCGAAAAAGGCACCGGCCTGGGCCTGGCGATCGTCAACAAGATCGTCGAGGAACACGGCGGCGAAATGGCCTTTGCACCGATTTCCGGTGGCGGCGCACAAGTCACGATGCGCTTTGCCCGGTCGCAAGCCCACGAAAACCCCGATCAGACTGATGCGTTGCGCCCCGCTCCCTCGCCTCCTGGCGCAACGTCCCCCGAAAAGGCCGTGCGCCAAAGCGCACGGTGAAGGATTACCCCGATGGCTCTTGATATCCTGATCGTCGACGATGAACGCGACATCCGCGAACTCGTCGCAGGCGTGCTGAGCGACGAAGGCTATATGTGCCGCGTCGCCGGCGACAGCACCGCCGCGCTCGCCGCAATCGACGAACGCCGCCCCAGCCTGGTGCTGCTCGACGTCTGGCTCCACGGCAGCCCGATGGACGGGCTCGAAGTGCTCGATGAAATCAAGAAGCGCGAACCCGAATTGCCGGTCGTGATATTTTCGGGCCACGGCAATATCGATACCGCGGTTTCGGCAATCAGCCGCGGCGCGATGGATTTCATCGAAAAACCGTTCGAGGCCGAGCGCCTGCTGCTGCTGGTCGAACGCGCGACCGAAACCGAACAGCTGCGCCGCGAAAACGCGCGCCTGCGTCGCGATTTCGGCATGGCCGACGAATTTACCGGTAATTCGTCGCTGATCAACACGGTACGTGCCACCTTGAAACGCGTCGCGCATACCGGCAGCCGGGTGTTGATCACGGGCCCGGCCGGATCGGGCAAGGAAGTTGCGGCGCGGTTGCTGCACAGCTGGAGCAACCGCGTCGATCGCCCGTTCGTCACGGTCAATTCGGCGCGGATCACCTCCGAACGGTTTGAACAGGAGCTGTTCGGCGAGGAAATCGACGGCAAGCTGGTGCGGGCAGGGCTGCTCGAAATGGCCGATGGTGGCACGCTGTTTCTCGACGAGGTGGCCGATATGCCCGCATCGAGCCAGGCGCGGATCCTGCGCGTGCTGACCGAACAGGCGTTCGTGCGCGTCGGCGGGTTTCGCCAGATCCGCGTCGATGTGCGCGTGGTATCGTCGAGCTCGCGCCCGCTCGAACACGAGATTGCCGAGCGCCGTTTCCGCGAGGATCTGTTCTATCGGCTGAATGTCGTGCCCGTGGCGATCCCGCAACTGGCCGACCGGCGCGAGGATATTCCGGCGCTGATCGACCATTTCTTTGCGCGGTTTGCCACCGAACAGGGCCTGCCTGCGCCGGGCGTCGCATCCGAAGCCATGGCCGCACTGCAAAGCTATGACTGGCCGGGCAATGTCCGCCAGTTGCGCAATGTGGTCGAGCGCACGATGATCCTGGTCCCGCGCGGACGTCTCGCGCGGATCGAGAGCGACATGCTGCCCACCGAAATCATCGCCACACCGATGGCAGGCGACAACAACACCGCATCGCTGATGGGTGTACCCTTGCGCGAGGCGCGGGAAAATTTCGAACGCGAATATCTGCGCGTCCAGATCCGCCGGTTTTCGGGAAACATTTCGAAGACCGCGAGCTTTATCGGGATGGAACGCTCCGCCTTGCATCGCAAACTGAAATTGCTCGGCATGGTCGAACGCCGCGAAGACGAGGACGAAGAGGCAAGCTGATCCTTGCTATCACTGCAAATTGACCCGGGTTTTTGGGGCAAAGGTGGCGCATACGCAAAACGGCGGGTTTACGGCGAGGGAGGAGGCCGGTATTGTCCGAGTCCCTCACCGGCGCGGCGCAAGCCATGCCAGATCGCGAAAATTGACCGTTAAACCGGCAATCGAGCCAATATAAAACGCCAAGGATTCAAAACATGGCAGGTCGCACTTTGTCTGCACGCCCTCGCTCCGCCAAGGATGATGAGGATATCGACGCTGCTTCGCACGCTGAGTCGCCCGCACCGTCAGCGGCCCCGGCAAAGGCCCCCGCTGCCGCGCCAACGGCGGCTCCCTCTGCGATTCCCACCGGAGGCAAGGGCCAGAACCTGCAGGATGTGTTTCTCAACCATCTGCGCAAAAACAAGATTCCTGTCACGATGTTCCTGGTCAAGGGCGTCAAGCTGCAGGGCATCGTTACCTGGTTCGACAATTTCTCGATCCTGCTGCGGCGCGATGGCCAGTCGCAACTGGTCTACAAACACGCGATCAGCACGATCATGCCCGGCCAGCAACTCTCGGTCGCGCATTTCCAGTCCGGCGGTGACGAGACCACCAAGAAACGCCTGCTGCAGGAAGTGTTCCTGTCGAGTGTCCGCGACGCCGGCGTGCAAGTGACGATGTTCCTGGTCAATGGCGTGATGTTGCAGGGCAAAGTCGCTGCGTACGACTTGTTCTGCATGCTGCTCGAGCGCGAAGGCTATGTGCAGCTGGCGTACAAGCACGCGGTTTCGACGATCCAGCCCGCCGGCCATGTCGACCTCTCGGGCGACTGGGACGGCGAGACGGTCTAAAAATCCTCCCCGGCACGGGGAGGGGGACCACGCGAAGCGTGGTGGAGGGGCCTCGCCCCGGGGGAGACCCTCACGATATCGCCCGAACCAACGGCCCGTCATCGCGCGGTTAGCGCCATGAGGCACCGCCCCTCCACCGCTGCTTCGCGCGGTCCCCCTCCCCGTGCCGGGGAGGATTTTGGTTCCCACCCACCCCGCGATAGTCTAACCCCCGGACGATGACCGGATTTGAATTTGGACGTAATCCCGACGACCTGATGGGCGAAGTGACGCGTGGCGCGAAGGCGCTCGTGGTCCTGCCCGACATGCGGCAGAAAAACGCGCTTGATGCCGAATCGCGGCTCGAAGAGGCGCTGGGTCTGGCACGCGCCATCGGCATCGAGATTGCCGATGCCTTTATCCTGCCGATCCGTGCGGTGCGGCCTGCCACATTGTTCGGCGAAGGCCAGGTCGAGCGGATCGCCGTCGCGTGCGAGCAATCGAGCGCGGAACTGGTGATCGTCGACGGTGCGCTGTCGGCGATCCAGCAGCGCAATCTCGAAGACAAATTGCGTCGCAAGGTGATCGACCGCACCGGGCTGATTCTCGAAATTTTCGGTGAGCGCGCGGCGACCGCCGAAGGGCGGATGCAGGTCGAACTGGCGCATCTCGATTACCAGGCTGGGCGGCTCGTGCGGTCGTGGACTCACCTTGAGCGGCAACGCGGTGGCTTCGGCTTTCTGGGCGGCCCCGGCGAAACGCAGATCGAGGCCGACAGGCGCCTGATCCGTGGCCGGATGGCGCGCATCCGGCGCGAGCTGGACCAGGTGCGCAAGACGCGCGGGCTGCATCGCGAGCGGCGCCAGCGTGCGCCGTGGCCGGTGATTGCGCTGGTCGGCTATACCAATGCGGGCAAATCGACGCTGTTCAACCGGCTGACCGGCGCGACGGTCATGGCCGAAGACCTGCTGTTCGCGACGCTGGACCCGACGATGCGCGCGATCCGTCTGCCGGCGGTGGACAAGGCGATCCTGTCCGACACGGTGGGTTTCATTTCCGAGTTGCCGACGCAACTGGTCGCGGCGTTTCGCGCGACACTGGAAGAGGTGACCGCGGCCGACGTGATCATCCACGTGCGCGATGTCGCCAATCCCGCCAGCGCCGAGCAGAAGCGCGAAGTCGAAATGATCCTGACCGATCTGGGCGTGATCGATGCCGAAGGTGCGAGCGTGCCGATCATCGAAGCATGGAACAAGATCGACATGCTGTCCGCCGACGATCGCGCGATGCGCGCCGATCTGATCGCGCACCATGTGCCCGACCGCGTCGCAGTGCCGATCTCGGCGGTGACGGGCGAGGGGGTCGATGCGCTGATCGAACGCGTTGGCATCATACTGACCGGTGAAGCGCAGACGCTGGACATCACCGTGCCGATGGCCGAGGGCCAGAAGCTGGCCTGGCTGCACGCGCACGGCGAGATCCTGTCGGAACACGATATCGAGGATTCGCTAGGCGCGCCCGCCTCGCGCATCCGCGTCCGCCTTACGCCGCGTGAACTGGGGCGGTTCTCAAGCCTGTGATTTTTCGTCCGATTTGACTGCCTGCCACAACGCTTCCTGCGCTGCCAGGTCGCGGCCCGCGATGGAGCCGCCCGCCAGCGCCTCCATGCCCCGAAACCGGCGCTCGAATTTTGCATTGGCGGCGCGCAGCGCGTCTTCGGGCGCAATGCCATAGGCGCGCACGAGGTTTGCTGCTGCAAACAGGAAATCACCGGCTTCCTCGAGGCGTTCGGCATCGGTCGTCGCGGCGGCCAGTTCGGCAGTTTCTTCGACAACCTTGGCGGTGGGGCCGGCAGGATCGGGCCAGTCAAACCCGACACGGCTTGCGCGTTTCTGCAATTTTTCCGCGCGCATCAAGGCGGGCAGGGCCAGCGCTACGCCTTCGAGTGCGCTGGTTGCGCCTTTGGCCGCGCGTTCGGCGGCCTTGGCGTTTTCCCAGCGGTCCTGCCGTGATTGCCCGTCCGGATCTTCGCTGCCGAAAATGTGCGGGTGACGCGCTTCCATCTTGTCCGAAATCGCGTTTGCCACGTCGGCAAACGCGAATTGGCCCGCATCCTCGGCAATGCGGGCATGGAACACGACCTGCAACAACAGATCACCCAGTTCCTCGCGCAGCGCAGGCATGTCCTGGCGCGTGATCGCGTCGGCGACTTCGTAGGCTTCCTCGATCGTATAAGGCGCGATCGAGGCAAAATCCTGTGCCAGGTCCCATTCGCAGCCGCCGACCGGATCGCGCAGTCGCGCCATGATCGCAATCAGCCGGTCCATGGCGCGGGTATTCGAAAGTGACGTCATGCCCCGCGTGATGCGCAATTCCGCTTTGGCTGGCAAGACCGAAGGGTCACTGCGCGGGGATCAGCGCAATCAGGCGAAAATCGCCGCGATCGACGTCGGCAAGCACATGTTGCATAAAAAACAGCGCGCCGTCTTGCGGATGGTCGAACCGGCGCGGGCCGCCTTCGCGCCCCAGAACGCCCTGTTGCGCCCACAGCCGGGCGAACAGCGGACTGTTGCCCTGCAACGCTTCGACCACGCTGCGCACGCGTGGATCGTGCATGCCCCGACCGTAATCGCGGCGGAACTCGGCCATCGCGCGCGCGCACCGCGCTTCATGATCGGGCAACAGCGCCCGCGCCGCGGGATCGGTAAACACATAGTGCAGCAGATTGGGAACGCCGGGATTGCGGTGATCGAACAGCCCGGCGAACAGGTGCTGCGCGGCGGTATTGGCGACAATGACATCCCAGGCGGGATCGATGGCATAGGCGGGGTGGGGCAGGGCCGCGACAATCGCCGCGATGGCGGGCGGCGCGCCAGCACCGGCCCGCATCGACAGATCGGCAGGATCGTGACGCGCGGCCAGCGCAAACAGATACGCCCGTTCCGCCTGCCCCAGCCCGAGGGCATCGGCAAGCCGCGCAAACGTTGCCGCCGATGGCCGCACGGCGCGGCCCTGTTCGATCCACGTCACCCAGGTCGCCCCGATACCGGCGCGCGCGGCAAGCTCTTCGCGGCGCAGGCCCGGCGTGCGGCGGCGCGTTCCCGGTGTGTCGGGGCTGAGATTTTCGCGGCGCGCACGCACGAATGCACCCAGTTCGCGGCGCTGCTGCCCGGCGTGTTCAGTGTGTTCGCCGTGTTCATCCTGTTCGTGATCCATCATGGGTACGGTTATACCATGATACGTTTGTCCATTGTAACAGGGTATTTATACCAGCATCACGCCGTCGACCGAGATTGACGGCAGGGAAGCACGCAGATGACACAAGATCAAAATACCGTAATCCGACACCAATTCGGCGATGTCGCTGCCGACTATGTGAGCAGCCTCGTTCACGCCACCGGCGCCGATCTGGCGCGGATCGCGGAAATCGCAAGGCTTTGTGCGCCAGCCACCGCGCTCGACTTGGGTGCAGGGGGCGGGCACGTCACTTATGCGATGGCGCCGCACGCCGGACAGGTCATCGCAACCGATTTGTCAGAGGATATGCTGCACGCCGTTGCGGCCGAGGCCGCGCGACGCGGGTTGGCCAATATCGTCACGCTGACCGCAGAGGCGGGGGCGCTGCCGCTGGCCGATGCCAGTTGCGACATGCTTGCGTGCCGGTTTACGCTGCATCACTGGCGCAACCCGGCGGCGGGCCTGGCCGAAGCGCGCCGCGTGCTGAAGCCGCGCGCGCCTGCGGTCTTTATCGATGTGATCGCTCCGCCCGAACCGGCCGCCGATACGCATCTGCAAGCCGTGGAACTGTTGCGCGATCCATCGCATGGCCGCGATTTTACCGTTCGCGAATGGCAAGCGATGCTGGGTGCAGCGGGGTTTGCCGTGACCGCCATGACAATGTCGCGTTTGCGCATGGATTTTCCCACCTGGACCGCGCGGATGCGCACGCCCGATCTGCATGTCGCGGCCATTCGGGCCTTACAAGGCATGGCAGGCGATGAAGTCGCGCGGCATTTCGCTTTGGAACCAGACGGTTCGTTCACGATCGACGTAATGCTGATCGAAGCGCGCTGAAGCGGCTGCACCGGAATGGAGTCAACACCTGCGAATCGGCCTCATTTTGGCGGTTGTTTGGCTCGCCATTCACCCTGTTTCGGGGTGATTGGCGGGCCAGGAGAAAGCGATGCGACGGGACCGGGCAATGCATTTCGATGCGGCAGCGTTTGACGGCGGCAACGATACGGTCGAGCGTGTGCTCGATCTGCTGGGCCAGGCCCTGTCCATTCTCGACCGCGAAAACCTGTTGATTGCGGCAGCAAAGATTGATGAGGTTCGATCGGCCTTGCGCGACTTTGCTGGTCCCGGGCAATGTCGCCATATCGACGTACAACAGTCTATTTGATTGAACTATACGCGAATAGCCATTAACAACTGATTTTTACCGCAATATGCGGAGTTGTTGTGATAGTTAAAAACGAAAATAGCTCCGGCGTTCTCCGCACACCGGATGAGCGTTTCGCGGGGCTGCCGGACTATGCCTTTGCGCCCCATTATCGGATGATAGAAGATCCGGAGGCGGGCACGCTTCGCATGCATTACATCGACGAGGGGCCGCGCGATGCCCCGATCGTGTTGATGCTGCATGGCAATCCGACCTGGAGTTACCTCTATCGGCATATGATTGGGCCCGTCGTTGCGGCAGGCTACCGGGTCATCGCGCCCGACATGATCGGCTTTGGCCGGTCGGACAAGCCGGTCGCGCGCGCGATGTATGGCTTCGACAGGTTTGTGGCGTGGATGACAGCGTTCGTCGAGGGGCTGGATCTGCAAGGGATCACGCTTGTCTGCCAGGATTGGGGCGGGCCGATCGGCCTGCGCGTGCTGGCCGCCCAACCCGATCGGTTTGCCGCGGTGCTTGCGACGAATACGCTGCTGCAGAACTGCGACCCGCCGCCATTGGGGGTGGCCGACTGGCCTGGCGCAGGCATCGCTGCCTGGATCGAAACCTGCCGGACCAGCGATGACCTGCCTGTCGCAGAACTGGTCGCCGGCGCCTGTGTGACCCGGCCGTCGCCCGAAATCCTGGCGGCCTACGATGCGCCATTTCCAGATGCCCGGTACAAATCGGGCGTGCTGCAAATAACCTGCGGCATTCCCGTGGACGAGGCCGCCGAAGGCCTGGAGGCCAACCGTGCGGCCTGGCGGTTGCTGGAGCAATGGCACCGTCCGTTCCTGACCGCGTTCAGCGATAGCGATCCTGCAACGATCGGTTGGGAGGCCGTGTTTCAGCGCCGCGTCGCCGGAGCCGTCGGACAGCAGCACACCCGCGTCATCGGCGCGGGCCATTTCGTCCAGGAAGACCGCGGCGAAGACCTTGCGCGCGTGCTGATCGCGTTTCTGCAAAGCAGGTGAGGGCCTGTGCTGTATCGCTCGCAGCGCCGGTCGTCGAAACCTGGAAAGGTCGAGCGCTGCCAAGCGCCCACACCCGGATCGCCCACACTCGTATCAGCGACTTTTGGGTGCCTGAACGCGCTCGGATAGTTCCTTGTAACGCATACGGGCTGCGTCCCACCGAAACAATCGCGCGCCCCTTTGGATTCTGCTCCTGACTATCACATCAGCGTGGCCGGCGTTCAGCGTTTCAGTGACGACGATAACGTTTGCACCGTCTTCGATCTCGTGGTCGCGCATGCCGTTGCGATGCCAATCGCCGGCAAGGAAGGTCAGCGCGATCGTCGGCACCGCCAGAACCTGCCGTAGTTGGCCGTCGATCACTGCATAGAGCAGCGTTGCGCTGTGCCAGCCAAACCCGCCCGCGTAACCGTCGGACCATGACGCGCGGATGCCGAAGGCCGTCACGCCGGGCGCTATCCGGTAAGGAGCGAGATCAAGCCGATCATAAGCGGACGGCGGGGCCGCGTGTCCGCCGTTCGACACCGAGTCCTCGGCGGCCTCGGGACGGCTTGGTAACAGTGACCTGTCCCAATCCACATTCGCCTCGACCTCGATCGGCCGGGCCACGAGCTTCGGTCGCCCCGCGCCATCGATCATGACAAGCGCGACATAGGCATGCAGCGGTGCGGAAGATCCACCGCCCGAACACCCGTCTGCTTTGACCTTGCTCGGGCCGTTGCCGCCTGTGCAAACGAGCGCGACGAAGGATCCGGTCCGCGCTGCCCACGGCTTCAGGCCGACCATGCCGACCGCCCCTGTGTCGGCGACCGGTACGACGAGCCGCGCGACTGCCGACGCCGTGATTCCCGGCGGTAGCGTCGAACCAAGATCGTCGGGAGACGGCGCCCCGCTCATCTGCTCGGCAAACACTTCCCTGGCTTCCGGCGTTCGCGGGGTCGCCGAAGCAGCCCCGGCTCCGTGTGTGGCCCGAGCCTGCACGGCACCGGTTTGCAAGCTGAGGACGAAGGCCGATAACGCCACGCCGGCCAAGCGTGCCAGCAGTCGCGCGCGCCCCGCGCCTGCGTCCAGACCTGTGCTCGTGTGTCCCGTACCCATGGATTGTTACCTTCGCCAACACATCGCAGAACCCGGATGCCTCATACAAAGGTGCCTTACACCGCCGCACGATGGCAAGCGCGGTTCGGACACGCGGGCCGTGCTCCCGGTCGGGCCGGGGAACTTTCTGGCTGCTACGGCGTCGGCCGCTGTATCGCAAGCTGGCCCAAAACCGCACGACAAGCGTTGGACAACGCCAACCCGGTAACGATCGAGATTATCGTTCTGGATCGGGTTTGTCGATTTCCACGATATTCTTGCACTGGTCCATCAGCCAGCGCAGGCCAGCATCCTGCTCGCGCGCACGATGGTATTGCAGCATTTCGCGCATGATCGGAAAATCAAACGGCGGCGCAACATGCGCGATGGCAATACGTCCGGCAAAAACCCGCGCCAGCCGTTCGTGCATAAGCGCCAGACGGGTTGTTCCGACCAGCATTTCCGGGACGAGCAGGAACGAAAACACCCGGACCTCGATCCGCCGCCCGACCCGGCCAAGTTCGCGCAGCCGATTTTCGCCGAACGATCCTGGCCGGGCATTGCCCATTTCTGCCACCACATGCCCTGCGTCGAAAAAATCGCGTTCGGTCATCGTCCGCGCAAACACTGGATTGGCGGCGCAACCGACCACGACATGCCGCTCGTCAAACAGGAATTCGCAGGGATGGTCGGGCGAGGTATATTCGGCCGGTGTGATCACCAGATCGAGATCGCCCTGGCTCAATTCGATCGACAGCCGATCCGATGGCGGAACGAGCTCGACCGTTACCTGCGGCGCGATATGCTGCAACAGCGGGATCAGCCGCGCGAACAAGACTGCTGCCAGATAGTCCGATGTCCCGATCCGGAAGCGCCGGTTGGCAATGGCCGGATCGAACAGGGTCGAGGCCGACACCATCGCATCGACATCGGCGAGCAGCGCGGTGATCATCGGGCGCAAGCTGAGCGCATGCGCGGTCGGGGCCATGCGTTTGCCATGCGCGGTGAGGATCGGATCATGGAAATAATCGCGCAACCGTCCCAGCGCTGCACTCATCGCCGGCTGGCTCATGTGCAGGCGATCAGCAGCACGCGAAACGCTGCGCAATTCCAGCAAGACGTCGAGCGCAACAATCAGATTGAGATCGAGACCTTTGAACCTCATGACACATAAGCTATTTGATTTATAAGTAGTAGGCAATAGCTTTAAATGATTTTTCAAATGCCTCGATCCCGTTCATACCCAAAATACGTTTGAAAATCAGACTTTTTGTAAAACACCATCTTGGCGAGATATTGCGCAATAAACGCATGGCCGCCGATGGGGGGAGGGACGCTATGAAATTCGTATTCCTGCGCAGCACTGCGCTTGCAGCTATCCTGAGCGCTTCGCCGGCGCAGGCACAAGCCGATCCGGCCGCGCCGGTTGCAGCGCCCGCGTCTGCGCCTGCCGGTTTGACCGATATCGTTGTGACCGCGCAGCGCCGATCCGAAAACCTGCAGAGAGCGGCAGTGGCGGTCACCGCGGTTACGGGTGATGCGCTGGTGTCTGCGGGGGTTTCCAAACCGGCGGAATTGACTGCGCTGGTTCCGGCGCTGCAAGTGCAACCGGCGTCGGGGCCTTACAATCTCTTCTATCTGCGCGGCGTTGGAAATTTCAACGGAAATGCCTTGTCCGATGGCGCTGTCGCCTTCAACTTCGATGGGGTCTATGTCGGGCGGCCATCGGCCACATCCGGCTTTTTCTACGATATCGACCGGGTGGAGGTGCTCAAGGGGCCGCAGGGCACATTGTACGGTCGCAATGCGACCGGCGGCGCGATCAACGTGTTGAGCCAGCGTCCGATCCTGGGCCAGCTCGGCGGCAATGCCTCGATCGAATACGGCAACTACAATGCGGTAACCGGCGAGGGCGCGATCAATGTGCCGCTGGGTGACAAAGTCGCGCTGCGTGCGGCGGGGACGTATGTCTCGCACGACGGTTATATGAAAGACGGCACCGACGACCAGAAGGATGGCGGCGGAAGGTTGTCGCTGCTGGCAGAACCGGACGACACGCTGAAAATCACTCTGGTCGCCGACTTTTTCCGTCAGCGCGGCAACGGGCAGGGCGGTACTCCCGTAGAACTCGGCGTGGATAGCCGCGACGGTTTCCTCTCGCCGCAGGGCCAGGCGTTCATGGCGCACCAGCCCAACACGGCGCTTGGCACGACGTTTACGCCGCTGACCATGCGGCCTCATCTCGATGACAATTACTGGGGCCTGTCGGGCACGATCGACTGGCGCACCAGCCTTGGCACCTTGACGATCGTCCCGGCCTATCGCGAAGGCAATTTGCAATTCCTGAGCGAAACGCCCGGGTTTTATCTGCGCCAACGCGAAAAGGATAGCCAGGCCAGCCTCGAGGCACGGCTTGCGTCATCGGAAAGTCACCCGCTGCGGTATCTGCTGGGCGCATTTTATTATCATGAAATCAATGACGTGCCCGAATTTTATGTCAATCAGCAATCCAATGTAAACCTGGATCAGTACCGGCAGCGCGACGAAAGCGAGGCTGTGTTCGGCCGCCTGACATATGCTGTGACACCGGCGCTGCGGTTTACAGCCGGCGCGCGTTATACCCATGAGACCAAAGCGCTGGACGGCACGTTGCAAGGCGCGGTCCGTATATGTACCGGCCAGACAGGCTATTTCCCGACTTATACCCCCGGATGCCCCAATGCCATGGCGATGCCTTTGGCCGCGTCCGTGCCGCCGCCCAATTTCAACCCGTTCGTCGATGGCACGGTGACCATCCCCAGTGCGGTCGACAACTCCGGTGCCAATGCGCTGCACAACAGTGTCGGCAAGGTGACATATCGACTGGCCGCCGACTGGGACATCAGCCCGCGCAACCTGGCCTATGCCAGTTATGAAACCGGGTTCAAATCGGGCGGATTTTACTTCACGTCGGACAATGGCGTGTTCCAGCCCGAACATATCGACGCATGGACGATCGGATCGAAAAACCGCTTCATGGGCAACCGGTTGCAATTGAATGGCGAGGCGTTTTACTGGCGTTATACCAACCAGCAGATCACGCACCTGATCCTCGATTCTGCAGGGAATGCGGTTTTTGGCACGCAAAACGTCGGCCGCGCGTCCTACAAGGGCTTTGAAATCGAAACGCGGTTCCTGGCGACGCCGACCACCGAGCTGAATGCCGATATTCAGTATCTCGATGCAAAATACGATGCATTTACCTATGCAACGCCGAACCAGAATGGCGGGCAGGGCAATGGCACGGCTTGCCCCAATGTCGGCGCGCCAGCGGCCAACTATACGCTCAATTGCTCGGGACAGACCCCGCCTTATGCGCCCAAATGGACAATCAACCTTGGTGCCCGCCAGACTATCCCGCTGAGCGATGGCAGCAAATTCATGATCGGCGCGCGTAGCCATTACCAGACCAACACCCTGACCGGGCTCGAATTCCTGCCGTCGGAAAACCAGTCAGCATACTGGCTGGTCGATGGCGATGTGACGTATGCCTTTGCCGACAGCCGGATCACGATAACCGGGTATCTGAACAATGCCTTCAACAAGACAGTGATCGCCAATTCGGGACCTGTGCCGTTTTCGTTTTACACCGCGACATCGTTGCGCCCGCCGCGCACGTATGGCGCGCGCGTCGGCGTGAAATTCTAGAACAGGTTCGCCGGCACGTCATTTCCGATCCGCCGTTCGTGCGTCGGAAATGACGTGCGCGAGCGCGGGACCGCGCTGCATCGGTATGGAGGGATCAGCGCGACGATGCTTACAATGCGCGGGTTTGATAATATTAATTATGTTAATAGCGACACCACGAGTGTCCATGTAATCTGTGTCCAGTGTGATGGGAATCGCTTGCGGTATCCGGTTTCCTTCAACAGTATCTGCGACCGTGTCCACTTCGTTCGCCACAACGCCTTGGCAGGCTGCAC
Source organism: Novosphingobium sp. (assembly GCF_965214355.1). Classification (GTDB taxonomy): domain Bacteria; phylum Pseudomonadota; class Alphaproteobacteria; order Sphingomonadales; family Sphingomonadaceae; genus Novosphingobium. The sequence continues at coordinate 2,185,457 of NZ_CBDCBI010000002.1, read as the reverse complement.
GCATCGAAATGCCCGGCGGTCGCAGGGCGTGGACGGTTGTGAATGACGATGGCGATGTCGTCGAAAGCCTTCGTAACTGGATCGTGCATCTCGAACAAACCAGCACTTCGCCGAACACGATCCGTGCGTATGTTCGCCACGTTGTCGACTTCGCGAACTTCATCGTCGCCAATGGCGCCGGCATCGGTGAAGCCACGGTAGCGTTGTATGACAGTTTCCTGGCCTGGCGGCTTGCGCGGCGAAAAGATGCATTGCCGAGCCCGCGGCTGATCCTGCTGAACAAGCAGAAAACGCGAATTCTGGCGCCATCGACGCGCAATCAGATCCAGCTCGCGGTCAAATCGTTTTATCGCTTCTACAATGGCACCGACGACTTCGCGGTCGACACCCGTGATGTTGCCAGGGCTTATGACGGGCACCGACTTTACAAGCCGTTCCTGGAACATATCAGCCAGCGCCGCACGACGCGGCGCAAGGACCGCTATCTGTCAGGCGATCCCGGCAAGGTTCAGCAGCAGGTGCTCAAGAAGCGATTGACGCCAGGCGAGGTGTTGCGGCTAATCGAGGCTTGCGGGCTCGCGCGCGACGCGTTCCTGATTGTGCTGCTCTACAACACCGGCCTCAGGATCGGTGAAGCGCTGGGCTTGCGCCACGTTGACATCGATCTTGCCGAAAGGGTCATCTGGGTCGTTCCGCGCGAAGACAATGCCAATGAGGCCCGCGCGAAATCCGGGCGCACGCGCGGTGTGCCGGTGCACGAATACGTGCTGAACATGTACGTCGATTACCTCACCAGCAACGAATATCTGCCGGCGTTCGAGGCCGGCGCGGAATATGTCTTTGCCAATGTCAAAGCCGGCGCCATCGGCCATGCCATGGGCCTGTCTTACGCGCAGAAGCTCGCGGGTATGCTGAGGCAGCGCACCCATATCGCCTTCAGCTGGCACATGTTCCGCCACAGCCATGCATCCGAAGCGATCGCGGCGGGATACAGCCTGCTCGAAGTGGCTGATCGCCTTGGGCATGCCAGCCCGCAGACGACCGCAGCGTTCTACCAGCACCTGTTCGCCTCGGAAATCCGCAGACTTTATCTCACAGGTCCCAACGAGGTGCATGAAAGACTTGGGAAACTTCGTGAGGCGGAACTGCTCGGGAAGGATTTGCGATGGGCATGACGCCGCTGGCGGTAGTCGGCGGCACACCGCACGATACCGATCGCTACAGCAACTGGCTTGAAGGGCGTCTTGCTGAAATATCCCCCCTCCTCGTCACCAATACCATCTGGTCGGACGCCGTAATGCGAGAGGTGTTCGGCCATCCCTGGTTGAGCCAGACATATGCAAGCCTGCCGCTTGGCGCTGCGGTTCCGGTCCTGACCAACGAGATCAAGACGTACCTGGCGGCATCCGTGCTCGACGATCGCAAGGCGGACGCCCACTGGTTCCAGCGCCGCATCCCGGTGATCCGCTATCTCGTCGAGGAAGGTGCGGACCTGCTTCGCCACTTTGAGGCGACCTGCCTTGCCGACATCCCTCACCCGGGCTTCGCGCCATCCGATAACGCGGGAGCGCGCAAATCGAACCAGCACAGCGATGCAGTGCTGGCGCTTTACGCCGCCTGGTATGGCACGAACTATGGGCAGCGCAGGCAAAGCCAGACCCGCCAGTGGATCCGGGATGGCGAAATCGTCACCACCCAGTACCGCTCACCGGAAATACAGCTGTTCGGCGATATCCATCGCTTCGCGATCATCAACCGGGCGCAGATGGCGCCGATGCATGACCGTGACATCATCCTGCTCAACGATCTCTACAGCGAAGACGACACGCGCTTCCGTGATCGGCAGCGGTTGAACGACACCTATATCAGCTTGCTGAACTTCGAGCCGTGGCTTCGCCCGCTGATGCGCGGCTTCCTGCTCGACAAGGTCGCGCATGGCGAATTGGCGCCGGCCACCATGGTGACGTTGATCTCGCGCTTGCGTCTGTTCGCGCGGTTCCTGTGCGAACAGGAAATTGCCGCCGCCGGACAAATCAACGAGCCGCTGATGGAGCGCTACCTGGCCTGGGGGAACACGCGGCACACCGCCGGCAAAAACTGGTACACCGATATCGTCCAACTCCTGCGCGCGGCGCCGGTATTGCTGCCGGGGCAGTGGCCTCGGATTGCGCTCGACAAGCGCGCGGCACGGCGCATCCGCTACAAGCAGGCGCCAGATGACCCCCGCAACCGGCTCTACGCTTCGCGTGAAGGCGCCAACCGGGCGGCGCCTCCCGAGGCCCTGGCCGCCATGGTGGCCAGGCTCGATGAACTGCCCGCGCCCATCCCTGCGATCTTCATGATCGGGATCACAACCGGGGCACGAGCGGAAGACCTGCATGCCCTGCTCTTCGACTGCCTGCGGCCCGATCCGCACGACAAGCGATTCATGCTGTTCACGTTCTGGCAGAACAAGGTCAGTCGCTGGAACACCAAGCCTTTGCTGGCAACCGATCCAGCGCACCGGACCATGATCGAGCTGATCGAAGCCCAGCAACATCGTATCCGGGCGCGGTATGGTCACGCCACCAAGTACCTGTTCCCGGTCTTTTATGGGAAACGGGAATCGTTCCTCGGCAACAACTGGACTTTGCAGGAGCTCAGAATGCTGAGCCTCAGGCACGGGATCGTCGATGGCGAAGGCAATCCGTTCGACTTCTCGTGGCATCCGCTGCGCCACCATCGCGGGACACAGATGGCAGCCGAAGGGCACGACATCCTGAGCATCATGTTCGAGCTCGGCCATGCTTCGCCCGACATGGCCTCGATGTACGTCAACAAGCGCCTCGACCTCAAAAAGAACACCTTGCTGCGCAAAGGCGGCGGGCAGTTCTTCACGATTGCCGGCAAGGTCGACGAGGCCGTCGGCGATCTCCTGCTGCGCAAGGAAACCATGCTGGCCACACGGGTTTGCGGCGGTGCCTGCACCCTGCCGGGCCAGCTTGGCGAATGGTGCGAGCATGCCCATGCCTGTCTGACCTGCCGGTTCTTCCGCGCCGATGGTGACGACCTCGAGCACTTCCGCGGCGAACGCGCCGGACTTTACGTCGCGATCGCAGGGCTCGAGCAGGAAGCCCAGAATTACGAGGAGGGCGGCCAAACCCGCTTGGCAGACATCGCTCGCAAGCGGTTGCAGCGGAACAAAGACGCTGTCCACAACACCGACACCATCGTCCGTTCCATCGAGGAGCACGGCCACTACAAGGGCGAAAAGCAGCGCTACAAGCCAGCCTCTGCTCGGGAAGACGCGAAATCATGACCATGGGACCCGATCTGCGGATCGCAACACTCAACGATGCCCGCAGCCGCCGCAGTGCAGAAAAGCGCGCCGCGGTCGAGGATGCCATCATGCGCCTGCGCGAAACGAAGCAGGTCGTGACGTTCGTGTCGGTGGCCCGCGAGGCCAAGGTCAGCCGCCAATACCTCTATAACAACTTCGTCGACGAGATCGGAGAGGAACGCGTCGAAACCCGTGCGGAAACCGAAGTAATTAACGGCAAGAAGGTCCCGCTGCGAACGCCCGAGGAATACCGGCACATCGAAGCCGCGCTTCGCAACAAGATCGATCGCCTTGAAACCGAGCTCCGCGACGCGCGCGCCGAAAAAGCCAAGGCGGACCGAACAGCCGAACGCGAGCGCGGCAAGGCTGAGCATTGGCACCAGCTCTACACAGTCGTCCTGACGCGCGTATCGGCGGGAAATGCGCCTGCTCCGCCGCCGCCGGCCGAAGATTAAACCGTCGCGCATCGATCGAGTTACGCTCAAGGGAGTTTGAAGTGAGCCGCCTGCGGCGTCTTGCACTTCCAACTCCCTTGGGCGTCCAAATTATGGGCGAAACACAGTTGACACACGTTCTGCTATCAACCGATTGAAATTACTATAAAAGACGCGACCTGGTGCTGATATATGTTAAATGAAACTAGGCAACAGGCTTGTGGTCATGGTCTCCAGGCCGATCAGCCGCCCGGCCGGAAGTGTTGAAATGCCAGCGCGGCGATCGCGATGATCGTGGCCCAGACCAGTGCCATCCAGATCAGCGTCGGCCATGATCGGCGCGACACGCCAAAACCACGTGTTACACCGCGACCCAGGATCAGCGTCAGGACCATCAGGATCGCGATCACGCGAACCCAGTCGTCGGCGGTAAACTGCGCCAGGCTGCTCATACCATGCGTTCCAGTCCGTCATAACCGCATTCGATACCGGCCGGCAGTTCGGCGCACAGCGTGCGATAATCCATTGATTTGTCGAGATGTGTCAGGATTGCGTGGCCGGCGCGTGTGCTTTCGGCCAATTCAAGCGCCATCGCGAGATGGGCGTGCGTGGGATGTGGGTCGCGGCGCAGCGCATCGACGACGAGCACATCGACTTTATAGAACAAGTCGACCATTTCAGCTGTGATTTCGCTGAAGTCCGTCGCATAACCGATTGATTTTCCGCCCTGATCAAAGCGGAACGCAGTCGATTGCGCGGGCCCGTGCGGCATCTGGCAATGGCTGATTGCCATGCCGGCAACCAGGCGCACGCGATCGAGATTTGCAAGATTACAGATCGTCGAATAGCCGAATTCACCCGCAAAGACATACCCGAACCGCATGCGCAACCGCCGCACGGTTTCATCCGCCGCATAGGCCGCGATCGGCCCGGTGCGGCCCATGCGCAGCGGCCGCAAATCGTCGATGCCATGGGTGTGATCTGCGTGGTCGTGGGTCCACAACACGCCGTCGATCCGGCCGATGTCTGCGGTCAGCAGCTGGTTGCGCAGATCGGGCGGCGTATCGACCAGCAGGCGCGAACCATCGTCGCCTTCGACGATGATCGCGACGCGCGTGCGCCGGTTGCGCGGTTCGGTCGGGTCGCAGTCGCCCCAGTCGTTGCCGATGCGCGGCACGCCGGTCGACGTGCCCGAACCCAGCATGGTCAGTTTCACAGGTCGGCTTTCCAGAACAGTTTTCGGAAATTGGCTCCGGTGGTTTCGGCCAAAGCCTCGGCGCTGGTGCCGCGCAAGGCGGCAACGTGCGCCAGTGTATCGGCCACGAACGCCGGTTCGCAGGTTTTGCCGCGATGCGGGATCGGCGCCAGGAACGGCGCATCGGTTTCGACCAGCACGCGATCCTCAGGTATTTCTGCTGCAAAGGCTGCCAAGTCCCTGGCATTCTTGAACGTGACGATGCCCGACAGCGAAATCGTCAGACCCAGATCGAGCACCGCGCGGCCAAATTCTGCCGTCGCAGTAAAACAGTGGATCAGCGCGGGGAAGGCCCCCTTCCCCATTTCGTCGGTCAGGATTTGCAGCGTATCGTCTTCGGCATCACGCGTGTGGATGATGATCGGCAGCTTCGTTTCGCGCGCGACGCCGATATGCGTGCGAAACAGCGCCTGCTGCACATCGCGATCGGAATGGTCGTAGTAGTAATCGAGCCCGGTTTCGCCGATCGCAATCACGCGCGGGTCCGCTGTCGCCGCGCTCAACACTGCCGCGCCGAGATCGGCGTGGCCATCAGCCTCGTGCGGATGGATGCCGACGCTGGCCCACACGTCGGGTTCGCGATGCGCGGTCGCGATTACCGCGTCCCATTCGCTCTGCCGCGTGGATATGTTGAGAAATCCGCGCACGCCGCGATCACGCGCGCGCGCCAGGATTTCGCCCTGCTGTTCGATCAGGCCCTTGTAATTCAGGTGGCAATGCGAATCGATCAGCATCAGTGCACGACCTCTTCTGCGGCAATTTCGATGCGCGGAAACGCGGCGACCGGCGCGCTCAGCCGTTCGCCGGTGGCGACGCGCGCCATATACCAGTCGGCGCGCGCAAGATCGGTAATCGCGCGCTGGTCTTCGGGAATTCCCAATTGATCAAGCACTTTGGCAGCGGTTTGTGGCACAACGGGTGCGATCGCGATTGTGAGGTCGCGGATGGCCATGAAGAGCGTGTACAACACCGCGCGCATCCGTTCCGGATCGGTCTTGCGCAAGGCCCAGGGCGCCTGCTCATCGACGTAGGCGTTGCAGGCAAACACAGCGCGCATCCATGCCTCGATACCGCCTGAAAAATTCAACGCGGCGAATTCGCGCGGCAATTCGTCGCGGGTCGCTTCGGCCACGATTGCCAACAGTGCGTCGTCGGCGGGCGCGCTAGAAAACGTCGCAAGTTCGCCACCGAGATTTTTGAATATCATCGACAATGTGCGCTGCACCAGATTTCCGTAGCTGTTGGCCAGTTCAGCGTTGCACCGCGTTGCAATCGCTTCCGGCGAATACGATCCGTCTTGCCCGAACACGACCTCGCGCATCAGGAAATAGCGCAGCGGGTCGACCCCGAACCGCGTTGCCAGTTCGATCGGATCTGTCACATTACCGAGCGATTTGGATTCCTTCTGCCCGCGATTGAGCAGGAAACCGTGGCCGAATACCTGTTTGGGCACGGGCAGGCCTGCGCTCATCAGAAATGCGGGCCAATAAACCGTGTGAAACCGCATGATGTCCTTGCCGATCAGATGCAGATCGGCAGGCCAGTAGCGTTGGAACGCTCCGGGGTTTTCGCCGGGCCAGCCCAGGCCGGTCAGATAATTGGCAAGCGCGTCGACCCATACGTACATAACGTGACCGCTGTCGTTTTCGCCATTGTCGGTCGGAACCTTGATGCCCCAGTCGAAACTGGTGCGCGACACCGACAGATCGCGCAAACCGCCTTCGACAAAGCGCGCAATCTCGTTGCGGCGGCTTTCCGGGCGGATGAATTCGGGATGGTCGGCATAGAGCGCGGTCAGCCGCTCGGCATAAGCCGACAGGCGGAAAAACCAGCTTTCCTCGACGGTCCATTCGACCGGCGTGCCTTGCGGGGACAGCTTGTGGCCATCGGTGCCGGCGACCAGTTCGCTTTCGTCGTAATAGGCTTCGTCGCGGACCGAATACCAGCCTTCGTAGCGATCGAGATACAAGTCGCCATTGTCCTTCATCCGCCGCCACAATTCCTGCGTGGCCTCGTGGTGGCGCGGTTCGGTCGTGCGGATGAACACATCGTACTGGATGTTCAATGCGGCGCACATATCCTTGAAGTGCTGCGACATTTCGTCGGCGAGGGCGCGTGCGGTGACTCCCAGTTCGCGCGCTTTTTGCGCCATCTTGAGGCCGTGTTCGTCGGTGCCGGTCTGCAACCGGGCGTCGCGCCCGATCGCGCGCATAAAACGGGTGATGGTGTCGGCGGCAATCGCTTCATAGGCGTGGCCGATATGCGGCCGGCCATTCGGATACGAAATCGCGGTGGTGATGTAATACGGTTCGCCCATCGCGACACGTGCTTCCTTGTTCGGGTGAATTGCGCGCCCTCCCTAAATCAAACCGTCAGGAGACGCCAGAGATTGGGCCGCTTGCGACACTGGCCAGCAAGGCCCCGATTTCCAGCATTAACAAGCCGGCGTCGTAGTTGTAGATCGGCGCCTCACGCGACAGGCCGACCAGCGCCGCATGGGCATCGGCCAGCGCGGGATAGCGCGGCGAGGCGACATCGCCCATGACATCGACCAGCACCAGGCGCGCAGCGGTCAGCGCGGCCATTTGCCGATCGCGATCGGGGCGCTGGCCGATTGCGGCGGACAATTCACCGCGCAGCGCCATGTCGTGATCGCCATGCGCGACAATCTGCTGCATGATCTGCCACACGCGGCCCAGGTTCTGCTCGGCAAAGGCAATCGCCGCGCCGGGCGCGCCTGCCCCCACCGCAATCGCCGCCTCGCGCGTCACGGTATCGAGCCCGGGCACGCCGCTATCGAGTGCAGCGCCCAGGTCCGCCGGCCCGAGCGGATGAAACCGCAGGACCTGACACCGCGAACGGATCGTGGGCAAGAGCCGCCCCGGCTGATGCACGACCAGCAGAAAAAACGTGCCCTGCGGCGGCTCTTCCAGGCTTTTGAGCAGAGCATTCGCCGACGATTTTTCCAGGACATCCGCCGCATCGATGATCACCGCGCGGCGCGCGCCCAAAGTTGGCCGGGTGACCAGACGCCGCTGCATCGCGCGCACCTGGTCTACGCTGATATTGCGCTTGGTTGCGTAGGGTTTGCCATCGTCGCGCTTTTTCACGTCGTCTTCGCTTGCGGGCAGGCGCGTCAGCCACAGGATATCGGGATGGCGATCGGTCGGTGGCTGCGACACGCCCGGCTCGGCCACAAGTTCGGCGGCGGCGGCGCGGGCAAAGCCGGCCTTGCCCAGCCCTTCGAGCCCGGTGAGCATCCATGCATGGTGCATGCGTTTGCTCGATCGCGCGGCGTGCCATTCGTGCCACGCCGCGTCATGCCCGATCAGCGTTTCGGGCGTCACGCGATTGCTGCCAACACGCGGGCATGCACCGCCCCGGGCGTTCCATCGGCGTCGACCAGCGCGAATCGCGCAGGATCGTCCTGCGCAAATTGGCGGAATGCGCTGGCGACACGCGCGTGATACCCGGCGTCGCGCCCGCCGATGCGGTCGGTTTGCCCTAGATCGCGCGCGGCCAGTCGCTGCGCCGCCAGGTCGGGTGCCAATTCCAGCAGCACCGTGCGATCCGGCAGCAATCCGCCGCTGCCGATCCGGTGCAGCGTCATGATCTGGGCATCGTCGAGCCCGCTGCCGCCGCCCTGGTAGGCCCGGCTCGAGTCCAGGTAGCGATCGGTCAGCACCCAGTCGCCGCGCGCCAGTGCCGGGCCGATCAGGCGATCGACGTGGTCCGCGCGCGCGGCGGCAAACAACAGCGCCTCGGCGCGCGGGCCCCAGCCCTCGCCCGCCGGATCGAGCAGCATCGCACGGATCGCTTCGGCACCGGGCGTGCCGCCGGGCTCACGTGTGGTAACGACGGCCACCCCGCGCGTGCGCAAGGCTTCGGCCAGAAGGCGTAATTGCGTGGATTTACCGACGCCCTCGCCGCCTTCGAGCGCGATGAACCGCCCGCGTGTCACAGCGCCGGCCGCATTCCTGCCGGCAAGCGCTGCGCCAGCGTGGCCAGGCCATCGCGCACGCGGTCGGACATCGTGCCCGTGCCGACCGCGTGCGCCGCCACCAGCGGCCTATGCTCGATCGGCTGCCCCGGCGCGCGCACGATCAGCGTCGCCACTTCCTCGCCCATCGCGATCGGTGCGACCAATGGATACTTGTAGCGGATCGTCATCGTATACTGCGGGGTCTGGCCATGCGGCACCGTCAAGGCAATCGCGTGCGGCGTGACCAGGTCGACCGAGCGCGCGGTGCCGCCCTGCACCGTCGCGCTGCCCAGTTTCACGCCCGAGGCTGCGATCGGATGCGAATCCCACGCGGCAAAATACCATTCGGCAAATTCGCGCGACTGGTCGGCGCGTTCCTTTGGGCGCGGATAGCCCCCCAGCACCAGGATCACCCGGCGCCCGTTGCGGAGCACCGAGCCGACGACACCGTACCCCGCTTCGCCGGTAAACCCGGTCTTAACCCCGTCCGCGCCGGGTACGTGGCCATACAGCGGATTGTGATTATTCTGCTCTATGCCGTTGAATTTGCCGTGCTCGTGACCGTAGAACTGGTGGTACAGGTCGCCATGGCGCGTGATCAGCGCGTCTGAAAGGATCGCCAGGTCCTGCGCCGAGACATAAGTCTGGCCCTGGTCCATCCAGCCATTGGGTGTGTTGTAATGGGTGTTGCGCATGCCCAGGCGCCGGGCCTGCTCGTTCATCATAGCGGTGAACCCTGGCACCGACCCGGCTATGCCCTGCGCCAGCACGACACAGGCGTCATTGGCCGAAACCGTCACGATGCCGTCGAGCAGTTCGGCAACGGTCGTGCTGCTGTTGTTGCCCAGGAACATCGTACTGCCCACGCCATGCCATTGGCGAAACGTGTCGGGCGTCATCGTGAACCGCTGGTCGAGGCGCAGCTTGCCCTGGGCGATCAATTCGAACGCGACATAGCTGGTCATGATCTTGGTCAGCGAGGCGGGCACGAACCGGCGCTGCGCATCGCGCGCATAGAGCACGCGGCCCGAATCAACGTCGATCATGTACGCGGTCGGCGCGGTGATTTCGGGCATGACCGTCGGATCGACGGGCGCATGCGTGCGCGCCGTGGCGGGCATGCAGCCACCGGCGAGTGCCAGAGCCAGGACGGTACGGCGAAAATTCATGCTTGGCATCAACGGGGTACAGCACTCAATCGTGGTGAAGGATAAGCGCCCCTGCATAGCCCGCCTGTTTCGCCTTCGCCAGTGCTGCCTTGGCCTGTTCCTCGCCGTTTGCCGGAATACGCACACGCCAAAACTTGCCTGCGGGCTCGACCTTGCCGCCGACTTGCGCGGCCGCCTTTTCCGCATGGTCCCGGGTCGAAAACGCGGCGACTTGAACAGACATGCGGGCCGCGGCGGCAGGTTTCGGCTCGGCGGGTTTCGGTTCGGCGGGTTTCGGTTCGACCTTTGGCGCGGGCTTTGGCTCGGGCGGCTTCGGTGCCGGTTTGGCAACAACAGGCGGCGGCAATGCAGGCTTGAGCGGCGCGACCATGGCAGGCGGCATGGGCTTTGCCGGCGGTATGGCATGCGTCACCGGCTGGGGCGCGACGGGCAGCCCTCGCGCAATCGGTTTCTGTCCCGCCCCCGTCAGCAGCGCCGATGGCGGTTCGTCGGGCGCTGTGGGTGTCGCCACGACGAGCTTGCGGCGCAGCGCGGTCAGCAGGCCAACCGGCGTCTCCATGCGATCAGGTGCGCGGCTGCCGGTGCGCAACCGTGCGCGCTCTGTTTCGGGCGGATTGACCCGGCGCACACGCACCGGCACATCGCTGCCGCCGGTAAATCCCAGTTGCGCCCAGGCATCGGGCGATAGTTCGATCAGTTGCTTGCCACCCATCGGCCCGCGCCGGTCGAGCCGCAGCAGGATCGTATGCCCGGTGTCGAGCGCGGTGACTTCGACATAGCACGGCAAGGGTAGTGTATGATGCGCCCCGCTGATGCCCGATCCTGCGGCGCCGGCGCGGGCATAACCGACCGCGTCGTAATTGAGCGTATCCGACGGGGTATAGGTCGTTCCGCCGATCACATACGGATCGCCGATCGTCACCGGGTAATCCGCTTCCGGGCCATAGGGCGCAACTGCGGCGGGAACCGGCGCGCGGGCGCACGCGGGGCCGGCGATGCCAAGGGCGAGCGGCGCCAGCAATGCAAGGCGTGCTTTAGCGGCTGATTTCATCGGCGAGCAGTCCTACCGAGAGGGCGTAGAAGTTCGAACAGTTGTAATCGAGGATGACTCGATAATTTCCGGTTAGCAGCCAGGCGGGGCTGCCGGGCCCGTCGGGCTCGATCAGCGTGGCCTGCGTGCGTGGATCGGGCCAGATTCCGCGCGTGGGGATCAGACCCGCCGCGCGCCATTCGGCAATCGTGCGCCAGCGAGAATGGCGTAAAAACACTTGCGGACAGCGCGGACTGACCAGCCGGGTGGTGATCGACGTGCGATCGAAGCCGGCCGGAACCGTTACGCCCAGCCCCCACGGCTCACCCCGGCGCCAGCCCGCGTCGCGAAAATAATTCGCAATCGATGACAGCGTGTCGGCGCGGCTCGACCAGATATCGGCATAGCCATCGCCATCGGCATCCTGCGCCACACGCAGATAGACGCTGGGTAGAAACTGCGGATTGCCAAAGGCACCGGCCCAACTGCCGACCAGTTTCGACCGAGGCACGCCCCGGTCGATCATTTTCAGCAGCGCGATGAATTCCTGCGAAAACAGCTCTCGCCGCCGGCCTTCGTACGCCAGCGACGCGATCGAGCGTGGCAGATCGTACGACCCGGTGTAGCTGCCGTAATTGGTTTCATGCCCCCAGATCGCCAGGATGATCGGTCCCGGCACACCATAGCGCGTCTCGATTCCGGAAATCAGCGATCCCGACGCAGCATAGATCGCGCGGCCCTTGGCTATCCGCCCGGCATCGACGTGCTGCCGCCGATAGGGCGCGAATGGCGGGCTGGATCCGGCCGGGCCGCCGGGCTGGCTGCGATCATGGCGAACGACATCGGGATCATAGGTCAACGTGTCGACCACCGCACGGATCGTCGCATCGCGCACGCCCTGCGCCCGCGCACGGGCCGCCAGCGTTTGCATGAATGCGGAAAAGCCGCCCTGCCCGGGCACAGGCGCGGCATAAACTGGCGCAGGGTAGCTCTGGGCGACAGCCGCGCCGGGCGTCTGCGCCAATCCGGCAGCAAGCGCCAGCGCCAGCACCAAGGGTCGTGATATCCGTGTCATCGCCGCGCTTGTCGCACAGCGCGACCCCGCTTGTGTATCCCCATCGGCGAAAAATACTTGCCATCGTGCTTCGCCGCACTATCGACGGCCCCCTCCCCGTGTATCGCGGGTGCGGACAGGTGGCCGAGTGGTTTAAGGCAGCGGTCTTGAAAACCGCCGTGGGTGGAAGCTCACCGTGGGTTCGAATCCCACCCTGTCCGCCATTTCATGTTTCCGGATGTGCACCATAACCGCGCATGCAGGATGTAAAAAATGGCGTAAAACCAGGGTGATATCGTGATCCACCGTTAGCCATCGGGTGTATTTTACCAAATTGTAAGCTCGCTGCACGTATTCGGATGCCTTGAATTGCTCAAGCTGTCGGTCAGGATCCTCGTGCGCAGTATTTACAACCGCCTGAAAACCCAGATGGCAGATGCGCAGGGCGCAGCCGCGCCGGTCAGGACACTTCGCGGAGCCGCGGCTGATCAGATGCTTGCCTCGTTCGAGACACTTGGCCTTGGCGGGTTCTGGTCGACCGATGGCGAAGGTCGGATTTCGTATCTTTCGCCAGGGCTTGTGCGCCCGCTGGTCCATGACGACGATGCCCGGGGCGAGGATTTCCTGGGTTTGTTTGCCAGCCCGCGACCCGGAATCGACGGACAGCGCACGATGCCGTTCGTATTTGCCCGCAAGGGCAAGTTCGAACGCGTGATCGCGCGCAGCATCGCCGGCAATACCGAAACTTTCTGGCAGATATCGGGCGAGCCGATCGCGACTGGCGACAGCGGTTTTAACGGGTTTCGCGGGCATATCCTCGATGTGACCAGCGATCGCCAGAATGCCGAGGAAGCGTCGCAGATGGCGACGACCGATGCACTGACCGGGCTGAGCAATCGCCGCGCGATGAGTGTCCTGCTCGAACGTACGGTCAGCGCATTTGCGCCGCAGCGTCGCGCCTGCGCTGTCCTGCTGATCGATCTGGACCGGTTCAAGCAGGTCAACGACACGCTCGGCCATGCGGTCGGCGATGCCCTGCTGAAACAGGTTGCACAGCGGCTGATCAGGGTTGTCGGCGACAGGGAGCGTATTTTTCGCCTTGGCGGTGACGAATTCCAGGTGATCGTGCCCGATGTCGATGATCGCGGGCGGCTCGGCGATCTGGCCGGCAGCATCATCAGTTCGCTGTCGGAGCCCTATACGATCGAAACCAACCGCTGCACGATCGGCACTTCCGTCGGTATCGCGGTTTCGCCCTACGATGGTGAAACCGCTGATGACATCGTGCGCAATGCCGACCTGGCGCTGTATGCGGCCAAGCATTCGGGGCGCGGGCGCTACCGGTTCTATTCGCGCGAATTGCTGGAAACTGCCGAACAGCGCCGCCATCTCGAAGAAACGATGCACGATGCGCTGGCCAATGGCGAATTTCAGCTGCTGTATCAGCCGCTGGTCAAGGCCGAAACCGGGGTCGTGGTCGGCACCGAAGCGCTGATCCGCTGGAACCATCCCGAAAGCGGGCTGATTTCGCCCGCCGTGTTCATCCCGATCGCCGAAGATTCGCAGATGATCTGTCGCATCGGCGAATGGGTGTTGCGCCAGGCGTGCGAAGACGCGATCAAATGGCCTGCCGGCACCCGCGTTGCCGTCAATGTGTCGCCGATCCAGTTTGCCGACCCATCGTTTCCCAAACTGGTGTCGATGGTGTTGAACGCCACCGGCCTCGACCCCGACCGGCTCGAGCTGGAAATCACCGAAAGCGTGTTCCTGCAGGAAACCGCTGCGACCGATGCCATGTTCAAGACTCTGAAGGGCCTGGGCGTGCGGCTCGTGCTCGATGATTTTGGTACCGGTTATTCCAGTCTGGCCTATCTGAAGACTGCGCCGTTCGACAAGATCAAGATCGACCAGAGCTTTGTGCGCGGCGCCACCAGCAATGCCGATCGCAACCGCGCGATCATCGCCGCGATCGTCACCCTGGCCGAGGCGCTCGACATGGAAACGATCGCCGAGGGGGTGGAATCGTTCGACCAGTTAACCATGGTGCGCGAGCTCAAGATCGGTCATGTTCAGGGGTATCTTTACAGCCGCCCGGTACCGGTCGAGGACCTGTTCAAGGACGTGGACGCCGCCGACTGGAAGATCGAGGCCAGCGGCCCCGCGCGCCAGCGCCACGAACGCCGCGCGATGTACCGCACAATCGGCGTGATCCACGAAGACCACTATTATCCGGTCATGCTGCGCAATCTGTCGGCATCGGGCGCGCTGATCGAAGGGCTGATCGACGTGCCGCTGGGCACGCGCCTGATGATCGATCTCGGCGACGGGCAATTCGAACTGTCGACCGTGGTGCGCACGCGGGAATCCCACCAGGGGCTGGGGTTTGATCGCGAGCTGGTCAGCGACGGCAACGGCGGGCTGTGCACGCGCCACCGGTTCCTCGCGCATCACCTCGCGGCCGCGGGCGTTCCGCGCAATGCCGACGAATTTCAGACCAAACAGGCGAGCATGCTGGCAAACGGCATCATCAGCCTGCCCCGGTTTTCGGTCGTCGCACGGAACAGCGATGGACAGCGCAAGCGCAGCTGATACGATTTAGCGCCAAATTGCGACCTGCGCTGACCTCCCGGTCAGCCGGCGTTCAGGTAAATATGGCATAACGGCCTCTGTGACCGGTGCCGTAACGCAAGGTTTTTCCTTGCCTTTTCCGCCTTCTTGCCATCATTTGTCAGGCAGGGACCCGGAAGGGACGATCAGCTTGACTGGCGCCGATGGGAAAAGGAACAGAGCAATGAAACTTCTCACCAGCATATTGGCAGGCGCGGCGCTCGCCCTGACCCCTGCGATCGCCAACGCATCGTCGCACGGCGGCGGTGGGGGTGGCGGCGGCTTCCATGGCGGCGGCGGCGGTGGCTTTCACGGCGGTGGCGGCGGATTTCACGGAGGCGGCGCCTATCGTGGCGGCGGCTATCGGGGTGGTTATCGCGGCGGCTACGGCGGGTATTATGGCGGTCGCGGCTGGGGCTATGGCCCGGCGTTCGGCTTGTACCTGGGCTATTATGCAAACCCGTGGCTGTGGGGCTATCCGTACGACTATTATGGCTATCCCTATTACCCGACCTACGATGCCGGCTCGAATGAAGCACCTCCGATGCAGTATTCGCAATCGCCCCAGGCTCCGCAGGCTGCGGCACCGCAGACTTGTGGCAGCTGGCAGTGGGATGCCGGGCAAAACCAGTATCACTGGATGACCAACGGCTGCTGACAGGCGTACCGGAAAGAATTTTATGAAAATGATCATATTGGCAATGGGGGCCAGCCTCGCGCTGGCCTCCGGCGCGGCGGATGCGCAGGGCTATGGGCAACAGGGCGGCCAGACAAGCGGACCGTCGCAAATCGAACAGCTCCACCAGGCACTGCATCTGACCGCGATGCAGGAAGGCGCCTGGCAATTGTACCGCAGCGGCGCCGACGCGCCAGACAAGGCGCAGGCGCGCCGCCGTTCGGCATCGAGCCTGTTCCGGACGCTCGATGCCCCGCACCGGATGGATCTGGTCGAGGCGGAAATGCGGCAGGAACTCGATGATCTGCAACGCCAGTCACAGGCGCTGAAAGCGTTTTACGCCGGTCTGACGCCGGACCAGAGGCGTATATTCGACGCGCGCACCCTGCCCCCGGTGGAAAACCAGCAGCAGTATTGATGCAAAGGCAGTCCCGGACTCGATCCGGGACTGTGCTTCTTGTTTCGCAACGAAGAAGCACAATCCCGGATCAAGTCCGGGATGACGCAAGGTCAGTGCGAATTTCTGATCTCCCGTTTCTGGTCTCAGATGTGGATCGCCCGGCCATAGGCGGCGAGCACTGACTCATGCATCGCCTCGCTGACCGTGGGATGTGGAAAGATCGTCTGCATCAGCTCGATCTCGGTCGTTTCCAGCGTTTTGCCCACGACATAGCCCTGGATGATCTCGGTAACTTCTGCGCCGATCATATGCGCGCCCAGCAGTTCGCCCGTCTTGGCGTCGAACACCGTCTTGACGAAACCCTCCGGCTCGCCAAGCGCAATGGCCTTGCCATTGCCGATGAACGGGAACGTGCCCGCGCGCACCTCATACCCTGCCTCTTTCGCTTTTGCTTCGGTCAGGCCGACGCTGGCAATCTGCGGGTGGCAATATGTGCAGCCAGGGATATTGCGGCGATCCATCGCATGGGGATGAACATCCTTGTTGCCTAATTCGGCAGCAATCGCCTCGGCCGCGGTCACACCTTCATGGCTGGCCTTGTGCGCCAGCCACGGTCCGGGGGTGACATCGCCGATCGCCCACACGCCCTTGGCTGATGTCCGGCCATAATCATCGATGGCGATGATCCCGCGCTCGGGCGTCACGCCGACCGTGTCGAGCCCGATGTTCTCGGTGTTGGCGATCACGCCGACCGCGACGATCACATGGCTGAACGTGTCTTCGACGATCTTGCCGTCCCTGCCCTTGATTTTCGCCTTCACGCCGTCCTTGCCCACTTCCAGGCCGTCGACACCGGTGCTGGTCAGTATGGTCATGCCCTGCTTGACCAGGGCCTTGTTCAAAAACGCCGACACGTCTGCGTCCTCGACCGGGACGACGCGGTCCATCATTTCGGCGACTGTGACCTTCGAACCCATGTCATTGTAGAAACTGGCAAATTCGATCCCGATCGCGCCCGACCCGATCACCAGCAGCTTGGTCGGCAATTCCTTTGGCGTCATCGCGTGGCGATAGGTCCACACCCGTTCGCCATCGGCTTTGGCAAACGGCAGGTCGCGTGCGCGCGCGCCGGTGCACACGATGATGTGCTTTGCGCTCAACACTTCGACGCCCTTTTCGCCGGTTACTTCAAGCTTGCCGGGGCCCTTCAGGACGCCATTGCCCATATGCACGGCAATCTTGTTCTTCTTCATCAGATGCGTGACGCCCTGATTCAGCTGCTTGGCCACGCCGCGCGAGCGTGCCACGACTGCCCCCAGATCGGCACGGACATTGTCGGCGGCCAGGCCATAAGCTTTGGCATGCTGCATCTGGTGGAACACTTCGGCCGAGCGCAACAGCGCCTTGGTCGGGATGCAGCCCCAGTTGAGGCAGATCCCGCCCAGCACTTCGCGTTCCACGATCGCGGTTTTGAGGCCCAGCTGCGCGCAGCGGATCGCCGCAACATAGCCGCCCGGGCCCGAGCCGAGCACGATCACGTCATAGGTTTCAGCCATGCTCAAATTCCTTCGTCTGGTTTGGCTTGTGCCGGGTCACCCTCATGAAAAGGCGAACCGGGCCGCGGCATCAGATGTGGGTAGTCATTGCCCTGTGCACCATCAGCCGCCTGCCGAAATGTCGCCCGCCCGCTCAGGCGATCAGCGCAAGCGGATTTTCGACCAGCGCCTTGAACGCCTGCATGAATTCCGCGCCATCGGCCCCGTCGATCGCGCGATGGTCGAAACTGCCGGTCGCCGACATCACCGTGGCGATCGCCAGCGCGCCATCGACCACATAGGCCCGCGCCTCACCCGCACCGACCGCCAGGATCATCGCCTGCGGCGGATTGATCACCGCATCGAACTGCTTGATGCCGAACATGCCCAGGTTCGACAGGCTGGCGGTGCCGCCCTGGTATTCGTGCGGCTGCAATTTGCCGTCGCGCGCTTTTGCGGCAAGTGCCTTCATTTCGCCGGCGATCGCCGAAACCGATTTTGCCCCGGCATCGACGATGATCGGCGTGATCAGGCCCGAGGGCGCGGCAACCGCGACCGAGATGTCGACGCGCTTGAACGTGCGCAATTCGTCACCGGCAAAGCTGACAT
The DNA here is from genome assembly GCF_965214355.1 of Novosphingobium sp. Classification (GTDB taxonomy): domain Bacteria; phylum Pseudomonadota; class Alphaproteobacteria; order Sphingomonadales; family Sphingomonadaceae; genus Novosphingobium. Next base: position 2,167,387 of record NZ_CBDCBI010000002.1, on the reverse strand, counting down.
TGCACTTGGGCACCTGCACCAGCGCCTTGGCCTGCGCCTTGATCAGCAGGTCGTTGACCGACAGCTTGACGCCCTGGCTTTCCAGCGCGGCGTTCAGCTGGCTGCGCAGTTTGAGCAGCGCGTCAAGCCGGACGTCGACCGTGAGATAGATGTGCGGGATCGTCTGCTTGGCTTCGGTCAGGCGACGCGCGATGGTCTTGCGGATGTTGTTGAGCTTGGACGCTTCGAATGGAATGCCGAAGTCGGGGATGGCCGCGGCAGGTGCCGGCGCGGCCTTTGCGGCGGGCTCGGCGACCGCTGCGGCTGCGGGTGCTGCGACCGGCGCTGCGGTTTTCGCAGCGGGCGCGATATCCAGATCGGCGCTGACGATGCGGCCATTGGGTCCCGTGCCCTTGATCGTGCCAAGGTCGATGCCCTTTGCGGCGGCCAGGCGCTTGGCCAGCGGACTGGCGATCACACGGTCGCCCTTTGGTGCGGACACCGGCGCTGGTGCGGCTGACGCCGGTGCTGGCGCTGGCGCTGCTGCCAGTGGCGCAGGCGCCTGTTCCTTTTCGGGTGCCTTCGCAGGCTCGGGTGCTTTCACGGGCGCAGCGGCCGGCGCCTCATCATCAACGGCCATCATGGCAATCACGGTGCCGACTTTGACGCCCTCGCTGCCTTCGGGCACGTCGATCGACGCAATCACGCCTTCATCGACCGCTTCGAATTCCATCGTCGCCTTGTCGGTCTCGATCTCGGCCATGATGTCGCCTGACTTGACCGTATCACCGGCCTTGACCAGCCAGCGGGCAAGCGTGCCCTCTTCCATGGTGGGCGACAGGGCGGGCATCTTTATGGCGATTGGCATGGCAGTATTCCGTTCTGGTGCAAAATTTGCCAATTTGGCGTTTAGACTTCCGCGATATAACCCGAAAGGTTAAATACTTACCGATTCAGGCGCGACACCATCTCACCATCGATCGCGTGCAGGTCAAGCGTTGATCTGTGGCAGTCGCATGCAATTGCGGCATGGCGCGATACGTTTGTCCGTTCAGTGGTTACCGCTTGCCCCGCCCCTGGTGCCGTACATTGCCCGGACGGCCGCGCTTGCCGACGATGTGGTTGCCCTCGCGCCTTGGCGCCGGTGCAAAGCCGCCTCGTCGCTCGACCGTGTTCGCCCCCTCGTGCAATTCGACAGGCTCGAATTTCAGCGCACCGGTCAGCGGATTGGCTTCGGCCAGACGCAGCTTCAGGATCATGCCGATGGAAAACGTCTCGCCGGTCTGCTCGCCGATCAGCCGCTGGCCTTTTTCGTCATGGCCAAACCGTTCCGCGCCCAACGTCGAGACGGGGACCAGGCCATCGCCGCCCAACCCGATGATCGTGGCAAACAGGCCGAATTTCTGCACGCCGGTAATGCGCGTGTCGAACACTTCGCCCACGCGCACCGACAGCCAGGCCGCGACATAGCGGTCGGTCGTTTCGCGCTCGGCGATCATCGCGCGGCGCTCGGTGTTGCTGATCGCCTCGCTGATCTTGCCCAGGTCCGACCTGTCACGATCGGACAGACCGGTCGATGCCGGCACATCGGCATCTGCCGGCGGCCGGGGCTGTTGCAGGCCATAGGCATCGACGAGCGCGCGATGCACCAGGAGATCCGAATAGCGCCGGATCGGCGACGTGAAATGCGCATAGCTGCCCAGTGACAACCCGAAATGCCCGGCGTTGCGCGGGCCGTAATAGGCCTGCGTCTGGCTGCGCAGCACCGCCTCCATCACCAGCGCCTTTTCGGTTTCGTCGGTTACGTCTTTCAGGATACGGTTGAATATGGCAGGCGTGATCACCTGCCCCATCGCCAGCTTTCTGCCAAAGGTCGCCAGGTAATCCTTCAGCGCGATCAGTTTTTCGCGGCTCGGCGGCTCGTGGATGCGATAGACCACGGGTGCGGTTTTTGCCTCCAGCGCCTTGGCGGCGGCGACATTGGCGGTGATCATGAATTCCTCGACCACGCGATGCGCGTCGAGCCGTTCACGCAACGCGATTTCGGCAATCCGGCCACGTTCGTCGAGCACGACGCGGCGCTCGGGCAAATCCAGGTCAAGCGGATCACGATCCTTGCGCGCCCGATCGAGCAGGCGCCATGCACCCCACAGATGCTGCAGATGCGGGGCGGCGCTGCCGGCATCGATGCGACCTTGCGCATCTTCATAGGCAATGACTTCGGCAATCTGCACCCGCGCCCGCGCAAACCGGAACGCAGTCATCCGGCCCTGGCTGTCGATCGTCAGGTGGCACGCCATCGCCGCGCGCGTTGCGCCGACTTTGAGCGAACACACATCCGCGCTGAGGATTTCGGGCAGCATCGGCACGACGCGATCGGGGAAATACGCCGAATTGCCGCGCTTGCGCGCGTCGCGATCGACCGCACCACCGGGGCGGACATAGAAACTGACATCAGCAATCGCCACGACGGCGGTGTACCCGCCCTGCCCGTCGGGTTCGGCCCAGATCGCGTCATCGTGGTCGCGTGCGTCGCTGGGGTCGATCGCGACGATCGGCAGATGCGTCAGGTCTTCGCGGGTGTCTTCGGACAGCGGCAGATGTGCCGCGCGTTGTGCTTCGTCGAGCGCCTCGGGCGAAAACACGGTGGGAATACCGTGCTTGTGGATCGCGATCAGGCTGAACGCGCGCGGCGCCAGCGGATCGCCCAGCACCGACGTGACCCGCACGCCGACGCGCGGTGATCGGCCCGCCGGCTCGGCCAGCACCAGTTGCCCGGCCTCCGCCCCGCCAAGGTCCGAAATCGGCACGGCACTGCGTACCCGCTTGTCCACCGGGGCGAGCCAGCCTTTGCCTGCGCCATCGAATTCCACGACGCCCAGCACCTGCTCGTCCATCGCGGGCAGTTTTTTCATCGGATGCGCGACCCATTCGAGGTCATTCTGTTCAGTGCGCGCCAGCACGCGATCGCCGACACGCAGCGCGATATTGTCCTTGTTCGGCGCGCGGCCAGCGCCGCGCCCGCGCATTTCGATCACGCGCAACCGGGGCGCGGGGGTGGCATCGTCAGGTTCCCAAGTGTCGGGTACCGCAATCGGATCACCGTCCTCGATTTCAACGACGCGAAGCACCGTGACGCGAGGCACCCCGCCCATGCGGTGAAACGCGGTGCGGTTGCCGTCGATCAGGCCCTCTTCGGCCATGTCTTTAAGCAGCGCTTTCAGCGCGATCTTTTCGGTGCCTTTCAGTCCGAAAAACTTCGCGATTTCGCGTTTGCCCGCGCTATCTTCGGATTGTGCGATGAAGTCGAGCACTTGCTGGCGAGAGGGCATGCCCTGGTGCGACTTTTCGGCGCGCGGCTTTGCTGGGTTGTGGATGACCATTGCTTGCGCAATGCGCTTTGGCGGGGGGGAATGCAACCTTTGGGCGTGCTGGTCTTGTCAGCAATTCCCAGGAGTGTGCGAGACGAAATCCTCCCCGTTCCGGGGAGGGGGACCGCCCGCAGGGGGGTGGAGGGGCAGTGCCTCATGCTGCCAGGCGCGCGTCGTCGCACCGGTTCGGGGCGCGACTTGGCGAGGTTGCGTCCGGCCGCACCGCCCCTCCACCACAGCTTCGCGTGGTCCCCCTCCCCGTTCCGGGGAGGATTTTTTAGAAGCCGCCGCCGGGCAATGCTGAGGCGATCGGACTGGCGCTGCCGTCGGCGGCGATGGCGCTGACGCCGAAGAACCAGTCGTCGGCGCGGACACCGTCGAGGACGGCGGTGGTCGCGGTCGTGGTCACCACCTTTTCCTCCCACATCGGCGCGTCGGTGCGGCGGCGCCAGATCGCGTAACTCGCGGCCCCCGGCACCGGTTTCCATCCGAGTGTCGTGTACGTTGAAACCGCACCCTTGATATCGGCCGCAGGCGGCATCGGCGCTGCGGCCAAAGCCGCCGCTGCGCGGACATTGAGCCGCGTGACGCGCGTCAGATAGGCCAGGTCCATCCGGTCGATCGTATCGCCATAGGTCTTGCCACGCTCGACCCGTGGGTCCTGGTGCTGCGCGTCGTAGTTTTCGAGTGCGACCGTCAGGCGCACCGCGGGATAGCCCGCCTCCTGGAACGGGGCATGGTCGCCGCCGCGCCCCATGCGGTCTGCGCGCCAGACCTGTCGCACGGCCAGCCCCGGTTCGGCCAGCCCTGCCATATAGCGCGAAAGATTGCGCGAAGGGCTGTCGTTTTCGCCGCCCATCAGGCGCTGCGATTTTGTCAGCCCGGCATCGGCATTGGCACGCGGCCCTTCGGAAAATACGCGGACGTGGCTGTCATCGACCAGGCCGTCGGACCCCATCGAATTGCCGACGATGTCGTTGTTCAACACGGCCTTGACCGTCCAGTGCTGCGCCCGGGCATAGTCGGCGAGCAGTTTGCCGCCGTACAGGCCCTGCTCTTCACCCGACAACACCGCATAGACGATCGTCCCGGCAAAATGGCTGTGACACAGGACCCGCGCGGATTCGAGCACAAGCGACACGCCCGAGCCATCGTCATTGGCGCCGGGGCTGTCGCCGGTGGCATCCATTCCGTCGCTGCGGCGGCTGTCGATATGGCCCTGGACGATCACCACTTCATCGGGCCGCAGGGTGCCGCGCTGTATCGCAACGACATCGACCAGACGCGTGGGTTGGGGAATACGCGCGCCGCTGACCATGGTCTCGGGCTTCACGATCTCGACCGCGTTGCCGCACGCCGAGCGGAATTCACCCTCTGCCCAGGTCCGCGCGGCGCCGATGCCGCGTTTGGGGTCGGTCTGCGACGACAGCGTATGGCGCGTGCCAAACGCCGCCAGGCGTTCGACTTTGGCCTTCAGGCGCGCCTGCGAGACATCGTCTGCGGGCGCGGCCAGGGCTGGGGCGGCGAGCAGAACGGCGGTGTAGAGGAGGTGTTTCATCGGGGCAGACTAACGCGGTCCGGCGTACGGGCAAGGCGGCAGTTTGGTATGTGCAAACAAAGCGGTGGGCAGTCCGCCCCCACCCCATGTCCACCTTCATCCCAAGTCCGAGATGACGAGGGGTGTGGGCGTGGGTGTGGGGTTTAGTACGACCGGGCGACGTAAATGGTTTCTACCGCCGGTTCGCCCGTGAACGCACACGTGCCGCCCGGTGCCGGAGCCCCGAGCGGGGTGTTGCGGATTGTCAGCTTCAGCGCTTTCAACTGTTCGACCACCGCATCGAGCGCAGGGCCGGTGGGGCGCGACCAGCCCATTTCGACCCAGCCCGGCATCGCCTTGTCTTCGGCGAAATATGCCGAAAGTCCCGCCAGGTCGGTGATCCCGCGTTCAATTCGTGCATCACGATACGCAATCGCCTGCTCGTGCAGCGCGGTGCCATACGCCTCGATCTGCGCAGCGACGCCGGCGATAAAATCATCCTGCGCCATGCCGACGAAATTGACCTTGCCATCTTCGCGCCACAGGCGGTCACGGCGCACGACCGAAACCTGGCCGTTTTCCGCATCCCGCCCGCCGATTTCGAGCACCAGCGGCACGCCTTTCTTGACCCAGGCCCAGCGTTTCGTGGCCGCCTTGCCTGCGCGCTTGTCGAGCAGAACGCGCACGCGCTCGCCATAGACAGTCTGCGCGGCCAGGCCCTTGCGCAAGGTTTCGCAATACGCCAGCAACGCCTCGTCGCCATCGTTTTCACGCAGCATCGGCAGGATCACGATCTGGTGCGGCGCGATCTGCGGCGGTGTGCGCAACCCGTCGTCATCACCGTGGGTCATGATCACCCCGCCGATCATCCGGGTCGACACGCCCCAGCTGGTGGTGTGGCATAGCGCCTGCTGGCCCTGCTTGTCCTGATAGCGGATGCCCGCAGCCGTGGAGAACGTGGTGCCCAGGTAATGCGACGTGCCCGCCTGCAGCGCCTTGCCATCCTGCATCATCGCTTCGATCGAATAGGTCTCGACCGCGCCGGGGAAACGTTCGTTTTCGGGCTTGGCGCCGGCAAACACCGGCATGGCCAGCACGTTTTCGGAAAATTCGCGGTACATCTCCAGCGCGCGCAGCGTTTCGACCATCGCATCTGCGGCATCGGCATGCGCGGTATGCCCTTCCTGCCACAGGAATTCGCTGGTGCGCAAAAACATGCGCGTGCGCATTTCCCAGCGCACGACATTGGCCCACTGGTTGGTCAGCATCGGCAGATCGCGCCAGGACTGGATCCAGCGCGCCATCGCCGCGCCGATCACGGTTTCGGATGTCGGCCGGACGATCAGCGGTTCTTCCAGCTTGGCCTCCGGGTCCGGCATCAGCCCGCCCTTGCCATCGCTGATCAGGCGATGGTGCGTGACCACCGCCATTTCCTTGGCAAAGCCTTCGACATGCTCCGCCTCCCTGGTGAAGAACGACAGCGGGATGAACAGCGGGAAATAGCAATTGTCGACGCCGGCATCCTTGATCCGTTCGTCCATCAGCTTCTGGATGCGTTCCCAGATGCCATAGCCCCACGGCTTGATCACCATGCAGCCGCGCACGCCCGATTCCTCGGCAAGCTCACCTTCGGCGATCACCGCCTGGTACCATTGGGCGAAGTCTTCGGTCCGGGTGACCGGCAAAGCGTGTTTGATCGGCGCGTGTTTGATATTGCTCATGCGCCCCCGGTTAGGGGCACATGCAGATTCGGGCAAGATCGCTGGTTACTTGACCAGTTTTTCGAGCTTCTTTTGCATATCCTCGACCTGCTGGCGCAAATTCACCAGTTCGTCATGGTCGCTGACCGGGGCTTTTTCCACCACAGCCGCCGCGCCGCCCGGCACGAACGCCGATGCCGCCGCCTTGAAGATTTCCATGTTGCGCTGGGCCAGTTGCGCCAGCGGATTGGCGCCGATGCTTTCCTCGATCGCCTTGCGCAGCTTGGCCTGGTTTTCGCGGAAATGATCCATCGAGGCGTCGAGATAGCCCGGCAACAGCGCCTGCATCGAATTGCCGTACATCGAGATCAGCTGGCGCAGGAAATTGGTCGGCAGCATCTGCGTGCCGGTCGCCTCTTCCTCCATGATGATCTGGGTGAGGATCGTGTGGGTCAGATCGCTGCCGGTCTTGGCATCGATCACCTGAAATTCGACGTTTTCCTTGACCATCTCGGCCAGGTGATCGAGCGTGATATAGCTGCTGGTGCGGGTGTTGTACAAACGCCGGTTGGCGTATTTCTTGATGATGACGATCTCGCCCTCTTTTGCCGCATGTGCCATCGCTCAAACCCCCTTTTGCCCTAGCCTTGCCTGCATGATTAGCAGGCGCAGCATGTGCATTGCAACACAAGTCGTATTACAGGGCCGAACGGGCAAAACGGCGATGAAGCAGAGTGAGCAGCTCGTATTGCGACAAACCTGATTTTGCGGCTGCAGTTGGCAGATCATAGTCCACGGCCACCCAGTCGCCTTCGCGAATTTGCGGCGCAGCAGAAATGTCGATCGCGGTCAGATCCATCGACACGCGCCCGACGACGGGCAAGGACGTTCCGCCATGCGCCATCCCGCCGCAATCGGACCAGCAGCGCAGATATCCGTCGGCATAGCCCAGCGCGATGACCCCAAGGCGCATCGCGTGCGGCGCCACGAATGTCCCATTGTACCCGACCCGGTCGCCCGGCGCCAGATCGCGCACCTGGATGACGGCCGCTTGCGGTGAGGCGACGGCACGCACCACGCCGGCAAGCTCTGGACGGACGATGCCGCCATACAGCGCGATGCCGGGCCGGGTGAGGTCGGCATGATAGGCCGCGCCCAGCGCGATGCCGGCGCTGTTGGCCAGGCTGTAACGCCGCGCGCGCACCACTGCACGCACCGCGGCAAACCGGGCCAGTTGCTCGGCATTCTGCGCGCTGTCTTCATCCGCGCTGGCCAGGTGGCTGAGGCACAGATCGATATCGAGCCGGGCCAGCAGCGGATCGGCCAGATCTGCCATGGCCAGGCCGAGACGATTGATCCCGGTATCGACCATCACATGGCACACCCCGCCCCCGCCCGCGATCCAGCGTGCCGCCTGCGCCAGCGAATTGAGCACCGGGCGCACGCCGCTCGAGACGGCGAACGCGACGTCGGTATGATCGAGCGGCCCGTGCAGCACCGCGATGGAGGAAGCGGGTACATGCTCCATGATGTCGGCCGCTTCGCACCAGTGCGCGACAAACCAGTCGCGGCATCCCGCGCGCGCCAGCACCGGCACGACTTGCGCGGCGCCCAATCCATAGGCGTCGGCCTTTACGGCGGCGCCCGCGCGTCCGCTGATGCGGTTCAACGCCTGCCAGTTGCCGGCGAGCGCATCGCCATTCAGGCGCAGGCGCAAGGGCGCGGCCGGGCACGGATCTACGCGCATCGTCACCCTTATGCCGAAACCGGCTTCAGCGCGTCGAGCGCGGCATCCCAGGCCAGCATGATGGCGCCATGGCGCGAAGACAGTGCGCGCGCATGGGCGATGATGGTGAGGTCCGGCCATTGCGCGGCCAGCGGTGGAATGTCGCCATCGCCCGCCAGCCATGCGCCCAGTTCTGCGCGGCCGCGGGCGATATCGTCGCCCGTCTGTCCGATGGCGCCCCGGGCAAATGCGCTGGCCGACGCCTGCCCGATGGCGCAGGCATGCGCGCGGATGCCGATCGCGCAGACGCGGCCGGCGGTATCGAGCGTCAGCCCCATCGTCAGCGTGCTGCCACAGGTGCGCGAACGCGCCTGCCCCACATGCGGCGCCGCATCGTGCCACGGCCAGGCGGCCAGGCCGGTCGCCGCCGCCAGCACGGCGGGCGTGTACAGCGTCGTGCGCGCGGTCATTCGGCGTCAGCCGGCGGATGACGGTGGTGCCGGTGCGGCGCGTGCGTGGGCTCGATTTCGGTGGAATCATCCGAAGCGCCGGCATCGCCGCCACTTGCGACGGCATCGCTGCGCCGCGCGGCGACCATCGACAGCAGTTCTTCGCTGGCGGCATTGAGGAATGGATACGTCCGTGCCTCGCGGATCCACAGCGGGCGGCCTTTGGCGCCCCAGACCACATCGTAACACAGCACCAGCAGCGAAAACGCCAGGACCATCACGACAAAGCCCTTGAGCGCGCCGAACCCGAACCCAAGCACGCGATCGATCGGGCCGAGCATCGAACTGCGACTGGCGCTGCCGACACTGCGCGCGAGCAGCTTCATCGCGAAATAGGGCACCGCCAGCAGGATCGCAAACGCCAGCACCGCGGCGCCGGTGTCGTTGTGAACATAGGGCGTGAGCAGATCGGCAAGCAATTCGTGCCCGTAATGGACCGCCATCATCGCCAGGCACCACGCGGCCAGCGCCAGCACTTCTTCGACAAAGCCGCGAAAAAAGCCCATGATCGCGGCCAGGCCGACAACCAGGAAGACCAGATAGTCAAAGCCGCTCATGGCCCTTGGTTAATCTGCGCCCACGATCCGGTCAACGAGATTTGGCAACAGCGTCAGCGCGGTATGGTGTGCGCCCGCGTCGCTGTCATTGATGGCTGGCCCATACGTCTTGCCAAAGCCCAGCTTGGCGGCCTCACGCAGGCGGATCGCCGAATGCGCGACCGGGCGCACCTCGCCCGCCAGCGACACTTCGCCAAACCACACCGCGTCGGCGGGCAGCGGCTTGTCTGCCAATGCCGACACCAGCGCGGCAGCCACAGCCAGGTCCGCCGCCGGATCGGTTAGCCGGTATCCGCCGGCGACATTGAGATAGACCTCGGCCGAAGAAAAATTCAACCCGCAACGCGCCTCCAGCACGGCCAGCAGCATCGCCAGACGCCCGCTATCCCAGCCCACCACCGCGCGGCGCGGCGTTGCCCCGCTGGCAAGCCGCACGGTCAGCGCCTGGATTTCCACGAGCACCGGGCGCGTCCCTTCCAGCGCGGGAAAGATCGCGCTGCCGGGTACGGGCTCGGACCGTCCGGACAGGAACAGCAGCGAGGGATTGCTGACTTCTTCCAGCCCGGCGCCGGCCATCGCGAACACGCCGATTTCGTCGACCGCGCCGAAGCGGTTCTTGATCGCGCGCAGGATACGGTACTGGTGGCTGCGCTCGCCTTCGAAACTCATCACCACATCGACCATGTGTTCCAGCACGCGCGGCCCCGCGATCGAGCCGTCCTTGGTCACATGGCCGACCAGCACGACCGCCGCGCCGCTGTCCTTGGCATAGCGGATCAGTTCGAACGCGCAGGCGCGGACCTGGCTGACAGTACCCGGTGCGCCCTCGATCTGGTCCGAATGCATCGTCTGGATCGAATCGATCACCACGAGCGCGGGCGGCGCCATCGTGCCCAGTGTCGTAAGGATATCGCGCACCGATGTCGCCGAAGCCAGCAGCAGCGGCGCGGACCCCAGCCCCAGGCGCCCCGCGCGCAATCGCACCTGGTCCGAGGCTTCCTCGCCGCTGATATAGACTGCGCTGGCGCCTGCCCCGTCCCTGTTATCACGCGCAATCTGCGCCGCGGCCTGCAGCAACAGTGTCGATTTGCCGATGCCGGGATCGCCGCCCATCAGCACGGCGGAGCCTGCGACCAGCCCGCCGCCGAGCGCGCGATCAAATTCGGCAAGCCCGGTCTTGCGGCGCGGCGGCAGCGCGACCGGGTGATCGAGCGGCACGAACACGACCTTGCGCCCGCCGCCCGACAGATCGTGACGCGCCGAAAACACCGTTTCGGGTGCTTCCTCGACCAGCGTGTTCCATTCCGAGCAATCGGGGCACTGGCCCTGCCAGCGCGTGGTGACGCTGCCACAGGCCTGACAGACATAACGACGCTTGGGTTTGGCCATGGCTTTGCCTAGCCCAAGTCCGGACAGGAACACAAGGGGTACAACGCGCTGCAATCGTCGCCAGGCTGACATGGACCACCCCTGGCCCGGTGCGCGAATCGTCCAGATTAGGCAGTTCGGAGCTAAACCACAGAGACAACACCCTTTTTAGCGGCCGACCGCGCGGTTTTGCAGCCTACGGCTCGTCAGGAAGCCACGCGAAGCGAGCGCGGTTCCGTCGTCTCAGACAAAACCGTCAGTCAAGCTGGAGCGGTTCGTTGGCGTCGGGCCGGCATCGGTCGCAATGTGCAAATCAGGGCAAGTATCGTCGTTGATACAATTACAATATTTATCGCTCGGAAATCGCCATATACGCTGTGGAATTTGTATTTATTCAGAGATATTTGGCTTTATCTAACAAATATATTTGTAATATGTACGTCATAAAGAAATATATACTGCTATTGATAACAGCTTTCACTCCGGCGAGCCCAAGCGATTTCGGCCGCAAATCACCAAGGTCATAGCCCCCTCATAAATTCTCATAATGGCTTGTATCATCGGGAACCGAACGGCATAACCCATCCTCAGGGATAGGCAGAACACAACCAGCTGCCGTTTCAACAAGCCGGACCACGGCACGAGGGCATTGCAAATCGACACATGCAGGTTCTGCTCACGCAGGATCAACGCGCGTCCATTCGTTATGGCTGCAGTGTCGGCAAGGCATAACCCAGGGGGGTTCTTATGAGAAACAGTATCCAGATTCTGAAGACCGGTCTTTTCGCGGGCTCCGCACTGTTTGCGATGGCCGGAACTGCCCATGCCCAGCAGACTGCTGCGGCAGAGACGCCGGCAGTGGCCACCAACAATGGCGAAATCATCGTGACCGCGCAGCGCCGCAATGAATCGCTGCAGGACGTGCCGATGACGCTGCAGGCGCTCAGCGCGGATTCGCTCAGCAAGCTGAACGTGACCACGTTCAACGATTTGTTGAAATACACCCCCAACGTAACGTTCGGGAACAACGGCCCGGGCCAAGGCGCGATCTTCATGCGCGGGCTGTCGGCTGGTTACGCCGGTGAACAATCAGCCGGAACGATCGGCGGATTCCCGAACGTCGCACTTTATCTCGACGATCAGTCGATGCAGTTTCCGGCCCATAACGCCGACATTTATGTTGCCGACATCGAACGCGTCGAGGTGCTCGAAGGTCCGCAGGGTACGCTATTCGGCGGCGGTGCCCAGGCTGGCGCTGTGCGCTATATCACGGCCAAGCCGAAACTCGACAAGTTCGAAGGCAAAATGGAAGGCAGCTTCGGTGGCACCGCTGGTGGCGCGCCAAATGCGGCTTTCAATGCAATGATCAATATTCCGGTCATTCAGGATAAATTCGCGGTTCGTGCGGTTATTTATGATGATCACCATGGCGGTTATATCGACAACGTCTATTCTACTTTCACGCGCCAAAACACCGACCTCGGCAACCAGTATTTTGGCACGCCCGCCAACGCCAATGGCATAGGTTATCAGACGCTTCCAGCGTCGCAGCAGTCCAACAACGGACAGTACAACAATGCTGATCAGGTCAAGAAAAATTCCAATCCGGTTGATTACATCGGCGGACGAATTGAGGCCCTTGCCAATCTTGCGCCGGACTGGAGCCTGCTGATCACCGAATCCTACCAGAAACTTGAATCTCAAGGTTCGTTTCAAACCCAGTCATACAGTTATGACTATGCGCCGCTGGGCAACTTGCAATCTACGTTGTTTGAGCCGAATTATAGTAAGGATACTTACTGGAACACAGCTTGGACACTGAACGGAAAAATTGGCGATTTCAAGGTTATCTACACCGGGGCCTATATGGCACGGCATATCTCGCAACAGGCTGATTATACTAACTATGCGCGCGCTGCGTTTGGCGCCTATTATCAATGCACCGGTGGCAGCACTTATTGGGGTAAGGGCAACCAACCTTATTGTTATGCGCCGAATGCGTATTGGACGGATAACATCCGCACCACGCACCAAAGCCATGAATTCCGCATAACCACGCCAGAAAAGAGTCGCATCCGCGCTATTCTGGGTGCGTATTATGAACAGTTCAAGATCCAGGACGTCAACGACTGGGATTACAAGACAATCCCGGCTTGTCCATCCAATCAAACCCATAGCCAGATTGCAGCATCGGGGCTGAATTGTTCCGGCGTCAATGGTCCGATTGCGGGCTCAATTGCAAACCAGCCTGGGCTGCGCCAGCCCGCGGAGGCTTTTGGTGAAGATACGCAGCGCGGATACAGGCAATACGCCGCATTCGGTTCGGTTGATTTTGATGTTACTTCGAACTTGACCTTGACGGGTGGCACGCGCTACTACAATTATAAGGAATATGAGACAGGTTCGGTCTATGAGACCAACGGCTACAACTGCTATCAGCAACCGACATCTATCAACTGTGCACAGACCTATTACACTCCGGGTCCGGGCAATCTTTCGCAGTATGGCCTGAACAGCACGTACCATGGCTTTAAGAGCAAGGCGGTGATAACCTGGAAGCCCAAGGAACATACGCTGCTCTATGGATTGTTCAGCCAGGGATTCCGGCCTGGCGGTTTCAATCGTGGTCCTTCCGACCGCGTGCAGGACGCAACGTTCCCTTATATAAACTCCGCAGGCACTCCTGTTGCAAACCGGCCAGCAAACTCAACGCCGAATTACCAGCTTAATGTTCCGGCGCCTTATAAGCCCGACACGTTGACAAACTGGGAATTAGGCCTGAAGACCGACTTGTTCGATCGCAAGGTGCAGTTCAATCTGTCCGCCTATTACATGGTCTGGGAAAACACGCAGCTTGGTTTCTTCAATCCGGCTGGAGGCTATGGCAACACTGCGTTCGCTACCAACGGTCCCAATTATCATATCAAGGGCGTTGAAGCGCAGATTGTCGCGCGCCCGCTCGCTGGTCTTTCGCTTCAGGGAACCGCGACTTATAACGACAGCAAGCAGTCCAATGCGCCCTGTTTCATTGTGAACGAGCCAAAAGCTACGGATTTGGGGAAATGCCTGTCCACTGTGTTTGGTGGATTTGTCACAGACCCCACCTCAGTCAACTATGGAAAGCCGATTTCCAACCCAGTATCCAGCCCGTTCGGCACGGTCGGTGGGATCACGCCGTTCAGCCCGCACGTGCAGGCCAATTTCCGCAGCCGTTATGAATGGGCCGGCAAGAACGATTTTAATTGGTTCGTGGCAGCAGGCGTGTCCTATACCGGTTCGCAATATAACGAACCTTCCACTTATCCGTCGGGTTATACCAGTAAGCCGAGCGATCCCTCTTCGTCCAACTCATTGAGTGCAAACGGTACGATCATTCCGGGTACGACCGTGCTACGATACAAGATGGCCGGCTATGCGTTGCTGGATGCATCAATCGGCTTTAGCCACGATAACGTCACTGTGACAATCTTCGGCGACAACCTTACCAATACCCATGCCAGCACATTCACGACATCGGGCGAATATATCAAGTTGCAGACCCCGGTTCGTCCGCTTATCTACGGGATTAAAATCAGCACCAAGTTCTGATACTGTTTCCAATTGAATGGGATAAGACAGCAGGGGCGGCATCTTTTGGGTGTCGCCCCAGTTAGTTTTACCCGCTTCGCGCCTTGTCACTGACAAAATGGTTTTGACCAGGATGGCTTTGACAAAGACGTTTTGATTGACCAGAGAGGCGGGAACTATGGCTACGCAACCAACCCGGTCAGCCCCTGTCATGTCGGTGCTGGAAGCGAAAGTTTTGCAAGTCAGAGACATGCAAGCGCAGGGTGATCATGAGGCCGCGCTGGACGCCGCACGCCGATTGCTGGCGACTTATCCGGCAAACCGCGACTTGCTGCTGATCGCTGCAATCGCGCTGCGCCATTTGCAACGCACAGCCGAAGCGCTCGAAATGCTGGGCCGCCTGGATGCGCTGCGGCCCGACTTCAGCCAATTGTGGCAGGAACGGGGCCTGTGCCATGTCGCAATGCGTGATTCACAAAACGCGATTGCTGCGTTGCAAACGGCAGTAACGCTTAATCCCGCACTGCCAATGGCCTGGCGAATGCTGGACGGGCTGTTCCGTATGACTGGCGATACCACAAGTGCCGCGCGAGCGGCAGGACAATCGGCGCATCTTGCCAGTCTACCCCCACCCGTGCTGCGCGCCAAAATGCTGTTCGGCGACGGCGAAATCGAAGCGGCCGAAATGATGGTGCGCGAATTTCTGCTGACCCACGGCGATCATCCGGAAGCCATGCGACTGCTTGCGCAGATTGGCTGCGTTCACGAAGTCTACGACGATGCCGAGATGCTCCTTGCCGGTGTGCTGACGCTGGTGCCCGATCATCACGAAGCGCGCAACGAGTACGTGCAGACTTTGATTGCGCGTCACAATTATGCGTTTGCTCGCAATGCGCTGGTGCCGCTGCTTGCTCTGGATCCCTTGAACGAACATTATCGTTCTCATGCTGCTGCAATAGCGATCGGGCTCGGTGAGCACGAGCAGGCTATCAGTATTTTTCGCAGTATCCTTGAGAATATCCACGATACGATGCCGCAAGCGCAAATGCGCCGCGCAGAGTTCAATTTATGGTTGGGCCACGCTCTAAAGGCTGTCGGTGACTTGCCCGGCACGCTCACAGCGTATCATGCCTCGATCGGAGCGAGACCTGATTTCGGAGAGGCCTGGTGGAGCCTGGCCAATCTCAAGATATATCGCTTTACGGAAGATCAGATTGCCGCAATGACACGTGCTGAAATCAGTACGACAACATCGGCAACCGACCGGATCCATTTGTCGTTTGCGTTGGGAAAGGCCCTGGAGGACCGCAGCGACTACGCCGCTTCATGGGCCGCCTATTTACGTGGCAACGGCGCGCGCCGTGCGGACAGCAAATATCGGCCCGAGATTTTGGAAACCAACACACGTGAACAAAAACGCGTGTGTGCACCCGTGTTCTTTGCCGAACGCAATCGTTGGGGCGATCCAACGCCCGATCCGATATTTGTGTTGGGCCTGCCGCGTTCGGGCTCAACCTTGGTCGAGCAGATCCTCGCGTCGCACAGCCAAGTCGAAGGCACGCAAGAACTGCCCGATATCCAGCGCATTGTCCATGAATTGCAGGGCCGCGAACTGGACTTCGTCAATCCCCGCTATCCCGGTGTATTGCCGGACCTAGATGCCGCTGCAGTACGAAGTATGGCAGAACGGTATATTTTAGAGACTCGTCCTTATCGCGTGCTCGGCCGGGCGCGCTTCATCGACAAGATGCCCAACAATTTCCGGCATATCGGGTTGATCCATCTGATCCTGCCCAATGCCAGGATCATCGATGCGCGGCGAAATCCGATGGATTGCTGTTTTTCCAATCTGAAACAGCTGTTCGCGCAAGGGCAGGAATTCACGTATTCGATCGAAGATATTGCGCGCTATTACCGCACGTATCTCGACCTGATGCGCCATTGGGACAAGGTTCTGCCGGGCCGTGTCCTGCGCGTCATCAACGAAGACCTGATCGATGACCCCGAAGGCCAGATACGGCGTATGCTCGATCATTGTGCCCTGCCATTCGAAGACGCTTGCCTCAATTTCCACCAGAATACCCGCAGCGTGCGCACCCCCAGTTCCGAACAAGTGCGCCGCCCCATCAGTCGCGATGGCGTCGATCAGTGGAAGCCTTATGCCCCGTGGCTAGGCGAATTAACCGAGGCGCTTGGCGACGCGATCGAAACCTGGCGCGTTTGACTTTTCACTTGAGCGATGTTGAATAGATCGTGTCCCTCGGCGTGGTGTAGCTTATCTGGACCACCGCCAATTTCGGCATCAGTTTGAGCCGGTCATGCGCCGGGCACAGCCGAGAGCATGACGATTGGATTGTCGCTTACCGGAGCCATGGTTTCAAGTGTCATGTAGCGTGCGCGCTGGACAGCCCATTCATCGGACTGTTCCATGAGAATGGCACCGATCAGGCGGGTGATAGCCGCTTCGTTTGGAAAGATGCCAACGACTTCGGTGCGGCGTTTGATCTCGCCGTTCAGGCGTTCGATGGGATTCGTGCTGTGCAGCTTGGCCCGGTGTTCCTTCGGGAAGGTCATGTAGGCCAGCACATCGGGCTCGGCATCGTCCATCAGAGCAGCGAGTTTTGGCAGTTTTGGTCGCATCTGATCGGCAACGGAGCGCCATTGCTGACTGGCTGCCTCGGGCGTCTCTTGCGCAAAGGCGGTGCCGATGAATGTGGATCGGCGTGCAAAAAGAGCCCTGTTAGCGGGGTGATCGGCGTCCAAAAGGGAACCACCAATCCGATGGTTTAGACAGCGGCCTGGATTTTCAGGTGGCGAGATCGGGATGTTGGTTGTGGAGACAGTTGTACGCATCAGGCGCGAGCACGCGGGCGGCAAAGCGATCAGGGAGATCGCGCGGGATTTGCGGCTGTCGCGCAAGGTGGTGCGCAAAGCGATCAATGCCCCGGAAGGGGCGTTTGACTATCATCGCACGGTTCAGCCTTTGCCCCGGATCGGGCCGTTTCAGGAACGGCTCGATACGCTGCTGAGCGAGAACGAAGCGCGGCATCGGCGTGACCGGCTGCGGATGACGCGGATCCACGATCTGCTGCTGCGTGAAGGGTTCGAGGGTTCGTATGATGCGGTGCGGCGCTCGCATCTGTGCGCTGCGTAATGAGTCTACGCCCTAATGCCTTCGTGAGCGTCGGAGATCACCAGCTTCACCCCGCGCAGCCCCCGGCGCGTCAGCTTGCGCAGAAAGGCCGTCCAGAACGGCTCGGCCTCCGAGGGCCCGATGTCCATGCCGAGCACTTCGCGGCGCCCATCGTTGTTGACGCCAACCGCGATGATCACCGCGACCGAGACGATCCGGCCATTCTGGCGGACTTTGACGTAAGTGGCGTCGATCCACAGGTATGGCCAGTCGCCCTCGATCGGGCGGTCGAGGAAGGCATGCACTTTCTCGTCGAGCTCTTCACACAAGCGGCTGACCTGGCTTTTGGAGATGCCATCCATGCCCAGCGCCTTGACCAGGTCATCAACCGACCGGGTGGAGATGCCCTGCACATAAGCTTCCTGGATGACCGCCGTCAGTGCCCGCTCGGCCATGCGGCGCGGTTCAAGAAAGCCGGGAAAATAGCTGCCTTTGCGCAGTTTCGGGATGCGCAGCTCGACCGTGCCGGCGCGGGTCTGCCAGTCGCGATCGCGATAGCCGTTGCGCTGGACAAGCCGGTCCGCGGACTTCTCGCCGTGACCAGCGCCCGTCAGGCCGCCGACTTCCATCTCCATCAACCGCCCGGCGGCAAACGAGATCATGTCGCGCAAAATATCCGCGTCAGGGGCCTTCTCGACCAACGCGCGCAAGTGCATCATGGAATCGGTCATCGTGGTTCTCCAGGTTCGAGCTTCGCAACCCAAACCTATCCGAAAATCACGGTGACCACCCGCGCCACTGGCCGGCCGCTACCGCGCAATATCGAAAGCGCGCGTCCGGCCAGCAGCGCTACCGTCAAAACCTACACCACGTCACGGGACGCGACCGTTGAATACGTTAGCGCTGAACCACTTTTGAAAATTAGCTCCATGTCCTGATCACCTAGTCTCGGTGATCCCGATCCGAATGACGGGCTGGCTCCGGCGATGGTGTCGCCCCATTCTGCGCCGGCGCGCGAAATCCCAAAGTTGCATTTTTGCAACAGTCCCAAAGTGTTACTTTGGGCAACTCTGCATGTGACTCCCTGAAGTCAGTATCACCTCCGGTCACTTTGGTCTGTCATATTTGCCTCCCATACGCCCCTCAGAAACCGGCCCCTCAGCGGTCCGGCATCCACGCACCCAGGGGGGTTTTAGAACATGAAAACCGATACGCGTTCGCTCAAGCAGGCCTTGTTCACCGGTTGTGCAGTCTTGGCTCTGTCCGGGCTTGGCACCGCCGCCCATGCCGCAGATGCGCCTGCCGCCGCTGACGCCGCTCCGGCGACGACTGCCGAAATCCCGACCGGTGAAATCGTCGTGACCGCGACGCGCCGCAACGAATCGATCCAGAACGTCCCGATGACATTGCAGGCGTTCGGCGGCGATGCGCTGGGCAAGTTGAACGTCACGACGTTCAGCGACCTGCTGAAATATACCCCGAACGTGACCTTTGCCAGCAATGGTCCTGGTCAGGGCGCGATTTTCATGCGCGGTCTGTCGACCGGCGCGGCCGGCAACCAGTCGTCGGGCACGATTGCCCCCTTCCCCAACGTGGCGCTGTACCTCGATGACCAGTCGATGCAGTTTCCGGCACGCAATGCCGACGTCTATGTCGCCGATCTCGAACGCGTCGAAGTGCTCGAAGGACCACAAGGTACGCTGTTTGGCGGCGGCGCCGAAGCCGGCGCGGTGCGTTACATCACCAACAAGCCCAAACTCGGCAAGTTCGAAGGCCATATGGAAGGCAGCTTTGGCGGCACCGCCGGCGGCGCCCCCAACGGCGCCTTCAACGCCACGATCAACGTGCCGGTCATCAGCGACAAGGTCGCCGTCCGCGCGACGATCTATGACGATCATCACGGCGGCTATATCGACAACGTCTATTCGACGTTTACCCGCCGCGCGACCGACACCGGCGCGGTAGCGTATCACTATACGCCCAGCGCGACCAACCAGTCGGACAACGGCCAGTACAACAACGCCGACCAGGTGAAAAAGAACTACAACCCGGTCGATTACATCGGTGGCCGCATCGAAGCGCTGTGGGACATCGTCCCCGACTGGAACCTGCTGGTGGCCGAAAGCTATCAGAAAGTCGATGCAGAGGGCACGTTTGCGTCGTATCCCAACGGTTCGGATGGTCAGGCGCTGGGCAACCTGCAGACCACGACATTTTCGCCATCGTATAACGTCGACACGTACTGGAACACGGCGTGGACCCTGAACGGCAAGATCGGCGATTTCAAACTGGTCTATACCGGTTCGTACATGACGCGCCACATCAACGAGCAGCAGGACTACAGCAACTATTCGCGCACGCCGGGCGGCATGTATTACCAGTGTACCGGTGCGACAGGGTTCAACAAAGGTCCGAACACGTATTGCTATTCGCCCGTCGCCAACTGGAACGACCAGATTCGCAACACGCATCATAGCGAGGAATTGCGCATCCAGAGCCCCGAAGGCAAACGCATCCGTGGCATCGTCGGTGCGTATTACGAAAACTACAAGATCTACGATATCCAGCGCTTCAACTACACTTCGATCCCGGGCTGTACGCAGGCCCAGATTACAGCCAACGTGGCGTGTGTCGGCCAGGTTTCGACGTATCCCGGCACGACTGCAAATGAGCCAGGGCTGGAACCTTCGGGCACGACCTTTGGTGAAGACACGCAGCGCGGCTATCGCCAGTATGCATTTTTCGGCTCGGTCGATTTCGACATCCTGCCCAACCTGACTTTGACGGGCGGCACGCGCTATTACAATTACAAGGAATACGAACTCGGTTCGCAATTCGAAACGTACACTGCCTGCTATCAGGTCCTGGCTTGTCCGATCGACCCCAAGAACGGCGGCAACCACAGCATCGACGGCGACAACGACCACACGACGTATCACGGGTTCAAGAGCAAAGCCGAACTGACGTGGAAGCCGGCGGATCACACCCTGCTTTATGCGGTGTTCAGCCAGGGCTTCCGCCCGGGCGGGTTCAACCGTCGCGGGTATTACATCCTGCCCGACCAGAACGGCGTGGGCCAGTATTTCCGCCCGCTCGTCTACAACCCCGACAAGCTGACCAACTGGGAAGCCGGGATCAAGACCGATCTGTTCGACCGCAAGGTGCAGTTCAACCTGTCCGGGTACTACATGGTCTGGAACAACCCGCCGATTGGCGTGTTCAACCCGGCCGGCGGCTATGGCAACACGTCGTTCGTGACCAACGGGCCCAGCTATCATATCAAGGGCGCCGAGGCACAACTGGTCGCACGCCCGATCACGGGCCTGTCGATCCAGGGTGGCATCACCTATAACGACAGCAAGCAGTCGAGCGCACCGTTGCTGCCGGTCAACAATCCCGCCTCGGTCAATTTCGGCCAGCAATTGATGTATTATTACACCGCAGCCGGCAGACAGAACGTGATGAGCCCGTTCGGTACGGTCGGCAGCATCACGCCGTTCAGCCCGCATGTGCAGGCCAGCCTGCGTGGTCGATATGACTGGTCGACGAGCGACACGATGGCCTGGTACGTATCGAGCGGCGTGTCGTATATCAGTGGCATGTATACCGAGCCTTCGACCTATCCGACAGCCACCGGCACGACGACCCCGGGCTCGACGGTCTATCGCTTCTATCTGCCGGCGTATGCGACGCTCGATGCGCAGGTCGGCTTCAAGCACGACAACTGGACCGTGTCGATCTTCGGCGAAAACCTGACCAACACGCATGCTTCGACGTTCACCTCGACGGCGCAGTTCATCAAGTCCGAAGTGCCGACCCGTCCGCTGACGTACGGGATGAAGATCGGGACGTCGTTCTGAGGCCTTTTGCGCCATACAGCGTGACAGACGGGGCGGTACCAGCGATGGTGCTGCCCCGTTTCGTAATGACAAGTTGGTAATGACAGGGATGCCGGGCGAACCATGAGCAAAGTGTACGATCTGGCAGTGGTCGGCGGCGGGATCATGGGGCTGGCCCATGCGATCACGGCAGCGCGCCGGGGCATGCGCGTCATCGTGATCGAGCGTGAATGCCGCGCCAATGGCGCATCGGTCCGCAATTTCGGCTTTGTCACCGTGACCGGCCAGGAACGCGGCGAATCCTGGGCGCTGGCCCGGCGCACGCGCGATGTCTGGGCGGACATTGCGCCACAGGCCGGGATTGCGATCGAGCATCGCGGACTGTATCTCGCCGCACGGTCCCCCGAGGCGCTGGCGGTGATCGATGCGTTTTTGAATACCGAAATGGGCGAAGGGTGCCGGCGGATCTCTGCCGATGCCTTTCGTGCCGACATGGGTGGTCTGGGCGGCACCGACCTGCTGGGCGCGCTATACAGCCCGCACGAATTGCGCGTGGAATCGCGCGATGCGATTCCGCTGCTGACCCGCTGGGCGCAAGAGCACCTGGGCATCGACATTTTGACTGAGACCGCTGCGTATTCCAGCCTGCCGCCGGTGCTGCACACCTCGCGCGGCGATGTTGCGGCCGGGCATGTCGTCGTGTGCCCCGGCGACGATTTTTCGACGCTGTGGCCAGACCGGATCGCGGCGTACAATTTGCGCCGCTGCCGGCTGTCGATGCTGCGGCTCGCCGATCCGGGCTTTCGCCTGCCCGGCGCGCTGATGAGCGATCTGTCGCTGACCCGCTATACCGGCTACGCCGCCTTGCCCGAGGCGGCGGCGCTGAAGGCGAAGCTGATCGCCGAGCAGCCACGCCATTATGCCAACGGCGTGCATCTGATCGTCGCGCAAGGCAGCGACGGCACGCTGATCGTGGGCGACAGCCACCATTATGCGGACCTGCCCGGCCCGTTTGCGCCTGCCAGCGCCGAACACGATATCCTGGATGAGTATGCGCGCGCCACCGGGGGCCCCGCGCCTGCGGTGATCGAGCGCTGGGTCGGGACTTATGCGAGCGCGGATGATCGCACGCATCTGGTGGATACCCCGGACGACAATGTGCGGCTCGTGATCGTCACCGGCGGAACCGGTGCCTCGACTTCGTTCGGCATTGCCGAAAAAGTGCTGAACCAATTGATGGGAACCTCGACATGACGTTTGCAGTCAAAGCAGTGATTTTCGACTGGGCCGGAACGATGGTCGATTTCGGCTGCAAGGCGCCGGTCAACGCGCTGACGCAGGTGTTTGCGCAGCAAGGCGTGCCTATCAGCGAAGCCGAAGCGCGCGCCGACATGGGGCGGGCGAAGCTTGATCATGTGACCGCGCTGCTCCACGAACCCGGCATCGTCGCGCGCTGGTCTGCGCATTTCGGCAAGGCACCCGATGCGCACGATATCGAACGCATCTATGCGCTGGTCGAACCGGCGATGGTCGCGGCGGCGCAGGCGGCCGCCGAACTGATCCCCGGCGCAGCGGCCGCTTATGCCGCGCTGCTGGCGCTGGGCGTCAAAGTGGGTTCGGGCACCGGGTACACCCCCGAGATGATGGCCGCGATCCGCACTGCGGCGGCCAGGCAGGGGTATGCGCCCGAAGTCGTGATCTGCGCCGGCGATACGCCAAGCGGCCGCCCTGCCCCATTGATGACCTGGGCCGCGCTGATCGGATTGGACGTGTGGCCGGCATCGGCGGCGATCAAGGTCGACGACGCGCCGGTGGGCATTGCCGAAGGGCGTCACGCCGGATGCTGGACGGTAGGCATTGCGGCGTCGGGCAATTCGGTCGGGTTGGATCGTGATGAATTTGCGGCGCTCGATGATGCGACGCGCGCGGACCGGGTTGCTGCAGCCACGGCGGAATTGCGCGCAGAGGGCGCGGATTTCGTGATCGACGATGTGTCGCAATTGCTGCCGGTGGTGCACCAGATCGCTGCTGCGATCGAGGCTGGCCGCAAACCTGGCGAGACTTTGGACTGAGACACGCTGCGCCCCCGCGACCGTCGCCCCGGACTTGATCCGGGGTGACGGTGGGGTGAGCGTAACTCGACTTACTTACGCCTTGTAATACTGCGGAAAGCGCGCGTGCAGGTTGGCCACCCGTGCATTGTCCCAGGCGCGAATATACGGATGATCCGGGTGCCGGCGCATGAACTGCTGGTGGTATTCCTCGGCGGGGTAGAAGGTGCCCGTCTCCAGCTTTGTGGCGATCGGCTTGCCGAAGACATGCGCCTGGTTCAACGCGGCGATGTACTGTGTGGCAATCGCGCGCTGTTCGGGGTTCTGCGGGAAGATCGCCGAGCGATAGCTGCGACCCTCGTCGGGATTCTGGCCATTGACCTGCGTCGGATCGTGCGCGGCGGCAAAGTAGATTTCGAGCAGGTGGCCATAGCTGATCACCGCCGGGTCGTATTCGATGCGGATCGATTCGGCGTGGTTGGTCGTCTCGGTCGACACCGTCTGGTAATCCGCCTGTGCGCGGGTGCCGCCGGTATAGCCCGCAGTCACATGGCTGACGCCCTTCACATGTTCGAACACGCCTTCCATGCCCCAGAAACAGCCGCCCGCGAGCACCGCGACTTTGCCGCCGGCGCCAACGGCCTCGGCCGCCGGTTCGGGAAACGGCCGCGTCGAGGCCACCGCACCCGAGCACGCGCTGATCACGCCGAGCGACGCGGCCAGGCCGAGCGTTGCTGCCAGAACGATACGGGTCATGCGGGTGCTCCTGCGTGAAAGGTCAAGGCGACACCGTCCATGCAATAGCGCAGGCCGGTCGGTTTCGGGCCATCGTTGAACACGTGTCCCAGGTGGCTGGCGCAGCGCGCGCAATGCACTTCGGTGCGCACTTCGCCAAAGCCGCGGTCGGTCGTGGTCGCGACCGCATGAGGCAGCGGCTGCCAGAAACTGGGCCAGCCCGTGCCGCTGTCGAATTTCGTGTGCGAACCGAACAGCGCGAGGTCACACCCGGCACAGGCGAATTGCCCCGCCCGATGCTCGTTCAGCAACGGGCTGGTAAATGGCCGCTCGGTGCCGGCATGACGCATTACGTCATAGGCCTCCGGGCTCAATTTCTTGCGCCACTGCGCATCGGTCAGCGTAAACCCTGCCGCAGCGCGCGCGGCGCCGCTGGCGACGGCAACCGTGCCCGCCAGCAAAACCGCAACCATCGAACGACGATCATATTGCATAAAAACACCACCGTTGATCAAGCGTGGAAGACTAACAGGTTCCACATGATGCCATACGTTCGGCATCATGATATGGTTACATGCCTGCCGCGAAAATTACGCGCACAAATCATATACGTTCAATCGGTTGGTGCAGATGCGCGACCGCTTCGGCGCGAAATCGCACGGGCGGGCGGACCTTCATCGCCGCCCGCAGCTTATCCGACCGACAGCTAGGAGAACACGCATGGAACTACGCAAACTGGGCTCGCAAGGCCTGGAGGTATCGGCACTCGGCCTCGGCTGCATGGGCATGTCGGAGTTTTACGGCGAGCAGAACGATACCGAATCGGTCGCGACTCTCGACCATGCGCTGGCGCATGGCGTTACCTTTTTCGATACCGCCGACATGTACGGATCGGGCGCGAATGAAGAACTGATCGGGCCTTTTGCCAAAGCCAACCGCGATAAAATCGTGCTGGCGACAAAATTCGGCAATATGCGCGGCCCGGGCGGCAGTTTCGACGGGATCAACGGCCGGCCCGATTACGTGCACAAGGCCTGCGATGCCAGCCTGAAGCGTCTCGGGCTCGACGTGATCGACCTGTATTATCAGCACCGCGTCGATCCGAACGTGCCGATCGAGGATACGGTGGGTGCGATGGCCGAACTCGTGACGGCAGGCAAAGTGCGCTATCTGGGCTTGTCCGAGGCGTCACCCGCGACAATCCGCCGCGCGCATGCGGTGCATCCGATCTCTGCACTGCAGACGGAATACTCGCTGTGGAGCCGTGAGCCGGAGGCAGAGATTCTGCCGCTGTTGCGTGAGCTGGGCATCGGGTTTGTACCGTACAGCCCGCTGGGGCGCGGTTTTCTGACCGGACAGATCAAGACGCCCGACGATCTGCCACAGGACGATTTTCGCCGGAATTCGCCGCGGTTTCAGGGCGCTGCGTTTGATCGCAATATCGAACTGGTGCATGCGATCGAGGCGATGGCCAGGGAAAAGGGCTGCGCTCCGGCACAATTGGCGCTCGCATGGGTGCTGGCGCAAGGTGATGATATCGCGCCGATCCCGGGGACGAAGCGCCGCAAATATCTCGACGAGAATATCGGTGCGCTGGATGTAACCCTCGACGCGGCAGATCTTGCGCGGATCGATCAGATCATCCCCGCCGGCGCGGCGGTCGGTGATCGCTACGCATCGATGGCCGCGATCGACAGCTGAGGTACTGAGGTACGGAGTTCACCTTACCTTTATTTGTCATTCCCGCGGAAGCGGGAGACGCAGTCCAGCGCAGCTAATGCAGACTGAGCGCCACGTGCTGAAGTTTGTGCTTGGCGCTCAGCCTGGATTAGCTGCGCTGGACTGCGTCTCCTGCGTCCGCAGGAATGACGAGCATGTTACGATGGGAATACCGTAGCCCCTGACGGGGGGGCTTTTAGATTGCAGCGTTTCGTAATTTGGTGCCCCTGGCCAGACTCGAACTGGCACGGATCTCTCCATCCGATTTTGAGTCGGACGCGTCTACCATTCCACCACAGGGGCAATACCGGGCGAAGCGCTAGCCGACCGCGCCGCCCTGATCAACCGGATTTGCACTCGGTTTCATCGCGCCCGCCAGCAACTTGTGCAAACGCGCATGCAGTCCGTCGGTACCGGCCAGCACGCTTTCTGCACAGATCGGCAGCGAACGACCCCGGAAATCGGAAACGAACCCGCCGGCTTCGCGAACGAGCAGGCAACCGGCGGCCGAATCCCAGATCTGCAGATCGGTTTCCCAAAATCCGTCGAACCGCCCGGCCGCAACCCACGCCAGATCGAGCGATGCTGCGCCGTTGCGCCGGATACCCGCCACGCGCGGGCCGATTTCGGCGTAGATCCGCGACCACTGCCCGGCGTCGCCGCGGTTGGAAAAAGGAATGCCGGTGCCGATCAGCGCCTCATCGAGATTGCGCCGTGCCGAAACACGCAGACGCCGGTCGTGCAGCCAGGCACCGCGTGTTTTTTCGGCCCAGAAGCTTTCATCGGTGATCGGCTGATAGACCAGGCCTGCGATCACATCGCCCCAGCCCGAACCATCGGCCCCCTTGCCGTCAAGCGCCGGTTCCTGCACCGCGATCGAGATCGCGAAATGCGGAATGCTGTGCAGGAAATTGGTCGTGCCATCGAGCGGATCGACGATCCAGCGCGGTTTGCGCGGGTCGCCCTCGATCGTGCCGCCCTCTTCCATGACAAAGCCCCAGTCGGGGCGCGCCAGCAGCAATTCGTCGTAGATCGTGCGTTCGGCATGCTGGTCCGCCTTCGACACGAAATCGCCCGGCCCCTTGCGGCTGACCTGGAGATGTTCGACTTCGCCAAAGTCGCGGCGCAGGCGCGTGCCGGCCTTGCGGGCGGCGCGCTCCATCACGCGAACGAGACCGGAAATGACAGCCATCGGTTCAGGCCACCTTGCTGACGTAGCTGCGCTCGTAGACGTCGACGATGATCCGCGTGCCGCTCGAAATATGCGGCGGCACCATCACGCGCACGCCGTTGTCGAGGATCGCGGGCTTGTAGCTCGACGAGGCCGTCTGGCCTTTGACCACGGCATCGGCTTCGACGATCGTCGCTTCGACCTGGTCGGGCAGCTGCACCGAAATCGGGCGTTCGTCATACATTTCGAGCAGCACGGTCATGCCGTCCTGCAGAAATGCCGCAGCATCGCCCAGCAGATCGGCCGGCAGCGTAATCTGGTCGTAGTTTTCGACATCCATGAACACAAGGTCATCGCCCTCTGCGTAGAGGAACTGGAAGTCCTTCGTATCGAGCCGGACGCGCTCGATCGTATCCTGCGAACGGAACCGCACGTTGGTCTTGCGCCCGTCGATCAGGTTTTTCATTTCGACCTGCATGAACGCGCCGCCCTTGCCGGGCTGGGTATGCTGGGTCTTGGCAACTTTCCAGATGCCCTTTTCGTATTCCAGGATATTGCCCGGACGGATGTCCACGCCGCTGATCTTCATGATGGAAAGAGCCCTAAAAAAGTTGAACGGCTGTCAGGATAAGATCGCTGCCCTTAGACGCTGGCGCCGATTGCTTCAAGTCGCTGCGATGTGGTAGCGCGCTTGCGTGATGAAACACTCTGCCCCGCTCCGCTCGCTGGTCCTTTTGCTGATGGCCGCGCTCGTGCCGACGGCTGCGCATGCCGCGCCCGGCGGCCTGCTGCGTACGCTGCTGCTTGGCTATTGGGTGTGCGAGACCAAGGGCGATGCGGAAACCGCGCCCCGGCGCTTGCTGGACGACAGCTTCCGGATCGTCCCCGATTCGAGCTATCGCACGGCCAAGGGCGTGGGCGGCAGTTATCTGCTGCTCGGCAATGACCTGATGATGACCAGCGGGCCGTTTCGCTCGCGCAAATACATCCTGGTGGGCCTGGGCATCCTGCATCCGATCAATGCCAGCGGACAGCGCACATCCGACCGCTGCGTACGCCAGAGCAGCGCCAGCGCACTGGAAGCCGGCAACGATCGTGATGCAGACGCCCGCGAGCAAGGCGCGCACGACGCCGATCCGGACGCCGCGGCGCAGTAACCTTTCAAACTGTCGTCATTCCCGGAGACGGAAAAAGGAATTGTCAGCGCGCGACGCCGGTCATTGCCCTGGCGAAATCGGCTACCGCCTGCGCTTCGTCACCGCCCCACACGCCGTTGCACACCGCCAGGAAATCGGCGCCCGCCGCGACCAGCGGCGCGCAGTTGGCGGGCGTGATCCCGCCGATCGCGACCACCGGAATTTCGAACAGGTTCGACCACCACGACAGCAGCTCGATATCGGCCTGTACCGTCGTGACTTTGGTCGTCGAGGGATAAAACGCGCCGAACGATACATAATCCGCGCCGGCCTCGCCCGCTTCCATCGCAAGATGGCGGCTGTCCTTGCACGCGACGCCGATCTGCGCCTCCTTGCCCAGGCGCTGGCGCGCATCGGCGACTTCGCCATCGTCCTGCCCCAGATGGACACCGTCAGCGCCCAGACGCTTGGCCAGGCTGATCGAATCGTTGACGATGAAGGCGACATCATGCTGCGCGCAGATCGCCTGCAACGGCTCGGCCAGTTTGACCGCGGCGTGTTCGTCGATACCTTTGACGCGGAACTGGAACGCGGCCACCGGGCCGGCATCAAGCGCGCGGGCCAGGCGGGCGGCAAAATCGCCCGAAACATCGAGCGGCGAGATCAGGTAGAGCTGGCAATCGGGTGCGGTCATGCGCGCTGCGCTAGAGCAAGCCGAGCGAATTGCAACTCCCCGAAATGAAAACGCCCCTCCCCCGTTTGCCGGGGTGAGGGGCGCTTTCTTCACATCCTCTCGTGAAGATCAAGCAGCGACAGGCGCGCTCTTTACAGTCGAGCCGGCATAGATTTCGTCGATCGCGGTGCCAAGCGTCGCGTCGAACTGCGCGTCGGTCATGTCCACGCGCAGATCATCGAGCAACGCGCGGCTGAAGCTGGCGATAATCCCGGGATTTTTGGCCAGCTCGGCACAGGCCTCGGCCCGCGCATAACCACCCGACAGCGCCACGACTTTCAGCACGGCAGGATGCGCGATCAACGGCGCATAAGTGCCAGGTACTGCCGGCAACGACAGCTTGAGCATGACTTTGACGCCAGCGGGCAGGGCGTTCAGCGCGGCCAGGATTTCGCTGGTCAGCAGTGCGTCGCACTCGGCGCGGGTGGTGCTCTTGATGTTCGTTTCCGGCTCGAGGATCGGCATCAGGCCGGCATCGAGCACCTCTTGCGCGACGGCGAACTGCTGCTTGACGATCGCGGCGATGCCCTTGGCATTCGCCGAATTGATGACCGAGCGCTCCTTCGTGCCGAACACACCGAGGCCTTTGGCGCGGGCGAGCAAGTCGGCCAGGCCGGGGATCGGTTTCATCAGCTGCACGCCGTCGGCTTCGTCTTCGAGGCCCTTGTCGATCTTCAGGAACGGCACGATGCCCTGCGCGGTCAACACGCTCGGCACCGGCTGGCCGTCGATCTGGCCATCCATCGTGCGTTCGAACAGGATTGCGCCGATGATCTTTCCGCTGCTGAACGATGGCGCGGTGATGATGCGGGTGCGCATCGCGTGAATCAACGCGTACATTTCGGTGTCGTTCGACCAGGCATCGTCCGCAACGCCATAGGCCTTGAGCGCCTTTGGCGTCGATCCGCCAGACTGATCCAGCGCAGCGATAAAGCCTTGGCCTGCGGCAATTTTCTGTGTCTGTTCGGCGTGGTTCATAACCAGTTTTTCCGTGCTTTCCCTAAGGATCGATATGGCAGTCGGATGCCGGGCGCGCGTACCGCCCGGCCGATGCATACCTATGCGCTTGCATCGTCCTAGCGCCAAGTTGGTTGCAGCGCAACACAGGCCTTATCGTCTTTTTGCACCACGATCGCTTGACGCCCCGCGCAATATCGGGCGTCATTGCATCCTGCCATGTGGGGGATCAATGCGCTTTTTTCCAATCCTGACGGCCCTCTTGCTGGCCGTGCCTGCGGTCGCGGCAACGCCCAAAGTCGGCCAACCTGCGCCCGATGCGCAGATCGAAACGGTCAGCCACGCGAAATTCGACCTTGCCTCGTTGCGCGGGCAGGTCGTGGTAATCAATTTCTGGGCGACATGGTGCGTGCCGTGCCGCAAGGAATTGCCGCTGCTCGATGGCTTTTATCGCTTTCAGAAAGATCACGGACTGGTCGTGCTGGCCGCAACCACAGAAGATTCGGTACCGGAATACCAGATGCGTAAATTGTTCGCGGCAATGGCGCTGATCCCGGTGCACCGGTTGAAAGGGCCTTATGCCCCGCTGGGCGGTGTGCCGACGAATTTCATCATCGATCGCGCGGGGGTGTTGCGCTATGCCAAAGCCGGGGCGTTCGATATCGACGATCTGAACACGCTTCTGCTGCCGCTGTTGCGAGAGCCGGTTTCCGCAACGACAACCACTGCGGCTTTTGTGGCACGGTAGCGTCCGGCACCATGTAATGCCCTCCCCCAAGGGAGGGCATTTTCAGGTGTTCAGCGCTGCGACGCCAGGCAATTCCTTGCCTTCCATCCATTCCAGAAATGCACCGCCAGCGGTCGAGACATACGAGAAATCGCCTGCAACACCGGCATGGTTGAGCGCGGCGACCGTGTCGCCGCCGCCGGCGACGCAGATCAGTGCGCCTTCCTTGCATAAGGCTGCTGCCGATCGTGCCAGGGCGACGGTTGCGGTGTCGAACGGTTCCATTTCGAATGCGCCCAGCGGGCCGTTCCACACCAGCGTGCGGCATGTCTTCAACACATCGGCCAGCGCTTCGGTCGCCTGAGGTCCCACGTCGAGGATCATTTCGTCGGCCGCCACTTCATGCACGTTCGTCACGCGCAGCGACGGCGGATTGGCGGCAAAGGTGGTCGACACCAGCGCGTCGTATGGCAGGTGCACGGTGCATCCGGCCTTGTCCGCAGCATCGAGGATCGCTTCGGCAGTGTCTTTCAGATCATGTTCGCATAGCGATTTGCCGACGTCGATGCCGCGCGCGGCCAGAAACGTATTGGCCATGCCGCCCCCGATGATCAGGTGATCGACCTGGCCCACCAGATGTTGCAGCACGTCAAGCTTCGACGACACTTTGGCGCCGCCGACGACGGCTGCCACCGGATGCTCGGGATTGCCCAGCGCGCGTTCCAGCGCGACGAGTTCGGCCTGCATCGCGCGCCCGGCATAAGCGGGCAGGACATGCGCCAGGCCTTCGGTCGAGGCATGCGCGCGGTGTGCTGCCGAAAACGCATCGTTGACATAGGCATCGCCAAGCCTGGCGATCGCAGCAACCAGCGCCGGATCGTTGGTTTCCTCGCCCGCGTGGAAGCGCGTGTTTTCCAGCACGGTGATCGATCCGGGCGCAAGATCGGCCACGGCCGCCTCGGCGACGGGCCCCGCGCAATCGGCGATGAACCCGACCGGGCGGCCGAGTACGTCCTGCAACGCGGGCACGATCTGCTGTAGCGAATTGGCCGCGCTGGCGGTGCCTTTGGGGCGCCCGAAATGCGCCAGCACCAGCACTTTGGCGCCTTTGTCGGCGAGTTCGGCCAGCGTCTGCACCGTGGCGCGCAGGCGCGTGGCATCGGTCACGCGGCCATCGGCCATCGGCACGTTGAGGTCTTCGCGCACCAGCACGGCTTTGCCAGTGAGGTCGCCCAGGTCATCCAGCGTCTTGAAAGTCATACTGTTTTTCCTAATCCTCCCCCTTGGGGGAGGGGGACCGCGCGCAGCGTGGTGGAGGGGCCTCTCGGCTATCGGTGGCGTTCGCGTGGGTCACCAGGGACCGGGCGCGGCAGCGAATGGGTTCAACGCGTCATCGCGATGTTGGCATCATGAGGCACCGCCCCTCCACCACCGCTTCGCGTGGTCCCCCTCCCCGTCCCGGGGAGGATTTTTTTAGAGGCTGCGCCCCATGACGCCGGCGGTGTCGACCATGCGGTTCGAAAAACCCCATTCGTTGTCGTACCATGACAGCACGCGCACCAGTTTGCCGTCGATCACGCTGGTTTCCAGGCTGTCGATCGTCGACGAGGCCGGATCGTGATTGAAATCGATCGAAACCAGCGGCTCGGTGGTATAGGCCAGCACGCCCTTCAGCGGGCCTTCGGCTGCCGCTTTCAGCAGTTCGTTGACTTCGGCGGCGGTCGTGTCGCGCTTGGGCGTAAAAGTCAGATCGACGACCGACACGTTGGGTGTCGGCACGCGGATCGACGAGCCATCGAGCTTGCCCTTGAGTTCGGGCAGCACTTCACCCACGGCGCGCGCGGCACCGGTGGTGGTGGGGATCATGTTCATCGCGGCGGCGCGGGCGCGGCGCGGGTCCGAATGGATCTGATCGAGGATCTTCTGGTCGTTGGTATAGCTGTGGATCGTGGTCATCAGCCCGCGCTCGATGCCGATGCTGTCATTCAGCACTTTGGCAAGCGGCGCGAGGCAGTTGGTGGTGCACGAGGCGTTCGACACGATCAGATGGCTGCCGTCGAGCTTCTCGTGGTTCACGCCGTAGACCACCGTCAGGTCGACATCCTTGCCCGGCGCCGAGATCAGCACGCGCTTGGCGCCGGCATCGAGGTGCTTCTGCCCGCCGGCGCGATCGGCGAAAAAGCCGGTGCATTCCAGCGCAATGTCAACGCCATCCACGCCGTGCGGCAGTTTGGCCGGGTCGCGCTCGGCCGTCACCTTGATCCGGTGTCCATCAATGATCAGGTCGGTGCCATCGACTTCGACCGTGCCGGGATACGCGCCGTGGACGCTGTCGCGCTTGAACAGGCGGGCATTGGCTTCGGCGCTGGCCAAATCGTTGATCGCGACCAGTTCCAGCCCGCAATCGGGGCGCTCGAGGATGGCGCGCGCGACATTGCGGCCGATGCGGCCGAAACCGTTGATTGCGACTTTGATGGCCATGATCCGTTCCTTGCGTAGAGTTGGGTGTGCCGGCTTATGCGATCCGGGCGAGAATTTGCGGGACGATCTTGTCGGCGGTCAGGCCGAAATGATCGTAAAGCTGATCGGCAGGCGCCGATGCGCCAAAGGTGTCGATGCCGACGGTCAGGCCGTCGCCGACATATTTCTGCCAGCCCATCGTGACGCCGGCCTCGATCGAGACCTTGAGCACGTCTTTGGGCAGCACGTCGGCGCGATAGGCTGCATCCTGGCCATCGAACAGTTCCGAACACGGCATCGACACGACATCGGCGCCGATCCCCTGCACTTCGAGCGCAGCGGCGGTCTTCATCGCGATTTCAACTTCGGACCCGGTCGCGACCAGCACGACCTTGCGCGCGGCGGTTGCGGCGACCAGGCGATAGGCGCCTTTGGCACTGCGGTTTTCGGTCGTGTCGCGCGGCACTTGCGGCAGGTTCTGGCGCGACAGCGCGAGCAGCGAAGGGCCGTGGGTGGCGACTGCAATCTGCCAGCACTCCGCGGTTTCGATGATATCGGCCGGGCGAAACACATGCAGATTGGGGATCAGGCGCAGGCTCATCACATGCTCGACCGGCTGATGCGTCGGGCCGTCTTCGCCAAGCCCGATGGAATCGTGCGTCATCACATAGATGACCCGCGCATGCTGCAGCGCCGACAGGCGGATCGCATTGCGGCAATAATCCGAAAACACCAGGAACGTGCCGCCATAGGGGATCAGACCGCCGTGCAGCGCGGCGCCGTTCATCGCGGCGGCCATGCCGAATTCGCGGATGCCGTAGTGGACATGCCGGCCGCCATAGGCGTTCTTGCCGAACGACGGCGTCGATTTGACCTGGGTGAGGTTCGACCCCGTAAGATCGGCCGAGCCACCGAACAGCGCGGGCACCACCGGCGCCAGCACTTCGAGCGACAGTTCCGACGCCTTGCGCGTTGCGACTTTGCGGGGTTCGGCAAACCAGGTGGCGAATGCGGCGGTCGCCTGGCTCATGTCGGGCAGGTCGCCCGCCATGCGTGCATCGAATGCGGCTCGCTGCGGGTGTGCAGCAGTCGCCGCTTCCCATTCAGAGTGGGCCTTGCGTCCGCGATCGCCGGTGGCACGCCAATCGTCGAGGATTTCAGCAGGGATCTCGAACGGCGCCGCTGTCCAGCCCAGATTTTTGCGCGCTGCGGCGATTTCTTCCGCGCCGAGCGGGCTGCCGTGGACAGTGTGGCTGCCCTGTTTGTTAGGCGCGCCCTTGCCGATGATCGTGTGGCACGCGATCAGCGAGGGGCGCGGATCGGCCAGAGCCTCGGCCATGGCGCGTGCGATATCGGCGTGGTCATAGCCATCGCACGACGTCACGTGCCAGCCACTGGCGCGATAGCGCGCGGGGATGTCTTCCACGGTCGACAGGCTGGTATCGCCGTCGATCGTGATGCGGTTGTCATCCCACAGTACGTTCAGCCGGCCCAGCCCGAGCGTGCCCGCAAGGCCCACCGCTTCGTGGTTGATGCCTTCCATCAGGCAGCCGTCGCCAGCGATCACCCAGGTGCGGTGGTCGACCAGCGCATCGCCGAATTCGGCGTTCAGGTGGCGCTCGGCGATTGCCATGCCGACCGCCATGGCAAAGCCCTGGCCCAAAGGCCCGGTGGTGCATTCGGCGCCGGGGATGAGAAAGTTTTCGGGATGTCCGGCGCAAACGCTGTCGAGCTGCCGAAATTTGCGGATGTCGTCGAGCGCCGGCTTGGCATAACCTGTCAGATACAGCGCCGAATACAACAGCATCGAGCCATGGCCCGCCGACAGGATGAACCGGTCGCGATCGGGCCAGCGCGGTGCATCGGGATCGAACTTCAGGAATTGCGACCACAACACCGTGGCGACATCGGCCATGCCCATCGGCATGCCGGGATGCCCCGAATTGGCAGCCTGGACGGCATCCATCGCAAGCGCGCGGATGGCGTTTGCCATGGGCGTGAAGGCGGGCGTGACATTGGACGAGCCGGAAAATTCACGTGTCATACCGATGGGGGCAACCTGATGTGGCGCGCCGCCAAGCGCGCGTGGGACTGATTCGGCAGGGGCGTCTTGGGACAGGGCGCAACCACCGTCAAGGTTGGGACGACGTGCCATGCGGCACGCAGCGGAGCAACTTGTGCATTCCTATGCATTGGCGGAAATACGTTTGCGCTGTCAACCGTGCGCGTGTTTCGAAAGGCATGGCTGCGGGCACGACGGTGGCCATTGCACGCCCCGGCGCGTGACGCTTGCGCAGGCCCCGCGATGTGCTAGCGACAGATGCATGACATCCAATGCGAGCCCCGAAAATCTGCATGACGATCTCGACCGGATTGCACTGGCGCTGGACCGGCTGGAACAGGCCGCCACCGCGCGCGATGCCGCACTGACCGAGCTGGAAGCGCTGAAAGCGCGGCACCGGCGGCTGAAAGATACGGTCAGCAACGAATTGCAGCAACTGGATCTGTTGCTTGCCAATCTGCCCCAGAAAGCCCCCGATCAGGCGGATCCGTCATGAGCGATAGAGCACCGCGTAACGTCTCGCTGTCGATTGGCGGGCGTAATCACGTGATTTCGGTCGGTGCGGACGAAGAACCGCATCTGCGGATGCTGGCAGGCATGATCGACGAGCGCGTCAGCAAACTCGGTGTCGGCCAGGGCCAGACCGAGGCGCGGATGCTGCTGGTCACCGCGCTGATGCTGGCGGACGAATTGCACACGTTGCAAGGAAAGCCTCCTGTGGCAGCTGCCCCTGCCCCTGCCCCTGCCCCAGCCACTGCCCCGGCCGTTGCGGCACCTGTGCCTGTCATTGCCGAAATTGCACCCGAAGTGGTCGCTCGTGTCGCCGTGCTGGCCGATCGCGTGGAAAAGCTTGCCGCAAGGCTTGAGCATTGGCCACAGACACCCTAAATACACAGGCGACGGGTTCTGCCCGGTACGAGCCGCATGAATATCCCTGAGGCTATAAGCAATCCTTGGGGGCTGTCCCTGGCCCGGATCTTGGTCCGGGACACATGGTCCCCACCTGACGTGAGCGCGTCAGAGGATTTTCCGAGCAAACGACCCATGGTGGGCCCGTCACCCCCCTAGATTGATCAGGACGCGGATGAGCGACCTCACGCCCGATAATGCAACGCCCAGGCCCGGGACCGACACGGCGTTTTCCAAGTCTGCGTTGCGCAAATCGCTGCGCGCGGCTCGTCGTGCGCATGCCGATGCGCTCGATCCGCGCATTCTGGCGCTGGTGCTGATGCGCCCGCCCGCCGCCTTGCTGTCGATGATCCCTGCAACAGCCACCATCGGGCTGTATGTCGCCGCGCACGGCGAAGCGCCAGCGCTTGGCTATGCGCGGTATTTTCACGAGGCCGGCCACAAGATTGCCCTGCCGTGGTTCGCCGATCGCGACAGCGCGATGGTGTTTCGCCAGTGGACATCACCGCATCTCGATGAATTGCTCGAGCCGGGTGCGTTTGGCGTGGCGCAGCCTGCCGCCGCTGCGCCCGCACTCACGCCCGATGTGCTGTTCGTGCCGCTGGTCGGGTTTACCGATGCCGGCGCCCGGCTCGGCCAGGGCGGCGGACATTACGACCGCTGGCTGGCCGCGCATCCCGGCACGATCGCGATCGGCCTGGCGTGGGATTGCCAGCTGGTCGATGATCTGCCGAACGAGGACCATGACCTGCCGCTGAGCGCGGTCATTACGCCTACCCGGCTGCATGGCCCATTCGAAAGCGCAAGCACATGATCGACACCGATATCGACGCGCGCCGCCCGACCTGGCGCAAGCCGGTCGGCATTCTCGGATTGCTGCTGGTGCTTGGGGTCTACGCCATGCTGGTGGCACAACTGGGTGGAATGCTGAGCACATGGCCTGTGCTGGCGCAGACGCTGGTCTATCTGGTGCTGGGCACGATCTGGCTGCTGCCGCTGAGACGATTTCTGATCTGGATGGAAACCGGCCGCTGGTCTGCGCCGGCATCGTGAGCCCGGTCGCATAACCGCTGAGCGTTGCCAAACAGGTTCGATATCACCAGGCCATGGCGCGAGTGACGGGACTTGAACCCGCGACCTCCGGCGTGACAGGCCGGCACTCTAACCAACTGAGCTACACCCGCACAGCCATGGCATGTATGTCCCAAAAAGCGGTAATGGCGCGAGTGACGGGACTTGAACCCGCGACCTCCGGCGTGACAGGCCGGCACTCTAACCAACTGAGCTACACCCGCGTTCCCGCTTGGGAGCCGGCTCCTCTATGGCACCCCACCTTGCCTGTCAACAAAGCACCATAAAACTTTTTGCCGACACCGCCGTCGCATCCTGTCGTTAACGGGATCTTCGCCACGATAGGGTAGCGAAGCGACAGGAATTCGTGGTTTGGGGGCAAGCCTTTGCGCATACGAGACAGCCTGTGGATGATTGCCGGCGCGATGCCTGTCGCGGTCGTCGCGGCACCCGGCCCAGGTGCCGATCAGGCGCGTAATCCCGCCAAAGTGCAGCTGGCTGGCGATGTGTTTGTCGAACGGTTCGAACCGGCCCCGGGCGGGCGCCGGGCACGCATTCTCGAGCGCACCGATGCGCTGCATCCGGGCGACAGGCTGGTGTTCGTGGTCAGCTGGTCCGGCGGCGATCGCCAGGGCTTTACCGTGGTCAATCCGGTGCCGCGCAGTGTTGCGTATCAGGCGGGCCTGGGCACGCCGTCCGAGGATGTTTCGGTCGATGGCGGGCATGCGTGGGGGCCGCTGGGCGCGTTGATGGTGCACGATGGCGATGGCTGGCGCCATGCCCTGCCCGGCGATGTCACGCATGTCCGCTGGCGCGTGCCGGGCGGTACGGGCCAGATCACCTATCGCGGGACAGTGCGGTAGATTTCTGACCCTGTCCCATAGCGGTGGGGTTTGGTGCGCGTACTACACCAGCAGCAGCGACGGCGCCTCGATCAGTTTGCGCATCGCCTGGACAAAGCTCGCCGCGTCCCAGCCATCGACCACGCGGTGGTCGCAGCTGATCGACAGGTTCATCAGTTTGCGCTTGGCCAGGCGTTCGCCGCCGTGACCGTCGGGCACGAACATCGGCCGTTCGACGATCCGGTTTGGCCCGATGATCGCGACTTCGGGCCGATTGATGACCGGTGTTGTCGCAATGCCGCCCAAAGGTCCCAGGCTGGTCACCGTCAGCGTCGAGCCCGACATTTCGCCGGCCGCGATCGAACCATTGCGCGCCGCTTCGGCCAGGCGACCGATTTCGCGCGCGAGCTGCCAAAGATTGCGATCCTGCGCATCGCGGATCACCGGGACCATCAGACCGCCGGGCGTCTGCGTCGCCAGCCCCAGATGCACCGCGCCATAGCGCGTGACCACACCGGCCTCATCGTCGTAGCGCGCATTGATCATCGGGAAATCGGGCACCGCGCGGCAGATCGCGGTGATCATGAACGGCAGCAGCGTCAGCTTGCCCCGGCCGCTGTGCGCTGCATTCAGTTCGGCGCGGACGCGTTCGAGCTCGGTCACGTCGATTTCCTCGACGTAGGAAAAATGCGGAATATTGCGCTTCGACGCCGCCATGTTGTCGGCGATCCGGCGGCGCATGCCGATGACCTTGATCGCCTCGTCGGCACGCTTTGCCCCTGCCGGCGCAAATCCGCCGGCGTTATAGGCGATATACTGGTCGAGATCACCGTGGCGCACGCGCCCCTCGGGCCCGGGCTGGACCTTGGCCAGGTCGATCCCCAGATCTTGCGCACGCGCACGCACCGCCGGACTGGCCAGCACGCGCGCAGTGGGCGCAGCGGGTGCCGGAGCCGCAACAGGCGGCGGGGGCGGTGCGGCCACAGGCTCGGGCGTTGCGACAGGCTTCGGCGTTTCGGCCTTCACCGGCACAGGTGTAGCCGCAGGTGCAGACGCAGCTTGGGCCGCATCGCCATCGCCATCGCCCTCGATCTCGATCACCACCAGCGCAGAGCCGATCGCGATCCGGTCGCCAACGTCTCCGGCAATCTCGACCACGCGCCCGGCGACCGGGCTTTCCATTTCGACCGTCGCCTTGTCGGTCATCACATCGGCCAGCGGGCCATCCTCGGCCACGATATCGCCGATCTTGATATGCCAGGCGACGATTTCGGCCTCGGCAATGCCCTCGCCGATATCGGGGAGGCGGAAGGTATAACGGCTCATGATACGGTCACCCGACTAAAGCTGAACATTACGCGGCAATCAGGCGGGCAAACGCCTCGCCGATCCGCACTGGCCCGGGAAAATACGCCCATTCCAGGCTGTGTGGATACGGCGTGTCGAACCCGGTAACGCGCTCGATCGGCGCTTCCAGCGCGTGGAAGCAGCGTTCCTGCACCAGCGCGCTCAATTCGGCGCCAAATCCGCCGGTGCGCGTCGCTTCGTGGACGATCAGGCATTTGCCGGTCTTGTTCACGGACTTGACGATGGCCCCGATGTCGAGCGGCACCAGCGTGCGCAAGTCGATCACTTCGGCGTCGATCCCCTGCCGCTCGGCCACTTCGCGCACGACATGGACCATCGTGCCATAGGCCAGCACGGTCACCGCCTCGCCCTCGCGCACGATCCGCGCCTGACCCAGCGGCACGCGGTAGTGCCCGGCCGGCACCACACTGTCGGGATGGCGCGCCCAGGGCACGGCCGGTTCGTCATAGTGCCCGCTGAACGGCCCGTTGTACAAGCGCTTGGGCTCGAAGAAGATCACCGGATCGTTGTCTTCGATTGCCGCGATCAGCAGGCCCTTGGCGTCGTGCGGCGTGCTCGGCACCACGGTCTTGATCCCCGCGACATGCGTGAACAGTGCCTCGGGGCTCTGACTGTGGGTCTGTCCGCCGAAAATGCCGCCGCCAAACGGCGTGCGCACGGTCATCGGCGCAGTGAATTGCCCCGCCGAGCGATAGCGCAGCCGCGCTGCCTCCGACACCAGCTGATCGAGGCCGGGATAGATATAATCGGCAAACTGGATTTCGGGCACCGGGCGCAAACCATAGGCCCCCATCCCCACCGCGACGCCAATGATCCCGCATTCCGAAATCGGCGTATCGAATACGCGCGTCTTGCCGTACTTTTTCTGCAGGCCGGCGGTCGCGCGAAACACGCCGCCGAAATAGCCGACGTCTTCCCCCATGATCACGACATCGGGATCGCGGTCCATCATCACGTCGAGCGCATCGTTGATCGCCTCGATCATCGACATGCGGCGGGTGCCCTCGGGGTCGGGCGCGGACAGATCAGTCATCGGGCGTCTCCCACATCGGCATCATCGCTCCAGTCGGGCCATTTGACGCGGCGTTCGTGGATCGCCTGTTCGCTTTGTTCGACCAGGTGCCAGGGCAGCGTTTCGAACACGTCTTCGAACATCGTGCGGAACGGGTGGTGCAATCCATGCCCCAATGTGCCGTTGGCTTCGGCGGCGCGGACGGCGGCGCGCACTTCGGTATCGACTTCGGCATCCATGCCTGCGTGCTTTTCGGCATCCCACACGCCCAGCGCGATCAGGTGGCGCATCAGGCGATTGACCGGATCGCCCAGCGGCCAGTCGCTGCCCTCGGCCGTGGAGCGATACTGCCCGGGATCGTCGGATGTCGAATGCCCCTCGGCGCGATAGGTGAAATGCTCGATCAACGTCGGCCCCGCGTTCGCCCGCGCGCGGTCGGCGGCCCAGCGCACCGCGGCAAACACCGCCAGCGGATCGTTGCCATCGATGCGCAGACCCGCGATGCCATAGCCGATCGCGCGCGCGGCAAAAGTCGTGCGCTCGCTGCCGGCAAAGCCGGAAAAGCTGGAGATTGCCCACTGGTTGTTGATCAGGTTGAACACGACTGGCGCATTGTAGACTGCGGCAAACGTCAGCGCGGAATGAAAATCGCCTTCGGCGCTAGATCCCTCGCCCAGGAATGCGGTGGCGATGCGGCTGTCGTTCTTTATCGCGCTGGCCATCGCCCACCCCACCGCCTGCGGATACTGGGTCGCCAGGTTGCCCGAGATCGAGAACATCGACTGGTCGCGCGCCGAATACATGATCGGCAATTGCCGCCCTTTCAGCGTGTCGGCCCGGTTCGAGAATATCTGGTTGACCATTTCGGTCATCGGCACGCCGCGCGCGAGGAACACCCCCTGCTGGCGGTAACTCGGGAACACCATGTCGTCGCTCGCCAGCGCCATCGCGGTCGCGATCGAGGTCGCCTCTTCGCCCGAGCATTTCATATAGAAACTGGTCTTGCCCTGGCGCTGCGCGCGCACCATCCGCGCATCGAACGCGCGGGTCAGCGCCATCAGGCGCAGCATGCGGATCAGCGTTGCGGCATCGAGCCCGGGATTCCACGGCCCATGTGCGCGATCGTCATCGCCCAGCACGCGCACCATATCGAGGCACAGCGGATGCGTATCGACAGGCGCGCACGTCTCGTCGGGTCGCGGCTGTGCGCCTGCCGGCGGGATCGCCAGACTGCTGTAATCGACGACGTCGCCCGGCCGGTAGCGCGGCTCGGGCACATGCAGCGTCAGCTTTGGCAGATTGCCTTCGGTCATGCCGATCCTGCTCCGGAAGTTTCCACGTCGAGACTCGCGTGCGATTGATTATTTTATGATGGCGTAATTATATTACAAGACCGCAGACCGGTCAATCGACGCGCATCAGACGGCGACGGGCGCTGCCAGATGCCCTTGCGGATGATAATCATGCACCGCAAAATCGTCGATCGTATAGTCGAAAATGGTGTCGGGCCGCCGCGCGATCGTCATGCGCGGCGCGCCCGCAGGCACGCGTGCCAGCTGCGCCTCGACCAGATCGGCATGGTTAAGATAGAGATGCGTATCGCCGCCCATCCACACCAGTTCACCGGGTTGCAGGTCGCATTGCTGCGCCACCATCGCGATGAACAGCGCCGCGCCCCACAGATTGAACGGCAGGCCCAGCGCGACATCGCAACTGCGCTGGTACATCACGCCCGACAGCCGCCCGTCGGCAACATGGAACTGATAGGTCTTGTGGCACGGCGGCAGCGCCATCTGATCGAGCTCGGCGACATTCCACCCTTCGACGATGTGCCGCCGACTGCCGGGATTGGTGCGCAACCCGTGCACCAGCTCGGCAATCTGGTTCACGCCATGCGCACGCTTGCGAAACAGGCCGTCGCCTGCGGCCTCGTACATCGGCCAGTCGACCCATTGCTTGCCATAGACCGGGCCCAGATCGCCCCATTGCGCGGCAAAATCGGGATCGTCGACAATCCGCCGCGAAAACGCCGCGCGATCGATGGCGTCCCCGGTTTCGCGGCGGTAGCGGGCGAGCGGCCAGTCGGTCCAGATTTCCACGCCTTGTGCGCACAGCGTGCGGATATTGGTGTCGGCGGTCAGAAACCACAGGAATTCGCGCGTTGCGGTTTTCCAATAGACGCGCTTGGTCGTCAGCAACGGCATCTGGCCCTGCGACAGGTCGAACCGCAATTGCGTGCCGAACACCGACCGCGTGCCGACCCCGGTGCGATCGACCCGTTCGTTGCCCTGCGTCCAGATATGGCGCATCAGGTCGAGGTACTGCGTTTCATAATGGAGGCTCGGCATGCCCCCAGACTTAGCGCGCCAGATGCGGTTCGCCCAAGCGCAAAGCGATGGTTTGTTGTGGAATGCGCGACGCGGGGCATCGTCTTTTCCGGCTTGCCACGCGGCGGGGCGCTGCGTATATCGCGCGCCTGCCTCGCAGACGGGCGGCGAAAGTCGCATATCTGCATTCGGTCGGGGAGTAGCTCAGCCTGGTAGAGCACTGTCTTCGGGTGGCAGGGGCCGGAGGTTCGAATCCTCTCTCCCCGACCAATATTGCAATACCTTAGGTGTCATAAAGACAGCGCTCCATGGTTCTGATTGAACCGTGCGCGGGCCCCGGTTCGGCGGGCCATCTCCTGGGCATTTCGGGCAGCAGGAACCCGACAGGAAAACGGGCGTTGATGCGTCATCGGCGACCAAGCCGATGGAGACTGCTGTATGACCCAATCTGCCTTAGCGCTGGATACCGATGCGTCGAAGGCTGCAGCGCACGACGCGCCTGATCATGAAATCGGCGAGGGTCACTATACCAATCGCGCCGGATGGTTGCGCGCCGCCGTGCTGGGCGCCAATGACGGGCTCTTGTCGACGGCGAGCCTGAT
The DNA here is from genome assembly GCF_965214355.1 of Novosphingobium sp. GTDB lineage: Bacteria > Pseudomonadota > Alphaproteobacteria > Sphingomonadales > Sphingomonadaceae > Novosphingobium. The sequence continues at coordinate 2,124,219 of NZ_CBDCBI010000002.1, read as the reverse complement.
GGCCGGCGTGGCGGCAGCGTCGGTTTCACCCAGTCAGCTGATCCTGACCGGCGTGGCGGGGATCGCGGCGGGTGCGATGTCGATGGCCGCGGGCGAATATGTCTCCGTTTCAAGCCAGGCGGATTCCGAAAACGCGGATCTTGACCGCGAAAAGCGCGCGCTCGAACGGCATCCGCGCCGCGAATTCGATGAACTCGCGCGGATCTACCGCGAACGGGGGCTGGACCAGAATCTGGCGAACGAGGTGGCGCGGGCTTTGACGAAAACCGATGCACTCGACGCGCATGCCCGTGACGAACTCGGGATTACCGAGCACAATGCGGCAAATCCGTTCCAGGCAGCCGCCGCTTCGGCACTGAGCTTTATTTCCGGCGGTATCGCGCCGCTGCTGGCCGGGGTCTATTTCACCGCGCCGACTGTCCTTTACGCGCTGTTCGGCGTGTCGATTGCGATGCTCGCCGTGCTCGGAGCGCTTGGTGCGCGCGCCGGTGGTGCCGCGATCCTGCCCGGCGTCGTGCGGGTGGTGGTGTTCGGGACATTGGCAATGGCGGTCACAGCCGGGGTCGGAAAAGCCTTTCACGCCGTCATGTGATGGTTCGTTGCCAGCCTTCGTATTCACCCTGCCACATTGCACGCCGACACGACCCCGATCGACAAAGACGCAATTGTCGATTTCGGCAGCGTTGGTGTGCAAATTTCGGCACTGTCCATCGGACATTATCGCGTTAGGTCCCAATCGGCCGATGTCGCATTTCAAAGGACTATGACGATGACCAAAATTCTTGCCATCCGCAGCGCCGCCACCGGCGACGCCTCGGTCAGCAATGCCCTGATCGATGCGTATCTTGCCGCGCATCCCGATGCGACCGTCGTGGAGCGCAATCTCGACACGGCGCCGGTGCCGCATGTCACGTCGGCCAGCCTGGCCGGGATCGGCCGCCAGGCGCCCGAAGGCGACGATTTTGTCGAAGCGCGCGCATTGCAGGATACGCTGATCACCGAGCTGTTTGCTGCCGATACGATCGTGATCGGCCTGCCGCTGTACAATTTCGGCATGCCGTCGACGCTGAAGGCCTGGTTCGACTATGTCGCGCGCGCCGGGACCACGTTCCAGTACAGCGCCGCCGGCCCAGAAGGCCTGGTCAAGGGCAAGCACGCCATTCTGGCCCATGCGCGCGCCGGCAAATACGACGAGGCCGCGCATTTTCCGTTTGCCATCGCGCACACGAAGGCGTTGCTCAGCTTCCTTGGCATGACCGATGTCGAAACCGTGACGGCAGAAGGCCTTGCGTTCGGCCCTGAAGCCGCCGCCGCCGCCGTGACCGAAGCCAAGGCAGCGATCGCCAGTCTCGCCTGAACTTTCCCCTTTTGCAGGAGTATTCGATATGCGTCTCAAATTGTCCCTCATGATCGCCGCCGCCATGCTTGCCGGCGCGCCGGCTGCCATTGTCGCGCAGACTCCAAGGCCAACCGCTGGCAGGCCGACCGCTGCCATGGTCGAAGCCGGCAGTTACGTCGTGGAAAGCCACCACACGCTCGTCGAATTCAGTGTCGACCATTTCGGTTTCAGTACGTTTTTCGGCGTGATCCCCAACGCGACCGGCACGATGACGCTCGATCCCAGGGCGCTGGGTGCCACCCGGCTCGATATTTCGCTACCCGTTGCCGGTATCTCGACGACCAATGCCAAACTGGATGGCGAATTGACCAGTGCCGACTGGTTCGACGCCGCAAAGTATCCCGCGATCCGCTTCGTGTCGGACAAAGTGATCCGCACCGGGCCCGAAACCGCCCAGATCCACGGCCAGATCACGCTGCACGGCGTCACCAAGCCGCTGGTGCTGTCCGCGCATTTCCATGGCGCCGGCAGCAACCCGATGAGCAAGGCCTATACCGTCGGTTTCGATGCCACGGGTGAGCTCAACCGTTCCGATTTCGGCGTGTCGAAATATGTGCCGGTCGTCAGCGATACGGTGCATCTCAAGATCAGCGCCGCGTTCGAAAAAGCGAAATAAGCGCCGGGCCGGTCGCGCCTGTTCCGGGCGCGGCCGGTGTTATCCGATCAGGCCGATCAGCACCGACAGCCCGCCCAGCCCCAGCGACAATTGCCAGCGCAACCGCATCCACCCGGCAGGCGCAAACCCGATCGCGCGGTCAACCAGAGGCGATGCCGCAAGCAGCAGGCCGAGCGTAATCAGCTCGGGACCCGGCCACGACCAGCCCATCATCCACGGAAACCACAGCGCCAGCGCGATCAGGCTGGGCGTGACCGCCGCGATGAATATCCAGCGCGGCATTTGCGGCAGTGCCAGCCCGATTCCCCACCATATTCCACCCAGAAAACTGAAGATCAGCGCGGCATAGCCATACGCCAGTCCGAGCGCAGTCCACGCGGCGGGTCCGCCTTTCAGCACAGCCAGCAAGGCCGCAAGTTGAGGCAGGAGCCCGGCCAGACCGAGCAGGCGCGCGTTGGGGGGAATAGGGTTCATGTGCCTACAATAGGCGGAATGGGCAGCCGGCGCCTGTGCCCGGATGGGCAATGTGCTAGCCGCCGCGCAGCAATTGCACGCCCCAGTCGCGCTCGAACAGATACAGCAAGGTCCGCGCCGCCTCGCCGCGCGGGCTGTCGAGGCCACCATCACGTTCCATCAGCAGCCGCGCGTCGTCGTGCGCCACGTGCAGCAACCGGGCGATCTGTTCGAAATTGGCCACGCGAAACGGCGTATCGCCCGACTGGCGCGTGCCGAGCAATTCCCCGCCGCCGCGCAGCCGCAAATCTTCTTCGGCCAGGCGAAACCCGTCTTGCGATTCGCGCATCAACGCCAGGCGCTCGCGCCCGGTTTCCGACAACGCGTCGCCGCGCAGCAGCAGGCACGTCGATTTGCCGCTGCCGCGCCCGACTCGCCCGCGCAATTGGTGCAATTGCGCCAGGCCAAAGCGTTCGGCCTGCTCGATCACCATCAACGTCGCATTGGGCACGTCGACGCCGACTTCGATCACTGTCGTTGCCACCAGCAGGCCGGCATCCCCGCGCGCAAAACGTTCCATGCCGGCGTCTTTGTGTTCGGGCCGCATCTGGCCGTGGACCAGTTCGACACCGGCGCCGAAGCGTTCCTTCAATTGCGCATGGCGCGCCTCGGCGGCGGCGATGTCCTGCGTTTCCAGCTCACGCACCATCGGGCACACCCAATAGGCCTGGCCCCCTGCGGCAATGTGGCGCCCGACACCGGCGATGACCTCGTCAAGCCGATCGGTTGATACCACGCGGGTATCGATCGGCTGTCGCCCGGGCGGCATTTCGTCGAGCCGTGACACATCCATTTCGCCATATTGCGCCAACGTCAGCGTGCGCGGGATCGGGGTCGCCGTCATCGCCAGGCAATGCGCGGTGGTCCGCGCCTTTTGCGTCAACAACAGCCGCTGCCCCACGCCGAACCGATGCTGCTCGTCGATCACCACCAGCGCCAGGTTCTTGTAGGCCACCGCCTCCTGAAAGATCGCATGCGTGCCGACGCAGATCTGGATCGACCCGTCGATCAGACCCATCAGCGTCGCCTCGCGCGCCTTGCCCTTGTCGCGCCCCGTCAGCAGGGCGACGGTAACCCCGGTGCCCGCCGCCATCCGCGCCAGCGTCTCGCCATGCTGTCGCGCCAGAATCTCGGTCGGCGCCAGCAGCGCCGCCTGCGTTCCCGCTTCCACCGCGATCAGCATCGCGTGCAAGGCGACCGCAGTCTTGCCCGAACCGACGTCGCCCTGCAGCAGGCGCAACATCGGCGCGCCCTGCGCCACATCGCCCTCGATCTCGGCAATCGCGCGGGTCTGCGCGCCGGTCAGCGAAAACGGCAGGTTCAGCCGGTCGCGCAAGGTGCCATTGCCGCGCAGCGGCACACCGCGCCGCGCACGGTTGCCGGCGCGCACCAGCATCAGCGCCAGGCTTTGCGCGAGCAGTTCGTCATAAGCCAGGCGATCGCGCGCTGCCTTGTCCTCGCCCTTGTGCGCCGCGATCAGCGCCTCTCGCCAAGTCGGCCAACCTTCGCGCGCCAGCAGGCCGGGCTCGATCCATTCGGGCAGGTCGGGCAGATGATCGAGCGCCTGCGCCACCAGCGCGGCAATGCGACCCTGCGTCAGGCCGTCGGACAGCGGATAGACCGGCTCGATCAATTGCCCGGCGAGCGCGCTGCTGTCTTCGGCGATATGATCGGGATGGACGATCTGGCGCTGCTGGCCAAACTGGTCGAGCCGCCCTGCCACCCAGCGCCGCTCTCCGCTCGGCAGGCTCTTGCGCGCCGAATACGACGCGCGGCCAAAAAATGTCAGCGCGATCACGTCGCCCGTGTCGTCTTGCGCCATCACGCGCAGCGGACCGCGACCAGCAGCGGCACGATGCTCGCGGATGGTCAGCGCGATCACGATATTTTCGCCCACCGCCGCATCGTCGAGTCGCGCCACCACCCGCCGCGCCACGAACCGGTCGGGCAGATGATACGCCAGATCGCGCACCCGCGTCAGCCCGAGCCGGTCGAGCGGACGCGCGAGCCCCGGCCCGACACCTTTCAGGCCAGCGCTCTCGGCAAACAGGGGATTGAGCAGATCGGGCCGCATGGTCGCCGATCCTTAACCGGGGGTGCGGCGTTGCGCCACCGTGGTCTTCGCCAAGTTGGGGGAAGAACCGATGGCGCGACCGTAACCATAAATTGCGGCACGCCTGATGATCTTGAAACTCCATCACCCCACGTCATCCCGGACTTGATCCGGGATTGTGCTTCTTTTTGCGCCAACCGATCCGGTGACGCGTGTACACGCGCGTAACCGCGCCCCGGCATACGCAGCCCAGACAGGCTGCGTAGAGAAAAAGCACAATCCCGGGTCAAGCCCGGGATGACGTAGGTTGGGGCGAACGCTCATGCGAGAAGCAACGCGACAAACGTCGCAAATGTTGCAGCCGCCGCCCCTTTGGCCTAGGCGACGGCGATGCAAACCAGCGACCGTCTTCGCCGATTGAAATTCCGCGCCTGGCACCGGGGCACGCGCGAAGCGGATTACATGATCGGGTGCTTTTTCGATCGGCATCATGCGACATGGAGCGAGTCCGACATCGACCTGTTCGAACGCATGGTCGAGGAAGAAGACGTCGACATCATGACCTGGGCGCTGGGCACCCTGCCCGTCCCGCCCCTGTATGCCGGGACGATGATGGATGCGATGATCCGGCTCGACTATGTCGAAATTCCGCGCTGACGCCGCCATAACCGATGCCTGAACTTGCCCGTATCCTGTCCGCCACCAGCCCGCTGACGCTGGCCTCGATCGCGCGCGGTGCACAACCGCTGGTGCTCGCCGATCTGGCACGTGCCGCCAAAGGCCGCGCCGTCTTCATTGCCACCGATGAAGCCGCGATGCGTTCGGTCGTCGATACTGCCACATTCTTTGCGCCCGAACTCGATGTGATCGACTTTCCTGCGTGGGACTGCCTGCCGTTCGATCGCGCATCGCCGGCGCTGTCGGTCAGCGCGCGGCGCCTTTCCGCGTTGTCGCGGCTGCAAGTCAAGCAGACCGGCCCGCAATTGCTCGTCACCACGGTCGCGGCGGTGTTGCAGCGGGTGCTGACGCCGTTCCGCATCCGCGAATCGACCCGCGTGCTCAAACCCGGAATGGAAATCGGCCGTGACAGCCTGATCGCGCTGCTGCAGCGCCAGGGGTACATGCGCGCCGACACGGTGATCGATGCCGGCGAATACGCGGTGCGCGGCGGCGTGTTCGATCTGTTCCCCAGCGGGCTCGACCACGGGTTGCGGCTCGATTTCTTTGGCGACGAGCTGGAAACGCTGCGCCTGTTCGACCCCACCACGCAGCGTTCGGTGCAGCCGGTTGACAGCCACATGCTGATTCCGGCCAGCGAAGCCCTGCTCGACGAAACCAGCATCAAACGGTTTCGCAGCCGCTATCGCGAAATTTTCGGCGCCAGTGCCACCGGCGACGCGCTGTACCAGGCGGTCAGCGACGGGCGCCGGCTCGCCGGGATGGAGCACTGGCTGCCGTTGTTCGAAGACCGCATGGTCACGCTGTTCGACCATCTGGGCGAAGGCGACCTGGTGCTGTTCGACGCGGGCGCGGCAAAGGCTGCGGAAACGCGGCTGTCGGATATTCACGATTACTATCAGGCGCGTGTCGAATCCGCGCGGGCGCAGGCCGGCCACTATCGTCCGCTCGATGCCGCGTCGCTGTATCTGGGCAACGACGAATTCGAACGCGCGCTGGCGGGTTGGCCGGTCCATCGCCTGTCGATCTTTGCCGAGCCGGAATCGGCACGCGTGCTCGATTTCGGTTTTGCCAGCGCGCACGATTTCACGCCCGAACGCGCGCAGGGCAGCAATGTATACGAAGCCGCTGCACGCCATCTTTCTGCGCTTGCCACGCGCGGGCTGAAACCGATCCTGGCGGCCTATTCATCGGGATCGCGCTCGCGGCTGGCGTCGCTGCTGGGCGATGCGGGCAAGGCCAAGCCCGTGATGGCCGAAACCTGGCAGGAGGCGCTGGGCCTGGCCGCAACGGGCAAGATCGCGGCCGTCGTCCTGCCGCTCGATCACGGGTTTGCCCGCGACGATCTGGAACTGATCACCGAGCAGGACATCCTGGGCGACCGGCTGGTGCGGCGCAAACGCAAGCGCAAGGATGCCGACGCATTCCTGGCCGAGCTGTCCGCGCTCAATCCCGGCGACCTTGTCGTGCATATGGAACACGGCATCGGGCGTTACGAAGGGCTGGAGCCGATCCGCGTCGGCGACAGCCCGCACGACTGTGTACAGCTGACGTATGCCGGCAATGACAAGCTGTATATTCCGGTCGAAAATCTCGACGTGCTGTCGCGTTATGGCAATGACAACGACAATGTCGCGCTCGACCGGCTGGGCGGTGAAGGCTGGCAGAAGCGCAAGGCGCGGATGCGCGAGCGCATTCTGGAAATGGCCGGGCAATTGATGTCGACCGCGGCGTTGCGCGCGCTGCGCCAGGCCGATGTGCTCGATGTGGATCCCGCCAGCTTCGGCCCGTTTGTCGATCGGTTTCCATGGACCGAGACCGACGACCAGGAGCGCGCGATCGACGACGTGCTGGGCGATCTGGCTTCGGGCAAGCCGATGGACCGGCTGGTGTGCGGCGATGTCGGCTTCGGCAAGACCGAGGTGGCCTTGCGCGCCGCGTTCGTTGCGGCAATGGCCGGGCGTCAGGTCGCAGTGATCGCGCCGACGACCTTGCTCGCGCGCCAGCATTACACGTCGTTTGTCGAACGGTTTTCGGGCTTTCCGCTCAATGTCGGCCGCCTGTCGCGGCTGGTGCCCGCCAAGGAAGCGGCCGAAACGCGCGCCGGGCTGACCAGCGGCACGATCGACGTGGTGATCGGCACGCATGCGTTGCTGGCAAAATCGATCGCGTTCCGCAACCTGGGTCTCGTCATCGTCGATGAGGAACAGCGGTTTGGCGTGACGCACAAGGAGCGGCTGAAAGAGCTGAAGGCCGATGTCCACGTGCTCACGCTGACCGCGACGCCGATCCCGCGCACCTTGCAGATGGCGATGTCGGGCCTGCGCGAACTGACCACGATTGCAACGCCGCCTGTCGACCGGCTCGCCGTGCGCACGTATGTGATGCCGTGGGACGATCTGGTGATGCGCGAGGCGCTGTTGCGCGAACACCAGCGCGGCGGGCAAAGTTTCATCGTGGTACCGCGCATCGCGGACATGCCTGAAATGGAAGAATGGCTGCGGCTCAACGTCCCCGAAATCCGCGCCGTATCCGCGCATGGCCAGATGAGCCCGACCGAAGTCGAAGACCGCATGGGCGCGTTTTACGAGCGCAAATACGAAGTGCTGCTGTCGACGACGATCATCGAAAGCGGGATCGATATCCCCAGCGCCAACACGATCATCCTGCACCGCGCCGATCGTTTCGGCCTGGCGCAATTGTACCAGTTGCGCGGGCGGGTCGGTCGCGGAAAGCTGCGCGCCTATGCCTATCTGGTCTACCCAGAAGGTCACGCGCTGACGCCGATTGCGGAAAAACGCCTGAAAGTCCTGGGCGATCTGGATTCACTGGGCGCCGGGTTCCAGTTGGCCAGTCACGATCTCGATCTGCGCGGCGCCGGCAATCTGCTGGGCGACGAACAATCGGGGCATATCAAGGAAGTCGGCTTCGAACTGTATCAATCGATGCTCGAAGACGCGATCATGGCAGCCAAGGCGGGCGATTTCAGCGCCTTGCGAGAGCGCGGCGCGCTTAACCCGCAGATCACCGTCGATGCGCCGATCATGATCCCCGAGGACTACGTGCCCGATCTCGCCGTGCGCATGGCGCTGTATCGCCGGATGAACGATGCCGAGGGGCCTGAAGCGGTCGAGGCGCTGGCCGCCGAAATGATCGACCGCTTCGGCCCCCTGCCGCCGCCGACCGTCAACCTGCTGCGCCTGATCGAGGTCAAGCGCCAGGCAATCGTCGCCGGCATCAGCAAGATCGATGTCGGCGCCAAGGGCGTGCTGGTCAGTTTCCACGGCGATACGTTCGCCGATCCGCAGGGCCTGTTCGCCTATGTGCAACGCCTGAACGGCGTCGCCAAATTGCGCCCCGACAACAAGATGGTGATCCAGCGCGCCTGGGGCAATGCCGAAGCGCGCCTGAACGGCCTGGTCCAATTGACCCGCGGGCTGTCGGCAATCGTGCTGAAAGCAGCGAAGAAAGCCGCGTGAAAAAGCCCTCCCCTGAGGGGCGGCGCTAAAGCAGGAGCGGGCTTTGTTCGGCGGCCAAATCCGCAAACTCCTGCGGTGAAACCGGCCCGGCGCGCAAAAACCCCTGGAACAGATCGCATCCCAGTTCGCCCAGGATGGCCAGTTGCGCCTCGGTCTCGATCCCTTCGGCAATGACTTTCAGATCGAGCGTGCGCGCCATCGCGATCATCGCCGCCACGATCGCACGGTCGCGCGGATCGTGCGCGATATCGCGCACGAGCGAGCGATCGAGCTTCAACGTATCGAGCGGCAGCACTTTCAAGGCGCGGAAATTCGAATACCCGGTGCCGAAATCATCCAGCGCGATCTGCACGCCGTCATCGGCCAGCGCCCGCAAGGCGAGCGCGCTCGCATCGAAATCGCCGATCAGCGACTGTTCGGTGATTTCCAGCGTCAACCGGCTGGCCGCAAATCCGCTTTGCGCCAGCAGCGTGCGCACGCGCCCTGCGACATCGCCTTGCGCAAAATCCTCGGCCGTGATGTTCAGCGACATCCGCAGCGGCCCTGCCGGCCAGCGTGCCGCCAGCGCGAGCGCGCGCCTGGCGATATGGTGCGACAGTTGCGCCACGTGATCGCCGCGATCGGCCACGGCAAACAACGTCTCCGCCGCGATCCGCCCAAAGCGCGGATGTTGCCACCGTGCCAGCGCTTCGGCGCCCGACAGCGCGCCGGTGCGGATGTCGAACTGCGGCTGGAACAGGATCGCGATTTCGTCGCGGTGCATCGCGCCAAGCAGGTCCGCCTCCAGCAGCGCGATGCTGCCGCCCGGCACGGTCTCGCCTTCATCCGCCCACATGACGCGCCGCCCGGGCAGCCGTTCCAGTTGCGCGGCGGCCTGCGCCAGTCGGTCGATGATCGTCTCGCCATTGTCGCCTGCCTGCGCATCGGCCAGCGCGATGCGCGGCACCAGATGCAGCGCCTCGTCCTCGACTGTCTGCACGTTGCCGATCACCCGGCCCAGCGCTTCGGCCAGGTAGTGCCAGCGATCGCCATCGATCGTGCCGCGCGCAGCGATCAGGAACTGACCGCCGGCCAGGCGCGCGATCAGGGTATCGGGGCCGATTTCGCTTTCGGCAAATTCGCGAATGCGATGCGCCATTTCGACCAGCACCTGATCGCCCGCGGTCTTGCCGTAAGCCAGATTGACCGATTGCAGACGCGGCAGGCTGATCAGCATCGCCTTGGCCGCCCCGGTGCCGGCCGCCATTTCCAGCCAGTCGCGCGCGGGTCCGGCGCCGACCAGACCGGTCAGAAAATCGGAAAACTCAGGCATGATTGCAATTTGACCCCATCGTGTTGCGCCATAGTCGAAGACTTTGTGCAATTCATCAACGCACGATATGATCAAATCGACGGGTCATTAAGGATTGCACCACAATGGGGCGGTCCATAGACCCGGTCACAGTGTCTCGCCGCGCTGCGCAGACCAACCAGAGGGACCAGTTTCCAAATGCCCGTAACCCCGCCCCGGCTCGCGCTGGTCGCCTCTCCGACCGATCGCGCGCAAGAGGCCGAGGCCGAATTGCGCAAAAGCCATGACTGGGCCGATTTGGAGCAGGCGGATATCGTGGTGGCGCTGGGCGGCGATGGCTTCATGCTGCAGGTGCTGCACACCATGCTCGAAACCGAGCGCGTGCGGCCGGTCTATGGCCTGAACCTGGGCACCGTGGGCTTTCTGATGAACCGCCACAAATCGAGCCGCACGCTGGAAGAACGTGTCGCGCGCGCGCGCTCGATCGCGGTGTCCCCGCTGTGGATGGAGGCAACAACCAATGGCGGCACCGTCACCACGTCGTGGGCCATCAACGAAGTGTCGCTGCTGCGCGAAACGCGCCAGACGGCCAAGCTGGAAATCGTCGTGAACGGCAAAGTCCGTATTCCCGAACTGAGCTGCGACGGCGTGCTGGTCGCGACACCTGCCGGGTCGACTGCCTATAACTTGTCGGCCAATGGCCCGATTCTGCCGCTGGGGTCCAAAATGCTGGCGCTGACCCCGATCAGCCCATTCCGCCCGCGCCGCTGGCACGGCGCCATCCTGCCCGACAATGCCGAGATCATTTTCCGCGCGCGCGAATCCGTCAAACGCCCGGTCTCGGTCGTGGCCGACCAGACCGAAGTGCGCGATATCAGCGAAGTGCGCGTGCGCGCCTGGCCCGAACACGAGCTGACGCTGCTGTTCGACAAGGGCAAGAGCCTGGACGAGCGCATCTTTGCCGAACAGTTCATGGTCTGAGCATCGCGCGAAAAAGCGGGCACCGGTTTTTCGCAAACAGAGATGCGACTGGTGATCAGCGTTTTGCGCATAACTCGCGATTTGGGTGCTTGCCAAACCCTGCTCGCCTGTTATTAGCGCGCTCCTGCCCCGGGCAACCGGGCCGTTCCCTGATAGCTCAGCGGTAGAGCTCTCGACTGTTAATCGAGTGGTCGTAGGTTCGAATCCTACTCAGGGAGCCATTTTTTCCAGTATTATGGCGACGTCGTAAGGACGTCCCGCATCCCTTAATTTTTGACGGCAAGCGTTGTCCCGCGAGGACGCGTGCGCATTGCCTCGCTTGCCGCTCTGGCGCTAGAACCGTCTGATCGGGGGAACCAGGTATGGGTTTGAAAATCGCGCGGTGGTGCGGGCTATGGACCGCTTTGGCCTTTGGATTGGCGATGGTGATAGCCATACACGCAGCGCATGCCGACAGCCCGCGCGCTGGCGTTTCGGACCCCGGGCTTTCCTTGATCAATTCGTCATCGCCTATTGTCGATGCCGATTATCCGAAGCAAGCGCTAGAAGCGAACGTACAGGGTATCGTCCGGGCAAAATTGACTGTGAACGCTTCGGGCCTGCCAGTTGCCTGTGAAGTCGCCATATCGAGCGGAAGCGCGGTGCTAGACATGGCCACCTGCGATCTGTTGCGCCGCCGCGCCCGCTACAAGATACTGGCGACGGAGCGCAAGAACGGCAGTATTTATACAGCGTATCAAACGGTCAATTGGCAAATTCCGGGTGCGCCCCTGAAACAGCACAACCGTTCGCCTCCATCACCGGGCGGAGCCGGAAGTCTTGGCACCATGATCGGATTTGCGGTTTGCGGCACTTTGGCCGGCATTGTTGGTGCTGCGTTTCTACCTGCACAGGCGATGCAGAGGACGCGCGAGACCCCGGCATCGCGCATCATACTTCAGTTTCTCGTGCTATTCTGCACAATAATTCCGGGCGTTTTCTTGCTAGAGATGACGCTCGACATCTATCCTTCATTCACACCTTTCATCACGGGAGCGCTGCTCGCACTGTCTTTCGCAACGTTCGCGATCATACTCAGGGCGTTGAAAGTGAAGGCCCAAAACGGTGGTTCTATCGGCGTATCGAATTGGGTCGAAGACTTGCTTCCGCGCTTTTTTTATTGCGGGTTTGTAGGGGTGCTTTTTTTCCAGCCCCTGGTTTTGCTGGCGAATGGCATGCATGAGACTGCACCGTCCCGCTCGGTGCCAGGCGTCGTGAGACAGATGTTTAAGACACATGGCAAGGGCGCGGCATCATACATGGTGCTTGGCGGTGCTGCGGGAGCGTTGGGAAACACCACGGCATCGGGCAAGTTCGAGGTGCGATGGGAGGTTTATGATGCATTTCAAACCGGTGATCGGCTTTGCGTGATCGTGCACACCGGATGGCTGCAATTGCGTTGGTGGACCATCAATGCCTGTGGCGCAGCGCCCACGGCACGGCCTTAATCTGATCATGCTTCATCGTTATAATTCGCGCCAGCGCTATTGCCTGGGGGAAAGATTGCAATGAAAGTCTCGGTGTCGATCGCTGCGTTCAACGCCGCAGCGTTTGTGAAAGCTGCAGTCGATTCGATCCTGCAGCAGTCCTTGCGCGATATCGAAGTGATCGTGGTCGATGACGGCTCGACCGATCGCACTGCCGCATTTCTGGCCGAATACCGCGATCCACGGCTTCGTGTCGTCACATTGCCCGCCAATTGCGGCATTGCGACCGCGCACAATGTTGCGATGGCCTGCGCCGCCGGCGACTATTTCGCGGTGATGGATGCGGACGATGTTGCATTGCCCGACCGGTTGCGGATCCAGGCGCAATTTCTCGACGATCACGCCGATGTGCATATCATGGGCGCGCGGATTATTCGCACGCAAGCGGACATCACCACCGAGATCGACCGGCCGCAGCACCCGCTGAGCGATGGCGAGATCAAGGCCAATCTGCTGTTGCTGAACGGGTCGGCGCTGATTCATCCCACGATGATGGCGCGGCTGTCGTTTTTGCGCGCGCAGCATTGGCGCTATCCGCCGCCGCCGCGCGGACGCGTGGGGATCGATCATGAATTCTGGATCGAATGCGTGGCGCGCGGCGCCGTGTTTCGCGCGATACCCGATGTGGTGCTGCGAAAGCGGCGGCATGGAGCCAATGTCACGCTGTTCAACAACGATCCCGCGACCGCTGCGCTGAAATCCATTTCGCGCGCGAAATTGCTGGGTTTGTATTATCCTGATCTGACCGGGCGTGAAATTCGCGCGCTGGCGGCATTGCTTGATCCAGGCAATCCGGCGATGAATGTGATCGAGGTGTGCCAGGCCCTGGTCGTCGGAGAAAAGGCGCATGGGTGCGAGGTCAGCTATTACGGCGAATCGAAGCCACATCTGCAAGCGATGATCGCCGCCGCGATGAACCGGTATCTGGCGCCATTGGCGGGGCTCGCGCGCACCTGAAAATTCGTCATTCCGGACCTGATCCAGGGCTGGAATGACGAAGACGCCAGGGACGACGGTCGGCGAGCGTTGTGTGCCGTCAGACCGTCGCGCCGTGGCAGTGCTTGTATTTTTCGCCCGATCCGCACGGGCATGGTGCGTTGCGGCTGATATCCTGGCCCGCCCAGGGATTGCCCGCGGCCATGGCCGGCGATCCGATGAGGCCGAGCGCCGAGGCTGGGCTGGGGATCGGCGTTCGCAGGCTCTGGGCGTCGTCCTGGCCGGTCAATGGATCGAGATGGCTGAACACCATGTTCTCGCCAAAATTCGGGCCCCCGAAATTGGGCTGGGTCAGGAAATCGGGCAGGTCGGGCAATTGCATCGCATCCATCGGCGCGGCGCGGAATTCGGCCGTCATCAATATGCGCGTCACGTCTTCGCGGATGCCGTCGAGCATTTTCTCGAACAGGCCAAACGCTTCCTGCTTGTATTCGTTGATCGGGGTTTTCTGCGCATAGGCGCGCAGGAACACGACCTGGCGCAGCGCATCGAGCGTGGCCAGATGCTCTTTCCAGTGATGATCGAGCCGTTCGAGCAGGATCGATTTTTCCAGGTTCGCCCAGGCATCAGGTTCGAACGCGGCAATCCGCGCGTCCATATGGGCGTCGGCCGCTGCGCACACGCGCTCGTCGATCACCGATGGCTCAAGGTGATCTTCCTGCATCCACTCGTCGATCGGGATCAGCAGGCCCAGCACTTCGAGTGTGCGGGTCTTCAGCTGCTCGATATTCCACTGTTCGGGATACGATCCCGGCGGGCAGGCATCGCCGACCAGCGCGTTGATCGTATCCTGGCGCATATCGATCACGACATCGCCGACCGCCGCCGAATCCATGATATCCGACCGCTGTTCGTAGATCACCTTGCGCTGGTCGTTCATCACGTCGTCGTATTCGACGACCTGCTTGCGGATATCGTAGTTGCGCGCCTCGACCTTTTTCTGCGCGATCTCGATCGCCTTTGACAGATAGCGCGATCCGATCGCCTCGCCATCGGCCAGATTGGCATTCATCATCCGCGAAAACATCGTGTCGGGGCCGAAAATGCGCAGCAGGTCATCTTCGAGACAGAGGTAGAATTTCGACAGGCCGGGATCGCCCTGGCGGCCCGAACGGCCGCGCAGCTGGTTGTCGATGCGGCGGCTTTCGTGGCGTTCGGTGCCGATCACGCACAAGCCGCCAGCCTCGACGACCTTGCGCTTGGCTTCGTCGACTTCGGCCTCGATCTTTGCGATCGCGGCTTCGCGCTCGGGCCCGTCGGGCACACCGGCCAATTCGTCCTCGATACGGAATTCGGCATTGCCGCCCAATTTGATGTCGGTGCCGCGCCCGGCCATGTTGGTGGCGACGGTCACTGCGCCAAGGCTGCCCGCCTGCGCCACGATATGCGCCTCGCGCTCGTGGAAGCGCGCGTTGAGTACGTTGTGCACCACGCCTTCGGCATTGAGAAATTCGGACAACAGTTCGGATTTCTCGATCGACACCGTGCCGACCAGCACCGGTTGCCCGGTTTCGTATTTCTCGCGGATCAGCTTGGCGATCGCGCCGAATTTGTCGTGGGTGTTCTTGTAGAATTCGTCTTCTTCATCGACACGCTGCACCGGCACATTGGTCGGGATCGTGACGACATTCATCTTGTAGATGTCGAAAAATTCGGGCGCTTCGGTCGCGGCCGTGCCGGTCATGCCAGACAGTTTGGGATACATGCGGAAGAAATTCTGGAACGTGATCGTCGCCATCGTCTGGTTTTCGGGCTCGATCCGCACACCTTCCTTGGCCTCGACCGCCTGGTGCAGCCCGTTGGACCAGCGCCGGCCATCCATCATGCGGCCGGTGTTTTCATCGATGATGATGATCTTGCCGTCTTTCACGATGTAATCGATGTCGCGCTTGAACATCACATTGGCTTTGAGCGCCTGGTCGAGGTGATGCACGACCATGGTGTTTTCCATGTCATACAGGTTCGACCCTTCGAGCAGCCCGTCCTTTTCCAACTCGCGCTCGGCCCATTCGACGCCGTCTTCGGTCAGCGTGACGCTGCGCTGTTTCTCGTCGGCTTCGTAATGCACCGGGTCGATACGCTTGATCACCGCATCGACCGAGACATACAGGTCGCTCTTGTCGTCCGTCGGCCCCGAAATGATCAGCGGCGTGCGCGCTTCGTCGATCAGGATCGAATCGACTTCATCGACGATCGCGTAATTGAACGGGCGGTGCACCATCATCCCGCGATCGTGCTTCATGTTGTCGCGCAGATAATCGAAGCCAAGTTCGTTGTTCGTCGCATACGTGATGTCGCTGTCATAGGCGATGCGGCGTTCTTCCTCGTTCATGTTGGGCACGATCACGCCCACCGTCAGCCCGAGGTATTCGTAGATCTGCCCCATCCAGCCCGCATCGCGCTTGGCGAGGTAATCGTTGACCGTCACGACGTGAACGCCCTTGCCCTCGATCGCGTTGAGATATGTCGCCAGCGTGGCAACCAGCGTCTTGCCCTCGCCGGTGCGCATTTCGGCGATTTCGCCGCGGTGGAGCACGATCCCGCCGATCATCTGCACATCGAAATGGCGCATGCCGAGCACGCGGCGCGACGCTTCGCGGCAGGTCGCAAACGCTTCGGGCAGGATGTCGTCGATCGTCTGCCCATTGGCCAGTTGATCGCGGAATTTCTGCGTCTGCGCCTTCAACGCGTCTTCCGACAACGCCTCCATCGCGGGCTCGAAATCGGCAATCTTGCGCACGATTTTGTCGAGCGATTTGACATAGCGGTCGTTGGACGAGCCGAACATGGCCTTGGCAATGCTGCCGAACATACGCAAAATTCCTGGATGTATGGTGAGTGTGCTGGGCCGGGCGCCTCTAGCGCCCTCGCCCGACCGGATTGTTGGGACAGGCGCCGTGCAGCGCCGGGCCGAAAGCCTATTCGTGCGGCTGGTCGGCGGTGGTAACACCGCATGAACGCGCAAAACCGGCCTCGACCGGGGAAACGCTGCGCGTCGTGTCGAGGCGCAATTGCGCCCGCGCGATCCGCGCGCGCACCGGGCACGCGATCGCGGCGGGTGCCACTTCCGCAGCGGCATGTTCGGCCTGACCCACGACATGCGCAGGCGAGGACGCCACCGCCACATCGGCCAGCGACAGGCCCGAAATCATGGCCAGGAGGATGAGCAGGAAACGCATCGCTGTGCCAGATAGGGGCAAATTGCTTAACCGTCCATTGCCAAACGCACGGCCACGATGCTTGCGCGACTGAATGAGATCATGGGACATCCGTGATCACCGCGCGCGTTTTTATCGCGACGTGCTTCCTGGTCGGCTTGAACCCGTTGCGCCGATACGCATCGCGCTTTTGGGGTAGTCGAGATCTGTGACCCATTCTCCGGGGTGGCCAAGCGGTTTGGGCGGTTGCGCCTTTGGCGACGTCGGTGTCGCATCACCCGGCGTCGGGTTTGAGCTCGGCTGATCATTCGCGCGCGCGAACGCTGACGTGACCGGCAGCATTATCAGTGCCGCACACATTGCATGACCTGCCGATCTAAAAGCCACTCCTACCCCTTTTTCCCTTGGGCCCACCCAACAGCAAAACGAACGCAGGCCAACTGCATGGACGCGCCTGCGCGCATTGGTTAAAGGCCGGTGCCATGTCCGACGCCCCTTCCCCACTCGCCCTGCCCTTCCCCGTCATGCCGCCGATCGCGGGTGTGCGCCTGCATACCGTGCGCGCAGGGTACAAGGATTGGGGGCGTACCGACCTGACGTTTGTCGAGCTGGACGCGGGCACTGCGGTTGCGGGCGTGTTCACGCGCAACGTGTGCTGTTCATCCGAAGTCGAGCTGGGTCGGCTCAATGTCGCGCAAGGGTTTGCGCGCGCGCTGGTCGTCAACGCAGGCAATTCCAATGCCTTTACCGGGTATCGCGGACGCGAAGCGGTCGAGGCGATCATGGACCAGGTTGCCGGGCATCTCGATGCGTCTCGCGAACAGGTGTTTGTGTCGTCCACCGGGGTGATCGGCGTGCCCTTGCCCAAGGACAAGGCGATCGCCGGGATTGCCGCTGCGCTGACTGCGCCCGAGGCATCGTGGGAAGAGGCCGCGCGGACGATCGGGACGACCGATACGTTTCCCAAGGGCGCGACAGCGACGGCGATCGTCGGCGGCGTGACCGTGACGCTTAGCGCGATCATCAAGGGATCGGGGATGATCGCGCCCGACATGGCGACGATGCTGGGTTACATTTTTACTGATGCCGATATCAGCCCCGCCTTCCTGCAATCCGCGCTGTCGGGGGCAAACGCACGGACGTTTTCGTGCATCACCGTCGACAGCGATACTTCGACGAGCGATACCGTGCTGGCGTTCGCTACCGGCAAGGCGGGCAATCCGCGCGTCGAGGACGAGAATTCGCCCGGCGCAGACGCCTTTGCCGCCGCACTCCACGCAGTGTGCCGCGACCTGGCCCATCTGGTCGTGCGCGACGGCGAAGGGGCGCAGAAGTTCATCACGGTGTCGGTCACAGGCGCGGTCGATGACTCCAGCGCGCGGCGCATCGGGCTGTCGATCGCTAATTCGCCGCTGGTGAAAACCGCGATTGCGGGCGAGGATGCCAATTGGGGCCGCGTGGTGATGGCGGTGGGCAAGGCTGGCGAGCCCGCCGACCGCGACCGCCTGTCGATCGGCTTTGGCGGGACATGGGCCGCGCGCGACGGGCAGCCGTTGGCCGAATACGACGAGGCGCCGGTCGCCGCACATCTGAAAGGCCGCGAAATTTCGGTCGAGGTCGATATCGGGCTGGGCCAGGGCCGCGCGACGGTGTGGACGTGCGACCTGACGCACGGATACATCGCGATCAACGCGGACTACCGGTCATGATCACGATCTGGGGCCGGCTGAATTCGCACAATGTGAAGAAAGTCGCATGGGCCGCGATCGAGATGGACCTGCCGCACCGGCGCATCGACATGGGCGGCAAGTTCGGGTTTACCGACGCGTTTCTGGCGCTCAATCCCAATGCGATGGTGCCGATGATCGAGGATGACAGCGTGCCTGGCGGCTTTGCGCTGTGGGAATCGAACACCATCCTGCGCTACCTGGCCGATGCGCACGCGCCGCAGTTCCGCCACCCGGATGCGGCCTCGCGCGCGCAGGCGGAAAAATGGATGGACTGGCACTTTGGGTTTGCCGATGCGCAAGTCGATGCGTTTCTGGGCCTGGTGCGGCGGGGCAAGCAATTATCCGACCCCGGTGTGATCGCCTCGATCGCCAGGACCATCGAACAGGCGCGCATTCTCGATGCCGAACTGGCGCGGCGCCCGTTCCTTTCGGGCAACGCGTTTGGCCTGGCCGACATTCCCATGGGTGTTTATGCGTATACCTTCTTTACGCTGCCGTTTGAGCGCCCTTCGCTACCGAACATGGAAGACTGGTACGCAGGCCTGACCGAACGGCCCGGCTTTGCCAGCCAGGTGATGATCCCGCTGACGTGAGGCGACAATGACGCTGAAACTGGATGCTGTAATGGGGCCCTTGCTGGCCCGCGTCGCCAATGATGCGATCCTGCCGCGCTATCAGCATCTGGCAGACAGCGACATCACCGCCAAGGCGGTTGACGATATGGTCACTGTCGCCGACACCCACGCCGAAGACCTGTTGAGCGAGGCACTGTCGCGCCTGCTGCCCGAGGCGGCAATCGTGGGCGAAGAGGCCGCGCATGCCGATCCGGCCGTGCTCGACCGGCTCGGCGACGGTCTGTGCTGGATCATCGATCCGATCGACGGGACCAACAATTTCGCCGCCGGGCGCCCGCCGTTCGGCATCCTGATCGCGCTGGCCGAACAGGGCGAGGCTGTTGCCGGGTGGATCTACGACGTGCTGACCGGGCGGCTGTGTTCGGCGCATCGCGGGCATGGCGCCTGGATTAATGGCGAGCCGGTGCGCGCGCGCCCAACCGGCGAAGACCCGCCCATCGCGGCGATCTCGCTGATGTTCCTCGATGCTGCGAACCGCGCGGCGATGAAAGAGCGGATCGCGCCGCATTACACACTGGTCGATATTCCGCGCTGTGCCGCAGAGCAGTATCCGCGCATCGTGACGGGCATCAACGATGTGTCGATTTTCGAACGCACGCTGGCCTGGGATCACGCCGCGGGGGTGCTGTTCGTCAACGAAGCGGGCGGGCGCGCGGCGCGGCCCGATGGCAGCGCATACCGGGTGGACCAGCATCTCGAGCCGGGGTTGATCGCGGCGGCGAGCCCCGCGTTGTTTGATGCGATGGCGGCGCGGTTGGCCGCTATTTGAGGCGGCACGTGGGCCAGGCCCAAACACCGCCTCGCTCGTCATCCTGGGCTTTATCCCCAAAGCGTAGGGCTAATCACCAAACCTCCAACATCCGCTCATCCTGAGCCCGTCGAAGGACACGCGCGACGTTCGCCCAATGCGCTTCGTTGTTAGCGCCAGGCTCGAATGTTGCGCGCGTCCTTCGACAGGCTCAGGACGAGCGGACCCGGAATTTGGGTCGAAAATCGCTTAGCCCTGCGCTTGTGGGATCAAGTCCAGGGTAACGTGTGGGGCGTACGTTACCACCGAAAGCTCAGTTCAACGCGCTTTCAAGCCAGCCCTTCAGCTGGCTTTTCGGCGCGGCGCCCAGCTTCTGCGCGACGGGCTTGCCGTCCTTGAACAGCACCAGCAAAGGGATCGACTGCACGCCTATTTCACCGGGGACCGTGGTGTTGGCCATGATGTCCATCTTCACGATCGACACCTTGTCGGCCAGTTCGTCGGCGATTTCCTCAAGCGCCGGCCCGATCATCTTGCACGGGCCGCACCAATCCGCCCAGAAATCGACCAGCACGGGCTTGTCGGAGGCCAGAACGTCCGTGGCGAAGCTGGCATCGGTGACGGCTTTGGTCGACATGATTGGGAACTCCGCATGAATTTGTGTACCGCGTAATCTAGGGTGCCGCGCGGCGCTTGCAACGGGTGCAACGCGCTTCAGGGGGAAAAGGTTTCCTCGTCGGCGCCGAGGCCCAGCTTTTGCGCAGCGAGCAGATCGTTGGGCACGGCGAAAAGCTGCGGTGTAGCGGTATACAACAGCGCAGCGCTGACAGCACGGCCGGGGTAAATGACCTTCAGCGCGGCGACATAGGCCGCCATCTGCCGCAGATAGGCCGTCGGTATCGCGCCCAGGCCATCGGGCGGGCGGCGATCGGTCTTGAAATCGACGATGCGGATTGCGTCGGGCGTGATCAACAGGCGATCGATCGTGCCATTGACCATGCGCGCACCAACCAGCGCGGCGATCGGCACTTCGGCCAGTGATCCGGGGCCGAACACCGCCTGCCACTGCGGCTCGGCGATCACCGCCAGCGCCGATCGCGCCATCGCGGCGCGCTCGGGCTCGGGCATGTCCGCCGCCATCCGTGCCAGCCACGCCAGCGCCGCCGGTTCGCGTATGATCGGCTCGACATCGGGCAGGCGTTCGAGCAGGCGGTGCAGCAATGTGCCGCGCCGCGCGGCCTGGCGCGCGCCGGGCCCGGCCCGGGTCGGGGCCGATGGCGCGGCGTCTTCGCCCAACGCGCTTGGCGCCAGCGGGCGCAACGGGCGCGGTTCGGGGCCGATCGGTTTGCGCAGGGTCTCGGGGAGTGCGACCGGTTCGGCCGCGCGCGTACCCGGATCGCGCGGGGGCAGCGCGGCCAGCGCGCCGCGTTGCCAGCGCCGCCCCCAGATCAGGTCGGGCAGCGGCGCCGCATCGTTCATCACCGGTGCCAGCGCGCCGAACCAGCTTTCGATCGGCACCACGCCCTTGTCGGCCGGCCCGAGCGCGCCGGTCACGAACAGCGCCTCTTCGGCTCTGGTCATCGCGACGTACAACAGGCGCCAGTGTTCGGCGCGGTCGGCCTCTTTCGCCGCGGTTTCGGCCAGGCGGATCGCTGAGGATTTTTCGTCCTTGCGCAACGGCGGCAGGGGTACGGTCCGCGTGTCGCCATCGTCCAGATCGACCGGCGCACTGCGCGCATTGTCGGGATTGGCGGTCGCATCGGCCAGGATCACGATCGGCGCCTGCAAACCTTTTGAGCCATGCACCGTCATCACGCGCACGAGGCCGCCCTGCCCGCCGGCTTCGCGTTTCACATCGCCGTCGCCAGCGGCAAACCAGTGCAGGAACCCCGCCAGGCTGGGCACATGGCTGGCGGCAAAGGCCATCGCCGCGTTGAGCAATTCGTCGATCGGATCACCGGCGTCTTCGCCAAGCCGCGCAGTCAGAACTTTGCGTCCCTGCCACGGGCCGACCAGGATCCAGGTCAGCAGCGCCGCTGGCGAGGTGAAATCGGCGCGCGCCAGAAGATCACGCAATTTCGCCATGCTCGCGTTGGTCTCGGGGTTTTCCTGCGCGCGCAGATGATCCCACAGCCGGGTGCCCGCCGGGCGATAGCCGTGCGCCAGCAGATCGTCCTGGCTCCACCCGATCAGCGGCGACACCAGCAGCCCTGCCAGATTGAGATCATCACCCGGCTGCACCGCAAAGCGCATCGCCGCAACCAGATCCCGCACCGCCAGCGGCGCGCCCAGGCGCAATCGGTCGACACCCGCGACCGGCACGCGCTCGGCGTGGAGCCGCGCGACGATCAGCGCGGCCAGCGCGCCGCGTTTGCGCACCAGCACCATGATATCGCCGGGCGCCGCGCGCCGCGTGCCGCCTTTGCTCAGTGCAAAACCGTCGTCCAGCCAGTCCTTGACCTGCCGCGCGATCCGGCTGGCGAGCTCGCGCTCGGTGCCCGACAGCACGGCATCATCGCCGCCGGTATCCGTATCGGCCGCCTCGGACAGATCATCGTCGCCCGCAATGTCCTGGCCGACCGGTTGCCACAACGCGACCATGCCAGGAATGCCATGGCCGACATGCGGATCTGGCGGACCGGGCAGGCCAAACCGTGCCGGACCGATCGCAGCGATCGCGTCATCGACAAAATCCAGCACCGGCTGCGCGCTGCGGAACGAGCGCCCCAGCCCCAGATCGAGCAGGCCCAGATCGGGATCGTTGGCCGCATCGGCCAGCGCATCGAGTTGCGCCTTGACCTCGGTCTTGGCGGCCTGGAAATGTTCGGGACCGGTACCCTGAAACCGGAAGATCGCCTGTTTGTAATCGCCGACTACGAACAGCGTGCGCGGGGTATCGGCCGCGCGCGGCTTGCCCTCGCCGGTAAAAAAATCGCCGGTCAGGCCCTTGAGCACGATGCGCCATTGCGCGGGGTTGGTGTCCTGCGCCTCGTCCACCAGCACATGATCGAACTGGCGATCGAGCTTGAACCGGATCCAGTCCGCCGGCGCGCGCTCGGTCAGCAGCGCGGCGGCCGCGCGGATCTGGTCGTCGAAATCGATGAACCCTTCGCGCGATTTGGCCTCGTCCCACGCCAGCGCAAACCGGCGCCCGATGCCCAGCGCCGGTTCGAGCAAATCACCCAAAGCCAGCGCGCTGGAAATCTCGCGCGTTTCCTCCAGTGCTTCGCCCACCGACTGCGCGTGGTCGATATAGTGCGGATCAATCTTGTCGAGATTTTTGCGGTGCCGCACTTCGCCTTCGAGCGTGAACAGCGCCTTGGTGATCGCCGGCCAGGTTTCGGCGCGGATGTCCGGCGAAGCGGCCACCCATTGCGTGATCGTGTCGATCATCGTGATGGCCGATTTGGTGTTCCACTGCCGCAAGGTTTCCACGCAATGACCGAGATCGCGCATCGGCAACGCATCGTCGGCGAAACAGGCGATCAGCAGGTTCCGATCGGCATCGGCAGGCAGGCCGAGCACCTGGTTGATACGCGGTCGCAGCGGCGATTGCCACGCGCCCGGGCCGATCCACATCTCCCTGGCGCCGGCGCAACGCAGCAGAAACCGGGTCAGCGCGGCTTCGTCCATCCGCAAGCTGAGCGCGCCAAGTGCCTCGATAAACGCGCTGTCGCCGTGTTCCTCGGCGCGCACGAGCAGATCGACGAGCACGTCGCGCACAAGCAGATCGCGGTCGCGATCCTCGATCGCGCGCGATCCGGGGCGCAGGCCGGCTTCTTCGGGAAACGCCGACAGCAACCATTGCGCAAATGCGTGCAGCGTTTCGATCCGCAACCCGCCGCCCGGGCAATCGAGCACTGCGGCAAACAGGCTGCGCGCGCGAGCCAGCGTCGCGGGATCGAACGGCGCGCCGATCGCCTGCAGGTGCGTGGCGAGCACGGTTTCGGCCATGCGCACCCAGTCGGCCAGCGTTTCGCCGATACGCGTCGACATTTCCGCCGCGCCGGCCTTGGTAAACGTCAGGCACAGGATCTGGTCAGGCGAAACGCCGGGCTCGAGCAGGAGCCGCAGCACGCGTGAGGTCAGCACCTGGGTCTTGCCCGTACCCGCCGACGCCGACAGCCAGACCGTGCGATGGGGCGCGACGGCGGCCATCTGGCTGCCCTGCAACCGGCGCACTTCCTCGCCAAGCGATCTTGCGCCGCTCATGTGTCGCGCCCCTGCCATTCGTCGAGCCGCATCACGTGGTCATAATCGGTATAGCCCGGCAGATCGGGATTGAGCCGCGCGGTGAACGGTTCACTGCCCAGTATCCATTTGTCGAGCGCATCGTGCAGATAACGGCGCGTCTCGGGCAGGAAATCCTCGCGCAGCACGCCGCTGCGCTTGCGCCCTTCCAGGATCGGTTCTTCGGCCCAGCCGAAGCCCGAGCCGTCGCGGCGGCGCGCCAGCGACCAGTATTCGAACCGGTTGGGCAGCCCGGCCAGGTCAGCGATGCCGCCTTCGGCCGCGATCATTCCGATCAGGCCGAGTTGCAGCGCAAACCCCTCCTGCACCATGCGCGCCTTGGGCGGGCCGCCGGTCTTGTAATCGACGATCGCCAGTGTGCCGTCGGGCAGGCGATCGATGCGGTCGGCACGGCCCTTGATTTTTACACCGCGGATTTCGATGGCGCCCCAGCGCTCGAACGCGGCCACTTCGCGGCCCTCGCCCAGCAGGCGGTCCTGCTCTTCCTCGATCCACAACAGCGCATCCAGCAGGCGCGGCGCCCACAGCGCGCGCATCAGCGGATGCGCATTCATTTCGCCCAGGGCGCGTTCGGCCAGCGGTACCAGCTCGCCCGGTGGCGCCCCGGCCTTGTGCCATGCCTCCAGGATCGCGTGGACGGCAGTGCCGCGCCAGGCCGGGCTGGGATCGGCATCGAGCGCATCGAGCGACGCCAGGCGCAGGATCGCGCTGGCGTAAAACTGATAGGGATCGCCGCGCAGGCGGTCGAGCGCGGTCGCGGCGATATCGACGCGGCGCTGCTGCGCGCTCGGCATCGGCTGCGGACGCGGGTGAAAGGGTACGGGATCGGATCGGTCGATCCCGCGCGCCCACAACAACGCGTCGGTTTCAATCTCTGCGTGATCGGTCATCGCACGAATGCGCAGCAGAAACCGCGAAGGCACGGCCGGCCCGGACACATCGCGCAAGGCATGGCTCAGCACGACTTCGGGCGCGCCAAGCGCGGCGGCGAAATCGTGCGCGGCCAGGCCGATGCGGAAATCGGCGCCGGGAATGCCAAGCGCGCGCAACACGGCGGGCGCCAGCATCGGATCGGTCGCGGGCGCGGCGGGCCAGGTGCCTTCGACCAGACCACCGCAGATCACCAGGTCGGCGCGGCTCATCCGCGCCTCGAGCAAGCCGTAGATCGCCAGGCGCGAATGGCCGCCATAAGGCGGCCGCACCGCCACCTGGTCGAGCGCATCGCGCAGCAACGCAGGCAATTCGGCCGGATCGACCAGCGTTTCGGCCAGGGCCGGATCGCCCGCCGCCGCGCTCCAGTCCTCGACGAATGTCGCGAGCGCGCGCCCGTCGGCCTGCGCCCACAAGCCCTCGCCGCACAGCGCCTCGGCTGTTTCGACCAGCGTGGCCAGTGCGTACGCCAGCGGCACGGGTTCGTCGCTGGCCAGCATTGGCGCGAGCAGCAGCGCGACATCGTCCCACCATGCGATCAGGCGCGGATCGGGGCGCCGAGCGGCCGAGAGGTGATCGCGCAATCCGGTCACGCCCGGCGCCGGGCGTGGCCCGCGCAGCGCCAGATCGAGGCGGCGCACCTGGTCCAGCCAGTTCGCCCGCCCCTCGCCCGCCGCCACCAGCGGCGCGCCCAGCAGCGCGATCAGCGGCACCGGCGCGGCACGCTCGGCCCAGGTTTCGGCCAGCAGCAACAGCACGCGCCCGGCGGCGGTCTGCGGCAACGCCCGACCCGCGCTGTCATCGGCGCCAATGGACCAGCGTTGCAGTTCGCCGATCACGCGTTCGGCCAGTCCGCGATCGGGGGTAATCACTGCAACGCGGCGTTCCGGGACTTCGAGTGCGCGGCGCACGAGGATCGCGATGGCCAGCGCCTCTTCGGCCGGATTGGCGCATTCCATCACGCGTACGCCGCTCAAGGACCGGTCGGGCGCTGGCAATGTTGCCCAAGCGGTGCTGGCGACGGGCGGCAGGAACAGGTTGGAAATCGCGCGACTGCGTGCCGGGCGTGCTGCGGCAAGGCCCGCGCGGTGCCACGGCTGCACTTCGCCGCGCGCCACGCCCATGCGGTTGAGCAGCAGTTTGAGATGGTATTGCGGGTGGGTGACGATGTCGCCCCTGCCGAAAACTTGTGCGCCGAAAATCTGCCCGTCTTCGGCGGGCGCACCGGCATGGCCGAGCGCTTGCCACACGTCGTCATGCAGCGACAGGTCGAGATCGGGAAGGATCACGGCGCCGCCGGGCAGCTCGGAAATTACGCGCAACAGGGCCGCCACTGCAGGCGCCGCAGATGTCACACCGGCCGCGACCACCGGATGCGGCGGTGGTGCGGCGCGCCAGCGTGCGGCCAGCGCGCGCAACAGATGATTGCGCCGCGCCGGCGCGTCGCACATGCCGCGCTCGGCAAGCTCTGCCTGCCAGCGCGCCAGCAGGCGCGCGAACACCAGCGTCGCGTTTTGCCAATGTTCGGCCAGATCGCCGACCAGGCCGATGACCGCCGGATCGAGCAGGCGCTCGGGTGTGATATCCTCGATCAGCAACCGGTCGATCGTTTCGCCTACGCCGCGCGCGAGGCGCAGCAGCGCGGCCTCGCCCGGTACGCTGTTGCCGGATTGCGCGGACATTTCGTCGCGCAACAGCCGCGACAGGATCAACTGGCGCACGACCGGATCGACCGCCGGGGCAATATCGGGACCACCGATCGGATCGAGGCCCGCGCCCAGTGTTTCGTCGAGATCGAGATCGCCGACAACGACCATGCGCGGCAGGATCAGCGCACCGCCGCTGGCACGGACGAACGCCTCGGTCACCGTGAGCACCGTGCGGCGGCTGGGAAGCATCAGCGTCAGGCGCGCGAGCCCGAAATTATCCTCGCGATAGCGCGGGATCAATCCGGCGACGAGCGCATCGGCAAACCCGCGATGCGCAGCGATGGAATAGATCGAGGGGGTGCGGGGTTCGGGCATCAGGTATTGCGTTGGATTTCGACGGGACCACCACTTTGGCGATTTTTGTGCCCGTCACTCTCAATCCCGCTCATCCGGAGCCCGTCGAAGGACGCGCGCAACCTTCGAGCCTGGCGAAGACAACGTAGCGGCCGGGGTAGGCGTATCGCGCGTCCTTCGACTAGCTCAGGATGAGCGAGCGTTAAAGGTTTTGCGTTGCTCGCGTATTCCAAAATCAATGCCCGGTCAGCGCGGCTTCGGTCGGGGCGATCATCGCCGGCGTGCCGACTTCGTACCATTCGCCGGTATGCGACAGGCCATAAAGCCGGCCTTCGTCGATCGCGCGGTCCCACAAGACGCCGGTTGAAAACGCGCCATCGGGTGCCTCGCGCAACAGCCGCTGCGACACGATCTGGATGCCGGTATAGATGAACGGCGCCACGCGGCCAGGCTTGCGCCGCGAGATCTTGCCGGCCGAATCCAGATGAAAATCGCCCATGCCGGTATAGTTGTGGGCCTGCTTGTGGCCGACGAGCAGCAACAGCGCGTCCATTTTCGCAGGGTCCCACGCCTGGCTCAGCGCGGCGAACGCGTTGGTCGGTCCGTCGAGCCAGATGACATCGGTGTTGAGGCAGAAAAACGGGTCTGCGGCGATCAGGGGCGTGGCGCGGACCATGCCACCGCCGGTTTCGAGCAACGCATCGGTTTCGTCCGAGATCGCGATCGCCGGCGTCTGTCGGCCGGCCAGATGCGCCTGCAACTGATCGGCCATGAAATGCACATTGACGACCGCGCGCGTCACCCCCGCCTCGGTCAACTTGTCGAGGCTGTAGTCGATCAGCGCCTTGCCCGCGACGCGCACCAGCGGCTTGGGCCGGGTCGCGGTCAGCGGCCGCATGCGCTTGCCCATGCCCGCCGACAGCAGCAGGGCGACATCGCTGGCAAGCGCCGCCGCGGATCGGGTCATTGGGCAAATTTCCCGCCAAGAACACCTGCCGGATCGCGCAGTTCGGCCGGAATATGCTGATTGAACCATGCCGCCACCGGCCCCAGCGCCGGATGCGCCAGATCGCGCTCGAGCGCGGCCCAGACGCGCGGGATCATGTCGAGATAGCGCGGCTTTCCGTCGCGCTTCCACAATCGCACGAAAATGCCGACGATCTTGATGTTGCGCTGCGCGCCGAGCCGCGCGTAATCGGCGGCAAACTGGGCCTTGTCGAATTTCCCGATTCCGCTGCTGCCGACCCGGTCGCAATAATAATCAAACATTGCGGTTTCCAGTTCGGGCGATACGTCGCGCCGCGCATCCTGCAGCAGCGAGACCAGGTCATACGCCGGATGGCCGGTCAATGCGTCCTGAAAATCGAGCAGGCCCTGGCGATTGACTCCGCCCAGCAGCATGATGTTTTCGGCATGATAATCGCGCAGCACCGTCACGCCCGGCCGCTGGCGCGGGATCAGCGGGGCGAGCACTGCCTCCCATGCCGACGTCCAGGTGCGCCCGTCGACATAAAGGCCGCGCGCAGGGCAGTACCAGTCGAGAAACAGGCGCGTTTCGCGCAAGTATTCGCTCAGCGTGTAATCGTTGAACGGCCCTGCCGGCAGGCGGTGGATCTGGACCAGCGCACTGATTGCCACGCGGTAGACTTCGGCCTCGTCATCGGGCCATTCGTCGACATATTCGCGCATCCGCACATCGCCGAAATCTTCCAGCAGGACAAACCCGCTGGCGACATCCTCGCCCAGGATATGGGGCGGACGCAAGGCATTGTCGTCGAGCCAGCGTGCGGCGCGCAGAAACGGTTCGGGATCTTCGCGCGGAGGCGGCGCGTGCATCAGCATTGCGGCCTTGCCGGAACCTTGGCCATCGGCCTTGTGCACGCGAAAATACCGCCGGAACGAGGCATCGCCCGGCAACGGATCGATAGTGGCACCGGCCCAGCCCTTGCTGGCCAGAAACGCGGCGGCACCGTCGGGAATGTTCATTGCCATAGCCCGCGCCTTAGCCAATCCGCCCCCGGCTCGACAATGGCCCGCCGCACATTTCCGATGATTTCGATGCGGATGGTCAGGCACGCGGGTTCGTGGCCAAACCCGCCCGCGTGATCGGGCCATTCGGCCAGCAGCGCCGCGCCCTCGCGATAATCGTCAAGGCCGATCTCCCCGGCTTCTGCGGGATGCGTCAGGCGATAGAAATCGGCATGCACCACGGGCAGGCGCACAGCGGGAGGATCATAGACCTCGATGATCTGGAATGTCGGCGACGGCACTTCGCCGCGATGGCCGAGCGCGGCGATGACCGCACGCGCCAGCGTCGTCTTGCCCGCGCCCAGATCGCCCTGCAACGCCACCACATCGCCCGGCACAAGCGCCCCTGCGATGATCCCGGCGAGCGCCTGCGTCGCGGCAAGATCGGGCAGGTCGACGATCACGGCAGAATCACGTGCGCTGCGGTTCCCTGACCCGGCTCCGACGTCAGTTCGATCGTGCCGCCATGCGCCTCGACCAGTTGCCGCACCAGCGGCAGCCCAAGACCCGTACGCCGCCCGACACCGCTGCCCCCACCGCGTGCATCGGGCGCCATCGCCAGACCTTCCAGCGCGCGCGCCAGATGCGCCGGTTCCATGCCGCACCCGTTGTCCGACACCACGACCTGCACCTTGCGATTGGGCAGGCGCGTGCAATCGATCAGGATTTTACCGCCCGCCGGGGTGGCGGCAATGGCATTGTCGAGCAGATGCGCAAACACCCGGCGCAGGCGGCGCGCGTCGCCGGTAACAGCACCCACCGAAGCCTTGCCGCGCAGATCGACCGTCAGCCCGGCCTCATCGATCCGGTCGGCACGCTCCTGCACCAACTCGGTCAGCAAACCAAAGATCGCCACCGGCTCGCGCGCAACGGGCAAAGTCCCCGCCTCGCCCTGCGACAGGTCGAGCACGGTTTCGATCTGTTCGCCCAGCCGCTCGACCGACACCAGGATGGCATCGACATAGTCGCGCGCCTGTTCGGGCAGATCGCCCGCCAGCCCGCCCGACAGCATCTCGGCAAAGCCCCGGATCGAGGTCAGCGGCGTGCGGAATTCATAACTCATGTTGGCGATGAACCGCGTCTTCACCGCGCTCGCCTCGACCAGCGCGGCATTGCGCTCGCGCAGCATCGTTTCGGCTTTCTGCGAGTCGGTAATATCCAGCACAGTCAGCAAGCCGTTGCCATCGGGCAGCGGCACGCCGGCAAACGCCAGGTAGCGTCCGTCGGCCAGCGCCAATCGCCCGGTCTGCTGCCGGCGTTCCAGCGTGGCTGCCTCGATCACCTGGGCAATCGTTGCGATCTGCGCGGGCCGCCGCAATTTGGCTGCGATCTGCGTCAGCACGATATCGGCGCGCGGGTGCGTCGCCAGCAGGTCCTCGTCGAGGCCCCAGTCGGCCGCAAACCTGCGGTTCCACAGCTGCAACTTGCTGTCGGGGCCGAACACCGCCAGCGATTCGAACAGATTGTCGAATGTCGCGGTGCGCGTGCGCAACAGCGTGTCGCGCGTCGCGGATAGTTGCAGCTGTTCGGTGCGATCCTCGAAAATCATCAGCAGCCCGCCATCGGGCATCGGCTGCGCCACCACGCGCAAATGCGTGCCGTCGGACAAGTGCCACGGTTCGTCCTTGGCCTCGCGGCTGAGGAACCAGCCCTGCCGCTCGCGCCGCCATTCGGGAAAGTCGCGCACTTCGGGCAGGCGCCCGCCATCGCGCATCCGGTCGAGCACGCGATCGAACGGCGGGGTATCGACGACGAACGACTGGGGAATGCCGAACAGCCGCAGAAACGGCTGGTTGACGAACACCAGGTTGCGCCGCTCGTCGAACTGCGCGATCGCGGCCGACATGATGTCGAGCATCTGCCGCTGCGCGCCCCGGAACCGGCGGAACTGCCGCGTCAGCTCCTCCATTTCCTCGATATCGACGGCATAGCCTGCAACCCCGTCATCGCCCAGCGGCAGGTCGATCACACGCATCGCGCGGCGTTGCCCGGCGATCGTGGCCGAAACCATGCGTTCGATCGGCATCCCCCGGCCCAGCGCCATGCGGGCAACACCGGCAGGCGTCGTGCCATCGACCGGCTCGACCAGTTCGGTCCCCGCCGCCACGACCTCCCCGCCATTGCGTCCGCCCACCGCGCGCACATAGGCAGTATTGACCAGCCGCAGCGCCAGATCGGGCCCGCGAAACCACATCGGCAGTGGTGCCGCCTCGATCAGGCCCGACAAGCCGGCAAAATCGGCCCGCGCCGCGGCGGTTTCGGCGCGCAGGCTGCGCAACTCCTCTTCGCTGCGGGTAAAATCGAAAAACCACACGAGCGCGGCGCCGCCCGGCGAAATCTGCGGATCGGCCAGATGCCCGCGCACCGCCAGCGCCTTGCCCGTGCCAGCCAGCGCCAGCGTCAGGCTGAACGGCGCGGCGGTCTTCTGCGTGCGTCGCACGGCGTCGCTCAATTGCGACAGCTGATATTCGTCGAGGCCTGTCGGCCGCTGCGGCGCGGTGCCATCCGCGCCGGCATCGAGTTCCGACAGGTATCCCGGCATTGCATCGAACCCGAACCACCCCGCCAGCCGCGCGGGTCCTTCGATGCGCCCGTCGGCGCGCACCACCATGGGCAGCGCCGGCGCGTCGTCGATCATCCGCGCCAGCCGCCGCGCCAGGCGCGCGCTGGCCTCGGCCTTGCGTTGCCGTGCCCGCGCCGACAGCACCGCCCAGGCCGCCGCAACGGTCCACGCGGCCAGTATCAGCCCGATCAGGGTCCATGCGGCCTGGTTCAACAACATCACACCGTGGCTAGGGGTGGTTCTGCCGAATTACAACGGCCATCCCCGCGCATGACGAACAAATCTGGTAAATCGCGACCGTGATACTGCCGCGCTGCGCTGGCGCGCGCGTCACCTGGTGAAAGCCCGCAAAACAACGGGGCGCTCCGCCACTTACGACCATCGGGATACGTAGTTTTCGAGGGGGGCTTTGCGCGAATTTGGCAGCATTTTGGCCTTAACGAAGGCAGACGCGCAACGCAACGACATCGCAATTCACTGGAGTTGAAACAATGGTCCTGCCCACCCGCTTCCGCTTCGTGGCGGCAATTGCGCTTGGATTGTGCTGCGTACCGCTGCCTGCGGCCGCCACCACGGTCTCGGCGACGTTCCAGGTCACGCTGACCGTCCAGAAAGTGTGTTCGGTGACTGCCGGGGCGGGGTCGAACATCGCGCTGGGCACTTTGCCCGCGACGACGACCAACGCCACCGGATCGAGCACGATCAGTGTCACCTGCACCAAGACCACGCCTTATTACATCGGCCTGGCCCCATCGAACGCGGCCACCGGCGGTTCGGGCGTCCTGTCGGGAACGATCAGCGGCAACACCGATACGATCACGTATAAATTGTCCTCCACCGCCGGGCCCAGCGGCACGGTCTGGGGCAACACCGCAACATCGACCACGGTCGGCAATGGCGTTGCGGGCACCGGGACGGGCGCTGCGCAATCGCTGAACGTCTATGTCACCGTCCCTGCGATGAACTACACGCCAGACAGCTATTCCGACACCGTCACGGTCAACGTGAACTACTGAATGCGCTACCGCGGGGACCTTGCCGGACTTGCGATCGCGCTGGCATCCGGGCTGACCGCAAGCCCGGCGCTTGCATCGGGATTGCAGGTCGATCCCGTTTCGGTGACGATCACCGGGCGTTCGGGCTCGTTGTTCCTGTCGAACCTGGGCGATACGCCATTGCAATCGCAGATCCGCGTCTACCAATGGGCGCAGGATGGCCGATCCGATGTGCTGAGCCCGACCGACGGCCTGCTCGCCAGCCCGCCGATGGCCGCGATCGAAACCAATGGCCGGCAACTCGTGCGTCTGGTCGCGGCCAATCCCAAAACCTGCGAAGACGCCTATCGCCTGTCGGTCGACGAAGTGCCGCCGATCACGCCCGCTGGCACCGCGCCCGGCGCGGGGCTTCACTATGTGCTGCATTATTCGCTGCCGGTGTTCGTCACCGCGCGCGGCTGCGCCAGGATCCGTCCCGAACTCGGCTGGCACCTGGTCCGCCAGGACAAGGGCGTGGCGCTGATCGTCTCCAACCAGGGCGCGATGCATGCGCAACTCGCCGGCGTGCGCCTGGTGACCACCACTGGCGTCCAGATCGAACTGACACCGGGCCTGCTCGGCTATGTCCTGCCCGGGCAGACGCGCACGTTTACCTTCCCGGTCGTGCCCGACACGCTGGCAGGCGCCATCACTCTCGAACTGGCAGTCAATGGCAGTCACGTCACGCAACCGCTGGTGCTGGGCACCGTTGATCGCTGAGGCATCGCTGTGTCTGGCGGCGCACCCTGCGCGTGCCGACAGCGATGCCGATCGGCCCGAAGCGTTGCCGGTTACTGCGTCGCCCGCGCCGGTTACGGCCGATGTCGCGGTGCTGGCGCTGACCGTTACGCTGAACGGGCAGGATCGCGGGATCGTCGAACTGCGCGAAAGTCTTGGCCGGCTTTGGATCGCGCGCGGCACGCTGCGCACGATTGGCGTGGTGCCGCCGCCGGGCGGGTCAGACCTGGTGCCGCTCGACAGCGTCCCTGGCGCGCTGGTCGCCTATCATGCCGGCGAGCAATCGCTCGACCTGACTGTGCCGGTGACCGAGCTCGACGCCCCGCTGACACGGCTCAATTTCGGCGAAGTGACAAACCCACCGGTGCAAAAGACGCTCGGCGCCCTGCTGAACTACGACACGCAGACGAGTTTCGACCGCTATGGCGTCGCGCTGCGCGGGCTGATCGATTTTCGCGCCTTTGCCGGCACGATAAACTTCGAAAGCACGCAAGGCATCGACGCGGTCAGCAATCGCGCGGACCAGCCCCATACGGTCGAAGCCATGCGGTTCGATACGACGCTGACGGTGTCGATGCCCGGCCGGCGCCTGAGTCTGCGCATCGGCGACACGGTGACATCGTCGGTCGCGTGGTCGCGGCCGACCCGGCTCGGCGGGCTGCAGATCGGCACCGATTTCGGGCTGCAACCCTATTTCATCACCGTGCCGATCCCGGCGTTCTACGGATCGGCGACGCTCCCCTCCACCGCCGATGTCTATGTCGACGGCATGCGCCGCTTTTCGGGCAGCGTGCCGCCCGGCCCCTACCAGATCGGCATCGGCCCCACGCGCATCGATGGCGCTGGATCGGCGCAACTGGTGCTGACCAACAGTCTGGGGCAGATTTCGGCGATCACGATGCCGGTCTACGAAACGCCGCTGGTGCTGCGCCAGGGGCTCGACGACTGGTCGCTTGAAGGGGGTTTCATCCGGCGCAATTATGGTCTGTCGTCGTTCAGTTACTGGCAGACGCCGGCGGCCAGTGCCAGCTGGCGCCGCGGGCTGACCGACCGCATGACGATTTCCGCGCATGGCGAGGCCAGCGGCGGCTTTGCGCATGCCGGCGTTGCCAACGTGGGTGTCGGCGGTGTCCTGGTGCTGGGCCAGGCCGGCGTCGTTGCGGCGTCTTATGCCCAAAGCTGGACCGGTGCGGGATCGGGCAGGATGCTGGCGATCGGTTATACGCTGACCGCGCATCGGTTCCATGTTGCCGCCTCGGTCCAGCGCACGTTCGGGCCGTTTGCCGATCTGGCTTCGGTCCAGGGCGATACGCTGGCGAAGGGCGATAGGCAGGGGCAGGGCCAGACGCCCGGCAATGCCGTACCGCGCGCGGCCGACCTGTTTCAGGCCGGATGGTCCAGCCCCAGGTTCGGCAACATCGGTGCAAATCTGGTACGGCTGCAGATCGCGGGCCAGGCCAGTGCCAGCTATGGCGGGCTGTTCTGGTCGCGCTCGCTCGGCCAGCGGCTGTCGCTGTATATCGCTGCCAACCGGAATTTTTCGCGCCGGGGCGATCGCAATGCGTTCCTGACGTTCAGCTTTACGCCGGGCGCGCGGACGCATGTCAGTGTGGATGCCAGCGCGGCGCAAGGCGGCGCGGCGGTCGATGCCACCGTGCAACGGCCGCCCGATCTGGCCGGCGGGTTCGGGTGGAGAGCCGGCGCGCTGTGGGACGATACCGGCAAAGGTGGGGCAGCAGAGGTCGAATGGCTGGGCTCTGCCGGCGATGCCCGGCTCGGCGCGGTCCACAGGGCCGGTCAGACCGAGGGCTATTTTGCCTACAGCGGATCGATCGCGCTGATGGATGGCGCCGTGTTTGCCGGGCGCCGAATCAACAACAGCTTTGCCGTGGTCTCGACCGAGGGCCTGGCGCATGTCCCGGTCACGTTTCAGAACCGCCTGATCGGCACGACCGATGGCAACGGCCGCCTGCTTGTCGCCGATCTCAACGCGTATCAGCACAATCCGCTGGGTATCGACCCGACCAACCTGCCCGACGGGTACCAGGTCGAAACTATCGATCGCGACGCCGTGCCCGCGGCCAATGCGGGCGTTGCGGTGCACTTTGCGATCCGGCAGTTTTCAGGCATGACCATGACCGTCGTGCGGCCGTCGGGCGAAGCGGTCGCCACCGGCACACCGGCGATCGTGGCGGGCGGCCCCGCGCTGACGATCGGGTTCGACGGGCAGTTGTACATCGAAGATCCGCCGCCCGGCGCGCGGATCACCGCGCAAACGGCCGATCGGCCCTGCCATTTCACGCTGCCCGCGACGATCCCGCGCGGCGATATCACGCGGCTGGGCACGGTCGTGTGCCAGGGCGGCGTGTGATGGCGCGGATGCTCGTCGCGCTGTTCGCGCTGTCGCTGGCGATCGCGTGCCTGGCGCTGCCGGGCAATGCGCACGCCAGCGTGACATGCAGCGTCACCAGCGCGACGATCGCGTTCGGCACGTCGAGCACCGGTACCGGATCGATAGCGTACAGCTGCAATTCCAGCGATATCGGCGGTGACAATTTCACGCTGTGCGGCCTGCTGGGCACGCCCGGATCGGGTACGACCGCCGCGCCGAAAATGACCAGCGGCGCCTATTCGATGAATTTCAACCTTTATACCAACTCGGCGCGCACCACGGCGTGGACCACGTCCACCATGATCACTGGCGCGGTGACGATGCCCGCATCGCTCGGCGGATCGACCGTAACCGGCAGCATTCCGTTCTACGGCACGATCCCCGGCGGCCAGGCGCCCGCATCGGGCACATACAACGCGACGTTTTCCGGCACGATCCTGGGCGTCGTCGAAGGGGGCACGTGCAACCAGACCTACAACAACATTCTGGTACTGGTGTTTACCGGCGCCAGCACCAGCCTGACCGCCAGCGCCATGGTCCCGAGCAATTGCACGGTCATCGCCGGCACTGCGCTCAGCCTGGGGGCGGTGCTGGCCACTGCATCGTCGGTATCGGGCAACACCACGATCATGGTCAACTGCACGCTGGCCACGCCCTATTACCTGGGCCTGTCGCCGTCGAACAACAGCACCACCGGCGCGGGCGTGTTGACCGGCACGGGCGGAAACCCCGATCACCCCGCGTACCAATTGCGCTCGGTCAGCACGACCGGCCCGGTGTGGGGGAACACCGCCACCGCGAGCAGCGTGGGCAATGGCGTGGCGGGCACCGGCACCGCCGCCACGCAGACGATCACCGCCTATGCCACACTGTCCAGCGCCAATGTCACACCCGACAGCTATAGCGACACGGTGACCGTCAACGTCAATTACTAGGGTGCCCCCTTGTCGCACTCGCGCGGCATCGCTACTTCATTCGCAGTCGGACCCCGGTCCGCTGTTAGAGGGGTAGTTGGTATGGTCAAATTTGTTCCGTTCGCATTTGCCGCCGCGCTGGCCACGATCGTGGCGCCGGTCCAGGCCGAAGCCAAGGGCTGCATCCGCGGCGCCATGGTCGGCGGCGTTGCCGGCCACTATGCCGGGCATCACGCCGTGCTCGGCGCTGTCGGCGGCTGTGTCGCCGGTCGCGCGTATTACAAGCACAAGGCCAATGTTGCCGCGCAGAACCACCAGGTTCCGCAGCACCACTGATTTTTGCGCGATTGAAAACGACAAAGGCGGCGGAGGTCACCCTCCTGCCGCCTTTGTTTTTTCCGGGTACGGTGCGCCCGCCCCTCCCTCACGTACGCGTCATCCCGGGCTTGACCCGGGATTGTGCTATCTTCGGGTCGCGCGTGATCGCTGCGCCGAAAAGGAAGCGCGGTCCCGGGTCAAGCCCGGGACGACGAGTGGGTCGACGGATAGCCCACCCCCAAATCAATAGCGGTAGTGATCGGCCTTGAACGGGCCGGCCGCAGAAACGCCGATGTACGACGCCTGCTGCGGCGTCAGCGTGGTCAGCTTGACGCCCAGCTTTTCCAGATGCAGCGCCGCGACCTTTTCGTCGAGATGCTTGGGCAGCACGTGGACGTTGTTGTCATAGCTGTCGGCCTTGGTGAACAGCTCGATCTGCGCCAGCGTCTGGTTGGTAAAGCTGGCCGACATCACGAAGCTGGGGTGGCCGGTGGCGCAGCCCAGGTTGACCAGGCGGCCCTTGGCCAGAACGATGATCTGCTTGCCGTCGGGAAATTCGACCAGATCGGTGCCGGGCTTCACTTCGGTCCATTTGTAGTTCGACATGGCGGCGATCTGGATTTCGCTGTCGAAATGCCCGATGTTGCACACGATCGCCATAGGCTTCATCGCTTTCATGTGGTCGGCGGTGATCACGTCTTCGTTGCCGGTCGCGGTCACGAAGATATCGGCACGCGACACCGCGTCTTCCATCGTGACGACTTCATAGCCTTCCATCGCGGCCTGCAGCGCGCAGATCGGATCGATTTCGGTCACCATCACGCGCGCGCCACCGTTGCGCAACGATGCTGCCGAGCCTTTGCCGACATCGCCAAAACCGGCAACGCAGGCAACTTTGCCGGCCAGCATCACGTCGGTCGCGCGGCGGATTGCGTCGACCAGCGATTCCTTGCAACCATACAGGTTATCGAACTTCGACTTGGTCACCGAATCGTTTACATTGATCGCGGGGAACGGCAGCTTGCCCTCTTTCGCGATGTGGTAAAGGCGGTGGACGCCGGTCGTGGTTT
Source organism: Novosphingobium sp. (assembly GCF_965214355.1). Taxonomy (GTDB): domain Bacteria; phylum Pseudomonadota; class Alphaproteobacteria; order Sphingomonadales; family Sphingomonadaceae; genus Novosphingobium. Next base: position 2,086,175 of record NZ_CBDCBI010000002.1, on the reverse strand, counting down.
CTTCCGAAACGCCCTTGATCGCCCTGACGCTCGCGGTCAGGTAGCCAGGCTTGGCCTTGATGAAGGCTTTCAAGGCGCGCTGGAATTCGATTTCCTCGGCATTGGCAGGCTCGCCCATCGTTTCGCCCGCTTCGAGGCGCGCGCCCCACAGCGCAAACATCGTCGCGTCGCCACCATCGTCGAGGATCAGGTTCGTGGTTTCCCCATTGCCCTGGTCCCAGTCGAAAATACGGCCGACATAGTCCCAGTATTCGGCCAGGGTCTCGCCCTTGATCGCAAACACCGGAATGCCCGCGGCCGCAATCGCTGCGGCGGCATGGTCCTGCGTCGAGAAAATGTTGCACGTCGCCCAGCGGACATCGGCGCCCAGCGCGGTCAGCGTTTCGATCAGCACGGCGGTCTGGATCGTCATGTGCAACGATCCGGTGATGCGCGCACCCTTGAGCGGCTGCGCTGCGCCGAATTCGCGGCGCAAGGCCATCAGGCCGGGCATTTCGGTTTCGGCAATGGCGATTTCCGCGCGGCCGAAATCGGCCAGGGCAATATCGGCGATGACGTAATCAGGCTGGGTCACGGTGAGAACTCCGGGGCAAAATGAACAACGAGAGGCCACAATGGTGGCCCTGTTGATCGCGCCTTAGCGCCATCGAAGGATAATATAAAGATATCTTTATATCTAATTCCCACCCGACACGGGACAATGACAGATCGTGCTCGCTGTGGTTGCGCTGTCACATCGCGCCCCTATATCTGGCGCGCAGGTGCCAGGCGCCTGACCGACAACCAAAGGAACGAGCGCATGACGATCGCAGTTGGAGACAAAGTGCCCGACATCAAAGTGGTCAAAGCCACCGAACAGGGCCCCGAAGCGGTGCAGACCACCGATTATTTCGCCGGCAAGAAAGTCGTGCTGTTTTCGGTCCCCGGCGCGTTCACGCCGACCTGTTCGGCCAAGCACCTGCCCGGCTTTGTCGAAAAGGCTGCCGAACTGAAGGCGCATGGCATCGACGAGATCGCCTGCACCGCAGTCAACGATCCGTTCGTGATGAAAGCCTGGGGTGCGGCCAACGGTTCGCCCGACATCACCATGCTGGCAGACGGCAATGGCGATCTGGCCAAGGCGCTGGGCCTGACGATGGACGGCACGGGCTTTGGCCTGGGCCTGCGTGGCCAGCGGTTTGCCGCCGTGATCAACGATGGTGTGGTCGAGCAGCTCCACGTCGAAGCACCGGGCGACTTCAAGGTCAGCTCGGCCGAATACGTGCTCGAACACCTCTGATTTTACAACTCCATGCCCCTTCCCACCAGGGAAGGGGCTTTGGAGCGCGATGACACGCCGGTTAGCCCAGATAGGGCTGGAGAAAGCGGATCAACCTCGTTTCAAGATCGATCCGCCTGTCGGACCAGCTGTGATCGGTCGCGACATGCGCGACCTCCGCATGCGTCCCGCCCGCCTTGCGCACGGCGGCCACCAGCGCATCACTCATCGGTGCCAGGCCATCATCGGCGGTCAGGGCCAATAGCGGCACATGCACCAGCGACGGCGCTTTCGTTTCGAAATTGAAGTCGGCAGCGTGCATTCCCAGTTCGCCAGCCAGCTCGCTGTCGCTGGACGTCAAGGTCTCGTCGTTTTCGTGCATGAACGGCACCAGTTCGGCATGCGACATCTTGCCGACGTCACCCATATTCGCCGCCGAGACGATAGCCAGTGCAACAACGCCGGGCTCGGTGCCGCCGTCCATCGCCGTTACCCAGCCGCCCATGCTGTGGCCGACAACAGCCAGCTTTGCGGCATCGATTCCAAGCGCCTTGATCTGGACCGGCATGCGCACGTAGTCCAGCACCGCGTGCAGGTCCTGCGGGTTCTGCGCAAAATGAAATGCGCCCGGGCTGCCCCATGATCCGCGATAGTTGAACGTGATCGCGTTCCACCCCTTTCGGCGAAACGCCTGCGCCACGTCGAGATTTTTCTCGTTCCCGGGCAACCCGTGGCAAAGGATCACTGTGGGATGCGGCCCCGCGCCAGAGGCAAGATAGGCCACCGCGTTGATCGCAACCCCACCGGAAGGGATATGCAGGACGACCAGCCTGGCCGGATGCGCCGCATCGGCCGGCGGATCGCGCCAGATCGCGGCGGGTACGTCTGCGCCTTGCCCGTGTGCCACCACTGGCGCCAGTGACAGCGCCGCACCAATCAGAACCCTGCGCATGCGTATCCCCCCATAACCGCGTGTCGAATCAATACCCCATCAGGCTCAGAACTTCCTTGCGGCTGCGGTTGTCGTCAAGGAATTGTCCGATCAGCCGGCTGGTCACCATGCCAACGCCCGCCGTGCGCACGCCGCGCCCGGTCATGCAGCCATGCTGCGCCTCGATCACCACGGCGACGCCGTGGGGTTTCAGATGGTCCCAGATGCATTGCGCGACTTCACTGGTCAACCGCTCCTGGATCTGCAACCGGCTGGCATAGCCATGCAGCACGCGCGCCAGCTTTGAAATGCCGACGACCTTGTCGCGCGGAAGATAGGCGATCGAGGCCTTGCCCGTGATCGGCGCCATGTGGTGTTCGCAATGCGATTGGAACGGGATGTTTTTCAACAGCACCAGCTCGTGATAGCCGCCGACTTCCTCGAATTGCCGTCGCAGATGGATGGCCGGATTTTCGCCATAGCCCCGGCAATATTCCTTCCAGGCGCGCGCGACCCGCTTGGGCGTGTCGACCAGGCCTTCGCGCGTAGGATCGTCGCCAGACCAGCGGATCAGCGTGCGGATCGCTTCCTGAATTTCGTCGGGCACGGGCAGCTTGCCCAGCAGCGCTTCATCGTCGTCGTAATCATGCGTAACGATAGTCATGACGGTATTCGACCCTTCCCCCCAAAAAGCAGATCGCATATCGCCGGCTCCGCTTGCTGTGGGGGAGTTAGGGACTCGGTTGCGGTATCGCAATGACCCAAGAGTGAGGCGAGATGATATGCATGATCCCGATACGGATCACGCGATGATCGCTATCGAAGTTATTTGCGCGGCAGGATCACTTCGTCGGGATGCGCGACATTGAGGTCGCGGCGCAACAGTTCGCCGACCAGGTCGGGATCGGCATGGCGCGGATCGAGCAGCGCCACCCGATTTTGCAGCCGGTCGCGCAGCGCGGTCAGCCGGGCGATCTCACGCTGGTCGTGATCGAGCGCATGCGCATTTTCGGTCCAGGCCAGTACGCCGCTTGGTCCCGCCAGCGCCAGCGCACCAAGCACGAGCAGCACGATCAGCGCCAGTGTCTGGGTCAGGCTTTCCCGGGGAAGCCGCATGGATTGCTTTTTGCGCCGCATTGAAAGTACCGAATCATATCGCCGCGCAAGATTCAACAGGGATTCAATCACTTCGTCGCTGCAATTGACCCCAGCACGATGAACCGTTCTCTACACGCGATGAACTACAACAGGTGCTGCACGTTTTGACCGCAGCGCGTAAAGCGCCTTGCGCGATTTTTGGAACCGACCCGCCAAATGTTTGCAATCCTGTCGGTTTCTAGTCCCACCTGATTAATTTTGCGCAGGAATGGACAACGCGCCCTTCCCCACAAGCAAAAGTCTGCCTATTCATCAAACATGAGTTCGGGAAAACATCTGACGCGCACAGACAAGCGCGACACCGGTTTCATCGCGCGTCTGCGGACGCGGTTTTCATGCATGCTTGGCAACCACGAACCAAACCGCAACAAAGTGCGACGCGCCGGCGGCGTGCATTATGTCGGCACGTGCCGGTTTTGCGGGGTGACGATCGGCAAACGCCATGGCCATCCATGGAAAAGGATTTCGGCGGCCGAGTACGACGCGACCCGCATCGAGGATTGATCCCGCCAACCTGGTTGAGCATCGCGCCGCACGGCGGCACTGCTCAGGTCCTGGCCGGCGTAGCGCACCACTTCTGACCCAAAAAGGCCCGACTGCCTGCGCAGCCGGGCCTTTTTTCATACTCCACCCGTTCGCGGGAGGAATTCAGACTGTTACGGCATCAGCACTGTATCGACGACGTGAACCACGCCGTTCGACTGCATGACGTCGGCGATCGTCACCATCGACATGCCGCCCTTGGCATCTGTCAGGATCACATGACCATTCTTCAGCGATGCCATCAGCGGTTCGCCCTGCACCGTGGTCAACGTCGCGGTGCCGTTGCCGGCCTTGATCGCCATCATGATCGCCTTGGCCGTCATCTTGCCGGCCACCACATGATACGTCAGGATCGAGGCCAGCTTGGCCTTGTTTTCAGGCAACAGCAGCGTGTCGACAGTGCCGGCGGGCAGCTTGGCAAAGGCTTCGTTGGTCGGCGCGAACACCGTGAACGGACCCATGCCGCTCAGCGTATCGACGAGGCCGGCAGCCTTGACCGCGGCGACCAGCGTGGTGTGGTCGGCGGATTTGCTCGCGTTCTGAACGATGTTCATTTTCGCGGACATGTTTGCCCCGCCCACCATCTGGTCGGCAAATGCGGGGACGGACAACTGGGCGACAGCCAGCGCGGCAATCGCTGCGATCGTGTGAAACTTGCGCATGGGACATTTTCTCCTGCATAGGTCCGGCACGTTAGCCGGCTCCATGCAACAGTAACGTTCCAGTCGACGATACGGATGCAATTGCACCAAGGTGTCGCGCAACCGATCAGGTGCGCAATCGCCAGCCGGTCTTGAATATCCACGCAATTATGCCAAGACACACTGCCATGAAACCGACGATCATGCCCACGCTGAACACCAGGCTGACGTCCGCCTGGTCATAAAATGCCCAGCGAAACCCGTTGACCAGATAGACGATCGGATTGAACAGCGACACCGTCTGCCACGCCTTTGGCAGCATCGTGATCGAATAGAACGTCCCGCCCAGAAACGTCAGCGGCGTGATGATCATCATCGGCACGACCTGCAGCTTTTCAAAGCCATCGGCCCATAACCCCAGGATAAACCCGAACAGGCTGAAACTGACCGACGTCAGCACGAGAAACGCCAGCGCCCAGAACGGATGGATGATGCCATACGGCACAAACAGCCGCGCGGTCAGCGCGATGACCAGCCCCAGCACGACAGACTTGGTCGCTGCCGCGCCGACATAGCCGATCACCGCTTCGATCGCCGAAACCGGCGCCGACAGCAATTCATACACCGTGCCGGTAAAGCGCGGCATATATATCCCGAACGAGGCGTTGGCGGTACTTTCGGTCAGCACCGCCAGCATGATCAGCCCGGGCACGATGAACGCGCCATAGCTGACCCCGTCGATCGCATGCATCCGCGACCCGATCGCCGACCCGAACACGACGAAATACAGCGATGTCGAAATCACCGGCGATGCCAGGCTCTGGAACAGCGTGCGCAGCGACCGGCCCAGTTCGAACAGATAGATCGCCCGGATTGCATAAATATTCATGCCCGGTCCTCCACCAGATCGATAAAGATATCTTCGAGCGTCGAGCGCCCGGTTTCGATCGTCGTGAATTCGATGCCGGCCGCGGTCAGCCGCTTGACGAAGTCCGCCGCCGCGCGCGTACCCTGGTTGTCGCCGGTCGATGTCAGCGTGAGCGTCATGCCGTCGTCGGACAATATCAGATGCTCGTCGGCCAGTCCGGCCGGAATCGCCGCAAGCCGATCGGCCAGCCCGACAATCACCCGCGTCCGCCCCAGCTTTTCCATCAGCGCGGTCTTTTCATCGATCAGGATGATTTCCCCGCGGTTGATCACGCCGATGCGGTCAGCCATTTCCTCGGCCTCTTCGATATAATGCGTGGTCAGGATGATAGTGACGCCGCTTTCGCGCAACTTGCGCACCATCAGCCACATGTCGCGGCGCAGTTCGACATCGACACCGGCAGTCGGCTCGTCGAGAAACAGGATCGACGGCTCGTGCGACAGCGCCTTGGCGATCAGCACACGGCGCTTCATCCCGCCCGACAGCGCCGCAATCTTGCTGTCGCGCTTGTCCCACAACGACAGATCGCGCAGCACGCGTTCGAGATGCGCCGGATCGGCAGGCTTGCCGAACAGGCCCCGGCTGAAATTGACCGTGGACCACACGGTTTCAAACATGTCGGTCGCCAGTTCCTGCGGCACCAGCCCGATCTTGGCCCGCGCCGCGCGATAATCGGTGGCGATATCGTGGCCATCGGCGATGACGGTGCCGCCGGTCGCGCGGATCAGCCCGCACACAATCCCGATCAGCGTGGTTTTGCCCGCGCCATTGGGGCCGAGCAGCGCAAAGATTTCGCCCCGGCGGATCGTCAGATCGACCGATTTGAGTGCTGTGAAGCCGCCTTTGTAGGTTTTTTGCAGGCCGGTGATCGCAACGATGCTATCGCCGCCGGGCGTATCGGGTGTTTTCAACATCGCCCCTGTGTGGGGATCGCGCGGGCATTGCGCCAGTGCAATCGATGACGGGCGCGTAAAAAAGAGGTGAGCCCGGGTCGGGGACAAATTCCACTTCGAGAGGAAAGGACCTTGAGCGTCCGGAATCGCCCACTTGCAGACATTCCGTAATTCAGCGATTGTGGAGCGATGCTGCTGTTATTCGCCGCTCTTTCCGCCGCCTCTGCCCATCCCGTATGGTGGGCCGATTTCCAGCGAGCTTACAAACACTGTGGGTTCGTATTCAATGTAGACGGTTCCGGCCCTGCAGGCGACGGTGTGCTGATAGCAGAAGATTTTAGCAGCCTAACCTTAAGCAGCGACCGACATCGCCCGCAGAAGCCAATCGGGTGCATCGCGCAATGGGCAAAAGATACCGGCCTTAAGGTTCGTTACCGGCGCTTCTGACGCGATCCGGCTACGGCAGCTAACCTCCATTTGCAGGAATAGGCTCGTCGTGCGATGCTGCAATTAATGTTTGCCCGTTGCTTCCTTGCCACGCTTGCCCTAATTTCGTCGCCAGTGTTGGCGACAGAGACAACTCTTTGTCAGGCGCTTGATGGGTTGAAAACTGAGGCGGAGCGGGCTGGTCCCCAGCGGATCAACATTTTCAAGCAAAAGGTAATGACCTTTGCTTGCGGCGCAACCAAGAATGTCAGTGCGCAAAGTGCTTTTTGCACTGCCGCAGCGGAGCCCGTGGGAATCGAATTTATCGATAAATTTCCTTGGCTTATTTACGATTGCCTACGCAACGAGGATGTCTCACCTGCGCTCATATTTTCTGACCAGTACACAGGCATCAATCGAAAGAAAATCACTCGTCTTTCGGCTAAGTGGCGCGACGGGATGCGTTTGGATATAAGCTTTACGCCGACTGGGGATTTTGGACCTAAGCCAAAGTTCAGGGAATTTTGGGGGACTTACACGCTTTCGGTTTGGCGTCCGTAGCGCTGGATCGCTAACGTCCGCTTCCCTCCACTTTCCGCCGTTCAAACTCGCGGCGAATTTGTCACGCTGCCGGAGCTTTGTAACACGGCCCAGAACCGGCGCGCTCCAGTAGATAAAGCGTGTTGTTCTCCGCGATCCCGCGCCACATCATCGCTGCCGGATAGGCGTGGACCAGGTCATAGCCCATACGGCAAGCTGCGCCCGCCGGATCGCTTTGCACCACCTTGGGCAGCCAGACATGCGCGGCGAGCACGGCATCGGGGCGTGTCGCGATCAGGTCGGCCCATTCCTGCGGATGGGGCAGCGCGTGCCAGGTCTCGTCGCGGTTCCAGCGAACGAATTGCGGATGCGGCGCGCCGCCGTGATAGTTGGCAAAGACATTGTACGGCAGCCACGGCTGCGTTTCGAAGCTCTGGCCGCCGAAGGCCACGATCGCCTTGCCCGGATGGCCTGCGCGCCAGGCCATCACGCCCGCCGCTGCCGGCCGTCCGGCCGAATAGTCGCCCGCCACATCGGGCAGGCCGCTGTGCAGCGTCTGCACACCCTGCATGACTTCGAGCAATGCGATCAGCGCGAGCAGCGCCTTGCGGAATTGCGGGGTGACCGGATTGCCCCACTGCGTCCAGAGAACGAACAGCACGAACACGAACAGCACGCCGCCGTGCCAGCTGCTGGCCAGCACTGCGCCTGAAAACACGATCAGCGCCACCGGTATCACCAGCATCAGCGCGCGATCCCGGCCCGCCAGCACCAGCCGCGCCATCATGCCCAGCAACAGCCACGACAGTATCATGCCCAGGATCGCATCGAGCCCGCCCTGGTGCGTATTGGCCCAGGGCGTCACGCGATCGAACAGCCCATTGGCGACGAACACCAGCGCGCTCGCCACCGGGTTCATCCGCGACACTTGCGCCATGAAACCGTTGTCCGCCGGCTGCCACGCGGTCCACAGCGAAAACAGCCCGAGCGCGCCGACCATGGCCAGCGCAGCCCAGGCGCGCCAGTCGCCCAGGCCCCGCACCAGTTTAAGCCGCCGTGCCAGCGCCAGCCGCACGAACAGGTCGAGCCCGAGCAAGCCGGCGGCCAGAAAGCTGAACGCATTGATATTGGCGATCACGCCGACGACCAGCGCATACCCCATTGGCCGGCGCACGCGATCGGCAAACAGCGTGGCCGCGATCGGCACCAGCAACAGATCGAAGCAATACCCGCGCGCCACGACACTGTATTGATAGCCAAAGAAATACGTCGCCAGCAGTCCCAGCCGCAGCGGCAGCGGAAACGGTGCATGACGCACCACCACCACCGCGCCGCCGAACGCGCAGACCGCCGACAGCATCCAGATATCCGAAAACGGCAGGCCGACCCGCGTCGCAACCCACAGCACCGCGTGCCACAAGCCCGGCGTGCCCTCATACCGGGCGTAATACCCGATCAGCGTGCCGAACGAATTGTCGCGCGCCAGCAGCCAGGCCTGCATCTCGTCGAACCAGGCCTCGTGATGGCTGCCCACCCAGATGACCCACCCGGCATAGCACGCCAGCGCAGCGAACTGCGCCGCGAGCGACAGGCGCGTTTCGCGCCCGCGTGCGGATTCAGGCGATGCCGCCGTCATTACGCGGCTTGCGGTTTGCCAAAGATCAACACGTGGCGCAGGCCCGATGACGTCACAAAGCTGACCGCGACCGCGCCGAGCTTGGCCAGCCGCGGATCGATTGCCAGCGCGGCGCCAAGGCCGACGATCCCGATGGTCAGGACCAGGCCGACCAGGGCTGATCCCAGGAACAGCGCCATCTGCATGCGTCGTTCCGGCCCCGCCGGTGCCACGCCCGCGGCAAACATCACCCGGCTCGACACCTGCCAGTGCACGATGGTGCCAAACAGAAAACCGATTGCCGCCGCGATGGCCGGCGCAACACCGCATTGCAACAGCATCAGGAACAGGGCGCTGTCGGCGCCCAGCGCGACGATGCTGGAACTGAGATAGCGCGCGATCGTCCCGGTCAGGAACTGGCGCATCTGGGCAGGGCCGAACAAAGCGGACACATCACGCAGCGGCCGTGCCGTGACTTTCGAATACCCGTTCATGCCCGTTTCCACCCAACGCTCCCGTTCACACGATGCAGGTATCCATGAACGAAATGCGCTAAACACCGGTTAATGCGGCGGCCAACTTTTGCAGGAACACTGCACAGGCTTGCCCCAACCCCTCCCCTCAGGGGAAGGGCCAAGACAGGCAATGCGGGTCAGAACCTCTTGCGCAGCGAACCGCCCCAGATGCGCGGGTCGTTGATCATGCCGGTCAGGTTGTTGAAATCGATCGCGCTGATCGAGCGGATCTGGTTGAGGATATTGCGCCCGAACAGCGCAAATTCGAGGCCGGTGGGCGTCGTATAGCTCACCTTGATGCCGCCCTCGGTCAACGAACGACCGGTGAATTCCTTGGCCGTGTACAGGAAGTAGTTGATCGAACTGCGATAGGCCCAATCGGTGTTGAAGCCCATCTTGCCGCCGTTTGCCAATGGCCAGTCATAGTGGAAATTGACATTGCCCACCCAACGCGGCGCCTGCGGCAACGCATTGCCGTCGATCAGGGCATTGCCGAATTTGTCGAGCGGATCGGTAACCGTGCACTGGCCCGATCCGCACGGCGGGATAGCCACATCGCCCGCGCGCATGACCGTGAAGTTGTAGCTGCCGCTCGCCGACAGCGTCATCCCCGCCAACGGCCGAATATCGATTTCGCCCTCGGCCCCGCTGCCATACGTGCGCGGCACCGTGACCAGCGCCGCCGAATTGCCAACTCCGCCGACCGCGGTCAGCGTCATGTTCTTCGTGCGTGTCCAGTATCCGTCGACCGCGAAATTGACCGCGCCGTCGAGCACGGTGCCCTTGATCCCGCCTTCGGCCGAAAGCGTGGTCTGTTTGCCCGCGACATTCTGGATCGAACCGAACGTCACGCGGTCCTGGATTGCCGGGCCGAGATAACCGGTGGCCACGCGGGTATACAGATTGACCTTGCTGGTCACCGCATATGTCGCGCTGGCATCCCACGTGGTGTCGGAGCCTTTGACCGATGCGGTCGTCGGCGCCAGCGTGCGATAGGCATTGCCATTGAGCGCGGTCGTCCTTGCGCCGGTGTCATATTTCGCGCTCAGCCCGCCCGAATAGCCCGAAACCGTATCGCGCTTGGAATCGTGTGAATAACGGGCACCCGCGCGCAGCGACAAGGCGCCGGTCTTGTATTCGCCCGACGCATAAAAGCCGAAATTGGTGTTGCGGTCGTTGTGCTCGATATCCTGGTCGAGGTCCTGCGACCGGAACGTGTACGGCGTGATGTAGTCGAATTCGCTGTAGGTCAGCTTCTGGGTGAACGCATAAGCGCCGCCCTGCACCCGAATGCCGCTGAATTCATCCGACACGAACCGCAGTTCCTGGCTGTATTCGTCGGGCCGGGTCACGCCGCCGGTGTTGTCGGGAAACAGCGCGTTGTTCAGGCCCAGCGGCGGATAGGTGTAGTTCGACCCGCCGTCGATATCGCCGGTGCTTTCCACCCGCGCGTGCTCGAACGCGCTGATCGAGGTCAGCGTGCCGATCCCGTCGAAATGCTTGTCGAGATGGAGATTGGTGCCCCATTGCGACATCGACTGGCTGGTAAAGCCGTCGACGCTCGCCTGCGACGGCGTAAACCCGGGCGAAAACAGGTTGCTGCCCTGCTGGAACAGCCCGGCGCGGAACACGCGCGGCGTGCCTTCCAGCCCGCGCAGATGGATGTTCACCAGCGCATGAAAGCTGCTGTCGGGCGAGACATAGGAAATCTGCGCGCGGCCGGCGATGTCGGTATAGCCTTCGAGCGCTGCGGGCGCGACGTTTCCGGGCTGGCCGTAATTGGTGTTGGCCACCCAGTTTTCGCGGTGCTGGACAATGCCCGAAAAGCGCGACGAAAAGCCGCCGCCCAGCGGCACGTTCAACGCGGCCTCACCATTGATCGTGTTGTACGAGCCCCATTCGATGCTGCCGTAACCGCCGAACGTGTCGGTGGGGCGGGCGGAATCGAGCTTGATCACACCAGCGGGCGTATTGCGGCCAAACAGCGTACCCTGTGGTCCGCGCAGCACTTCGACCGATTGCAGGTCGAACACCGGAAAGCTTTTGAGCATCGGGCTTTCGAGCGCGACATCATCATAGACCACCGAAACCGGCTGGGCCGCATTGGGATCGAAATCGGTATTGCCGAGACCCCGGATGTAGAAGCGCGGGAATGTGCGGCCGAACGAGCTTTCGATCTGCAGGCTGGGCGTGCGCGACGACAGGAAACGGATGTCGAGGCCGCTCGAATTGAGCACATCGAGTTTCTCGCCCGAAATGGACGTGACCGCAATCGGCACATCGCGCGCTTTTTCGCTACGGCGCGTGGCGGTTACAACAATTTCGCCGCCGCCGACCACAGGTGCCGGGCCCGGGCCAGGGTCGAGCGCAGGCGCAGGCGCATCGGCGCGCGCGATACCCGGCAGTGCAAGCGCGAAAGCGCCGACGATAGCGGCGCGCGCCGTTGACGCGGCAAATGACGATTTCAATGATTTACGCATGGATCCCCCGCATGTTGCGCCTCTCCAGTGGCATTGTGCAGTGCAGTCCGCGTTTTTCGCGGCACTGCGATATTTCGTGTTGCCCGGTGGTGTAATGGGCTTTCACAAATCCGCAATATCGCAGGCTTGTTGGCGTCGTATTGCTGATACATGTGTGGCGAAACAGCACCGCTGCCGGCCGCGCCTGTGCCGATCAGGACCGCAAGGGCGCGCCATGGGGCTTGTGCCCGGCCTCAGGACGCGGCAACGTGCGTCTGATTGCTCCCGGAATCTGTGTCCCCCACAAGGATTCTGCTGCGAGTGCATACGTATGTTGAGGCTGAACGATGAATCAGATTGCTTCCACCTTGTCCACGCCCGCAGGCTTTGCAGCCGGCCCCACGCGCCATGGCGCGCTCAACGCCTGGGTCGCGGATATCGCCGCGCTGACGACACCTGCCGCCGTCGTGTGGTGTGACGGATCGCAGGAAGAGTGGGACCGGCTTTCGGCCGAACTGATCGCCGCCGGCACGCTGATCCCGCTGAATCCCGAACTGCGCCCCGGCAGCTTCCTCGCCCGGTCCGATCCGCGCGACGTCGCCCGCGTGGAAAGCCGCACGTTCATCTGTTCCGAACACGAAGCCGATGCCGGCCCGACCAACAACTGGCGCGATCCGGCCGAAACCCGCGCCACCATGGCGGGGCTGTTTGCCGGTGCGATGGCCGGGCGCACGATGTATGTCGTGCCGTTCTGCATGGGTCCGCTCGGGTCCAAAGGCAGCGTGATCGGTGTCGAAATTACCGACAGCGCCTATGTCGTGCTGTCGATGCGCACGATGGCGCGGATGGGCACGGCGGCGTTGCAGGAACTGGGCGAAGACGGGTTCTTCGTGCCTTGTGTCCACTCGGTCGGCGCACCGCTCGCGCAGGGCGAAGCGGACGTGTCGTGGCCGTGCAACGACGACAAATGGATCGTGCACTATCCCGAAACGCGCGAAATCTGGTCGTACGGTTCGGGCTATGGCGGCAACGCGCTGCTCGGCAAGAAATGCCTGGCGCTGCGCATCGCCAGCGTTATGGCGCGCGACCAGGGCTGGCTGGCCGAACATATGCTGATCCTAAAAGTCACGCCGCCCACCGCCGAGGCACGCTATATCGCCGCGGCCTTCCCCTCGGCCTGCGGCAAGACCAACATGGCGATGCTGCAATCGACACTGCCCGGCTGGGTCGTCGAAACCGTGGGCGATGACATCGCGTGGATGCGCCTTGGCGACGATGGCCGGTTGTATGCGGTCAATCCTGAAGCCGGCTTTTTCGGTGTTGCACCCGGCACCGGCCCTGATACCAATCGCAACGCGATCGACACGCTGACGCACGATACGATTTTCACGAACTGCGCGCTTACCGCCGACGGCGACGTCTGGTGGGAGGGTATGACCGATACGCCGCCGGAAGGCCTGATCGATTGGCGCGGCCAGCCGTGGGATCCGGCCAGCGGCCTGCTCGCCGCACACCCCAATGCGCGCTTTACTGTGCCTGCGGGCCAATGCCCGTCGATCGCGCCAGAATGGGATGATCCTGCCGGCGTGCCGATCAGCGCGATCCTGTTCGGCGGCCGCCGCGCCACCAACGTGCCGCTGGTGACCGAAGCGTTCGATTGGGACCACGGCGTCTATCTCGCCGCCAACCTGGCATCCGAAGGGACGGCAGCGGCGGAAACCAGGATCGGCACGCTGCGCCGCGATCCATTCGCGATGCTGCCGTTCTGCGGCTATGACATGGGCCGCTATTTCGCGCACTGGATCAACCTGGCCAAGACCGCGCCCGAGGGCGGCGTCAATCTGCCGCGCGTGTTCCTGGTCAACTGGTTCCGCAAGAGCGCCGCGGGCAAATTCCTGTGGCCCGGCTATGGCGACAATATCCGCGTGATCAAATGGATCGTCGACCGTATCGACGGCAAGGCACAGGCGCGCGACAGCGTGATCGGGCGCGTGCCGCTCGATGGCGATCTCGATCTGGCCGGGCTGTCGCTCAGCGATGCAGCCTTTGCCGAACTGATGACGGTCGATGCCGCCGCCTGGCGCGAAGAGGCCGCCGCCAATGGCCGCGATCTCGAAAAATTTGGCGATCTGCCTGCCGAACTGGCCGAACAGCAGCGCAAGCTGGAAGCGCGGGTGGCGGCATGAAGCATCTTGGCGTTGCCGCACTCGCGCTGATCGGTGCGGTCTGCGCGGGCGGAGGGGCCATGGCCCAACCACCGAGCGTACCCGGGATCGACGCGCCCGAACTGGCGGCGCTCGGACCCGATGCGGCCGGCACGACCATGCGGATCTTCGATGTGCACGACCGGCTCGACCCGCTGGCCTCGCTGGTCGCCGGGCACGAAGTGCATGCCGATCGCGTGATCCGGATGCGCGTATGGTACCCCGCGCATGCCAAGCCGGGCGCAACGCCGGTTACGTATTCGGCCACGCTGACCAATGAAAAAGGCACCGTGCCGCTGACGACTGCGTTTACCGTGCCCGGCATTGCCTATGCCGATGCGGTGCCCGCAGGCGAGCATTTTCCGCTGATCGTGCTCAGCCATGGCTATAACAACGACCCGGTCATGCTGTCGTGGCTGGCCGAAAACCTGGCGACCAAGGGCTATGTCGTGGTCGCGCCCGAACATCGTGATCCACCGATCTGGGACCGGGCGACGATCCCTGCCGCATTGCTGACCCGCCCGCTCGATATCGTCGATTGCATCAATGCGGTGAAAGCCGGATGGCTGGGCAAACTGACCGACCCGTCGCGCATCGCGCTCGTCGGGTATTCGATGGGCGGATACGGCGTGCTGACCGTGGCAGGCGCCCGGCTCGATCCCAAAAGCGCCGCCGTCATGAAAAACCCGGCCTCGCTGGTCGCGGATTATACCGGCAAACTTGCGTCAAAACTGGTCGTGCCGGGCCTGCGCGCGGTCGTGGCCATCTCGCCCGCCGGCGGCCCGCCGTGGAACGCCTGGGGCACAGGTCTCGAAGGCGTGACGGCGCCCTTGCTGGTCATCGTCGGCAGCCATGACCGCACGGTCGGCTATGACCCTGGCGTAGCCCAGGTCTTTGCCGGCGCGACGCACGCCGATCGCCACATGCTGGTCTTCGTCAACGCTGCGCACAGCATCGGCACCAACCCGACACCGCCCGAAATGCTGACCAGCATCTGGAACCAGGGCTGGTTTGCCGATGCGGTCTGGCGCAAGGAGCGCATCAACGCGATTGCAACGCATTTCATCACTGCGTTCCTGGATGACCACGTCAAGGGTGAAACCGCGAAAGGCAGCTATCTCGATGTCCCCTCACCCGCATCCGACCCCGGCGGCTGGACCGGCGAAGACGGCGGGCATTACGCCGCGATGAGCAAGGGCGGCACCAATCCGACGTGGAAAGGCTTCTGGCGCGGGCAGCAGGACGGCCTGATCCTGGAGCATCGCAAGGCACAGTGACGGTAAATCCTCCCCGTCCCGGCTACGGGGTTCACACAAGTCTTTTAACCATCTGTTTTCAAACAACATCCGCTCATGCTGAGCCTGTCGAAGCACACGCGCTGACGCCCGCCGAGCAGGGAACAAAACTGCGCAAATTCATGCGTCGCGCGCGTCCTTAGCTTCGCTGGCCTTCGGCCGACAGGCTCAGGATGAGCGGGGTTGCTTTTTTGGGCGCTCACGCGACGTGTGTGAATGCCGTAGCCCGTCCGGTGGAGGATTTGGCGCCCGCTCGCTCTCAAACTCCCAGCACCCGGTACACCATCACCAGCATCAGATCATCGACATCGCTCATCGCCGGCGGCTGCAACAGCGCAAACGCATAGGCCGACTGGCACTGCCACAAGCGCGGCGCATATTCGACGATCCCGTCGAGCAACGGCGCCACCGCCGTTTCGCGCGAGGCCATGTTGGGCCGGGTATGCAGATATTCGCACGTCGGCACCGCGATGATCGTCTCGACTTCGATATGATGCCCCGCCGCGCCGATCTGCACCGCAACCGGATAGCGTTCACGTCCCAGCGGAATGCACACCGCATGAAACCCGTCGTGCGTCGGCCGCGCCGAACACACCCCCTGCACTTCGCCTTCGGGCTTGGCCAGCACCACCGGCACCGTCGCGCCGCCATCGCCGACATCACCGAACGTCATCTCCGATCCGAACCGGATCGACGCGAAATTGGCCAGCCGCACCGGCATGCCTTCGTCCGCCAGTTCGGCCGGCACAAACATCCGCCGCGTGCCCTTCTGATAGATCAATCCTTTCTGGCGTAGCCCGCGCCGCGCAGCCGCCTTGTCGAACAGAGCGACCGTCTGGTCGGAGCCCAGGTTCAGATCGTGTTCGAACGCGGTGATCGTGGCGATTTCGGATTGCAGCGGCAGGAACATCAGCCGGGTCATCGCCGCGGCACACGCCTCGCGCCAATGCCGGTCATGATCGTCCGCAACACCCGCGCGGATCGACGCATCGCCCTGATGCCGCAGGAAATCGATACACCCTGCCTGGATCTGTTCGCGGATTTCGCCCTGCCCCGGCTTGATACTGTTCGCCGCGCGGATCGGCGTGCCATCATCGGCATAGTCGATTACCGAGCCGATCGCGGTCGTCGACAGCTGTTCCAGCACCGCGACATTGCCGACCATCGTATCGAGCGCGACATGATCGAGATGCCGCTGGTCGATCAGCCCGCGCTTGTCGAGCCCCGAAACTTCGGTCTCGCGCAGCAACAGATAGCGCCCCGCGACAGTGACTTTCAATTCGGCGGCCAGCACCGGCCCGATCAGGCTCTGCACCGACCCGTTATAGCCCAGATCGACCAGCATCAGCGTATCGCCGGGCGCGGGATCGACCGCGCGACGAATATGCGCGATCAGGCGTGCGCGCAGGGCGCGCGCATCGGCGACGATCCGGCGGCGGTTTGCCGGATCGAGGCACCATTGCTCCAGCGCCGCGCGCGCGGGCACCGGCGCCAGCGTGCCGCAGACCCGCTCGACCGTCGCATCGTCGAGCCGCAGCAACCGGCCCAGCGCCGGCGCCGTCGTCAGCGCCTGGTCCGCCAGCAGCCGGATGAGCGCGGCATCGCCGGTGATGCTGGCAAATGTCGCGGTCAGCCGGCTGATTTCGATATCATGCGCGCTGTTGGTCGCACCGATCGCGTGGTGGACGCGCATCGGCAGAAACCCGTCGCGCATCATGAACAACCAGTGCACTTGCCCGCCATCGTTCGCCAGCACGGTCGCTTCCTGGCGCAACCAGGTGTCAAACCCGAAAAACAACGGCCCGAGCACGCCCTGCCCCAGCCGGCGCGCAGGATTGCTTTCCTGCGGGCTCCCCAGCGCCAGCGCGGCGCGGTGCGGTTGCGGGTGCGTCAGTACGCCGTGCCCGACCCCGAACAGCATCGTCGCGATCGTGCTTTCCATCCGCAATTGCTTGGCCACGTCGGGCTCGAACTGCACCAGATGCACGGTGTGCACGCCAAACGGACGCACGCCGATGACATCGGCCTTGTGATTGTCGCCGATATGCAGGATCTGGTCCGGCCGCGCTTTCACCCGCGCCAGCACATCCTGGTACAGGCCTGCGGATTTGGGCCGGCCAAAACTCGACGAGCAGAACACCTGGTCGATCAGCGCGGCGACATCCGCGCCTGCCGCATCACCGATCAGCTGCAGCAATTGCCGCTGATCGAAGTAGGTGTCCGACACGATGATCACTTTTATCTTGCGCCACCGCGCCTCGCGCATCAGCGCCACGACCGGGGCAAACGCATGACAATGACGCGTCTCGGCAGCCAGCTCGGCGGCAATGGCAAGACCTCGCGCGCGGGTATCGGCACGCGGCATGATCGCGCCGTAAATCATGTCGAGCGACACATCGAGCACACCCCGCGCCGCCTTTGCCAACTGGCGCGCCCGGCTTTCGCCCGCCATGCGCTGCGACGGCAGGACACCCGGCAGCGCGGCAAACACATCGGTCGGCGCATGGCTGTCGCGCCACAACAGCGTGTCGAAGCAATCGAGGCTGAGCATGGTGACACCGGGATAGCGATCGAGCAGGCCCGCCAGCTCATGCGGCGCGCAGGCGCCATCTGGCTGGACGGCAGCGGCCACAAATGCCGCCGCAGGCATCGGCGCGCTCATGCCGCCACCCGCGCGGCTTCACGCGCAACCCATGCCCCGAACGTCGCCACGGACTTGATCCGGGATCCCGCTGCCTCGCCGCCCTTGCGCAGCCAAATCACCGGTTCATCACGATCAAACTTCGCCATTCCACGCACCCCCGAATACTGCCCGCATCACCGATCGGGCACCTGTGGGGATTAACGCGAGCATGGTTAATCCGCGTGGGCCCAGCGAATACGCAACGCCACCTAGCCAAGCGACGGCGCGCGCATTGACACGGGTTGGGCGGCCCCATAGCGTAACGGGAATTGCAGGACGCGCCTGAAATTCGGGGAACTGTTGATGGCCGATCAAGGCGATGTCCGCGATAGCGATGGCGCTTCAACGGTAGGCATTACCCGCCTCGCCGTGGGGTTTGCTCAAGGCATCGCGGCCTGGCTATTGCTTGAGCTGGCGGCCCCGACCTGGCGCATGAACATCCAGGGCAAGCCCGCGGCGCAATTGTGGTGGTCACAGCAGCATCCAATATGGTTCGCCAGCCTGAGCCTGCTGGCCGCATTCATACCGGTGTTGGCACTCGCAGAAATCGGCCGGATGCGCGCCCGCCCCCTGGCGATCTACCTCGTGGCGGCGGCGACAATGCTGGCTGCGCTGGTCGGGTATCACATGTGGAGCGACCCGGTCGATAATACGTTTAACGGTGCATCCCCGCGCATCTGGCCGTCGGCCAGTTTCATATTTTGCACAGGCCTCGGCACATTCATCGTCAACCAGTTGATCGAACACCGCGCACGCCGCCACAGCCTGTTTACTGAATATGCCGCGCATTTCGAAGACAGCTGGATGCGCGGGTTCCAGTTCGTGATCTCGCTGGTGTTCACGCTGCTGGTGTGGGGCGTGCTGGAACTTGGCAGCGCTTTGTTCAATCTCATTCACGTCGAATGGTTTGGCCGCATGATCGATCACAACTGGTTCCGCTGTCCCGCGCTGGCGATTGCTTTTGCGGCATCGGTCCAGATCACCGATGTGCGCACCGCGCTGGTCACCGGCATGCGCAATCTGGGCCTGACGCTGCTGTCATGGCTGTTGCCTTTGGTGGTAGCACTGGGCTGCGCGTTTCTGGTTGCGCTGGGCTTCACCGGCCTGACGCCGTTGTGGGGCACGCGCTTTGCGGCTTCGATGCTGCTGTGGGCGGTTGTGGTGACGCTCGTGCTGGTCAATGCCGCCTACAAGGATGGCGATCCGGCGCATTTGCCCGTCTTGCCGATCCGGGTTGCAGGCCGGATTGCCGGGCCGATGATGCTGATCCTGACGCTGTTGGCCACTTACGCGATCATTCTGCGCGTGGGGCAGCATGGCTGGACTCCGGCGCGCGTGCGATCCTTTGCGATCGGGTTGATCGCGTTGATCTATGGCGTCGGGTACACCTGGGCCAATGTCGGGCGCACGCCGTGGCTCAAACGGCTCGAGCAGATCAATGTCATCGCCAGCCTGGCGATCCTGGCGACACTCGTTCTTCTGTTTTCGCCGCTGGCCGATCCGGGCCGGCTGGCGGTCGACAGCCAGGTCGCGCGGTTGAAATCGGGCGCCGTTGCCTCATCGCAATTCGACTATCAGTTCCTGCGGTTTGATGCCGGTCGGTATGGCACCGATGCACTTGCGGTGATGACCACGGATCGCAATGCGGACATCGCGTCACGCGCGCGCCAGGCGCAGGCGACGGCCGAAAAAAGCTATCGGCAAACCATCGATCCCGCCACGACGGAACCGGCGCTGTCGCATGTTACGGTCTATCCTCAGGGTGAAACGCTACCCGCAGACTTCGTTGCCAAGAACATCGCCGATGGCGCATTGTATGGCCCGAGCGACTGTTTGCGTAATGGCAGCCCGTGCGACATCATTGTCTGGAAGGGCGCGGTACAAGGGTCTCCGTTGCTGATAATCAGGAGCAGCGGACCTTCGGACGATGCTGAAAACAGCAAACTCACGCGCAGATCAGCGAAGCCTGCGAACGTGGCGTTTTCGCCCTTCATCCCGGTATTCGGCCGCGGGACCGATGGCCAATGGCGCAACGTCGGTACGATCGGTCGCATAAACTGTTCAGGCATCATGGACTCCCTGCGCAAAGGCGCCGCCCGATCGGTCAGGCCGGCGCACGATGATCTGCAGGTGAATGGCGTAACGCTCAAATTCAACCCGAACGATAGCGAAGCAGAAGCTTGCCCGGCACAGGCACCATCTCCGAACACACCAGTGCCGAAAACGCCTGTCGAGGCTCGTGCGCCTGCTCGCATGGGTCCGGCTTTTGGCAATCCCTGACCGTCATTCGCACCGGATGAGTTGCGCAGGCATTGCCTGGGGCCGCGCCAGTGTCCTGCTGGTTTTTGGTCATGCAGCCCGGGATTGGCCAAATAATGACGAAAGTTCGATTAACTCATTCGGGTTGCATGCGAGCATTGGGGTTTTCATGAACATTATTCCGGCACTCAGGACCGCTGCTCTGCTGATCCTGCTATGCGCTGGCGCCGCGGCGCACGCGGCCGCGATCAACATGCGCGTTTTCACCATCAACGATCACCTTTGGTGCTTCTACGACGGGCGCCCCCCACAGGCGCAGGTCGATCCGGCGGATCACAACTGGGCGGATTTCGGCGCCAACAACGTCGGCGTTGCGACCTATGTCATCCACCAGGGTGATCGCGCGCTGGTCTACGATACCTTTCCCAGCGTGCGACAGGCGCAATGGGTGCGCGATTATCTGACGCGCGCGGGCATCCGCCATTTCGTCACGGTCAACAGCCACTGGCACCTCGACCATGTCGGCGGCAATGCCGTCTATGCCGACAGCGACCGGATCGCGACCGCCCGCACCCGGCAGACCCTGATCGCCCACAAGGCCGCGATCGAAAGCGGCAGGGACGAAGGCCCGCCGGCGATCGACCCGCTGGTGATCCCCAACCTGACGATCACCGCCGACACGACCTATTTCGTCGGCGACATCACAGTCGAATTGCGTCCGGTCCAGATCCATTCCGCCGACGGGTTGGTGATCTATCTGCCTGGCGATCGCGTGCTGCTGGCCGGTGACACGCTGGAAGACACGGTGACCTTCATTTCGGAACCCGCAAGCATTCCCGACCAATACCGCAACCTGCTGGCCATGCGCGGATGGGGCTTTGACCGCATCTATCCCAACCACGGCAACCCCGATGTCATTGCCAAGGGCGGCTACCCCCTCGCCCTGATCGACACCACCCGCGCCTATCTGCGCCGCATGGTCGAACACGCGCACGATCCCGATTACCTGACCCAGCCGATCGGGCCGTACATCGCCGACGCGGTCAAGGCCGGCACCATCAGCCTGTGGTGGGCATATGTCGATGCGCACCGGGCGAACCTGGCCAAAGTGTCCGGCGCCTACAAGGATCGGCCGCTACCGGATCTGGGGCCGATAACCGCGCCCGCGGGCGAATGACGACAAACGTCTGATCCGGCACGACCACGGCTTGCAAACGTCATCCCGGCTGTGCATGGTCCGGCCGGACGAAAGATTCTTGCCGAGCAAACCCTACTGCGTGCGCCCTCTTCGCGTCGTCAGGGGACGCGGCGATATGGTTTGGGAGATGCGGCGATGGCACAAGATACTCAGGCAAATCCAGGCACGCTGATCGTCGGTCAGACACTGACCGCGACGACCGGGACGCCATCGACCTCCCAATATTTTGCCGTCGAACTGACCGCCGGCACGACCTACGATTTTACAGTGGCAGGTCTTGCGCCATATTCGGATGAAGTGGTGGCGACTACGGAAGACGATTTTTCCGGGAACTTCGCAGGTGCGGACGCTTCTAGCGGATCGGGGAACGCTGTCGA
Source organism: Novosphingobium sp. (assembly GCF_965214355.1). Lineage (GTDB taxonomy): Bacteria > Pseudomonadota > Alphaproteobacteria > Sphingomonadales > Sphingomonadaceae > Novosphingobium. Next base: position 2,064,252 of record NZ_CBDCBI010000002.1, on the reverse strand, counting down.
AAACTTAACCGCGGATACAACCGGAATTTATTATGTATCAATCAACAATTCGGACAATCAGCTTCGCACCTATACCCTCACTGCAACAGTGGTTTCTAACAGTTATACTCTCGCCAACCCCACCACGTTGACCATCGGAAAGACGACCAACGCTTCGATCGAAAGTGCCAACAATACCAATTGGTTTGAAATCAACCTGCAAGCTGGCCATACCTACAACTTTGTTGTGAGCGGCCTTGGTAATGAAGCCTACCTGAACATCGAGCCGCTCGCAAAGGCATCCGATCTGGGCCATGCGGTCGAAGCTGTCACGATGAGCACCGGCGTTATAAATTACAATTTTACTGCCGATACAACTGGGACTTATGCGGTAGAGCTTACAGAACGTTCTGGCGTCTCGAATGTGGCTTATACTATCGCCGCAAACAATGCTGTCGATAGTTACACACTGGCAAACCCCGGCGCATTGACGGTAGGCGGATCGGTCAATGCCTCGATAGAAAACCAAGACGACGCGGACTGGTTCGCAATTTCGCTTGTGGCGGGCGACACCTACACTTTCAGCGAAAGCGGGCTATCACCGGGCGTAACGCTCGCGGTCTATGCGGCTACAGATGCCGGCGATACGCCCCTTGAATTCGAGGGCTCGAACGCCGCCTCCGCAGGGGCTGTGACAACTACGTTTACCGCTACAACAACCGGCATATATGACGTTATGGTCCGCGACAACGTCGCCAATATTCCATATACGCTTTCTGCCAGTCTCCAGCCTACCACCCCCGGCACTTTCTATTTCAGCCCCTACCAGGACACGATCACCATTTCGTCCCCATCGCTGGTCCCGGCGAATTCAAAGTTTATCAGCGATGGAAACAGGGACGCGATTGCCGTTGCCACCGGCAATGCTCCGACCACTCCCGTGGACCTAAGCACTGCGACGATCGTAGGCGTCACCGCAATCACCGACAACGACACGACCTTTACGAAAGGCGATTACGGCGTCCTCCTCAGTACGACCGAAATGGGAGCGATCAAATATTTCAACGGATCGTATGGTGTGGTGGGTGATGGGAACCCAGATTTCTATAACGACTATACCACCAACTACTCGATAACGAACATCGGCACGAGCGCATTTACGCTGGCCTCAGACGTCGCGTACTTTAACATTTATCCCGACATAGGCACTTCGGCAACGATCTGGATGGCAGACACCGACCAGGTCGTGTCGGTCGGAGATTTTGCCAATACAGTCTATGGTGGCGCGGGTAACGATGTTGATTTTCTTGGTGCCGGGCTCAACAAATTTTATGGCGGCACGGGCAACGATACAATAGTGCTGTTTGCTGAGGACATAAATAACAGTCCAGGTTTTCCCGCTGGCCAGGTGTTCGACGGCGGATCCGGACGCAACGAGATCTTGCTCAATACGTCCAATCAAAATCCTGTCGGATACAGCGTGGATTTTACCAGCGATACCCTGACCAACATCCAGACGCTTGCCGCATGGGAAAGGACGGCAACGTCGATCACCTCCGCCACGATCAGCGCGGCGCAGTTCGCCGAAATAACCAATTTTTCCGGCGACATCACTGTCGCTGGGGTAACGAATGTCAGCCTGGCCGGCAAATCAAGCGTCGGCCCGGGAACGGTCACCGATCTTATCGGGCCGATCAATCCCTACACGATCGGCGCAGTCTTCGTGGCCACCGCGGGGCAGACGATCGATGCAAGCCAGGCAGCGGTCAATCCCAATGGCCCCGGCTGGACACTGCAGGCTGCGGCCACGGGTACCAGCACGCTGATCGCATCTGCGGGCAACGACACGCTCGACGCTTACGCAACCGGCGCGACGCTCGACGGCGGTGCGGGTACCGATACGTTCAACCTCACGATGAACGACGCGGCGGGCGCCACGACGGCGGTTACCGATACGATCACGGGCACATCGGCGCACAATGCGCTGACGCTTTCCGGGAATTCTGCCGGCGACACCATCGACCTGACCGGCGCGCATCTGACGGGTGTCCAGGCGCTGATCCTCGAGACCAACGCCACGGTCAAGCTGACGACAGAACAGCTCGCCGCCTTCACCGACGGGATCAACGGCATCGCCAACACGGCGTTGGGCAATATCCCCCAGCTGACCACTTTTGCCATCACCGACGCCGGCACCGTCTCGCCCATGGCCTATGGCAATGCCGGCGCAGCGCTGACCTTTGTGTTGTCCGATAATGGCAACACGCTCGATCTGCGCAAGTTCGGGGGCTCGGTATCCAAGATCATCGGCGGCGCGGGCACGGACGTGATCTATCTGGCCGCACAGAATGCCGCCAACACGATCATCCAGACCGGCAGCGGCACCACGACGATCTATGCTGGCGCGTACCCGGTCACTGTCACCGGCGGCAATGGCCAGACCACATACGTGGCGTCCGGCAATGAAGCCGCAAGCACGATCACCGAGAGCGCCAGCGGGGTGGCGCTGTTCGGCCCATCGGGCAGCGTCGCGCAATTGAACGGTGTCCAGACCATCCAATTCGCCGACGGCTCAGTCAATTTGTCCGCAACCACCGTCGCGCTGAACGGTGGCAACAATACACTGCTGGCGAACGCCGGCCAGACGTTTGCCTTGTCCGGCACAGCCAACAACTGGGACAGCGTGACCGGCTCGGGCGCCACATTCAATCTGTCGTCCGCGCAGGCGGCGCTGATCGGCAGCGGCAATGCCATCGCCTTTACCGGCGGCACGGGCAATGCAGTCGGGCTGTACGACACGGCCGGCACCTGGGACTCGGTTACGGCATCGAGCGGCGACACGGTCTACCTGACCAATGCGCAGGCGGCCGTGACAGGCGGCGGCGCCGCAATCAGCTTTGCCGGTGGCGCCGGCAACGTCGTGGGATTGTACAACACCGGCGGCACGTGGGACAGCGTCTACGCACCCGGCGGCGACCTGGTCTACCTGACCAGCGCGCAGGCCGCGGTCGCGGGCGGCGGCAACAACATCAGCTTCGCTGGTGGCACCGGCAATGTTGTGGGGCTCTACAACACCGGTGGCGCATGGGATTCGATCTATGCGCCCAGTGGCGGGACGATCTATCTGACCAGTGCACAAGCGGCAGTCGCCGGCGGTGGCGACACGATCAGCTTTGCCGGCGGCAGCGGAAACATCGTCGGGCTCTACAACACCGGCGGCACGTGGGATTCGGTCTGGGCGCCAGGCGGCGAGACCATCTACATGACCAGCGCGCAGGCGGCGATCACCGGGGGCGGCAACGCGATCAGCTTTGCCGGCGGTTCGGGCAACGTCGTCGGACTCTATACCACCGGCGGCACCGCCGACACGGTCTGGGCACCGGGCGGGGAAACGGTCGACCTGACCAGCGCGCAAGCCGTGATCACCGGCGGCGGCGACACGATCGGCTTCAGCGGCGGCAGCGGCAATGTCGCGACGTTGCAGGGTACCAACGGCACCTGGGATACGGTATGGGGCTCGGGCGGCACGATCGACCTGGTCAGCGCGCAAGCCACGATCATGAACAGCGGCAACACTGCAAACCTTTCGGGCAACAGCAGTATCGGCCTCGACGCCGGCAACCAGACCCTGGCGTTCTCCCCCGGCATCGGCGGCCAGGATACGGTGATCGGATTCGGCTCTGGCGACGTGATCCAGCTCGGTGCCAGCACGTTCCAGAACTACAGCTATCTGCTGAACTCGGGCGACCTCACCCAGCAGGGTTCGGACACGGTGATCACGCTCGATGCCAATGATACCATCCGGTTGACCGGCGTAACTGCGTCCAGCCTGACCAGTGCCAATTTTCACTTCGTTTGAATTGGCGCTGGTCAGGCGGTTATTATGGTAAGTGGATCAGACAGGCCAAGCTTTTTTGCGTGGTCGCCCGCACGGACGAGCGCACCACCGGTGCCTCGTCCCGGTCACCCATTTTCACGAACAAGCCGCCAGGCATAAACCGCTCACGGGCAAAAAGACGGGCCACTGGTTTCGTTCCCCTCGCGCCTGGTCGCGGCCTGTCCCAGTCAGTTGATGGCTGTTGCACGAGAATCGCCGCGTCGATCGGCGGGGTCACACCCTTTATAGCGCCGGAGGAGGCTTGCTCCTGCGCAGCAAAAGCCACCGTTACGACACGACATGAGTCCCGCATGGCGCCGTTCACGCTACTGCTTGTTAGGATTTCCCCGGTATAGGCTACGACCCTGGAATTGAGGGGCATGCGATGCTGCATCAGGTAATTGGCATGCAGGATGCCGCCGCCGTGAAGTGTGATGTCAACGCGCTTTTTGCTCAGGCGTTTGTGCAGGCCGGCATCGGGGCGTGGACATGCGATCTGGCCGATAACACGCTCGCCTGGACACCGGGTGTCTATGATATCTTCGGCCTGGCCAAAACCGATCGGGTTGATCGACGCGATATCGTCAAGCTTTACGACGATCAATCGCGCGAAATCATGGAGCGGTTGCGCGCCGAGGCAATCATGCACGGACGCCCGTTCGAAATGGAGGCACAGATCGTACGCCCCGACGGTCAGCGCCGCTGGATGCGGCTGCGCGCTGATGTCGTCCGCGAAAATGGACGACATTCGCGGCTGTTCGGGCTGAAACAGGATATTACCGACGAAAAGCAGCGATGGGACGCGCTGCGCAGCCTTGCCGAGCGTGATCCCCTGACGGGCTTGGCGAACCGGGCTCGGTACGAAGACCTTTTCCTGAACGGCTCGCGCGCGCAACCGGGCGTCACCCCGCTCGGTGCTCTACTCTTGATCGATCTCGACAATTTCAAGCAGATCAATGATCAATTCGGTCATGCTGCCGGTGATGCCTGCCTGAAAATGGTCGGGCAGCGGCTGGCGTCAGCATTTGCCGATGCGCCGCTCGTCGCACGCATCGGCGGTGACGAATTTGCTGTGCTGTCACACGCCGACACTTCACCGCCTGCGCTCAAGTCCCAGGTTGCCCGGTTGCTGGCAAGCCTTGCCCGGCCAATCGCATGGCAGGGCCAAACCCTAGTCCTGGGTGCGTCGGCAGGGATCGGGTTTGCACCAGATCCGTACTGCTATGACGCAGACGACCTGTTCGCGATTGCCGACAAAGCGCTTTATGCTGCCAAGGGCGCTGGCCGGAACGCCATCATTGTGGGTAATGCCCAAATACGGGCTTTCCCGCACGACTTCGGCTTGGAGATTGGCGCGCGCCATGGAATCCAGCCATAAACATCACAATGCGGCAGCCGGGCTCGTGCCGATCACCGTCCATGGAGAATCAGATCGGCGGCTTTCTCCGCAATCATCATGGTCGCGGCGTTGGTGTTGCCGCTGACGATCGTCGGCATGATCGAGGCATCGGCAACCCGCAATCCGTCGACACCGCGCACGCGCAACGCCGCGTCGACCACAGCACCCGGATCATCTGCGGCCCCCATCCGGCAGGTGCCCACGGGATGGAAGATTGTCGCGGCATGATCGCGTGTCCACGCATCGACCATGGCATCCTCGGTCACGCCGGGCCCGGGATCGACCTCATCGATGCGCCAGGGCGCAAGCGCAGGCTGCGCGCCAATGTGACGCGCGATCCGCACCGCCGCTCGCAGCGTGGCCATATCGCCGGGCGTTGCGAGATGATTGGGATGGATGGCAGGTGCATCGAACGGGTCTGCCGAACGCAACGTCACTTCGCCGCGACTTTCGGGGTGAAGCGCGATCATGTCGATCGAAAACCCGTCGAACGGGCGCATGCCCTTTTGCCCGTGATTGAACATCGCACCCGGAATGAACTGGATCTGCAGGTCCGGCCGGTCAAGTTCGGGACGGCTACGTACAAATCCGCCCGATTCCAGCGAATTTTCGGCGCCGAGCCCGTCGCGCCGCAGCAGGTAGCGCAAGCCGATCAGGCCTGCGCGAAAACCTTTGGTCCGCGACCACAACAACGGCAGGCGCGACGTGTAAGTGACCGCAATATCCACATGATCCTGCAGATTGCGCCCGACGCCGGGCAATGCGGCAACCAGTGGTATGCCCAGCGCCGACAGGCGTTCGGGATCGCCGATGCCCGAAAGACCCAGGATCTGGGGTGATTGCAGAGTACCGGCACACAGCACGACCTCGCCTTTCACCGCGATCCGCCGCTTCACCCGGTCCTTGCCCTGCGCATAGTCGATCGCGACGACCCGGCCCTGCTCGACCACGATCGCGGTCACATGGACATTCGTGCCCGCGACCAGGTTGGGGCGGGACAATGCGGGTTCGAGGAATGCACGCCGCGCGCCGGCACGTTTGCCGCCCTCGATATTGACCTGATAGCGGCCAACCCCATCCTGTACCGCACCGTTGAAATCGGATGTTTCGGGGTAACCCGCCTCGACGCCGGCCGCGATGAATGCGGGGTAGATCGGTTCGCGCGATTTCCCGAAGCGGACATGCAACGGTCCGCCGCTGCCGTGATAGGCATTTTCGCCATCGGGCCCGTCCTCGGACTTGCGAAAATAGGGCAGCACATCGTCATAGCCCCAACCGCGCATGCCCATTTGCGCCCATTGGTTGAAATCGGCCGCGTTGCCACGGACATACAGCATGCCGTTGATCGAAGACGAGCCGCCCCAGCCCTTGCCCCGCGGCACGAACATGCGCCGTCCACCCAGTGCCTCGACCGGTTCGGACTCAAACGCCCAGTTGCTGGCATTGGGGCCGCGCATCAAGGTGGCCATACCCGCCGGCATGACGTTCAGCAGGCCGGTGTTACGCCCGCCCGCCTCCAGCATCACGACCTGGTTGCGCGGGTCGGCACTCAGCCGGTTGGCCAGCACGCAGCCAGCCGATCCGCCGCCGATGATGACATAGTCGGCGCTTTCGGGGATGACCTGCGCCATCAGGCCGTTCCCGCCGTCGTCAGATCCCGGGGACGCGATGGCACCGATCGTCTGGTCCAGCTCATTGGCATTGCTCCTCACCCCGATGGTGCGCAAGGTTGGCTCCTCACGCTCCTGGCAGGGCTAAACCTGCCCATCGGAATACCGAATACGCAATTTTTCGTCCAAATATACCGATTTTATTGCCAAGGCCGCAACTTTACCCGGCTTTTGCGTAATGGGCCCAGCCCTCCCGCCAAGAAATGGTGCGCCCGACGGGATTCGAACCCATGGCCCCCAGATTAGGAATCTGGTGCTCTATCCTGCTGAGCTACGGGCGCCCCGGTCGTTCCATAAGACGGTTGGCGGCGCGGTGCAATGCTCGCAGCGACCGGCGCGGACGTTCAGTTCAGGTCTTCGGGCGGAGCGATCGGGAACAGGATCGGGGCGATGGACACGCCTTCCTCGTGGAGGGCTTGCGCTTCTTGCGGCGTCGCTTCGCCGTGGATCGGGGCGGCGTCGGTTTCGCCGTAGTGCATCGCGCGGGCGTTGTCGGCAAAGCGTTTGCCCACCCATGTCGAGGTTTTCAGCGCTTCGGCCTGAATTTTCGCAATGGCTTTGAGCGCGGCGACAGCTTGGGGAGGGAGCGGCGTGTTCGCATGGGCGGCTGGCGCGGGCGCAGGCGTTGGCGCTGCGGGCAGAACAGTCTGGCGTGCCGGCTCGGTGTGCTGATTGGATTTGCGGCCGATGTTGGGCGCGCTGATCGCACGGGCGACGTCGGCACTGTTGCACATCGGGCAGGCGATCAGCCCGCGTGCCTGCTGCTCGGCAAAATCATCGGATGATCCGAACCAGCCTTCGAAACGGTGGCCGTTGGTCCTGCATTCGAGGTCGAAAACGATCATGCGCTCAGTTGGGGTATCGGGCGCCGGTTGACAAGGCTGGGGACCTGGCGGCGCACATCGTCCGTCCGCGCGCGATCGAGCATGGCAAAGCCCAATCCGGGCGACGTGCCCATGTCGAGCAGGACTTCCCCCCAGGGGTCGACCACCAGCGAATGGCCGTAGGTTTCGCGGCCATCGGCGTGGACGCCGGTCTGTGCCGGCGAGATGACATACGCGCTGGATTCGATCGCGCGCGCGCGTTGCAGCACGTGCCAGTGCGGCACGCCGGTGGGCACAGTGAATGCCGCCGGGATCGTGATCGCGTCGCATTTGCGTGCGCTCAATTCGTTGAACAGCGCGGGGAAGCGCAAGTCGTAGCAGATCGCCAGGCCGAGTTTGCCGACCGGGCATTCGACTGTCACCACCTGTTCGCCCGGCCGGTAGGCGGCGGATTCACGCCAGCTTTCACCGGTGGCCAGGTCGACATCGAACATGTGGATCTTGTCATAGCGCGCCACGATTGCGCCGGTGGGGTCGATCACGAAGGCGCGGTTGGCGAACCGGCCCTCGCCATCCCCGTCCGCCAGCACCGGCAACGATCCGACATGCAGCCAGATACCTGCCTGCGCCGCCGCATCGCGCAAGGTCGCCAAAGTCGGGCAATCGGCCTCCAACACAATGTGTTCGCGCGCGCGCTTGCGATCGCGATCGAGCAAGCCGGCCATTTCCGGCGTGAACAGCATCGCTGCGCCCTCGCCCGCCGCGCGCGACACCGCGTCGGCCATCGTCGCGGCATTGGCGGCAGGATCGATGCCGCTGGTCATCTGCAACAGCGCAATTTTCACACAAGGCGTGCTCATTTGCCGAGCAAGGCCGCCAGCTCACCCTTGGCATTCAGCGCCATCAGCTCGTCGCAGCCGCCGATCGGCTTACCGTCGATGAAAATCTGCGGCACCGTATTAGCGCCAGGAGCGCGCTCCTGCATTTCGGCGCGTTTCGGGCCGCCCATCGTGGTGTCGTATTCGACATAGGCAATGCCGTTGTGCTCGAACAGCGCCTTGGCGCGCGAGCAATAGGGGCAGCCCCATTTGGTGTAGATTTCGACGTGGGGGCTCGCAGATTCTGTCATTTTTTCCTCTTGAATTCAGGATCGGCCACCACACATGACGCATCGGATCACGCGCCGCAAGCCGGGCATGATCCAACCTATGGTCGGTGTGGACGCCAAACAAGGGTTCGCATCGGCAACTGCACATTGCTCTAACGCGAGGATATGCCATGACCAGTCTTGATTTTACCCCCTACCGTCGGACCACTGTCGGTTTCGATCGTCTGTTCGACCTTCTGGAACGCCAGGCGCGCGCACAGACCGGGGACAATTACCCTCCGTTCAACATCGAGCGTCGCGGCAATGACCAGTACCGTATCACGCTTGCCGTCGCCGGATTCAAATCCGACGAAATCGACATCACTGCGCAGCAGAACCTGCTCGTGGTGAAAGGGAACAGGGCCGAGCCCGAATCCGATGTCGCGCAATTCCTGCACGTGGGTATTGCCAACCGCGGGTTCGAACGCCGGTTTGAACTGGCCGATTTCGTGCGCGTCGACAATGCCGAACTGGCCGACGGTCTGCTCTCGATCGACCTGGTGCGCGAAGTGCCCGAGGCGATGAAGCCGAAGAAAGTGCTGATCGGTGGCCAGAAGCCGCTGGCGGTGATCGACGGCGGTACCAGCGCTGCGGCGTAATTGCTGTTGTAGTGTAAAGTGACGGGGCGGATCGGCGACGGTCCGCCCTTTTTTCGAATGTGTTCACAAACTCAACCCCTCACTCGTCATTCCTGCGAACGCAGGAATCCAGGGGCAACAGTTCGAATCCATAATCCGTTGCGAGATCGCGCCAGTCGGGGTTGACCGTTTCAATCAGGTCGAGTTTCCATCCGCGTTTCCACGCCTTAAGACGCTTTTCTCGTAAGATGGCGGATTCCATTGTTGGATGCGCTTCAAACCAGACCAGCATTTTGACATCATGAGCCGCAGTGAAACTGCCAGGCTGGCCGTTGCGATGTTGCGAGATGCGTTGCAGCAGGTTTGACGTGACTCCTACATACAGCGTGCCGTTGCGGCGCGAGGCCAGCAGGTAGACCGTCGGGGATATTTCGCGTGGCATCGAGGCGTCGCTACTGGATTCCTGCGTTCGCAGGAATGACGACAAAAAACGCGTAGTTACACAAGCCGCGCCTGTTTCACCGCCGCGCTGATGAAATCTCTGAACAGCGGGTGCGGGTCGAGCGGGCGGCTTTTTAGTTCGGGGTGGAACTGCACGCCGATGAACCACGGGTGGTCGGGACGCTCGACGATTTCGGGCAGCAGGCCGTCGGGTGACATGCCCGAGAACACCAGGCCGCCGGCTTCGAGCGGGGCGCGGTAGGCGGCGTTGACTTCGTAGCGGTGGCGGTGGCGTTCGCTGATCGTGGTGGCGCCATAGACCGACGCAACGCGGCTGTTGCCACTGAGCTGCGCCTCATAGGCGCCCAGGCGCATCGTCCCGCCAAGGTCGCCGCCTTCGGCGCGGGTTTGCAGGCCCTCGGGCGTCATCCATTCGGTGATGATGCCCACGACCGGGTCGGCGGGCGTACCGAATTCGGTCGAGCCGGCGCCGGCGATACCGGCGGTGTTGCGCGCACCTTCGACGCAGGCCATCTGCATCCCCAGGCAAATGCCGAAGAACGGCACGCCGCGTTCGCGTGCGAAACGGACCGAGGCGATCTTGCCCTCGGTGCCGCGTTCGCCAAAGCCGCCGGGCACGAGGATGCCGTGCATCGGTTCGAGCTGCGCGGTGATTTCGGCATCGCCCTGTTCAAACAGTTCGGCGTCGATCCAGCGGATGTTGACTTTGACCTTGTTGGCCAAGCCCCCGTGGACGAGCGCCTCGTTCAAGGATTTGTACGCATCGGGCAGGCCGACGTATTTGCCGACGACGCCGATCGTCACTTCGCCTTCGGGATTGTGAAAGCGGTCGATGATGTCTTTCCAGCGGTCGAGCCCGGGCTCGGGCGCGGTCAGGCCGAAATGGCGCAGGACTTCGTTGTCGAGCCCTTCGAGGTGGTATTGCAACGGCACCGAATAGATGCTGCTGGCATCGAGCGCGGGGATCACCGCCGATTTGCGCACATTGCAGAACAGCGCGATCTTGGCGCGATCGCTTTCGGGCAGCGGTTTTTCGCAGCGGCACAGCAGGATGTCGGGCTGGATGCCCAGGCCCGTCAGCTCGCGCACCGAATGCTGGGTCGGCTTGGTCTTCAGCTCGCCGGCTGCCGCGATGTAGGGCACCAGCGTCACGTGGACGAAACAGCTACCTTCGCGGCCCATTTCGTTGTGCAGCTGGCGCAGCGCCTCGATGAACGGCAGGCCTTCGATATCGCCGACCGTACCGCCGATTTCGCACAACACGAAATCGAGATCGTCGGTTTCGGCCTGCGCGAATTCCTTAATCGCGTCGGTCACATGCGGGATCACCTGCACTGTGGCGCCCAGGTAATCGCCGCGCCGTTCGCGGATGATGATGTCGCGATAGATGCGGCCCGAGGTGATGTTGTCGGCCTGGCGCGCGGAAACGCCGGTAAAGCGTTCGTAATGGCCAAGGTCGAGATCAGTCTCGGCGCCGTCGTCGGTCACATAGACTTCGCCGTGCTGATAGGGGCTCATCGTGCCGGGATCGACGTTCAGGTAAGGGTCGAACTTGCGGATGCGCACGCGATATCCGCGCGCCTGCAGCAGCGCCGCAAGGCTTGCCGCCATCAGACCTTTGCCGAGCGAGGAGACCACGCCGCCGGTGATAAATATGTACCGCGCCATGGGAGTTGAGCCTTAATGTCCAAGGTTACAGGGGTGCAAGCGAACTTGCGGGAATATCCCCCGCAATCCGCATTTACCCCCAAAAGTCATGAATGATCGGGCCGAATCCGTCGGCACAAAGTTCAGTCGCAGCGAACGGGGCGGTTATGGCCGCGCTTGCGATTCGCTCAATGATCAGCCCGGTAGCAAACGCCGTGCCGACCGGGACAGTGTCAATTCGTCGCAGCACCCGAAGGAACAGACGGCGTGGACGCGGGCGCAGCGCTGGGCGCTGCCGGCGCAGGGCTCGGCGATGCGGGTGCAGCGCTCGGCTGGACCGGCGCGACAACGCGTGGTGCCGACGTGGCCTTTGGCACAACCGGCGCGGCGTTGTGAGGCTGAGGCGCAGGCGCCGGGTTGCGCGGTGCCGGCGCTGCTGCGCTGGATGATGCCGGCGTTGCGCTTGGCGATGCCGCCGTTGCAGCTGGCGATACAGGCGCTACTGGCGTTGCACCAGGCGCTTGTGGCGGTGCCCCCCCACCGTTCTGCACACCCGCCAGCGGATCGATCGGCGCGGCCGCGCGATTGAGCGAGGTGTCGATCTTGTGCGTCGCGGTGGCGTTGACAGCCAGCGTGGCCAGCACGACCGACAGACCGACGAACAGCGTGGCCAGCACGCTGGTCGCGCGCGTCATGAAATCGGCTGCGCCGCGTGCCGACATGAAGCCCGACGGGCCGCTGCCGACGCCAAGGCCGCCGCCTTCCGATTTCTGCATCAGGATTACCGTCACCAGCAAAGCCGCAATGATCGCCTGAACCACGGTAAGGAAAAGAAAAAAGGTCATCGTACCTCGACCGAAAGATGTTTCCGCATGACCGGACAATGTGCGCACTTAAGCGCGGGGTCGTGCAAGTGCAACCCCGGCTCCGGATCCGGATTCAAGAGTTCGCCTTGATTGCGGCGCCCACGATCGCCAGAAACGTCTCGGCGGCAAGGCTGGCGCCGCCGACCAGTGCGCCGGTAACACCCGGCGCAGCCAGCAGTTCAGCAGCATTGTCGCCATTGACCGATCCGCCATACAGGATGCGCACTTTGCTGCCCGCCTCGCCCAGCAGATCGGTCACCCGTGCGCCGATTGCGGCATGCATCGCGATCACATCGGCCACCGCGGCCACGCGCCCGGTGCCGATTGCCCATACCGGCTCGTACGCGATCGACAGATTGCCATGCAGCGCCGCCTCGATCGCGGCATCGCCCAACGGCAGCGATCCTGTCACCTGGCGCCCGACAACTGTTTCGGCATGGCCGCCGTCGCGTTCCGCCAGCGTTTCGCCCACGCACACGATCACGCCGATGCCCGCCGCCAGCGCGGCCTGTGCCTTTTCACGCACGAGCGCGTCGGTTTCATCGTGATCGCGGCGGCGTTCGCTATGCCCCACGATCACGAAACCGGCACCGATATCGGCCAGCATCGCTGCCGAGACATCGCCGGTATGCGCGCCTTTGATCGCAGTATGGCAATCCTGCCCGCCGACACCGATCGCCGACGCTTCCTCGGCCAGCAGCGCGATCAGCGGGAATGGCGGCGCCAGCGCGACCTGCACGGTGGTCACGCGGTGCGCGCCGCGATCGATCGCGCGCGCTTCGGCCAACATGGCCCGGCTGCCGTTCATCTTCCAGTTGCCAACGATGTAGGGTTGCTGCGCCATGTGTTTCGTCTTGCCTTACATGTTTCGGGCGCCTGCGCCCGCATTCGTATGCTCGAAAAAAGTCCTGCGGAGTCGGCCTGCGTCATTGCCGCTACCAAATGCGCCGCTACCAAATGCACAGGGGCATTGCAAAACAGCAATGGCGTTATCAGGGAAACGATCGCGCGCCCTTCGGCAAATCCCGCAACGCCCAATTCGAGTCTTGGCGAAAATTGAATCAGACTTTAAGGCCACCTGCAACTTTCCTGCTATCGATCGGCTGTCATGCTCGACTTTATCCGTACCCTGACCAGATCGCGCATCGGCGCGGTGGTCGGCCTTGTGTTCCTCATTCTGATCGTGCTCGCGTTTGCCGGTACCGATGTCAGCGGCATCAGCGGCGGCAATCTGCTGAACGGGGACTACGTAGCCAAAGTGGGTGGCACCTCGATCGCGCCGGCCGAGCTCGAAAAGACCGTGCGCGCCTCGTTCGACAGCCAGCGCCAGCGTTCGCCAACACTGTCGATGAAGGCTTTCCTGGCGCAGGGCGCTTTCGACGAAGTGCTGACCGGCCTGATCGATCGTGCTGCCAGCTGGGAATGGGGCCGCAAATACGGCGTGGCGATCAGCGACCGGCTGGTCGATAGCGAGATCGCGAAGCTGGCTGCATTTCAGGGCCCGGACGGCAAATTCAGCCAGGAAGCCTATAACCAGTTGCTGGCACAGCGCGGACTGACCGACAAATTGGTGCGCGACGACCTCGCCAAAGGGCAGATGAGCCGCCTGGTGTTCGCCGGCGCCAACGAAGGTGCGATGATGCCCACCAACGTCACGCAAGTCTATGCGGCGTTGGTCAAGGAAAAGCGCACCGGCAACCTGCTGTTCATTCCCTCTGCCGCGTTCGCGCCAAAAACCGCGCCAACCGACGCGCAGATCGGCACGTTCTACAAGACGCAGATCGCGCGCTACAACCGGCCCGAACGGCGCACGATCCGCTATGCGGTGATCGACAGCGCTTCGCTCAAGACAGTGGCGACCCCCAGCGACGCCGATATCCAGAAGCGTTACGCGGCCAACGCCGCGCTGTATGCGCCGGCGGAACTGCGCTCGGTCACGCAGGTGATCCTGCCGACACAGGCGGCCGCAACCGCCTTTGCCGCCGAGATCAAGGGCGGCAAGACGATCGAGGCGGCAGCTGCAGCCAAAGGGCTGTCCGCGGCCAAGATCACCGATGCCACGCATGACAAATTCGCGATCGACAGCTCCAAACCGGTCGCCGATGCCGTGTTTGCCACCGCACAGGGCCAGACGATGGTGCCCACCAAGGGCGACCTCGGCTGGGTCGTGGCGCGTATCGATGCTGTGACCAAAAAACCCGGCAAGACACTCGACCAGGCGCGCGCCGAAATCGCGACAGCGCTGACGGCCGAACGGCACAAGGCCGCATTGACCGACATGGCGACGCGGATCGGCGAAAAGGTCGAGGGTGGCACCAGCCTGGCCGATGTCGCCAAGACGTATGGACTGACTGTGCAAACGACCGATCCGGTGATCGCCGACGGCTCGCAGCCGGGCAAGCCCGACGCAAAGCTGCCGCCGCAATTGATGCCGCTGCTGGCGACCGCGTTTGCAATGGATCACGAAGGCATGCCGCAGATCGCCGCGTTGCCCGGCGGGGAAAGCTTTGCGGTCTATGACGTCGGCGCGATCAGTGGCGCGGCACCCGCGCCGCTGGCCGAAATCAAGACCCAGGTTGCGGCCGACTGGACCCGCCAGCAGGGCGCCGATGGCGCGGCTGCGGCGGCGGACAAAGTCCTGGCCGCGCTGGCGAAGATCACGCCGCTTGATGCTGCGGGCAAGGCGCTGGGCGTGCCATTGGCGCCGGTCGATCACCTGGCGATCACGCGTGAACAGGTCGCCTCTGCGCAAGGGCGCGTGCCTGCACCCGTCGCACTGATGTTCACGATGACGCACCCGGGTGCCAAGAAGCTGGCCGCGCCGAACCAGGCCGGGTGGCTGGTGCTGTCGCTGGCATCGATCGAGCCGGGCACGATCGCGGCCAATGATCCGATGGTGATCCAGGCGTCGAGCGATCTGGGCAAGGCCACCGGCCGCGAATACGAGCAACAGCTGCGCACTGCGATCACGCACGAAATCGGATCGAAGCGCAATGAAACCGCGATCCGCACGGTGCGCGGCAATCTGGTCGGCGGGCCGGCGCCTGCGGGCCAGTGATGGCTTCGGGTGCGCTAAGCGACGTCGCTGCCGATGCAGCCCCCGAGAATGCCGCCGGCGCGCTGAAAGCCTTGCAGGCCGGGCAACCTGCGCTGGTGTGGCGCCGGCTGATCGCCGACACCGAAACGCCCGTTGGTGCTGCGCTGAAACTGATGCACGAAGGCCGCGGCGATTTCCTGCTTGAATCGGTTCAGGGCGGCGAAGTGCGCGGACGCTACAGCTTGCTCGGCCTCGCCCCGGACCTGGTGTTTCGCGCAAGCGGCGCGGCGGCGGAAATCAACCGTGACTGGGCGACCGACCGCCAGGCGTTCGTGCCGCTCGCGGGAGATGCCTTGCGCGAACTGCGCCTGATGGTCGATCGTTGCCGGATCGACGTGCCCGCCGGTTTGCCCCCGGTGCTGGCCTGCCTGGTCGGCTATTTTGGCTACGAAACGATCGGCCTGGTCGAAAAACTGCCGCGCGCGCCCGACAGTTCGCTCGAATTGCCCGACATGCTGTTCGTGCGCCCGACAGTGCTCCTGGTGTTCGACCGGCTGAGCGATGAACTGTTCGCGGTCGCACCGATCTGGGCCTCGATGCTCGAGCCGGCGCAGGCTATCGCGCAAGCTGCAGAGCGGATCGACGCCGCGCTCGCCGGACTGAATGGCCCGCTGCCCGCCGAGCCGCGCCTCGCCGGTGCGCCGGTCGAACCGGCGCGCAAGGCGATGATGACACCGCAAGCCTATGGCGCGATGGTGGCAAAGGCCAAGACTTACATCGAGGCCGGCGACGTCTTCCAGGTCGTGCTGGCCCAGCGGTTTACCGCACCATTTCCGCTGCCCGCCTCGGCGCTGTATCGCGCGCTGCGTCGGATCAATCCGTCGCCGTTCCTGTATTTCCTCGATATGCCAGGTTTTGCGCTGATCGGATCAAGCCCTGAAATCCTCGTGCGCATCCGCGACGGCGAAGTGACCATCCGGCCCATCGCGGGCACCCGCCCGCGTGGCAAGACCGCCGAAGAAGACCGCGCCAACGAAGCCAGCCTGCTCGCCGATCCCAAGGAACGCGCCGAACACCTGATGCTGCTCGACCTTGGCCGCAACGATGTCGGGCGCGTGGCGCAGGCCGGCACCGTGCGCGTGACCGAAAGCTACAATGTCGAACGCTATAGCCATGTGATGCATATCGTTTCGAACGTCGTGGGCCGGCTCGACACCGCGCGCGCATCATCGGTCGATGCCCTGTTCGCCGGGTTTCCCGCCGGCACGGTCAGCGGCGCGCCCAAAGTGCGCGCGTGCCAGATCATCGCCGAACTCGAGCCCGAAACGCGCGGCGCCTATGCCGGCGGTGTCGGCTATTTCGCGCCCGACGGCTCGGTCGATTCATGCATCGTCCTGCGCACCGCCGTGCTCAAGGACGGGGTTATGCACGTCCAGGCCGGCGCCGGCATCGTCGCCGACAGCGACCCGGTATCCGAACACCGCGAATGCGAAGCCAAATCGGGCGCCTTGTTCGCCGCCGCGCGCGAAGCGATCCGCGTGGCCAGCGAGCCCCGGTTCGGACAATAGTCGCTGCACTGCCCTCGTCGTATTTCCGGATCAAATCCGGGAAGACGATGAGGCGAAGTTGGCGGGTTGAGCCGAACGACGCTCAGATCAGATCGTCGATCATCAGCCCAAGCGCATGGGCCAGTGGTCATAATCGGCTGGAATCGGGATGCCGCCCCCTTGATCGTCGCCCGGAATTAATGGAAAGAACCAGCCCATGATCCTCGTCATCGACAACTACGACAGCTTCACCTGGAACCTGGTCCATTACCTGATGGAATTGGGCGCAAAGGTCGATGTCGTGCGCAACGATGCGTTGAGCGCGGCGCAGGCGGTAGCGTCGGGCGCGACCGGTTTTCTGATCTCGCCGGGGCCGTGCACACCCAATGAGGCGGGCATCAGCCTCGATCTGGTCGGCGCCGCTGCCGATGCGGGCTTGCCTCTGCTCGGCGTGTGCCTGGGGCATCAGTCGATCGGGCAGTATTTCGGCGGCCAGGTCGTGCGCGGCGGGCTGATGCATGGCAAGACCAGCCCGGTGACGCACGATGGCACCGGCGTTTTTGCAGGCGTCCCCTCGCCCGTCACCGCAACGCGCTATCATTCGCTGATCGTTGAGAACATTCCCGCCGTGCTGACAGTGAACGCCACCTCCGACGACGGGCACGTGATGGGTTTCCGCCATCTGACCAAGCCGATCCACGGCGTGCAGTTTCACCCCGAATCGATCGCGACCCAGCATGGCCATGCGATGATTGCCAATTTCCTGAGCATTTGCGGCATCACTCCGCTCGCCTTGCCCGTTGCTGGGCCTGAACTCGCTGCAATATGACCGCCCTGCCCCACGTCGGCGCGGCAGCGCTGGCCGAGGATGAGGCCGAGCACGCATTCGGCGCGATCCTCGACGGACGATTTGCCGATGAAGCGATCGCGCAGTTCCTGATCGCTCTGGCCAGACGCGGCGAAACCGCAGCCGAAATCGCCGGTGCCGCGCGGGCGATGCGCGCGCGGATGATCCCGATTACCGCGCCCGACGGCGCAATCGATGTCTGCGGCACAGGCGGTGACGGGTTTCATACGCTCAACGTCTCGACCGCGGTCAGCCTGGTCGTCGCGGCCTGCGGCGTACCCGTGGCCAAGCACGGCAACCGCGCCGCCAGCTCCAAGGCCGGCGCTGCGGACACGCTGGAGGCGCTTGGGCTCAATCTCGACCGCGCGGCCGAGAGCGCAGAGGCGACGCTGCACGATCTGGGCATCTGTTTCCTGTTCGCCGCGCGGCATCACCCGGCGATCGGCCGGATCATGCCGATCCGCCGCGCAATCGGCGAACGCACGATTTTCAATCTGATGGGTCCGCTCGCCAATCCTGCCGGGGTGACCCGGCAACTGGTCGGCATCGCGCGGCCGGCTTATGTGCCGATCTATGGCGACGCGCTGGTGCGGCTCGGTACGACCCGCGCATTTGTCGTGTCGGGCGACGAGGGCCTCGACGAATTGAGCCTGGCCGGCGGCAACGAGATTGCCGATGTCGCGGGTGATACGCTGCACATGACGCGGATTGCGCCGGCCGATGCCGGCCTGCCGATTGCGCCGACAGGCGCGATCGGCGGCGGCGATGCCATGCACAATGCGGCGGCGCTACGGCGTCTGTTGCTGGGCGAGACCGGCGCCTATCGCGACGCCGTGCTGTTCAACGCCGCCGCCGCGTTGATGGTCGCAGGTGAAGTCACCGACTGGCACGCCGGGGTTGAAGAGGCCGCCGAAGCGATCGACAAGGGCCTGGCCAACGCGCTGCTGAATTGCTGGATTGCCGTAACGGATGCAAAATGACCGATAAACTCGCCGAAATCTGCGCCACGAAGCGCGAGGAAGTCATTGCGCGCAAGGCCATGACCAGCCTCGCCGAGCTCACTGCGCGTGCCAGCGAACAGACTGCCCCGCGCGGGTTCGAAGCGGCGCTGCGTGCGCGTGCCGCGACAGGGTTTGCGCTGATCGCGGAGATCAAGAAGGCCAGCCCGTCAAAAGGCCTGATCCGCGCCGATTTTGATCCCGCCGATCACGCGCGCGCCTATCAGGCAGGCGGCGCGGCCTGCCTGTCGGTGCTGACCGACGCACCGTATTTCCATGGCCATGAAGACTACCTGATCGCCGCGCGCGGCGCCTGCGACTTGCCCGTAATCCGCAAGGATTTCATGATCGACCCGTGGCAATGCGCAGAGGCGCGCGCGATCGGTGCCGATGCGATCCTGATCATCGTGGCCGCCCTTGATGACACGCAAATGGCCGAAATCGAGGCCGCCGCGCGCGAACACCACATGGACGTGCTGGTCGAAGTGCACAACGAGGCCGAAATGGAGCGCGCCCACGCGCTGCAATCGCGGCTGATCGGCGTGAACAATCGCGATCTCAAGCGCTTCGTCACCGATCTTGCGATAACCGAACGCCTCGCGCCTCTAGCACCAACAGGCGCACTCGTTGTCGGCGAAAGCGGCATCAACACGCACGCCGATTGCCTCCGCCTGGCGCAGCACGGCGTCCGTACATTCCTGGTCGGCGAGAGCCTGATGCGACAGGACAACATCGAAGCCGCGACGCGCAAGCTGATCCTCCCCGAGACGGGGAGGGGGACCAGCGAAGCTGGTGGAGGGGCCTTGCCCCACGCGGAAACGCCTGAATAGTCGCACCATGACAGGTCAGCGCCTGGGGCCAGACCCCTCCGTCAGCCCCTTCGGGTCTGTGACCTCCCCGGTTCCGGGCGGATTTGCCGCATAATGGCCACATTTCCCGATTAGCATTACCGCATGAAAACACTGGGCCTGATCGGCGGGATGAGCTGGGAAAGCACCGCGGAATATTATCGGTTGATCAACCAGGGCGTGCGCGATGCGAACGGGCCGATGGCGTCGGCGCAGCTGCTGGTGTGGTCTTTCAATTTTGCCGACATCGCCGCGCTGCAAACGGCGGGCGACTGGGACACATTGACCGCGCTTATGGTCGGCGCAGCATTGAAGCTCGAAGCGGCAGGCGCCGATGCATTGATGATCTGCACCAACACGATGCACAAATGCGCGCCCGCGATCGAAGCAAAGGCGGCAATTCGCCTGATCCATATCGCCGACCCCACCGGCGCGGCTATCGCTGACAAAGGGCTGACGCGGGTCGGCCTGCTGGGTACGCGGTTCACGATGGAGCAGGATTTCTACACGCGCCGCCTGGCAGAACGATTTGGGCTCGACGTGGTCGTACCCGATGAACCCGACCGTGCATTGGTGCACGCGATCATCTATGACGAGCTCGTTGCCGGACGAATAGAGCCAAACTCGCGCGAGACTTATCGCGGCGTCATGCAGCGCATGGCAGATCGCGGGGCGCAGGCGATCGTGCTCGGCTGTACCGAGATCATGTTGCTCGTCGGCGCGGGCGACAGCCCGGTGCCGCTGTTCGACACGACCGCGCTGCATGCACAAGCGGGCATTGCGCTGGCGCTTTCATAACGCGCGGCGGTCTGGCATGGACGCCGGCATGACCAGGCTGACTCATCTCGACGAACATGGCCAGGCGCATATGGTGGATGTCGGCGCAAAAACGCCGACCCACCGTGCCGCGATCGCCGGCGGGCGCATTACGATGAGTGCGCAGGCGCGCGCCGCGATCGCCGAGGGCACCGTGCCCAAGGGCGATGTAATCGCCACCGCGCGCATCGCCGGGATCATGGCCGCCAAGCGCACATCCGAATTGATCCCGCTGTGTCATCCGCTGGGGCTCGATGCGATCGCGATCGATTTCACGCTCGACGATCGGGGCGTGGTTGTGACTGCCTCCGCCTCGCTGACCGCGAAGACCGGGGTCGAGATGGAGGCGATGACCGCGGTTTCGATCGCGCTGTTGACGATCTACGACATGGCCAAGGCGATCGACAAGGGCATGGTCATCGACGCCGTGCGCCTGATCGAAAAGCGCGGCGGCAAGTCCGGACCATGGCGGGCGGCATGATCGCGCGCGATCCTCCGCTACCGCTCGCACAAGCGCAGGCGCGGCTGCTTGCGCTGGCTCCCGAAATTTCCGTCGAACACCGCGACATCACGCAGGCGCTGGGGTATTTTCTGGCCGAGCCGCTCGCCGCAAGGCGTGACCAGCCCGCAGCCCCGCTTTCCGCAATGGACGGGTTCGGCATGCGCGCGACCGATTTGCCCGGCCCGTGGCGGATCATCGGGGAAAGCGCCGCCGGGCATCCTTTTGCCGGCACTGTGGGCACAGGCGAGGCCGTCCGGATCAGCACCGGCGCGGTCCTGCCCGGGGGCGCCGACATGATCCTGCTGAAAGAGGATAGTGCGGCCAAAAACGATACGCTGCTGCTCGACGGCACCGCGCCCGATCCGACCGAGCGTCATATTCGTCCGCGCGCGATGGATTTCGGCGAGGGCGACGTCATCCTGCCGGCCGGCTGGCGCATCGATGCTGCCACCACCGGGCTGGCGATTGCGGCGGGGCACGATCGCGTGGCCGTCCGCCGCAAGCTGCGCGTGACCGTGATCGACAGCGGCGACGAACTGGCGGGATCGGGAACGGTTCGCGCATGGCACCAGATTCCCGCCAGCAATGGGCCGATGCTCGCCGCGCTTGCTGCGCGCCTGCCCGTCGAAACGACGCGGATCGGGCCGGTGCCCGACCGCATCGACGCATTGATTGCGGCGTTCGAGGCTGCGCTCGATGCCGATGTGATCGTCACCAGCGGCGGCGCTTCGATCGGTGATCACGACCTGATCCGCCCCGCGCTCGCAAAGATGGGCATCGAACCCGATTTCTGGCGCGTGGCAATCAAGCCGGGCAAGCCGTTGCTGATTGCACAGCGCGGGGCCCAGGTCATTCTCGGGCTGCCGGGCAACCCGGCCGCGGCCTATGTGACAGGGTTCCTGTTTCTGCTGCCGCTGTTGCGTGCGGCCCTTGGCGCAACCCGCGTACTGCCCGTGCCGGTCATGGTCCCGCTGGCCACGCCGATGGCCAGGGGTGGCGGCCGCATGGAATTTCTGCGCGGGGTTTGGGATGGCACCGGCGTGACGCTCGATCGCCTGCAGGATTCCGGCGCGCTGTCGCCGCTGGCCCGCGCCAATGCGCTGGTCGTGCGTCCCGCAGGCGCCGATGCCGTCCCTGCTGGAACACCGGTTACCGTCTATCTGACCGCGCTGGATTGACGACCAGGCGGAAATGGACCGAAAGCCCTGAGAATGCTTGACTTGTCCCGCTTGGTTGCCTAATCGTTCCGCATTCGTTCACCAAATGGTGGGCAGTTTCCGGGGCGTTGGGCCTCATAGCGGGAGACCGGACGATGCTGACGAAAAAACAGCATGAACTGTTGTCGTTCATCCAGGTGCGTTTGGAAGATTCCGGAATTTCTCCCTCGTTTGAGGAAATGAAGGAAGCGCTCGACTTGAAATCAAAATCGGGCGTGCATCGGCTGATTTCGGCGCTGGAAGAACGCGGCTTTATCCGCCGCCTGCCCAACCGCGCCCGCGCGCTCGAAGTGATCCGGGAGCCCGATACGGCCAGCCCGCGCAGCGCCGCGCGCGCGGCCACACCGGTTTCGGTGTTGGTGCCCAAATCCGCGCCGATTGCGCTCCCTCGCATCGAGGCACCGCGCCCCGCCAACGACGTCATCGAAGTGCCGCTGCATGGCCGCATTGCCGCAGGCATGCCGATCGAGGCGATGGAAGGCCACGCGATGCTGCCGGTCCCTGCCGCGCTGCTTGGCCCGGGCGAACATTACGCGCTCGAAGTTTCGGGCGATTCGATGGTCGAGGCGGGCATTCTCGACGGCGATTTCGCGCTGATCCGCCGCACCGACGTCGCCCGCGATGGCGAGATTGTCGTGGCGCTGGTGCGCGGCGAAGAGGCGACGTTGAAATACCTGCGCCGCGAAAAAGGCGGTGTGCGGCTCGATCCGGCCAATGCCGCCTACGAACCGCAATTCTATGCCGCTGGCGAAGTCCAGGTACAGGGCAAGCTTGCCGGATTGCTGCGCCGCTATCATTAAGGCGCTGGCTCCGTCAGAAAGATCATCATGTCCATCACGCTCTATTCCGCAACCGTACCCGCGTGGCTTCAGGTCCTTCACTCGATTTCCGGATTGCTGGACAAAGCCGAGGCGTTCTGCGCTGAAACAGGCCTTGCTCCAGACGAACTGATCCAGGCCCGGCTGGCGGATGACATGCTGCCGTTTGCCTATCAGATCCGGGCAACGACCACGCATTCACTGGGCGCGCTCGAAGCTCTGCGAGCCGGGGTGATTCATCCCGACCGCTCTGCTCCGCCAGCGACGATGGTCGCCTTGCGCGAACTGGTCGGTCGAACGATCGTAGCGCTTGAAGCTGTCGATGCCGAAGATCTGAACAGCTATGTCGGCAAGGACATGCGATTCGATGCCGGCGCGCTCGTGCTGGATTTTGTCGCCGAGGACTTCCTGTTGTCGTTTGCGCAACCCAATCTCTATTTTCACGCTGTCACTGCGTATGACATCCTTCGGTCAAAGGGCATGCAGATCGGCAAGCGCGATTATCTTGGGCGCCCGCGCGTCAAGGCGTAATCGGCCGGATCATATCCGGGACGGCGATTGGGGGCTAATGGTCCAGCATTCGCCGCCGTCACCCCGGACTTGATCCGGGGTTGTGCGTCTTTCCTGCTCTCGCGGCAAAAGCGCCGGGTCCTGTGAATACGGATCACCGCCACACGAGCCAGGGATGCCGTCCGCTGGTGCTGGCCACGGTGTGCACCACACCGCTCGCCAGATCGATGGTCAGACCGCCCGTCCGCGCAAGCATCGCACCGTCAGCCAGAAGACGGCGCGGCCGGCAGCTTGCCGGCAAAGCGTGATCCGCAATCACCAGATCGCTTTGCGCGCAAGCCTGCGCCAAGGCACTATCCTCGACCCGCCGATGACTGCGCGCGATCAGCAGCACGGTCCGGCGATGTTCGCGCACAATCGCCAGCGCACAGAAATCATGCGAGCAGCGGGTCCCCGGCCATTGCTCCAGCGCATGTGTGGCACCCGACATCCCCGCCGTTTCCAACACTATCTCCCGCGCAAAACCGCCGCGCCCCTGGCTGAACACGACCAGGTCGGGCCCCAGCCCTGTTATCCCGACATGCCGCCCGTCGCCCGAAATGAGGATGTCGGGCGGGCGCGCGCTCGACCACGCAATCACGGCCGCAATGATCGGCACCAGCCCCCATCCCCGCACGCGCCCGCTCCACAGCGCCAGCCATAGCGCGCCCGCAATCCACAATGCATAGACCCAGCCCGCCATCGCCGGCAGCGTGGTCACTGCGCCCGGAATATCCGCAGTGGTATGCGCAATCCACAGCACCAGATCGAGCGAGCGTCCGATAACCCACCACACCGGCCCGCCGCAGTGCACGGTATCGAGCGCCAGCGCCAACGCCAGGCATGGCATTGTCACCACCGTCACCAGCGGGATTGCGACCAGATTGGCCAGCGCGCCATAAACCCCTGCGCGGTGGAAGTGGAACAGCGCCACCGGCATCAGGGCAAATTCGATCGCGAGCCCCCCCAGCAACAGCATGACCAGCCGCCGCGCCAGCCGGTGCAGCACCCCCTCGTCGCGCCACGCGCCGAACTCGCGCGCCCATCCCAGGCCGTGGATCGCTATTATCGTAACGACCGCTCCGAAACTCATCTGGAAACTCGCGCCCATCAAGGATTCCGGCCAGATCAGCAGGACAACCAGCGCCGCTACCGCCAGCAACCGCATCGACAGCGGATCGCGCCCGATCGCCAGCGCGCCCAGCACCAGCACCGCTCCCGCCACCGCACGCACCGTCGGCACTTGCGCGCCGGTCAGCAGGCAATACCCGATGCCTGCCAGCGCACCGCACAGCGCCGCCACCAGCGGCAGCCGCACGCGCAGCGCAATCCACGGCACCAACCCCAAGCCGCGAAACACCAGCAGATACACAGCGGCAATTACCGCGCTGACATGCAGACCGCCGATCGCCAGCAAATGCGCAAACCCCGCATCGCGCATCGCATCGGCATCACCGCGCCCAATCGCGCCGCGGTCGCCGGTGGCCAGTGTCACGGCGATCGCGCCCGCAGGTCCGCCCAGATGCGCCAGGATATGATCGCGCAAACCCGCTTGCACTGCGCGTAACGATGTCGGCGCTTTTCCCGGCGCCAGCACTGTGATCCGCCCGCTGATCGATCCTGTCGCCACCAGCCCTTCGAACCATGCCGAAAACGCGAAGTCGCGCGCACCGGGCAGCATCGGCGGCGCCGGCGGACTCAGCCGCGCGTGCGCCACGATCGACGCGCCGAGCGAGAGCCCGGGCTGATCGAGCTGGTCAGGCAGATCGACCTGGATCAGCGCAGGCTGCTCGCGTCCGGCGATCCGCGCCGCTAGCACCAGCCGCACGCGCCCCGCCGCGCCATTGTCCTGCCGGTCGATGATCCGCCCCGCGATCATCACGTTTTCGCGGGCCGGCAATGGCACCTGCCCGACCAGCGACGATTTCATCCAGATTGTCGCACACCCTGCCGCGGCCATCAGGCTCAGCCCGATGATCGCCATGCGGCAATGGTCCGCCCGGCCGTCCTGGGCGATCAGCGCGGACAACGCCATGGCCGCAACGCACAACGCCAGGAATGCGGCCCATTGCCAAGGCCCCGGCAGCATGATCCACACAGCGATTCCCGCGCCAAATGCCACCACCAGCCATGGCCCGCGCTCGTGCGGCCGATCACTCAGGAATCGTTCGATATTGCGCTGCACACTGGACAAGTAATCGAAACTGTCCCAATGCGCGGGCCAGGGTTTGCGAAGCCATCGCGGCCCCCGGATGTCGCGAGTCTTGCCCCTGCCGAGCCTTGTCGAAAGGTCCGGATCTGTCGCGGTCGGGTTTGCGGTTTGCGCCGGTTCTGGCATGGCATCGCAGTGATAGGACTATGGCCGGAATGGCAAGCGCGACTGTGACCAATTCTGCCGCTTCGGACCGCAATCGCGCGGTGGTCACCCGTTTTGCTCCTTCTCCCACCGGGTATCTGCATATCGGCGGCGCACGCACCGCGCTGTTCAATTGGCTGTTTGCGCGCCATCACGGCGGCACTTACCTGCTGCGGATCGAGGATACCGATCGCGCACGCTCGACCGAGCCGGCGATCGAGGCGATTTTCGACGGCCTGTCATGGCTCGGGCTGGATGGTGATGAAGCGCCGGTGATGCAGTTCGCGCGCTCCGATCGTCATGCGCAAGTCGCGCACCAGTTGCTCGATGCGGGCCAGGCCTATCGCTGTTACCTGACCCAGGCCGAACTTGCCGCCCGCCGCGAAGCCGCCCAGGCCGAACGCCGCCCGTTCCGCATCGACAGCGAATGGCGCGACGCCGATCCGGCGGCCTGGCCGGCCGATCAGGCGTATGTCGTTCGCGCCAAGGCGCCGCGCGACGGCGAGACGGTAATCGAAGACCTGGTCCAGGGGCGCATCACCGTCGGCAACCGCGAAATCGACGATTTCGTGATCCTGCGCAGCGACGGTACGCCGACCTACATGCTGGCGGTGGTCGTCGACGATCATGACATGGGCGTCACCCACGTCATTCGCGGCGATGATCATATCAACAACGCCTTTCGCCAGCTGGTCGTGATCCGCGCGATGCACGCAATCGACGGCACCTGGCCCGACCCGGCTTATGCGCATATCCCGCTGATCCACGGCGCCGACGGCGCAAAGCTGTCGAAACGTCACGGCGCGCTGGGCGTCGATGCCTATCGCGACGAACTCGGCATGCTGCCCGAGGCGGTGATCAACTACCTGTTGCGGCTCGGCTGGGGCCACGGCGATGACGACATCATCAGCCGCGAACAGGCAGTCGCATGGTTCGACATCGCCGACGTCAACAAGGGCGCGGCACGGTTCGATCTGAAAAAACTGCTTAATCTCAACGGGCATTATCTGCGCTTGGCCGATGATATGCGACTGGCCGATGATGTCGCGCGCCGCCTCGGCCAGACCGAAATTGCTCTGCTCGAACAGGCCATGCCCGTGCTCAAAGTGCGCGCCGCCGATCTGAACGAACTGGCGCAGTCGGCAGGGTTCCTGTTTGCAAAGCGCCCGATCGAGCCCGATGCCAAGGCCGCAGCGCTGTTGACGCCCGACGCCCGCGCATTGCTGGCACAGGCGCATGAACGCCTGTCGGCACTGACCGACTGGACCCACGACGCGATCGAGGCTGCGCTGAAGGATCTGGCCACCGAACGCGGGCTGGGCCTGGGCAAGCTGGCGCAACCGCTGCGTGCGGCGCTGACCGGCCAGACCACATCACCGGGTATTTTCGACGTGCTCGTGCTGATCGGCCGCGATGAAACGCTCGGTCGGATTGGCGACCAGGCGACGATTGCGGATGCGGCGGTGTCAGGACCATGAGAACCCCGACACCTTCCACGCGTTATCTCATTACGAATTGCCAGATTTACAGGAAGGATTGAGACGTGAGCGAGAACCAGGCTACGCTGAACGCCGCCGGCAAGACCGTGACGATGCCGGTCTTGAGCGGCACGATCGGCCCCGACGTCATCGATATCCGCAAATTGTATGGCCAGACCGGCGCGTTTACCTATGACCCCGGTTTTACCAGCACCGCCAGTTGCGACAGCGCCATCACCTATATCGACGGTGACGAAGGCGTACTGCTGCATCGCGGCTATCCGATCGGGCAGCTCGCCGAAAACTCGAGCTTCATGGAAGTCAGCTACCTGCTGCTGAACGGTGAACTGCCCAGCCAGGCGGAACTCGACGATTTCTCGCGCACGATCACCCGCCACACGATGGTCCATCAGCAGCTCAGCAGTTTTTACAGCGGTTTCCGCCGCGATGCGCACCCGATGGCGATCATGTGCGGCGTCGTCGGTGCGCTGTCGGCGTTTTATCACGATTCGACCGATATTGCCGACCCCGTGCACCGCACGATCAGCTCGCATCGCCTGATCGCGAAGATGCCCACGCTGGCGGCAATGGCGTACAAGTATTCGCTGGGTCAGCCGTTCATGTATCCGGACAACCGCCTGTCCTACACCGGCAACTTCCTGCGCATGACCTTTGGCGTGCCGGCGGAAGAATACGAAGTGGTGCCCGAAGTCGAACGCGCGCTGGACCGCATTTTCATCCTGCACGCCGACCATGAACAGAATGCCTCGACCTCGACCGTGCGCCTTGCCGGGTCTTCGGGTGCCAATCCGTTTGCGTGCATGGCCGCCGGCATCGCCTGCCTGTGGGGCCCGGCGCATGGCGGCGCCAACGAGGCCGCGCTGAATATGCTGCGCGAAATCGGCACTCCCGATCGTATCCAGCATTATATCGATCGTGCCAAGGACAAGAACGACCCGTTCCGCCTGATGGGCTTTGGCCACCGCGTCTATAAGAACTACGATCCGCGCGCGACCGTCATGCAGACGACCGTGCAGGAAGTGTTCAAGGCGCTCAAAGTCACCGATCCGTTGTTCGAAACCGCGCTGCGGCTCGAGGAAATTGCGCTCAACGATCCGTATTTCGTGGAAAAGAAGCTGTTTCCGAACGTCGATTTCTATTCGGGCATCATCCTGTCGGCGATCGGTTTCCCCACCACCATGTTCACCGTGCTGTTCGCCCTGGCGCGCACGGTCGGCTGGGTGGCGCAATGGAATGAAATGATTTCCGATCCAGGCCAGAAGATCGGACGTCCGCGTCAGCTGTATACGGGCGCCGCGGCGCGCGATTACGTGGCGATGGACAAGCGCTGATTGCTTGAGCCCCTCCCCTTGGGGGAGGGGTGTCCGGCGCTGGCGGTTGTCAGGCGTTTGCGCGTCCCGGCAATGTCAGCACGAACCGCGCGCCGGGGCCGTCTTGTGCCACCACCAGATCGCCGCCCATCGCGCGGGCCAGGCGGCGCGAAATGTACAGGCCCAGGCCGCTGCCGCCGTCGCCGGTGCGGCCCAGGCGCTCGAATTTGTCGAACACGTGCGCCGCCTGGTCCGCGCTCAGCCCGGCACCCTGGTCGCTCACTGCGACCCAGGCGGTCTGCGCATTGCCGCCGGTTTCGATCTGCACCGAAGACCGTTCGGGGCCGTAACGGATCGCATTGGTGATCAGGTTCAGCAGGATCTGCAGGACGCGCCGGAATTCGCCCGTTGCGGGAATGGTATGATCCTCGTTCGGTGAAATCAGCGTTATACCGCGTTCGGCGGCGCGCATGGCCAGGATGCCGGCCGCGCGGCGGCCACAGTCGGACAGGTCGATGCGGTCGGGCGCAGGGTTGAATTCGGGCGCCTCGACGGCATCGAGATCGGCCAGGTCTTCGACAAGCGCGAGCAGGTGCCGGCCTGCTTCGGCGATGTCGGCAGCGTAGCCGGCATATTCGTCGACCAGCGGCCCGGCGAGCCGGGTGCGGATGGTTTCGGCATTGGCGACGATGCGATTGATCGGCTGGCGCAGCGCCGGTGCGAGATCGCGGCCGATCATACGCGACCAGCTCTGTTCGGGTTCGGCCCTGGGCGCGGCAGTCCCCGCTATATCGCCGATCGCATCAGGCAGGATCAGCAAGTCGAACCCGACATCGCCGCGCGGCAACAGCCGCGCACGCCACATCTGCGCCGAGCCCGGAATCCGGATCGCGGTGTCATCGATCAGGCGCCAGTGCAACGGCTGGCGATGCGCGACGCCCACCAGTTCGACGCTGCGCGACCAGACATTGTCGCGATCGGCGCGCCAGTGCGCGGCCAGGTCGGCCAAAGCGCGATCGCCCATTGCACTGTCAGGCACGCGCAGGTCGACCGACAGCACGCGCTGATCGGTATCGAGCAGCGCGTGAAGCGCCGCCGTCTGGTACAACAGCACATCGGCCGGTGCCGCATCGGGCAGGCCGTCGCCCATCAGGCGCCACTGGCTCAGCTCGATGTGCGTACCGCCAGCGACCGGCGTGACGCTGGCGAGAAAACCGACCGGCTTGCCATCATCGAGCGCGCCGATGATCCGCGATTGCGCCACGCCCGATACGCGTGTGTGGCGCACGAGCGCGAGCAATGCGGGCACGGCCAGCACGCCGGGCAGATCGCCGCCGCAGCGTGTCTGCAATCCGGCCAGCGCCTCGTCCGCCTCGATCAGACGATCGGCGGCATCGCATTGGCCCGTTACCGCGACGATCGCGCTCATCGCACGGCCCCCAGCAGCGCTTCGGCGGCCACTGCATTGGGTGCGGCATCGGCCAGCGCGATATCGGCATCGGGCCGCAACGCCAGCAATTGCCGCGCGACATCATCGCGCGGCAGCCCGGTGGCGCACAGCAACAGCGCAAGCCGGACAGGATCATCCTCGGCAGTGGCCAGCACGACGGTTTCGCGCGGATGCCCGGAGGCGATCGCCAGCGCGGTAAAAAACAGCGAGACGCCCGCTTCATCGACCCGCAGCGCGTGATCGAGGTCTTCGCCCAGCCCGGCGACCGCCTGATGCAACAATGCGAGCCGGCCACCGTTGTCATCGGCGCGCGCGTCGGCAAGGTGCGTCAGGGCATGATCGGCACGCGCCGCACGGACAGTCGCATAGGCAAGATTTTGCAGATCGGCCGGCAGATCTCCCGCTACCAGAAGCATGCGCCGCGTCGCCTCGAACGAGCGCGTCTGCGCCGCAATCAGGCCCATCATCGTTGCGCAATGGCGCTGGACCAGCGGCGGCAGCACCGGATCGAGCGCCAGCCGCGCCGACAGCCGCATGGCGAGACGCCATTCGACCGCAAGTGCATGACAATGCGTCAGGATCGCGCGGTTGCCCACCAGCATCGCATGCACCGCGTTGGCCAGATCGCGGTCTGTGCCGGCCAGTTGCGCCGCCAGATCGCCGGTCAGCGCGCGCACCCGCGCCACCGTTTCATCATCGAGCAGGCGGCTGGGCCCGGTCACGACCATGCGTTCCAGCGTTTCACCGCAAGCAGAAAGACGCCGGTCGGCTGTTGCCAGCGCGCCGCCTGTCTCCCCGCCCGTGTCGCTATCCGAAAATACTGCCTGGTCCATGCGCGTCAGCTTACTCGCGGGTGGTTAACCCGGGGTTAGCCGAGCCGCCATGTTCGGGCGTGACGACCATGGCCCATACCACCAGCGCGAGAATCACCGCGCGCAGGCAATAATCGAACGGCAGCACGGCGCTGACCACCGCGAAACCGAGCCCGGTGACCAGCCGATCGCGCAACCACCACGCCCAGCGGCCCTGCGGCATGACGCGCGGGGTAAAATGCAGCAGCAGAATAAAGATTACCGGCGGAAACCAGCTTACGCCGAACGGCACGCCCGGCACCAGCGCCAGATCGCTGCGCCAGATCGCCAGCAGGACAAACGCGGCATCGATCGCCAGCTCGAAAATCAGACCCGTGGGCGGCGTCTTGCCGGTTTCGAGCAACGATTGTCGCTCGATCCGCGTCATCAGCGCCGCCACGCGCACCAGCACCCAGGCCAGCGCCAGCAGCACGAAGCCCGCCGTGGGCCAGCCGAACCAGCCCGACCCCACAGCCAGCAACAGCGCAACCACACCGCCCATCGCCACCACCCAAGGCCGGGTGCCGGCATGAAGCAGCGCCGGCCCGGCACTGTGCACCAGTTGCCCCGCGATCCATTCGCCCGGGCTGCGCACATGCGCGCTTTGCGTGTGCAGCCGCAGCCACACCGGCTCGGCCGCATGCGCCTCATCCTCGTTGCGCACGATGACCCACCGGCCATCGCCGAGCAGCGCCTCGGGCAACAGGCGCAGCGGCACGCGGCCCTGCACCGCCAGGCGCAACAGCGCGGCATGTGCGTTCCATTCGGGCGGCAGTTCGCCCAACCCCGCGACGAGCCGCCCGGGCATTCGGATCATTCCGGCGAAGGCGTGGTTGATGTCGATCCGTTCAAAACCGGCGGCGGTGCCGGCCTCGACCGGCAGCGCGAGAACGCCCGGGCCCTCTTCCAGCCGTGCAAGCGCCGCCTCGGGCAGGACAAGCAGGCCATCGGCCATCACGAACAGTTCGTCTTCGGCCGTGATCAGCGGCAGCAGCGCATGGGGTTGCGCAATAACGTGAAACCGCGCTCCGCCAGCCTCCGTCGCATGCTGCAGCGCAATGACCTCGCCGGTCAATGCCTCTGTCACCACGATGATCCGGGTACAGCCCAGTGCCAGGGCCAGCCCGAGCTGGTGCCGCGCCAGCGATCGCCCGCCGATCGTCAGATATCCGCGCAGGCCTGCGCCGCCGGATGGTTCGCCCGCGATGGCATCAGTCAGTGACAGCAATGCGACCCGCAAGGACCTCGATCTCCCGATAGCCGCATGACCCCACGCCCGCGCAAGTGCGACCCTAGGCGCAGCATGGCAACCTGCCAAGCCGCCGTGTCAGATCATCCGATCAGGCCGCAGGATCGATTTCGGCGAGCAAGGTGCGGATACGGCGCAACACCGTTGGATCGCCCGGCGCACCGGCGATCGCGGCTTCGGCCAGCGTGACCAGTTCCGCCCCGTGAAATGTCGCGGCAAGGCCCTTCAGGCGCTCGCCCGCCATGCGCCAGTTGGCATCGCAGCGTGCGCGTTCGAGCAGATTGAGCGCAGACAGCGCGCTGTCGAGAAACGCCCGGCGCAATTCGCGCAACAGCGCAGGATCATCGCCCAGCGCCGCGACCAGATGCGCGTCGATCGTTTCGCCCAGATAAGCCATGGTGCACGCTATGCCACGATCAGTATTAACGCCGGGTTAGACCGCAGGAAAATCGTACGCGCACACTGTCGCTTCGGTCACAAAGCGTGATAGTGTCCCATTCATGAACGGGGGATCACGCATTATCGCGCTCGACGGCAGTGAGGTCGACGGCAGGCCGGTCGATGGCGGGCCGGACGAGCATGCCGAGACTGGGGCTCCGCGCACGCTTGCCGCGCATGATGATTTCGCCGACGACACTATGGCCGATGAGGCGCCTGTCGGCCGATTGCGCTGGCTCGTTCCGGCGCTTGCCACGGCGTTGATCGTTGCATGGACGGTGCTGTTCGGCGTGGGCAAGGCTGCCGGACTTCGCCACGGGGTTACGCCCGAAATGGTGGTCGAAATGGTCGCCGGGTGGACATTGCCGGTGATGCTGGTGCTGGTGGGCGTGCTGATCGCACGCACGACCTTGCGCGATGCAAGCCGCCATGCCGTCGTGATCCACGCGCTGGCCGATGAAAGCCGCGAGCTCGATCATCGTTTGCGCGCGATGAATGTCGAACTGTCGCTGGCGCGCGATTTCATTGCGGCGCAAAGCCGCGATCTGGAAAGCCTGGGCCGGATCGCGGTCGATCGCCTGTCGGGATCGGCCGAAGCGCTGAAGGACGTGATTGCCGACCAGAGTCGCGACATGGACCATATCGGCGTGGTCGCGGCCAAGGCGCTCGACAATATCGAAACGCTGCGCGCGCATCTGCCGGTGATCAGCAATTCGGCCAAGGATGCGGCCAATTCGATCGCCAATGCCGGGCGCACGGCAGAGAGCCACCTCGACGACCTGATCGACGGGTTCAACCGGCTCAACGAATTCGGCACCGCCAGCGGGCGCAAGGTCGACGATGTGCGGGCGCAAGTCGATACCGCGCTCGATGCCTTTGCGTCGGCGACTGAACGGATTGGCCTCGCCGGTGAAGTACGGCTGCGCGCAGTGATCGACGAGCTGGAAGCACAGCGCGCGCGTATCGACCGCGAGGAAATTACGGCGCTTGCCGGGATTCGCGCGCGCGCGGAAACTTTGGCGCATGAACTGGCCGGGCAGCGCGAAGTGCTGTCGCGCGCCGAGGAAGACAGCCTGGGCGCGCTCGCCACGCGGATTGCCGCGCTCGATGGCGATGTGCGCAAAGTCGCCGCGTCGCTGGCGCGCGCGATCGAGGAAGTCGGGCGCGATCATGACGACCTCGTTGCCGCATCGCGCGATCGCCTGCGCCGGTTCGAGGAAAGCGCTGGCGCGCTGGGCCGAACGCTGGTCGACGAGGCGGGCCATGTCGATGAAGCGCTGGCCGCGCGGCGCCATGCGCTCGAGGCCGCGCTGAATGCCACCGCCGACGGGTTTGCGACGCGGCTCGACGCGATCGACAGCGCGATCGGGCAGCGCCGCGCGGCGATGGCCGCTGCCGCCGCCGATATGGCCGATGCGATCGACACCCGGCTGGTGCGGACAGGCGACACGATCGATACCCAGCGCCAGCGCCAGATCGACAATATCGAGAAACTGGCCGCGACATGCGACGTGCTGTCCGAACGCGTTGCCGGCTTCGCCACGATTATCGACAGCACCGCCGACGAAGGATCGCGCACCGCCGCGATCGTCGATGCGGCGCTGGCCACGCTGACCTCGCGCCTGAATGCCACGCGCGGCGCGCTGGCGGGCACCGACGAGACGATCGCCTTGCTGACGGATTCGGCCGTTCGCCTGCTCGAACTGATCGAGGCGACGAGCGGGCACACCCGCACCCACATCCCCGATGCGCTGAGCCACGCGATGACCGGGCTGGGCGGGATCGAAACGCGCGTGGATACCTTGCGCGACACGCTCCACCAGGCGGGCGATGCCGGGCGCGTGCTGACCGAGACGATAGCCGGTGCGGGCACGCGTGCGAGCACCGTGCTGGGCGAAATCACCACGATCAACGAAACCGTGCTGGCGCGCGCCACCGAACAGGAACGGCGCCTGGCGCATGTCCGCGACATCCTGCGCAGCGCACAGGCCGAAAGCGATACGCTGAGCGGATCGATCGAGCGGCGCCTGGCCGGTGCGATCGCCGAGCTGGAGGCCGCCGCGCACAAGGCGGGCGAGGATCTGAGCAAGACGACCGCCACGCAGATCAGCGCCCTGGCCGCGCGGTTTGGCGAGGAAACGAGCGCGGCGCTGGCCAAAGTCGTGCAGGGGCGCGGCGCGCAGCTGATCGCGCGGCTGGAAGAGGCGATGGACAGTGCATCGAGTTCCGCGCGCGAAACCGCGGTGCAGATGCGCGACCAGCTGGCCAAGATCGACGAACTGGCGGGCAATCTGGAAAGCCGCGTCGGCCGCGCGCGCGAACAGGCCGAGGAACAGGTCGACAGCGATTTCGCCAGACGGACCGCGCTGATCACCGAAAGCCTCAATTCGACCGCGATCGATATCGCGCGCATCCTGTCATCCGACGTGTCCGAAAGCGCGTGGGCCTCGTATCTGCGCGGCGAGCGCGGCATTTTCACCCGCCGCGCGGTCTCGCTGCTCGATGCATCCGATGCGCGCGTGGTGCAGCAGCATTATGAAACCGATGGCGAATTCCAGGCGCATGTGAACCGTTACATCCATGATTTCGAAGCGATGCTGCGGCAGTTGCTGTCGACGCGCGACGGCAATGCGCTGGGCGTGACGCTGCTGTCGTCGGACATGGGCAAGCTGTATGTGGCGCTGGCGCAAGGCATCGAGCGGTTGCGGACTTAGGTTAGCCCAAAAGTGATCGTCGCCCCTACCGCTCATCGTCGCACTGCCCCCACCCCACTCGTCAGCCCGGACTTGATCCGGGGTTAGGCTTCTTCTTCGTTTCCATTGTTGCGCCCAAAAAAGCCTGGTCCCGGATCAAGTCCGGGACGACGACTGAAAGGTCGGATAGGCAAGGCCGCTTCAGCCGCCTCTCCTGGTCGGCCCACCTGCCCGCTCGTCAATGAAAATCGCGTGACTTGGGAATAACCCGCACATCGCGCGGATGGCGGTGCGACGGCGCGGCATGCAAACTGCCCACCAGGTCCGCATTCGCCAGCGTCAGACGGAACGTTTCATCCGACAGCCGGGCCAGTTCATCACTGGCATCGGTCATATGCGCGGCGATCACATGCACCACTTCCTCGTCGTATTCGACCCGGCCGCGCACTTCCATCAGGCGCGCGCCCATCACCACCTTGCGCTGTTTCTGCTTGAGATCGGGCCATATCACCAGGTTGATCACCCCGGTTTCATCCTCCAGCGTGATGAAGCACACCCCCTTCGCGCTGCCCGGTTGCTGGCGCACCAGCACGACGCCGGCCACATGGATCATCGCGTGGCTCTTGCGGCCGCGCAGGTCGCATGCGCGCACAAACCCGCGCTCGGCCAGGCGCGGGCGCAGAAACGCCATCGGATGCGCCTTCAGCGACAGGCGAAGGGTCTGGTAATCAGCCACCACCTCTTCGCTCGCGGGCATCACCGGCAGGCGCGTGCGCACTGCTTCTGCGCCTTCGTCGCGCGCGCCCATCGCGGCAAACAGCGGCAGATCGGGCGCCGCGATCAGGCTGCGCGCGTGCCACAGCGCCTCGCGCCGCGAGATGCCGATCGATTCGAACGCATCGGCCGCCGCCAGCCGCTCGATCACCGCCGGCGACAGCCCCGCCCGCGCGCGCAGATCGCCCAGATCGCCATATGCGCCCTCGTGCTGGCGCGCGGCGATCAAAGCAACCGCGTGGATTTCGGAAAACCCGTCGATCTGCCGCAGCCCGAGCCGCAGCGCCGTGCCGCCATCCTCCAGCGTGCAATCCCATTCGCTGTGGTTGACATCGGGGCCATGCACGACAACGCCGTGATCGCGCGCATCACGCACGATCTGCGCCGGCGCGTAAAATCCCATCGGCTGCGAATTGAGCAACCCGCAGGCAAACGCCGCCGGGTAATGGCATTTCAGCCAGCTAGACACATAGACCAGCAGCGCAAAGCTGGCCGCGTGGCTTTCGGGAAAGCCGTATTCGCCAAAGCCCTTGATCTGGTTGAAACAGCGCCCGGCAAAATCGGGATCATAGCCGCGATCGATCATCCGCCCGACCATCAGCTCTTCCAGCGCGTCGACCATGCCCCGGCTGCGGAATGTCGCCATCGCCTTGCGCAGCTGGTTGGCCTCCAGCCCTGTGAATTTCGCCGCATCGAGCGCGATCTTCATCGCCTGTTCCTGGAAAATCGGCACGCCATAGGTACGCCCCAGGATCGAGGTCAGCTCGTCGGGCGGGCCGTGGCGCGGATCGGGCGCGGGGATCACGACCGGCTCGTCGCCGCGCCGCCGTTTCAGATAGGGGTGCACCATGTCACCCTGGATGGGCCCGGGACGCACGATCGCGACCTGCACCACCAGATCATAGAATTCGCGCGGACGCAGGCGCGGCAGCATGTTCATCTGCGCGCGGCTTTCGACCTGGAACACGCCGAGCGAATCGCCCCGGCACAACATGTCGTAGACCGCCGGATCCTCGCGCGGGACCGTCGCCAGGGTCAGGTCGCGGCCATGATGCGCGCCCAGCAGATCGAGGCATTTGCGGATGCAGGTCAGCATCCCCAGTGCCAGGACATCGACTTTCAGAATGCCCAGCGCGTCGATGTCATCCTTGTCCCATTCGATAAAGCTGCGATCGGGCATCGCGCCATTGCCGACGGGCACGGTTTCGATCAGCCAGTCGCGCGTCAGGATGAACCCGCCGACATGCTGCGACAGATGGCGGGGCATGCCGATCATCTGTTCGGCCAGCCGGATCACCCGGCGCAAATGCGGGTCGGACAGATCGAGCCCGGCCTGCGCCACATTGTTTTCCGCCAGATCGGTGCCCCAGCTGCCCCAGACGGTGCGCGCGAGCGCGCCGGTCACATCCTCGGTCAGGCCCATTGCCTTGCCCACTTCGCGGATCGCCATGCGCGGGCGATAGTGGATGACCGTCGCGCACAGGCCCGCGCGGTGGCGGCCATAGCGGCGATAGATGTACTGGATGACCTCTTCGCGCCGTTCGTGTTCGAAATCGACATCGATATCGGGCGGTTCCTTGCGCTCTTCGGAAATGAACCGGTCGAACAGCAGCGCGTGCTTGTCGGGATCGACCGCGGTGATGCCCAGGCAATAGCACACTGCCGAATTGGCTGCAGAGCCTCGCCCCTGGCACAGGATCGGCGGGTTTTGCCCCCGCGCGAAATCGACGATGTCCTTGATCGTCAGGAAATAGGCCGGCAGATTCAGCTGTGCGATCAGCGCGAGCTCGCGCCGCAAGGTCTCTGCCACTTTTTCGGGGACGCCGGCGGGATAGCGTCCCTTCGCGCCGATCCACGTCTGTTCGTCAAGCCAGCTTTGCGGGTCGCGGCCCGGGGGGCAGATTTCCTCGGGATATTCATAGCTGAGCTCGATCAGCGCAAAGGTGCAGCGATCGGCCAACGCACGCGCGGCGACCAGCGCATGGGGCCAGCGATCGAACAGCCGCGCCATCGCTTCGGGCGATTTCAGATGGCGTTCGGAATTCGGTTCCAGCCAGTGGCCGGCACTGGCAACGGTGCATTTGTGGCGGATCGCGGTCATCACATCGTGCAGCGGGCGCCGCGCTGCCTCGGCATACAGGACATCGTTGGTCGCCAGGATCGTCAGGCCGGCGCTGCGCGCCATCGCGTCGATCGCATTGATCCGCGCCACATCATCGCCGCGATGGATATACCCCGCCGCGACATGGCGCAGACCTCGCAGGCTGTGGACAAGATGGGCGATAATCCCGGCAATATCGGTGGACAACAGGCGCGCCGGGCGTGGATGACCTGTGGGTAACGGCATCACGTTGCCCGGTATCGTGATCGTCAGGACCTGATCCAGATCGCGCGGCGGGATCAGCACCAGCGTCATGCCTTCGCTGTGTGCCGCCAGCATCGCCAGCGTGATGTCGCATCGCCCTTTTTCCTGCCACTCACCCTCGGGCGTCGCCATGCGCCCGGCCGAAATCAGGCGGCACAGCCGCCCATACCCCGCGCGGTCATGCGGATATGCCAGGAACGCCAGTCCCTCGATCGTTTCGATCCGGCAGCCGATGACCGGTCGCAACCCGAGTTCCAGCGCCTCGACATGAAACCGCACCACCCCGGCCATCGAATTGACATCGGCAATCCCGACAGCGTCGTAGCCCAACGCGCGGGCGGCGGTGACGAGGTCGACCGGGTCCGACGCGCCGCGCAGAAACGAGAAACAGCTCATCAAACCAAGTTCGACGAAATCCGCACGGGCCAATGGACCGGATGGGCCATCGGATGCGACATGACGGCGGGCAGGAGTGAGCGCGGCTTCGGGCATCGCGGATCATTCGCCCAGGTGCCGCTTGGCCAAAGCGAGATCGGCGGCAAACCGCACTTCCTCTTCGGCGCGCGTCGTATCGCCCAGCCGCAGCAGATAGCTGGGATGCGTCGTGATCAACAATTGCGCGCCGTGATCGAGCGGCAGCAGTTTTCCGCGCTCCTGCTGCACCCCGACCGTGCGCCCCAGGATGCCGCGCGCCGCGCTGGCGCCGAGCGCGACGATCAGCCGGGGCCGAACAAGCGCGCGTTCCGCATCGAGCCACCAGCGGCAGGTATCGATTTCGCGCGCCTGCGGAGTCTGATGCAGCCGCCGCTTGCCTTGCTGGGTATGGCGGAAATGGCGCACCGCATTGGTCAGCCGCGCGGTCGCCAGGTCGATGCCGGCGCGCCGCGCGTGATCGCGCAGCACCTGCCCGGCGGGGCCGACGAACGGCCGCCCGGTGCGTTCCTCGGTATCGCCCGGCTGTTCGCCAACGATCATCAGCGCGGCGGGCGATGCCCCCTCGCCCGGCACCGCGCGCGTGCCGTTACAGCCGATGGCGCAGCGCCGGCATGCCGATACCGCGTCATTCAGCGCCGCCAGCGTTTCGGGCGGGCGGCCCATCTCTTCGCCGCCAAGCGCGATCATCGATGCTTCGCGTGCCTGCGCCTGCGCGATCAGTTCGGGGATCAGGTCCGCCTCGGGCAGGTTTTTCCAGTAACGCCGCGGCATTTCCTTGACCATCGCATCGACTTTCAGCCGCGCGGGGTTGAAGATCGCGGCGTAATAGGTGCGCCACAAGTCCTCGGCCGGATCGCCACCCGGCACATCGCTGCGGTTCGCCGGCGGGCCCTGGTGCAGCACTTCGCCATCCCAGTGCAACGCACCCAGCGGCGTAAGGATCGACCAGCGCATCGCGGCAAACCGGCGCACGAAAAATCCCGCGTTGGCCGCCAGGATATGGTGCCCGGGTTCGAACCACGCGACATACTGGTCCACCTCCGGGCATTCGATCACGCGAAACCGCACGAATGCGCGCATCTTGTGGATATCGCGCCGGACCACGCGGGCCAGCGCATCCATCGCGCGCACATCGGGATCAGCGCGGTCTTCCATCAGCCGGGGCGCCGATTGCAGGCGCCACAACACCCGGTACAGCAGATCGAACCGCGCCGGATCGGCGTGGAGCGCTGCGCTTTGCGCCAGTTCGATATAGCCGCGCGAGGCGCGCACGGGCGGCGTGCCGGCGGGCGTCGGCGGCGGCGGGCCGACTTCGGCATCGAACAGATCGCCTGCCGCTGCGCCAGGCAGAGCCCAACCCACCCGGTCGGGCGCAATGCCGGCCTGGATCAGCCGCCGCGCGCTGTCGCGCCAGCCTTCGAAATCATCATGCGCCGCGATCGGCACGCGATAGAGCGCGGTCATTGCAAGAAATCCTCCCCGGCACGGGGAGGGGGACCGCCCGCAGGGTGGTGGAGGGGCGGTGCCTCACGACGCACACCGCGCGATGATGCACTGTCTGCCTGGCGCGTCTTCGCGAAGTTATCGCCATGAGGCACTGCCCCTCCACCACTGCTTCGCGTGGTCCCCCTCCCCGTCCCGGGGAGGATTCTGCCCTTCACGCCCCGAACAGCTCAAGCTGCTCCCCCCCGCGCGGTGCAACCACACTGCGCAGATCTGCCCGGTCGGCCAGCATCACCGGGCGCCAGTCGGCAGCGATGATGAACGGGCGCACCTTGATCAGCGACACGGTCAGCCGCGCGATGTCTTCGAGCCGCAGCAGGCGCAGGCGCCGCGCCGACAGGATGGCATTAACCGCGCGCACGCCCAGCCCCGGCACGCGCAGCAGCGTTTCGCGCGCGGCACGATTGACATCGACCGGAAAGCGGTCGCGGAATTTCAGCGCGAAGGCCAGTTTCGGATCGATATCGAGCGGCAGCATTCCGCCTGGATCGGCCGCGGCGTTTACTTCATCGGCGCGATAGCCGTAAAACCGCATCAGCCAGTCGGATTGATATAGCCGGTGTTCGCGCATCAGCGGTGGGCGTTTGAGCGGCAGCACCGCGCTGGCATCGGGGATCGGGCTGAACGCCGAATAGTACACGCGGCGCAAACCAAACCGGCCATAGAGCCCGGACGAACGCGTGATGATATCGGCGTCGCTGGCGGCATCGGCACCGATGATCATCTGCGTCGACTGGCCCGCGGGCGCAAATTTCGGCGCGTTGCGGAAATGGCGCTTGGCATCGCGCGTTTCCACAATCGCATCCTGGATCACATTCATCGCGCCTTCGATCACTGGCACCGATTTGTCGGGGGCCAGGCGGGTCAGGCCGGCGACGGTGGGCAATTCGACATTGATCGACACGCGATCGGCAAACAACCCGGCGCGGCGGACCAGTTCGGGATCGGCCTCGGGGATCGTCTTGAGGTGAATATAGCCGCGAAACTGGTGTTCTTCGCGCAGGATCCGCGCCGCCTCGATCATCTGTTCCATCGTGTGGCTGGAGCTCTTGATGATGCCCGATGACAGAAAAAGGCCCTCGATATAATTGCGGCGATAGAACGACAGCGTCAGGTCGGCGACCTCCTGCGGCGAAAACCGTGCGCGGCGCACATTCGAGCTCTTGCGGTTGATGCAGTAATGGCAGTCGAAAATGCAGTGGTTGGTCAGCAGGATTTTCAGCAGCGAGATACACCGGCCATCTGGCGCATAGGCATGACAGATGCCGGAGCCTTCGGTCGATCCGATGCCTTTGCCGTTTCGGCTGTCGCGCTTGCTCGTGCCCGATGACGCGCAGGAGGCGTCGTATTTGGCCGCATCGGCCAGAACCCCGAGTTTTTCCATCGTCGTCAGCTGAGTCATGTGTTCTATATATGTTCCAAACGTCGCATATACCAGTGGCCAAAAGGGAGACCGCCGGAAAAACCGCTCAGGCCAGCCGGATTACCGTTGGGGCATAGCGCAGCGCCGGCCGTTTGCGCGGAGCAAGGCCGAGCGGCGCCAGCCCGCCGTGGCGTGAGAGAAATTCGTGAATGAGCAAAGGCACGCCCAGCCCCACCGCCGTGCATGCGATCCAGTAGACGAGCGGCTGTTGCGGGATATGCAGCCGTGTCAACACGATCCGCGCGCCGGCCGTGCCCAGGATGTGCATGACGTAGATTGTCATCGACGCGCGGCCGAGACGCAGGAACAGCGGTTGCATCACACTGCCCGCCGCTATGCGCGCCAGCACCAGCATGAAGGCGATGCCGCAGGTGGCGGCAGGCAAGGCGGCGGGTTTCAGATACGGCGTCGCCCCGCCGTGCGGCATCAGCACGAATGCGGCGCACCACAGCACGGCAAATAGCGCGAGCAGCAGCGCATGGGCCGGCAGCGCCCTGATCCGCGATGCGCCCAGCGCGCCCGCCACGAAAAACACCGCCTGATAACAGATCTGATGCCCGATCGCATCGCCATCGAGAAAGTGGCTGGCGATCATCCCGGCCAGCGCCAGTGGCACGAGGATACGCGCGCGCACACCGACAAAGCTGACGACCACCATGTAAATCATCAGCGCATAAAGGAACCAGAATGGCGAAATCGGCTGCCAGCCGATCTTGCTCAGCGCCGACCAGTCCCCCTTGCCATTGGTCATGCCCGACAGCAGCACCAGCAAAGTGCCCTGCACCAGCGACCACAGCACATAAGGCCACGCGATCGTCCAGGCCTTGGACTGCAGGAACCCACGGCGCCCGCGTTGCAGCGATGCTGTGACGTTCAGCCCGGCCAGCAGCATGAACAGCGGCATGTGAAAGGTGTAGAGCCCCAGGTCGAACCAATGCCAGACCGGCGCGCGCGCGATGTTTGCGGAGACCAGCCCGCGTTCGGCATGGCCGGCGACGACGAGCACGATGCCCATGCCTCTGGCGATATCGAGCCATTCGATCCGGGGTCTGTTCGCTGTGGTGCCCATGGCACAGGCCTAGATCGTGCCGGGCGTCGATGCATGACGCATCGCATCGGTGTCGGAGGTTTATGGGCGGTGATGTACCTACCCGCACATCCCCTGCAGAAACCACTCGGGCATGCCGCCGCGCCCGTCGTCGGGCAATCCGCGACGAAAAATCCAGTAGCGGCGGCCTTTGCTGTCTTCGATACGGTAATAGTCGCGCAGCCGTGCGCCGCCCTTTTCGCGCCACCATTCGGGCGCGATGC
Source organism: Novosphingobium sp. (assembly GCF_965214355.1). GTDB lineage: Bacteria > Pseudomonadota > Alphaproteobacteria > Sphingomonadales > Sphingomonadaceae > Novosphingobium. Next base: position 2,020,967 of record NZ_CBDCBI010000002.1, on the reverse strand, counting down.
GTTCGGGGCCGGCAGCGCGGGTGATCTCGTGGACGTGGCCGCGCCAGCGGAACACGCGGGGCAGGCCATCGGGCGCTTCATAGATCACCGCGATCGGCTCGGCGCGGTCGAGCAGTTTTAGCGGGCGCGGATGAAGCGCCAGCTCTTCCTGAACGATCAATGCCGGATCGGGCGCCACCCAGCGTTGCGCACGCTCGGGCATGTGGCTGGCGCGCGGCACCGGCATCGCGACCGCGTCGCTGCCCAGCCGCACGGTCAGCCGGTCGAGACACGCCGCCAGGCTGGTGCCGTGTGTGGCCGCAGCTGTCTCGAGGTCATCCTGCGTCAGCGCAAGTGGCTGCGCCCAGGGCGCGGACAGGCGCACCAGTTCGAAGCCGAAGCCGGCGTCGCAATCCTCCAGCCGATCGGCAAACAGCCGCGCGATATGCACAGGATCGCGCGTGGCCGCAGCCAGCTCGATCCGGCGCACCAGCACATCGCCATCGACTTTCCACAGGCCCAGTTCGATCCGGCGTGCGCCCTGCCCGCCTGCCTCCAGCAGGCGTGCGAGCGCGGTCGCCAGATCGTCGACCACGCGGTCGAGCAGCGTGCGGTGGCGGATCGGCTCCATCAGCCGGCGCTGGACCATCGGCACGGGTACGGCCTGCACCGGCAGGATCGGTTCGGGCACGCGCCCGGCCATCTGATCCAGCCGGATCAACGGATTGGCCACTGGCGAGCGCCGGTCGCGAAACCGGCGCGCGAGCGCGGCGCGGCCGACCTGCGCCAGATCGCCAATGCGCTTGAGCCCCAGCCGTTCGAGCAGCAGCACGACCGGCTGGTCAAGCCGCAGCGCCGCCACCGGCAGACCGGCCAGCGCCACCAGCGGATCGGCATCGGGGGGCAGCGTGCCATGATCGGCGCCATGATGCGCAATCGCCCAGGCCGCGCCGGCGGTCGGCGCAATGCCCAGCCGCACCGACAGCCCGCGCGCGGCAAAGCGCGTTCCCGCATCGGCCATCATCGCCGTCTCGCCGCCGAACAGATGCGGCACGCCCGTCACATCGATGATCAGGCCATCGGGCGCGTCGAGCGCAGACCACGGCCCCCATTGCTGCGCCCACAGCGCCAGCGTTTCGAGCAAGGCGCGGTCGGCCGCCGGATCGGCCGGATAGACGATCAGCCCGGGCGCGACCGCGCGCGCATCGGCAAGCAGCACGCCGACACGCGCGCCGGCCTGCCGCGCCGGTCTGGACACGGCAGTGATGCGCGGGCCATGTGCGGTTTCGCCGGCCAGCACAAAGGGTTCGTCGTCAGGCGGCCCCTTTTCAAGCCGTCTGTTGTTCAGGCACCAGCGATCGATCGGCAGTGCCGGAAACCACACCGCCATGATCCGGCGTGAAGACGCGCAAGTCTTCGTGCTGTCCGTCATGACCAAGCATCCATTGACCGGGTTGAAAGGTGTGCGCGCGGAACAGATCGGCCTGCCAGCGCGGATCGCCTGGCGCCTGGGTATTCCATTGCGGCGGCGGACTGGGCGCAGAGACGACGTCCCAGCGCATCCGTGCCGAGCCCAGATCGTGGCGCGCCGCCAGCCGCACCAGCCACAGCGGCACGCCATGCTTTGTGGAAACCAGGCTCAACCGGCGCGAGGCGGTAAAATCGAGCGCTGCCGGATTGCCCGCGATTTCGCCGATGACGAATGCCAGGTCGCGGCAGCGCAGCCCTTCTTCCATGGCAAACAGCGCGTCCTGCGCCTTGTCGGCGGCGACATGGATCAGCCGGTGGCGCAAGGATCGGGGCAAGCCCGGACGATACGGCCGGCCCGACAGGCGGATCGCGGTCTTGTCCTGCACCCACAGCCACGGGCGATGGTCATTAGGCACATGCGCAAATGCCAGCGCCAGCGCGGCCCCGCCGGCCTCGTCGGCCGAGGCGAACAGTTCGGTGTGCAGGCATCTGTTATCCTCCCCGGAACGGGGAGGGGGACCGCGCCCCTCTTTCTTTGGGACGTGGTGGAGGGGCGTTGCCTCATGACGCAAGGGAACAACGACAGGCCTGTCTGACGCGTACTCGCGCGCTTCGTTCAGTACGTCTGCGTGAGCGATGCCTGTAGGGAAACGCCCCTCCACCACGCTGCGCGCGGTCCCCCTCCCCGTTCCGGGGAGGATTTTAGAGGAGGCGATTCGGATCATGTTCTTATTATGTTCTCATTTTCCGATCGCGCAATAGGCGGATATGGAATGGGCCGGAAAACGCCCCCGCGTTTCCGGCCCACCACGGTGTCAAATCGGCACAAGCTTATTCGTCGGTGATCCCGCGTCCGACATAGCTGCGGCTACGGCTATAGGCGTAATAGACCACCAGCCCGATTGCCGCCCAGCCCACAAACAGCTCCATCGTTGCCAATGAAAGGCTGAAAAACAGATAGATACAGCCCGCGATCGAGATCGGCGCGATAACCCATACCCCCGGCGTGCGGAATGGGCGGACGCGGTTGGCATCGGTGCGGCGCAAGACCATCACCGCGATCGACACGGCGGCAAACGCAAACAATGTCCCGGAATTGGACACATCTGCCAGCAAACCGACCGGAAAAAATGCCGCGAACAATGCCACGAACACGCCCGTCAGAATCGTGATCACATACGGGGTGTGAAATCTGGGGTGCACCTTGGAAAAGAATTCAGGCAACAGCCCGTCGCGGCTCATGACGAAGAAAATGCGCGTCTGGCCAAACATCATCATCAGGATGACCGATGGCAGCGCAAGGATCGCCGCAGCCCCGACCAGCCAGCCCACGAACGGATGCCCGACCTGGCGCAACGTCCACGCCAGTGCTTCCTTCGAACACACGACCGCGTTGTCCTGGATCAGCGAACACGCATGCGACATCGCGGGCGTGCCTGGTTCGAGCGCGACATGCCCCGGGCCGAACATCGGCTGCGCGCCGACCGTGCCGATGACCCCTGCGGCAACCAACATGTAGAACACCGTACAGATCGCCAGGCTGCCGATCAGGCCGATCGGCATGTTGCGCTGCGGATTGGTGGTTTCCTCGGCCGCAGTGGAAACCGCGTCAAACCCGACGTAAGCGAAAAAGATCGACGCCGCAGCCCCCGAAATCCCGGTAAACCCGACCGGCGCAAACGGCGTGAAATGGCCCGAGCGGATCACCGGCAGCGTCAGCGCGACAAACAGCGTCAGCGCGGCGATCTTGATCGCCACCAGCACCGCATTGACCGTCGCGCTTTCCTTCGTGCCCAGCACCAGCAGCCAGGTGATCACCGCCGCGATCGCCATGGCCGGCATATTGATGATCCCGCCATCGAACGGCCCGCGGATATACGCCAGCGGGACAACGACATGGAATGTATTCTGGATAAACCCGATCATATAGCCGGACCACCCGACCGAAACCGCACCGGCCGCAATCGCGTATTCCAGGATCAGCGCCCAGCCGACCATCCACGCGACCAGCTCGCCCATCACGGCATAGCTGTAGGTATAGGCCGATCCCGAAACCGGGACCATCGCGGCCATTTCGGCATAGCACAGCGCCGCCACTGCGCAGACGAACCCGGCGATGACAAAGCTGAGCATCATGCCCGGCCCCGCCTTTTGCGCGGCCTCTGCGGTCAGTACGAAGATGCCGGTGCCGATCACCGCGCCCACGCCGAGCATGGTCAACTGGAATGCGCCGAGTGTACGATGCAGCGACTTTTTCTCGGCCGTCGCTAGAATGGCGTCGAGTGATTTGACGCGACCAAACATTGATTTCTCCCGCCGTGGCCCATTGCAGATCGCCCGGCCACAACAGCGCCCACCCACCCTGGGGCACGCCTTGGCCGGACCTGGTTGCAACGGAAACCAGGTTAATTGACCGACGCTAGACGTACGCACGCGCGCGGCAAAGCGCTTTTTGGTCAAGCGGATGCGCAAATGCCCTTGTGCGCCATGCAAAAACCCCCGACCACTGTGAGCCGGATCGCAATCCCACAGGAAAAGACCATGTCCACGACGTTTCAGCTCGATACATCGACCAGCCGGGCAAACCCGACGCCCGCGCCGATGAAACGACTGACCGTGCCCGAAGTGCGCCAGCGCAAGGTCGATGGCACGACGCAGATGCCGATCGTGATGCTGACCGCGTATACCGCGCGGCAGGCGCAATTGCTCGATGCGCATTGCGATCTGCTGCTGGTCGGGGATTCGCTGGGTCAGGTTATCTATGGCCTGGCATCGAGCGTGCCGGTGACGCTGGACATGATGATCGCGCATGGCGCCGCCGTGGTGCGCGGCAGCTATCACGCCGCGGTGATCGTCGACATGCCATTCGGCACATACGAGGCTTCGCCCGAAATCGCGTTCGCCAGCGCCGCGCGGATCATGAAGGAAACCGGGTGCGCCGGGGTCAAGCTGGAGGGCGGCGAAGCGATGGCGGCCACCGTCGCGTTCCTGATCCGCCGGGGCATTCCGGTGATGGGCCATGTCGGGCTGACCCCGCAGGCCGTCAATGTGCTGGGCGGCTACAACGCGCGCGGACGCAGCGACGCGGAAGCCGAAACGATCCTGGCCGATGCCCGCGCGCTGGATACCGCCGGCGCATTTGCGGTGGTGATCGAAGGCGTGGTCGAACCGATCGCGATCGCCATCACCCAGGCGATCGCGTGTCCTGCGATCGGCATCGGCGCGTCGGCGCAATGCGATGGCCAGGTGCTGGTCACCGACGACATGCTCGGCATGTTCGACCGCGTACCGCGCTTTGTCAAAGTGTACGAGAACATCGCCGAAACCATCGGCTCGGCGGCAGCGCGCTATGCCCAAGACGTGCGCCAAAGGACATTCCCCGGCATTGAACAGACCTATCAACCGCGCAAGATCTGAAAGTGCCCGTGCCACCGCCACCCCGAACGTGCCGCAAAACCGGCGCGCCAACCCCACCCCACAGGTCGCCCCGGACTTGATCCGGGGTCAGGCTTCTTCTTCTCATCGACGTCGCCAAGGCAGCGGGATCCCGGATCAAGTCCGGGACGACGATCGGGTTAAATTCGGCGCGACTGCGTAAATTCCAGGAGATACGATTTGCTGCGCCAATTCACCGGGTCCCTGGTGTTCACCATCATCGCGCTGGTCGCCGCGCTCGCGTACGGCTGGTTCGACACGCATTCCATTGCCGCCACCGCCAGCTTTGCGTGGATCGTTGTCGTGCTGGCGGTGCTCGAAATCTCGTTGTCGTTCGACAATGCGGTCGTCAACGCCGCGGTGCTCGCCGATATGGACGAAGTCTGGCAACGCCGGTTTCTGACCTGGGGCATGGTGATCGCGGTGTTCGGCATGCGCATCGTGTTTCCGCTGGCGATCGTCGCGCTGGCGGCGGGGTTGGGGCCGATCGACGCGCTCACGCTGTCGTTGACGCAGCCGGCGCGGTACGAGGCGATCGTCAGCGGGGCGCATATTCCGATCGCCGGGTTTGGCGGCGCGTTCCTGCTGCTGGTCGGGCTCGATTTCTTTCTCGACAGCGCAAAGACGGTGCACTGGGTCGGCTGGATCGAGCGCGCGCTGGCGGCGCTCGCACCGATCCGCGCGCTGGCCATCGCGATCGTGCTGGCGACGCTGATGCTGGTTTCGCTCGCCCTGCCCCATGCGACCGCCCTGGTGTTTGTCGAGGCGGGGCTTGGCGGGATCATCGCGCATGTCGCGGTCGAGGCAATCGGGACCTTGCTCGAAGCGCAGGAGGCGGCGCGCCGCGCGGCGGGCGCAATGGTGCGCTCGGGGCTCGGCGGGTTCGTCTATCTCAATGTGCTCGACAGTTCGTTCAGTTTCGACGGGGTGATCGGCGCGTTTGCGCTGTCGAACAATATGGTGATCATTGCGCTCGGGCTGTCGGTCGGCGCGATGTTCGTACGCTCGATCACGCTGCTGCTGGTGCGGCACGGCACGCTGAGCGAATATCGCTATCTCGAACACGGCGCGTTCTGGGCGATCATCGCGCTGGGCGCGATCATGCTCGCCTCGGCGCGGATCGCGGTGCCCGAGACCGTTACCGGGCTGGTCGGCGCAGTGCTGATCGGGTTATCGCTGCTGGCGTCACGCCGCGCCGGCTAGACCGCGCGCCAGCATCGCGCGGCGCAGCACCGCCAGGTCGCGGCTGCGCGCCGGATTGCCCGCCCAGCCCGCTGCCAGCAGCGTCATCGCCACTGCGCTTTGCGGGTTTTGCGCCAGATAGCGCGATGTCATGCCGTCGGCATCCCCGCCGCGTCCGACGCTGCGCAAACCGGCATCCATGCGCACCAGCACCGCTTCGTTGAACCGGATCGCGGCGGCCTTGGTGTATTCCGCCAGCGCGCCGCGCGCATCGCCGTGCGCCATATGAACATCGCCCGCCAGCATCCGCGCATCGGCATTGCCCGTGTTCTGGTCGCGCAGTTTGTTCGCCACGCCTTGCGCCGCATCGGCCTGATGGCCCGCAATCAGCGCGCGGATATACGGCACCGCATTGGCCGAGCCTTGCGGATTTTCGGCGTAATGCTGCGCCAGCACCGGCAGCGTGCCATCGCTGGCCAGCGGCACCGCCGCCTGTCGCCGAGTGGTCGCAGCCAGCGTCATCAGTGCCTGCGCCCGCGTGCGGTCCTGCTTCGCGCGATCACCACTTTCGCGCGCGGCCAGGTGCAGCCAGGCCTGCCCGACCAGCGCGGTCAGGTCGGGACCCGCGCGCGATGCCGTGACATCGCCGTCGAACAGATCGGCCAGCCGGCGCCAGTCGCCCTTGGCCGCCAGCGCACGCGCCAGCACCGGGCGCGCGGCGATATTGTCGGGCTGCACGCGCACCAGATGCTCCAGCACTTCGACCGACAGGTCGAAATTGCCCGCGCGGTATTCGAGCACCCCCGACAGCAGCATCGCGGCGGGCATCTCGCGAAACATCGTGCCGGTGCGTTGCAGGATCGATCGCGCGAGATCGGTCTGTCCACTGCGCGCGGCCAGCACCGCCTCCATAAGGCGCGGCCGCTGGCTCTTGGGGTCGACTTCGGCCAGCTTGCGCGCGACGATCAGCATCGCGCGGTATTGCCCCATATCGCCCAGTGTCGAGGCATAGTCATCGAGCAACGCGGGCTGATCGGGATTGGCCTGCAACGCGGCCTCGAACCATGGCAGCGATGCGGCCAGGCCATATTGTTCGCGGATCAGCAGCCCGCGCAGCGCCAGCGCGCCCGGATTGCGCGGATCGAGCGCGACAGCACGGTCCGCCGCCGCAATCGCCAATACCTGCTGCCCGCTGGTAAACCGCAACGAGGCAATCGACACCCACAAATCGGCATCGTTGGGCGCAAAGCGCAGCGCCTGGTCAAACGCGGTCGCAGCTGCCGGCAGGCGCCCTTCGATCAGCGCGATCTGGCCACGGATGCGCCAGCCCAGACCCGCGCCATCGGGCGTAAACCCGCCCGCATCAAGCGCGGCGGTGGCGGCCACCAGATCACCCTTTTTCATCAGCGCCGCCGCCAGCCAGGGCCGCAGCGCATCGTCGGCATGCGTACGCGCCATCGCCTTGCGGATCAGCAGTTCGGCCGCGAGCGGATCCTTGCCGACGATCTCGTCGGCATCGTGGCGCGCGGCAAACACCGCCGGATCGCCGGCACTGACCGCCGAGCCCGCCAGCGCGAGCGCGGCAAAGACGAATTTCCCAAATTTCGGTCTCATGCGGGTGCCCCACCACCCTTCGTCATCCCAGCGAACGCGGGGATCCACGCCCATGGGTCGCAGGAGCGCCCTTGTGTCGTCATCGACGCAACCCCTGAATTCCCGCGTTCGCGGGAATGACATCGGGGACGCGAAGAACGGGCGGACGAGGCATAAAAAGTAGCGTCAATGCTGGAGATCATATTGCTTCAGCAAGTCGTACAATGTCGGCCGGCTGATCCCGAGCAGGCGCGCGGTGTTGCTGATATTGCCTTCGCTGCGCGACAGCGCGTGGCGGATCATCCGCCGGTCGGTCGTCTCGCGCGCGGATTTCAGGTTGAGCGTCTGGTCCTCGGGTTCGGGCTCGCTCAGATCGAGATCGCCCGCCGTCACCAGCCGCCCGTCGGCCATGATCACCGCGCGTTTCAGCCGGTTTTCCAGCTCGCGGACATTGCCCGGCCAGCCCCAGCCATCGATCGCGGCCAGCGCATCGGGGGCAAAACCCTTGACCGCCGGGTTCATTTCCGCCGCATAGCGCGTCAGGAATACGCGCGCGAGCAGCGCCGCATCGCCCGCGCGTTCGGACAGGCCGGGGATGCGGATGACGATTTCGGCGAGGCGATAATACAGATCTTCGCGAAACCGCGCCTCGGCAATCATCGCTTCCAGGTTCTGGTGCGTGGCGCAAACGATCCGCGTATCCACCTCGATCGCGCGGCGCCCGCCGATGCGTTCGATCGTGCGCTCCTGCAGGAACCGCAGCAACTTGACCTGCAACTGCAAGGGAATGTCGCCGACCTCGTCGAGGAACAGCGTGCCGCCGCTGGCCTGTTCGATCTTGCCCTCGGTCATCTTGACCGCGCCGGTAAACGCGCCCTTTTCGTGGCCGAACAGCTCGCTTTCCAGCAGGTTTTCAGGGATCGCGGCGCAATTGATCGCCACGAACGCGCCCCGCGCGCGGCCTGATGCCTCGTGCAGCCCGCGCGCCAGCAATTCCTTGCCGGTGCCGCTTGCGCCCAGCAGCATGACCGACACATTGGTGTTGGCGACGCGCTCGATCGTGCGCGCGACCTTGATCATTTCGGGCGCGGCGGTGATCAGGCGGCCAAGCACGCGATTGTCCTGCGGCGCACGCTGCGCCAGCTGGCGATTTTCGGTTTCCAGCTTTGCCACATGCTGCGCGCGGCGCACGATCAGGCCCAGCGTGTCGATATCGACCGGCTTGGCATAGAAATCGTACGCGCCGTGCTGGATCGCGCGCTGCGCGGATTCGCGCGCGCCATGGCCCGATGCGACGATGACCTTGGTATCGGGCTTCAGCGCCATGATCTCGTCGAGCACGGCAAACCCTTCGCTCACCCCGTCGGGATCCGGCGGCAGGCCAAGATCGAGCGTGACGACCGCCGGCTCTTCCGAACGCAACAGCGCAATCGCAGTCTGGCGATCGCCGGCGACGAACACTTCGAAATCCTCATAGGCCCATTTCAACTGCGCCTGCAGGCCCGGATCGTCCTCGACGATAAGCAGCTTTGGCAGCGACTTTGCCTGGTGGGCGGCCGATTGCTGGATCGAGCTCATGATGCTGCTTTCAAAGCTGGTAACAGGTCAGGAACGTCGAGCGCGGGCGCCAGCGGCAGGCGCACGGTAAACCGGCTGCCCAGTCCTTCACGGCTTTCGACATCGATCCGGCCGCGCATCGCGGTGATCAGTTCGCGCGCCTCGAACGCGCCGATCCCGAACCCGCCGGGCTTGGTCGATACGAACGGGGTAAACAGGCGGTTGCGCACGAAATCGGCGCTCATGCCCGATCCGCTGTCGACCACTTCGACCACACCCCAGGCCCCTTCGTGGTCGCGGTACAGCCGCGTGCCCAGAAACACGCCCAGCGCGGTGTCGGTGGCGTCGAGCGCGTTCTGCACCAGATGGCTGAGCACCTGGTCCAGCGTCTCGCGCGAAGCCAGCACGCGGCACGGTTCGATATCGATCGCAAAGACCTGTTCGCGCCCGATCGCCACGTTGCACCGCGCGGCCACGGTGCGCACGACGTCGCCCAGATCGACCGGTTCGATGACCGGCACGGCCCCTGCGCCATAGCGCGACAGGCGTGCGATCAGTGCATTGAGCTTGTCCGCCGAATTGCGCAGGGTCACCAGCATATCGCCGCGAAACGCCGGATTGTCGGCATGGCGCTCGGCATTGCGCGCCAGCAGCGCCAGCTGGCTCGCCAGGTTCTTGATATCGTGCATCACGAACGCGATGCGACGATTGAATTCGTCAAACCGGCTCGCTTCGAGCAAAGCCGCGTGGCTCGTCTGTTCGGCCAGGAAACTCGCCAGTTGCTGCCCCACGACACCCAGCAGATCGAAATCTTCCCAGTCGAGCTCTCGCGCCAGCGCCGGGCGGCCAAGCACGACCAGGCCGACCAGGCGCTCGAAATGGAGCAGCGGCACCAGCACCCAGACTGCCTGTTCCTCGATCATCCACGCGGGCATCAAGGCGGCTTCGCCGGCGTGATCGGTTCCTTTGCGCACCTGGTCGAGATCGACGATAAACCCGGTGCGTTCCAGAAACGCGAGCGCGCGCGGGTCCATCGCAGTCGCCGGAAGTTCCATCGTCGGCCACTGCCACTGCGCGGCAAGCACCAGCGTTCCGCCTTCGCCGGGCACCAGCAGCAGCCCGCGTGCGCTGTCTGTAATATCGGCGACCGCCTGGATCACGCGCGCATGCAGCGGCAGGGAATTGGCATCGACCCGCCCGATCGTCCGGGCAAAGCGCAGCCATTCGGCGCGGTAGTCATAGCGATGCTGAAAGAAATGCTTGGCCAGCACCACATTGAGCCAGCGTCGCAACCGCGCCGAGGGCACCAGCGAGATGATCACCACGGTGGTAACGAAGGCAAAGCCCAGTTGCACCAGCTCGCTGGCATTGCCGCCGGCCCACGCGACCGACTGCGCCGCGCCGACCATCACGATCAGATAGATGCCGATGACCAGCAGCACGAGCGATTGAAACGCCACCGTGCGCGACGGCGACAGTCGCAGCGAGCCGCCGGTGCGTGCGGCAATGCCGATCATCACCACCGCCACGCCCTGCGCCAGCGCGCGCAGCGCAACCAGCTCGTCAGGCACCATATGGCCAAGATACGCTATCGTGTAATAATTGAGATCATAGCCCCACAGCACCGCCAGCGCGAGGCAGTTCCACCGCACCGCGCCGCGTTGCCCCGCCACCGCGCCGACATACAGGTTGTGCACCAGCACCAGCGCGCCGGTCGTCATCAACAGGTGAAACAGATCGGACAACTGCCCGATCATCGTCACGGCCGCGGGAATATCGGCAAAGCGCACAACCAGCACGACCAGCGCCAGCTGAAAGGTTTCGACCAGCGCCAGCACCGCCAGCACCGGGCGCACCGGGCTGACCGTTTCATCGCGATGGTCGCGCGCAAACAGCCTGAGCACGACCAGCAGCCACGCCAGATTGCGCGCCACCTCGCCCAGCGTCGCCACCACACTCTGCGCGCCGGAGACCGAACACAGCAGGCACCACAACGCGGTCAGCGCAACCGCTGCGACATCTGCGTGGCCACTGCCCTTGCCGCGGCGCCGACGCTCGATCAGCCAGACGACCAGCAGCATCGCGACAAATGCCGCGACCATATCCATCCAGCGGCCTGTGGAAACCCAGGTGATCATTGGCTCAGCGCGCGCCCTCGTTCCATAGCACGACCCGCACGGTTTGCAGCAGGATCAAAAGGTCGAGGAACGGGGTGTAGTTCTTGGCGTAATACAGATCGTATTCGAGCTTGTGGCGCGAATCCTCGATCGAAGCACCATAGGGATAATTGACTTGCGCCCAGCCGGTGATGCCTGGCTTGACCATATGGCGCTCGGCATAGAACGGCAGCTTTTCCTCAAGGTCGGACACGAATTCGGGGCGTTCGGGGCGGGGCCCGACAAAGCTCATTTCGCCCTTGAGCACGGTCCATGCCTGCGGCAGTTCGTCGATGCGCAATTTGCGGATGATCTTGCCGATGCGCGTGACGCGCGGGTCGGACTTGGCCGCCCATTGCGCGCCGCCCGCCTCGGCATCGAGGCGCATCGAGCGCAACTTGATCAGCGAGAAATCCTGCCCATACAAGCCCACGCGCACTTGGCGGAAAAACGCCGGACCCTTGCTGTCCAGCTTGACCAGGATCGCAAACACGATGATCAGCGGCAGTGCCAGCACGAGCAAAGCCAGGCTGGCGACGATATCGAACATGCGCTTGATCGCGCTCGACACCATCTGCCCCGATGAAAACCCGTCGGAAAAGATCAGCCAGCTGGGATTGACCGTATCGAGATCGACGCGGCCGGTTTCGCGTTCCAGAAACGTCGAGAAGTCGTTGACGTGAACCCCGGTGGTCTTGATCCGCAACAGATCCTTCAGCGGCAGCGCATTGCGCCGTTCCTCCAGCGCCAGCACGACTTCGCTCACGCCCAGATTGTCGACATAGCGCGTCAGGTTGGCGATCGCATCGCGGTGGATCGCCTCCTCGATGACCGGCGGCGCCGCGCTCATCCCGACGTAGCCGACGATGACAAAGCCCGCCTCGGGCCGATCGCCCAGCTTGCGCAACCGGTCCGCGCGCGCGCCCGCGCCCAGCACCAGAATGCGGCGGCGAAACGGCGCGGTGCCAAGCAGTCCGCTGAGCAGGAAGCGGATCGACAGCAGCAGCGCGATTGCGATGAACATCGCGTAGAACAGATTGGACCGCCACAATGTGTGCGACGGCAGCATGAAATAGACCGCCGACAGCGCAATGATGCCCAGGCTGATCGCGACCAGCAGCCGCGCGCCGGCATAGCGCATCGACCGCAGCGCGTCGGAGCCATAGACGCCGACCGCAACCATCGCGGTCTGCACGAGGCCCGCAAAGATCAGCAGCGGCACCCAGCGTTCATGAATATCGCCGACGGTGATCCCCAGTTGCCACGCGCGCACGATCCAGCCTAGCTCGCCCGCTGTGACCAGCAGCACGAAGTCGAACAGCGCGAGCAACAGCACGGCATTGGGGATATAGTGTTTGAACAGGCGGATCATCGTCGCGGATGCCCTTTGCAGTCCGGTGTCGGGATTTTCGTGTACGCCCATAAGCGTAAAGCGTCGGTAAATTTGACAGTGGCGACCGATGCATTGCGTGTCGTGAGTGCTGGAATTGCGGCTGTTTTTTCGCTCGGCCACCGGCTTTGTCGGTGCGATTTACACTATCGGCCACCCGTCGCGCAGGCAAACCTGCGCAACGTCACCGACTAGGCACTGGCCATCGGCCGCCCGATCGTGCAAAATGCCGCAATGCGGGAAAAAGAATTGCGGGTCGCGCTGGTCTGTTCCGGCGGGATCAGCCTGGCGGTCACGATGCATGGCGTGACCAAGGAAATCTGGCACGCCACGCGCGCGAGCCGCGCCTGGCGCGCGGGTGAAGCGGTGCCTGCGGGCGTGGCCGGCGTCTACGCCGCGATGCTCGATACGATCGGTCAGTCGCGCGCGCTCGCGCTGCGGTTCGTGCCCGACATCGTCTCGGGGGCAAGCGCGGGCGGGATCAATGCGGTGTTTCTGGCGCAAGCCCTGATTACCGGACAAAGCCTCGACGGCCTTACCACCCTATGGCTGAAATGCGCCGACAGCGACGTACTGATCGCGCCCGAAGCACGGCCCTGGGGGCGGCTGGCCAAGATCTGGGCTTGGCCAGTGGTGTGGCTGGCGTTGCGCGCGCCCGATGCCGGGCTTGACGATCCGCGTCTGTCGCGCGCCACCCGCGCCGAAGTGCGCGCCAAAGTGTCGCGCCTGATCCGCGCGCGCTGGTTCAGGCCGCCGTTCAGCGGCCTGGGCTTTTCGCGCTTGCTCGCCGATGCGCTGACGGCGATGGAGGTGCGCGACGAAGACACCACCGATGGCGCGCTGTTGCCGCCGGGACATCCGCTCGACCTGGTGGTAACCGTCACCGATCTGGCCGGGCACCGCACCGCGCTGGTGCTGAACAGCCCCCCGCTGGTCGAAGAAACCGAACACCGCCTGACGATCGGGTTTCATGTCACGACCGATACAGGCGCAAAACTGGCACCGCTGGCCGAACTGGTGCTGGCCGCACGCGCGACCGCCAGCTTCCCCGGCGCGTTTCCGCCACTCAATGTTCGCGAAATCGACGCGCTGGCCCAGGAACGCGGCTGGCCATGGCCGGGCCGTGACCTTTTTCTCAAACGGATCATGCCCGAACGCTGGCGCGAAGGCAGCATGCATGACGCCGCGCTGATCGATGGCGCGGTGCTGAACAACCGTCCGTTTGCCGAAGCGATGACCGCCTTGCGCGATCGCCCGGCGCGGCGCGAAGTCGACCGCCGGTTCGTGTTCATCGAGCCCAATCCCGCGCTGCCGATCCCTATCGCGCCCACGCAGGTGCGGCCAAAGCCGCCCGGGTTTTTCGCCACGATCTTTGCCGCGCTGTCGACGATCCCGCGCGAGCAGCCGATCCGCGACAACCTCGACACCATCACCCACCAGTCGCGCGAACGCGAGCGCCTGCGCGCACTCGTCGAAACGCTGCGCCCCGATATCGAGGCGCAAGTGGCGCGGTTGTTCGGCCACACGCTGTGGTTCGAATCGCCGAGCCGCGCACGACTGACAGCATGGCGCGCCCGGGCACAGCAGGCCGCAGAAGCCGCCGCCGGCTTTGCCTATCACGCCTATGCGCGCGTCAAATTTGACGCGATCATCGCCGATCTGGCCATCACCATCTGCTCCGCTGCGCCCGATGCGGGGCCCGCAAATCGCATCGCCCAGGTGCTCACGGCGCATCTGGCGCAGAACGGGCGGGACCGGATGATCACCGACAGGGGCCGCGCAACGCCCGAATCGATCGCGTTCTTCCGCACTCACGACATCGGCTACCGCATCCGCCGGTTGAAACTGCTCGCGCGGCGCCTGACCGAAGGCTGGGCCGAAGAAGAGCCGGGCGCCCGGTCCGGCCGCGAAGCCGCGCGCACGATCGTCTATCAGGCGCAGGCGCTGTACCAGTCGCGCGAAACCGCACGCGGGCTTGGGCCGGGCTTTGCAGATTCGGCGCAGGTCGTGCTGGCCGATCCGGGCGCCGTGCTGTCCGCGATCGCCGCGCGGCGCGACCTTGCCACGATCGACGTCGAAGTCGATGCGATGATGGTCGATGCACTCCACGTGCTCGACCGCACTTTGCGCCGACGGTTCCTGCACGCCTATCTCGGGTTCGTCTGGTACGACACCGCGATGCTGCCGCTGTCGCACAGCAGTATCGGAGCGGGCGGCGGCGAAGGCAACGGTCTGGGAGAATTCGACCCGATCAAGGTCGACCGGATCTCGCCCGAAGACGCGCGCTCGATCCGCAGCGGGGGTACGGCGGCGTGCCTGAAGGGCGTGGGGTTCTACAACTTCGGCGCGTTCTTCAGCCGCGCGTACCGCGAAAACGACTACCTGTGGGGCCGGCTGCATGGCGCCGAACGCGTGATCGACATCATCGCGTCATCGGTCGAACCGGCTTTGGACCAGGCAGTGATCGCAAGGTTCAAGCGTGATGCGTTTCTGGCGATACTGGAAGAGGAAGAGCCGCGTTTGATAAGCGATCCGACGCTGGTGCCGGGGATCAGGGCAGAGGTGGAACAAGCCTTTGCGATCGAAGCCTGATCCAGGTCCTATTTCAATTCGACGTCGCTTGCATTCACATCGAAATTCGCTCCGCCGTGCCCGTCCGCGATGAAATGAACGGGAACGGCCACGTCATGCCCACATTCCTGAAAATGCCATTTCTCTTTCCAATCCCCGCGGAACCGCACCCCGTAAATGTCCGGACCGAGACCACCATCCATCGTGATTTCCCTCGGCCCGACGATCAGAGTCCCGCCGCAGGTTTTTATGTCTATCTTGGCTTTGGTGAGAGCCCCCGCCATTCCGCCCACTACGGCGTTCATGGCGTCCTTGCTGATCGAAAATCCGGCGTGGGTCGTGCCCCGCGAAAAACCGATTGGACGGTATACCGCCCGTCCGGCACTGTCGTCGGCAAACCGGATGACAAGGTAATTGGCAGATCCGACCGGACAACCAGTCATCGTTGCACGAACAGTCCATGCGTTTACCATCTTGCTGTTGCGTATCGCAATCCACACACCGGCATCGGCTGTCGCTGGCTTGATATCCGAAACCGCAATCGACGCAGGAATGCAGACCTGCGAATTCTTTTGCTGGCCTCTCTCGAAACCGTCTTTCAGCAAGCTTGCAATCGCATCGGGCGACGGCGCAGCAATTCGCGCATTTACATCTCTGAGAAACGCCAGGGATTCTGCTGATTGCCCATACGAGGGTGCGGCGACGAACACGATTGCCGTCGCCAGAGCCAATCCCGAATATCTGCCAAGCCTGATCATGTCTTATCTCCGGCGCAAGCCCCGCTATTCAGTCAAATCGTTCCACGCGTCCTTGATCCGGTTGAAAAAGCCCTTCGACTGCGGGCATTCGTCCCCGGTCTCGCTGCCCTGAAATTCGCGCAGCAATTCCTTCTGCCGCGCAGACATTTTCGTCGGGGTCTCGACCTGGATTTCGACCACCAGATCGCCCTGCCCGCGCCCCTGCAGCACCGGCATGCCCGCGCCGCGCTTGCGCAATTGCTTGCCCGACTGGATACCCGCCGGAATGTCGATCGCGTTGCGCGAGCCATCGAGCCCCGGCAATTCGATCGTGCCGCCCAGCGCCGCCATCGTGAAACTGATCGGCGCGCGGGTCATCAATGTGGTGCCATCGCGTTCGAACACGGCATGGCGCGCGACATGCAGGAAAATATACAAATCCCCCGCTGGCGACCCATTCGGACCCGCTTCGCCCTTGCCCGACAGGCGAATGCGCGTGCCATTGTCGACGCCCGGCGGGACCTGCACCTCCAGGCGCTGCGGCGTGTCGACCCGGCCCTCGCCGCGACAGGCACGGCACGGGCTTTCGATCACTTCGCCGCGGCCGTGGCACGTCGGGCATGCCCGCTCGACCATGAAGAAGCCCTGCTGCGAGCGCACTTTACCCTGCCCGTTGCAGGTGTTGCAACGCCGCGCCTTGGTTCCGGGCGTAGCGCCCGACCCGGCGCAGGGCTCGCATGTCTGAGACACTTCGACGGCGATCTCGGTGGTCTTGCCGTGGTAGGCGTCTTCCAGCGAAATTTCCATGTCATAGCGCAGATCGGCGCCGCGCCGCGCCTGTTGCCGGCCACCGCCGCCGCCAAACGCATTGCCGAAAATCGTCTCGAAAATATCGCCCAGATCGCCAAATTCGGCACCTTGTCCGCCGGCATTTCCGCCACCGCCCTGTTGAAACGCGGCATGGCCAAACCGGTCATAGGCCGCGCGTTTCTGCGGGTCCGACAGACAGGCATAGGCATGGCTGATCTGCTTGAACTTTGCTTCAGCCTCGGCATCGCCGGGATTCTTGTCGGGGTGAAAGCGCATCGCCAGCCGGCGATACGAGGACTTGATAATCTTGTCGTCCGCGGTGCGTTCGACTTCCAGCAATTCGTAAAAATCGATCTCGGCCGACATCGCGTGGGTTCCCGGTCATAGTATGCGGCCCGCCGTTCGCTGCTGAAGCATACGAACGGCGGGCCGAATTCAAGTCAGACTTATGCCCGAATATCAGGCCTTGTCGTCAACTTCCGAGAACTCGGCATCGACCACGTCGTCGGCCTTCGGATGCTCGGCACCCGGCGACGCGGCGCCAGCCTGTTCCTTTTCGTAGATCGCCTGGCCCAGCTTCATCGCCTTTTCGGTCAGGGCCTGCGATTTGGCATTGATCGCGTCGGTATCGCCGCTTTCGATCGCCGCCTTGGCTTCGGTTACCGCCGCCTGGATTTCTTCCTTCAGCGCCGGCTCGACTTTGTCGCCATGTTCTTCCAGCTGACGCTCGGTCGCATGGACCAGGCTGTCGGCATTGTTGCGCGCTTCAGCGGATTCACGGCGCTTCTTGTCCTCGGCTGCGAACTTTTCCGCATCACGGACCATCTGGTCGATGTCGTTGTCCGACAAACCGCCAGATGCCTGAATGCGGATCTGCTGCTCCTTGCCCGTGCCCTTGTCCTTGGCCGACACATTGACGATGCCGTTGGCATCGATGTCGAAGGCAACCTCGATCTGCGGCACGCCGCGACGTGCAGCCGGAATGCCGACCAGATCGAACTGGCCGAGGATCTTGTTGTCCCCCGCCATTTCGCGCTCGCCCTGGAACACGCGGATCGTCACGGCCTGCTGATTGTCTTCGGCAGTCGAGAACACTTGCGCTTTCTTGGTCGGGATCGTCGTGTTGCGATCGATCATCCGGGTCATGACACCGCCCAGCGTTTCGATGCCCAGCGACAATGGCGTCACGTCGAGCAGCAGCACGTCCTTGACATCACCCTGCAACACGCCCGCCTGGATCGCCGCGCCCATGGCGACAACTTCGTCGGGGTTCACGCCGGTGTGCGGTTCCTTGCCAAAGAACTCCTTCACGACTTCGCGCACGCGCGGCATGCGGGTCATACCGCCCACCAGCACGACTTCATCGATGTCCTTGGCGGTCAGGCCGGCATCGGCAATCGCCTTGCGGCAGGGTTCCAGCGTGCGTTCGATCAGCTTGCTGACCATCTTTTCCAGATCGGACCGTGTCACCGTTTCCACCAGATGCAGCGGTGTGGTTGCGCCGCCTTCCATGCGGGCGGTGATGAACGGCAGGTTGACTTCCGTGGTCTGCGCCGAAGACAGCTCGATCTTGGCCTTTTCCGATGCTTCCTTCAGACGCTGCAATGCCAGCTTGTCGGTCCTGAGATCGAGGCCTTCGCGCGCCTTGAATTTGTCGGCGAGATATTCGACCATCACGTTGTCGAAATCTTCGCCGCCCAGGAACGTGTCGCCGTTGGTCGATTTCACTTCGAACACGCCGTCGCCGATCTCCAGCACCGAGATATCGAACGTACCGCCGCCAAGGTCATAGACCGCGATCGTCTTGCCGTCCTGCTTGTCGAGGCCATAGGCCAGCGCTGCCGCAGTCGGCTCGTTGATGATGCGCAGCACTTCAAGGCCCGCAATCTGCCCGGCATCCTTGGTCGCCTGGCGCTGTGCGTCGTTGAAGTACGCCGGAACGGTGATAACCGCCTGCGTGACGGTCTCGCCCAGATAGCTCTCGGCGGTTTCCTTCATTTTCTGCAGGATATAGGCCGAGATCTGCGACGGGCTGTAATCCGTACCGCCCGCATTGACCCAGGCATCGCCGTTCTTGCCCTTGGTGATCCCATAGGGAACCAGGCCCGCATCCTTCTGCGTCATCGGGTCTTCGAACCGGCGGCCGATCAGGCGCTTCACCGCAAAAATCGTGTTGTCGGGATTGGTCACGGCCTGGCGCTTGGCCGGCTGACCGATCAGGCGTTCGCCATCCTTGGTAAACGCCACGATCGACGGCGTCGTGCGCGCGCCTTCGGAATTTTCGATGACCTTTGGCGTGCCGCCATCCATCACCGCGATGCAGCTGTTGGTCGTACCAAGATCAATACCGATTACTTTAGCCATTGTTTCCCACTTCCTTGATCATTCGCGACACCGCGCCTTTGGGTCGTCCCCCTGCCGGGCAAACGACCGTCTCGCAGCTCAGATGCGCCGGATATAGGTGCCATTTGCATTGGCACAAGGGTTGTTAGAGCGTAGATGACGCCACCTTCGAAATACAATCGAGAAAGCCTGCCGATGCCCGTTTCCGCCCGTCTTGTTGCGTTTGTTTCAGTCCTGTTGCTGGCAGGGTGTTCGAAAGCGCCCGATAGCCAGAGCGCGCCGACCGGTGATGCCGGCCCGCAAACCGAAGCAAGTGTGGCCACCACCGCGCCGATCGCGCTGTCGAACGCCAGCGTGCAACTGCCCGCCGTACCCGGCCGACCTGCGGTCGCGTATTTCACCCTTACCGCCGGCCCCGGCGCCCACGGCGCGCTGGTATCGGTCAAGGTCGCCCATTTTGCGCGCGCCGAACTGCACGAAAGCAGGATGGAAGGCGGCGCGATGACGATGAGTCCGGTCGAGAGCTTGCCGATCACACCGGGCAAAGCGATCGTGTTCGCGCCCGGCGGCCTCCACGTCATGCTGTTCGATGGCGACGGCGCGATCAAACCCGGCGATTCCGCCGCGCTGACCGCCACATTGGATGATGGCCGCACATTGACCGCGCAGGCTGCCGTCATCGCGCAAGGCGCCGGCGCGATGTGACATCACGCCATCGCCCGGCCGCGCATGTCCGGCCCGTTCCGCGATGGTCATTTTTGTTCGCCGTCACGCAACGGTCCACCCTGTCGGGCGTTATGGTTGCCAGGCAACCTCGATGCTCGTCAGGGACGGACCCGCACACCCATGCTTACCGAACGTTTCCTCAGGCACAGACGCGGCGCCCGGCTCGAGCCCGAGGAACGTGCCAGGCTGGAAGAAGCGATCAGCGAGGTGCGCCAGATCGGCCCCAGAACCACGATCGTCCACGCCGGCGATCCGCTCGACTACAGCACATTGCTGCTCGACGGCTTCCTGTCGCGGTACATCGATGACCGGGAAGGCCTGCGCCAGCTGGTCGCGGTGCATGTGCCCGGCGATTTCGTCGATCTGCATGCCTTCCCGCTCAAGGTGCTGGATCATGATGTCGCGACCATGACCGCCGCATCGATCGCCATCGTGCCGCACGCCGAATTGAACACGATCGTTCACGACATGCCGGGCATCGTCCAGAAATTGTGGTTTTCGACATTGATCGATGCCGCGATCTATCGGGCCTGGCTGTTTCGCCTGGGTCGGCTCGATGCGGTGGGGCGGGTCGCGCATTTCCTGTGCGAGATCAACACCCGGCTGGTGTCGGCGGGGTTGAGCGACGGCTCCCGCTTTGCGCTTGGCATCACGCAGGCCGACCTCGCCGAAATCTGCGGCCTGACGACGGTGCACGTCAATCGCGTGCTGCGCCACCTGCGGCAGGAACGCCTGTGTGTGTTTCGCTCGTCGCGAGTCGAAATTGCCGATCCTGAAAGACTGGCGCTGCGGGCGCAGTTCGATCCGGCGTACCTTTATATCGACGCCGCGCCGGCCATCGCCAGTTCCGCACGCGAACTGGTATCCGCCTGACCCGACCGGGTCGGGCCACCATGGCGCTGCGGCCGGAGCACCGAAATCCGCAATCGTATTGATGCAGGTTAACATCGCGCCGCGACGACGGCACTTCCGTCACGATCGCCCATTGCTCCCATCAGGCTTCATTCCCCGACAGCCCCGGAGACGTCCTGTGATCGAACCCAAAGCCAAAGCGAAGACCGCAGCCAAGCCTGGCAAGCCTGCCTCGAAGACAGGCCGCAAGACAGCGCGTGCAGCGGCCAAGCCGATCGATGCGATCAAGCTGCTCAAGGATGACCACAAAGAGGTAAAGACCTGGTTCAAGCAGTATGAAAGCTTGGAAGACGACGCGGAAAAGCAGGCCCTGGCCGACAAGATCTGCCTGGCGCTGACCGTTCACACCCAGATCGAGGAAGAGATCTATTATCCCGCGACGCGCGAAGCGATCGACGATGACGATCTGCTGGACGAGGCCGAAGTCGAACATGCCAGCGCCAAGCAGCTGATTGCCGAAATCAAGGCGATGAAGGCCGGCGATCGGCTGTTCGATGCCAAAGTGACCGTGCTGGGCGAATACATCAACCATCACGTCGAGGAAGAAGAGAGCGAGATGTTCCCCGAAAGCCGGGATTCCGATCTCGATCTCAAGGCGCTCGGTGCCGAAATGGCGGCGCGCAAGGAAGAACTGATGAAGCAAGCCGCCTGAATAAACCGCGCATAAATTACCGAATACGGGCTTTTCGTCCGTATTCGGCGATTTTATCGTTCGGGCAGATTTTTCCCTATTGCAGTCATGTGGAGTATCACCATGACCCAAGAAGACAGCGCACCCGCCACCACGGCCAAGCAGCATGAGGGCATTGCCCCGGGCCTGGCCGACCTGAACGCGCCTGACGATTTCGCCCTCGTCGGAAAATCGGTGACGATCAACCGGCCGCGTGCGGAGCTTTATGCGTTCTGGCGCGATTTTTCCCGCCTTCCCGACGTCATGGACAATGTCGAGCGGATCGAGATGGTCTCCGCCACGCGCTCGCACTGGGTGGTCCGCGCCCCCGGCGGCCGGAGCGTCGAATGGGATGCCGATATAACCGAAGACCGTGATGGCGAATTGATCGCCTGGGCATCGGTCGAAGGCGCCGACATCCGCAATTCGGGCCGGATCGAATTTCGCGATGCCGGCGCGCGCGGCACGATCGTGACCGCGACCATCGCCTATGACCCGCCCGGCGGCGTCATCGGCCAGATCATCGCCAAACTGTTCCAGCGCGAGCCTGCCATCCAGACCCGGCGAGACTTGCGCCGATTCAAACAGCTGATGGAAACGGGCGAAATTGCAACCAACGCCCGGACCGTCAAACAACTGGAAGCGGAGAAAGCCTGATGCGCGCGCTCACCTGGCACGGCAAACATGACGTGCGTGTCGACACCGTCGACGATCCCGAGATCCTCAATCCCCGCGATGCGATCATCAAGATCACCTCGACCGCGATCTGCGGGTCGGACCTGCATCTTTACGACGGGTACATCCCGACGATGAAAGCCGGCGATATTCTCGGCCATGAATTCATGGGCGAAGTCGTCGAGGTCGGCCCCAAATCAACGCTTAAAAAAGGCGAGCGCGTCGTCGTGCCGTTCACGATCGCCTGCGGCAGTTGCTATCATTGTGGCAAGCACCAGTATTCCGCCTGCGACAACGGCAACCCCGCCGACAACCAGGATATCGGCCAGGCGCTGTACGGTCAGCCAATGTCGGGCCTGTTCGGATACAGCCACCTGACCGGCGGCTATGCCGGTGGCCAGGCGGAATATGTGCGCGTGCCCTATTCCGATGTCGGCCCGATCGTCATCCCCGACGGGATGAACGACGATGATGTGCTGTTCCTGTCCGACATTCTGCCGACCGGATGGCAGGCTGCGGAAAACGCCGGGATCGAACCGGGTGATACCGTCGCCGTCTGGGGTTGCGGGCCGGTCGGGCTGTTTGCGGTGCAATCGGCGTTCCTGCTGGGCGCGCAGCGCGTGATCGCGATCGACCATTTTCCGCACCGGCTGGAACTGGCGGCAAAATTCGGCGCGGAAACGATCAATTTCAAGGTGTCGAAGACGTACGAGGCGCTGATGGAGATGACCGGCGGCATAGGACCCGACGCGGTGATCGATGCCGTAGGCCTCGAAGCGCATGGGCTCTTTGTCGACAATGTGATCGACCAGATCAAGGCTTCGACGTTCCTCGGCACCGATCGCACGCATTCGATCCGCCAGGCGATCCTGGCCTGTCGCAAGGGCGGACGCGTATCGATGCCCGCCGTCTATGGCGGGTTTGTCGATAAATTCCCGCTCGGCGCGTTCATGGAAAAAGGCCTGACGCTGAAAACCGGCCAGACCAGTGTCCAGCATTACATGCCGGCGCTGCTGGCCGCGATCATGGACAAGAAGATCGATACGACGTTCCTGATCAGCCACCGGCTGTCGCTCGAGGAAGCGCCGCAAGGCTACAAGATGTTCCATGACCATCAGAACGAAGTCACCAAAGTCGTGCTCAAGCCCGGGCAGGCACCCAGCCTGTCCACCACCCCTGCCCGATAGGATTTATCATGGCTGAAAAATTTGCAATCATCACCGGCGCTTCGACCGGCATCGGTTTTGAACTGGCCACGCTGGCGGCCCAGAATGGCTACGACCTGCTGGTCGTGGCGGATGAAGCGCTGATCAATGCCGCCGCCGCCGATTTCGAACAGTTCGACGTCAACGTACAATCGATCGAGGCCGACCTGTCCACGACCGAAGGCGTCGAGGCGTTGCTGGCCGCGACGCAGGGGCGCAAGATCGACGTGCTGTGCGCCAACGCCGGGCGCGGCCTGGGCCGGGGCTTTCTCGATCAGGATGTCGCCGAATGGCGCCGCGTGATCGATACCAACATCACCGGAACGCTGTATCTGCTGCAATCCGTGCTCAAGGACATGGTGCATCGCAATGAGGGCAAGGTGCTGATCACCGGCTCCATCGCGGGTTTCATCCCCGGCAGTTTCCAGGCCGTCTACAACGCGTCGAAAGCTTTCGTGGACAGTTTTGCCGATGCCATCCGCAACGAGCTGAAAGACAGCAACGGCGTTTCGATCACCACGTTGATGCCGGGCCCTGTCGAAACCGAATTCTTTGCGCGTGCCGACATGCTCGACACCAGTGTGGGCGCGGCGGACAACAAGAGCGATCCCGCCGATGTCGCGCGCGATGGGTGGAATGCGCTGATGAAGGGCGAGGCGCACATTGTCTCGGGATGGAAGAACAAGATCCAGGCCACGGTCGCGCATGTGACCCCGGCGTCGATCCTGGCCGAAGAACACCGCAAGATGGCCGAGCCCGGAACGGCCGCAAAAGACTGAGACCTTTACGGTTTCGCGATCCAGAGCCCCCCCGCGCTTGCCGAGCGGGGGGTGCTCTATCCGGCGCAGGCCTTCACCCCAGGATACCCGGCAGATCCAGCCCCTGTTCGCGCGCGCAATCGAGCGCGATGTCATACCCGGCATCGGCGTGACGCATCACGCCGGTCGCGGGGTCGTTCCATAGCACGCGCTCCAGCCGCTTTGCCGCCTCGGGCGTGCCGTCGGCGACGATGACCATGCCCGAATGCTGCGAATAGCCCATGCCGACGCCGCCGCCATGATGCAGCGACACCCAGGTCGCGCCGCTCGCGCAATTGAGCAAGGCGTTGAGCAGCGGCCAGTCCGACACCGCGTCAGATCCGTCGAGCATCGCCTCGGTCTCGCGGTTCGGGCTGGCGACCGAGCCGGAATCAAGATGATCGCGCCCGATCACCACCGGCGCCTTCAGTTCGCCGCTCGCGACCATGTCGTTGAACGCCAGTCCCAGACGGTGCCGATCACCCAGGCCCACCCAGCAGATGCGCGCGGGCATGCCCTGAAACCGGATCTTTTCGCGCGCCATATCCAGCCAGCGGTGCAGCGCGGGGTTGTCGGGGATCAGCTCCTTGACCTTGGCATCGGTGCGATAGATGTCTTCGGGATCGCCCGACAGCGCTGCCCAGCGGAACGGGCCGATGCCACGGCAGAACAGCGGGCGGATATAGGCCGGAACAAACCCCGGAAATCCGAACGCATCGGCCACGCCTTCATCGAACGCCATCTGGCGGATGTTGTTGCCATAATCGGTCGTCGGCACGCCGAGCGCCTGGAACGCCAGCATCGCCTCGACATGGCGCGCCATGCTTTCCTTGGCCGCCATCGCGACCGATTCAGGATCGCGCTCGCGCCTTTCCGTCCACTCGGCGACAGTCCAGCCGGCGGGCAGATAGCCATTGATCGGATCGTGCGCGCTGGTCTGGTCGGTCAGGATATCGGGGCGAATGCCTTTGGCGAGCATTTCGGGCAGGATTTCCGCCGCGTTGCCGATCAGCCCTACCGAGACGGGTGTCTTTGCGGCATTAGCCTCGTGGATAATCGCCATCGCTTCATCGAGCGTCGCCGCGCTGCGATCGAGATAGCCGGTGCGCAGGCGCATCTCGATCCGGCTGGCCTGGCATTCGATCGCCAGGCAGCTTGCGCCCGCCATCACCGCCGCCAGCGGTTGCGCGCCGCCCATGCCGCCAAGCCCTGCCGTAAGGATCCATTTGCCTGCCAGGTCGCCATTGTAGTGCCGTCGGCCCATCTCGACGAATGTCTCGTACGTACCCTGCACGATGCCCTGCGTGCCGATATAGATCCACGATCCCGCAGTCATCTGGCCATACATTGCCAGGCCCTTGCGATCGAGCTCGTTGAAATGCTCCCACGTCGCCCATTTGGGTACGAGGTTCGAATTGGCGATCAGCACGCGCGGCGCATCGGCATGCGTGCGGAACACGCCGACCGGCTTGCCTGATTGCACGAGCAGCGTCTGGTCATCCTCCAGCGTGGTCAGCGCGGCGACGATCTTGTCATAGCTGGCCCAGTCGCGCGCGGCGCGGCCGATCCCGCCATAGACGACCAGTTCCTCGGGCCGTTCGGCGACATCGGGGTGCAGATTGTTCATCAGCATCCGCAGCGGCGCCTCGGTCAGCCACGATTTGGCCGTCAGCGTGGTGCCGGTCGCGGGGCGGATGACGCGGGTGTTGTCGGTGCGCGTGTTTTCTGGACGGTTGCTCATGCGGGCTCTCCGGATTTGGCAAAAGCGAGTGCGGCAGCGATCACGCTGCGCAAGGTGGGGGCGATGACGGGCGCGGGGTCGAGCGGCGCAGGCCAGTTTGCCGGCTCGACAAGCGCGGGTTCGGCGACATAGCCGCGCAAGGCCAGCTCCATCTGCACGGCATGAATGCCGCGCCGCGGGTCACCATGATGGCGCGTCGTCCATCCGCCCTTGAAGCGGCCATCGACGACATGGCCCAGCCCCGATGCGGCGCACGGCGCCGCGACGCCGGCGGTCAGCGCAGGATCGCAACTGGCTCCGCTGTTGGTGCCGATGTTGAATTGCGGCAGTTCGCCATCGAACAGGCGCGGGATATGGCTGCGGATCGAATGCGCGTCATAGACCACGATGCACGGGTGCCTGGCGCGCAGGCGTTCGATCTCAGCGGCAAGCGCTGCATGGTACGGATCGAAATACGCCGTGCGCCGCGCAGCAATATCGGCAGCATCGGGCACCGCACCGGCATACAAGGGCTCGCCATCGAATGTCGTCGTCGGCACCAGCTCGGTCGTCGCCGCGCCCGGATAGAGCGACGCACCCGACGGATCGCGATTGCAGTCGATCACGCTGCGGCTGATCGACGTCGTCACCGTGGTCGCGCCCAGATCGCGCGCAAACGCATACAGTTCGGCGATCCACCAATCGGCATCGCGCCGGGCCAGCCACGGCGACGCGAACTGCCCGTCATACCCCGCCAGATCGGTCCCGCCATGCGGAAACGCGATCACCAGCGGCGCCTCGCCGC
Source organism: Novosphingobium sp. (assembly GCF_965214355.1). Taxonomy (GTDB): domain Bacteria; phylum Pseudomonadota; class Alphaproteobacteria; order Sphingomonadales; family Sphingomonadaceae; genus Novosphingobium. The sequence continues at coordinate 1,994,234 of NZ_CBDCBI010000002.1, read as the reverse complement.
GGTGGACCGACAGCCAGCTCATTCGCACACCCCCGGCAAGGGGCGCCCGACGACGTCGGCCAGCGTGCCGGCGCGCACGATCGCATTGGCCGCTTCCATATCCGGGTGGAAATGCCGGTCTTCATCGAGCGGCGGCACGACATCGCGCAACACCTTTCGCGCCGCTTCCAGCGCCGGGGACGACGCCAGCGGCAGGTGAAATTCGCACCCCTGCACCGCTGCCAGCAATTCGATGCCCACGACGGCCTCGGCATTTGCGACCATGCCCGCCAGCCGCCGCGCGCCATGGGCGGCCATCGAAACATGGTCTTCCTGGTTGGCGCTGGTCGGAATCGAATCGACGCTGGCGGGATAGGCCATCTGCTTGTTTTCCGACACCAGCGCGGCGGCGGTGACTTGCGGGATCATGAACCCCGAATTGAGCCCCGGATGCGGTGTCAGGAATGCCGGCAAGGCCGACAGCGCCGGATCGACCAGCATCGCCACGCGCCGTTCGGCGATCGAGCCGATTTCGCACACCGCGATCGCGATCATGTCGGCGGCAAAGGCCACCGGCTCGGCATGGAAATTGCCGCCCGACAGCGCTTCGTCGGATTCGGCAAAGATCAGCGGATTGTCAGTCACGCCATTGGCTTCGTCCTCCAGCGTTGCCGCGGCCTGGCGCAACACGGTCAGCACCGCGCCCATCACTTGCGGCTGGCAGCGGAGGCAATACGGATCCTGCACGCGCGGATCATCCTCGCGGTGGCTCGCGCGGATTGTGCTGCCCGCCATCAGGTCGCGCAGGGCTGCTGCGGTTTCGATCTGCCCGGCATGCCGACGCAGCGCATGAATGCGCGGATCGAACGGCGTGTCGGTGCCCTTGGCCGCCTCGGTCGACAGCGCGCCCGTGACGAGCGCCGCGCGAAACAGCCGCTCGGCGCCGAACAGCCCGGCCAGCGCATTCGCGGTCGAAAACTGCGTGCCATTGAGCAGCGCCAGTCCTTCCTTGGGCCCAAGTACCACCGGCGCCAGCCCCGCGCGTTCGAGCGCGACCATCGCCGGCAGCCGTTCACCAGCGACGTCGATATCGCCCACGCCGATCATCGCGGCAGTCATGTGCGACAACGGCGCCAGATCGCCACTCGCGCCGACCGAGCCTTGCGACGGAATAACCGGTGTCAGGCCGCGCTCCAGCAGCGCCTCCAGCAGCGCGACCGTGCCCGGCTGCACACCGCTGGCGCCTTGCGCCAGGCTGGCAAGCTTCAGCGCCATCATCAGCCGCACCACTGCCACCGGCGAGGGCGCACCGGTGCCGGCCGCATGGCTGAGCACGATATTGCGCTGCAATTTCGCCAGGTCTGCGTCCTCGATCCGCACGCTCGCCAATTTGCCGAAACCGGTGTTGATACCGTAGACCGGCGCGCCTTTGGCCAGGATGCGCGCGACCGCTGCCGCGCTCTCGGCGATTGCGGGGGCGCTGGCCGGATCGAGCCGCACGTCGGCGCCGTTCCAGATCGCGCGCCATTGTGCCAGGCTGACATTGCCCGGGACCAGGATACTCATTGACCTCTCCAAACCCTTGCATGGAGCGGCCGCGCCCCGATGCGATAGACCAGTTCGGCGGGCATCGTCACATCCCATACCGCCAGATCGGCCCAGTTCCTGGGCGCGACCGCGCCGATATCCGACCGCCCCAAGGCGCGCGCGGCATTGACCGTCACCGCCATCAGGCATTCCGCGACTGTCAGCCGAAACAGCGTCGCGCCCATGTTCATCGCCAGCAGCAGCGACGTCATCGGGCTGGTGCCGGGGTTGCAATCGGTCGCCAGCGCGATCAGTACGCCCGCCGCGCGCAAGCCTGCGATCGGCGGCAATTGATGCTCGCGCGTGAAATAATACGCGCCCGGCAAAACCGTCGCGACCGTGCCCGACGCAGCCATCGCCGCAATGCCCGCATCATCGAGGTATTCGAGATGATCGGCCGACAACGCGCAATACCGCGCGGCCAGCGCCGCGCCATGCAGGTTCGACAATTGTTCGGCGTGCAGTTTCACCCGCAATCCGTGCGCCTGCGCCGCGATGAACACGCGTTCCACCTGGTGCGGTGAAAACCCGATCCCTTCGCAAAAAGCATCGACCGCGTCGACCAGGCCTTCGCCTGCAAGGACCGGCAGCATTGCGATCACCAGATCGACATAGTCATCGCCGCGCCCGGCAAATTCGGGCGGCAGCGCATGCGCGCCCAGGAACGTCGTCGCCACGCTGACGCCCATCTGCTCGCCCAATGCCCGCGCCGCGCGCAACATCCGCTGCTCCGCCGCCAATTCAAGGCCATAACCCGATTTGATCTCGACCGTCGTCACGCCGTCGGCGATCAACTCGGCCAGGCGTGGCGCGCTGGCCGCGACCAGTTCCGCCTCGCTTGCGCCGCGCGTTGCGCGCATCGTCGAGACGATTCCGCCCCCGGCGCGGGCAATGTCTTCATACTGCGCGCCGGCAAGCCGCATTTCGAACTCGCCCGCACGATTGCCGCCATAAACCAGGTGCGTATGGCAATCGATCAGCCCGGGCGTAACCAGACGGCCCGCGCAATCGATCGTTTTTGCCGCTTGAAAAGCCGGTGCATCCGCCGCAGGTCCGGCGTAGACTATCCGCCCATTCGATGCCGCGATCACTGCGTCTTCGATCACAGCGAGCGGCTGCGCAACATCGGTCATTGGCAGCAGACGTGCGGCCGTCCACACGGTATCGCATTCAAGCATGGCTGATGACCCGGACATCGGTAAACCCCGTTGGAAACATTGTCCCTTATCCCGAATATGTATAGACATATATTGAACGCGGCAAGTGCGTAATGCACCGCCGGCTGAAAGGAAGACCCGCACATGACACAGGCGCTGCACTTTGCCACGGCCTATCTGCCACAGGGTTGGGCCAGCAACGTTCGGGTCACGATCGCCGGGGGCCGGATAACGCAAGTCGAAACCGACAGTGCGCCCCGGCCCGGCGATGAGCGCCATGCGATCGCCCTGCCCGGCCTGGCCAACCTGCACAGTCACGCCTTTCAGCGCGGGATGGCGGGCCTGGCCGAGCGGCGCGGGCAAAGTGACGACAGTTTCTGGACCTGGCGCGAAGTCATGTACCGCTTTGTCGAACGCATGGGCCCCGACGATCTCGCCGCGATCGCCGCACTCGCCTATAGCGAAATGCTTGAAACCGGGTTCACCCGCGTCGGCGAATTTCACTATGTCCATCGCGACACCACTGGCGAGCCTTACGCCGATCCCGCCGCCATGAGCGCCGCCATCGCGCAGGCCGCCGGCGAAACCGGCATCGCGCTGACGCTGTTGCCGGTATTCTACGCCCACGGCGGTTTTGGCAGCCAACCCGCCACGGCGGGGCAACGCCGGTTCCTCCACGATCTCGACAGTTTCGCAGTTTTGCGCGACAATGCCGGGCGCGCGCTCGCGCATTTGCCCGACGCCGTGCTCGGCCTCGCCCCGCATTCGCTGCGGGCTGCGAGCCCCGAACAGCTGACCGGCCTTGTCGCCATGGCCGGCACCGCGCCGATCCACATCCACATCGCCGAACAGGTCCGCGAAGTCGAAGACTGCCTCGCCTGGAGCGGCGCGCGCCCGGTCGAATGGCTGTTCAGCAATGCCCCTGTCGACCACCGCTGGTGCCTGGTCCATGCCACGCACATGACGCCTGCCGAAACACGCCTGCTCGCGCAAAGCGGTGCCGTCGCGGGGCTGTGCCCGATCACCGAGGCCAATCTGGGCGACGGCGTATTCCCCGCACCCGGCTACGCCGGCGGCGCCTGGGGCATCGGCAGCGATTCCAATGTGCTGATCGATGCCAGCGAGGAACTGCGCCTTTACGAATACGGCCAGCGCCTCACCCATCGTGGCCGCAACCTGCTCGCGGCTGCGCCCGGCGCCAGCACCGGCGCCGCGCTTTTCACCGGCGCGCTCGCGGGCGGGGCACGCGCGCTTGGCGCGCCCTCGGGCATTGCCGTTGGAAACAGCGCCGATATCGTCACGCTGAACTGCGATCATCCCGCTCTGCTCGCCCGCTCGGGCGACGCATTGATCGACGGCTGGATCTTTGCGGCGGGCCGCACTGCCATCGATTGCGTCTGGCGCCACGGCACCAAGCTGGTAACGCAAGGACGTCATCACGCGCGCGAAGCGATAACCCGCCGCTATCGCGCCACGCTCACCGGATTGCTCGAATGAAGCCCATCCCCCTGCACGAACGCATCCGTGCCGAAATCGAAGGCGCGATCCTGGGCGGCCAGCTCCGCCCCGGCGACCGCATCCCCAAGGAAACCGAGCTGATGGCGCAATACGGCTGCGCCCGGATGACGGTAAACAAGGCCCTTTCGGCCCTGGCCACCACCGGAATGCTCGATCGTCGCAAACGCGCCGGATCGTTCGTTGCGCGCCCCCGCGCGCAGTCGATGGTCCTCGATATTCCCGATCTGGCCGCCGCGATCGCCGCACGCGGCCAGGTCTATGGCTGGTCGCTGGTCAGCCGCAAGCTGATCGCCCCCGATCACGCCGACGCGCTCGTGCTGGGCGCACGCAGCAATGTGCTCAACATCGCCGGCATTCACTACGCCGACGACCTGCCCCTCGCGCACGAGGAACGCCTGATCAACCTTACCCTCGTGCCCGAAATCGCCCATGCCGACTTGTCGCAAACCCCGCCCGGATCCTGGCTGATCGCCCACGTCCCCTGGACCGAAGCGGAAAACCGCATCAGCGCCGTCGCCGCGCCGCCCGCGATCGCCCGCGCGCTCGGCATTACCCGCGGCGCACCCTGCCTGATGCTCGAACGCCTGACCTGGCGCGGGCCCGACACGGTGACGCGCGTGCGGCAGCATTTCGTTGCGGATCGCTATGAGCTGATTGCGCGGTTCGGGCCAAGCTAGCGCGGCCGTCGCCCTCCGCCCTTTATACCCTACCCACCCCACCCAACACGTCGGCCCGGACTTGATCCGGGCTTAGGCTTCTTCTTCGCCAACGTTGCGCCAAAAGAAGCCTGGTCCCGGATCAAGTCCGGGACGACGAACGAGGCCTGAGTTACGAACGAGGCCTGAGTTACGAACGAGGACTGAGTGACGAACGAGGGGTAGGCAACAAGCGGGAGGCAAAGCCCCGCGCCCGCCACATCAGAACTTCGTGCCGACCTTCACGCCGAAGAACTGCGGCTTGATCGGCAGTGTCCGCGTGTACCCGGCCGTGCTGTTGCCCAGCAACCCCGCGTTGTTTTCATAATCCGCCGGAGAGATCTGCGCGTTGTGCGACAGCGATCCGCGCGTATCGAAGGCGTTCTGGATAAACAGCTGGAAAGTGTAATTGCCCGTCTTGCCGCCGATCGAGAAATCTGCGGTGGTAAAGCCCCGGCTGTTGCCCAGCACCGTATCGTCGATCACGCCCAGCAGGCTGCTCGAACTGGTCTGGGTGTTGACCGACGCCTGGATAAAGGCATTGACCGACCCGACCGGCATTTCATAACGCGCGGTGGCCGAGGCCTTGAAGCGCGGCTGTACCGGCAGGCGCGTACCGGTCGGCGCGTAGTTGCCGAAACCGAAGTTGCCGAAATTGGTGGTCAGTGCGGCATCGTTGTACGCGCCAGAGGCCGTCAATGTCAGGCCCTCGACTGGCCGGATCTGCAGATCGCTTTCGATCCCGTAAACGCGCGCACCGCCCACGTTCATGATGTTGGTAATTCCCGCGCCCGCAGCCTGTTCGGCATATTGCAGGTTGTTCCACTTTTCGTAATAGACCGCCCCGTTCCAGCGGATCTTGTGATCCAGCCAGCTGGTTTTCCACCCGAATTCGAAATTGTCCAGCGTGTCGGGCCGGTAGACCGTGCCGACCAGCGCACCCTTGTCGCGGTTGTTGCCGCCGGGGCGGAATCCGGTCGAATAGGTGGCATACAGCATGTGATCGGTGTCGATCTGCCACGTCAGGTTGACCTTGTGAGTCTCGCCCGAGCCGTGCGACCGCTTGTCGTTGTTGCTGCAGGAATAGAGGGTGGCGAGCGGGAACGTGCACTGCGGCGCGTATGACGGATAACCCGAAAATCCAGTCAGCGTGTTGGTGTAGATGAATCCGCGAATACCGCCGGTCAGCGTCAGATGCGAGGTCAGGTCGAAATTGCCCTGCGCATAGGCCGCATAGTCGCGGTCGGTGATATTGGCGTTGGTCAGAAACAGATCGTCGCCATACACGTTCACGGTGTTGGCATAATTGGCGAAATTGGCCGTTGCCGCACCGGGGACCGCGTAGTTGTAGATGCTGTGGTTCTTCTGCTCTTCAAAGAACAGCCCGGCGGTCACGCGCACGACCGACGACGCCGGGGAATTGATCCGCAGTTCCTCGTTGTGCTTGCTCAGTTTCTGCGAGACACTGAACTGCTGCGTCGGGTCGATCTGGTTTCCGCTGCTGTCGGTGAAGCGCGTGTACCCGGGCAGATTGGTATAGGCGACGGTATAATAGCTGTAATCGGCAGCGGAATTGATCTTGCGCGCCAGATACCCCCCCGAATAGAGCACGTCCCAGGTGCCGATCTTGCCCTCGATCGTCAGGGCTGCCTGCAGCCACTGATCGGTGTCGTAATCCGGCGTGAAGTCATGCACCTGCAGATCGCCGACCGCCGGGTCGTAGAGGAACGTGCCGTTGCTGTGCATATGTTGCGCGATCAGCTGCGGCGTAATTTTCCAGCCGTTGTCCAGGTCGATCCCCACCGCAACGCGCCCGCCGTATGTCGTCACGTCGTTGAAGTTGTTCTTGACATACTTGCCGTTGTTGACGGTCAGGGGGTCGCTTGTGGTTACAGTGCCGCCCTCCGGCCCGTCGCTGGTGTTGTACACGTTGGCATATGTCCGCGACTTGGGCGTGTTGTCGATATACCCGCCCAGGTGCTCGTAGAACCCGACCGCGCGGACCGCGACGCCATGCGCCACCGGCAGGTTGATCATGCCCTCGATCGTGCCGCCGGCATTGCCCTTGCCGTATTTGTCGCCGGTCAGGTCCAGGCTGCCCTCGGTCTTGTCCTGCACCGGCTTGTTGGTGATCATGCGCAGCGTGCCCGACAGCGAACTGGCGCCGAACAGCGTGCCCTGGGGGCCCGACAGTGCCTCGATACGCGCCATGTCATAGATATGCATGTCGAGCAGCGCGCCGATCGTCGTGACCGGAATTTCATCGACGTAAACGCCGCTCGTGGGCAGCGCGCCGAAGGCCAGGCCATCGCCGCCCGACGTGATGCCGCGGAAAAACAGCTGGCTCTGCCCCGGGCCGAACGACTGGAACGACACGCTGGGCAACTGCTTGGCATAGTCGTCGAACGAGGCGACCTGGTGCTGTTCGAGCACGGCCGGGCTGAGCGCCTGCATGCTGATCGGCACATGCTGGATGCTTTCCGAACGCTTCTGCGCCGTCACAACGATTTCGCCCGACCCGGCCGCCGGCGCGGTATCGGCCGGTTGCGGGGCCGTGTCGGCAGTCTGTGCCAGCACCGGCGCGCCGAACAGCGCAACAGCCGAAGCACCGGTCAGCAGGATCAGATCGCGCAGGACCTTTTTTGGCACGACGTTGTTGGTATCCCTCATGAAACCAGGCCTCCTGAAAATTTTCCCCGCGCCGCCGCGTTGCCATGGCCGGCAATCGCAACATGTCGCACATGTGCCGCGCCGCACAACTTCCTTGCATCGACGCGGCTAATTTTAATATGACTATACATAAGAGGGATGCTGACAAGTCTATCGGGCACCTTTTTAGCGGTGGTATTCCGTTTTTGATTCATGTGGAGCATTCCGGTGACACTTGTGACTTATACGCTCGACCGGCCGCTCGATGGCGCTGCGCTGTCTGCCGTGGCGCATGGCGCGCCGCTGGTGCTGGGCGATGCGGCGCGCAGCCGGATTGCGGCAGCCCATGACCTGGTGCGTGCGATCGTGGGCCGCGGCACACCTGCCTATGGCGTAAACACCGGCGTCGGAGCGCTGTTCGACCGCGCGGTCGAGCCGGCGCTGCACCGCCGGCTGTCGCGCCAGCTGGTCATGAGCCATGCCTGCGGGGTGGGTGCGCCTTTGTCAGAGGCCGAAGTGCGCGCGATCATCGCTGCACAGGCGAACAACCACGCCCATGGTCATTCGGGCGTGCGCGTCGCGGTGGTCGAGGCGCTGCTCGCGCTGCTGGCGCACCGCATCGTGCCCGAAGTGCCCGGCGCCGGATCGGTCGGATACCTGACGCACATGGCGCATATCGCGCTGGTGCTGATCGGCGAAGGCCATGCCCGGATCGGCGATCAGGATCAGGGGGGGCAACGCCTGACCGGCGCGCAGGCGCTGGCGCGCGCGGGCCTGTCACCGCTGGTGCTCGATGCCAAGGAAGGCCTCAGCCTGCTGAACGGCGCGCCGTGTGCGACAGGGCTCGGCGCGGTGGCCTGGGCGCGCGCAACCCGCGCGGCTCTTGCCGCCGATGGCGTTGCCGCGCTCAGCTTCGAATGCCTGGGCGGCAATCCGGCGGCGTTTGTGCCCGATGTGCTGGCGCTGCGCCGCTCGGCCGGCGTGGCGCAGACCGGCGCCGCGCTGAACGCATGGCTCGCGGGCAACGCGCATCTGTCGGGCGCCGCGCGGTTGCAGGACCCGCTCAGCTTGCGCTCGATCCCGCAAGTCCACGGCGGTGTGCGCGATGCGCTGGCCTATGTCGGCACCATGATCGACGATGAACTCGCCTCGGTCACCGACAACCCGGTCATGCTGGGCACCGCCGAGGCCCCGCGCGCCTGCTCCGCCGCGCAGGCGATCGCAACCGGCCTGGCGATTGCGCTCGACGCGCTGGGCATCGCGATCGCGCATATCGGGATGATGTCCGAACGCCGCACCGACCGCATGGTCAATCCGCTCGTCAGCGGTCTGCCGCCATTTCTCGCGGCAGAAGCGGGCGTATCGAGCGGCTTCATGATCGCGCAATACACCGCCAGCGCGCTCGTCAGCGAAAATCGCCGCCTCGCCGCGCCCGCCAGCCTGGACGGCGGCATAACGTCGGGGCTGCAGGAAGACTACCTGTCGCACCCGACCGCCGCCGCCATGAAAGCGGTGGCGATCGTGGCCAATGTCGAAACGATCCTGGGCATCGAACTGGCCGCTGCGGCGCAAGCGCATGATCTGGGCGTGGCGCCCGATGCGCGCGCACCGGCGACTGCGAAGCTGCATGCGCATGTGCGTGCGGCAATCGCGCCGTTCGCCGACGATCGCCCGATGAACGAAGTGATCGAACAGGGCGCCGATCTGGTGCGCGCGGGGCTGCCCTTACCCGCCTGATGCAGCATCGGCCTCCGATATCCGTCACCGTCCAAACAGAGCGGACTTCCCCGACAAAACTTCGTCATTCCCGCGAACGCGGGAATCCAGGTCTCACGTTGCAGTCGCGCGCCAACGCCACGTCATCGACGCAACCTCTGGATTCCCGCGTTCGCGGGAATGACGAAGCTTTGTTGGGCAAATCAGATCAAGCTGACAAGAACCCGCGAAACACCGGCGTTGCATCCGCGCCGAACATCACCCCCGGCGGCCCCATCGATTCAATCACGCCGTCGCGCACATGCACGACCGTGCTCGACACATCGCGCGCAAAGGCCATTTCGTGCGTGACGATCAGCATCGTGCGTCCTTCGTCCGCCAGCGCGCGCATCAGATCGAGCACTTCGCGCACCCGCTCGGGATCGAGCGCCGATGTCGGCTCGTCGAACAGCATCAGATCCGGGTCGGTCGCCAGCGCCCGGGCGATCGCCACCCGCTGCTGCTGCCCGCCCGACAATTGCGCCGGCCAATGCGTGGCAAACCCGGTCATGCCGACCTTTTCCAGCAAGGCATGCGCACGCTCGATCGCCGCCGCACGCGCAAGCCCGTGCACATGCACCGGTGCGGCAACGATATTGTCGAGCACGGTCATATGCGACCAAAGGTTGAAACCCTGGAACACCATTGCGGTTTTGGACCGCAGCACGCCCAGCGCCCTCGGGTTGTCGATCCGCGCCCGCCCATGCCGATCATGCGTCAGCGGTGCCCGGATGCCGGCGATCTCGATCGTGCCCGCGTCGGGCATTTCGAGCAGGTTGAGACAGCGCAGGAACGTGCTTTTGCCCGAACCGCTGCCACCCAGGATCGACACGACATCGCCGCGATGCGCGTCGAGATCGATGCCTTTCAACACGGCGCGGGGCCCAAAGCTCTTGGTTATGCCGCGCGCGTGCAAAACGGGTGCCGTCATCATGCTCTCCTGGAACCAGCGGGCGCAAGGCTGCGTTCGATACGCCGCAACAGCGCAGTCAACGCGGCGGTCATCGCAAGATAAACCCCCGCTGCGAGGCAAAAAACCTCGAGCGTGCGATACGAGTGGGCGATGACCTGGCTGGCGACGCCCGTCACATCGAGCACCGTGATCGAGCTGGCGAGCGAGGTCGACTTGATCATCATCACCAGCTCGTTGCCATAGGCAGGAAGCGCCAGCCGCAGCATCTGCGGCACGATCACGCGGCGCAAACGCACGGCCGGGTTCATCCCGCACGCCAGCGCCGCCTCGATCTGCCCGGTGGGGATGGCATTCAACGCGCCGCGCAACACTTCGGCGATATAGGCCGAACAACAACACGTCATCGCCAGCCACGCGCAAAACAACGGTTCACGAAATGCCGGCCACAGCCATCCATGGCGGACGGGCCCCAATGCGGCGAGCCCGTAATAGACCATGAATATCTGCAACAGCAGCGGCGTACCGCGAAACACGAATATCCACGCCTGCGCGATCGGGCGCGTTGCGCGCGATTGCTGCGCCGCGACGAGCCCGGCGGCGATCACGCTTGCCCCTATCGCGCTGGCGACGAACAACAGCAGCGTGACGGGAATGGCGGCAATCAGGCCCAGCGCGGTGGTGACGAAGAAGTCCATCAGATTGCGGCCGCATATTGGACGCGCGCCTCACCCAATCGTCCGGCGATGGCGGACAAACCCCACCCCACTCGTCGTCCCGGACTTGATCCGGGACAAGGCTTCTTTTGCGCGACGTCCGAGGAAGAAGCACAACCCCGGATCAAGTCCGGGGCGACGAACTGGGTTGGGGCGGCGCGCATGCCCATACCCATCACCGTCTCGCCCACCGCGCGCCGCGCCGTTCAAGCAAACGAAACAGCGCCGAGCTCGCGCTCGTCATCACCAGATACAGCGCCATCGCGGCGGCAAAAAACACGAACGGCCGCCGCGTCGATCCCGCCGCGACCAGGCTGACGCGCATCAGTTCCGCCAGCCCGGTGATCGACACCAGCGCCGAATCCTTCAGATTGAACTGCCAGATATTGCCCAGCGGCGGCAGCACATGGTGCAGCACTTGCGGCAGGATCACCCGGCGCAACCGCGTTGCAGGCCCCATTCCGGCCGCCATTGCCGCCTCGATTTGCCCTGGCGGCACCGCCAGCATGCCGCCGCGGAACACCTCGGCCTGGTATGCCGCCGACACCAGCCCGATCGCGATACTGCCGGTCAGGAACGCGGGCGGCGATCCCGGCGCCGACAGACCCAGCAACGCAGCGACGGCGGCCATCAATTCCGGCGTGCCGAAATACAACAGCAACACCACCAGCAATTCGGGCACGCCGCGCAGCACAAGGCCGTATGTCGCCGCGATCCGCATCAACCACGGCCTCCGCGATGCCGCCATCGCCGCCAGGACCCCGCCCAGCACCGCCCCGATCGCCATCGCCGCCAGCGCCACCGACAATGTCAGCACTGCGCCCGCCAACAGCGCCCAGCCCCAGCCATCGGGGCCAAAGCCGATCAGTACGGCAAGCGAGAGATTGCTGTCGATCATTTGGGCGTCGCATCCATGCGGAACCATTTCAGCCCCAGCCGCCGTGCGGTGCCATCGGCCAGCGTCGAGGCGATCGCGCCATCGAACGCGTCGTGCAACGCCTTGTCACCGGGGCGAAACGCCAGCGCTTCGCCCCGCCCCATCGACCCGCCAATCATGCGCGGCCCTGTCAGCACCAGCGCGGCGCCATCGCGGGTCTGCGTCAGCGGGCGCAGATAGGATTCATCCTCCAGCGTGGCGTCGATGCGCCCATTGAGCAGATCGAGATCGCGCTCGCCCATCGTGCGATAATACCGCAGCGTTACGCCTGTCTTCGCGCCGGACCCGATTGACTGGTTAAGGAAATTGTCGAACGTGCCCGCCATCTGTACGCCGATCACCTTGCCCGCCAGGCCGCCGCGCAACCGGCCGATCGCCGCATCGAGCGCAGGGCCCTTACGGTCGAAATCCATGAGCGCACCGGTGTCGGCCATCGTGGCCATAGGCCCGTCGCGCAACGTGGCGATGACCCCGGTGGTGACGGCATAAGGCCGGGTAAACCACAGCACATTGGCGCGTTCGGCGGTAACTTGCACCGCGTCTGCGATCAGGTCGATCTTGCCGGTCTGCAGCGCGCCGACCATGCCGTCCCAATCCATTGCCACCATCCGGCAGCGGCGGTGCACCCGCGCGCACAACACGCGCAGGTAGTCGGGCTCGTACCCCGCCAGTTGCCCATCGGCGCGGGTGAAATTCCATGGCGGATACAGCCCTTCGGTGCCGATCACGAGCTCGCGTTCGCCGCCGGGCGCGGATGCGTGACACCCGGCCAGCGCCAGCCCTGCCGCCATTGCCAGCAATGCCGCAATCACCCCCAGCCTGATCATCGCACCACCACCAGCGCGCAACCTGCGACGCGCACCACGCCATTGCACACCATGGTATCGTGGATGTCCAGCGCGACTGTGCCATCGACGACGACCGGCGCGCAGGCAAAAATCGCCAACGCATCGTGATGTCCGTCGCCGCTATGGCGCACCATCGCCAGGCGCGGCGCGCCATCCGGCACCATCAGATTGAGCGCCAGCGCTGTCCCGTCCGGCAGCGCGGCTGCCATGGGCTCATCGCCCGAAAACATCACCGGTGCCGAGCGCGCATCGAGTGTGCCACTCTGCCCGGTCAGGTCGACCCGGCCCGACACAAGCGCAAAAACGCGCGTAAACCCGGGGAACAGCGAGAACGGTCCAGCATCGGCAATCGTCGCCAGGCTTAGCCGGAAGGCGCCCGGCCGCTCCGCAATGATCCGAGTCACCCCGCCGCCATTGGCCCAGGGCACCGCAACCAGGGCACCGGCGCGTACAATCGTCCTGTCGCCCCCGGTCACGCCTGCCGCATTCCCCACTGTCACATCACTGCGGAAAACCTGACACGGCCGGTCTAATATGTATAGACATTAATTACACTACGCCAAAAAGGGTGGCCCTGATCGTCAGAACGCGGCGATTCCGGTAATCGCGCGGCCCATGATCAGCGCATGGACATCGTGCGTGCCCTCATAGGTGTTCACCGTTTCCAGATTGGCGAGATGCCGCATCACCTGGTATTCCGCCGAAATGCCGTTGCCGCCGTGCATGTCGCGTGACGCGCGCGCAATTTCGAGCGCCTTGCCGACATTGTTGCGCTTGACGATCGAAACCATCTCGGGCGCAAACTGGCCTTCGTCCATCAACCGCCCGACGCGCAACGATGCCTGCAGGCCCAGCGCGATATCGGCCATCATGTCGGCCAGTTTCTTCTGGTACAATTGCGTCGCAGCGAGTGGCCGCCCGAACTGCTTGCGATCGAGCCCGTATTGCCGCGCCGCATGCAGGCAGAATTCCGCCGCACCCAGGGCGCCCCACGAAATGCCATAACGCGCGCGATTGAGGCAGCCGAACGGGCCTTTCAGCCCCTCGACATGCGGCAGCAGCGCATCTTCGCCCACTTCGACATCGTCCATCTGGATCATGCCGGTGATCGACGTGCGCAGCGACAGCTTGCCGCCGATCTTGGGCGCGACCAGCCCCTTCATGCCCTTTTCCAGGATAAAGCCCCTGATGGCGCCGCCATGCGCATCGGATTTGGCCCACACGACAAACACATCGGCGATAGGCGCGTTGGAAATCCACGTCTTCGCGCCCGAAATACGGTAGCCGCCATCGGTTTTCACCGCGCGCGTAGTCATCCCGCCCGGGTCCGATCCCGCGTCGGGCTCGGTCAGCCCGAAACAGCCGATCAGCTCGCCTTTGGCCAGGCCCGGCAGGTATTTGTGCTTCTGCTCTTCCGAGCCGAAGGTCAGGATCGGAAACATCACGAGGCTCGACTGCACGCTCATCATGCTGCGATAGCCGCTGTCGATCGTCTCGATCTCGCGCGCGACCAGGCCATAGGACACATAGGACGCGCCGACCCCGCCATAGACCTCGGGCACCGTGGGCCCGAGCAAACCCAGCGCGCCCATTTCCAGAAAGATCTCGGCATCCATCCGCTCGTCCGACCAGGCCGAGATGACGCGCGGTGCCAGCTTGTCCTGCGCATAGGCCTTGGCCGCATCGCGGATCATCCGCTCTTCCTCGGTCAATTGCCCGTCGAGGAAAAACGGATCGCTCCAATCGAACCTGGTCATGCCGGCCATTGCGTTATGCCTTTTACAGTGTTGTGCGTGCCACCTAACCCGCTTCAAAATCGCGGGCAAGCCAACACATTCTCCCCAAAGGGAGAGGATTTACCCCGGCCGCAAGGGCGAAGGCGCGGCCAGCACACGCGGCATGCGCCGTGCCAGGTTGATCACCAATTCGCCGAACAGCCCGTTCGCCCAGGCGAACCACGGCCGGGTGTAATGCGTCGGATTGCCTGCCTCGAACGCTTCGTGCATGAAACCCGTGCCGGCGTGGCTGGTTTTCAACTGTGCGATGCACCCCGCCGCCACGCTCGGCATGTCGGTAGACAGCGCGCGTATCATCAGCGACATCGGCCAGATCATGTCCAGCCCTTCGTGCGGCCCGCCGATCCCGGAATGGCCGCCGTTCGAAAAGAAATACGGATTGGCCGCGCTCCAGCAGCGGTCCTCGGTACGGCGAAACAGCGGGTCATACCGCGGCACGCAATCAAGATAGGCCAGCGACGACAGGCTGGGCGCATTGGCATCGTCCATGAACAGCGTGTTGCCAAACCCGTCGACTTCATAAGCCCATACCGCGTCGTCATCCTTGCCGATGCGGCCGAATTCGGCCAGCGCGGTTTCGACCTCCTTGGCCAGTGCCAGGGCGTCCTGCGCCAACGCCGCATCGTTCAACACCTTTCCGGCCAGTTCCGCCAGCCAGCGCAAGGCGCGTACCGCAAACAGGTTCGCCGAAATCAGGAACGGAAAGACGCAGGCATCGTCCGACGGGCGGAACATCGAATGGATCAGCCCGATCTTGCGCGTTGGCGCGCCCATTCCGCCCAGCATCACCGTGTCGTAGGGGTTGGGGCTTGATCGTTGAAACCGGTACGGGCTGGTGCCGTCCTTGCGCTGTTCGGCGCGCAAGGTCGCGACGATCAGCTGCGCGGCACGGTGCCATTCGGCGTCGAACGGCGTGGTATCGCCGGTCACATGCCAATAGCCGCGCGCCAGCCGCACGACATGGCACAGCGAATCAATTTCCCATTTGCGCTCCGCCACACCGGGTTTCATCACGGTCTGGTCCTGCGCGGTCCAGAACAGCGGCGATTTCGCACCCGGATCGCGCGCAAACGCATTGGCATACGGATCGATCAGCACCGACCGTGCATGACGGCCGATCAGGCCGCGATACAGCCGTTGCAGCGCCGCATCGGATTTGGCGAGCGGCAGATAGCCCCACACTTGTGCCGAGCTGTCGCGCAGCCACATCGCCGGGATATCGCCAGTCAGCACAAAAGTGTCGGGACGTCCGCCCCGCATCCCGACCTCGACTGTGGTGTCGAGCGTGTTGGGATAGCAATTGGCAAACAGCCACGCGAGCTCGGGATCGCCGATCTTTTTGGTGACGCGCGCGATCTCGGCTTCGACCGCCGGGCTGGTGAAACGCCGGTCGGCGGGCGCCGGGCGGCGCGAAACGAACTGCGCCGCCGACGCGCCCCGCGCCGTTTCGGGCAATGCCCCCACCCCTTCGGCCAATGCGAGCGCCACAGCGCCGGCGGTGCCCATGTGCCGGAGCACCAGGCGACGGTCGTACAAATTGGGGGCGTACGAATTGGAAGGCGTTTCGGTCACGGCGGGGATAGCACTCATAAAGGAATTACGCGCGAATCCGCAGACCGGATGCCGCCAGCGTCGAACACCACTTGGCCGCCCGGTGCAAGGCTTGCATGAAATTGTCGCAACAATCGCGACCTGCAGCCCCTCCCCTGAACGGGCGGCGAGAAAGAAGTGCGGTTAACGTACCTTGCCAATGGGCCCATCGAACAGCCCTCGCGTCGCGAGATCCTGCGCCAACGCGGGGTCGCACAACAGGCCGATCCTGCGGCTGAATGCATATCCCGCAACATCGATCGCCACTGTGCCGGCAATCTCCAGCGACACTGGTGCGGTCGTAATCCCCAACCCGGCTGCGACCATCGCCATGCATCGCTCGTCGCTCTCACTGCGCAGCGCGAAACGCGGACGAACGCCTGCCGATGTGAAAAACCGGCTGGTGTCTTCCAGCACTTCGCACGCGCGCCGCGCGATCATGATCTCGCTGGCCAGGTCCTCGGGTGCGACCTCGCCCGCTTGTGCCAGCCGGTGTCCTGCCGGCACGAACATGCGATACGGTTCCTCCCACAACGGCGCCCCTTCGCCATCGCGCAGCAGCGTCAGCGCACACGCAATCCGCCCATTGGCCAGATTGCCGCGCAGATCGTGGTCGCTCCCCTCGATCACTTCGACGCCATAAGCGCCCAGCAACGGCTCGACCACGCGCCGCAGATCGCCCGCAGCGATCGTGCGGATCGTGCCCAGCCGCAATGTCGGCCAATCGGGCACCACCCCCCGGCCGAAACTGTCGGCCGCGCGAAACCCCCGCTCCAGATCGCGCGCAATCGGCAGGAACGTCCCGCCCGCCTCGGTCAATCGCACCAGCCGGCGGTTGCGCACAAACAGCCGCGTGCCGACCAATCGCTCGAGCTCGGCAATCCCCGCCGACAGCGACGGCTGGGTGATATGCAGCCGCGCCGCAGCCTGGACGAAGCTGCCGGCATCGGCGACGCCGAGGAACTGGCGGATGTGATGACGTTTGATCATAGATGAAACCTATATGACATCGCGCCCACTTTCAATTTCCTGTGCAATCCGCGATGCGATACCCTCCGGGCAAATCGAACCCAGAGGATGCCATGCGCGCCACGCCCGAATTCGACTTCGGCCTGTCCGAACAGACCGAGATGTTGCGCGAAACCATCGCGCGCTTTGCTGACGAACGCATTGCGCCGATCGCGGCAGAGGTCGATCGGGACGACCGGTTTCCGCGCGACTTGTGGCCCGAGATGGGCGCGCTGGGGCTGCACGGGCTGACCGTCGCCGAAGAAGACGGCGGCCTCGGCCTGGGCTATCTCGATCATGTGATCGCGGTCGAGGAAATCAGCCGCGCCAGCGCCAGCGTCGGGCTGTC
This sequence comes from Novosphingobium sp., assembly GCF_965214355.1. Classification (GTDB taxonomy): domain Bacteria; phylum Pseudomonadota; class Alphaproteobacteria; order Sphingomonadales; family Sphingomonadaceae; genus Novosphingobium. Next base: position 1,976,740 of record NZ_CBDCBI010000002.1, on the reverse strand, counting down.
ATATGGCACGCATTCGAACTTGTGCGTCAACCAGATCCGCCGCTGGGGTTCGCCCGAACAAAAAGCAAAATACCTGCCCAAACTGATCGCGGGCGACCATGTCGGCGCGCTGGCGATGTCTGAAGCCGGCTCGGGCAGCGATGTCGTCAGCATGAAGCTGCGCGCCGATGCGGTGCCCGGCGGGTTCCGGCTGAACGGCACCAAATACTGGATCACCAACGGCTCGGTCGCCGATACGCTGGTGGTCTATGCCAAGACCGCGCCCGACGGCGGATCGCGCGGGATCACCGCATTCCTGATCGAAAAAGGCTTTGCCGGATTTTCCATCGGGCAAAAAATCGACAAGATGGGCATGCGCGGATCGCCGACGGCCGAGCTGGTGTTCGACGACTGCTTCGTGCCGGACGATGCGGTGATGGGCCCGCTGCACGGCGGGGTCGGCGTGCTGATGAGCGGGCTCGACTACGAACGCGTGGTGCTGGCGGGGCTGCAACTGGGCATCATGCAGGCATGCCTCGATACCGTCATTCCTTATGTGCGCGAACGGCGGCAGTTCGGCGCGCCGATCGGCACGTTTCAGCTGATCCAGGCCAAAGTCGCCGATATGTATGTCGCGCTGCAGTCGGCGCGCGCTTATGTCTACGCGGTGGCACGCGCCTGCGACCGGGGCCGCACGACGCGGTTCGATGCGGCGGGCGCGATCCTGCTGGCCAGCGAAAATGCGTTCCGCACCGCCGGCGAAGCGGTGCAGGCGCTGGGCGGCGCGGGCTATACCCGCGACTGGCCGGTCGAGCGGTTTTTGCGCGATGCCAAATTGCTGGACATCGGCGCCGGCACCAATGAAATCCGCCGCATGCTGATCGGCCGCGAACTGATTGGCGCAAGATCATGATAGCCTCCCCGGAACGGGGAGGGGGACCGCGCGAAGCAGCAGTGGAGGGGCCTCGCCTTGGGCAAAATATTTGATGGGATGTGCAGTGGCGGTGCGTCATGGCGCGCGGGTGATGTGGGGCACGGTGTGAACGGCGCGCCATCGGAGGGGAATCCCTTGCGGCACCGCCCCTCCACCACGCTTCGCGTGGTCCCCCTCCCCGTTTCGGGGAGGATTTTGTGAGCATTATCGGAACGGTTCTGGATCGCCTGGCGCCAGAAGTCGTGGCGCGCGATGCGCACAACCGCGCGCTGGCGGCGCAATTGCGCGACCGTGTCGCGCAGATCGCCCAGGGCGGCGGGGCGAAATCGCGCGAGCGCCATGTTGCGCGGGGCAAATTGCTGCCCCGTGCCCGGGTCGAGCGCCTGCTCGATCCGGGCTCGTCGCTGCTCGAACTGGGACAGATGGCGGCGTTCGGGCTGTATGACGACGAAGTGCCGGGCGCGGGCCTGATCACCGCGATCGGGCGGGTGGCGGGGCGCCAGGTGATGATCGTGGCCAACGACGCCACGGTCAAGGGCGGCACGTATTATCCGATGACGGTCAAGAAACACCTGCGCGCGCAGGCGATCGCCGCCGAAAACCGCCTGCCGTGCCTGTATCTGGTCGATTCCGGCGGGGCGAACCTGCCGCACCAGGCCGAGGTCTTTCCCGACCGCGATCATTTCGGGCGGATCTTTTTCAACCAGGCGCAGATGTCGGCGCAAGGCATTGCGCAGATCGCCTGCGTGATGGGCAGTTGCACCGCCGGCGGCGCCTATGTGCCGGCAATGAGCGACGAGAGCGTGATCGTGCGCAACCAGGGCACGATCTTCCTGGCCGGGCCGCCCTTGGTGAAAGCCGCGACTGGCGAAGACATCAGTGCCGAGGACCTGGGCGGCGGCGACCTGCATGCGCGCAAATCGGGCGTGGTCGATCACCTGGCGGCCAATGACGATCACGCGCTGGCGATCCTGCGCGATATCGTCGGCACCCTGCCCCCATCGCAAGCCGCCGCGGTCAATCGCCAGCCGGCAAAGGACCCGCTCTACCCGGCAGACGACCTTTACGGCCTGATCCCCGAAACCCTGCGCGAAGGCTTCGACGCGCGCGAAATCATCGCGCGGATCGTCGACGGCAGCGAGTTCCACGAATTCAAGGCGCTGTACGGCACCACGCTGATCGCCGGCTTTGCGCATATCCACGGCATGCCTGTCGCGATCCTGGCCAACAACGGCGTGCTGTTTTCACAAAGCGCGCTGAAGGGCGCACATTTCATCGAGCTGGCGTGCCAGCGCAAGATCCCGCTGCTGTTCCTGCAGAACGTGACCGGGTTCATGGTCGGCGGCAAGTACGAGGCCGAAGGGATCGCGCGCGACGGGGCCAAGCTGGTCACCGCCGTCGCCACCGCCAGCGTGCCCAAGATCACCGTGCTGATCGGCGGATCGTTCGGCGCGGGCAATTACGGCATGTGCGGGCGGGCGTACGATCCGCGCTTCCTGTTCACCTGGCCCAATTCGCGTATCTCGGTGATGGGCGGCGAACAGGCGGCAAGCGTTCTTGCCACCGTCCACCGCGACGCCGCGACCTGGACGCCCGAACAGGCCGAAGCGTTCAAGGCCCCGATCCGCGACACCTTCGAAACCGAAGGCAATCCGTACTTCGCCTCGGCGCGGCTGTGGGATGACGGCATCATCGATCCGGTGCAGACCCGCGATGTCATCGGCCTGTCGCTCGCTGCTTGTCTTGAAACCCCCATACCCGAACACGCGCAGTTCGGCGTGTTCCGGATGTGATGCGATGATCCGTTCTGTCCTGATCGCCAATCGCGGCGAAATCGCCTGCCGCGTCATCCGCACCGCGCGACGCCTGGGTGTGCGCACGATCGCGGTCTATTCCGAAGCCGATGCCAAGGCACTCCATGTGCGGATGGCCGACACCGCCGTCGCGATCGGGCCCGCGCGGCCAGGCGAATCCTATCTCGCGGGATCACGCATCCTGGCCGCTGCGCGCGAAAGCGGCGCAGAGGCAATCCACCCCGGCTATGGCTTCCTGTCGGAAAACGCCGCCTTTGCGCAAAGCGTGATCGAGGCCGGGCTCGTCTGGGTCGGCCCCGATCCCGCCAGCATCACCGCGATGGGCCTGAAGGACGCGGCCAAGCGCCTGATGATCGCCGCCGGCGTTCCGGTCACGCCAGGCTACATGGGCGAAGACCAGACCCCTGCACTGCTGGCGGAGGAAGCGGCGAAAATCGGGTATCCGGTGCTGATCAAGGCGGTCGCCGGCGGGGGCGGCAAAGGCATGCGGCTGGTCTCCGCTGCGGCGGAGTTCGCCGAGGCGCTGGCCTCGTGCCAGCGCGAAGCGCGCAACGCGTTCGGCAATGCGCATGTGCTGATCGAAAAATACATCGCCTCGCCGCGCCATATCGAAGTGCAGGTGTTCGGCGATGCGCTTGGGTCGGTCGTGCACCTGTTCGAACGCGATTGTTCGCTGCAACGTCGCCACCAGAAAGTGATCGAGGAAGCCCCTGCCCCCGGCATGGACGCGACAACGCGCGGACGCCTGTGCGCGGCGGCGGTGCGCGCGGCAGCGGCGGTCAACTATCGCGGCGCCGGCACGATCGAATTCATTGCCGACGGCTCGGGCCCGCTCGATGCCGATCGCATCTGGTTCATGGAAATGAACACCCGCCTGCAAGTCGAACACCCGGTGACCGAAGCGATCACCGGCATCGACCTTGTGGAATGGCAATTGCGCGTGGCCAGCGGCGAGCCGTTGCCGCTGACGCAGGAGCAGATTACATCGACCGGTCATGCGGTCGAGGCGCGGCTGTACGCCGAAGATCCTGCGGCCGGGTTCTTGCCCAGCATCGGGCGGCTCGATCATTTGCGCCTGCCGCAAACCGGGCGCGTCGACAGCGGCGTCGAACAAGGCGACGCGGTCAGCCCGTATTACGACCCGATGCTCGCTAAATTGATCAACCATGCCGAAACGCGCGACCAGGCGTTTGCCGGGCTGTCTGCCATGGCTGGCGCGGTCGAATGCTGGCCGGTGCGCACCAATGCCTCGTTTCTGGCGCATGCGCTTGCCGATGACGCGGTCGTCGCCGGGCATCTCGACACCGGGCTGGTCGGGCGGCGCGGCGATGACTGGGCTGCGCGTCCGGTTCCGGGCCATCCGCTGCTCCAGAATATCGCGCAGCAATTTTATGGCGCAGCCGATGCAGGGCCCGCGCCGCATCTCGCCGGCTGGCGGCTGAATGCGCCGCCGGTGCCGGTCGAATTGCGGCTCGATGATGGCGAAACGGTGCATGCGGTCATGCTGGGCGGTGCCGGCAGCGGATCGATCACGCCGACGTCGCGCGGCATCCTGGCAAGCGAAAGCGGCGCAACCTGGCTGATCACCCCCTGGCGCCCGGCCGCCGCCGGTGCCGAAGATGGCGCGGGCGCCATCATCGCGCCGATGCCGGGGCTCGTCACCTCGGTCATGGTCGCGATTGGCGACCACGTGGCCAAAGGGCAGACGCTGCTGACACTCGAAGCGATGAAGATGGAACAGGCGATCAAGAGCCCTGTGGTGGGCACCGTCGCCGAATTGCCGGTGCGGGCCGGGCAGCAGGTGGGCGCCGAAGCGGTGCTGGTCCGGATCGAAAAGGATGATGCGGCATGACCGGGCGGTTCTTCGAAGAGTGGACGATCGGCACGCGCCTTGCGCATCAGCCCAGCCGCACCGTGACCGAGACCGACAACCTGCTGTTTTCGGCGATGACTCACAACATGCAACCGCTGCACCTCGATGCCGAAACCGCGCGCACCAGCGAATTCGGCCAGATCCTGGTCAATTCGACTTTCACCTTTGCGCTGTGCATCGGCCTGTCGGTGAGTGACACGACGGTCGGCACACTCGTCGCCAATCTGGGTTTCGACAAGATCGTCACCCCCAAACCGACATTCATCGGCGACACGCTGACCTGCCACAGCGAAGTGATCGACGCGCGTGAAAGCCGCTCGCGGCCCACCGCGGGCGTCGTCACGTTCCGCCACTGGCTGACCAATCAGCGCGGCGAGGAAGTGCTGTCCTGCACCCGCAGTGCATTGATCATGCGTCGCCCCTGAACATCACATCATCCTCCCGCTTTCTCGTCATCCCGGGCTTGACCCGGGATCCCGCTTCCCTTTTACGCTGACGTTGCAACCGCATGCACCGTCGCAAAGGCAGCGGGACCCCGGATCAAGTCCGGGGTGACGTGTGGTGGGGGCGTTGGATCATTCATGCTTGCGTCAAAAGCAGGCGAAACTGCATCACGCCTTAAAACGCCTCGAACGGCCAACCCCCCGATTGGCGCTTGACCTGCCCCCGCCCGACCTGTGATTTGCACGCGCATTTGCGGAAGGCCCGGACAAACATGAGTGACGCAGAGATAATCGCCGGCGGCGAATGGTGGCGCGGCGCGGCGGTGTACCAGGTGTATCCGCGCAGTTTTGCCGACAGCAATGGCGATGGCATCGGCGATCTGCCGGGGATTACCGCGCATCTCGATCACGTCGCGCGGCTGGGTGTCGATGCGGTGTGGATCTCGCCGTTTTTCACCAGTCCGATGGTCGACTACGGCTACGACGTCGCCGATTACCGCGATGTCGATCCGATCTTCGGGACGCTGGCCGATTTCGACGCGCTGGTCGCGCGCGCGCACGACCTGGGCCTGCGAGTCACGATCGATCTGGTGTTTGCGCATACGTCCGACAAGCATCCCTGGTTCGCCAACAGCCGCTCGGGCCACAGCGGCGATCATTCGGATTGGTACGTCTGGCGCGACGCAAAGTCCGACGGCACCCCGCCCAACAACTGGCAATCGGTGTTCGGCGGCCCGGCGTGGACATGGGACGGCCGCCGCGCGCAATATTACTATCACCAGTTCCTTGCCGAACAGCCGCAGTTGAATGTGCATCTGCCGGTGGTCCAGGATGCGCTGCTCGATGTCGTGCGGTTCTGGCTGATGCGTGGTGTCGACGGGTTTCGCTTCGACGCGCTCAACCATGCGATGTTCGACCCGGATTTCACCGACAATCCGCCCGCGACCGATGACAAGCCGCGCACCCGACCGTTCGATTTCCAGATCAAGCAGCACAGCCAGGGCCATCCCGATGTCGTCGGGTTCGTCGAGCGCATCCGCAGTGTGTGCGACGAATTCGGCGCGGTGTTTTCGGTCGCCGAAGTCGGCGGCGACGATCCGCTGCCGCTGATGAAGGCCTACACCGCCGGCACGCGGCGCCTGTCGAGCGCCTATGGCTTCGATTTCCTGTATGCGCCAACGCTCAGCGCCGCGATCGTCGCATCGTCGTTGCGCAATTGGGCGGGTGACGCGGGCGGCGATGGCCTGGGCGTAGGTCTTGGAGAGGGCTGGCCGAGCTGGGCATTCGAAAACCACGATGCCCCGCGCTGCCTGTCGCGCTGGGCCGGGGGCGAAGATCGCGGGCCGTTCGGGCGCATGGTGATCGCGCTGCTGGGCGCGCTGCGCGGCAATATCTTTATCTACCAGGGGCAGGAACTGGGCCTGTTGCAGGACGAAATCCCGTTCGAAATGCTGAAGGATCCCGAGGCGATCGCCAACTGGCCGCAGACATTGGGCCGCGACGGCGTGCGCACGCCCATGCCGTGGGATGCCGATGCGCCGCATGGCGGGTTTACCACCGGGCGACCCTGGCTGCCGCTGTCCGCCGGCAATATCGCGCGCGCCGTCTCTGCGCAGGAGCACGATCCCGACGCGATGCTGGCGCACACCCGGCATATGCTGGCGCTGCGCCAGACGCATATGGCGCTGCGCCTGGGCGCGATCGTCGATATCCGTGTTCTTGGCAATCTGCTGTCGTTTACCCGCCGCCACAACGGCCATACCATCCATTGCGCGTTCAACATCGGCGCGGCGGCGCATGATCATGCCAGCCCGGCCGGAGACGTGTTGTATTCGGTCAACGGCGCCGATCCCGCGCATCTGCCTGCCTGGGGCGCGATCTATGTCGGGGAAGGCGCAGGGTGAAACGCCGCGGTTCGGCCCGCCCGCACACCAAGGAAGGGGTTCGACGAAGGCACGTTCGGCCAACCTCAGCTTTAGTCCGTGATACCTAACGCCGGCTTTACTCAATAAACCTGGTTGAGTATTCCCCCGCAAAGGCAGCACGGGGGCGTGCTGCATTCGCGGGAGCGTACCATGGCCGACACAGCACCAAGCCCATCGCCCGGCCAGACCGTCAGGCCCGGCAACGAAGACTGGTGGGCCGTCGGTATCGGCCTTGGCATCGTCATCGCCGCGCTGGTGCTGTCGCACCTCGGCCTGTCGCTGCGCTGGCTCGCAGTGCTGCCTCCCCGCTGGAAAAGCCTTGGCGAAGTCACCGCCGACCTGGCGACCAATTATCCCCGCTACCTTGCACAATTCGTGTTCTGGGCGGCGGTGTTCGGCGGTGCGTTGTCGGCGCTGGGCTACCGGCTGCGCGACTTTCTGGTTGCGTTCGTGCCGCTCTATCTGGCGGCCTATGTGATTTTCGTGCTCGGGCAATGGGACAAGGCGGTTGCGTACAATCTCGAACCGCCGCTGGTCGCGCTGTTTCTGGGGCTGCTGGTTGCCAACACCGTCGGGGTGCCGGCGCGTTTCGCGGCGGGGCTGCGCGGCGAAATGTATGTAAAGGTCGGCATCGTGCTGCTCGGCGCGACCGTGCCGCTGACGCTGATCGTGCTCGCCGGGCCGGTCGCGGTGGGCCAGGCGGCGGTCGTGTCGATCGTCACGTTTGCCGTGATCTATTTCATCGCGGTACGCCTCGGGCTCGATCGCCGGTTTGCCGCCACATTGGGCGTCGGCGGCGCGGTGTGCGGCGTATCGGCGGCAATCGCGATTGCGGGCGCGGTCGGCGCCAAGCGGGAAAACGCCTCGGTAACGATCTCGGCGGTCGTGTTGTGGGCGATCGTGATGATATTCGTGCTGCCACTGGTATCGCGCGGGCTGCTGTTGCCGACAGGCGTCGCGGGCGCATGGATCGGCACGTCGGAATTTGCCGATGCGGCGGGCATTGCCGCGGCGCAGGCCTATGGCGGACTTGCGGGCAAAGTTCCCGGGATCACCGGCACCGCCGACCAGGCGTTGCAGGCATTCACGCTGATGAAAGTGCTTGGCCGTGATGTATGGATCGGCATCTGGGCGGTGGCGCTTGCGGTTGTCGCAACCACGCGCTGGCGCGATCAGCCTGGCACGGGTGCGCCCGACGTCAGCGAAATCTGGCGCCGCTTTCCCAAATTCGTGATCGGGTTCCTGGCGGCCTCGGCGATCGTGTCGGTGGTGACGGCGGGGCTGACGCTGACCGCGTACAACAAGGTCGCAATCCCGGCGTTTGTCGGCCCGATCAAGGATATGCGCACCTGGGCGTTCATCTTCTGCTTTTTTAGCATCGGGCTGACGACGCGGTTCGATCAGCTTGCGCGCGCCGGGTCGAAGCCGCTGCTGGCGTTTTCCGCCGGTGTCGCGGTCAATGTCGTGCTCGGCTACGTGTTGTCGGTCTATGTGTTCGGCAGCTATTGGCAGCATCTGGGTGGCTGATCAGCCGTGCGCGCCCTGCGCCCACTTCTGCACCGATCCCCGCGTGATCGAGCGCGAAATGGGCGGGCTGGCGGTCATGTCTTCGGCGCAGGCGGCAGTGCGCGGGCGTGACGGCCTGTGCCTGGCGCATGACCGCCTGACCAACGGCATGCGCGCGTGCGGGCAATTCTCGGCCAAAGTCCACTAGCCCACGAAAGATACTGCATCCGCCAGACCCGTCGCTATAGTCGCTGGTCTTCGAGCGGGAGTGAACGATGCAGTGGACTGTGGATTCGGAAACGGGCGTATTGACCGATGTGCTGTTATGCCCGCCTGACCACTACCACTGGATGGAAACCAACGCAGTCGCAGTCTCGACCCTGGCCTCGTCTGCGCAATTCGATCGCGCGGCGATGCTGCGCCAGTGGGACGGCCTGACCGAGGCGCTGGGCACGGCCGGGGTCAACCTGCATTTCCTCAAACCCACCGGCGCCCATCCGTACCAGGTCTATACCCGCGATTCGAGCCAGACCACGCCGTGGGGCCCGGTGCTCACGCAACTGGCATTGCCGCAGCGGCGCGGCGAATACAGCGCGGTGCTCGATTTTCATCTCGCTGCCGGCGGATTTCACCGCTTTGCCAGCGAAGGCGTGGTCGAGGGCGGCGATATTCATATCGTGCGCCCCGGCCTGCTGATCGTCGGGCATTCGGGGGTGCGCACCAATCGCGCGGGCGCCGCGCAGTTCACCGGCTGGTTCAAAGACGCCGGCTGGACCACACGCACCGAAGAATTTCCCGAACATTTCCTTCATCTCGACGTTCTGTACTGTATGGCCACTGACAACATAGCCGTCGCCTGCACCGATGTGCTGGGTGACGATTTCGCTGCATTCCTGACCGCACACGGGATCGAGATCGTCCACGCGACGTATCCCGAAGTCATGGCGATGAGTTGCAACCTGCTCGCGCTGGGCGAAAACCGCGTGATTTCGCCGGCGCACAGCGTGCGGATCAACGCCGAATTGCGCGCACGCGGAGTGACCGTGATCGACCCGCCGCTCGACGTGTTTGCGCGCGGTGGTGGCAGCATCCATTGCATGACGATGCCGCTCAAGCGCGAGCCGCTGCGATGACGCAGGACTTGCGTATCGACGGCGCACGCCTGTGGGCGACGCTGGCCGAAACCGCACAGTACGGCGCGATTGCCGGCCCCGCGCCCGATCGCCCCGGGCTGTGCCGGCTGACGTTGTCGGACGAAGACGCGGCGATGCGCCGCTGGTTTGCCCAAGCGTGCCAGGCCATCGGCATGACCGTCACGACAGACCGCATCGGCACGCAATATGCGCGCCTGCCCGGCAGCGACGCCGCCCTGCCCCCGATCGCGATCGGCAGCCATCTCGACACCCAACCCACTGGTGGCCGGTTCGACGGCATTCTGGGCGTCCTGGCGGGACTGGAAGTTGCGCGCACAGTGCAGGCCAGCGGCACCACCACGCGCCATCCGATCGAAATCATCAACTGGACCAACGAGGAAGGGGCGCGGTTCGCGCCGGCAATGGTCGCATCGGGCGTATTCGCCGGCGTGTTCACGCTCGATTACGCGCTGGCCCAGACCGACCGCGACGGCGTGACCATGGGCGAGGCGCTGGCACAATCGGGCTTTGCCGGCGACGAGACGCCAGGCGGGCATGCGCTCGCGGCGCATTTCGAACTGCATATCGAACAAGGCCCGGTGCTCGAGGCCGAAGCGCTCGAGATCGGCGTCGTCAGCGGAGTCCAGGGCATTCGCTGGTTCGATGTCGTGGTCAAGGGCCAGACCTGCCATGCGGGCACCACGCCGATGGCGCTGCGCCGCGACGCGCTGCATGCCGCGGCGCGGCTGGCCATCGCGGTCGATGAGATAGGCCGGTCCGATCCCGGCGCCTCCCTGGCAACGATCGGGCTGTTCCAGGCCTATCCCGGATCGCGCAACACCGCGCCTGGCGAAGTGCGGATGACCGTCGACCTGCGTCACCCGGACGTGGCCGGGCTCGACCAGCTGGAAGCCAAGCTGCGCAACGCCATGTCCGCCCTGCAATCGCAGTTGCGCGTGGGCATGACGCTCAACCTGATCTGGTCGTCACCGCCGGTGTCGTTCGACCCCGGCGTGCTGGGTGCGATCAGCGCCGCGACGCAGCGGCTGGGATATTCGCACCGGGCGATGCTGTCGGGCGCGGGGCACGATTCGGTCTATACCGCGCGTGTGGCGCCCACCGGCATGATCTTTATCCCGTGCGAAAACGGGCTGAGCCACAATGTCGCGGAGAACATCACGCCGGCCGATGCGGAACGCGGCGCCAATGTGCTGTTGCAGGCGGTGCTGGATTACGATCGCGGACAGATACCCGCAAACGCCGGATAAGCGCGCCACCCCGTCATCCTCGTCATCCCGGACTTGATCCGGGATGACGCATGAGCGAGTGGCGCCTGTGCCGATAGGATCAGGCAACCCGACCGATCGCATTCAATTCAGCCATAGCGTTGTCGTCGAGGACCAGCGACGCGACTGCAAGGTTCTGTTCGAGATGCGCCAGCGATGACGTGCCCGGGATCAGCAGGATATTCGGGCTGCGGCGCAGCAGCCAGGCTTGCGCAACTTGCATCGGGCTGGCCGCCAGGCGCGTCGCAACCGCCTGCAACCGGTCCGACTGCAGTGGCGAAAACCCGCCCAGCGGGAAATACGGCACATAGGCGATGCCCTGTTCGGCCAAGCTGTCGATCAGCGTGTCATCGCCGCGATGGACGATATTGTACTGGTTCTGCACACACACGATCGGGCAGATCTGCTGCGCGGCCGCGACTTGCGCGGCTGTCACCGTGCTGATCCCGATGTGCCGGATCAGGCCCTCGCGCTGCATTTCGGCCAGTGCGCGCATTTGCGGTTCGACCGGCTCGTCCGTGGGCCCGTGCCCATCGCCCATGAAGCGCATGTTGACCACTTCCATCGCGTCGAGCCCGAGATGGCGCAGATTGTCCTCCAGCCCCCGGCGCAGGTCGTCGGCCGATTGCGCGGGGATCCAGCTGGCATCATCGCCGCGCCGTGCGCCCAGCTTGGTCACAAGCACCAGATCGTCGGGATACGGTGCCAGCGCCTCCCGGATCAGCCGGTTGGTGACGTGCGGGCCATAGAAATCGCTGGTGTCGATATGGTTGACCCCGGCAGCGACCGCCGCGCGCAACACCGCCAGCGCCGCATCGTGATCGCGCGGCGGGCCAAACACGCCGGGGCCTGCCAGTTGCATCGCGCCATAGCCGATCCGCCGTACAGTACGGTCGCCCATGGGATAGGTTGTGATGTCGGTCATGCGGTAAACTCCTGAACAAGCGTCTGAACGATGATTTAGGACAAACCTGCGTGTATGATAAGGCCATGGTATCCACACAGGTTGTACGGAAATTCGCACGATGGAAACACGCAAGCCCGAATTGAGCGATCTGAACGCCCTGCTCGCGGTGGCCACGGCGGGTGGATTCCGCGAGGCGGCGCGCAAGGGGCGGCAAAGCGCATCGACGCTGAGCGAAGCGATCCGGCGGCTAGAAACCGACCTGGGCGTGCGGCTGCTCAATCGCTCGACCCGGTCGGTCACGCCGACCGAGGCAGGCGCGCAATTGCTCGAACGGCTGGGCCCTGCCTTGCGCGAAGTCGACGCGGCGATCGACGTGGTCAACACGTTTCGCGACCGCCCCTCGGGCACGCTGCGGCTGAATGTGCCGATCAGTGTTGCGCGGCTGGTGCTGCCCGCGATCCTGCCCGGTTTCATGGCCGCCTATCCCGATATCCGCGTCGAGATCACGGCCGAAGACAGCTTTGTCGATGTTCTGGCGCAAGGCTGCGATGCGGGCATGCGCTATGAAGAACGGCTGGAGGCCGACATGATTGCGGTGCCGACAGGGCCCCGCCACCAGCGCATGGCGACCGCTGCTGCGCCTGCCTACCTGGCCGCGCATGGCACGCCCGAGCACCCGCGCGACCTGCTGGACCACGCCTGCCTGCGCGGCCGGTTTCGCAGCGGCGCAATGCCCGATTGGGAATTCGAACACGATGGCGAAGTGATCTTTGTCGATCCCAAAGGCCCGTTGATCGTCGGTCCTGGCGGCGCCATGGACCTGGCCGTCGCGGCCGCCGTCGCAGGTAACGGCATCGTGCATCTGTTCGAGGAGTGGCTGGCGCCCCATCTGCACGACGGCACGCTCGTACCGGTGCTGAAACCCTGGTGGCAGATGTTTTCGGGGCCATATCTGTATTATCCGGGGCGGCGTCTGGTTCCTGCGACATTGCGTGCGTTCATCGATCATATTCGGGCATCCGCGTAACCGCCGCCGTCCCAAAGGGTAAGGAACACACCGCTATATAGCGCATTGAAAGCTCCTAGACGTTCAAAAGTCTTTTGCATGAGAACCACACCGTGACCGAACCAATGACCGATCTGGCGATGACCGGGGTATGCGGCCTGGATGATATTCTCGGCGGTGGCTTGTCCCGTGGGAATGTGTTCCTGCTCGAAGGCAGCCCCGGCACCGGCAAGACCACGATCGCAACCCAGTTTTTGCTCGAGGGCAAGACACGCGGTGAAGCGTGCCTTTATGTGACCTTGTCCGAGAGCAAGAAGGAAATGCTGGACACCGCCCGTTCGCATGGATGGAATATTGACGCGCTGACCATTTTCGAGCTGGTACCGTCGGAAACCATGCTGAATGATCACGAACAAAGCCTGCTCTATTCTTCTGATCTTGAATTGGGCGAGACCATCAGCGGCATTCTCGAGGCGTTCGAACAAGTCCAACCCGATCGCGTGGTTATCGACAGCCTGTCCGAAATCCGGCTGCTGGCGCAAAGCTCGCTGCGCTATCGCCGGCAGATCCTGGCGCTCAAGCAGTTCTTTTCAACCAAGCATGTTACCGTGCTGATGCTTGATGATCTGACCGCCGACGCGCAGGACAAGACCGTGCACAGTGTCGCCCATGGGGTAATCCGGCTGGAGGAACTGGCGCCGAACTATGGCGCGGAACGCCGTCGGCTGCGTGTGACGAAATATCGCGGTATGCGCTATCGCGGTGGCTACCACGATTTTGCCATCGACACCGGCGGCGTGCGTGCGTTTCCGCGGCTGGTCTCGGCCGAGCACAAATCGCAATTTGTTCAGGATGTGGTGTGTAGCGGACTAGCGCCGCTCGACGCGCTGCTGGGTGGCGGCATCGAGCGGGGATCGAGCGTGCTCATCCTGGGCCCTGCGGGCACCGGCAAATCTCTGCTGAGCCTGACATTTGTTGCAGCAGCGATTGCACGCGGCGAACGCGCCGCGATGTTCGTCTTCGATGAAGAAATCGGCATCCTGTTCAAGCGCGCGCTGAAACTTGGCATCGACATGCAGGCGATGGTGGATCGCAAAAGCCTGTTTATCGAACAGGTCGATGCCGCAGAATTGTCTCCGGGCGAATTTTCCGAACGTGTGCGCACATCCGTCGAACATCACGGCGTGCATACGATCGTCGTCGACAGCCTGAACGGATACCAGGCCGCGATGCCCCAGGAAAACGCGCTGGTCCTGCATATGCACGAATTGCTTCAGTATCTCAACCGGCAGGGCACGACCACGTTTTTGACCGTGGCGCAACATGGCCTGATTGGCGACATGCAAAGCACAGTCGATGTGACCTATCTAGCCGACACCGTGGTCATGCTGCGGTATTTTGAAGCGACAGGTCATGTGCGCCGCGCCATTTCCGTCATCAAGAAACGGACCGGGCCCCATGAGGCAACCATCCGCGAGTTCAAGATCGGCCAGAACGGGTTCCGCATCGGTGAACCGCTGATCGGTTTCCAGGGTATCTTGCGCGGCATCCCCGAATTCAGCGGCAACGGGTCGTTGGGCGACAGCAATACAGGTGCGGGAGCGCTGCTGGAAACCGGGGCCCCGTGATTCCCGATTTTTCCGAACGCGCCCTGATCCTGGCACCGGGCGGCCGCGACTCAATGATCGCATCCGCCCTGCTGGCAGAGGCGGGCCTCAACGCCGTGGCATGCGCAGACTTTCCCGCACTTGTTGCAGGCGTTGCGGCAGGGGCGGGCCTTGCCGTCGTGACCGAGGAAGCGCTGCGCACCGTCAATCTGCAACCGCTCGTCCAGTGGCTTTCGGTGCAGGCCGAATGGTCTGATTTTCCATTCATATTGCTCACGCAAAAGGGCGGCGGTCTCGAACGCAATCCGGCGGCCAAACGATTTCTGGACACTTTGGGCAATGTGTCGTTCCTGGAACGGCCGTTCCATCCCACGTCGCTGGTCAGCCTCGCGCAATCGGCTCTGCGCGGGCGGCGGCGGCAATACGACGCGCGTGCGCGGCTCGAAGATCTGCATCGCGGCGCGACCAAGTACCGATCGCTGTTCGAATCGATCGAAGCCGGGTTTTGCATCATCACGATGATCTTCGATACCGATGGCCGTGCCATCGACTATGTTTTCAACGAGGCCAACCCCGCGTTCGAGCGCCAGACCGGGATGAGCGTCGTGCCGGGCCGCACATTCCGGTCGATGGTGGCAACGCCGTCGCAACACTGGTTGGACGTCTATGGCAAGGTCGCGCAAACGCGCCAGTCCGCACGACTGGAAGACCATGCTGCAGCGCTTGGCGATGTCTGGGTCGATGTCTATGCCTTTCCAGTCGGTGAACCCGGCGGCGGGCAAGTCGCAGTGCTGTTCAACGACATTTCCGAGCGGCGAAAGATGGAAATGGCCTTGCGCGAAAGCGAGGAGCGGCTGCTGGCGCTCAACGAGACGCTGGAACAACGGGTTATCGAGCGAACGAGCGCACTGGAACAGACCCAGGCAGCGCTCCGCCAGTCGCAAAAGCTTGAATCGATGGGCCAGCTAACCGGCGGTGTGGCGCACGATTTCAACAACCTGCTGACTCCGATCGTGGGCAGTCTCGACATTCTGCAACGCCGCGGCGTCGGCGGCGATCGCGAACGCCGCCTGATCGATGGCGCGATCCAGTCTGCCGAACGTGCGCGAACCCTGGTGCAGCGCCTGCTGGCGTTTGCGCGGCGCCAGCCATTGCAGGCGACCGCCATCGATCTGGGCATGCTGGTGCGCAATCTGGCAGGGCTGCTGACAAGCACATGCGGGCCGCGCATCGGGCTGGCGATTGACATCGACCCCCTGTTGCCCTGCGCGCATGCCGATGCGAACCAGATCGAAATGGCGCTGCTCAACTTGGCGGTGAATGCCCGCGACGCGATGCCCGATGGCGGCAAGCTGACGATCAGCGCATCGGAAGACCATGTGCGTGGCAGCGATCATGCCGATCTGGCTGCAGGCGATTATATCCATTTGCAGATTGCCGACACCGGCCTTGGCATGGATGCAAAGACCCAGGCGAAAGCGATCGAGCCGTTTTTCACCACCAAGGGCGTGGGCCAGGGCACCGGGCTCGGCCTGTCGATGGTGCACGGCCTTGCGGCGCAGCTGGGTGGCGGACTGACGATCGAAAGCGCGCCGGGTGCAGGCACGACGATCCATCTGTGGCTGCCCGTCACATCTGCAATGCCCGATCGGGTCGCGCCAATCGCGCTGCCGACTGGCCCCGCGGTCGAGCGCGGCACCGCGCTGCTCGTCGATGACGAAGCGCTCGTGCGCTCCAGCACCGCCGACATGCTGATCGAGCTGGGCTATCAGGTGATCGAGGCGGCATCGGCCGAAGATGCGCTGTCGAAACTCGATCAGCTTGGCGTGATCGAACTGCTGGTGACCGACCATCTGATGCCGGGAATGACCGGCACCGATCTTGCCATCACGATCCGCCAGCGCAGCCCGGGCACGCGCGTGCTGATCATTTCGGGCTATGCCGACGTCGACGGTATTTCGCCCGACATGCAACGCCTGACCAAACCGTTCAAACAAAGCGATCTCGCGATGAGCATCGAACAGCTTTGATTCAGGCCGACCACGCTACACATTGCGTGTCGGCATGGACCGTGTTCGCATTGGCGGTCGCGCATGGGCAATCGCTCCGCCTGCCCTTTTCGGCATCGCCGATCGCCGCGATTTGCCTGGCGCGCGCGCATCCGGGTGCCATCACCGATGCGATCGCTCTTGCGCTTGTCAGGTTCGTTGTGGCCAGGGCGGGCGCCGTCTCCACAGCTGATGCACGCAACCAGCGTCGCGCCAGCCACCACACGATCACGAATCCGATCGCGTGCTTGATCGTGTAGGCGGTGATATCGCTGTCGAGCCAGTCGATGACCCGGCTCCAGTCATATGCGGCACGAATATCCATCGGTGTTCTCCTCTCTGGTTATGTTCTGGCCCAGCCACCGCCAAGCGCGCGGAACAGGTCCACTTGCGCAAAGCTGGCGTCGCGACGGGCGGTGACGAGGTCGGTTTCGGCCGACGCCAGCGTGCGCTGGGCATCGAGCACGGTCAGGAAGTCGATCCGGCCCTCGCGCTGACGGGCCAGCGTGATGCGCGCGGCGCGCTGGGCTTCGTCGCGGGTGCGCGTCAGGATCTCGATCCGTTCGCGCAGGCGGGCGTACCGGGTCAACGCCCGCTCGGTTTCCTCCAGCGCGATCAGCACGGTGCCGTCGAATTGGGCCAGCGAGGCCGCATCATCGGCGCGCGCCGCCGCGATCCGCGCGCGCGCCGCACTGAAATTGGGAAAGGTCCAGCTGATCAGCGGCCCCAGCGCCCACCGCGAGGCGCCGTCGCCCAGCACATTCTGGCCGCCAAGCGCGGTCGACCCGATCGACCCGCCCAGGCTGATATGCGGATACAGCTCGGCCGTGGCCACACCGATTCGCGCGGAATCCGCCGCCAGCCGCCGCTCGGCTGCGCGCACGTCGGGGCGACGGGCGATCAGCGCGGCGCCATCGCCCACCGGGATCGGCGCGGCGGGCTGCGGCGTGATCACCTGCAACGCAAGGTCGGCAGGCAGATCGGCCGGCGCGCGCCCGGTCAGCGTCGCCAGACGCAGCAGGGCCGCACGCCGGTCGGCCAGGATCTGCGGCACCAGCGCGGCCTGTTGGTCGCGCAGCGCCATCACGCGCAGCACATCCAGCCGGTCCGACCGTCCGACATCGAACCGCGCCGACGTGATCCGCACTGACGTATCGAGCAGAGTCACCGTGTCCTGCGCCACTTTCAACTGCTCGGCGCTGGTCGTGATATCCAGATACGCGCGCACAGTGTCGGCGATCACCGCCGCGCGCACGCCATCGGCATCGGCCTGCGCCGCAGCGGCATCGCCATGCGCCGCCTCGATCCCGCGGCTGACCCGGCCGAACAGATCGACCTCGTATGATAGCGACAGCCCGCCGTCATAGACCGTCTGCTCCCGGCCTTCGCCGGGGAACACTTGCGAGCTCGGCAGGCGTTCGCGCTGCACCGAGACATTGATGCCCGTGGTCGGCAGGCGGTTCGATTTCGCATCGCGCAACAGCGCGCGCGCATGATCGACCCGCGCAGCGGCGACGCGAATGTCGGTGTTGGCAGCAATCGCATCGGCGACCACGCGGTCCAGCACCGGATCGTTGTACATCATCCACCACTTGTCGATCACCGCTTCGCGGGTAACCGCCGTGTTTTCGGCACCGATGAACGGCGCGGCGGCAGACAGCGCGGTGTGGGGCCGCACATAGTTCGGCCCCACGGCACATGCTGTCAGCAACGACGTTGCCAGCAGCAACGGAACGAAATATCTGGTCATCATCATGGTTCCTATTCCGCCGGCATCAGCGATGCGGCGTGATGGCCCGGGCGCGATCGGCCCGAATTCCGTCCGCTCAGGCGCCGGGACAAGACGTAGAACGAGGGCGTGAACAGCAGGCCGAATGCCGTAACCCCGGCCATGCCGAAGAACACCGCGGTGCCCAGCGCCTGGCGCAGTTCGGCCCCTGCCCCGGTCGCGGTCACCAGCGGTACCGCGCCCAGGATGAACGCCAGGCTGGTCATCAGGATCGGCCGCAACCGGGTACGTGCCGCATGGATCGCGGCCTCGACCGGGCTCATGCCCTGCTCGTCCTCGGCCTGCTTGGCGAATTCGACGACCAGAATGGCATTCTTGGCGGCAAGCGCGATCAACACGACAAGCCCGATCTGCGTGAGGATATTGTTGTCCATCCCGCGCAGATTGACGCCCAGCATCGCTGCAAACAGGCACATCGGCACGATCAGCACGATCGCCAGCGGCAGCATCAGGCTTTCGTATTGCGCGGCCAGCACCAGGAACACGAACACCACCGCCATCGCAAACACGACGCCTGCGGTATTGCCCGCGTGCCGCTGCTGAAACGCGATATCGGTCCAGTCACCACCGTATCCGGGCGCCAGCGTCGTATCCGCCAGCTTTTCGATCGTCGTCAGCGATCGGCCCGACGATATACCCGGCGCCGGGTCACCTGCGATCTCGATCGCCGGTTGCAGGTTGTACCGCACCACGCGATAGGGCCCGGTCGTATCGCGGAACGTCGCGACCGACCCGATCGGCACCATCTGTCCGGTGTTCGACCGTGTCTTCAGGTTGGCAATGTCGGCCGTGGTTTCGCGATGGTCCTGATCGGCCTGCGCGGTGACCCGGTAGGTACGGCCAAGCAGGTTGAAATCGTTGACGAAGGCCGAACCCAGATAGACCTGCATCGCTTCGAACACGCGTTCGGGCGGCACGCCCAGCAGATCGGCCTTGCGGCGGTCGACATCGGCAAAAATACGCGGCGTGCCGACATCGAACAGCGTGTAGATCTGCTTGAATTCGCCGGTTGCCCGCGCCTTGGCGATCAACGCGGTCGCCTGATCGTTCAGTGCGCCATAGCCGCGCCCTTCATGATCCTGCAGCATGTACATGAACGCGCCGCCCTGGCCGATCCCCTGAATGACGGGGGGCGGCAGGATCAGGATACGCGCCTTGTCGTAGCCTGCGACAGCCGCCTGCGCCTGCGCCATGATGCCTTGGTATGTTGCACCCTCTGCACGGCGTTCGTCGAACGTCTTGAACGGGAAATAGATCGCGGCGGAATTGGGCGCCACCGTCTGCGACGGCCCGTGGAACCCGGCAAACATCACTGCCCCGCGCAAGCCCTTGATCGGCAGGATCTTTGCCGCAACCTCGCGCGTCGCCGCATCTGTGCGCTCGAGCGAAGCGCCGGCCGGCAATTGCACGACCGCCAGGAAATAGCCCTGGTCCTGCGCTGGAATAAACCCGCTCGGCGTGACCCAGAACAAGGCGACCGTCGCCACGATCAGCGCGGCATAGACCGCAAACACGCGCTTTGGCGCCGCCAGCAGCCGCCGGGTCAGATTGGCATAGCCATCGCTCAACCGTTTAAACCCGGCGTTGAACCGGTCGGCAGCGCCCGCGAGCATCCGGCGCCAACGCGGCACCGACAAATCGTCGGCGACGCCATGCGCATGCGGCTTCAGCAACAGCGCGGCCATCGCCGGCGACAGCGTCAGACTGAGCACCAGCGAGACGACCGTCGCGGTCGAGATCGTGACCGCAAACTGCTTGTAGAACGCGCCGGACAAGCCGGTGATGAACAGCGTGGGCACGAACACCGCGCACAGCACCAGCACGATCGCCACCAGCGCAGTGGCAACTTCGTCCATCGACGAACGCGCGGCCTGCAACGGGGTCTGACCCAGGCCGATATTGCGTTCGACGTTTTCGACGACGACGATCGCGTCATCGACGACGATGCCGATGGCCAGCACCATGCCGAACAGCGAAAGATTGTTCAGCGAATAGCCCAGCGCCAGCAACATGATCGCCGCGCCGAGCAGCGACACCGGGATGGCGATGATCGGAATTACCGCAGCGCGCCAGTTTTGAAGAAACACCAGGATCACGAGCACGACCAGCAGGATCGCTTCGCCCAGCGTGTGATAGACTGCATCGATCGACTGGCTGATGAATTCGGTGGGGTTGTAGATCACCGAATATTCCATGCCCTTGGGAAACGACTTCGACAGCGTATCCATCTCCGCCTTGACATGCGCGGCGGCCTGGAGCGCGTTTGATCCAGGGCGTTGCAGCACCGCGATCACGACCGTGGGCTGGTTCGACAGATAGGTGTTGGTGCCATAGTCCTGCGCACCCAGTTCGACCCGCGCGACATCGCGCACGCGCACCTGGTGCCCGTCGGCATCGGTACGGATGACGATATCGGCAAACTGGTCGGGCGTGGTCAGGCGCCCCTGCATTTCCACACCGAGCTGGAACGCGTCGCCTTTGGCGATCGGCGGCGCGCCGAGCGCGCCCGATGAAACCTGGACGTTCTGCGCGCGCAACGCAGCCACGATTTCGCCTGCGGTCAGATTGAGCGACGCGGCGCGGCCCGGATCGATCCAGATGCGCATGGCATAATCGCGCGATCCGAACAGCGTCACATCGCCCACGCCGTCGAGCCGCGACAGCCGATCCTTGACCTGGGTCAGCGCATAGTTGGACAGGTAATCGCGTTTCAGATTGCCGCTCGGCGATTGCAGATTGACCACCATCAGGAAGTCGGGGCTGGTCTTGCGCGTGACCACGCCCAGCCGCTGCACTTCGTCAGGCAGGCGCGGCACGGCGACCGCGACGCGGTTCTGCACCAGCACTTGCGCGGTATCGAGATTGGTGCCGATCTTGAAGGTGGCGGTGATTTTCAGGTTGCCGTCACCGGTCGACTGGCTGCTCATGTACAGCATGTTGTCGACGCCGTTGATTTCCTGCTCGATCGGCGCGGCGACGGTCGTCGCCACGGTTTCGGCCGACGCGCCGGGGTATTGCGCCGACACGGTCACCGTGGGCGGCACGATCTCGGGATATTGCGAGATCGGCAGGCCGACAAACGCCAGCGCACCGATGATCGTGATGATCACTGCGATCACGGCGGCAAAGATCGGCCGATCGATAAAAAAGCGGGACAGACGCATGAAAGGTTCCCAACGGAAAGAGAGCGCGGCCCATCCCCCGGGCGCAGGCGCGCCGGTTGAAAAGGTCGGATCGGGAAAAAACGGTTAGTGTACGAACGTCACCTGGGCTGCAGTCGGCGCGGACGCACCGGACGCACCCGCATCAGCCGAAACGGTCTGCGGCGAAATCGGCGCGGAGCGGACCACGACATGCGCGCCGGGCATCGCCGCCTGAACATTGGTCACCACCACCTTGTCCCCCGGCAACAGTCCGCTGCGGATCACGCGCAGGCCCCGCACGACAGGGCCCAGCACCACCGGTTTCGCCACGACCGTGCCGTCAGTGCCGACCACCAGCAGCGTCTTGCGCGCCTGGTCGGACTGAACGGCTTCATCGGGCACGAGCAGCGCCTGGACCGTACCGCCGCCCGACAGCCGCATATTGCCGAACAGGCCGGGCGTCAGGAACAGCTTGGGATTGGCGATCACCGCACGGCCGCGGATCGTGCCTGAATGCGGATCGAGGCCGTTGTCGGTAAAATCGAGCCGGCCGTGCCAGGCATAGCCGGGCTCGTCCTGCAACTTGATCTCGACCACGGGCGAAGCGCCATGCGCCGCCTTTTCACGCTGCGCCTTCAGGAACAGCGCTTCGGACGAATCGAAGCTGAAATAGATCGGATCGAGCGCGTTGATCGTTGTCAGCAGCGTGGCATTGGCGCCTTCGCCGGCCGCCACCAGATTGCCGACGTCGGCCCGGCGGTCGGAAATCCGTCCGGTGATCGGCGCGCGGACCTGCGTCCATTCCATATCGAGCGCGCGGGTGCGCTCGCGGGCCTGGGCGCCGGCCAGCGCGGCCTCGGCGGCCTGGACATGCGCGCGCAAACCATCGACTTCGCCTGCCGAAACCGCTTCGTCACCGGTAAGGCGCGAAACCCGCGCCAAGTCCGACCTGGCCAGCACCAGTGCGCTGCGCGCCGATGCAACATTGGCGGCGGCTTCGGCCAGCGCGGCGCGATAGGGCCGCGGGTCGATCGTGAACAGCACCTGGCCCTTTTGCACGATATCGCCGTCGTGGAAATGCAGCGCGGTCACCTGCCCGGCGACGCGCGGGCGCACCTCGATCGACTGGCTCGGCGCGAACCGGCCGACGAAATCGTCCCACTCGACAACCGGCGCGACCAGCGGCGCCGCAACGCCCACCGTCGCCGGCGGCGGAACGATAGCCTTGGCCGGAGAGCGCACCAGCGCGGTCCAGCCAAGAGCACCGACCGCAGCCAGCACCAGCACGCCGATCGCGATCTGGCTTTGCGAGCCAGCACGCCTGGCTGGCCGCAATTCCGCGGCGGGGCGCGTATCCGTTTCGATGGTGGTGCGCATATCCATCAGGGCAACTCCGAAAATAGCGAATAGAAGGCACACCAAAAGGCGCGCCGGACCGGAAAATCCGGCCGGGTGAATACAAGATGCGCCTCTTCCAGATTGACCGACCCTGTTTGCCGCCGATCCTGCCTTTCCGGGGGGGACGGAGGCGGAACGCGCGGCAAACGAGGGTCGGTCTCAGCCTGAACCGACCGATCGCTCCGCCAGGGACGCGACAGGCGGCAAGCCGCTCTCGGCGCAGACTTTGCCTGCCACCGAAAAGTCTCGAATGTGCCGGGGCGTCAGCGCGCGGGATTAAAACGCGCTGATCGGTCTGCGAGTGGGCTGCAGTTGCCCGGACACATTCAATACCAAGCGGTATAGAAAGTCAGTCCGATGTCGTCAACCAGTTTCTGTACCGATTGGTAATATAATTTAACAAGCGCTGAATGCCGCCTCCGGCGGCGGGAGCCTCAACCGCCTTTAGCGGCCGGGCCACAGCGCCAGCGTGGTATCAACCAGCTGCGTCAATTGGTCGGGCTTCATGCCCGCACCGGCCTGCACGCTGAGACCCTGCATCATCGCCGACAGGTATGCCGCCAGCGCCTCCGGGGTGACCGTGTCGGGCAGATCGCCCTCAGCCTTGGCACGAACGAACCGCGCGACGATCGCCTGGTCCGACGAGACACGGCGCGCCATCACGTCCTGGCGAATCGATTCCGCAAAGTTGGCACAGGCCACCACGCTGATCACACCCATGCACCCGCGTGGATCGCCGCTACCGGTCTGCAGCGCGAGCGCGCCTTTCAGGAAACGCTCCGCCACGCCCTTGGCAGTCGGCGCGTCCAGCGCGGTGTGGACATAGGCCAGCTTGTCGCGCTCGTACAAATCCAATGCCTTGGAAAACAGCGATTCCTTGTTGCCGAAACAGGCGTAGAGGCTGGGCTTGGTAATTCCCATCGCCTCGGTCAGCTCGGCCATGGAGGCACCTTCGTACCCGCGTGTCCAAAACACCTTCAGCGCGGCAGCCAGCGCGGCATCCGCACAGAATTGCCGGGGACGCCCACGTGACGGCGCGACGCATTCGGCAGCTTCCAAAGTCAGTTCGCTTTCCATACCGTTCGGTACATAGTCCTTTGCAAAGCCCTCGTCCAGTTCCGCCGCAAATTAATGCTGCGCGATCAAGCGGCCAGCCCCAGACCTAGTTCCCGGCCCAGCCAATTCTTTGCCAATGCGACATGCAGGCGGACACCGGTTTCGAGGACATCGTCGTTGAAATCATAATGCGGATTGTGCAGTGGCGCGGGATCGTTGCCCTTGCCCTGGCCCAGCCAGATATACGCGCCGGGTCGTTGTTGCAGCATGAACGAAAAATCTTCCGATGTAGCCGCCGGCTCCGGCGCGCGCAGCGCCGTGCCGACGGTCGCGGCCACGGCCAGCGCATCTTCGGCGGCAGCGGCGTCGTTGATCGTCGCGGGATAATACCGGCCGTAATCGACCGTACACGCGACTTCGAAGCTGGTCGCGATCCCTTGCGCAATCTGGCGGATGCGCTCCTCGATGCGGTCCTGCACCACCGGATCGAACGTGCGCACGGTGCCGGTCACGCCGACATTGGCGGGGATGACATTGTGCACATCGCCGCCATGGATCATCGTCACCGACAACACCGCCGCCGATGACGAAGCGACATTACGTGATACGATCGTGTTCAACTGTTGCACCAGGTGCGCGGCCGCGAGCACTGCGTCGGTCGTTTCATGCGGCAAGGCGGCATGCCCGCCCCTGCCCGTTACGACGATCCGGAACTTGTCCGCCGCACCCATGATCGGCCCGGCCCGCGTGGCGATCGTGCCGGCGGGCAGCGAGGGCCAGTTGTGCAGCGCATAGACCCGGTCGCAGGGGAAACGATCGAACAAACCGTCCTCGATCATCACCCGCGCGCCGCCGCCGCCCTCTTCGGCCGGCTGGAAGATGAAATTGACCGTGCCCGAAATATCGCGCGCTTTGGCCATGACTTGCGCCGCGCCAAGCAGCATCGCGACATGGCCATCATGGCCGCAGCCGTGAAAGCTGCCCGGCGTCCGGCTCGCCCAGGGCAGCCCCGTCTGTTCGTCGAACGGCAGCGCATCCATATCGGCGCGCAATCCCACGCAGCGCGTGCCCTCGCCCACGCGCAGCACCCCGACTACGCCCGTGCCGCCGATCGCTTCGTGGACATCGAGGCCGGCGTCCGTCAGCACTTGGGCGATGCGCGCCGCCGTGCGGAATTCGGCAAAACCCAGTTCGGGATGCGCGTGGATATCGCGCCGCAAGGTGGTCAGCGGGCCGACGAGGTCTGACAGGTCTTGCATCGGCGCTGCTTTCTGTTGGGGTGCCGATCGTATATGCCACAGCGTGCGGCGCCCACACACCTTATTGCGGTGGTTCTTGCTCATGAGTGGCTCGTTTACTCCGCCGCCTTCACCCGCGCCCGCCAGGCGTGCAACAGCGGCTCGGTATACCCGCTCGGCTGTGCCACCCCGTCGAACACCAGCGCGCGCGCCGCCTGAAACGCCAGGCTGCCCGCAGGGTCCGACGCCATTGGCCGGTACAGCGGATCGCCGGCGTTCTGCGCATCGACTTTGGCCGCCATGCGCAGCAGCGCGGCATCGACCTGCTGCGCACTTGCCACCCCGTGCAACAGCCAGTTGGCGAGATGCTGGCTCGAAATGCGCAACGTCGCGCGGTCTTCCATCAGGCCGATATCGTTGAAATCGGGCACTTTGGAACAGCCGACGCCCTGGTCGATCCAGCGCACGACATAGCCCATCAGCCCTTGCGCATTGTTGTCGAGCTCGGCCTCGATCTCCTCGGCAGACCAGTTGTGCCCGGCCGCCAGCGGGATCGTCAGCAGCGCGGCCAGATCGGCGACAGGCTCGGCGCGCCGCTCCGCCTGACGCGCAAACACATCCACCGCATGATAATGCGTGGCATGCAGCGTCGCCGCAGTCGGTGAGGGCACCCAGGCGGTGTTGGCGCCGGTCTGCGGATGGCCGATTTTCTGCGCCAGCATGTCCGCCATGCGATCGGGCATTGCCCACATGCCCTTGCCGATCTGCGCCTTGCCCGACAGCCCGCAGGCCAACCCGATCTGGACATTGCGGTCTTCATACGCCTTGATCCAGGGCGTCGTCTTCATGTCGCCCTTGCGCAGCATCGCGCCTGCCTGCATCGAAGTGTGGATCTCGTCGCCGGTGCGATCGAGGAACCCGGTGTTGATGAACATGATCCGGTGGCGCACCGCATGGATGCATGCGGCCAGATTGGCCGAAGTGCGGCGTTCTTCGTCCATCACCCCGATTTTCAGCGTATACCGCGCAAGGCCGAGCATATCCTCGACCGCATCGAACAGGTCGTTGGCCATCGCGGCCTCTTGCGGCCCGTGCATCTTTGGCTTGACGATATAGACCGATCCGGTCCGACTGTTCCTTACCCCCCCATCGCGGCGCAGATCGTGCAGCGCAATCGTCGCAGTCACGATCGCATCCAGAATGCCCTCGGGCGCCTCGCGGCCATCGGCCAGCAGCACTGCCGGCGTCGTCATCAGATGCCCGACATTGCGCACCAGCAACAGCGACCGCCCATGCAGCGTGAACGGCACGCCATCTGGCGCAACATAGGCGCGATCGGCATTCAGCCGCCGCGTGATCGCGGTACCGCCCTTGTCGAACGTCTCGGCCAGATCGCCCTTCATCACGCCCAGCCAGTTGCGATAGGCCGCAACTTTGTCCTGCGCATCCACCGCCGCGATCGAATCCTCGAAATCGCAGATCGTCGACACCGCGGATTCAAGGATGACATCGGCCATCCCTGCCGGATCGGTCTTGCCGATCGGATGCGACGGGTCGATCACGACCTCGATATGCAGGCCGTTGTGACGAAAAAGCAGATTGTCGCCGGCATGGCCGACCAGTTGCGCCGGATCGGCAAGATCGGGCGCGCCGCCCGGCCATTGCGCCCACGATCCCGTCGCAAGCGGCACCGCCGCATCGAGAAACGCCTTGGCCCAGGCGATGACCTGGCCCCCTCGTTCCGGATCATAACCCCTGCCCTGCATAGCGCCGGGAATGGCATCGGTGCCATACAGCGCATCGTACAGGCTGCCCCACCGCGCATTGGCGGCATTGAGCAGAAATCGCGCGTTGAGCACCGGCACAACCAGTTGCGGCCCGGCCATCGCGCACAATTCGGTATCGACATGGGCCGGATCGACTGAAAACGGCGCGGGCTCGGGAACGAGATAACCAATGTTGGTCAGCAACGTGATGTATTCGGCGCTGCCTGTCGGCTTGCCCGCGCGCTGCTTGTGCCAGGTATCGATCGTGGCCTGCAGCGCGTCACGCTTTGCCAGAAGGTCCCGGTTGATCGGCGCAAACCGGGCAAAAATCGCACTGGCGCCACCCCAGAACGCGTCGGCCGAAACACCTGTGCCGGGCAGCACATCGCCATCGATAAACCGCGCGAGCTCGTCTGCAACCTGCAACGCACCTTTGCCGACATACGCCATAATCCGCTCCCGTTTCCCGACACGCCTCGTCATAGCGCCGGCGCAAAATGGATCCCGGACCAAGGCCGGGATGACCAGTATGGCGGGTCTAGCGTCTCGCGCACTTCATCGGTAGAGCGAAAAAGGTCAACGCACCTTTGCTCCCAGGTTAACAATGTTCGATCCCGACTATGACAGTTTCCTGCAAGTTCTCTCCGCCGGCAGCCTGTCGGCGGCCGCCCGCGCGCTGCGACTGTCGCCCGCCAGCCTGTCGAAACGGCTGACGCGGCTGGAGGATCGGCTGGGCGTGCGCCTGCTCCATCGCACCACGCGGCGGCTCGCGCTGACCGAGGCCGGGCGCGATTTGCACGATACCTTGAACCAGACACGCGGGATGCTGCAAGCGGTCGAGGACCGCATTGCCGGGCGCGGCACGTCGATCGCCGGCCGCTTGCGCATGACCGCGCCGACATCGTTTGGCCGCATGCACCTTGCGCCTTGCCTCCCCGCTTTCCTGTTGCAGCATCCGCAGATCGACCTGACGCTCGACCTGACCGACCAGTTCGTCGATCTGCTTGCCAGCGATTACGACCTGGCGATCCGCGTGACCGCCAATGTGCCGGTCAGCCTGGTCGGGCATCGTCTTGCCACCAGCGGGCGCGTGCTGTGCGCGTCGCCCGCGTATCTCGCAAGCAATGGCGTGCCCGCTACACTGGCCGACTTGCGCGGCCACCGCCTGCTCGCCGCCGACGGGCAATTGCCCTGGCATCTCGCCGGCCCCGGCGGCAGCACAGTCCACGACGGGATCAGCCACGTGCGGACCAATTCGAGCGAACTCGTTCGCGAACTCGCGCTGGATGGCTGTGGCATCGCGCTGCGATCGCTGTGGGATGTCGCTCCCGCGTTGAAATCGGGCGCGCTGGTCCGCGTGTTGCCGATTTTTGCCGGATCGCACGATGCCGCAATCTTTGCCATGCATCCGCCCACACCGCTGCTCAATGCCCGGCTGCGCGCGATGATCGACCACCTTGCGCTTGCGCTCGACCAACGTATCGACCGCTGTTGAACGACCTATCATCGTTCCGGGGGCCGGGCCGGCAATGACAGGGGCGACAGCCGCAGCCATCGCCCCACGTTCAATATCTGGAGTTTAAACTGCGCGTCGGCCGCTGATCAGCTGGAACAGGAGCACGATCACCGCGATGACGAGCAGGATGTGAATAAGACCCCCGCCGACCGGCACGACCACAAAGCCGAGTACCCACAAGACCAACAGCACAATTGCGATAGTATAAAGCATTTTGATATCCCTCCATTAAGTGACGAACAGCTTCGGTTTTCAAACCTTTGAACCGGGTGCACGGTGCTCACCGCAAGAGCGCCCGCTGCCGCTTCAAGTTTTCAGCCTGTTTATCGAAACCGACGAAACCGGATGATGTTCCGGATTCGGCCGTCCCCGCTCGGGAACCGGCGCAACAATCGCGGGTTCTTTCATCATGGCCCAAGCGACAAGCGACGAAACCCTGCACGACATGGCCGAACATCGCGGTCTCAAACTCGTCAGGTCGCGCCGGCGCAAGCCCGGCTCGGGCGACTACGGTAAATATGGCCTGACCGATGGTGGCGGAAAACCGCTGCTGGGGATCGGCGCGAACGGCCTTGAATCATCGCCTGCCGACATCGAGGGCTATTTGCGCGGCGATGCCATCGGCACGTGGAAAGCCTCGGCCCGAAGCACGCCGGCCAGAAGCAAGCGGGATCATGCGCCCCCACGCGATGCCAAATCCGCGCCAAAATCCCGGCCTGCCGCCAAATTGCCAGCGACGCCCGAGCCGCCAGCGCCGGCGCCCGAGCCCGAAACGATCATCCGCCCGGCAAAACCGGCGGATGCGGTCTTGCTCGCACCTTTGTTGCGCGACATGCCCGGCGTCAAACTCGACCAGGCAACACTGGCACGCAATCTGGCTGCGATGTTCAAAGCCGGCGGCGGCGTGGTCATCGCCGAACGCGGCGATGCCATCGGCTGCTGCGCCTTTGTCATGATCGCCACGCTCCAGCATGGCCCGGTCGGCCGCCTGACGCTGCTTCACGTCGCCGAACCGCACCGCCGCAAGGGCATCGGCACCGCCCTTGTCGAGGGCGCCGCAGCCGCGCTGCGCAAAAGCGGCTGTACCCGCTTCGAAGCGCTGAGCGACATCGAAGTGAACAATGCACACGGATTTTTCCGCGCGCTGCACTTCGAACAGACCAGCTATCGCTTTGCCCGCGCGACCGAGCCCGCGCAATGAAGATCGCCACCTACAACGTAAACGGCGTCAACGGCCGCCTGCCGGTGCTGACGCGCTGGCTGCGCGAAAGCGCACCCGATGTCGTCATTTTGCAGGAACTGAAGGCGCCGCAGGACAAATTCCCGCGAGGCCCGATCGAGGATCTTGGCTACCAGGCAATCTGGCACGGCCAGAAAAGCTGGAATGGCGTGGCGATCCTCAGCCGGGTCGGCGAAATCCACGAGACACGGCGCGGATTGCCCGGCGAACCCGGCATCGGCCAGGATCCGCCACAGAGCCGTTATATCGAGGCTGCGGTCAACGGCGTGCTGATCGCCGGGCTGTACCTGCCCAATGGCAACCCCCGGCCCGGCCCCAAATTCGATTACAAGATGGCGTGGTTCGATCGTCTGATCGCCCACGCCGCCGGCCTTGTGGAGACCGGACTTCCCGTAATCCTGGCCGGCGATTTCAATGTCATGCCGACCGCCAAGGACGTCTACAAGTCCGAGCGCTGGACCGACGATGCGCTGTTTGCGCCCGAAGTCCGCGCCGCATTCGCGCGGCTGATCGATCAGGGCTGGACCGATGCGCTACGCACGATCCATCCAGACGAGACGATCTACACCTTCTGGGACTATTTCCGGAACGCCTATCAGCGCAATGCGGGTCTGCGCCTCGATCACATGCTGCTCAGCCCCGCGCTGTCCGCGCGCCTGACCGATGCCCAGGTCGACAGGCATGTGCGCGGCTGGGAGAAATCGAGCGATCATGCGCCGGTCTGGATCGAACTGGCGGACGACCCGGCCGGATGAAATGTGGCAGGTCCGCGTATCGGAAGCAATCGCCCGCAACGACGCGTTCGATCGGAGTGGGGTCCGCCTTGACGACGTGGTTGTTGCGATAGCGCAATTGGCACCGCTCGTTCACGCCGTGCATGGCCAAGGCGGCGTCGTTCGCCCACAGCATGCTCTGATCCGGATCGATCGAATCACACCTTCGTCAATACCGACGATGATCTGGCGCAAACGACGCAGATCAGCGCTTTCGCGCAGGGATTTGCACGACGCCCCACAACGATTATCAATCGCGACGACCATGGATAAACCAGGCCAGGCCATAACCGACCGCTGCCGCAGCGATGGCCCAGATTACAGGCTGATCCTGCACGGTCTGCACTGCCGCCTGGCTGCCTTGCTTGACCGAATCGACCACCTGACCGCCAGCGGCTTTCAGCCGGTCGCGCGCTTCGTCGGCCAGCTCCGGCGCGCTATCGATCGCGTCTGCGGCAATCGACTTTACCCGGCCAAGGGTATGCTGCGCTCCGCCGGCAACCTGGTCCACGACACCGTCGACGGTCCAGCTGCGGCTATCAACAGCGTCGCCCACTGCCTTTTCGACTTTGCCGCCGGCATAACGAGCCCCGCCCTGAAATTCGTCTTTGTTCACAATAATTTCCTTTAAAGATAACCAAAGAAATGTTCATGCAGAATGCAATTCACAGCGGATTGCAGCCACCCAATCCGCTTGAACGGTTAAACCGATCGGATGAAGGGATGTTCCTGGTATTTGTGCGGAAAAATTCTGGTCTATTTGTACTATGACCTGGCTCTGCAAAGACGCGTTCGATCAACCAGTATTGGCGAACATCAGACCAATTTTCTGCCCAATAAATCAGGCAAGAGAAGACGGCAGTTATCCAAATACACGTCCGGCAATTGCCCTGCCAGACAGGCGGCGAACCTATTGCGTAATCACAGTTTGAGAACCAGCCGCTTCCCGGCACAGCGGGATACGCACACCATGATGGTATCATCGGCGGCGCGCTCTTCTTTTGTGAGGACCGAATCCCGATGGAGGATATCGCCTTCAACGACGCCAACCTCGCACGTGCCGCAGGTGCCTTGTTGGCACGTGGACTGAACAAAGATCCCACGGCGTCCGAGGACCGACAGGATCGTCTCGCCGGCTCCAACCGGCAGCACTTCACCGGTTGAGCGAAGCTCGATCTCGAACGGCTCGTTCGTGCTGTCGTCGAACCGGGCGGGAACAAAACGCTCGACCCGGCAGGTAAGACCGAATTTTTCGCATGCCTGCTCGACGGCTTGGATCAGGCGCTCGGGTCCGCAACAATAGACGGTCGTGTCCGATGACACTGTCGACAACCGCGCAGCTAGGTCAAACCGCCCCTTTTCCTGCGCAGGCCACACCGTCACACGATCCTGTCCACGCGCCTGGGCCTCACTGGCATAGGCCATGCCGTCCCGGGATTTGCCAAGGTAGAGAAGCTCAGCATGTCTGCCACGCGCTTCTGCCGCAGCCAGCATGGGGATCATCGGCGTGATTCCGATGCCGCCCGCGATCAGCAATACCGGCCCCTCGCCGGAGAGCGGAAAGTGATTGCGGGGCGGCCTCACTCTGATCTTCGAACCGACAGGCAAATCGTCATGCATAAGCCGGGATCCACCGCGACCATCGGCCTCCCGTAGAACCGCAACCGTCCACTGCCCATTATCGGTCTGCTCACCGGTCAGGGAATATTGCCGGATCACGCTGTTGGGCAACTCGATTTCGGCATGGGCGCCCGGTGTCCATGCCGGCAGAGCGCCTGCGTCGGCAGCCAGGACGATCTCCACGACGTCGGTCGCGACTTTGCGCCGCGCTATGACATGGCCACGCATCCCCCCGTCGTCGTTGCCGATCTCGGACGGCTTGGGGTGCCGTCCCGCCTTGGCCCGACCCTCGTCGGTCACGTCCCAGGCGAACGGCGTATCGACCAGAGCGCGAACCTCGCGCACCGGCAGATATTGCCTGTCCTCATACGCCTTGCCAAACCGCAAATTGGGCAGCCGATCAGCGATGACCCGCATTTCCACCTTCAGCAGAAGTCGCGCGAGCGGGGCCCCCAGGCATGCATGAATGCCCTGTGCAAAACCGATGTGCTGCTGCGTTCCGCTGCGCTCCACGTCGAACTCATCGGGCCGTTCGTAATATTGCGGATCCCTGTTCCCGGACGCATAGGCGAGGAATACCTCATCGCCGGGCTTCAGCTCCGTGCCGCCCAGATTGACCGGACAGGTCACACGGCGCGGCATGCCCGTGATCGGCGCTTCGAAACGAAGCGCTTCCTCGATCGCGCGCGACCGCGACGCGTTGCCGGCCTGTGCGGTCTCGTAGACGCCCGGCCGGGCGAGCATGTGGGTCAGCGCCATCACAATCAGGTTCGCCGACGTCTCGTGACCCGCAAGCATCAGCCCGGGGAACAGCGACAGCATCTCGAAATCGTCCATCTCGGCCTCGCCCGAATCCCGCAGATTCCAGACGTGGCTCATCAGATCATCATGACGCCGATAGCGACGTGCCTCGATCGCAGCCATCGCCTCGTCATGGAAATCGATTAGCGGTTGGAGCTTCTCGGGGCCCGGCGACGAAAAGAACTGCAGCGCCTTGAAATACACATCCGACCGATCCGGATCGAGGCCCACGATGTGACTGATGACCTTGAGCGGAAGCGGCGAAGAGAAGCGAGCGCGGAAGTCCACCTCGCCTTCTTCGTAGAACGCGTCGATCAAGGCATGGGCCTGCGCCTCGATCCAGCTTTCGAAACGTGCGATGCGACGTGGCATGAAGAACGTGTTGACCGCAGCACGGAGCCGGTCGTGGATCGGATTGTCATGGCCGATCAACGTGCCACGCAGCGGAACCTTGCCCGAGAACGCTTCAAGAACGTGATTTGGCATATCCGGCACCGTCGGACGGGACGAAAACGTGGCGGGGTCGTGCAAGGCTGTCACGATATCGTCGTGGCGTGACACGACCCAACGTTTCATCACCTCGCTCCAGGTAAGACCGGGCTGTTTACGCGCCTGTGCGAGATCCTCGAACACCCGTGACGGATTGGAAAAGGGGCTAGCGTTCATAAGGCTTCTCGATCCTGGCTTGGCATTGGAAGTGCCTTTGGGATCAGAAGTATCATTTTGTTTTCAAAGAACCAGACTTGAACTTTTCGCGAAGGTGTGGACCGCCGGATAGATTGCGACTGACCCGAAATACGACCAGCCGGGATTCCCCAGCCCGATGCCGCAAGGCCGCCTGTACATATGAACGCTTGGCGCCCCGCTCGCAACGATCAGGCGATCAGCAAGCCGAGACCGCCAGCCTTCGCCAGAGCCGGACGTACCTCGGCTGAAGCAATACCGTGGCTCATCGCGCAGATCTCTTCGATCGAGCGGGTGCCATCCGCCGCAAGCAACAGCGCCGCCAGCGCGGGCTTGTCGATGTGCAGCATGCGGTGCGCCAGCGTCACCACCAGATCCTCGCCCCGCGCCAAGGTCTGGCGGACCAGTGCGCTCGTGCAGGGGCGTTCCCCGGGAGCAATTGCGTAAGGCGCCGGACCGAAATGCAGGTGGGCATACCATTCGCGCACAAGATCGATCAGCGCCATCGCCTGTTCGGGCGAAGTCGCCAGATCGCTGACCGGCAGGCGCGCCGGCGCAACTTCGGCGAGATCACGCATCCGGCCGGCAAAATCCGGATCGTCAATCGTAAACTGATCGTCACCGGCCGAAAATTCTTTCCCGCCAAGCGCGTTGAATGCGGCACTCGCCCATAACCCGTCGAGCCGCGCAGGATCGAGCCGGCGATCGATCGGGGCATCGGCCCGCACCAGCAAGGTTGATCTAAAGAACGTCAAATTGGCATAGTCGTATACTTGCGCGGCGGCCAAAACGTCGCGATCGGGATCGTCGCTGGGCCCTGCCCCGTGGTCGAGAAAGCCATGGAGCAGGCGATCGCGACCGCCATCGGTCAAGAACCGCAATCCTGCACGGTTCGCCGCATCAACCACTTGCGACAGCGATTGCGGCGCGAAGCAATCGCCCATTTCATCATGGATCAGCACTGTAGGAGGCCGCTCGGCCATCGACGCAGCCTGCAACCGCAACCCCGCCTGCAGTGGATCGTCATCGTCGCGGGGCCGCGCATACGCTTTCAGAAACGCGCGAGCCTGGCCGATGCGCTCCTCCGGATCGGTGATGCCGTCGACCATATGCAGCACCATTTCACGCAGCATCTGCCGGATATGTCCCCCAGGCAGCGCATTGTAACTGACCAGCGCCACGCCATGCGGCGCCAGCACATGCGCGATCAGCGTCATCAGCGCGGCCCGCACCGGCGCCGGGACCCAGGCATAAACGCCATGCGCAATCACATAGTCGAACGAGGCGGGTGCATAGACTTCGTGCGCGGTCATGATGTCGGCCACTGCGAGCGTGACATTGGGACAGGCGGCGCCGGCGATGACCCGCCCCCGCGCAATTGTGCTGGGGGCCAGGTCAAAGCCATGGCACACGCTGTCCGGATAAGCCGCCGCGAACGCGATCAGCCCCAGGCAATCGCCCCCGCCGATTTCCAGCACGCGCGCCCTGTTCATTGTCGCCGGATGGAGCCCCGCCAACCGAGCCGCGACGCCCAGACGTTCGGGATGCGTGATGGCATGGACCGCCGATGGGTAAGCGACGTTGTCGTAAGGGGTGGTCATGGCGACTCCAAGGATACTTGCTGCAACAGCATGCAGTCACCCTAAATAGCGACTATATCGTCGCCAGCGATAGACGTCACACCAGTGAATTGTCTCTATCTGCCCGCCTCAGCCAAAGCGTCGGAACAGTTTGGCACGAGGACGCGACACGGGTAAAGACAAACGTTCGTCGATGAATTCTCCTGAACGAGGAAAAACGCATGGCCTCCGCCCAACAGGATGACCGTCAGTTCCTATACAGCCCGGCAATGCAGACAGTGTCTAGCGCAACTATTGGGGTGGGGACAAATCTTGATTGGGACGCGTATCAACGCGCAATATACCAGACATCAAACTCTGTGTTCACCAAGCAGGCCAAACAGCTTTTGCAACGCGGTAACATATCGGAACCGGAAGCCCGCGCACTCATCGATCAGCGCAATGCATTGGTCAGAGACGCACGCAAGCCCTTGAGTCCAATGGGCAAGTTATACTCGGAAATAAAAAAACCGATCGATGAACTGCCGGATTACGAGGCCCTGATCGCGCGAAAAGGCAGCAATGAAGCCATCTTGCGCAGCGTAGGGAAGACAAATGAGATCGTCGACCGCTTGACGGTCAACATGCGCATGGCCGGTCGTGGGATGATCGTCTTGAGCCTTGTCCTGACCGTTGTTGTCATCGTGGAAGCGCCTCCTGAGCAGCGCGCACGCGTGGCATCGCGTGAAGGCGGTGCGTTGGCGGGTGGTTCCGTTGGCGGATGGGGCGGCGCTTGGGCGGGCTGCGCAACGGCGGCAGTGATCGCCTCACCTTCGCTGGTCCTCCCGATTGCCGGCGAGGTAACCGAAGCGGGGGCATGTTTTGTTGGCGGTATCGGCGGCGGTCTGGGTTTGGGTGCAATCGGCGCTTGGGCGGGTTCGCAGGGTGGAGAAGCGTTATATGATTACGTAACGACAATTCGGTGGCGACGGCCATGAGCTTCGTTAATCGGATCAACAGGTTGATCATCGATCGCTTGAAGGCGCGCAGACCGCGCACGGTCGTAGCGAACGGCCATGTTTGCGTATATTCTGGTGAAACATTGCAGCATCGTCATGCCTTGGCGCACTTGAAACGCGCCACGCTTTTCCACCGCGACGCGTTTGTTGGCGATATCATCGTTCTCTCAATGGAATTCGTCGATGGAGGCAAAGCGGAGATGGCAATGGGCGACCCTTCCTGGACTGATCTGATAGCAGCGCTCGAGACCGCTGATCTGATCAGTCCAGCATCGACCTGGCAAGTGCAGGCTATTTCCGATGGCCCCAATGCACCGCCGCGTGAACTCTTTCGGAATTAACCGAAACCAGCGCGACCGACCCGCTGATCATGCAAATTCGTAAGCAAATCGATCCCCATCGGCGCGTACCGCAATCGTCTTGACCTCATCACCATTCATCTGCCGCCCCAGCAATTCGATCGACAGGTCGGGCAGCATTGAATTGGTCAGGATGTTGTCGATCATGCGCCCGCCGCTTGCGCTTTCATTGCAACGTTCGACAATGTGATCGACCACATCCTCGCCATAAGTCAGCGTGATTGCGTGGCTTTCGGCGACGCGTTTCACGATGCGGTTCAACTGGATACGCACGATGCCTTTCAGCATCGTGGGCGACAACGGATAGTACGGCAGGACATTCAGCCGCCCCAGCAATGCGGGCGGAAACACCTTGAGCAGTTCGGGCCGCAGTGCCTGTGCCAGCGGCTCTGCTTCCGGCTTCATCTCCTCGTCCTCGCTCATCGTCATGATGAGGTCGGTGCCGACATTGCTGGTCAGCAGGATCAGTGTGTTCTTGAAATCGATGTAGCGCCCTTCGGCATCGTTCATGAACCCTTTGTCGAAAACCTGGAAAAACATCTCGTGGACATCGGAATGCGCTTTTTCCACTTCATCGAGCAGCACCACCGAATACGGCCGGCGCCGCACGGCTTCGGTCAGCACCCCGCCCTGGCCATACCCGACATAGCCGGCCGGCGCACCTTTCAGCGTCGAGACGGTGTGCGCCTCCTGGAACTCGCTCATGTTGATCACGATCAGGCTGTCATCGCCCGAAAACAGTAGCTCGGACAGCACCATCGCGGTTTCGGTCTTGCCCACGCCCGATGGGCCGCACAGCATGAACACGCCGACGGGTTTGTTCGGATTGTCCAGTTTGGCGCGGCTCGTCTGGATGCGCTTGGCGAT
This sequence comes from Novosphingobium sp., assembly GCF_965214355.1. Classification (GTDB taxonomy): domain Bacteria; phylum Pseudomonadota; class Alphaproteobacteria; order Sphingomonadales; family Sphingomonadaceae; genus Novosphingobium. Next base: position 1,939,451 of record NZ_CBDCBI010000002.1, on the reverse strand, counting down.
CGCGTCCATCGCGTGATCCTGGCCGATCACACGCGCTTTCAACTGATCGGCAATCGTCAATACGCTTTCGATCTCGTTCTTGACCATGCGACCCATCGGGATGCCGGTCCAGTCGCCGACCACCGCTGCCACCGCATCCTGATCGACCACGGCAAACACCATCGGCGCATCGCCCTGCGTGTGCGACATCGTGGCGATGGCGGTGGCCAGATTGCCTTTCAGTTCGGCTTCGCCCGGTACCTCTCCATCCGCCGCTGCGGTTCGCGCCTGCGCCAAGGCATCGCGTGCCGCAATCACGCCGACGAGCGCAGCCTTTTCCGCATCCCACTTGGCCGTGATTTCGTCCACCGCCGCGCGGGCCTCTGCGATCGCTTCGTCCAGTTTGGGCAGTTTGTCGCCGCTGGTATATTGGCCGCCCGCCTCGCGCGCCGCCACGTCGCGTTCGAATTCCAGCAGTTCCAGCTTGCGCCGCCGATCCTCGACCTGGGCGGGCGTCGCATGCTGCGACACCGCGACCCGCGCTCCGGCCGTATCGAGCAGGCTGACCGCCTTGTCGGGCAACTGGCGCGCCGGCACATACCGCTGCGACAACTTGACCGCGGCTTCGACCGCTTCGTCCAACACCACGATCGCGTGATGGCGCTCCATCATCGGCGCCACCGATCGCAACATCGCAATCGCCTTGTCGGTATCAGGTTCGCCCACATCGACCGTCTGAAACCGCCGGGTGAGTGCCGGATCCTTTTCGAAATACTGGCGATATTCGGCATACGTGGTCGCCGCAACCGTGCGCAGCAATCCGCGCGCCAGCGCCGGTTTCAACAGATTGGCCGCATCGCCGGTGCCCGCCTGCCCGCCCGCGCCGATCAGCGTATGCGCCTCGTCGATGAACAGGATGATCGGGGTCGGGCTAGCCTCGACTTCATCGATCACCTGTCGCAGTCGCTTTTCGAACTCACCCTTCATGCTGGCGCCCGCCTGCATCAGCCCGATATCGAGACTGCGCAAGGTCACGCCCAGCAGCACCGGCGGAACATCGCCGTCGACGATCCGCTTTGCAAAACCTTCGACCACGGCGGTTTTGCCGACACCCGCCTCGCCCACTAGGATCGGGTTATTCTGCCTGCGGCGCAGCAGGATATCGATCACCTGTCGGATTTCCGCATCGCGGCCGATGATCCGGTCGATTTTGCCATCGCGCGCAGCCTGGGTCAGATCGACCGAAAATTTGACGAGCGCCTCGCCTTCGGCAACGGGCGCAGCGCCGTCACCGCCAGCGCCGCCGCCACCCCCGCTGCCCGCATCGACTTGCGTGGTTTCATGCGAACTTGCGCACAGCGATTCAAACTCATCGCCCAGTTTCTCGACTTGCACCTTGCGGAATTCGCCGCTGATCGCAAACAGCGCATTCTTCAGAGTGGCGGTCTTGAGCATGCCATACAGCAGATGCCCGGTCCGGATGCGACCTGCACCGAATTGCAGCGACGCGTAAAGCCAGCCCTTTTCGATCGTTTCCTCGATCAACGGCGAGAAATCGGAAATCGCGGTGGCTCCGCGCGGCAGGCTGTCGAGCGTCGCCACGATATTGCGCGCCAGGGCCTCGTCGTCGAGACCGAACGCCGTGCGGATGGCGGCCACGTCGTTTTGCGGATCCTGCACCAGCACGTGAAGCCAGTGGACCAGTTCGACGTAAGGGTTACCGCGCATCTTGCAAAACCCGGTCGCGGTTTCGACCGCCTTGAGCGATGTCTGGTTGAGCCGCCCGAACAGGGCGCTGCGGCTGATCTCGGTCATACTGCCGGTTTCCTTTTTCCAAGACTCGATTTGCGAAGATGCGCGTCGGCGCGAATGAATTGTCCGACGCCATGCGCCGGGCGCTTGACCCAACTCGACCAGCCGAGCCGGACCGAGCCGTCGAGCCGAACCGCCGGCGCGTCTCGATCGTCAACTTCGACGCACAGGTCCCATTCCAGATGCGTCGGCTTGAACGCCTCGATCGCTTCGGCGGCGACGGCAAAGCGCGTACCGCCCGGCAGCATTGACCGGTAATCGGCGAAATTGCGCGCGCGCACCACCACCCGGAAAGCGTCGGCTGCGCTGAACACGCGCCGGCCAAGCACCGCGTCGCGGCCCAGCGTCACGAATTTGCGCGACAGGCACGTGCGGTCTTCGGCTTCGAAACTGCGCCACTTGGGGATATATTCGAACACCCGCACCGGCTGGCGCAACAGATGCGACAACGCGTCCTCGATCGCCACCGCACTGCGCGATCCCGCAAACACCGGGGCATAGTGCGCGCGCGCGCGCGTAAAAAAGTCCTGATCGTCGCGTGCGCCGGCCGAAGCACCCGTAAGCATGCCGACCCACCCCGCAAACTTGTCCCCATCGGGACGGTCAGCCTGTGCCGCCGGCTGTGAATCAGCCCATGCGCGGTAGAACAGTTGCAGCATGCGGCCCGCCAGCACGTCGAGCCAGTCGCTATAGGGCGTCTGGGCGGCATGGCGCCGTTCATGGCACGCATATTCGGTCATGTGCGAGGGCAGTGGCCCCATCGGCCCGGTCAGCCCGAGCCAGAACCCGCGCAACTGGTGGCGACCGTGATGCGGCTCGATCGACGCCAGTGTCCCGCCGACAAAACCCATCGCCGGTTGTTGCGCGAGGTCGACAACATTTTGCGACGGCAGACGCGCGGCGCCCAGACGCGGGAGCTCGGCGCGCCGCGCTTCGATATGGCGCACGACCGCAAACAGCCCCGCTTCGGGCAGCTTTGCGGCGAGCGCGGTCCAGTCGATCAGATCGTCGACTTGCGCCCGATCCGTGCCGGCCATTGCATCACCACTCCCTCTCCGCGGGTTTCGACGATAGTCTCGGTAAAACTGTTGATCGTGGTGAATTCGGCGAGAAACCGCTCGACCACCGCCGAAAACAGAAACAGCTGCCCTTTGTGATACGAGCCTTCATCCAGCACCAGGCGGATGCGGCTGCCCCGGGCCACGGCCATCTGGCCCCGGCCCGGGATGCGCCGCATCACCGGTCGCGAACTGACCGCGCTGATGCCGTCGATCTGGCGCCGCATGCCCGCGTCGTCCTGCCGCCCGTACAGCGCCAGATGATCGCGCAGCATCGACGGATCATCGCCATCTTCGGGCGCAAGCGAGGCATAATTCGGCGTCAGGTGCGCGATTACCCGCCACGCGCCATCGGCCAGTCCCATCGGCGGGCGCGGCCGCGTCGGGCTGCGCAAAACGGTCACGCCGCGCACCGGGCCGCCCGGAACACTGAAATGCTCGGCGCCGCGAAACGTCAATTCCGACGGCAGGTCCCGGTTGGTGACCAGCGCCTTGATCGCGAGCTCCTTGATCGCGTCCAGCCGCTCGGGATTGCCCGGTGCGGTCAGCGCGATATACATCTCGGTGCCGATATAGTCATTGCGGCGCATCAAGCGTTGCGCCTTGGTCGAGAGCCGGCGCATGGTCAGGCGCGGCGCAAAGAACAGTGCCTCGCGCCAATCGTACAGCAGCGCTCCCAGCGCGTAGAGCGGCGCGACCGGACGCGGGTGGAGCTCGTCGCGCAAATGCGCCTCGATCTCAAGCACGCGAAACACTTCGAAATCGAGCGGCCGCGTGCGGTCGGGCACGACATGGAACTCGTGATCGGTGGCATTGACCGCGACGCGCCCCAGCTGTTTTTCGAAAAGATTGATCGCGGGCGTCGCGAACAGGCGGAAATTGGCGGGTGCAACCGCGCCTGTCAGCACCGGCGCGGCGCGCGAAAACAGCAGGACGATATCGCACGGTCCCCCTTTTGCCGCAGCGAATGCCTTGCGCAGCCCGCCCAGCCGGACAAACAGAAACCGTTCGGGGCAGGCGAAAAACTCGGCCAGCAGGCGATAGCCGCGAAACGAACGCTGTTCGGGCGGGAGCAGCGCCTCGTCATCCGCGAAGCCGACTTGTTCGGGCATGGGCAATTCGATCGCACGCGCCGAGGCAGAGGCGGCTGGCCGGGCAAATGCGGCGACCGTTTCGCCGATCATCTGACGGTACAATTCTCCGGGAATGTCTTCGGAACCGTCCAGATAAATCGGCACGCTGTCGATATCGAGCGTATCGAGCGCCATGCCTCCGGTGGATTCAAAACGCAGGCGCAGGCCGCATTCGGCGCGCAGATTTGACGTCGCCACGAAACTGGCCACCGCCGCGCGCGATCCCAGGAATTCGGCCTCGGTGATTTTCAGCGGGTACAGTGTCACGGCATGGCCTGTCGTGAAAATTACCGGCGCATTGCCTTGTTGCGCCGCAATCGCGGTCAGTGGCGTGCCGCGCGGCATCACGTGGCCGGTCGCCAGCGCCGGGTCGTTCTCCTTGGGTTCGAACGCGGCGACGCAGATCGATGGCATCGGCGCGAGATAATGCGGCTGCACCGCCGCAAGCAGATGCTGGGTAAATTCAGGGTACTGGTCCGCCAGTTTCAATTGCACGCGCGCGCCCAGAAACGCCACGCCCTCCAGCAGGCGTTCGACATAAGGATCGGGGTCGGTCGGCGTTTTCAGGCCGAGGCGCGATGCGACGGCCTCATGTTCTTCACCGAATTCGCGCGCGCTTTCACGAAGATAGGCGAGCTCTTCGTTGTAAAATCGCAGGAAACGCGGGTCCATCCGGTCAGTCCCGCACTGTAACGGCGGCGGTGTCGCTTTCGACATCGGTCCGCAATTTGACCGGTATCGCCTGCAGCGCCGAACCGATATTGCCCTGGATCACGAACGTGACTGCATTTTCACGCTCGATCGAATCCGACACATCGATCGTCAGGCTGTTCTCGGCGAAACGCGGCTCGAACGTCTGCACCGCCTTGCGGATATCGCGCGCGCGCTGCATCACCAGCCTGCGTGTAATCGATTTGCCCGCCAGATCGGGCACCCCGTAATTGAGCACACTGGTCTTGACGTGCGGATAGGGTTCGAGATCGATCGCAGCGCCCAGATTGGTTGTGTTCAGCAACCAGGCAAGCTCACGCTTGACGCTGGCGCGCAGCCCGGACTCGTTGAACCGGTCGATCTCGTGTTCTGAAAACGTGGTCAGGGTCGTGGCTTTTTCACCGCTCGGCGCACCGTTGCCCGCGGCCGTGCCCGAAACCACGTTGCCGCTGACCAATTTATCAAAGATTGTCGGATTCAGGCGCCCCCGCCCCGCCGGTTGCGCCATCAGTCGAACACGAGGTCGCGGATTTCCAGAATGCCGCAGTCAGCGCCCCCGGACACTGTCCACACATGCTGGCCCAGCCCCTGTTGCCCCCAATCGCATTCAATCCAGTCGGTCGAGCGCGCCAGGCGCAACGCGCTGTCGGCCGTTTCGCTGCCGGGGTAACGCGCGGGCAGCATTGCCGCCGCCGACTGGCCCTGGCGCATGAACACTTCGACCGGGTACCACACGGTATCGCGCAAATCGCGGGGACCTTTGCTGCGGATCGCGGCGATCTGGTCGAACCCGATCAGGCCATAACGCCCGCCCATGATAATCTCGATCGCAGGCCCAAACCGCGTGTCCGCATCGGCTATCCAGTCAAAGCGGTCGCCATTGCAGCCCCCAGGGTTATCGGGCGCGGCATCGAAAGCGGCCAGGCGCAAATCGTCGGCTTGCGCAATATCGCCTTTGGCCAGCGCGGTAATCGACTGTGCAAGGTCCTGTGCCCATGTGCCTTCGCCACGCAGCAGTGGCATCGGCGCGGCACCTGCAAAAATCGCCGCGCGCTGCTTTTCCGCAGCGATCGCCTGACCATACGCCACGGCCAGCATCTGCGCCTCGGCACTGAGTTGCGCCAGGGCCTGCAATTGGCTGTGGGCCTTGTCCCATTCGCCGGCAATCGCCAAAAGCTGGAACAGGAACATCCGCGCCTGCTGGTTCGATGGTTGCGTGCGGACGATCCCGACAAGTGCCTGGCGGGCACCGTCGAGATCGCCTTCACGCAACAGAGTATCGGCGTCGGTCATGGCGCAGCAGTCAATCCGGTCAGATAGTCGTACCGGCTTTCAGATCATAACCGCCGTTGGACACTGCGCCGCCCGAACCATCCTGTTGTTGTTGGGTATAGGCGATCTGAATTTTCGTATAATTGATGCTGATGCTTTCGATCGGGACCGAGTTGTCCCCCGATCCGGCGTTCGAAAAACTGGAAATGAGCAAGTCGGTGAATTTGACCTTGTAGTATTCGAGCTTCTTGCCGCCCGCCTTGCGAATGGTCAGCACCGCATTCTTGATATGCGTACCGGTGGCACAATTCTGCATCAGCACCGGGGTCGCTGCGTCCGCGTTTTTGATCACCGTAAAATCCTGGAACGAAGCTTTGCCCGAACCCAGGCCGCTGCCGCTCGACGCGGTGCCGATGTTGGAAACTCCCCAGGTAAAGCTGTCGATTTCAATTTCACCTTTGTGAGCGCTATCCTGCGACTCACCGGAAATACCATCTATTTTCAAGAACATGTCTACATTGGTGCCCACGGTTCAGCTCCTGCTTTGATGTTTTGGTTGATAGGACGAGTAATACGGGTTTTATCCGGCGGCCTTTGGCAACCGTGAAACCATGCTCAGCGAAACGTCCATGCCTTCCATCTGGTAATGCGGCACGAACAGGAATTTGCCCTTGTAGAACCCCGGATTTTCCTCGTCCGGCACGACCTCGACACTGGCCGCCTTCAAGGGTTGCCGGGCCTTGGTTTCCTCACTCGAAGAATCCGGCTGGCCATCGACATACTGGTGGACCCAGCTGTTCAGATCCTTCGAAATCTGTTCGGCCGAACGTGTCCCGCCGACCCAGTCACGCACCATGCATTTCAGGTAATGCGCAAACCGGCAGCTGGCGAAAATATACGGCAGACGCGCCGACAGGTTCGCATTCGCAGTGGCATCGGCGTCGATATAGCCTTTGGGACGATGCAACGTCTGCCCACCGATAAAGGTCGCCTGGTCGGTATTCTTGCGATGGATCAACGCCATCAGCCCCGACGACGACAGTTCGGCCTCACGCCGGTCGGAGATCGCGATTTCGGTGGGGCATTTCATATCGATCCCGCCGTCGTCGGTCGGGAACATCGCGGTCGGCAGATTTTCGACCGTGCCGCCCGATTCCACGCCGCGAATGCGCGTGACCCAGCCGTACGTCGAAAACGCCTCGGTAATGCGCACACCCATTGCATAGGCCGAATTGACCCAAAGATGCTTGTCGTGCGCGCCGCGTGTATCTTCTTCGAAATCGAATTCCTCGACCGGCTCGGTCTTGGCACCATACGTCTGGCGACCCAGGAAGCGCGGCATTGTCAAAGCCATATACCGGCTGTCGGTGGAATCACGGAACGTCCGCCACGCGGCATAGTCGGTCGCGTCGAACAATTTGCCCAGGTCGCGTGGATTGGACAGCTCTTCCCAGCTTTCCATGCCCATCAACCCCGGCGCCGCGGCGGCAATCATCGGTGCATGCGAGGCCGCGGCAATCTTGCTGAGCCCTTTCATCACCTCGAGGTCGGGCGCTGAATGATCGAAATAGTAATCGCACACGAACGAGCCGTACGGCTGGCCGCCGAGCTGACCGAATTCGGATTCATAAATGCGTTTGAACAGCGGGCTCTGGTCCCAGGCCGCATCGCGGTATTGCCGGAACATCTTGCGGCATTCGTCCTTGGCGACATTCATCACCCGGATCTTGAGATTTTTTCCGGTCGACGTGTTCATCACCATATAGCTGAGCCCGCGCCATGCGCTCTCAAGCTTCTGGAAATCGTCGTGGTGGATGATCGCGTTGACCTGATCGGTCAGTTTCTTGTCAATCGCCGAGCGGATCGCGTCAAGCGTGCCGAACACGTCGTTGCCCACGATCGTGGTGTCAGCCAGCGCCTGCTGGGCCAGCGTCGCGACCGCGCTTTCGATCCGGGTGGCGCGAACCGCGTCGTTGGGCTTGAATTCCTTTTTCAGCAATGCCGCGAAATCGTCGGTCGCAAAACTCGTCTCGGTTGCCCCGCCGGCGGTCTGCAATTGCTCATTGGCCATAAAATTGCCCCCATCTTGCTGTGCCACCGATCACGATGGCCAAATCGGATTGTGCGTGATTACGCGCCTTCTTCGGCTTCGGCAGCTTTGCCCGGCTTGGCTGCGATCACCGCCTTCATCAGGTCCGGATCCTTGAGCAACTTGTCGAGCAGCTCCTGCGCGCCGTCCTTGCCGTCCATATACAGCATCAGGTCGTTCAACTGCTGACGCTGTTCGAGCAGGCTGGCGAGCGCGGGCACATTCTTGGCAACCGCACCCGGTGAAAAATCATCGATTGTCTTGAAATTGAGATCGACCGACATCTTGCCGTCGCCCGACAGCGTGTTGTCGACATTGAACGCCGCGCGCGGCGCAATCGCGGCCATGCGCTGATCGAAATTGTCCATGTCGAATTCGACAAAGTCGCGTTCGCCGAGTGCTTTTTTCTCGACATGGCTCTTGCCCGAAAGATCCGACAGCACGCCCATGACAAACGGCAGTTCGACTTTCTGCAGCGAGCCGAATGTTTCGACTTCGTATTCGATATGAACGCGAGGTGCGCGGTTTTCCTTGATGAAGCGCTGGCCACTTTTAGTCGACATAATCACCTCCTGAAGGGAACACCGGCTGACCGGATTGCACCCCTGTTGAACCCGCTACCCAAACGCACCTGCAAACACCCTGGCCGCCTTGCCCCGCGCAAACCGCCGCCTGACCCCTACCAATCGCTCGATGGACTGTTTGCAGGTGCCTGGTTACCGCCAAACTCCCCCGCTACCGCTTCGGTACTGCGCTGGTTTATCAAAACACGCTTCGCATCATCGAGGCTGCCCGGCGCAATATCCTCCAGCACCATCAAGAAATCACGCCCGATCCAGTCCCGCGCACGGCGCAACAGCAGCGGAATAGGACTTGATGGTTCGAACTTGTCAAAGTAAATCGTCAAAGCATCGAGCGTTCGTGCGACATCATCGCGCGATGCGATGCTTCCGGGCGCGCCGCTGTGCGCAGTACCATATCCCCCGCCGATGATTTCGCTTGTTCCCGTCGCTGCCTCGACCGGCTCGATCTGATGCGCGCCCGGCACAAAAGCCGCGAAAGCGCGGCGGATTTTGTCGATCGTCTCGTACGTCGATTTGAAATTGGTCGCGGTCTCATTACCGGCATGCGCAACCAATACGGCATCCAGCGCAGCAATACTGGCGCGGATCGCATCGACCTGGCCGAGCACCGCCTGCAACTCGGCCGGATCGGAGACTTTGATCAATTCGCGAAACATTCCATAGCCATCGGCGGCGGCGCCCTGACTGTGGAACCGATCAAAATCCGCCCCGGTATATTTGCCAAGCCGCGGATGCGCCAACAGCGGCACCCGCAACAGCGGGTTGAGGAATTCGCCAACACGCGTCAGCGATTCGCACAGCGCCTTGCGTCCGGTAAACCCGACCTCGTCGAGTTGCGGATGGACGTCGTCCCAGCGCTCCTCGACCAGACGGGCCAACCATTGCGCGCTATCGACAACCAGTTCGGTATCACCCGCCAGCGTCGCCGCGCGCAAAAGATAGACCGCGAGCGTCATGTCCCGCGTTTTGTGCGACTGATCGACAATCAGCCTGATCGTCGCACGCCAGTCGGGTAAAACCGCGTCGTCGCCCGCGGCATCGTCCGGACGTTCGAACGCGGAATCGATTTCCTGCCGCATCGGGTCGTATATGAGATCGGGCCCCGAAGGAGCCTCATCGCTTAACGGCGCAACAAGCTGATCAATGTCAAGACGCACAAACTATGCCCGATTAATCGAGCTTCGTCACGTCAACCCGCCGGTTCGTCGCAGAGGATGGGCTGGTCCCGGGCAAAGGCTGGTCGAAACCAAACCCCTTGACGGTAAACAGCGACCGATCGGCCCCCTTGGCGGCCAGATAGTCGACCACGGCCTGCGCCCGGCGCTGCGACAGATCGAGATTGGACGCGCGCGAACCGATCGCACTGGTGTGTCCACCGATCAGAAAATGCTTGCCCGCAAGCGCCGGATTCGCGAGCGCCACCGAAAACTTGTCGGCGGCCTGTTTGTCGGCGTCTGACAAATCCGACGATCCCGACATGAAATCGAGCGAAAACTGCGTGTGACCCACACCAAATCGCGGCGCAAGCTTGGCCGGCGCGGCCGGATCGGCATGCGACGTGGCCATGCGAACAGCATGCGCCGGCGCCGCGGTTCTTGCGGCGACCGGGGCCAACTGCGTCGCAGCGGACTTTGCCGGCGCACTGCTGCGCGCAATTGAAAAACCACGCGTTTCGGGCCTATCCTGCGCGGGCTGGGCACTGGCCTGGTTACCGCATTCACCGGTCAGGTCGCATACCAGTTGTTCGGGACTCGGCGGAGGTGCCGCAAATGCTGCGGCGGGCGCAAGCAAAAGCGGCAATGGTGCAAGCGCAATGGGCCGCAACACTGTCCGAAAAGCAATAGCACACAAGCGCGACATTTCCCCGACCCCCACTTCAAAGACACGTCATAGCAGGCGCGTAAGTATCCATTAAATTAGCCAAATTTTCCCATTGGGATATTTGCATGTTTTCAGTCATATCCTGTATAGGCCCAAGGTGATCCGGTAGCAACCGATTCATTTCGGACAGTGCTTTGTTGCATTTTTGATTTATAGTTTTTTTTCAATAGCTAACGCAGATAGCGGGCTTGATTGTCGATTGGGGGCGTAAACTTTGGCCGATTTATCCGATCAATTGGCAGCTGGGGGACAGCGCGATTCGCGGCTCACGGTCAGTATCGACGGCGAACAGCTGACATTGGCGGGGCTCGAGGCCAGCGAAGGGCTGAGCCAGCCGTTCGTGTTTTCGGTCGATTTGCTGTCAACGCTCGGAGAATTTGACCTTTTGCCGCACCTGGGCAAACCTGCGCTGGTCGAGGGCCTGCGTGATGGCGCGCACATGCGCTATTTCCACGGCATCATCACCGACGGACATATGATCGGCGAGGCCACTACCGGCACGCACAGCTGGCGGGGCCAGTCCTATCATTACCGCCTGACGCTGCAGCCACGCGCGTTCTTTCATAGCCAGAGCAGCGATTTCCGGATCTTTCAGGACATGACGGTGCTCGATATCGTCAAAGATGTGCTGGGCCGCACCAAGATCACCTATGACGTCAAAGTACAGTCGGACTCAGGCGCCAACCGCGTGATGAAATATTGCGTTCAATTTGGCGAAAGCGATTTCGCCTTCGTGTGCCGCCTGCTTGAAGAGCACGGCATGTATTACTTCTATCGTCACGATCAGTCCGATCATGTGCTCGTCATCTGCAGCTCGTCCAATTCGCACGAAATGTGCACGATCTCCTCGCTCGAATTCAATGCTTTTGGCGGTTCGATGGGCAATGCCGGGTCGCTGCAGCGCGACGGTAACGCAAATTACGTCAGCGATTGGCAGGAATTTTTGAGCTCCGGCGCCCAGGCGAAGGCAACCGCGCGCGATTATGACTTCCAGACACCGTCACAGCGTCACGAAGTGAGTTATTCGGACAATGCCGCGCATGTCGATGACGCGATCGAAATCTATACCTGGCCGGGCCGCTATTACACCGACGACGAGGGCAAGAAGCTGAGCACCTATCAGCTCGAATCGCGCCGGGCACAGCGCGTGCGCTTTGACGGGTCGACCGGCTGTACCGCCTTGCAGACCGGCCAGAAATTCAATCTCGCCAAACACCCGGTGAACCGGTTCAACGGCGAATATCTGGTGATCGCGGCGCACAGCAGCCTGGCGTCCGAAACCTATCGCAGCAGCACCGGCGGGGGCAGCACCGACACCCATTTCACCGTGATCCCGGCCAGTACCAAATTCCGCGCGCCGCAGACCACACCCCGACCCGTCGCACGCGGGCCCGAAACCGCCGTGGTGGTGGGTCCCGCCGGCGAAGAGATCTACGTCGACAAATATGGTCGCGTCAAAGTGCAGTTCCACTGGGACCGGATCGGCCAGAAGAACGAGAAAAGCAGTTGCTGGATCCGGGTGTCGCAAACCGGAGGGCTGGGCAATATCGTAATCCCGCGTATCGGCCACGAGGTGCTGGTCGATTTCATTAATGGCAATCCCGACCGGCCGATCGTCGTCGGCCGGGTGTTCAATGCCGCGCAGATGCCGATTTACGGCCTGCCCGACAACAAGACGCGGGCGTTGTGGCGGTCGAAAACCTACAAGCAGGATACCGGGTCGCAATTGCCCGATTCCGTCGCGCTCGACACCGGCGCGCCGGGCGCCAACGAAATCCGCTTTGAGGACAAGACCGGCGCTGAGGAGTTTTTCGTGCACGCCGAACGCGATTTCAATTCGCGCGTGCGCCACAACGAAACGCACAAGGTCGGCAAGGACGTCGATATCTACGTCGGCAAGAATCGCAACGAAGAAGTCGGCGAGAACGAAGTCATCAAGATTGGCAAGAACCGAACCGAAACGGTTGAGCAGGACGAAAGCATCACGATCAAGGGCAGCCGGGTCGAAACGGTCAAAATCAACGAAACCGTAAACGTATCGGGCGATCGCAAGGTCACAATCTCGGGCAAGGACAATCTCACCGTCTCGGGCGACCTTACTGTGCAGGTTGACGGCAAGATCAGCATGACCGCCAACGCCAAGATCACGCTGCAGTGCGGCCAGAGCATGGTCGAGATCACACCGAGCGGGGTCACCATTTCGACCGTCCAGCTTGACGTCAGCGGCAGCGCGACCGCCCAGATGAGCGGTGCGATGACGACAGTCCAGGCCAGTGGCGTGCTTACGGCGCAAGGCACGATGGTCAAGATCAACTGCTGATGGCGGAGCCGCACACAATGTCGACAACTGCTCTTGCCCCGGCCGAGGCCACGCAGCCATGGCTGCGCTCGATATGGAGCGATTCCGGCCAGATCGCGCGCAAGATCAACCCCGATTCCAGCCCCGATGAATCCGATCGCCTGCCGCCGCACTTGCGCTTTGCCGATCTCGTCCGGCAGGGCCGGCGCGCCGATGCCGTGTTTTTCGTCGCCTATGCGCTGCCCCGCTACGAATGCGCGGTGTGGGGCGCGCAAATTCTGCTCGAAGCGGGCATCGCCGATCGGCATGATCCGCTCATGGTTGCGGTGCTGCGCTGGATCGATCAGCCGTCGGACGAATTGCGCCGCCACGCGGGCGATCTGGCTGATGCGACCCGGCGCAACAGCCCCGCTCGCAGTCTGGCGCATGCAGTGATGATGTCGGGTGGGTCGATCGCGCCGCCCGAATTGCCGCCGGTTCAGCCTCCGCCCGAAACCTGTGCCGCGCTGGTGGCGGGCGCCGTGCTGGGCGGGGCGCATGCCCTGCCCGATGCAGGGCGGGCGCTCGATCAGGCGTTGGTACTGGGTGACGCCATCGCGCGCGGCGTTTAAGCTTTGCAGACATCTGCAGCCCGCGATAGGATGCCAGCGTGCCATTGACTTTGACCATTCGTAATGTCGGCCAGTTGGCCAATGGCTCGGCGCTGTCGCTGGTCCTCGATCGGCGCGGCGCGATCATCGGGCGCGCCGCGACGTCCGACTGGTGCCTCCCCGATCCGACGCTGCACGTCTCGTCGCGCCATTGTGAAGTGCGCTTTTCCGGCGATGTGTATGAACTCGTCGACCATAGCACCAATGGCACGTTCCTCTATGGCCAGGCGAACCGGTTGTCGGCACCCCACGTGGTCCGATCGGGCGATGTGTTCGTCGTGGGGCAATACGAAGTGGCCGCCGCGCTCGATGAAGCCAGCGCCACCGCAGCAGCCCAGCGCAATGCCGCACCGGTCGAACCGCAGTGGCAGGGATGGGGCGCAGCGGGCAATGCCCACGATGCGGCGCCGTCTACCAGCGCGTCGGCTTGGGGTCGCCCGCCTGATCAGGCAGCAATATCGGGCGGCGGACCGATGTCGCAAAGCTGGGCTGCGCCTGCCGTCACGCCTGTCAGCGAACCCGCTGCATCGCCGTGGAACCAGGTCGCGACGCCCCCGCCCCCGTCGCAACCGGCCTCGGACTGGTCCAGCCCGCAATCTGCGCCACCCCCGCCGACCGGCGATGATCTGTGGGGCAAATTCGCGCAAAGCAATGTCGTCGACTGGGCGCGCGGCGGATTCGGCCAGAGCAACAGCCCGCCACCAGTGGCATCATTCGGCAGCGTGCCATCGTCCGGATTTCCCGCTGCGGCCGCACCCCCAATACCTGCGCCCTCATTCGCATTTGCAGCGCCGGACCCGGCGCCTGCCCTCGCCCCTTCTCAAACGCCTGCATTCGCTGAACAAACCGCGCCACCCATGGCACAACCCGCGACAGTTGCGTCTGCGCCGTCTCCGGCGCCGGCTGCGGGAACGGGCCAGAGCGCCGCGTTACTGGCGGCCGCCGGGATCGAGCCCGACCGCATCACGGTCGGCGACGCCGAACTTGGCGCCCAGGTCGGGGCGATGCTGCGACAATTGGTGGCCGGGCTGGTGGTCATGCTCGAAGCGCGCGCGCGCGCCAAAAGCCAGCTCGGTGCGTCCGGCACCAATCTCGAATTCGATGGCAACAATCCCTTGAAGTTCGCGCGGACACCCGACCAGGCGCTGGTTCAGATGCTCAATCCCGCGCAACGCGGTTTCATGACCACCGAACGCGCCATTGAGGACGCGTTCCGCGACCTGCAGGCACACCAGGTGGCGACATTGCGCGCGATGCAGGGCGCGTTGCGCGCCACGCTCGATCGGTTTTCACCCAGTGCGATCCGCGCGCGCGCCGAAAGCGGCGGCTTCCTGCGCAAGATCATGCCCGGCGCGCGCGATGCCGCGCTGTGGGCCGCGTACGAAAAGGAATTCCAGGGCGTCGCCATAGGGTCGGACGAAGCGTTCATGGACATGTTCGCCAAGGAATTCCGCATCGCCTATGAAGAGGCGACAGCGCGCCGCTGACGCCTGCAGTCAGCCGGTTCCGGCAACGGATTGCACCCAGACCCATTCTGCGTGCCATCCTTGCTGACGTGCCTTGGCCAGAAACCGGGCCGGCCAATCAGGCCCGGGCGGCATATCATGCGTGTTCAACAACGCCGCATCGAACGGGCCTTTGCCGGTCAGCAGCAAAAAGCCCGACGTGCCGGAATGCGTGACATTAATCGTCAGCCGAACCGTACCAGAGGGTTGCACATGAAAAGCCCTCGGATCCTTGAACTCGGCGGAATTGCGGCTTGTCGAAAGCTGGCTCATCGCCCCATCGGGCTCCAGGCCGACAATCGAAAAATCATCGGGCAAATCCTTCACGTCGAAATCGACGACGACCTGGGTGCCCATTTTGCCTGCATCGGCGCCCGCACTGTCGCCCTGCAATTTGGCCATGACATAACGTGGCTGCAACGCGCGAATATGGGGCACACCTGGCGCGCGGATCTGGCTGAATGCGTCCATCGCGCCGCAATCGCGCGGATCGAGCAGCGAGACATTGCTGAAATCGATCGAGGCAGCCTGGAGCCCTTTGGCCACAAGCAAGCGCGAAATCGCCGCCTGCGCGTCGGCCGGACGGCCGGCAACACCCGTGAACGCCAGTTGCGCGCTGCTGCCACTGGCTTCGACATTGCCGAGATCGAGCCAACTGCACTGCACCGACCCCAACCCTGCCGCAATCGCGGCACGCGCCGTTGCCACCGGATTGACCGGTGCACCGCCAGTGCCCGGCCCCGCCGTCGGTGCGACGTTGGCGGCGGCGGGCGCGTGCGCGCCCGAGCCTGCGGCCAGGTGCCAGACGCCCATCGCCGCCACCAACGCCGCGGCCACGCCGCCACCGATGATCGCCGGTTTCTGCCAGGCGCCAGTCGCCACGGGTGGTTTTGTCGGCTTGGCAGCCTTTGGCTCCTTTAAGGCTTTGGGTGTTTTTGGCTGGCGTACCGGCTTGGTCGCAACAGGCGGCGCAATCGTGCGTCCCGCCAGCAATTCGACCACATCTTCCATCGAACGCACGCGCTTTGCCGGATCGGGTTCGAGCATGCGCGCAAATATCGGGCGCAATTCAGCCGGGATCGCAGAGAGATCCGGCCCTTTGCGGCGCTTGTCGACCGCATCGACAAAGCTGCCGCCCAGATCGACATCCTTGTTCTGCGCGACCGCGAGAATGGTCAGGCCCAGGCTGTAGACATCGGTCCAGGCCCCGACTTCACGATTGAAATCGCCCAGTTGTTCGGGCGCGACATAGTTCAGCTTGCCCGCAAAGCCATCTCCGACGATGGTCGCGCTGCCCGGGGTCAAATCCTTGGCAATGCCGAAATCGATGATCTTGGCCCGGTCGAGCCGGCCATTTTCCAGCATCACGTTGTCGGGCGAAATATCGCGATGGATCGCGCCCAGCTGATGCGCCGCCGCCAGCCCTTCGGCCAGGCGCTTTGTCAGCATCGCCAGTTCGGCCGGGGTCGCCTTGATCTCGCGCAACTGGTCCGACAAATTCGGCCCGTCGATGTATTCGGCCGCAATGTAAAACGCGCCGATCTGCGGCTCCTGCGCCAGCACGCGGTATTGCACGAGCGCGGGATGGCTCAGCCGCGTCAAGGTGCGCGCTTCCTTGCGAAACATTTCCTGGACCGCAGGGTCGGCGGCCAGATGCGGCAGAATGCCCTTGATCGCGACGCGCTCGTCGGAATTGACATTCACCCCTTCAAACACTTCGCCCATGCCGCCACGCGCAATGAACCGCCGCACTTCGAAGATATGATTGAGCACGTCGCCAACCTGGATCCGGCGCGGTTCGCCCGTGGGCTTGAACGACGTCATCGTGCCGCCCACAGGCACGGACACCGGCGGCTCGGAAACCGGATCGACGGAAGGAGCGCTTGGCGCCGGTGCGGGCACAGGCGCCGGCGAAATGCCGGTCGACGGGCTGAACACCGTGCGATCCGGCTCTGCGGGCGGCAGGTTGTCTTCATCGCCGCTCATCGTGCCATTCCATCCAATATCAGCAAAGTGGGCTCATTGACCGCGACCAGCGTGACCGTGACGTTGTCGGGCCCGCCAGCGGCCAGCGCGGCCGCGACCAGATGATCGGCGGCATGTACGCCGTGTTCGCGTAGCAAAGCCGTGATCGCGGTATCGTCGACCACGCCATACAGCCCGTCGCTGCACAACAGATACAGATCGTTGGCTGCCACGAAATCACGAATGGCGTCGAGTTCGAGCGTTTCCTGAACCCCAACTGCGCGCGCCAGAACGTGTTTCATCGGATGGTCTTCGGCCTCATCGGGGGTCAGCATTCCGCGTTCGACCATCTGTTCGACCTGGGTATGGTCACGCGTCAGGCGGATCAGATCACCCCCGCGCAACAGATAGGCGCGGCTGTCGCCTGCCCACAACACGACGAATTCCGCATCGTGCAGCACGAGCGCGACCACCGTCGAGCCCATCTGCTGCCCGAGTTCGCCCGAGCGCAGAAAAATCTGGCGATTGGCTTCGTGCACTGCCTGCGCAACGCCTTCCCACGGCGCCTGCGGGTCGATCAGCGGCACTGCGCCGCTGACCACATCGGCGATCGTCTGGGAGGCGAACTGGCCGTGCGCATGTCCGCCCATGCCATCAGCGACCAACCAGACGCCATGGGCCGCGACGCTCGCCAGGCTGTCTTCGTTGGCCGAGCGGACCAGCCCCTTGTGCGTGCTCGACCCGGCCTCGGTGCGATAGGGCCCGATCATGCGGCAACCTCGATCATCCGCGCTATGACCCCGCGCGGATAGCGGCCCGGCATGACGATCGGCGGGCCGCTCTCGCCGATCAACGCCCAGGCGGCGCGCTCGGTCTGCCACGGTGCAGGGGGTGGGCCACCAGTTGCCTCGGCTTGCGCTGCGATCATCTGATCGGCACTCCATGTGTTTGAAAATGTTGCAAACAGCAATTCGATACTTGCCGCCGCCGCGATCGCGGCATCGTGCGCATCATTGGCTGGGGCGCCTGCGATGACCGGAAACATGCGCCCGACCGCATCCACCGACGCACACAGCGCCCCGCCGCTCCACCGCCCGGCGCCGTCGCAATCGACAAACATCCAGGCCGGCGCGGCGAAATAACGGTCGTCGAACGCGGCGCCAAACAGGTCCTGCGCATCGCGCAATTCCGCCGACAGCCAGACATCGAACGCATCACGCAGATCGTGCGACAGTCCGCGTGAAACAAAATCGCCGTGGCTTGGCAATTTGCCGAACAGCCACCGTCCTAAAGGGCGGTCGGACACCGAAAGCTCCATACGCCTCCTCGGCCAAACGGGTTGCTGTCGCCGGGCAGCGTGATCTTGAAGACGGCGGTGCGGGCCGCGCTGCCGAATGTGGCGGTAATCGTCTGGGGCCCGGCATTTTCCTTGTGCGCCGCGTCCATCAGGCGGAACAGTGCCCATGGGCCGTCTTCCGAAATTGTCGCCACTTTTGCGCCCGCGGCATAGAATTCGACCATCGCGCGCGGCACGTTGCCTTGCGCGGACCAGGTGACAGCCTGATCGGTGCTGCTGATCGAATCGAACCGGTATGTCGCCGCGCCCACGGTCAGCACGACCGCATCGACGCCGCCGCCAAATCCCTTGGCGGCAAATTTGACCGTGATCCCGCCCACCAGAGTATCGCGCAGATCCGCCGCCTTATGGAATTCATCGGGGCTCGACGGGCTCAGATTGGCGGCGGTCGGGTCGGTCGCGCTCCAACGCCAGACCGGGCCGCTGCGATCGAGCAGCGGCAACACGCGTTGCTGGGCAAATGCGTCGAAGCTTCCACCCATACCGAACACGCGCTGCACATCGATCAGCGAGGCATTGACCGCCGATGTGCCGACGAACGGATACTTGTCCTGCGTCGCGCTGGTGCAATCGGGCAGCACCGTCTTGGCATAGGCTTCGGTGATCGCGCCCTGTGCTGCCGTGTTCGATGCGGTCTTGCCCCCCGTTGCGGCCGCCGCGACAAAGCCCTGCATCTGGGGCGGCGCACCGACCGTGGCGCCGGCCAGCGTCCCTTGCGCCGTCGCCATCGCGCCTTGCGCAGTGGTCGCGCCCAGCCCGCCGCCTGCCGCCTTGGCGGACGCAACGGCGACGCTGTTCTGCTTGATCGCGTCGATGAAGGTATCGAGCGGAGCCGGAGTCTTGCCGTCGCCGACATAGTCCTGCAGCGGTTTGAAATAGTTGGTGATCTGCGCGCTGGCGTCCATCCCGCCCCCGCCCGAGGGCAGCAGTTTCTCGAATTTGCCCACTTTCGATGCCGATATACGCGCGGCCAGCATGCCTTGCGCGGCCTGCGCCCCGCCTGTGAATGTCGTGTTCTTGCGCAATTCGAGCAGCAGCACCTTGAGCGGCGAAGGCGCCTTGGCAAACGCGCCCATTGCTGCAGGATCGGCGAAATAGTTCGCCGGCTGCGGCACCGTCGCCACTTTGTCCCATGCAGCAATGTAGTCCTTGGCATAGAGCGCGGCGACGCCGGGGCGGATCTGCGACATCTGTTCCTGCACCCCGGCGGTCCCGGCGGCATCACCCATCACCCAGATATCCTTGCGCATGTCTTCGGCGACGGTCGCAAGGCCCGGTAGATAGGCCTCATCATATCCCGCACGGGTGTAAAAATACGGCACCTGCATCTGCAAGACGAGCGGGCCGTTGGCGAAAGCCTGCGCATCGCCAGCCGAAATCGCCGCATCGGCCTGCCACGGCGCGCCGCTGCCGATCGCTTTCTGCCGCAGCACCGCATAGGCACGATCGGCCAGACTGAGTGTCGCGAGTGCGGCGCGCGCGCTGGCGATCACCGTGCCATCGAGTGGCGCCTTTTGCCCGGCCCAGGCGATATTGAGGTCCCCGCCCTCGAGCAGCGCGGCCAGGTGTTCGCCCAATTGCTTGCGCTCGATCTGGCGGTCGGCGCCGGGAAACTGCTGATTGGCCCAATCGGACGTCACCCATTGCTTGACCGTGGCCGTATCCATCGGGCCCTGGTCGCCGAGCATCAGGTAGACCTTGAGCGCCTGGTACAGCGACAGCGGATCGCCATTGTGGCCGGCCATGAACTGTTCCAGCCGCAGCAACAGGCGTGGCAGCATGATCCGGCGCAGACCGCCGCGATAAGCCTCGACCGACTGCGCCGCCAGACCCGACTGATAGAGCCCAAAGCGCATTGTCAGGCCCGGCTCGCCCGCCGCCTGTTCGGCATAACCCTGCGGCAGATTGCGTAGCGTGTTCAACACGTTGAGCGATTGTTCGAGATCGGGATCGGACGCGCGCGCTTCGACCAGGTCATCACCGGTCTGATGTATCTGCTGCGCCGCCTGCACCGCGCTGCTGTTCAGTGCCGACTGAAACGCATGGTTGCGCGTAAAGCTGACTGCCCAGGCGACGAGCACGAGCGCCGATGCAGCAGCGACGCCCGCCACGCCCATCATCATCCGGCGCTGTTGCCGCTTGCGCGCGGCGGGATCGGCCTGGACCAGCCCCGCCTCGGGAAAAATCACTTCGGTCAGCAACCGGTTGAGGAAATAGGTCCGCCCCGAGCCGCTCGCAGCCGCTGGTGCGCTCCCCTGATAGACTTGTGCGACGCCCGACAGAATGCGGTCGAGCGGCGCGCCCTGCTGCACCCCGCTGGCAAAATAATATCCGCGCAATGTCGCGGGCGGCTTGTCACCGGCAATGAACGCGCCGTCGACAAACCGGGCCAGCCGGTTGCGCAACGCCGCCAGCTGGGTCGGAAAGCCCAGGATCAGGCCGCGCCTTGTCTGATCGGCCTCGTCGAACAGGCGCTTCGCCTGACGCGCGCCTTGGCTGGTGACCATCGCATCGAACGAGGTCAGCACATCTTCGATGCGCGGTTGCGTTTTGGTCAGCGGCAATGTGGCGCCGAGCACCGCGCGGCGCCCTTCGACATCGAGATCGCCGTAATATTCGACGAAGCCGGCGAGAAGGTCGGCTTTGGTCAGCAGCAGATAGACCGGCACCGCCACTTCGAGCGTGGCGCGTACTTCGCCGAGCCGGCGCCGCACGAGCGCCGCGTGCCGGTCGAGACCGGCGCGATCGGCGCGCATCAGTTCGTCCACCCCCAGCGCAACGATCACCCCGTTGATCGGCGAGCGCGGGCGATGCTTCTTCATCATCGACAGAAAGCTCTGCCAGCCCTTGGCATCGACCGAAGCATCCGAATCCTGCGTGGCATAACGCCCCGCCGTATCGACCAGCGCCGCCTCGTCGGCGAACCAGAAATCGAGATTGCGCGTACCGCCCACACCCTTGACCGATTGGTCCGCCAGCGGAAAGCGCAAGCCCGAATTGAGCAATGCAGTGGTCTTGCCCGCCCCTGGCGGGCCGATGATGACATACCAGGGACGATTATACAGATAGTCTCGCCGCCCGCCGGAGCTGCCTTTCAGCGCCGCCAGCGCCTCGGCCATGCGGCCTGCCACGGCGGCGCTTTCGGCGTCACCGGCCGAGGGTGCGGCCAGTTCCGCCTCGATCGCCGCCGCCGCCTTGCGCGCGCGCAACACGCGCAACGTGCCCAGCAGCGCCCATACGCCAACAATGACCAGCCCCAGCAACAGCCGCACATACAGCGGCGCCAGGCCCAGCACCACCAGAGGCAGACCAACGCAAAACACCAGCAGAAGCAACGCCACGATCAGGCCGGTCAACACCCACCAGTTGCCGAAAATTCTCTTCACGATCCGTCGTCCTAAAAGTTTGGGGCGATCACTGGTGACGCGGGATGACGATTTCGACGCGCCGGTTCAGCGCCTTGCCATCCGGCTGGTCGTTCGACGCGATTGGCCGGGTGTCGCCATAGCCGACGACCGTGATCCGGCCCGGATTGGACAACACGCTTTGCAGAATCGTCGCCACCGTCTGCGCGCGCGCCTTCGACAGCGCGATGTTGTCGGGAAATGTCACGTTGGCGATGCGGTCGCTGTCCGAATGACCTTCGACCGTGACTGCGCCGGGCTGGCTTTCCACCGCGCGGCCGATACGTTGAAACAGTTCCGACCGACCGGGTTCGAGCTGATCGGACGCGGACTGAAACAACTGGCCGACGGTGGTGCGCACCCGCACCGACGTCGCATCCTGTTCGACGACGACCAGTTTCTGGTCGATTTCGGGTTTCAGGAATTGCTGCAGGCTGCCCAGTTGCTGGCTGGGCGGCGGCGTCGGGGGCGGCGTGCCCACCCGCGACAGTCGCAATGGCTGATCGGGAGTCAGGGCCTGGGTCGCAGTCCAGGCATCGCCGCCCGACGCCATCAGCATCATTCGCAACCCGATGTAGATGATCAGCAGCAAAGCGGCGGCGACGGCCGCAGCCAAAGCTACGCGGTTCCACAGCCCGACTTTGACCAGGGGCGCCTGCGTGCCCTCCCACTGCGGCGACAGCACGGTCGCCGATTGCGAACGCGGGTGATCGAGCGCAGCATACAGATTGGCCATGACCTGCTGCAGCCGCGCGCGCCCGTCGGGCATCACGCGCATGCGACCCTCGAAACCCGCCGCCAGACACGCGACGAACAGTTCGATCGCGGCGGCATTCTGCCCGGGCCGCGCTAGCAATTCGTCGGTCAGCTGCCAGAACCTGTCACCCCCGATGTTTTCGCGGAAGAAATAGACGACAAGGCTGCGGCGCGCCCATTCGGCGCCATCCTGGCCGATGTTGGGCAGGTTCTGCGCAATATCATCGACCGTCGCGCATAGTGCATACCGCGCGCGCAGGCGCAGCTCCTCGGGATAAATCGCCGCGATGGCGCGATCATAGGCTGCGATCAGTTCGGTCGCACGTGTGTGAAAATCGGGCATCGCAATCTGGGCCCGCCCCGATCGCACGCTGGCCGCCAGCGCCAGGATCGGCCCCGCCTCGGTCACCAGCGGCTCACGCGTGTCGGGTGGCAGCGCGGCGAGCGGGATATCGTCATCGTTCAGCACCGTCCCGCCCGGCTGCCCGGCACCGGGCGGCGCATACGCAGGCGCAACGCCAAATGCTGCGGGCGGCGTTTGATAAGCCGGTTGCGCGGGTGGAGCGCCAAAACCCGGTTGCGCCGGCGCGAACCCCGGCGCAATCGGCAGGGCCGCACCAAATCCCGGCGGTGGTGCGCCGAAGCCGCCGGCCGCGGGCGCGGCCGGCGGCGTCTGGGGCGCACCGCCAGGCGTAGCCGGCCGCCCGCCGGACAGCGGCGAAGGACGGAACACCGTCCGGTTGCCGTTATCGGAATTTCCGTCGCCGCTCACCGTGCCGGTCCTTTCACGCACCACAATTCCATCTGCAATCGCGGCCAGTCACCCGCCACGTGCAGCCCCATCGCCGTCGCCGTCGCAAAGTCGCTCCATTCGGCAACGCCGCGATCGAGTTCGAAATAGATATAGCCGGGCATCACCCGCAATTGCGGCGGCGGCGTCGGCGTGTGACGCAAGGGCACGCCGGGCAGCGCTGCGTCGACGATCTGCCGCATTTTTTCGACCGCGCCGAGTTTGGCGACCGAAGGAAACAGCTGCCGCACTTCGTCGGTCGATGCTGCAGCTCGCACCGCAAGGTAAAAATACCCATGCTGGTACAGATTGCGATCGGTAATCGTGGAGACCCAGGCGCCCGGACCGGCCTGTACCAATGGCAATTGCCGCGCCGAACTGCTGATCCCTGCCGACAGCATCGACTGCAGCAAATCGAAAAGCGGCGCAAACGACCCGCGCAGATCCTCATGGTCGTACGGCGGCAACGGCGGCGCCTTGCGCTCGGGCCGGGCGAGCGTGGCAATTTCGCCGGCGAGGCTGGCCAATTGCTCGAACATGCGCTCGGGATGCACATTGGGCAGACTGTCGAGGTGGCGCAGCACCGGAATCCAGCGATTGATCGCCTGGAGCAGGAGGAACGATGCGAATGTCTCCGATCCGCCATCGGTCGCCTCGACCGCGCGCATCGCCAGTTCATCGGCGCGCTGGTCGCACCGGCCCAGAATGTCGATCAGGCCGTGCTTCAGTGGCCGGGCAGCGGCGATGTCCTGCGACGGCGGGATATAGCGGTCGTCGAACATCACCCGCTTGGCCTGCACTTCGCGCACTTTTGCAAGGCCGCACAACACCCGCCCGTAAGTCTGATCGCGCGTGACGCCAAAGCGCAAATTGGGCCGCGCCAGTTCGACCGGCTCGGCTGTTCGATCTTCCGAAAAACAATCGGGAACATCGCTTTCGCTTACGACAAAGCGGATCTCCAGCCCGGCACTCTCGGCCTCGCCGAATTCCTGCGCGCCGGCCTGCGCCGGGGGCAATGTCAGGTAGATGATCGCATCGCGGGTATCTTCGGGTAGATCGAGCGGGGGCGGTGGCGGCAAATCGTCGGGAATCGAAAACGGCGTACCGTCGGGCAAAGTACCGCGCGCACGCACGACGGTAAACTTTCCAAGACTTGCAAGATCCTCATCAATAACGATTTCCGACAGTCCCCACGCATAGGGGCGCACCAATCCTACGCGCAAATTCAGCCGCCAGTCGATCGACCGATCGGCTTGCTGAAAATGCTGAGGCCGCAGAAATTGCCCCTCGCGCCACGCTACGCGATTCGCCCCCGCCATCTAAATCCCCCAAAGCCAGTTCAATGTGTTTTAAGCACAACTTCACATGATCCGAAAGCAACGTTATAGCGATCTTGGGGCTTGTTTGTGACAAGACCCACTTATTTGCGGGGGTAAATATGGACGAGCCAACTTTCGATCCTCGAAGCTGGCGAAAACCACCGACGTCTTCGCAGCCGCAACAGCCTGCCCCGCAGCCCTCGGGTTCGGCGGTTACACCGACATCGGGACCGATCCTCGATCCGCAGGGCATTGCCACATCGTTGCCGCAGGCGTGGGACGACGTCGCAAAAGACGCGGCCGCTTCTGCCGGCAAGACTGCGGTGTTTGCAAGCAGCACGGCACCCGCCGTGCCGTCCGACCCATCCCGCTTTTCCTGGTTTCCGCTGGGCGTTGCGGGGGGTCTGCTGATTGCGGGCGGCGCGGCCGCATGGTCGACCCGGCAACCCGCCCCGACGCCGGCACAGGCAGCCGCCACTACGGCCTCCGCTGCGCCCGCATCATCGGCGATCGTGCTGCGCATGGTGCTGTCAGGAACCGGCGATATCGCGGGTGCGCTGATTGCCAATGGCGTCCCGCATGACGAAGCCGCGCGCGTCGGCGCCCAGGCCGGCCAGTTGCTGCCCGGCCAAGGCGAAGTGCGCGCGATGTTCGAACTGGTGCACAGCGGGTCCGGCGCGGACCTGAACCGGTTGCAGGCCTCGCTGCCCGACGGATCGGGCGTGGTCATCAACCGCGATCCGTCGGGCGCATTTGCCGGCCAGCATGTTGCGGCGCAATTGAGCCAGCAGATCAAAGTGCTGCGCGGCGAACTCGATTCGACCAGTTTCTATTCGTCGGCGCTCGCGGCGGGGCTGCAGGACACGCTGATCCCCGAATTCATCAACGCATTTTCGTACGATTTCAACATTGCCTCGCAAATCTCGCCCGGTGACACATTCGAAGTGGCCTATCGCCAGGCCACCGACGCCCAGGGCAATCCGGTCGGCCTGCCGCAACTGGTCTATGGATCGCTGACGACCCACGAAAAAAGCCTGGCGTTATACCGGTTTCAGGCGCCGGGGGGCGAAACCGGCTGGTACGACGGGAATGGCGCATCGACCAAGCGCGGGCTGATGCGCACGCCGGTCGACGGGGCGCGAATCACGTCCGGGTTCGGCATGCGGTTTCACCCGGTGCTGAAATTCAACAAGATGCACAAAGGCACCGATTTTGCCGCACCGACCGGCACGCCTATCTTTGCCGCGAAAGACGGCACGGTCGAATGGGCGGCGATGAAAGGTCCCAACGGCAACCTGACGATCGTGCAACACAGCGACAACATGGAAACCTATTATCTGCACCAGAGCATGTTCATGCCCGGCGTGGAAAAGGGCGCGCATGTCTCGCAGGGTCAGAAGATCGGCGAAATCGGCACCACCGGGCGCTCCACCGGCCCGCACCTGCATTTCGAAGTGCATATGCAGGGGCAACCGGTCGATCCGATGGGCATTCCCGCCGACGACAGCAAGCGCCAGCGACTCGACGGAGCGGCGCTCGCTGCATTTATCGCACAGCGCAACCGTGTCGATGTCGCCCGCGCCGATCAGGCGCGATAGCGCCAGCGCCAGGCAAACGGCACCACCAGCGCAATCAGGACCACGGTCGTACCGATGCTGGAATTGAGCCCATCGGCCTGCGCCCCCCACCACGGCCCGCCGACCAGATCTAGGTCTAACAGCGATCCCAGCGGGCCTGTGCCCGGGTTTGGCGTCATCCCCAGCACGATGTCCTCGGTCACGTTCCACGCAAAATGCGCCGCCAAGGGCGCCAGCACACCCCCACTGCGAAGCGCGAGCACGCCGAACCATATGCCGGCGAGCGTGATGTTGACCAGGGCCACGGGGCCCATCGCGGCGGCGGTCAGATGAAACGCGGCGAACAGCACCGCCCCCACCGCGATCCCCGCCGGCGGCCCGATGCGGGCAATCAACGCGGGTTGCAACCAGCCGCGAAACAGGATTTCCTCCGCCGCAACCTGGATCAGCGTCAGGCCGGACCCCAGCACCAATCCGCCCACACCCGCACGCGCGACCGATCCCCACGCCACGCTGCCGTTCAACCACGACAGCCCGAGCGTAAGCATGAGTCCGATCAGCCCCAGCGCCACCCCGGCCCCGGCCCAGCGTCCGGCATCGCGGCCGATGCGGATCACATTCTGCCCACCGACAATGCCCAGCAGCAGCGCCAGCGCGATCAGCGGCAGGAACAGCAGCAGATAATAGACCGCCATCGCCGCGCCAGGATCGACGATCACGATCGTGTCGCCAAGTTTCTGGCCAAACAGCACCCAGCCGATCGCCGCCGTCAGGCCGCCTGCCAGGATCAGCCAGGGAAATGCCGCTGCCAGGCCCGGCGCTGGTGACCGTTTATCCGATTGCGCTATTGCCATCCCACAGGTGTCCTTCGCTCAGCCGGTATTGATGCAATGCAGTGCCATCAGCGGATTCGACCGCATATTGCTGCACCTGGGCAAACCAGGGTGCGCGCTCTTCGGGCAGTGCCGCGCGGATATAGGTGTTGAACACGCGCGGATCGTAAAACCGGAACAGCGCGACCATGCCATCGGGCAGCCGTGCCTGGAGAAACCGGCGAAAGAACCGTTGCAGATCGACCAGCGAAGCCGACGAATAGACCATCATTCCCCACGCCAACCCGCGCCCATGCTGTTGCCAGGTGCCGAGCAAAGGTTCGCTCTCGTGGATCCGCACAAGCCAGGGCGCGACCTGGCTCAATTGTGGATCGAGCCGTCCCTTGAACAGGCAGATATGATCGCGGCAACCGCCGACCAGCGCCTCGAGCCGCGGATCGCGCGACCCGTCAATAATGGCGTACCACGCCGGACCACGGCTAGCCATTGGCAGCCACAAACTTCTGGCACTGCTCGCAAAATGCCATGCCCTTCCAGCCTGCGGCAATCATGGCTTTGGCTGTCTCTGCCTGATCGCCGGCAGGTCCTTCGATGCCAACTGGCCCCATGCTGGCCTGCGCTTCGGCAAAGCTTGTCGCAGCCACCGTGCCCGAACCGGCATCGCCAATCATAACTGTCGGCAAGCCGAGGATGATCGATCCACCATGCGCGGTAAGATCGCCCATTCGCGCTGCCGGCTGACCGCCGACCAGCACTGTTAACGATCCCATCGCTATCACATCCGGAGGTCCGACGCACGTGAGCATGTCGCCGACGCGCGCCTGCGGCAGTCCGCCTGTCAGTACGGTCGCTTCGCATGGCGGCAGGATTGGCCCACCCACATGTGGCGCCACGCCGGTAATCATCGGACAAGCGTGCATGTCGGTAAGGCGGGCGGCTGGGGGCATGGCACTTTCTGAGTAGTTAAGGCTCGATCGGTCCAAGCGCCTTAAACTACAAGAATCCGCGTTAGGCAATCATCACAATTCTTCCAGCATGCAAAAGCGTCACGAAACCGCTCTAGTGCCTATAGCCTTGACAGGCATGCGTCCCCGGCTAGACCTCTCAAAGTAATATAGGGCAGGGTACACTTTTCTCATCTTTCCAACCCTGTGTTCGAAAACTGAAAGGTTGATAAGACAGTGCTGCGAGTCAGCGATCAAGTTATGAAGCAGTTTGAAACGACGCAAACTGAGCGGCTTGCCGCGCAAATTCTTGCTGTGGCGCCAGCGCTCGGTTCGCTCGAGGTCGCGCGAAATTATGTAGACGAGGCGCTTGCCGCAGGTATCTCCACAGATAGCGATATCGCCGAATTTACGCTCTTGCTGGCACCAGTTGATCGCGCAGGCCGACCAAAGCATGTCGACGATCTGGTTCGCGATCCTCAGACTGCGGGCCCCTTGAAGGTATTTCAGATTTATTATGCGCTACATGGCGAACGTCCGTGAGCAGTGACGATCCTTGCGCGCCGCCCGATATGTCGGTCAGCGACGCGAACACGGCTTCCCCACTGCCGCCGCTGCCGAATTTTTCGCCATCGATCGGCCCCAAAGATATCGTTTTTCAGTGCCCCTTCAAGGACCAGCCCGTCAAACCCGCAACCGTTCGCCCCAAAAAACCTTGCGATGTCCTGAACCTCAAGGTGCAGATCGCGGAACCCGGCGCGACTGACAAAGCCGAAGAAACGCTGGTGTTCGAGACTATCAAGGCGGCCGGCGCCGCTCCAAGCCGGCGTCCGCGCGATTTGCCGATTACCGACAAGGTGCCCGACCCGATCCGGTCGCAATTGGCAACTTACGATCTGGTGATTGAAGTGATTGCCCCCACCAGCGATGCGGGCGTTGGATCAGCCAAAGTTCCTGGTGCCAAAGTCGATGCGGAACATGAAAAGCGCATGGCCCTGGCAAAGGCCAAAACGTCGGGGTCAAGCACTACCACTCTGCATGTCGCTTCATCCTGGAGCGCGCACTGCGGCGACCTTGCGCATTCGGCCTCGTCCTTGCAAATCGATGATAAGCCGGTCGAATTGAAGGGTGCGACCTTTGCATTGCCGATCAAGTCGAAATCAAAGGCCAGTCTTAAGAACATCTGGAAGTTTGTGACCAGCGGCCTGAACCCCAAAGTGTTGGGTAATCCCTATGTAATTGGCGCCGGGTCCTGTGGCGTGACCACAAAGGGGCCTGCGACCACAAACCTGTCGGCGCTGGTCACAGCGTTCCCGTCGGGAACGACCGGAATAAAACTTGCCTTTGAAGGATTTTCATTCGGGTTTGGCTGGACGTCGGCCGACAAATACTCTGATAAGTACATGAAGAGCCAGGAAGACTATCTCGAAAACACAGATGAAAAAGCTATCGAGGCCCGGATCACCGCTATACAGGCAAACAATGCCAGGCTTGAACGAAAGCGTCCAACCGGCGGCAAAAAAATTACCGGCCATAAAGTAAAACTGCATTCGGCACGACAAGAGTTAACCGAGATGCAGCACCGGCTAGAAGCCAAGGAGGAAATGGAAACCTCTCCATTTTCGCTCAATATTGTTCTGTTTGACGAAGAAATTGAGGCGGGTGAGGTTTACGAGACCGTCAAAAAAGCGATTACAAATCTGCGGCGAGCCCAGCGCACTTTGGAAGGCCTGACCAATGCACTAAGTTTCTTGCGGACGTATTCGCCAAGCGTTGTCGCACCGATCGCCAAAATCGACATTACCCTGTCTCAGGTAGAGCTTTTCATCGGCTTCAAATTGTCGAGCGATGAGCATTACAAGGGTGCGCGGTGGCGCGCGCTGCCGCGGTGTTTCGATATCGAGATGAACGCCAAGGCGCTGGAGATCAGCGGGTCGCTTGGCGCAGTTATCGGAAAGCGGGTTGTAGGAACAGGCGCAACCATTGAAATCATGTTCAGCCCAACCGCCAGCATTTCGCTTGGTGCGGAATACTCGTCGCCCAACATCTTCACAGATGAGTTGGCAAGCTGGCGCGACACCAAACTGAAAATGCAGGGATCCTTTGCCGGCACGTCTTCCCTTCTGGGCAAAGTCACGGTTCTTTATTGCAATCTGGCGCATGTTTCCGTCAGCGGAAATTGTTCAGGACGTTTGTCGACGGAAAACAAACTCGCGGATATTATGGCTGAAAATCCAAAGTGGACGTGGACGCTGACGCTTGATCCGATTGGCGGCATCGTCGAAGCCTATCTGATCGGCTGGTGTGACCCTTGGAAATACCCGTTCGAAATCTCGCACGGCGGAGCGTGGGACTTATGACCGTCAAACCACCCGGCCTGGGCCTATACGCGCTGGAGGTCGATACCAAGGGAGCGGCAGCCGATATACGGCTGAATGATATTCCTGTGGCAATAGTCGGCCTGCCCGGAGGGTCCGGCCAAGCGTTCATTCCCGTCCCCGACTACATAATCCGCGGCACGAACCGGCTGGCAGCAAGGGTGATGGCCGTCCCCGAACACCAACCGTCAGCGGCGAAGGTCGTCATACGGATTGCGCGTTTTGATGAAGGAGACGGCTTCTTCTCGAATGCAGGGCAAGAGCTCGTGAGGCTCGATTGGAATGGTACGCCTGGACAGGCCATGCTCGCGCGCGATTTCCAGGCGGACTTTGGTCCCTTGCAATGGTCTTGGGGCCGCTGCGCGACTTGGTCCACGCCAGCCGAAGCGCTGAACGATGCCGCTGCGTTTGTACGCGATCTTGTAAAGGCCTACTTTGCTGCGGACGCAGACTGGATCGAACATGCCTCCAGCGCCAAGTTTGCTGACTTGGCCCTGGCCTTTCCCTCCATTCCCGTAGCGGTACAGAAAGCCCAGATTGCGAACGCTATTCGAAGCGATCCTCCTGAACCAGTTCCGAATTTGCCTCCGCCGCAACCTGTGTTGTGCTGCGAGCGCCGCCTGCTCATGCTTCTGGGCTCTGATGGTCACCCATGGCTGCGTAAGCAGCGGCCGGGCGCCAGGGGCTCAGGAGCGCAGCTGAAACTCGGCAAAATCGATCGTGCATGGCAACTGATCCGCTGACCCTATCTGCAATGATGCGTAGAATTTGAAGCGAAAATCCGATGGTTACATTCCATTTTGCTTTTGGTTCGAGAAATCTGCGCCAGCGAACGCCAGACCAGAACGCGCCGTACCCGTCAGCAGCGGTTTCTGTGCATCGCCGACGATAAAGAACGCGCCCCAGCGGAACGGGTGGGAAGTTGCCGGGTTCGACAGGATCGCAGTCTGCGCCACGCGCAAGGCATCGCCGATCGTCGACGTGCGCGCCGAACGGTAAAAATCGACCATCAGCTGTTCGCTTTCGCCCGCATTCGAAATCGGCCAGTACGTCGACATCACTGCGCGCGCATTGGCGGCAAGAAACGCACGGACCAGGCCTTCGAGCGAAGCGCCCGCGTCCTCGCGACCCGTCGCGCGCGCCTGGCTGATACTGATCCCCGCCGCAGTGTTGCACGCCGACAGCACGACCAGATTGGCATCGAGCTTGAGCCGGGCAATTTCGTCGAACGACAGGAACGCGGCTGATGGCGGGCCGCCCAGGCTGGTCACGAGGCCGGGAGGCGAAGACTTGCAACCCCATTGGCCTTCGGTCGCGCCATGGGTTGCAAAATGCAGGACCTGAAATTGGTTGAGGTTGGTCGCATTCATGACTGCGACATCGGTAAATGCCGCGCCGGTCAGCTTGGGCACTTCGGCCAGGCCCAGCGCTGCGCCGGCACGATCCAGCTCGCTTGCGTTGATCGGAGCCAGTTCCCGGGTCAGTTCGGCAATGGCCTTGCGTTCGACCAGGCAATCGCTGCCGACGCTGACCAGCTGGTCACCCACTTGCGCTTCCAGCGGAGCTGGCTGATGCTGGGCAAAACCCATGAACGGCAAGGGCGCCGAGGATTTCGACAGGCTGCGCGCGACGATCAGCGAACGCGGCGACAACGCCACGGATACCGCCATGCGCCGCGCGATGAAATCGACCCTGCTGTAGTCGTAAATATCCTTTTTGCTCGAGACCAGAAATGCGGCGACGCTGGCCTTGTCGGCTACCAGTACCGTGATCGGGACCTGTTGCAGCGGCCCTGCAGGATCGACAATCAGCGATTTTGCCGACAGCAGACGGTCCGTGATCGGCCCGGTCAACAGTTGAAACAGCGCGTTGGCCGCGCCCACGGCGAAACGTTTGAGCTGATGCTCGTCACCATCGATCGACGTGCGCACCAGCGTCGCCAGTTGTTCGAGCGTTTTTGCAGGCCGGGTCGCTTTGTAGATCACCGCCCCCTGCTGATCGATGAACACCCCGAACAGCGTGTCATGCACCCGCGCCAGCTTGAAATATGCTTCGCCCGGCTGGAGCACCCCTTGAATGTCCTTGATCGTCGCAGGGGCATCATTGACCGCGCTATACGCCTGATCCTTCAGCAACTCGGTCTGCAGAATGACCAGTTTCTTTTCCAGACCATCCCGCTGCTCATTCAGTTCCGCGGCTGTCTTGGGCGCGGTCGCCTCCACGCTTATCGCTTCGTAGCGGATCCGCGTGATCTCGTGCTCGAGATCCTGCACGTCCTGGAATTTTGAAGCCAGGGCCGGCGAGGCCGCGACTGCGGTCTGCAATGCGATGAATTGTCGCGCTATTGCGGGATTGCCGATCAATTGTACCGCTTTGAAAAACTGCTCGGGCGCTGACCCCGCCGGATTGGCCTGAAAATCATCGATCAGCAGATCAAGATATTTCTCGATCGACGATGGCAGCACCGCACCCTGGGAATCGGTTGCACTCAGGTCCTTCATCGCCTCGCCAAATCGACGAATAGCGTCGTCCTTGCCGGATGGCGCCATCGCAGTAATCGCCGCCCTTTCGAACTCCGCTTCGATCATGACAGGTCCGACCTCGCCCGAGGATTGCGCCAGCTGGAGCGTGGCTATCGCCGCGTCGACGGCTTTCAGTGCGCCGGCACGATCGCCGGTCGCCAGCAGCACGCGCGCGCGCTCGCGCTCGATACGGGCCTGGAGCCACAGGATCGGTTGCTTGTCGATCCGTTCCTGGATCAGCAGATTTACATCGTTGGTGGCCTGATCAAGCGCCTTTTGCGCTTCGTCCGGTTTACCCTTGTTGAGCAGCACGACCGCGCGCGCCCAATTCACCTGGCCATCAATCACCAGTTGCGACAGCGCATTGCCGTCGGGAGCCTCGGTCGACCCCTCGATATGACGGCGGTTTGTCGCGATGACCTTGTTCATCTCGCTGATGCGCGCCAGGTCCTGCAGTGGTTGATCGGTGTTGGCGTGGATCGTCAGGCTATCAAGCTTGGCCAAAGCCTCGTCATATTTCTGCTGGTTCAGCCGATCAAGTGCGATGTACGTCGTACGTTCACGCCCGAGCACGGCAGCATTTGCCAGCTTGGGGTTGGCGTCGAGCAGATTTTGTACCATCGCAAAGCGGGTTTCTGCCGCGTCGAAATATCCGAGGTTGGAATCGGCGAGTCCGGCGAGCAACAGCAATTCGACACGGGTCGCGATCGGCGCATCGGGTTGCAACCGGCTGAGCGCATCGTTCAGGATACGCGACGATTCGGGATACAGCCCGGCGCGGATGTCGCGCAGACCAATGCCTAGCGCTTCTGCGGAATTGGCACCTACCACTGCCACCTGCACCGCTTGTGGCGGCGCGGCAGCGAGCGTGCCGACATCGACTTGCGGTTTCAGTGCCGCAGTCCGGTTGGTCTCCACAGCCAAGTTTTTGCTTGCCAACAGCCGCAGCGCCTGTTCCGCGGGGACCTGGGCGGGCGCTATCGCGCTGGCCGAATAGATATAGCCGCTATGTTCAAACGATGTCTCGACGGTCGGATAATCAAGCTGGCGATCAAAGCATTGCCGGGCATGAACGGTGCCGAGACCCGATACGGTAAAATCGGTTGCTGCCCCGCATGTCAGGAATTTGCGGATAGCGGCTGCGTTAGCAGCGCGCGCACGCCGCACGATCGCGACATTGCGGCTGGCCGTTCCGCCGCGGCACGTCATCGCCAGACTGACCGTAAAGATATCGGGCGAAGCGGGATCCTGCCACAGGCGATTGGCGACGCACGCATCGCCCTTGCCATTGCGTCCCAATTCGACATGGTCGGGCACATCGGGCTGCCGCGCAAAGGCCGGGCTGCCACCTGCAATCAGCACAATAACTGACACAGTGGTGAGTAACGCCTTGGTCATTGGTGTGCATCCCCGGTGGTTTGCGCGCAGTTCGTCCGCTTGTCCGCGCCGCATATCGGCGGCGTGCTGTCGGGCAACGGGCCAACTAGGTCCCCGACTCCCAGAATGTCGAAGTCATTGAACAGCACGTCGTTGTTGGTGCCGATCAGGGAGTCGAACGATATCTGGAAATCGGTATTGGCATAAAGGATCGAGACACGTTCGGGATCGACGATGTTGAGCACCGCATCGAGCACGCCCGGGTTCAGACAGCTGGCGCTCGACCCGATGATGCAGCCGTTGACGCGTGCCGTCCCCGGCGAGACATTTTTCGACAGGATCGATGACCCCAACAGCGCGGTCGAAACACCGCTGACACCGTTGATCGTGCCAAATACCTCAAACGGTCCGGCGGGCGCCGAACCGATCCCCGTCAGCGTCAATGCGCCGGATTTTGCGCTCGACAACGCCACGCCCGAATTCAGTCCCGGTATGCCGGTGTTCTGAAACAGTGCAAAATTCGCGTAGTTCACCGTCAGCGTGCCGGCAGTGATATAGGTCGCGGCTTTGGTCTGGTAGGGATTGGTGCCCCCATCGACCGAATAGTAGAGCGCGGAGTTGGGGTTGTTGACCATCGCCGCCGCCGCTGTCGCGGCTTGCGACGGTGTCAGGCTCGAGCCCTGATCCAAGCCGAGCGCATGCCCAAACCCTGGTGTCACGCCCGCGCCGATCGTCTGCGCGTTCAAGGTCAGCGCGCCGCCGCCGATATCGATTGCGCCGCCCGAACCGTCGAGCGCGGTCTGGATCGACACCAATTTCGCAAGACCGGTGTTATCGGCCGGTGCCGATGGCGATGTGCCGCCGATCTGCAATGCTGCCAGCGACTGCCCGGCGATCTTTCCGTTGACGAAGATGCTGCCCAGCCCAAAAATATTGAGCATTTTGACCGAACCATTGGGCGAAAATGCCCCTACGTTGATGATGCCGCCCGTCCCGGCCGCAGTGGCATCGAATGTCAGGGTCTGCGTGGCCAGCAGCTTTGTCGAAATGTCGGTCGCGCTGATGAACCCCCCGCCCAGGTCCATCTTGGAGCCGGCCGCCGTGCTGCTGTCGATGATCGTGATGTTCGTCGCTTTGACCGTATCGCCAAAGGTAACTGCCGGGGACGAAACCGTCACATTCGCTGCAGAAACCGTGCTGTTCAATTTGACCGACCCTGCCACCAGGTCGGTTGCAGTCAGCGTGGTGTCGCCAGTGGATTGAACCGTGTCTGCGATCGTCATCGACGATGCCTTCACGCCGATCTTGCCGCCAGAGTTGACACTGTTCAATTGCGTGGTGCCCGTGCTGGCGAAAGTGATATCGCCAGTGCCCAGGGTGGTGGTTTTACCGCTCACGGCAATCGTGCCGGACGCGCCGGTCGCGTTTACATTGATCGTGCCGGTCGCGCCCGACGCCGACAATCCTGCCAGCGCGACCGAATTGGCGGCGGTGACGGCAATCGGGCCTGCGCTGGAAACTATGGTCTGTCCGGCGATATTGCGCCCGGCGGTTACCGCCACCGATCCGCCCGCAATCGTCTTGAACGCGACGTCCTGTACCGAGCCTGGCTGCGCAGAAGCAGTCCCGGCCGACAGCATGACCGCGCCTGTAGCACCTCCGATAAAATCGGTGTTGCCCAGCGCAATGCTGCCCGTGGTCGCCCCGGCCGCGCTGCCCGCTGTCACCGCAAGCGTGTTACCTGCAGCGCTCTTGTCCGCTTGCAGTGTCAGCGTTCCAGCGCCTTGCGTCACGTCGCCGCTCGTCGCGGCAATCGTCACTTTGCCACCCGCGGTCTGCATCACCGGCGACGCACCGCCGAGCAACACACTCGTCCCGCTGACCACGTAGTCCGTTCCGGCCGTGATTGCGCCATTG
This sequence comes from Novosphingobium sp., assembly GCF_965214355.1. GTDB lineage: Bacteria > Pseudomonadota > Alphaproteobacteria > Sphingomonadales > Sphingomonadaceae > Novosphingobium. The sequence continues at coordinate 1,903,339 of NZ_CBDCBI010000002.1, read as the reverse complement.
ACAGTGGCCGCACCGTTGCTGGCGTTCGCCTTGACATAGGTCCCGGCGTTGGCCGTCGTGATCATGGCGCTGGTGACGCCTTGCGCCAGAATGTAGTCGGTCTTGGCCGTGCCCGAGGTCGACGCATCGCCTGCCTGCGAAATTGCCGAGATGTGACTTCCGGCCATACCGCTGGCAGAGGCCGTACCGCCCGCCTGCGCCGCAATGAAGCCGCCCGCAGTGCCACTCGCGGTCGCGGCGCCGCCTGTTGCCGAAATGTCGGTGCCGGCGCCGCCCGTCGCGCTTGCCGCAAGCGCCGCATTGGCCATGATCGCGGTTCCGGCTGTGCCGGTGGCGGTAGCATTGCCCGATTGCGACATCGCCGTGATCGCTTTGCCCGCCGTGCCGGTAGCCAGCGCATCGCCACCGGTTGAACTGGCACTGAGCGTGCCGGCAGTCATCACCCCGCCGACCGAGGTCCCGGTCGCAGTGGCAAGGCCTGTCGACGATGTCACGGTGAAATTCCCGGTGGTCGTTCCGTCACCCAGCGCGACACCGCTGGCGTTTGCCGCGCCGCTGGCCATGACCGTAAAGTTCCCGTTGGCTGCCGTGCCGTCCGCAACCGTGACGGTTCCTGCAGGCGCGCCGGTGGCCGACACCAGCACATTGCCACTGGCTTTTACAGTGCCCAGGGTGACTGTGCCCTGGCCATATCCGGCCGGCTGGTTGACCTGCACATCGAAAGCGCCAGGGCCCGCCGGTACAGTCAGCGCCGAGATCGTGACCCCGCCGCCGAGGTTGTTGGCCACGTTGCCCACCGCATTGATCACGGCGTTGCCACCGGTTGCCGATACGCTGTCGATCGTCGCATTGCGCCCCGCCGTCAGGCTGGCCGCGCCACCGCTGGTGGTTACGCTTGCGCTCGTAATGTCGCGCCCGGCTGTCACGGTTGCCGACTTGCCCGCAATCGTCAGGAACGTGACGTCCTGCACCGAACCCGCAGCAGCAGGCGCTGCCCCCGCCGACAGGATCACTGCGCCGGTGTTGCCTGCACTGCCACCCTCGAACGTCGTGCGGCCCAGCGCGATGCTGCCCGTGGTCGCGCCTGACGCCCCGCCCGCTGTCACCGTCAGCGCGTTGCCCGCGCCGGTCATATCCGATTGCAATGCCAGCGTTCCGGACCCTTGCGTCACGTCGCCGCTTGTCGCGGTAATCGCCACTTTGCCGCCTGCGGTCTGCGCGACTGCCGAAGCACCGCCGCCTAGCAGCACACTCGTCCCGCTGACCAGGTAATCCGTTCCGGCCGTGATCGCGCCGCTGACCGTGGCGACACCGTTGCTGGCGTTTGCCTGGACATAGCTCCCGGCACTGGCCGTCGTGATCGTCGCGCTGTTGGAGCCTTGCGCCAGAATGTAGCCGGACGTGGCCGTGCCCGACGCCATCGCATCGCCGCCCGTTGCCGAAATGTTGGTGCCGGCGCCGCCAGTCGCGATCGCTGTGAGCGCCGCATTGGCAGTGATTGCGGTGCCGGCAGTGCCGGTGGCCGTGGCATTGCCCAATTGCGACATCGCCGTGATCGCTTTGCCCGCCGTGCCGGTAGCCAGCGCGTCGCCGCTGGTTGAATTGGCACCGATCGTGCCGGCAGTCATCACGCCGCCGACCGAAGTCCCGGTCGCAGTGGCAAGGCCTGTCGACGATGTCACGGTGAAATTCCCGGTGGTCGTTCCGTCACCCAGCGCGACACCGCTGGCGTTTGCCGCGCCGCTGGCCATGACCGTAAAGTTCCCGTTGGCTGCCGTGCCGTTGGCGACCGTGACGGTTCCTGCAGGCGCGCCGGTGGCCGACACCAGCACATTGCCACTGGCCTTTACAGTGCCCAGGGTGACTGTGCCCTGGCCATAGCCTGCCGGCTGGTTGACCTGCACATCGAAAGTGCCAGGGCCCGCCGGTACAGTCAGCGCCGAGATCGTCACCCCGCCGCCGAGGTTGTTGGCCACGTTGCCCACCGCATTGATCACGGCGTTGCCACCGGTTGCCGATACGCTGTCGATCGTCACATTGCGCCCTGCTGTCAGGCTGGCCGCGCCACCGCTGGTGGTTACGCTTGCGCTCGTAATGTCGCGCCCGGCTGTCACCGTTGCCGACTTGCCCGCAATCGTCAGGAACGTGACGTCCTGCACCGAACCCGCAGCAGCAGGCGCTGCCCCCGCCGACAGGATCACTGCGCCGGTGTTGCCTGCACTACCACCCTCGAACGTCGTGCGGCCCAGCGCGATGCTGCCCGTGGTCGCGCCTGACACACCGCCCGCTGTCACCGTCAGCGCGTTGCCCGCGCCCGTCATATCCGATTGCAATGCCAGCGTTCCGGACCCTTGCGTCACGTCGCCGCTTGTCGCGGTAATCGCCACTTTGCCGCCTGCGGTCTGCGCGATTGCCGAAGCACCACCGCCCAGCAGCACACTCGCCCCGCTGACCAGGTAATCCGTTCCGGCCGTGATGGCGCCGCTGACCGTGGCGACACCGTTGCTGGCGTTTGCCTGGACATAGCTCCCGGCACTGGCCGTCGTGATCGTCGCGCTGTTGGAGCCTTGCGCCAGAATGTAGCCGGACGTGGCCGTGCCCGATGCCATCGCATCGCCGCCCGTTGCCGAAATGTTGGTGCCGGCGCCGCCAGTCGCGATCGCTGTGAGCGCCGCATTGGCCATGATTGCGGTGCCGGCAGTGCCGGTGGCCGTGGCATTGCCCAATTGCGACATCGCCGTGATCGCTTTGCCGGCCATGCCGATCGCCAGCGCGTCGCCGCTGGTTGAATTGGCACCGATCGTGCCGGCAGTCATCACCCCGCCGACCGAAGTCCCGGTCGCAGTGGCAAGGCCTGTCGACGATGTCACGGTGAAATTCCCGGTGGTCGTCCCGTCACCCAGCGCCACACCGCTGGCGTTTGCCGCGCCGCTGGCGATAACCGTAAAGTTGCCGTTGGCTGCCGTGCCGTTGGCGACCGTGACGGTTCCTGAAGGCGCGCCGGTGGCCGACACCAGCACATTGCCGCTGGCTTTAACGGTTCCCAAGGTAACGTTGCCTTGGCCATATCCGGCCGGCTGGTTGACCTGCACATCGAAAGCGCCAGGGCCCGCCGGTACAGTCAGCGCCGAGATCGTGACCCCGCCGCCGAGGTTGTTGGCCACGTTGCCCACCGCATTGATCACGCCGTTGCCGTTGGTCGCGGACACGGTGTCGATCGTCGCATTGCGCCCTGCTGTCAGGCTGGCCGCGCCTGCGCCCGTAATGACGCTCTGACCCGTGATATCGCGCCCGGCGATGAGGTTCGCCGACCCGCCCGCAATCGTCCCGAACGCGACGTCCTGTACCGAACCTGCCTGCGCGGGAGCAATCCCGGCCGACAGCATGACCGCGCCTGTCGTTCCTCCGATAAAGTCGGTATTCTTCAGCGCAATGCTGCCCGTTGTCGCGCCTGTCGACCCGCCCGCCATCACCGTCAGCGCTTTGCCACTGCTGTTCGTGTCCGATTGCAGAGTCAGCGTTCCGGCGCCTTGTGTCACGTCGCCGCTCGTCGCGGCAATCGTCACCAGGCCGCCCGCTTTTTGCGTGACTGCCGAAGCGCCACCGCCCAGCAGTACACTCGTCCCGCTGACCAGGTAATCCGTTCCGGCCGTGACATCGCCGCTGACCCTGGCAAGCCCATTGCTGGCATTCGCCTTGACGAAAGTCGCGGCGTTGGCCGTCGTGATCGTTGCGCTGGTGACGCCTTGCGCCAGAATGTAGTCGGCCGTGGCCGTGCCAGAGGCCGTTGCATCGTCCGCCTGCGATATGGCCGAGATGTGACTTCCGGCCATACCGCTGGCAAAGGCAGTCCCGCCCGCCAGCGCATTGATGGAGCCGCCCGCATTACCATCGGCGCTCGCGGCACCGCCTGTTGCAGAAATGTCCGTGGTGGCGACGCCATGCGCGATTGCAGTAAGCGCCGCATTGGCCGTGATCGCGGACCCGGCGGTGCCGGTGGCCGTGGCATTGCCGAATTGCGATGTCGCAAAAATCTCACCACCCGCAGTGCCGGTGGCCATGGCGTCGCCGCTGGTCGAAGCCGTCTTGACCATGCCTGTAGTCGAGATGCCCCCAACCGACGTCCCGTTCGCGCTGGCCAGGCCGGTTGACGATGTCACCACGATGTTGCCGGTGGTCGTCCCGTCACCCAGCGCGATCCCGCTGGCGCTCGCCGCACCGGTGGCTGTGACCGTAAAGTTACCCTTGGCGGCCGTGCCGTTGGCGACCGTAGCCGTTCCGGCGGGTGCGCCGGTGGCCAGGACCGCAATATTGCCGCTGGCGTTGACCGTGCCCAGTGTGACGGTGCCCTGGCCATAGCCCGTCAGGTTGTTGACCTGTACGTCGAACGTGTCGGTACCCGCCGGTACGGTCAGCGCGGACACTGCCGCGCTGCTGACGGCATTGCCGGTAACATTGCCCACCGCATTGATCACGGCGTTGCCGTTGGTCGCCGAAACGCTGTCGATCGCCGCATTGCGCCCTGCGGTCAGGCTGGCTGCGCCGTTGCTGGTGATCACGCCCGTGCCCGCAATGTCGCGCCCCGCAATCACCGTCGCCGATTTGCCCGTGACAGTCTTGAACGCCAAGTCCTGCACCGAACCTACAGCTGCCGGCGCTGCGCCCGCCGACAGCATCACCGCAGCGGTCGTGCCCGAGCTGCCACCGAAAAACGACGTCTGGCCCAGTGCGATGCTGCCCATGGTCGCGCCGGCCGACCCGCCTGCCGTCACAGTCAGCGCGTTGCCAGCGCTGGTCGTGTCCGATTTCAGTGTCAGCGTTCCGGACCCTTGCGTCACATCGCCGCTCGTCGCAATGATCGTCACTTTGCCGCCTGCGCTCTGCGTGACTGCCGGCGCACCGCCGCCCAGCAGCACATTCGTGCCGCTGACCAGGTAATCCGTTCCGGCCGTGACATCGCCGCTGACCGTGGCAAGCCCATTGCTGGCATTCGCCTTGACATATGTCTTGGCATTGGCCGTCGTGATCGTTGCGCTGGTGACGCCTTGCGCCAGGATGTAGTCGGCCGTGGCCGTGCCAGAGGCCGTTGCATCGTCCGCCTGCGATATGGCCGAGATGTGACTTCCGGCCGTACCGCTGGCAAAGGCAGTCCCGCCCGCCAGCGCATTAATGGAGCCGCCCGCATTACCATAGGCGCTCGCGGCGCCGCCTGTTGCAGAAATGTCCGTGGCGGCGAAGCCATGCGCGATTGCCGTAAGCGCCGCATTGGCCGTGATCGCGGTGCCGGCGGTGCCAGTGGCCGTGGCATTGCCGAATTGAGATGTCGCAAAAATCTCACCACCCGCAGTGCCGGTGGCCATGGCGTCGCCGCTGGTCGAAGCCGCCTTGACCATGCCCGTGGTCGAGATGCCCCCGACCGACGTCCCGTTCGCGCTGGCCAGGCCGGTTGACGATGTCACCACGATGTTGCCGGTGGTCGTCCCGTCACCCAGCGCGATCCCGCTGGCGCTCGCCGCGCCGCTGGCCGTGACCGTAAAGTTACCCTTGGCGGCCGTGCCGTTGGCGACCGTAGCCGTTCCGGCGGGCGCGCCGGTGGCCAGGACCGCAATATTGCCGCTGGCGTTGACCGCGCCCAATGTGACGGTGCCCTGGCCGTAGCCCATCAGGTTGTTGACCTGTACGTCGAACGTGTCGGTACCCGCCGGTACGGTCAGCGCGGACACTGCCGCGCTGCTGCCGACATTCCCGGTAACATTGCCCACCGCATTGATCACGGCGTTGCCGTTGGTCGCCGAAACGGAGTCGATCGCCGCATTGCGCCCTGCGGTCAGGCTGACCGCGCCGTTGCTGGTGATCACGCCCGTGCCCGCGATATCGCGCCCGGCAATCACCGTCGCCGATTTGCCCGTGACAGTCTTGAACGCCACGTCCTGCACCGAACCTGCCGCAGCAGGCGCTGCGCCCGCCGACAGCATCACCGTAGCGGTCGTGCCCGAGCTGCCACCGAAAAACGACGTCTGGCCCAGTGCGATGCTGCCGGTGGTCGCGCCGGCCGACCCGCCTGCCGTCACCGTCAGCGCGTTGCCCGCACCGGTCATATCCGATTGCACAGTCAGCGTTCCGGACCCTTGCGTCACGTCGCCGCTGGTCGCGCCGATCGTCACCAGGCCGCCCGCTTTTTGCGTGACTGCCGAAGCACCGCCGCCCAGTAGCACACTCGTCCCGCTGACCAGGTAATCCGTTCCGGCCGTGACATCGCCGCTGACCGTGGCAAGCCCATTGCTGGCATTCGCCTTGACGAAAGTCGCGGCGTTGGCCGTCGTGATCGTTGCGCTGCTGACGCCTTGCGCCAGAATGTAGTCGGCCGTGGCTGTGCCTGAAGCCGACGCATCGCCGTGGTGCGAAATTGCCGAAATATAGCCCGCAAGTCCACTGGCCGAGGCAGAAGAGGCCGCATCGGCACTGATGTACGTACCGGCAGTGCCGGTGGCCAGCGCATCACCGCTGGTCGACATGGCGCTGACCATGCCTGTAGTCGAGATGCCCCCAACCGACGTCCCGTTCGCGCTGGCCAGGCCGGTTGACGATGTCACCACGATGTTGCCGGTGGTCGTCCCGTCACCCAGCGCGACCCCGCTGGCGCTCGCCGCGCCGCTGGCCGTGACCGTAAAGTTACCCTTGGCGGCCGTGCCGTTGGCGACCGTAGCCGTTCCGGCGGGTGCGCCGGTGGCCAGGACCGCAATATTGCCGCTGGCGTTGACCGTGCCCAATGTGACGGTGCCCTGGCCGTAGCCCGTCAGGTTGTTGACCTGCACATCGAACGTGTCGGTACCCGCCGGTACGGTCAGCGCGGACACTGCCGCGTTGCTGACGGCATTGCCGGTAACATTGCCCACCGCATTGATCACGGCGTTGCCGTTGGTCGCCGAAACGGAGTCGATCGCCGCATTGCGCCCTGCGGTCAGGCTGGCTGCGCCGTTGCTGGTGATCACGCCCGTGCCCGCGATATCGCGCCCGGCAATCACCGTCGCCGACTTGCCCGTGACAGTCTTGAACGCCACGTCCTGCACCGAACCTGCCGCAGCAGGCGCTGCGCCTGCCGACAGCATCACCGCAGCAGTCGTGCCCGAGCTGCCACCGAAAAACGACGTCTGGCCCAGTGCGATGCTGCCGGTGGTCGCGCCGGCCGACCCGCCTGCCGTCACCGTCAGCGCATTCCCCGCACCGGTCATATCCGACTTCAGTGTCAGCGTCCCGGCGCCTTGTGTCACGTCGCCGCTCGTCGCGATGATCGTCACTTTGCCGCCTGCGCTCTGCGTGACTGCCGGCGCACCGCCGCCCAGCAGCACACTCGCCCCGCTGACCAGGTAATCGCGGCCCGCCGTAACGGTGCCGGCAACCGTGACTTGCCCGGGTGCCATCACGGTCTGATCGATCAGTACGTCGCTGGTCGCGTTGGCCGCCGACAACCCGGCAAGCGCGATTGTACCGGGCGCATCCACCGAAATCAGCCCGGTCGTCTTGATGACATCGCCTGCGCCATGGTCGGTCACGCTGTTGGTGGCGGTCACGCGCAGACTTTCGAGCGCATTGATCGCGCCCACCGACGCGTTGAAATCGACCACACCGTCCTGTGCCGCGGTGTTCAATATGCCGTCGCCGGCATTGATGGTAAGCGCAACCGGCGAAAGCGCGCCGGCGGTGTTGACCGTAGAGCCAAAGGTTATGCCGCTGTTGGTGGCGCCTGTGCTCGACAGCGCGGTCGTTGCACCGAGCGTGACCGCGCCGTGGTAATCCTGAACGCCCGATGTAACCACCGTGCCGCCGTTCAGCGCGCTTGTGCCCGTCACGGTAAGCGACGCAAGCGGCCCACCCATGCCGATCGCACCATTGAACGTCGCATTTTTTTCGATCGACAGGGCGTAGCCTCCGTCGACCATTCCAAGCGTGACATCGCTGCCGTTCAGCGCAGTCGCCGATGTCATGGTCATCGGACCGAACGTCGTCGCCTGGCCCAGGACCAGTGTTCCGTTGGTCGAAACTGCGTTGAAACTGTAAGCCGTCGTGCCGATCGTGTAATCGCCGCCATTTAGCGTCAACGCGGCATTGCTCGGCAATGCCAGCGACGCCGCATCGACTCCGGCAAGCGCAATAGCCGCGCCCGTCAGGCTGACCGCGCCGAGCGGCGTTATTTTGCCGGCTTGCCCGGTCAATGTGACCGTGCCCGTCCCGGCGGCAACGGTCAGGGCATTCGTGCCGTCAACCGTTGCGCCGAATGTTACAGCGCTGTTGGTCGTCGCCAGACTGGTCGTCCCACCCAACGTGACCGCGCCCACATAATTCTGCGCGCCCATCGTGGTGAACGACAATTGCGCCAGCGCGGGCGTGGCATTGAATTGCGTTGTCCCGGTGACCATCACTTGCGCGAGCGCGGCCCTGTCGCCGACCAGACCATCGAACACGGCGTTTGCGTTGATCGTCAGGCCGTAATTGCCTTCGAGAACCGAATTCACCGATGTGCCGGCCGTGCCGAATGTCACAGTCGACCCGGTCAGATTGGTCGCGGCCCCCAACGTGGCCGTGCCCTGGTAATTCTGCGCGCCCGATGTGGTCACGGCGCCGCCATTCAGCGCGCTTGTGCCCGTCACGGTGAGCGACGCCAGCATTGTGCCGCTGCCAATCGCGCCATTGAATGTCGCATTTTTTTCGATCGAGAGGGCAGAGGGCCCGTCAATCGTTCCGAGCGTGACGTCGTTACCGTTGAGCGCAGTCGCCGATGCCAATTTGATCGCATCAAACGTCGTGGCCTGGCCCAGAACCAGGGTGCCGTTGGTGGTGGCTGCATAGAATCTGTAAGGCGGCGTCGTGTCGATCGTGTAATTGCCACCGTTCAGCGTCAACGCTGCATTCATCGGCAACATCAGCGACGCGGCATCCACCCCGGCGAGCGAAATCGCTCCGCCCGCCAGGGCGACCGCACCAAGCGGCGCAAGGTGTCCCGCCTGCCCGGTCAGCGTGATCGTGCCGGTTCCGGCGCCGACGTTCAGGGCATTGGCGCCGTCGATTGTCGCGCCGAACGTCACATCGCTGTTGGTCGTCGCCAGACTGGTCGTGCCACCCAGAGTGACCGCGCCCTGGTACTTCTGGAAGCCGGCTGTCGTCACGGCGCCGTTCAGCGTCGTTGTTCCGGCGACTGCCAGGCTGGCCAGTTTCGTGGTCGCGCCGACCGCGCTCCCGAACGCGGCCGATCCATTGACCGTCAATCCAAAGGTCCCGTCGATCGTCCCGTTGAATGCGGCCGTTCCGCTGGTGGCGATGCTGGTGTCGGCCGCCAGAACGGTTGGTCCGAAAATGTTGACCGAGCCACCGGTGGCGGTCGCGCTGGCGGCCGGTCCCGTGCTGCCGAGCTGGATCTGGTCAAACGGATTGGCGGTACCCGTTTTGGTACCGTCGCTGGTTGTGGAAATCGTCACGACGCCATTGGTGGCCGTCGCGACCAGGCTGCCACCTGAATTGACCTGCAGCAGCAAGTCGTTCGCCGTGGCCTGCGATACGGCGCCGACCGCCACCGAAGACCCCTGCACCGTGCCAAGGATACTGACCCCGCCACCGGAAATGGTGGTGCCCTGGTTGATTGTATACGAAAGCGGGCTGCCGACACCCGATTTGACGGTCACATCGGAGCCGGCCACGATCGCAACATTTCCCGTAGCCGTCAGACTTCCACCGAGCGAAATCATCTGCCCCACCACCAGCACTTGGCCGCTGGAGGTTATCTTGCTTGCCGCCACCCCACCGTTGGCGCCCTCCAGCACTATACTTCCCGCCAATCCGCCGCTGAATTGAACGTTGAGCGGCGTCGCAAATGCCGTAGTCGGATCCGCGATATTGAGGCTCGAAAGAACGAGGCTGCCACCGCTGAAGACAGAGCCACTGCCAAAGGTGATGCCGGCAGAATTGATCAGCCAGATGTTTTCCGGCGTGCCCGCATTGGTCGCATCGATTTTCCCCGCAATCATCGACGCGCCATTGGCCGAATTGATCTGGTTGACCACGGTGCATGCCGTCGTGCAGCCAGTGTACGCCACGAGCTGGTTCGTCGGGATATTGTATGAATCCCAGGTGACGACCGCATTTCCGTTCGTCTTGACATTCAGGGCCGTCGAATTGGCCGCCGTTGCTGGCGCACCACCGGCATTGGCACCGTTGTAGGTCAGCGATCCTGTGAGACCGGGCGCGTTGACGATCGTCCCGCCAGACGGAAGCGTTGTTCCCGCATGCGCATCCAGGCCCACGCTTGCCGCAATCAGGCTGCTGGCCAGCGCGGTCCCGAACGAAAGCGAGCGACGAAAGCTTATGGTCAGTTTCAGCATGTCAGACACCCGCGCTTAAAACTTGATACCGAACGGAAACAGTTGCGCCGTCAGCGAAAACATGAACCGCGCCGGCGCGGTTTGCTTGTTGTTGACCCCCAGGATCGGCGGATCGAGCGGGCGCGCATACGTGAAGTCGAGCTTCAGGCCGCTGGTCATGATCAGACGCACGCCCGCCCCGACCGAGCGCTGGATCGTGCTGGGCGCGGTGGTGAACGGGTCGAGATTCCACAGATGAACCCAGTCGAAAAACCCGTAGAATTGCGCGGTGGTCCGCGGTGTCAGCGGCTTGTTGAGCCGGAATTCGTTCGCCGAGGCCAGCGCACGGTCGCCGGTGTTGGCGCCCGGGTCGTATCCGCGTCCTATGGTCAGGCTGCCCAGTGCGAATTCATCGTAATTGAGAAGTTCGCGGTTGGCCCATTGCCCCTGCGCCGTGCTCGCCAGTTCGACAAAACTGCCGATATCGAGCACGCCCGAGATGTTGCCGCGCACGATGAACGGCACCGAACTGCCGTAGAAGCGCGAAGGGCTGTAGCCGCCGACCGTTTGCCCGCTTTTCGTCGCGCCGAAAATATCGGCGCCCTTGCGCAATTCCAGCGATCCGGACAGCAGCGCCAGCCGGCTGTCATCCGCACGCAGAAAACGCGTGTCGCCATCGACGCGCATGAAAAAGGTCGAAACCCGGTCGAGGTTCAGCGGCGTCCCGACATCGGCCAGATAAACCTTGGTCCGCTGCTGCGCAAATTCAAAGCCGGCGGTCAGCCTGGCATTGGCGGACAAGGACCGCAGCAGCGGATGATCGACCGCAACACTGCCGATCTCAGACACCGTGCGCAGATCGAGCGAGGGCAGCGCCGGTCGCGATTCCGCAACGGTTCCGGCCAGCGACAGGTGATCGCCTTGAGCGTCGAGCGTGATGTCTTCGCCCGCCTGGATCGTGCGCTGTTTCTTGAAATCGAACGTCGTTGACCCGGCAATATAGGCGCGGTCGTTCAGCCCCAGCAGATCGTAGGCTTCGATCCGCGCGTAGACCGTTTCGCGTCCGAGCAGCGAACTGTTGTAATTCTGAACGTTGCCGATCACGCTGAAACGACGGTACGAGATTTTCATATCGCCGATCAGATCGCCAGGTTTCGCATTGTACGTCGCAGGCGACAATCCCATCTGGATGGACAGGCCGGGAATGTCGTTGGCTTCCAGCAATATGCGCTCCGCATCGGCCGCATTCAGCGGCGACAGACGCTTGAGTGCCGCAATTTTGCTGAGGATCAGTTTTTCAAACGGCCCGGCATCGCCATGGACATGAACATCGACAATCTTGCCCGAAATGACCTCGAGCCGCAGCACGCCATTGTCGATGGTCTGCTGCGGGATCTGGACCGCTGCGACGTATCGCGCGCGACGCAGCCTAAAATTCGCTTCATCGCGCAATTCGCACACGAGCTTGATGGTTGCAGGTGCCGCACCGGGCTTGCCCAGTTCGCTTCCGATCCCTTGCAGCAATCGTACAATTTCAGGCGCCAGCGGCTCACCGTTCCCGCCGCCCAATCCGGTAAACTGCACCTGGCTGATCGAAACCTTCAAATTCGAGTCGGATATCGAACACGGGCCGGGTTGGAACCCGCCATTCTCGTTCACGCTTGCGCGCGCTCGTTCGCGCGAACCTTGCGGGACATCCGGATTGGCTTCCTGCTTGGTCGGCAACGAACCCTGCGGCGCGGTGATTGCGGGCGGCGGAGGAGCGATTTGCGCCCTGGCCGTCGGCACCGCGACCGCAAGCGCCGAAAAGAGGCCCGCGCAAACAAATTTATCCGTACGATTCATAAGCCCCCGCTTAGTAAGTAGCTACCGCGACAAGCCCCTTTAACGGCTTGCGCCAGCGAGTTGCGCCCCTGCGTTGCATCCGAAATGTTTTTTTGAAACCAGCTTCCAAATCCAGTCTGAAGCTGATGATTTTATAAAAACGCCCCATTAGAACCGACATGGCACAACCCATCACTGCCAACGCCCACCATTGGTATGATCAAATGCCGTTTCAACGTCGACTGGGCCGAACGAACAGACTGCACTATCGATTTCGATTGAATTTCCTCAATTTATTACCCTTATAGCTTTTGCAAAGATGTCCCCGCAGCATATCCCAAATTGGCGCGATACAGATCGCGAGTTCTGTTTCCGGGTACGAATCCAGAACCTGTCTCTTGATAAGAGATGAAAAACATTTCTCTTTCAAGTCAATATTTCGTGGCCGATTGGTCTTTGGATCGACTTGCGTGCAACAGGCTCATGGGTTTGCAATAACTTGGCGTTGAATTGTGACAAGTAGACGCCGAGCTTCGGTAACGCGTTGGCGCGCGATGCTAGGGTAAATTCGTCCGCGCCATGGAATGCGACTTTGCCAGACAGAGCAAAGCGAATGGCGCGCCTGTACTGCAGACCAGTTTCGTGAAAGGCCTGCACCTGACAGGGCGGTGCGATGTGCCGTATCTTCTGTTTGCTACGCCACGGCAAACCATGACTCGAATGGTCATTCCGTAGTCGAACAAGTGGCCGCAGAGAATGCCCGCTATTTTGGGCCAAATATTGCCTAAACCGAGCGGTGGATCCAGTCATCCGCGAACCGCTCTCCGCATCCAATTCCCGTTTATGGTCGGAATTCCCGTTTTTAGGCCGATTAAGCGGGAACTCGGCACAGGACGGTGCATTCCGGTCAATTCGGTGCCGCGCAAACTGCTGATATGGCGGGTAATAACCGGCATTTCCCGTCAAACTTAAACGGGAAAAATTCGCATCACTGGGTCCGCGCGGAAATCTTTGCCTGATTAGAGCGCGCCGGAATAGCGATTGGGCCCTGGCTGTGCCCGCGCCGCCATTCCGCGGGGCAGCGCGACATCGGCGCTGACGCCGTCGGGCAGTTCGACATCCAGCCGAAAGCGACCATCGTGCGCGGTCCAGTCGGTGCGGATCGTTCCTCGCACGCTGCGATAGGTCGCTCCGCCGCTGCCCAGGCGCGGGTCCATGATCGGGGCGATACGTAAGCGGGCAAAGCCCGGCGCCACGGGCTCGATGCCGGCCACGCGGCGAAACAGGAAAGCGCCGATCGCGCCAAAGGCGTAATGATTGCGGCTGTTCATGCCAGGATCGCTGGTGTCGCTGTCCCAGCGTTCCCACATCGATGTGGCGCGATGGTCGACCATGTAACCCCACGACGGCGCGCTGCGTTGCGACAGCAGCGTGATCGCCATGGCCTCCTGCCCCGACATCGCCAGCGCGTCGAGAATGTGCGGCGTGCCGAGAAAGCCGGTCGAGAGGTGATTGCCCCGCCGCGTGATGTCCGCCGCCAGCGCTTGCCCGGCCTGCGCCCGGTGGTCGTCGGGCAGCAGGCCAAAGCGGATCGCGAGCACATATCCGGTCTGGCTGGCGTTGCCGACCGCGCCATCGGCGCCGACGTAGGCCCGCCGGAAGGCATCCGCAATCGCGGCAAACAGATCGCGGTACCGCACCGCTGCGGCTTGATCGCCGATGGCAGTGGCCATCGCTGCCATCATGCGCGCGTCTTCGGCCCAGAAGGCTGTCGCGACCAGCGCCTTGGGCGTGGTCGGCGCGCCGGGATTGCTCGTCGGCGCATCGACCGACAGCCAATCGCCGTAATCCGCGCCGTGATTCTTCTGCCACAGGTGATCGGGGTTGGCGGCCCCGATCCAGTTCATATATGCTTCCATCGCGGCCCAGTTCGCGCGGATCACGCCGGTGTCGCCGTATTGCATCCAGGCGGTGTGGGGCAGCACGATCCCGGCATCGGCCCATCCCGGCGACGACAGTTTCAAGGTCGGGACAAACGGCGGGATACAATCGGGAAACGCGCCTTTGGCGCTTTGCCCGTGGCGAACGTCTTCCATGACCCGCGCGGTGTAAGCGGCAACGTCCATGTTCCATGCGGCGGCCGGCCAGAACACTTCCGCATCGCCCATCCAGCCCAGCCGTTCGTCGCGCTGCGGGCAATCGGTCGGCAGGCCCTGGAAATTCGCCTGCTGGCTCCACACCGAATTGCGCCAGAACTTTGCAATGACCGGATCGCCGCACCGCAATTCGCCGGTCATCGCCAGATCTTGCGTGGTCATCAGGCCATCGACATGCCACGCGGCCTGATCATCGGGAACGCCGGTGATTTCGACATAGCGAAAGCCATGATAGGTAAAGCGCGGCACCCAGGTTTCCCGCCCGCGCCCGGCGGCGATATAAATGTCGCGCGCCCGCGCCGTGCGCAAATTGGCCTGATCGACGGTGCCGTCGTCATGGAGCAATTCCGAAAAACGCAGTTCGATCCGCGTGCCCGCGGCGGCCTCGACCGAAAGGCGGGCCACACCGGCAAAATTCTGCCCGAAATCGACCACGAAATGCCCCGGACCGATCCTGCGGACCGTCTGCGCGGCGAGCGTCTGGCGTACCCGGATCGGGGGACAGCGCTGCGGGTCGACCGCGATCGCCGGCGCACCCACAGTGACCGCAGTGCGCCATCCGGCATCGCTGGCGCTAGGCAGCGCCCAGCCGGGCTGTTCCCGCCGCGCATCGTGGATTTCACCGTCATAGATCGAATGCGCGAGGATTTCGGAATCGGCGATTTGCCAGTCCGCGCCCGTACCGATCATCGCGGTGGTGCCGTCGTCGAATTCCAGTTCGAGCTGCGCGCGCAGGCGGCACGGCGCTGGACCAAAGGCAAAGCGGCCGCTGGTACTGAACCGCGATCCGTACCAGCCATCGCCGACGACGAACCCGATCATGTTGGCACCCTGCCGGATCAGGTGCGTCACATCATAAGTCTGGTACAAGATACGCTGCGAGGGGTCGGTAAATTCAGGCGCCAGCCGGCGATCATCGACCGGAACGCCGTTGATCATCGCGTCATAGACGCCAAGCGCGGTGGCATGGAGCCGAGCCGAACGCACTGTACGCGATGTCACGAAGCTTCGGCGCAAGCGCGATGCAGGGGCGATCGGCCAGGGCTGCCCGATCGGAAGGTTTCCGGTCGCGGCAACCGCATCGGCCCAGCCGGCGTCGGCAAAGTCGGCGGCCTGCCATCCCGGCGGCGCGTCGAGCGCGACTTTCCAACCGGCATCCGCGCTCGTCAGGCGTTGCGCAAGACCATCGCCGTGGCGCAAAAGCGCGGTGAGCATGCAGGGCGCCACGCCAAATCCGACGCGCCGGTTCACCGCAACGGCCACCACGGTTCGGCCGGCGGGCAGGTTCAAGGGACGCACCGCCATTTCGGTCCAGCGTGCGGGGCCATCGCGCGGTGGCGGCGCGGGCATTCCGTTGATCCAGACACCGGTCGTTTCGTGCCCGGACAGGCACAGTTCGACAGGGCCCGCCTTGGGCAAGTCGATGGTCCAGCGAAAGGCGCGCGCCTGGCCGGCCTTCTGGCTGTCGGCGCCGGTGATCCAGTGAAGCCCGGCCAGCCGATCGATGGAGGCGGTTTGCGTTTCGCTGGCCAGCCAGTCCGCGTGCCAGTCGGCTGGGTCAAGGCCGGTTTCCCACCGCATTACGCCGCTGCGCAACGGAGCGTGGCCGGGTACCGTCCACGCTTCGACCTGCCAGAACGCCTGCGTGCGGGAGGGCAACGCAGGACCGCCATAGGCGATGTCGAAACACTGGGTCGACGCCACCCGGCCCGAATCCCACAACAGATTGCGCGCAGCAGCCAGATCCAGCGCGTTGCGCGCCACGCGAACGCGCCAAGTGCTTTGCGCGCCGCTCTGCCCCGCAAGCGCCCACGAAAATCGCGGCGTCAAATCGCCCAGAGCAAGCGGCGTATCCAGCCCGCAGACCTGTGCCTGGACAATCGCGGGCCCGACCCCGGCCCGGCTCAGGGCCATGCCTGGCATGGTTGCCGCGCCTGTCCCGGCAAGCCCGAGCCCGATGGCTTCGCGTCGATTGATCCTCACGGCAGGTCCTTTCGCGGGCCCGGTTTCAGGGGCGATAGCTGGCGGCGGACAGGCTGGTCTGCGCGGTCAGTACCGGATCGGTCGCAGAGCGCGAAAGTTCGACCCGGATGGTGCCCGGCGCAGTGATCCAGCGTTGTCTGGCCGTATCGAAACTGGCCAGCACAAGCGGGTCGGCAACCAGCGTGATGCTGCGGCTTTCCCCCGGCTGCAGTTGCGGTTTGGCCCAACCGACCAACCGCCGCGCCTTGCCCGCCAGGGTGACATAAATTTGCGGGACATCGGCCCCCGGGCGCGACCCGGTGTTGGTAACGGTAAACCGCACGGTTAGCGATTTGCCGCCGCGCACGCTGAGGCCGGAATAGGCGAACCGGGTATAGGACAGCCCTTCACCAAAGGCGAAAACCGGTGTCTCACCCTTGCGGTCGAACCAGCGATAGCCCGCGTCCGAACCTTCGGGATAGGTGATCGTGAACGGCGGGCTGTTGGCATTGACACCATAGACGACCCGATCCTTTGCCCCGAGCGGCGGAAGGTCCGATCCGGGAAGCACCGGGTGTGGCAATTGCGCCAGCGATTGCGGGAACGTCACGGGCAACCGGCCCGACGGGTTGACTGTACCGGCGATCACCTCACCGATGGCGGTCCCGCCGCGTTGTCCGCCATACCAGGCGGACAACACCGCCGGCACTTTCGCCAGCCAGGGCATGACCACGGCGTTACCCGTTTCCAGCACAACGATCGTGCGCGGATTGGCGCTTGCGACCGCATCGATCAGCGCATCCTGCCCGTCGCCAAGGCCAAGATCGGCGTTGTCCTGCGCCTCCGTGCTGAATTTTTCCGCCAGCACGACCACGGCATCGACCGCACGTGCGACACTGGCAGCAGCGGCAGGATCGGTGCCGTCGAGGTAGCGGATGTCGGCCCCTGGGAACGCAGCGCGCAAGCCATCGACCGGCGTTGCGCCGCCCCAGGCACGGCGGGAGAACATGGCGGCAGCACCCTGCTTGAGGGATTCGACTTTGCGAAACCCGCCGACCGGCACCACCTGGCTCGATCCGCCACCCGATGGCACACCCAGGTCACCATGGCCGCCCACCACCAGAATTGAGCGGGTCGCAGGTTTCAGCGGCAGCAGATCATGCGCGTTTTTCATCAGCACGATCGCTTCGCGTGCGGAAGCCAGCGCCACTTTCGCATCGGCGTCATAATCGATCGCGGTCGGCACCGGCCCGGTCTTGCCCAGATGATTGTCCTCGATCGACCACAGGATGCGGCTCACTGCCGTGTCGAGATCGCCCGGTGTTACCCGGTGCTCGGCCAGCGCGGCGGGCAGTTCTGTGGAAAGCCAGCGTTTGGCATCGATACCTTCGCCCGACTGCTGATCGAGCCCGGCGTGGAGCGCTTCCGTCGAATGCACCGCGCCCCAGTCCGACATGACATAGCCACGATAACCCCAGTCGCGGCGCAAGACATCGGTCAGCAGGAAGCGGTTCTCGCAGGCATATGTCCCGCCGACCTTGTTGTAGGCGCACATCACCGATCCGGGCCGTCCTTCAGTTATGCCAATGCGGAATGCCAGCAGGTCGCTTTCGCGCATCGCTGCCTCGTCCATATCGACGCTGGCGGTGGCACGACCGGTTTCCTGATCGTTGAGCGCAAAATGCTTGATCGTGGCGATGATCCGGTTCGACTGGATACCGCCGATGGAGGCGGCGACCATGCGCCCGGCGAGCAGCGGATCTTCGCCCAGATATTCGAAATTGCGCCCGCCGCGAGGATCGCGCACCAGATTGACCCCGCCCGCCAGCAGCACGTTAAATCCCTTGGCCCGGGCTTCGGCGCCGATCATACGGCCACTTTCGCGCGCAAGGCGTGCGGCACAAGTCTATGAAAATTAGAGATATTTTTTGCATTCCGTACGAGGATAAGCGGATGGCCGAATTACTGCGACTACGATGGCACTCTCCAAACGCAGTTTCGGTCTTTACCACTGCACGCTGGCGAGTTTGTTTGCTGCGGCTGCTTACGACCGAATTGCGACGTTTGTTTCTAGCGGCGCAAACGTTGCAATCTAACAAAAGTTGTCATTCGGGTTCTCTCATGACACCACCCGGACTCAGATCGCCAGCGCTCACCGCTCAACTCTATTCCACGGGGATCAGCAGGACGCAGACATCGTCTTTGGGCGACATGATTGTCGTTCGGATCTTCGCGCGGGTCACGCTAACGCGGAAATTCTGGCGCGCCTGCGTCATCCGGCCGGCGTTCACATTGCCGCCGGCGATCCGGTCTGGGTTACCCACGATCTCGCCTTTGGCCCGCTTCGGCCAGCCTTCAAAGATGATGACCTCGTCGAACTGCTTACCTTTTGCCTTGTGCATGTTCATCACGACAACCCCTGACTCAGGCTTATGCGCCGTCGCGAAATGCTCCTGAACGAATGACTGACGCGTGATGGCAAGGGCGTTCTTGTAGGCGCCGGTGTCGCGCCAATCCTGCGAGAGGCTCTGACGGAGCTGCATGCCCCGTTCCAGCAGGCGAACGTTTCGGGCTTCCTGGGCAACCTCCACGAGCCGCTTGCAGCCACCCGCCTCGAGGGCGGCGCGAACCGCCGTCCAGTCAGCATCAGGCTGGCCGGTCAGCACCAAGGCGCTCGCAGCCTGGTGTACGGCGAACGTCGCTTGCAGGACGCTGTTGGCCGACGTCGCCTTGCCCTTTGCAAGGCATCCGTTCCACTTTTCCAGCGCGGACCTGAACCGCCCGGCTTCCTCCAGGTCGCCCTTCGTCGGCTTCGCGCCGCCGCGTCCGTCGAAGAAGCTGCAAAGCACGTCGACGAACTCGTCGAAGCAGCCATTATGACTGCGCTGCTGCAGGAGGAACGCGATCACCTCGGCGGCCAGGATAGGCCCTTCCATATCGACGGCCGCCGTATGAGCGATCGGCGGCACGTTCCCGAACGGCGCGCGCAGATTGTCGGACACCAGACGCGTCATGCGCTTGGTGGGGACCAGGATCGCAAGCGACCAATCGCGCTGGCCTAGCGCGAGGAGCCGTTGCCGAGCCTTCAGCACCTGAGCGACAAGCGAGGCATAGGCCTGGTCCGGGTTCGACGCGAACCATTCGGCTTCCACGCCCTGATAGGGTTCGTCGCGAAACTTGCCCGTGAGGAGATGATTGCCGAAAATGGCAATATCGGTGCCCTTGCTGCGGTGATTGTCGCCGGCGAGGTCGTGCTCCGACGGCGTGAACGCGGCCCTGAAGTGGTTCAGCCGCTCGGGATCGGCGCCGATGAAATCGAAGATGCGCTGCTCGGGATCGGCCAGCGCGATCAGCGTGCTGCTCTTCCCGATCGCCTCGACGGCGCGCCATTGCTCGGCGCTCGTGTCCTGAAATTCGTCCAGAATGATGAACGGGTACATGGTCGAGACGAGCTCGCGCAACTTGACCGAACCGTGCAGCAGGATGGCCACGCGCTCGGCGAACAGATCGAAGCAGACCTTGCCTTCCTCAGTCGCGAGCCGCATGCGTTCGGCCACTTCCAATGCCGCCTTCTGCGATTTTTCCTGGTCCGACAGCTTCGACGGGGCCTTGAAGCCGCTGCGGATCGACGACAGCGCGATCGCTTCGTTCGGCGGCGTAAGGATCGTCATCCGCCGCGGAAACCCGACCAGGTAGCCGTGGGCCTTGAGGATGCGCCAGAAGAACGAGTGATAGGTATCGACCTCGATCCGCTTCTTTTCCTCTTTGGTGAATGACCGCTCTTCGTCGATCGCCTCGAAAACGCGCGAGACGGTCGCGCGCGCGAAACTCAGGAAAAGGATGCGCTGCCCGGGCCGCAGTTTTTCACGCGCGATCCTCGCCGCCTTCAGGATCGACACTGTGGTCTTGCCCGAGCCCGGACCGCCGACGACGAGTTGAGGCCCTTCTGCGGTTAGAACTTCCTTTTGCGCCAGCGTTAGGTCGATCATGGCGCCCTCTAAGTAACGGGCCCGAGGCCGGCCGGCCCACCATTCCCGGCCAGAGGCGCGGGCGGAGCTGATGGAGCCGGCGGCGCTGGCGGTGGCGGCGGGACAGGAGGCGCTAGCTGTACTGGCGGTGCCGGGGGCGCGACGGGCGCGGGCGGCGGATCACAGATGGCCTTCAGCGTTATGCACGCGTCGCGGATCCACGATGGAATCTCGGCCTCGGAACACTGACCCAGAAAATCGGCGATGCCCCAATTGCCCTTGGCCCAACCGAAATACTCTTTGAGCGCCGGGATCAGATTGGCCTTGGGATCGGGATATTTGCCGAGAACGTGCGGTGGCCAGTCGAGCGTGTCCGAGAACCGCTCGAGCGCCTCCTGGGTCGTATTCTTGAGGATCAGATCCTCGATCCCCTTTTCGTCGTGCATGAAGAGCCGCTCGACCTGAGCTTCGATCGCCTCCTTCGCCGGATCGGTCTGCTTGTCGCATAGCCCGAAGGTCCGCTTGCCAAGCCCCTTATATAGCCCCGCGAGGTCGGCGATCTGCGAATCGGTCCCTGCATCAATAATGCAGATGCCCAGCGCCTCGATCGAGGCATAGGTCGCGGCATTAAGCTCGGACAGCCGGCGCGCGGCCACGGGGAAGGCGCTGGCCTCGGTCGCCCCCTCCGCGATTAGCACGCGGCGGGACAGAAGGCCCTCGCAGAAGCGGGTGCGAAACTCCTGACGATAGCGCTTGTGCTTGACGCTATCGGGCAACGCGATCTGCGCCTGGCTCAGTGTGCCCGCATTGTCCCGTGACAGGATCACCGTCTCGTCCAGCTTGAACTCCTCAAGGACGTAGGGCGAATGCGACGTGACGATCGACTGCGCTGCCAGCTTGCGCAGCTCGTGTACGATCCGCTTCTGCGCGTAGGGCGGGATGGCCGTCTCGACCTCCTCCATCGCGAAGATGACGTTCTGCTTGTCCTCGGCGATCTGCGACAGCATCGCCAGGACCAGCATGTTGATCGTGCCGGTGCCCTGCCGGAAGAACGGCGCCGCGTGAGTACCGTCGCCTGTCGCGATGAAGGCGGTCACGACCTTGCGCAGGTGCTCGCGCGTCAGGTTCGACACCTTGAGGTGCGGCTTCACGCCCCATTCGCGCGGCACATATTTCTTCAGCGACTTGTCGATGCTGTCTAGCACGCCGGAAATGCCGAGCGCCGGATCGCTTGCGACGTCGAAGCCAGCGAGCGCACCAATCGTGCCTTCCCACATCTGCGGCCGGATTTCCTTCAAGCGTAGGATGATGTCGAGGAGGCTGCCGTGCTCCAGGCTGAGCGCGCGCGACCCCGTGCGCAGCGAGCGCAGGAAAAGGAAGCCGCAATGTTGCTTGTCCTTTTTTGAGAAGGGCTCGGGCTTGTCGCCTTCGGTCAGACTGCGCGAATAGAAGGTATTGCCGGTAAAATCGTCTTCGTCCGGGTCATAGGCGCCGATGAAGGTGACACGTAGCGCGGCCTTGATGTCCACAGCATCGACGCCCGCCGGATTGGCATCGGTGAAGAAATCGCCCGTTGCGACGTTGAGCCATTCGACATGCACGCCAAACCTGCCCTCCTGCTCTTCGGACAGGCCAATAATGGTGACTTCAACCGTGATTTTCGGCGCCTCACCGGGGGCGTCCGCACCCTCAACCGGCTCAGCGCCTTCCTCGGGCGCCGCTGGAGCTACAGCGAGATAATTGCCCTCGAAAAAATCATGCTCGTCGACTGGCGGGCGCCGGCTCAGTCGATCCGGACCCAGCGCAAGGTCTATTGCTTCGAGGACAGAGGATTTGCCCGTGTTATTGTCGCCGATGAGTACGGCATGGTCAGGCAGGACCAGCTTCGTAGAACTGATGCCCCGGAAATTATCGATCGATACGGCGTAGATCTTCAACGCAGCCCCCTGGCGCAATTCAGTTGTATTGTTTTCTCTGCTTCACAACTACCTCCGATTCAATCCGACGTCACCCGTCATTCCGGCAAAAGCATCGCGAAGATGGACGAACGGTAGGGCTTTGAAATGCAACCACTGAAACCGATCAAACATTTGGGACACGTTGGTGACGCTGGTGGGGCGTGGATAAAGGGGCAGCTTCTCCCCTTTCGCAATCCCACAGTAGATCTCGGGAAAGTCCAACCAGCCCGGACCTATGAGAAAGGGCTTAGGCGAATCCACGAATAGCCGGTGTCAGCGCAACGCGACGTTCCCAGTCGCGGCGCAGACCGGCAGAAATGTCCCACACGCGGCTATTCCCAGCGCCTTAACGACAGTCGCTAGGAGTGGGCGGTTTCAGCAGCGGCGCTCGGCAGCTTGAACGACCAAAATTAGGTGCAATGCCGCCTAACGGTCTACCCGGCCACACGGCCCAGGTGCAGTCTCTCAGCCGCAGTTCAACGAGGGACCGGTTCAAATAATAAACTGCAGGTTACATCGGCGTGCCTTAACGCCCGTGCCAAAGGGCGCTGAAGTTTGCCCGGGACTAGCCCTCGCAAGCCATCTTTGAGCGCGGGCCGACGGGGCGTAAGGTCGCATATTTTTAAATATCAACTTCGCAAACCTTCCCTTTGGAATCGGTGATTTGCAAACCGTAGTGCCGACCAGGGCACCAGAGATATGCCCGAAAAATGGCCCCTACCGCGGTGGTTTACTGATTCTCTGAGTCGCAAAAAAACCCGCAAAAACGGCGGAATTGCGCCACGTTTTGAGATGATTTATCGTTGCATATCAGAAACTTAGACTGAATGGCGGAGCGGCAGGGATTCGAACCCTGGATACGCTTTTGGCGTATACTCACTTTCCAGGCGAGCGCCTTCGACCACTCGGCCACCGCTCCGCATGCACTGGAATAGGGCGCGACTAGCGGCATGGCAGGGGTTTCGCAAGGGCGCAGGCGGTGGCATGACGGGATAATGTCATATTCGCCCACGCGCTTCGCCCGGTCCGGTTTTTGCCGGCTGCCCCTCCCCCGCCTGCCGATCGCGTGCCTGCTGCTGGTCTGCGCGCAGGAAAGCCGCGCGCAGGATACCCCCGTGCTATCCCCGCCTGAAATCGTGGCGGCGGCGCCTGCGGGCGAATGGGTGGCGATTGCGCCGTCCGATCTGATAGTGATGGATCTGGCGTCCGATGCGGCGGGACATTCGCGCCGCGTGGTGATCCAGTTGCTGCCCGCGCCGTTTTCGCAAGGATGGATCGGCAATATCCGCAAGCTGGCCGCGGCGCACTGGTGGGACGGGACGAGCGTGAACCGGTTGCAGGACAACTACGTCGCGCAATGGGGGGACCCGAACAGCGATGACAAGGCGCACGCCAGGCCCGTGCCCGCAGGGCTGATCGAAAACAGCCAGGCCGCGTACGTTGCCGCCCGGTTTGCCCTGCCGGCCAGCGCGGCCACCGCGCCGTCATTTGGCCACGATGCCTATGCGCCCGAAACGCGGATCGTGGATGGCTGGGCGGTGGGGCTGGACAAGGATCACGCCTGGCCATTGCATTGCTATGGCATGGTCGGTGTCGGCCGCGACAATCCGCCAGATACTGGCACCGGCGCGGAACTTTATGCCGTGATCGGCCAGGCACCGCGCCAGCTCGACCGCAATATCGCGCTGGTCGGCCGCGTGATCGAAGGGATCGAATGGCTGTCCAGCCTGCCACGCGGAACCGGGCCAATCGGGTTTTACAAGACCGCGGCCGAGCGCGTGCCGATCATTGCCGTGCGCAATGGCGGCGATGTGCCGGGGCTGCCGGGGTATCAGATGCTGTCGACCAAAGGCCAGGCATTTGCGCGTTACGCCGCAGCGCGCGCCAATAGGCGCGACACGTTCTTTGTCACGCCGGCCGGCGGTGTCGATGCGTGCAATGTGCCGGTGCCGGTGCGCCGCATACCGTAATGGCTGGGATTTGCGCGTTACGATGCAGCACGCGCTAGTGAATCTGCTGGATCACCAGTTCCATGGCGGCGGGCATGCCCAGGAACACATCCTCTATCGCCGCGCGCGTGGTATTGCCGACCAGCACCATGTCCCACCCGATCGGGCGCAGGCCCGCATCGCCATGGATATGCGCCGGCTCGTTGCGGCCGATAATCTGGCACACACCCATTTCGGCCAGCGCACCCAGCATGTCACGCGGATCGAAACCCATCGAGCGCATGCCCGGTGTCAGGCGAAAGCTGATGTGCCAGCCCCGGTCCGCACCATGATCCGCCGTCAGCGCCGAAAACGAACTCTCGTGGTCCATGGCCGTGTACATCTTTCAACTTTCCGGTGCCGCAAACGATTGCTTGGGTTTTACCCCCGGGACGTTAAGCTGTTTCGGTAGAAGGGTACGTACCAGCACTAAGTACCTGTATTTCGGGAACCTAGATCCGTTCGGCATCCGCGATGGCATCGCTGCCGCGCAGCGCGGTCAGGATCCGGGTGAAATGCGCCAGATCACGCACTTCCAAGTCGACAATATAGGTATGAAACGGGTTTTCGCGCTGGGTCATTTCCAGGTTTACGACATTGGCGTGGTTGTGCGCAAACACGCCGGCCATTTCCGCCAAAGTGCCCGGCCGGTTATACAGTTCGGCGCGCAGGCGACCAATCGCACCATCGGTCCGCGTATCCCATGACAGATCGATCCAGTCGGCGTCGACCCCGTCTGCCAGCTTGAGGCAATCGATCGCATGGACTTCGACCCCCATGCCCGGGCGCCGCAATCCGATGATCCGGTCGCCGGGCACCGGATGGCAACACGGCGCCAGCGTGAATGCGGCGCCGGGCGACAATCCGCGCACCACGATCGCACGGCTCTGGCGCGGCCAGGCATCCTGCGGCCAGTCTTCGCCTGCGGGCAATTGCGCGACGCTGCCGGGCACGAGCGCTTCCATGACCTGCCGGTCGGTCACGCGCGCCTGGCCGATCGCGATCATCAATTCGTCCTCGCCGCTGAATTTCAGCCGGCGGATGCCTTCGCTCAGCATTTTCTTGCCGACTTTGGCGGGCAGGCGCTCGATGATTTCCTCGTACAGCTTGCGCCCGGTCGCAGCGATATCGGCGCGCTCCTTCTGCCGCACGGCGCGGCGGATCGCCGCACGCGCCTTGCCGGTGACGGCGAACGACAGCCACGACAATTGCGGCTCCGACGTGCGGCTGCGGATGATTTCGACGACATCGCCATTGTTCAGCGTCGTGCGCAGCGGCACATGCCGCCCGTTGATCTTGGCCCCGACCGCCACGGCGCCCAGATTGGTGTGCACCGCAAAGGCAAAATCGATCGGCGTGGCGCCCTTGGGCAACTGGAACAGCGCGCCTTTCGGAGTAAAGGCAAAGATGCGATCCTGATACATCGCCATCTTGGTGTTTTCGAGCAGCTCTTCGGGATCGCTGCTGGCATCGAGGATTTCGACCAGATCGCGCAACCAGCCGACTTGCCCGTCGGGCTTCGCCCCGCTCTGTTTGTACGCCCAATGCGCGGCCAGGCCGAATTCATTGGTCTGGTGCATGTCGCCGGTCTTGATCTGCACTTCGACACGCATCGCATTGTTGTAGATCAGCGTGGTGTGCAGGCTTTTGTACCCGTTGCGCTTGGGCGTCGAGATATAGTCCTTGAATCGCCCCGGGATCATCTGCCACGTGCGGTGCAACACGCCCAGCGCGACGTAACAGGCGTCTTCGTCATCGGTCAGCACGCGAAACGCCATGATGTCGGTGATCTGTTCGAACGAGACATGGCGCTCGGCCATTTTCTTCCAGATCGAATAGGGGTGCTTTTCGCGGCCGGCGACTTCGACGCGCAGGTTCTTGCCCGCCAACGCCTGCTTTATCTCCAGCGCGATGGCATCGACCTGGCCCTCGCCCGCCGCGCGGATCGCCTCCAACCGCCCGGTTATCGTCGCATAACCATCGGGCTCGAGCTGCTGAAACGCCAGCAACTGCATCTCGCGCATGTATTCGTACATGCCCACGCGCTGCGCCAGCGGGGCATAGATTTCCATCGTTTCGCGCGCAATGCGCCGGCGCTTGTCCTCGCTGCGGATGAAATGGAGCGTGCGCATATTGTGCAGTCGGTCGGCCAGCTTGACCAGCAGGACACGCAGATCCGCGCTCATCGCCAGCAGGAACTTGCGCAAGTTCTCGGCGGCGCGCTCGTTTTCCGTCATCGTTTCGATTTTGGAAAGCTTGGTCACGCCGTCGACCATGCGCGCCACATTGGGGCCAAACAGCCGCTCGATTTCCTCGGTCGTGGCCAGCGTGTCCTCGACCGTGTCGTGCAGCAGCGCGGTCATGATCGTTTCCTGATCGAGCTTCAGCTCGGTCATCAGGCCGGCGACTTCGACCGGATGCGAAAAATACGGATCCCCGCTCGCGCGCTTCTGCGTGCCGTGTTTCTGCACGGTATAGACATAGGCGCGATTGAGCATCGCCTCGTCCGCATCGGGGGCATAAGCGAGCACACGCTCGACGAGTTCGTACTGGCGCAACATGGTCACCCAAGATGGGGGCCAAGCGTGCCCGAGGGCAAGGAAAAAGGGTGCATAAATCCACAAATGCTCCCCGGCACGGGAAGGATTCTGCTGGTTCAGTCGACGATCAGCGGGTGCAATGCGCCCAGATCGGCGCCCAGCAACCCCGCCGCACGCGGATCGCGAAACACCTCGACGAAGCGCGAATGGGGCACGAAACCCTGTCTTACATAGAATGCCACGGCGCCGGGGCCATCGAGCGTACAAGTATGCACCCACACCTTTTCGACCGCACCTGTCCACGCGCGTTGCAGCGCGCGGCGCATCAGCCACCTGCCGAAGCCATGCCCCGTCGCCTTTGGCACAAACCCGAAAAACGCGATTTCGCATGCGCCTGGCGTGCGGAAATCCAGCTCGAGCATGCCGATCTCGATCCGCGCGCGATCGGTGACAGCGTACAGTTCAACGGCCGGATCGTGGATAATCGCCATCAGCGCGGCATCATCGAGCGCCAGACGCGACCACCACAGCCACGGCGCGCCGACGCGCTTGTACAACAGACGATACCGCTCGGGCGCACAATCGGTCCAGCGTTCCAGTTGCAGCGGCACATCGGGCTCGATCCCCGGCCGGCGCAGCGCCGCGGGCATTTCGCGCATTTCCAATGCGGTCACCACCGCTGCCAGATCGCCGGGCGCTATCGCATGAAAGCCTTGCCCCAACGGCGCGGTGCCGGGATCGTGCGCAATCGCCATCACGTTCGCACCGCTCTGCAAAGCAGGCTTGTCGGGATCGCAGCGCGGTCGGCGGATGTCGGGGCTCGGGCGTTTTGGTCCTGCATGGTTCGGGCCTTGCCAAGCCCCGGACGATACGGCAAGGGATGATCATGGTTCCCGTTTCGTTCGCACCGTTCGGCTTTATCGATCACGAGTTTGCGCTCGGCACCGGTGGTGACGCCATGCGCGCGCTGTACTGGGCGGAGGAACGCGCGCTGCTGGTCGCCGATCTGCATCTGGAAAAGGCCAGTTTCTACGCACGCACCGGCCAG
This sequence comes from Novosphingobium sp., assembly GCF_965214355.1. Taxonomy (GTDB): domain Bacteria; phylum Pseudomonadota; class Alphaproteobacteria; order Sphingomonadales; family Sphingomonadaceae; genus Novosphingobium. The sequence continues at coordinate 1,875,543 of NZ_CBDCBI010000002.1, read as the reverse complement.
ATGCTGCCACCATACGACAGCCGCGAAACGCTCGAACGGCTGGCCTGTGCGCTGCGCATGACAGGGGCACGCCGCGTGTTCTGCCTGGGCGACAATTTTCATGATGCCGCAGGGCCCGAACGGCTGGACGATCACGCCACGGGCATGCTGTCTGCGCTGACTCGCGCAACCGACTGGGTCTGGATCACCGGCAACCACGATATCAAGGGGTCCGCTCCCGATTGCCCGGCCCTGCCCGGCACGCATCTGATCGAAACCACGGTCGCTGGCGTCGTGCTGCGCCACGAAGCGCGGCCCGGTGAGACACGGCCCGAACTGTCCGGGCATTTCCACCCGAAACTGCGAGTCGTTCAGCGCGGGCGGGCGATCACCCGCGCCTGTGTGGTGGCCAGCGAAACGCGCATGGTGCTGCCCGCATTCGGCACGCTGACCGGGGGACTCGACGCGGGCGCGCCGGTCATCCGCGCCGCGCTGGAGCCATCGCGGTTTGGCGATGCGCTTATTCCTGCCGCCGGGCGCGTCGCGCGGTTCGCCCTGTGGCGCGCCGCTGCTTGAATTTACGCGGTTTGATAACCATTTCCGGGCTAGGGCGAACGAATTGCCAGAACACACGCTTCGCCCTTTAACTGTTGGCGCGATGTGTTATGAGCGCTGACCTAATTTCACCCATTCGTATCCACAACCGGAGAACTGAACATAGCTCCCCCTCCCCGGCGCATGATGGCGCCCCCCGTCAAGAGCGGGCCTCGCTTCAATCTGATGATCAATGTGCCCAAAGTGCGCGTGATCGACGAAAACGGCGAAAACCTTGGAATCATGTACACGCGCGAAGCGATCGACCAGGCTGCGGAAGTCGGGCTCGACCTCGTGGAAGTGTCGCCGAACGCTGATCCGCCCGTGTGCAAATATCTCGATGTCGGCAAATTCCGCTACGAGGCCCAGAAAAAGGCCAACCTGGCGCGCAAGAGCCAGAAGACGCAGGAGATCAAGGAGATCAAGATGCGTCCCAACATCGACGATCACGACTATGACGTGAAGATGCGCAATGTGTCGCGCTTCATCGAAGATGGCGACAAGGTGAAGATCACCCTGCGTTTTCGCGGTCGCGAACTGTCGCATCAGCAACTGGGCATGAACCTGTTGCGCCGCGTTCAGGACGATGTAGCGGAACTGGCCAAAGTCGAAGCCTTCCCCCGCATGGAAGGCCGCCAGATGCTGATGGTCCTGGCGCCGAAGTAGTCTCTGCGATTTTCGTCTCCCCGGGCTTGACCCGGGGTTCCGCTTATTGTGCGTGGCGCGAAAAAGCGGGATCCCGGGTCAAGCCCGGGAAGACGAAAAAAAGCGCCCTTGCCCCTTGGCTGCCTGAGGCCATCTTCCCTTATCCATGCGCGCCGAAATAATTCGCGATCGCCACGGCAATGCGGATATTCAGCGCATGCGCGCGCTCGATCGGATCGATAAACCGCGTGCGGATCGCGCTGTAGTCTTCCGCCTTGTCATCGGGATAATCGCTCGGCTCGTCCAGGCGGAAATCGCCAAGATCGGGCTCGATGACCGGGTAGGCGCGGCGCAATTGCGCCAGTGCATCGTCGATGCGCAGCGACAGCACCATTTCCAGCACATCCTCGCGGCTGATATCGTTCGCGCGCGAAAACGGCGGCACCTGGACCGCGCGCAGGAACATATGCATCAGCAGTGTCAGGCGCACGGCTTGCAACAGGCCGATCGTGCGCCGCGCATCGTCCGCAGCGGCATCGCGCCCGACCGGCGCACCGGGCACCATCGACAGCAGCCGGTGCAGTTTCATCCAGTCGACGCGCAACCGCGAAACCAGCCGGCGGAATACGCCGGCGCGGTCGTCCTTGGTCAGATGTTCGGCCAGCGCCAGGCATCCGGTTTCCAGCGCGGTTTCGGTGCCGCGATAGGGACGGCTCGCCCAATAGGCCGAATTGAACAGCTCCCCGAACGCACCCACGGTCTTGATCGACGCGATACCATTGGCCGCGCGCAGCAACCGCACCAATTGGTTGCCGCGCTCGGAACTGGCCAGCAGATCGGCAATTGATTCGATTTCGTCGCCCGCCGCCGTGCCGGCGCCGGCGATCACATTCACGGCATAGCCGATCTGTTGCAGGATCGCGTTGTGCGGGATCGCGCGAATCTGGCGCAGGCTCATCGAACGGTCGGCGTTGATGTCGGACTGGCGCCGCGACACGCGGCTGCCGGTGCCTTTCAGCATGCCCAGGCCGAATGCAGTGACAGCGCGCGCGTACGTCGCGCTGCCCAGGTATTCGCGCTGCACCCGGCGGATCGAGCGGTAGAAATCGAGACTGCGATCGGTGCGATCGTAGAACGGATCGCGCGTGTATTCGCCCGACAGCGCGGTCTGCGCCTCGGCAATGCGCGTCAGCGTCGCCAGCGCGAGATCGTCGTTGCGGAAAAACAGATAACCGTCGCCGCCCTGAAACGTGACTTCGGCCTCCAGGGTAATGCCGGCGCGGACGAAACGGCTGCGCGCCCAGCGGCTGAGCGGCCATGACAACCGATCGACAAACCCCGACGGATGCGCGCCGCGCCCCATGCTTTCGCCATGGGTGTTGAAGACCAGCGCGGCAACATCGGTGAGCGCGTGCGCGCGCATCGCTTCGGCCAGCCGCCCCTGCAACCGCTCGATTGCAAGCGCGGCGGGGATCTGGCCCAGAAACCGCCCCGCGTCGGAAAATCCGGTCTGGATCGAGACCCGCCCGCGCACCCGCGCATAAGCCTGGTAGGCAGGCTCAGCCAGCAACGCATCCAGAAAGCGGCCGCCGTGTTCGAGCGCGGTTTCGGTTTCGAACAGCGGCGAGACGTCGACCTTGCGCTCGATGCCGAACAGCCGCGCAAAATACAGCGCGGCCAGCACGGTCTGCGGCTGCTCGCTTTCGGCGATCAGCATGCGGATCGGCGCATCGGCATCGATATGGTGCAGGATCTGCGCCATCACGAGGAACTGGCGCATCGCGGTCGAGGTCTCGAGCGCGAGCGCACCGAAATTGATGCGCAACGGCTGTTCCGCCTCGAGCAGTTCGCGCAGGCGCGACAGCGCGCCGCGGCTGCCCAGATCGAGCGTGCCGTCGGGATCGATCCGCCGGCGCAGGGCATTGTGCAATTGCGACGAATTGACCCGAAAATGCACCCAGCCCATGCCGAGGCCATCGGCGCGCATCGCGGCGGCAAGCGCGGCATAGCCGATCGCGGCATCGCCCTGGGTACCGCGCGCGTCGGACGCCAGCGCCGCAATCACCGGTTGCAACGACAGCAGCCGCGCAGGATCATCGGCGGTCATGCGGTTGGCAACATCGGACAAGACAGCCGGATCGGTCAGCGGCTGATCGAACAGGTCGGCCATTGCGGCCGCCTGGTCACGCCCCGCGAGCAGCACCGCCAATTGCGGATGACCAGCATCGATCGTCGTCAGCCACGCGGCATAGCTCGACAACCGGCGCGCTTTTTCGCGCAGCCGGAACAGGATCGACGTGCTCCAGCCGATATCGGTCCGCCCGTCCATGTCATAGCCGACCCAGGTCGCAAACCGGAACGGCAACGGCTGGAAATCGAGCCAGCGCCCCGGCCAGCGTGACCGCGCATGCGTCAGCAACCGCATGGTGATGCGATCGCGCGCGACGCCGGCGCGCTCGATCGCGGCCATGGCCTCGGCATGTTCATAGGCCAGCGTGATCTGCGGCCCGGGCCCAGGCACCGCGCACACGGTCGCGGCGCGTGGGTCATCGGCCAGCGCCGCGCTGGCGACGGCATCGGCATCGCCGGGGTTCAGCAGAAATGTCGGATGCGCGGTGAACACGGCATGCAACAGCGGGCGCTGCCAGCGTTCGCAAAACTGCGCAAACCCGTCTTCCTCGTTCAGCAGCGCAACAACGCGCGACAGGTTCTCTTCCGGCTCGGTCGGCGCGACCAGCGTGCGCAACCGCGCGGCGCGGGTTTGCAGGGCATCGCATTCGAGCTCGGCAACGATCGCCTCGATCTCGGGCAGTGCAAGCTTGCCCGCTTCCAGTTCGCGCGACAGATCGTGGCTTAGCTGGAACACCGGATTGAATAGCGGCGTTTCCGCGGTCCGCTGGTGCAGCAGGGTCAATCTTTCGCGCAACGCCTGGACCGTTTTCATGGAAACACCATTCCTTATGCGCGTTGCGTTGCAGCAATCGCGTGCTGCATCTGCGTTTCTAGCCGCGCAAGGCCGCCGCGTCACGTGCCGCAGCTTCGATAAGGGATTCATTGGGCGTACCCTGCCCCACGAGCCAGCTGCCACCGACGCAAAGCACAGGGTCGGCCGCCAGCCATTCGGGCGCGCTCGCCAGATTGATCCCGCCGGTCGGGCAGAATTTGGCCATGTGGAATGGCGCGGCCAACGCCTTCAACGCGGGCAATCCACCCGAAGTTGCCGCGGGGAAGAATTTGAAATGCATCAGCCCCAGATCGAGCCCGAGCATGATGTCGGCCGCATTGGCGGTACCCGGCAGAAACGGGATGCCCGCTGCGATCGCTGCTTCGCCCAGTTTCGGCGTGAGCCCGGGCGAAACGATGAATTCCGCGCCGGCGTCGATCGCGGCCTTCAGGTCATCGGCATTGAGCACGGTGCCCGCGCCGACAATCGCGCCCGGCACCTTGCGCATCGCACGGATGACATCGAGCGCAGCAGGCGTGCGCATCGTCACTTCGAGCACGCGCAGGCCCCCTGCGACAAGCGCGCGCGCGATCGGCAGCGCGTGGCCTGCGTCCTCGATGACCAGCACGGGAATGACCGGCGCGGTGCGCATGATGGTTTCAATGGGTTTCATGACGGATTCCTGCAGGTGAGCTCGCCTGCCGAATTAGCCGGTAACACCGTGTTGTGCAGCCGCTAACGCACCGGCCGCATACTTATTTCCTGCCCGGAACGGGATAGGCTTAACCAGGAAGCTCGGCCAGATCGTGATACTGCCCGCTGAAAAACAGCAGCGGTGTGCCGGTATCGCGGCGCCCCAGCGCCTCGACCGCGCCGACCACCAGATAGTGATCGCCGATATCGGTCACGCGTTCGACGGAGCAATCGATCCACGCAATCGCGTTTTCCAGCAGCGGCTGGCCCGAAGGCGTAGACCCGTGCGCCAGGTCGGCAAACTTGTCATCGGCGCGCGCGGCAAACCGGCGGCACAGATCGAGCTGATCGGATCCGAGAACATTGACGCAGAACCGGCCGATCGGCGCGATCTGCGCCCAGGACTGCGACCGCTTGTCCGGGAAAAACCCGACGAGCGGCGGGTCGAGCGAGATCGACGAAAACGATCCGACGACCAGCCCGTGGCGTTTTTGATCGGCATCGATCGCGGTGATGACGGCAACGCCGGTCGGATAGGCGCCTAGCACGCTGCGGAAAAGAGCTGTGTCGATCATCGGCATGTCGTGTCGCCAAGGCGGGTCGCGGTCAACCCAAAATTGGCCTGGCCTTGCGTGCAAGAACGCGCGGCGCGGTTTCGGGCATCGTCGCCAGCACCGGCACAACGCAGGCCGCAACCACCGCGATCATCGCGCCCGGCGCCCAGGCGCCCCCGGTGAACCCGATCGCCTTTTGCGCCAGGTACGGGGACAATCCGCCGAAAACCGCCGTCGCCGAGGTCACGCCCAAAGCCAGGCCGGACAGCCGGGCCGAACTGGAAAACTGTTCGGACGTAGTCGATGCGGCCACCGCGCTCCACGATCCACTGGTCGCGGCCAGAACCAGCGCACCACACAACGCCAGCGCAGTGCCGCCATGCGCCATGACCGGAAACAGCGCGGTCGACGTCACCGCCCCTGTCAGCGCAATCGCGATCATCACCGGCTTGCGACCGAACCGGTCGGATGCCATGCCGGCGATCGGCGACACCGCGATGTACATCAGCGCAGCGAGCGTCGACAACTCCAGCGCCTGCCCCTCGGCCATGGCGCCGCTGGCTACCAGAAACGCCGGGATGAACGTCATGCCGACATAATACGAGATCGACCCCAGCGATGAGATCGAAAATCCGCGCAAGACCCCGGCGCGTTCGGCGCCAAGCGCCAGCGCCAACGGGTTTGCGGCGATTTCACCGGCGGTCTGGGCGGTCGTGAATTCGGGCGACTCGGCCATGCGCGACCGCGCGATCCAGATCATCCCGGCCAGCACGGCACCGATCAGGAACGGCACGCGCCAGCCCCAATTTTCCAGCGTGTCGGGCGAAAACGACAACACGACAGCCGCGCTGACCCCCGCTGCGAGCAAGCCGCCGATCTGGCTTGCCGCAGAGGCCAGCGATGCCACCAGCCCGCGTCGGGGCGGCGGCGCGCCTTCGACCAGATAGGCCACCACACCGGTGTATTCCCCACCCACCGCAAACGCCATCACACAGCGCAAGGCAAGCAGCAGCCAGCCCGCCAAGGGCCCCGCCATTGCGCGCGTGGGCAAAGCCGCGATCAGTGCCATCGCGACCGTCATGATCGCCATCGACACCATCATCGCTCGGCGCCGCCCGTGCCGATCGCCATAGACCCCCAGCACCGTCGCGCCGAGCGGGCGCATCAGATACGAAATCGCAAAGCCCGCCAGCGCCAGCCCGACCGAACCCGCCCCGCCACCGTAGAACACCCGCGCCAGCACCGTGACGAAATAGAGATACAGCGTGAAATCATACCATTCGACGATCGTCGACATCGCCGCGATCGCCATCGAGCCGGCGGGTACGGGCGAAACTTCGCTGTGCTGCTGAAATGTCGTGGCCAAGCCCGGTTCCCGTCGAAATGATCGCGCCCCGCCAGACCGGCACGCTGCTTTCGCAGTGACAATACCGGGTTGGCCAAGGCAAGACCCTTTTTTTTGGTCCCGGGTGCATCCGCCTTGCCGGCGTGGACGTAATTCACTTCGTGAGTATGCCGAACCCGCCGGCCCACCCGGCGATGAGGCACCCCGCTAACGAAAGGTCCGAGGCCGCAAAACTTGGGCCTTTCGTGCATAGCGAACCGGTCATGGCCGCGCATCGTGTGCGCGTATGTGCGCCTGATATACCGTTCGCGAATGCCTGCCCGTTGCCGCAAGTCCTCCCTCGACACCTCGGCAACGGGCAGTTGCGTTCACAGCCCACAGCATACGGGTGCAGGGTTGGGGAAGCTGCCTATTCCTCGCCCATGCGCAGTGCGGCGATGAACGCTTCCTGCGGAATCTGCACGCTGCCGTATTCGCGCATGCGCTTCTTGCCTTCTTTCTGCTTGTCCAGCAGCTTCTTCTTGCGGCTGATGTCGCCGCCATAGCACTTGGCAGTCACGTCCTTGCGCAGCGCGGCGATCGTCTCGCGCGCGATCACCTTGGCACCGATCGCGGCCTGGATCGGCACCTTGAACATGTGGCGCGGAATCAGGTCTTTCAGCCGTTCGACGAGGCCACGGCCCCGCGCATCGGCCTGGCTGCGGTGCACGATCATGCTCAGCGCGTCGACCGGCTCGTTGTTGACCAGGATATTCATCTTGACCAGGTCGCCTTCGCGCAGCCCGATCTGCTCGTAATCGAAACTGGCATAGCCGCGGCTGATCGATTTCAGCCGGTCATAGAAATCGAACACCACTTCGTTCAGCGGCAATTCGTAATTCACTTGCGCCCGGCCGCCGACATACGTCAGCCCGGTCTGGATGCCGCGCCGGTCCTGGCACAGTTTCAGGATCGACCCGAGGTATTCGTCGGGCGTATAGATCGTCGCCTTGATCCACGGTTCTTCCATCGTGTCGATGCGCACCGGGTCGGGCATGTCGGACGGATTGTGCAGCTCCTGCGTCGATCCATCGGTCATCGACAGGCGATAGACGACACTCGGTGCCGTGGTGATCAGGTCGAGATCGTATTCGCGGCTCAGCCGTTCCTGAATGATCTCGAGATGCAGCAGGCCCAGGAAACCGCAGCGAAAGCCGAAGCCCAATGCGGCGCTGGTTTCCATTTCAAAGCTGAAACTGGCGTCATTCAGCCGCAATTTGCCGATCGAATCGCGCAGTTTCTCGAAATCGGCGGCATCGGTCGGAAACAGCCCGCAGAACACGACCGGCTGGACTTCCTTGAACCCCGGCAGCGCCTTGGTCGCGCCACCCTTGACCGTGGTGATCGTGTCGCCGACACGCGCCTGCGCCACTTCCTTGATCTGCGCGGTGATAAAGCCGATTTCGCCCGGCCCCAGCTCGTTGAGCTGCTCGATCTTGGGCCGCATGCAGCCGACGCGGTCGACCAGATGCTCGGTATCGCCCGCCATGAAGCGGATATGCTGCCCCTTGCGGATCACGCCATCGATGATCCGCACCAGGATGACAACGCCGAGGTACGGATCGTACCAGCTGTCGACCAGCATCGCCTGCAACGGCGCCGTGCGATCCCCGCCCGGCGGCGGGATGCGCGTGACGATCGCTTCGAGCACTTCGGCGATACCGATGCCCGATTTGGCGCTGGCGAGCACCGCATTGCTGGCATCGATGCCGATCACATCCTCGATCTGTGCGCGTACCTGTTCGGGCTCGGCCGCGGGCAAATCGATCTTGTTGATCACCGGCACGATCTCGTGATCATGCTCGATCGACTGATAGACATTGGCCAGCGTCTGCGCCTCGACGCCTTGCGCTGCGTCCACCACCAGCAACGCGCCTTCGCATGCGGCGAGGCTGCGGCTGACTTCATAGGCGAAATCGACGTGGCCGGGCGTGTCCATCAAATTCAGCTGGTAGGTCTTGCCGTCGTGCGCGGTGTAATCCAGCCGCACCGTCTGCGCCTTGATCGTGATCCCGCGTTCGCGTTCGATATCCATGTTGTCGAGCACTTGCGCAGACATCTCGCGCTCGGTCAGCCCGCCGGTATACTGGATCAGGCGGTCGGCCAGAGTCGATTTGCCATGGTCGATATGGGCAATGATGGAAAAATTGCGGATCAGCGCGAGTTCGGTCATCCGCGCGCGTTAGCAGCGCGGCACGGGTGTGTCATCATGCTTGCGTGCGCATCATTGCCCCACCCCCCCGTCGTGCCACGGGATCCACACGAGTCGCGTGAGCGACCAAAAAATAACCTCGCTCATGCTGAGCCTGTCGAAGCACACGCGCTGACCCCCGCCGAGCGGGGACCAAAACTGCGCAAATTCATGCGGCGCGCGCGTCATTAGCTTCGCTGGCCTTCGGCCGACAGGCTCAGCATGAGCGGATGGTGTTTGAAAACTGATGGTTAAAAGACTTGTGTGAATGCCGTAGCCTCGTCATGGCCGGCGCCGGATTGGGCCTTACCCCGCCCGCCGGTTCGGCATGTCCACCGTCGCGCCATACGCCGCCGATGGTGCCACGCGGCGGTTCGTGCGCGCGGTGATGATCGCGATCCGCCCGGTTTCGTCGAGTTCGAGCGGATGCGAAAATTCGATGCCCAGGCGGTCTTCCTCGGCCCAGCGCGCGCTTGCGGTCACCACATGGCCGTCGGACAAATGGATGCGGAACACCGTGCCGGCCGGCACATTGCGCAGCCCCTCGACCAGAGCGCCGGTCGCGCTGATATTGCGCACGTTGGCTTCGTAATTGTGGCCGCCATGTTCGAGCACGACGCGGCGCAGGATCGACTGGCGCAGTGCCCGCGCCGCACGCGGCCCCCGCGCAATCGCGACCAGCCCACTGCCCAGCCGTTCGTGCGCGGCCTGCGCCGACAGCGGCCGCTCGTAGATAAAGCCCTGGACATGGCTGCACCCGAGCAGGCGTACCAGATCGAGCTCGTCGAGCGTCTCGACGCCTTCGGCCGTGGTTTCCATGTTCAGCGCTTCGGCCAAGCTGACGATCGCGGCGATGATTGCGCCATTGCGGCTACCCGGCTCGGTCGCGCCGCGCACAAACGACTGGTCGATCTTGATCTTGTCGAACGGCGCCTTTTTCAGATAGCCGAGCGACGAATACCCCGTGCCGAAATCATCGAGCGCCAGCCGCACGCCGATGCGTTTGAGCGCGCGGAACATCGCGTCGTTGCTTTCATCCTCGTTGATGAACACGCTTTCGGTGATTTCCAGCTCGAGCCGGCTGGCATCGATCTGCGCGGCGGCAAGCGCGCTGGTGACGATTCCCGGCAGCGCCGGGTTGGCAAATTGCAGCGGCGACACGTTGACCGCAACCCGCACGTTTTCGGGCCATTTTGCCGTGTCGAGACACGCCTGGCGCAGCGCCCATTCGCCGATCTGCGTGATCAGGCCGGCATCTTCGGCAATCGGAATGAATTTGGCCGGCGAAATAAACCCGTGCTCGGGATGCTTCCAGCGCAGCAGCGCCTCGAACCCGGTGATCTTTTCGGTCGTGGTCTGCACCACCGGCTGATAATACAGCTCCAGCTGCCCCAGCGCGAGCGCATCGCGCAAGTCGCTTTCCAGCTGGCGCCGCTCCTCGGCATCGCTGTGCAGGTCGGCGGCGTAGAAATGATAGCGCCCGCGCCCGCCGTCCTTGGCCGCATACAGCGCCAGGTCGGCATTGCGCACCAGCGCCTCGCTCGTCACGCCATCATCGGGCGCAATCGCGATGCCGACCGATGCGCCGATCATCACCCGCCCGCCATCGAGGCCATAGGGCTGCGACAGGCTTTCGATCACATGCGCGGCAATCTGCGCCAGCATCGCGCGTTCGATGCGGCCTGGAAAGATGATCTGAAATTCATCGCCGCCCAGACGCCCGACGCGGCCTGCCGCGCCGACGCCGCGCTCCAGCCGTTGCGCCACCTGTTTCAGCAACTGGTCGCCGGCGGGGTGCCCCAGCGTATCGTTGACCTGCTTGAACCGGTCGAGATCGATCAGGAATACCGCGACCGCGCGCTGCTGCTCCTGCGGCGCGACCAGGATTTTTTCCAGCGACTGCGACATGAAGAACCGGTTCGACAGCCCGGTCAGCGAATCGAAATGGGCAAGGCGCGACACGTGTTCCTGCGTGCGGCGCCGCTCGGTCAGATCGGCGCCCGACCCGCGAAAACCCTGAAAATTATCGAATGTGTCGTAAATCGGCCGCCCGGTGATGGCCCACCAGCGTTCCTCATCGCGGATCGCGGCGCGCACCACCAGGTCGCTGAAACTCGACCGCGCGGACAGATGAAACGTCAGCGTGCGTTCCGTGCGATTGCCCGGCGCGCCCGCCACCTGGCCCGCGATCTGTTCGTCGAGCTGAAACAGATCGGACAGCGGCCGCCCGACCAGATCATCCGGCGTACGGCCCAGCAGTTCCGCCACCGGCGCCGACACATACAGGATCGTGGCGCGCCGGTCGGTTTCCCAGAACCAGCCCTGCCCAGTTTCCTCGAAATCGGCGAGTATTTCCTGCGCGCGGGCTTGCGCCCGCGCCGCGTCCTGCGATCTGGCTTGTTCGGTCTGTTCGATATCGTGCTGGCGGGCAAAGGCCATGCCTCCGATTGCGATGGCGACGATAGTGACGATGATGCCGGTCAGGGGCGACACGACGCAGGTCACCGCCGACCACATCGCCACCTGCCCGCACAACAGCCCGGCCAGCCGGCCGGACTGGACGATCATCGCCAGCAGCGATACGCTGATCAGTGCCGCCATCGCCTGCAACCAGGGCGCGTGCCCCCATTGGTTACCGCCCGTTTGCGCCCAGTGCGCAATGCCCCAGCCATACGCAAACATCGGGATCGCGATCATCGCGGCAACCAGGCCCAGCCGTTGCGTCATCGCTTGCAGCGTATGATCCAGCCGCTTGATCGATCGCGCCGTCAGCGTCAGCAGCGCGCCCAGCATCGCCACCAGTGGCGAGATCATGTCGGTCGCGCCACCGGATCCCCGGTAGACCATATGATCGGCAACAGCCGGGATGCCCACGCCCAGCACCATCGGCAATGCCATCTGCCACCATTCGGGCGCGACCAGGCTGCGATGCAGCGAGGACCCGGATTGGAAACCAAACCCGGCCTTGCCTGCGCCCAGGCTTTCTCCGCGCTCGCGGCGGGTACGGGCAAATGCTTTGGTGCGCGCGACATCGCCCGGATCACGGCCCCCCGTGTCTCCGGCCCTGCGTTGCGTCGTGTTGCGATCCGGCTCATCCATGCAGCAAGCGATGGCCCGGCCGGCTTTGAGAAAGGGTTAACCCGCGCCGGATCTGCATGGAAAAAGCCGGCGGGAATCGACGTTTTCCACCGGTTTTACCGTTCACGCCCCAATGCGCCGCGTCACCGCAGGCATTCGTCCCGAAACGGCACGTCACGCCGCGGTGGCCACGGTGCCCACGGCGCGCTAGACCGGCGCGGAGCGGGCAAGGACGCCCGCAACCGCAAAAGGGCCGTCCCCCGCGCCATGACCAGCCAGACAAAAAGCCGCCCAAACGCCTGCACTGCGGCATTTACCGATGTCGGCGTGGCCGGCCGGCGCCTGCGAATCGGGCAATGGCATGCAGATGCCGGCGGCACAGCACCGGGCATGCCGCCACTGGTCATCCTGGGCGGCATCGGCATGAATATCGAGATGCTGGAGCCGCTGGCGCACCGGATGCCCCGCCGCCACCTGATCAGCGTCGATATGCCCGGCATCGGCAAATCGCCCGATCCGATCTTTCCCTATACCATCGCGCAGATCGCACTGACACTGGCCTCGCTGTTCGACCGGATGCATATCGATCAGGTCGATGTGCTGGGCATCAGCTGGGGCGGCGCGGTTGCGCAACAGTTTGCCTTTCAGCACCGCGCGCGCATCCGGCGACTGATCCTGGCATCGACATCGTCGGGCAATGTGATGATGCCCGCCGGGGCGGCGATGATGAACCATCTGTTAGATCCGAAGGAATACACGGTCGAGGCAGCCCTGCGGCGCAATCTGGCGATGGTCTATAACGGCGGCGGCGCGGGTCAGGTGTCGCTCAATGCCGCAACCGCCCCCTCACCGCTGGGCTACACCTATCAGGTCGCGGCCTTTGCAGGATGGACCAGCGCGGGGTTCCTGCCGCTGCTGTCGCTGCCGGTGCTGGTCATGGCCGACAACGAAGACCAGTTCATCCCGGTGTCCAACGCGCATTTCCTGCACAACGCGATTCCCGGCAGCCGGATCGAGCTGTCCGACGGTGGCGGTCATCTGTTCATGCTGACTCAGCCCGAACGGTTTGCGCAAGCGGTCGGCGACTTTCTCGATTAGCCTGGCCAGTGCATCAGCTTTTCCTCAAAAACCGGAACGGATCAGGTCATGCCGGATATCGCAATCGTCGGATCAGGCCCGGCCGGATATTACGCGGCAGAGGCGGCGCAGAAACGGTGGGGCGACGCGGCGCGGATCGACATCATCGACCGCTTGCCGGTGCCCTATGGCCTGATCCGCAGCGGTGTCGCGCCCGACCATCAGTCGATCAAGGCGGTATCGCGGCGCTATGAAACGACCGCGCTGTCGGGCGACATCCGGTTTTGCGGCAATATCGAAATCGGCCGCGACATCACGATCGCCGATCTGACCGCGTGCTATGACGCGGTCGTGCTGGCCACCGGCGCCCCGAGCGACCGGCCGCTGGCGCTGCCCGGTGACACATCCGGCAACGTGTTCGGCAGCGCGGCCTTTGTCGGCTGGTACAACGGTCATCCCGATTTTGCCTTGCTCGATCCCGATTTGTCCAGCGGTACCGCCGTCGTGATCGGCATGGGCAATGTCGCGCTCGACGTCGCGCGCATCCTGGCCAAGACGCGCGACGAATTTGCCGGGTCCGACATCGTCGGCCACGCGTTCGACCGGCTGAGCACCAGCGCGCTCGACCGCATCGTCATCCTGGGCCGGCGCGGGCCACACCAGATCATGATGACGCCCAAGGAGCTGGGCGAGCTCGGCCATCTGGCCCGCGCCATCCCGCGTGTCGATCCCGATGACCTGCCACCGCTGGCCGACGACGCTGCGCTGGAACCGGGCATCCGCAAATCGGTGACGCAGCTGCGCGCCTTTGCGCAAAACCACGACCGCGAAGAACCGGGCCGCGTGCCGATCGATTTCGTATTTTACGCCGCGCCGCATGCGATCGTCGCGGGCGAGGACGGCACGATTGCGGCGATCGACGTCGAACAGACGCGGATGGTCGATGGCGCGCCGGTCGGCACCGGGATCGTCCGGCGCATTCCGGCCGCGCTGCTGGTCAGCTGCATCGGCTATCGCACCGCGCCGATCCCCGATGTCCCGTTCGACGATCGCGCCGGTCGCTTTGCCAATGTCGACGGGTTTATCCAGCCAGGTCTCTATTGCGTCGGGTGGGCCAGGCGGGGCCCCTCGGGCACGATCGGGACCAACCGGCCCGACGGCTATGCCGTGATCGAGCGCATCGCGACGGATCTGGAGTCCGGCGATTGGCCTGCGCGATCAGGCCGCGCCGGGTTCGACGCGCTGGTGCAGGCGCGCGGGCTCGACACCGTCAGCTTCGACGACTGGAAACGCATCGAAACCGCCGAAACCGGCCGCGCCCGCACGGACTCACCGCGTGAAAAGTTCGTGGTGGTCGGCGATATGATCGCCGCGCGGAGCTGACAAGAAATGCCCCCTCCCCGAAGGGGAGCGGCATGGCTGTTACACCCGCATCGGCATCAGGACATACAGCGCCGGCGACTTGTCATCCTTGCGGATCAACGTCGGCGCACTGGCGTCGGCCAGATGCAATTCAACGATATCGCCATCGATCTGGCTGAGAATGTCTTTGAGATAATTGGCGTTGAACCCGATCTCGAAACCAGCCGCATGATAATCTGCTGACACTTCTTCGGCCGCCGTACCATTGTCCGGGCTCGTCACCGAAAGCGTGACGCGATCGGCATCGAGCGCCATCTTCACCGCGCGGGTTTTTTCGGTGGCAATCGTCGCCACGCGATCAACGCCTTCGAAAAAGGCGCGCGGGTCGATCCGCAATAGCTTGTCATTGCCCGTCGGGATCACGCGGCTGTAATCGGGGAACGTCCCGTCGATCAGCTTGCTGGTCAGCACGACGCCATATTCCCCGCCGAGCGTAAACCGCACTTTGCTCGCCGACAATTCGATCAGCACATTGGTGTCGAGCACATCGTCGAGCAGTTTGCGCAATTCGCCCACGCATTTGCGCGGCACGATCACATCGGGCATGCCTTCGCAACCCTCGGGCCGCGCCAGGGTATATCGCGCCAGGCGGTGGCCATCGGTGGCGGCGGCCTTCAGCACGTCATCGCTGACGTGAAAAAAGATGCCGTTGAGATAATACCGCGTTTCCTCGGTCGAAATCGCAAACCGCGTGCGGTCGATCAGTTCGGCCAGCACTTTGGCCGGCAGTTCGAAACTGGTCGGAAGATCGCCCTCGACGATGATCGGAAAATCGTCGCGCGGCAGCGTGGGCAGCTGAAACCGGCTGCGCCCGGCCTTGACCACCATCTTGTTGTCGGCGGTTTCAAAGCTGACTTGCGATCCGTCGGGCAATTTGCGCGCGATGTCGAACAACAGGTGCGCCGAAACCGTGATCGCGCCTGCCTGTTCGACCGAAGCTGCGGGCATCGCCTCGATGATCTGCAGATCGAGATCGGTCGCGGTCAGCTTGACCGCGCCGCTCGCCGCAGCATCGATCAGCACATTCGACAGGATCGGAATGGTGTTGCGCCGCTCTACGACCGACTGGACATGGGACAGACAGCGCAGCAGAGTCGCGCGTTCGATAGTCGCCTTCATTATCGTCTCGATCCCTCGGTCCAGGCGCAGATTCGCGCACGAAATGGCGCAAATTCGGACCACCTTCCATAACCGCGCCGCACTTGCGCGCAAGCGTCATGGACCGGCCCGGGATCGAAGCTGTGCATAATTCCGGGGATTTGCCGCCAAATCAGTCCACGTCGCGAAGGCCGTCGAACATATTGCTGGTGGCCAGTATCCACGCATTGATCAGTCCCCAGCCCTCGGGTGTGATTTTCGCCGGATCATGGCCGGCATCGCGCATACCGTCCGATACCATCCGCAAATCGCCCTCGGTAACTTTTGGCGCCGGGTTGTTCGTATTGCCCGGCCCGATATCGAGCGCCTTGTCGATCACCGCCGAGGGCAGGCCCACCTTTGTCAGCCGCGTATCGATCACATCGCGCCCCATCCGCCCGATCACGTACAGGTAATAGGCATCGCGCTGCTTGGGCCCCATGAACTGGTCCTGCGCACACACATCGCTCAGCGCGCGCACTTCATCCAGCGCCGGCTTGCCGCGGTCGTCATCACGGCTGATCAACACATCCGCCACCCGCGCATCGAGCCCCGCCGGCGCCGCCTGCAACGCGCAGGCCAACCCCTCCGGCGGCCGCGCGTGGGCAGAGGTCGCAAACAACGCAAGCCCGACAGACAACAGAAAGCCCCTCCTCTTCAGGGGAGGGGTTGGGGTGGGGCCGCGCCCCACTCGCCAACACCTTTGCAAACGTGGAATATAACCGAGAGCCCCCACCCCCGGCCCCTCCCCTGAAGGGGAGGGGAGCAATAAATGCCTCAAGACATCATCGCCATGCCGCCATTCACGTGCAGCGTCTGCCCGGTGATATACCCCGCCTCACGGCTGGCCAGATAGGCAACCGCGCCACCGATATCCTCACCCTCGCCCATGCGCCCCATCGGGATCCGCCCGTTCAACGCCTCTTTCTGCGCATCGGGCAATCCGTCGGTCATCGCCGTGCGAATAAACCCCGGCGCCACGCAATTGACCGTAATCCCCCGGCTGGCCAATTCCTGCCCCAGCGATTTCGACATCCCGACCAGACCCGCCTTGGCCGCGGCATAGTTCGCCTGCCCCGGATTGCCCGTCGCGCCCACCACGCTGGTAATCGTGATGATCCGCCCATGCCGCGCCTTCATCATCGGCCGCGCCGCCGCGCGCATCAGCCGGAACGCCGCCTCGAGATTGACCCGGATCACCTGGTCCCAGTCGTCATCCTTCATCCGCATGATCAGGCCGTCGCGGGTGATCCCGGCGTTGTTCACCAGGATGTCCACTTTGCCCAGCGTATCGACCGCCGCCGGCACCAGGCGCTCGACCGACTCCGCTTGGCTTAGATCGCACGTGATCTCGACATGGTCATGACCATATGTCTCGTTCAGTTCCTCGCGAAAGGCGCGCAACTTCGCCGAATTGGTACCCGACAACGCAATCCGCGCGCCCTGCCGCGCCAGCGCGTGACAGATCGCCGAGCCAATTCCGCCGGCAGCGCCGGTAACGAGTGCGGTCTGGCCGGTCAGGTCGAAAAGACGGTTTTCCATACTTACAGCTCCCTCGCAAAGGCTTCGATGTCGGCCATCGACGCTACGCTCGTAATCGACACATCCGCCAGCGTGCGCGAAATCATCGGCCCCACGACTTTACCGCCCAGTTCGACGAACTGATCCACACCCGCTGTACCCAGCGCCAGCGCGCTTTCGCGCCACCGCACCCGCCCGGTCACCTGTTCGACCAGCAACCGCGAAATCTCCGCCGGATCGGTCACCGGCGCGGCCGTGACATTGGCCATCAGCGTTACCGACAGGGATCGCGGCGGCGTCCTGCCCAGCGCCTCGGCCATCGCGTCGGCAGCAGGCGCCATCAGCGGGCAGTGAAACGGCGCCGATACCGGCAACAACACGCCGCGCTTGATCCCGAAATCCTTGACCATGGCGATCGCCCGCTCGATCGCCGCCTTGTGCCCCGACAGCACGACTTGCGTCGGATCGTTGTCATTGGCGACTGTACACACTTCGCCTTGCGCCGCCGCTTCGGCCAGCGCAGTCGCCTTGGCAATGTCGGCACCCAGCAGTGCCGCCATCGCGCCCACGCCCACCGGCACCGCCGCCTGCATCGATTGCCCGCGCAATTTCAGCAACCGCCCGGTATCGGCCAGCGTAAACGCGCCCGCGGCACACAACGCGGTATATTCGCCCAGGCTGTGCCCGGCGACAAAATCGCATGCATCGCCGATCGCGATCCCGCCCTCTTTTTCCAGCACGCGCAACACCGCGATCGCATGCGCCATGATCGCGGGCTGCGCATTCTCGGTCAGCAGCAACTGGTCTTCGGGTCCCTCGGACATGATCGCAAACAGGTTCTGCCCAAGCGCTTCGTCCACCTCCTGAAACACCTCGCGCGCGGCCAAGCTTGCGCCGGCCAGTTCCACACCCATGCCAACCTTCTGACTGCCCTGACCCGGAAAAACGAATGCGCGCATGTGTCTTGTGTCCTGTAATTACGCCGCGCGGATTACGAGCCGCGCCCGCGCTCGGCAAGGCCAAACGGCACTATCGCGTTATCAATGTCGTGCCCGATGTCCGCATGCCCCAGCCATTCCAGCCCGCGCCGCGCGCACCAGTCCTGCACCATGGCCATGGCACTCATCCCGAATTCGCGATCGTTGAGCGGCACATCGCTGATCCGCCCGAGGCGGATACCCACCGCGCCAGCCTCCGCCAGCGCCGCGGTGACATGAAACAGCAACCGGTCGATCGCATACAGATGCTCGGCCACCTCTTCGATCAACACGACATGCCCCGCCAGATCAGGCATCAGCGGCGTTCCCACCAGCATCGCCAAAGTCATCAGGTTGAATGCCGCCACCGGCCGCGAATCAAGTCCCGCCTCCACCCCGGAGCCATTGCCCGACAGCCACCCCAACACGCGACGCACCGCCGCCTCGCCCCCGTCACGGCGAATATCGGACGGCATCGGCGCATGCACCGGCCGCCCGATGCCGGCACGATACAACCCGCCCAGCATCGTCCCGGCATCCGAATACCCCAGATACAGCTTGCCCCGCGCGGCTTCGCCCAATCGCGCAATCCCCGCCTCGGCCATCCGCACCGCGCCATACCCTCCGCGCGCAAACCACACCGCGTCGCAGGCGGGATCATTGGCGCATTCGGCAAACGCATCGCGCCGCATGTCATCGGCCCCGGCAAAATGCCCCTGCGATGCAAAACACTGCGGATGAAAATCAAGCGTCACGCCCGGATAGTCGCCCGCCAGCGCGACGACGCGCGCCGCGTCGTCCGGATTGAATGGCGTCGATGGAGCACACAGACGAATACGCATGGTTCATTCCCGTAACCGCTAATTAACCAGAATTATTAGATTTTCTCTAACTATAATAACGATTTACGCACGGAACATCGTGCGTTGCCGGCGGTATAGTGGTGATTGATGAACGCATTTCGATCTTGATTTTCGCAAGCCAGCGATCTTTACTGCAAAGGAATCAACGATGTCCCTGAACACAGAAATCTCCAAGCTCGACGACCTGATTGTCACGACCATCGACAGTGTCAAAGGCTATGAACATTCTGCGCAAAAAGCCGCAGGGGGCATATTTGCAGAACTTCTGACCGCCCTGGCCGACGAACGGCGCTCGATCGTTACATTGCTTCAGGATCAGAGCCGGGCTCTGGGCGGCGAGCCTAACGATTTCGGGTCCGCAGCGGCGACGATCCACCGCCGCTTCGAAGACCTGCGCGTCGCAATCGGCGGCGGCGACGCAGCGATCGTCAAGGAAATCGGGCGCGGCGAAAACTACCTGAAGGAAGAGTTCGAACGCGCGCTCAAGGACGACAATATTTCGGCGACGACCCGCGCCACGATCGACCGCTGCTATCAGATCATCGTCGCCGGCCGTACCCAGATCGAGCAGCTCGACGCCGAACTGACAGACAACCGTGCCTGAAAGCGGCAGACTATAGAACCCGAACACCCTATAAAGCCCCCCCCTGAAGGCTACGAGATTCACACAAGTCGCGTGAGCGCTCAAAATAGCAATCTCGCTCATCCTGAACCCGTGGGCCGAAGGCCAGCGAAGCTAATGACGCGCGCGACGCATGAATTTGCGCAGTTTTGTTCCTGCTCGGCGGGTGTCAGCGCGTGTGCTTCGACAGGCTCAGCATGAGCGGAGTTGTTGAAAAACGGATGGTTAAAACCCGGATTTCCCGGATGAGTGCGGATTTCCTTGTACAGGAGGGCCGAATCTGGCATAAATATCAGCGTATTGTCGTCAACGAGGGCGCGCGTCGATGGAACACCCAGCGGGTGAATCGGATGATGGGTCTCTGCGGGTCGATTTCGACCGGAGACTGACGCTGGAATTCCACGGCAGCCGGATCACCTCCGACGCCGGCTTGCTGGCCTACCGGGAACTGGACGACGCGCTCGGCCTCTCCGATCTGGCCGGCGCGGCGTTGTCGGAGTGCCGGCGCGGCAAGAACACTCGGCACATGCTGACTGGCCTGCTGCGCCAATCGGTGTTCGGCCGCCTCGCCGGCTATGAGGATGTGAACGATGCCGAACGTCTTGCCCATGATCCGGCGATGCGTGCCGTGGTCGATCGCACCGGGCTAGATCGGCAAGCTGCATCGACCAGCCAGATGGGCCGCTTCGAAACAGAGTGGCTGACCAGCGAGGCCAACCTCGCCGCCCTGGCCGATCTGTCCGGGGCCTGGATCGACCGGGTGCATGCGCGCCGTCCGCAGACGACGATCGTGCTCGACATGGACAGCAGCGTCAGCGAGACCCACGGCATGCAGGAAGGCAGCGCCTATAACGGCCATTACGCTTGCACCTGCTACCACCCGCTGTTCGTGTTCAACCAATTCGGCGATCTGGAGCGCTGCGAACTCCGTCCCGGCAACGTGCACAGCGCCGATGGCTGGCGTAATGTGCTGGAGCCGGTGACGGCGCGCTACCGGCAGACGATGAAGCGCCGCTACTTCCGCGGCGATGCCGGCTATGCAAATCCAGGTATCTATGAATTTCTGGAATCCGAGGGCTACAAATATACGATCCGGCTTCCGGCCAACGCGGTCCTGCAGGAGCGGATCGGGTGGCTGCTGAAGCGCCCGGTGGGACGACCGCCGCATGCCGTGCGACGCTACTACGCCAGCTTCAGCTACCAGGCGGCGTCATGGACCAGGTCCCGCCGAGTGGTGGCGAAGGTCGAGTGGCACCCCGGTGAGTTATATCCGCGCGTCGGCTTCATTGTGACCAACATGACCCGGCCGCCCGAGCGGGTGACGCTGTTCTACAATCAGCGCGGCACGGCCGAGCAGCACATCAAAGAAGGCAAGAACGCGATCGTGTGGACCCGCCTGTCCTGCCACCGCTTCGCCGCGAACGCGGTGCGGCTGCAACTGCATGCCCTGGCCTACAACCTCGCCAACTTCCTGCGCACCCTGACCTTACCCGAGGCAGTCAGCCATTGGTCGATGACCACCTTGCGGGACCGACTGGTCAAGATTGGCGCCAAGATCGTCAGGCACGGGCGGTCGATCACGTTTCAGATGGCCGAGGTCATGGTCTCGCGCGGGTTGTTCCAGCATATCCTCGACGCCATTGCGGCGCTGCGTCCGCTGCCGCCGGCGCGATGCTGAGCGCCGCAGTCACTGCCTGCGTTGACTGTCGGCAGGGGAACTGCGTTCATTTGTCGCTCGACCCAGCAGAATCTCCAGCCGGACGGCAATCACTGACCGGTGGTGCTGGCCGCGGGCGCCGTCCCGGCACTTTCGCCGTTGCAAAGGCCGTCGGACGGCGAGTAGGCTGCGTCTCAGACGGCCCGGTGGGCGGGCCATCTGGGGAATGTCGGTTCAGGTGCATCTGCGTACGCCCTATGCGGGAGGGGTTTGACGTGAAGCCGGGTGAGACGTGAAGTGTCCCCATTTAAAAAAGCTTCTCTACAGTTTTGGGATACCCAATGCTTAGGCTTGACTCCAAAGTTGCACTGGTCACCGGGGCGGCGCACGGGATAGGCGCTGCGATTGCGCAGGCGTTCCGCGATGAGGGCGCTACCGTCTATGCTTCGGATTTAGCGGAAACAGCGTGTGTGCTGGACGTGCGCGTGGAAGCCGACTGGCAGCGCGTCACCGCGGACATCCTGCGCAAACATCAGCGGCTGGATATCGTGGTGAACAATGCCGGCATTACGGGCTTCGAGAGCGGCGCCGCCGCGCACGACCCGGAACACGCAACGTTGGCAAGCTGGCGCGCGGTGCATGAAACCAACACACATGGCACTTTCCTGGGCTGCAAACACGCCATCCGCGCAATGCGCCAGGCTGGCCATGGCGGCAGCATTATCAACATCTCCAGCCGGTCCGGTCTCGTCGGCATTCCCGGCGCGGCAGCCTATGCCGCCAGCAAGGCCGCAATCCGCAACCACACCAAATCCGTTGCACTCTATTGCGCGGGGCAAAGACTTGGGATTCGCTGCAATGCCATCTTTCCCGCCGCCATCCTGACCGATATGTGGCAGCCGCTGCTGGCCGGGCTGGAGGGTGAAGTGCTGGAGCAGCGTATGCAGGCTTTCGTAGCCGACACGCCTTTGCAGCGTTTCGGTCAGCCATCGGAGGTAGCGGCCATTGCCATGCTGCTGGCCTCCGACGAAGCGACTTACGTGACGGGGGCCGAATTTGTAATTGATGGCGGGCTGCTGGCGGGGAGTGCAGCCGCCCCGGGTAGGTAAGAATCTTCTTTTTCTGAAGCAAAAGAAGCAAAAAGACTTTATCCGTTGAGGCGGGCTAGACAGACACGGGCCGCTTCAATGGAAAAAAGTCTTTTGCTTTTTCAAAAAAGAAAAGTCTTCCTACGCCAAAGCATTCGGCAGCCGAACAAAAGCTGCTGCCTCCGGCACCGCGGCGTCATAGCGCGTCACAGCGCTCACCCAGGCTTGCGCCGGGCCCCGCCAGCACGCGCTCACCGCCGCCTCAACCGCGTGCTCCGGCCCGGCCAGAACCGTTTCCACTGTGCCATCCGACAGGTTGCGCATTTATACCGCCGTGGCGGCGGGTGATGTGCCTGCCGTGCTGAATGTTCTGGCCGATCACCTGGATTGGACCGAAGCAGCCGGCTTCCCTTACTATAGCGGGACCTGGCATTGCCCGATGGATGTCGTGGAAAAACTGCTCGTGCCGATTGGGCGCGACTGGGACGATTTTGCAGCCAGCCCGCACGAATTCATCGATCTGGGCGACCGGGTTCTGACGCTCGGCACCTATTCGGGCGTTTGCAAGGCCACAGGCAAAGCGATGGCGGCCCCGTTTGCCCACATCTGGCGCGTTGCAGGCGACCGCATCACCGTAAAAAACTTGTGTGAATGCCGTAGCCGCTGCCCTGCAATCAGCACCGCGAACCAGCCAAACCTGCGTATGCGGGTCGCGCTTAGAACCAGCCTTTGAACTTGAACCAGATCAACGGCAAAATTCCACTCAGGGCGATGACGGTCAGGCCGTAAGGATAGCCATAGGTCCAGTTGTATTCCGGCATATTCTTGAAATTCATGCCATAAATGCCCGCAATCAGCGTCGGCGCGATGCCGACAATCGAAACGATCGTCAGCACCTTGAAAATATCGTTCTGCGCAATGCCGATCAACCCGACCAGCGCATCGAGCACGAATTGCACCTTGTTGGTCAGCTGATCGTTGTAATCGGCCAGCGATTTCAGATCCTGCCGAACGCTGGTCAACCGCGCCTTGATCTCGATTGCGGTGTCATGGCATCCGAATTGCTCGGCAAACGCCAGAATACGCTCCAGCCCCAGCGCGCCGTCGCGCAAGGCCGACAACCTGTGGCCCAGCCGGCCAACCTGCCGCAACTGCGCCTTTGACTTCAGATTGGCGCGCACCCCATGATCGGATTTGGCATCGTCCTGGCGAAATGTCGCCTGCGACAGCTTGCCAAGCTCGGCCGCCAGATGCTCGAGCGCATCTGCCATGTGATCGACAATGTCCTCGCACAGCCGCGTAAAAATCTCGATTCCGCCGATGGCCTCATCCGCGGGCAATTGCGCCCTGACCGTGTCGAACACCACCAGCTCTGTAAACCGGATCGTGACCAGCCTGTCGCCTGTCAACATGAAGCCGAGCGGCGCCATTGCCGCACTACCAGCCGATGCCTGCACCGCAGTCGGCGTACTCATGATCAATGCCCCACCCTGCCGCTGAAGCCTGCTCGACCGCTCGATCTCGCCCAGGGCGCCAGCGCGCGGCAACGACAGACCGGTCGATTTCTCCACTTGCCCCAGTTCGTCTTCGGTGGGGTTCAACAGGTCGAACCACACCGCCGCATCGGGGTTATGTTCGCTGGATCGGGGATAAGCGGTTAGCATACGGCGGGTCTCGCATTTGCATCGGGGCCGACCCGTCATGATGGAGACCGGGGCGCAGCGCAACTGTATTGCCCGGGTGCCGGCCCCACAGGCGCGACCTTGAGCGATTATCGGGAAGTGCGGACCTCGCCGCCCTTCCGCAGGAGTTCAATGAAATACGATCGACGCAACCTTTAACCGCCGGTCGCGTTAGTTCACAGACAGATTGGCCGCGGTTGGCAGGCGCCACGCGCCTGGCCGGGTGGGATGAAAGACAGATCATGATGGAAAAAGGCGAGTTTGATATGTCGCGACGCAGTGTCCTGGCCGGTGGTGCAGCAACCACCGCCTGGGCCGCGGCGCCTGCTGCAGCGTCGGCCCAGGCCGCCAACCGCAGCACGGTTTCGCCAAAGCTGCCCGTGCGGTTGACGGTAAACGGCCAGAAGCACGATCTTTCGCTCGACCCCCGGACGACATTGCTCGACACCTTGCGCGAGCATCTGCACCTGACCGGCACCAAAAAAGGCTGCGACCACGGCCAGTGCGGCGCGTGCACGGTGATCGCCGGCGGCGTGCGGATCAATTCCTGCCTCAGCCTCGCCGTGCAGCATGACGGCCACGACATCACCACGATTGAAGGCCTGGGCACGCCCGACAAGCTGCACCCCATGCAGGCCGCGTTTATCAAGCATGACGGATACCAGTGCGGCTATTGTACGCCCGGGCAGATCTGCTCGGCAGTCTCCGTGCTCGACGAGATCAGGCGCGGCGTGCCGAGCCATGTGCAGGCAGACGTCGCCGCAACGCCGCAGGCCACCAATATCGAGATGCGCGAACGCATGAGCGGCAATATCTGCCGCTGCGGCGCCTATTCCAACATCGCCGAGGCCATGGCGGAAGTGGCCGGGAACACGGGGACCGGGGCATGAAAGCTTTCACCTATGAACGCGCCAAGGACCCTGCGGCCGCAGCGCGCGCCGCATCGCGTCCCGGTGCCAAATTCCTGGCAGGCGGCACCAACCTGCTCGACCTCATGAAGATCGAGGTCGAGACACCGACCCATCTGATCGATGTGCAGGACCTTGGCCTGGACACGATCGAACCCACAGCAGACGGCGGGCTGCGGATCGGCGCGTTGGTCACCAACACCAATCTGGCCGCCGATCAACGCGTGCGGCGCGATTATGCCGTCCTGACCCGCGCGATCGTGGCCGGTGCTTCGGGCCAGTTGCGCAACAAGGCGACGACGGCGGGCAACCTGCTTCAGCGCACGCGTTGCGCCTACTTCTACGACACCAACATGCCGTGCAACAAGCGCAACCCCGGATCGGGCTGCGCCGCAATCGGCGGCGTCTCGCGCCAGCTCGGCGTGATCGGCGTCTCGGACAAATGCATCGCAACCTTCCCGGGCGACATGGCGGTGGCCATGCGTGTGCTCGACGCAGTGGTCGAAACCATCGATGCACAAGGCCAGCATCGCGGCATTCCGATCGCCGAATTTCACCGGTTGTGGGGCAATCATCCCGAACAGGATACCACGCTGGGCCAGGGCGAACTGATCACCGCGGTGACTTTGCCGCGACCACTGGGCGGCAGGCACTTTTACGAAAAAGTGCGCGATCGTGCCTCGTATGCCTATGCGCTGGTGTCGGTCGCAGCCGTGATCGCGCCCGACGGCACGGGGCGGGTCGCCTTTGGCGGAGTCGCGCCAAAACCGTGGCGCGTGGAAGAAGCCGATGCGTTGTTGCCGCGCGGTGCCGCCGCTGTCACCGCCCGCGCGTTTCGGGGCGCGACGCCGACCCCCGACAACGCCTTCAAGCTGCCGCTCGCCACCCGCGCGCTGGCGGCAATACTCGCCGACGCAAAGGCCTGATCCCATGAAATTCGACACCGCTGCAGGCACCAATCCGATCGACCGCATGAAAGTGGTCGGCCGCCCGCATGACCGCATCGACGGACGGCTCAAGACCACCGGCACAGCGCCGTATGCGTATGAACATCGCGATCCCGCCAACCCGGCCTACGGATATATCGTCGGCGCTGCGGTCGCCACAGGCCGTATCACCGCGATTGATCTTGCCGCAGCCAAGGCATCGCCGGGCGTGCTCGCAATCGTCACGGCCCAGGACGCCGGCACGCTCGGCAAAGGCAAGTTCAACACGGTCAAGCTGCTCGCCGGCCCCGATGTCGACCATTACCATCAGGCAGTCGCGATCGTGGTGGCAGAGACATTCGAGCAAGCTCGCGCAGCAGCGATGCTGGTGCGCGTTGATTATGCCCGCACTCCAGGCGCGTACGATCTGGCCGAAGCTCTGAAAACAGCACCCCTGAAAGGCAGCAGCCACGACAGCAAGGCGCCGCTCGTGGACCGGGTGGGCAATTTCGAAGATGCTTTTGCCGCTGCACCGGTCAAACTCGACCAACATTATACGACGCCCGACCAGAGCCACATGATGATGGAGCCGTTTGCGTCGATCGCCGCGTGGAACGGTGACGAACTGCAGCTGTGGACGTCGAACCAGATGATCGACTGGGGCCGCACCGACCTTGCGAAAACCCTGGGTATGCCGAAAGACAAGATCCGCTTCATGTCACCGTATGTCGGCGGCGGGTTCGGGGGAAAACTGTTCCTGCGCACCGATGCGCTGATGGCCGCGCTCGGCGCCAAAGCTGCGGGCCGGCCGGTAAAACTGGCCATGGCCCGGCCGATGATGCCCAACAACAGCACACATCGCCCGGCCACAGCGCAGCACATCCAGATCGGTGCGTTGGCAGATGGCACGATTACGGCAATTGCGCACGACAGCGGCTCTGGCGACCAGCCGAACGGCCAACCGGAAACCGCCACCAGCCAGACAAAGCTGCTCTATGCCGGGGCAAACCGCAAGATCTCGATGCATCTGGCCGTGCTCAACCTTCCCGAAGGCAATGCGATGCGCGCGCCCGGCGAAGCTCCGGGCCTGATGGCGCTGGAAATCGCCATGGACGAAATGGCCGAAAAACTGCGGATGGACCCGATCGCATTCCGGATAAAGAACGACACTCAGGTCGATCCCGAGCATCCGGAACGGCGTTTCTCGCAACGCGAGCTCGTGCGATGCCTGAACGAGGGTGCTGAGCGCTTTGGCTGGAGCCGCCGCAACCCGAAACCCGGTCAGGTCCGCGACGGTCGCTGGCTGGTCGGAATGGGCGTCGCCGCGGCGTTCCGCAACCACATGAATATGGCTTCGGGCGCCCGCGTCCGCCTCGACAAATCGGGCAAGGTCACTGTCGAAACCGACATGACCGACATCGGCACCGGCAGCTACACGATCATCGCACAGACAGCGGGCGAAATGATGGGCGTGCCGGCCGAACTGGTCGAGGTGAAGCTGGGCGATTCAGCTTTCCCGGTCTCCGCAGGTTCGGGCGGGCAATTCGGCGCTGCCAACGCGACCGCCGGCGTTTATGCCGCTTGCGTGAAACTGCGCGAACAGATCGCGCAGCGCCTCGGGTTCGATTCCGCCGGTGCGGTGTTTGCAGACGGCAAGGTGTCCAGCGGAGGCCGTTCTGCCGACTTGCGCAAGGCAGCGGCCGATGGCGAACTGGTGGCCGAAGACACGATCGAATTCAGCGGCATCGACAAGCAGTGGCAACTGTCCACGTTCGGCGCGCATTTCGTCGAAGTCGGCGTCGATGCCTACACCGGCGCAACGCGCGTGCGGCGGATGCTGGCAATCTGTGCCTCCGGCCGGATCATCAACCCGATAACCGCGCGCAGCCAGGTGATCGGCGCGATGACGATGGGTGTGGGCGGCGCATTGATGGAGGAACTGGCCGTGGACAAACGCTTCGGCCTGTTCATCAACCACGACCTGGCCCAGTACGAAGTGCCGGTCCATGCCGACATTCCGCATCAGGATGTCGTATTCCTCGACGAAACCGACCCACTCGCCAATCCGATGAAAGCCAAGGGCGTTGGCGAACTGGGCCTGTGCGGCGTCGGCGCGGCCGTCGCAAACGCCGTTTACAATGCGACGGGTGTGCGGGTTCGCGACTACCCCATCACCCTCGATAAACATTTCGAGCAGCTGCCTGCGCTAGCCTAGGCCTGATCGAACGAGGCCACGTCTTGCAGCAAGGCCGTGGCTTCGCCGTAGCAACGGTTGTCTGGTTGCAGGCGTGCTGGACTGGCCGCAGGTTTGTTGTAGATAACCCGCGCTATGACCACCACCGCCGAAACGATCGCCGCCCGGCCCGCTGCCCAGTCGTGGTTTTTCTGCGGCATCGGCGGGTCGGGCATGTTGCCGCTGGCCTTGATTCTGCATGGTCTTGGCGCTCGGGTCTCCGGGTCGGACCGCAGTTTCGATCAAGGACGCACGCCAGAGAAATTCGCGTGGCTGAAGCGCCTGGGCTTTGCGCTGCTTCCCCAGGATGGCAGCGGGATCGTGTCGCCGGAACAGGTGCTGGTCGCCTCGGCCGCGATCGAGGATACCGTGCCCGAAATCGTTGCCGCGCGTGCGCTGGGTTGCCCGCGTCTGTCGCGCGCCGAATTGCTGGCCGCCTTGTTCAATCGCGCAGCACAGCCGATCGCGGTTGCCGGGACGAGCGGGAAATCGACCGTCACCGGGATGATCGGATGGATCATGACGGCGGTAGGGCGCGATCCGACGATCATGAATGGCGCCGTGATGAAGAATTTTGTCGCGGACGATGCGCCATTTGCTGCGGCGCGGGTCGGCTCGGGCGGGGATTTCGTCGCCGAAGTCGATGAGAGCGATGGATCGATTGCGCTGTATCGGCCGCGCATCGGGGTGCTGGGCAATGTCAGTCTAGATCACAAGAGTCTGGAGGAACTGCGCGCGCTGTTCGGCGATTTTTGCGCGCGATGCGATGCCGTGGCGATCAATGCCGACGATGCGGAGAGCATGGCGCTGGCACCGCGTGCGGCGCGCGTGTTGCCGTTCGGGCTGGGCGCCGGCGCGGTAATCGTGGCTGAGTCAGCGTCGATCCGCGAGGGGGCCACCGGGATTTGCGCCGATATTGTCGACCGGCGGACGGGGGCGCGTCATGCGCTGGCGCTGGCGGTGCCCGGGCGGCACAACCTGATGAATGCGCTGGCGGCGCTGGCGGCGGCGGAGTTGGCCGGCGTCGCGCTGCGCGATGCGGTGGCGGCGCTGGGGCGGTTTTCGGGGCTGGCGCGGCGGTTCGATATTGTCGGGACTTCGCCCGGCGGAATTACCGTGATCGATGATTTCGGGCACAATCCGGAAAAAGTTGCCGCCACGCTCGATACCTTGCGCGCGCATCCAGGACGCGTGATCGCGCTGTTTCAGCCGCACGGGTTTGGCCCTTTGCGGCAGATGGGCGCGGAACTGGCGACGGTGCTGGCTACGCGACTGGGGGCGCAGGATGCGGTAATCCTGACCGATCCTGTGTATTTCGGCGGCACGGTCGATCGGTCGGTCGGGTCGGCGCAGATTGTTGCGCTGGTCAATGCGGCCGGTGGACACGGGGTGCATATCGCTGCGCGCGATGAGGCGGCCAGCGCGATCGTGGCGATGGCGCGGCCGGGGGATCGTGTGGTGATCATGGGCGCGCGGGACGATACGCTTTCGGGATTTGCGCGCGATCTGCTCGCCCGCCTGCCCTGAAAAGCCATCCCCCGGGGGGTGGGGCTTTGGCAAGTGCGACGGCCCACCGATCCGCTTGCGTTTTGCTGCGCATTGGCCTAGTGGCGCGCTATCCCTTGCGGGATATCCGCCACGGCATACGGCCCGGCGGGTGGAACGGCCCTTTTAACCCCGCGGGCGAATTTCTCGCCATCATCACGATCCCAGCGCGGACGAAAGACCGGCGGACACAACCGCCAGGCCGGAAATACTTGATATACAGGACTTGAACAGACTTATGTCGTCCAACCCCACGCGCGATGATTTCGCTGCGATGCTCGACGAAACGCTCGGATCTGCCGCCAACGGTGGATTTGAAGGCCGGGTCGTAAAGGGCACAGTTACTGCCATTGAAAATGACAAGGCCGTCATCGACGTCGGCCTGAAAAGCGAAGGCCGCGTGCCTTTGCGCGAATTTGCCGCGCCCGGCATGGCGCACGGCCTTTCGGTCGGCGATGAAGTCGAAGTGTATGTCGACCGCGTCGAAAACGCCGACGGCGAAGCGATGCTCAGCCGCGACCGCGCCCGCCGCGAAGCCGCCTGGGACAAGCTGGAATCCGAATTCGGCGAAGGCAAGCGCGTCGAAGGCGTGATCTTCGGCCGGGTCAAGGGTGGCTTCACTGTCGATCTCGACGGCGCCGTGGCGTTCCTGCCCGGCAGCCAGGTCGATATCCGCCCGGTGCGCGACGTGCAGCCGCTGATGGACATTCCGCAGCCGTTCCAGATCCTGAAGATGGATCGCCGCCGTGGCAATATCGTCGTCTCGCGCCGTGCGGTGCTGGAAGAAACCCGCGCCGAACAGCGCTCGGGCCTGATCCAGAACCTCAAGGAAGGCCAGATCATCGACGGCGTGGTCAAGAACATCACCGATTACGGTGCGTTCGTCGACCTGGGCGGCATCGACGGCCTGCTGCATGTCACCGACATGAGCTACAAGCGCGTCAATCACCCGAGCGAAGTCATCGCGATCGGTGACACTGTCAAAGTGCAGATCATCCGCATCAACCAGGATACGCAGCGCATCAGCCTGGGCATGAAGCAGCTGGAAAGCGACCCATGGGAAGGCGTTGCCGCCAAGTACCCGGTCGGCGCCAAGCTGTCGGGCACAGTCACGAACATCACCGAATACGGTGCGTTTGTCGAACTCGAAGCCGGCATTGAAGGCCTCGTCCACGTTTCGGAAATGTCCTGGACCAAAAAGAACGTCCACCCTGGCAAGATCGTTTCGACCAGCCAGGAAGTCGACGTCATGGTGCTCGAAGTCGACAGCGACAAGCGCCGCATCAGCCTGGGCCTCAAGCAGGCGCAGCAGAACCCGTGGGAAGCGTTTGCAGAACGTCACCCGGTCGGCTCGATCGTTGAAGGCGAAGTCAAGAACGCGACCGAATTCGGCCTGTTCATCGGTCTCGACGGCGACGTCGACGGCATGGTCCACATGTCCGACATCGCGTGGGGCATTTCGGGCGAAGACGCACTGGCGCTTCACCGCAAGGGTGAAGACGTCAAGGCTGTCGTGCTCGATGTCGATGTCGACAAGGAACGCATCAGCCTGGGCATGAAGCAGCTTGAAAAGGGCGCACCGGCAGCCGCTGGCGCACCTTCGGCAGCGGGCGGCACCACCGCTGCTGCAGGCACCAGCAGCGGCGGCGGCAATGCCTCGCTGCGTCGCGGCGAAGTCATCACGGTCACCGTGCTCGAAGTGCGCGATGGCGGGCTGGAAGTGCAGGCCGGCGAAGACGGCGCAACCGGCTTCATCAAGCGTAGCGACCTCGGCCGCGATCGCGACGAACAGCGCCCCGACCGTTTCCAGGTCGGCCAGAAGCTCGACGCAATGGTCACCGGGTTCGACCGTTCGAAAAAGCCGACCTTCTCGGTCAAGGCGCGTCAGCTGGCAGAAGAAAAGGAAGCCGTGGAACAGTACGGTTCGTCGGATGCCGGCGCTTCGCTGGGCGACATCCTGGGCGCCGCGCTGAAAGCACAGCGCTAACCCTGCCTTCCCCCCTTCCCTTCAGGGGAGGGGCCGGGAATGGGGCCGCGCCCCACTCTCTACGCCAGACACGAAAGCCCGCCCCTCACGGGGCGGGCTTTTGCTTTGTCGGACGCACTCGTCTAGAAGCGAAACCGAAAGCCCTTCCCCTTCAGGGGGGGGAAGCAAACCGCATCGAGGCCCGCGCAATGTCGCTCATAGTTCACCAGTTCCCGTGCCTGTCCGACAATTACGGGTATCTGCTCCATGATCCCGTCAGCGGCGAAACCGTCGCGATCGACACGCCCGACGCCACCGAATACCTGGCGCAGGCGGCGCAACGCGGCTGGACGATCACGCAGATCTGGAACACGCACTGGCACCCCGATCATGCCGGCGGCAATGAAGCGATCAAGGCGCAGACGGGGTGCATGATCGTTGCACCGGCGGCGGAAGCGGCCAGGATCGCAGGGATCGATCGTACCGTCGTGCAGGACGATGTCGTCATGATCGGCGCGCAGGAAGCCAAAGTGATCGACGTCGGCGGCCACACGCTCGGCCATATCGCCTATGTGTTGCCCGATATGGCGTTCGTCGGGGACAGCGTGTTTGCGCTGGGCTGCGGGCGCATGTTCGAAGGAACGCCGTCGCAATTCTGGGCCAGCCTGTCGCGGATCAAGGCCCTGGCGCCCGAGACACAGCTGTATTGCGCGCACGAATACACCGCCAGCAATGCGGGGTTTGCGGTACACGCCGATCCCGACAATGACGCGCTGGCGGACTACGCCGCCGAAGTCACCGCCAAACGCGCGCGAGGCGAACCCACGGTGCCGACGCCGCTATCGCGCGAACTGGCAACCAATCCCTTTCTTCGCGCCGACGATCCTGCCATGCAGCAACGCTGGGGCGGCGGCGACGCGGTCGCCACATTTGCGGCCTTGCGCGCCGCCAAAGACAATTTTCGCTGATTAGCGGGGGCAGGACAAGGCATACCATGGCGGAAAAGCGCATCGTCCGGGTGACGTCGTTCGACGTGGCCGAGGCCGCCGGGGTCAGCCAGTCGACGGTCAGCCGCGCGCTGGCGGGCGACACCTCGATCAGCGAGCCCACGCGCAAACGCGTCAACGAGGCCGCACTGCGCCTCAACTACCAGGTCGATGAAAATGCCGCGCGGCTGCGCCGGGGCCGCACCGGCACGCTGGCGCTGGTGATGATCTGCCGCCCGGGTCAGGATCGCAAGGATCTCAATCCGTTCTACTTTGCGCTGTTGGGCAGCACGTGCGCGGCGGCCGCGGCGCGCGGCTACGAAGTGCTGGTCGCATTCCAGGATGCCCCGGACAATTTCTGGGGACGCTACCAGGAACGACGCAAGGCCGATGGCATGATCGTGATCGGCACCAGCGAAAACACCGCTGCGTGGGAGTATTTCGGTACGCTCGGTGATGGCAACAACTGGGTGTGCTGGGGCGCGCCGAGCGATGCTTTCCCCTGGGTGCGCAGCGACAACCATGCCGGAGCGATGCTTGCCACGCGCCACATGCTGGTGCGCGGGTACCAGGCGATCGTGTGCCTGGGATCAGAGACCTCGCCCCAGCGCCAGTTCAAGGAACGCTATGACGGCTATGCCAATGCCATGCACGATGCCGGTCTCGAACCGTTCATGCAGCGTATCGAACGCGGGCTGGAACGCGAGGAGCAAGGCCGCCGCGCCGCCGCCGCGCTAATCGACAGCGGCCGGCACTTCGACGCGATATTCGGCGTCAGCGATGAAATCGCGCTCGGCGCGTTGAAGGAACTCGGCGCGCGTGGCTACCGCGTGCCTGAAGACATCGGCGTCGTCGGGTTCGACGGCGTGCGCGCCGGCGCCTGGTCCAACCCGCAGCTGACTACGGTCGAAAGCGATTTCGAAGTCGCCGGATCGCTGCTGGTCGATCGCCTGATCGCGACGATCGGCGGCGAGGCACCCTCGCCCCAGCGTGTGCCGGTGCGCCTGATCGTGCGCGGATCGACGCGCGCGTGATATCCGTGCGCGTTGCGACGGAAGACGACGCGATCTGCGCGATGCTGGAACCCGTCATTCGCGGAGGCGAGACGTATGCGCTCGATCTTGCAATGTCACGAGAGGCGGCGCTTGCCGCTTTTATCAAGAATGAGGTTTTATAGCAGCCATGTCATTCCCACGCACGCGGGAATCCAGTGCTACATTGCTTCAAGATGATAGGTCGACTGGATTCCCGCGCTCGCGGGAATGTCGAAGGGTGACTTAGGACGCGCGAAGCGTCGATCAGTTGGCCAGGCTGCCGATCGCGCGGCTGACCAGGGCGTGGTCTGCTTCCGTGCTCAATCGCGACGCGATAAGCTGCGATGCCGCACCCGCAGCCGCGTTCACCGCGCGCGCGCGCAATTCATCCACAGCCGCATGTTCAGCGGCCGCAATCTTGTCCGCTGCCATTTTTTCGCGGCGGCCGATTACGTCGGCGGTGTCCTTGGCGGCGCGCGCCACGATCGCTTCGGCTTCCACGCGGGCGTGGTCGAGCATCGCTTCGGCGTCTTTCTCGGCACCCGCAATACGCGCGGCGTATTCTGCTCGCAGGCGTTCGGCCTCGGCGCGAAGCTGGCGCGCTTCTTCAAGCTGTTCGCGGATCGCGCCGATCTGCTTGTCGAGCATGCCAGTGACCATTGCCGGGACTTTTTTCCACAGCATGATCCCGATCAGCACCGCCATCGACGCGCTGACGATCGTTACCGGCGGGATCAGGCCGAACAGCAGAGGTTCGGCGACTTCGTGCAGATCAACCATGCGCAAAAGATCCCTTTACCGCATTGCGCGCGTCTTCGGCGCTGACCGTCAGGCCGGCGACACGCTGCGCGATGTCCTGCGTGACGTCGGCGGCGACCGCTTCGAAATCGTCCAGTGCGGCGTGGCGCGCGGCCAGAATGCGCACTTCGGCTTCGACCGATTGCGCTTCAAGACGCTTGCTCGTTTCAGAAAGCCGGGTTTGCGTGGCGACGGCGGCATTGTGCTTGGCCGCGACGACCAGCTCGTGCGCACGGGCGCGCTGGGCTGCTTCAGTTTCGGCCCATGCGTCCTGTTCGGCCTCTGCGGCGGTACGCGCGGCCTGGGCCGCGGCCAGGTCATCGGCAATACGTGTGTTGCGATCGGTCATCGTGCCCATCACGCGGGGCACCATGCCACGCCCGACGATGATGAAGGTCAGGCCGAAAAACACCAGCATCCAGAAAACCTGGCTGAAGAATGTGTCCATTAACTGGCTGATCTGCGGCATGTCGGATGTCTTCTCGCACAAACGTCGAATGAGTTTCGCTGCCGGGCAGCGAAGCCGGCGCCAGATGGATCAGACGGCGACCCTGTTACAGGCCGCCGTCACCATCACGTCCGGGTTAGTGACGACCGGGCATGACACCCGGCCGGCGCGGCTCACTTGAAGATGAGCAGCGCGGCAATCACGAATGCCAGCAGGCCGAGAAGTTCGGCACCGGCGAAACCGATGAACAGGCGGCCCTGCTGGCTGTCGGCAGCGCCGGGGTTGCGCAGCGCGCCTTCGAGGAACTTTGCAAACACGTTGCCCACGCCGATCGAGGCGAGACCCGCACCGATTGCAGCCAGGCCAGCACCGAGCAGCTTTGCAGCTTCTGCGTCCATAGTAAAAACTCCCTTGGTAACTAAGTGAAAGGTTTCAGTGAAGATTTTCAGCGTCGTTGAGATAGACGCATGTCAACAGCGCAAAGACATAAGCCTGAATGCCTGCAACCAGAATTTCCAGCGCGCAGATCCCGACCATCAGCACGAAGCTGGGTACGCCGGCAACGACAAACAGCAGCGGGCTGGCATTGCCGCCGCTGATCACAAAGCTGGACAGCACTTCGAGCAGCACGTGCCCGGCCATCATCGCGACGAACAGTCGCAGTCCCAGCGAGAACGGACGCACCAGGAACGAGATCAGCTCGACCACGAAGATCGGCGGGATC
This sequence comes from Novosphingobium sp., assembly GCF_965214355.1. Taxonomy (GTDB): domain Bacteria; phylum Pseudomonadota; class Alphaproteobacteria; order Sphingomonadales; family Sphingomonadaceae; genus Novosphingobium. Next base: position 1,839,867 of record NZ_CBDCBI010000002.1, on the reverse strand, counting down.
ATCGCCACAGGCGTGCCGTGCGGAACGAACAGCGAAAAGAAATGCAGCTTGTGCTTGGCAAACCCGACGATCAGCACGATCGCAAACGACATCACCGACAGCACACCGGTCGCGGTAAAATGGCTGGTGAACGTGAACGGGTGAATGCCGACGAGGCCGAACGGCACCAGGCCGATGAAATTTGCAAACAGGATGAACATGAACAAGCTGAAGATATAGGGCACATATTTGCGCCCGCCCGGCCCGACGTTCGTTGCGAGCATGCTGTCGATGAAGCCGGTAAAACTCTCGACCGCCATCTGCCAGCGCCCCGGCACGACTTCGCGCTTCAGCCCGCCATAGACGAACACGATGAGCGCGAGCGTGGCGATGCCCATCCACAACGAGGAATTGGTGAAAGCGATATTATGCCCGGCAATCGCCCAGCCATTCGAACCGAACAGCGGTTCGATGGCGAACTGGTGCATCGGATCGACTTTCGCTTCGACTGCCACGCTTCAGGTTCCTGCCTACTTACCAGATCAATCATGCCCCGTGCTTGACGGAGTCGCGGTGCCGGAGCGTTTGATAATGTTCCTGAAAGCGACGAATATCCCGAGGAACAACATCACCAACAGGCCCCAGGGCCGCGTCCCGGCAAACTGGTCGATGACCCAGCCCAGAAACAGCCCGCCCAATACGCCACCCAGAAGATCCGCCAGAACCTTGTTTCCGGCGTTATACGACGCATCGGAACTTTGGCTATCTGGCGATGGAGCTTTGCCCCCTTCACGCTCCTGGGCTGCTTTCAGCCGCGCATCGAGCGATCGGGTGCGCGCATCCCCATCTTTATCCTGACCCATGGGTGTCACGTCAGGCCTGTCATCGTCCATGCGTTGCATCCTGTAATTGGGCAGGGCAACGGGCCGAAAAACCCGCGCCGCCCCCCGACGATGCGACACACGACCGACACAAGTCCGCCGAGAGCGCCTGCCCCTTAAGCGGGGGTCACAATCAAGTCAACCGCTAGCAGGGCTGGAAGTTCCGCATTTCCCCGGTGCGACCGGCGCGTCAATGTGGCGGAATCGCGTCGGTGATTCGTATGCGCAATCTGCCTTGGCCTGAACCTGCCAGACCTCGAACTGCCCCCTCCTCCCGTCGTCCCGGACTTGATCCGGGACAAGGCTTCTTCTAGCGCTGCCGATGAAAGAAAGAAGAAGCACAACCCCGGATCAGGTCCGGGGTGACGGGATGTGGTGGGGGGACGAATAACCAAGCAACCTATTGTGACGGATCGGCGCGGGATTTGATCAGGTCGTCAACAATACCCCCTGCCAATGAAAAGCCTCAGGGACAGCGCGGATCGCGCAGCGGAGCGGCCGCTGTGCGGGTCTGCCACGATCCGTCGGGCGCCTGGTATTTCTCGCCCGGCGTCGTATGGCTGATCAGCAGACAACCCGAGGTCAGCGCGTATTCCTCGATCGTCGCGTTGGTTGCCTTGGCCTTTTCGGCATAGACCGCGCGGCGGCGGATATTGAGGTCCTCGACGACCTTTTTCAGCCCCGCATCGGCCGGCGTGACATAGCCGAGATAGCCGTTGACCATCTCGCCGACTTTGCCCTCGGACCGCGCCGCCGAATAGACCGGATCGCGGTTCTGTGCAAAAGCGGGCGCGCCAACGAGCGTCCCCAGAGCGATGGCGATGCCCGAACGAATCATGAGTTTACGCATCACCATCAGAAAATCTCCGCGTTCTTATCTATCGTCTGGGCGGCATCGCCCGAGAGCCGATAGATAACTTCTTGTTTGATATTGACATTCAATTCAATCACGATCGGCTTGTCCGGCGCCTTGACGGTAATGCATCCACCCAGCGCCAGACTGAGGCCGATGCCGAGGCGGGTCAGGATAATCGGTCGCGTATTGCTCATGGCAGGGTTCCGCTTGCTTGAGGCTGAATGACGTCGGGATGCGATAAGGCGGGAACGACCGGAGATACGGGTCCGACCGTGACCAGCCCGTGATGCTGGTGCACCGCCCGCCCCTGCGCATCGACCAGCCCCAGCGTGCGCGGATCGCGCACCAGCGTGGGATCGTAGAGCGACCGCAGCGAGCCGAGCAGTTGATAGAACTGGGCACGGATGTTGACATTGAATTGCAGTGGCAGCTTCGAGATCTGCCGTGTCACCAGGTTGGTCTTCGCACCCGCGCCCTGGTGGATCCCGCCAAAGCTGACGCGCGTGATGACTTCGCCGGCCAGATCGCCATCCAGCCCGATCGTCATCGTGCCGTAATCGACCGAGCGCAGCATGCGGAACGCATAATTGGCCATCGGTGACAGGTCCTTGTAGCTGAGCGCGCCGACATAGCTGACATTGCCACCAGGGGCCCGGCTGATCAGCTGCCCCCCGATGATCCGCCCGCCGTTTGTGTCGAACACCAGCGGCAGGCGCCCGTCGAACAACCCGGTTGCCGACAGGTTCGACATGTTGATGTGCTGCAGGAAGCGTCCGGCCTCCAGCCCGTTGATGACGAGCGCAAACTTGTACGGATCGACACTGCCAAGGTGCAGCGCGACCGGTTCCATCTGCAACGTGCCGCCTTCGAATGGCCATTGCGCGTGATTGACATGCAGCATGTCGCCGGCATGCAGTTCCAGGTCGACGACGCCGTTCACGACCTCGATCCCGGGATTGATGCTGGCGATTTTCACGATCTGGTGCGGCGCGGTAATCAGATTGATCAGGTCGGTGAATTCCACCGTGCCCGACAAGCCCTCGACCGGGCCCATTGCCGCGGCAAAATCGAAATCGTCGCTGCTGAACCGGCCGCTGCTGGTCACGCCGCCGCCTTTCGCTGCCGTGTTCCAGTCGAACCGCGCCTTGCCCGCGATCGTCCCGCTGGCATTGGCGATCAGGCCCTTGGCCATCAGCGACAAGTCGGCCGGCTGCAACGCGGGGCCTTTCTGCTTGGCGAAATCCTTGGCCGTGGGGTCGCGAAAGGTGACCCCGGTCAACGTGACATCGGCATGGCCTTTGCCGGTGTTCACATCGTGATGCAGTGCCACATCGGCCAGATTGATGCCGGCCGCGGGCGTCACCATGTGCGCCTGTGCATCGAGCGCGCCATCGACCAGCGTCATCGTTGCATTGCGCACAGCCAGCGGCGCAAACCGCGCCGGGGCAACCGTGTCGGACACCGTGAATGCCCCGCCGCCCAGCGTCATCCGCCCGTCCTTCAGCGCCCAGTCGCCCGCCGCCGCGCCAACCGCAACCGGCATGGCCGCCATGGTGACATCACCGCCGGCAAATGTGCCGCCCAGCGCGCCACCGGCGCTGCTCGCGACCGTCACATTGGCCAGCCGCACATGATCGGCATTGCCCGATGTGCCCAGTGTCACATCGACCGCAGCCATGGTGCTGGTGCCCGGCCATGCAATCCGCGCGCCGCCGGCATGAACCGCAAGCGGCGCATCGCCCGATCGGCCCGACAGCGCAAAGGCCGGCAAAGTTGCCGCGATATGCGTCGTGGTGCCATCGGTCCGCACGATTTCGCCATCTGTCGGGCACAGCGTGACCGCGCCCTTCGCCAGATCGAGCGAGCCCATCTCCAGCCGATCGAACGTCGGGCGCGCGCAACGGTGGAGCAGCGACACCTGGCCGTTGGTCGCAACGGCGCCCTCGACCGGCAGCACCAGATTGTCCACGCGGCCGCTGCCGATCGGTCCGCCCAGCGCGACCGTGCCAGCAAATGTCAACGCGCCGTTGCCCAGCTGCGTCACTGTCATTGCCGGGACGGCCAATTGCGCAGTGCCCGCGTCGTAACGCGCCATCGCCAGATTGAAACGTGCGCCCCTGCGGTCGCCAGACTGCATCGTCCCGGTCATCGCGGGCAAATCGGCGCCGCCGGTTCTGACATTGCCGGTCAACCGGGGGATGCCATCGGCAGCATCCGTCACCGCAATCTGGTCGAGCCGCGCCAAAATCTGGCCGCTGCGCCCGCCGCGCAGCATCAGCGACGGTATCGCAACGCGCCAGCCGGCGGCATCACTGTGCACGCCGATCGAGCCTGTCAGATGATCGCCCGGTTCTTCGCGCGCCAGCGCCCCGAGCGCGCGATCGAGCAGCGGCGCAAATGGCGTGCCGCGCACACTCGCCCGTGCCCGGCCCAGAGCCGCCAGCGCGACCGGCCCGCGCGCCAGCGAGCGCCCGTCGATATCACCGCGATAGTCGAGCCCGAACCCCGGCCCCGCCCGATCCTGCCGCGCATGGACCATGCCGTCGAGCCGTGCAGAGCCCAGCCGGACCTGGGGCGCAGTCAGCCCGGTGGCGATCAGCGTGACCCGCCCCGCCAGTGTGCTCTGCGCAGCAGGCCCCTGGCCTGCATCCCAGTGCAATCCGGCCTCTCCGCCAAGCGCCGCCAGCGACACCATGCTACCGCTATCGATCCGGCCCAGCGCGAGATGCCCGCCAAGCGTCCAGTTGGCGAGTGCCGCATCGCCGCCCAGCGCCAGGTCAATCCTGCCCGGGGCCATGCGCATGGTGCCGCATTGCCCGCCGCCCAGCCGCAGGGGCCCCGCGACCCGCGGGCGCCCGGCCTCGGTCGATACCGCCGCATACAATGTGGTGCGCGCCAATGTGCAATGCTGGCTAAGCTGCGCACTTGGCACCAACACGCCCACTTTGCCCGCAAACCCGTCGGACAGGCGCCCCGCCCCGTCAAACGACGCGGCCATGGCGCCATAATCGCTATCGACCCGCGCGCGCGCATCGACCAGGGTCAGCGACCAGTCGGGCAGCCGCAGCGGCGCGGTCGTCGGCGCGTTGATCAGCGGGTCGAGCGAGCCCAGCGAGAGGCGCCCTGCCACCAGCCGCCCATACAGCCGCGGGCGGATCAGCGTGATCCGGTCGATTTCGGGCCCGGCGATCCCGTAGCGCAGCGCGATTTCGGCGCGCTCGATCGTCAGATCGGGATGCGCCGGATCACCGACAGTGATGTCGCGCAACACTTCGCGGCCGAGGCCGACCGATTCGATATGATACCGCGCGGGCAGATGCAGCGCGGCCAGTTCGCGATCGATCACATTGCCCGCGATCCGTTCGCGCATGCCCCAGGTCGCGCCCAGCGCCAGCGCAGCGACACCGGCCCCTGCCATTGCCAGGCGCAACAGCAGACCCCGCCGCGAAACGGGGCCGCCGGGCGCCGCTTCATGGTCGGTATCGTCATCATCCGCCAAATTGGAACGGTCCGTCATCGTGCCCTTCTTGCGCAGTTGCCTCGCCTGGGCAATGCTCTGTCCCCGATGAGCGATGAACCAAACCTGTTCCCCGCGCCCCTAACGCGGCCACGCGGAAAGGCAAATCCGGACCGGCTGCGCGAAACCGGGCACGATACATCGGGCCATCGCAGCCGCTTACGCCAGCGCCTGCTCGATGGCGGAGACGATGCGCTGGCCGATCATGAGGTGATCGAATATCTGTTGATGACCGCGATCCCGCAAAAGGATGTCAAGCCGCTGGCGCGCGTGCTGATCCAGACATTCGGCTCGCTGGCGGCGGTCTTCAATGCCGAACCACACGCGCTGATGCAGGTATCGGGCATCAAGGAAACCGCCGCCGCCTCGCTGAAAATCGCCGGGATCGCCGCGCGCCGGCTGGCGCAGACGACGATGCGCGCGGATTCGGTGCTGTCGAACTGGCAGGCGCTGATCGATTACCTGCATATCGACATGGCGCACCTGACGCACGAGCGGGTGCGCGTGCTGTACCTCAATGTGCAGAACCGGCTGCTGCTCGACCAGGTGGTCAGTGACGGCACGCTCGATGAATCGGCGATCTACACGCGCGAAATCATTGCCAAGGCGATGGCGATCGGCGCCGCCGCGCTGATCCTGGTGCACAATCACCCCTCGGGTTCGCCCCAGCCGAGCAAGGCCGATATCCAGGTTACGCAAAAGATCATGGAAGCCGGGCGGCATCTGGGGATCGTGGTGCATGACCACGTGATCATCGGCCGCGAAGGGCATGTGTCGCTGAAGGCCAAGGGCGTGATCTAAAAATCCTCCCCGTTCCGGAGAGGATTTGCTGCCCCTTGCGTTAAGCGCGCCCAACCCCTAGCGGCGCGGACACCGCCCGAAGCGTTAGGAACACCATGGTCCCCCGTTATGCCCGCCCGCAGATGACCGCACTCTGGGATGCAGAAGCGCGGTATCGGATCTGGTTCGAAATCGAGGCGCATGCGACCGACAAGCTGGCCGATCTTGGCGTCGTGCCCGCCAGCGCGGCAAAAGCGCTCTGGGACTGGTGGGCGACGAACCCTGTGATCGATGTCGCCGCGATCGACGCGATCGAGGCGGTGACCAAACACGACGTCATCGCGTTCCTCGACTGGGTGGCGCAACAGGTCGGGCCCGAAGCGCGGTTCATGCACCAGGGCATGACCAGTTCCGACGTGCTCGACACCACGCTCAGCGTGCAACTGGCCCGCGCCGCGGATTTGCTGATCGCGCAGATCGACAAGCTGTTGGCCGCGATAAAGACGCGCGCGTTCGAACACAAATACACGCCCACGATTGGCCGCAGCCACGGCATCCACGCCGAGCCCACGACGTTCGGCAAGAAACTGGCCGAGGCCTATGCCGAATTCACCCGCAACCGCGCCCGCCTGGCCGCCGCGCGCGCCGAAATCGCGACATGCGCCATCTCGGGCGCGGTCGGCACGTTCGCCAACATCGATCCGGCGGTCGAAGAGCATGTCGCGCACGCGATGGGCCTCGCGGTCGAGCCGGTTTCGACCCAGGTGATCCCGCGCGACCGCCACGCGATGTTCTTTGCGACTTTGGGTGTGGTGGCCAGTTCGGTCGAGCGGCTGGCAGTGGAAATTCGCCACCTGCAACGCACCGAAGTGCTGGAGGCAGAGGAATATTTCGCGCCCGGGCAAAAAGGCTCGTCGGCGATGCCGCACAAGCGCAACCCGATCCTCACCGAAAACCTGACCGGGCTTGCCCGCGTGGTCCGCTCCGCCGTGACCCCGGCGCTGGAAAACGTGGCGTTGTGGCACGAGCGCGATATTTCGCATTCGTCGGTCGAACGCTTCATCGGCCCCGACGCGACGATCACGCTCGATTTTGCACTCGGGCGTCTGACCGGCGTGGTCGAAAAGCTGCTGGTCTATCCGGAACGCATGCAGAAAAATCTCGATCGCATGGGCGGGCTCGTCCATTCGCAGCGTGTGCTGCTGGCCTTGACCCAGGCCGGGCTGACCCGCGACGATTCGTACCGGCTGGTCCAGCGCAATGCGATGAAAGTGTGGGAATCGGACGGCGCGCTGTCGCTGCTCGAACTGTTGAAGGCCGATCCCGAAGTGGCGGCCGCGCTGACCCCGGCGCAGATCGAGGACAAATTCAACATCGACTATCACTTCAGGGCAATCGACACGATTTTCGATCGGGTGTTCGGGGTTTAGCCACCGCGATCCATGAGCCTGGAATGACGTCAGACCTCCGCGGACAAATCACATTTCCCCTCGTCCCCATGATGGGCTAGGGTCGGACGAACGGACAGCCGACAAGAGGTTAATAATGCGTACGATCAAAACGATTGTCTGGGTGGTCTTCGCCGCACTGCTGCTCGCGTTTATCTACCTTAATCCCCAGCCCATCTCTGTCCATGTCTGGCCCGGCGCACCGGGCATAAGCGTCGACACCAAGATGTGGGCGCTGGTGATCGGGTCGCTGCTGATCGGGTTCGTCCCGACCTGGCTGGTGATGCGCGCGAACCGGTGGCGCCTCCTGCGCCGCATCGCGTCGATGGAGGCAACCCTGGCTGTCCATACTCACGCGGTCAACACGCCTGCGCCCGTCCACGTCGCCGAACCGATCGTACACCCCGGCGACATTCGCTGAACAGGACAAGACTTTGAGCAACCCGATCTATCTCGCGCTCGATATTCCAAGGCTCGACAGCGCGGTCGCGCTGGCGCAGAAAGTGCGCCAGCATGTCGGCGGCCTGAAACTCGGGCTCGAATTCTTTTGCGCGCATGGCCATCACGGGGTGCATGAGATTGCCCATCTCGGCCTGCCGATCTTTCTCGACCTGAAACTGCACGACATTCCCAACACTGTCGCCGCCGCGATGCAGGCGATCCACGTGCTCGAACCGGCGATCGTCACCGTGCACGCCGCAGGCGGGCTCGCGATGATGGAAGATGCCAAGGCCGCCGCCGGCGAACGCACCAAAGTCGTCGCAGTGACCGTCCTGACCAGCCTCGACGATGCCGACATGGCGCGCGTCGGCGTTTCGGGCAGTGCATACGATCAGGCTTTGCGCCTGGCCGACCTGGCGCAAGAGGCCGGGCTCGACGGTATCGTGTGTTCGGGCCAGGAAGTCGGCGCGGTGCACAAGCGCTGGAAAAACGGCTATCTGGTCGTGCCCGGGCTGCGCGAACCGCAACTGGTTGCGGCCGGCGTGGGCGATCAGAAACGCGTCGTCACCCCGCGCGCGGCGCGCGATGCCGGCGCCAGCATCCTGGTCATCGGTCGCCCGATCAGTCGCGCCGAAGACCCGGCCCTTGCCGCACGCGCGATCGAGGCGACGCTTTGACACCGCCGATACCCGAACCGACATTACGCACCGCGACTCTGGCCGACCTGCCCGCGCTGCGCGTGCTGGTGGAACGCGCCTATCGCGGCGAGACCGCGCGGCAGGGCTGGACTCACGAGGCCGACCTGCTCGATGACGAGCGCACCACCGATGAAGATCTGGCCGATGCGATCACCGACCAGGCCGCGCGCGTGGTCGTGCTGGCCGAGGCCGATGGCGCGCTGGTCGGTACGGTGACCGTGACCAACCAGGGCCACGGGCGCAGTTATCTGGGCATGTTGTGCGTCGATCCTGAATTGCAGGCGGGCGGCATGGGGCGCCGGCTGATCAAGGCCGCCGAGCGTACGGCGCGCGAACGGTTTGGCGCACGGCTGATGGAAATGACCGTGATCGACAGCCGGCCCGAGCTGATCGCGTGGTACCAGCGGCGCGGCTATGTGCTGCGCGAGGAAACGCGCGCTTTTCCGGTGCCCGGCGATCATCCCTTTGCCATGGTCGTGCTCGAAAACTACCTTGATTAAGTCTTTGGGATTGACACTTTGGAACTGATCACGTGGCCAATCCCCTGATCAAGATCTGCGGCATCGGCACGCCCGCCGCGCTCGACGCGGCGATCGGCGCGCGTGCCGATTATGTGGGCCTGGTGTTTTTCAGCAAAAGCCCGCGCAATGTCGCGCCCGCGCAAGCCGCGATGCTGGCCGCGCGCGCCGAACGCCGCGCGCGGGTGGTGGGCCTGTTCGTCGATCCTGATCCCGATTTCCTGGCCGAAGTGCTCGACACGGTGCCGCTCGATGTCGTGCAGCTGCACGGCCGCGAAAGCCCGGCGCAAGTGGCAGCGTTCGCCGCGCGGCACGGCATCGAAGTGTGGAAAGCCGTCGGCGTCAAAACGCGCGCGGATCTGGCGCAGGCGGATGCCTATGCCAGCGCGGCGGCGCGCATCCTGTTCGATGCGAAACCGCCGGCGGGTGCCGATCTGCCCGGTGGCAACGGGCTACGCATCGACTGGTCGATCCTGAAAGGTATGCGCCCCGCGCTGCCGTGGATGTTGGCGGGCGGGCTGGATCCGCACAATGTCGCCGAGGCGATTGCCATCACCGGCGCACCGGCGGTGGATGTGTCGTCGGGCGTGGAAAGCGCGCCGGGGGTAAAGGATATCGCGCGGATCGCAGCATTTTGCGCAGCGGTGCGTGGCGGTTAGCGATGACCTGCAACCCCTCCCCCGACGGGGAGGGGAGCCAAGCAAGGTCAGAAATGCGCGCCGAAACCCAGCGTTACCGCATCGCGCGACGGCGTCGCGCCATTGGCAGACGACGTATAATGGCGATATTCGATCTTGCCATACGTGCCCAGCAACAACGCATGGCTGTATCCCGCGCCGAAATCCCAGTCGGCACTGCCGCCATGGTACGGCGTCGAGGCCCAGCCGCCGACCGCATAGATCCTGCCCGCGGGCCCCAGGCTGGCGCCGGCGCGTCCGCTGATGCCGACCGAAGTCAGGGTATCTGTTGCCAGCAATTTGTTGATCGACACTTCGGGCCCGGCAAAGATCAACGGCGCCAGCGTGAAATCGTGGCCTGCGGCAAGTCCGATCGACTGCTGATAATCGCCGCCATAGAAATTGCCGCTGGTGTTGACTTCGACACGGGTCTGATCGGCCAGAGCAGGGGTCGCCAGGACGACAGCGCCGGCAATCGCCGGTATCAGGAGTGGGAGACGCATGGTGTATTCCCTCAAAGTTGGACCAGTCCCCCGACCGCCGTTTCCACGACCTTGCCGGGAGGATTTATGGCTGCCTCCCTTGCACCTTGATGAACGAACCCCCTGCGCCATCTGGACAATTACGCACCGCGCTATAAAGGCCACACCATGACTCCCACCATCACCAACAGCACCATTCCCAACAGTTTCCGCAACGCGCCTGACGAACACGGCCATTTCGGCCAGTTCGGCGGGCGGTATGTCGCCGAAACGCTGATGCCGCTGATCCTCGACCTGGAACGCGAATACCGCGCGGCCAAGCAAGACCCGGCTTTCCAGGCGCAATTCGACGACTTGCTGGAGCATTATGTCGGGCGCCCCAGCCCGCTGTATTTCGCCCCGCGGCTGACCGAAGAGCTGGCCAAGGGCGCAGCGCCGGGCATGGGCGCGCAAGTGTGGTTCAAACGCGACGAGCTGAACCACACCGGCGCGCACAAGATCAACAATTGCGTCGGGCAGATCCTGCTGGCGATGCGCATGGGCAAAACGCGGATCATCGCGGAGACCGGCGCGGGCCAGCATGGCGTGGCGACCGCCACGGTCTGCGCGCGGTTCGGGCTGCCTTGCGTGATCTACATGGGCGCGACCGATGTCGAGCGGCAGGCGCCCAACGTGTTCCGCATGAAGCTGCTGGGCGCGCAAGTGGTGCCTGTACAGGTTGGCGCCAAAACGCTGAAAGACGCGATGAACGAGGCGCTGCGCGACTGGGTGGCGAACGTGCACGACACGTTCTACATCATCGGCACCGCCGCCGGCCCGCATCCCTATCCCGAACTGGTGCGCGATTTTCAGAGCGTGATCGGGCGCGAGGCGCGTGCGCAAATGCTGTCGCGCACCGGCCGCCTCCCCGATCTGCTGGTCGCCGCGATCGGCGGCGGGTCGAACGCGATCGGGCTGTTTCATCCGTTTCTCGATGATCCCACGGTAAAAATGCTCGGTGTCGAGGCGGCCGGACACGGCCTGGACAAGGAACATGCGGCCAGTCTTGCCGGCGGACGACCCGGCATCCTCCATGGCAACAAGACCTATCTGCTGCAGGACGACGACGGCCAGATCGTCGAGGGCCATTCGATCAGCGCCGGCCTCGATTATCCCGGGATCGGCCCCGAGCACGCCTGGCTGAAGGAACGGGGCCGCGTCGAATATACCTCGGTCACCGACAGGGAAGCGCTCGATGCGTTTCAGCTGCTGTGCCAGACCGAGGGCATCATTCCCGCGCTGGAACCCAGCCACGCGATTGCCGCCGTCAAGAAAATCGCGCCGACTTTGCCGGCCGACACGATCCTGCTCGCCAACTTGTGCGGCCGCGGCGACAAGGACATCTTTACCGTCGCCGACCATTTGGGCGTAACCCTGTGAGCGAGCGCCTGTCCGCAGCCTTTGCCAAAGGCCGCCCGGCGCTGGTATGCTTCGTCACCGCAGGCGATCCCACGCCCGCCGCGACGCCTGCGATCCTTGACGCACTGGTCGCCGGTGGCGCCGATGTGATCGAATTGGGCATGCCGTTTACCGATCCCATGGCCGATGGCGCCGCGATCCAGGCGGCCAATCTGCGCGCGCTCGGCGCCGGCACCAAAACCGCCGATATCCTGGCGATCGCAACCGGTTTCCGCGCGCGCCACCCCGACGTGCCGCTGGTGCTGATGGGCTATGCCAATCCGATGGTGACGCGCGGGCCCGAATGGTTTGCCGACGCTGCTTCGGCGGCCGGCGTCGATGGCGTGATCTGTGTCGATATCCCGCCCGAAGAGGACGGTGAGCTGGGCCCGGCGCTGCGCGCGCGCGGCATCGATCCGATCCGGCTGGCGACGCCCACCACCGATGTGGCGCGCCTGCCCACCGTGCTCGATGGATCGTCGGGCTTTTTGTACTATGTCTCGGTGGCCGGCATCACCGGCAAGCAATCCGCCGCGCTCGATTCGATCGAGCAGGCGGTTACGCGGATCAAGGCCACCGCGACGTTGCCGGTCGCAGTCGGCTTTGGCGTACGCACACCCGAACAGGCAGGGCCTATTGCGCGCGTGGCCGATGGCGTCGTCGTGGGTTCGGCGATTGTCGACCTGATCGCCGAACATGGCGCTGACGCTGCTGTGCCGGTGCGCGCACTCGTCACCGCCCTGGCGCACGCGGTTCACACCGCACGGAGTGTGATCGCATGAACTGGCTGACCAAAGTCCGCAATTCGCTGCCGTTCATCCAGAAGCGCGACACCACCGACACGCTGTGGATCAAATGCCCCGGCTGCGGCGAAACGCTGTTCATCAAGGACTATGAGGACAACCTGTCGGTGTGCCCACAATGCGGCCACCACGGCCGGATCGGCACGAACACCCGCCTCGATCAGATCATGGACCCCGGCTTTGTCCTGCTGCCCGCGCCAGTCGTGCGCGAAGACCCGCTGAAATTCCGCGACAGCAAACGCTATACCGACCGCCTGAAATCCGCCCGCGCCGCCAACGCGCACACCGACGCCTATACCAACGTGTTCGGCACGATCGAGGGCAAGGCCGCGGTCGTCGGCGTGCAGGATTTCGGCTTCATGGGCGGATCGATGGGCATGGCCGTGGGCAATGCGATCATCGCCGGCATCGAACGCGCGATCCGCGAACATTGCGCCTACGTCGCGATTACCGCCGCCGGCGGCGCGCGCATGCAGGAAGGCATTCTGTCGCTGATGCAGATGCCGCGCACGACCGTCGCGATCAGCCGGCTGCACGCCGCCGGCCTGCCGTATATCGTGGTGCTGACCGACCCGACCACCGGCGGCGTCACCGCCAGCTATGCCATGCTGGGCGATGTGCAGATCGCCGAACCCGGCGCGCTGATCGGCTTTGCCGGCCAACGCGTGATCCAGGACACGATCCGCGAAAAGCTGCCCGAAGGCTTTCAGCGCGCGGAATACCTGTTTGCGCACGGCATGATCGACATGGTCACCCCGCGCCGCGAGCTGAGAGCGACGCTTGCAAACGTGATCGATTATCTGACGGCGGCACGTGCGGCTTGAGGGCCTCCGGCGGGCGTTTAAGGGCCTCCGGCGGGCGTTTAAGGGCCTCCGGCGGGCAGGGGTTGAACATTTGCCACCTACCGCAAACCACCTTCGCTCATCCTGAGCCTGTCGAAGGACACGCGCGACATCCGAACTTGGCGCAACAAATTCGTTCTATAGGCTTATGCTGGCGCGTATCCTTCGACAGGCTCAGGATGAGCGGAATTGGAATTGAGGAAATTCGAGCACACCGACATGAAAGACTTCGCCATTTCCGAAGACCCTGCGGTCCAGGCACAGCTCGACCGCCTGGGCGAACTGACCGTGCCGCAAGGCCGCCTGGGTCTGGAAACGATCGCCGCGCTGCTCGATCGGCTCGGGAACCCGCAGCGCCATTTGCCCCCGGTGTTCCACGTCGCCGGCACCAATGGCAAAGGTTCGACCTGCACGTACCTGCGCAGCATGCTCGAAGCGCAGGGCCTGACCGTCCATACCGCCACCAAGCCGCATCTGGTCCGCTATAACGAACGCATCCGCCTCGCCGGGCGCCTGATCGAAAACGACCTGCTTGCCGCGTTGCTCGCCGAGGCGCTCGATGTGGGCGAGGATCTCGCGCCCAGCTTTTTCGAAGTGACGACGGCGGCGATGTTCCTGGCGTTTGCGCGTGTGCCCGCCGATGCCTGCGTCATCGAAACCGGGCTCGGCGGGCGGTTCGATGCGACAAATGTGCTTGAAGCACCGGCGGTGTGCGGCATCGCCACGCTGGGCCTCGATCACGAAGCGTTTCTGCTGATCCCCGAAGCCGGCGTGCCGCAGGAGCCACTCGCGCGGATTGCGTTTGAAAAAGCGTGCATTGCCAAACCCGGCGTGCCGCTGGTGACCCAGATCTATCCCGACCCGATCACCGCCACCATTACCGAAACCGCCGCCGCGCGCAGTGCGCCGGTGGTGAGACGCGGGCGCGACTGGCACGCGGCGATTGGAAAAACGATCGAATATCACGATGCGCAAGGGGCTCTCAGCCTGCCCCTGCCCCGCCTGCCCGGCACGCACCAGGCCGACAATGTCGCACTGGCGGTCGCGATGCTGCGCCATCAGAGCGCGATCACGGTATCACCCGATGCGATGGCGCGCGGGATCGCTTCGGCGAAATGGCCCGCGCGCCTGCAGCAATTGGGCCCCGGCCCGCTGACCGCGCTGGCGGGCGCGCGCACGATCTGGCTCGATGGGGGGCACAACCCCGATGCCGGCCTGGCCATTGCGCGGCATCTTGCCGATCAGCCCCCGGTGCATGTGATCATCGGCATGCTGGCCAACAAGGACCCCGGCGCCATCCTGCGCCCCTTGGGCAGTCACGCGCTGTCGGTGACGATCGTACCCGCGCCCGGCCATGACGCGCATAGCCCCGCAGCTTTCGCCCCGTTCAGCGCGATTGCAATCACCAGCGCGCCCGACGTCGCCGCAGCACTGGCCGCGCTGCCGCCAAGCGGTGATGTGCTGATCACCGGATCGCTGTACCTCGCCGGCGATATCCTGCGCCGCAACGACGAAGTGCCTGATTAAATCCTCCCCGGAACGGGGAGGGGGACCGCGCGAAGCAGCGGTGGAGGGGCCTCTCCGGATTGTGCAACGTAGCGCTTATCGTCGCGCGATTTGCAGGTATTGTCGCGAGGTCGGCGCCATGAGGCACCGCCCCTCCACCACGCTTCGCGCGGTCCCCCTCCCCGTTCCGGGGAGGTTTTAGATCGCCAATCCCACGTAATTTTCCGCTATGCTTCGCTGCGCCGCTTCGCTTGATGCGATATAATCCAGTTCGGCAACCTGCATCCGCCGTTCGAACGCGCCGTCATCGGGAAAGCGGTGCATCAGCTTGGTCAGCGACCAGCTGAAGCGTTCGGATTTCCATACTCGCGCCAGGGCTTTGGCCGAATAGCCCGCGATCGCGTCGGCATCGCCTTTCTGAAAGAACGCGATCAGCGCTTCTGCCGCATAATGCACATCGCTCGCCGCCAGGTTGAGCCCCTTGGCGCCCGTCGGCGGGACGATATGCGCCGCATCGCCGCACAGCATCAGACTGCCGTGGCGCATCGGCTCGAACACGAAACTGCGCAACGGCGCGATCGATTTTTCCAGGGCCGGCCCGCGCGTCATATTCGCCGCCGCCTCGGGCCCCAGCCGGATCGCCAGTTCGTCCCATACCCGCTCATCAGGCCAGTCCTCGATTTTTTCGGTCAGCGGCACATCCACGTAATAGCGGCTGCGCGTCGCGCTGCGCATCGAGGCCAAGGCGAAACCGCGATCGTGGTTGGCATAGATCAGTTCGTGGTTGCATGGCGGCACGTCGGCGAGAATACCCAACCAGCCGAACGGATACACGCGTTCGAAGGTGCGCCCGACATTATCGGGGATCGCGCGGCGGCTGGGCCCGTGATACCCGTCGCAGCCAACGATGATCCGCGCATCGATCCGCGCCGCCGTGCCCGCCTTCGTATACGTCACAAACGGCGCGTCGCCGGCGATCTCGTGCAACGCGACATCGCTGGCCTCGTATATCACTTCGAGCCCGCGCGGCTCGGCCGCATCCATCAGGTCGCGCGTCAGTTCGGTCTGGCCATAAACCGTAACGCTGTGTCCGGTCAGCGCGGCGACATCGATGCGGATCAGGCGTTCGCCATCGGCCAGGTTGAACCCGCCATGCGGGAAGCCTTCGGCGCGCAACCGGGCATCGAGGCCCAGCCGCGCCATCAGATCGACCGTCCCGCGTTCCAGCACGCCGGCGCGAATCCGCGACAGGATGTAATCGCCGGTCTGCCGCTCGATCACGATGCATGCGACGCCGGCGGCGCGCAACACATGCCCCAGCATCAGCCCGGCCGGCCCTGCGCCAATGATCGCGACATCGGTTTTCATGTTGGTTCTCCCGGGCGTTTGCCCGATCGCATATTGACGCCGGCCCGCCATGCGTGAAGGGATGGGCGCGTCACAACCCTGGCACTTTTGAGACAATGTGCATGAGCGCCTCCGCGATCCCGACTTTTGCGCTGTACGGCGAAGACGACTGGCAGAGCCCTGCGGGTTTCGCGCATATCGAAACGATCGCGGCGCGCAGCGTGCTGCACGACTGGGCGATCGCACCGCACCGCCATGACCGCGCGGTGCAACTGCTGTTGCTGCATGCCGGGCCCGCGCATGTCTCGCTGGATGGCATGGTCCTGCCGCTGACCGGCCCGGCGTATATCGTCGTGCCGACAGGCGTGGTGCATGGTTTCCGCTTCGATCCGCATACGGTGGGCCACGTGCTGACATTGACGCAGGATTTTGCGCACCGCGCGCGCGGGGCAGGCGATCCGTTGGCCGCACTGCTCGCGCGTGGCGGGCATGGCACGCCCGCGCGCGATGTGGCGGCGCGGGCCCGGCGGCTGGCCGATGAACTGATCGCGCTGGGCGTTGACGGCGCGCACAGCGGCGGCATCGACGATCCGCTGTTCGACGCGCTGGCCGAGGCGTTGTTGCGCAGCCTGATCGCCGCCGATGCGGCTGCGCCAGCGGGCGACAAGCGGCTGGCGGTGTTTCGGCATCTGGTCGAATCGCATCTGGCGGAACATCGTTCGCTGGCATTTTACGCCCATTCGGTGGGCACGACCGTGCGCACGCTGACCCGGCTGTCGCAGCGCCATCTGGGGCATAGCCCGCAAATGCTGATTAACCGCCGCCTGGCGCTGGAGGCACAGCGCCTGCTGCGGTTTACAGGCGCCAGCGCCAGCGCGGTCGCCAGCGAGCTGGGTTTTGCCGATCCGTCGTATTTCTCGCGATTTTATCTGCGCATGACCGGCCGCCGTCCGCATGACGAACGCGAAAACGACAAGTCGCCGCCCGGTTGAGCTTCGGGTAACCTTTTGCGTGTAAGCCGGCACCATGACTTCCAATCGCGCACCTCGCCCGCCTTATGTCAAAGCTGCGCTTGTCGCACTGCTGCCGATCCCGGTGTTCCTGGCGGCCGCCTGTTCTCAGGCGCCCGCAGACAACACCGCCGAATTGCAGGCAAAGCTGGCTGCGGCCGAGGCGCGCGCCGCGTCGGCCGAGAAACGCGCCAAGAGCGCCGAGGACGCGGCGGGCCAGCATTATCAGGCAACGATCGCGGCCAGTTCGCCCGGCCAGACGGAAAACAGTCAGCCCGACGGCCAATTTGGCCAGCCGGTGATCGATACCGCCCCGATCGTGACCACGCCAGGCGCCGCCGCGCCGCAGCAGCAATTGCCACCGCCCGGGACATTGACCAACTGATCCACGGGCAGGCAGGGGCGACGGGTGGGGATGGCTTGCGCTTTCATCGCGGCTGTTTATCACGCCGGAATACCCGGAATTTGTGGAGCCTGCGCGCATGACCAGTCTCGTCTATGTTCTCAACGGCCCCAATCTTAATCTGCTCGGCACGCGCGAGCCCGAGATCTATGGCCATGACACGCTCGACGATATCGCCGGCATGCTGGAAGACCGCGCGCGCGCGCTCGATCTGGAAATCGACATGCGCCAGTCGAACCACGAGGGGCACCTGATCGACTGGCTGCACGAGGCGCAGGCCAACACTGCACGCGCGGTGCTGCTCAACGCCGGCGCGTTTACCCATACCAGCGTGGCGCTGCACGACGCGATCAAGGCGATACGCACCCCGGTGATCGAGGTCCATTTGTCCAATCCGCACAAGCGCGAGGCGTTTCGCCACACTTCGTTTGTCGGCATGGCCGCGCTTGGCACGGTCGCCGGATTTGGCGCAAACAGCTATCTGGTCGCGCTGGAAGCTGCCGCAAAACTGTAAAAAACCGGGGATTGCCTCAGCCCGCCGCTTACAACCCTCTTGCCAGCGCGCCACCGCGTGGGCATGGGCTGACGCTGGCTAATGAGTTCAGGCACGAAATCCATCCCCCCGCGAGGATCACGACACATGGCGCAAGACCGCGGCGCGAACACCGGCAGCATGACAGTAGACAGTGCCCTGGTGCGCGAACTGGCCGAATTGCTGACCGAAACCGGCCTTACCGAAATCGAAGTCGAAGATGGCACGCGCAAGATCCGCGTGGCCCGAACGGTCACTGCCGCGCCGGTCGCAGCGGCTTATGCACCGCCCGCGCCGGCAGCGACAGCGCCCGCCACCGCACCTGCCGCGCCTGTTGCAGAAGCCGCCGGCGCGGTGAAATCGCCGATGGTCGGCACGGCATATCTGTCGCCCGAACCCGGCGCATCGAATTACATCAGCGTGGGCCAGACGGTGAAAGCCGGCGACACGCTGCTGATCGTCGAGGCCATGAAAGTCATGAACGCGATCACCGCCCCAACGGCCGGCACGGTCAGCGCGATCCTCGTCGCCAGTGGTCAGCCGGTCGAATACGACCAGCCGCTGGTCGTGATCGGCTAAGCCCGGACCATGGCCATAAAGCGTATTCTGATCGCCAATCGCGGCGAAATCGCGCTGCGCATCCATCGCGCCGCGCGCGAAATGGGCATCGAGACCGTCGCGGTGCATTCCACCGCCGATGCCGATGCGATGCATGTCCGGCTCGCCGATTATTCGGTATGCATCGGGCCGCCCGCCGCCAAGGACAGCTATTTGAACGTTGCGGCGATCATTTCGGCCGCGGAAATCACCCAGGCCGATGCGATCCATCCCGGCTACGGCTTTCTGTCCGAGAATGCCAAATTCGCCGAAATCGTCGAGGCCCACGGCATCACCTGGATCGGGCCCAAGCCCGAACACATCCGCACGATGGGCGACAAGGTGGAGGCCAAGCGCACCGCGGGCAAGCTCGGCCTGCCGCTGGTGCCCGGTTCCGACGGCGCGATCGACGATCCGGCCGAGGCTGCGCTGATCGCGGCCGAAATCGGCTATCCGGTGATCATCAAGGCGGCCTCGGGCGGCGGCGGGCGTGGCATGAAGGTGTGCAACGGTCCCGAAGACCTGGCGCAACTGATGCAAGCCGCCGGCAGCGAGGCCAAGGCTGCGTTCGGCGATGCCACCGTCTATCTTGAAAAATACCTGGGCAATCCGCGCCATATCGAATTCCAGATTTTCGGCGACGGCAAAGGCAACGCGATCCATCTGGGCGAGCGCGATTGCTCGCTGCAGCGGCGCCACCAGAAAGTTCTGGAGGAAGCACCCTCGCCCGTCATTTCGACCGCAGAACGCAACCGCATGGGCGGGATCGTTTCCGGCGCGATGGCCGACATGGGCTATCGCGGCGCCGGCACGATCGAGTTCCTGTGGGAAGGTGGCGAATTCTACTTCATCGAGATGAACACCCGGCTGCAAGTCGAACATCCGGTGACCGAAGCCATCACCGGTCTCGATCTGGTGCGCGAACAGATCCGCATCGCCGATGGCCGACCGCTGTCGGTCACGCAGGATGAAATCGTATTTTCCGGCCATGCGATCGAATGCCGGATCAACGCCGAAGACCCGTTCAATTTCACCCCGTCACCGGGCCTGGTTACCGCGTATCACGCGGCGGGCGGCATGCATGTCCGCGTCGATTCGGGGCTCTATGCCGGATACCGGATCCCGCCCTATTACGATTCGATGATCGCCAAGCTGATCGTCTATGGCCGCACGCGCGAAGGCTGCATCATGCGGCTGAAGCGCGCGTTGCAGGAAATGGTGATCGAAGGCGTGAAAACCTCGATCCCGCTGCACCAGCGCCTGCTCGAGGATCCGATGATCCTGAACGGCGATTATTCGATCAAATACCTCGAGGAATGGCTCACCGACGCGTGACACCGCCTTGGCTTCCGGGCTGCGCCAGGGCGGCTGCGATCTTCAGGTCGGCGCCACGATCGGTCCTGACGGTTTTTGGATAACCAAAGGGGTCCGCTTGGCAGTGAAAAGGCCAAGCTTCCGCGGGCTTTCACCGCCATGAGCGGCATCACTGTTGAATGATACGTTCGGCCCGGCTGGAAAAGCTGTCGAGCGCTTGACGTTTGGCCGCTTTGCCCAATTCGTCGTGGTGGTTGATCGTGGGGCAGTACGCGGTGACAAGATAGTTCACAATCTCGTCGCGCGATGCTCCAGCGTGGCGAGCCCTGAGGCTCGCTGCGACCTCGGCGATCTCGTTTTTATCGCCATGTCCCAACTGCGCGCCGGCCGCAGCGATCTGTGCCGGCGTTTCATGGAGCGTGTCTGCTGTCCCGCGTTCGGGCGCGGGGCAGTCGATGCGATCATGCGCGCCGGAGCAGCCCGCGACCGCGCAGAGCAGCATGAGCGCTGCGCCGCGCATCGTCGTCCCGTTCATGGCCGGCTGACCCTTACCAGCCAAAGCCCGGTCCATACCCGAAGCCGGGTCCAAAGCCGCCCCACATGCCCCAATTCCACGCGGGATCGGAATATTCCTGTGCGGCAAGCGCGTTCTCGTCGGCGATATGTTCACGCTGCATCTCACGGCGATAACGGCCATAGGCGCGCTGGTCGCCGACGTAGAGGCAATTGCAACCGGTGGGGTCGGCAAAGACATAATTCACCTGATCGCCGCGCACGCGCCGGACGAACCGGTGCGGCGGAAGCTTGGCAAGCATTTCCTGTCGTTGCGGTGTGTTGGCCGGCTTTTCGACGAAGCCGGCTGCGGAAAGATCGTCTTCCTTGTGCGAAACGTTCGACATAGTCGCGCACCCGCTGATCATCAGCATGGAGGCGGCCGCAGCCATCGCAAACGGGAGATGTTTCATTGCGCTTGTTCCTCTGGCATCGTGGTGGTTGCATCGGTCCGCCGGTCACCCGCACGGGTCGAAAGTATAATGTTGCTAGACATGGCGACGGATGTCGTCGTTCAACTTGTCCCACGCCTGTTTCAGTTCGGTCATGAACGGCGCCTGCGGTCCGCGGCGGCCTTGATCGGTTACGATGGGGATGAGACGCTCGGTTTCCTCGATGTCCATGACGGCATCTTGCGGCCTGCCTTTTCTCCAAGCGCCCTCGGCCCAGCAAACGACCTTGGGCAGCGTGACTTCGTCGTACGAGACGAATTCGCGGCAGGTGATCGTTGCGTGCATCGGGGTCGCGGCAAATGCCGGGGAGGTGGCGAGAATGCCAGCCGCAAGGATCAGCGACAGGGGCAGGCGCATCATAGCTCGGCTTTCCTAATCGTCTTCCAACGGAATACGCGGCACGGCCGATCCGGGTCCGACATGATCAGGATTTAATGTTTGAACAATCCGAATACGGTTACGCTCGCGCAGAGCGCGGTTATGAACGGAACGCGCTGGTGTGCGCAGCGCGGCAAATGCGGACGACCGCTCGCCCCTCGAAACGCGCCGCGGGGGACGGCACCAACCGACGGCGCGTCATCGAAATGTCATCGCCCTGGCGCGCCACCCCTCCACCACGCCCCAAGAGTGGCGCGGTCTGTCTCTTCGTTCAGGGGAGGATCAGGTGAAATGCACTTGCGCTGAAGTCAGTTTCGAGGCGGTGAAATTGGTCAGCCGGATGCTGTCATTGGCATCGAGCGTGATCAGCGTATCGGCGCCGACCTGGGTGATGTCGCCCGAACTCATCAGGTGCGCCCAGTTGTCGAAATCGCTCGCGCTCACCTGCAACGTATCGGACGCGGCGAAACCGTTGATCACATCCTTGCCGCCGATGCCCTGCTTGAACGCCAGTGTTTCAGTCGTCCCGAACAGCGTGACCGTGTCGCTGCCGGCAAAGTTCACCGTGATGCTGCTGCCATTGATCCCTACTTGCGCGTCCACGAGGTTCAGCGTGCCGGTCGATCCCCATTCGGTGTCCCACACGCCGTTGGTGTTCTGCAGCGTCGCCGCATTGCCGGTGCCGCCGGCAAACCCGATCGTATCGCCGCCACCGGTCACGATCGCGGTCGCGCTGGTCAGATCGATGGTGCCGCCGCCGGGCGCCCAGACGGTATCGGAGGTACCGCCGGTGTTGTACAATCCCACGACATTGCCGGTGCCGCCGGCAAAGCTGATCGCATCGCCGCCGCCCGCAATCGCGGCCTGCGCGCTGGTCAGGTAGATCGTTTCCCCACCCGGCGCCCAGATGTTGTCCCACGTGCCACCGGTGTCGTACAGCCCGACGACATTGCCCGTGCCACCGGCAAAGCTGATCGTATCGCCGCCGCCTGCGATCGCCGCCTGCGCGCTGGTCAGGTAGATCGTGTCGCCACCCGGCGCCCACACACTGTCCCAGCTTCCGCCGGTGTCGTACAAACCCACGACATTACCGGAGCCGCCGGCAAAACTGATCGTGTCGCCACCCCCGGCAATCGCCGCCTGCGCGCTGGTCAGGTAGACCGTGTCACCGCCCGGCGCCCACACGCTGTCCCAGCTTCCGCCGGTGTCGTACAAACCGACGACGTTGCCGGTGCCACCTGCAAAACTGATCGTATCGCCACCGCCGGTAATGGCCGCCTGCGCGCCGGTCAGATAGATCGTACCCGCCGATCCCGAAATCGAATCCCACGATCCGTCGGTGCCATACAGCCCGATGATATCGCCACTGCCGGCAAACCCGATCGAATTGCCGCCCCCGGTAATCGCCGACTGCGCGCCATTGAGCGTCAGGTTTTCGCCCGACCCCGTCACGCTGTCCCAATTGCCCGCGGTGCCCGTCATTGTCACGATATCGCCGCTGTCGGGCATGAGGATCGTTTCGTTGCCGCCGTCGATTACCATTGTGTCGGCATTGCCCAATGTGGCGATCAGGCTCGCGCCGGTTACATTGACGTATGAGTTGTCGGTTTCGATCACGGAACCGCCATTGGTCGTCGTGCCGGACTGCGCAAAAATCACCGTATCTACGGCCGCAGCGTTCTGGCTGTTGCCGCCGACTGTGGCCAAAGTCGCCCCTTCGAGCCTGATCGTGTTGGACGAGCCGTTGCTGCTGACCTTCAGCGAGCCCGTGTCGGCGTCCACCGTTTGGTTGTTGCCGGTCGCGGCCAGACTGGCTCCAATCAGGTCGATCGTACCGTTGTTGCCGTTGACCGCATCGCCGGTCACGCTGGCGTTATACAGGCTCAGCGTCTGGCCGGCATACAGTTCGAACGTATTGCCATCGCCAGTCCACGCAAGCGTGGCGGCGGTAAGGTCAACCACCCCGTCGGCAAATTGCAGATCCTGGATGCTGGCCAGATGGTCGGTCCCGTCGGGAGAGCCGGCGCGCAAGTCAGCCAGGACGAAGCTGTAATCGGCCGCCTCGGTGATGCGATAGGCGTTCTTGACCCCGCTATAGACTGCGGTGTTGATCCCCGTGCCGCCATCGAGATAATCGTTGCCCGACGATCCGATCAGCACGTCGTTGCCGCCACCGCCATAAAGTTGATCGACATACCCGGTCGTGGGCGACGCTGTTCCGCTGGACAGGCCATAGATCGTGTCGTTGCCGGCACCGCCTGTGACGATCACGTTCGCTTGCAGAAATCCGCTCAGATCGAGCATCGTGGCGGCGTCCGACAAATGGAATTGCGTATTCTGCCCTGTTGATCCGGCCAGCGAAACAGTGCCCCCATCGGTCAATTGCACGTTCGCAACCGACAGGCTGGTCGTGAAAAACGCCAGTTCTTCGGTGGTCAGCGTCACACTCGAAACGCCGGATGCCGATATCGCCAGCGACTCGAAATTGGTGATCGCGGCATGCGTCAGGTCGCCGCCATTGAAAGTCATCGTGTTTACGCCGGTGCCACCGTCATACGTGCCGGTTATCGTTCCGGTCGCAGTGTTGTTGATAGTGACGCTATCGTTGCCCCCGGCACCCTCGATCACATCGCCCTGTCCGGTGCTGTTGATCACATCGCCGCCGCTGCTTCCCGTGATGGTATTGGGTCCGCTACCACCATTGATGGTAACGCCGGGCGACCCCGGGACGGCGCCGCCGGAAGTGACAGTCGCCCCCGTGAAATCGATCGAACCACCGGCTGGAGCCAGCGTGATGGCGAAGTTGGCCAGCGACTTGCCCGCCATGCTGATCGCTGCGGTGCCGTTGACCACCAGCGTACCGGTGATCGACGTAAACCCCGCAACGTCGCTCGCGCTCACGATGGTGAAATATTGGGTGTTGAGCGAGGTAAACCCCGAAATGACAAAGCCACTGAGATCCATGCCGCTGGCGTCGAGGTACAGGCTGCTCGTCCCGGTGGAACCGGTAAATGTCGAACCCTTGGTCGGCGGGCCGATCAAATACACCGACAAATTGCCCGACCCGCCGGTGATATTGACGAGTCCCGCGTCGACATTGACGGAATCCGTGCCGCTGCCGCCGATAAACGTGCCACCGCCATAGCCCAGGTCGGCAAAGCCACCGCCACTGCCCGAAGTCACTGTTACCCCGCTCGCCGCGACGTGAACGAAATACGCAAAATTGCCGCCAAAGAACGACATCCCCGCGTTGTCGAGCTCGAAGAACGGGGAATTCTGCGGCTGATCAAGCAACTGCGTGTGCGAAAAATCGACGCTTGTGACGCCCGCGCCAAAATAGGTGGGGCCGGTCTTGAGAACCTGAAGGCTCGCAAAATTGGCGATGCCGTTACCCACGATCGTGTATTTGCCGTCGAGCTCGGTCACCCCGGCCAGTTGCGAGATATCGAGCGTGACCGTACCCGACGAATTGTTCACGATCGTCTGGAAATTTGCGACAGTGTCCTGGCTCAGGTCGGTGGCATTATCGATGACCAGCGTGTTGGTGCCACCGCCACCATCGAACACCGAGCCCGCCTGCTCGACGTCATTCGGCCCAATCAAGAACGTGTCATTGCCACTGGTACCGTTATAAACCGTCATCGTGATCCCACCCAACCGCATTTGACCGTATCATGGTCACACCTAAGCCAGGTCGAGCGCCCCGGTCAAATCGCCCGGCGCCGGCCCGCCCGCCTCGACCATCGCCTTGTCGCGCAGCGCAAGGCCATCCAATTTTTCCAGCCCGAACCGTCGCGTGATCAGGCGCAGGATCGAGCCGGTGTCGTAGGTGGTGTGATCGACATGGCCCTTCCTGGCATGCGGGCTGATCACCAGCGCGGGCACGCGCGTGCCCGGGCCCCAGCGGTCGCCCTTTGGCGGGGCGACGTGGTCCCACCAGCCGCCATTTTCATCGAACGTGATCACGATCACCATGCGATCCCACTGCGGACCGGAGCGCAAGGCATCGACCACCGCCGCAATATGCCGATCGCCCGAATCGACATCCGAATACCCCGCGTGCATGTTCAGGTTGCCCTGCGGCTTGTAGAACGTGACTGGCGGCAATGTTCCTGCCACCGCATCGGCGATCAGGTGGTTGGTGCGCGCCGTATCGCCCACCCCTGCATCGCGCAGGCGCAAGTCGCGTTGCGGCGTGTCCGGCGCCAGTGCGGCGAAATAGTTGAAAGGCTGATGGTGATACTGGAAATTGGGTGCAGGCGGATATTGCCCGTCGGTCATCATCCCCGCCAGCGTTGCGGCCCAGCCACCGGCATACCACGCCCATGCCACGCCGGCCTTGTCCAGCTTGCTGCCGATCGTATCATGCGTTTGCGGCATCAGCACGTTCGCGTCACTGGCCAGCGCCCAGCCCGGCTTCATCACATCGGACGATGGTGACGGCTGAAACGGTGGCATCATCGTGTTGACCACGGCAAATTCGGGATAGCCCGGCGCAGGCGGTGCAATCGTGCTGGGAACGAATACGGCCGGGCCGTCGATCGCGCTGGCCTTGCATTCGGGCGTACGTTTCAGCCGGACGCCGCCGGGGCCATCGTCGAGTTGCGCGATCATGTCGCGCGCGATGCTGGTATCGGCATGCGGATAGACCGGCGGGGCGGCGGCGACCAGATACTGATGGTTGACGAACGAGCCGCCGAACACGCCCATGAAAAACCGGTCGCACAGCGTGAATTCGCGCGCGAGCTGCCATAGCCGCAAATCGCGCCGGGTCTGCGCGTAATACCCCATGACCAGCCCGCCACTATCGCCCCACGCGGCAAACCCGTCGTTGCGCCCGCCGTTGATCTGCATCTGGTTTTCGTAGAAACGGTGAACGAGATCGCGCGTCACCACGCCGGTCGGCAGCGGATCGCCCGCCAGCGTCGACAGGGCGAAGGGTCCATTTGACAGTTGCGGCAGGTCATCCTCACCGATGACATGCGTGCGGTGTTCGACAACCTGTTCGGCCGGAACGATGCCGTCCCACACCGGCGGCAGATGCGGCATGATGCTGCCATCGCGATCGCGCTGTGCCGCGCGTTCGGGCGATACGCCCGACAGCGGCTCGGCCAGGCCCGGGAAATCGGCGAACAGATTGTTGAAGCTGCGGTTTTCGGCGTAGATGACCACGATGGTGTCGATGTGATGCGCCAGCGCGGCATCCACAGACTTGTGCCCGGGCTTATCGACAGGCTTGTCCACAGCCGCCGCCTGGGCGGTTCCGGTCAGCGCCGCCGCGCCAATGCCGAACGCAAGCCCGCCAAGAACGCCGCGCCGATCGGTTTTCAGGTCATCCTTGCTCATTTGCAAACCCTCAAGCTGTCAGGCGGCGCTCGATCGCATGCCAGATGGCGCCACCGGTATCGGTACCATCGAATGTTTCGATCGCGACTATGCCCGTCGGGGAAGTCACATTGATTTCAGTCAGCCATTTTCCGCCGATGACATCGATACCGACGAACACCAGCCCCTTGGCTTTCAGATCGGCGCCCATCGCGGCGCAGATTTCCGCCTCGCGATCGGTCAGCGTGCTTTTTTCGGCATAGCCGCCGACCGCCAGGTTCGAGCGAAATTCGCCCACGCCCGGCTTGCGGTTGATCGCGCCCAGCACTTCGCCATCGACCAGCACGATGCGTTTGTCGCCCTCGGCCACTTCGGGCAGGAACGTCTGGACCATGAACGGTTCGGGCCAGACCTGGCCGAACAGTTCGGCCAGCGCCGACAGGTTGCTGCCATCGGGTTCGATCTTGAACACCGCCTTGCCGCCATTGCCGTGCAGCGGCTTGACCACCACCGCGCCGCCGCCGTGGCTGGCCTGAAACGCGCGGACATCGGCGGCCGAGCGCGTGATCAGCGTGGGCGGCATGAACCGCGCATAATCGAGCACATAGACTTTTTCGGGCGCATTGCGCACCGAATGCGGATCGTTGACGACCAGCGTTTCGCCCTCGAGCCGTTCGAGCAGATGCGTCGCGGTGATATAGCCCAGATCGAACGGCGGATCCTGGCGCATCAACACCACGTCGATGTCGTGGCCAAGGTCGATCTTGCGCATTTCTCCCAGGGTATGATGATCGCCATGCACACGCTGCACGGTGACAGGCGACGCCTCTGCGGTGACACGACCGGCTTCCCATGCCAGCGAGCGGACATCGTAGACCCATAGCTGGTGGCCGCGCGC
Organism: Novosphingobium sp.; assembly: GCF_965214355.1. Lineage (GTDB taxonomy): Bacteria > Pseudomonadota > Alphaproteobacteria > Sphingomonadales > Sphingomonadaceae > Novosphingobium. The sequence goes on along the minus strand of NZ_CBDCBI010000002.1, from coordinate 1,812,194 downwards.
CTGCGCCGACAGCATCAGGTGAAACGAGGAATCCCCGGCGATATTGATCGTGGCAATGGGGTCCATCTGGACCGCGACGCGGATCGTCATGTGCTCGACTTCCTGTGATGATGCAGTGATACGAACGCACGATGACACAACCTGCTCCCCTCCCCTTCAGGGAGGGGCCGGGGGTGGGGCCTCTCCCCACTCGCCGAGTCCGCCCGAAGCGTAGAATGATGCCGAGAGGCCCCACCCCAACCCCTCCCCAGAAGGGGAGGGGCTTTAGAAAAGTGCGATCATCGCAGGCCCGGTATCAGGGCTGCCAGACGTGGGTGATGTGGCGCGGCCAGTGCCATGGTGCAAGCAATATCACATCGATCCGCACGTCATCCGTGGGCCGCGCCAATTGCGGCGCCAGCGCCTGCGCCACCCGCGCGGCGCGGAGCAGGCGGCGCTCGTCGATCGCCTGGTCGAGCGCCTTGGCCTCGCGGCGCCATTTCACCTCGATAAATGCCAGAACGCGGCCGCGTCTGGCGATGATATCCACCTCGCCCACGCCGCGCCCATGCCCCACGCGCACCTGGCGTTGCAAAATCCGCCAGCCTTTGGCGCGCAGATACCACGCCGCCGTCCGTTCGCCGCGCTGCCCATCGCGTTCGGCACGCGACTTTCGCCTGCTCATGCGGGATCGGATTGCAGCGCAAGCGCCCGCACATACAGATCCTTGCGATCAAGGCCCGTCGCACGCGCAACTTCCTTGGCCGCCTTGGCGACGGGCAGCCGCGCCAGCGCCTCGTATAGCGCGGCGTCGATTGCGGCCTCGTCGGGCTTGGGCGCCTCACCCTGCGGCCCGGCGAGCACGACGATCTCGCCCCGGGGCGGATGTTCGCGGTAATGCGCGGCCAGTTCGCTTGCGCTACCCCGGCGGCATTCCTCGAACAGCTTGGTCAGTTCGCGCGCCACCGCGATCTCGCGCCGGGGGAGCAACTCGGCCATCGCATCCAGCGTATCGGCCAGGCGCGGTCCGGTATCATAGAACACCAGCGTCGCCGGCACCCCTGCCAGCTCGCGCAGAACATCGCCGCGCGCCTTGTCCTTGCCCGGCAGAAATCCGCCGAACAGAAAGCGGTCGGTCGGCAATCCGGCCAATGTCAGCGCGGTGATCAGCGCGCTTGGCCCCGGCAGGCTGGTGACCATGATGCCTTCGGCCTGCGCCGCGCGGACCAGCCGATAGCCGGGGTCGGAAATCAGCGGTGTGCCGGCGTCGGACACCAGCGCCACGGGCTCGGTCCGCATCTGCGCGATCAGCGCATCGCGCGCCGAGACGTCGGCATGATCGTCATAGCGGCGCAACGGTTTGCGAATTCCCAGATGCGCCATCAGCTTGCCCGTGACGCGCGTGTCTTCGCACGCTATGGCAGCAACCGCGCCCAGAACTTCGACGGCGCGCCGGGTCATGTCTCCAAGATTGCCAATCGGGGTGGCAACAATATACAGGCCCGGTTCGAGCGTGGGATTATCGGGCGACCGGTCTTCGATAGAGAGATTGTCCATCGCACGAGCATGGACCGCCGCAGGGGAACGAGGCAAGCCAATGATCAGGTATCGCAACGATAATCGCACAAGCGTTCTGCGCCGCGCGGTGGCGGCCGCCACCCTGGCGTTGCTGGCCGGGTGCGCGGTCGTGCCCAAACCGGTGGCACACGCGCCGGTGCAGCGCCCGGTCGAAGCCGCGCCGCAGGCCAATGTCCTGCCCAGCGACACCGATCGCCACCGCATCGCGCTGCTCGTGCCGATGACCGGCGCCAATGCCGCGATCGGCCAGGCGATCGCCAATGCAACGACGATGGCGCTGCTCGACACCAATGCGGCGAATTTGCGCATCACCACGTACGACACTGCCGCGTCCGGCGCAGGCCCGGCCGCAGCCAAAGCGATTGCAGACGGCAACAAGCTGATCCTGGGGCCATTGAATTCCGAAGACGTCGGCGCAGTTGCTGCCGCGGCGCGCCCGGCGCATGTGCCGATGATCACGTATTCCAACGACGCCGATGCCGCCGCGCGCGATGTGTTCGTCTTTGGCCAGGCGCCCGGGCAATCGGTCGCGCGCGTGATCGGCTATGCCCGCGCGCATGGCATCACCGCTGTCGGCGCGCTGATCCCGACAGGCGTGTATGGCCAGCGGGTCGCCGCCGGGCTAAACGGTGCGGCACGGCAGTACAATGTGCGCGTGACAGACGTGGAAACCTACGAACGCACCAACACGTCGGTCGCCAGCGCAATCCGCCGGGTGAAAGCCAAGGGCCAGGTCGATGCAATCGTGATTGCGGACCGCGCGCGGATCGCCGCGCTCGCCGCGCCGATGGCCAATGGCGTGCGCCTGCTCGGCACCGAATTGTGGGCAGGCGACGCCACGATCACGCATATGGCGCCCTTGCGCGGTGCGTGGTTTGCCGCAATTTCGGACAAGCGCTTTGGCCAGTTCGAAACGTCGTATCACAACCGGTTTGGCGTCAACCCACCGCGCATTTCGACGCTTGGCTATGACTCGGTGCTGCTGACGCTGAACGTCGCGCGCAGCTGGCGATCGGGCACCGTGTTCCCCACGGGCAAGCTGTTTGATTCGCAAGGCTTCATCGGGCTGGACGGCGTGTTCCGTTTCAACGAATTCGGCATTGCCGAACGCGCGATGGAAGTGCGCGAAGTCGGCACCGGGACGTTCACGACAATCAGCCCGGCGCCTGTGCATTTCACGCAGGAGGATTACCAGATCCAGCATCGCGCCGGGATCTGAGCTGCCAGCTACAATCCCGAACCCTCGCTCGTTTGGTGGGCCACGCGTGTGCTAAAAAGCGGCGGAATAAGCGCCTCCCCCGCCTTGCGCTGGATTCCCCCCATCCGCTATGACGCCCCGCATGGCAGATGACTTGTTCGACAAGCAGACCGCGCTGCTCGCCGCCGCGGAGAGTTACGATGGCTCTGCGATCGAGGTCCTCGAAGGGCTGGAGCCGGTCCGGCGTCGCCCGGGCATGTACATCGGCGGCACCGACGAACGCGCGCTGCACCATCTCGTCGCCGAAGTGCTCGACAATGCGATGGACGAAGCCGTCGCGGGCCATGCCAACCGCATCGAGATCACGCTGGAGGAAGAACCCGGGGCGCCCGGCCGGATCACGATCAGCGACAACGGGCGCGGCATTCCGGTCGACGAACACCCCAAATATCCGGGCAAATCCGCGCTCGAAGTGATCATGACCACGCTCCATTCGGGCGGCAAGTTTTCAGGCAAGGCCTATGCCACCTCGGGCGGCCTGCACGGCGTGGGCATTTCGGTGGTCAACGCGCTGTCGACGCTGACCCGGGTCGAAGTCGCGCGCAACAAAGGTCTGTATGCGCAGGAATTTTCCTGCGGGTTCGCCAAGGGCCCGATCGAAAAGATTGGCAATGCGCCCAACCGGCGCGGCACCACCGTCACATTCGTGCCCGATATCTCGATCTTTGGCGCCGATGCCAAATTCAAGCCGGCGCGGCTGTTCCGGCTGGCCCGGTCAAAGGCCTATCTGTTCGCGGGCGTCGAAATCCGCTGGAAATGTGCGCCCGCGCTGTGCGTCGACGATGTCCCCGCAGAAGCCACGTTTCAGTTTCCCGGCGGCCTGGCCGATCACCTGGCCGAACAGATCGCGTCGCGCGAATGCGTGACGACGGTGCCGTTTACCGGCAGGCAGGATTTTCCTCCGGGCCCCGGCGGTGAAGAAATGGGCCGCGTCGAATGGGCGATCGCCTGGCCGTTGTGGTCCGACGGCACCTACAGCTACTATTGCAATACCATCCCCACCCCCGATGGCGGCACGCATGAACAGGGTCTGCGCGCCGCGCTGACGCGGGGCATCCGCGCATTCGGAGAGCTGATCGGCCAAAAAAAGGCCAAGGACATCGCGCCCGAGGACATGATCACCGGCAGCGAAGTGATGCTGTCGGTGTTCGTGCGCGACCCGCAGTTCCAGAGCCAGACCAAGGACCGCCTGACCAGCCCCGATGCCGCGCGGATGGTCGAGGCGGCAATGCGCGACCATTTCGACCATTTCCTGACCGACAATATGGATCGCGGCAAGGCACTGCTCGGCTCGGTGATGGATCGCATGGACGAGCGGCTGCGGCGCAAGGCCGAGCGCGAGATCAAGCGCAAGACTGCGACGAACACGCGCAAATTGCGGCTGCCGGGCAAGCTGACCGATTGCACCGGCGAAGGCAGTGGCGAGACCGAACTGTTCATCGTCGAAGGCGACAGCGCCGGTGGCAGCGCCAAGCAGGCGCGCGATCGCAAGACCCAGGCGATCTTGCCCATCCGCGGCAAGATCCTCAATGTCGCCTCGGCCACCAACGACAAGATCCGCGCCAACCAGGAAATCGCCGATCTCAATCTCGCGCTCGGCTGCGGCAATCGCAAGGACTGCAACCCCGACGCGCTGCGCTATGACCGCATCGTGATCATGACCGACGCCGATGTCGACGGCGCGCATATCGCCACGCTTTTGATGACGTTCTTTTTCCAGGAAATGCCCGAAGTCGTGCGGCGCGGACACCTGTACCTCGCCCAGCCGCCGCTCTATCGCCTGACTTCGGGAACGCTCAGCGCCTATGCCCGCGACGATGCCCATCGCGCCGAGCTGGAAAAAACCACGTTCAAGGGCAAGAAGGTCGAGGTCGGCCGGTTCAAGGGCCTGGGCGAAATGAACCCAGGGCAATTGCGCGAAACCACGATGAGCCCGGCGACGCGATCGCTGCTGCGCGTGACCCTGCCCGAAACGCATGAACAGCGCCACGTGATCAAGGACCTGGTCGACCGCCTGATGGGCCGCAATCCCGAACACCGCTTCATGTTCATCCAGAACCGCGCGGCGGATATCGATCCGGATCTGATCGACGCCTGAGTTGCCGTGCCCTTTGGCCGTTTACCTCACCCCCGGAATCACGTCATCTCGCCGGCAAGCTTGTCGATCCGATGCATTCGCTCATGCAAGATCGTGATGATACCCACCGAGCCGTCGCTCAACACCCGCCAATAAATATAGTGATGCTCATATCGGCAAAAGTACCCGCGCGCACCGAATTCGGCGGGGATAACGCGCCACGAAACTGATCGAGCAGCGATCGCCTCGAACCGGGCAATGAACCCCAATCCATAGCGCTCCGCTTGTGCCTGACCCCATCTGTCGTATGTATGGTCGTATATCTCATCGAGCCGATCATCGGCCCTTTCCGAAATGCGATACACCGTCACGCAGCCCGGCGTTTACGATTCCGCGCGATGAAATCTTCCGCTGTCAAAGATCGAAATTCCTCATCCGGCGTTGCAAATGCAGCCTGCAATTCGGCTTTCAACCGTTCGAATGCGACCTCGTCAGCCAGGGCCTTGTCCTTCCGGATCAGATCCCGCACATACTCGCTGACATTGTCATAGCTGCCGTCCTCACCGACATTGGCGGCCACGAATTCGCCAAGCACACCGCCAACCCGGACATTGAGAGTCATGTTCGCCATGCGACGTTCTCCTGAACAGATGTCCTCGATATACCACATATTCTTTACAAGACAATCTTCCCCGCAACGGGCCAGACCTAATCACCCGCCGGATGCTCCAAGGGATTGGCACCTTCGGTCGCTTTTTCAAACTCGCTGAACGTGTAGGTGATATGCACCCGCGTGCCGAGCAGCGTCTTGCCGTTCAAGCGCGGCGGGCGTACTTCGAACTGCCAGGATGCCTCGCGCAACACCCGCGCCATGCCGGTTCCGCGCGGGGTTTCGCTGACTTCGTGGCAATCGTCGACATGATAGTTCTCGATCATGCGGCATTCGATCGTCGCCATCCGGCCGGGATCCTGGCCCGGCTTCATATACGAGTCCAGCGCGCGCTTTGGCGGTTTGCGATACCATTCCACGTTGTAGAAGCTCGATTCTCCGGGCCCGTTGTCGCCGCCCTTGCCGCCGCCGGCACCATCGTCGTGGCCCTGGCCGCCGCCGCCTGTCGAATGGATATTGCTGATATCCGAATTGGCCAGATCGGCATGGTTCATATGGATGAACCCGGGCGGCCATTCGACTTTGTGGGGGTTTTCGATATTGACATGCGGCGGCAGTTTGATCGCGGCTTGCGTCTGGATCGGCACGTTGTTCTGTTTGGGCTTCGACTTGGCCCCGGCATGCGCTTTCAAGATTTCCTGGGGCGGCGGGGTCAGCTTGATTGCGGTCAACAGATTGGCCGGTTCGCCCTTCTGGATGGTGAGCGCCGCCATCGACAGGATCAGAAGCAGCAGCAGCGCGCAGATGCCGAGCGACAGAAGCGCCGCGACATAGCGCGATCGCGTCGGCGAATGATAATGGCTGCGCTCATAGGGCGCATCCACTGGTGCGCTTGGCACGGCACTGCCGGGGGAGGAAGGCTGGGACAAATCCATTACCCGATAAACGCTTCCGACCGAGCCTTGTCTGCAAAAGGGCGCAAAAAATTCAGGGCACCGCCAATGCAACAAGACCAGTTGATCACATGGCCGGTCCCCGATTGCTGCCCTGCCAAGCCGCTGCGCGCTATGCAACGGTTTTTCCGGCATTACCGTGACTTGTGATACCCTTTGCGACTTATTACCACGCCTCTTGCCGGGGGCGCACGTTGACGGTAGCGTTAACCCCTTGGTTAAGCGGGCAGGACAGATCGATGCGTTTCGAAGGCACCAGCAATTATGTCGCCACAGACGACCTGAAAGTCGCCGTCAATGCCGCCGTGCTGCTGCGCCGCCCGCTGCTGGTAAAGGGCGAGCCGGGTACCGGCAAGACCGTGCTGGCGCATGAAATTGCCAAAGCCGTCGGCGCGCCGCTGATCGAATGGAATGTCAAATCGACCACCAAGGCGCAGCAGGGCCTGTATGAATACGACGCGGTGGCCCGCCTGCGCGATGGCCAACTCGGCGACGAGCGCGTCCACGACATCGCCAACTATATCAAGAAGGGCAAATTGTGGGAGGCGTTTACCGCGCCGCAACTGCCCGTCCTGCTGATCGACGAAATCGACAAGGCCGACATCGAATTCCCCAACGACCTGTTGCAGGAGCTCGATCGCATGAGCTTCGACGTCTATGAGACGCAGCAGCGGATCACTGCGGTCGAGCGCCCGATCGTGGTGATCACGTCGAACAACGAAAAGGAATTGCCCGACGCGTTCCTGCGCCGCTGTTTCTTCCACTATATCAAGTTTCCCGACCGCGACACGATGCGCGCGATTATCGATGTCCATTTCCCCGGTATCCAGCGCACGCTGATCGCCAAGGCGATGGAGGTGTTCTACGAAGTGCGCGACGTGCCGGGCCTGAAGAAAAAGCCGAGCACGTCCGAACTGCTCGACTGGCTCAAACTGCTGCTCAACGAAGACATGCCGCTCGACGTGCTGCAAAACCGCGACCCGACCAAGGCAATCCCGCCGCTGCACGGCGCGCTTTTGAAAAACGAGCATGATATCATGCTGTTCGAACGGCTGGCCTTCATGTCCCGCCGCAACGGATGATCGCGTCATGAGCTATACCGGAAAATGCGCGTGTGGCGCGGTAACCTTGCAGATCGACGCCAAGCCGCTGGCCACGCGCCAGTGCTGGTGCCGCCAATGCCAGGCGATCGCGGCGGGCGGCCCAACCACCAATGCGATCTTTCCCGCCGACGCGGTCGCGATCGAGGGCACGCTCGGTACATCGAGCTGGAATGCAGACAGCGGCAACACACTGACATTTCATTTCTGCGCCGCGTGCGGGTCGCAGGTCTATGGTCAGAGCTCGGCGCGCCCCACCATGAAGACCGTGCGGTTCGGCGTGATCGATCAGCCGCACGACTTGGCCCCCTCGGCAGTCATCTGGACCGAGGACGCGCCTCCATGGGCGGTGTTTGACCCAACGCTGGAGCTGTTCGCGCGTCAGCCCCCTGCCCCGCCCACGCCTGCGGCCTGAACCATGTTTTTCAACTTCGTCGATGAATTGCGCAGCGCCGGGATTTCGGCCAGTTTCAAGGAGCACCTGGTGCTGCTCGAAGCGCTCGAAAAGGACGTGATCGACAGCACGCCCGAGGCTTTTTATTATCTGGCGCGCGCGACCTTCGTCAAAGACGAAGGCCTGCTCGACCGCTTCGACCAGGTGTTCAACAAGGTCTTCAAGGGCATCCTGTCCGATTACGGGCAGAAACCGGTCGATGTACCCGAGGACTGGCTGAAGGCGATCGCCGAGAAGTTCCTCAGCGCAGAGGAAATGGCGGCGATCAAGGCGCTCGGATCCTGGGAAGAGATCATGGAGACGTTGAAGAAACGGCTCGAAGAGCAGGAAAAACGCCACCAGGGCGGCAGCAAATGGATCGGCACCGGCGGCACCAGCCCGTTCGGCAATGGCGGATACAATCCCGAAGGCGTGCGCATCGGCGGCGAAAGCAAGCACGGCCGCGCGATCAAGGTGTGGGAAAAGCGCGAGTTCCAGAACCTCGACAGCACGCGCGAACTGGGCACGCGCAATATCAAGATCGCCTTGCGCCGCCTGCGCCGGTTTGCCCGCGAAGGCGCTGCGGATGAACTCGATATCGACGCAACGATCGAGGGCACGGCGCGCCAGGGCTGGCTCGACATCCGCATGCGGCCCGAACGGCACAATGCGGTCAAGCTGCTGCTGTTTCTCGATGTCGGCGGTTCGATGGACCCGTTCATCAAGCTCGTCGAGGAGCTGTTCAGCGCGGCGACCAGCGAGTTCAAGAACATGGAATTCTATTATTTTCACAACTGCCTGTATGAAGGCGTGTGGAAGGACAACCGCCGGCGCTTTGCCGAACGCACTCAGACATGGGACCTGCTTCACAAATTCGGCCATGATTACAAAGTGATCTTTGTCGGCGACGCGGCGATGAGCCCCTATGAAATCACCCACCCGGGCGGATCGGTCGAACATTTCAACGAGGAAGCCGGCGCGGTGTGGCTGCACCGCGTGGCGCAGACGTATCCTGCGACGGTGTGGCTCAACCCGGTGGCCGAGAAGCAATGGGCCTATTCGCAATCGACCAAGCTGATCCGTGATCTGGTTGGCGGGTCGATGCATCCGCTGACGCTGGGCGGCCTCGATGCGGCGATGCGCGAACTGACGCGCAAGAAGGGCTGAACGCGCTTCGCATTTGCAAGATAAACGCAGCCGTCGTCCCGGACCTGATCCGGGACCCCGCTTTCTTCCGCGCAAAGCCAGAGAAGAAGCGGGACCCCGGATCAAGTCCGGGGAGACGAGAGCGACATTTGTGAGGCGTAAACTCGTGAAATCCAAAAAAGGTGCACCGCCGCCTTGACCTGTCGCAGCGCAGACTGATTAGTGCCCCATACCCCGCGCCCACCCGAAAAAGGAAATCCATGGCTTCGTCTGCGCATGACGCCCGCATTGCCCGCCGCGCGATCATCGCGGCCACGTGCGGCAATGCGCTCGAATTCTATGATTTCGTGACGTACGCCTACTTCGCGATTCAGATCGGCCACACGTTTTTTCCCTCGACGTCCAGCTTTCTCAGCCTGATGGGATCGCTTGCCACATTCGGCGCCGGATTTGCCGCGCGGCCGATCGGCGCCTGGGTCATCGGCGGCTATGCCGACCGGGTCGGGCGCAAAAAGGGCATGTTCCTTTCAATGCTGCTGATGGGCGCCGGGATCTTCGCGCTCGCGCTGACGCCGGGCTATGCCACGATCGGCATTGCCGCGCCGATCATCGCGATCTGCGCCCGGCTGTGCCAGGGGTTTGCGCTGGGCGGCGAAGTCGGTGCGGCGACGACCTACATGCTCGAAGCCGTCCCGCCCGAACGGCGCGGCTGGGCCTCGAGCTGGCAGAATTCCAGCCAGATGGTGGCATTCACCGTCGGCGCGCTGGTCGCCTTCATGCTCAGCCTGGTGTTCGACGATGCCCAGTTGTCGGCGTTCGGCTGGCGTATCGCGCTGCTCGCGGGCACGCTGATCCTGCCGTTCGCGCTGGTGATCCGGTCGAGCCTGCCCGATTTTCCAGCGCATGCCGAAACGCCGATGACCGAGGCCGAAGCCCTGTCGGCGACGCCGGCCGGGTTCTGGCGCATCGTCATCCTGGGCATGGTGATCATCGGCACGGGTACCACGACGACGTATATCTTTCTGTATATGGCGACCTTTGCGCAGCATACGCTGCACCTGCCGGCGTGGGTCGGCATGGCGGGCGATCTGGCGTGCAATGGTGCGGGCATGGTCACCGCGATCATCGGCGGCTGGCTGTCCGACAAGGTCGGGCGGCGCCCGGCGATGATCTGGCCGCAACTGGGGTTCGTGATCCTGATCCTGCCGATGTTCGCCTGGTTTCTGGGCGCGCCCACAGTGGCGGCGTTCGTGGTGGTCAATCTCGTGCTGTCGGGCCTGGGCACGATGCCGTTTTCCGCCGCGTTCACCGCCGTGGCCGAAAGCCTGCCGCGCGGCATGCGCGCACGCGCGTTTGCGCTGGTCTATACTATCCCTGTGACGACGATGGGCGGATCGACCCAGCCGGTCCTGGCGTGGCTGATCGAAGTTACCCACAATCCGGCGGTGCTGGCCTATTACATGATGGCGATCGCCTGCACGAGCCTGGTCGCAATGCTGTTCCTGCCCGAAAGCGCGCCGATGAGCATTCGGCGCGGGCGTGCGCGTGGGGTGGTGCCGGCGTAAGACAACCTCTCACCACGCGCCAACTTCGGATATCCGGGTACTCCCCCACCCCACACGTCTCCCCGGACTTGATCCGGGGTGACGTAGTGGATGGGTAGGATTTATTCGGCGCGGTGAGGAGACGCGGTCTGGCGTGCCGAGCTACTGCACCCGCCTTAATACAGCCGATACCGCCGCGTTTCGGTCACCCACGCCGCCTCATCCCGCGTCGCCAGAGCTTCCAGATCGCCAGGCGTCGCGCCCAGGTCATCTACCCATTCGCGCAACCCCGGACCGCCGTTGATCACATCGATCGCCAGCCGGTTCTCGACGTATTCGTACGGGAAATCGCGCCACAGCGGGTAGTCGGGATACAGCGTCCGGATGGCCTTGAACGCCAGCGACTGCAGCCGCCATGGCCGGAACGCGTGGTGGTCGTAATATGGCCCCTCGGCATGGATCATCAGCGCCGAACACGCCTGGTGCGCGTGTTTGTGAAACGTCGGTTCGAACCAGCATTCGCGCAACGCGCAGCCGCTCATCCAGTGCGGCGCAAACCGCTGCATTTCTGCCAGCACGTCGCGCGCAGCGACATCGGGCGCGCCGAACAGCACTTCCAGCGGCCGCGTCGTCCCGCGCCCTTCGGACACGGTTGCGCCTTCGATCATGACCGTTCCGGCATAGGCGCGCGCCATGTTCAGGCTGGCCGCATTGGGCGACGGATTGATCCATATGCGATCGGTGGGCCACCCGAACCCGGGCGCGGCATCGCCCTGCCACCCGTCCATCGCGATCACCCGGTAATCGACATCGAGCCCGAAGTGATCGACAAACCAGCGGCCCATCTCACCCAGCGTCAGCCCATGGCGCATCGGCATCGGCCCCGCGCCGACAAAACTTTCATATCCTGGCAACAGCGTCATACCCTCGACCGGGCGGCCGGCGGGATTGGGCCGATCGAGCACCCACACCGCCTTGCCCGTGCCCGAAACGGCTTCGAGCAGGTACAGCAGCGTCGTCACGAATGTGTAGATCCGGCAGCCCAGATCCTGCAGATCGAACAGGAACACATCGGCGGTCTCGATCATCGCCGCGGTCGGCCGGCGCACTTGGCCATAGAGGCTGAACACCGGGATGCCATGATCGGGATCATGGAAATCCGCCGTTTCGACCATGTTGTCCTGCTTGTCGCCTTTCAGCCCGTGTTGCGGGCCGAATGCGGCGGTCAGTCTGATCTCGGGCAAGGCCGCCAGCGCATCGAGCGAATGGACCAGGCCGGCCGTAAGCGAGGCGGGATGCGCGACCAAGGCCACGCGCCGCCCGATCAGCGGCTGGCGCAATGCAGGATCGGTGATCAGGCGGTCTATGCCGAAGCGGACAGAAGTCATGCCCCGATCGGTGCCGCAAGCACGCCGGCAAGGCAAGCCGGATCATGGAAATCGGGCCGTTCTCCGCCATGCACCGGCGCCCAGAACGATTTCACCCCGCCCGCCTCCTCGATCACCGCCGTCAGCGCGTACCGCCAGGGCAGCGGCGGCAATTGCGCAGACGCGATCGCCACATCGCAAAACAGCACATCCCCGCCCCGGCGGGGCGTGATCACCGGCGCGCGCGCCATCGCGCGATCGGCCATGCCCTCGCGGTATCCGGTAAAATCGTAGGCCGCCCAGCGTTCTGACGGGGCGAAGTTGAATTCGGCGTAGCCGCGCTGCCCCGCCACGAACAGCTCGAAACACGTCGTCCGCCACAAGCCGTCGGCACGCCCATTGCCGGCAAAGGCAGGCACGACCACGCCTGCGGCGCCCTCGATTTTCCACCGCAACACGCACCAGTTCGCGTCCATCGACAACACCCGCGTGGTCACACAGCGTACGGCCGCGGGCGGATGCGCCGGGTGGGCAAGCAGGCCAAAAGTTTGCAACGTGAAAACTCCATGCTAGGCGCGCTGCACCATCGCAAACCTTGCGAATAGAAGGCCGTCATGACGCAATTCAAGTCCGATCTGCTCCGCCTGCTGTCAGAGCGCGGGCATATTCATCAGCTCACCGACGGTCACGGGCTCGACACGCTGGCCACCACTTCGATCGTGACCGCCTATACCGGGTTCGATGCGACCGCGTCTTCGCTGCATATCGGCAATCTGGCGTCGGTCATGCTGCTGCGCCGATTGCAACAGGCCGGGCACAAGCCGATCGCGCTGATGGGCGGGGGCACCACCAAGATCGGCGATCCCAGCGGCAAGGACGAAACGCGCAAGCTGCTGACGACCGAGCTGATCAACGCGAACATCACCAGCATCGCGCAGGTGTTTCATCGCCTGCTCGATTTCGGCGCCGATACAAACGGCGGGGGCCCGACCGACGCCATTATGGTCAACAACGACGACTGGTTGTCCGAACTGGGGTATATCGACCTACTGCGCAGTGTCGGCCCGCATTTCACGGTCAACCGCATGCTCGCGTTCGATTCGGTGAAAACCCGGCTCGATCGCGAACAGCCGCTGACCTTCCTCGAATTCAACTACATGATTCTCCAGGCCTACGATTTCCGCGAGCTGGCGCTGCGCCATGGCTGCCGGCTGCAGCTCGGCGGATCGGACCAGTGGGGCAATATCGTCAACGGCATCGAGCTGACGCGGCGGATGAATGCAATCGAGCTGTACGGCGCAACCACGCCGCTGCTGACGACCGCCGATGGCGCGAAAATGGGCAAGAGTGTCAACGGCGCAGTCTGGCTGAATGAAGACAGCCTGCCGGGTTACGACTTCTGGCAATACTGGCGCAATGTCGACGACCGCGATGTCGGCCGGTTCCTGCGGCTGTTTACCGATCTGCCGCTTGATGAAATCGCCCGGCTCGAAGCGCTGGCCGGCAGCGAGATCAACGCCGCCAAAGTGGTGTTGGCCAATGAAGTGACCACGCTGGTGCGCGGGCCCGACGCAGCGACCGCCGCGCAATCGACCGCAGCGGCCGCCTTTGCCGGCGGCGGCATCGGCCAGGATCTGCCCACCGCCGATGTCGGCCCCGATGGCATCGGCGTGATCGACGCGCTCATCACTTTGGGCTTTGCCGCCAGCCGCGGCGAGGCCAAGCGCCTGGTCGCGGGAGGCGGCGCGCGGGTCGACGGCGCGGCGATCAGCGATGAAAATCATGTGATCGTGCTGACGGGCGGCGAAGCGCGGCTGTCGTCGGGCAAGAAAAAGCACGGGATCTTGCGACGCGCGTAATTTCGTTTGAAACCAGAATGCTATCTGCAGCGCCAAAACCGTTATCAAACTATGTCCGGCAAACAGTTGCCCTACCCGGCAAGGGTTTGCCGCCGGTTTTACGAATTATAAGCCAATTGCCCCGATAACCGTGAGACGCCCGCTGGCCCTGTCGGCCTGTACGGGCACGATCGAATTCGTATCACGCAAAAGGAATGCCGATGTCAGGCGGGGCGCAACTATCGGTCACGGACCAGCGAAATTCCACCCGCCATCCGGTGGACCTGCCGGTGATCGCCGAACATCGCCGCATCGGCGATGTAAAGCTGCAGCTGATCAACGTATCGACCACCGGCTTCATGACGCGTGGTGCGCTGGATTTCGGGCGGGGCGAGCGCGTGACGATACGCCTGCCGCAGATCGGCCGGATCGAGGCATTTCTGGTATGGTCGGAAGGCGATCGTGCGGGGTTTCAATTTGAACGCATCATTCGCGCGGATGACTTTGGCAAGATGATCAAATCGCTTCAGCCCAATCCACGGTTGCGTCCGACCCACTGATTTTTATCAAGCAATTCAGTTGAGATTTAGCGCGCCAAACGTTTGATCTCTTGGCAAGCCGTCGCCGCGCTGTCATGCCTGCGAGGCGTGACCGATTCCACATCCTTCCCGATGCCCGCCTCGCCCCTGGCGATTGCCGATTACCGCAAGTTCTGGGTCGCGCGCTGCGCCTCGGTATTTGCGACCAGCGGCATGGTCGTCGTGCTCGGCTATCAATTGTACGATGTCGCGCGCGGCACATACGGCATGTCGATCAGGGCCGCGGCATTTCAGCTCGGTCTGCTTGGGCTTGTCCAGTTCCTGCCGCAGATCCTGCTGGCGCCGGTTGCGGGCGTCATTGCCGATCGGTTTGACCGGCGCAATATCACCGCGCTGGCGACTGCGCTCGATGTCCTGGTGGCGCTTGCGTTGACTTTGATCACCGCATTGGGAACGTTGTCGCTGCCATTCCTGTTCACGCTGGCGGCACTGCACGGCGCGATCCGCGCGTTCATCGGCCCCGCGCAATCGTCGATCGCGCCCAATATCGTGCCGGCCGCGCTGATGCCGCGCGCGATCGCGATCAGCGCCATGTCGTGGCAGGTCGGATCGATCGGTGGCCCGGCGCTGGCCGGCGTGATGTTTGCGCTCAATCCCGCGCTGCCGTATGGCGTGGCCACTGTCCTGCTGGTGATCGCTGCCACCGCCATCATCCGCATTCGCCCCGTACCGCCGCCGTCGGGCAATGCGCATGTGCATCCCTTGCGGCAGATGCTCGATGGCCTGGCCTATGTCTGGCAAGACCGGTTTCTGCTGGGCTGCGTCACGCTCGATCTGTTTGCGGTGTTGCTGGGTGGCGCGTCCGCTTTGCTGCCGGTGTATGCGCGCGATATTCTCATGTGGAACGGGCATGCGGTCGGTTCGTTCGGGCTGGGGCTGATGCGCGCCATGCCCAGCCTTGGCGCATCGGCGATCGGCCTGGTGATTGCCCGGCGGCCGATCGAAAACGACGTTGGCGCGCGCATGCTGATGTCGGTCGCGGTGTTTGGCGCGGCCACTGCCGCATTCGGCATCTCGCGCAATTTTGTGCTGTCGCTGGGCCTGCTCGCGCTGCTGGGCGCGGCGGACATGGTTTCGGTGTTCATTCGCAGCACACTGGTGCAGTTGCATACGCCCGATGCGGTGCGCGGACGGGTTTCGTCGATTTCGGGCCTGGCGATTTCGGCCTCGAACGAATTGGGCGAGATGGAATCGGGACTGGCCGCCGCGCTGCTTGGCGCAGCCGGCGCGGTGGTGTTCGGCGGGCTGGGCGCGATTGCCGTAACGCTGATCTGGACCTGGGCTTTTCCCGAATTGCGCCGCGCGCGCACGTTTGCAACGACTTACGCAGAACCCGAAAACACCTTGAAGGAGCAAGCGACATGAAAGTGGATTCCGTACTTGCGACGATCGGCCAGACCCCTCACATCCGGCTGGCCCGCCTGTTCCCCGACCACGAGGTGTGGATCAAGAGCGAACGATCCAACCCCGGCGGATCGATCAAGGACCGCATCGCGCTGGCCATGATCGAGGCGGCCGAAGCCGATGGCAGCCTGAAGCCCGGCGGCACGATTGTCGAGCCGACCTCGGGCAACACCGGCATCGGCCTGGCGCTCGTCGCTGCGGTCAAGGGCTATCGCCTGATCCTGGTCATGCCCGATTCGATGTCGATCGAACGCCGCCGGCTGATGCTGGCCTATGGTGCGACATTCGACCTGACCCCGCGCGAGCGCGGGATGAAAGGCGCGCTCGAACGCGCCAACCAGTTGCTGGACGAACATCCCGGCGCGTGGATGCCGCAACAATTCGAAAATCCGGCAAACATCGCGGCGCATGTCGCCACGACGGCCCAGGAAATACTCAACGATTTCCGCGACTCGCCGATCGACACGATGATCACCGGGGTCGGCACCGGTGGGCACCTGACGGGATGCGCCGAACGGCTGAAACAGGACTGGCCACATCTGAAAGCCTGGGCGGTCGAGCCGACGCTGTCGCCGGTCATCTCGGGCGGCCAGCCTGCGCCGCATCCGATCCAGGGTATCGGCGCCGGGTTCATCCCCGGCAACCTGCATACGCAGTCGATCGAGGGCGCAATCCAGGTCGACCCCGCCGACGCCAAGGAATGGGCCCGGCGCAGCGCGCGCGTTGAGGGCCTGCTGGTCGGGATCAGTTCGGGCGCGACACTGGCGGCCATCGCGCAGAAACTGCCCGAATTGCCCGCCGGAAACCGCGTGCTGGGCTTCAACTACGACACCGGCGAACGCTATCTGTCGGTCCCCGATTTCCTGCCGGAGTAACAACACGCGACCGCCAACACGTCGTTCCTGGGTCAAAGCCGGGGAACGATCAGCCTTTGCTGTCCTGCGCGACGACCAGCGCGACAAAGCTGGTCAGTTCGGCGATCGTCGCTTCGATATCGTGATGCTGGCGGTGCAGGTTTTCGATGCGTTCGCGGCATTTCGCGATCGTGACGCGGCGTTGCTCGCTGCGCCCGTCGCCGCGATCATACAGGTCGATCATGTCGCGGATGTCCGACAGGCTGAACCCGACATTCTTGGCGCGCATGATCCAGGCCAGCCGCGCGCGATCGCGTTTCGAATAGATTCGCGCCAGCCCGTTACGGGTCGGCGCAATCAGCCCCTCGTCCTCGTAAAACCGCAGCGCGCGCGCGGTTACGCCAAATTCGGCCGATAGATCGGAAATCGTGTATGTATCGCGAGCCAGTGCATCGGGTTGATGCAGATGGCCGGTATGATCCCCCGTCATGGGGTCGGCAAGCGAAGGTGACAACGTGGACATCGCCCGAGGCTAGCTGTCCTTTACGTAAGCGTCAAACGTCAATCCGCTCGAGCGATCCATCATCGGTAATCCGGCGGTAAAAGCAGCTTTGCGCAAGGGTATGACAGGCCGGCCCTGCCGCATCGACCACCAGTTCGATCGCATCCTGGTCGCAATCGACACGCATCTCGATCACGCGCAACACGTGGCCCGACGTTTCGCCTTTCATCCACAGGCTCTGGCGCGACCGCGACCAGAAATGCGCCATGCCGGTTTCGCGCGTGCGCGCGATCGCTTCGGCATTCATATGCGCCAGCATCAGCAGACGGCCGCTGGCACGATCGGTCGCAATTGCGGTGACCAGCCCGAGCGAGTCGAATCGCGGCATGAACACGCTGCCCGATTCTCTCAAATCTGGATTTTCGGACTTTGCTGGGGTCGATTCGGGCACCAAAATCGCTGGATCCTTGGGCAATTGATCGCGTGGAGCGCGCCCTATGCTCTATTTGTTGCAGGATAACCACAGGGGAGAGGCGAAATCCTGGTGTATGTTACAATCTCGTTTCCACGCGGCCCCATTCGCGGCACACAGAATACGCGGTTTGAGGGAACCGCAATCTGGACCGCCCGCAAGGGCGGCGCATAAATCCAACGCCGTAAGGCGTGACAAGGCGCCAAAGTTCAGGGAAATACTTCGCCAGGCCGGTGCGTTGAATCGCCTGGTGAGGAGAACATGAGGGACTATAAGCGTTGGCGGTCGGGGGGCCGCTTGGTGAGTGCAAACTTGCCAGCTTCGCTGAAACTTCGTCACGACTGACGCCCGGAGCTTACGCTTCGGGCGTCATTGTTTGTGCGCCAGGCTTCGCGGGGGGGCGTTGTTCCACCTGCGTGCCTTCCGAAATGCGTGTCGATGGCCTTTGTTTCATCGAGCACGCGCGAAAAACACGCAACCCGCACCCGGCTCACGCCGCATTTGCGCAAGGCCACCAGACACGCATCGGTCGTCGCTCCGCTGGTCAACACATCATCGACCAACACGACATTGGCCCCTTTCAACCGCGCGGCGTGCGCCGGGTTGCCCCGGATCGCGCCCTGCAACAGCGCGGCGCGCCGGGTCTTGCCATGATGCCCAAGCGTTGGCGTGGCGCGCGGGCGTTGCAGCGCGTCGACCAACAGCACCTGCCCCACTGCGCGCGCGAGGCCCCGCGCCAGCAGTGCCGACTGGTTGAACCCGCGCCGCCACAGCCGCCAGCGGTGCAGCGGCACAGGCACCAACACCCATTCGCCCTCCAGCATCGGCAGGCGGGGCACCATCAGCCGCACCATCAGGTCTGCCAGCGCAATCTTGCGCCCATGCTTGAACGACAGGATCAGTTGCCGTGACACATCGTTGTAGATCGTGGCAGCCGCGATTCCGGCATGTTTGGGCGGATCGGCCAGGCACGGCGCACAAATCCATTCGCCTTGCGCGGCGTCAGCCAGCGCCAGTGCCGCATCGATGCCCTGAGCCGCCACACGATCGGGCAGCGGCCGCTGGCATTTCGCACAGCACGGTTCGCCCGGGATGATCAGGCCGCTCCAGCATTCCACACACAATCCGCCATGCTCGGCGACTGCTCCGCCGCACAGCGGACAGCGCGGCGGAAACACCAGATCGACCAACGGGGCGACACTGCGTTTGAAACTTGTGGTGTTCATCACCCGCCCCCGCTTGTCACCAAACACTTCTCGGGCGTCACGACGGACTTGGCAAGAGCCACTCACAGCGGCAGGGATGGCCCAATGACCAGTCCTCCCTCCAATAGCCCGCCCGTGATATTTGCGCCCGCGCGCCGCATCGCCCTGCGCCGGCGGATGCGCGCGTTGCAGATGCAGGCAGATGCGGCACGCTTCATCACCGACGACATGGTCGAGGATGTGGTCGATCGGCTTGCGTTCCTGCGCCACCAGCCGGCAAATGCGCTGGTTGTCGGGGATGTTACAGGCGCGCTCTCGGCCGCCCTGCGGGCGCAGGGCGTTGCCGTGACTCGCGCGGACCCCGCACCGGGGTTCGATGCGATCGCGATCGACGAAGAACAGCCGCTGCCGTTTGGGCAGGGATTCGACCTGGTCGTAAGCCTGGGCACGCTCGATACGGTCAACGACCTGCCCGGCGCGCTGATCCACCTGCGCCGTGCCATGGCGCCGGGCGGGTTGGCGATTATCGCCATTCCGGGCGCGGGCAGCCTGCCTGCGATGCGCGCGATCATGCTGGCCGCCGATGGTGATCGCCCGGCCCCGCGCCTGCATCCGCAAATCGATGTGCGCGCCGGCGGACAACTGCTGCAACGCGCCGGCTTTGCCGACCCGGTGGTCGACAGCCACTCGCTGCGCGCCAGCTATCGCACGCTTGGCAAATTGGTCGGCGACTTGCGCGCGCAGGGCCTGTCGGCCTGTCTGGCACGCGGCGGTGCGCCCTTGAGCAAAGCGGCGCTGGCGCGCGCTGAAACGGCGTTTGCGGAACTGGCGGAAGAGGGCCGCGTGACGGAGACGTTCGAGATTCTGACGCTGTCAGGCTGGGCAAAAGCGCTCAAGCCACCGAAGTTCTGAGATCAAGAGGCGCCTCTACCCCCCTCCCCACACACGTCATGAGAAAAGGTCAGCGCGCTGCCGCGATAGGAACGAGCTTCACCCCAGCGCCGCCTGCGCCGCGGCCAGCCGTGCGATCGGCACGCGGTACGGGCTCGCCGAGACATAATCCAGCCCGACCTTTTCGCAGAACGCGATCGACGCCGGATCGCCGCCGTGCTCCCCGCAAATCCCCAGCTTGATGTCGGGCCGCGTCCTGCGCCCACGTTCGACCGCGATCTCGACCAGTTGCCCGACGCCTTCGATATCCAGGCTGACGAACGGATCGCGCGGATAGATCCCCTTTTCCACATAGGGATTGAGGAACCGCGCGGCATCGTCGCGGCTGACGCCCAACGTGGTCTGCGTCAGATCGTTGGTGCCGAACGAGAAGAATTTGCCCTCTTCGGCGATCTCGTGCGCCATCAGCGCAGCGCGCGGCAGTTCGATCATCGTGCCGACCATATAATCGAGGCTGGTACCGCGCTCGGCAAAGACTTCATCCGCCGCTTTGTCGACCAGCGCGCGCAGGATCTGCAGTTCCTTTTTCGTCGCGACCAGCGGAATCATGATTTCGGGCACGACCGCTTCGCCTGATTTCGCCGCGACATCGATTGCCGCTTCAAAGATCGCACGCGCCTGCATCGCATAGATTTCGGGGAACGTGATCCCCAGCCGGCACCCGCGATGGCCGAGCATCGGGTTGAATTCGTGCAATTCATCCGCGCGGCGCTTCAGGTGATCGATGCCCAGGCCGGTGACTTCGGCCACTTCGCCGAATTCGGCATCGCTATGCGGCAGAAATTCGTGCAGCGGCGGATCGAGCAGGCGGATAGTGACCGGCAGCCCCGCCATCACTTCGAAAATCGCGGTGAAATCGGCACGCTGTTCGGGCAGCAACTTGGCCAGCGCGGCGCTGCGGCCGGCCTCGTCGTCGGCCAGGATCATCTGGCGCACCGACGTGATGCGGCCGGCGTCGAAGAACATGTGTTCGGTGCGGCACAGTCCCACGCCCTCGGCGCCGAACTGGCGCGCGACCTGGCAGTCGTGCGGGGTTTCGGCATTCGCGCGCACTTTCATGCGGCGATGGCCATCGGCCCAGGCCATCAGCACGCCGAAATCGCCGACCAGTTCGGGCTCGACCGTGCGCACTTCGCCCCACATGACTTCGCCGTTCGATCCATCGAGCGTGATCACATCGCCCTCGGCAACCTGACGATCGCCGATCCGCGCCACGCGTTTGGCAAGATCGATCGACACTGCCGATGCGCCCGATACGCACGGGCGCCCCATGCCGCGTGCCACGACCGCCGCGTGGCTGGTCATGCCACCGCGCGCGGTCAGCACGCCGCGCGCCGCATGCATGCCATGAATGTCTTCGGGGCTGGTTTCCACACGGACCAGGATCACCGCATCACCGCGTTCGGCGCGGCGTTCTGCGGTATCGGCATCGAACACCACCGCGCCCGAGGCAGCCCCTGGCGATGCCGGCAGTCCGCGCGTCAGCACATCGCGCGGCGCGGTCGGGTCGAGCGTGGGATGCAGCAGCTGGTCGAGCGCCATCGGATCGATGCGGCGGATTGCGGTGGCCTGGTCGATCAGGCCCTCCGACACCATGTCGACCGCCATTTTCAGCGCGGCCTTGGCGGTGCGCTTGCCCGAACGGGTCTGCAGCATCCACAGCTTGCCCTGTTCGACGGTAAATTCGATATCCTGCATATCGGCGTAATGTTTTTCCAGCAGCTCGAACACCGCCGCCAGCTCGCCATAGGCGCCGGGCATCGCCTCTTCCATCGACAGCGGCTTGGCATTCGCGGCCTCGCGCGCGGCTTTGGTCAGGTATTGCGGGGTGCGGATCCCGGCGACGACGTCTTCACCCTGCGCATTGACCAACCATTCGCCGTAATACGATTTGGTACCGGTGGCGGGATCGCGGGTGAATGCAACGCCGGTGGCCGAGGTTTCGCCCATGTTGCCGAACACCATCGCCTGCACGTTGACCGCCGTGCCCCAGTCGGCGGGAATGTCGTTGAGGCGGCGATAGACGCGCGCGCGATCGCTTTCCCAGCTGTCGAACACCGCTGCGATTGCACCCCACAGCTGTTCATGCACATCCTGCGGAAAGGGGCGGCCCAGTTCTTCGGCAACGATGGTCTTGTATTGCGCAACCAGCGCCTGCCAATGTTCGGCCTGCATCTCGGTATCCGTGTAGAAGCCATTGTCTTCCTTGACGATCTCCAGCGCATCCTCGAACCGGTGATGGTCGAGCCCGAGCACCACGTCCGAATACATCTGCACGAACCGGCGGTACGAATCCCATGCGAACCGTGCATCGCCCGAGCCAGTGGCAAGGCCTTCGACCGTCGCGTCGTTGAGCCCCAGGTTAAGCACGGTATCCATCATCCCGGGCATCGATACCCGCGCGCCGGAACGAACCGACACCAGCAGCGGAGTGATCGCATCGCCGAATTTGCGGCCGGTCGATTGCTCGATATGCGCAACCCCATTGGCCACGGCTGCGCGCAGATCGGCGTCGAAGGTCTTGCCCTGGCTGTTGTACTGGGTGCAGACTTCGGTGCTGATCGTGAAACCCGGCGGGACCGGCAGTCCGATCGCCGCCATCTCGGCCAGATTGGCGCCTTTGCCACCGGTTATCGTCTTGTCGCGCGAGCGAGGATCGGTTGAACGGGCGCCGGGACCAAATTGGAATACGTATGCACTCATGGTTTGAACGGCCTCTCGTTTGAACCTTCAACGACTGGGTTGGTCCCTGCCGCCTAACCTTCGATACGTGAAAAATCGGCGACCTTGTGCACCGCAGCACGAAATTCGTCAAGCAGCGCCAACCGGTTGGCGCGCTTGCACGGGTCCGTATCATTAACCGTTACGGATACAAAAAACGCGTCGATCGGCGCGCGCAGACTGGCCAGCGCGGCCATCGCAGCGGTGAAATCCTCGGCGGCAAGGCTTGCGATAACTGATGGCCCAGCCTGGTCCACGGCGGCACGCAACGCGGCTTCGACAGGTTCCGGCGTGTAATTCATGGGTGCAGGCTGCCAGGTTTCCTTTTTCAGGATATTGGCCGCGCGCTTGTATCCGGCAAGCAGGTTGATGCCGTCATCAGTGCCGACGAACGCCTGGAGTGCGTGGACGCGCGCAAGCACGCGCACCAGATCGTCCTCGCCGCCCAGTGCAAAAATCGCGTCGATCAGGTCGTGGCGCACGCCGGCTTCGCGTTGCTGGACTTTCAGGCGATCGACAAAGAACGCGAGCAGATCACCGTCGGCAACGCCGAAGCGCAAGCCGTTATCGGTGATGAGCCGGATGACGCCGAGCGCGGCGCGGCGCAAGGCGAACGGGTCTTTCGATCCGGTCGGCTTTTCATCGACAGCAAAGAACCCGCGCAGAGTGTCGAGCTTGTCGGCCAGGGCCACGGCCACGGTGACGGGCGCGTGCGGGACACCGTCACTTTGGCCGATGGGCTTGTAATGATCGCGAATGGCGTCGGCCACCGCATCGGGCAGTCCTTCGACACGCGCGTAATATCCGCCCATAGTCCCTTGTAGTTCGGGAAATTCTCCGACCATTTCGGTCACAAGGTCGGCCTTGCACAGCTCGGCGGCCTGGCGCGCCTGAACCGGGTTTGCGCCGGGGACGATGCCCTCGCTGGCGAGCCATTCGGCCAGCGTCGCGACGCGCGCGACTTTGTCGGCGAGGCTGCCCAGCTTTTCGTGGAATGTGATCCGCGACAGCTTTTGGGCTTGTTCGGCGAGCGGCGTTTTCTGGTCCTGTTGCCAAAAGAACCGCGCATCGGACAGGCGCGCGGCCAGGACTTTGCGGTTGCCGGCGATGATTTCGGTGCCGCCGTCGGTGGCGGCGATGTTCGCGGTGCAGATGAACGCGTTCGCCAGCGTTTGCGCTTGGGGCGAGGCCCCTCCACCATGCTTTGCATGGTCCCCCTCCCCGTTCCGGGGAGGATTTTCGGTGACGAAGTATTTCTGGTTGATGCGGGTGGTCAGTTGGATGACTTCCGGGGGCACGGCCAGGAACGCTTCGTCGAAGCGGCCCAGCAGCGGCACGGGCCATTCGGTCAGGCCGGCGTTTTCGATGACCAACCCTTCGTCTTCGACCAGCACCAGCCCGGCGTGCGCCGCAGCAGCGCGAGCGCCTTCGCGCACGATGCTTTCGCGTTCGGTGTGATCGAGGATCACATGCGCGGCGCGCAGTTTCGCGGCGTAGTCATCCGCGCCATCGATCGTGATCGGGCCGGTATGGTGAAACCGGTGGCCCATTGTTTCGCGGCCGGAGACGATGCCGCCGATTTCGCAATGGATGACCTCACCGCCCAGCAGCGCGACGATACCCGACAGCGGCCGCACCCAGCGCAGGCTTTCGCTCGACAGCGATGCATCGCCCCAGCGTTGCGATTTGGGCCAGGGGAATGTGCGGATCAGCGCGGGGATGGCTTCGGCCAGCACATCCGCGGTGGCGCGGCCGGGCTTTTCGATCACGGCAAACCACACGCCATCGCGATCGACCAGCTGGTCCACAGCAAGCCCGGTCTTACGCAGAAAGCCCTCAAGCGCTTGGGGCGGCGCGCTCGTGTGCGGGCCCTTGGCCTCTTCGCTGATCGCCTGCGTCGCCAGCGGCAGATCGCGCGCGATCAGCGCAAGACGGCGGGGCGTGGACCAGACGTCGATTGTGCCCGGCGTCAGCCCGGCGCTGTCCAGCGCCTTGGCAAACAGCCGTGCGAGATCGGCACGCGCGCCGGCCTGCATCCGCGCGGGAATTTCCTCGCAGCGCAGTTCGAGCAGGAAATCGCTCATGCGCTCCACCCCGGGAATTTTACGGCCCATTCGTCGCTGAACTTGTCCATATAGGCCTTGGCCGACCCTCGCGCGCAATCGCGCACCCGGCCCATGTAGCTGGCACGTTCCTGCACAGAGATCACGCCGCGCGCCTGCAACAGGTTGAACAGGTGGCTCGCCTCGATCGCCTGTTCATAGGCCGCGATCGGCACATCGGCCGCGATCGCGCGCTGGCATTCGGCCTCGGCCGCCTGAAACCCCTTGAACAGCGTATCGGTGTCGGCGACTTCGAAATTCCATTTCGACATCTGCCGCTCGTTTTCCAGGAACACGTCGCCATACGAGACGCCGGCATGATTGAACCGAAGGTCGTAGATGCTGTCGACACCTTGAATATACATCGCCAGCCGCTCGAGCCCGTAGGTCAGCTCGCCCGAAACCGGTTTGCAATCGAACCCGCCCATCTGCTGAAAATAGGTGAACTGGCTGACTTCCATGCCGTCGCACCACACTTCCCAGCCCAGGCCCCACGCGCCTAGCGTGGGCGATTCCCAGTCATCCTCGACAAAGCGGATATCGTGCAGCAACGGATCGATGCCGATCGCAAACAGGCTGCCCAGATAGAGCTCCTGAAAATGCGCCGGGCTCGGCTTCATGATCACCTGGTACTGGTAATAATGCTGCAGCCGGTTGGGGTTTTCGCCATAGCGGCCATCGGTCGGGCGGCGGCTGGGCTGCACATAGGCGGCATTCCACGATTCGGGGCCGAGCGAGCGCAAGGTCGTCGCAGGGTGGAACGTCCCTGCCCCGACGCGCATGTCGAACGGCTGCAAAATCAGGCAGCCCTGCGCGCTCCAATAGGCATGGAGGCGCAGGATCATATCCTGGAAGCTGGGCGGCGTCGTGCCGGCCTCGAACATATGGGTATCGGCCATAAGCGCGCATCTGGCCGATACGCCCGGGCAAATCAACCGTCGTGCATAAGGCTTGCCGTCTACAGCGCGCTGCGCCATGCCACCGGATGATGAAACTCCGCCCTTTCCGCATGGCGCTTGCGCTGCTGCTGGCCGCGCCCCTGCCTGTCTTTGCCGCACCGGATGCGACGTCCAGCGCGGTTCCTGCGCCGCTTCACCCAGCGTTGTGGAAAATCACGCGCGGCGACACGACGATCTGGCTGTTCGGCACGATCCATATGCTTCCCGCCGGCGCAAACTGGCTGACCGGCCCGGTCGCCCAGGCCGTGGACAGCGCCGACGAAGTCGCAACCGAAATCAACGATCCCGGCGGCGATGCGACCCGCACCGCGCTGGCCGCGCGCGCGTTGCTGCCGCCAGGCCAGCACTTGTCCGCGCTGTTGCCCGAAGCCGAGCGTGCGGCGCTGGCCGAACGGCTTGCGCGGTTCGGGCTGAGCGCCGATCGGCTCGACCCCGACAAGCCATGGTATGCCGCAGTCGCGCTGTCGACCTTGCCCGTGCTGCGCCGGGGGTATGATGCCCGCAACGGGGTCGAGGCCGGCCTGACCGCGCGCGAAGCCGGACGCGCGGTCCAGCATACCGGAATCGAAACGCCCGAAGGACAACTGGCGATCCTCGACGGCCTGCCGCAGGCGTCGCAATTGGCCTATCTCAAAAACGTGATCGACGACTTCGACAAGATCGATGGCGAAATCGACGCAATGGTGACCGCCTGGGGCAAAGGCGATGCCACGACGCTGGCCAGGATCATGAACGAAGACGAAGGCAAGGATGATCCGCTGTTGATCGAGCGGCTGATTCTCGCGCGCAACCGGGGCTTTGCCGCGTGGATTGCGCAGCGGCTGGACAAGCCGGGGTCGGTGTTCATGGCGATCGGCGCGGGGCATCTGGCGGGCACCGGCAGCGTGCAGCAGGTGCTGGCGAAATCGGGTATTTCGGCCGTGCGCGTGCAATGATGCGGCGCTGGATAGTCGTTATCGGCCTGACGCTGTTGTGTGCCTGTCACAAGGCGCCGGCGCATGTCGCCACGCCGCAAGTCGCGCTATGGGCGATCAGCGGGCCCGGCAAGACCGGCGGCTGGCTGTTGGGCACAGTCCATTCGCTGCCGCCCGGAACGGTGTGGCGGCGCCCGGCGATCGATGCCGCAATGGCGTCGGCCGACCGGCTGGTGATGGAAATAGGCGAGCAGATCGATCCGGCTATTGCCGGCAAGGCACTGGCGCGGCTGGCGATGACCCCCGGCCTGCCCCCGCCCACCGCGCGGCTCGATCCGGCAGGCGCCAAGGCGTTGCTGGCCGCGTATCAGCTGCTCGGGCTGAACGATGACAAATTTCGCGACGAGGAATCGTGGGCGGTCGCGTTGCAGATTTCGGCGCTGGCCACGCAGAAGGAGGGTGCCGATCCGGCCGATGGCGTGGAGCCGCAATTGCGCGCGCGCATGGCGGGCAAGCCTGTCGCGGGGCTGGAGACGGTGGACAGCCAGTTCGCGGTGTTCGACGGTTTGCCCGCTCGCGCGCAAAACCTGTTGCTGGCCGATGTGGCGCGCGAGGCGACGGCGCATCGCGACAGCGATGCCGATATGCTGGCGCTCTGGCTCAAAGGCGATGACCTGGGGCTGGCGCGAGAGGCCAACAGCGATTTCCTGGCCGATCCCGCGCTGCACGAGGCGCTGCTGACCGCGCGCAATCGCGCTTGGACGGCACAGATCGACAACCTGCTGCGTGGCGGGGCGCATCCGTTCATCGCGGTGGGCGCCGCGCATGTGTCGGGACGCGATGGCTTGCCCGAGATGCTGCGAACCAAGGGCTGGACGGTGAAGCGGGTGTACTAAATCCTCCCCGGCACGGGGAGGGGGACCGCGCGAAGCGTGGTGGAGGGGCCGGGCCCCAGGGATTCCCACGGGGTCAGTGCGCCAGGTCAAAAGCTTGATTGCGCGTCATCGCACCGCTTGCGCCACGAGGCACCGCCCCTCCACCACCCTTTGGGCGGTCCCCCTCCCCGTGCCGGGGAGGATTTGCTTGCGCTTGCTTTTTTGCGCGAACCCGCTATGCGCCGCCGCTTCCCGTTATGGTCATCCCTGGAGGCGTGGCGGGAATTATCGAATGTTTCTCAAATTTTGCAAGGACCAGACATATGAGCGAAACGCTGCATCTGTCGGCTGAAGCACGCGAACAGGTAGGCAAGGGAGCCTCCCGCGTGCTGCGTCGTGCCGGCCGTACACCCGCCGTCGTCTATGGCGACAAACAGACCCCGGTTTCCATCCATCTTGAGGAAAAGGCGCTGCGCAAGGCGCTCAGCACCGGCCATTTTCTCAATTCGATCGTCGAACTGACAATCGATGGCGGCACCGTGATCCGCACCCTGCCCAAGGACGTTGCGTTTCATCCGGTGTCGGACCGCCCGGTCCATGTCGATTTCCTGCGGGTTTCGGCAACGCACGCCGTGCATGTCAAAGTGCCGGTGGTGTTCATCAACGAAGACGCCGCACCCGGTATCAAGAAGGGTGGCGTGCTCAACATCGTTGCGCACGAGCTCGAACTGGTGTCGATCCCCGAAGCGATCCCCAACGATATCACGGTCGATCTGACCGGGTTGGAAATCGGCGATTCGATTCATCTGGCCGATCTGACGCTTCCGGAAGGCGTGAAGGTCATCACGCATGAAGCCGACGCGACGATCGCGACGATCGTGTTGCCATCGGAACCGGAACCTGTCGAAGGCGACGAAGCGGCCTGATCGGGACCGATGTTCTGATTGCAAAAAGGACCTCTTCTCGCCCGCGAGAAGGGGTCCTTTTTTGTTCCGAGCCCTTCCCCTGAAGGGGAGGGGTTGGGGTGGGGCCTCTCCCCACTCGCCCAGGCTCATGCGAACGTGGAATATAGCCGAGAGGCCCCACCCCCAGCCCCTCCCCTGAAGGGGAGGGGAGCAAGAAGGAGCAGAATCGTGCAAATCTGGGTGGGTCTTGGCAATCCGGGTGCGCAATACGCGCTGAACCGCCATAATGTCGGGTTCATGGCGCTCGACACGATTGCCGATGTGCATGACTTCGGCCCGGTGCAGAAGAAATTCCAGGGCTGGGTCCAGGACGGCCGGATCGGTACCGAGCGCGTGATCCTGCTGAAGCCCGCGACGTTCATGAACGAAAGCGGGCGCGCGGTCGGCGAGGCGATGCGGTTCTACAAGCTGGGCACCGATGCGGTGACGGTGTTTCATGACGAGCTCGATATCGCACCGCACAAGGTCAAGGTTAAGGTGGGTGGCGGCACGGCCGGGCACAATGGATTGCGCTCGATCGAAGCCCACGCCGATGCCGATTTCCGCCGCGTGCGGCTGGGCATCGGCCACCCGGGACACAAGGACCGCGTGCTGAGCTATGTGCTGGGCAATTACGCCAAGGCCGAAACCGACGACCTGGCGGATATGCTCGGCGCGGTGGCACGCGCGGCGCCGTGGCTGGCGACGGGCGACGACGTGCGGTTCATGAACGATGTCGCGCTGATCCAGCAGGGTTGACCGACCTACGCCCTTGACCTTCGCGCAAAGGGATACCATCGCGCGGCCACCGGTTTGTTTTTTGGAAAGTGACACGCACATGGGTTTTCGCTGCGGTATCGTGGGCCTGCCCAACGTCGGCAAGTCGACGCTGTTCAACGCCCTGACCGAAACGCAGGCGGCGCAGGCGGCCAACTACCCGTTCTGCACGATCGAGCCCAATGTCGGCAATGTCGGCGTGCCCGATCCGCGGCTCGATAAACTGGCCGCGATCGCGCACAGCCAGAAGATCATCGCGACGCAGCTGGGCTTTGTCGATATCGCAGGGCTCGTGCGTGGCGCATCGAAAGGCGAAGGGCTGGGCAACCAGTTCCTGGGCAATATCCGCGAAGTCGATGCGATCGTCCACGTGCTGCGCTGTTTTGAAAACGACGATATCCAGCATGTCGACAACCGTATCGATCCGATTTCGGACGCCGAAACGGTCGAGACCGAGCTGATGCTGGCCGACCTGGAAAGCCTGGAAAAGCGCGTGCCGGCCGCGCAGAAAAAGGCCAATTCGGGCGACAAGGAGGCCAAAGTGCTGGCCTCGGTGCTTGGCCAGGCGCTCGACCTGTTGCGCGAAGGCAAGCCGGCGCGGCTGACGCAGCCCAGGGACGAGGACGAACAGCGCGTGTTTGCCCAGGCGCAGTTGCTGACAGCCAAGCCGGTGCTGTATGTCTGCAATGTCGAGGAAGATTGCGCCGCCGAGGGCAATGCGCTGTCGGCCAAGGTGTTTGCCAAGGCCAAGGCCGAAGGCGCCGAGGCGGTGATCGTGTCGGCCGCGATCGAGGCGGATCTGTGCGGCATGGACGGCGAGGAACGCCTGGCGTTCCTCGCCGAAATGGGCCTGCACGAAACCGGGTTGAACCGCGTGATCCGCGCCGGGTACGAATTGCTGCACCTGATCACGTTTTTCACAGTGGGGCCCAAGGAAACCCGCGCCTGGACAGTGCACCAGGGCGCGCGCGCACCGCAGGCGGCAGGCGAAATCCACACCGATTTCGAACGCGGTTTCATCCGCGCGGAAACGATTGGCTATGACGACTACATTGCGCTGGGCGGCGAAGCCGGCGCGCGCGATGCGGGCAAATTGCGCCAGGAAGGCAAGGACTACGTGGTCAAGGACGGCGACGTGCTCAACTTCCGGTTCAATGTGTGATGCAATTCTATGAAGACATGGCCGTGGGCGAAGTCCACCGGTTCGGCGCTTATGCAGTCACCCGCGAAGAGGTGATTGCCTATGCGACGAAATTCGATCCGCAGCCGTTCCACCTCGATGATGCCGCCGCGGCGCAGACGCATTTCGGGCGCCTGTCCGCCAGCGGCTGGCACACCTGCGGCATGACGATGGCGATGATCGTCGCCAATCACCAGGCGCTGGGGCATCAGGGCCTGGGATCGCCGGGCATCGACGAATTGCGCTGGCTGCGCCCGGTTTACCCCGGCGATACGCTGAGCGTGGAAACCGAAGTGCTGGAAAAACGCCGTAGCGCGTCGAAGCCCGATCGCGGCATTTTCACGACCGCCACGCGCGTGTTCAACCAGGACGGCGTGATGGTGATGAGCATGAACAGCCGCGCCATGGTCAAGACCCGCGATCCGCAGGGCGCCGACTGAAGACCGGGCAGAGCGGATGCGCCGATATCACCAAAGCCCGGTTTCATGGGCATTGCAGCAATTCGCCATTCCCGATCTGAACACAGGCTGCACAAACGATTCAGCAAACGATCAGTTGTGCTGGGTCATGCCGATCCGGGCAATATTCGGTATCGAGGCAATATTCGTGAAATCGGCTCTCAAAACTGTCGCCTTTGCGCAGAACGATTCGCCAACAGGCATCGTTGCTTTGTTGGAAACCGCAATCGAAGCGCTCGATGCCGCAGGCCAGCATATCCCCGCCGCACTCGTATCGTCGGGATTGCACGCCTACACCCGCGACCTGAACCGCGCCGCCCAGGTCCGGTCAGGCCGGCGCGGGTCGTTTCACTAGAGCCCCTGTTCTGTCCGGGCAGGGGCCCCGGAAAACGTCACATCGGTTTGCACTGTGCGTCGCCGGCGGCGTCGTATACCGGCTGTCTGCGCGCGTCGAACACGGTCAGATGCGCGGCGAAATCGTTGACCACGCCGTTCACCTTGGGCTTGCCGCCCGAACTTTGCGTCAATGTCGCGCTATACAGCGGCCCTGCATAATGCGTGTGCGCGCCCTGCGGCAATGCGGTGGCGTCGGTCGCGGCCGGGATCGCAACGATGTGCCCGTCGAGCTTCATCAGCCCGCGCGCATCCTGCGCCATGAACACCGCGCCCATGCCACCATCCGACGCGACGAAGTTGCACCCGGACCCATACAATTTGTTCTGCGCGATATCGGGATAGAGGATCGGTTGCAGTGCCAGTTGCGGCGCCGGATCGGGCTTGCCCGCCGAACAGGCCGACAGGGCCAGCGTCAGACCCAGTGCTTCGATAAACCAGACCAATTGTCGCATCACGTCCTCCCGAACAGTTTCTCGATATCGCCGTGCGCCAGCTTGATCCACGTCGGGCGACCATGGTTGCATTGGCCCGAACGCGGCGTCGCCTCCATCTCGCGCAGCAGCGCATTCATTTCGGCGACCGACAGCACGCGCCCGGCGCGCACCGATCCGTGGCAGGCCATGGTCGCCAAGACCAGATCGAGCCGCTCACCGACCAGCAGGCTGGCGCCGTTGCGCGTCAGATCGTCGGCAACATCGCGCACCAGCGCATGCGGATCGCCCTTGCCGAGCGCCGCGGGGACTGCGCGCACCAGCACCGCCGCCGGGCCGAACCGTTCGAGCACCAGCCCGAAACGCGCGAGGTCCTGCGCCGCTTCCTCCAGCCGGTCGCAATCGGGCTCATCGAGTTCGACCACTTCGGGCAGCAGCATCGCCTGCGACGGCGCCCCTCCCCCATCTGGCCCCTGCCCTGCACCGCCCGCGCGCAACCGTTCGAGCACCAGGCGTTCGTGCGCGGCATGCTGGTCGACCAGCACCAGCCCGTCATCGGCTTCGGCAACAATATACGTCCGCGCGACTTGTCCCCGCGCCACGCCCAGCGGGTGTTGCGCGGCAATCGGCACGGGCTCGGCCGCCGGCTCGGCGCGCGCCGCCAGCGGGGCCATGACCCCCGCTTCATAGTCGCGCCAGACGGCACCCGCTTCGGCCAGGCGCGGCGCGGCGTACGAAGCCGGCGCGGACTGGCGCGCAAACAGCGTGCTTTGCAGATCCACCACCGGCTCGACCTGCCACGCGCGCATTGCAGCGGCATCGGGCGCCTGTGCGGTGCGGCGGTCACCGCCCGACAGCGCCTGGCGCAGCCCCGTCACGATCATCCCGCGCACCAGCCCTGAATCGCGAAACCGCACTTCGGTCTTGGCCGGATGCACGTTGACATCGACCTCTTCGGCCGGAAGCGTCAGGAACAGCGCGAGCACTGCATGCCGGTCGCGCGCCAGCATATCGGCATAAGCCCCGCGCACCGCGCCGATCAGCAGCCGGTCCTTTACCGGGCGGCCATTGACGAACAGATACTGGTGATCGGCAACGCCGCGATTGTATGTCGGCAGACCCGCGACACCGACCAGGTGATAGTCATCGCGCACCAGATCGACCGCCACCGAATTGGCGACCAGATCACGCGAGACAAGCTGCGCCACGCGCGTATCGAGCCGGTCATCGGGTTGCACCTGGAACGCCCGCCGGCCATCGTGTTCCAGCGTAAAGCCGATATCGGGCCGCGCCATCGCCAGCCGGCGCACGACATCGAGCGCGGCGGCCCACTCGCTGCGCGCCGAGCGCAGGAACTTGCGCCGCGCCGGCACCCGGCCGAACAGGTCCTCCACCCGCACGCGCGTGCCCCTGGGCAGCGCGGCGGGGCCATCGTGGATCAGATCGCCATGATCGACGACGCGTTTCCACGGCTCGGCGCCCGCGGGCCGGCTCTCGATCGTCAACCGCGCGACCGACGCGATCGAGGGCAAGGCCTCGCCGCGAAATCCCAGTGTGACCACGCGTTCCAATGCCCAGTTACCGTCAAAGGCGTCATTGCCGATCAGGCTTTCGGGCAGTTTCGACGTGGCATGGCGTTCGAGCGCCAGCGCGATCTCGTCGGCACGCATGCCGCAGCCATCGTCGGTGACCTCGATCATCGCCAGGCCGCCCTCGGTCAGGCGGACGCCGATCTGCGTGGCGCCTGCGTCAATCGCGTTTTCGATCAGCTCCTTGAGCGCGCTCGCCGGGCGCTCGACCACTTCGCCCGCCGCAATGCGGTTGACGAGATGCTCGGGAAGCCTGCGGATCTGGCGTGTTTGTGGTGCCATATTGGTGTTCTAGCGATGAACCCGGTGGTTTTCGAGATGGGCGGCGCAGGTTATCCCGGTTTGCGCGTCATAATTGGTTGGGTTTTGCCATGACACTGCGCTAATGCCCAGGCTTCGCATTGCATCATAGTTGCGATTGGCATTTCGCACCATGCCAATCCCCACGAACAACCTCTTGATTCGACGGATTTTCTAATGGCATCGCTGTTTTCTCGATTCTTCAAATTCGGTTCCCAGAACATCGCGATCGACCTCGGCACGGCCAACACGCTGGTCTATGTCCAGGATCGCGGGATCGTGCTCAACGAACCATCGGTGGTCGCGATCGAAACCATCAACGGGATCAAGCGCGTCAAGGCCGTCGGCGACGACGCGAAGATGATGATGGGCAAGACGCCGGACAATATCGAGGCGATCCGCCCATTGCGTGACGGCGTGATTGCCGACATCGAGGTTGCCGAAGCGATGATCAAGCATTTCATTCAGAAAGTTCACGGCAAGAAAAGCGTGCTGCGCTATCCCGAGATCGTGATCTGCGTGCCATCGGGATCGACCTCTGTCGAACGCCGCGCGATCCGCGACGCCGCCAGCAACGCCGGCGCCAGCCAGGTGTTCCTGATCCTGGAGCCGATGGCCGCCGCAATCGGCGCCGATATGCCGGTGACCGAGCCGATCGGTTCGATGGTCGTCGATATCGGTGGTGGCACGACCGAAGTCGCGGTGCTGTCACTGCGCGGTCTGGCCTATACCACGTCGGTGCGCGTCGGCGGGGACAAGATGGACGAATCGATCGTGTCCTACGTGCGCCGCCATCACAACCTGCTGATCGGTGAAGCCACGGCCGAGCGCATCAAGAAGGAATACGGCATCGCCACGATGCCCGCCGATGGCGTGGGTGAAATCATCCACATCAAGGGCCGCGATCTGGTCAACGGCGTGCCCAAGGAAATCACGATCAGCCAGGCCAATGTCGCCGAAGCGCTGTCGGAGCCGATCGGCGCGATCGTCGAAGGCGTGCGCATCGCGCTGGAAAACACCGCTCCCGAACTCGCGGCGGATATCGTCGACCAGGGCATCGTGCTCACGGGTGGCGGCGCACTGATCCAGGGGCTTGACGAGCATCTGGCCAATGAAACCGGGTTGCCTGTGACCGTCGCCGAAGATCCGCTGAGCTGTGTCGCGCTGGGCACCGGTCGTGCGATGGAAGATCCGATCTATCGCGGCGTGTTGATGACGGCATAAACGCGCGCCCATATCTGGGCCGTTCACGACAGTTTCATCGTGGCTGGTGCCAGGGTCAGTGACATCTGGCATAATCCTGCACACTGGGCGCGGTTGGAAAGGAATTCGGTTTTATGGCGCGGTCGCGAGATTTGCGCCCGGGCTATTCGCGCAGGGCGCAGTACGGGATATTCACCGCTTATGTGATCGCCGTCGGCGGCGTGATCATCGGGCTGATCGCGCTTGGCATCTCGCTGCTCAATCCTGCTGCGTTCGGGTTCCTGCGCGGCGCGGCCAGCGAGATCTCCGCGCCCGCGGGCGAAGCCTCGACCGCCACCCGCCGATCAGGCGCCGGGCTGGTATCCGCGATCGAGGCCTGGTTTGAAACCGGGCACCAGAATCTCGAACTCATCCACGAAATCGCCGGCGCACGCGCCGCCGCCGTCAGCGCGCGCGCGACGGCCGATGAAAACCGCCGGCTCAAAGCGCTGCTGCATATCGTCGACCCCGCCGCCCCGCCGGTCAGCGCCGCACGCCTGATCGGATCGACCGCGGCCAGCGCGCGGCGGTATGCCGTGATCGATGCGGGCGATGCCCATGGCGTGCGCGCGGGGCAGCCGGTACGCGGCGCAGCCGGCCTGATCGGCCGCGTCGTCGAAACCAGCCGCGATACCGCGCGCATCCTGCTGGTCAGCGATGCCAGCAATGTCGTGCCGGTCCGCCGCGCCGGCGATGGCCTGCCCGGCTTTGTGCAAGGGACCGCCAATGGCAAGATCGCGATCCGCCTGCTGTCGCTGGGCAACAATCCGCTGCACCCCGGCGACGTGTTCGTCACGTCGGGATCGGGCGGCATCTATCCCCCGGGCGTTCCGGTCGCGGTCGTGTCGCAGACGCGACGCGATGGCGCCGAAGGGCGCCTGGCCGCCGATCCCGCCGCGACCGATTATGTGTTCGTGCTGCCGGTTTATCAGGCGCCTGCGGTGGCTGCGATGGCCGACGCGGTCAAAGCCGCCGGGCCCCCGCCAAAGGACGACAACTGAACCGTGGCGCTGAGTTCCACCAGCACTGCATCGACCGCGCTCGCCACGGGCCGCGATGCCACGCCGAACCGCCCGATCAACCGCGCGCCGATGCCGTGGCTGGCCACCGGCCTGCCGTGGGTGTCGATCATGCTGGCCTCGACCCTGACGTTTTCACCGATCATCGCCTCTGCCCCGGTGATGCCGCCAATCGCGTTCATGGCGCTGCTGGCGTGGCGCATGTTGCGCCCCGGTTTTCTGCCGATCTGGGCCGGGCTGCCGCTGGGCGCGTGGGACGATCTGTATAGCGGGCAGCCGTTCGGCTCTGCCATCGTCCTGTGGTCGCTGGCGATGCTGGCGATGGACCTGGTCGACGAACGGTTCCTGTGGCGCAGTTTCATGCAGGACTGGCTGGCTGCGATCGTGCTGATGGCGCTGTATGTGCTGCTGGCATCGGGCATTGCCGGCATTGCCGCGCGCTATCCGCTGCCGCTGACGATCGGTCCGCAATTGCTGATATCGATCGTGTCGTTTCCGGTGGTCAACCGCCTGGTCGCGCTGCTCGACCGCGTGCGGCTCGTCCCGATCCGGAGGCTGTAATGGCGTCCAGGCCACCAAACCCCGGCAAATTGCCGATGACCGCCGCGCGGCTGACGCAGACGTTCGAACGGCGCACATTCCTGCTGGGCGCTGTGCAAGGCGGTGTCGGGCTGTTGCTCGGCGGGCGGCTGGCCTATCTGGCGGTGACGCAAAACGCGAAATACGCCGCCGCGTCCGAAAGCAACCGCGTCAATCTGTCGCTGATCCCGCCCCGGCGCGGCTGGGTGCTCGATCGCAACGGCGTGGCGATCGCATCGAACCGCGCCGATTTCCGCGTCGATCTGATCCCCGACCGCATCGCCAATCCCGATGCGACCCTGGCCACGCTGCAGAGCCTGCTCGATCTGACTCCCGACCATGTTGCCGATATCAAGGACAAGATCGGCAAATCGCACGGGTTTCAGCCCGTCGAAGTGGCCAGCAAGCTGGAATGGGACAAATTCGCTGCGGTCAGCGTGCGTCTGCCCGAACTGCCCGGCGTCGTGCCGCAGCGCGGGTTTTCCAGGTTTTATCCCTCGGGCGCGGCGGTCGGCCATCTGGTCGGCTATGTCGGGCCGGCGTCGGCCGACGATTATGTGCGCGAACATAACCCGCTGCTGATCACGCCCGGCTTCAAGATCGGCAAGGATGCGCTCGAAAAGACATTCGATGTGAAACTGCGCGGCGTGCCCGGGGCACGGCGGGTCGAGGCAACCGCCAGCGGGCGAGTGGTGCGCGATCTAGGCACGCGCGAAGACGTGCCGGGTGCCCCGGTGCAATTGACCGTGCATGCGGGCCTGCAGGAATATGCGGCGCGGCGCATGGGGCTGGAAAGCGGATCGGTCGTGGTGATGGACTGCCGGACGGGCGACGTGCTCGCGATGGTGTCGATGCCGTGTTACGATCCCAATTCGTTTTCCGACGGTATCGGCCGCATCGAGTGGAAAATGCTGTCGGAAAACGACCATGTGCCGCTACGCAACAAGGTCCTGCGCGGGCTGTATCCGCCCGGATCGACGGTCAAGCCGATGGTCGCGCTGTCGTTTCTGGAGGCCGGGCTCGATCCCGAGGCCTCGGTGAATTGCGCCGGCGGCCTGCGTGTTGGCAACCGGGTGTTCCATTGCTGGAACCACCACGGCCACGGCGCGACGAATATGCTCAAGGGCATCTATCAGTCTTGCGACGTGTATTTCTATCACTTTGCGCAACAGATCGGCATGGACACGATCGCCGCGATGATGCGCCGCATGGGGCTCGGTTCGGAATTTCCGATGCCCTATCCCGGGCAATCGTTCGGCACCGTGCCCGATCCCGCGTGGAAAATGCGCAAATATCACAAGGAATGGGCGGTGTATGACACCGTCAACGCGACGATCGGCCAGGGTTACATGCTGGTCAATCCGTTGCAGCAGGCGACATATGTTTCGCGCCTCGCCTCGGGGCTGAAACTGTTTCCGCGCGTCATGCTCGATCGCCATGCGCCACAGGCGCCCTCGATGGGGTTCAAGCAGGACCACCTCGACTTGATCCACAACGCGATGAACGAAGTCGTCAACGGGCGCGGCACCGCGGGCAAGGCGCGCATCCCGATCCCCGGCGTGCAGATGGCGGGCAAGACCGGCACCGCGCAAGTCGTCGGCCTGAACATGGGCAACGGCAAGGGCGGCCAGTGGAAGCGCCGCGATCATGGTCATTTCATCTGCTTTGCCCCGTTCGACAAGCCGCGCTATGCCCTGGCGGTCGCGGTGGAACATGGCGGGGGATCGGGCTCGGCCTATCCGATCGCGCGCGATGTGATGACGTACCTGTTCGATCAGGGCAAGGCGATGGCCGTGCTGGCCGATTACGAGAAGCAATGGGGCGGCACGATGCAGGAGCGCATGACCAAGGAATACGCCAGCTATGCCGCAAAATACGGCGCCGCCGCGCCTGCCGCGCCCAGCGACGATGCCGCCGAAGACCAGGCCAACGTGCCCGCGCATGACGACGAACCCGCGACCCCGCAAACCGACGCCGCCAGCCCCGCGCCAGAGCCCGAGGCGCCGCTCGTGAATATCGAGCCCGCGCCCAAGGTGACCACCACGCCAGAGCCGAACGCGCAATAATGCCCAACGCCTATATCCCCCAGGCGATCGCGCGCCAGCCGTGGCAGGTGATCCTGCCGCTGACCGCGCTGACGCTGTTTGGCGGCACCGTGCTGTATTCCGCCGCCGGTGGCCGGTTTCAGCCGTGGGCGGCGATGCATGTCATCCGCTATTTCGGGTTTCTGGTCATGGCGATGCTGCTCGCGCGCGCGCCGCAGGACTGGTTCAAACGCTTTGCCCTGCCCGGCTATGTCCTGCTGTGCGGGTTGCTGGTGCTGGTCGAACTGATCGGGCGGATCGGCGGGGGCAGCCAGCGCTGGCTCAACCTGGGATTCATGACGCTGCAACCGTCGGAGCTGATGAAACCGGGTATCGTGCTGGTGTTGGCGTGGTTCTACGCGATGCTGCCGATGAACGAGGTCAAGGGCCTGCGCGCGATTTTACCGGCAATCGTGATTCTGGCGATCCCGGCGGGGCTGGTGATGCTGCAACCCGACCTCGGCACGGCGCTGGCGATCAGCTTTGGCGCGCTGGTGATGATGTTCATCGCCGGCCTGCCGCTCTGGCTGTTTGTCGGCGGCGGCCTGGCCGCCGCGATCGCGGCACCGGTCATGTTCTTTTTCGTGATGCACGATTATCAGCGCAAGCGGGTGCTGATCTTCCTCAATCCCGAAAGCGATCCGCTGGGCGCCGGCTACCACATCACCCAATCGAAGATCGCGATCGGGTCGGGCGGCATCTTCGGCAAGGGCTTTGGCAACGGATCGCAAAGCCACCTCGACTACCTGCCCGAGGCACACACCGATTTCGTGTTTGCCACGATGGCCGAAGAATGGGGCATGATCGGCGGCCTGTTCGTGCTCGCCGTCTTCGCCATGGTGCTCGGCTGGGGATTGAGAGTGGCGATGCGCGCGCCCGACCGCTTCTCCCGCCTGCTCGCCGCCGGCATGGTCACCACGATCTTTTTCTATGTGTGCATCAACATGATGATGGTCATGGGCCTCGCGCCTGTGGTGGGCATCCCCCTGCCCTTCCTCAGCCACGGCGGATCCTCGATGATGACCAACATGATCTGTATCGGCACGATCATGGCGGTAGACCGCTGGTCGCGCCGCGCGCCCCGAGGGCTGGAATAGGAAATTGCAAGGGTTGCCAAGATTAAGGCTTGGCAGCGCAGCAAAAATCGCTAAGGGAGCCCTTCCCCAGCGGCATTGCCCCGCCGGCGGATACGGACGCATAGCTCAGTTGGCAGAGCAGCTGACTCTTAATCAGCGGGTCCTTGGTTCGAGCCCAAGTGCGTCCACCATTTTTCAATTACTTAGGCGATGATTTAGCCCCCCACGTGCGCGGCTTGCATCACTAGCAATCACATAGCAAGCACGCGGATCAGTTTCGCGGCTATGGCACTCCATATCGGCCCATCGGCTCGCCGCAAAACAACGCGCGTGCATTGAGCCATCGCCCGCTATATCGCTACAAGCCGAGGCCTATGGGGGATACTGCATAATGAGAACATTCGAGGCGCTGGCCGTCATTGGCTGCCTGACTGGATCGATGGCGCAGGCTCAAGCGATTGCGCTGCCACAGCCCGAAGTCTCGCCCGCCCAAGCGCAAGTCCAGCCTTCGCCCGACGCTGGCGCATTTGCCTTGCAGTTGATTTGCCGGGGCGCAGGCGAGCACAAGGTCAACACATTTGGCAGCGCTTTTGCCTTCGGATCGCACGGCCGGTCCGCGTATGCTGTAGGTGCAAACCAGCAGCTATCGCAATTTGGTGAGCAGATGGACATCAACATAACGGGCAGTACGGCAAAGGTGCGCGTGCCACGCCGGTTTCTCCCGCCGCTGCATGGTGGCGATGGCGGATGGTTCGAAGTTCATGACCTCGTGATCAATGAAACCGACATTACCGGCAAGGTCGCGATTAACTATGCCAATCATCCGAATTTGCGCCTTGATCGGCGCGCCGGTTCGGTCGCGTTAGACGGCAAGGTCGGCTCTTTCGCTGGAGAGTGTCAAAAGGTAGATCCCAACCAACGGGCTTTTTGACGCCTCAAAGGGGTAGTTCGGGATAGTTAGGTTCGTTTCGACACGAACTCTTGAACAGCGGGCCCTTGGTTCGAGCCAAAGTGCGTCCACCATTTCCTACATGTTATTCGGCAGATACCGCGATCGGCGCCCTTGCGGCGCGCAGGGTCGCAACCTTGCCCGCGATCAACATCAGAGCCTGCATATAGGCGGCCGCCAGGACGATGGTGAAAGCGCCTGCAATATAGTCCGTATTGCGCTCGAATGCCTTGCACGTGCCGACTGTCAGCAGCAGCATGAACGCGTTGTTGATCAGCGATGTGCACTTGTTGCGGATCAGCAGATAGACCGACAGCGCGATCACAAAGAGCGCGATGACCGACCCGGCGGGTCCAAGCACCGGGGGTAGCGCAAATGACAGATAGGCGGTGCCGATCCCGCCGAGTGATCCCGCCATCGCCGGGCAAAACTGGGTGGGAGCCATCTGCTTGATGCCGCCCCAGTACAGCGAAAACAGAAAGCCGGTAAAAAGGTATTCGGATACGTTGATCCTGACAGGCAAAAACCTGTCCGCCATGACGCCGAGCGCGATGTAACCGGCGATAAGCGGTACCAATGCAACCAATATCGCAAAACCCGCCATCGGGCCGATGGCGGGGGCGGTGATTTCAGATGCCTTTGGATCGGGCAAGACCTGTCTCCTTACGAAAGCAAAAGAGGCGACGATCCCGGGAGCCGCCGCCCTTTTTTGCGTTATTCGGCGGCTTCGAGTGCCGGCACGGCCACTGCGCGTGGCGCAAGGTAATGCCCGGGCATGGCGCCTGTGAAGGCCTTGCCGTCGAACGTCACGACGCCGTTGACCATGGTCAGACGCATCGGTGCCGGCGGCCTGGTGAAGCGCCAGGTCGTGCCGCCCTCGCCGTCGGGAACGTCGTAACGCTTTTCCATGTCGCGAATACTCCCCCAAAGTGGCGGTTATCCCCCTATTTTTGCGCATTAAAG
Organism: Novosphingobium sp.; assembly: GCF_965214355.1. GTDB lineage: Bacteria > Pseudomonadota > Alphaproteobacteria > Sphingomonadales > Sphingomonadaceae > Novosphingobium. The sequence continues at coordinate 1,770,766 of NZ_CBDCBI010000002.1, read as the reverse complement.
GCTAAACTATACATTTTATTATACGAATGCGTTCACTTAAACAACATAAAATACGCGTTTTCTATTGCAGAAGCGCGGTGGCGATGGTCGGGACAGGGTTGCATCCCTGGCCCACTGTTCAGGCCCCCTGCGGCTCGGGCGCCCAGGCGACCCCGTTGATATGGCCCGCCGTCGAAAAGCGTGTTGCTGGTTATGTAACGGCTTTCATCGCTGGCCAGGAACAGCACGACCGGCGCGATATCCGCATCGACATCGCCGATCCGGCCCATGGGATTGGCCGCGTCCATGCTCGCCGCCATTTCGGGATGATCCGCCTTGAAGCGGAGATACGCGGCGCTTGCCGCGCCCGTCGACGTACAAGGCCGATCGATCGATGATGTCGCAGCCGATTTCGCCGCCTTCCTTTAAGTCATGGCCATCCATCATGTGACGGGCGCGTATCAGCTGGAAATCCTGATTGCGGCGCAGGATTTTGGTGAAGTGTCGAGCCGGGTGATCGGGCATCTCGAAGGGATCGCAGGCGTCGCCGGCATCCATGTCGGGATCGCCACCGACATTTTGAGCTATCATTTCGATGGCGGGTCAAAATAATGGCCGAGGCCAAAATCGATGACCTCGATCGCCGTATTCTCGACTTGCTCGGAAGGAATGCAAGGCTCAGCAATCGCGCGATCGCCAGTCATCTGGGGCTCGTCGAAGGCACCGTCCGCAGCCGGATCAAGCGCATGCAGACCGCAAACCTGCTGCGCTTCACCGCCATAACCGATGATCGCCAGCAAGGCCGGCCCAACCTGGCGTTCATCCGTATCAAAACCGAAAGCGCCATGGCGCGCACGGTTGGTCAGCAGATCACCACGATGGACGAAGTGCTGAGCGTCCTGATGTTCCTCGGCCGCTTCAACATCGTCGCCGTCAGCCTGTTCGAAAAATTGGAAAGCGTCGACGAATTCGTGAACAAGCAGATTTGCGTCCTGCCAGGCGTGCTGCGCGTCGAAAGCGAGATCGTGATAAAGTCGATCAATTTCAACGAGCGAATGGCAAAACTGAACCCGCAGTTCTAACTGGAAATGCCGCACATCGGGAGCTTCGCACTCGTCAAGCTGCCAAGGCGGCTGGCTGACGCCAGACCCTAAAGCAGCTTGTCCAGCGTTATCGGCAAATCCCGCACCCGCTTGCCCGTCGCGTTGTAAATCGCATTCGCGATTGCCGCCGCAACCCCGGTAATCCCGATCTCCCCCACCCCATGCGCGCCCATTGGCGCATGCGGGTCGGCGATATCGGTCCAGATCACATCGATCTCCGGCACGTCCATATGCACCGGCATGTGGTACTCCGCCAGGCTGGGGTTCATGATGCGGCCGTTGCGTTCGTCGAACTGGGTTTCTTCCATCAGCGCCATGCCGATGCCCATGATGATGCCGCCGCGGAACTGGCTGCGCGCGGTCTTTGGGTTGAGGATGCGGCCGGTGTCGTACGATCCCAGCATGCGGGTGACGCGGGTTTCGGCGGTGACCGTGTTGACGCGCACTTCGCAGAACACCGCGCCGTGCGAATGCATCGACCAGTGCATCAGTTCGAGCGGCTTGGCCGCCGCCTCGGCCGCAACCACGCTGTCGCATTGTGCGCGGTCAAAGATCGAAGCGTAGGTTTCGCGCGCCGATGGGTCGTCCAGTTTGGTCAGGCCGCCGCCTTCGCTGCCGACCTGATCGGGCGACAGCCCGGCGAGCGGCGAGTTGTTGCCTGCGAGTTTCAGCAACTGCGCAACCAGCGCGTTGTGTGCGGCGATGACTGCGCCGCCGATTGCGGCGGTCTGCTGCGATCCGCCGGCAAGAATGGCGCCGGGGATGATCGAATCGCCGTATTTCACCTCGATGGCATCCATCGGCAGGCCCAGCCGTTCGGATGCGACCATCGCGGTCGTGGTCGCGGTGCCCATGCCCATTTCATGCGCGGCAACTTCGATCAGCGCGCCGATGCCGTGGGTGTCATCACGGCGCAGCGTGATGCGCGCTGCGGCGCCGGCCATGCGGTGGTAGGGGTATGTCGCGGTGGCACAGCCCATGCCGATCATCCATTCGCCTTCGCGGCGCGTGCCGGGGGTGGCATCGCGCTTGTCCCAGCCAAATTTTTCCGCGCCGTCGCGCCAGGCCTGCACGATGTCGCGCGAAGAGAACGGCAGGCCAGAGGTCGGGTCCTTGTCGGGCTCGTTGCGGATGCGCAATTCCATGGGATCGATGCCGAGTTCGACAGCGAGCTCGTCGATCGCCGATTCCAGCGCGAACGTGCCGACGGATTCGCCGGGCGCGCGCATGAACGTGTTGGCCAGCATGTTCATCGTCACGGTTTCGACCGACAGCTTGAAACTGTCGGCGGCATAACCCGAGCGCGTGCCCAGGATGAACGCTTCGGGCATGGCGTTGTGCGGGGTCATCACCGACAGGCCGGTGTGGATGATCGCGCGGAAATGGCCATCGGCATCTGCACCGATCGCCACGCGCTGTTCGGTCAACGTGCGGCCGCCGACACCGCGATAGACGCCTTCGCGGGTCAGCGCGATGCGCACCGGGCGGCCGACCATCTTTGCCGCCGCCGCGCCCAGGATCTGATGATCCCACAGGCATTTCCCGCCGAAACCGCCACCGACATAGGGCGATGTGACACGCACCTGTTCCGGTTTGATATCGAACACCCCGGCGATCGTTGCGGCCTCGGCCGTGACCAACTGCGTCGCGTCGTGGATGATGAGGTCGTCGCCAACCCAGGCGATCGTGGCGCCGTGCAATTCGATCGCATTGTGATTGTGGCGCGGCGTGCGATAGAGATGATCGACTTTAACCGGCGCGTCGGCAAGCATGGCCTCGGCATCGCCGGTTTCATTGAGCAAGGGCTCGCCCATGAACATCGCCGGCTGCGTACCCGCGGCCTTGGCCTTGGCCAGTGAGGTCGTGGCATCTTCGCGCGCATAGCTCGCCATGATCATCGACACGGCATGATCGGCCTGTTCCTGCGTTTCGGCCAGGACAACCGCGATCGGCTGACCATTCCAGTGCACGCGATCATCCTGCATCACCGGCAGATCGGCCGCGCCCGCGGCAGTGGGCGATGTGCCGAACATCGCCGGCGGCTTCATGCGCGGGGCATTCTGGTGCGTCATCACCGCGATCACGCCGGATGCGGCCTGCGCGCGCGTGGTATCCAGCGAGGCGATCCGTCCGTGCGGGATAGTCGCGTGGGCGAGTGCTGCATAGACCATGTCATCGAGCGGAAATTCGGTCGCGAACCGTGCCGCCCCCTTTACTTTCAACGCGCCGTCGAGCCGCGAGACCGGTTTGCCGATCATGCCGTGCTGATGGCGGATCAGCGGATCGGGCACGCCGCCGGGGATCCAGGTGTCGGGCGCCAGCGGCACCAGCTTGGTCATGGCCGTCTGCATCGCGGTCTGGACCGCCGCCTTGGCCGAATCGATGATGGTCATGCGGATGCTCCGGCCAGTTCACCAAGGACAGCGACAAGCGTCCGGGTGACGAGTTCGATCTTGAAGGCGTTGTCGCGCAACGGTTTGGCGTCGGCCAATTCCGCAATTGCAGCCGCGCGAAATGCGTCCGCATGGGCTGGACCACCGCGCAACACCGCCTCGGCCTTTGACGCACGCCACGGTTTATGCGCCACGCCGCCAAGCGCGATCGCGACATCGCCGACCATGCCGTTTTCGACACGCAACACCGCCGCGACCGAGACCAGGGCAAAGGCATAGCTCGCCCGGTCCCGCACTTTGCGATAGGTCGAAACAGCGCCCGCTGCGGGCGCGGGCAATTCGATCGCAGTGATCAGCTCGCCTGGTTCCAGCACGGTGTCGAACGCCGGATTATCGCCTGGCAGGCGGTGCAATTCAACAAACGGCAGCGTGCGTGTGCCGTCCCTGCCCTGCAAATGCACGGTGGCATCGAGCGCGGCGAGCGCGACGCACATATCCGAAGGGTGTGTCGCAACGCAGGCGCTCGATGCGCCCAGGATGGCATGAATCCGGTTGAATCCATCGACCGCATCGCAGCCAGATCCCGGCGCACGCTTGTTGCAGCGCGATCCGTCGGCATCATAGAAATACGTGCAGCGCGTGCGTTGCAGGACATTGCCACCGACTGTCGCCATATTGCGGATCTGCGCCGATGCGCCGGCCAGAAGCGCACGCGCCAGTACCGGATAGTCCGTCCTGATCCCGCGATGTTCGGCCAGTGCGCTGTTGCGCACTGCCGCGCCGATCATCAGGCCACCGCCGTCGGTCTGTTCGATCGCGGCCGACAGCCCGGTCACGTCGACGAGATGACCCGGGTGCGCCAGGTCCTCGCGCATCAGATCGATCAGGTTGGTACCGCCGCCAAGATACGCAGCGGCAAGGTCTCCACCCAGCCGCAATGCCTCGCCCACATCACCCGCACGGGTGTAGTCAAACGGGGTCATGCCGGCACCTGTGCCGACGGCGCATCGGCGTAGACCTGGGCAATCGCCTCGATAATGCCGTTGTGCGCGCCGCAGCGGCACAGATTGCCGCTCATCCGCTCCTGCAGTTCTTCGCGGGTGAGCGTGACATCGCCGCCCAGATCGGCGCTGACATGGCTGGGTGCGCCGCGCCGGGCCTCTGCCGCCATGCCGATCGCCGAGCAGATCTGGCCCGGCGTGCAATAGCCGCACTGAAACCCGTCATGTTCGATAAATGCCGTTTGCAGCGGATCGAGCACGCCATCGTGGGCCACGCCCTCGATCGTCGTGACCGTGCGGCCATCCATCTGCACCGCCAGCGTCAGGCACGACAGGATACGCTCGCCATCGACCAGCACTGTGCAGGCTCCGCAGGCCCCCTGGTTGCACCCTTTCTTGGTGCCCGACAGGTGCATCGTCTCGCGCAGGAAATCGAGCAGTGAAACGCGCGGGTCGCGCGGCAATTCGGCGCTATACCCGTTGATCGTCAGCGACATGCAAAAAGCCTCTTGTTTGGGCGAGGATACATTGGGCAAGAATGCGACAAGCCGGTGACGGACCGCTGAAAATCCTAGGATAGATCAGCGGCTCGCGCGACTCTGATCGGAAACCTCAGGCTATCTAACCCTTACCCTGCCGATACGTTCCGCCATATACGGCGGAATATGGTAACGGTACCGGTGAGCTGTGCGATCACGGCCGGCGACACCGCCGCGGCGGGCTATTGCTCATAGGCGCTAACTTTGTTTTTTTCTCGTCTTCCCGGGCTTGACCCGGGATCCCGCTTTTCTTTCGCGGTACCTGCAAATTCGGGCGTCTCCGCGCCGAAGAAGCGGGACCCCGGGTCAAGCCCGGGGCGACGGTATTGTTATGGTAGCGCCTTTGGGCCATCGCCCCCGGCTAAAGCGATCGCTCAGGACCTGCTCGATGAAGCTTGCGAGCGCACGCGCTTTCATGCTGGCGGTATCGAACTCGATGTCGATGGTGGCGCCGCGCAATTCCGACATTGTGGCCGGCGAGCTGACTTTACCCGCAAAGCAAAAAACGCCGGGGACCTTTTCGGCCCCCGGCGTTTCCTCCCAAACCGGCCTGTGTAACGAGACCGGCCCCCCAAGCTCTCTGAACCCGGCACCGCAACGCGGCAGCTGCGCAGCCACCGCCTGGATCCCGATCGACAAGATGGCGTTGGCCAAGGGTAATACCCTGACCACAGGGCGGTTTCGCGTCCCTGATCGCCCCAGACTATCGCTCTCCAGCGGCGTCCATCGTTGATTGTGGACTGCCTGCAAACAGACTGAACCTGGCCGATTGTTTGTCAACCGGATATTAAAATCGGGCACAACGTCTGTGAAAGCTGCGGCATACATTGCAGCATTTTGCGCTTTTTGCAGCATTTTCACATCATAATGTGTAACGCTCGCTTGCAATACACATCGTAGTGGCGTAGCCCTCGGACATGTCCAACGACCTCATCGATCGCTTCCGGCGACTCATCACCCAGGGCGGCATGTCCCGCTCGGGCCTGGCGCGTGCCGCCGGGCTTCACGCAAACACCTTGCGCGACATCACGCTGCCCGGCTGGAACCCTACCGCCGAAACGCTGGCCAAGCTCGAACGCGTGCTGACCGAAAACGACGACACCCCTGCCCTCGCCCCGATCGAAGAGATCATCGACGAAGCGCGCAACGGCCGCATGTTCATCCTGGTCGATGACGAGGATCGCGAAAATGAGGGCGACCTGGTCATCCCTGCGCAAATGGCCACGCCCGATGCGATCAATTTCATGGCGACGCACGGTCGCGGGCTGATCTGCCTGACCCTGCCACGTTCGCGTTGCGAGGCACTCGGGCTCGAACTGATGAGCCGCAAGAACGGGACGCGCCACGAAACCGCATTCACCGTCTCGATCGAGGCGCTGCACGGCGTGACGACCGGCATCTCCGCCGCCGATCGCGCGCGTACCGTCGCGGTCGCAATCGATTCAGGGAAAACGCGCGACGATATCGTGACCCCGGGCCATGTCTTCCCGCTGATCGCGCGCGATGGCGGCACGCTGGTGCGCGCCGGGCATACCGAGGCGGCAGTCGACATTTCGCGTCTGGCCGGGCTCAATCCGTCGGGCGTGATCTGCGAAATCATGCGCGACGACGGCACGATGGCGCGGATGGACGACCTGATTCCGTTTGCACGGCGTCACAACCTGAAAATCGGCACGATCCGCGATCTGATCGAATATCGCCACCGCCATGACAATCTGGTCGAATGCGTTGCGGTTGCGCCGTTTCAATCGGATTACGGCGGCGACTGGACGATCCGCACGTATCGCAACAAGGTCGATGGGTCCGTGCACCTGGTGCTGCAAAAGGGCACGGTCGTGCCCGATGCGCCCACGCTGGTGCGTGTCCACGCCATCTCGATCCTGGCCGACGTCCTGGGTTCGCCCGGCCCGCGCAAGCGCGTGCTGCAGCGGGCAATGGGTGAAATCGGCCGCGCCGGCGCCGGTGTCATCGTGCTGTTGATGCCGTCGGAACCGGAGCAGCTTGTCAACGAAGTCAGCGGCAAAGGCGCGATGGACATGGACTTGCGCAGTTATGGCATCGGTGCGCAGATCCTGGCGGACCTGGGCGTGCACGACATGATCCTGCTGACCAATTCGCATCGCAATGTCGTCGCCATCGAAGGCTACGGCCTGAATATCGTCGGCGAACAGCCGATCATCGCCGAATAAAAAGGGGCACGCGCATGGCCAAATTCCTGATTGTCGAAGCCCGTTTCTACGACCACCTCAACGACCAGCTGATCGCGGGTGCCAAGGCTGCGCTGAAGGCCGCCGGGCACAAATCCGAAGTGTTGACCGTGCCCGGCGCGCTCGAAATCCCCGCCGCGATCGCGCTTGCCGATCAGAGCGGTGATTACGAAGGCTATATCGCGATCGGCGTGGTGATCCGCGGCGAAACCTATCATTTCGAAATCGTCGCCGGCGAAAGCGCGCGCGGGATCATGGCGCTGACAATCGACGGCCTGGCCATCGGCAATGGCATCCTGACTGTCGAGGACGAAGCGCAGGCGCTGGTCCGCGCCGACCCCGCGCAAAAGGACAAGGGCGGCGAAGCGGCCAAGGCCGCGCTGGCGCTGTACGCGTTGAAAGAGCGCTTCTCCTGATGTCGATCGGCCCTGCGCACATCGCCGGGGCCATGATGATCGGGTCGGGCATGGCCCACGCCACGGTCAACGCGATTTTCAAGGCCGGCGGCAGCGACAAGATGTCGGGCCGCGCGATGATCGACGGGTCGAGCGCACTGATCATGATGCCGCTGCCGCTGTTTGTGCCCTTGCCGCACGGCGCCTGGCTGTGGCTGCTGGCCTCGACCGCAACGCATCTGGTCTATCTGCTCTGTTTGATCCGCGCCTTTTCGGTCGCGGACATGAGCGCGGTCTATCCGGTCATGCGCGGCAGCGCGCCCGTCATCGCCGCCGTCGCCTCGGTGCTTGTGCTGGGCGACGCGATGACCTGGCCGATCGCACTGGGCATCGCCTGCGTCACCGCCGGCACGCTGATGGTCGCGCTGCGCAATGCGCCCCCGCTCCACGCACTCGGCTGGGCATTGGGCACCGGCGCCGCGATCGCCGCCTACACCGTGATCGACGCGCGCGGCGTGCGCGTTACCGAGAATGCGCTGAGCTATATCGCATGGAATTTCCTGATCACCGGTATCGGCATCGGCGGCTTCTTCGCCTGGCGCCGGGGTCAGGATTTTATCGACGCCGCACGCACGCAGTGGCGTGTGGGTCTGGCGGCCGGCGCGTTGTCGATCGTGTCGTATGGCCTGGCGCTGGGCGCATACCGGCTGGGCAATGTCGCCCGGCTGGCGGCCCTGCGCGAAACATCGATCGTGTTCGGGCTGGTTATCGCTGCGGTGTTTTTACGCGAGCATGTCAATCGCACGCGGGCGATCGGCGGCGGGGTGATTGCGCTAGGCGCGGTTGTGTTGATCGTCTTGAGTTGAAGGACGTCCTCATCCCCTTCCGGGCGAAGACGCCCCACCCTCCACACACGTCATCCCGGACCTGATCCGGGATGACGTATGAGGGTAGGTTTGTACGCGCTACCCTACCCCAACCCCTAGATCTTGATCCGCCCGAACGCGCCGCGCCCTGCATAAACCGCGGTGCTGCCCAGTTCTTCCTCGATCCGGATCAGCTGGTTGTATTTGGCCAGCCGGTCACTGCGCGCCAGCGATCCCGTCTTGATCTGGCCGCAGTTCGTCGCAACCGCCAGGTCGGCGATCGTCGCGTCTTCGGTCTCACCCGAACGGTGCGACATCACGGCGGTATAGCCGTTGCGGTTGGCGATGCTGACCGCTTCAAGCGTCTCGGTCAGCGTGCCGATCTGGTTGACTTTGACCAGCAGCGAATTGGCAAGGCCGTGTTCGATGCCCATCGTCAGGCGCCGCGGGTTGGTCACGAACAGGTCGTCGCCGACGATCTGCACCTTGTCGCCGATTTTCGATGTCAGCGCGGCCCAGCCGGCAAAGTCGTCCTCGCTCATGCCGTCTTCGATCGACACGATCGGATAGGCCTGCGTCAGCGCGGCGAGGTAGTCGGCGAACGCTTCGCCGGTCAGCGACAAACCCTCGCCGCTGATTTCGTACTTGCCGTCGCGGTAGAATTCGGTCGCGGCGCAATCCAGCGCGAGCGCGATGTCTTCACCCGGCTTGAACCCGGCCTTTTCGATCGAGGCGAGGATGAAATCGAGCGCGTCGCGGGTGCTCGACAGATTGGGGGCAAAGCCGCCTTCATCGCCGACTGCGGTGGCGAGGCCTTTTTCGGACAGGCCCTTCTTAAGCGTGTGAAACACTTCGCTGCCCCACCGCACCGCTTCGGCAAGCGACGGCGCGCCGACCGGCATGATCATGAATTCCTGGAAATCGATCGGGTTGTCCGCGTGTTCGCCGCCGTTGATGATGTTCATCATCGGCACCGGCAGGACATGCGCGGAAACGCCGCCGATATAGCTGTACAAAGGCAGTCCGCGCGCATCAGCCGCGGCCTTGGCCACGGCCAGGCTGACACCCAGGATGGCATTGGCGCCAAGGCGCGATTTGTTTTCGGTGCCGTCGAGATCGATCATCGCCAGGTCGATTTCGCGCTGGTCTTCGGCATCGATGCCGACCAGCACTTCGGTTATTTCACCGTTGACCGCGCTGACCGCTTTCAGCACGCCCTTGCCCAGATACCGGCTTTTGTCCCCGTCGCGCAATTCGACCGCCTCGTGCGCGCCGGTCGATGCACCCGATGGCACGGCAGCGCGGCCGAACGAGCCGTCTTCCAGCAGAATGTCGACTTCGACAGTGGGATTGCCACGGCTGTCGAGGATTTCGCGCGCATGGATGTCGATGATCGCGGTCATGATCGGCCTTTCTGAAAGCGGAAACGCGGTAGACGGGTTTGGCGCGGCTCCTATCGGGAGACGTTGTGACAGGCAAGGCTTGCCGTCGATTTACAACGAGCCTCGGCGATGATGTTCGGCACAATACTGCGCCGCCGTGGCTGCCGTTGCGGGAACATTGACTCGAGGCCGGCATTCGGTCCCTATAACATTCGCCTGCATGAGGAGTTTTGCCATGGTCGATTCCAAACTCGAAGATTCCGCCAACCACGCCGGCGAAAAGATCGCCGCCGCCGCTGCCGCGGTTCAGGACACCGCGAAAGTGGCGAGCGATGAAGGCGAAGCGGCGATCAAGTCGCGCTTTTCAAAAGCCATCGACGACGCGCGCGCGAGCGCGGAAAGCCTGCGCTCGGACGCAGCCGACCTGGCCGCCAACGCCCGCAAAAAGGCCGCTGAGCAGGCAAGCGCACTGGCCAGCCAGTCGCGCGACATGGGGCTCGATCTCGCGCGCCAGGGCAAGGACAAGACCAGCGACGCGATCGTTGCGGTCAGCCGGGCAATTTCGGACACTGCGCCGGTGATCGATGAAAAGCTGGGCGTTACTTATGGAAATTATGCGCGTTCGGCTGCGGGCGCCTTGGAAAATTCGGCTGACCGGCTTGCCAACAAGGACCTGACCGAGCTTGGCGATGACGTGAAGGCGTTCGTTCGTACCAGCCCCGCAACCGCACTGGGCATCGCGGCCGTGACCGGTTTCCTGCTGGCGCGTATTTTCAGCCGTTCGGGCGGAGATAACGCCTGAGCCAGTTGCGCGAAATCGGCGCTGACGTGACCGCGTCCACCCCCAATCCCGAATTCGACGATCCCGGCCAGCCGCCGACACTGCCTGCAGTGTTGCGCGCGCTGGTCGAGGATGCGCAGACAATGGTCGAAGCAGAAGCCGGCTTTATCAAAGCCGCGGTGGCCTTCGTGCTTGGGCGTGTCAAAAGCATCGCCATCGCCTTGGTGCTGGCGGTGTTTTTCCTGTTCTTCACGCTGATGGCTATCGTCGTCGGGCTGCTGCTGGCACTGGCGCCAATGATTGGCGCCTGGGCGGCGGTGGCTGTGGTGGCGGGCGTACTGGCATTGTTGACTGCAATTTCGGCATGGTTCGTCATTCGCGGGGGGCGCCAGATGGTTGCGGTCCTGATTGGCAAATCCGGAGGCAAGTCATGACCACCGCCGCAGAGGTGCTCGCCGCGCGGCAATTGCGCGACGTGGCGCGGAGCACTTTGAAGACCGATGTTTCGATCGTACGTTTGGCCCTTGCCGAACGGTCCCTGCTGGCGCGTGTGCGGGATCGGGTCGTGATGTCCGTCACGCAAACGGCCGAAGAGGGCGTTGCGCTGGCGAACGAGAATCGGGTCATCGTCGGGCTGACATTGGCTGCCGCTGCTGGTTGGGTGTTCCGGCGTCCGCTGGGAACATTGGCCGGGCGCATGAGTTCCTTGTCCAGACGGGCGTTGAAGCGCTGGCGTCGCTGATCGCTGCCTGAGCCCGTCCGCTTTTCTCTCTATCAAGATCAAGGAATACGCCCATGACCGAGCCCGAAAAAATCGTCGACACTCTGTCAGACACCGTCAAATCGACGGTGGAATCCGTGACCGAGCCCAGCCTTGCCGATCGCGTCGAAACCGCGCGCGTGCGCAGCACCGAACTGGCCAGCAATGCGACCAAGACTGCGCGCGATTTCGTGCATGACCACCCGGTTGCGACGATCGCCGGCGGTATTGCCATCGGCGCGCTGTTCGCTGGCGCCTTTGCCCGCAGCCTGCCCACCCGCACCGATACCGTTGCACGCAAAGCCAGTGCCGACGTCAATGTCATTTCGGATCGGCTCAGCCATCTCGCCTCGATCGGCGCCGACCTCGCGATGGCCTACGCCGCGCGTGTTGCCTCGGCCAGCAGGGATGGCGCCGGCAAGCTGGAAGATCGCTTCAACGAGCATATGAGCCAATTGAACAACGAAGCCGGCAAGCAAGGCGCAGAAGCAAGCCGCAAGGCTGCAGGACTGGCGGATGCCGTGATCAATTCGTTGCGCGACTCAGCCGAAACAGCGCTGTCGCGGATGAACAAATACATCAAGGACTGATCGTTTTTCCGGATCGGCAGTGGACGTGTCCACTTTCCTGGAGCGCGGTAAAGGGCAGAGGCCCTTTACCGCGTTTTTTTGCGTGGCCTCCTGCTCGTGCCGGCAAGGATGAGCAGATCGATTGTTTATCCGACAAAGGCGTCCGACCCACTTGAATTTAAGAGCCGCTTTTGTCAGGGGCTGATTTCCTCATCTCGATGAAAGTCACCCATGAACAAGATGCACCTCGTGATGGGCGGGCGGGTCAAGGATCCGCAGGGCCTGGACTTTGTCGATCTGAAGGCGGTCGATCTGGTCGGGGTCTTTCCCGACTATGCCAGTGCCGAGGAAGCCTGGCGCGCATCGGCGCAACGTACGGTCGACGATGCCGAAATGCGCTATGTGATCGTCCACCTGCACCGACTGCTCGATCCGTCAGAGCCCGAAGGCTGAATTGAAAAAGCCACGCAACCGACCGTTGCGTGGCTTTTTTATGCGAATACGCCGTTTGCATCCGATTGCCCGGCTGCCACGTCGGACTGAATAAACCGGCGCCGACATAAACCAGGATTCAGATGAATTCGATCTTTTCGACCACGTAGCACCGGTCGCCCGCTGGCACGGTGACTTCGACTTCTTCCTCGACCTTGCGGCCGATCAGCGCCTTGCCGAGTGGCGAATTGTAGCTGATCCGGCCGATCTTTGCATCGGCTTCGGCTTGGCCGACGATCTGATAGCGCACCGGTTTGTCGTCATCGTCGAGCAATGTCACCGTCGCACCGAACACGATACGATCGCCCGACAGCGTCGTCGGGTCGATGATCAGCGCGCGGTTCAGCTTGTCCTCGAGATCCACGATCATCGCCTCGACCTGGCCCTGGCGTTCCTTGGCCGCATGATATTCGGCGTTTTCCGAAAGATCGCCGTGCGCACGTGCTTCCTCGATCGCATCGACGATGCGCGGCCGTTCCTCGCGCAGCGCCTGCAATTCGCGGCGCTGCTTGTCATAGCCATCCTGGAGCATCGGCAGCTTTTCAGTCGCCATCCCGTAATCCTTTTCTCATACACCCCGACGCAACCGTGGCGCCGCGGCAAAAAACCATCCCGACCTGCGACCGATGGGGCGCAGGGCAGGTATTCGCTTGGTCAGGGGATCCTGGTGAAGCTAGGTGTCAGACGCGACCATAATAGTCCTGAAGCGACCTGACTTCAAGTTCGGCGCCGCAAAGCGCCTCTATTGCTTCTGCCGCCGCCAGCGAAGCCGCCGCCGTCGTGAAGTAACACACTTTGCCGGTCAGCGCGGATCGGCGGATCGATTGCGAATCCTTGTGGCTCTGCCAGCCTTCGGTGGTGTTGAAGATCAGCGCGATGTCGCCGTCGATGATATGATCGACGATATGCGGGCGCCCTTCGGCGACCTTGTTGACATGCTCGACGGCGATGCCCAGGTCTTCGAGATAGCGCGCAGTGCCGCCGGTCGCGACGACCTTGAAGCCAAGCCGCGCGAGCGTACGCACTGCCGGCACGATCACCGGCTTGTCGCTGTCCTTGACCGACACAAACAATTTGCCCGACATCGGCAAGTCGAGGCCTGCGCCCAGCTGCGCCTTGGCGAACGCCATCGCGAAATTGGCGTCGATCCCCATGACTTCGCCGGTGGACTTCATTTCGGGCGACAGGACCGGATCGACACCCGGGAAGCGCGCGAACGGGAACACTGCCTCTTTCACAGCCATATAGGGTACATCGCGCCGGATCGGCGGCAGGTCGGCAAGCTTTTCGCCCGCCATGATCCGCGCGGCGTATTTGGCGATCGGCTGGCCGATCGCCTTGGCCACGAACGGCACCGTCCGGCTGGCGCGCGGATTGACTTCGATCAGGTAGACCTGTCCGTCCTTCACCGCGAACTGAATATTCATCAGCCCGCACACGCTCAGCCCTTCGGCCAGCAGCACCGCCTGACGTTCCATTTCGGCAATGATTTCGGGCGGCAGGTTGTATGGCGGCAGCGTGCAGGCGCTGTCGCCCGAATGGATGCCGGCCTCCTCGATATGCTGCAACACGCCGGCGATCACGACCTGGTCGCCATCGGCCAGCGCATCGACATCGCATTCGATCGCATCGCGCAGATACTGGTCGATCAGCACCGGGCTATCGCCCGACACTTTCACAGCGGTTGCGATATAATCATCGAGCTGTGCCTGGCTGTCGACGATTTCCATCGCGCGGCCGCCCAGCACATAGCTCGGGCGGATCAGCACCGGATACCCGATGCGCGTGGCGACAGCGACCGCCTCGTCGCGGCTGCGCGCCATGCCACCGAGCGGCTGCAACAGACCGAGCTTTTCGACCAGATCGGAAAACCGCTCGCGATCTTCGGCCAGATCGATCGAATCGGGCGATGTGCCCAGGATCGGCACCCCGGCATCCTGCAACGCCTGCGCTAGTTTCAGCGGGGTCTGCCCGCCGAATTGCACGATGACGCCGACCAGCGTCCCGTTGGTGCGTTCCACATCGAGGATTTCAAGCACGTCTTCGGCGGTCAGCGGTTCGAAATACAACCGGTCCGATGTGTCGTAATCGGTCGACACGGTTTCCGGGTTGCAGTTGATCATGATCGTTTCGTAGCCGGCATCTTCCAGCGCGAAACACGCGTGGCAGCAGCAATAGTCGAATTCGATCCCCTGCCCGATGCGGTTCGGCCCACCGCCCAGAATAACGATCTTTTTGCGATCGCTCGGAGCTGCTTCGTTCTCGGGCTCGCCAAACAGGCCGCCTTCGTAGGTCGAATACATGTACGGTGTCACCGCTTCGAATTCGGCGGCGCAGCTGTCGATGCGCTTGAACACCGGCCGCACGCCCATGCCCTGGCGCAGCGCCCGCACTTCGGCCTCGCTCGTCGCACCCGCCATCCCTTCGACGACATCGTGCAGCAGCCCGGCACGCGCCATGTCAGCGCTGCCGACCATGTTCACCGACCGTACTGCCAGTTTCGCCAGGCGGCTGTCGGAAAAACCCATTGCCTTCAACCTGCGCATGCCTGCCGCATCCACCGGCAGGCCATCGTCGACAACGGCGGCTTCCTCGGCAACGATTTCAGCAATCTGGCGCAGGAACCACGGCTCGTACTTGGTCACGGCCTGCACTTCGGCAACGCTGAATCCTTCGCGAAACGCCTGTCCGATCGTGAGCAGGCGATCAGGCGTCGCGCGCGACAACGCGGCGTTGATCTGGTCGCGGCTGGCGCCGACCAGCTCGTCCACCCGGTTGAACCCGTCGAGCCCGGTTTCGAGGCCGCGCAACGCTTTCTGCACCGATTCCTTGAAATTGCGGCCGATCGCCATGACTTCGCCGACCGATTTCATCGCGGTCGACAGCAGCGGCTCGGCGCCCTTGAATTTTTCGAACGCAAAGCGCGGGATTTTCGTGACGACGTAATCGATCGTCGGCTCGAAACTCGCGGGCGTCGCGCCGGTGATGTCATTGGTGATTTCGTCGAGCGTATAGCCGACTGCCAGCTTGGCCGCGACTTTGGCAATCGGGAACCCGGTGGCTTTGGACGCCAGCGCCGACGAGCGCGACACGCGCGGGTTCATTTCGATCACGATCAGGCGGCCATCGACCGGATTGACCGCGAATTGCACATTCGACCCGCCGGTTTCGACGCCGATCTCGCGCAGCACCGCGATCGATGCGCTGCGCATGATCTGGTATTCCTTGTCGGTGAGCGTCAGCGCCGGCGCAACGGTGATCGAATCGCCGGTGTGCACGCCCATCGGATCGACGTTTTCGATCGAGCAGACGATGATGCAGTTGTCGTTGCGATCGCGCACGACTTCCATCTCGTACTCTTTCCACCCGAGCAGCGATTCCTCGATCAGCACTTCGGTGGTGGGTGATGCTTCGAGCCCGCCGCGCACGATCTGGATGAACTCGTCCTTGTTGTACGCGATCCCGCCGCCGGTGCCCCCCAATGTAAACGAGGGACGGATGATCGATGGCAGCCCGGTGGTTTCGAGCACCGCCAGCGCCTCATCGACGGTATGCGCCACGCCCGATTTTGCCGAATTGAGCCCGATCTTGTCCATCGCATTGCGGAATTTCAGGCGATCTTCGGCCTTGTCGATTGCTTCGGCATCGGCGCCGATCATCGTCACGCCGTACTTTTCCAGCGTACCGTCGCGAAACAGCGCCAGCGCGGTGTTGAGCGCGGTCTGCCCGCCCATCGTCGGCAGCAACGCGTCGGGACGTTCCCTGGCGATGATCTTGGCCACGATCTCGGGCGTGATCGGCTCGACATACGTCGCGTCGGCCATTTCCGGATCGGTCATGATCGTCGCCGGGTTCGAATTGACCAGGATGATGCGATAGCCCTCTTCCTTCAACGCCTTGACCGCCTGCGTCCCCGAATAATCGAATTCGCAAGCCTGGCCGATGACGATCGGCCCGGCGCCGATGATCAGGATCGAGGAGATGTCAGTGCGTTTGGGCATGGGTGGTTATGCTGCCTGTGAGGATTTGAAAATCCTCCCCGGAACGGGGAGGGGGACCGCGCGAAGCGTCGTGGAGGGGCGGTGCCTCATGGAACCGTGGTAGCGAGACCACGCGCGGTCTAAGGGTTGCGTCATGAGGCACCGCCCCTCCACCACGCCCCAAGAAAGAGGGGCGCGGTCCCCCTCCCCGTTCCGGGGAGGATTAACAATGGCACCGTCGTTATCAAACCAGCGATCCCACGAACTTTTCAAACAGGTAGAAACTGTCCTGCGGCCCCGGGCTCGCTTCGGGATGGTACTGTACGCTGAAGGCATTCTTGCCGGTGATCGCGATGCCGCAGTTCGATCCGTCGAACAGCGACACATGCGTTTCCACGACGCCCTCGGGCAAAGTTGCCGCATCGACCGCAAAGCCGTGGTTCATCGAGGTAATCTCGACGACGTTGTCTTCGATCCGCTTGACCGGGTGATTGGCACCGCGATGGCCCTGGTGCATCTTGATCGTCTGCGCACCAGCGGCGAGCGCCAGCATCTGGTGGCCAAGGCAAATGCCGAACACCGGGACATCGGCATCAAGCAGCCCCTTGATCACCGGCACTGCGTAGGCACCGGTGGCCGCCGGATCGCCCGGACCGTTCGACAGGAACACGCCTGCCGGTTGCAAAGCGATGATCGCCTCCAGCCCGGTTTCTGCGGGCACCACAGTGACATTTGCGCCGGCTTTGACCAGATTGCGGAAAATATTGTCCTTCGCGCCATAGTCGATCGCCACGACATGCGGGTGCGTGCCATCGCACGCAGACGTATAGCCCTCGCCCAGTTGCCAGATCGAGCCCTGCCAGTCCTCGTTGCCTTCGCGGCTGACTTTGACGGCCAGGTCCATGCCTTTCAGCCCGGGCCAATTGCGCGCGCGGTCCATCAGCGCCTCGATATCGAAATCGCCCTTGGGGTCATGCGCTATCACGGCGTTGGGCGCGCCGCTGATTCGAATGCGGCGGGTCAGCGCGCGGGTGTCGATGCCGGAAATGCCGATCTTGCCCTGCAATTCCAGCCAGCGGGAGAAATCGGCCTGGCTGCGAAAATTGGCCGGCGCCGTCACGTCTTCGCGCACGATGCAGCCCACCGCGCCGGCAACGCCGTGGCTTTCCATGTCTTCGCTGCATGTGCCGACATTGCCGATATGCGGAAAGGTGAATGTGACGATCTGCCCGGCATACGACGGATCGGTCATCACCTCCTGGTATCCGGTCATCGCCGTGTTGAAGCACACTTCGCCCACCGCGTTGCCGACAGCGCCAAAGCCGCGGCCCCACGCGATATGCCC
Organism: Novosphingobium sp.; assembly: GCF_965214355.1. Lineage (GTDB taxonomy): Bacteria > Pseudomonadota > Alphaproteobacteria > Sphingomonadales > Sphingomonadaceae > Novosphingobium. The sequence continues at coordinate 1,752,974 of NZ_CBDCBI010000002.1, read as the reverse complement.
GTCGGCGAGCACGAGCACAGCGGTAGCATCTTTCGGCGTGGCCCCGTCGGGGCGGGTGCCCTCGGAGATGGGCGCGTGCGAAAGTGCGGGGTCGGCCATGGTCTGGGGCGCTCCGTTGGTCAATTATTTGCGATGTTGCTAAGCCGCGTCCGCTAGGCCCAAGCGCGTGCAGCGTCAACCTAGCATGGCGTTTAATCTTCGCCTAAGGCGAGGCATCTTCCTCAGAAAAGAGCATGCGATGATCCGCGATACCATCAAGGCCGCCCAGATTTCCGCGATGAAAGCCGGCGACAAGCCGCGCCTGAACGCCGTGCGCCTGATCCTGGCCAAATTGAAAGACCGCGATATCGAATTGCGCACCGCCAGCGCCGTGCCCGACGATGACCAGCTGGCGGTCGATGTGCTGCAGAAAATGGCCAAGCAGCGCCGCGAATCGATCGCGCTGTATGAAACCGGCGGCCGCCAGGAACTGGCCGATATCGAACATGGCGAGTTGGCGGTGATCGAGGAATTCCTGCCCGCGCGGCTGAGCGAAGACCAGGTCCGCGCAATCATCACCGCGCTGATCGCCGAAACGGGCGCCACCAGCGTGAAAGACATGGGCAAAATCGTCGGCGCGCTGAAAGCGCGCCATGGCACAGAGATCGACATGGGCGCAGCCAGTGGCCTGGTGAAAGCCGCCCTGTCCGCGTGATCGCGGAACCCAATCCTGTCGGCGTGACCACACGATGAGCCTGTCGCCCCAATGGCTGGATGAACTGCGCACGCGGGTGACGCTGTCGGCACTGATCGGGCGGACCGTGCGCGTGCAGAAGGCCGGGCGCGAATTCAAGGCGTGCTGCCCGTTTCATAACGAGAAATCGCCCAGTTTCACGATCAACGACGACAAGGGGTTCTACCACTGCTTCGGCTGCGGCGCGCATGGCGACGCGATCCGTTGGATGACCGACCATCAAGGCCTGCCGTTCATGGATGCGGTCAAGGAATTGGCCGCGATTGCCAATATGGATGTGCCCGCGCCCGACCCCCGCGCAGCGCAGCGCGCCGAGGCGGCCAGGACGCTGCACGACACGATGGCCGCGGCGCAGGCGTATTTCCGCGCCAGCCTGACAGGTACGGGCGGCGCAGCGGCGCGCGCGTACCTGGCAACGCGCGGGTTTCCGGCCAGCGTGATCGACAGCTTCGGGTTCGGATTTGCACCCGATTCGCGCACCGGGCTGAAAGCGGCGCTGGTGTCGTTCGGCGATGCGCAACTGATCGAATGCGGGTTGCTGATCGCGGTCGAGGGCCGCGATCCGTATGACCGGTTTCGCGGGCGGCTGATGCTGCCGATCCATGACCCGCGCGGGCGGGTCATCGCGTTTGGCGGGCGGATCCTGTCGGCGGAAAAGACCGATGCGCCCAAGTATCTCAATTCGCCCGACACGCCGTTGTTCGACAAAGGCCGCACGCTTTACAACCTGCACCGCGCCGCGCCGACCGCGCGCACCAAAAACCGCGTGATCGTGGTCGAGGGCTATATGGACGCGGTCGCGCTGGCGGCGGCAGGGATCACCGAAGCCGTGGCGCCGCTGGGCACTGCGCTGACCGAAGACCAGATCGAACGGCTGTGGCAGGTCGCGCCCTGCCCCGTGCTGTGTTTCGATGGCGATGCGGCGGGGCAGCGCGCGGCCCGCCGGGCGATCGTGCGAGCGCTGCCGTTGCTCAGGCCGGGGCACAGCCTGTCGATCGTCACGCTGCCCGACAAGATGGACCCCGACGACGTGATCAGGAAACAGGGTCCCGCCGCGATGGAAACCCTGCTGGGCCAGGGCACCTCGCTGATCGAAGCCTTGTGGCAGACCGAGCGCGACGCCGGGCCACTGGAAACGCCCGAGGCCAAGGCCGGGCTGAAACAGCGGCTGATCGAACAGACCGATACCATCCAGCATGGTGATATTCGCGCGCTGTACCGTCGTGATCTGCTCGACCGGTTTGGTGCACTGGCCTATCCCGCGCGCGACCGGGGCGCACCGTTTCAGCGCCAGGCGGGCAATGCCAACCGGCGCGGCACCAAGGATGCCAAAGGCCGCTGGATGCCGCCCGAACAACCGTTGGGCGCGGCCGACACCGCGCGCCTGCAACTGGTCGGACAGTTCGGCAAAGTGCTGGCGCCGCTGCTCAACGCCGTGCTGGCCGGATTGATCGCCAACCCGCGCGAAATTTCACGTCATGCCGAGGCACTGGCGCATCTCGAACCGGGTGATGCAGAAATGGCACACCTGCTCGACACATTGCTTCACCTGGGCGAATCGCTGGACGCTGGCGATTTGCAGGCAAGTGGTCTTGAAAGCGCAAGCCTGGGTCCCATATTGACAAAACGCGGGGTCAAAGTGCCCAATTCCGCCGATTTTGGCGGCCTGCCATACGGCGCAATTGCCGGCGGCGATGCCGATCTGATCGCCGAAGCAGTGGAACTGCTGGTGGAAATGCCCCGGGTCGAAGCTGCAATGGCGCAGGCCACGCAAGCGGCGGAACACGAATTGAGCGAACAAAGCTTCGCAGAACAGCAAAGACTTGTGCAACGAAGGCTGGCTTTGCGTGCGCGATTAGGGCACATGGGTCGTGCCCGTGCAGCGTTATAATTATAGCATAAAATATTGTTGGAACATCGTCGGGCGTCTCAACAGGGACGCGGCGCAAACGGGTGGTACCGGGGTTCAATGGCATCGAATGACAAGACCGACGGCGGCGATGCTCCGCTGATCGACCTCAACGACGCTTCGATCAAGAAGCTGATTGCACGCGCGAAACGCCGCGGGATCATCACGTACGATGAATTGAACGAGGCCCTGCCGCAGGACCAGATGAACTCGGAACAGATCGAGGACATCATGGCCGCGATTTCCGAGATGGGCGTCAATATCGTCGAAAGCGACGATGACGCGGTCGATCCCGAAGATCGCGAAGCCGAAGACCGTGAGGCCGAAGAGCCCGAAACCGGCATGGACGACCGCCCGGTCGTCGAAAAGCGCAAGGAAACCATCGAACGCACCGATGATCCGGTGCGGATGTACTTGCGCGAAATGGGCGCGGTCGAACTGCTGAGCCGCGAAGGCGAAATCGCCATCGCCAAGCGGATCGAAGCTGGCCGCGATACGATGATCATGGGTTTGTGCGAAAGCCCGATCACGTTCCACGCGATCATCCAGTGGTCCGAAGCGCTGAACGCCGGCGAGATGCAGCTGCGCGAAATCCTCGATCTCGACGCGATGCTGTCGAAGGAGCCAGCGCCTGAAAACCTGAGCGAAGACGGCGAAGAGTCCACCGGTGAAATCACCGAGGCGACCGCCGGCCCGACGTTCAAAGAAGAAGAAGAAGTCGAGGAGGAACCCGCCGCCGAGGACGAGGACGACGAGCTGCGCGAACGCCGCACGCCGCGCGCCGAGGAAGAGGAAGAAGAGGACAACACCCTCTCGCTCGCCCAGATGGAGGCGCAGCTGAAGCCTTCGGCGCTCGAAAAATTCGCCGAAATCACCGAATCGTTCCGCGCGTTCGAAAAGCTGCAGGCCGCGCGCCTCGATGCGATCGGGCTGGGCATCAATTTCCCGGCGGCCAAGGAAACGCGCTATCACGCGTTGCGCGAAGAGCTGACGGCACTGGTGGAATCGGTGCAGTTCCATGCGACCAAGATCGAATACCTGGTCGACAACCTGTACGCATTCAACCGCCGGCTGACGACGCTGGGCGGGCAGATGCTGCGCCTGGCGGAACGCCACAAAGTGCCGCGCAAGGATTTTCTCGACAGCTATGTCGGGCGAGAGCTGGATGAAGGCTGGATGCCCAGCGTCGCCGGTCGCGACAAGAAATGGGGCGCATTCGTCACGATCGAAGGCAGCGCGGTCGAACGCATCCGCATCGAGATTTCCGATATCGCGTCGGCCACCGGCATGTCGCTCGGCGAATTCCGCCGCATCGTCAACATGGTGCAGAAGGGCGAGCGCGAAGCGCGCATCGCCAAGAAGGAAATGGTCGAGGCCAACCTGCGCCTGGTTATTTCCATCGCCAAGAAATACACCAATCGCGGCCTGCAGTTCCTGGATCTGATCCAGGAAGGCAATATTGGCCTGATGAAGGCGGTCGACAAATTCGAATACCGCCGCGGCTACAAGTTTTCGACATATGCAACCTGGTGGATCCGCCAGGCGATCACGCGCTCGATCGCCGACCAGGCGCGCACGATCCGCATTCCGGTGCACATGATCGAAACGATCAACAAGCTGGTGCGAACCAGCCGCCAGTTCCTCCACGAGCAGGGCCGCGAGCCTACGCCCGAGGAAATGGCCGAGCGCCTGTCGATGCCGCTCGAAAAAGTGCGCAAGGTGATGAAGATCGCCAAGGAGCCGATCAGCCTGGAAACGCCGATCGGCGACGAGGAGGATTCGCATCTGGGCGATTTCATTGAGGACAAGAACGCGATCATCCCCGTGGATGCCGCAATCCAGTCCAACCTGAAGGAAACCGTGACCCGCGTGCTCGCCAGCCTGACCCCGCGCGAAGAACGCGTGCTGCGCATGCGCTTTGGCATCGGGATGAACACCGATCATACGCTGGAAGAAGTCGGCCAGCAGTTTTCGGTGACGCGCGAACGCATCCGCCAGATCGAGGCAAAGGCCTTGCGGAAATTGAAACATCCAAGCCGCAGTCGGAAGATGCGGTCGTTTCTGGATCAGTAAGACAAGGCGCCGGGGGAAACTCCGGCGTTTTGCATTTGGGGGGAATTTTGATGGCACACCGTCCGCGTTTCGCGATGTTTGCGCTGCTGGCGTTGACGCCACTTTCGGCGCAGGCCGAAACGGCGCCTGTTGCCGGCGCGGCGAGGGCCGGGGCCGATTTGCCCGATCCCGAGCGGCTGGCGCTGGCGCAGCAAGTCATTGCCATCGTGCTACCGCCCGATCAGGCCGAGCTGACCGTAACGCGGATGATGGACGCGATTACCGCGCCGATGATTGCCAGCGCCGGCGCAAAATTCGACAGCGATCCCGGATTGAAAACGATCTGGGCCAGTTTCATCGACCAAGTCACCGCAACCGCGCGGGAAACGATGCGCAGCTTGATACCCCGGATGCGCGTCGCCTATTCGGTCGCCTATGCGCGCCATTTCACGCGCGATGAATTGACCCAGATCCTGGCATTCGGAAAAACACCGACTGGCGCGAAGTATCTGAGCCGTGCGAGCGAATTGATGCAGGACAGCAGCATCAAGGCGCTGATGGTCCAGTCCATGAACCAGACAACGGACAAGATGCAGCCTGCCATCGAGAGCTTCAAGGTCAGGATCAAGGCCTACCTGGCAGCGCATCCCGAGGTGGCGAAGAAACTTGCGCAGTAGGGTGGCGCAACAACCCGCTGGCCAAAATTCGCCGACGCGATATCGTCATCGTTCTGCGCTATCCGACCGGGCTGGACCCTGTTTTCAAGTGAGCACTGCACCGTGGCCGATCGCGTTCGTCAGGCATTGGAACGAGCCCACCCCGCTGTATTTGCAGCGGTTGCGGGCACGGCAGGCTTTTGCGCCTATTTCGCGATGTATGCGTTTCGCAAGCCGTTTACCGCCGCGACATTCGACGATGTGCCGGGCTGGCATATGGCGCTCAATTACAAGATCGCACTGATCGTTGCGCAAGTCGCCGGCTATGCGCTGTCCAAATTTGTCGGGATCAAGGTAATCGGCGAAATTCAGCCACGCCATCGCGCGGCTGCGATCCTGGCGCTGATCGGCATATCCTGGCTCGCGCTGGTCGCCTTTGCACTGATCCCCGCGCCATGGAACGTGGCGGCGCTGTTCGTCAATGGCGTGCCGCTGGGGCTGATCTGGGGGCTGGTCTATGGCTTCATGGAGGGGCGGCGCATTTCGGAAGTGCTGGCATCGATGCTGTGCGCCAGTTTCATCCTGTCGTCGGGCGTGGTCAAATCGATCGGCACCTGGCTGATGACGGACATGCACGTCGACCGGTTCTGGATGCCGGCGGCGACGGGCGTGATCTTCATGCCGATGCTGCTGGTCGCGGTCTGGGTACTGAGTCAGCTTCCACCGCCCAACGCGCGCGACCAGGCCGAACGCGTGACGCGCGCGCCGATGACGGCGAGCGAACGGAGCAGTTTCCTGCGCGCCTATGCGCCGGGCCTGTTTGCGATCGTGCTGGCCTATGTGCTGCTCACCGCGTTCCGCGATTTTCGCGACAATTTCGCGGCCGAAATCTGGACGGCGCTCGGCCATGGCGGGGAAGCGGGGATTTTTTCCGCCAGCGAACTGCCCGTGGCGGTGATCGCGCTGGTCGCGATGGCGCTGGTGATCATGGTCCGCGACAACCGGCGCGCTTTGATGGTCATCCATGCGATGGTCGCCGGCGGGTTTGCGCTGCTGGGGCTGGCCACGCTGGCATTCCAGATGCATTGGATTTCGCCGCTGGCGTGGATGATCCTGGCGGGATCGGGGCTGTATATCGCGTATAACCCCATCAACGCCGTGCTGTTCGACCGGCTGGTCGCGGCAAGCGGGCGGATCGCGAACGCCGGGTTTTTGATCTATGTCGCGGATTCGTTCGGGTATCTGGGCAGTGTCGTGCTGTTGCTGTGGCGCAATTTCGGGCAGTCGTCGGTAAACTGGCTGCAGTTTTTCACCGCCGGCGCCTATATCACCAGTGTGATCGGAACGCTTTTGACGATGCTCGCAGCGCTGTATTTCTATCGTCGCTCGGCCGTTCCCGCCAGCAAGGGCGCTGCGTCGCCGCTGCCAGGTGTCGCTGCGGCACGCGCATGACAAAGGATTGCCGCGTCGCCACCACCATCGACCGCTCTTGTCCCCGCATCCTCGACCAGGGCGCCGCGCTGCGGATCGAAATCGATGGCGAAGCCCGGCGGTTTCACGCGATCTGGCTGCGCGACAATGCCATGGATGCGCAAACGCGCAGCACAACCAACGGTCAGCGCCTGATCACCCTGCTCGATATCCCTGCCGACATCACGATCGCCAGTGCCGAATGGGCCGGCGACCGGCTTCGGGTCTGCTTCGCACCCGAAGGCAAAGTGGTCGATTTCGCAGCCGACTGGCTGGCCGCGCATGCCTACGACACGCCGCAAACTCGCGCGAGCGGATGGACCAAGCCCGGCATCACACGGTGGGATGCATCCGCAACGGTGTGCAGCGCGCGCTATGGCGACATTTGCGGCAATGACGCAGAGCGGTTGCGCTGGCTGACCGCGATCCGCGAATACGGTGTCGCCCGGCTGACCGGCGTGCCCACCACCGATGGTGTTCCCGCTGAAATCGCCGCACAGTTCGGCTATGTGCGCGAAACCAATTACGGGCGGATTTTCGACGTACGGGTCGAGGTCAATCCCAGCAACCTGGCCTACACCAACCTCGGGCTGCAGGCACACACCGACAATCCCTATCGCGACCCCGCCCCGGGCCTGCAGATCCTCGCCTGCCTGCACAACGATGTCGAGGGCGGCGATTCGATCGTGGTCGACGGATTTGCGATCGCCGCGCGATTGCAGGCAGAATGGCCCGAAGGGTTTGCGCTGCTGACTCAAACCCCGGCACGGTTTGCCTATACCGGCGCACAGGGCGTGCGCCTGCATGCCAAAAAGCCGCTGATCGAACTCGGCCCCGACGGCGAATTGCTGGCGGTGCGGTTCAACAACCGTTCCGCCGCGCCGTTTACCGACATCGCCTATGACCGGATGGCAGGTTATTACCGCGCCTATCGCCGGATGGCCGAACTGGTCGACGATCCCGCGCTGGCGATGCGCTTCCGGCTGGCGCCGGGCACGGCGTTCGTCGTCGATAACCTGCGCGTGCTCCACGCGCGCACCGCGATTACCAGCCAGGGCAATCGCCACCTGCAAGGCTGTTACGCCGACCGGGACGGATTGCTGTCGACCCTTGCCGCACTCGAAGAAAGCACCAGGCCATGAGCGCCCATGCCGATGACATCGTCGCGCTGATCGCCGACATTTTCAAGCGCCGCGGCGCCGAGGCGTACCTTGGCGAAGCGGTGACAATGGCGGAGCATATGCTCCAGACCGCGACGCTCGCGCACCATGCCGGCGCACCCGATGCGCTGGTGGCGGCGGCCTTGCTGCACGATATCGGCCATTTTACGAGCGAATTCGGCGCGTACCGGGACGATGACACGGTCGACCGGCGTCACGACGATGCCGGCGCCAAAGTCCTTGCCGGGCATTTTCCGCCGCGCGTGGTCGAAACCGTGCGGCTGCATGTGACGGCCAAGCGCTATTTGTGCGCGGTCGAGCCGGCGTATTACGATGCGCTGTCGGGTGCGTCGAAGCACAGCCTGAAGCTGCAGGGCGGGGCGATGAATGCCGAGGAAGTCGCCGCGTTCGAGCAATTGCGCGAACACGCCGACGCCGTGCTGGTGCGCCGGTGGGACGATGCCGGCAAGGTGCCCGACATGCGGACGATGACCTTCGAGGAATTCCGCCCGTTGCTGGCGCGTACCGCGTCCTGCCCCCCTTCCGGTTAGGGGAAGGAGTTAAGAGACGGGCCGCGTCGTCTGGCTGTATGCCGGAATCGTATCGGCGATCGGCGCCGCGCGGATCATCAGCGCGATCGCGACCGCCGCCAACCCGCAGGCCAGCACCGCGACGCGGCGCGAGCGGCGCGGCAGCGGGTGCCATAGCGGCAGGATCGTGACTGTCGCCAGCACCAGCGGCAACGCGGCGACCAGCGGCAGATCGCTGCCCACACCCTGGATCAACTGGTGCCCCAGCATGAATTGATACCCGACCACTCCGCCGGCGATCACCACCGCGATCACGCGCCAGACCCGGCCCCCCGGCAACAGCGCAATAACTGCCGCCAGCAGCACCGGCACGACCACGACATAAGCCGCAACCGGCGCCAGCACCTGCAACGCCGCGCCCAGCAACCAGCATACCACCAAGGCGCCGACCAGCGCCGCGCGCATTGGTCGCCACCGCGCCACGACGATGAAAAACGCACTCATCGCGCTGAGCACCGCCATCGCCTCGATCCGCGGGATCGCCGCCAGGCGGTCGTAATAGTTCGGCCCGCCGACATGAAACGACACCAGGTTCGCGCCCATCGCCAGCAGCGCGGTCATCCCGGCGAGCCCCAGGATACGCCCCGCCCCGCCCAGCGCCGCGCGCCAATGCCCCCGCCCGCGCCCGCACTGGTGCCAGATCATGCTGATCGCAGTGGCCGCCAGCACCAGGGCGATCCACCCGGCAAACGCCGGCAGCGCAACCATGGTCAGCCCGAACAGATCGAAAAACACCACGTCATCCGCGGGCTTGGGCATTTCGGGGGCGCCCAGCAGCGCGCGCGTCAGGTCGAGCGTTTGCCCGCCGATATCCTGTACCGATCCCTGGTCCAGCCGATCGGCGGTCGCCTTGGGCGAATGGTACAGCGCCGGCCGCCCAATGAAGGCGAAGTTGTACGCCGCCGCGTGATGCTGCGCGGCCCAGCCAAGCGCCTCACTCAGATCGGTGTTGTTGGGCAGCACATGGTACAGATACGTCGCCAGCGATGATCCGCCAGGGTGATGGATCGCGTGGGCTGCCAGCGCGATCGCATTGCCATTGTGATCCGCGGTCTGAAACAGCGTCGCGCGCCCCCCGCCGCCGCGCGATTCAAGATTGATCACCGCGCCGAGATGATCGCGCACAGGATCTGCCGCCGGCGGCAACCCGACAAAAAACCGCCGTGCGCCATCAAGCCCCACTTCCTCGCCATCGGTAAACAGCACCACCAGATCGCGCGGCGGCCGGGGTCCTGCGCCAACCGCACGCACGGTTTCCAGGATCGCGGCCAGCCCGGTGCCGTCGTCCGCCGCTGCGGGAGACCCGGCAACACTGTCATAATGCGCCATCAGCGCAACCGCCGGCAAGGCCCGGTTCGTGCCGGGCAACACCGCGATCACATTGGTCAGGATATGGGGCCGATCGGCCGGCCCACCCCAGTCGATATCGCGCGCGATACGGTCGGCATCGGGCACAAACGCGTCTGTCCGCACTGTCATCCCCAGCCCCGCCAGCCGTTGGACCAGATACGCGCGCAACTGCGCTTCGGCGGCCGAGCCTGCGGGATGGGGCACGCGCGCGATCACGCGGATATCGGCCATGGCGCGCCCGGCGGAAAATTCCGACAGCGGGCGGTCTGCAGGGGCCGGCCAGGGTGTCGTCGTGCCGATAATCGCCAGCACCAGCGCCAGCACCAGCACCGACAGCGCGGGATAATGGCGCATGACGGTGTCCAGCAGTCTGCCCATCGCACCAGTCTCCTCTGATGAAGCTCTAACGCCGGTCGTGGTATAAAGGCAAATTATGTGGTGCCTAAGCGCGGATGGCCTTATGGGCGGCGCACACCGAATCCACCCGTCATTCGACAGTCAGGTTTGCCCCGCCCTTGCGCATCGCCATCGCCTCCGACCACGCTGCATTCGCGCTGAAGGCAGAACTTGCCGCCGCTCTGGCGCAATGGGGTCACGAGGTGATCGATCTGGGGCCGGACAGCGATTCGCGCGTCGATTATCCCGATTACGGCTACAAGCTGGCAGATGCGATAGCCGGCGGCAGCGCCGATCGCGGCGTGGCGCTGTGCGGATCGGGCATCGGCATTTCGATCGCGGTCAATCGCCATCCGGCATGTCGCGCCGCGCTGGTTTCCGATCCCTATTCGGCCACGCTGGCGCGCGAACACAACGATGCCAATGTCATCGCGATGGGTGCCCGGCTGGTCGGCATCGACCAGGCCAGGGCCTGTCTCGAAGCATTTCTGGCCGGCGAATTCGCCGGCGGCCGCCATGCCGGCCGTATTGCCAAGCTATCCAGTCCAACATTGTGACACTTATGCAGGGAGCGCCGACGATGACCGCAACCACCAATTTGCAAGATATCGGGCCAGACATCCGCAAGCCGGGTTTCTTTACCGAGCACCTCGCCAGCGCCGATCCCGAGATCAACGCCGCGATCCGCAAGGAGCTGCATCGACAGCAGACCAAGATCGAGCTGATCGCGTCGGAAAACATCACCAGCCTCGCCGTTCTGGAAGCGACCGGATCGATCTTCACCAACAAATATGCCGAAGGGTATCCGGGCAAGCGCTATTATGGCGGTTGCGAATACGCCGATATCGTCGAGAACCTGGCGATCGAGCGCGCCAAGCAGCTGTTCGGCTGTGAATTCGCCAATGTGCAGCCCAATTCGGGCAGCCAGATGAACCAGGCCGTGTTCCTGGCGCTGCTGTCGCCGGGCGACACCTTCATGGGGCTCGATCTCAATTCGGGCGGACATCTCACGCACGGTTCGCCGGTCAACATGAGCGGCAAATGGTTCAAGCCGATCCCGTATGGCGTGCGCCCCGACGATCACCTGATCGATATGGACAATGTCGCGGCGCTGGCGCGCGAGCACAAGCCCAAGCTGATCATCGCGGGTGGCACCGCCTATTCGCGGCCATGGGATTGGGCCGCGTTCCGCAAGATTGCCGATGAAGTGGGCGCATACCTGCTGGTCGACATGTCGCATATTTCGGGCCTGGTCGCGGGCGGCGCGCATGATTCTCCGGTGCCGCACGCGCATGTCGTGACCTCGACCACGCACAAGTCGCTGCGCGGGCCGCGCTCGGGCGTGATCCTGACCAACGACGAAGCGCTGGCCAAGAAATTCAACATGGCGGTGTTTCCCGGCCTGCAGGGCGGGCCGATGATGCACACGATCGCGGGCAAGGCGATTGCGTTTGGCGAAGCGCTGCGTCCCGAATTCAAGGCTTATGCCCACCAGGTCGTGGCGAATGCGCGTGCGCTGGCCAAAAGCCTGCAGGACAATGGCATTGCGATCGTTTCAGGCGGCACCGACAACCACCTTATGCTGGCCGACCTGACCGTGAAGGACGTCACCGGCAAGGCGGCCGAAAAAGGCCTCGATCGGGCCTGGCTGACTTGCAACAAGAACGGCGTGCCGTTCGACAAGCGTTCGCCGTTCGTCACCTCGGGCATTCGCCTGGGCACGCCGGCGGCCACGACACGCGGGTTTCGCGAAGACGAGTTCCGCATCGTCGGCGAATTGATCGCCCAGGTCGTCGAAGGGCTTGCGCGCAACGGCGATGAGGGCGATGGGCAGGTCGAACAGCGTGTGCGCGACAAGGTCGCCGAATTGTGCGCCGCCAACCCGATCTATCCGGAGATGTAATTGCGCTGCCCGTTTTGTGCCCATGACAACAGCCAGGTCAAAGACAGCCGGCCGAGCGAGGACAACACCTCGATCCGCCGGCGTCGGGCCTGCGAAGGGTGCGGCGGGCGGTTCACCACGTTCGAACGCGTACAATTGCGCGAAGTGATCGTGATCAAATCCGATGACCGGCGCGAACCGTTCGACCGCGCCAAGATCGAACAGTCGGTTACGCTCGCCTGTCGCAAACGGCGGATCGATCAGGAACGACTGGACCAGCTGGTCACCGGCATCCAGCGCCAGATCGAAACGCTGGGCGAAAGCGAGGTGCCGTCGAAGCGCATCGGCGAAACCGTGATGGACGCTTTGCGCGAAATCGACAGCGTCGCGTATATCCGCTTCGCCAGCGTCTATCGCGACTTCACCGAAGCGCGCGATTTCGAGGAATTCGCCAGCACCGTGCGCGAAGTTGGCCATCCTTGATAAGCCCTGCACCCGTTATCGTGCTGGTCCGCCCGCAACTGGGCGAAAACATCGGCAAGGCCGCGCGCGCGATGCTCAATTTCGGCCTGACCGAATTGCGCCTGGTCGCCCCGCGCGACGGCTGGCCCAATCCCAGCGCCGGACCATCGGCGGCCGGCGCCGACAGCGTGATCGCCGATGCCAAAGTCTATGATACGCTGGCGGACGCGGTGGCGGACTGCGCGCATGTCTACGCCACCACGGTGCGCAAACGCGGCGTAACCAAGCCGGTGATCACCCCCGAAGCCGCCGGTACTGCCATTGTCGCAGGCCCAGGATTGAGCGCGATCGTATTCGGCCCCGAACGATCCGGCCTCGATACCGAAGACGTCGCCTTGGCGCGCACGATCATCACCGTGCCGATAAATCCCGAATTCGGCTCGCTCAACCTCGCCCAGGCGGTAATCCTGTGCGCGTATGAATGGTCGAAGCACAAGGACCTGGCGCAACCGCCGATCGAGGAAATCCTGCCCCCTGCCCCGCAGGCCGAATTTGAAGGCATGTTCGAACAGTTGTCCGCAATGCTCGAACCGCTCGGCTATTTCGAACCCGAAATCCGCGCCCCGGCCACACGCCGCACGTTGCGCACGATTCTGACCAAGCCCGCTTGGAACCACTACGAATTGCGCACACTGCGCGGTGTGCTGACGACGATCACCCGCAAACCGCGGCCCTGATCCGGGACTTTGCTTGACATCGGCTTTCAAGTCTGGTCATGCGCGCGCTTCCACGCGAACCCCGGCGGCCACGGCTGTTCCGGAACCAGGTCCGATTGGCCCCGCACACCCGGTGAAGCGGAGGCCGCATGGCGTATATCGGCGTCATGGTGCGAAGCCGGGTCTTGAAAGGGGCAATGGCAATCGTGCCGCGTCCCTTGCGCAAATGAAAGGTACCTTGCGTGTCGAAACGTAAGTCTTCGAAGTTCAAACTTGACCGCCGCATGGGCGAAAATATCTGGGGCCGTCCCAAGAGTGCGGTCAACCGCCGCAGCTATGGCCCCGGCCAGCACGGCCAGCGTCGCAAGAGCAAAGTGTCGGATTTCGGCATTCAGCTGCGCGCCAAGCAGAAGCTCAAGGGCTACTATGGCGACGTTACCGAAAAGCAGTTCAAGGCGACGTACCAGGAAGCCTCGCGCATGAAGGGCGACACCGGCCAGAACCTGATCGGCCTGCTCGAACAGCGTCTCGACATGATCGTCTACCGCGCCAAGTTTGCGCCGACCATCTTTTCGGCACGACAGATCGTCAGCCATGGCCATATCCTGGTCAACGGCGTGCGCTGCAACATCGCCAGCCGTCGCGTGCGCCCGGGCGACGTGATCAGCCTGGGCACCAAGGCCAAGGAAATGGCGTTGATCGCCGAAGCCCTGACCCTGCCCGAGCGCGATGTGCCGGAATATGTGTCGAGCGAAGCCGACAAGGCGACCTTCGTCCGCGTTCCGACGCTGGACGAAGTGCCGTATCCGGTGAAGATGGAACCCAACCTGGTCGTCGAATTCTATTCGCGCTGATCGGCGGGTTTCATTGCCAAGCTACGAAAAGGCGGGGGCAACCCCGCCTTTATTGTTAGGGTACACCATCCACACCCCCACTCACGAGTCATTCCCGCGAACGCGGGAATCCAGGTGCAGCGGCTCGAATCCGTAATCGGTGGCCAGATCGCGCCAATCGGGGTTGGCCGTTTCGATCAACTCCAACTTCAAAGTCCGGCGCCACTTCTTGATCCGCTTTTCGCGCAGGATCGCGGACGCCATTTCCACGTGTGGTTCGAACCAGACCAGCATTTTGACGGCATAAGCTTCAGTGAACCCGCCAAACGTACCCTGCCGATGTTGCGCCACGCGTTTCAGTAGGTTCGACGTCACGCCTACGTACAACGTGCCGTTACGCCTGGACGCCATCAGGTAAACCATGGGGGCGAAGTCGCGAGCCATTGCAGCGTTGTAGCTGGATTCCCGCGTTCGCGGGAATGACTCAGTTCTAAAATGGCTACGTCTTGAGATAATCGCGCCGGAATTGCGCCGCGAAGGCCGCGAACGTTCCGCCGGCAATCGCCGCGCGCATCGCCGCCATCAACTGCTGGTAAAACCAGATGTTGTGCTCGGTCAGCAACATCGCGCCGAGCATTTCGCCAGCGCGGTGCAAGTGGTGCAGATACGCGCGGCTGTATTTCGCGCAGACCGGGCACGCGCAGCGCGCATCGAGTGGTTCTGAGTCCTCGGCGTGGCGCGCGTTGCGGATATTGACCGGTCCGGCCCAGGTGAACCCCTGCCCGTTTCGCCCTGATCGGGTCGGCAATACGCAGTCGAACATGTCGACCCCGCGCTCGACCGCCCCGACCAGATCATCGGGCTTGCCCACGCCCATCAGATAGCGCGGTGCGGCCTCGGGCAACTGGCCTGTTGCGAAATCGAGCGTGGCGAACATCGCCTCCTGCCCCTCACCCACGGCAAGGCCGCCGATCGCGTAGCCATCAAAGCCGATCGCCGCCAGGGCGCCCGCGCTTTCGGCGCGCAGCCGTTCGTCCAGCCCGCCTTGCTGAATACCGAACAGCGCCGACCCGGCCGCATGCTCGCCGCCCGCATCGAACGCATCACGGCTGCGCCGGGCCCAGCGCATCGACATTTCCATCGACCGCGCGATCACGTCACGCGGTTGATCGATCTTCGGGCATTCGTCGAAACACATCACGATATCCGACCCCAGCAGACGCTGGATTTCCATCGACCGTTCGGGGCTGAGCATGTGGCGCGACCCATCGAGATGGCTGGCAAACGTCACGCCGTCCTCGGTGATCTTGCGCAACGATGACAGGCTCATCACCTGATATCCGCCGCTGTCGGTCAATATGGGCCGGTCCCAGCCGCCGAACTTGTGCAGGCCCCCGAGCCGCGCCATCCGCTCTGCGCCCGGGCGCAGCATCAGGTGGTAGGTGTTGCCCAGGATGATATCGGCGCCGGCGGCGCGCACATCCTCCATTTTCATCGCCTTGACCGTGGCGGCGGTTCCGACCGGCATGAACGCGGGCGTGCGGATGTCGCCGCGCTGCATGCGAATGACGCCGGTGCGCGCGCGGCCATCTGTGGCGTGGATATCAAATGCAAATCGGGTCATGGTGCGGCGCTGTTCGACGGGAAAGGGATTGCGGCCTTTACGCACGATTGCCATGGCGTGCAAATGACCCTGCTTGCCGCGATCGAACCTGCTTCCGTCAGCCCCGTGCTGTTTGTGGTGCTCGCCGCGGTCGGGGTGATTTCAGGCGCCGTCGATGCGATCGCAGGCGGCGGGGGGCTGATCATGATGCCGGCGCTGATCACCGCCGGCCTGCCCCCGCACCTGGTGCTGGGCACCAACAAATTGCAATCGATCATGGGCACCAGCATGGCCACCTGGCGCTATCGCCGCGCCGGAATGCTGTCGCTGCGCGCCGGCGCACCGCTGGCGGCGCTCGCGCTGGCGGGCGGGATTGCGGGCGCGATCCTGATCAGCCGGATCGATTCGCATGTGCTGGGGCTGGTCGTGCCGCTGTTGCTGATCGCGGTGGCCGGGTACACCGTGCTGTCGCCGCGCATGGACGATCAGGATGTGCATCCCCGGCTGAGCGGTCGCGCCTTTGCCCCGGTGATCGCCGGCGTGGGATTTTACGACGGGTTTTTCGGGCCCGGCGCGGGCCAGTTCTATGCCACCACACTGGTATCGCTGCGCGGTATGGGCCTTACCCGCGCGATGGGGCTGACCAAGCTGCTCAACGTATCGAGCAATCTGGGCAGCATGGTCGTGTTTGTCCTGGGCGGGCACGTGCTGTGGCTGCTCGGGCTGACGATCGGCCTTGGCGCGATGACCGGATCGCTGATCGGCAGCCGGCTGGCAACGCGCCATGGCGCGGCCGTCATCCGGCCCCTGCTGGTAACCGTCAGCCTGTTGTTGACGGCCAAACTGGTGTGGGCATGGTTTGCCCGGTGATAGTCTTCGCCCTGTCAGGGTAGCAGCAGGCTCGCATCGCCATAGCTGTAAAACCGGTATTCCCTTGCAATCGCATGCGCATAGGCCGCCTGCATCCGGTCGAGCCCCATCAGCGCGGAGACCAGCATGAACAGCGTCGAGCGCGGGAGATGGAAATTGGTCATCAACCCGTCGATCGCACGGAAGGTGTACCCGGGCGTGATGAAAATCGACGTATCCCCGGAAAACGGCCGGATCACGCGATCCTCGCCGGTCGCGCTTTCCAACAGGCGCAAGCTGGTCGTGCCCACCGCGATGATGCGGCCACCGGCGGCACGCACGGCGTTGAGGCGGTCGGCGGTCTCCGCCTCGATCCGGCCCCATTCGGCATGCATCGCATGGGTGGCGGTGTCGTCCACCTTGACCGGCAGGAACGTCCCGGCGCCGACATGCAGCGTCAGCGTTTCATGTCCGATGCCGGCCGCAGCCAGCGCATCCAGCAATCCGGGCGTAAAATGCAGCGCCGCCGTGGGCGCCGCGACCGCGCCGTCACGCGCGGCGAACATCGTCTGGTAATCGCTGTGGTCGGCAATATCGGTCGGCCGTTTTCCCGCGATATACGGCGGCAGCGGCATGCGTCCGGCGCGTTCGAGCAACACCTCGACCGGCTCCTCGCCGCCAAAAGCAAAGGTCCAGCTGCCATCGGGATGCAAGGCTTCGGCCAGCGCGGTCACATCGGCGCCGAATTCCACCACATCGCCCTGGTGCAGTCGCTTGCCGTTGCGCACGAACGCCTGCCATCGGCGCAGGTCGATCCGTTTGTGCAGCGTCGCGCCGATTCGCGCCTGGCCGCGCCGGCCTTCCAGTTGCGCCGGGATAACGCGTGTGTCGTTGAACACCAGCACATCGCCCGCACGCAACAGGCGCGGCAGGTCGGTTACGCCAAGGTCCGCAAATGCGCCGGACGCGCCGACATGCAACAACCGCGCGGCATCGCGTGGCCGCGCCGGGCGCAGCGCGATGCGGTCTGTCGGCAGATCGAAATCGAACAGGTCGACGCGCATCGGGCGATCAGACGGTGATCAATGCGCCGTCGAATGGTTGAGCATATCGGCGGTGATCGAGGCCGGCGCCTGCGTCGGCAGGCCCACCACCGGTGCCGGCTTGTGATCCGCCGCGATCGAGGCCTGCAGGATCCTGGTGGGGTTCTTGGGCGGTTCGCCGCGGGTAATCGTGTCGGCCGCTGCCATGCCCGAAATCACCCGGCCGAAATTGGTGTATTTCCGGTCGAGCGCGGCACGCGGGTAAAACACGATGAAAAACTGGCTGTTGGCCGAATCGGGCGCATCGGTGCGTGCCATCGACACCGTGCCGCGGCCATGCGGCACATCGTTGAATTCCGCCGCAAGGTCGGGCAGTTTCGACCCGCCCTCGCCCGTGCCCGTCGGATCTCCGGTCTGCGCCATGAAACCGTCGATCACGCGGTGAAAGATGATCCCGTCATAAAAGCCCTGCCGCACCAGCGTCTTGATCCGCTCGACATGCTTGGGCGCCCATTTCGGCATCAGGCGGATCGCCACGCGGCCGCCATTCGACAGGTACAACACCAGCACGTTTTCAGGATCATGATCCTCGTTGCCGTCGATCGCATATTGCAGCGTGTTCGAAGACACCAGGCGGTCGATCTTGAACGGCTTGACCTCTTCCTTGGGTGCGGCATGCTGGGCCATGGCCGGCGACGCTGCCAGCACAGCGCCGAATGCAAGGGAAAGAGCCAGGCGAAACCGCATCAAAGACATCCTGTGGAAAGTGTTGCTTGGCGGATAGGCGAGCGGGGCTTGCGCTGCAATGAACAATTCAAGAGGACGGCGTCCGGCGGCAAAGGGCTATTGCCCATAGGCGCTAACATAACAATACCGTCGCCCCGGGCTTGACCCGGGGTCCCGCTTCTTCGGCGCGAAAACGCCCGAATTTGAAGGTACCGCGAAAGAAAAGCGGGATCCCGGGTCAAGCCCGGGAAGACGAGAAAAAACAAAGTTAGCGCCTATGGGCTATTGCCCTTTGATCCCGTTACTCGCTGATTTGCGCGCAGCTTGTGCGAATAACGCACGGTTCACGACAGTATCGGGATGCAAGGGTGATAACCCTTGCCCGCCGGAGGCCCTTTAATAATCCCCCAAACGCCCCTGCGCCTCGACCCGCGCAACCACTTCGTCGCGCACCAGCGGCGACACGAAATGCGTGATGTCGCCGCCGAACAGCGCGATTTCCTTGACCAGTTTCGACGCGATCGGTTGCAGGCTGACATCGGCCATCAGGAACACCGTTTCGATGCGGTTGTTGATCTGCTGGTTCATGCCGGCCATCTGGTATTCGTATTCGAAGTCGGCGACGGCGCGCAGGCCGCGCACGATCATGTTGGCGCCCTGCTTCTCGGCGAATTTCATCAGCAGCGCGTTGAACCCGGTGACTTCGACATTGGCAATGCCCTCGATCGCGACTTCGCGCTTGACCATGGCGATGCGTTCTTCGGGCGTGAACATCGGATTTTTCGACATGTTGGTGGTCACGCCGATGATCAGGCGATCGACCAGCTTTGCCCCGCGGCGGATGATATCGAGATGCCCGCGCGTGATCGGATCGAATGTGCCGGGATAGACCCCGATGCGCTCTTTATGGCTAGCCACGGAAAAACCCCCTCATGTTTCTGCGGTCAGCGGTCGCGCGCGACGATATATCGGGCAATGGCGCGCAACAGATCGGCTTCCTTGCCATGCGAAGCGAGATAGCCGATCGCCTGGTCGACCAGCATGTGCGCCTGCGCACGCGCGCGATCGGGGCCGAGCAGCGACACGAACGTCTGCTTGCCCGCAACTTCATCCTTGCGCAGCGTCTTGCCCGCGACGTGCTGGTCGCCTTCGGTGTCGAGCAGATCGTCGATGATCTGAAACGCCAGGCCGATATCGCGCGCATAACCGCGCAGATGTGTGCGGCCGTCGGGCGAAAACCGTCCGAGGATCGCGCCCATTTCCACCGCCGCGCTCAGCAAGGCGCCGGTTTTGAGCTGTTGCAGGCGCGTGACGGTAGGCAGATCGAACGATGTCGTTTCAGCGACCATGTCCATCATCTGCCCGCCGGCCATGCCGCCCGCGCCGCTCGCCATGGCCAGCGTGCGCACCAGTTCGATGCGGATGCCGGGATCGCCGATCAGCGTTTGGTCGGCCAGGATGTCGAACGCCAGCGCATGCAGCGCATCGCCCGCCAGTACCGCAGTCGCTTCATCGTATTCGATATGCAGCGTCGGCTTGCCGTGGCGCAGCGCGTCGTCATCCATGCACGGCAAGTCGTCATGGATCAGCGAATAGACATGGATCGCCTCGATCGCGCAGCCCACGCGAACGGCAACCGAGCGATCCACCCCGAACAGCGCCGCGACCGCCGCCACCAGCAGCGGCCGCAACCGCTTGCCGCCGCCGATCGCGGCATAGCGCATCGCCAGGTACAGCTGGTCGCGCGCATCGCCGGGCACGGGCAGCAGCCTGTCGAAACAGGCGTCGACTTCGCGCTGCGTGCGCGCGAGCGCCTCTGCCAGCAAGGGATCTGGTTGGGGATCGGGCGCCAGTTCCAGCGTCATGGCGATCAGGACGCCATGTCGTCGAACGGCCGCGTGCCGACAGGCGCGCCATCGCGGTCAGTCACGATCGCCTCGATTCGCGCTTGCGCCGCGTTCAGCCGCGCCTGGCAATGCGCACGCAGGGCATCGCCCCGGGCATAGAGTTCGATCGATTCATCGAGCGGTGCCTCGCCACTTTCCAGACGCCGGACGACATCTTCGAGAGCTTTGAGCGCGTCTTCGAACGAGAGAGCGGCGGTTTCGGGGTGCGTTGTCATCAAAGGGACAATTGACCGCCTGCGTCGTCAGGGTCAAGCCTGTCACCCCGGCAATTTGCACGCCGTGCCAGATAACGGAAGAACACGCAGATGAAATGGCTGATCGGTTATGGCGTTGCGGCGCTGGTGTTCGGCGGGCTCGATGCCTGCTGGCTGAGTTGGGCGGGATCACGGCTGTACCGCCCGATGCTGGGCAACCTGCTCGCGCCGCAGTTTCGCGGCGGGCCGGCGGTCGTGTTCTATGCGCTGTACCTGGCGGGCATGGTGTGGTTTGCGGTGCGGCCGGGCCTTGCGGGCGGGGTGGGCGCGGCGGCGCTGAATGGCGCACTGCTCGGGGCCATGTGTTATGCGACGTACGATCTGACCAACCAGGCGACGCTGGTACGCTGGCCGCTCACGCTGACGCTGTGCGACATTGCCTGGGGCAGCTTTGCAACGGCGGTTGCGGCGAGTGTTGCGACGATGGCGGTACGGCGCTGGAGCGCGTAAATGATCGCGGTGTGCGGATGACCGGCGCGCGCGTCACCTGCACCTGAAAAAACCGGGTGCAACTTTGCGCCTGCTTGGTCTAGAGCCGCGGCCATGTCAGCACAACCCAGCGCCATCACGCCCGAAACTGTCGCCGCACACGGCTTTACCGACGCGGAATATGCCCGCGTGCTGCACGCGCTGGGGCGCGAGCCGAATATGGTCGAGCTCGGTATTTTTTCGGTCATGTGGTCCGAGCATTGCTCGTACAAATCGAGCCGGCTGCATCTGAAGAAATTGCCGACCGAAGCACCCTGGGTGATCTGCGGGCCGGGCGAAAATGCCGGCGTGATCGATATCGGCGATGGCCAGGCCGCGATCTTCAAGATGGAGAGCCACAACCACCCCAGCTATATCGAGCCTTATCAGGGCGCGGCGACCGGCGTTGGCGGCATCCTGCGCGATGTGTTCACGATGGGCGCGCGGCCGATTGCCAACATGAATGCGTTGCGCTTTGGCCGGCCCGATCATCCCAAGATGAAGCACCTGGTCCAGGGCGTGATCGCGGGCATCGGCGGCTATGGCAATTGCGTCGGCGTGCCGACGGTGGGCGGCGAAACCAATTTCCACAAGGCCTATGACGGCAATATCCTGGTCAACGCGATGACCGTGGGCGTCGCGCAGCAGGACAAGATTTTCTATTCGGCGGCCACGGGCCTTGGCAATTCGATCGTCTATGTCGGATCGAAGACCGGGCGCGACGGTATCCACGGCGCGACGATGGCCAGCGCCGATTTCGACGACAAGAGCGATGAAAAACGCCCGACCGTGCAAGTCGGCGATCCGTTCACCGAAAAACTGCTGATCGAGGCCTGCCTCGAACTGATGGCGACGGATGCGATCGTCGCGATCCAGGACATGGGTGCGGCCGGCCTGACCTCGAGTTCGGTCGAGATGGCCAGCAAGGGCGGCGCGGGGATCCGGCTGGACATGAACAAGGTACCCTGCCGCGAAACCGGCATGACACCGTACGAAATGATGCTGTCAGAAAGCCAGGAGCGCATGCTCATGGTGCTCAAGCCCGGCAAGGAGCCGATGGCCGAAGCCATTTTCCGCAAGTGGGAACTTGATTTTGCCGTGATCGGCGAAGTGACCGATACCGGGCACATGGTGCTGGAATGGAACGGCGAAGTGGTGTGCGACATTCCGCTCGATCCGCTCGCCGACGAGGCACCGCTGTATGACCGGCCGCATCTGTCGCTTGCCGATTACAAGGCGTGGGCCGCAGTGCCCGCTATGCCCGATATGCCAGCCAGCGCCGATCTGGGCGCCGATCTGCTGACGCTGATCGGGTGTCCTGATCTGGCCAGCCGGCGTTGGATCTGGGAACAGTACGACAGCCAGGTCGGCGCGGATACCTTGCAGAAATCGGGCGGGGATGCCGCGGTCGTGCGCATTCACGACAGCGAAAAGGCGCTGGCGATCACCACCGATTGTACCCCGCGCTATTGCTATGCCGACCCGTACGAAGGCGGCAAGCAGGCCGTTGCCGAAACCTGGCGCAATCTGTGCGCGGTCGGCGCGACGCCGCTGGCGATCACCAATTGCCTGAATTTCGCCAACCCGCAGCGCCCCGAGATCATGGCACAGATCGTCGAGGCGCTGAACGGCATGGGCGATGCGTGCCGCGCGCTCGATTACCCGATCGTGTCGGGCAATGTGTCGCTGTACAACGAATCGAAAGCCACCGGCGGCGGCAGCGCGATTTTGCCGACGCCGGCGATCGGCGGCGTCGGGCTGATGCTCGATCATGCGACGATGGCAACGATCCGCTTCAAGCGCGAAGGTGAGGCGGTGTGGCTGATCGGCGCGGCCGATGGCGGCCATCTGGGGCAGTCGCTGTATCTGCGCGAAATTCTGGGTGCCGAGGCTGGCGCGCCGCCAGCGGTCGATTTGCTGGTCGAGCGCCGCAATGGCGAATTCGTGCGCGAACTGATCGCCGATGAGCGCGTCAGCGCAGTGCACGATGTGGCCGATGGCGGCGTGCTGGTTGCGCTGGCGGAAATGGCGATGGCGAGCGGGATCGGTGTCGTGGTCGATGATGCGATGGATGCGGCAAGCGCGTTTGGCGAAGATCAGAGCCGGTATGTGGTGACCACTGCTGCCGACGCGAAAGTGTCGGCGCCGGGCGTGACCGCGCGGCGCATCGGCACGACCGGCGGCAGTGCGGTCAGAGGCCAGGGCTTTGCAGTGTCGATCGAAGCGCTGAAAACGCGCAACGAGGCGTTTTTCCGCGATTGGATGGAAACCTGAATCCTTCCCCGGGACGGCTACAGGATTCACCCAAGTCGCGTGAGCGCCCAAAAAAGCAACCTCGCTCATCCTGAGCTTGTCGAAGGACGCGCGCGTCCTTCGACAAGCTCAGGATGAGCGGATATTGTTTAAAAACAGATGGTTAAAAGACTTGTATGAATGCCGTAGCCCGCAACGGGGAGGATGCTACGCCGCCATCAGGTCGTACGGGTCGATACCCTTCGCGCGCCAAACCGTGTGCGCGTGGTGGTAATGCTGCGGCAGGGTGATGTTCAGCCGGCGGCGCACTTCCTCCAGCGGCAGCGGCAGCAGTTCGGTGATCGACTGTTCGATCAGGCGCGGACACGCTTTGCCCAACCGCTGGCCTTCGCGTATCGCGCGCAGCACCGGGGCGTCGCTCTTGATGGTCTTCTTCATGTTCAGACCGGCCATATAGCCAATGAACAGATGGCCCGGGCTTGGCTGCTGGCTGTACGTAAACGCCAGGACGCAGGCCTCGCCCAGCGAATCGCGGCCATAGCCGGTCAGGATGTGGAGCAGGTCGTGGCAATCGCGCATCCGGTGCAGATACCACGAGAACTGGTCCTCGAATTTCGGCTTGCCTTTGGCAAACTTGCCGAATTCGTCGACGAGGCCCTGCGCGCTCAGCCCTTCGCGCTCCATGAAATCGCAATAGGCATGCGCCAGCGAACCCGCCGGCATCCGGCGCAGCGCCTCATGATCGTCCAGGATCGGCGGCAGGTAAGGCTCGCGCGCAACATTGGCCCGCCCTTTGGCGCTTGCGAGATAGCGCATGCCCGCTGCACGCGCGCCGCGCCATGGCAGCGCTTCGAAAATGAAGAACACCTGGTCGGTGCGCTCCTTGTCCTTCAGCAGTTCGCGAAAATGGTTCCACGCCTTGCGCGGGCGTGTTTTCAGCACTTTGCGGCGCGGGTCCCAGATCGGCAGGTCGGAAGAAAACGTGGTGATCATGGCGCGAGTTCACTCTCGTAGGGTCGCACTCTTATTTACATCAATGTAAATAGTGCGTCAAGAC
Source organism: Novosphingobium sp. (assembly GCF_965214355.1). GTDB lineage: Bacteria > Pseudomonadota > Alphaproteobacteria > Sphingomonadales > Sphingomonadaceae > Novosphingobium. Next base: position 1,728,605 of record NZ_CBDCBI010000002.1, on the reverse strand, counting down.
ATGACCCAAGCTTCTCGCGGAATGCCATAAAGGTCAAGAATTGCAGTAAGATCGCCTTGATCGACACGGCCGTCGGCGGCTTCGCGCGCTTTGGGCTTGGCGTGAAACGCAATGCCGCACGTCGCCGCGATCAGCATCGGAATATCATTGGCACCATCACCGGTGGCAAGGCTCGACGCGCCGCTCAACCGTGCCGTTTCCTCGGCCAGCACCGCGCGCTTGACCCCGCCATCGACGATTGCGCCGCTGACTTCGCCGGTCAGTACGCCATCGGCGACGGCCAGATGGTTGCCCACGACCCGGTCGAACCCGAGCATTTGCGCCACCGGATCGGCAAAGGCATGAAAGCCGCCAGTCACCAGCACGCAATGCGCGCCATGCGCTTTCAGCGTCCGCACCAGGGTCGCTGCGCCCGCCATCGGGCGGATACGCTCATCGAGGCATTGTTTGATCACAACTTCGGGCAGACCCTTCAGCAACGCCACACGCTCGCGCAACGCCGCGCCGAAATCCATCTCGCCGCGCATTGCGCGTTCGGTGATCGCAGCGATCTGCGGTTTGAGCCCGGCAAAATCGGCCAGTTCGTCGATGCATTCCTGCCCGATCATCGTCGAATCCATGTCCGACACAAACAGGCCGGGCAGCGCGATCGGCGCCTGCGCTATCAACAGGTCGGCATCGCCGAAATGCGCCTCGATCACGCGGCGCAGCGTGATCGCATCGCTGTCCTCGACTTCGAGTTCGAGCACATCGGGATTGGTCTCGAGCATCCCCGCGCCGACGACTTCGGCGCCGGTCTCCTCGATTTCTGCCATCGCGACCGCAAGCCGGTCTCCAAGTGTTTCGGTGTCTGCTATCAGGCGAACGATGAGCACCGGCAATTCCCCAAATCAACATGCATCGCCCACTGGATCGCGAGCAAGGCTCGCGCTCATCGCAGGGCCGACCGCCAGCGGCAAGAGCGATCTTGCCGTTCGTCTTGCGCGCGCGGCCTCCCCCGCTGTCGTGATCAACGCCGACAGTGCGCAAGTCTATGCCGACCTTTCGGTGTTGAGCGCGCGGCCGACGGTGGACGAAATGCAGGGCATCCCGCATCGCCTGTTCGGCGCGTGGGACGGCGCGCATAGCTGTTCCGCAGCCGACTGGGCGCTTGCCGCGCGCGCAGAAATCGACGCGGCACACCGCGCGGGCGCGCTGCCGATCTTGGTTGGCGGCACCGGCCTGTATATCCGTACCTTGTGCGACGGCATTGCCCCCATCCCGCCGATCGATCCCGCAATCCGCGAAAGCGTCCGCGCCCTGCCCGTTGGCGATGCCTATGCCGCGCTGTTGCGCGAAGACCCAGCCCGCGCGGCCGCGCTGGCGCCCGCCGATACCACGCGCGTCGCGCGCGCGCTCGAAGTCGTACGGTCGACCGGGATGCCGATGGCGCACTGGCATGCGCAGCGCAGCGGCGGGATCGGCGACCAGGTCGATGTGTCTGCGGTCGTGCTGATGCCTGAACGCGCCTGGCTGTATGACCGGTGCGACCGGCGGTTTGGCGCGATGTGGCAGCGCGGTGCGGTCGATGAAGTGCGCGCCTTGCTGGCGCGCGGGCTCGATCCCGATCTGCCGGTGATGCGCGCGATCGGCGTGCGCGAAGTCGCGGCTGTGCTGAACGGCGATATGGCCGAAGACGACGCGATTGCCGCAGGAGCGCAGGCCACGCGCAATTACGCCAAACGCCAGTACACCTGGCTGCGCAACCAGATGCCTGCGAGCTGGCCCCGGCTCGCGACCGAAAGTTACATCGAGAACCATAACCTCGCATCATTATTTCAACTTTAGCCGGTTGACATGATAGAATGTATCCCATAGCAGGCCAGCAGTCGCTTGGCCGTGTTCGTGGCCGGGCTACGCTTTTTCGCTGATGTGCGCATTTGCACTGTTTTTGAGCGGCGGACGGGTCTATTGGCCCGCACTTCCGCCAAACCGAGGAATACACCCGTGAACACCGAGCGCAGCGGCGCCGAAATCCTGGTCGAAAGCCTGGTCGCAAAGGGAGTCGAATTCGTGTTCGGCTATCCGGGCGGTTCGGTGCTGCCGATCTATGACGCGCTGTTTGGCGACAATCGCATCCGTCACATCCTCGTCCGGCACGAAGCCGGTGCGGCGCATGCGGCCGAGGGCTATGCGCGCGCTACGGGCAAGCCGGGCGTCGTGCTTGTCACCTCCGGCCCCGGCGCGACCAATGCCGTCACCGGGATTGCCGATGCGTTCATGGATTCGATTCCGTTGATCGTGATCACCGGCCAGGTCCCCACCGGCCTGATCGGCACCGACGCGTTTCAGGAGGCAGATACCGTCGGCCTGACCCGCCATTGCACCAAGCACAACTACTTGGTGAAAAATACCGCAGATCTGGCGAGCGTCGTCGACGAGGCCTTTCATATTGCCACCGCCGGCCGCCCCGGCCCGGTCGTGATCGACATTCCCAAGGATGTGCAGATCGCCACCGCTGCATGGACCGGCAGGCTGCCCGAACGCCGCAGCCGCTATGCGCCGCAGACGACGGCCCCGCACGCGGATATCGAACGCGCGGTCGCGATGATCGCGGTTGCCGAGCGCCCGGTGTTCTACACCGGCGGCGGGATCATCAACGCCGGGCCCGAAGCCACGCGGGCCTTGCGCGAATTGCAGGCGATGACCGGCGCGCCGGTGACATCCACGCTGATGGGCCTGGGCGCGTTTCCGCCGCAGGACCGGGCATGGCTGGGCATGCTCGGCATGCATGGCACGTATGAAGCCAATATGGCGATGAACCGCGCCGACCTGATCATCGCGCTGGGCGCGCGGTTCGATGATCGCGTGACCGGGCGGCTCGATGCGTTTTCGCCGAACAGCCTGAAGATCCACGTCGATATCGATCGCGCCTCGATCAACAAGATCGTGCCGGTGGATCTGGGCATCGTCGGCGATTGCGCCATCGTGATCGACCAGATGATCGCGGCCTGGCGCGCCGCCGGGCACGAACGGGCCGACTTGCGCGGCTGGACCGCGCAGATCGACGGCTGGCGCGCACGCAACAGCCTGGCCTATCCCTCGCGCGGTGGCGACATCATGCCGCAAAAGGCGGTCGAGCGGCTGTACGAGCTGACAAAGCATCGCGCGCCGGTCATCAGCACCGAAGTCGGCCAGCATCAGATGTGGGCGGCGCAGTATTTTCATTTCGACGCGCCCAACAAATGGCTGACCTCAGGCGGCCTCGGCACGATGGGCTATGGCCTGCCCGCCGCGATCGGCGCGCAAGTCGGCCTGCCCGATGCGCTGGTGATCGACATCGCCGGCGACGCCTCGATCCAGATGAACATCCAGGAAATGGGCACCGCCAGCCAGTACCGCCTGCCGGTAAAGGTGTTCGTGCTGAACAACGAATGGATGGGCATGGTCCGCCAGTGGCAGGAACTGACGTATGAAAGCCGCTATTCGAATTCGTATTCGGACAGCCTGCCCGATTTCGTGAAGCTGGCCGAAGCCTATGGCTGGAAGGGCATCCGCATCACCTCGATGGATGAACTCGATGCGGGCATCCAGGCGATGATCGATCATGACGGCCCGGTGTTTGTCGATTGCGTGGTGGTGAAGGACGCAAACTGCTTCCCGATGATTCCATCGGGCGCAGCGCATACCGACATGATCCTGTACGGTGACGATGTCGTTCCGATCACGGATGACAGCGCCCGGGCGCTGGTCTGAGAAAGACATACGCATGACTACGCAAATTGCCGAAGTTTCAGAGCGTCACGTCCTGACCATCACTGTCGACAACGAAGCCGGCATTCTCGCCAAGATCGCGGGCCTGTTCACTGCGCGCGGGTACAACATCGACAGCCTAACCGTGGCAGACATCACCGAAACCCACGAAGTGAGCCGGATCACGATCGTCACCCAGGGCCCGCCCTCGGTGATCGACCAGATCCGCGCGCAGCTCGAACGGCTGGTGCCGGTGCACAAGGTCGTCGATCTGACCGAAGTGGGCCCTTATGTCGAACGCGAACTGGCGCTGATCAAGGTGGCCGGCATGGGCAACGACCGGGTCGAAGCGCTGCGCGTGGCGGATATCTTTCGCGCCAAGGTGGTCGACACCACGACGTCGAGCTTCGTCTTCGAACTGACCGGCGCGCCCGACAAGATCAACACGTTCGTCGCGCTGATGAAGGAACTCGGCCTCGTCGAAGTCAGCCGCTCGGGCGTCGTCGGCATGGTGCGCGGCAAGGAAGCCGCCTGACAATTTCGCATATTCACTCACAGCATTCATTGGAAACGGAACCGACATGAAGGTCTATTACGACGCCGACGCCGATCTCAACCTGATCATCGACAAGAAGATCGCCGTGCTCGGCTATGGCAGCCAGGGCCACGCCCACGCGCAGAACCTGCGCGATTCGGGCATCAAGGATGTCGCGATCGCGCTGCGTCCCGGCTCCGCCAGCGCTAAGAAGGCCGAAGCTGCCGGTTTCAAGGTCATGCCCAATGCCGAAGCCGCTGCCTGGGCCGACATTTTGATGATCCTGGCGCCCGACGAGCACCAGGCCGCGATCTATGCCGAAGACCTGCACGCCAATCTGCGCCCCGGCACCGCAATGGCGTTTGCCCACGGGCTGAACGTGCATTTCGGCCTGATCGAGCCGCGCACCGACATCGACGTGATCATGATCGCGCCCAAGGGCCCGGGCCATACCGTGCGCAGCGAATATGTCCGCGGCGGCGGCGTGCCGTGCCTGATCGCGGTCGCGCAGGATGCCACCGGCAATGCACATGACGTGGCGCTGGCCTATGCGTCGGGCGTCGGCGGCGGCCGCTCGGGCATCATCGAAACCAATTTCCGCGAAGAGTGCGAAACCGATCTGTTCGGCGAGCAGGCCGTGTTGTGCGGCGGTCTGACCCACCTGATCCAGGCCGGATTCGAAACGCTGGTCGAAGCGGGCTATGCGCCCGAAATGGCCTATTTCGAATGCCTGCACGAAGTGAAGCTGATCGTCGACCTGATCTATGAAGGCGGTATCGCCAACATGCGCTATTCGATCTCGAACACCGCAGAATACGGCGACATCACCACCGGCCCGCGCATCATCACCTCGGACACCAAGGCCGAAATGAAGCGCGTGCTCGCCGACATCCAGGCGGGCCGTTTCGTGAAGAACTTCGTGCTCGACAACCGCGCTGGCCAGCCCGAGCTGAAAGCCGCGCGCAAGGCCGCCGCCGCGCACCCGATCGAACAGACCGGTGCGGCCCTTCGCGCGATGATGCCGTGGATCGGTGCGAACAAGCTGGTGGATCAGACGAAGAACTGATTTTACTGGACGTCTCAAAAAGGGGCTCCGCGTTCGCGCGGGGCCCCTTTTTTTTATCCTCCCCGAAACGGGGAGGGGGACCGCCCGCAGGGTGGTGGAGGGGCGTCGCGGATGGGTGGACGCCCTCACCGTGACGCACATCAACGCTTGGCCACACGGCGCGATTTCCCGACGTTGCGCAATCCGGAGAAGCCCCTCCACCACCCTGCGGGCGGTCCCCCTCCCCGTGTCGGGGAGGATTTTTACCGTGCTTGTCCGACGGTGTCATATTGGGCTTTTGCAAGTCGTGCTGACCCGGTATAGCGTTGCCCCGGGGAGAGAATAAGAATGACCACCGCGCGCAGGCCCGTATCTTCTGCAATGGCCACCGGCCTGATCGTGCTGCTGTTCGCCGGCAACGCGTTGAACTATGTCGATCGCCAGGTCGTCGCGCTGCTGAAACCGACGCTACAGGCCGCATTCCACTGGTCCGATGGCGATTACGCCAATCTGGGCGCAGCGTTCCAGCTTGCCGCCGCCAGCGCGCTTATCTTCGTCGGCTGGTTCATCGACCGGCTGGGCGTGCGGATCAGCTATGGGCTGGCGGTGCTGGTGTGGAGCCTGGCCGGGATGGCGCATGCGGTGGCCAGTACAGTCACGCAATTTGTCGGTGCACGTGTAATCCTGGGCATCGGCGAAACCGTCAGCACGCCTGCCGGGGTCAAGGCGGCGACGCTGTACATGACACCGACGCAGCGCAACCACGCACTGGGTGTGATCAACACCGCACCCAACATCGGCGCGATCCTGACCCCGCTGATTATCCCCCCGTTTGCGGTCGCGTTCGGCTGGAAAGCGGCGTTTTTCGTGACGGGCGGGCTTGGTCTGGTGTGGGTGCTGGCCTGGGTGATCGGCACGCGCAACCTCGATCCGGTCGGACCTGCTGTCCGCCGCGCACCGGTCGCCTGGCGCCACATGCTGGGCGAACGCAGCACCTGGGCCGTGATCGGCGCAAAGTTCTTTACCGACGGCGTGTGGTGGTTCGTCCTGTTCTGGATGCCTGACTTTTTTTACCGGGTGTACGGCATGAACCAGGCGCGGCTGGGCCAGCCGATCGCGATCGTGTTTGCACTGGCCGCGACCGGCGCGCTGACAGCGGGGTATCTCTACCCCCGGTTGCTGCGCAGCGGCATGGACATCAACCGGGCGCGCAAGCTGCTGATGCTGGTGTTTGCCCTGATCGTCCTGGCGATGCCGCTGGCGCTGCTGGCGCCCAATCCGTGGATCGCCGCGCTGCTGATCGGGCTCGGGCTGTTTGCGCACCAGGGGTTTTCGACCAGCATTTTCGGCATGGCGACCGACATCGTTCCGGCCGGCCACATCGCCAGCGTGATCGCGCTGGGCGCGGTTGCGGGCAATCTGGCGGGTCTGGCAGTGATCGAACTGGCAGGATATGCGCTGCACACCGGGCTCGGATACACGCCGATGTTTGTCTACTGCGGTCTCGCCTATCTGATGGCGCTGGCCTGGATTTCGCTGGTCATGCCGCGGCTGGTGGCCGCCGAAGCATAAAAAAGGGGGCCGGTGCTTGGCACCGGCCCCCGGTTCATTCACGCCAGACAGATCAGAAGTTGTAACGCACCGTTGCGCCGAAGTAGCGGTCGGAATCGCGCGGGATCTGGTAGATGTACGATCCGCCCGGCCCGCCGGTGCCGATCGTCGAGGCGTAGTGGTTGTTGAACAGGTTTTTGACCAGGAACGACACCCGGTAATGCTTGCCCAAATCAACCGCAGCGATGCTGGCATCGACTTGTGCGTACCCGGCAATGATCTGCGCATTGTACGCTGCGATCTGGTCCGCCGTGTTGGTCGCGGCCAGCGTCGAGATCTGCTTGCTGGTGTATGACGCCAGACCGTTGAATTCGATCCCGAACGGCAGTCCGGCAAATTCGGCGGTGTACGTCGCGCCCAGATTGCCCTTGTTCTTCGGCGCAAAAGCCAGCGGCGTGCCGGGGTTGATGTAGTTTATCTGCTGCGCTGCCGGCGGCTCCAGGAACTGATCGACCCGCGCATCGGTATAGCTGTAGCCTGCGTTGATCGTGAAATTGCGCGTCGGGCGGAGCAGCAGTTCGGCTTCGGCGCCGCGTGTGGAGACTTTGCCCGCGTTGATGATCGTCGTCGTGACTGTGCCGTTGACGGTGGTCGGGTAGTTGGCCTGATAATTGTAGACCTTGGTGTAGAACCCGTCGACGTTGAAGATCACGCGGCCATTGGCAAAGCTGTTCTTGATGCCGCCTTCGAACGCGTTCGATGTCTCGGGCGAAATCGGCGCGGTGTTGAACGCCTGCATGTTGAAGAACACGTTGAACGCCGGACCTTTGTACCCGCGCGCATAGCTGGCGTAAATCATGTTGTGCGGCGCCAGGTCGTATTCCAGCGCGGCCTTGCCCGAGACATTGTCTGCGCTGGCCGAACCACGCCACGGCGTGCCGTTGAAGCCGGCGCCGGTGGTGTTGTTCGAGGCTGCAACATTGGCATCGAAATCGGCACCGATGCCACCCGGAGCGTTTGCCAGACCCGGATATTTGGTACCGGTAAAATTGTCGGTGCGCGTGTCGTACGCGGTGACTTTGTCATGCGTATAACGCAGCCCCGTCACCAATCGGAAGGTCGGGGCGAAATGCCACGTCGCCTGGCCATAGGCCGCCGCGTTGTAGAACGTCGATCCGAACACGCCGACCCCCTGCGGATTGACGAACGTCGATTGCGCGGGCGGGCACGGAGTCAGTCCGTTGGGCAGCGTGGCAGCGGTTGTCGCGGTGCAATAGGTATCGGTGCGCGTATAGGTGCGCGCGGCGACCGCCTGATAATAGAACGCGCCGATGACGTAATCGACAAACCCGCCGGTGGGCGACGTCAGGCGCAGTTCCTGGGTAAAGGTGTGCGACCGTTCGGGACCATCGTCATGAATCAGCGGGATCTGGCGATAGACCTGGTCGACCCAGTCGCCATCGCGAATTTCCTCGTTGTTCCACTGGCGGAACGACGTGATCGAGGTCAGCGTGTGGCCACCGAGCGCCAGGTCGGCCTGGACCGATCCGCCATAGGTTTCCTCGTTGGTATGGTTGGGCAGGCTCTGGATGCTCTGCCGTGTTGCGCCATAGCGGGCTGGGGCAAGGATGCTTTCGATCGCGCGGTTTGCAGCGGTGGTACCCGTGCTGGTGTTGTTCAGCCCGCCAATGACGAAAGCGCAGCAGTCGTCATCCGATTTGCGATAGTCGGCGATCGCCTTGATATGCAGGTTTCCGACATCGCCGATCACCTGGCCACGCACGCCGTAGTGCTTGTAGCCATTGATCTTGCTCCGCGTCGTCGTATCCCAGATGTTGCCTTTGTAATCGCTGTAGAACGCGGTGACGCCGGCGCGCCAGTTGTCGCTGATCGGGCCGCTGATGCTGGCCTTCACCTTGTATTCGCCGCCAGTGAACGCCTCGACATCCATGTACCCGCCGAGCGTCTTGCCCGGTTCCTTCGTCACGATGTTGATCACGCCAGCCGATGCGTTCTTGCCGAACAGCGTGCCCTGGGGGCCGCGCAGCACTTCGACGCGGTCGATATCATAGAGGTCGCCAAAGCTTTCGCCCGCGCGCGCCAGCACGACACCATCGAGCACGCTGGTCACGCTGGGTTCGGCCGCGATCGAAAAGCTGACGGTGCCCAGGCCGCGCAGGAACAGCGCCGAATTGAGGCTGGTATCGCCTTTGACGAAAGTCAGCGCGGGCACGAGTTTCTGCGTGTCCTCGATATTGCTGGTCGACAGGCGCTGCATCGCATCGCCCGATACGACGGTGATCGCGACGGGGACTTTCTGCAGCGGCTCAGCGCGTTTTTGCGCGGTCACGATGATTTCTGCAGGCGCTGAATCATCGACCACCGGTGTCACAGCCGCGGCGGGCGCGGTTTGTGCCACGGCTGGCATGCCGGCGATCGCCACCAGCGATGCGGACAATAGCGCGGAATACTTTGATTTCATGTCGATCTCCCCTGTGAACGCGGCATTTTCGGCCGTTCGCTTGGTCTTGCGGTGGGCTGGCGTCAGCGAACTGACGACGGCCACGCGATATGTCAACTTAATTTGTAGAGTAAGCGCCCGACATCAATGCCGCGACCGGGCGCAGCGCGATGGTTGCGCGTTGCCAATGTACCATCGCGCCCGGGGGCGGAGTCATAAGGGTATTGGAGCTTGATTTCATGACATTTCTCCCAATCCATCAGCAGTCTATCGGCTGCCCTGGCGCTTGCCCCGGCCTGGCGGCGGGGTTGCGATTGATGGTTGATTTGCCGTTCGGCGCTCGATATGTCAACCGGTGTCATAACGACAGCGCAAATATGCCGGCAGGATCGACAAACCTGCCCGTGAACCGCAAAACAGTGCTGCGCACGGTCATTTGGGATGCAGGATGGAACTCGCGTTTTCAGCAACTGGTGCAGGATTCGAACTTGCGTTCGGCGACCGCGTCGTGCTGCGCCACAGCGAGGCGTGTCCGGCGCTGACATTCGCGCGCGGGAAACCCGATGTGACGATGGTGCGCGGCAACTTTCGTATCGGTGACGCACCGTATGACCTGATCACGCCGACCGACTGGCGCCGCGATGGCGATACGATCGTGATGAGCAATGGCGGAACCGAAATCGCCCGCGTCGCCATGACCGCCAAGGGCCTGGCCGTGACCGCCAGCGACGCGGCGCATGACCGCCTGTGGCTGCATCTTTATGCCGATACGCACGAAACCGTGTGGGGCGGCGGCGAACAGATGAGCCATTTTGCGCTGAACGGACGGCGTTATCCGATGTGGACCAGCGAGCCCGGCGTGGGCCGTGACAAGACCACCGCGCTGACGCAGACGATGGACGCAGACGGCATGGCGGGCGGCGATTACTGGAACACCAATTATCCGCAGCCGACCTTCCTGACCTCGCGCTGGCTGGCGGTGCATTGCACGACGACATGCTACAGCGTGCTCGATTTCACCGATCCGTCACGCCACACGATCGAAGTGTGGGACAATACTGCGCAGATCGTGCTGTTTGCCGCCGGCGGGCCGCGAGACCTGATCGGACAGCTGTCGACATATTTCGGCCGCCCGCGCGCGTTGCCCGAATGGGCGATCGGCGGCGCGATTCTCGGGCTCAAGCAGGGGCTGGACAGCTTTACCCGCCTCGACACGTTCATCGAGGCAGGCGCCGCGATTTCCGGGCTGTGGTGCGAAGACTGGGCGGGTGTGCGTGAAACCAGCTTTGGCCGCCGACTGTTCTGGGACTGGACGTGGAGCCGCACCCGCTATCCCGACCTGCCCGGCCGCATCCGCGCGTTGAACGCGCGCGGCATCCGTTTCCTGGCGTATGCCAATCCCTACCTGGCGATCGACGGCACCCAATACGGCGAGGCTCTGGCCGGCGGCCATTTGTGCCTGCGCCAGGATAGCGACGCGCCGTATCACGTCGATTTCGGCGAATTCGATTGCGGGGTGGTCGATTTCACCCGCCCGGAAACCTGCGAATGGTTTGCCGATCGCGTGCTCGGGCGCGAAATGCTCGACATCGGCATTGCGGGATGGATGGCCGATTTCGGCGAATACCTGCCTGTCGATGTGCGCCTGCACAGCGGGATCGACGCGATGGCCGCGCACAACGCCTGGCCGGTGCTGTGGGCGCAAGTCAACGACCGCGCGCTGGCCTTGCGCGGGGCGCAGGGCGACACACTGTTTTTCATGCGCGCGGGGTTTTCGGGCGTGTCGCAGCATTGCCCGCTGTTGTGGGCGGGCGACCAGTCGGTCGATTTTACCCGCCACGACGGCATCGGCACGGTGATCACCGCCGCGCTGTCGGCGGGCCTGGTCGGCAATACGTTCAGCCATTCGGATTGCGGCGGCTATACGTCGCTCCACGGCAATGTGCGTACGATCGAGCTGATGCAGCGCTGGTGCGAACTGGCGGCCTTCGCGCCGGTGATGCGCAGCCACGAGGGCAATCGGCCCGATGATAATCTGCAATACGACAGCACGCCCGAACTGCTGGCGTGTTTTGCGCACTGGAGCCGGGTGCATGCGGCGCTGGCGCCATATACCCGTGCGCTGTGTGCCGAAGCGGTGGCGACCGGCCTGCCCGCACAGCGCCCGCTGTTCGTGCATTATCCCGATGACAAGGCGCTCTACCCGATCCAGGATGCGTTTCTGTACGGCGCCGATCTGCTGGTTGCGCCGGTGATCGAGCAGGGCGCGACGGCGCGCGACGTGGTCCTCCCCGGCGAACGACCATGGCGCCATCTCTGGTCGGGAACCGATTATCAGCCCGGCTCGCACACGGTGCCGGCACCGATCGGCCAGCCGCCTGTATTCTACCGCCCCGACAGCGCGTTTGCCGACCTGTTCGCGTCCCTTCTTGCCCCCCTCTCCTTCGGGGGAGGGGCTGGGGGTGGGGCCTCTCCCCACTCGCCGAGCCCGCATGACGCGTCGAACGTAACCGAGAGGCCCCACCCCAACCCCTCCCCTGAAGGAGAGGGGCTTTGGTTGCGCGATCTGGACGCTCGTGTGAAAGTTCCACAATGACCGATCGTTCCAACATCCGCGACGTCGCCGCGCTCGCCGGCGTTGCGGTAAAAACCGTCAGCCGCGTGCTCAACGGCCACCCCTACGTCAGCGCGCCGATGCGCGAAAAGGTCGAGCGCGCGATGGCGGAGCTCGAATTCCGCCCGAGCGTCGCCGCGCGCATCCTCTCGGGATCGAAATCGAACCAGATCGCGCTGATCTATGACAACCACAGCCCCTATTACATGTTCCAGATCCAGACCGGATGCTGGGAATGCTGCAAGGCCAACGGCATCCGCCTGCTGGGCCAGCCGGTCGATGTGACCGACCCCGATGTCGGCGAACAGGTGCGCGGGCTGGTCAGCGAAACGCATGTCGATGGCATCGTGCTGTCGTCGCCGGTGACGGACTGCGTGCCGGTTCTGCGCGCGCTCGATGCGCTCGATATCCCGTTCGTGCGGATTTCGCCGGGTACCAACCATGCGCTGACCTCGTCGGTGTTCATGGACGATGCGCAGGCCGCCGACGATATGACCACGCATCTGATCAACCTGGGCCATCGCCGCATCGGGTTCATCAAGGGGCATCCCAACCACATGGCCAGCGACGACCGGCTGTTCGGGTATCGCCGCGCGCTCGATCGTGCCGGCATCGCGTTCGAGCCGCAGCTGGTCATGCCGGGCGCGTTCGATTTCGAAAGCGGGATGGCCGCGGGCGCCTTGCTGCTCGATCTGCACAATGCGCCGACCGCGATCTTTGCCGCGAATGACGACATGGCCGCCGGCGTGCTGGCGGTTGCGCACGGGCGCGGGCTCATCCTGCCCGAGCAATTGTCGGTCGCAGGGTTCGACGATACCACGTTGGCGCGCACCGTCTGGCCGGCGCTGACCACGATCCATCAGCCGATGGCCGATCTGGCGCGCACCGCGACCGAAATCCTCATTGCCGGCGGCGATATCAACCATCGCCGCCTGCCCCACACCCTGGTCGAACGCGCTTCCGTCGCGCCGCCTGCTCCTCTCAAGAACTCCGGGATATAGTCATGAGCCTTTTGCCAATAGCGCCAGCCTACCGTCAGCTTGGATCATCGGGCCTCGCAATCTCGCCGATCGCCTGGGGCATGTGGCGCCTTGCCGATGACGGCGCCACTGCAGCCGATGCGTCGAAGTTGATCCATACTGCGCTCGACGCCGGGATCACGCTGTTCGACACCGCCGATATCTACGGGTTCGACGGCACCGGCGGGTTCGGCGATGCCGAAGCGCTGCTGGGCGAAGTGCTGCACGCAGAGCCTGCGTTGCGCGGCCGCATGGTGCTGGCGACCAAGGGCGGCATCGCCCCGCCCTCGCCCTATGACCAGAGCCCGCATTACCTGGCCAAGGCGATCGACGCCTCGCTCAAACGGCTGCAGACCGATGCGGTCGACCTGTGGCAGATCCATCGCCCCGACATCCTGGCGCATCCGCACGAAGTCGCGCGCGCGCTCGACAACGCGGTGATGGCGGGCAAGGTGCGCGCGCTTGGCGTATCGAATTTCACGATGCCGCAAGTCGCCGCGCTCAACCATTTCCTCGACCACAAGCTGGTGACGACGCAGCCCGAGATCAGCCCGCTGCGCATCGATAGCTTCGAAAACGGCGAGCTCGATCAGGCGATGATGCTTGGCCTGACCCCGATGGCGTGGTCGCCGCTGGGCGGCGGGCAATTGCTCGATCCCAAAACGCCGCGCGGCATCGCGGTCGCCGCTGCACTCGATGCGGTGGCCACTCCGCGCGGCATCAGCCGCAGCGTCGCCGCCTATAGCTGGCTGATGGCGCATCCCGCCGGCATCGTGCCGATTATCGGATCACAAAACCCTGCGCGCGTCGCCGAAGGCGCCGCCGCGGGCGCGGTGCAGTGGAGCCGGACCGACTGGTACGCGGTGCTCGTCGCCGCACGCGGAGTGAAACTGCCATGACCGGACAGGAATGCGAAATCGCCTGGTTTTCCGCGCTGTGCGACGATGACTACGAATTCCTGGGCGTGCCCGATGCACAGCTGAAATCGAGCTGGGAGCATTGCCGCAATATCGTGATGCGCGCCGAAGAAGGCGGGTTCGACAACATCCTGCTGCCGTCGGGCTATAGCCTGGGGCTCGATACCACGGCGTTTGCCGCCGCCGTCGCCACGCAAGTGCGGCGGATGAAACTGCTGTGGGCGACACGCATCGGCGAAGACTGGCCGCCGCAACTGGCGCGCCGGATCGCGACGCTCGATCGCATCCTCGGGCCCGATGCGGCGGGCACCGGCGGGCGGCTGAACGTGAACATCATCTCGTCGGAAATGCCCGGCGAAAAGATCGCCTCGGCGGCGCGCTATGCGCGTGCGACCGAGGTGATGACCATCGTGCGCACGCTGCTGAATGGCCAGGCGCTCGATCACGAGGGCGAATTCTACCAGCTGAAGCTCGAACCGCCGCGCGTGACGACGATTTCGGGGCGCGCGCCCGCGTTCTATTTCGGCGGGCTGAGCCCCGATGCGCGTGATTGCGCGGCACAAGGCGCCGATGTCTATCTGATGTGGCCCGACACGATGCCCAATGTGCGCGAGATCATCGCCGACATGACCGCGCGCGCAGCCACCTATGGGCGCACTTTGCGCTTCGGCTACCGCGTGCATGTGGTCGTGCGTGAGACCGAGGACGAGGCGCGCGCCTATGCCGACCGCCTGCTGTCGAAACTCGACGATGCCGCCGGCGCGGCGATCCGCCAGCAATCGCTCGATGCGAACAATTTCGGCGTGCAGCGCCAGGCGGAATTGCGCGGAGCCGCTGGTGGCGACGGGTTCGTCGAGGACAACTTGTGGACCGGCATCGGCCGCGCGCGATCGGGCTGCGGCGCGGCGATCGTCGGCAATCCCGACCAGGTGCTGGCCAAATTGCGCGCATACCAGGCCGAAGGAATCGAGGCGTTCATCCTGTCGGGATACCCCCACGCGCAGGAAGCCGACCTGTTCGCGCGGCATGTCCTGCCGCATATCCACCACGGGCCGCTGACGTTTTAAAATCCTCCCCGGCACGGGGAGGGGGACCGCCCACAGGGTGGTGGAGGGGCGGTGCCTCATGGAGCAACCTTCGCGATGACGCACCCGCTCAAGGTGCAACTATGCGAGCTGCGCACCATGAGGTCCCGCCCCTCCACCACGGCTTCGCGTGGTCCCCCTCCCCGATTCGGGGAGGATTTTGCGTCTGGACAACTCCGCTGCGTTTCCCCATAGCTTTGTGCATGAACCGCTCCCTGGCCCTAACCCTGCGACTTATCCGCCCTTGGGCGTGAGCTGACGCGTCGGTATGCCGCCGCGTGACGGCGCCCAGGGGATTGCACACATCACAAGGCCGGCAGCGCGCACGTCGCCCGGCATTGTATTTGCAACATTCAGGTTCCAGAGCACGCACCCATGACCATGCTGAAAAATCCGTCCGTCAAATATCGACCGTTTCCGCAAGTGCCCTTGCCCGATCGGCAATGGCCGAGCCGGACGATCACCAAAGCGCCGCGCTGGCTGTCGACAGACATGCGCGATGGCAACCAGTCGTTGATCGACCCGATGGATGCCGAGAAAAAGGCCCGCTTTTTCGACCTGCTGCTCAAAGTCGGACTGAAGGAAATCGAGGTTGGTTTTCCCAGCGCCGGCGCGACCGAATATGATTTCATCCGCGGCCTGGTCGATCAGGGACGCATTCCCGATGATGTGATGGTTCAGGTGCTGACCCAGTCGCGCGCAGACCTGATCGCGACCACGTTCGAAAGCCTGGCCGGCGCAAAACAGGCGATCGTGCATGTCTACAATGCGGTATCGCCGCTGTGGCGCGACGTGGTGTTCGGCATGAGCCAGCCGCAGATCATCGATATCGCGCGCGCCGGCGCCACCGGTTTGCGCGATCAGGCAGCGCGGTTCCCGCAGACCGACTGGCATTTCGAATACAGCCCCGAGACGTTTTCGACAGCCGAGCTCGATTTCAGCATCGCCGCGTGCGAGGCGGTGATGGAGATCCTGCAGCCGACGGTGGAAAAGCCCATCATCCTCAACCTGCCCGCGACAGTCGAGGCGGCAACAGCCAATATCTACGCCGACCAGATCGAATATTTCTGCCGCAACCTGCCACATCGCGACCGCGCGGTGATCAGCCTGCACACGCACAACGATCGCGGCACCGGTGTCGCCGCGGCCGAACTGGGCCTGATGGCGGGCGCCGACCGTGTCGAAGGCTGCCTGTTCGGCAATGGCGAGCGTACGGGCAACTGCTGCCTGGTGACGGTCGCGCTCAACCTATATACGCAAGGTGTCGATCCCGAGCTGGATTTTTCCGACATCGACGACGTGATCCAGACAGTCGAATACTGCAACCAGCTGCCGGTGGCCGAGCGCCATCCCTATGGCGGCGAACTGGTGTTCACCGCGTTTTCGGGCAGCCATCAGGACGCGATCAAAAAGGGCTTTGCCGCGCAGGAACGCCGCAATGACCAGATGTGGGCAGTGCCCTACCTGCCGATCGACCCGGCCGACCTGGGCCGCAGTTATGAAGCGGTGATCCGCGTCAATTCGCAGAGCGGCAAGGGCGGTTTCGCCTGGGTGATCGAGCAGGACCAGGGGCTGAAATTGCCCAAGAAAATGCAGGCCGATTTCAGCCGGCATGTCCAGGCGCTGGCCGATGAACTCGGCCGCGAATTGCATGCCGACGATATCTGGACAGTGTTCCGCAAGGCGTACCGGCTGGACGATCCGCAGCATTTTCAGCTGGTCGATTACGAGGAAGCCAAGGCGCATGACGGCACGCGCGTGTTTGCCGGCAAGATCGCGGTTGCCGGGCAGGTGCAATCGGTCAGCGGGCGCGGCAATGGGCTGATCTCGTCGGTGGTGGCCACGCTCGGCGAACATTTCGGCATCACGATCGATGTGCGCGACTATTCCGAACACGCACTGACCGGCGGCAGCGATGCGCGCGCGGCGGCCTATGTCGAATGCGTGACCGGCGACGGCCGCGTCGTATGGGGTGTGGGTATCGACGAAGACGTTGCCACTGCCAGCGTGCGCGCGGTCCTTTCGGCGGCCAACGCGGCGCGGGGGTAATGATCGGGGCGCCCGGCCGATCGGGCCGGGCGCGCCGATTGACAAACCGCACCCCACGCGGCTAGCATTTTAATCGTCTGCTTAAACCGACGAAAGACCTTCCATGCCGCTGCCCAAGCTGTTTGCCAATCTGCGCCTGCCGGTGATCGCCTCGCCGCTGTTCATCATTTCCGGGCCCGAGCTGGTCATCGCGCAGTGCAAGGCCGGCGTGGTCGGCAGTTTTCCCGCGCTCAACGCGCGCCCGGCCAGCATGCTCGACGAATGGCTGCACCAGATTACCGAGGAATTGGCCGCGCACAATCGCGCCAATCCCGATCGCCCGGCTGCGCCGTTCGCGGTCAACCAAATCGTGCACAAGACAAACAACCGGCTGGAAGCGGATATGGCGCTGTGTGCCAAATGGCAGGTGCCGCTGCTGATCACGTCGCTGGGCGCGCGCGAGGATGTCTACAGCGCCGCGCATGGCTGGGGCGGAATCGTGCTGCACGATGTGATCAACAACCGCTTTGCGCACAAGGCGATCGAAAAGGGCGCCGATGGCCTGGTACCGGTGGCGGCGGGCGCCGGCGGGCATGCCGGGGTGCAATCGCCGTTTGCGCTGATGCAGGAAATCCGGTCGTGGTTCGGCGGGCTGGTCGCGCTGTCGGGTGCGATCGGGCATGGCCGGTCGATCCTGGCGGCGCAGGCGCTTGGCGCCGATTTCGCGTATATCGGCTCTGCCTGGATCGCAACCGACGAGGCCCGCGCCATCGAGGGGTACAAACAGGCGATCGTGGCATCGGGCGCCGATGACATCGTCTATTCCAACCTGTTTACCGGGGTGCACGGCAATTATCTGCGGTCATCGATCGTCAACGCCGGGCTTGATCCCGACCAGTTGCCGCAAAGCGACGCATCGCAGATGAGCTTTGGCTCAGGCGGCAACACCGACGCCAAAGCCTGGAAGGATATCTGGGGTTCGGGCCAGGGCATCGGCGCGATCAAGTCTGTCGCCAGCGTGGAGACCCGCGTGGCGCAGTTCGAAACCGAATACCATGACGCTATCACCGAACTGGCCGCCAACAGCGAACCCTTCCGGTTCTGATTCTCACCCGGTAACCGGCTCGGTTTCGCGCCACAGCATTTCGGCCATGCGGTCGAGATGGCTGTAATCGAGCGCCGGATCGCGGCTGCTCAGCCGGGTGCCGCGCCACCGCGCCGGATCGAGCAGGCGCACGCGCAAGGCGCGCTGCAACAGGTCGATCCGCATCAGCGCCTCGACCTTCGCGCCCGCATTGCGCCGTTCGCGCCGCCGTTTCTGCCAGCTGGCCTCGATCTGACCCATGCGTTCGATCACCAGGTCGTTGTATGAATGGTGCGGCCCGCGATGCAACGGCAGACCCAGCCGAACCGCCGTCTCTTCGGTCGCGGGCAGCAACAGGCCGTTCCGGTGAAAGTCATGGAATCCCACGCTGTCGGACCCGATTTCCTCGATCAGGCTGGCGACGCTGCGCACATCGAGCAATTGCCGTGGCAGCAGGTGGTGGCGTTGCAAGCCGGCACAATATCCGGCGCAACCCGGTATATTGACGGATCTGAAGGGTAGCGCCGCACGCGGCGCCTTCACGGCAAAATCATTTCGTAGTCCCCCCAAGGGTTACGGGACTAGGCTGGCGTGCACTTGTAAACAAACCCTTGCCGGAATCAGCATCGGCCGGGTTGGTACCATATCGGTGTTAAAGAGTGCGTGCGAGCACCGCATCGGAGCCTGCAGGTTCGAGGTACACCGTGCCAAATCCGGGCAATTCGACTGTTTGCGGGGAATCGATACGGCCATGCGCAACCAGCCAGTCGGTCAGCCGGATCGCCCCGCGCGCATCGGTGTCGCGCACCACGCCATTCCTGCCGGTCAAGACGAATTCCTGCCCGATGAAATAGGCAAGGCCCCGGCTGGTAAAACCCTCGTCCGACCGGGAAAGCGCGGTTAGCGCAAGGGCAGGGAAAGGTCCGCCGTTCAACCAGATGCCGACCGCCTCGGCAAACCACGCCGGCGACATCGCCATGCGCGCGGGCAGCCAGGCGATTGCGCGCACGCCGGGCAAATCCGCCAGCGTGATGACCAGACCCGACAACACGCGCATGACCGGCAGCAATCGGGCCGCGCCTGCCAGCTCCGCGCCGGGGCTCAATGTCACCAGCGCTTGATCGGCGGCGGCAAAGCCGGCGGGCAAAGTGATGCCTTGCAGCGGTGTATCGATCCGCCGGGCTGTTGCAGGCGCAAGCCCCTGGCAATCGAACGCCAGGCCGTCGCACAGCAATCGGGCGTGGCCCCCGACGCCACCGTCATCCATGACCCGAAACGCCCGGCCCAGCGACAGCGCCTGCAGATCGGCCAGCACGGGGCGCGCGTCCGGATCGAACAACAACGCTGCCACCGGCACGCCGGCAGCGCGCCCTGGCGGACGGTTTGCCGCGCCCGGCACGCGCCGGTCTTTACTGTTGCGGTCTTGGGCCCCTGTCATTTCCACCCCGGCGTCATCGTTATCCTGCTGTCATCGTCCCGGTTGGCGGCCCCGTCCACCGCCTCACCCCATCGAAACGCTGCTGCACAGATTACTCCAAAAGGGTCAGAAAATACCAAGATGCAAGCCCATTGCGACAGATCGCCCCAAATCCCGGCATCTTTGCAAGTCGTTACGTTGCACCAGCTTGGGGGCAAGGATCGCCACCGGGGTGTCGGCACCCGTCCGCACGATCAGCGATGGCGCGACCCGGCGCAATCGCCAGCCGGTTGCAATGCGATCGATCTGTGCCTCTGCACCCTGCCCCGCGTTGCCCGCCGCAATCGCGCTGGCATAACCGCGCCCTTCGATACGGCCCAGCAGCGGGTAATAGCAGCGATCGAAAAATTCCTTCATTTCGCCGCTGATTGTCCCCAGGTTTTCAGGGCTGACGAACAGGTAGCCTGCCGCTGCCAGCATATCGCCGGGCGTGGCGTCACTGGCGCGCAGACTGCGCGCGGCGCTATCCTGGTCCTCATGCGCACCGGACAGGGCCGCTGCGGCCATGGCCTGTGCTGCGCCGGTCCGACTGTGCCACACGATCAACAGGCCGGTGGCTGCCACAGAATTATCCACAGGTCGCTCCACAATCGATCCCCCGACTTATCCACAGTCGATACCGGCAAGCCTGCGCCATGGCCAACCTCCTTTTGCTTCGCGCCGCGATCGTCTAGACGCAAAGGCATGGTCCATTCCAACCCGCTCCCGTTTTTTCCGATCCTTTGCGCATGATCCCGGTTACCGCGATCGACCGTTCGTTGTCCGGCCAGGCCTGGCGCTGGCGCGGCGGCAACATGGATTTCGGCAATGCTGCGCCGCACCTGACATCGGGCGACGATCTGGTCGATCAACTGCTGCTGTCGCGCGGAGTCGACCGGTCCGAGCTCGAACGTCACCGCCGCCCGACCTTGCGGGAATTCCTGCCCGACCCTTCGATCTTTCGCGACATGGACAAGGCCGCGGCGCGGCTGGCCGATGCGATCACCTCGCGCGAGGCCATCGCGGTCTATGGCGATTACGATGTCGACGGCGCGACCAGCGCGGCGCTGCTGATCCGGTTCCTCAACCTGTGCGGTACCACCGCGCGCGCCTATATCCCCGATCGCCTGCTCGAAGGCTATGGCCCGACTGGTGAAGCGCTCGTCCGGCTCGGCACAGAGGGCGCCAAACTGGTCGTGACGGTCGATTGCGGCGCGATGGCGCACGATGCGCTGGCGATGGCCGCGCGCGCCGGGGTCGAAGTGATCGTGGTCGATCATCACAAATGCGCCGCCGAATTGCCGATGATGGTCGCGCTGGTCAATCCCAACCGGCTCGATGAAAGCGACGAGGCCGCAGCGTTCGGGCATCTCGCGGCGGTCGGCATGGCCTTTTTGCTCGCAATTGCGACCGCACGCGAATTGCGCCAGCGCGGGTACTTCGGCACGAATGCGCCACCAGACCTGATGGCGCTGCTCGATCTGGTCGCGTTGGGCACGGTGGCCGATGTCGCGCAATTGCGCGGGCTCAATCGCGCGCTGGTCGCGCAGGGGCTGAAGATCATGGCCCGGCGCGACAATGTCGGGCTGGCCGCGCTGATCGATGCCAGCCGCATCAATCGCCAGCCGACCTGCAGCGACCTGGGCTTTGCGCTGGGGCCGCGCATCAATGCGGCGGGGCGGATCGGCGACAGTTCGCTGGGCGTGCGGTTGTTGACGACCGATGATCCCGATGAAGCGGCGGCAATCGCGGCACAGCTGTCGACGCTGAACGATGAACGGCGCGGTATAGAACAGGTCGTCCAGGAGGCCGCCGAGGCCTGCCTGGCAGCGGCGGGCGACACCTGCGTGCCCGTGCTGGCCGGCGCAGGCTGGCACCCCGGGGTGATCGGCATTGTTGCCGGGAGGATCAAGGAAAAGACGGGCAAACCAGTGCTGATCATCGCACTCGATGCCGACGAGGCCGGGCATGGCAAGGGATCGGGGCGGTCGATCGCCGGCGTGGATCTGGGCGCGGCGGTGATTGCGGCGCGCGCTTCCGGCCTCCTGGTGGCGGGCGGCGGGCATGCGATGGCCTGCGGGCTGACGATCGCGCCGGGGCAGCTCGATGCCCTGCGCGCGTTCCTGAACGAGCGGCTGGCGCACGATGTCGCGCACGCGCGCAACGCGCAGACGATGCTGCTCGACCTGTCGCTGGCGCCCGGCGGCCTGACCCCCGATCTGGTCAATTCGCTCGATGCGGCCGGTCCGTTCGGGATCGGCTGGCCCGGGCCGCGCGTGGCGATCGGCCCGGTACGGCTGATCAAGGTGGATATGGTCGGCACCGATCATGTGCGCATGGTCGCCGCGGGCAACGACGGTCGTTCGTTCAAGGCGATCGCATTTCGCGCTGCGCCGACCGAATTGGGCCAGGCGCTGCTGAACGCTCACAAGGGCCGCAAGTTCTGGCTGGCCGGGCGCGCAAAGATCGACGATTGGGCAAGCCGCCCCGCCGCCGAACTGCACGTCGAGGACGCCGCGTTCGCAGACTGAAAAACAGTGTACCAAAAGTGTCATGACATTGGGCGACAGGGGGGGTTGACGACCCGGGTAAGAGCCAATAGAGGCGCGGACCTGCCCCGCAGCACCAGCGCCAGTCGCTGATCAGGAGGCCCCATCGTCTAGCGGTTAGGACGCGGCCCTTTCACGGCTGAAACACGGGTTCGATTCCCGTTGGGGTCACCACCTTTGGCAGTGCAGCGCGTCTTTGGCGATACGCCCGAGCCGCACCGGCGGCCCCTTCGTCTAGTGGTCAGGACGCGGCCCTCTCACGGCTGAAACACGGGTTCAAGTCCCGTAGGGGTCACCACTTTTCACAAAAGTGAGAAATGCGGGTATTTGCCAATATATCTCGATTTGTTAGCTTCCCATTGGACATGCTTTGGCGATGGTCAACAGCCGGCACGACATGAATAAGCTCGCCATTTTATTGCGAGTTTGGCGAATCGTACGCTGGGCGGGAGTCGGAGCTAGGTGCCTGATAATGTGCTTTGAAAAAATCGGTCCATATGCATTTAGCCGTGGCGACCTGGTCGCCGCGTCACTTGCGATCTCATTCGTGACCGGAGCCAAAGCAACTCGTATAAAAACCGGTCTGATAATGATCGTCGGCGCGGTTGTGGCCATTATCGGAGCGGCGACCAGTGATCTGCCGATGATTTTTATGGCTATTGGGGCATTAACTGGAATGTTCGTTGGAGGGCCTGCACTCAGATCACGAAAACGCAGCAGAAACATTTACCTGTCTTATGATTCCGAGGGGTTGGTGGCCGAAACGGACAATGTTCGAACATTATACAAATGGGCAACAATACAATCCTATAAGCCCATCGGCTCAAGGCTTTTTATCATGATCAGTGATGGCTGCGCACTTGTGATTGCAAATCGCTTCACAAATGCTGCAAACATGAAAAAGCTGATTGAGACGCTCCAAAGCCGGCATGCCGAATAGTCCGGTGACGCGTTGAGGATTGCGAGCGGAACTTCCCGGAAATGTACGACTTCTTGGTGTGGGCGAGTTTGCCAACGCCATTTATCGTTACATGGCTCGTCAGCGCGACCGGCAACCGCGCAATTCCCGGCCTGTGGCTGAGCCTGTCAGCCTTGATCAGCCCGATCTCGGTCGTAACTGATTAGGCACCGACATCGCGCTTAGCTCGACATCAATCCGGCCGCCTGCCATGGCCGCATCATGGATCTGCCGTCGATCACCTGGAACCCGCTGCTGATCGCCGCCGCCATAGCCGGCGCAATAGCCCTGTTCGGCACGATCACCGACTACCGCCACAGTCGCCGGCGTGATCTCGACCGGGTCAGCCTGGTCGCCTGGGGCAAGGTTTCGATCTTCGCGATGATCATCGCGATCGCGTGCCTGGCGCGGGGTTTGCACGCGGCGTTTTGAACAAAGGCCTTTGGCGCGCTTCTTTGTCCAAAATCAGTAACCTGGCGCTGGTACGCCGACTGACCTCCCTGTAACACTGCGCCCGGTGATGAGCACAAATCCTGCAACCCTGAACGCCCCCGCGAACACCCCCGGCATCCTGCCGGGGCTGCCGCGCGTGCCATGGGTCGGCGTTGTCATTGCGTTGATCGCGGGCGCAGGACTGTTGCTGGCGGGCGTCGGACTGCTGGTGACCGGCGCTGTCGTGCTGGCCTGGCTGGCCAGTTTGTGGTCCGTCCGCCCCGAAACCATCGTCGAAGTGCGCACCGTCGAAGTCGGCAGCGTATCGCGGCTCGCGATGATCGACCTGCTCGAACCGTTCAGCGTGCCCATGCTGATGCTCGACGGGCAGCGTATTGCCGCGGCCAATGCCGCCGCACGCACCGAACTTGGCAATCATATCGTCGGCCAGGATGCGCGCGTCGCCTTGCGCCACCCCGAGGCGATCACGCTGCTCGATATGCGTGAGGGCATCGTAACGGTGCGCGGGCTGACCGGGCCGCGCAGCATCTGGCAGGTGCGCCGGGTGGCGATGGACGACCGGTTTTCGCTGATCGAGCTGGCCGACAAGACCGCCGAAGCCGACATCAGCCGCGCGCATACCGATTTCGTCGCCAATGCCAGCCACGAATTGCGCACGCCGCTGTCATCGATCATCGGGTATATCGAAACGCTGGCCGATCCCGATGCGCGGATCGATGCCGCTACGACTGCGCGCTTTCACGCAACGGTGCTGCGCGAATCCAAACGCCTGCAGCATCTGGTCGAGGACCTGATGTCGCTGTCGCGGATCGAGGCCGAAAAGCATGACATACCGCGCGATCTGATCGACCTGGGCCAGATGGCCGCCTCGATCGGCGGCGAAGTCGGCGCGACCGTGGGCGAAGATCGCATTGTGATCGTCACCGAGCCGGGCACCGTGCTGGGCGATCGCCAGCAACTGGACCAGGTAATCCGCAACCTGGTCGACAATTCGATGAAATATTCCGACGCCTCGCGCCCGGTCGAGCTGAGCGTCGTACGTCGCGGTACCGAGGCCGTGCTGAGCGTGACCGACCACGGCGAAGGCATCCATGCCGATCACATCCCCCACCTCACCCGCCGGTTCTATCGCACCGATCCCGGCCGCAGCCGTGCCGCCGGCGGCACCGGCCTGGGTCTGGCGATCGTCAAGCATATCGTCGAGCGCCACCGCGGAAAGCTCGACATCACCAGCAAACAGGGCGTGGGCACGACCGTTACCATTCGACTTGCCCTGGTGGATTAGGCCCTGTCCCGGTTTACGAACAGCTTTGTGCAGCAGCGGACCTGCCAGGCCGGCGCGGCCGCATTGCCTATTGCGCGCAAAGGCCGCACGTTTCAGTACGCACGTTCAACACGGATAGGGCCCCATGGTCGCTGAACACACCGTCAAGGCATTCGATGAGGACATGACGCGCCTGCGCGGGCTTGTTGCCGAAATGGGTGGCCTGGCCGAGCTGTCGATTTCCGAAGCGATGGACGCGCTGGTGAGTGGCGACGAGGATCTTGCCGCGGGCGTGATCGCGCGTGACAAGCGGATCGACGCGCTGGAAAGCGAGGTTGATCGTCTGTCGGTGCGTGTGCTGGCGCTGCGCGCGCCGATGGCAGAGGATCTGCGCGAAGTGATCGCCGCGCTGAAAATTGCGGGCGTGATCGAGCGGATCGGCGACTATGCCAAGAACATCGCCAAACGGGTGGGGCATATCGAAGGGCGCAAGCGGTTCGAGCCGTTGACGCTGCTACCGATGATGAACGAACTGGCGGGCGACATGGTGCATGATGTGCTGACCGCCTATGCCGCGCGCGATCCGGTCGCCGCCGCCGAGATCGTGCAGCGCGATGCCAAAGTCGATGCGTTCTACGACAGCGTGTTCCGCAATTTCGTATCGTACATGGTGGAAAATCCGGCCACGATCAGCAGCGTGGCGCAATTGATGTTTGTCGCACGCAATATCGAACGCATCGGCGACCACGCAACCAATATCGCCGAAATGGTACATTTTGCGGCAACCGGCACCTATTTGCCCGAACGCGAAGACGTGCCACCCCCGGCCTGAGCCACGACTTGATACAAATTGGCACAATGGCGCGTAAGCCGGGCTGGCCAGTCATGACATCGTAACACTATTGGTGTCTGCGCGAGATGCCGGCAGGGGACGGTACCCCGATCCGAATGAAGGAATTGACGCGATGTCCGCGCCCAAGCTGCTCCTCGTCGAGGACGACACCGCGCTGGCCGAGCTGGTCGAATATCGCTTTCGCGGCGAAGGGTACGACGTGCGCACCACCGACGATGGTGACGAAGCGCTGCTGCTCGCGGCCGAAGATACGCCCGACCTGGTGCTGCTCGACTGGATGATCGGCGGGACCAGCGGGATCGAAGTGTGTCGCCGCCTGCGCCGCCAAAAGGCCACCGCGCATGTGCCGATCATCATGCTGACCGCGCGCAGCGACGAGGATGACCGCGTGCGCGGGCTGGAAATCGGTGCCGACGATTACGTGACCAAGCCGTTTTCGCCGCGCGAACTGATCGCGCGTGTCGGCGCGGTGCTGCGCCGCGTGCGTCCCGCGCTCGCGGGTGAGACGATCACCGTGGGCGACCTGTCGCTCGACCCGACCGCGCACCGCGTAACGCGGCGCGACGAACCGATCAAGATCGGGCCGACCGAGTTCCGCCTGCTGCGCCATTTCATGGAGCACCCGGGCCGGGTGTTTTCGCGCGGGCAACTGCTCGACGCGGTATGGGGCAGCGGCAGCGACATCGAATTGCGCACGGTCGACGTGCATATCCGCCGGCTGCGCCAGGCCATCGCGATCAACGGCGCGGCGGATCCGGTGCGCACCGTGCGTTCGGCGGGGTACGCGCTCGAGGGCGTGTGATTTTGGCTGGATAAGCCGACACACGGCCCCCACCCACGTCATCCCGGACTTGATCCGGGATTGTGCTGCCTTTTCCAAGCTCACTTGTAACGCACACCCCCCGATCAAATCCGGGGTGACGAATGACGAGGGCCCAGTCCGCTTAACCAGCGGTCTTGGGCGCCCCCAGCCACGGCGCGATATCCAGATCGTCCACGGTCACCCACTGGTGCACGTAGTTTGCGTAATACAGCCCGAACATCACGATCGCGAGCACCGTCGTGCGCAGCAAAAACGCACGCGGGCGGAAATTGCCCGGTGCGCTATGCACCTGGCCAGGCACTTTTTCCAACCCGAGCTCGTCATGCGTGCGAATGCCGAACGGCATCACCAGGAATGCCGCCAGCACCCAGAACAGCGTGAAAATCGCGACGATCGAAGTCCAGCGCATGGCTTAATGCGTACGCAGCATGACCTGGACCATCGGCTTGCGCCCGATCCAGCGTTGGCCGCATTTGCGGATCGCCGCGCGCACCGCCTCGGTAATCGCATGGCGATCGCGGCGCTTTTCGCCCTTGAGCCGGGTGACGGCTTCGGCCGCATCCACTTGCGCTTCGGCGACAAAGGCATCCATGTCTTCATCGAGCGGAATGCCGAGCGTGGCGACTTCGACCGGCGAGACCTGCTTGCCCTCGGCATTGACCGCCAGGGCAACCGTGATCACACCCATTTCACCAAGCTTGCGCCGTGCTGACATCGTCGGACCGTCGGCCGGCGCGATGATATCGCCATCGAGCACGAAGCGGCCGTTACGCACGCTCTGCACCTTGTGCGGGCCCTTGGGCGCAAGCCGCACCAGATCGCCGTTTTTCTGCAGGATCGCGCGCGGAATGCCCTGCTCCAGGCCCAGGCGCGCCTGTTCGTCCATGTGGCGCAGCTCGCCATGCACGGGGACGAGGATTTCGGGGCGGATCCATTTGTACAGCTCGATCAGTTCAGGCCGGCCGGGGTGTCCCGAAACATGGATGACCGACTGCCGATCGGTAACGACCCGCACGCCTTTGCCGACGAGCGCGTTGTGAATGCGGCCGATCTGCAATTCGTTGCCGGGGATCTGGCGGCTGGAAAACACGACGGCATCGCCTGATTCCAGCTTGATCTGATGCGAATCATTGGCGATGCGCGCCAGTGCGGCGCGCTGTTCACCCTGGCCACCTGTCGCCAGCACCAGCAGATTGCCGCGCGGCACATCCATCGCGCGATCCAGTGGCACGATCGGCGGCAGGTCCTTCAGGTACCCGCTGGCCTTGGCCGCGCCGATGATGCGATCGAGCGAACGCCCGGCGACGCACAATTGCCGCCCGGTCTGCTGTGCAACCCAGCCCAGCGTCTGCAGCCGCGCAACGTTCGAGGCAAAGGTGGTCACGACCACGCGCCGGCCCTTGAGGCCCGTTACGGTTTCCAGCAGGCCGTCGCGCACCGCGCCTTCGGACCCGGAAGGCTTGTCGTTGAACACGTTGGTCGAATCGCACACCAGCGCAAGCACGCCCTCGTCACCGATGGCGGTCAGTTCGGCCGGGGTTGCCGGTTCGCCGACCTGCGGCGCATCGTCGAGTTTCCAGTCGCCGGTGTGGAACACCCGGCCATAGGGCGTATCGATGACCAGCGCGTTGCCCTCTGCAATAGAGTGCGCCAGCGGCACATAGCGGATATCGAACGGCCCCAATGACAGGCTGCCGTTGTTCTGGATGACGTTGAGCTTGACCGTCTTGTCGATGCCCGCCTCGACCAGCTTTTCCTTGACTAGGCGCGCGGTGAACGGTGTCGCATACAGCGGCACGCCGAGGTCTGCGGCGAAATAGGGCACCGCGCCGATGTGATCTTCGTGTGCATGGGTCAGCACGATCCCGATCAGGTCATCGAGGCGGTCCTCGATGAATTCCAGATCGGCAAACACCAGGTCGACGCCCGGGTACCACGGATCGGCAAATGTCATGCCGAGATCCACCATCAACCATTTGCCATCGCAGCCGTAGAGGTTGACGTTCATCCCGATTTCGCCCGAGCCACCGAGCGCCAGAAACAGCAATTCTTTTCCAGGCTTCACGTAATTTCCTGATCTTTAAAGTTATCAATGGCCCCCCTCCCCTTCAGGGGAGCGGCTGGGGGTGGGGCCTCTCGGCTACACCCCCAGCTTGCATTGAATCATGAACGTCGACGAGTGGGGAGAGGCCCCACCCCAACCCCTACCCTGAAGGGGAGCGGCTTACTAAATCACATTCAGTCCTTGACCCGTTCGGCCAGCAGCGCAAGCCCTTCGATCGTCAGGTCGGTCTCGACATGATCAAATATCGTCGTGTGGTCATGAAACAACACTGCGAGCCCACCGGTGGCAACCACTGTAACCGGGCGGCCAATCTCGGTGCGCATGCGCGCAATCAGCCCTTCCATCATCGCGACATAACCCCAGAACACGCCGATATGCATGGCATCTTCGGTATTGCGCCCGATGACGCTGCCATTGTTGCGCGGCGGCTCGATCGCGATGCGCGGCAGGCGAGCGGCGGCATTGACCAGCGCCTCGAGCGAAAGGTTGATCCCCGGCGCGATGATCCCGCCCTTGTACGTGCCATCGGCGTCGATCACGTCGAACGTGGTCGCGGTGCCGAAATCGACCACCACCAGATCACCCCCAAACCGCGCATGCGCGGCAATCGCATTGACCGCGCGGTCGGCGCCCAGCGAGCGCGGCTGTTCGATGTCGATGCGCATGTCCCATTCGACCGGCGCATTGCCCGCAATCCAGGCATCGTGGTGAAAGTACTTGTTCGACAGCACCTGGATGTTGTGCAGCGCGCGTGGCACCACGGTCGACACGATCACCCGTGTAACCTGTGCGGGCGAATAGCCCTGAAACTGCAACAGTTGCAGCAGCCACACCGCGTATTCGTCGGCCGTGCGCCGGGGATCGGTGGCAATACGCCACCGCCCGAGAATGGCGCGCCCGTCGATCAGCGCAAAGACGACATTGGTGTTTCCAACATCAATCGCCAGCAGCATCAGTCCCTCACCAGTTCCATGTCGCCGGCGTGGATCGCACGCTGTTCGCCATCCGCCAAGCGCAGAAGCGCCGCGCCATCGCGGTCGAGCCCGGCAAAGGCACCGATGATCATGCCGGCATCGCTGTCATGGACTTGCAGCAGCGTACCGCGCGGATGCGCGCGCGACAGCCATTCCTCGCGCAAGGACGGCCAGCCATGGTCATGCCATTGCGCCAGTGCGGCGTGCCATTGTTCGGCCAGCATGTTTGCAAAGTCGTCGCGCGTGATGTTGCAGCCCAGCGCCGCCAGCGACACCGTAGGCCGGTCGGGCAACTCGGGCGCCTGCGCCAGATTGACGCCCATACCTACGACGACAGTGCTGTCATGGCGTTCCAGCAGGATACCGGCCAGCTTTGCACCATCGACCAGCACGTCATTCGGCCATTTAAGCTGCAGGCCATCAAGCCCCTCCCCTTCAGGGGAGGGGTTGGGGTGGGGCCTCTCCCCACTCGCCGAGGTCCGTGCGACGTGGAATGCAGCCGAGAGGCCCCACCCCCGGCCCCCCTGAAGGGGAGGGGGGAAGAAGTGGGCCGCCGCGCAAATCGCCCGGTGCAGCGCGACCCCTGCAACCAGCGACAATGTCGGCGCTGGCGGATCCCCGGCGCGCAATTGCGCGACGGTGGATCCCATGAAATTGCCATGGCCATCGCTCCATGCCCGCCCAGCGCGACCGCGTCCGGCCGTCTGGCGATCGGCGATGAGCCAGGTGCCCTCGCCGATCGCTTCGCCCTGCCCTAGTCGCGCAAGCTGCGCGCTGTTGGTCGAAGCGGTTTCGGCGACAGTTTCGATCAAGTGAGGCGGAACAACGCAGCAGCGGCGTTGCTGGCAAGGCCGCTGAGCCAGGGCGTCAGGACATAGCCCAGCGGTGACAGAAACAGGCTCGAAGCGATCAGCAACGCACCATTGGCAAACGGGTTTTGCCCGTGCACCTTGTCGGTGGCATCGTCGAAATACAGCACTTTCACGACCTTCAGGTAATAGAATGCGCCAATCACCGAAGCGACATAGCCCAGCACGGCCAGGACCATCAGATGCGCCTGAACCGCTGCCTGAAACACCACGAACTTGCCGTAAAATCCGAACAACGGCGGGATGCCGGCAAGCCCGAACATGACTGACGCCATTGCAAAGGCCAGGCCAGGCCGCGTGCGCGACAATCCGCCCAGATCGGGAATCGATTCGATTGCATTGCCGTCCGCATCCCGCAGGGCCAGCACCACCACAAATGCTGCGACTGTCGTGACGACATAGATCACCAGGTACACCAGCATCGCCGATGCGCCCGCAGCCGTACCCGCAGCCAGACCGATCAGCATGTAGCCGACGTTGTTGATCGACGAATACGCGAGCAGGCGCTTGATGCTGTCCTGTCCGATCGCACCCAGCGCGCCGATCACGATCGACAGTAGCGAGGCAAAGATCACGATCTGCTGCCACGCGCCCGGCTGCGCGCCAAACGCGCCCAGGCTGACACGCATCAGCAAGGCCAGCGCCGCAACTTTGGGCGCGGTGGCAAAGAACGCGGTTACCGGCGTCGGTGCGCCCTCGTACACGTCGGGCGTCCACATGTGGAACGGTGCCGCGCTGACCTTGAACGCCAGCCCCGACAGCACGAACACCAGCCCGAACGTCGCGCCGATCGACATGGGCCCGGCACCGAGCGCCGCGCGGATACCGTCGAACGAGGTCGTGCCGGTAAACCCGTACGTCAGGCTGATCCCGTAAAGCAGGATGCCCGACGCGAGCGAGCCGAGCACGAAGTATTTCAGGCCCGCTTCCGCCGAACGCCCGTTCGAGCGCAGGATCGCAGCGAGCACATACGCCGCCAGGCTGTTCAGTTCGAGCCCCAGATACAGCGTGAGCATGTTGTTGGCCGAAACCATGATGCCCATGCCGAGCGCGGCAAGCAGCACCAGCAACGGAAATTCTGCGCGCAGACCACCCTCGCGGTCAAAAAAGCCCGGTGCGATGATCAACGTAAACCCGGCGCCCAGGTAGATCAGCAATTTGGCAAAGGAAGCAAAGGCATCGAGGCGGATATGGCCATCGAAGGCCATCGACGCCGTACCACCAAGGCTGCCCACCAGCGCGGGGACCGCAATCGCGGCGGCGCCGACGAGCACGGCAAACGCCGCGATCGAGATCGCGCGGCCGGCCTTGTCCCCGCCCCACGCCGCGACCAGCAACAGCACGAGACTGGCGCCGCTCAGCAGTTCTTCGGCAGAAACCGCGATCAGGGAATTGACGAAATTCATCAGCGCGGCTCCACGGCATTTTGGCCCGCAGTCCGAGCGATCGCGTGCGAAGCCGTCCTCACCTGGGCATCTCCTTTGGGCTTCGCGATCGCGACACGCGCCTCGACGACCCCGATATCCTTGCGCATCGGCGCCAGGAACGATTCGGGGTAAATCCCCATCCACAACACGGCAGCGGCCAGCGGCACGACCATCGCCCATTCGCGCATATCGAGATCGGGCATCGCGGCGGCATCGGCATTTTTCTGCACGCCGAACACCACGCGGGCATAGAGGTACAGCATATACGCCGCGCCCAGGATGATGCCGGTCGTCGCAACCAGCGAGACCCAGCTCGACACTTGGTAGACCCCCAGCAGCGACAGGAATTCACCGACGAACCCGCTCGTGCCCGGCAGCCCGATCGAGGCCATCGTAAACAGCAGGAAAAACAGCGCATAATACGGCATGTTGATCGCAAGGCCGCCGTAGCGCGCGATGTCACGCGTATGCAGCCGGTCGTAGATCACGCCCACCATCATGAACAGCGCGCCCGAAACCAGCCCATGGCTGAGCATGACGATCATCGAGCCTTCGAGACCCTGGCGGTTGAATGCAAACAGCCCGATCGTGACGATCGCCATGTGGGCGACCGACGAATAGGCGATCAGCTTTTTCATGTCGGTCTGCACTAGCGCGATCAGCGAGGTCACCACCACCGCAATCATCGACAGGCCCCAGATCATCGGCGCGAAATACGCCGACGCAACGGGGAACATCGGCAGCGAAAACCGGATAAAGCCATAACCGCCCATTTTCAGCAGCACGCCCGCCAGAATGACCGAGCCCCCGGTCGGCGCCTGCACGTGCGCATCGGGCAGCCAGGTGTGCACCGGCCACATCGGCATCTTGACCGCAAAGCTGGCAAAGAACGCCAGGAACAGCCAGGTTTGCGCCTGCGGCGGAAAGTCGAACTGCATCAGCGTCGGGATGTCGGTCGTGCCGGCAACATTGACCATCCAGAACATCGCGATCAGCATCAGCACCGAGCCGAGCAGCGTGTAGAGAAAGAATTTGTAGCTGGCGTAGATCCGCTCCGCCCCGCCCCACACCCCGATGATCAGATACATCGGAATCAGGCCGGCCTCGAACATGATGTAGAACAGGAACAGATCCTGCGCGGTGAACACGCCGATCATCAGCGTTTCCATCGCGAGAAACGCCGCGTAATATTCGCCGGCGCGCTTCTCGATCGAATTCCAGCTGGCGCCGATGCAAACCGGCATCAGGAACACGGTGAGTTCGAGCAGCACCAGCGCGATGCCGTCGATACCGAGTTTCCACGAAAATCCGGCAAACAGGTCGGCATGTTCCTGGAACTGCCACTGCGCACCGCCGACATCGTAATTCAGCCACAGCACCACGCCGAGCGCGAAATTCACCAGCGTCGTGCCCAGCGCGATCGTGCGCGCCAGTTCGCGGCTGGCCTTGACGCAGGCCACCGCGCCGACGAGCGGCACCAGCAACATCAGCGAAAGGATTGGAAAGCCGGTCATCGTGCAATCACCCAGCTGATCGCGCCGACAAGGCCGACGAGCATGACCAGCGCATAACTATAAAGGTATCCGGACTGGAGCTTGACCGCCCCCCGGCTGGCGCGCGCAACCACCCAGGC
The DNA here is from genome assembly GCF_965214355.1 of Novosphingobium sp. Taxonomy (GTDB): domain Bacteria; phylum Pseudomonadota; class Alphaproteobacteria; order Sphingomonadales; family Sphingomonadaceae; genus Novosphingobium. The sequence goes on along the minus strand of NZ_CBDCBI010000002.1, from coordinate 1,695,210 downwards.
GGCGCCGTTCGGACCGAACCGGTCGATGATGCCGACATCGCCCACTTTCCAGAACACCCGGCCCAGCCACACGGCAGGACGGACGAAGATCGCGGCATACAGCTCGTCGAAATACCACTTGTTGAACAAGAAGCGGTAGAGGAACCCGAACTGTCCGACGAACGCGGCGGGGAATGCCGTGTTGATCAGGTAGCCGTAGATCGCGATCAGCAAGCCGATCAGCATGACGATGAACGGGGCCTGCTTCACCCAGAACGGCACATGCTCCATCCCGGACAGCAGGCTCTCGTTGAACACCAGCGCGCCCTTCCAGAATTCGCCGGTGCCTTCGCTGAGGAACCACGGCGCGAACACGAAGCCGGCAAACACCGCGCCGATCGCCAAGATGACCAGTGGCAGGGTCATGTTCAGCGGGCTTTCGTGCGGATAATAGCCCGCCGTGCCGTCAACGACCGCATGATGACCGTGGGCATCATGCGCGTGCGCGTGATCATCGTGAACGATTGCGTCATGGCCATGCGCGTCATGCACCGCGTGCTGGATATGCTCCGACAGATCCCAGCGCGGTTTGCCGAAGAACGTCAGGAAGATCAGGCGCCACGAATAGAAGCTGGTCAGCAACGCCGCGACAATGCCCATGGCAAAGGCAAAGCCGCCGGTTTCGCCGCCACGCGCATACGCTGCCTCCAGGATCGCATCTTTCGAATAGAACCCGGCGAACCCGAACACGCCGTCGATACCGACCCCGGTGATCGCCAGGGTGCCGGCAACCATGACCGCAAACGTCAGCGGGATCTTTTTCCACAGGCCGCCATAATAGCGCATGTCCTGCTCATGGTGCATCGCATGGATCACCGAGCCGGCGCCCAGGAACAGCAGCGCCTTGAAGAACGCGTGTGTGAACAGATGGAACATCGCTGCGCCATAAGCGCCGACGCCTGCGGCAAAGAACATGTAGCCCAGCTGCGAACAGGTCGAATAGGCGATCACGCGCTTGATATCGGTCTGAGTCGTGCCGATCGTGGCGGCGAAGAAACAGGTCGCAGCGCCGACGATCGTGACGAAATGCTGGGCAGTCTGGCTCTGTTCGAACAGCGGCGACAGGCGGCACACCATGAACACGCCGGCGGTGACCATCGTCGCCGCATGGATCAGCGCGGAAACCGGAGTCGGGCCTTCCATCGCGTCGGGCAGCCAGGTGTGCAGCCCCAATTGCGCCGATTTGCCCATCGCGCCGATGAACAGCAGGATGCACAGCACGGTCGCGGTTTCAAAGCGGAACCCGAGGAAGCCGATCGTCGATCCGGCCAGGCCCGGCGCATTGTGCAGGATTTCGGGGATCGAGACGGTGCCGAACACCAGGTACACGCCGAAAATTCCGAGCATGAAGCCCAGATCGCCGACGCGGTTGACCACGAACGCCTTCATCGCGGCGGCATTGGCGCTCGGTTTGCGGAACCAGAACCCGATCAGCAGGTACGAGGCAAGCCCGACGCCTTCCCAGCCGAAGAACATCTGCACCAGGTTGTTCGCGGTCACCAGCATCAGCATCGCGAACGTGAACAGCGACAGATACGCGAAAAAGCGCGGCTGATCAGGGTCCTCGCTCATGTAGCCCCATGAGTAAGTGTGCACGAGAGCCGAAACGCTGGTCACGACGACCAGCATGACCGCGGTCAGCGTATCGACGCGCAACGCCCACTCGAAATCGAGATTGCCCGATTTCACCCAGTGCAGCACCGGCGTCACGCTCGGCTCGGCGTGGCCGGTCAGAAACGACACGAAAATCGGCCACGACAGCGCACATGCCAGGAACAGCGAACCGGTGGTGATCAGCTTGGTCGGCAGGAAACCGAACGTCTTGTTGCCAAGGCCGCCGACAATCGCCGCAAACAGCGGCGCGAATACGATGATCAGGATGGGAGACATCTGGATACTCAGCCCTTCATCCGATTGACATCGTCGACCGCGATCGTGCCACGGTCGCGGAAATAGATCACGAGAATGGCCAGGCCGATCGCCGCTTCACCCGCTGCAACGGTCAGCACGAACATCGCGAAAATCTGCCCGACCAGGTCATGCAGATAGGCCGAAAACGCCACGAGATTGAGGTTCACCGACAACAGGATCAACTCGATGGCCATCAGGATGATGATGACGTTCTTGCGATTGAGAAAAATGCCCAGCACGCCCAGCACGAACATGATCGCGCTGACAGTGACATAGTGGCCGATACCGATCACAGCGTGACCCCCTTGCCGATTTCGGGTTTCACATTGACCGTGGCGTCCTGTGGCCGCCGCGCGATCTGGTGCGACACATTCTGCCCGCGCACGCCGGTGCGCTGGCGGTGGGTCAACACGATCGCGCCGATCATTGCGACCAGCAGGATCATGCCGGCCGCTTCGAATTCAAACAGATACCGCGTGTACAACAGCGCGCCGATCGCCGCCGTGTTCGACAGGCCCGCAGGCGTCGCCGAAGCGGCTGCCGCGTTACCCAGCGCCATATCCCCGCCGCTGCGCACCAGGATGCCGATGAACAGCTCGACGAACAGCACCACGCCCAGCACAGCGCCCAACGGCGCATTGCGGATGAACCCCGCGCGAAACGCCGCGAAATCGATGTTGAGCATCATCACGACAAACAGGAACAGCACCGCGACCGCGCCGACATAGACGATGATCAGCAGCATCGCGATGAACTCGGCGCCGACCAGCACCATCAGCCCGGCGGCGTTGAAGAACGCCAGGATCAGCCACAGCACCGAATGCACGGGATTGCGTGCGAGGATCGTGACCGCGCCCGATGTGATCATCAGCGTGGCGAACAGGTAAAAGGCGATGGCCTGGATCATGGGTTGCCCTTACCGGTACGGTGCATCGGCTTCGAGGTTGGCAGCGATCGCTCGCTCCCACTTGTCGCCATTGGCGAGCAGCTTGGCTTTGTCATACAGCAGTTCTTCGCGGGTTTCGGTGGCATATTCAAAGTTCGGCCCTTCGACGACCGCATCGACCGGGCAGGCTTCCTGGCAGAAACCGCAGAAGATGCACTTGGTCATGTCGATGTCGTAGCGCGTGGTGCGGCGGCTGCCGTCTTCGCGCGGTTCGGATTCGATCGTGATCGCCTGCGCGGGGCACACCGCTTCGCACAGCTTGCACGCGATGCAGCGTTCCTCGCCATTGGGATAGCGGCGCAGCACATGTTCGCCACGAAAACGCGGAGAAATCGGGCTTTTCTCGTAGGGGTAGTTGATCGTCGCCTTGGGCTTGAAGAAGTACTTCAAGGTCAGCCAATGCGCCTTCAAAAACTCCCACAGCGTGAAGCTCTTGATCAGATGGGCGACGGTCATGTTAAAATCCTGGCCGATCTTTGCCCTTGAAGCCAAGGGCTATAACAGACGGAATGCATTGGTACTTTTTACCATTTGGAGCATCTTTGGCGAGCAGCAGAAGGGTTGCCATTTTCGGGCCGGATGCATCAATGACATCAGAGAAATCCACAACTGCGACCTTCCGATTACCGCCTGCGCCTTCCCACCCGAATGCTTCGCCCGTTCCAACCGGCGGTGGATCGGTTCTGGGCAGGCGGTCCGTCGCATACGTGTGCCCGTCTGACAGCGTAACCTGCCAGACGTCCTTATCTCCGAGTTGAATTTTGCTGAACTTGAATTCTGCTGGCGCAGTTTCAACTGCAGCATCGTAACAATAAAAACTTGGCAGCCCCTTGGTAGTCGTCGCCAATGCCGGATACGACGCCATCGCAACGCATATCGCAATGGCCGCAATTTTCCGCAACGAACTCTGCGTGCTCATGCGAAATGCCCCGTCAGCATCAGGTAGCCGCTGATCAGGAAGACGAACAGCAGCGAGAGTGGCAGGAAGATTTTCCAGCCCAGGCGCATCAGCTGATCATAGCGGTACCGCGGCACCGTCGCCTTGACCCAGCTGAACACGAAAAACCCGAACGCGATTTTCAGCACCAGCCAGAGGAAGGCGGGAATGATATACAGCGGCGCCCAGTTGAGCGGCGGCAGATATCCGCCCCAGAACAGCGTCGCATTGAGCGCGCACATCAGCAGCACGTTGGCGTATTCGCCCAGCCAGTACAGCGCGAACGACATCGACGAATATTCGGTCTGGTACCCGGCGACGAGCTCGCTTTCGGCCTCGGTCATGTCGAACGGCGCGCGTTGCGTCTCCGCCATCGACGAGATCAGGAACATCACCCAGACCGGGAACATCAGCGGGCTGCACCAGAAACCGTTGATGATGCCAAAGCCGAACCCGCGCTGCGCCTCGACAATCGCGCCCAGGTTGAAACTGCCCGCCCACAACACGACACAGATCAGGATGAACCCGATCGAGACTTCGTAGGAAATCATCTGCGCGGCGGCGCGCATCGCGGAAAAGAACGGGTATTTAGAATTCGACGCCCAGCCGGCAATCACGATGCCGTAAACCCCGAGCGACGACATCGCCAGGATATACAACAGCCCGACATTGATATCGCCCAGGATCGCGCCATGCGCAAACGGCATCACTGCCCAGCCAAGCAGCGCGACGGTAAAGGTGATGATCGGCGCGATCAGGAACAGCGCCTTGTTCGCCGCTGCCGGAATGATCGTTTCCTGCAGGAAGACTTTCAGCCCGTCGGCGAACGATTGCAGCAGGCCGAACGGCCCGACCACGTTCGGCCCTTTGCGCAGCGCCATTGCCGCCCATATCTTGCGATCGGCATAGATCACCATCGCGACCGCCAGCATGACCGGAAACGCGATCAGCAGGATTTCAAGGACCGTGGCAATGCCCCAGGCCCATGCGAACGGCAGGCCGGTCCAGAGGAAAAACGGCGTCATTCTGCGGCCTCCGCCAGGATCTCGCCGTGAATCAGTTCGGCCGAACAGCGTTGCAGCGTCGGGCTGGCGCGGCCGATCGCGTTGGTCAGGTACCGGTCCTTGACCGCGTAGCCGATCACGCCCGAGGCGCTCGCGCCAGCAGGTACGGCGGGCAAGGCGCCATAATCGGCAAGGCCTTCGACACCCAGCGCCGGCACCGCCGCGACCATCGCCGCGCGCAGTTCGGCAAAGCTGTCGAACCCGACCGACACGTTCAGCGCATCGGCCAGCGCGCGGATGATCGCCCAGTCCTCGCGCGCGTCACCCGGCGCAAACACGGCCTTTTCGCCATACTGCACGCGGCCTTCGGTGTTGACGTAAGTGCCGTCCTTTTCGGTGAACGCGGCGGCTGGCAAAATGACATCGGCGACATGCGCCGCCTTGTCGCCGTGATGCCCGATGTGCACGATCATCGAACCGGCAAATCGGGTGAAATCCACCTCATCCGCGCCAAGCGAAATCAGCACTTTCGGCTTCGCATCGACCAGATCGGCAATGCCGCCGGCTTGCGCATAGCCCAGCATCAGCCCGCCCATCCGCGCGGCGGCAAAGTGCAGCACGTTGAAGCCGTTCCAACCGTCGCGCACCAGATTGTAGGTTTCGGCAAATGCCAGTCCGGTGGCGAGGCCACCTTTGGCCAGCGCGCCGCCGCCAATGATGATCGCCGGGCGTTGCGCCTTGGCAAACACGTCGGCCATGTCATCGGGCAAGCTGCCGATCGCACCCGCGTCATCGCCCAGATGCGTGGCCGGATACGTCGGCTCCCACCAGGGCCCGATGATCCAGACTTTCGCGCCCTTCTTGACCGCCTTGCGCAGGCGCGGGTTCAGCAGCGGCGCTTCGTCACGCACATGGCTGCCGTAGATCAGGATCGCATCGGCGTTTTCGATTCCCGCCAGCGTCGTGTTGAACGCGACCGCTGTTAGGTTGCTCGTGTCATACGCCAGACCGGTCTGGCGCCCTTCGAGCAATGTCGAGCCGAGTGCCCTGGCCAGCGTTGCGGCGGCAAATTGCGTTTCGCAATCGACCATATCGCCCGCAACCACCGCGACAGACGAACCCGGATTGATCCTGCCCACGGCGGCCAGCGCCTCGCCCCACGTCACCGGCTGCAATGTGTTATCAACGCGCAGCCACGGGCGGTCGAGCCGGCGCCGCGTTAGGCCGTCGACCAGATAGCGCCCGCGATCCGCCAGCCATTCCTCGTTCACGTCATCGTTGACGCGCGGCAGGACGCGCAGCACTTCGCGCCCGCGCGAATCGATGCGGATATTCGCGCCGATTGCGTCGGACACGTCGATGCCCAGCGTCTTCTTCAATTCCCACGGACGTGCTTCGAACGCATAAGGCCGGCTGGTCAGCGCGCCGACCGGGCACAGGTCGATCACATTGGCCGACAGCTCGTGCTTGGCCGCCTGTTCCAGATACGTCGTGATTTCCATGCCTTCGCCGCGATACAGCGCGCCGATTTCATCGACTCCGGCGACTTCCTCGCTGAAGCGGACGCAGCGCGTGCAATGGATGCAGCGGGTCATGATCGTCTTGATCAACGGCCCCATCGTCTTTTGCGTAACCGCGCGCTTGTCCTCGTGATAGCGCGAGCCACCCCGGCCATAGGCGACCGACTGGTCCTGCAGATCGCATTCGCCGCCCTGGTCGCAGATCGGGCAATCGAGCGGGTGGTTGATGAGCAAGAACTCCATCACCCCTTCACGCGCCTTCTTGACCATTTCGCTGTCGGTGCGGATTTCCTGGCCTTCGGCCGCGGGCAGCGCGCACGACGCCTGCGGCTTGGGCGGGCCGGGCTTCACTTCGACCAGGCACATCCGGCAGTTGCCGGCGATCGACAGCCGCTCGTGATAGCAGAACCGGGGGATTTCCTTGCCCGCCAGTTCGCACGCCTGCAGGATCGTCGCGCCTGCCGGGACTTCGAGTTCGACGCCGTCTACTTTGAGCTTGGGCATTATTCGGCAGCCTCTTTAAGCGAAGCATTCTCGTGGATGCGGCGTTCCATCTCGGGGCGGAAATGCTTGATTAGGCCCTGGATCGGCCAGGCCGCGGCATCGCCCAGCGCGCAGATCGTGTGGCCCTCGACCTGCTTGGTGACGTTGTACAGCATGTCGATTTCCTCGATATGCGCGTCGCCGGTGCGCATCCGTTCCATCACGCGCCACATCCAGCCGGTGCCTTCGCGGCACGGCGTGCACTGGCCGCAGCTTTCATGCATGTAGAAATGCGACAGCCGCGCGATCGCGCGCACGATGTCGGTCGACTTGTCCATGACGATCACTGCCGCGGTGCCAAGACCCGAACCGACCGCGCGCAGCCCGTCGAAATCCATCGGCGCATCGATAATGTCATGCGCCGGCACCAGCGGCACCGACGATCCGCCGGGGATGACCGCCAGCAGATTGTCCCACCCGCCGCGAATGCCGCCGCAATGCCGCTCGATCAGCTCGCGGAACGGGATCGACATCTCTTCCTCGACCACGCACGGGCGCTCGACATGGCCCGAGATCTGGAAGAGCTTCGTGCCCTTGTTGTTGGCCGCGCCGAACGACGAAAACCATGCGGCGCCGCGCCGCAGGATCGTCGGCGCCACCGCGATCGATTCGACATTGTTGACCGTCGTGGGGCAGCCATACAGCCCCGCGCCCGCCGGAAACGGCGGTTTCAGGCGCGGCTGGCCCTTCTTGCCTTCCAGGCTTTCGAGCATCGCGGTCTCTTCACCGCAGATGTAGGCGCCCGCGCCGCGATGGACGAAGACATCGAAATCATAGCCTGACTGGCTGGCGTTCTTGCCGATCAGCCCGGCGTCATACGCTTCGCGCACGGCGGCAAACAGCGTCTCGGCCTCACGGATATATTCGCCGCGGATGTAGATATACGCCGCGCGCGCGCCCATCGCGAAGCCCGCGACCAGCGCGCCTTCGATCAGCTTGTGCGGATCGTGGCGGATGATCTCGCGGTCCTTGCACGAACCGGGTTCCGATTCGTCGGCGTTGATCACCAGGAAGCTGGGACGGCCGTCCTTCGATTCCTTGGGCATGAACGACCATTTCATGCCGGTCGGAAAGCCTGCGCCACCGCGCCCGCGCAACCCCGAATCCTTCATCGTCTGAATGATCGTGTCGCGGCCGAGCTCGATCAGCGCCTTGGTGTTGTCCCAGTCACCGCGTTTCTGCGCAGCAGGCAGGTTCCATGGCTGATAGCCATAGACGTTGGTAAAGATGCGGTCTTTGTCCTGGAGACTCACAGTCCACCTCCCGCAGTAATTTCAAACAAGACCCGCTCAGCCTGAGCCTGTCGAAGGCCACGCCCTAACCGTGGGCGTGGTGCGGCTCCGAGCGCCCAGCCCACACCCTGCGCGCCTGCCTCGACAGGCTCAGCACGAGCGGGTGTGGGGAAAGAGGTGAAGCGAGCGGTCACGTTACCACTCCCCTCGATAATCGTGATTTTCGGTCACCATCGCGGCCAGGTTGGTCGGGGCGCCGACCGGTTCGACCGTATGGCGCGCCGGGTCCTGCGTCCCGGTCTTCGGCTGACGCCCGGCGGCGAGTTCGTTCAGCACGAAATCAAGCCGGTCGGGCGTCAGGTCTTCGTAATTGTCGTCGTTGATCTGCACCATCGGCGCCGAAGCGCAATTGCCCATGCATTCGACTTCGGTCAGCGAAAACAGTCCGTCGGGCGTGGTGTGGCCCTTGCTCATGCCGCGCGCCTTGCACGCGGCCATGATGTCGTCAGACCCGCGCAGCATGCACGGCGTCGTGCCGCACACCTGCACGTGAAACCGGCCGATCGGCGCGATGTTGTACATCGTGTAGAATGTCGCGACTTCGAGCACGCGCATCACCGGCATTGCCAGCTCTTTCGCGACGAATTCGATTACCGGCAGCGGCAGCCAGCCTTGCGTGTTTTCTTCCGCGCCGACCTGGCGCTGCGCCAGATCGAGCAGCGGCATCACCGCGCTGCGCTGGCGCCCGGCGGGATAGCGCGCGATGATGTCCTGTGCCAGCGTTGCATTGCCTTGCGTCCAGGCGAACTGGCCCCAGCGCGCGCGCAGCTCAGGACTGTCGGGTTCGGGATGACGATTGGCCATCTCAGGCAATATCCTCGATAAAATATGCAGTCACGGTCACCGCCCTGCCCGCTTGAGCCACAGTGCCTGCGCCCATTGCACCAGTTCATACCCGCCCATCATGGCGATCAGCATCGGCATCCATTGCGGCACGGGAATGCCCTTCCACCGCGCAAGGAAATAGACCGTGGCGGTGGCCAGCCCGACGATGCACGCGGCGATCGACACCTGGCGCAGGATCTCGCTACGCGACGGGCCCGTCACCGGTCACACTCCCCGAACACCACGTCGATCGCGCCCAGGATTGCGGTCGCATCGGGCAACATGTGGCCTTTCGACATGAAATCCATCGCCTGCAGGTGCGAAAACGCCGTCGGCCGGATCTTGCAGCGGTACGGCTTGTTGGTGCCATCGCTGACCAGATAGACGCCGAATTCGCCCTTGGGGCTTTCGGTCGCGACATAGACTTCGCCCGCCGGCACGTGAAAGCCTTCGGTATACAGCTTGAAGTGATGGATCAGCGATTCCATCGAGCTTTTCATTTCGCCGCGCTTGGGCGGCACGACCTTGCGATCGTCCGACGCAATCGGCCCATCGGGCATTTCCGCCAGGCACTGCTTCATGATGCGCGCCGACTGGCGCACTTCCTCGACGCGGACCATGAACCGGTCGTAGCAATCCGAGCGCGTGCCCACCGGCACTTCGAAATCCATCCGGTCATAGACATCGTACGGCTGCGACTTGCGCAGATCCCACGGGATGCCCGCGGCACGGATCATCGGGCCCGAAAAACCCCACGCGAGGGCGTCTTCACGGCTGACCAGCGCGATATCGACATTGCGCTGTTTGAAAATGCGGTTGTCGACAACCAGGCTCATCGCGTCTTCGAACAGATCCGGCAGGCGCGTGTCGAGCCAGTCGGCGATGTCGGTCAGCAGCTTGAGCGGCACATCCTGATGCACCCCGCCCGGGCGGAACCAGGCCGAATGCATCCGCGCGCCCGATGCGCGTTCGAAGAACGTCAGGCAGTCCTCGCGGATTTCGAACAGCCACAGGTTCGGCGTCATTGCACCGACGTCCATCACATGGCTGCCCAGGTTGAGCATGTGATTGCAGATGCGCGTCAGCTCGGCAAACAGCACACGCAGATATTGTGCGCGGATCGGCACCGCCAGATTGAGCATCTTCTCGATCGCGAGCACATAGGAATATTCCATGGCCAGCGGCGAGCAGTAATCGAGCCGGTCGAAATACGGCAACGCCTGCAAATACGTCTTGTGCTCGATCAGTTTCTCGGTGCCGCGGTGCAGCAGGCCGACATGCGGATCGATCCGTTCGATGATCTCGCCATCGAGTTCCATGACCATGCGCAACACGCCGTGCGCGGCCGGATGCTGCGGGCCGAAATTGATCGTGTAGTTGCTGATGACTTCGTCGCCGGTGGTCGGCGACTGCTCAAGCGAAAAGCTCATGGCTTGGGCGCTCCTGTCGTCTGCGCAGGCGGCACTGGCGGAGCCGGGGCCTGGCGGTTCGCATCCGTGCCGGCCTTTTCATCGCCGGGCAGCACGTAGTTCGCGCCTTCCCACGGGCTGGTATAATCGAACTGGCGGAAATCCTGCGCCAGCCGCACCGGCTCATAGACCACGCGCTTGTCTTCTTCCGAATAGCGCAGCTCGACATAGCCGGTCAGCGGGAAATCCTTGCGGAACGGATGCCCCTGGAACCCATAGTCGGTCAGGATTCGGCGAAGATCGGGATTGCCGGCAAACAGCACGCCGAACATGTCGTAGACTTCGCGCTCGTACCAGCCGGCATTGGGCCACAGCGTCGTCACCGTCGGCACCGGCGTCGCCTCATCGGTCGATACCTTGACGATCAGGCGCAGATTGCGCGTGACCGACAGCAGGCAATAGACGACTTCGAATCGCTCGGCGCGATCGGGGTAGTCGACGCCGGCAATATCCATCAGCTGCTGGAACTGCTCGTCATCGCGCAACGTGCGCAGCACATGTTCGACCTGGTCGCGCGCGACGTCGATCACGATCTCGCCATGTTCCTCGCGGCTGGCGAGCACATGCCCGCCCAGCCGGACGAGCAGCGCATCGAGCACGCCATCGAACGAAGCGTATCTTGGCGCGGAATGGAGCACAGTTGCCATGGCTATGTCCTCAGCGCGCCAGCGTGCCGGAGCGGCGGATCTTGCGCTGCAACTGCATCACGCCATACAGCAGGGCTTCGGCCGAGGGCGGGCAACCGGGCACATAGATATCGACCGGCACGATGCGATCGCACCCGCGCACCACCGAATAGCTGTAGTGATAATAGCCGCCGCCATTGGCGCAGCTGCCCATCGAAATCACGTATTTCGGATCGGACATCTGGTCATAGACCTTGCGCAGCGCCGGTGCCATCTTGTTGCACAGCGTGCCCGCCACGATCATCACGTCGGACTGGCGCGGGGATGCGCGCGGCGCGGCGCCAAAGCGTTCCATGTCATAGCGCGGCATGTTCACATGGATCATCTCGACCGCACAGCACGCCAGGCCGAACGTCATCCACCACAGCGAGCCGGTACGCGCCCACTGGAACAGATCCTCGGTCGATGTGAGCAAAAAGCCCTTGTCCGACACTTCGGCATTCACGCTGTCGAAGTACGCGGCGTTCGGCGCGACGATCCCCTGTCCCGCCGTGGCAGGATTGGCAGGCATGAGCGGCGTTGACATCATATCGGTCATTCCCAGTCCAACGCCCCTTTTTTCCAGGCGTAGATAAAGCCGATGATCAATTCGAACAGGAACAGCATCATCGTGGTCCAGCCGGTCCACTGCGTCTGCTTCAGGCTGACCGCCCACGGAAACAGGAACGCCGCCTCCAGATCGAAGATGATGAACAGGATTGCGACGAGGTAGAACCGCACGTCGAACTGGCTGCGCGGATCCTCGAACGCGGGAAAGCCGCATTCGTACTCCGACAGCTTTTCCGGATCGGGATTGTGCGTGCCGGTCAGCCGCGCCGCACCCATCGGCAGGAACACGAACGCCGAGGACAGCGCAAGCGCAATGCCCAGAAAGATGAGGATTGGCAGGTAACCCGCCAGATAGGATGTTTGGTCGACCAAGGGGGGGCGCCTTTTGAAGTCTCTGCCCCGGCCCCTAGTCCTGCCTCGCCGCCCGCGCAAGTGGTAGCCAATGCATATTGCCCTTGATCATCATCCTTTTTGGGCATGACACGGCCCGCATGGGGGACGTGCTCCCGTCGCGCCCAATCATCTTTGCCGCAATGCAACAATTTTCGCAGCCGCAACCCCGGCGCCGAATTGCAAAGGCGCCCGCGCCTCCCTAGATGCCAATCGAGCAATCTAATCGCCCAAGCACAGGATGTATCATCATGGCCCAGTTTTCCGCCGCAGATCCGGTCGTCATCCTGTCGTACGCGCGCACGCCGATGGGCGCGATGCAGGGCGCGCTGGCCGATATGTCCGCCACTGATCTTGGCGCGACGGCGGTCAGGGCGGCGGTCGAACGCTCGGGCGTGGCGGGTGACAAGTTCGATCGCATCTACATGGGCTGCGTCCTGCCCGCAGGGCTGGGCCAGGCGCCCGCGCGCCAGGCCGCGATCAAGGCCGGCCTGCCGACATCCGTGCAGGCGACAACGGTCAACAAGGTCTGCGGTTCGGGCATGCAGACGGTGATCATGGGCGCCGAGGCGCTGGCGTCGGGTTCGATCGACTATGTCGTGTCGGGCGGCATGGAATCGATGACCAACGCGCCGTATCTGCTGAAAAAGCATCGCTCGGGCGCGCGCATCGGCCATGACACCGCCTATGATCACATGTTCCTCGACGGGCTCGAAGACGCTTATGAACCGGGCCGCGCGATGGGCACATTTGCGCAGGATACCGCCAACGCATACCAGCTGACCCGCGAGGCACAGGACAGCTATACGCTCGAATCGTTGCGCCGCGCGCAAAGCGCGATTGCCGAGGGCCGCTTTGCCGGAGAGATCGCGCCGGTCACAGTCACATCGCGCAGCGGCGAAACCGTGGTCGATACCGACGAAGCACCGGGCAAGAGCAAGCCCGACAAGATCCCCGCGCTGAAGCCCGCCTTTGCCAAGGACGGCACGATCACCGCTGCGACGTCGTCATCGATTTCGGACGGCGCGGCTGCGCTGGTGCTGACACGGCAGTCGGTTGCGGCTGCTGCCGGGCTGAGCCCGGTCGCCACCGTGATCGCGGTCGCCGCGCATTCGCAGGCGCCAAAGGATTTCACCACGGCCCCTGTCGGCGCGATCCGGCACCTGCTGGCCAAGGCCGGCTGGTCGATCGGCGATGTCGACCTGTTCGAGATCAACGAAGCTTTTGCCTGCGTCGCCATGTTTGCGATGCACGATCTGGGCATCCCCCACGACAAGATCAACGTCAACGGCGGCGCGACCGCGCTGGGCCATCCGATCGGCGCATCGGGCGCGCGCATCATCACCACGCTGATCGGCGCACTGAAAGCGCGCGGGTTGAAAAAGGGTGTGGCCAGCCTGTGCATCGGCGGCGGCGAAGCGACCGCGATTGCGGTTGAGCTGGTCTAAATCCTCCCCGAAACGGGGAGGGGGACCGCGCGAAGCGTGGTGGAGGGGCGGTGCCTCATTGCGCTCCGTCCTCGTCGTCACTCGGCAACGCACCCCCGCGCGTGGGGATGGCGCCTACTGTATCATCGCGACGAATCCCGTGGGGCACCGCCCCTCCACCACGGCTTCGCGTGGTCCCCCTCCCCGTTCCGGGGAGGATTTTACGGTTTCGCCGCGCCCCACAGCGATGCCGCAGGGGCAAAGCCCTGGCGGCCGTCGATGTCCACTTTGCACCATTGTCCGGTGCAATCGCCGATCATGCGCGCGATCACGCCGGGCTCGGCACGCCACATGATCGGGCCCGAACCGTCGTTATTCGGATGAATTTCGATGATCGCGCCCTGCACGATCGCGGTATGCGCCTTGCGCGACACGAATTGCGTCAGCATCCATCCGCGCGCGCCATCGGGATCCTCGACGAGGACCCAGCCGCCCATTTCGCGCAGGACCTTCAGCGGCAGGCCGACGCGGCCGTAGATCCAGTTGATCCGATAATCGCGCCCGGGGCCGACTCGCATGTTGGTCTGGCTGTTGCGCAGCGACACCCAGTACGGCACGGCGTCGGTATCGGCGGCATGCGCGACGGGAATTGCGGCCGCGCTCACCATGAGCGCAGGCAGCGCCGCCAAACCGAAGACACGTCTCATCCGTAACCGCATGGGCTTGCGATACAACATCATGCGCGCGGGGCAAGGCCGCCGTGTGTCGCATTCGGTGGAGATTGTATTGACCCCTGCCCCCAAGCCAGCCTAGCCCTGTCGCATGACCCGCGCCCCGACCCATCCAATCGAAACCCGCCGTGTCATTGGCAAACCGCGTGTCGTCGTCACGCGCCGCTTGCTGCCCGAAACCGAGGCACGGATGGCCGAACTGTTCGATGTCGTGGTCAATCGCGACGATCACGCGCTGTCGCGGGCCGAGCTGACCGCCGCAATGGCCGATGCCGATGTGCTGGTACCTACGGTGACCGATACGATCGATGCCGACCTGATCGCTGCGGCCGGCCCGCGTCTGCGCCTGATCGCCAACTTCGGCGTGGGCATCGATCATGTCGACTTGCGCGCCGCGCGTGCCAGAAAGATCGTCGTCACCAACACGCCGGGCGTGTTTACCGACGATACCGCCGACATGACGCTGGCGCTGATCCTGTCGGTCGCGCGGCGGATGAATTACGGCGGGCGCGTGTTGCGCAGCGGGCAATGGCAGGGCTGGTCGCCGTCGACAATGCTGGGCGCGCGGCTGGGCGGCCGGGTGCTCGGGATCGTCGGCATGGGCCGTATCGGCCAGGCGGTGGCGCATCGTGCACGCGCCTTTGGCCTCGCGGTGGTGTATCACAACCGGCACCGGTTGCCCGATGCGCTGGAGATGATGCTGGGCGCACGCTATGAGCCCGATCTCGACACGCTGCTGGCCTCGGCCGACATCCTGACGCTGCATTGCCCGGCCACGCCCGACACGCACCACCTGATCGACGCCCGGCGGATCGCGCTGATGAAGCCCGGCGCCTTTGTCATCAACACCGCGCGCGGCAAAATCGTCGAGGAAGAGGCGATGATCGCGGCGCTTGTGTCGGGCCATCTCGGGGGCGCCGGGCTCGATGTGTTCGAACACGAACCGATGGTCGATGCGCGGCTGCGCGATCATCACAATGTCGCGATCCTGCCGCACATGGGCAGCGCCACGGTCGAAGGCCGCCTCGCCTCGGGCGACAAGGTCATCGCCAACATCCGCTTCTGGGTCGATGGCCACCGCCCGCCCGATCAGGTGCTGGACGGCTGGCTATAGCAGTTTTGTTAACGATGTTCGGGGCATACCCGGCCGGAACAGCGCCTTCGGGCAGCAGCGTATCAGGGGCGGTCATGCGGGTTTCGGGCATTTTCGGGTTGGCACAGCGCGTTTGCGCGGGCGCGGCACTGCTGCTGTTGCCGGGCCTGGCGCAGGCGCAGGCCGCCGATGGCGTTCCCGATGCCATCGGTGTGACCGACAGCGGCGACACCGCCTTCGTCATCGCCATGGCTCTGCTCGGACTTGCCATGATCCTGCCCGGCATCGCGCTGCATCACGGCGCCCGGCTGCGCGCGCGGGCGTTTGGTGCGACTGCAACGCAAGTCGGCGCGATTGCTGCGGTCGTCACGCTGTTGTGGGTCATGGTCGGCTATACGCTCGGATTCGGCAACGTCACCAGCGGTTGGCTGGGCAGCGGCAATGCGTGGATGCTGAACGATCTCGGAAACGTGCGCGGCGCCAGTGCGGTGCCCGAAGTCGCCTTCGTGCTGTTGCAACTGGGGTTTGCCATTCTGGCGGCGGCCCTGCTGACCGGGGCCTGGGCCGAGCGCGGCAATATCGCCTGGGCCGTGCCCTTTGCCGGGCTATGGAGCCTGATCGTCTATGCGCCGGTCGCGCACTGGGTGTGGGGCGGCGGCTGGCTCGCCACTCGGTTGGGCACGGTCGATTTCGGCGGCGCACTGGTCGTGCATACCAGCGCCGGGATTTCGGCGCTGGTGATCACATTGCTGATCGGGCGCCGGGCGCGCGCCGACGACGCGCATGGTGGATCGTCCGGGCTGGCGTTTGCCGGCACGGGCATGGTGTGGGCCGCGCTGCTGGCGCTGACGGCGGGGGCAACGCTTGCCGCCAGCGACGACGCTGCGACCGCGCTCGTCAATGCGCAACTCGCCGCGGCCGCAGGCGCGCTCGTCTGGTTGCTGGCCGATGCGATAACCGGCGGCAAAGCGCATGGTTTTGCCTTGGCGCGCGGTGCATTGGCGGGGATTGTCGCATCGAGCGCCGCAGTGAACGCAATTGCGCCGGGCTCGGCCATGGTGGCAGGGCTCGTCGGCGCGGTGGTGGCATGGCTTGCCGCGCGCCTGATCCGGTACAGCGGTATCGACGATGCCGTCGACCTGGTCGCGGTCCACGGCATTGCCGGTCTCGCCGGCGCCTTGCTCGCCGCGCCGCTGATCGCCGGTACGCTGGGTGGCACAGGCTATGCGCCGGGCATGACACCGATGCGCCAGGTGGTTGCCCAGGCGATCGGCGCCGGTGTCATCGCCGGATGGGCCGCGATCGGCACCGCGATCGTCGCGCTGATGGTCGCGATGGTCGTGCCGATGCGCATCAGCGAAGCCGAAGAAACCGCATAATGTTCCCCTGCCCGTGCCGGGGAGGGTTGTTTAATCGCCGGTCAAAATCCGGTCGACCAGTTGCTTCACCGTCGGGGTGAAATTGTTCGAATAGAACGGGTCCTGCTTGAACCGGTACGCGGCGTGACCGGCGAACATCAGGTTGTTATCCAGATCGCCGCCGTGCGCGATGTCCTGCAGCGTTTTCTGGATGCAGAAACTGCGCGGATCGGCCAGGCGACCGGTCGAATAATCGTCATGGTCCTTCCATGACGAAAACCCGCAATGCGACAGGCAACCCATGCAATCGGCCTGGTCCTTGCGGATCGTGTCCCGCTCTGCGGCGCTGACGAACACCACGGTATCGTCGGGCGTGCGCAGCGCGGTTTCGAACCCGCTGGCGGCCCATTCGCGGGCATGCGCCAGATCGGTCGGCGTCACCCAGAAATTCTTGCCGCGCACGCCGACATCCAGCTGCACGGTGTGTTCACCTGCCGCAACCTTCGAATACGGCACCTGGCGATGGCTGCGCGCCTCCAGGCTGCGCAAGAACGGATTGTGCACCGCCGACGAATAGAACCCTGTCGGCGAAAACTTGTGGAGCAGCACATCGCCCGGCTCGATCGTGCGCAAACGGTCTTTCCACCCCTGGGGGATCGGGCTTTCCTCGGTCAGCAGCGGCCGCGTGCCGAACTGGAATGCGATCGCGCCCAATTCGGGATTGTCGATCCAGTCGTTCCATTCGCGCAGGCACCATACGCCGCCGGCCATGATGATCGGCACGCTGTCGGCCACGCCCTCGATGCGCATGATATCGCGCAAGGCTTTCACGCGCGGGTACGGGTCTTCCGGCCTGCGCGGATCTTCGGCATTGGACAAACCGTTGTGCCCGCCGGCAAGCCACGGGTCTTCATAGACCACCGCTGCCATCAGATGCGCGACCTTGTGATAGGCGCGTTTCCACAGCGCGCGAAAGGCGCGGCCCGACGATACGATTGGCAGGTACTGGACATCGAACCGCTCGGCGATTTCGGCCAGCTTGTATGGCATGCCCGCACCGCACGTCACGCCGGTGACCATCCCGCGCGTCGCTTCGAGAACGCCTTCCAGGACCGGCTGCGCGCCGCCCATTTCCCACAAGACGTTGATATTGATCGCGCCCTGTCCGTTCGAAATCTCGTATGCGCGGCGCACCTGTTCGACCGCGCCGTCGATCGCGTACTGGATCAGCTGTTCGTGGCGTTCGCGCCGGGTCAGCTGTGGATAGAGCTGCGGCACGATCTTGCCCGTCGGGTCATAGCTGTCGGCATTGACCGCACTGACCGTGCCGATCCCGCCGGCCGCCGCCCAGGCGCCCGAACTGGCGTGATTGCTGGCGGCAACCCCCTTGCCCCCCTCGATCAACGGCCAGACTTCGCGTCCACCATAGAGGATCGGCTTCAAAGCTTTGAAAACAGACATATCACACTTTCAGATCTGACATCGGACGGGTCCACTCGCCCACGGCAGCCTAACGAACGCCTTCGGCCCCCCAATGCAGGCCGATCGCACCAGCCTGACTAGGCGCAATCCTGCCAAAGCGAAAGAGCCCAAAGCCGGTCGATCCTCCCCTCAATCGTCATCGGTGACCGAGACTTTTTCGCCGCTGACCCGCTGCGACAGCGCGGCCGCCATGAACGGATCGAGCGCCCCGTCGAGTACGTCGCCCGGGTTGGTCGAGACGACCCCGGTGCGCAGATCCTTGACCTGCTGATACGGCTGCAGCACGTAGGATCGGATCTGGTGGCCCCAGCCGATTTCGGTCTTGGCCGCGTATTCGCCGCTGGCGACGGCTTCGCGCTTGGCCAGTTCCGCCTCGTACAGCCGCGCGCGCAACATGCCCATCGCGGTCGCCCTGTTCTTGTGCTGGCTGCGGTCGTTCTGGCTGGCGACGATGATTCCGCTGGGAATATGCGTGATGCGTACCGCCGAATCGGTGGTGTTCACATGCTGCCCGCCCGCGCCCGACGCGCGGTAGGTATCCATTTTCAGATCGGCCGGATTGATGTCGATATCGATATTGTCGTCGATTTCGGGATAGACCCATACCGAGCTGAACGACGTGTGGCGCCGAGCCGAGCTGTCATACGGACTGATCCGCACCAGCCGGTGCACGCCGCTTTCGGTCTTGGCATAGCCATAGGCGTTTTCGCCCTTGATCAGCAGCGTCGCGCTTTTGATCCCGGCCGCTTCGCCCGCGTGATAGTCGACCAGATCGACTTTGTAACCGTGGCGTTCGCCCCAGCGCGAATACATCCGCTGCAGCATTTCGGCCCAGTCCTGGCTCTCGGTGCCGCCCGCGCCCGCGTGCACTTCGAGGAAGGCATTGTTGGCATCGGCTTCGCCCGCCAGCAGCGCCTGGACCTTGTCGGCATCGGCGCGCGCGGCAAGCGCAGCCAGCGTCGCCAGGCCCTCGTTGGCAATATCTTCGTCGCCCTCGGCATCGCCCATTTCAATGAATTCGATCGCGTCGGCCATTTCCTGGCTGATCTGCCGCACTGTGCCGATCGACGCATCGAGCCGGCGGCGTTCGCGCATCAGCACTTCGGCCTGTTTGGGGTCATCCCACAGCTTGGGATCCTCGACCCGCGCGTTCAACTCGTCGAGCCGGCGCACCGCGCGATCCCACACGAGGAATTTCCGGACCAGCGCGAGCGCGCTCTCGATACGGTCGATATGGGCCTGCCCTTCGGCACGCATGACTTTGATCTCCGTCGGTGTCCACAACGGACAAGCTGCGGCGCTTAGCAATGCAGCGCGGGTTGTAAAGGGGAACGCACGTTAAATCCTCCCCGGAACGGGGAGGGGGACCGCGCGCAGCAGCGGTGGAGGGGCGGTGCCCCACGCGGAAACATCGCCTGGACGCGCTGGCTTGCGACGCCTCATCGAGGGGGGTGCACCATGAGGCACCGCGCCCCTCCACCACGCTTCGCGCGGTCCCCCTCCCCGTTCCGGGGAGGATTTTTCAATGTTCCTTGTTCAGCTTCTGCACCAGGGCCAGCGTCTGCTCGACGTGGCTGCGGTAGTCCATGTCGGTGTGCGCATAGACGATCTTGCCATCGGGCGTGATCACATAGCTGGTACGGCTGGCGAGGCCGGTGTCCTTGCCATCCTTGCCCATCAGGTGGACGTCATACTCCTTGATCACGACCGGGCTGGCGCTGGCGACGGTAAATTTGTCGCGGCAATCGAGGGACGAGAATTTTTCGAGCGCTTCGATATTGTCGTTGGACATGCCGACCACGGTCGCGCCGGCGGCGGTAAAGTCAGCGCTGGCATCGGCAAACGCGTGCGCTTCGAGCGTGCAGCCCGGTGTGAACGCCTTGGGATAGAAATACAGCACCACCGGGCCCTTGGCGAGCAACGCCTTGAGCGAAACCGGCAGCGGCTGACCTGCCAGTGCGCCCTGCGTGGCGAAATCAGGCGCCATCGTGCCCACGGCCAGTTCGGCGTGTGCGGTCAGGGGGACCATGGCGAGCGCCAGGGTGGACGAGATTGCGGCAGCGGCCGCAATGAGGGTTTTTGTGGTCATGGCGCGCACGATACCACAGCTTTGCGTGGCCTCAAGCCCGCCGTTCAATAAACTGTGCCATCATCCTCGACCGGCACCGCATCGCTTTCGGCCGGGGCGGCAATCGCGCCGTATTTCGCGGCATAGGCCTTGCGCAACGCATCGAGCACCGCCTCGCGCGTCGATACCTGCAGGTCGCGGCTGGTGCGGCGCGGTTCGCTGTCGGGCTTGAACGCTTCCCAGATGATCCCGGCCTTGGGATCGCGATCATCGGGCGTGCCTTCGAACACGTGCTTGCCCGATACGCGGTCGATCTTGGCCATGCGCACGCCTTCGGGCGCGGTAAACGGAATGGCGTGCCACTCGTCGCGCGTGGTCGTGACAAACTGGTGGAAGATCGGCCCCGCGATGCGCCCCCCTTGCGCATAGCCGCCCAGGCTGCGCGGCTGATCATACCCCATGTAGATGCCCGCGATGATATTGGGCGATCCGCCCACGAACCACACGTTCGTGGGACCGCTTGTCGTGCCTGTCTTGCCGAAGATCGGCAGGTTGAGATCGCGCAAGCTGGCGGCCGTGCCGCGCACAACGACACCTTCGAGCATATGTTCGACCTGGAATGCGGTGCGTGCATCCATCGCCTGGCGCCCGGTCGGTTTGAAGCGCGGCATCGCGTGGCCGTCCCATTGCGCCATGTTGCACGTGTCGCAATTGCGCTTGTCGGCGCGGTAAATCACCTTGCCGTTGCGGTCCTGCACGAAATCGATCAGCGTCTGGTCGTGCAGCCGGCCATGATCGGCCAGCGCGCCATAGGCATTGACCAGGCGCGCAACCGTCGTGTCACCCGCGCCCAGCGCCATCGCCAGATAGGGCGGATAATTGCCGATGCCCATCGTCTTGATCATCCGCACGACTTTGTCCATGCCGATGTCGTTGGCGATGCGCACGGTCATCAGGTTGCGCGATTGCTCCAGGCCCCAGCGCATCGTGTGGCTGCCGCCGGCGCCTTCATCGCCAAAGTTCTTGAAGCATTTCTGGCCCAGCGCCGCGCCCTGATAGACGCAGAACGTCCCGTCGAGCACGATCGAGGCCGGCGTCATGCCGTTGTCGAGCGCAGTGGCATAGACGAACGGCTTGATCGCCGAACCCGGCTGGCGATTGGCCTGCGTCGCACGGTTGAACGAACCGAGCCGCGCGTCGAACCCGCCCTGCATCGCCAGTACGCGGCCGTTTTCGGGGTCCTGGACCACCATGCCGCCCGACACTTCGGGAATGATGCGCAGCGCCCAGTTCGTACCGTTCGGCGCGACGGCGACGACATCGCCGGGGCGGATCGCATCGGCCAGGCCCGCGACTGCGCCGGTAGATCCGTCGGTAAACCCGATGCGGCCGGTCGATCCCGATTTTTCCAGAATCGCGCCGACCCGCCAGTCGAGATACTTGATCGAAATGTTGCTGCCGATCAGCTGCCCCTGCCATTGCGCCGGATCGACCTTGGCGATCGGGCCGTGCCAGGCGTGCCCGGCGGCATAGCGCAAAAGCCCCGTGCGCAACGACGCCTGCGCTGCCGATTGCAACCGCGTATCGAGCGAAGTGCGCACCCACAGCCCGCCGCCATAGACGCTGTTGACGCCGTCATCGGGATTTTCGCCGAACTGGTCGATCAGTTGCCGGCGCACTTCCTCGAGGAAATAGCCCGCGTCGGTCGTGTAATTGTCGGGCCGGCGCGTGACGAGGCCGAGCGGCTGCGCCTTGGCATCGTCGGCTGCGCTGCGCGTCGCATAGCCATTCTTGACCATCTGATCGAGCACCCAGTTGCGCCGGGTCATCGCCTTGTCGAGGAATTTCGCGCGGCCGTATTCTTCGGGCGCCTTGGGCAGGATCGCGAGGAACGCCGCCTCGTTCAGCTTCAGATCGCCGACGTCCTTGTCGAAATAGGCGCGCGAGGCCGCCTGCACGCCAAAGCTGTTCCGCCCCAGCGCGATTTCATTAAGGTACAGCTCGAGAATTTGCTGCTTGGTCAACACGGATTCGATCCGCATCGCCAGCACCATTTCCTTGAGCTTGCGCGAGACTTTGTATTCGTTGCCGATCAGCAGGTTTTTCGCCACCTGCTGCGTGATCGTCGAACCGCCGCGTGCGCGGTTGCCCGTGCCGAACTTGGTCGCATAGTCGATCACCGCGGCGCCAAGCCCGGTGACGTCGACGCCGTGGTGCTGAAAGAACGATTTGTCTTCTGCCGACAGGAACGCGCCGATCAGCGGCTCGGGGAAATCGACATAGCGCAGTTCCACGCGACGCTCGCGCGCAAACGTGGAGGCGATTTCGCCATCGCTGCCGCGCACCATTGTCGGCAATGTCGGCTGATAGGTCAGCAATTTGTCCGCGCTGGGCAATCCGCGCAGCACCGACGCCCACAACACGCCATAGGCCAGCGCGATGACCAGCACGACGATCGCAATGCGGCGGGTCCAGCCCCGGGTCGTCAGCGCGCGCCAGATCCCGGCAATCCGGCCGGATCCTGCGCGGCGGATGCGAAACGACACGGGCTGCGCGCCGGGCGTGTCTTGCGGCGGGGTATCGTCGGGCGGGGTGTCGTTGACCATTGTGCGCCGGGCTTTAGAGCAGGTTCTGCGGTTTGGGAATAATCGAGTTCACGCCTGGTCCTTAATCAGGCACCAGGCCCACCTGCCAGAAATATCGCGATGGCGCGCGCCACTGCCTTGCCAAACCCGTCGCGCCACGGCCGCGAGGTCATCGCGCGGGCATCGGCCGGATTGCTGACATAGCCCGCCTCCAGCAGCGCCGATGGCAAATCGAGCGATTTGAGCACGACGAACGCGGCCTGCTGCAACGGCACATCGCGAAAGGCGATCTGGCCCTGCCCTTCGCGGCGAAGCAATGCGGCGAAGCGGGCGGAATCGAGCCGCATGCGCTGTTGGGACAGATCGACCAGGAATTGGGAGACGGTATCGCCCTTGCCATCGAGCGAAACGCCATTGATCGTATCGACCTTGTTTTCGCGCGCCGCCACCGCGCCGGCCAGCGCGTCCGACGCCTTGTCCGACAGCGTATAGACCGTGGCGCCCGTCGCATCGGGCACATCGGCGGCATCGGCGTGGATCGACAGGAACAGGCTGGCGTGCATCCGGCTGGCGATGCCGGAGCGTTCGGTCAGCGCCAGAAACCGGTCGTCGCTGCGCGTCAGCGCCACGCGGACATGCCCGTCGGCGAGCAATGCATCGCGCACCGCGAGCGCCAGCGCCAATGTCAGCACCTTTTCACGCTCGCCTCCCGGCCCAGACGCGCCCGGATCGTGCCCGCCGTGCCCTGCATCGATCACCACCAGCGGCCGACTGGCATCGGCAGGGCCCTCGATTGGCGGCAGGCCGATCGCCGATTGGCCATCGGGCAGCGCAATCCGCACGACATAGGCGGGCACGCGGCCAAGCGCGCCGCCGGGCAGCCGAAATTGCGCGCCCAGCGCGGCCAGCGACAGCGCAAACAGCATGACGATCGCCGCGATCCACGACAGGCGCCGCCAATCCACCGTATTGCGTGCCTGCTCACTCATCCGGCGACCGCGCTCATCATGCCCCCACCTGGTTTCCCGAAGCGCCATTAACCCTGCCGCGCGGCCCAGCGCCAGTGCCAGCGCAGCGGTTGTGAAAAAAATGCGCGTGCATTGCACCCAATGGAACCAGCATGGCTATAAAAGATGCGCGGGTTTTAATTGCCGCTTTGCAATTGCGATGCTAGCAACCCAAATACCGGGGATTGCCGGCACCGGCACCAGCCAGGCACCTGCGTATCAATCGCAAGTGCGGCGAGCGTGGCCGTTGGCAGGACGATCCGGTAAAAATTGCGGGACGAGGCGCACGATGTTCATGCCCTGCCCCCGCCAAAGGTTGATGCCCACAATGACGAGCCGATTTTCCAGCCTGACGAAGCGCCCCACCGGGGCCCTTCGCGACTGGAATAAACCCGGCAACCCTTGTCCCGACCATAACCGTCGGGAACGCACAAACAGGCTTGCGCGCACAGCGTCGCGCATCGCCATGCGGGCAGATTCACACCAACCGCCGCCGGGCGGCGAGCATATGGGGGCCTTTTCCCCGCTCGCATCCGGCACATCCGCATTCGCGATCCGCCCCGCCGGCAGCCTGTGCTGCCCGGCTGGCGTTCGCGCCACCGCAATGAACCGCGCCCAGGACCCGGGATTCGTCCCGCGGCCGCGCGGCTGGAGATTATTTGATGACTACGCGCATGCTGATCGATGCGCGCCACCAGGAAGAAACCCGGGTGGCGGTGCTAAAAGGCAATCGGATTGAAGAGTTCGATTTTGAATCTGCCGACCACAAGCAGATCAAGGGCAATATCTACCTTGCCAAGGTTACCCGGGTAGAACCCTCGCTGCAGGCCGCTTTCGTCGACTTTGGCGGCAATCGCCATGGCTTCCTGGCGTTCAGCGAAATCCACCCCGACTATTACCAGATCCCCAAGGAGGATCGCGAGGCGCTGCTGGCCGAAGAGGCCCACCACGCCGAGGAAGAGGCCGCACTGCGCGCCGCCGAAGACGAAGAAGACGATGAATTCGAAGGCGCAGATTTCGAAGAAGGCGATCATTACGACGACGCCGATGGCGTGACCGAGATCGACGACGCCGGCACCGGCCGCGTCGCCACAATCGAGGGCGGCGTAATCGAAGATGGCGCCGAGCACGACGAAGCAGACCACGATACCGCGGGCGATCGCGAAGACGGCCATGCCGAAGACGGCGCCTCCGACGACGAAAACGGCCAGCGCCGTGGTCGCGGCCGCCGCCGCCAGTCGCGCGGCCAGGCCAAGGAAGCCGACGACCTGCGCGCGCGTCGCCTGGCGCTGCGCCGCCGCTACAAGATCCAGGACGTGATCCAGCGCCGCCAGGTGCTGCTGGTCCAGGTCGTAAAGGAAGAACGCGGCAACAAGGGCGCGGCGCTGACCACGTATCTCAGCCTGGCCGGCCGCTATTGCGTGCTGATGCCCAATTCCAGCCATGGCGGCGGGATCAGCCGCAAGATCAATTCGTCGGCCGACCGCAAGCGGCTCAAAACGATCATTTCGGACATGGCACTGCCCAAGTCGATGAGCTGCATCGTGCGCACTGCCGGGCTGCAGCGCAACAAGACCGAGATCAAGCGCGATTTCGACTATCTGGCGCGCCTGTGGGACGACATCCGCGAAAACACGATGAAGGCGAATGCGCCCGAACTGATCCATTCGGACAGCGATCTGGTCAAGCGCGCGATCCGCGACATCTACAATCGCGAAATCGAAGAGGTCGTCGTCGAAGGCGAAGCGGGATACCGCGCCGCCAAGGATTTCATGAAGCTGCTGATGCCCAGCCACGGCAAGCGGGTGAAGCAGTACGCCGATCCGGTGCCGCTGTACCAGCGCTATGGCGCCGAAGACCAGCTGACCGCGATGTACGATCCGGTCGTGCAATTGCGCAGCGGCGGCTACCTGGTGATCAACCCGACCGAAGCGCTGGTGTCGATCGACATCAACTCGGGCCGGTCAACCAAGGAACTCGGCATCGAGCAGACCGCGGTTTCGACCAACCTCGAAGCCGCGCGCGAAATCGCGCGCCAGTTGCGCTTGCGCGACATGGCCGGGCTGGTCGTGATCGATTTCATCGACATGGAATACGGATCGAACGTCCGCAAAGTCGAAAAGGCGATGAAGGACGCGCTGAAGGACGATCGCGCGCGCATCCAGGTCGGCCGGATCTCGGGCTTCGGCCTGATGGAAATGAGCCGCCAGCGGCTGCGCACCGGCGTGTTGGAAGCGACGACGCGCGGGTGTCCGCATTGCGACGGCTCGGGCCTGGTACGCACGGCCTCGTCGGCCGGGCTGTCGGCGCTGCGCATGATCGAGGATGAGGCAGCCAAGGGCAAAGGCAGCATCATCACGCTGTATGCCAGCCAGGAAGCCGCCATCTACGTGCTCAATGCCAAGCGTCATGATCTCGCCGAGATCGAGGCGCGCTATGGCGTGCTGGTCGAAGTAATCCCCGAAGGCGAGAACGAAGGCGCGAAAATGCGCGTCGCCTCGCGCGGGCCGCGCCCCGAATTCATCCCCCGTTTCGAACCGATCGCCGAGCCGATCGAGGACGATCTGGATGAAGAAGAGGACGAGATCGAGGAAGAAGAGGTCGAGCGCGAAACGGCGCGGGAGCCGCGCGAACAGCGCGAGCCACGCGAACCCCGCGATGCCGAAGGCGGCGATGGCGCAAAGCGCAAACGCCGCCGCCGCCGGCGCGGGCGCAATCGTGATCGCGAGGATGGCGCGCCTGAGAACGGCGAAACAGCGGGCGAAAACGGTGACGGCGAAGATACCGGCACCGATGAAGATGGTGACGAAGACACCGCCGGCGAAACCGTTGCACAGGCCGGTGAAGGCGGCGAAAACGGCGATGGCCGCCGCAAGCGTCGTCGTCGCAACCGTCGCCGTCGCAACCGTGACGGATCGCCCGCCGATACCGAAACGAACGGCGAAACGTCCGAAGGCGATGCACCCGAAGCGGATGGCGGCGATGACCAGGCCGAACCGGTTTCAGCGGTGGAAGAAGCCGTCGACGCCGAACCAGCGCCCAAGCCCAAGCGCAGCCGCCGCAAAAAGGCGTCTGACGACGGCGAAGTCGTAGCCGAAGCGCCAGCCGCAACCGAAGCGCCAGCCGCAGCGGAAGCACCGGGCGAAGCCGAAACGGTTGCGGAAAAGCCCAAGCGCAGCCGCCGCAAGAAGGCCGATGCCGAGGTGGTTGCCCAGGCACTTGTCGAAGCGCCCGTTGAAGCGGCTGTTGAACCGGCCGCCGAAAAGCCGAAGCGCACGCGGCGCAAGAAAGCCGATGTGACGGCAGAAGCGGAAACCGCTGAAGCGCCAGTCGAAACGCCCGGCGAATCGCTTGCGCCCGAGACCGCGCCGGCCGAACCTGCAGCTGCGGCAGAAGCCGGGGCAGACGGCGACGCGGAAACGGGCGCCGACGACTCGGTCGATGAAAACGGCGCGCCGCGGCGTGGCTGGTGGCAGCGCACATTCGGCGCATGACCTGATGGATCACCCCGCCCATGCGCCGAAAGGCCGTGGGCGGGGCTCATTCTAACGAAAGGCCCGGCCCTTGCCCGACCGCCCGCTCACCCTCGCAATATGGCAGCAACCGGGCGTGCCCGGCGAACCCTATACGATGGTCGAGCGACTTGCGGCGCTGTTCGCCAGAGGCGCGCTTGCCGGGGTGGACCTGTTGCTGCTGCCGGAATTGTGGACGACCGGCTATATGGATGCGCTCGCCGTTACAGAGGGGAGCGAACGTCCCAATGGCGTTTACCCCGGAAAAATCGCTGCGCTCGCCAGCAAGCATGGCGTGGCCGTGGCGTTCGGATACGCCGAACACAACCGATCTCGACCTTATAATTCCGCACAACTGGTCGATCCGACCGGGCGGGCGATCCTGCATTATCGCAAGGTCAATTTGTGGGCCGATTACGAACGCGCGCTGTTCACCGCCGGTGACACGCCCAGCGCCATTGCCGAACTGCACGGCTGGCGAATCGGATTTTCGATCTGTTATGACACGGAATACCCCGAAACGGTGCGCGATATGGCGATGCGCGGTGCCGATCTGGTGCTGGCGCCGGCCGCCGTGGGCCGCGAATTCGCGCTGGTTGGTGAGGCGATCATCCGCGTGCGCGCAGCCGAGAACGGCGTGTGGCTGGCATTTGCCAATCGCTCGGGCGAGGAACTTGGCTATCGGTTCGACGGGCAGTCGGCGATCGTCGGCCCCGACGGGGTGGTCCGGGCCCGCGCTGACGAAGACGAAGCACTGTTGGTTGTGACGCTCGACCCGGCGGCGCTTCCCGCCGCGCGCGCCGAAATGCCGTACCTGCACGAGATGCGCTGGGCTGCACCAAGGCTTTAGTCCGGATCGTTCGTATGCTGCCAAATCGACCAAAACCATGGTTTCCGCGCGGTCAACCGCGTTGGTCAAATTTCGCTTAACGTCAGACGTTCATCGTGCCTGCGACATCGTCTGCCGCCTGCCCTGGTGCGCGATGCCATGATTGCGGGGCTTGCGCCGCAATCGTCGCCCCTGCACCGCCGCCCCCTTGCGACCGGGGCGCGCATGGGCGAAATCTCGGCGGCGCCGGCCAATCATGGGTTGCCTCCCATGGCCGGCGCCGTCATTTTGCCATTGCGACGCACGGTGCCCTGCCCGAATGCGCATCTTGCCCCTTGCGCCTGTCGCGCTAAGTACTACGTGCATGTTTGCAAGTGCGAACAGTTTTGCCGGTCAAGCGTATCGGCCACACCCCAGCGGCGAATGAAGGGTTGAACATGGCGACTTTCAGTCTTCCGAAAAATTCCAGGATCACGGGCAAAGCGCGTCACTACGCGGCCGCGACCCATGGCAAGATCCGGAAGTTCAAGGTCTATCGCTATGACCCCGACAGCGGAGAAAATCCGCGCTACGATACGTTCGACATCGATCTGGACCAGTGCGGCCCGATGGTGCTCGACGCACTGATCAAGATGAAGGCGGAGCAGGACCCCTCACTGACCTTCCGCCGCTCGTGCCGTGAAGGCATCTGCGGGTCGTGCTCGATGAACCTGAACGGTCGCAATGGCCTGGCGTGCACCACCGCGATCGAAGACCTGACCGGCGAGATCCGCATCACGCCGCTGCCGCATATGGAAGTGATCAAGGATCTCGTTCCCGATTTCACGCATTTCTATGCACAATATGCCTCGATCCGCCCCTGGCTGCAGACCGTTTCACCGACGCCTTCGGGCAAGGAGCGGCTGCAAAGCCCCGCACAGCGCGAAAAGCTCGACGGCTTGTACGAATGCATCCTGTGCGCATGCTGTTCGACCTCGTGCCCAAGCTACTGGTGGAATTCGGACAAGTTCCTGGGCCCCGCAATCCTGCTTCAGGCCTATCGCTGGCTGGCCGACAGCCGCGACGAAATGACCGGTGAACGGCTTGACGAGCTGGAAGATCCCTTCCGCCTCTATCGCTGCCACACGATCATGAATTGCGCCAATGTCTGTCCCAAGGGGCTGTCACCGGCGCGCGCGATTGCCGAAATCAAGAAGATGCAGGCTGAACGCGTCATTTGATCCAGCGATGTCCGATAGCGATTTCCGGTACGAGCCATCCCCGGATCATCCGGGGTGGCACACATGGAACGTGCGCGACACGGCGCTGTTCAATGCGCAGACCATGGGCAGCATGGTCGTGCGCGAAGAGACGCTGCCCGGTGGCGCCCGGGCGATGCGTCTGCGCATGTTTCCCCAAACGCGCCACAGCAATCTGCAGGGCGCGGTACATGGCGCAATCACCCTCGCGCTGATCGATGTGTCGCTGTTCACCGGCATTCGGCTGATTTTGGGGGGCGATGCCTCCGGTTCGGTTACGCTTGATTTGTCCACGCAGTTCATCGGCGCGGGGCGCATCGACGAACCGCTCGACGCGATCACCGAAATCATGCGCGAAACCCGCCGCCTGGTGTTTGTCCGCGGCACCGTCGAGCAGGGCGACACGCTGATCGCAGCGTTCCAGGGCACTGTGCGCAAGCCGTCCCCTCCCCCTCCAACGGCCCGCTGATGCGCGTTTCGGTCCGCTACGCGCAGCTCGTGGCCGCCGGCGAATTGCGCCCCGATCCCGAACAGGCCGCCGCCGCCGCCCGGCTGGACCAGCTTCAGCAGGAACTCGAGCCCCCCCCCCCGGCATTCGGCCCGGCATCAAGCATTATCGGACGCCTGTTCGGCCACAAGCAACCCGCAATCCCGCGCGGAGTCTATCTGTGGGGCAGCGTCGGGCGCGGCAAGTCGATGCTAATGGACCTGTTTCACGATAACCTGGCCATCCCTGCAAAGCGCCGCGTGCATTTTCACGAATTCATGCTCGATGTGCATGCGCGCCTGCGCGAGGAGCGAAAAAAGGAAAGCGGCGATCCGATTGCGCCGGTCGCGGCCGCGATCGCTGCAGAAACGCGCGTGCTGGCGTTCGACGAGATGGTCGTCAACAACAGCGCCGATGCGATGATCATGAGCCGGCTGTTCACCGCGATGATCGTGCGCCACGATCTGGTGATCGTCACGACATCGAACCGCGCGCCCGCCGACTTGTACAAGAACGGGCTCAATCGCGAGCATTTTCTGCCGTTCATTGCTTTGATCGGGCAGCGGATCGACGTCCTGGGGCTCAACGGCCCGACGGATTACCGGCTCGACCGCATGCAGGGTGTGGGCACCTGGCACACGCCCGTGGGCGATGCGGCCACTGCGCAAGTGCGCGAGGCGTTTTTCCGGCTGACCGACTTTCCGCCCGAAGACAGCGAAAACGTCCCCTCGGCCGAGCTCGACCTGGGCGGCGGGCGCGTGCTGCATGTGCCCAAGAGCCTCAAGGGCGTTGCGGTATTCAGCTTCAAGCGCCTGTGCACCGAAGCTCGGGGCGCATCAGATTACCTTGCGATTGCGCGCAAGTATCATACCGTGATCGTGGTCGCGATCCCGCGGCTGGGGCCCGATCGGCGCAACGAAACGATGCGCTTCATCACGCTGATCGACGCGCTGTATGAGCGCAAGGTCAAGCTGATCGTGACCGCAGCGGCCGAGCCGGCGGAGCTGTACGACACCAGCAGCGGCGGTGACGAAGAAGGCCGGTTTGCGTTCGATCGCACCGTCAGCCGGCTGATGGAAATGCAGAGCCAGGATTACCTTGCCCTGGGTCACGGCGAAGATTGATCCGCGAATTTTGAGGCAGGGGTTGACCACTCTCCCTACCGCTGGGTACAGTCCCATTTCGAGACATCAACTATGCACCGCCGTGTCTGACGGCCGGCATCGGTTTTGTCGAAACCATTCGTAAACCGCGAATCGGCAGATGCGTTAACCAAAAAAGAAGCCCGCGTTTTCACGCGGGCTTCGTCTTTATGGCACTTGCCAGGCGGGTAATTTCGCGGAAATCCGTGATTTCGGCGCCCAGAAAACACCATTTCGATGCCTTGCGGCATCAATCAGCTAACGAGATAACGCCACATGATTTTAGTCCTCCATCCACGAAGAGGACTATTATGTAGCATTTCGCCTTAAGGTTAACAATGTCTAAACATGACCGAAACGGCGAATGCCGTTCGCGTCGTACTCCCGTTCAAAGACCGCAAACGGTTGTGGCCGTCCGAGATAAAAGCCCTGCGCCTGGTCGCAACCCATGTCGCGCAACAACGCCAGCGTCGGCGCGTCCTCGATCCCTTCGGCAACCACGGTTTGCCCCAACGCATGCGCGAGCCCGATCGTGCTGGCGACGATTGCCCGCTCGCGCTCGCTGTCGCAGATCCGCGCGATGAAGCGTCGGTCGAGTTTTAGTTCATCACTGGGCAGATCGGCGAGATACGCCAGGCTGGCCTCTCCCGTGCCGAAGTCGTCGATCGAAAGTCGAAAACCCAGCTGGCGCAATTGCGACAGGTTGAACACCGCGGCGGCGCGATTGCCCATCGAACTGGTTTCGGTGATTTCCACGGTAATCAGACCCGGATCGACACCGCGCCGCGCAGTGATCTCGGCAAAATTGCGCACCAGATCGGGCTTGTCGACCATCTGCCCCGACAGATTGACACTCATCTGAAACCGTTCGCCCTTGGCATTGATCGCCAAAGTTGCGGTAATCGCCTGGTCGAGCACCCAATACGTCAGCGCGTCGATGCGTCCGGCACGTTCGGCCTGCAGGATGAACGCGTTGGGCGCGATCGGCCCGCGCGTCGGATGGTTCCAGCGGATCAGCGCTTCCGCGCCGCAGATGCGGTGGCTGGCGACATCCCACTGCGACTGGAATGCCAGCCAGATGTCGCCATTGCGCAGGCCTTCATCGATCCGCGCATGCAGCGAAAGCTCCCACGGCGCCTCGGCCAGGCGATGCGCCTCGAACAGTTCGATCGCACGACCGTTGGCGAGCGCCTCGTTGGCGCTGGCCAACGCGGAATTGACACGCGTTGCGGTTTCGACGCCTTCGTTGCGATCGAGACCGAAGTGAATGTTGGTATCGAAGGTGTGTGGCCCGACCTGCAATGGCGAGGCGAACAGCGCGCGCAGCCCTTCCAGATGGCTCAATTGCATGTCGAGCGGGCGGGCTTCCTCGGTCCACGAGAAATGGCCGCCGTCCGAATGATAGACTTCGGTCGCGCCGCAACCGACCGAAATGCGCCGCGCGATCTGGCGCGAACATTCGCCGCGCAGATCGCGCGGCAGGGTCGCCAGCATTTCGTCGTAGCGCGCAATCGCGGCGACCACGACGTCGCAACCGATCGGCAGCGTGCTGGCCGACAGCGCCAGCATATTGGGCAGGCCCGATGCGCTGGTATGCTGGATGCGCCGCGTGCGTTTCTGCCAGATGCGCATACCTGCAAACAACAGCACGAGCAGCAGCGCGCTGTCGGACGTCGCGACCAGGCCCACGGTGCGCAATGCGGCCGGCAGTATGACCAGTGCGCCGAGCACAGTGGCATAGATCGCCAGCTTGATCCGTTTGCGCGGGGCATTGTGGCCCAGGTACAGCAGGCCGAACACCAGCGAGAGCATCGCCAACCCAGTGAGCGAGGCATTGACCGGCCGTTCGAGCGCAACCGCCCCGGCAATGTCATGGGCAACCGGATTGACGAGGCCGTGACCGAAATAGTACGTGCGGCCGTCACGTGCATCGAACGAGGTCAGCATGACCGATTTGCCGGAAAGCTTATCCGGGCGGACTTTGCCATCGAGCAAGTCGCGCCCCGAGATAGTCGGGATCGTGCCGGGATCGACCGAGAAATCGGCGTAATAGTCGGATTGAAAGCCGGAGTGCACACCGCTCAGATCGGTGCTGACCGTAGGATAGCGGGCGCCATCGATATCCACCCAATAGGGTGCATGTTCG
Organism: Novosphingobium sp.; assembly: GCF_965214355.1. Classification (GTDB taxonomy): domain Bacteria; phylum Pseudomonadota; class Alphaproteobacteria; order Sphingomonadales; family Sphingomonadaceae; genus Novosphingobium. The sequence continues at coordinate 1,661,994 of NZ_CBDCBI010000002.1, read as the reverse complement.
ACATAGCTCAGGAAATTGGTCGCCCACGCTGCCACCACGATCGGATGATGGTGAACGAGCGAGGCATCGGGAATGATGAAGGATTTGGTAAAGGCCGTATCGACCACCGGCCGGACGACAAACACCGCATTGCTGCCCAGCTTCCCCAGCACATCGCGCAGCCGCGCATCGCCCGACTTGTCGGCCCCGAATTGCAGCTTGGTATCAATGTAAAGCCGGTGCGGATTGCTTTGCCGCGCCATGTCGATCAACTGCGCCTCACCCGCGGCGCCAAGTGTCGCGATGTCGGCCGTGTTGACGACGACGATCGATTGTGGCGCCTGATGGTGCCAGTTCTTGTACAGCACATTCCAGTAGATATGCGCCACGGGTTCGCCGAAGTCCGTTGCCCATCCTGCGAGGGCAATGAACAGCGCGAGCCATAGTGGTGTTCGCAAAAGTCTACGCATGGGCCCTTATGCCGTCTGAAACCTATCCGGAATTAGCCCGAATTGATTGATATCCCCTTACCCGTGTTACGTTTTATCAACCAAGCAAACCTTTGCCGGATCGCGATAGTTACCCGCTGGAAACCTTGATTTCAGAGCGTGTTAGACGCGCGAGACTGCGTTCGAGCATCAGCAATTGCCACAGCGTGCGACTGGTATCGGCGCGGCCCGACAGATGCGTATCGACCAACGCCGTGATCGCCTCGGGTGCAAACCATCCCGATTGCACGAGGTCGCCGGAGGCAATTGCGCGTGCCGCGGCTGCCAGCGGCCCGCGCAACCACGCCGCGATCGGCGTGACGAAACCCATTTTCGGGCGGAACAGGATATCTTCGGGCAGGCTGGGGCGCATCGCGTGCTTCATCAGCCATTTGCCCGTGGTGCCGCGCACGCGCATGGTTTCGGGCAGCCGCGCGGCAAATTCGATCAGGCGATGATCGAGCAGCGGCTCGCGCGCTTCCAGGCTGACCGCCATGCTCGCGCGGTCGACTTTGGTCAGGATGTCGCCGGGAAGATAGCATTTGAGATCGGCATATTGCGCACGGTCGAGCCCGCTGCGCGCGGGTGCCTGCCGCATCAAATCAATCATCGGGTCCTCGCCGGCGTAGCCGCCGAGCGAGCGTAGAAACGCGTCTGAATACAGCCCGCCGCGTGTTTCGGCGCGCGTGACCGACAGCGTGCGCGCATAAGCCACGTCGCTGTCGAGCGCGAGGCTCTGGAACGTGCCGCGCGCGCGCAACGGGCGCGGTGCCCAACCCAGCGCAGGATACGCCCGGCCCAGCGCGCCGAACACGCCGCGCCGCAAGCCGGATGGCAACAGCCCTCTCACCTGGTCTTCGTGGTGGTGAAACGCGAGCCGGCGATAACCGGCCAGCGCCTCGTCGGCGCCATCGCCCGACAATGCCACGGTCACATGCTCGCGCGCCAGCTGGCACACGCGCCACGTCGGCAGCGCCGAGGCATCGGCGAACGGCTCATCAAACATCGCGACAAGCGTATCGACGTGGGCGAAATCATCCGAACCAACCATCCGGCGGTAATGCGTGGTCTGAAACTGTTCCGCGATGCGGTCGGCATAGGCGGTTTCATCGAGCGCGGCGACATCGAACCCGATCGAGCAGGTCGTCACCGGATCGCTGCTCGCGCCGGCCATCATCGCGACCACGGTCGAGCTATCCACCCCGCCCGACAGGAATGCGCCCAGCGGTACATCGGCGGCCATCCGCGATTTTACCGCCGCCTGCATCGTGTCGACCAGCTCTTCGGCCAGGCTTTCAACCGAGCCGGTGGCGCGGTCGGCAAAACTGATATCCCACCATTGCACCGGCTCCGGCACCGGCGCGCCGTGGCGCAGCAGCTGGTAATGGCCCGCCGGCAGTTTGGTGACGCACTTCAGGATGGAGCGCGCATCGGGGACATAGCCCCAGGTCATGAAATCCTCGATCGCCAGCGGATCGATTGCCCGGCCAAGTCCGGGATGTGCGAGCAACTGTTTCAGCTCGGACCCGAAAATCAGGCTGCCGTCATCAAGCAATGCGCTGAACAGCGGTTTTACGCCCAGTCGGTCGCGCGCCAGAAACAGCGTCTTCTGCCGCAGATCGTACAGCGCAAACGCGAACATGCCGTGCAGGCGTGACAGGCATTCGGTGCCCCAGCGCTGCCACGCGGCAATGATCACTTCGCTGTCACCGTCGGTGCGGAAATGCGCGCCCATCGCCTGCAATTCGCGGCGCAATTCGCGGAAATTGTAGATCTCGCCGTTGAACACCAGCATGACCGAGCCATCGTTCGACGGCATCGGTTGCGGCGATCCGGCCAGGTCGATGATCGACAGGCGCAAGTGGCCAAGGCCAATGCCGGGCGCAGTCCACGTGCCGCGACCATCGGGCCCGCGATGCGGCGCGGCGGCAAGCATGCGATCGACCAGCGCGGTGTCGATCGGCCGCAACCCGCGCGTGTCGAAGATCCCGGCTATGCCACACATTGCATCAGGCCCCTGTTACCATGCCGTCGATCCAGCGGTCGAGCGGACCCGTGGCCGCCGTGAATGCGATGACCGCAGCGGCAGGATCGCGATTGAACCGATCCGACGCGGACAGGATGACCACGGCGGTCGCGCGGCGCCGCAGCAACAGGTGATCGACCATGGCGTGCAGGCGCAAGGCGAGATTGCTGCCGGTCAGCAGGCCGCCGCTGCGATACCAGGTGCCGCAAATGCGGTGCTCGGGCCCGGACGGGCCAGGCGCCTGGATCACCTCGCTTTTTGCAATTCCCAACGGATACCCCGGGCCGACCCATGCCCACGGCGAACCCAGGGGCAGATCGCCCTGGCCAAACCCGCCCGCCGCGTTGCCGGTGTGCTGGCTGGCATAGAGTGCAAAGGATAGATCGACGGTCTGCCCCGCTGCATTGCGCAACCGCATGCGCAGATGCCGGTCGGCCCCGCCGTGCAGCGGATTCCATGCCACGCCGGAATCGCCGGGCACGGCCTCCCACCCCTTGATCTGCGGCAGAGGCAGGCCCTGTGGCAACTGTGCCACCCGCATCTGCGCCGACGCGCCCCATGCCAGACACACCAGCGCCATTGCCAGCATCGCCGGGATCGCCGCGCGCGCCGGCAGTGCCATCGCCCGCAACCGGCGCACCAGCGGCGAAGCCGCGATCGCCACGGGGTCGATCATCGGGGCGTCGACCGACCGATCGAAAAACCGCCAGCCGACGGCCATGCACAGCGCCATGACCACGGCAAAGAACACCCAGCCGTAGAACACATGATCGAAACTGCTGGCAAAAGTCATGCCGTACCAGCCCGCGATCCAGATCGTGCCGAACGCGCGCAGCCCGTTGGCAATGATCGGCACCACGACAGATACCGCCATGAACGCCAGCCGCCGCAGCCAGCGCACAAAACAGACATTGGCGACCAGCGCGCCATAAGCGACCATCGCGATCAGGAATTTGACCCCCGAACACGCTTCGGCGACCTGGAAATACCCGGCAGGCGTCGTGATGAATACGCCGTTGATGGTTGCCGTCACATGCGCAGCGTGAAGAAACACCATCGTCAGCGATGCGGTCATGGTCTGCAGCGCGGGGATCAGTTCGTCCCCCATCGGCACCAGGAACAGCATGTAGCACAGCGGGAACATCAGCCCCGCGACGACCTCGGGCCCCATGATCGCGGCAAAAGAGGCCTGCGCCATGATCACGACCGCCAATTGCCGCGCGGCCGCGACCCCGGCGAAATCGCCGAGCAGCCACAGCAGCCCCGCGCCGGCGAACACGAGCAGCGCGGGGCCCCATGCGACCGGCGTCAGGCGCAGCAGTTCGTGGCGGCGCTGCGCAATCATCCAGCCCAGGATCGGCGGGACGAGCAGGATATGGTTGAATGTCGAGCTGCCCCACCATTGCTTCGCCATCGCTGACCAGTCGCCAAGGAACAGCACGATCAGCCCGGCCCAGACCGCTGCCAGTTGCACCAGCGGCGCGCGCCAGATCACGGGCAGCGCGCGCGCCGGTCCGATAGCCATCGCCTCAGCCTGCATCGGCCAGGACCATGGCGCGCAGCGGCGCCAGCACGGCATCCCACCCGGCATGGGCCAGCACGAACGCACGAGCCGACGCGCCCATGGCCAGCGCGGCATCGCCATCATCCAGCAGCGCCAGCACCCGCGCGGCGAGCGCGGGCGCACCTTCGGCAATGGCGAACTGGTGGCCATCGCGCGCGCCGATACCCGTCGCCGCCGCCGAAGTCAGCACCACCGGGCGCGCCATGGCCATCGCTTCGAGAACCTTGTTCTGCACCCCCCGCGCAATCAGCAGCGGCGCCGTCACCACATCGGCGCCGGCCAGCCACGGGCGGACGTCAGCCACTTCGCCGGTGACATGCGTGCCATTGACACCTTGGAGCGCGCGCACTTCGGCATTCGGCGCGCGGCCGACGATGGCAAAGCCCGCCGCCGGATACCGCGCGCGGACCAAGGGCATCACATCGCGCGCAAACATTACCACGGCGGCCACATTGGGCGCGTAATCCATCTGCCCGGTAAACACGATCTGCGGGCTGGCCAGCCCCGGTTCGGCCGGCACCGCATCGGGGGCAAAGGTGACTGCATCGATGCCGTTGCCCAGCGCGCCGACGGTGATACCCTTTGGATTGGCCAACCCTGCGATGAACAGATCGCGTTCCTCGGGCGTGACCAGCAGCGCAATATCGGCGCGGCGGGCAAAGCGTTCCTCGTAGGCGCCCAGCACGCGCGCCTCGCGCGCATGGATCGCGCGCACCGGGCCGGGGCGCATCGCGGCGGCGTAATCGGCGAACTTGGCCGAATCCACATCGACGAAATCCATGACCACGCGGCCACGGAAATCGGCGGGTACGAATTGCGCCATCTGCCCGGAAAATACGAAAATCGCGTCGATCGCGCGCTCGGCCAAGGTCCGGCGCACCCACTGTTTGAGCCGCCACGACCGGAATGCCGCGACCGACACCGGTTGCCCGGTGATCAGCGCGCGGATCCCGGCCCAGCCGATCGACCCCTTGCGCAGCGCCATGCACGTGCTTGCTGTGACGCCATCGATCGCCGCCCCTGCCCGCGCCATTTCTGCGACATCCTCGACCAGACAGCCCAGATGCACATCGGCATGCGCCGACAGCGCGCGCAACAGGTTCCACGAGCGGATGCGGTCGCCACGATCCGGCGGCCACGGAATGCGGTGCGCCAGGAACAGGACCTGCGGTTGCATTGCCGTCACGCCAGCCCTGCGGCGATCAACGGCCCGAGACGGTTGGCAATTGCGAGAGGAAGCTTTTGCCACAGCACGATCCGGGCGCGGTATCTGGGGCTCAGCGGATTGATATCGCGCGCAGGTACGCCGTCGGCACTCCATTGCGCGTAGGCCAGCGGGCGCGGCGCAAAACCCCAGTTGCGCTTGAAATGATACGCACCGCTGTCGGTCTTCGACCGGCCGAAATCGAACCGGTCGCAGCCCTTTTGGCGCGCATGGCACATCAGCGCGTAATACATCACGTCGTTGGCGCGCAGCCGCCGCGCATCCGCGATCCCGCCGCCCCAATAGGGCATGACCGCGCCGCGATGATACAGGCTGAGCACCGATGCCACGGCCCGGTCGCCGTCGCGCACGGTCAGGATATCGGCATCATCGCCAAAACTGTCGAGCACGGCATCGAACAGCGCGCGCGGAAACACCGGCGTGCCCAGATTGCGCACCGATTCGGCGTAGACCGCATAATGCATTGCGCGATCGGCGGCGCTGCGCCCGATCTGCACCGTCATCGCATTGCCCAGCCCCTTGCGCACTTCGGCGCGCTGTTTGCGCGGGATCGCGGTCAATTGCGCATCATCGTCGGCGGCCAGCGGCATGACGAACCCGGCATGGCTATCGGTCTTGTGATGCCACCCCGCCCCCTCGGGCAATGCGCCGCCGCGCAACTCGACACATGGGCACGACAGCCGCGCCGCCAGCCGCAGCGCAGCGTCGGCCAGCGGCTGCGTCTGAGCCGGATCACCGATCACCCCGCCATCCACGGCAAACCCGGTCGACACCAGCGCGCGGCCGAACAGCGGCGAATGCACGGCGTTCAGCGGCAACATCGCCACGATGTCGCCCGCCGTTTCGGCCAGCAGCACATGCGTATCATGGCCGCAGGCGGCTTCGACCGCGCTCAACCATTCCGGCCGGTGAAACACGGTCGCATCGGCGCACTGTGCAACAAAGGCAGCAATGCGCGGCGCATCCTCGGCGCCCGCCGTACGGATGCGCGCCAGCGGAAAGGTTGCATGCATCATCACGGCGTCCGTGCGGCTTCGCGCGCCGCGAGCGCATCCATCCGGCCCCATTCGAAATCATGCAGCAACCGCGCCAGTTTGCCCTGCATCGCGCCCAGTCGGCTGTAATGGCGGATCTTCGATTTCAGCGAAGCCTCGGCCACACGCGGTTGCGCCTGGTCGATCTCCCACGGATGAAAATATGTCAGCGCCGGCCGCGCATCGTGGCGATTGACCCGGTGCAAAGCCCAGTGCGACAGCGCATAAGGCAACAACCGGAAAAACCCGCCGCCGCCTGCCGCCATGCGCCGGCCTGCAACTTCAGCGGTCGTCACCGGAATTTCGATCAGCTCTGCGCCCGCCACCGGGCGAAACGCAAAGCGCGGCGCCTCGCGCCAGCCGTAATGGTCATGCACGATCGGCGCGACGCTCGACGAATAGCGATAGCTCTGTTCGGCCAGCACTTCGTGCGCCCATGGCGTGCGCGTATCGATCGAGAAACTGGGCGCGCGATAGCCGATGACCTGCGCGCCCGTGATATCCTGCAGCACGTCGCGCGCGCGCACCAGGTCGGCGGCGAATTCCGCGCGGCCCAATGTAAACACCCGGCGGTGGTCCCAGCCATGGCTGGCAATCTCGTGCCCTTCGCCCGCAATGCGGCGCATCATCTCGGGGCAGCGCTGCGCCACCCAGCCGAGCGTAAAGAACGTGCCTTTGACCCCGGCCTCGTCAAACAGTGCCAGGATCGCATCGCAATTGCGCTCGACGCGCAGGTCCAGGCTGTCCCAGCGCGCGCGATCGATCACATTTTCGAACGCGCCGACCTGAAACCAGTCCTCGACATCGACCGACAGGCCGTTGATCAGATCGGATGCCATGGCGTGAGGATCAGGCCGCGCGGGCCGAGGCGTTCTCGCCCTCGAGCCATTCGATCAGCATCGTCAGCACATGGCGGATCGCTTCATTCTGGTCGGTCGTGCGCGTTTCGAGCGCCTCGATCCGATGCGTCAGTTCGGTGATCGTGGTCATCAGCGGCGCGTGATCGATGGCGGGCGCGTGCTCCGCCACAGGAGCATCGCGCATCTCGGCCAGTTCCATGACCGCCGCCTGCAATTCGGCAATCTGTTCGTCGCGCGCGGCCAGTTCACGCGACATGGCCTCCATCATACCGCCGGCCTGCGCCGAACTGTCGGGCGCCGGCGCCTGCGTTTCGGCATGATCGAGCCTGAATTCCACCGGGTGGGGCGGCGCGATCGAATCGTCGTCGGCGTCGCCTGCAAGATCGGCGATCACTTCATCGAGCATGTCGAGATCGATCGTATCGGCGTGTTCGACTTCGCCCAGCAGCAACAGGCGATTGACCAGCTGGTTGATCCGGCGCGGCACGCAGCCGCTCGCTTCGGCCAGCCGCGCATAGACCCCTGGTGCAAACGTCGGGCGGCCTGTCCAGCCGACATGCGTCAGCCGGTGTTCGACATAGGCGCCGACTTCCTCGACCTCCATCGCATCGAGATGATGCGTCGCGATCACCCGCTGGCGCAATTGCTCCAGCCCCGGCGAATTGACCGTCGCGCGGAATTCGGGCTGGCCCAGCAGCAATATCTGCAACAACGGATGCGCGCCGAGATGAAAGTTCGACAGCATCCGCAGCTCTTCGAGCGCGGCCACCGCCAGGTTCTGCGCTTCGTCCACGATCAGTAGCGTGCGGCGCCCGGCGCGCGCTTCGTTCTGCAGGTATTGCTCCAGGCTGGCCAGCGTCGCGGCCTTGTCGAATCCGCCAGCCTGGGCCACGCCGAAGGCCTGCGCCGCAACGCGCACCAGTTCGCCCGCATCGAGCCGGCTGGTCACGATCTGCCCGACGCTCAGCCGCTGCCGGTCGATCGACGCCACCAGATGCGCGGCCAGTGTCGATTTGCCCGCACCAACTTCACCGGTGATCACGATGAAGCCCTCGCCCTGCGCCAGGCCATAGCCCAGGTACGACAGCGCCTTGCGGTGCGTCAGGCTTTCGAAATAGAATTCGGGATCGGGCGCAAGCTGAAACGGCCGGCCACTGAACCCGTAGAACTGATCGTACATACCTGATCCTTAGCGGAAGTTGTAGCGGAGCCCAAGCTGGCCGAGCGTTTCGAGCTGGTCCTGCGAAATCTGCGGATTGACCCCCATCACTTCGAATGACCCGGTCGCGACCAGGCGATCGGTCAAATGGTGCACCAACGACCCGCTTACGCCCCAGTCGGCCGTCCCGCCATACACATACGTATCGGTGTGATAGATCGATCCGAACGCGCTGACATAGAACCGTGTCTGGCGATCGATCGGACCCGAAATGCCCGCATCGACATACCAGGTCTGATCGAGCTTGCCGTTTTCGCTGGCCAGGATGGTATCGGGCGCCGCGATATAGCGGCGCGTGGTGTACCCGCCCCCGACGCTGAAATTCAGCCGCCCGACATTCAGCCCATAGGCCGCGTTGAACCCGCGCGAGCGGAACACCAGCGCATTGGCCGACCCCAGCGTGCCGGTGACGCAACCGCCGCCTGCGCCGCCGGCCCCATTGGGCGTGCCGGTATAACACCCGCCGACATTGCCGCTGAACGGATCGCGCACGACCGTGCTGTCGGTCGGTACCTGTTGCAGCGCGGTCATCAGCCCGGAACCGAAGCCGTAGATCCCGTCGTAGACCGACGCGCTCAACGTCTGGCGGCTGTCGGGGGCGTGAAACAGCGAACCGTAATACGTCGTGCTGTCATAGCGGCGGCCCACATAGGCTGCGGCCATCGTGCGCTTGCTCGGGTGCCAGACGACACCGACATCCCAGGTCAGGCCATCGGTCTTGTAGGCGATCTGGCGCGGCTGGCTGCGGTCGACCGCGTATTGCCCGTTGGCGGCAAGGATCGGAATGCCATTGCCGTCGAATTCGGCATTGCGCTGCGACACCGCGACCTTTTCCCAGCCGATATCGGCCACGAGCGCGACCGCGCGAGTGATCGGCTGCGTAAATTCGACACCGGCGCGCTCGTCGATCAGCTGCTGATCGAGGCTGTTGATGTTTTCCTTCAGATAGCTGCCGATCAGCGTCACCCCGAACGGCAGCACCGCGCCCGGGCGCACGCCGGCCGAAACCATGCCTTGCTGCGTCAGCGAATGGCCGAAAAGATCGGGCTGCGCGCCACCGTTGGCCTGCGCATAATGGTAGATCTGGTCGATTTCGTTGTAGCCGACGTTGTACGCCGCCTTGATCCCGACAATGCCCGCATGCGTCGACAGCGAAGGACCACCATAGATCGAATAGATCTGGTAGATCGAACCCTGGTTTTCGATCGGATTGATCAGCACGCCGCCGCTCTGTTCGATCGACGTGCGGGTGGCCAGGCCCCCCACATCGAACGTCAGCGTGCGCGGAATGATCGTCGTGGTGGTGCGCAGGATGCCGGTAAACGTGTCGGAATTGCCGATGCCGCCGGCTTCGTCGAAATGGTGTTCGTAGCGCAGGCTGACAAAGCCGGTGGTGCGCTTGTCATTCAGCTGAACATCAACGCCAGCGGCCACTGTCGTATATGTGACAAAGGGCTGGTGCGGCGTGACCTGGTCATAGACCGTCTGATCGACCTCCAGATACGGGATGATCTTCGTGCGCTTGCGCTTGCGCTGCGCGTTGCCGTGCGCGAGCGGGGGGGTATAGGCCCCGTCCGAAGCGCTCGATGCCGAAGCGCTGGTGCCGTCGGGCGCGGTCGCGGTGTCGTCCACAGCGGTCGCGTTGTTGTACGACAGCCCCGCTCCGCCCGGCGCCGCCTGGGCAAGCGCGGATGCGCCCCCCCCTGCCGATGCGATCAGCGCGACGGCGCTGACGGTGATGGTCCAAACCCCCTTCATGCCGGATTAGTCCTTGTATCCATAATAGGTGCCAAACCGGCGCCCGCTGGGAGAAAAATGCGATCCATTGAGCAACAGCTTGATATCGTTGCATCCGGACAGCAGACCGACCGCATCGCGCAGCGCCGCTTCGCTGGTCATGTCGGCGCGCACGACGACGACCGCCTGCCCGACATGCAGCGCCAGGGCACTGGCCGGAGACGCGGCGAGCACCGGCGAACTGTCGAAAATCACGATGCGCCCGCGCGTCTGTGAGGTCAGCCGGTCGAGCACTTGCGCCGTGCGCGCCGCCGCCAGCCATTCGGTATCCGAACCCGAAGCATTGCCAGCAGGCAGCACGAACAGCCCCGGCACATCGGTGCCCAGGATGCAGTCCTCGACCGCAACGCGCGGATCGGACAGCGCATCGAGCAGCCCCGGCCCGCCCGGCAGGCCAAGCGTGGACAGCACCGACGGCTTGGCAAAATCGGCATCGACCAGCAGCACTTCGGTGTCTTTTTCCGCCGCCATCGACAGCGCCAGGTTGACCGAGCAGAACGTCTTGCCTTCGCCCGGCAATGCTGAACAGACCAGGATCCGCTCGCCATGCGCCGGGCCACGGCCCGCACGGGTTTCGGCGGCGGTCTGAAGCAACTGGCGCTTGATGATGCGGAATTCTTCGAGCAGCGCGGTTACCGGGCCTTCGGGCTCGATCATGCCGCGTTCGCGCAAGTGTTTGCGGTCGATCGCATGGAACGTGCCGCGAAACAGCTGCGCGCCGGTCGGGCGATCGAGTGGCGCGGGCTCTCGCGCACCCTGCACGGCAGGCGCGCCGAACGAGGGTACGGGCGGCACGGGAAACGGTGCTGGCATCGGCGCAACGTCGAACACCGGTTCGGGCGTAGCAGGGATGATCGCCGGCACGATGACGGGTTCCGGTGCAGCGACAGGCGCAGCGGCGACTGGCGGAGCAGCCGCGGGAGGCGCAACGGCGACAGGCGGAGCAGCCGCGGGGGGCGCAACGATCCTGCGCCAGTCATCGCCGCCACCGGCGCGCTCGATCAACGAGGCGCGCTTGACGCGCTTGGGCGGGGGGAGCGGGGTCTGATCGGTCATGTCATAGCTTCCGTTCAGGCCACCAACCGGCGCTTCATGAATTCCAGCGCCATCAGCACCATCAGCACCAGGACCAGCCCGGCGACACCGCCGCCAAACCATTTCAACTGCCGCCGCTGTTCGATCAGCGCCGCCGTCGTGCGCGACAGCGTAACCGCGCCCAGCACCGGCAGGCCGATCGCGCGTTCGAGCGCCGTGGTCGTTGCAAACGTGCCGCGAATATGGCCGAGGCCGAATGCCACGCCGCAACCGATGCCCAGGCCAGCGATCAGCACCCCGGCCAGTAACAGCGGGCGGTTGGGCGCCGAAGGTTCATGCGGCACGGTCGGCGGATCGATCACATTGAATTTGATCGCGTTGTGCTCGTTTTCGACCTGGCCGCGCAGGCGCAGCGCCTCGCGATCGCGCAGCAGCTTGTCATACTGTTCCTTCAGCACGTCGTAATCGCGGTTGATCCGCGCGGCTTCGGCGGCAACCGCCGGCTCGCTGAACTGCTGCGTGGTCAGCTGCGCGATTTCCTGCTGCAGCGAAGACTTGCGCGATTGCAGCGCAATCAGGCTGGCTTCGCGGTCGGCCCTGATCGACTGCAGCGAGGCATAGGCCGGATTGGGCGAACCGCCGCCGCCGTGATTGCCTTCGGCCGCCGCGGCGCGTGACAATTGCGCGATCTGCGCGCGTTGTGCGATCACATCGGGGTGGCTGTCGGTCAGGCCCTTGGCATGCATTGCGGCAAGGTCCGACTGCGCCTGGGCCAGCGCGCCCTTGGCGCCACCGCTGGTGCCGGGCAACGTGATCGTCGGCGGGGTGCCGGCCATCTGTCCGCTGATCGAGGCCACGGCGCTTTGTGCTGCCAACAGGTCCGAATCGATACCGCGCAATTCGGATCGCGCGCCTTCGATGCGCGCAGACGCCGCACCTGTGCCCGGCAGCATCCCGGCATTCTTCGATTCGAATGCCTGGCGCTTCTGCTCGGCTGCTTCCAGATCCTTTTGCCGATCGGTCAGCTGCGTATCCATGAACGCCAGCGTGTCGCTCATTTCGCCGCGCCCGCCCGACAGGTTTTCCTCGCGAAAGATGTCGATCAACTTTTGCGTGATGTCCTGCGACAGCTTCGCGTTTTCGGCGTCGGAATAGCCGCTGCTGCCCGAAGTGGCGCTGAGTTCGAACAGGTTTTCCTGGCTGTTGGTAACCTTGACCGCATTGGCGAGCGAGGCGACTGCGCCCTCCATCTGCTTTTCGGTGGTCACCTTTTCGCCCAGCCGCGTCGCGCGGACGACCTTTTCGAGGTTCACCGCGCTGGTCAGCGTTTCGCGCACGCGGTTGATATCGCGATGCCTGTCGGCACCGACGCCGATCTGGTCGGACAGCACATCGTCGATCTGCACGAAAATACGGGCGTGCGATTCGTATTTGTTGGGGATCGCCCCCACCGCCAGCCATCCGGCCAGGCACACGACCCACGCGAGCCCCAGCGCGATCCAGCGCCGGTTCCACACGCTGTGCAGCGCGCCTCTGATCTGGTCTGCAAGACCGTCCATGGTTTCAGGCCCCGCTCAGAACATGCTTTCGGGGATGATGATCACATCGCCCGGAAACAGCATGACATTGGCGCGGGTATCACCCTTGCGCAGCAGGTCGTTGATACGAACGGCATATTCCTTCTGCTTGCCGGTGGTCTTGTCGAACCGCACCAGCCGCGCGCGATTGCCCGCGGCAAATTCGGACAATCCGCCGACCGCGATCATCGCGTCGAGCAGCGTCATGTTGGCGCGATAGGGGATCGAGGCCGGTTTCTCGGTCGCGCCGACGACACGCACTTGCTGGCTGAATGTGCCGGCAAATTTGTTGACGATCACCGAAACGATCGGCTCCTGGATATATTGCGAAAGCTGCAGCTTGATGTCTTCGGCCAGCATCGACGGGGTTTTGCCCACGGCCGGCATGTCGGTGATCAGCGGCGTGGTGATGCGGCCATCGGGGCGCACCTGGACTTGCGCGCCAAGCTCGGGATTGCGCCACACGAAGATCGTCAGCTCATCCAAGGGCCCGATGATGTAATCCTCGCCCGGACCTTCCTGCAGCGAAACGAACGAGGCCGAGGGCAACTGCCCCGCCGGCCCGCCGCTTGCGCAACCCGATAGCGCGAGCCCGGCTACGGCGAGCCCGGCAAACGCCATGGCCGAACGCCGGCTGAACGGGCGGTCGCCAGAAGCAGGCGCGGCAGGGGCAGGCGCGGCGTCGTTCGACATGAACCATCCTTTGAAAACACTTTCGCGCAGTGTCCCGCCTGTCCCCGGAAGGGACGGAACCTGCGCATTTCCACACTGCAGCTATGTCCAAAAAGGGTGAAGATACGGTTAGTGCTTTGGTCCCGCCGGACTGTGCATGTGGTTGTGTGCCAGGACAGCACACTGCATTACGGATAGCTTAACCAAGCAGCAGCTCGCGCGCGGGGCCATGCCCCAGAAATGCCGCCGGGCTGGCACTCGCGCCATAGGCCCCTGCACAAAACACCGCGATCAGGTCGCCCGGCCCGGCATGGGGCAGCGCCAGCGATTCGCCCAGCCGATCGAGCGGGGTACACAGGCACCCCACGACATGCGCGACATCGTGCGCAGGTTCAGCGATTCGCGTGGCGACCGCGCAAGGGTAATTGCGGCGGATGACCGCGCCAAAATTGCCGCTGGCGGCCAGTTGGTGGTGCATCCCGCCATCGACGACCAGGAACGTCTCGCCCCGGCTGGTCTTGCGCTCGATCACTTCGGCCAGGTACACCCCCGCCTCTCCCACCAACCAGCGGCCAAGCTCGATGATGAAGCGCGTGTCGGCAAGAACGGCCGCGCGATTGGCCAGCGCCTCGCCCAGCCCTGCCCCGACCATCGCCAGATCGAGCGGTGTCTGCCCGGAAAAATAGGGAATGCCGAACCCGCCACCCAGATTGCAGCCGGGCACGCCGACACCTGCCGCATCGGCCAGCCGCGCGACAAGATCGAGCATTGCGATCTGGGCCGCGACGATCGCTCCGGCATCGAGCGACTGGCTGCCCGCGTAAACGTGAAAACCCTGCCAATCGGCGCCTTGCGCAACCAGATGCCGCGCCAGTGCGGGCACATCGGGCGCATCGACGCCAAACGGCCGCGCGCCGCCGCCCATGCGCATGCCGGCGCCAGCGAGTTCGAAATCGGGATTGACCCGGATCGCAACACGCGGCGCGATGCCGGCGCGCATGCCCGCAGCAAGCGCACGATCCGCCTCGCCAGCGGATTCGATATGCAGCGTCACGCCCGCGGCAATCGCCATGGCCAGATCGGCATCGCGCTTTCCCGGCCCGGCAAAGCCGATCCGCGCGCCGGCGACGCCGGCCGCCTGCAACAGCGCCAGTTCGCCGCCCGAGGCCACGTCGAAGCCATCGACGCGCGAGGCCATGAACGCCAGCAGCGGCGCATAGGGATTGGCCTTGATCGCGTAGTGCAGATCGGCGCCCGGCACCGCCTCGCGAAACGCCGCGATCCGCGCGGCGATCAGCGCGGCATCATAGACAAACAGCGGCGCGCCGCCCGCCATGGCCACGCAATCGCGCGCAGACACCTTGCCGATCGCCAGTTGCCCGTCGATCACGCCAAAGCCCGCCGGTATGGAGCCCATCGGTTTGCTGGAAAGGGTCATGAGGCTTGCCTATCCACCAAATCCGATAATTCCCGGTAAAGCGCAGCGCGATCGACTTTGCCATTGGCATTTTGCGGCAAGGCATCGCGCCAGTGGACCACGCGCGGCACCATGAAATTGGGCAGGTCCCGCGCCATTGCCGCGATCAGCGCGGCGCTGTCCGCCTCACCGGTCGGGCTGGCCACGCAATGGATCGCCTGCCCCAGCGCTTCATCGGGCAGGCCGAACGCGACCACATCGACGACCAGCCCGGTCGCCAGTGCGGCATCCTCGACCTCCTGCGGGCTGACCCGGTTGCCCGCAGTCTTGATCATCGCATCGCGCCGCCCGACGAAATACAACAGCCCCGCCGCATCGCGGCGCACCCGGTCGCCCGACCACACCGCCGTGCCGCCCGATTGCGACCACGCCGGGGCGGCACGAAACCGTTCGGCAGTACGCGCCGCATCGCGCCAATACCCATGCGCGACAAGCGGCCCCGCATGCACCAGTTCGCCCGCCTCGCCCGGCCCCGCCGGCATGCCATCGTCGCGCACCACCAGGATTTCGGCATAGGGAATGGCATCGCCGATCGCGGTCGGATGCGCGTCGATCAACGCGGGGTCGAGATACGTCGAGCGAAACGCCTCGGTCAGGCCATACATGGCATACAGATCGGCCTCAGGCGCCAGAGCGCGCAGCCGCCGCACCAGCGCCACATCGAGCGCGCCGCCACTGTTGGTCAGCCGCCGCAAGCCTGCCGGCCATTCGAACGCCGCAAGCTGGCGCCACAGCGGCGGTACCCCCGCCAGCGTGGTAATCGCGCGTCGCTCGACCGCGCGCAGCACATCGCGCGGCACCAGATAATCATGCGGCACCACGCATGCGCCCGAAACCCACGCCGACAGCAGCTGATTCTGTCCGTAATCGAACGCCAGCGGCAGCACCGCCAGCACGCGATCGTCGGGCGCCAGCCGGGTGTAATACGCAACGCTGTGCGCGCCGAGCCACAAGTTGGCATGCGAAATCATCACGCCCTTGGGCCGCCCGGTCGAGCCACTGGTGTACAACAATGCGACCAGATCATCGACCGGGGCCTGCGACGGCGGCAGCGGATCGCAGGCGTCGACCGCCGCCAGCGTCTGCACATCATCGCACAGGCGACATGCGCCCAGATCATCCTCTTCAAGTGTGACAGCACGCGCCAGATTGGTGATCAGCAGCACAGCGGCACTGTCGGCCAGAATATGCGCGACCTGCCCGCGTTTCAGCACCGGGTTCACCGGCACATGGATCAGCCCCGCCCGCGCACAGGCCAGCGGCAGCAGGCAGGTGATTTCCCCCTTGGACAACCAGCTTGCCACGCGGTCGCGTAGGCCACACTGCTCGGCCAGCCAGCAGGCCAGTTGGCCTACACGCCGATTTAACCCTGTGTAGTCCATCACGCGATCGCCCAGTTGCAAAGCCGGAGCATCGCCCGCCCCCATCAGCGGCAGGTGATCGATCGGGCGGGGCGCAAATGGGGGTGCCAGTTGGGCCAGAGGAACGACAGCAGTCACGATGACCGTGTATCACGCCGATATTAACGAAGCGCAAGCCGACCTCGCCTTGCTCGCGCCCGGCCCCGGCATTACGCCGTTCGACCGGATCGCGTGGTTGCGCCTGATGGCGCAGGAATGCCTGGCGCCCGCGCGCGCGGTAATCGCGGTGGCGCAGGACGGCGATGCGATTGCCGCGCTACCGCTGGTGCTGCATCGCACCGGCTATGCCGCGCTCGGCAACTGGTACAGCTTCATCGCGCGCCCGCTCGGCACCGATCCCGCGCTGCTGACGGCAATCATGCGCAGTCTCAACCCCGTCGGCGCGCTATCCTTCGCGCCCCTGCCCGAACGCGAGGCGGTGTTGCTGCGCGATGCCGCGCGCCGCGCCGGCTGGGTCGCGCAACTGCGCCACGCCGATCACAACCACGTGCTGCGCACCGCCGGCGCCGATTTCGCGACCTGGTGGGCAAAGCGCCCCGGACTCTTGCGCGAAACCGTGCGGCGCAAATCGCGCAAGGGCGCGGTCACGATCCGCATTGCCACCACCTTCGACGATGCAGACTGGGACGCGTACGAGGCCATCTACGCCAGCAGCTGGAAACCCGCCGAGAGCTCGCCGCAACTCCTGCGCCGCTTTGCGCGCGACGAAGGCGCTGCCGGCCGCCTGCGGCTGGGTCTGGCCCATGTCGATGGCACCCCTGTCGCGGCCCAATTCTGGACCGTGGAGGACGGCACCGCGTTCATCCACAAGCTGGCGCACGATCCCGCTGCCACTGCGCATTCGCCTGGCACCTTGCTCAGCCATGCGCTGTTCGCCATGGCGTTCGATCAGGACCGCGTTGCGCTGATCGACTTCGGCACCGGCGACGATGGCTACAAACGCGACTGGATGGACGAGGTCCGCCCGCGATACCGGCTCGATGCGGTCTGGCCCGGCAATCCGCGCCGCTGGCCGGCCCTGGCCAGACTTCTGGCCAGGGCGATCCTTCGCCCGGACGCGCTTGCCCGGCCCGAAACCTGTACGTAAAGGACCATCATGACCGACATCGATCCAAAATTGCGCCAGGTTCTGTCCGATGTCCTGGGACTCAGCCCCGCCCGGCGTGACGCCCTGGCACCCGGCAGCCCGCTGTTCGGCGCGCTGCCCGAGCTCGATTCAATGGCCGTCGCAACGCTGTTCGGCGCGATCGAGGAAAAGTTCGATCTGTTCATAAATGACGATGAGATCAGCGGCGAAGTGCTTGAAACCTATGGCACGTTGCTGGCGTTCGTAAACGCGAAAACCGCCGCTTGATCGAGATTTGGCCCAATTCCGGTGGCGACGAATTCGCTGCGGTGATCGACCGTCGGCGGCGTCACCGTGTGCTGATCGTGCCGCCGCTGTTCGCCGAAATGAACCGCATGCGCCGCCTGATCGCAGGCACCATGCGCGCGCTCGATGTCCATGGCGTCGACAGTTTTGCGCCCGATCTGCCGGGCACCAACGAAAGCACCGCGCCGCTCTATGCGCAAAGCCTGCACACCTGGCGCACCGCGATGGAACGCGCCGCAAAACATTTCGCCGCCAGCCATGTGCTGGCGGTGCGTGGCGGCGCGCTGATCTTTCCCAACGTGCTGCCCGGCTGGGCGCTGGAGCCGGTGTCGGGCGCGGCAATCCTGCGCCAGATGGTGCGCGCACGCACGGTCGCGGCGCGCGAGCGCGGCGACCATGAAGACACCGCGGCGCTGATCGAACTGGGCCGTAGCGAGGGCTTGATGCTGGCCGGATATGACCTCGGCCCGGGCCTGGTCGCGGGACTGGAAACCGCGCGCCCGCTCGACGAGGGCCAGCGCCAGATCAACCAGTCCGATCTTGGCGGCGCCGCGCTGTGGCTGCGCGCCGAACCGGGCGATGATCCGGCGCAGGCGCTGCGGCTGGCGCAAATCATCGCCGATGGCATAACCGCATGAGCCGGCGTCCGATTGCCTTTGCTTGCGGGCCCGACACACTGTCCGGCATGCTCGACTGCGCCGACGCGCATGGCATGACCGGGCTGCTGATCGTGTCTGGCGGCAATGAAATCCGCGCCGGTGCCTTTGCCGGCACCGCGCACCTGGCCGCGCGGCTGGCGCAGGAAGCGGGCGTGCCCGTGTTCCGCTACGACCGGCGCGGGATCGGCGACAGCGAGGGCGAAAACACCGGCTGGCGCGGCTCGCACGACGATATCGCCGCCGCGCTGGCCGCGTTTCGCACTGTGCTGCCCGGGATGCGGCGCGTGGTCGGGTTCGGCATCTGCGACGCCGCCAGCGCGCTGATGCTGCATGGCTCCGCGCTCGACGGGCTGGTGCTGGTCAACCCATGGACATACGAAACCGACGACGATGCGGCGCACACCCCCGGCGCGCTGCGCCGGCGGTATCTGGCCAAGCTGACCAACCCGCGCGCTCTGTGGCAACTCGTCAGCGGCAAAGTGGATTTGCGCAAATTGTGGCGCGGTCTGGGCCAGGCCGCGCAGCCCAATGAAGCAGCGTCACCGCTGGCCGACCAATTGCATGACAGCCTGGCGCAAGGTGTGCGCCCGGTCGCTATCCTGGCCGCCGAACGCGACCGTGTCGGCGAGCGGTTTCTCGATCTGTGGCCCGACAACGACCCGCGCGTTCATCGTCACCCCGGGAGCAGCCACAGCTTCGGCGAAGATGCCGACAGCGCGCAATGGCTTTATGCGCAGCTGTTGGAGGCAACAGCGTCGCGCCATTAAAAATCCTCCCCGGCACGCGGAGGGGGACCACGCGAAGCCGTGGTGGAGGGGCGGTGCCTCATGACGCAAACCTCGCGAAAGAACGCCAGCAACCCGCACCCTACAGGTGACTTGTCGCGGGCATTTCCGCGTGGGGCCCGGCCCCTCCACCACCCTGCGGGCGGTCCCCCTCCCCGTTCCGGGGAGGATTTTGAATGGCGTCAGTACGTCGCCTCGGCAACATAATCGCGGTGCGCCAGGAATCGTTCCGCGTCGAGCGCGGCCATGCAGCCGGTACCCGCCGCGGTCACTGCCTGGCGATAGGTGTGATCCATCACGTCGCCGCACGCGAATACGCCTGGAATCGCGGTCTTGGGCGTACCCGGTTCGACCACGATATAGCCCGCCGCATCGAGTTCCAGCTTGCCCTTGAACAGCCCGGTCGCCGGCGCATGGCCGATCGCCACGAACGCGCCGTCGGTGGCGATCTCGCTGGTTTCGCCGGTCACGGTGTCAGTCAGTGCGACGCCCGTCAGCCCGCCGCCCGGATTGCTGTCCCCCACAAAGCGATCGACCGCCTTGTTCCACACGATGCTGATCTTGGGATGCGCAAACAACCGGTCCTGCAGGATCTTTTCCGCGCGCAGGCTGTCGCGCCGATGGATCAGCACGACTTCGGTGGCATGGTTGGTCAGGTACAGCGCTTCCTCGACCGCGGTGTTGCCGCCGCCGATCACCACGACCTTTTTGCCGCGAAAGAAAAACCCGTCGCATGTGGCGCAGGCCGAAACGCCCTTGCCCGACATCTCCTGCTCGCCGGGCACACCCAGCCAGCGCGCCTGCGCGCCGGTGGCGATCACCAGCGCATCGCCTTCATAGATGTCGCCGCTGTCGCCGATCGCGCGGAATGGTGATCCGGTCATCGATATTTCCGTGATCGTGTCCCACAGCATGCGCGTGCCGACATGTTCGGCCTGCGCCTGCATCTCTTCCATCAGCCACGGGCCCTGGATCACATCGCGAAACCCGGGATAGTTTTCGACATCGGTGGTGATCGTCAATTGTCCGCCCGGCTGCAGGCCCTGCACCACGATCGGCTGCATCCCCGCACGCGCGCCATAGATCGCAGCGCTCAGCCCGGCGGGGCCCGAACCGATTATCAGCATGCGTGTCTTGTGCGTGGTGGCCATGACTGTCTCCGTTTCCCCTGCGAAATAGGTGCGAGCGGGACAGAGTCAATCGAGTCCGAATGACACGCCCCATCAAGAGTGCGCCCACGCCTCCCCGCTTGCAGCGCCCGCGCGGCCCCTGTAGAGCGCGGCGATAACCAGCTTCCCAAGAAGGACGACCATGGCCGCGCAGTACGCCTACGTCATGAAAAGCATGACGAAGACCTTTCCCGGTGCGCCGAAACCGGTACTCAGCGATATCAATCTGCAGTTCTACCAGGGCGCAAAGATCGGGATCGTCGGGCCCAACGGCGCGGGCAAGTCCACGCTGATGAAGATCATGGCGGGGATCGATACCGACTACACCGGCGAAGCGTGGCCCGGCGAACACATCACCGTCGGCTATCTGGCGCAGGAGCCCGAGCTCGATCCGACCAAGACCGTGCTCGAAAACGTCAAGGATGGCGCGCGCGAAGTTGCCGACCTGGTCGATCGTTTCAACGAAATTTCCAACATCATGGGCGACCCGCCCGAAGACGTCGATTTCGACGCGCTGATGGATGAAATGGGCGATCTGCAGGGCAAGATCGACGCGGTCGACGGCTGGACGCTCGATAACCAGCTGGAAATCGCCATGGAGGCGCTGCGCTGCCCGCCGTCGGATGCCTCTGTCGAAAACCTGTCGGGCGGTGAACGCCGCCGCGTCGCGCTGACGCGCTTGTTGATCCAGAAGCCGTCGATCCTGCTGCTCGACGAACCGACCAACCACCTCGATGCCGAAAGCGTCGAATGGCTGGAAAACCATCTGAAGGAATACGCCGGCGCGGTGCTGATGATCACCCACGACCGCTATTTCCTCGACAACGTCGTCGGCTGGATTCTCGAGCTCGATCGCGGGAAATACTTCCCGTACGAGGGCAATTATTCGACCTATCTCGAAAAGAAGTCGAAGCGCCTGGAACAGGAAGACCGCGAGGCGACTGGCCGCCAGAAGGCGATCAACGACGAGCTCGAATGGATCCGCGCCGGTACCAAGGGCCGCCAGACCAAATCCAAATCGCGCATCAAGAAGTTCGAGGAACTGGTCGCGGGCCAGAACAGCCGCAGCCCGGGCAAGGCGCAGATCGTTATCCAGGTGCCCGAGCGGCTGGGCGGCAAAGTCATCGAGCTGAAGGGCGTCACCAAGTCGTATGGCGACAAGCTGTTGTTCGAAGACCTGTCGTTCCTGCTGCCCCCGGGCGGCATCGTCGGGGTGATCGGACCCAACGGCGCGGGCAAATCGACGCTGTTCAAGCTGATCACCGGGCAGGAAGAGCCCGACAGCGGCGCGATCGACATCGGATCGACCGTGCGGCTGGGCTATGTCGACCAGAGCCGCGACAAGCTGAACCCCGCCAACAACGTGTGGCAGGAAATTTCCGACAGCCACGACTACATGAAGGTCAACGGGTTCGACACCTCGACCCGCGCCTATGTCGGCGCCTTCAACTTCAAGGGCCAGGACCAGCAGAAGAACGTCGGCAAACTGTCGGGCGGTGAACGCAACCGCGTCCACATGGCCAAAATGCTGAAAACCGGCGGCAATGTCCTGCTGCTCGACGAACCGACCAACGATCTCGATGTCGAAACGCTGGGCGCGCTGGAAGAAGCGATCGAAAACTTCGCGGGATGCGCAGTGGTGATCAGCCATGACCGCTTCTTCCTCGATCGCCTGGCCACGCATATCCTGGCGTTCGAGGGCGAAAGCCATGTCGAATGGTTCGAAGGCAACTTTGCCAGCTACGAAGAAGACAAGCGCCGCCGTCTGGGCGATGCTGCGGACCGGCCGACGCCGCTGTCGTACAAGAAGCTGTCACGCTGACCGATGGGCGGCAGGGCGGCGCGTCCTGCCGCCGTCCTGCCACCGTCCTGCCATTACGCCGTTCCCCCGATACCGCCTGTCACCAACTGCCGTCGCCCGGTCCGTGCCTCGGCCATGAGCTTGCGCAGTCATGGTTTTTTCGTTCAGTTCCGCCGCTCGCGACCCTGATCGCGCCGAATTGCGCCAGCTTGGCGAAACCGTGCGTGCGCGGCTGGATGCGGCCCCGGCGGCCTATCGCCTGCCGACGGACGGGATCGAAATCTACGCCGTGGCCGATTTCCTGTCGTCCGACGACTGCCGGCGCATGATCACCAAAGTCGATGCCGTGGCGCGGCCATCGCCCACGTACAACGACAATATCGATGGTGGCCGCACCAGTTATACCGGCGATGTCGATCCCGCCGATCCATTCGTGCGGACGCTTCAGCGCCGGATCGACGAGCTGCTGGGTATCGATCCGGCGCTGGGCGAAACCGTTCAGGGCCAGCGCTATGCGGTGGGGCAGGAATTCAAGCACCACTACGACTATTTCCTGCCCAAACACGCCTATTGGGACGAGGAGCGCCGGCGCGGCGGGCAGCGCAGCTGGACCGCGATGGGCTATCTCAACGATGTCGCAGGCGGCGGTGCAACCGATTTCCGCAAGGTCGAGCTGACCATTCCGCCGCGTGCCGGGGTGCTGCTGGTGTGGAACAACATGATGCCCGATGGCCGGCCCAATCCGCGCACCCTGCACGCGGGCACACCGGTGACCGAGGGCGTCAAATACGTGCTGACCCGCTGGTACCGCGCGCAGCCGTGGCGGTGAAACGGGCGGGCATCGGCGCCCTGGCGCTGCTGGTGGCCGGCTGTGCAGCGCATACCACCGCGCCACGCGTTAACGTGGCCCAACCCCCGCCCGCCATCGCCAGGCTCGACACGCCGCCCCTCTCCCCGCGCTTGGCCTCGCCGCCCAACACCGGGCTTGCTGCCACAGCCGTATCGCCCGCGCTCGCGGCATCGGTGGCCGACCGGCTCGACCGGCTGTTTGCCGAAGACAGCCGCGCGCAACAGGCGCTCGATCCGCTGGGCGCGATGGTGCGCGGCGAAGCGGTGCCGCACGATCTGCTGGTGCTGATGTATACGCCGGCACTGGCCGAACTGCAGCGCGCGGTCATCGCGCACGCGTTGGCGGCGCTCGGGCGGATCGACCGCGATGCGCTCGATGCACCGCGCCAGCTGTCGTACGACGTGTTCCAACAATCACTGACCGATCAGCGCGCGATCCTGGCACCCGCGGCGCAGGCGCTGATCGGGGTGCAGCCGTTCAACCATTTCATGGGCTTTCCGGTCGAATTTCCCGACATGGTGGCGACCAGCGAAGGCGGATCGCTGCGCACCGTCGCCGATGTCGCGGCGCGGCTGGACGTGGAACGCACGCTGCCGGTGCTGTTCGACAATGCGATCCACCGCTTTCGCGAAGGCATGGCCAGCGGCGTGGTCGAGCCGCGTATGACCGTCGTCAATATGATCGCGGAAATCGATATAATCCTGGCGCGCGCGCCCGAGCATTCGCTGTTCATGGCGCCGCTGCACCATCTGCCACGCCAGACTTCGCTCCCCGCGCGTGAGCGGCTGCAACGCGGCTTTGCGGCGGCCACGCGCGAAGACGTCTACCCCGCCTATCGCAAATTGCGCCGCTTTCTGGCCGACGAATACCTGCCCGCCGCGCGCCAGTCGGTCGGCCTTTCGGCGATCCCGGGCGGTACCGGGCTGTACCGCCTGCTGGTCCACGCGCAGACCACGCTCGATCTTGATCCCGGCGCGGTGTACCAGACCGGCCTTGGCGAAGTCGCGCGGATCCAGACCGCGATGACCGGTGTGCAGCATGAGCTGGGCTATACCGGGCCATTGCGCGACTTTTTCGATGTGATCCGCATCGATCCCCGGTTTCATCCCAAAACCGCCGAGGAGCTGGGCCAGGGCTTTCGCGCCGCCGGCGACAAAGTCGCACGCCTTGCCCCGCGCTATTTCCGGCACGTGCCGGTCACCCCGCTGCTGATTCAGCCCTATCCCGACTATCGCGCGCAGTTCGAGGCCGGGGGCAGCTATAGCGAGGGCATGCCAGACGGCAGCCGCCCCGGGGTGTTCTGGTACAACACGTACGACTGGCCGCACCGCTTCATGACCGGGGTGACCACGTTGTACCTGCACGAAGGCGCACCGGGGCACCATTTCCAAATCAGCCTGGCGCAGGAGAACGCGGCCCTGCCCGATTTTCAGCGGTTCGGCGGCAATGCCGCATTCGTCGAAGGCTGGGCGCTCTATGCCGAAACGCTGGGCTATGACATGGGGCTGTACCGCGATCCGCTGCAGCATTGGGGCACGCTCGATGACGAAATGCTGCGCGCGATGCGGCTGGTGGTCGACACCGGGCTGCACACCCGCGCGTGGACCCGCGACCAGGCGATCGCCTATATGCTCGCCAATTCAGGCATCGGCCGGATCGACGCCGCCGCCGAAGTCGATCGTTATATCGCCAACCCCGGCCAGGCGCTGGCGTACAAAATCGGCGCGATGACGATCCAGCGGTTGCGCGACGAAGCCTGCACCGCGCTGGGCGCGCGGTTCGACATCCGCACCTTTCACGACGAAGTGCTGAACAGCGGCGCGCTGCCGCTGCCCATCCTGGAGGCGAAGATCCACCGGTGGATCGCGGCGCAGGCCGCGCCCGCCGATTGATCGCCATATGGCTGTATTCGCTGTTGCGGCCATCCGGCTTGGGCCAGGTCGATCCCGCTGCAACCAGGGGGGATGCACATTTTCAATTATTGTGTCGGATTTTTGCGGGGGTCCTGCTTCGACGCCTATCCACAAATCTAGGATACAGTGGGCGACAGGTGTTTTTGTCCGGTATGCGAGTGGTCATGATCGTGCTCATGGAGATCCCCGGCCTCAACCCCAACCAGGTTCAGCATCGCAGACAGGACACCTCGCTCGGCCCGCACCTTGTCGGCAAAATCCCGGACCGATTGGGTGGGACCTTTAAGCATCACGCTTTCCAGGCTGAAATCGTGGTCAAGATGGACCAGCGTGGTCGATGCAATCAGATTGTGATGCGCATGCTGCATGTCTGACAACCGGCTCGCCAGCAACCGGACCCGACGGTTGTAGATATACGACAGGTTCGCAACGCTGATGGCATGAACCGCCTGCTCGTTTGCTGTTCGGCCCATCGCTTCGCGCACGAGGTCGCGTACCCCTTCCGAGCGACTATGATAGCCGGTCTTTTGAAGAAATGCGTCGAGCGCTGCCGCCAGGGGGTCGTCCAGTGATATGGTGATCCGTTGCATTGATCGATGCCTCGTAATGTTGTGCATCACCTATGACAGCTAGGCCCACATCAAACCACCGCTCTCGCGATCTGGATCCTTGCCGCCATGCAGACGGGACAGGATCTCTCATAAACCACTTAAGTGACGAGTGCTTAACTTTTTTTAAAAAGTTATGAAACTTTTAGGTCGGGCCAATCGTATAATATCCGGGGCCGTCATTCAGGCGGAAACCAAATGTTCAATTGGGGGGTTTTGGCATGAAACGGTTCATGGCGGCGACGTGCGCACTATACGCTGCGGCTTCTGCAACAAGCGCCTTTGCCCAGCAAGCTGCCCTGCCGTCCGATGGCACATCCGGCAATCGCCCGACCAGCACGCAGAGCAAACCGCACCCCGATAATCTCACTGATTCCATCATGGTGACCGGGCGGCGTGCCGATCTGACGGGGGTTGCCGACTCAGCCAATCAAGGTGAGGTGAGTGCCGCCGATATCGCCCTGCGTCCGCTGCTGCGACCCGGCGAAGTCGTCGAGCAGATTCCAGGCGTGATCATCACCCAGCATTCCGGCAGCGGCAAAGCCAACCAGTATTTCCTGCGCGGGTTCAATCTGGATCATGGCACCGATCTGGCGGTCAGCGTCGATGGCGTGCCCGTCAACATGCCCAGCCACGCCCATGGCCAGGGCTACGCCGATCTCAATTTCCTGATCCCCGAACTGGTGGAAAAGATCGATTACAAGAAAGGGCCATATTATGCCGATGTCGGCGATTTCGGTTCGGCAGGCGCATTCGACCTGCATTATTACGATCGCCTGCCGCACGGTATCGCGCAAATCGAGGGCGGCCAGTATGGCTACGGGCGCGCACTGATCGCGAACAGTCAGGCGATCGGCGCCGACAATCTGCTCTACGCAATCGAAGTCGAACACAATGACGGACCCTGGGTAAAAGGCGACAACGAGCGCAAGATCGACGGCCTGCTGCGCTATGCGTCCGGCACCGCCGCCAATGGCTGGTCGATTACGGCCTCCGCCTATCACAATATCTGGAATTCGACCGACCAGGTGCCCGATCGCGCGATTGCCGGCCTGGCCGATCCGGTCGGTGCGCCGACACCGCCAGCGCCTGATCTGATCTCCCGCTATGGCGAAATCGACGGGTCGGATGGCGGAAATACAGGGCGCTACGCGCTGACGGCAGCGTGGCGCCATACGGGCCAGGCCAGTTCCACGCATGCCAGCGCCTATGTGCTGCATTATGATCTCAATCTGTTTTCAAACTTCAGCTACTTCCTCGACGATCCGGTGCATGGCGATCAGATCGAGCAACAGGATCAACGCTGGATCATCGGCGGTCATCTTGATCAGAATTGGCATCACACCCTCCTGGGGCGCCCTTCCGACACGACGCTCGGCCTCGATGTGCGCAGCGACATTATCAACAACGGCCTCTATCACACCGAAGACAGGATCAGGCTTTCCGCAACAACGGTCAACCACATCGTTGAAACCAGCGTCGCGCCCTATGTCCAGAACCAGACTCACTGGACGGACTGGTTGCGGACCATCGTGGGTCTGCGGGCCGATGCGTTCTGGATGAACGTCGACAACAAGGCAGGAGGCAATTCCGGCAATGCAAACCGCCAGATCTTCAGCCCAAAGGTCAACGTCGTCTTTGGCCCTTGGGAAAAGACCGAACTGTATCTCGATTACGGCCGCGGCTTTCATTCCAACGACGCACGGGGAGTCACTTCGAACCTCGATCCCGCCACGGCCTTGCCGCGATCCAGCGGCGAGGAAATCGGTCTGCGTACAACGCGCATTCCGCATCTGCGCAGCGAGTTGTCGCTGTGGCGGCTGCACCTCCAATCCGAACTGGTGTGGGACGGTGACGCTGGAACCAACACGCCAAGCGGCCCGACGACGCGTTACGGCGTCGAATTTGCTAACTGGTACACACCGACGAAATGGCTGACGATCGATGCCGATTACGCCTGGAGCCATGCCCGCTTTACCGATGTCGAACCGGACGGAAATTATGTGCCCGAGGCACTGGTCTCGACCTTCGACGGCGGTATTGCGCTGCACGATCTGCCCGGCCGGGTATCGCGTTTTTCCGCAGGTCTGCGATTGCGCTATTTCGGTCCTCGCCCACTCACGCAGGACGGGACCGTAAAATCCAAAGCGACAACGCTGCTCTATGCCGATTTCGGCTATCGGATCTCGGACCACGCGCGGCTGGGTGTCAATGTCTTCAATCTGCTCGATAACAAGTCGAGCGACATCGACTATTATTATGTGTCACGCCTGCCCGGCGAGCCTGTCGCCGGAGTGGCCGACATTCATACCCATCCCTCGGAACCGCGCGAGATCCGCGCGTCATTCACGCTTGGCTTCTAAAATCGATTAGGTCAGCTATACTGCCTATCCACTACGCGTTTGTGCGCTCGACTGGTTGAGTCAGGGCATGGATTTCGCCGATGCCCTGCATCTTGCACGATCAGCCGATTGCAGCGCATTCGTGACATTCGATCGCAGGCTTGCACAACACGCCAAGACTCTGTCGCTGCTGCCCGTGATCGTGCCCTGACGGGCTATCCGGACAGCCAGTTTGGCTATGCGCCCAGCGCCTCGGCGATCAGCGCGCGGGTGTTGGCCAGGCCATACAGCGCGATGAAGCTGCCCATGCGCGGGCCCTGGGCTGATCCCAGCAGCGTTTCGTAAAGCGCCCTGAACCAGTCGCGCAACGATTCAAAACCGAACGCTTCGGTCTTGCCCACTTCGTAGACGACCGTCTGGAACGCTTCGGCTCCGGCATCGGGCGCCATGCCCGCAAGCGCTCCATCCAGTGCGGCCAGCGCGGCCGCCTCGTTGGGCTGCGGCTTGCGCCGTTGCAACGTCGGCGCGATGAAATCGCGGTTGTATGCCAGCGCGCGGGTCACCAGCGCGTCGAGCGCAGGGTGGGCCGCCGCATCGGCATTGGCGACATAGTTGCCCAGGTACGACCACACCTGATCGCGGCTGGCACCCGCGCCCAGCACGCCGACCAGATTGAGCAACAGGCCATACGTCACCGGCAGGCTGTCACCCGCGCCGCCGTGATAGCCATTGGTGCGCAACAGATGCCACACCGGATTGCCGAGCTGCTGTTCGACCGGCTGCGCGGACAATTTTTCGCGAAACTGCCAGTATTCGTCCGCCGCGCGCGGGATGACCCCGACATGCAGCGACTTGGCGCTCTTGGGCTCGCGAAACAGGTAGAACGCCATCGCCTCTTCGGTGCCGTATTCCAGGAACTGTTCGATCGTCAGGCCATTGCCTTTCGACTTCGAAATCTTTTCGCCCTTTTCGTCGAGAAACAGCTCGTAGATCAGGCCATCGGGCCGCCGGCCGCCCAGCACTTGCGCAATCTTGCCCGATTGCGTGCCGCTGTCGGTCAGGTCCTTGCCGAACATTTCGTAATCGACGCCCAGCGCGACCCAGCGCATCGCCCAGTCGACTTTCCATTGCAGCTTGGCTTGCCCGCCCAGCACGCTGTGTTCGATCGCCGTGCCATCCTCATCGGTAAAGCGGATCAGGCCGGCATCGGCATCGACCACTTCGATCGGCACCTGCAGCACGACGCCTGTCTTGGGCGAAATCGGCAGAACCGGCGAATAGGTTTTGCGCCGTTCCTCGCGCAAGGTCGGCAGCATGATCGCCATGATCGCATCGTAATGGCGCAGCACGTTTTTCAACGCGTCGTCGAACGCGCCCGCATCATACCGCTCCGACGCCGCGACGAACTCGTAGTCGAACCCGAACTGGTCGAGAAATTCGCGCAGCAGCGCGTTGTTGTGCGCGGCAAAGCTGGCATGCGTGCCGAACGGATCGGGAATGCGCGACAGCGGCTTGCCCAGATTGGCCGTCAGCATGTCCTTGTCGGGCACATTGTCGGGCACTTTGCGCAACCCGTCCATGTCATCCGAAAACGCCACCAGCCGCGTCGGTGCGGGATTGCCATCGGCGTCGCGGGTCAGTTCCTCGTACGCGCGGCGCACCAGCGTCGTGCGCAACACTTCGGTAAACGTGCCGATATGCGGCAGGCCCGAGGGGCCATAGCCGGTTTCGAACACCACCGGCACCAGCGCCCCTGTCGCATCGCGCTTGCCCTGCGGATAGCGCTTCAGCACTTTGCGCGCTTCTTCAAACGGCCAGGATTTCGATACCTGCGCCGCCTGGTGAACGGCATCGTCGCGAAGAAGGGCGGGCTTGGTGGTGGTGTCGGTCATGACGCCGGCCAGACGCGATTACGCCCGGATTTGCAAGAGATGACTGAGCCACCGACTCCGACCACGTTTCCGAGCAAAAAAACCGGCGCCAGAGGCGATGGCCAAGGCGCCACCTTCAAACCATTCCGTCATCCCGGACTTGATCCGGGATTGTGCTTCTTTTGGCGCAACCGATGTCCGCACCGGAAGCAAAGAAGAAGCACAATCCCGGATCAGGTCCGGGATGACGAATTTAATGTTGGCGCAAAGCGCGCTCAGGCGCGCAAAATCAAACCCGCCTGGGGCTTATGCGCGCGGATTTCCTCTTCGCTTAGGCCGCAGATTTCGTGCGGGAACACCAGCCATTCGTCGGTCTGGTGGATATAGTAATCGGGTTGCAGCGCCGTCTGGTTGCGCTTGGGCTTCCAGTACACGGTGGCGATGCGGATTGCGCGCGGGGTGTTGTGCCGGCAGCGTGCCCGCAGCTCCTGCAGCGTCGCCTCGATCGAGCGGCCGGAATCGAACACATCGTCGACGATCACCAGCCGGTCGTCGGGCAACAGCGTATCGACCAGATAGCCGAGCGAATAGACGCGCACTTCGGCATTCTGCCGGTCGATCCCCGCGTAGGATTTGGTGCGTATCGCGATATGGTCGGCCTCGATCCCGCGATATTCCAGCAATTCCTGCACCGCGATGCCAACCGGCGCCCCGCCGCGCCAGATGCCGACGATATGGGTGGGCGCAAACCCGCTGTCGGCGATCAGATTGGCCAGCCGAAACGAATCCTCGAGCAGGCGATCGGCAGTCAGCCAGACTTTTTCGATGGCAGCAGCGACGTTTTCCATCGGCAACTAAGGCCACAAGCCTGACGGCGATGCAACATCGGATCATGGCGGCGACGTTTACATTCGGCGGTCCGCACGCCAGACGGGTGGATGATGGAATCGTCCCTGCCCCCTGCCCAGCCGATCCTGCCGCTGGCCCTGCCGGCGCTGCATGCCAGCCACGGCGGGTGCTGGATCGATAATGGACGAGCGCATGGTCAGGGGGGCGATACGTTCGCGCGCCAGGTCAGCAAGGGCGATGCGATCATCGCTGCCGCCGAGCCCGGGCTGATCGTGCTGAACGCGCCGCTGGTGGCCAGCCGGCTGGGCTATCCCGATCTGGCGGGGCTCGATCTGCTCGAACTGTTCGCGTTCATATTCCCGGCGCGGTTCATGGTGCCCACCCCGCGCGGGCTGGCGCATGTGCTCGACCTGCCCGAGCCGCAGGGCGATGCGGCGGTGCCCGCGTTCCTGCGCCTCGCCGCCGCCGCGCTGATTGCCGAAACCGCGCGGCCGGCCTGGCAGGAACGCGAAGGCGCGTGGACCGTGCTGCAGACGATGATCCGCCTGCACTGGCCGTGGGCGCCGCATCTGGTGCAGACGATCCGCCGGCCCGAACGCGCCGAACGCTGGCTGTTCACCCGCCTGCCCGAATGGGAAGAAGCGCCCGCCCGGCCCCAGCCCGCGCAAGTCGTGCTCGAACCCGACGCGATCGCGACGCGGCTGGCCACGATTGCGGGCAGCGATGCAGAGGACCGCCCGGCGCAGCGCCAGTTTGCGCAGGAAGCAGGCCGCGCCTTTGCGCCGCGTGGCCGCACGCGCGAACCGCATGTCGTGCTGGCGCAGGCCGGCACCGGCACCGGCAAGACGCTTGGCTACCTCGCACCCGCGTCGCTATGGAGCGCGGCCTCGGGCGGCACGGTCTGGGTTTCGACGTATACCAAGGCCCTGCAGCGCCAATTGCGCCGCGAAAGCCGCCGCGCGTTCGCCGATCGCGCGACAGGAGAACGCGCCAACGTGGTCGTGCGCAAGGGCCGCGAAAACTACCTGTGCCTGCTCAATCTGGAAGACGCGTTGCAGGGCGGGTTCCAGGGCCGCCCGGCGATCATGGCGCAACTGGTCGCGCGCTGGGCGGCGTATAGCCAGGATGGCGACATGGTCGGCGGCGATCTGCCCGGCTGGCTGGGCACGCTGTTCCGCCGCCGGGGCATGGCCGCGCTGACCGACCAGCGCGGCGAATGCATTTATGCCGCATGCCCGCATTACCGCAAATGCTTCATCGAACGCGCGAGCCGCGCCTCGGCAGAGGCCGACCTGGTGATCGCCAACCACGCGCTGGTGATGATCAACGCGGCGCGCGGCCGCGAAACGGGGGGCCAGCCGACGCGGATCGTGTTCGACGAAGGGCATCATGTGTTCGATGCCGCCGATTCGACCTTTGCCGCCGCGCTGACCGGCGCCGAAACGATCGAACTGCGCCGCTGGGTAATCGGGCCGGAAGGCAAGTCGCGTGGCCGCCGGCGTGGCCTGGCCGCACGGCTGGCCGATGTCGCCAGCTATGACGAGGACGGCGGGCGCGCAATCAGCCGCGCGCGGGAAGCCGCCGAAGCGCTGCCCGGCGACGGCTGGCTGGGGCGCATCGGCGAAGGCATGGCAACCGGGCCGATCGAGCACTTGCTCGCCGCGGTGCGCGATGTGGTTCACGCGCGCGATGAAAGCGGCGGCCAGGATGCGGGCTATGGCCTGGAGACCGAGGCCGCCGGGCTCGATCCCGCGACGATTTCCGCCGCCGGTGTCGCGCACGATGCGCTCGAGGCGCTGCGCCAGCCGCTGGTGCGCCTGGGCACCCGGCTGGAAGCGATCCTGACCGATCCGCCCGACTGGCTCGATGGATCGGCGCGCGCGCGGATCGAGGGCGCGCGCGGGTCGATCCAGTGGCGCTGCGACACACTGGGCGGCTGGATCGCGCTGCTGGCACGCCTCGGTGGCCCGGCCGATCCCGATTTCGTCGACTGGCTGGCGGTCGATCGCTCCGAAGGGCGCGAATGGGATATCGGGCTGCACCGGCGCCATCTCGATCCGATGAAACCGTTTGCCGCAACCGTGCTGGCGCCCGCGCACGGCGTATTGATGACCAGCGCCACGCTGTGCGATCGCCGGTCGATCGATGCAGGGGCAGAGCCCGACTGGGCCGGCGCGGTCGCGCGCAGCGGCGCACGGTATCTGTCGATCGAGCCGCGGCGCTTTGCTGTAAACAGCCCGTTCGATTACGCCGCGCAGGCGCAAGTGCTGATCGTCACCGATGTGCCGCGCGGTGACATCGCTGCGCTGGCCGGTGCCTATGCGCGCCTGATCGAGGCCTCGGGCGGCGGCGCGCTGGGGCTGTTCACCGCGATCCGCCGCTTGCGCGGCGTCCATGGCCGCATTGTCGACCGGCTCGCGCGCGCCGGGCTGCCGCTGTATGCGCAACATGTCGATCCGATCGACACCGGCACGCTGGTGGATATATTCCGCGACGATCCGCGCGCTTCGCTGCTGGGCACCGACGCCCTGCGCGACGGGGTCGATGTGCCCGGTGATTCGTTGCGGCTGGTGATGATGGAACAGGTGCCCTGGCCCAAACCGTCGATCCTGCACCGCGCGCGGCGGCTGGCGGGTGGCGGACAGGCGTATGACGATGCGATCATTCGCGCGCGCCTGGCGCAGGCCTTTGGCCGCCTGATCCGCTCGGATGCCGACCGGGGCACATTCGTCGTGCTGTCGTCGGCATTTCCGTCGCGGCTGATTTCCGCGTTTCCGGCGGGCACGCCGGTGCGCCGGGTGACGCTTGATGCGGCTTTACAAAGCATCGTCGCCAGTGTTTCTGGGCCTGTCGCGGGCGCCATCGCGCCTGCTGTATCCGGGGACCCTGCCTGAAAACGCTCGCGCTGATCCGCCATGCCAAATCCGACTGGTCCGATGCGCGGGCGCGCGATTTCGATCGCCCGCTGAATGCGCGCGGCCAACGCGGCGCTTTGGCGATGGGCCGCCATGTGCAGGGCGGCGGCTGGCGGTTCGACCGGATCATCGCCTCGCCCGCGGTGCGCGTGGCCGAAACGATGGAGATCGCCAGTCAGGCCTGGGGCCGGACATTCCCGATCGAATGGGACCGGCGGATATATCTCGCAAGCTCGGCGACATTGATGGACTTGCTGCGCGACATTACCGGCAATCCGGGCAACCTGTTGATGGTCGGCCACAATCCAAGCCTCGAAGACCTGATCTTCGACCTCGTGCCCGATGATGGCAGCAGTCCTCTGCGCGAAATCGTCGAGCAGAAATTCCCGACCGCGACATTTGCCGTGCTCGAATGCGCGATCGACCGCTGGGCAGAGCTTGCCCCCGGCTGCGCGCGCCTTACGCAATTGACTCGCCCGCGCGATCTCGATCCGACCCTGGGCCCCGAATTGATGGATTGATCATGACCATTGCCGAAGCCACGCCCGAACTCGATGACGCGCCCGAGTTGGCGCACCTCGCCGCGCACGACCGCGCATTCCTGGGCCATCCCAAGGGCCTGGGCTATCTGGCGGTGGTCGAAGGGTGCGAGCGGTTTTCGTACTATTCGATGCAGACGCTGCTGACGCTGTATATGGTCAAGTACCTGTTGTTGCCCGATCATATGGCACATGTTGCAGGCCTGGGCTGGCTGGCGGAGCATTGGTATCACAAAGACGCGCAGCCGCTCGCTTCGGCAATATTCGGCGATTACACCGCGCTGGTGTATCTGACGCCGATCCTTGGCGGGTTTGTCGCCGACCGCTGGCTGGGCCGGCGCGCGACGCTGATCGCGGGCGGGCTGATCATGGCGCTGGGCCATTTCCTGCTGGCGATCGAAGGCGCGTTTCTGTTTGCGCTGGTCGCGCTGGTCGCTGGGGTGGGCCTGTTCAAGGGCAATATCGCCAGCCAGGTCGGCGAATTGTACCGCCCCGGCGATCTGCGCCGCGCAATGGCGTTCCAGATTTTCTACATCGCGATCAATATCAGCGTGGTCGCCGCGCCGCTGATTTCGGGCACCCTGGGCGAACGGTATGGCTGGCACTGGGGCTTTGGCTGCGCCGGCGTGGTCATGGTCGCCGGATTGCTGATCTACCTGGCGGCGCGGCCTTGGCTGCCGGCCGATGTCCGCCCGGCCGATGTGCGTGTTGCCGGCAGCACCGCCCTGCGCGCCGCGCTGGCGCCGGGCGATGGCGCGCGGATCCTCGGGATCTGCCTGCTGGTACCGGTCATGGCGGTCGCGCTGCTGACCAACCAGGAGATTTTCAACGCCTATCTCGTCTGGGCGGATGCGGCGTTTCAGCTGACCTTCAATGGCCAGACACTCCCGACCAGCTGGATGATCACGATCGATGCCACGCTCAGTTTCTCGATGCTGATCGTGGTGGCGGCGTTCTGGAAATGGCGCCTGGAGCGCACTGGGACCGAGCCTGACGAACTGGGCAAGATGATGATCGGCAGCGTGTTTTCGATGCTGGGCGGGTTGTGCCTGTGGTTTGCCGCTGCCCATGCCGGCCCGGGCAAGATCGGGCTGTTCTGGCCGGTGATGTTCCACCTGTTCAACTCGATCGGCTTTGCGCACATCCTGCCGGTCAGCCTGGCGCTGTTCACCCGGTTGGCGCCGCGCGCGATGAACGCGACGATCACCGGGATCTATTACCTGGCATTTTTCGCGGCGAACAAGATCGTGGGCGTGGTCGGCGGCTGGTATTCCTCGATGTCCACGCCGCAGTTCTGGCTGCTGCATGTCGCCAGTGCCGGGGTCGGCCTGGTGGCGTTTGCGCTGTTCAAGGTAACCTTGGCGCGGCGCCTGCTCGCTTAGCCCCCTTCAAGGAAGGGGCTTACCCCATTTCATGAATCCGCCAGTGCGGCCGCCAAACGCGCCTGGATCGCGCTCAAGTGTGCGCGCAACACAGCCATTGCGGTGACAATCGCCATTTCGGGCTCGTCGCTGTCCACAGCCAAATCAACCGCCGCCGGCGCCATCAGCGCCAGACGCGCGCCGCGGATGGTGTATCCCTGCCCGTGCACCAGCCCGTTGATCCGGCGCAGCAGCGCGATATCCTCGGGCCGGTAATAGCGTCGCCCGCCCGCGCGCGTCAGCGGGCGCAACATCGGAAACTGTTCTTCCCAATAGCGCAACACATGCTGGCGCAGCCCGAGCGCTTGCGCGACTTCGCCAATCGTGCGCAGCGCATCGACGTGCTTGCCATCCCGGAACGTGCCGTCCGGCCCCGCCCCCGGCACCTGCCTGCCCTGCGCCGCACGTTTGCGCGGGCTTGTTCCGGGATCAGCCGGATCGTTCATGCAGAAGGGTTCAATCGCCCGCGCAAATTCTGTCCTTCAGCATCTGGCTGGCGCGGAACGTTAGGACGCGGCGTGGCGTGATCGGCACTTCGATGCCGGTCTTGGGATTGCGACCGACCCGTTCGGCCTTGTCGCGCAGCAGGAATGTGCCGAAACCCGAAATCTTGACATTTTCACCCTCGGCCAGCGCGTGGCACAGATGATGAAGAATACTTTCGACCATATCCAGCGATTCAGCACGCGACAGACCCACCCGGCGATTGATGCCTTCGGCCAGATCCGCTCGCGTCAAAGTCCCAACTGACCGCATCAGATACTCCCCCCTAATTGTATCAGTTTACCATTGCCCCATTACAGGAATAACGGGTTTTCGGGCAATGGCAATGCGTTACGCGCCCTACCCACCGCGCCCTTTTTTACCACGCACAGGGGCGAAATGTACCGAAATCAGACGCGCGCGAGCACCGCGCCCCACGTGAACCCGCCGCCCATCGCCTCGAACATGACCATATGGCCCGGCCTGATCCGGCCGTCGCGCACAGCTTCGTCATAGGCGAGCGGAACCGAGGCAGCGCTGGTGTTGGCATGATGATCGACCGTGACGATCACCTTTTCGGCCGGCAGCGACAGCTTGCGCGCGGTGGCATCCAGAATGCGGTAATTCGCCTGGTGTGGCACGACCCAGTCGAGGTCGGCCGACGTCATTCCGGCCACCGCCAGCACTTCGGCCAGGACGCTGGCCAGGTTCACGACGGCATGGCGAAACACCTCGCGGCCCTTCATGCGCAGTTTTCCCACAGTCTGCGTGGTCGACGGACCGCCATCGACATACAGCATGTCGTTGTACGCGCCATCGGCGTGCAGCCGTGTCGCGATGATGCCCGGTGCGGCCATGTCATCGGCATCGCCATCGACCGCTTCAAGCACCAGCGCGCCGGCGCCATCGCCAAACAGCACGCATGTCGTGCGATCGTCCCAATCGAGAATGCGGCTGAACGTCTCGGCGCCGATCACCAGTGCGCGGCGCGCATTGCCGCCGCGCAGCAAAGCATCGGCCGTGGTCATCGCATAGAGAAACCCCGAACACACTGCGGCGACATCGAACGCAATCCCGCCATTACAGCCCAGATTGTGCTGCACGATCGTGGCACAGGCGGGAAATGTCTGATCGGGCGTCGCGGTCGCCACAATGATCAGGTCGATATCCGATGCAGCAATCCCGGCCGCCGCGATCGCGCGCTGCGCCGCCAGAGTCGCCAGCGAGCTTGTCGTTTCGGACGCGTTGGCGATGTAGCGTGCGCGGATACCGGTGCGTTCGACGATCCATTCGTCGGTCGTATCCACGCGCTTCGCCAGTTCGGCATTGGTCACACAGGTTTCGGGCAAAGCGGAGCCACTGCCGCGAATAACCGAACGCCGCACGCGTTGGCCGCTCATGCATCTCTCTCCGAATTGGCCAGATCTGTCGCTTCGGCTGGCTGACTGGTTCTGGCCGACCGCACCGCCATCTGGATTTTTTCCGCGCCGACATCGGCCAGATCGGCGGCGATGCGCTCGGTCAGGTTTTCCGACAGCAGCCGCGCGGTAATTTCGATCGCATGGGCCACGCCGCGCGGGCTGGCACTGCCATGGCTTTTGACGACGACCCCGTTCAGCCCGACGAACAGCGCGCCATTGTGATTGTTGGGGTCGAGCCGGTTGCGGAGCAATTCGGTAGCCGGGCGCGAAATCAGGAAGCCGAATTTCGACCGCAGCGAGCTGGAAAAACTGCGCCGCAGCAGGTCGGTGACGAACCGCGCCGCGCCCTCCATCGCCTTCAGCGCGATATTGCCCGAAAATCCGTCGGTCACGACGACATCGACATCGCCCCGGCTGATCTTGTCCGCCTCGATAAAACCGTCGAAGGTCAGCGCCAGCGCGGCATCGACATCCTTGAGCAAGGCCGCCGCATCGCGCAGATCTTCGGTGCCCTTGGTTTCCTCGCTGCCGATATTGAGCAGGCGTACGCGCGGGCTGGCCAGGCCATTGGCGATTCGCGCATAGGCCGCCCCCATGATCGCAAACTGCACCAGATTGCGCGCGTCGCATGTCGTATTGGCGCCCAGGTCGAGCATGACCAGGTCGTGGTCGCCAAGCGTTGGCACCAATGCCGCCAGCGCCGGCCGGTCGATGCCGGGCAACGTGCGCAGCGACACTTTGGCCATCGCCATCAGCGCGCCGGTGTTGCCCGCGCTGACTGCAGCACCGGCATCACCCTGCTTTACCGCATCGATCGCCAGCCCCATCGATGTCGTACGCGCGCGGCGCAACGCCTGCGTCGGCTTTTCATCGCCGGTGACGACATCGGGGGCATGACGGATCTGCGTCCGCGCGACCAGCGCGGGATAGCGGGCCATGGTTTCGGCCACGCGGGGCTCGTCGCCCACCATCAGGAATGTCAGGCGTGGATCGGCGTCCAGCGCCAGCGCCGCGCCGGCGACCATTACGCTGAGCCCTTCATCGCCGCCCATCGCGTCAATGGCGATACGCGGCAGGCTCATCCAAGGTCCCCTCTGACGCGATCGGTCTGCCGGTCATAACGATATTGTGTGACACAATATCTGCTTGCGGGCAGATCCGGCAATGCACGCCGGTATTTAGCGAAGATGCACTTTGCGAAGAACTGACGGCCCGGCCCTTGCGACCCACGCCGTCGTTCAAAGTCCTGCGCACGCCGAATCACCCCGGCGCGCGAAGCCCCGTATCAGGCGCCGATCGCGATCACTTCACGACCATTGTAATGGCCGCAAGCATTGCACAGGCAATGCGGACGCTTCAGCTCGCCACAGTTCGAGCACTCGTGGAAGGCTTCAACCTTCAGCGCATCGTGGCTGCGACGCATCCCACGGCGGGAGGGCGATGTTTTTCGCTTTGGGACGGCCATTTCGGCACCTGTTCCTGATTGATCAAAGTTTACGGATTACGGCGCGATAGGCAAAACCGGACAGCCAGACAACCCCCGCGAACCAAATTGCATGATGGCACACAGGAGGGGCCGAACCGACTGGTACCAATCGCGGGCGAAGGGGGCCTATACGCAATTTCAGATGATTTGCAAGACGGCCTGCGATAGATGACGCACAAGACGTCGCCGCACCAGAGCGTGCGCCGGCCATGGGGGATTATACGATGATGATTTTGCCGATTTCGCTCGCCGCGGCGGGTGCTGCCGCGCTGATCAACCTGTGGCTGTCGATCCGCATCGGCTCGCTGCGCGCGGCGAAAAAAGTGTCGGTCGGCGATGGCGGCGACGAAAGCCTGATGCGCCGCATGCGCGCGCAGGCCAATTTCATCGAGAACACCCCGATTGCGCTGATCCTGATCGCTGTGATCGAGGCCGCGCGCCCGATGAACCTGTGGCTGGCAATCATCGCCGGTGTGTTCATCCTGGGCCGCGTGGCGCATGGCGTGGGCATGGATGGCGGTACGCTTGGCCAAGGCCGCATGGTCGGCACGCTGACCACGATGCTGACGCTGCTGGGCCTGGGCCTGTGGGCGGTGGTGATTGCGGTCCTGAAATAACGCTTCCCTTCGTCATACCGAGGAGAAGCGTGACCCCGCCTACCCCGCCTACCCCGCCAGCACATCGTCTGCGACATACGCATTGGTTTGCCGCTCGCGTCCGAACGTGCTCACCGCGCCATGCCCCGGCACGAACGTCAC
Source organism: Novosphingobium sp. (assembly GCF_965214355.1). Classification (GTDB taxonomy): domain Bacteria; phylum Pseudomonadota; class Alphaproteobacteria; order Sphingomonadales; family Sphingomonadaceae; genus Novosphingobium. The sequence goes on along the minus strand of NZ_CBDCBI010000002.1, from coordinate 1,622,378 downwards.
ATCGCTGCCCAGCGGCCATAATTTCTGCGTTATCGAATCGAGCAATTGCTGGTGATTGCCGAGCGGAAAATCAGTCCGTCCGATCGACCCCTGGAAAATAACGTCTCCCACGATGGCAAAGCGCGACGGCGCGTGGAAAAATACAACATGCCCCGGCGTGTGCCCGGGGCAATGCACGACATCGAGCACGCATTCGCCGATCGTCACAGTATCGCCGTCGTGCAGCCAGCGATCGGGCTCGAACACTTCGCCCGGAATGCCATAGCGCGCGCCGTCTTCGTCCAGCTTGGCGATCCAGTAGCGGTCGGCCTCCTCCGGTCCCTCGATCGGCACGCCCAGTTCGCGCGCAAACGCATGAGTTCCGCCGCAATGGTCGATATGGCCATGCGTCACGAGCAGCTTCTCGATCGTCACCCCGGTCTTGGCGATCGCCTGGCGCAACAACGGCAGATCACCGCCGGCATCGACAAACGCGCCGCGCATGGTTTTGGTGCACCACACCAGCGTGCAGTTCTGCTGCAGCGGGGTGACAGGCAGGATGGCGACTTTGAGCGGAGGCTGTTGCGGTTCGGTCATCGCGCCCTAGATGAGGCGACACGTGCGCGAGCGCAAGGCCATCAGATCCGGCCGCCCTTCCACACGACGCGCCCGACGATCGTCACATCCGCATGCGCGCGCACGCTGCGCGGATAGGCAGGATTGTCGCTGATCACCCCGATCATGCCCGCCGCGCCCTGCTCCAGCCGCTTGACCAGCAACACATCGTCGATCCGCACGACATGGATGCCGTCGCGCCACGGCCGCTGCGACCGGTCGACCAAGATCTCGTCGCCATCGCGCAACGTCGGCTCCATCGAATCGCCGGTGACCTCGATCACCGACAGTTGCGCCGGATCGAGCCCCAGCTTGCGCAGCCACTGCTGCCGAAACCGGAACCGCTCGCCTGCGTCCTCATCGGCCGCCACCGCCCCCGGCCCCGCCGAAGCGCCGAGCGCCAGGCGCGGAATATCGACCCACTCAGCCGAAGACATGCGGGCCCCCGGCCGGATCGTGGCCGTCGCCACCACCGGCGCACCGGGCGCGCCCAGTTCGGCCTCATCGACGCCGAAAAACGTCGCGAGCGTGCGCCGGTCGGTTTCCTCGAGCTTGCGCGGCGATCCCTTGCGCACGAACTGCTGCAGATACGCCGCATTGCGCCCCAGCATGGCCGACAGCGCCGACAGGCTGACCCCCCGGCCCGTTGCCAGCGCCATCAACCGATCGCGCACGTCGGCCTCGGTAGTGTCGGTGATCACCATCTCGGAACGGATCGTACCAGAACCATGGTTGACGATTCCTCACCCCAATCTCGAAGGATTTTTCCTAGACGGTAGATATTTTTATGTCAATCTAGGAAATATCTTACGCCGAATCGAAGGAGCCCAGCCATGTCCCCAAGCCTTCCAGCGCGCGCGCCGACTGCCCAAGCCGCTGCCCCAAACCGCGATCCAATTCCCGCACCACCGCGGCGCACTCAAAGCGCCTCCGCCAAGCTGACATCTTTAGGAGAACATTTCATGAACATAGCAAGGAGCACCTCGGCCATGTGGCGCAATTCCGACGAAACCCGCCCCGCCCCGCATCACAGCGAACGGCACGCACACCGCCCCGGTCACCGCCCGCGCGTCACCCCGGGCCAGCGTCTGGCGCAGGCGCTGTTCGATCTGGCCGGTCCGCTCGCGCGCCTTGTCCGCCACGGCGAAACCCAATGGGCCAGCGCGACCTTCACCGGCGCGCGCCACACCTTTGTGCTGCGGTTTCAGGGCACCGAAGCGGTCGCCGATGCCGAAACGCTGACTTTGGCGATCAGCGACGACGAAGTCGCGATCATGGGCGCGCTGATCGCCGAAATCACCGTCACCCGCTTTACGCAGACACTGCTGCCCCAGCCCGAGGCCGAAATCGAGGTCAGCGTCCTGCTGCTCGACCAGGCCTAATACCCGGCTGTCAGGTCCACCATCGGGGCGACAGGCTCGCCCCGGTGCCAGCGGTCGAGATTGGCAAGAAACCGCTCGACTGCGCGCATGAACATCTGGTCCTGCGCGCGCCCCGACAGATGCATCGTGACGTGGGCACCGGGCACCGACCACAGCGGATGCCCGGCCGGCAGAGGCTCTGGCGTACAGACATCGAGAAACGCACCGCCAAGTGCCTTTGCCTCCAGCGCGGCGATCAGCGCATCCTGATCGACCACGCTGCCGCGCGCGACATTGATCAGCACCGCGTCGCGCTTCATCGCCGCCAGTTCGGACGTGCCGATCATTCCCACCGTACCGGGCGTCGACGGCACGGCCAGGATCACCCAGTCGAATTCGCCCAGCCGCGCCCGCCACGCATCGGGCCCGATACAGCCCGGCGCGGGGCTGCGGCGCACCAACGTCGCCTCGACATCGAACCCGGCGAGCATTCGCGCGACACGGCTGCCTATTTCGCCCGCGCCCAGGATCAGCGCGCGGCTGCCATGCAATTCGCGTTTGCCTGGCGAATCGAACAGCCATTCCTGCCGGTCCTGCGCGCGCACCACCTCACGATAGCCCTTGGCGATCGTCAGCATGCCCATCACGACATATTCGGCGATCGTGATCGCATTGATCCCGGTCCCGTTGGTCAGCACCACGCCGCGTTGCTTTAGCAGATCGAGCGGAAAGAAATCCACCCCGGCATAGATCGAATTGAGCCAGCGCAACCGCGTCGCGGCAACGATGGCAGGCGGCATACCCTCTGGTTTGAGCAAGTCGAACCAGCCGATATCGGCCAGCGGCGCCAGCTGCATCAGCTGTTCCGTGCTGGCAAAGCCGCGCAGATCGACCCAGTCGGGCACGCGCGCGGCCAACAACGGCACGGCCATCGCATTGACGACGACCACAGTGCGCGCTGGCGAATTGGTGCTGTCCGTCGTGGAAGTCATCACGTCTGTCCCGCCCTCAACTCTTTCGTTTTCTCTTTTTTTCTTTTGTTTTCTGTTTTTTTCGTCTGCCCGGACTTGATCCGGGCCAAAGCTTCTTCTCCGCTTTTAACCCGGCGTCCAGTCCCACCCAAGCGGATCGCCATCCATCACTTCGACCCCAGCCCGCGCAAGCTCGTCGCGCAACGCATCCGACCGCGCAAAATCCTTGTCCGCCCGCGCCGCGCGGCGTTGATCGAGCACCGCTGCAATCGCGCTGTCATCCATCACCGCCGCCTTGGGCCGCAAGCGCAACGCCTCCCGGCCAAGCGTCAACAAGCCCAGCCCCAGCACCGCGTCCACAAGTCCGATCGCCGCCAGCTTCTCGCCCGGATCGACCTTCTTCATCGCCACGATCTCGTCCAGCACGGTCAGCGCCAGCGGCGTGTTCAGATCGTCGCTGATCGCCGCGTCGAACCGCGCCAGCACATCGGCAAAGCGCGGCCCCAGCAGACCTGCACCGTCGCCGGCCCGTTCGCGCAATTGCCCGACAGCCATGACCAGCCGCTTCAGCCGCGTCAGCGCCGCGCCGAGCCCGTCCCAGCTGAATTCCAGCTCGCTGCGATACTGCGCCTGCAAACACATCAGGCGATAGGCCAGCGGATGATAGCCGCGATCGATCAGCAGTTGCAGGCGCAGGAATTCGCCCGAGCTTTTCGACATCTTGCCAGATCGCTCGACCAGGAAATTGTTGTGCAGCCACATCCGCGCACCCGAATTGGCCGGCAGATCGAGGCCACCGGTGCAGCAGAACGCCTGGTTCTGCGCGATTTCATTGGGGTGGTGGATTTCGCGATGATCGATCCCGCCGGTGTGGATATCGAACGGAAAGCCGAGCAACTGTCCGCTCATCACGCTGCATTCCAGATGCCAGCCCGGCGCGCCCCGGCCCCACGGCGAATCCCATTCCATCTGCCGGCTTTCGCCCGCCGGAGTCCTGCGCCAGATCGCAAAATCGGCCGGGTGGCGCTTGCCCGCCACCTCATCGATGCGCCCGGAACCCTCTTCGGTCTGCGCCCGCGCCAACCGCCCGTAATCCGCAACCGACCCGACATCGAAATACAGCCCGCTCGGCAATTCATAGCAATGCGCAGGCGCGATCGTCTGCGCAAATGCGAGCATCTGCGGCACGTAGTCGGTCGCGATCGACCAGTGCGCCGGCGCGCGGATATTCAGCGCCGCGATATCGTCCCAATAGGCCTGCGTATAATGGCGCGACACGTCCCAGATCGACTGCGCGCGCGCGGCGGCGGCACGCTCCATCTTGTCTTCGCCGTCATCGGCATCATCGGTCAGATGGCCAACGTCGGTGATGTTGATCACATGCGTCAGCGCATAGCCCTTGTGGCTGAGCGCGCGGCCCAGCACATCGGCAAACACATAGGCGCGCATGTTGCCGATATGCGGATAGTTGTAGACCGTCGGCCCGCAGGTATAGACGCGCGCCTCGCCCGGATGGACGGGCTCGAACGGTTCGAGCTGGCGGGTCAGGCTGTTGAACAGCACGAGCGGAGTTGCGGCGGTCATGGGTGCGGCATTGCCTTGGGGTAGGGCGCGGCGTCAAGAGCGGGATATAACCCCGGCCACACCCCCTCTTCGTCATTCCCGCGAACGCGGGAATCCAGTGGCGACGTATCGCTCACTCGCTAGCCTCACCGCATTGCGCCTAGCCTGGATTCCCGCGTCCGCGGGAATGACAAGCTTGGATAGGGGATCGTGCCGCGCGAGGTTGAGCTTGCGTCAATCGTCGTCGAACAGATCTGCCAGTTGCTCGACGATCGTGCCGCCCAGTTGTTCGACGTCCATGATCGTCACCGCACGCCGATAATACCGCGTGACATCGTGTCCGATGCCGATCGCGACGAGTTGCACCGGCGACTGTTTCTCGATCCAGTCGATCACCTTGCGCAGATGCTGTTCCAGATATCCCGCACTGTTCACCGACAGCGTCGAATCATCCACCGGCGCACCGTCCGAAATCACCATCAAAATCCGGCGATCCTCAGGCCGCGCCAGCAACCGCGCATGCGCCCACAACAACGCCTCGCCGTCGATGTTTTCCTTGAGCAGCCCCTCGCGCATCATCAGCCCGAGATTCTTGCGCGCACGGCGCCACGGCTCATCAGCCTTTTTGTAAACAATATGCCGCAAGTCGTTCAAACGGCCGGGATTTGCCTGCTTTCCGCTCAACAGCCAGGACTCGCGCGACTGCCCGCCTTTCCACGCCCGCGTGGTAAAGCCGAGCACTTCGGTCTTGACCCCGCAGCGTTCCAGCGTGCGCGCCAGGATATCCGCGCTGATCGCCGCGATCGAGATCGGGCGCCCGCGCATCGACCCCGAATTGTCGATCAGCAGCGTGACCAGCGTATCCTTGAATTCGATGTCGCGCTCGATCTTGTAGCTGAGCGAATGCCCAGGCGAAATCACCACGCGCGCCAGCCGCGCCGCGTCGATGATGCCCTCTTCCTGGTCGAAATCCCACGACCGGTTCTGCTGCGCCATCAGCCGCCGCTGCAACCGGTTGGCCAGCCGCGTGACGACCGACTGCAACCCCTTCATCTGCGCATCGAGATAGGCGCGCAGCCGGGTCAGCTCTTCCTCGTCGCACAAGTCGCTGGCCGCGATCACTTCGTCGAACTGTTCGGTATAGGCCTTGTAGTCGAAGCCGTCGGGAAAGTCGGTCCACGGCCGGTTGGGCCGCGTGGGCAGCATGCCCTCCTCACCATCGTCGGCCATGTCGGCATCGGCGCTGTCTTCGGCCTCTGACTGGTCCTGGTCCTGGTCGTTGTCCTCGCCGTCTTCGCTGCTTTCGCCCGCTGCCTCGCTGGGGTCCTGGTCCTGCGACCCTTCGCTGTCGTCGGGCGCGTCCTCGCCTTCGTCCTGCTGATCGTCCTCGCCGCTGTCGTCGGGATCGGTTTCGGGCATGTCGCTGGGCAGCGTCAGCTCCAGGTGCCCGAGCATGTCGAGCGCCAGTTTCTGAAACGCTTTCTGGTCACCGAGCGCGTCGCCCAGCGCGGCAAAATCGTCGCCCGCTTTGCCAGCGATCCAGCTGCGCACCATCTCGGTGCCCAGCTTCGCCGAATCGGGCACGGGCTGGCCGGTCAGCGCCTCGCGCAGCAACAGCGACACCGCGGACTGCAACGGCACGTCCTCGGCCCGCGCGGCGCGCGCGATCGGGTCGCTCAGCGTGCGCATGTCGGTCGCCGCGCCGATATTGCCGCGGATGCCGGCGTATCCGTCCGACCCGAGCGCCTCGTAGCGGACCTGTTCGATCGCATCGTAGACCGCGCGCGCCACCGGTTCGCCCGGCGCGCGCGCCTGATGCAGTGCGGCGTTATGGTGCCGCAATTTCAGCGCCATCGAATCGGCAAAGCCGCGCGCCTGCGCCACTTGCGCCGCGGGCAATGCGCGCGGCGGCATCGGCACGCGCAAGGACGCGCCCGCCTGACCGGGCGCATCGGCAGTCCATGCCACCTCGATCTCGGGCTCATCGGCAAGCGCCCGCGACGTGCCGGTCAGCACGGCGCGGAACTGGTCTAGCGGCGATTCGTCACGCAAGGCTGAAAACTTCCTCTAGCTCAGCCGATGCTCTGCCCAGTCTTGGCCCAGTCCGCAAGGAACCCTTCGATGCCCTTGTCGGTCAGCACGTGCTTGAACAGGCCCTTGATCACCGCCGGCGGCGCGGTGATCACATCGGCGCCGATTTTCGCCGCTTCCAGCACGTGCATGCCGTTGCGGATCGAGGCGACCAGGATTTCGGTCGTGTAGTCATAATTGTCGTAGATCAGGCGGATATCGTCGATCAGCTGCATCCCGTCATAGCCATTGTCGTCGAGCCGGCCCACGAACGGCGAAATGAACGTCGCCCCCGCCTTGGCCGCCAGCAACGCCTGCGTCGCGGCAAAGCACAGCGTCACATTGACCATCGTGCCATCCGACGTCAGCGCCTTGCAGGTTTTCAGGCCGTCGATCGTCAGTGGCACCTTCACGCAGACATTGTCGGCGATCTTGCGCAGGATTTCGGCCTCTTTCATCATCGTGGGATGATCGAGCGCGACCACTTCGGCGCTGACCGGCCCTGCCGTCAACGTGCAGATCTCGGCCACGACTTCGAGGAAATTCTTGCCCGCCTTGGCAATCAGGCTGGGATTGGTGGTAACGCCATCGAGCAACCCGGTCGCGGCCAGATCGGCAATGTCAGCAGTGTCGGCGGTGTCGACGAAGAATTTCATGATGGGTATCCTGGCTGTAATCCCCAACACCCGAGGCTTGCCAGCCCTATAGGCAAAGCCCCTCGAACACGCAAATCCTCCCCGGAACGGGGAGGATCACGGATGCGCCAGGTACGCCGCCAGTTGCGGATCGCCGCCGGCCGTCGGATCGGCGCGGATCGCGGCTTCCTCGTCGCCGATCGCGCCCCACACCGCGTCGTCGGCATGGTGCGCCAGCTTCTGCGCCAGGGCATCGCCGCCGACCCGCAGCAGCGCGGCGAAAATCCGCGCCAGGACCGGATCGCCCACCGTATCCAGCGCATTGCGGAATTCAGGGACCATCGCCTCGACCACGGCCGGGCCCATTTCGCTGCGCAACAGGTCGGTCGCGGCGCGCGGGCCGCCGGCCATGACGGCGCGCGCATTGGCGATGCCCATGGTTTTCACAGCGGCGGCGATGCGCGGGGCGGCGGCGTGCGCGGCGCGCAGCGCGATCGGGCGGACCCAGTCATCGAGGCGCCGGTGAAAATCGTCCGACATCAGCGCGCGCTGCAACACCATGCCGGCCACACCGCCGCCCAGATCGAGGCCCATGACAAAGCGATCCCACACCCCGCCAGGCGCATACAGCTTTGCCAGCGCGCGTTCGGTCGATTTGCGCAGCAGGCGGCGCACCGCTTCATCGACACTGAGCGGAGGCAAGGCAGCGCAGGCCGCGAGCAAAGCGGCCATGCCGCCGATCGTCGCGCGCCGGGAAAGGATTGCAGGCGTCATCACGGCTCCGATTTGCACTGGGTAGAAATCACCACGCGCACTATATCCCGCCAAACATGAACGCCGCCAAGACCTTTCCCCCCACGCCCGTTCCGGCACGGTGCCGTTGCCTGGTGTTCAATCCGGTGCTGGAAGTGCTCGATTACCGCGTGCCGGCGGGCATGACGGTGGAGCCGGGCAGCGTCGTGCTGTGCCCGCTCGGTCCGCGCCAGATCCTGGGGATCGTGTGGGACGAAGGGCGCCTGCCAGGCGCGGATTTCCCGATCGCCAAATTGCGCCCGCTGTTGCAGGTGCTGCCGGTGCCGCCGCTGGCCGAGCCCTTGCGGCGGCTGATCGAATGGACCGCCGATTATTACCTGTCGTCGCTGGCCTCGGTCGCGCGCATGGCGCTGTCGAGCAATGCCGCGCTGCAGGGTGGCGGGATGATCACCGAATATCGCCTGACGCAAACCGGCGAAGAGCCCAAACGCCTCACATCCCAGCGGGCGCAGGCCATCGAGCGGCTCGACGGCGCACAGGCGACGATCCGCGAACTGGCGGTCATCGCCAGTGTGTCCGATGCAGTGTTGCGCGGCATGGTCGGTGCGGGCCTGCTCGAGGCCGTGCGGGTCGATAGCGACCGCCCTTATCCGCCGCCAGACCAGGGCCATGCCGTACCCGCACTCAATCCCGGCCAGGCCGAAGCGGCGGCACGGATCATCGCAGAGGTCGAAAGCCGCTCGTTCCAGCCGTTCCTGCTCGATGGCGTGACCGGCTCGGGCAAGACCGAAGTCTATGCCGAGGCGATCGCCGCTGCGCTGGCGATGGGTCGCCAGGTGCTGGTGCTGCTGCCCGAAATCGCGCTGACGCAGAATTTCCTGGCGCGGTTCGAGGCGCGGTTCGGTGCGCCGCCGGTGGCGTGGCATTCCGGGCTGAAGGCATCCGAACGGCGGCGCGCCTGGCGCCAGGTTGCACTGGGCGGCGCCAAAGTCGTGGTCGGCGCACGGTCCGCCCTGTTCCTGCCCTTTGCCGATCTGGGCCTGATCGTGGTCGATGAGGCGCACGAGATCGCGTTCAAGCAGGACGACGGCGTGCGGTACAACGCGCGCGATGTTGCGGTGATGCGTGCACGGTTCGAATCGATCCCGGTGGTGCTGGCCAGCGCCACACCCGCGCTGGAAAGCCTGGCGATGGCCGAGGCCGGGCGGTATGAACGCCTGATCCTGCCCGACCGCTTCGGCGGTGCGCTGATGCCCGATATCCAGATCGTCGACTTGCGCGAGCATCAGCCAGACCGTGGCCGCTGGATCGCGCCGCCGCTGGTCAAGGCGCTGAAAGACCGTGCCGAACGCGGCGAACAGAGCCTGCTGTTCCTCAACCGGCGCGGCTATGCCCCGCTGACGTTGTGCCGCGCCTGCGGCTATCGCTTCTGTTGCCCCAACTGTTCGGCCTGGCTGGTCGAACACCGCCTGTCGCGCCGGCTGGCATGCCATCACTGCGGCCACGAAGTGCCCCCGCCGCCTGCCTGCCCCGAATGCCACGAGCCCGATTGCATGGTCGCCTGCGGCCCGGGGGTGGAACGCATCGCCGACGAGCTGGCCGAGATCCTGCCCGAGGCGCGGGTCATCCTGGCGACATCCGATACGCTCAACAGCCCGGCCAAGGCCGCCGATTTCGTAGCGATCGCTACACAAGGCGGGGTCGATGTGATCGTCGGCACCCAACTGGTCACCAAAGGCTTCCATTTCCCCAATCTGACGCTCGTCGGTGTGATCGATGCGGACATGGGTCTCGAAGGCGGCGACTTGCGCGCCGCCGAACGCACCTATCAGCAGATTGCCCAAGTCGCCGGCCGCGCCGGTCGCGGCGAAAAACCGGGCGAAGTGCTGCTCCAGACGCGCCATCCCGATGCGGCGGTGATTGCGGCGCTGGCCAGCGGCGACCGCGATGCGTTCTACGCCGCCGAGACCGAGGCGCGCCGCGATGCCGGCGCGCCGCCATTCGGCCGCTGGGCCGCGATCATCGTGTCGAGCGAAGACGAAGCCGAAGCAAAAGCGGCCGCGCGCGCGATCGGCGGGACTCGCCCGGTGCTCGACGACGTGGCGATCATGGGCCCGGCGCCCGCACCGCTGTCGCTCTTGCGCGGCCGCCACCGCTACCGCCTGCTGGTCAATGCGCGGCGGTCGAGCGATCTGCAAACCGTCCTGCGCGACTGGCTTGGCACGCTGAAATTTCCGCAGGGCGTGCGGGTCGCGGTGGATATCGATCCCTACAGCTTTGTGTGACCGGGGCGGGACATACCCCGCCCGGCGATGCGCACCGGCGGTTCGTTTTTTGCAGCGAATGCCGCGTTGACATAATTCGGGTAAAACATGAATATGACGTCAGGTTCATATTCATGGGGGAAATCGACATGGCGGCGCACTTCGGGACGCGTTTCAAACAGGCATTGCGGCTGATGCCGTCCGTCTGGATCGGTCTTGCCGCGGTGCAGGCCCATGCTGCCGATGATGCCAAGACCGTCGTGGCGCCATCCGACCCTGCCGAAATCGTCGTGACTGCCACGCGGCAGGCCGAGCCGCTGTCGAAGATCGCGGCCAGCGTGTCTGCGCTGAACGAGGCCGCGCTCGACCGGCGCGGGATCAAGAATGTTGCCGATATCGCGCTGATGACGCCGGGCCTCACGCTCAATCCCAACGGTTTCGGCTCGCAGGCGGATATCTCCATTCGCGGGATCAGTTCGCAAGTCGGTTCGGCCACGACCGGCATCTACATCGACGACACCCCTGTCCAGACACGCGTCGTCGGCTATTCGTCGACCAACACGTATCCGCTGGTGTTCGATCTGGACCGGGTCGAAGTGCTGCGCGGGCCGCAGGGCACGCTGTTCGGCAGCGGGGCCGAAGGCGGCGCGGTGCGGTTCATCACGCCCGAGCCGAGCCTGACCAAAACCTCGGTCTATGCGCGTGCCGAACTGACCGCCACCAAGGGCGGCGACCCAGGCGGCGAAGTCGGCGTGGCCTTCGGTGCGCCGATCATCCGCGATGTCCTGGGCTTTCGCGCCAGCATCTGGACCCAGCACGAGGGCGGCTATATCGATCGCCAGGACCGGAACCCCGAACTGACCGGATCCGCGCCGATCGAGCGCAATGCCAACCACGCCCAGAGCGTGGTCGGCCGGTTCGCGCTGAAATGGCAGGCCGCGCCCAACCTGGTGATTGCGCCCTCGGTGCTGCTGCAGGATCGCAAGATCCACGATATCAGCACCTTCTGGGAAGGCGCGGACGAACCGGACGGCAAACTGGTCAACGGTCAGCCGCTCGCGCAGCCCGATCATGACCGCTTCGTGCTGCCGGCAGTGCGCGCACAGCTTGACCTGCCGGGCGTCACCGTGATTTCCAACACCTCGTTCTTTGCGCGCGTCGATGATGCGATCGACGACTATTCAACGCTGGTGCCGGCGGTGTTCAACCCGATCTTCAACCCGGCACAAACCGGGCCGATGGTCAATTTCGTGCCTGGCGATCCCGGCTACGCCGCGTATGCGCAAATGCGCAATGTGCAAACCTCGTGGACGCAGGAGTTGCGCGCGCAATCGTCGGACAAGGCCGCGCGGCTGTCGTGGGTAGTGGGCCTGTTTGCCTCGACCTCGCAGCAGAGATCATACGAAAACATCGTCGATCCCAAAACGGCCGAAGTCATCGGCGGGCCGCCTGCGGACCTGCTGGGCCAGGCGCTGATCGCCAACACGTATTCGCTTGTCGCCAACTCGCAAGGGCGCGATCGTCAGATCGCCGCGTTTGGCGAGGTCAACTATCACCTGACCGATGCGCTGAAACTGACCGCCGGGCTGCGCGTGGCGCGCGCGACGTTCATCGGGCAGAGCTATGCCACCGGGCCGTTCGTCGGTGCCACGGTCGTTGGCCCGCGCACATCGACCACCGAAACGCCGGTCACGCCCAAATTCGGCGTATCGTACCAGACCGACAAGACGCTATATTATGCCATCGCGGCCAAAGGCTATCGCATCGGCGGATCGAACGCGCCGCTGTCCGATTTCTGCGACATCGGGGCGCAGGGCTATGCCAGGGTGCCCGACACCTACAAATCGGACAGCCTGTGGAGCTATGAACTGGGCGCCAAGACCAAGCTGATCGCGCTGAAAGACCTGGCACCGTTCGTTCAGGACTGCATCCATCGCTTCGGGATCAAGCACGGCGAATGGCTTGCCGTGACGGGGTGGAATTTTTCGAAGGGCAATGAGCCCGACGCACAAACGCCAAACCTGCGCGCCGCGCTCGATCGCGCGAGCCGCGATCTTCCGGTGACGCTGCTCGGCAATGACGGGCATCACGGCGCGTACAACAGTGTGGCGCTGGCCAGGGCGCACACGCCCGCAGGCAAAGCGATCGGGTTCAGCAAGGCGACGCTGGCCACCGTGTTTGCCGCGCAAAGCAAGATCATCGGCGTGGATGCCGCAGGCGAACCCGATGGCACGGTCAACGAAGACGCACGCGACATGATGGATTCGCCCGATCTGATCACGGTCAGCCTGAATGCGCTGATGAAACATCCCGAAAAAGTGTCCGAACGGCTGGCGAAATCGGGGATAACCGCGGTGCAGGACGCGCTGGTCGTGCCAGCGACCGTGCCGTATTACGAGCTGCTGCGCAAATCGGGCCTGATGACCTTTCGCGCCAATCTGATGCAGCTTTACAACCCTGAAGCATTCCGCAATGCGGCGGGCGCGATCGACTATCCGGCCGTGATCACACTGGCCAAATCGTACCGCACCAAATTCGCCGGCGACGATCTGATCCGCGCCGAAGCGCTGAAAATCTTTGCCGATGGCGTGCTGGAGGCCAATCCTTATGCCACCCCGCCCGCGCTGCCCGATGCGCCAAAGCTGACGCCGTACCTTCAACCGACCTTCGGGCCCGGTCCCGATGGCAAGCTGATGGTGACGGGTTATGTCGATACCGCATCGACGCTATGCGCCGACGTGCGCGCCAATCCGGCGCGCTATGCCGATGGTGCGGGCTTTGCCAGGGCGCACGGCTATCTGCCGGCGCAATGCGCGCTGTCGCAGGGGCAATTGCAGCACGATCGCCAGGTGATTCTCGATTACGCGAAAGCCGCGCATCTTGCCGGGTTTACGCTGCATATCCACGCGATCAGCGATGCGGCCGTCCGCACCGCGATCGATGCGATCGAAGGCGCGCGCGCGGCCGACGGCAATGATCACACCCCCGACACGATCGCGCATCTCCAACTGGTCACGCCTGAGGATGTGGCGCGGATCGGGCGCGATCACCTGTTCCTGGCCTATACGTACAGCTGGGCCAACGCCGACCCCGACTATGACCTGGTGACGATCCCGTTTTTCGAACATGTGACGGGCACCGGATACAAGGCATTCCACGATCCGGCGTTCAAGTACGAGCACGAATTCTATCCCGTGCGCGAAACGCGCGATGCGGGGGGTATTCTGGTTGCCGGGTCCGATGCCCCTGTCAACACGCCCGATCCGCAACCGTTCGTCAACATGCAATTGGCGATCACGCGTGCGGTCCCGGGCGAGCCGGCAGCGAGTATCGGCCAACACATCACCCTGCACGAAGCCTTGCAGGCGTATACCATCGACGGCGCACGCGCGATGGGACGCGACCGCGAATTCGGATCGCTGACCATGGGCAAATCGGCCGATTTCATCGTGATCGACCAGGATGTGTTCGCGCTGGAACGCGCCGGCAAGGCAGACGCCATCGGCACGACCCGCGTGCTCAAGACCTGGTTCCGGGGCAAGCTGGTTTACACCCTGGCCAAACCATGACACCGCTGCGCGGGTGAACAAAGCCGCGCCGCGCAATCTCGAACCACGCGCCACGCCGGTCCAGCCGCGCGGGGCGCGCACGTTGCAGGCGGTGCTCGATGCAGCCCATCATATCCTGAAAACCGAGGGTATCGACGGATTGAGCACAGCGGCAGTCGCGCGCCAGTCGGGCATGGCGGTGGGCACGGTCTATCGCCTGTTTCCCAACAAGGAAGCGATCGTCTGCAAGGTCTATGAAGACAAGATCCGCCAGGTTCGCGCGATCGGTAACGAAATCCGGGTGACCTTCCAGCGCGGCGATGACTGGCGCGCCGCGGTGCGCACGTACATCGAAGTGCTCAAAGGTGCCGAACGCAGCACCGATTTCGATATCAGCCTGGCTAGCGCGGGCTTCATGATTCCGGAAATCCGCCGGATCGATACGTTGCATGCGATCTATATCACCGATGATACGGTCGATCTGCTCAAGACGCTGGGCTCGCCGTGGAGCGATGCGGCGCTGTTCGAACTGTGCATGACCACCTATTGCCTTGAAACCGCGTCGTGGCATTACGCCAACACCTGCGGTACGCCGACCGCTACGCTCGCGGACCGCCTGATCGTCTGCGCGCTGGCCATCATGGAGCCGGCGATGCGCGGCGATCCCGAGCCCGAGGACGGCAATATCGATCGCGAGCGGCTGTTGGCGTCGTATCGGAATGATCACAAATGAACGCGCCCTCGATCGGGATTGTCGGCACCGCAAAGGCGCATTACAAAGCGGCGCATGTCATCGATCATGCCTTATATCCTGGCGCCGTCTGAAACTTCGCCCGACTCGTACGGCGACGCCGTCGGCCTGATCAACAGCATTGGTACGGTTCCGTCGATCCTGGAAGTCGTGTGCCAGGCGACGGGCATGGGATTTGCCGCTGTCGCGCGCGTGACCGAAGACCGCTGGATTGCGTGCAGCGTCAGGGATACGATCGAATTCGGGCTTCAGGCCGGCGGCGAACTCGATATAACAACCACAATCTGCCATGAAATCCGCGAGCATCGCGAAATCGTGGTGATCGACGATGTCGATGCCGATCCGGTTTATGCCGGGCATCACACGCCGGCGCTTTACGGGCTGAAAAGCTATATCTCGATGCCGATCGTCCTGTCCGATGGTCATTTTTTCGGAACACTGTGCGCGATCGACCCGCGTCCCGCGCATGTCAGCCAGCCGCATGTGATCGGCATGTTCAGACTGTTTGCGAAGTTGATCGCGCAGAATATCGAAACGCATCAGCAACTGGCAGCAAAGACCACCGACCTGATCGGCGAACAGCAGACATCGGCCTTGCGCGAACAGTTCATCGCGGTGCTCGGCCACGATCTGCGCAATCCGCTTGCCGGGATCAGCGGCGCGGTGCGTTATCTCGAGCGCGAAAAACTGACCGAGCGGGGCAACGCAGTCCTTGCCATGGTCCATCAGACCGTTGAACGCATGGGCGGCCTGATCGACAATGTAATGGATTTTGCGCGCGGCCGCCTCGGCGGCGGCATCACGCTGGAACGCTGTTCGGTGGCGATCGAGCCCGTGCTGCGCCAGGTGATCAACGAACTGCGCGTGAGTTCGCCCGACCGCGTGATCAACGCGCAGCTGGACGTGCCGGGCATGATCGACTGCGATCCTGTGCGCATCGGTCAGCTGTTTTCAAACCTGCTGGGCAACGCGCTGACACACGGCGCGTCCGATGCGCCGATCCGCGCGATCGCCACGATCGATGCCGCTCATTTCGAACTGCGCACGATCAACCAGGGCGACCCGATACCGCCCGAAGCGATGCGGAAGCTGTTCGCCCCGTTCGCCCGCGGCGAAGTCCGCCCCAGCCTGCAGGGGCTGGGCCTGGGGCTGTATATCGCCTCCGAAATCGCCAGGGCGCACGGCGGGACATTGACCGCAACATCGGATGCAAACGAGACCGCGTTCATTTTCCGGGTGCCACTGCGCGGCGCCTGAGCGCGGTACAGGCTGCGTCCTGTTCCCACGCTCGCTCTTTTGTCCCTTCCCCCGTTTTTTCGTCTGCCCGGACTTGATCCGGGCTTAAGCTTGTTCTTGTTCTTTCTCGCTCGCGCCCAAAAGAACGCCTGATCCCGGATCAAGGCCGGGAGCCGGGTTGATGTTGTGCAGTTGACGCAAGCCGGGTGGACCAGAAGTGCACCCCGGCCCGAAGAACAGGTTGAACCGCCCCGCCCCTTGCGCAATATCACAGATGCATGACGAAGCGCCCGGTCCTTGTCCCGATCCTGGGCGACCAACTAACCCCAGCGATCTCCAGCCTCGCCGATCGCAAGTCCGATGATACCGTGGTGCTGATGATGGAGGTGGCCGAAGAGACCGGCTACGTCCGCCACCACCAGGCCAAGATCGCGCTCATCCTGTCCGCGATGCGCCATTTTGCCGACGAATTGCGCGCGGGCGGCTGGCGTGTCGATTACATTGCGCTCGATGATCGCGCCAACACCGGCACGTTCACCGATGAAGTGTTGCGCGCCGCAAAGCGCCACGATGCGCGCGGGATCCAGGTGACCGAGCCCGGCGAATGGCGGGTGCGGCGGATGATGGATGGCTGGGCCGAGGCAAGCGGGCTGCGCGTGCGGGTGCTCGGCGATACGCGGTTCGTGTGTCCCTTGCCCGATTTCTATGCCTGGGCAGCGCCGCGCCGCGAATTGCGGATGGAATGGTTTTACCGCGACATGCGCCGGCGCACCGGGCTGTTGATGGACGGCGACGACCCCGCCGGCGGGCGATGGAACTTCGATCCCGAGAACCGCTCTGGCCCGCCGCCGGGGCTGAACCCGCCGGCGCCGATGACCTTCGTGCCCGATGCGATCACGCGCGACGTGATCGACCTGGTGCGCGCACGGTTCGGTCACCATTTCGGCAGTCTCGATCATTTCGGCTGGCCGGTCATGCGCGCCGATGCGCAAGCGTTGCTCGAACGGTTCCTGGCGGAGCGGCTGCCGCTGTTCGGCCAGTGGCAGGATGCGATGCTGAGCGATCATGACACGATGTTCCATGCGCTGCTGTCGCCTGCGATCAATTGCGGGCTGCTCGACCCGGTCGAGGTGTGCCGGCGCGCAGAGGCGGAATACCGCGAAGGTCGCGCGCCGCTGGCTGCGGTCGAAGGCTTTATCCGCCAGATCATCGGCTGGCGCGAATATATCCGGGGGATGTACTGGCTCGATATGCCCGGCATGGCCAGTGCCAATGAATTGAACGCCACGCGGCCCGTGCCCGAATTCTGGTGGACGGGTGACACGCCGATGCGCTGTATCGCGCAGACCGTGCGCGCAACGCGCGACAATGCCTATGCGCACCATATCCAGCGCCTGATGGTGATGGGCAACTTTGCGTTGCTGTCAGGGCTCGATCCGGCCCAGGTCGCCGACTGGTTCCTGGCGGTCTATGCCGATGCCTACGAATGGGTCGAATTGCCCAATGTTGCAGGCATGGCGCTGCATGCCGATGGCGGGCGGCTGGCGTCAAAGCCTTATGCGGCGAGCGGCGCGTACATTTCGCGGATGAGCGATTATTGCGGCGATTGCGCTTACAAGGTGAAGCTCAAGACCGGTCCGCAGGCGTGCCCGTTCAACGCGCTGTACTGGCATTTTCTCGATCGCAACGCGTCGCGGCTCGGGCGCAACCCGCGCCTGGCGACAGCCTATGCGACATGGCGCCGGATGAGCGAAGACAAACGCGCCGACACACTGGCAAGCGCCGAGGCGTTCCTGATGACGCTGGAACCGGCGGCGCCCGGGTGGGCGCGCGCCTGACAATCCTCCCCGGAACGGGGAGGGGGACCGCCCGCAGGGTGGTGGAGGGGCCGGGCCACAAGCGCCGACTTTACCATGAGGCGCTGTTCATGGGTGTCCCATCGCCAGGTTTCGCCCAGAGGCACCGCCCCTCCACCACTGCCCAAAAAAGACTTGGGCGTGGTCCCCCTCCCCGTTCCGGGGAGGATTTAGGCGCGTTCGCGGGCCAGCAATTCGCGTTTGATATCCTCGCCATAGGCATAACCGCCCAGCTTGCCGTCGGCGCGGATCACGCGGTGGCACGGGATCAGCACCGCGACGTGGTTGGCACCATTGGCGCTGCCCGCGGCGCGTACAGCCCGGGGGTACCCGATGCTGGCCGCTATCGCTGCATAGCTGCGCGTTTCGCCCGGCGGGATCGCGCGCAACGCCTGCCACACCGCCTCTTGAAACACAGTGCCGCGCACATCGATCGGGATGTGATCACCGGTGCCGGGCGATTCGACCGCCGCGACAACATCCGCCAGCAGCGCGGCAAAGCTGTCGCCGCCCTCGATCAGCGTCGCCCTGGGAAACCGCTGGCCAAGCGCCGCGCCATCTTCGGCAAACGACAGCCGGCAGACGCCCTTGTCTGTCGCCGCGACGAGCAGCGGGCCCATGCTGGTCGGCACGACCGCCCAGTGGATTTCCGCGCCGCGCCCGCCATCGACCCATGCCGATGCGGCCATGCCCAGCCGCCCGTCGCTGGCGGCATAAAACCGAGAGGGGCCCGAAAAGCCGGCGTCGTAGATCGCCTCGGTCACGGTGGCAGCCTCGCTCAGCGCCTGCGCGGCGCGTTCCGCACGCAGCGCGCGGGCGTAGCCTGCCGGCGACAGGCCGGTGTGACGGGTAAACAGGCGTTGAAAATGCGTCGGGCTGTATCCGGCCGACAGCGCCAGTTCGCCAAGCGACAGCGCCTCGCCCGCATCACGGATCGCGGCGATCGCGGTCAGGATCGCGCGTTCGTCGCGCGCCAGATCGTCGGGTCGGCAACGCCGGCAGGGGCGCAGACCTTGCGCCTGCGCCTGCGCGCCATCGCTGAAAAAGCGGACATTTTCGCGCCGGGGATGCCGCGCCGCGCATGACGGACGGCAATAGATTCCCGTGGTCAGCACGCCGGTCACGAACCGCCCGTCAAAGGCGCGATCGCGCGCCTGGACCGCGGCCCAGGCCTGTTCGTCGGTCGTTGCAACTTCGGTCATCGGGTGCTCCATCGCGGTTGCCTGGCGTCGCGTCCTTTTGCGCGCCACCGCATGACAATGCATCCCGCGCCTTGCGATCAAATCCCGGGACGGGCAAGAGCAGTCGCATGCGCAGCTTTCGCTTCACCTCTCTGTTCATCGCATTGGCCGCGCTGCTCGGCCTGGCGCAACCAGCCGTGGCCGATCCGGCCGACATTGCCGCCGCCAGCCGGGGCGTGGTGCGCGTCGTGCTGGTGCGCAATGGCTGGACCGGCGTGTCGATGCTCGGTCACGGTTCGGGCTTTGCCGTCGCACCCGACATGGTCGTGACCAATGCCCACGTGGTCGAGGACGCGCATGGCGACGGCAACGTGCTGATCGGCGTGATCCCTTCGCAGGGCCGTGACAGTTATCCCGCGCATATCGTTGCCTATTCGGCCGCCAACGATCTGGCGCTGCTGCAACTGGGCAATCACGCTGCGCTCGCCCCGCTGACGCTGTTTGCCGGCGTCGTGCCGGACGGCATGCAGATCGCGGCAGTTGGCTACCCGGGCAATGTCGATGCGGCGCAAGGGCTCAATTCGGGCGATCTGGTCAAGCCGCAGGATACCGTAAAGACGTATGGCCAGGTTTCATCGGGGCGGTCTTCGAAACAGTTCGATACGATCCTGCACACCGCGCAGCTGGGTGCGGGCAATTCGGGCGGGCCGCTGCTCGATACATGCGGCCGCGTGCTTGGCGTCAACAGCTTTGGCACGGTGAGCAGCAACGGCACGGATTCATCCTTCTTTTTCGCGATTTCGATGCATGAGCTCGAACCGTTTCTGAAGTTCGCGCATGTCGTTCCGCATCTCGCCGGCCTGCCCTGCACCTCGATCGCCGATCTCGATCGCGCCGATACCCAGCGCGCCGCCGACGACCAGGTGCGCGTCGCCGCGCAATCCGCCGCGCGCAGCACCGCGCGCGATCACGAACTCGACACTGCGCGCCGCAATGCCGAACTCGACGTGTTGTCCGAACGCGACAACGGCCTGGCGGTAGCGGCACTGCTGCTGGTCGCGGCAATCGGGGCGGCGACGTTCGGCTTTGTCCAGCGCGCAAAACCGCGGTTCGGGCGGCTTGGGCTTGGCCTCGCCGCCGTATTCGTGATCGCGGCGCTGTTTGTCTGGGTGCTGCGCCCGCCGCTGCGCGCGATCGACGAACGCGCCAAGGACCACATGGCCGAAATCGATGCGAGCGGCATTCCCCCGGTGGAATCCGGCGCAAAAGCGGACGCTGCCACGCACAAGCTGATCTGTGTGCTCGATCCGCGCCGCAGCCGCGTGACCGTCTCCGACATTACCGATATCCCGCTGACATGGAGCGCGGACGGCTGTGTCAATTCGCGCGCGCAATACGGGCTGGCGGGCGACGGCTGGTCTCGTGTGCTGGTGCCGAATGGCGAGGATACGATTTCGCTGACGCATTATGACCCCGCAACGCACACCTACACGCTCGAGCGATTTCTGATGGGCATCAACGACATGACCCGCGCGCGCAGCGAACGGCAAAAAATGTCCATCCCGCAATGCGGCGCCAGCGAGGCGGTCGCCCGCCAGTTCGGCGAAAGCCAGGGCGCGATCAAGGCGATGTTGCCCGCCGAGCCGAACGAGCGGATGCGCTATACCTGCCAGTCCGTCAAATAACGCAAATCCATGGATCGGACGTCGGGCCGGCTTGTTTCGCGGCGCCAACGCGCATACGTCTGCACAATCGGCGGACACACTTGCCAGTTGGCATCTTGTCATACGAACGTGGGGTTGCTAGGCGCGCCCCGGTCACAAGTCGATACACAAGGCGCATTCGCAATGCGGCTGTCACGACCTGCATTCTAACTGGGGACTATCGCGCGTGGGAATATCCGGCGGCATTACGGCCAGCCTGGCAGGGCGATACGCTTCGGCGTTGTACGATCTTGCCAGCTCACAGGGCTCGGTCGCGACCATTGAAGGCGATTTCGACGGGCTGACGACGGCCATTGCCGATTCGCCCGAATTCGCGCAATTGCTGCACGACCCGCAGGTTTCGCGTGACGCCGCCGAACATGCGGTCAAGGCGGTCGGCGATGTTGCATCGCTCAATCCGCTGACGACGAACTTTCTCGGTGTGCTGGCGGCAAACCGCCGCCTGGCCAGCCTGCCCGGCGTGATCGCCGCGTTTCGCGCAATCGCCGCCGATGCGCGCGGTGAGGTCACGGCCGATGTCACCACCGCGCATCCGCTGCTGCCTGACCAGCTGACCGAACTGTCGGCGAAGCTGGCGCAGCGCGAAGGCCGTGCGGTCACGTTGCGCACGCATGTCGATCCGGCGATCCTGGGCGGCCTGGTCGTTCAGATCGGCAGCCAGATGGTGGACAGCTCGATCCGTACCCGTCTCAATTCGCTTGCCCAGGTCATGAAGGCCTGATCCATTTCCGGCCCGCCAGGGCCTGATCATTTTACCTGTCTCAGAAAGGCAGAACATGGAAATCCGCGCTGCTGAAATTTCCCGGGTCATCAAGGACCAGATCGCCAGTTTCGGCACCGAAGCCAAAGTTTCGGAAGTCGGTTCGGTGCTGTCGGTCGGCGATGGTATTGCCCGCATCTATGGGCTGGATCAGGTCCAGGCCGGCGAAATGGTCGAATTTTCGAACGGCATCAAAGGGATGGCGCTCAATCTTGAGGCCGACAATGTCGGCGTCGTGATCTTCGGCACCGACAGCGACATCAAGGAAGGCGACGTCGTGCGCCGCACCGGCACGATCGTCGACGTGCCGATCGGCAAGGGCCTGCTCGGCCGCGTCGTCGATGCGCTGGGCAACCCGATCGATGGCAAGGGCCCGATCGAGTACACCGAACGCCGCCGCGTCGAAATCAAGGCGCCGGGCATCATCCCGCGCACCTCGGTGCACGAGCCGGTGCAGACCGGGCTCAAGGCTATCGACGCGCTCGTGCCGATCGGCCGGGGCCAGCGCGAATTGATCATCGGCGATCGCCAGACCGGCAAGACTGCCGTCGCGATCGACACCTTCATCAACCAGAAGGAAGCCAACGGCGGCACCGACGAAGGCAAGAAGCTGTACTGCATCTATGTCGCGGTCGGCCAGAAGCGTTCGACGGTTGCGCAGATCGTGCGCCAGCTCGAAGAAAACGGCGCGATGGAATACTCGATCGTCGTCGCCGCCACGGCGTCGGAGCCTGCGCCGCTGCAGTACCTGGCGCCCTACACCGGTTGCACGATGGGCGAATTCTTCCGCGACAACGGCATGCACGCGGTCATCGTCTATGACGATCTGTCGAAGCAGGCCGTGGCCTATCGCCAGATGTCGCTGCTGCTGCGCCGCCCGCCGGGCCGCGAAGCGTATCCGGGCGACGTGTTCTACCTGCACAGCCGCCTGCTCGAGCGCGCCGCGAAGATGAACAAGGACAACGGTTCGGGTTCGCTGACCGCGCTGCCGATCATCGAAACGCAGGCCGGCGACGTTTCGGCGTATATCCCGACCAACGTGATCTCGATCACCGATGGCCAGATCTTCCTCGAAACCGGCCTGTTCTACCAGGGTGTGCGTCCGGCGATCAACGTCGGCCTGTCGGTCAGCCGCGTCGGCTCGGCCGCGCAGACCAAGGCGATGAAAAAGGTGTCCGGCTCGATCAAGCTGGAGCTGGCGCAGTACCGCGAAATGGCGGCGTTTGCGCAATTCGGTTCCGATCTCGATGCCTCGACGCAGAAACTGCTCAACCGTGGCTCGCGCCTGACCGAGTTGCTCAAGCAGGCGCAGTTTTCGCCGCTGGCGTTCGAGGAACAGACCGTGGTGATCTTTGCCGGCACCAACGGCTATCTCGATGCTGTCCCGGTCAAGGACGTAGTGAATTACGAAGAAGAAATGCTCAGCTTCATGCACGCCAACCATGCCGACGTGCTCAAGGAAATCCGCGACACCAAGGATCTGGGCGACGGCGTCAAGGCGAAAGTCAAGGCCGCGCTCGAGACGTTCGGCAAACAGTTCGCCTAATCAATCACTTGCAGGGCGCTTCTAAGGCGCCCTGCCAGGTCCAGGGATAACGACGAGTGGCCTCGCTCAAGGAACTCAAAGGTCGGATCAACTCGGTCAAGTCGACCCAGAAGATCACCAAGGCCAAGCAGATGGTGGCCGCAGCCAAGCTGCGCAAGGCGCAAGCCGCTGCCGAAGCTGCACGCCCGTACGCTTCGCGGCTTTCCGAAGTCGTGGCCAGCCTTGCCTCTACCGTGCTCGTCGGTGAAGGCTCGCCGCCGTTGCTGGGTGGCACCGGCCGCGACCAGGTCCACCTGCTGGTCGTGGCCAATTCGGATCGCGGCCTGTGCGGCGCGTTCAACGCCAATATCGTCAAGGCGGCGCGGGTGAAAGCCAACGAGCTGCTCGCGCAGGGCAAGACCGTGCTGTTCTATCTGATCGGCCGCAAGGGTCGCCCGATCATCCGCCGCGAATATCCCGATGCGATCCTGGGCATGTACGATACCACCGGCGTGCGCGAACCCGGGTTCGACGAGGCCGAAGGGATTGCCGACGAATTGCTCGCGCTGTTTGCCGCGCGGCAGTTCGATGTGGCGCATCTGGTCTATGCCCGGTTCCGCAGCGCGCTGGTGCAGGAACCGACCGTGCAGCAGATCATCCCCGTGCCGACGCCCAAAGCGGTCGTGAGCGACGGCGCGGTGGTCGAATACGAGCCCGATGAAGAAACGATCCTGGCTGAATTGCTGCCGCGCTATCTGCGTACGCAGCTGTTCGGCGCCTTGCTGGAAAATCTCGCCAGCGAACAGGGCGCGTCGATGACCGCGATGGACAACGCCACGCGCAACGCCGGCGACCTGATCAAGAAACTGACGATCCAGTACAACCGCAGCCGCCAGGCCGCGATCACCACCGAATTGATTGAAATCATCGCTGGCGCGGAAGCGCTGTAAGATGGGCGCTTGGGGCTTCCAATTTGACGAAAACGACGATGCTGCCGATTGGCTGGCAGACTTCGTTGATGCCCCGAGTTGGGAAGCCGTTGATCACGCACTAGCGATGACGGGGTCTGGATATGTTGAAGCGCCAGACGCATCGGCCGCTTTGGCAGCCGCCGAAATTGTTGCTGCGGGCTTGGCCAAGGCTTCACCCAAGCTTGAAATTCGGATGACCGAGTGGGCATCTAAAAATGCATCTGATGCCGTGCCCCGTCGTCAACATGCGATCGATGCAGTTAAACGAGTGCGAGACGACAGCGAGCTGAACGAACTTTGGCAAGAAGCCGATGAATATACGGACTGGCAAGCGTCCGTGAACGAAACCCTATCAAGACTTTGAAAATCGGAAGGTAATCCATGGCCACCGTGCTCCCCTCTACCGGCAAAATCCGCCAGGTCATCGGCGCCGTTGTCGACGTCGCGTTCGATGGCGAATTGCCACCGATCCTGACCGCGCTGGAAACCGACAACAACGGCAACCGCCTGGTTCTCGAAGTCGCGCAGCATCTGGGCGAAGGCACCGTGCGCACGATTGCGATGGACGCGACCGAAGGTTTGACGCGCGGCCAGAGAGTGCGCAGCACCGGCGCGCAGATCACTGTGCCGGTCGGCCCCAAGACGCTCGGCCGCATTCTCAACGTGATCGGGGAACCGATCGACGAGATGGGTCCGGTCGGCGCGACGCAGTTCGCGCCAATCCATGCCAAGGCGCCGGAATTCATCGACCAGTCGACCGAATCGGCGATCCTGGTCACCGGGATCAAGGTCATCGACCTGCTCGCGCCGTATGCGCGCGGCGGCAAGATCGGCCTGTTCGGCGGCGCGGGCGTGGGCAAGACCGTGCTGATCCAGGAACTGATCAACAACATTGCCAAAGGCCACGGCGGCGTGTCGGTGTTTGCGGGCGTGGGTGAACGCACCCGCGAGGGCAACGACCTGTACCACGAATTTCTCGATGCGGGCGTCATTGCCAAGGACGCCGATGGCAATGCCACGTCGGAGGGTTCCAAAGTGGCGCTGGTGTTCGGCCAGATGAACGAGCCGCCGGGCGCGCGCGCGCGCGTTGCGCTGTCGGGCCTGACGATGGCGGAATATTTCCGCGATGAAGAAGGCCAGGACGTGCTGTTCTTCGTCGACAACATCTTCCGCTTCACCCAGGCGGGCTCGGAAGTGTCGGCGCTGCTCGGCCGTATCCCGTCAGCCGTGGGCTATCAGCCGACGCTGGCGACCGACATGGGCCAGTTGCAGGAACGCATCACCTCGACCAACAAGGGCTCGATCACCTCGGTCCAGGCGATCTACGTGCCGGCCGACGATTTGACCGACCCTGCGCCGGCCGCTTCGTTTGCCCACCTTGATGCGACCACCACGCTGAACCGCGCGATTTCGGAACTGGGGATCTATCCCGCGGTCGATCCGCTCGATTCGACCAGCCGTGTGCTCGAACCGCGCATCGTCGGCGAAGAGCATTACGCGACCGCGCGCCGCGTCCAGGAAACGCTGCAGAAATACAAGTCGCTGCAGGACATCATCGCCATCCTGGGCATGGACGAATTGTCCGAAGAGGACAAAGTCACGGTGGCCCGCGCGCGCAAGATCCAGCGCTTCCTCAGCCAGCCGTTCCACGTTGCCGAAGTGTTCACCGGCATCTCGGGCAAGTTCGTGCAGCTGGAAGACACGGTCAAATCGTTCAAGGCGGTGGTCGACGGCGAATACGATCACTTGCCCGAATCCGCGTTCTACATGGTCGGCGGTATCGAGGAAGCGGTTGAAAAGGCCAAGAAGATGGCTGCCGAAGTCTGATCGTTAGGTACGGGAACCGCTTGATATGGCGCTGCATTTTGAACTCGTGACGCCGGCCCGGCTGGTCCTGTCGGAAGACGTCTATATGGTCAACGTGCCTGGCACCGAGGGTGAATTCGGCGTGCTCGAAGGGCACGCCCCGTTCGCCACCACGGTCAAGGACGGTGTGATCCGGGTGTGGGCGTCGGCTGGCGGCAACCCCAAGGAATACCCCGTCAAGGGCGGCTTTGCCGAAGTCAGCGCGTCAGGCTTGACCGTGCTGGCCGAGCATGTGGGGTAATACGGTCCATTGATGCGCGGATAGACGGCCTGCCCTTGCGGTGGGCCGTTTTCGTTTGGACTGCGTAATCTGGCGTAGATTTATGCAGCCCGCGGCTTTCGACCACGCATCGGGATCCCAAAGCGCGACAAATCGAGACAAAGCGGGCTCCCGCCGATAAAATCCCAATACATGTCAGGTGTAGCTTTCGCTCCCATGAATAGGGAAGGATGCGACGTAACACCTGACGTTGCCAAGATACGCCAGCCTTCGGGGCCCAACGGCAGCCTTGCGCGCCGCGTTGGTCCCGGCCGGCTGGAACGCTGGAGCAGTGCGCGCGCGCCGCTGTGGCTGGTCGGGCTGATCGTGGTGAGCGGCTTTGCGGGGCTGATCGAATATGGCGCGGTGATGCGCGATCCAGGGGCTCATGGCAGCCTGGGCGCGATGGCCGTTGCGATCGCGACGGTTCCCGAAACGCTGCAGCGGATCGACGATTCGATCGGCACCTACCATCCTTCGCTGCCCGGCGGGTATGATCCGATACCGGGCGGTCTATGGCGCAATCCGGCGCAGCCGCTGGTGGATGGCGGCGCGCTGCTCGTCACGGTTTTCGACATTGCGCGCAGACGCTATGTGGTGAAGCTGGTGCGGCTTAGCGATGGCAAAGTGCTGCGCGACTATGCGCCCGACATAACCGCGATCCACGCGCATTCGGCATTCCATTCGGATATTGTCGACCTGGCGCGTGACAAGGGCAACGGGCGGTACATGCCGATGCACCCGCTGCTGATGGCGGATGGCGGCCTGATCCTTCACGACGAATCGCCGCTGGTGCGTGTCGATGCGTGCGGTCGCCGGGAATGGATGATCGACGGGATATTTCACCACGCGATCGAAACCGCGCCAGACGGCACGCTGTGGGCCAATTATCGCGCGCCTGTATCGCACGAGCCCGGCGTCGGCCCGGCCTTCATCGATGAAAGCCTCGTGCAGTTGACACCAGCCGGGCACGTGCTTGCGCGCACTTCGGTCATCGCGCTGCTCGATCGCAATGGCCTGGGGTATCTGTGGCGGTCGCGGCCGTATCTCGACGATCCGCTCCACGTCAACGACATCCAGCCGGTTCCCGGTGACGGGCCGTACTGGCGCCGGGGCGATGTGTTCGTATCGCTGCGTAACCTGTCGCTGGTGCTGCTTTATCGTCCCTCGACGGGCCGGGTGCTGTGGAGCCAGGCGATGCCGTGGCGGTTCCAGCACGATGTCTCGGTGATCGACGACCATCGGATCAGCGTGTTCGACAACCATCTGAAATTCGCCTGGGATCAGCCCGAACACGTCGCGAACGACCGCACCAACCATCTGGTCGTCTATGATTTCGCCACGCATGCCACCAGCGAACCGCTGGCCAGGGCGTTCGAAACCCTGGCGATAAAGACCAGGGCGCAGGGCCGTGCCACCCCGCTGCCGGGTGGCGATACGATGATCGAGGAAACCGAATGGGGCCGCGTGATGCGCGTGGCCCCCGATGGCACGGTGCGCTGGCGCTACATCTCGGCCGACGACCACAACCGACGCTACGAACTTCGCTGATCCCGCTATGTGGACCCCGTTTCAGACCAGGCCGGCATTCACGCTGCGGAGACCGCCCGATGCGCATGACCATTTCGATCCCGTTTGCCGGCACTGCGGGGCTATCCGCACTGATCTTCGTGGCCAGCACGATGCCGGCTTCGGCTTATGTCGGGCCCGGGCTCGGGCTTGGCGCGGTATCGACCGCGCTCGGTGTCGTCGGTGCGATCATCCTGGGGATCATCGCGTTCATCTGGTATCCGGTAAAGCGCCTGATCCGCCGCGTGCGCGCGCGGTTTGCCGCGCCTGCTACCCCGGTTCTGCGCCAGGATGACCGGGGCCCTGTCGCTGAAGAGATCGTATCGTGATCGCCGCCACGATGCTGCTGGGCTGCGCGCTGCTTGCCGTGGCCATGCTCGCGCGGGTGTCCGGCCTCATGGGTCGGTTTGCGCGGCTCGCCGCGACCGGCAGGCGTTCGGTGCGGATCATGGGTTGCCACGGTGCGTCCGATTTTTCCAGGGAACGCGCCGCGCGGATTCTGGCGCGACGGATGATGACCCAGGCACTGGTCGCGGGCGCAATGCTGGTGGTCGTCGCGCTGCCGCTGGTAGCGGCCATCGCGCTCGATGGCTGGACCGGCGTGCCGACCCGCGCCGCGCTGGCCGATCCCGGCGCACGCCTGACCATCCTTGCCATCGGAGTCTGTCTTGTCGTCACCCGCAGCGTCATCGTCCCCAGACTCGGCCGGCGCACGCTCGTCCAACCCCGGCTCCGCCTCCACATACAGGGGCATTGACCGGCTGCTCCACCGCATCGCGCTGGGTATTCCTGCCGTTCTGGATCTGAGTTTCGATCTGGAAAAAGGCCGCTTTGGCAAGGCCGCAGCCGCGCAGACGTTGCGCCCGCCGGTGTTCGTCACCGGTCTGGCGCGCGCGGGCACGACGATCCTGATGCAGAAAATCCACGGCGCCGACCGCTTTGCCTCGCTGCGCTATCGCGACATGCCGTTTCCGCTGGCACCCAATTCGTGGGCTGCGCTGACGGAAAAGCGCAGGCGCGCGATCCCCGCGCACGAACGCGGCCATGGCGACGGGCTGACTCACGATCTCGACAGCCCGGAGGCGATCGAGGAAGTGTTCTGGAAACTGCGCGAAGGCGATCAGTATCTGTCTGCCACAGGCATGCGCGCGCATGCGCCCGCGCCGGCCACGCTTGAAGATTTCGCGATGCTGATGCGGCTCGTCTGCCTGCGCTATGGCGGCGACCGGTATCTGTCTAAAAACAATGCCAACATTCTGCGGCTGCGCGCGCTGGCGCAGACCGCGACGGATGCTGTGCTGATCCATCCGTTTCGCGCGCCGCTGGAACAGGCCGCCTCGCTGCTGATGCAGCACCGCCGCGCCGTCGCGCTGGGCCGGACCGATGCGTTCCGCGCGTCGTTCATGCGCTGGCTGGGGCATCATGAATTCGGCGTCGATCAGCGCGCGATCCTGCTGCCGCCCGGGTCTGGCCCTGTGGGCAATCCCGATACACTGGCGTTCTGGCTGCGCACCTGGACAGGCGTGCACACGCATCTGCTGGTCCAGCCGGCCGACGTCGCGGCGATGCAGTGTTTCGTCGATTATGACCGGCTGGTAACCGGCGATCTGCGCTTGCGCGAGCGGCTGGCGCAGCGGCTTGGGCTGGCCGAACCGCTGGCCGGGGACGGATTGCGCCCGCCTGCGCCGCACGGGATCGACGCTGCCGATGTACCGCGCGCCGAACTTGCGGAGGCGCAGGCGATACACGCCCGGCTGCTCGCACGTGCGGCGGTCTGAATATCCTCCCCGTCCCGGCGAGGATATTCAGGCTATGCCGGTTGCTTTGACGATAAGTGCCCCCACGATCGCACCGATGATCGGCCCGAGCACCGGCACCCAGGCGTAACCCCAGTCCGAATCGCGTTTGCCCGCGATCGGCAGCAGCCAGTGCGCGATGCGCGGGCCCAGGTCGCGCGCGGGGTTGATCGCATAGCCGGTCTGCCCGCCGAGCGAGAGGCCGAGCGCCCATACGACGATACCCCAGAAAAACGGCCCAATGCCCGGCGCCAGGCCGCTGCCGACAAACCCCTTCGACGCCAGCCCCATGCCGATCATGATCAGCATGATCGTCCCGATCACTTCGCTCATCACATTGCCGAACGGATTGCGGATCGCAGGCTGGGTGCAGAACACGGCGAGTTTCGCATCGGGATCGCTGACCGGCCAATGCGGCAGGTAGGTCAGCCACACCAGCACCCCCGAGACGATCGCGCCCGCCATTTGCGCCAGCACATAGGGCACGACGTGACTGTAATCGCCCGATACGATCGCCGATGCGATCGTGACCGCGGGATTGAGATGCGCGACCCCGCCCACCCCGACACTGACCACGATGCCGCAGAAGACGGCAAAGCCCCAGCCCGCGGTGATCACGATCCACCCGCCGTTCTGGCCTTTCGATTTGTCGAGCACCACGTTGGCGACGACGCCGTTGCCGAACAGCAACATGACCATCGTGCCCAGAAATTCCCCGAAAACAGCGCCGTGCATCACGGTCATCCCCCTCTTGTCCTCATCGCCCTTCAAAGCGCTAAAGGGCCACGATGGCAACCCGCCAGACATCGTCATACACCGGTCATATTATGGCGACATGGCCGTGCAGGCGTTTAACCTGCAAACATGAGGCCACCCGATGCGGCAGATCGATATCCTGGTGACCGGCGCGCTCAATGGCGGCAATGACAACTTCCTCCATGGCGATCTGCGCGTCGTGTTCCATCGCTGGCTGGGCGATGCACCGCTGCCGCTGCTCGACGGGCAGCCCTGGGCGTTTGTCGACTGGGTGCTGCCCGAATTTTCGGGTCTGGAACTGTGCCGCCGCCTGCGCTGCGATCCGCAGACCGAATCCGCGCATGTGACGATGGTGCTCGAAGAAGACGAAGCAGAGGTCAAGCGCCGCGCGCTGCGCGCCGGCGCCGATGATTATCTGATCGGGCCGATCGACCGGTCGACCGTGCTCGATCGCGTGCTGTCGGTGCAATTGCCCGATGCCGAAAGCCCCGCGCGGACTTTGCGGCTGGATCACCTGTCGCTCGACCTGTCCGCGCTGCAGGCGCGGTGGAAGGACAAGCCGATCGGTCTGATGCCCAATGAATTCCGTTTGTTGCGCTATCTGATGGAGCAGCCTGGCCAGGTGTTTTCGCGGCTGCAACTGATCGGCGCGCTGGGCAAGAAAGGCCAACCGATCGACGAACGCACTGTCGATGCCTGGGTCAGCCGGTTGCGCCGGGCCTTGCGCGACAGCGGCGCCGGGTCGCCCTTGCGCACCGTCCGCTCGCTGGGCTACGTGCTCGACAAGCCGTAGGTTGCGTGGCTAGCGCCTGATTTTTCCAGGGTGCCTGGGCTCTGGCCCAATCCACCGGTTTGGTTTAACACAACCTCGCTCATCCTGAGCCTGTCGAAGGATGCGCGCGACGTTCGAACTTGGTGCAACCACGCTGCGCTTTGGGCAAATCTTGGCGCGTGTCCTTCGACAAGCTCAGGATGAGCGGGAATTGAAATTCCGTCGAGAGCCACAACGTGACATCACTGCCAAAGCGGATCGCGCTGGTCCTGCCCTATTACAACGAAGAGCATTTTATCCTGTCGACGCTGGCGGCGATCGCGGCGCAGGACACGCGCGATTTTACGCTGATCGTGGTCAACAATCGGTCGAGCGACGGATCGCCCGCGCTGGTCGAGGCATTTCTGGCGGCAAGCGATATCGACTATGCCCACGTCGAGGAAGACACCCCCGGCGTCGTACCCGCGCTGATGAAGGGCATTGCGCTGGCCACGGGCGAATTCATCGGATTCCTTAACGCCGATACGATCTATCCGCCGCACTACGTGTCGGGCGCGCTGGCGCTGTTCGATGCCAACCCCACCGCCGGCAGCGTGATGGCGATCGACCTTTACAGCCCGGCGGATAGCGCAGCAGCGCAAAAACGCCTGCGACGTGTGCTGTTTGCCAGCCGGATCATGCGCAAGAAATCGCACGCGGGCACATATGCGCAATGCTGGCGCCGCGCGCCGTTCATGGCCGCCGGCGCGTTCGACAGCGCGATCTGGCCGTATGTGCTCGAAGATCACGAGATCATGGTGCGGATGATGGACAAGGGCCCGTCGATCTATGACGCCGGGCATTATTGCTTCCCCTCGACACGGCGCACGAATTCCGCCGCAGTCAGCTGGAATACCTGGGAAAAGATCGCGTACGGCGTGCTGCCTGCGCGCGCGATGCCATGGTTTTTCCATTCGCATCTTGCGGGGCGGTTCAAACGGCGCAAGATGATGAGCGAGGCCCTGCGCAATCGCAGCTGGGAGTAAACGCAACCGCAGTGGGGAACGCGCGAGATGGCCGAATGTCGCAGCTCGAACGACTTCATCCACGACTGGGCTGCGCGCACCACCCGATGACGACTGCCATGACATCCGCGCCACGAGGCCTGGGCCCGTGGATGGTGCTGGCGCTGGTCATCGGCAATCTGATCGGGTCGGGCGTATATCTGTTGCCGGCGACGCTGGCGCCGCTGGGCACGAACCAGATTTTCGGCTGGCTCGTGACGATCGCCGGCGCGCTGGCGCTGGCGACGGTGTTTGCGCGGCTGTCGGCGCGCCGGCCGATGGCGGGCGGGCCGTATGCCTATGTCCAGGCGGCGTTCGGGCCGTTCCCGGGCTATGTCTGTGCGTGGAGCTACTGGGTCATGCTGTGGGCGGGCAATGGCGCGCTGGCGGTGGCGGTGGTCAGCAATCTGTCGCTGGTTTTTCCGATGATCGGGCATGTTGCGGGCCTGCCGGCGGTGCTGGCGGTGGCGTGCGTGTGGCTGCTGACCGCGATCAACATCCTGGGCGTGCGCAAGGCGGGTGATATCTCGCTGGTCACCACGGCGATCAAGCTGGTGCCGCTAGTCGCGCTCATCGGGCTGGCGCTGGTGCTGTGGCTGCGCGGAACGCCGGTGATCGCGCAACCGCATGTGGCGATCACCGGCGGGCATATCGCGATGGCCGCCGGGCTGACGTTCTGGGGGTTTCTCGGGCTCGAATCGGCAACGGTCCCGGCCGAAAAGGTCGAGAATGCGGCACGGATCGTGCCGATCGCGACATTGGCGGGCACTGCGCTTGCCGGATTGATCTACATCGGCATCTCGCTCGCGTTCCTGGGGTACATGCCCGATGCGGTCTCCGCCGCGTCGCCCGCGCCGGTGGCCGATTTCCTCGGGCGGTATTTCGGTGCCACGGTTGCGGGCACGGTCGCGGTGTTTGCCGCAATCAGCGCGTTCGGCACGTTGAACGGGTTCATCCTGGTCCAGGGCGAAATGCCGCTGGCGATGGCGTGCGGCGGCGTCTTTCCGCGCTGGTTCGAACGCGAGACTGCCGCCGGCACGCCGGCGCGCGCGCATCTGGTGTCGAGCGCCTTGCTCAGCGTCGTCACGCTGCTGAATTTCGGGCGCGGCATGGGCGATCTGTTTACGTTCATCGCCTCGATCAGCCTGGCGGCCGGCATGTTGCCTTATGCCATGACGATGATCGCGGCGATCCGCCTGTTGCCCGGCGAACGTACGTTGATTCCGGTCGCGCTGTTTGCCACAGCGTTTACCGGCTGGGCGACATGGGGCCTGGGCGGCGAAGCGGTAGGCTATGGCGTGGTGCTGATCTTGATCGGGCTGCCGATCTACTGGCTGGTGCGCCGCACACGTGTTTGAATAGGGGAGATGTTATGACTGTTGCCGATGCCGTTGCCTCGCGCCGTTCCGTGCGCGAATTTCTCGATACGCCAGTGCCCCATGCAACGATCGAGCGTGTGCTCGATCAGGCGCGCTGGGCCCCCTCGGGATGCAATTATCAACCGTGGGAAGCGGTCGTGTTGACCGGCGCACCATTGGACGCGTTGCAGAAGGTGTTGCTCGCCGCAACACCCGATGACCCGGCGGAATACGACTGGGCAGCGCCCGCAGCCAGTCCCCGATATCAGGCCCGGCTGCAAGGGGTCGGCGCGGCGATGTACGGCGCGCTGGCGATCGCGCGCGAAGACAAGGAAAACCGCACCGATTTCACCCGCGCCAATCTGGTGTCGTTCGGCGCGCCGGTGCTGTTGCTGTGCCACTTTCCCAAATTCATGAAGGAGCCGCAGTGGTCCGATGTCGGCATGTGGCTGCAGACGATCATGCTGCTGCTGCGCGGCGAAGGGCTCGACAGCTGCCCGCAGGAATACATGGGCAATTACGGCCGGACGATCAAGGCGCACCTGGGTTTGCCCGAGGATCACATGCTGTTCTGCGGCCTGGCGATCGGCTGGAAGGATGACAAGGCGCCGGTCAACCATTTCGGACGCGAACGCGTGCCGCTCGCCGAGCAGGTAACGTTTCAGGGCTTCCAACCGTAAAGCCTGCTCCAACCCCTCCCCTTCCGGGGAGGGGCTTCAGGACGGTTACTTCGTCAGGTCGGGGATCAGATTGAAATAGAACGTCAGCGCGGGCTTGATATTGACGAGGCGGACGCGTTCGTTGAGGCCGTGGCTCATCCGTTCGTCGCGGCGGGTAAACACCGGGCTGGCATTGTACGCCGGCACGCCATTGGCGCGATAGAACATCGAATCCGATCCGCCCGACGCCTGGTTCGGCAGGATCGCGATGTCCCTGCCCCAGGCGGCGTGGATCGCCTTGTCCGCCGCGGCAACGTAATCGGCGCGCAATGGCGTGACCGGCGGAGTGATCGACCCGTCGGTGACATCGGTGATCTTGACCACGTCGGACGCGATCGCACCTTTCAGTTCGGCCATGATCGCCTCGCGACTGTGGCCGGGAAAAATACGGCAGTTGATATTGGCACGCGCGCGCTGGGGCAGCGCGTTTTCGGCGTGGCCGCCCGACAGCATCGTGGCCACGCACGTCGTGCCGGTCTTGCCGACCAGATCGGGATCTGCACGGACCAGCGCCAGCGGCGCGGCATCATTGGGATTGGCGGCAAAGGCGCGCATGGCTGCGGCTTTGGCCGGGTCGGCCTGAAATTGCGCGGCGCGTTCGAACCAGGCTTTGGTCAGTTCGTTCTGTTCGGGCGGAAACTGATAGGCGCCGACTTCCACCAGTGCCTGCGCCAATTGGACGATCGCATTGTCGTGGCGCGGTTCCGAGCTGTGGCCGCCGGGATTGGTAACTTCCAGCCGGTAATCGGCATAGGCTTTCTCGTTGCCGTCCCACAGCCAGAACAGCGGCTTGTCCGTCCCATCCGCAAATGTGCCGCCGCCGCCATCGGCGTTGATCACCATATCGGCGTCTTTCAATTCGTTGGCGAGCGCGGCGCTCGTCGCCATCACGGTTTCCTCGTCGCCCGAAAACGCGATTACGATGCCCCGGCGCGGTTTGTAGCCATGCGCGCGCAGATCGATCACCGCCGAAACCATCAGCGCACCGTCGAATTTCATGTCGGTTGCGCCGCGTCCGTACAGCACGCCGTCCTCGATCACCGGGCCGAACGGATCACGCACCCAGTCGCCACGCTTGGCCTCGACCACGTCCATATGGCCCGACAACACCAGCGGTTTCAGCCTGGGATCGCTGCCTGCCCACTTTGCCACCAGCGTCGCGGTTTCGCCGCGCTTGGTCACCACCACGTCCCCCGGCGCCCAGCCGCCGGCGATCAGGCGATCACGGATGAGCGCAGCCACGTCGGCCGTGCGGTTGGCCTCGCCGCGGACCGAGCGGATGGCAATTTCGCGCTGCGCCAGATCGAGCGCCTGTGCCGCCTCGGCCGATGTCGGCACCGGCACCGGGGCGGAATGCGCAAGCGCCGGGATCATGGCGGCAAGCGCAAATGCGCTCGTAGTCAGGCGGCGCAAAGCTGTGCAACTGGTCATGGTGGGGAAATCTCCTTCGCCGGATTAGCTGACGCCTGCGCGCCGGAATGGCAACCGCCTATCGGACGCAGCCTGTCGAATAGTGATTCGATCCGGTTCGGAATGAACCGTATGACCCTCGAAAATGGCGTGTGATGCACCGCGATGGCGAAATCTGCGTAATTTGACGTATGCAGTAATAGCAAGCCGGGAGTTGCCGGTTTGGGAATGGCGCACCAGTGCATTGGTACTGATTAAATATCTGAAATTTATATCTATTTTTTATTTCAAGTGCATATTTTCAAGGGCAGGATCCGATGAATTAATTGAACAGTTGCGTTTTTTGCATTCTCGGTTGCTTGTTTCGCACTTGCGCAAAAGGGCTGCGTAAACCATACCGAACATGCCTTTCAGGCATCCTCTCCCAAACTTTTCAGGGCCGCCCGTTTTCGAGCGGCTCTTTTTTTGTCTGTCGTTTGCGCGGGCACTAATTCGCCGGTCCGGTTACCATTGGAAAGGGCCCCGGATTGCTCCGGGGCCCCGCTTGTTTGCGGTTGGCGAAGGATCAGGCCGCCGAAGCGCGCTGATGCAGCCGGGTGATCGCATCGAGCGACGACAGCAGCGCGCCTTCCTGCCAGCAACCGTAATACGAGCAATGCTCGCCCGCGAGCACGATGCGGCCGTCCATCGACACCAGGTCCTGGTAATGCGCCTCGCGGCTTTCTTCGGTCCAGGTGGCGCAGCAGCCCAGGATCCATGGCATCCGGCTCCACGCCAGCGACGTACCCGAGCGGAATTCGGCCTTGTATTCGGCAGGATGAAACACCGAACCCTGATCGAGTGCGGCCTGGATACGCTTTTCATGGGTCATGCCGGCCAGGCGATAGGCGCCAAGCCCGAACGGATAGGCGCCCAGGATCACCGCGGGGCCATCACCGAACCAGTTGCCGGTCGGATACGAAATCAGGCTGATATCCTGATCGGTAAACGAATGACCGCCGTAGATGGCGTAATCGGTTTCCCAGAAGCGGCGCTTCATTTCGAGGCCGATCTTGACCGAATTGCCATAAGGCAGCGCGCGGATCGCGGCCTTTTTCTTGTCGGTGACCTGCACATCGAGTTGTCCCAGCACAGTCGCCGGGATCGTGCAGACCAGCCAGTCGGCCTTGCTCTGGCCCGCAGTGTTCGTCTTGGTATCGGTCCAGTCGACCGTCACGCCATGATCGTCCTGCGCGATTTTGGTCACGCGGGTGTTCAGCCGCACCATTTTGCCGACTTTGCCGGCAAACGCCTTGCCGATATGGTCCATGCCGCCCTTTGGCTGGAACATCGTCGTCTGCATGACCTCTTCGGTATAGAACCCGATCTGCTGCCACACTTTGGTCGACAGCGTGTCGGACAGCGTACCGACGTCGTTGGGGATCGGCGCGCCGTTGACCCCGCCGCCCGGTGCACGGTCCCAGCCGCGCTGGTCGCCGACTTTCATGCCCTTGGTATAGGCCATGGTCTTGTCGAGCACGCCCCACTCCTTCATCGCCTCAAGCAGCTTGGCCTTGTCTTCGGCGGTGACTGCGGTGTCGAGCGCGCCGGCGTTCAGCGACTTGGCCAGCAATTCGCCGACATGGCCTTTGTAATCGACATAAAGGTCGCGGTAAGGCTGTGGCTTGCCGCCATAGGCATTTTTGCGGTGGACTAGGGCGTTGTGGTTCAGCTGCGCAAAATGTTCGAGCTCGACGCCGAATTCCTTGCAGTAATGCAACACCGTGCGGTGATGATACGGCAGGCGCCAGGGACCGGGATTGAGATAATTGCCCGGCGCAAAGCCGACGGTCTGCGGCGGGGAACCCAGTTCGTTGACCGTATCGCCGCCGCGCAAGGTCATGTTGCGCCCGCCGGTGCGATCCTGGAATTCCAGGATCTGCACCTTGTATCCGGCCTTGGTCAATTCATACGCCGACAGCATCCCGGCAAGCCCGGCGCCGAGCACCAGCACCGTTGCGCCCGGCTTTGCGCCGCTCAGCTTTGGCGGCCCGGTAAACTGGCTGTCGGCGGCATGGCCCAGAACGGTCATGGCCTGGTACATCGCCGCGGCGCCGCCCGCCTTGCCCACCATCGACAGCAGCTGACGGCGGGTCGGCGGCGAAAACAGGCTGGAATCGTCAGGCGCGGGCTGATCGGTCATGGGGCGTCCTTGTTATGGGATAAAATCTGATGCTGCGTGATGGATTTCAGTGGCCGCAGGTGTTGCATTCGGGAACCGGCGGATTGGCCGAACCGACCCGGTCGATATCCGCCACCGTGACCGGATCGTGGTAGTCGTTGAAGTGTCCGCGCACATACGTGATCACCGCAGCGATCTGCGGCTTGGTCAGCAGATCGGTAAACCACGGCATGCCGCCCCTGCCCTTCAGCAGCAGGATGATCGCGTAGTCCTTGTTTTTCAGATTTGCGTTGCCCGCCAGCGCCGGCACTTTCGCACCCGGTTCGCCGCCGCCCTTGGCATCGGCCATGTGGCACGCGGCGCAGATCTGTTCGAAGATTTCCTTGCCGCTGTCGGTGTTTTCGGTCTGGCCACCGGCCGGCCCGCCGCGATCCTGCGCAAAGCCGGGATCGGCGAGCGTGGCAGTGGCCAGCAAAGTCGCCGCAGACAGGCCAATCAGCCCAAGCTTTTGTATCTTAATCATTTTAGTGATCTCTGTGCTGTTTAGACCGAGCGAACTGGCCGCCCGGATGATAGAATGCCCCCCGGCACTGACTGTCAAGCATCCCTGCGTGCCAACAATCCGTCATCGACAGGCCCTGCGGCCCTTGCGCGCGCTTGCCCATACGCCGTTTCGCGTAATCGCAGCGGCGCACGGATGTGCTCTGGGCTGGGATCGGACGGGATGGTAATCCGATGCGCGGCGCGTATGGTGCAACCACCCTGGAACAACCGCAAAGGAACAACGATGTCTGCACAGCCTTTCAAAGCCCTGCTCGGCGCCGCCGCCGGTGCCTCACTGCTGACCGCCGCGCCTGCGATGGCGCAGGTGATCAAGTACGAGAGCAGTGCCAAGGCGCGCATTCTCGACGGCGCCGAAGTCAAGGCCGGCACCGACCTGTTCTTCCTTTCAGGCCAGCTCGCCTCGCCGATCGATCCCAAGAAAACCTTCATGGACGTCAAGTCGGTCGATGACCTGGGCGACACCAAGACCCAGACGATCAGCGCGCTGTCGAAAATCAAGGCCATGCTGGAAAGCAAGGGCTATACGATGGCCGACCTGGTCAAGCTGACGCTGTTCGTTGCGGCCGATCCCAAGACCGGCAAGATGGATTTCGACGGCGCCAATGCGGGCTTCCTGCAGTTCTTCCGGACTGCGGACAATCCTTCGACCGTTGCGCGCTCGGCGTTTCAGGTGGCGGCGCTGGCCGGGCCGTATTTCCTGATCGAGATTGAAGCGACGGCCGCGAAAAAGAAGTAAGGCGCATCCTCCCCGGCACGGGGAGGGGGACCGCCCGCAGGGTGGTGGAGGGGCCGGGCCCCGGGGGAAACCCTCGCGATGAGGCGCCCTTGCAAACGGCGCAACATCGCGCGACTTGCGTCATGAGGCACCGCCCCTCCACCGCTGCTACGCGCGGTCCCCCTCCCCGTGCCGGGGAGGATTTTATGCGAAGTGGAACTGGCTCTGGTTGGCTGCGCTCAGGGTGACGCCCTTGAGCACGATGCTGTCGTTGGCGTCGAGGGTGATGGTCGTGTCGCCGCCCGCTGCGGTGGCGTGGCCCATCAGGTAGGCCCAGTAGTCGAAGCCCGCCGCCTGCGATCCGAAGCTCGATTTCTGCAGGGTGACCTGGTCGCTGGTGTCGAAGCCGGCGAGCGTCGCACTGCCGATCTGTTGGCCAAACGTCACGGCCTCGCCCGTGCCGGACAGGTTCAAAGTGTCGCCCACGCCCAGTTGCACCGCCGCGCCCTGGCCCGCCACACTGACCCATGAGCTATCGAGCAGCGTTACATTGCCGCCGTGCTGCAGCGTGACAGTATCCGCCGCCGCGGCGTTCACACCGTTGCCGCCGATCCAGATGTTGTCGCCAGTGCCCGTGGCAACGACGGACTGGACCAAGCCATAGGCGCCGAAATTGTCGTTGTTGCCAATCGTGGTAGCCACATCCCAGCCGGACACATCAACGCGGCTGTTGTCGAGCACGGTCAGGTTGCTCGTCAGCGAATTTGGTGCCCCGACGTAGGCCTGATCGGTCACTGCGGCATTCTGACCATTTCCGCCGATCCAGATGTTGATGTTGTAAAGGGTTTGGCTGGATATCGGACCGGGCGCGGCGATAACCGTCTCGGCCGAGCCGTAAATCCCGAAATTGTCTTGGCTGAAACCAAGATAAGCGGTCACGCCATCGCCGGTGACATCGATCCGCGATCCGTTCAGTTCGGTCACCACCAGCCCGGTCGACCCCGTGCCGTCGACGAAATCGGTGATCGCCGCATCCTGTCCGTTGCCGCCGGCCCACACCCCGTCGCCGATGCCATGGGCAGCGATGGTGTTGCCGGTTCCGTAAGTGCCGCAATTGTCCGAATTTCCAATAGCGACCGATATCGCGTTGCCTTCAACGTTGGCGCGTGTGCCGTCCAGCACCGTCACGTGCAGGTCGATCGAATTCCAGCCGTTGACAGACGTAATCGAATCTTCTTCGTTTTTAGCGATCCACACGTTGTCGCCCGCGCCGTTGACGACCACGCTTTCGACGTAGCCGGCAACGCCATAGTTGTCGTTATTGCCCAGCGTAGCGGTAAAAAAGTCCATCCACACATCGACGCGCGAATTGTCGAGTACCGTGAGCGTGTTCGGGTTAAGGCGGTAGATGTGAGCAGACGTGAAGAATTGTTGGATGAGGTCTGTCGTCGTCGCATTCTGGCCATTCCCGCCCGCGGTCACGATGGCGTTCGGACTGGCGATCGACAGAACATCGCCCGAGCCGGTCAACTGCGCAACCGGATTGTACCCGTCGAACGTGGCCGATGCGCTGCGTTCCACGACCAGCCCGTTCGAGTCATTGACGTTGCCGTTGGCCGTGAATTGCGCTGTGTAGACATCCGCGCCGCTTGCACTGGTCGCGACGGTCGCAGTCCAGTCACCTGATGAATCGACCGTTGCAGTAGCGACCTGTACCGAATTGTCGAAGATCTGGATCTGCATTCCGACATCGCTCGGCTCATCGGTGCCGGTGATCAATATTGACGTCTGATCGGCGGAAAGAGCGCCACCAATGAAGGTCAGGTTACCCATGTCGGACTCCAGTGCGATGTTTGCGCAAACTTACGTCCAATCCGGGTGCGCGGGGAGCGAAATTTCGCCATGCTCCCTTTTTCGAGCCAGTTTCCCGGCGTGTTGCCCGTCCGATCAGACCTCGGTCGAACGGATCGCGATCGCCGCGGCCGCCGCGCGCGTTTCCACGCCCAGCTTTTCGTAGATCCGCTCCAGGTGTTTCTGCACCGTGCGCGGGCTGATTTCCAGCACGTCGCTGATGTCGGCGTTGGATTTGCCATAGCTGATCCACAGCAGCACTTCGGCTTCGCGTTCGGTCAGGTTGAGCCGGCCCTGGAGGCGCACGGCATCGCCGGCGGGGTCGACCTGATTGAGGCGGATCAGCACTTCGTTTTCGCGGTATTGCGCGATCAGCACGAATTCGAGCGCGAGTTCCTCGCCATTCTGGCCGAAATCGATGCGCAGCGATGATCCTGGCGTGTCGCTGCGCTGGAGCAGGCGTTCGATCGTCTGGCGCACCTGGGGCGGCAGGTGGCCGGTTTCGCGCGCCCAGCCGGGTGAAAGCCGC
The DNA here is from genome assembly GCF_965214355.1 of Novosphingobium sp. Lineage (GTDB taxonomy): Bacteria > Pseudomonadota > Alphaproteobacteria > Sphingomonadales > Sphingomonadaceae > Novosphingobium. The sequence continues at coordinate 1,581,247 of NZ_CBDCBI010000002.1, read as the reverse complement.
GCGATCGCGCGTTCGGCTAGTGGCGTGCACCACAGGAACTGGCCGGCCATGTCGGTAGACAGCATCATCCGGCCGGTGGCATCGAGACCCACAGTGCTCGCCTGGACGACGCGGGCATGGCCCATGTGGACGCGCACGCGCGCAAGCAATTCGTGGACATTGACGGGTTTGCGCACGTAGTCGACGCCGCCGACTTCGAACCCTTCGATCACGTGTTCGCTTTCGGTGAGGCCGGTCATGAAGATCACGGGGACGTGGCGGCTGGCGGGGTTGGCCTTGATCCTTGCCGTCGTCTCGAAGCCGTCGATGCCGGGCATGACCGCGTCCATCAGCACGAGATCGGGCACGATATGCGCGATCAGGTCGAGCGCGCCCTGCCCCGAAGTCGCGACGAGCACGGTGATGCCGCTGGCTTCGAGCGTGTCGGTCAGCATGCGCAGCGATTCCGGTTGGTCATCGACCACCAGGACCGTGTCGCGATGCGCAGGAGCGTCGTTCATCAGGTCGTTTCCAGGCAAGCAAGTTTCATTCAGGCTTTTTCCAGCAGACGGGCAAGCCCTGAGAGATCAAAACGGTCGAGACAGTCGTACAATTTGACAACGAGCGGGAAATTCTTGCCGGTCACGGCTTCGATCGCGCGGATTTCCGCCTCCATACCACGGACGTGGCCGATACGAACCCGTTCGCGCAAACGATCGAGATGCTCTCTGGCGGCCTCCGGCAGCACGAAATCTTCGGCCGGGGCTGCGCTGGCCGTGGCGACATCGGCCGCGTCCTGCGGGGCAAATGTCCAGGTAAGGCCGAGCAGTTCGCCGATGGTATCGATCATGGTGTCGATCTCGACAGGTTTGACCAGGAAACGGTCGTGCGCGTCATCGGTGGTCGCGTCGCCCGAGCCGTGGCGTTCGTGCGCATTGGCCGACAGCATGACGATGCGCATGTCATTGCCCGCCAGTTTGCGCAGCGCGGTTGCAGTCTCCCAGCCCGACCAGCCGGGCATCGCGATATCGAGCAGCGCGAGGTCGAAGCTTTGCGCGCGCGCCATTGCCAGCGCGGTTTCGCCGTCGTTGACGGCCACGATATCGAAATCGAGATCACCGAGCACCTGGCGCACGAACGCGAGTTGGCGCGGATCATCGTCGGCGGCCAGGATCGAGCGGCGCGGGCCGAGATAGCCGGTGGCGATGCGGCGCGCGGCACCCCCCAGACCGTCAAGGCCTTCGCCGGGGCCGTCGCGATGGCCCACGACCTGCCCCAGCATCACGCGCACGCGGAAGGTCGAGCCTTTGCCGGGCACGCTTTCCAGATCGAGTTCGCCGCCCAGAATCTGGATGATCGCGCGCGTGATCGGCAGGCCCAGGCCGATACCGCCGGCGCGAGCGCCTTCGACGCCGCGGTCGAACGGGGCAAAGATTGCCTCCTGCGATTCCGGCGCGATGCCGGGCCCGGTGTCGCGCACTTCGAACGTGGCGATCTGGGCCGAGTAGCGCACTTTCAGCACGACTTCGCCGGCTTGCGTGTATTTGATCGCGTTGGAAATCAGATTGATCAGCGCCTGGCGCAGGCGTTTCTGATCGGCGCGCACGTAATCGGGCAAGTGACCGACGACTTCGGTGCGGAACACCAGGCCCTTGGCTTGCGCGGCGGGGCGGAACATGCGGCCGACCTGGTCGATGAACGCAGGCAGGCGCACGGTGTCGGTCGATACGCGCAATACGCCGTTTTCGACGAGCGAGATGTCGAGCAGCCCTTCGACCAGGTCGTTGAGATGTTCGGCGCTGCGGCGGATGACGCGCGCGGCCTCGATCGCGTCGATCGCGGTGCCGCGTTCGAGCAATTGCGCATAGCCGTAGATGGCATTGAGCGGCGAGCGGATCTCGTGGCTGACATTGGCGAGATAGCGGCTTTTGGCGGCATTGGCGGCCTCGGCCGCGTCGCGTTCGCGCTGAAGCTTGCCCAGCGCCACATCGGGTTGCGGCGTCGGTTCGCTGGTATGTGCATAACGGGTCACCGGTGGTGCGCCGATTGCACCACCATCCGTTAAGGGCGAATCGGGCATGGATTGCTTGCGGCGTGACGCGATCAGCAGGGCGATTGCTACGCTCGATATAGCGACGAGGCCATCGCGCAAGCGGCCGCGCGTCATTGCCGGTGTGCCCATGGCAACCGGTGCGCATATTCCAAAAGCTGGGTAGGGCGTCCGGCCGGTTGCCCCGTTGCGGCATGCGCCATTCGTCTTTGCGTGACCCCGTTCACACCCGGGCAGATATGATGACCTTGCCCGGGATCATGCTGGAATGTGTGCACTGCAAACGATGTCGGTACAAGTCAAAACGGACGACCGGGCACCAGCCACCCGTGCCGCCATACCCCGCAAACCTGGGGATTATGCGGGCTTTTGCCGGCAGGCGCGCGTGACGGCGCGACTTGCCTGCCAGGCTATGGGTCAAATCAGATAAGATCGTCTTTTTGCAGACGCTGCAACAGGCGCAGCGCGACCGAATGCCGGATCGCTTTGCCTTCGCGCAGTTTTACCCAGGTATTCAGTCCGATACCGAAGTGGTTCTGGATCACTTCAGGCTTCTGGCAGTGGATGATGGAGCGCATCTTGTCGATGACATCATCCTCGAGATAAGTGAGTTTTTGAACGCGCATTTCGACCCCTTCTCGATTGGCGTTGGTACGACTAGCGTTTGGACCAGGTTAACCTTGCGATCCCAGATTATGCCGCAATGCGTCACAGCCCATACGCATTTTGGCCCATGGCCAAACGGGGCCGCAACACCCTATCAGGCCGCGTTTAGTCGTTCGGCAGAGGCACTTGCCCGCTCGACCGAGACCGGCAGCCGACGCGTCGAGGCGCCCGAAGCCGGCAGTGGACCCCGCCCGGTAGCCCACAGCCGGGATAACTTGCATCACAGATCGCATTAGGGCAGCGCCCTTGCAAGTGGGTGTCACGGGGGCTGTGACAGCACAAAAACATCGGGGATTTTAAACCGGAATGGCCGTATTCCTGATCCTTGCGGCAGTGCCTGCGGTTATGGCCGCATCGCTTTCCGACGCTGCGCCAGCGCCTGCAAACCCCGCGCCGGATACAGACAACGCGTCGCCGATCATCGTGACCGGACGTGCTCTGGGTGATCTGCCGGCAACTTCGGCGTATCAGGTATCGACGATCGATGCTGCGCGAATCGGCCAGGTCCCGTCGGGACGGCTTGAAGATGCGCTGGCCGATGTCGCCGGGCTGCAGCTGTTTCGCCGGTCGGACAGCCGCTCGGCCAATCCATCGGCCGACGGTTTCACCTTGCGCGCGCTGGGCGGCAATGCTGCCAGCCGCACGCTGGTGCTGCTCGATGGCGTACCCCAGGCCGATCCGTTCTTTGGCTCGATCCCGCTTGCCGCGATCAACCCTGCGCAGATCGCCGACATTCGCGTGATCCATGGAGGCGGCAGCGGCGCGTTCGGATCGGGCGGCGTTGCGGGCACGATCGACATGACCAGCGCCGGCGCCAATGACCGCAACCTGGTCACCGGGCAGGCGCTGCTCGACGATCGCGGCGATACCGATGTGGCAGCCGGTATCGCGCCCAAACTGGGTAACGGCTATGCCGTCTTGTCCGGCCAGTGGGCTCGCGGTCCCGGTTTCTGGACCACGCCGGTCAGCCAGCGCGTACCCGCCAGCGCCAAGGCCCGCTATGAAAGCTGGTCGCTCGCGCTGCGTACGGTGACGCAAGTGACGCCCGATATCGAATTGCAGGGGCGGATAGCAGCCTTCGGCGATGCGCAGACCTTGCGCTTCAAGGGCGCGCTGACCGGGATGAGCGGCGAGGATGCCTCGGTGCGGCTGGTCGGGCGGGGGCCTTGGCAGTTCGAGGCGCTGGCTTATGGCCAGCTGCGCAATTTCAACAGCCTGACACTCAGTGCGACGACGTACCTGCCCGTCGACAACCAGCGCGATACACCATCGAGCGGTGCGGGCGGAAAGATCGAGATCCGCCCGCCCCTGGGGTCTGCGCACGTGTTGCGGCTGGGCAGCGACTGGCGCGAAGTCAGCGGCTATGAAGACGAGGACCTCTATACCAAAGGCGTGATCAGCAGCCATCGCACCGAAGGCGGCACCAATGACGACCTCGGGCTCTATGGCGAGGATGCATGGACATTCGGCGCGCTGCAGCTGACCGCCGGCGGCCGCGCCGATCGCTGGATCATCCGCGACGGGCATAACCAGACGCAGACCCTGGCGGGCAAGCCGCTGGTGACCGCCGCCTATCCCGAGCGATCGGGCTGGAACGGGTCGTTTCGCGGCGGCGCGCTGGTCCATGCTGCGTCCACGCTCGATCTGCGCGGCTCGGCCTATTCGGGCATGCGCCAGCCGACGCTGAACGAATTGTACCGCAGCTTTACCGTGTTTCCGGTGACGACGCTGGCCAACCCCGGTCTCGTCAATGAGCAATTGCGCGGATACGAGGGCGGGGTCGACTGGCGGCCGATCAAGGCCGTCGCACTGCATCTGACCGGGTTCGACAACAAGGTGGATCACGCGATCACGAATATCACGGTAAACGCCACGACGCAGCTGCGCCAGAATGTGCCCGCTATCCATGCCCACGGGGTGGAAGCGGCGGGCGACGCGCACTTCGGTGCGTTTGCATTAGCCGGTTCGCTGGCCTGGACGATCGCGCGGATGGAGGCGCCCGGGCAAAAATACGACGGGTTGCGCCCGCCGCAGACCCCGCGCCTGTCGGCCAGCGCCAATGCGACCTGGACGCCAAGGCCGGGCTACGTGCTGGCAGCGACAGTGCGCTATGTCGGGGTTGCGTTCGAGGATAGCCTGTCGACGGCGCCTTTGCCGGCCGCGACCACGGTCGGCGCGTTTGCAACGATGCCGTTGAAGGGGCCGTTCAGCCTGGTGCTGCGCGGGGAAAACCTGGGCAATGTTACAGTCGTGACGCGCAATTCGGGCGGGACAATCGATATCGGCACGCCGCGCACGGTGTGGGCGGGGGTTCGCGTGGGGTTGTGAGGCGCATGTCCCATACCCCCAATCAGCCTTGCAAACGATTGCAGACACGCCAGTGCTGCCACGCGAACATCTGTATTTATTTGCCCGGCCGGCACTTGAATGCTTGATAGCCTTGCGCAAGCTGGCCTACCCATGCGGCGGGAGAGGCATCCCTGGTTGAACATGGGGCGATCGCGCAAGATCGTCATGGAATGTTCACGCGGGGCGCCGAGATAAGGCCTGAGACTAATTAAGCCCAGGAGCCGCGTTGCATGAGCCTTGACGTCCCGCTGAGCCCCGGCTCCAAAGCTGCCGATATCGACGTCCATATCATCGATGTGCTGCGCCACCGCGTCGGCAAGGATGAACGCGCCGCCAAACCCCACGACTGGTATACCGCGACGGTCCTGACGCTGCGCGATGCGATCATCGACGTGTGGATGGAATCGACCCGCGACACCTATGACAGCGCCGGCAAGCGCGTGTATTATCTCAGCCTCGAATTCCTGATCGGGCGCCTGCTGCGCGATGCCCTGTCCAACATGGGGCTGACACGCGAAATGGAGCTGGCCTTGCGCGAGCACGGCCTCGATCTGTCTGCGCTCGAAGACCTGGAGCCCGATGCGGCGCTGGGCAATGGCGGGCTCGGCCGCCTGGCCGCGTGCTTCATGGAAAGCCTCGCCAGTCTCGATATCCCCGCGTACGGCTATGGCATCCGCTACAAGAACGGCATGTTCCGTCAGCGGATCGACGATGGCTGGCAGGTCGAACTGCCCGAAACCTGGCTCAGCCATGGCAACCCCTGGGAATTCCCGCGCCGCGAAAGCGCGTACCGCATCGGGTTCGGCGGCGAAGTCGTCGATCGCGGGGATGCGGTCGAATGGATCCCGGCCGAACAGATCGAGGCCATTGCCTATGATACGCCGGTCGTCGGCTGGCGCGGCAAACGTGTCAACACGCTGCGGCTGTGGACCGCGCGCGCGCTCGATCCGATCAAGCTCGACAAGTTCAACGCCGGCGATCATGTCGGCGCGCTGGTCGACGAGGCCGAGGCCGATGCGCTGGTGCGCGTGCTGTATCCCGCCGACAACACGCCGTCGGGGCTGGAGCTTCGCCTGCGGCAGGAGTTTTTCTTCACCTCCGCCTCGATCCAGGACATCGTGCGGCGCCATGTGCAATATCACACCGATGTGCGCACTTTGCCCGACAAGGCCGCGATCCAGCTGAACGACACGCATCCTTCGGTGGCGGTTGCCGAGCTGATGCGGCTGCTGGTCGATATTCACGGGCTGGAATTCAACGAAGCGTGGGAGGTGACCAAGGCAACGATCGGCTATACCAATCACACGCTGCTGCCCGAAGCGCTGGAATCGTGGCAGCTGCCGCTGTTCGAGCGCCTGCTGCCGCGGCACATGCAGATCATCTATGCGATCAACAGCCGCGTGCTGCGCGAGGCGCGGCGTGCGGAGATGACCGACGAGCAGATTTCGGCGATCAGCCTGGTCGATGAACATGGCGAGCGCCGCGTGCGAATGGCCAACCTGGCGTTTGTCGGCGCACACAGCATCAATGGCGTGGCCGCGCTGCACACCGAACTGATGAAAACGACGGTGTTTGCCGATCTCCACGCGCTGTACCCGACGCGGATCAACAACAAGACCAATGGCGTGACGCCGCGCCGCTGGCTGCTGAAGTGCAATCCAGGGCTGGTTTCGGTGATCAAGGATGCCATTGGCGACGGGTTTCTCGATGATACCGCGAAACTGGCCGACCTGAATGCGCTGGCCGATGACGCTGCGCTGGGTGAGCGTATTGCCGAAGTCAAACGGTCGAACAAGGTCGCGCTGGCCACACATCTCAAGACGCTCACCGGGATCCGGCTCGATCCCGACGCGCTGTTCGATGTGCAGATCAAGCGCATCCACGAATACAAGCGCCAGCTGCTCAATCTGATCGAAACGGTCGCGCTGTATGACCAGATCCGCAGCCATCCCGAACGCGACTGGGTGCCGCGCGTCAAGATTTTCGGCGGGAAGGCGGCGCCGAGCTATCACAACGCCAAGTTGATCATCAAGCTGGCCAACGACATCGCCCGCCGGATCAATTCGGACCCCTCGGTGGGCGGATTGCTCAAGGTCGTGTTCGTGGCCAATTACAACGTGTCGCTGGCCGAACGGATCATCCCTGCGGCCGATCTGTCAGAGCAGATTTCGACAGCCGGGATGGAGGCATCGGGCACCGGCAACATGAAGTTCGCGCTGAATGGCGCGCTGACGATCGGCACGCTCGATGGCGCGAATATCGAGATCAAGGATCGTGTCGGCGATGCCAATATTGCGATCTTTGGCCTGACCGCCGACGAAGTCGCGTTCACCCGCGCCAACAACTACAATCCGCGCGCGATCATCGAATCCTCGCCCGAACTGTTTCAGGCGATCACTGCGATCCAGAGCGGGGTGTTCAGCCCCGATGATCCCGACCGGTACAAGGATTTGATGGACGGGCTGTACGACAGCGACTGGTTCCTCGTCGCCGCCGATTTCGACGGGTATCACACGGCACAGCGCGCCATCGACACCCGCTGGGAGAACCCCGCGGCATGGCGGGCGAGCTGCATACGGAACATCGCGAACGTCGGGTGGTTTTCTTCAGACCGAACCATTCGCGAATATGCCAAGGATATCTGGAATGTCTGATGCTGGCTGCAACGCGCGATTGAAACCAGTATAAGCCGGATGGGAGAGGACAAGACCACAATGAAGCCCCCGGCAACCGCCATCGCAGCCTTGCTCGATGGCACGCATGCCGATCCGTTTTCGCTGCTGGGCGTGCTCGCGGGGCCGGGTGGGACATTTGCGCGTGCGGTGCTGCCGGGCGCCCGCGACGTCCGCGCTTTCAGCTTGGCGGACAAGCCGCTGGGCACGCTGGAGATGGTCGACGAGCGGGGATTGTTCGAAGGCAAGCTGTCCGGCCCGCCGCAACCGGTGCGGTATCATTGTTCGGATGGCGCGCATACGTGGCAGGTGACCGATCCGTTTTCATTCGGGCCGGTGCTGGGCCCGACCGATGATTTCCTGATTGGTCAAGGCACGCATTTTCGCTTGTTCGACAAGATGGGCGCGCACGTCATCGATCACGAGGGCGCGACCGGCGTGCATTTCGCAGTCTGGGCGCCCAACGCCAGCCTGGTCGCGGTGGTCGGCGATTTCAACGAATGGGATGGCCGGCGCCATCCGATGCGGCGGCGCGCGGATACCGGGATCTGGGAAATCTTCATCCCCGATATCGCCCGTGGCCGCGCGTACAAATTCCGCATCACCGGCCCCGACGGCACCGTGCAGCCACTCAAGGCCGACCCTTACGCATTCTTTTCCGAACTGCGCCCCGCCACCGCGTCGATCGTCGCCGCGCCCGGCAAGCCCGAATGGGGCGATGCGGCGCACCGCGCGCATTGGGCCAGGATCGATGCCCGGCGGCAGCCGATCTCGATCTACGAAGTTCACGCCGGATCATGGCGTCATGCGCCGCATCGCGACATTCCCGGCCATGCCGAGGGCCACGTGTTTCCGACCTGGGACGAATTGGCCGACCAGTTGATTCCGTATGTCATCGATATGGGCTTTACCCATATCGAGTTTCTGCCGGTCAGCGAGCATCCGTATGATCCCAGCTGGGGCTATCAGACGACCGGGCTCTATGCGCCATCGGCGCGGTTTGGCGAGCCCGAAGGGTTTGCGCGGTTTGTCGACGGGGCGCACCGCGCCGGGCTCGGGGTGTTGATCGACTGGGTGCCAGCGCATTTTCCGACCGACGCGCACGGTTTGGCGAAATTCGACGGGACGTCGCTGTACGAACACGCCGACCCGCGCCAGGGCTTCCATCCCGACTGGAACACCGCGATCTACAATTTCGGGCGGCGCGAGGTTGAGGCGTTCCTGACCAACAACGCGTTGTTCTGGGCGGAGAAATACCATGTGGACGGGCTGCGCGTCGATGCCGTCGCCTCGATGCTGCACCGCGATTATTCGCGTGAGGCAGGCGAATGGGTGCCCAATGATCAAGGCGGCCGCGAAAATTGGGAGGCGGTGCATTTCCTGCAGGGAATGAACCGGGCGGTCTATGGCAGCCATCCCGGCGTGGTGACCGTCGCCGAGGAAAGCACGACGTGGCCCGGCGTGTGCATGCCGGTGGAAGAAGGCGGGCCCCGGACCGCCCTGGGCTTCGGCTTCAAATGGAACATGGGTTTCATGAACGACACGCTGCAATACATGGCGCGCGAACCGATCCACCGGCAGCATCATCACGACGACATCACGTTCGGAGTGACGTATGCGTTCACCGAGAATTTCGTGCTGCCGCTCAGCCATGACGAAGTGGTGCATGGCAAGCGATCGCTGATCGACAAGATGAGCGGCGACGAATGGCAGCAGTTCGCCAACTTGCGCGCCTATTACGGCATGATGTGGGGTTATCCGGGCAAGAAGCTGTTGTTCATGGGGCAGGAATTTGCCCAGCGTCGTGAATGGAGCGAAGCGCGCGAGCTCGATTGGGGCCTGCTTCATCACGCGCCGCACTGGGGGGTGCGCGCATGGGTGCGCGATCTCAACCGGGTTTATCGCGCCTTGCCCGCGTTGCACGCACGCGATTGCGAAAGCGACGGGTTCGAATGGGTGGTCGTCGATGATGCCGCCGCCAGCGTGTTCGCCTGGTTGCGCAAGGCGCCCGGCGAAAACCCGGTCGCAGTCGTCAGCAATTTCACGCCCGCAGTGCATTGGCATTACCGCCTGCCGCTGCCGCACGAGGGCACGTGGCGCGAAGTGCTGAACAGCGATGCCGCGATCTATGGCGGATCGGGCCAGGGCAACCAGGGTGCCATCGAAGTCAAAAACGGGGCGGCGCTGGTGATTGTGCCGCCGCTGGCCACGGTCATGTTCGAATTTATCGGGAGCTTGCAGGGATGAGGGACAGGAGCGCGGGACAACCGCTGGCACGCGACGCAATGGCCTATGTGCTCGCGGGCGGGCGGGGCAGCCGGTTGAAGGAATTGACCGACACCCGCGCCAAACCGGCGGTCTATTTTGGCGGGGTCAGCCGGATCATCGACTTTGCGCTGTCCAACGCGCTCAATTCGGGCATTCGCCGGATCGGCGTGGCGACGCAGTACAAGGCGCATTCGCTGATCCGGCACATGAACCGCGCGTGGAATTTCATGCGGCCCGAACGCAACGAAAGTTTCGACATCCTGCCCGCGTCGCAGCGCATTTCCGAACAGATGTGGTATGAAGGCACGGCCGATGCGGTGTTTCAGAACATCGATATCATCGCCAGCCATGCGCCCAAGTACATGGTGATCCTGGCCGGCGATCATATCTACAAGATGGATTACGAATTGATGCTGCAACAGCATGTCAATTCGGGCGCGGATGTCACGATCGGCTGTCTTGTGGTCAAGCAGCACGAGGCCAGCGCGTTTGGCGTGATGGCGGTCGACACGCAAAGCAATGTCACGGCGTTTGTGGAAAAGCCGGCCGATCCGCCGACGATACCCGGCGAACCGGAGTACAGCCTGGCGTCGATGGGCATTTATGTATTCGACACCGAATTCCTGTTCGAAGAGCTCAAACGCGATGCGGCGACGCCCGGATCAAGCCGCGATTTCGGCAACGACATCATCCCCTACATCGTCAAGCACGGCAAAGCCGTCGCGCACCGGTTTACCGACAGCTGCGTGCGTGCCAGCGACCAGACCAGCGAATACTGGCGCGATGTCGGCACGCTCGATGCGTATTTCGACGCCAATCTCGATCTGACCGATGTGGTGCCACAGCTGAACATGTATGACCGCAACTGGCCGATCTGGACCGACCAGATCATCGCCGCGCCGGCCAAGTTCGTGCATGACGCCGATGGGCGACGCGGCATGGCGATCTCGTCGCTGATCAGCCAGGATTGCATCGTTTCGGGCGCGCTCGCGCGGCGCTCGATGCTGTTTACCGGGGTCAAGATGGGATCGTGGTCGAGCGTCGAGGAGGCGGTGATCCTGCCGTATTGCAACATCGGGCGCGGTGCGCGGCTGAGACGCGTGATTCTCGATTCCGGCGTGCGCATTCCCGAAGGTCTGGTGGTGGGCGAGGATCCTGAACTCGACGCGCGCCGGTTTCGCCGGACGGACAGCGGGGTATGTTTGATTACCAAGACGATGATCGAACAGCTGTAATCCTCCCCCTCAGGGGAGGATTTGGGGTGAACTTATGACTATCCGCGTGTTGTCGATTGCGTCCGAAGCGGCGCCCCTGATCAAGACCGGCGGGCTTGCCGATGTGGCCGGCGCGCTGCCTGCGGCGGTCGCGGACCAGGACGTGGCGATGACGACCATGCTTCCGGGCTATCCGGCCGTGATGGCGACGCTGGGCAAGACCCGGGCGATACACACCTGGCCATCGTTGCTGGGAGAGCCGGCGCGGCTGTTGCAGGGGACGATCGGCGGGTATCCGTTGCTGGTGCTCGATGCGCCCACGCTGTTTCGCCGCGATGGCGGGCCGTATGGCGATGACAGCGGGCGCGACTGGGCGGACAACGATCTGCGCTTTGCCGCATTTTCCAGAGCCGCCGCCGATGTCGCGAGTGGCGCTGTGAAAAAGCTGACATTCGACATCGCGCATGCGCACGACTGGCAGGCGGGGCTCGTGCCGGCGTACCTGAAATTCGCGCCGGCGGGCGACGCGCCGCCGAGCGTGATGACCATCCACAACATGGCGTTTCAGGGCTATTTTCCGCCCGCGCTGTTTGGCCGTCTGGGCTTGCCGGATGCCGCCTGGGCGATCGATGGTGTCGAATATCATGGCGGCGTGGGTTTTCTGAAAGCCGGGCTGTCTACTGCCTGGGCCGTGACCACAGTCAGCCCGACGTATGCGCGCGAAATTCGCCATCGCGATTTCGGCATGGGGCTCGATGGACTGATCCGCGCGCGCCACGGCCAGGTTCGCGGCATCGTCAACGGCATCGACACCCGCGAATGGAACTCCGCCACCGATCCCGCACTGCCCGCGACGTTTACCGCGCGCACCCTGCCCCGCCGCGCCGCCAACAAGGTCGCGCTGGCGGCGGAGTTCGATCTGGAACCCGGTGATGGCCCGCTGTTTGTCGTGATCAGCCGGCTCACCTGGCAAAAGGGCATGGATGTGCTGCTCGAAGTGATCGACCATCTGGTTGGCCTGGGCGGGCGGCTGGCGGTGTTGGGATCGGGCGATCGCGGGCTCGAAGCCGAACTGCTGGCGGCGAGCATGCGCCACCCCGGGCGTGTCGGCGTGCGCATCGGCTATGACGAAGCGCTGTCGCACCGGATGCAGGCCGGGGGTGATGCGATCCTGATCCCCAGCCGGTTCGAACCATGCGGGCTGACCCAGCTGTACGGGCTGGCCTATGGCTGCGTCCCGGTCGTTTCGCGCACCGGGGGCCTCGCCGATACGGTGGTCGATGCCAATCTGGCCGCGCTTGTCGCCGGCAGCGCGACGGGCATCCATTTCAACGCGGTGAATTACGATCTGCTGGCCGAGGCGATCGATCGCACGATCACGCTGTACCATGACCGCGCGGCGTGGCACCAGATTCAGCGCGCGGGCATGAAATCCGATTTCTCATGGGGTCGCAGTGGCAAAGCCTATGCCGATCTTTACGCCCGGTTGATGGAGTCCCGATGATCAAGACCGTACCATGCACCCCCTATGCCGGGCAAAAACCCGGCACATCGGGATTGCGCAAGAAAGTGCGCGTGTTTGCGCAAGCCAATTACGCCGAGAATTTCATCCAGGCGGTGTTCGACGTGGTCGAACGCGAGCCCGCCAGCACATTGGTGATCGGCGGCGACGGGCGCTATCACAACCGCACGGTGATCCAGGCGGCGATCCGCATTGCCGCGGCCAACGGTTATGGCCGCGTGCTCGTCGGGACCGGCGGCATCGCCTCGACGCCGGCGGCCAGTCACATGATCCGCAAATACCGCGCGAGCGGCGGGCTGATCCTGTCGGCCAGCCACAATCCTGGCGGCCCCGACGAGGATTTCGGGATAAAGTACAACATCGCCAATGGCGGCCCCGCGCCCGAAGGCGTGACCGAGGCGATTTACACGCGCACCACGACGATCGACCGCTGGCTGACCGTGGACGCGCCCGATGTCGACCTGGATACGGTGGGTGATACCGTCGTCGGCGCGATGACGGTCAGCGTGATCGACCCGGTGGCCGACTATGCCGACCTGATGGAAACGCTGTTCGACTTTCCTGCGATCCGCGCGGCAAAGCTGACGATGGCCTTCGATGCGATGCACGCCGTAACCGGGCCTTATGCGACAGAAATCCTGGAAAACCGGCTCGGGTTTGCGATCGGCACAGTGCACAACGGGATTCCGATGGAGGATTTCGGCGGGCATCATCCCGATCCCAACCTGGTCCATGCCAAGGCGCTGTACGATACGATGATGGCGCCCCATGCGCCCGATTTCGGCGCAGCGTCGGATGGCGATGGTGATCGCAACCTGATCATCGGGCGGCACCGCTTCATCACGCCGTCCGACAGCCTGGCGATGCTGGCCGCAAACGCGCATCTGGCGCCGGGCTATGCGCGCGGGCTGGCCGGGATAGCGCGGTCGATGCCGACGAGCGCGGCGGCCGATCGCGTGGCGGCGGCGCTGGGCGTGCCCGCGTTTGAAACGCCGACGGGGTGGAAATTTTTCGGCAATCTGCTCGATGCGGGCAAAGTCACGATCTGCGGCGAGGAAAGTGCCGGCACCGGATCCGACCATGTCCGCGAAAAGGACGGCCTGTGGGCGGTCTTGTTGTGGCTGAATATTCTGGCCGTGCGCAAGATCAGCGTCGATGCGCTCGCACGCGAGCACTGGGCGACGTACGGCCGCAACTATTACGCGCGGCATGATTACGAGGCGTTGCCTATCGCCGAAGCCGACGCGCTGATCGCGGAGCTGACGGCAAAGCTGTCAACGTTGCGCGGCACGACATTCGGGGCGCTGACGGTCAATGTGGCCGACAGTTTCTCGTACCTCGATCCGGTGGACGGGTCGACCAGCGCCAACCAGGGCCTGCGCGTGCTGTTCGAGGGCGGATCGCGCATCGTGTTCCGCCTGTCGGGTACCGGCACCGAAGGCGCGACCTTGCGCGTCTATCTTGAACGCTATGAGCCCTGCGAAGGGTCGCTCGACCGCGAAACCGGCGATATGCTGGCCGATCTGATCGCGGCAGCGGACAGCCTGGCCGGCATTGCGCGCCACACCGGCCGCACCCAGCCGAGCGTTATCACATGAGCGCGATTGCCGGGCCGGAGGGCACCCAATTCCGCGTACACAGCCCGCAGGCGGACGGGGTGACGGTGTGCCTGTTCACCGGCGATGCCGAACGGCACGTGCCGATGGTGCGCGACGGTGATGACTGGGCGGTCACGGTACCGGGCAATCTGGCGGGCGAAAAATATGGATTTCGCGCCAGCGGCATCTGGGCGCCCGATCAAAAATTGTGGTTCGATCCGGCCAAGCTGCTCGCCGATCCGGGCGCGGTCGAATTCGATCGCCCGTTCGTGTTCGACGCCGCGCTGGCGCAGCATGGCATCGATACCGCCGCCCTGATGCCGCGCGCGATCGTGCCCGGCCCGATCGCGGAGGTGCCGCGTGCGCCGCCGGTGTTTACCGTGGGCGGATTGATCTACGAGATCCATGTGCGCAGCTTTACCTGGCTGCACCCCGATATCCCGCCCGAACAGCGCGGCACGATCGCTGCTCTGGCCCATCCGGCGATCATCGCGCATCTGCAAAAGCTGCGCGTTGCCGCGGTCGAATTGATGCCGGTCGTCGCCTGGGTCGACGAGCGGCATCTGGGCCCCCTCGGGCTGACCAATGCCTGGGGGTATAATCCGGTCGCGCCGATGGCGCTGGAGCCGCGGATCTGCCCCGGCGGCATGGCAGAGTTTGCCGCCACGGTTGCGGCGTTGCGCGCGGCGGGGATCGGCGTCATTCTCGACCTGGTGTTCAACCATTCGGGCGAAAGCGATGAGCTTGGTCCGCTGCTGTCGTTTCGCGGCATCGACAACCAGGCCTATGCACATGACGCCGCCGGCACGCTGGTCAACGATACCGGGTGTGGCAACACGCTCGATTTTGCCAACGTCGCGTTTCGCACGCTGGTGCTCGACAGTTTGCGCCATTTCGTGCGGTTTGCCGGGGTCGACGGCTTTCGCTTCGACCTGGCCACGATCATGGCGCGCGGGCCGGAATTCGACCCCGCTGCGCCGATCTTTGCCGAGATCGCCGCCGATCGCTGGCTGGCCGACCGGGTGCTGATCGCCGAGCCGTGGGATATCGGCCCGGGCGGGTATCAGCTGGGCAATTTTCCGCCGCACTGGCTGGAATGGAACGATAGGTATCGTGACGACGTGCGCAAATTCTGGCGCGGCGATGCCACGATAGGCCTGCTGGCGACGCGCATGGCCGGGTCTGCCGATGTGTTCGGGTCTTGCGCCGATCGTCCGTGCAAGTCGGTTGCGTTTCTGGCGGCGCACGATGGCTTCACGCTGGCCGACATGCTCGCCTACAACGAGCGGCACAACTTCGCCAATGGCGAGGACGGCCGCGATGGCCAGGGCGAAAACTACAGCTGGAACAACGGAGTCGAAGGGCCGAGCGACGATCCTGCCGTGATCAGCCGCCGCGCGGCCTATGCGCGCGCCATGCTGGGCACACTGTTTGCTTCGGCAGGGACGATCATGCTGACCGCTGGCGACGAATTCGGCCGCAGCCAGAACGGCAACAACAACGCCTACGCCCAGGATAACGCGCTGACCTGGCTCGACTGGGCCAACCGCGATACCGAACTGGAAGAACACGTTGCGGTGCTGGCTGCCTGGCGCGCTGCGCATTTCCCCGCCAAGGCGTCATTTCCCGAAGATGGCGCTTGGCAGACGCTGGATGGCCACGCGATGGCGCCGGCGGATTGGGATGCGCCCGCCGCGCATGGCTTTGTCTGGCGCGCGCCCAATGGCGCGCGGGTTGCCATCGACCGCAATGCGATCGAGGTCGTTGTCTCGCAACCCAAAAAAGCCCTCCCATAAACGGGGACGGCCCGCGTGGGGGTTTATGACGCGCATGCTGATCACGCCTGCCCTGGCAATCGCTTGCGCAACGCCAGACGCTGTCCGTCACGTTTTCCATTGCAATATCGGGTGTCTTGCGACAGTCCCGGCTACCCGTGACCGAGACCATGCCCACCCCTGCCCCGTCCGCCGGACGCGAAGCACTTGGCGGCCGCCCACATCGCGATGTAAGACGCCTGCTCGCGTCGATCCACGATGTCTCGCCGCGATCGCACAGCGCGGTGGATGCGCTGGCCGACCGGTTGCAAGGCCACCTCGGCGGGCCGAAATTCGCGATGCTGGTTATCCCCGACCACTGGGGCGAGGCGCCGATCGCCGGCAATGCCGCGTTCCACACGCAATTGCGCCGCTGGGCCGACCTGGGCATCGAAATGTTCCTGCACGGCTGGTGCCACCGCGACGAGACACCCGCGACCGGGCGGCTGGCACAGATCAAGGGCCAGCACATGACCGCGGGCGAAGGCGAATTCCTCAGCCTGTCGCAAGCCGAAGCGGCACGCCGGATGCGCGAGGGCAAGGCCTTGCTCGAGGATATCCTGGGCAAGCCGGTCGCCGGGTTTATTGCGCCGGCATGGCTGTATGGCCCGGGCGCACTGGCCGCGCTGGGTGACGTCGGCTTTGCGCTGGCCGAGGACCACATGACTGTGTGGGCACCGGGACAGGCCGGCACCGACCGCCGCGTGCTGTCGCGCGGCCCGGTCGTGACCTGGGCCAGCCGCAATCCGGGACGCATCCGCTCGTCGCTGGGGTTTGCCGCGCTTGCCCGGCCCACGCTGCCGCTGTTGCTCCGCGATCTGCGCGTTGCGGTGCATCCCGGCGATGTCACGGTGCCCGCGCTCCTGGCCTCGATCGATGCCACCCTGGCGCGATTTGCGCGAACGCATCGTCCGTCGCGCTATGCCGCGCTGCTGGCCTGATCACATCGCATGCGGATAATTCGCAACGTGACTGGACCCGGAGCACCAAGCTGCCTAAACGCGGGGCCGATGGCCGTGGGTTCGCCCTGCGCTGCAATCGCGATGGAGCGCATCACGACCATGACCATTCCAGGCCGGCCCCATGATACGATCACGCGCCGATGACCGACCCTGTGACCGCTGACCTGACCCCGGTTGACCGGCCCCCGGCTGACCTGCCCGCCTCAAACCCGGTTTCGCGCTGGCGCCGGCTGAGCGCCTATATCGGCCCGGCGATCTCGGTCGCCATCCTGGGCGGCGCGCTGTGGCAGGTGCACGAACTCGACTGGCACACGCTGGTCCGGTATATCCCGACATCACCGCTGATCTGGCTGGTGCTGGGCGTCAACTATCTCAGCGGCCCGGTCGGAGACTGGGTGATTTTCCGCAAGCTCTGGAAAATTCCGGCCGACGGCATCTTTCCGCTGATCAAGAAGATGATCGGCAACCAGATCCTGCTCAGCTATGTCGGCGAAGTCTATTTCTACGACTGGGCACGGCGCCATGTCAAAATGGAGGGATCTCCGTTCGGCGCGGTGAAAGACGTCGCGATCCTGTCGGCCATGGCCGGCTATGTGATGACGCTGATCATGCTGGCGATCGCCTGGCCCTATTTCAATCACTATGCATTCGGCTTCAACCGCCGCGAAATCTATGGCTCGATCGGCGTGATGCTGGTCATCGGCCTGGCCATCACGTTTTTGCGCAATCGCATCCTCAGCCTGCCGCGCAAGGATCTGGTGTTCGTGCTGATGGTCCATATGGTGCGCCTGATCGTCAACACCGTGCTGACTGCGGTGTTGTGGAGCCTGATGCTGCCCGCCGTGCCGTTTGCGTCGTGGCTGATGCTGTCGACCGGCCGGCTGCTGGTCACGCGCCTGCCGGTCATCCCCAACCAGGAGATCGCATTTGCCGGCGCGCTCGCGCTGTTTGGCGGCCCGGTCAATCAGACGCTGCAGATGATCACCGCTATTGCCCTGTTCATCACGGCTATCCATATTGTGGTGTATATGGCGATGTTGCTGCTCGATCTGGCGCAAAGGGAACGTAACGCATGATACGGGTACTGTTGCTGCCGGCTTTCCTGTTGCTGACAGCGGCTTTTATCCCCTCGTCCCCCGACCTCGGGACGGCCGAAGCGACGTGCCGCGCGGGCGAGGCCGGCCCGGCCCTGATGATCGAGGTAGTGGGCCTGAAGGACCATACCGGGCGGCTGAAAATCGAAGTCTATCCCGGGACCGAAGAGGATTTCCTGGCCGACGACAACAAGCTGGTGATGGCGGGCAAGCTGTTTCGCCGGATAGACGTGCCGGTCCCGCCTGAGCATGACCCGCATATCTGCGTGCGCCTGCCCGCGCCAGGCCGCGTTGCGGTCTCGGTGCTGCATGATCGCGATTCGAACCATCGCTTCAACTGGCAGCATGACGGCGCGGGTTTTTCCAACAATCCGCACCTGGGCTATTCGAAGCCCCGCGCCGAAACGGTGTCGTTTTATGCCGGGCCCAGGGTTACGCCAGTGCGCGTGGTGATGAACTATCGCGTCGGCCTGCTGTCGTTCGGGCCGATCGAGCCGCGCAGATGAAGCTTGTCGACGTCTGTGCGTTCTACGCGCCCAAGGGCGGCGGTGTGCGCACATATGTCGATCGCAAGCTGAGGGCCGGCGCGGAAATGGGCCACGATATCGTGGTGATCGCGCCGGGCATGAAAGACGAAGTCGAACAGCGCGGGCTCAATGCGCGGATCGTGTGGCTGAAATCGACGGTGTTTCCGCTCGACTTCAACTACCGCTATTTTACCGACGTGCCCGCGCTCTATGCCGCGCTCGATCGCGAAAAGCCCGATTTTGTCGAGGCTTCGTCGCCGTGGCGCAGCGCCAGCATCATCGCCGAATGGCCCGGCAAAGCGCCGCGATCGCTGATCATGCATGCCGATCCGCTGTCCGCCTATGCCTATCGCTGGTTCGATCCGGTGGCGACGCGCGACACGATCAACGGGCTGTTCGACCGCTACTGGCGCCATCTGCGCCGGCTGGATCAGGGCTATGACCTGATCGTGTCGGCCAGCGCCGGATTGTCGGCACGGCTGAGCGATGGCGGGTTGCAGCATGTGGTAACGAACCCGATGGGGGTCGATCCCGGCGTGTTTTCGCCGCATTTGCGCGACGCGGGTTTGCGCAAGGGCCTGCTCGAGCGGTGCGAATTGCCCGAATCCGCCACGCTGCTGCTGGGTGTCGGGCGGTTTTCTCCGGAAAAACGCTGGCCGATGCTGGTCGATGCCGTGGCCGCAGCCGGCGCGCGCAATCCGGTGGGGCTGGTGCTGGTCGGCCAGGGCCGCGATCTGAAGACTATCCAGCGGCGGATCGGGCGCAATCCGCATGTCCACATTCTGGCGCCGATCACCGTGCGCCACGAACTTGCGCGCGTGATCGCGAGCGCCGACGCGCTGTTGCACGGGTGCGAAGCCGAAACCTTTTGCATGGTCGCCGCCGAAGCGCGCGCCAGCGGCCTGCCGCTGATCGTGCCCGATGAAGGCGGCGCCGCAGACCAGGCGCGCGCCAGCCTGGGTGCGGATGGGGGGGGGTGGATCTACAAATCCGCCGACACCGCCGCTGCGGCGCAGATGATCACCGAATACTGCATCGGCCGCGAAACCGGTGTGGCCGGGCCTTATGCCGAGGTGCCCCCGCCACGCACGATGGACGATCATTTCCGCGAGCTGTTCGGCACATACGAGCGCCTGATTGCGCCCGACGCGCGCGCGGCCTGAGCACAAAACACGGTTTACAGCGCCAGTCGCACGCCTTGTCGCAAGGGTGGAACTAAGACTCGCGTTGACGCGCCGCACAATGCTATTGGCCTCGCTCGATATTATAACCCGTCGGCGTCTTTGGGGGCAAAGTCGCCGACACTCCTGAGCAAGAGGTTTGCAAACGATGGATATCGGCCGGCGCCGGTTCTGTGGCATTTTTGCCGGGACCGCAGCCTCCGCTCTTTTGCCGCGCGGCGCTTCTGCAGTGATTTCGCCTGTGCCGGCGCGGTTTGACGCACACCCTGCGATGAACCTGCCGCCCGAAACCGTCATGCCCGATGCGCGTGCCGGGGACCAGGCGCCCGCGTTGCTGCCGCGTGCGCTGGCCGCGCTTGAGGCGCATCGGGGCCGGATCGCCGACCGCAATGTGTTGGGCCTTGTCGATTTTTCCGTGCCCTCGAAACTACCACGCCTGCATATCGTCGACATTGCCGCCGGCCGTGTGCTGTCGAGCCATCTGGTCGCGCATGGCAAAGGCTCGGACCCGGAAAACAGCGGCTTTGCCGAACGTTTCTCGAATCGCATGGGCTCCGAAGCGTCGTCGAACGGCAGCTACATGCTGGGCGACACATACACGGGCAAACATGGCCGCTCGCGCCGCCTGATCGGACTCGACAGCGACAACGACCAAGCCGAACCACGCGGCATCGTGGTCCATGCCGCGGCCTATGTGTGCCCCGATTTTGCCGCGCAATATGGCCGTATCGGCCGCAGCCAGGGCTGTTTTGCGGTCCCACCCGCCGAAATCACCACCGTGCTCGATCTGCTGGGCCCGGGCCGGCTGCTGTTCGCCGCGCGGTAGAAATCGTATAAGCCCCCACGCGAGAGGGCTTTTTTTGCCCTGTGTGCCTCACGCAGATTTAGGACGGGCGTCAAGGAAAGAAAGTGGTAGAGCGTCGCGTGAACGGGCGCTAACGGGTCCGTGCGCGCCATGATCGGGAGTCGATCTGGCGGTTTCTGCTCGAAAGCCTGATCTTGCGCCGATTGATCCTTTCTGCCGCCGCGATCTGTGCGACGATGCTGGCATCGTGCAACACCCAGACCACGCCGCCGGCGCCGACTCCTGTCGTTGGCGTGATCGTGGCCAAGGCCGAAGCGGTGCCGCTGATGACCGAGCTTACCGGCCGCACGATGCCGTCCGAAACCGCCGATGTGCGCCCGCAAGTGTCGGGGCTGATTACCGGGCGGCTGTTTACCGAGGGCAGCGAAGTCACCAAGGGGCAGGCGTTGTACCAGATCGACGCGCGGCCTTATGCCGCGACCGAGGCACAGGCGCGCGCCGCGCTTGCCAATGCACAGGCCATCGTCGAATCGACCCGGCTCAAGGCCGAACGCTATCGCACGCTGTCGCAGACCGGCGGGATTTCGAAGCAGGACGCCGCCGATGCCGATGCCGTGTGGCAGCAATCGCGCGCGCAAGTCGCCGCCGCGCGCGCCTCGCTCGATGCCGCGCGGGTCAATCTGGGCTTCACGCGTATCGTCGCGCCGATCAGCGGGCGGATCGGCCAGTCGAGCGTGACACGCGGCGCGCTCGTGACCAGCGAACAGATCGTGGCTTTGTCCAAGATCCAGCGGCTGGATCCGATCTGGGTTGATATTCAGCAGTCGAGCGCTGATTTCATTGCGCTTCGCCACGCGCTCGAAACCGGCGCATTGACCAGCGCCGGCTCGGCGCCGGTGGCGATCATCCTGGCCGACGGTACGCAGTGGCCCAGCACCGGCCGCCTCGATTTTGCCGATATCGATGTCAACGAAATGACCGGCACAGTCACCTTGCGCGTCACTGTGCCCAACCCGCGCGGCGATCTGTTGCCCGGTCTGTTTGTCAAGGCGCGCCTGACACAAGGCGTGGTGCGCAATGGCATCCTGCTGCCCCAGGCTGCGGTCAGCCGCGATCCGCGCGGCGCCCCCGTGGTGCTGGTGGTCGGACGCGGCGGGGTGATCGAATCGCGCAATGTCGAGACATCGACGACGTTCGGCACCAATTGGCTGATCACCGGCGGATTGCGCCCCGGCGAACGCGTCGTCGTCTCCGGGCAGTTGACCGCAAGACCGGGCACCAAAGTCAAAATCGCGCCCGGCGCGACAGGGGAATAACCGGCGATGTTGTCGCGCTATTTCGTCGATCGGCCGATATTTGCCTGGGTCCTGGCGATCCTGGTGATGATCGGGGGCGGCATCGCCATTTTCAACATGGGCGTCGAACAATTCCCCGACATCGCCCCGCCGACGATCTCTGTCCAGGCCAGCTACCCCGGCGCCGACGCGCGCACGGTCGAAAATACCGTCACGCAGATCCTGGAGCAGCAGCTGAAAGGCGTCGACGGGCTGATCTATTTCACCTCGACCAGCAGCAATGGCCAGGCGTCGATCGTCGCCACGTTCAACAAGGGCATCAACCCCGACACCGCGCAAGTCCAGGTGCAGAACGTGCTGTCGAAGGCGGTGACGCGCCTGCCCGCGCAAGTGCAGTCGCAGGGCCTGTCGATCAACAAGTCGCAATCGGACCTGCTGTTGATGGCCGCGCTGTATGACTCGACCGGCAAAAGCAGCCTGGCCGATGTCGCCGATTATCTGGCGGTGCATCTGGCCGATCCGGTTTCGCGCATCAACGGCGTCGGCTCGGCCGATGTTTGGGGCACGCAATATGCGATGCGGATCTGGCTCGATCCAGTGAAGCTTGCCGCCGTAAAGCTGATGCCGCAGGACGTGATCACCGCGCTCGGTGCGCAGAACGCGCAGATTTCGGCAGGCGAAATCGGGATGTTGCCCGCGCCGGGCAATCAGGCGCTGAACGCCACGATCACCTCGCGGTCGCGCCTGACGAACGTGGACCAGTTCGGCGCGGTCGTGCTGAAAACGCAGGTCGACGGCTCGCGCGTGCTGCTGAAGGATGTTGCGCGGGTCGAACTGGGGCAGGAAAACTATACCTCGATCAACATGCTCGATGGGTATCCTGCGGTCGCGCTCGGGGTCAGCCTGGCGTCGGGCGGCAATGCGATGACGACCGCGCTCGCGGTCAAGGCAAAGATCGCCGATCTGTCGCGCGATCTGCCGCCCGGCTTCAAGATCGCCTATCCGCGCGACAGCAGCGTGTTCGTCAAGATTTCGATCGAGGAGGTGCTCAAGACGCTGTTCGAAGCGATTGCGCTCGTCGTTGTGGTCATGTTCGTGTTCCTGCAAAACTGGCGCGCGACGCTGATCCCGGCGATTGCCGTCCCGGTCGTGCTGCTGGGCACATTCGGCATTCTGGCCACCGTCGGCTATTCGATCAACACGCTGACGATGTTCGGGCTGGTGCTGGCCATCGGGCTGCTGGTCGATGATGCGATCGTGGTGGTGGAAAACGTCGAACGCGTGATGCGCGAGGAAAACCTGCCCCCGCGCGAGGCGACGATCCAGTCGATGACGGAGATCACGCCCGCGCTGATCGGCATTTCGCTGGTGCTGGCGGCGGTGTTCGTGCCGATGGCGTTTTTCGGGGGATCGACCGGCACGATCTATCGCCAGTTTTCGATCACGATCGTGTCGGCAATGGGCTTGTCGGTGCTGGTCGCGCTGATCCTGACACCCGCGCTGGCAGCGACGCTGCTTCACGATGAAAGCCACGCGGCAGGCCATGCGCCGAAGCGCGACTGGTTTGCCGGGTTCAACCGCGGGTACGACCGGATCCAGGTGGCATACCAGGCGCAGCTGGCGCGGTTCGTGGCCGCGCCAAAGCTGTGGCTCGTGGTGTTTGTGGGCATCGCTGCGCTCGGCGTCGCGCTCGACATGCGGATGCAGAGCGGGTTTCTGCCCGAGGAAGACCAGGGCAACCTGAGCTATGCAATCACGATGCCCGCCGGCACGACGCTGAGCCAGACCCGCCAGTTCGCCGACCAGGTGACGCGCTATATCCGCGACACCGAAGGCGCCAATATCGAACACGTGTTCTTGTCGCTCGGGCGCAACCAGGCCGCGGGCACCGCGCAGAATGTCGCGCAAGGGTGGATGCAACTGCGCACCTGGGACCACCGCCCCGGCGCAGACCGCAGCGCAGGCGCGATCACCGACCGGCTGAATGCGCATTTGCGGACGCTATACCAGGGCCAGGCGGTGGTGCTCGCCCCGCCGGCGGTGCGCGGGCTGGGCCAGTCGGCGGGGTTCGAAATGTGGTTGCAGGATGCGGGCGGGGTCGGCGCGCATGCGCTGACGGCCGCGCGCCAGGACCTGATGGCGGCCGCGATCGCCGATCCCAAACTGGCGCAGATCCGCTATGGCGGGCTGGAAGAAACGCCGCAGTTGCAGGTCGATCTCAACGATGCGGCGATCACCGCGCTGCAGGTCAAGCCCGAGGATGTCAACGCCACGCTGTCGAGCGCGTGGGGCGGGACATATGTCAGCGATTTCCTCGATCGCGGGCGGGTGAAGCGCGTGTATATGCAGGGCGACGCTGCATTCCGCATGACGCCCGAGGCCATCGGGCAATGGTATGTGCGCGGGGCAAACAACGACATGGTGCCGTTTTCCTCGCTGGCGCAGGCGAAGTGGACATCGGGATCGAACCTGCTGCGCCGGTTCAACGGCCTGCCCTCGCAACAGATCGTCGGCACCGGTGGCCCGGGCGTGAGTTCGGGCGCGTCGATGGCCGAAATCGCCACGCTGACCCGGCGGCTCGGCGGTGCCTTTACACTCGCGTGGAGCGGGCTGTCGTATCAGCAGCAAGTCGCCGCCGACCAGGCGCCGGCGCTGTTTGCGGCCTCGATCCTGTTTATTTTCCTGTGTCTGGCGGCGTTGTATGAAAGCTGGTCGGTGCCGGTTTCGGTCATGCTCGTCATACCGCTCGGGATCATCGGCGCGGTCAGCGCGGCGACCTTGCGCGGGCTGTCGAACGACATCTTTTTCCAGGTGGCGCTGCTGACGACGATCGGGCTGTCGGCCAAGAACGCGATCCTGATCGTGGAATTTGCCGAAAGCTCGCTCGATCGCGGGCTGACGCCGCTGGCCGCCGCGCTCGATGCGGCGCGGCTGCGGTTCCGTCCGATCGTGATGACCAGCCTGGCGTTTGTCGCCGGGGTTATCCCGCTGGTGCTGGCCAGCGGCGCGGGTGCCAACGGGCGTCAGGCGATCGGCACTGCGGTCCTGGGCGGGATGATTTCGGCGACAGTGCTGGCGGTGTTCTTCGTGCCGCTGTTCTTCATCGTGGTGAAATCGCGCTTCGCCAAAAAGATCAGACCGGCGCCGGTAGTGGGGCACCCTGCATGATGCGGAAGGTTGCCATCAGCGCCCTGGCGCTTGGGCTGTCGGGGTGCAGCATGATGCCGGCGTATCAGCGACCGGCGCCAGCGGTGCCGGCGGCCCTGCCCCAGGGCGCCAGCTATAGCGCCCTGCCCGCCGATGACGGCGCAGTCGATGCGATTGGGTGGCGCACATTTTTCACCGATGCGCGGTTGCAGCGCGTCATTACCACGGCACTGGCGCAAAATCGCGACCTGCGCGCGACAGTCGCCAATGTCGCGGCGGCGCGCGCGCAATACCGCGTGGTCGATGCTGCGCGCCTGCCCACGATTACTGCCAGCCCTGCGGTCAGCCGGTTCCACGGCTCGGTCGGCTATACCAATGGCTATGGCGATTCGACCGGCGCGACAAGCGATGCCTTCGGCATCTCGGGCGGCGTTGCCTCGTTCGAGCTCGACTTGTGGGGCCGTGTGCGCAGCCTGAGCCGCGCCGCGCTGGAAACCTGGCTGGCGAGCGACGAGGGCCGCAAATCCACGCAGATCGCGCTGGTTTCGCACGTTGCGCAGTCGTGGCTGACGATCGGTGCCGATGCCGATGCGCTGGGCGTGGCACGCGATACGCTGCACAGTCGCAGCACGACGTTGACGGTGGCGCAGCAACGCTATGCGCAAGGCGTCGGCACGACGCTCGAAGTCGCGCAGGCCGAAGTGTTGACCGCGATGGCGCGGTCCGATGTCGCCAGATACACGACCGACCTGGCCCAGGCAAAGAACGCGCTGACGCTGCTGGCTGGCGCGCCCGTGGCCGAGGCCGACTTGCCCGGCACGCTTGGCGCGGGCGATGCGGTCATGCCGGCGCTGCCTGTCGGGCTGACATCGGCGGTGCTGTTGCGCCGGCCCGATGTGCTGTCGGCCGAGCATCAACTGATCGCGGCAAATGCCAATATCGGCGCGGCGCGCGCGGCCATGTTTCCCACGATTTCGCTGACAGGGCTTGCTGGTCTGGCCAGCAGTTCACTGGGCGGGCTGTTCAACCAGGGCGGCGTGTTCAACTGGGGCTTCGCCGGCAGCGCGACGCAGACGCTGTTCGATGGTGGCGCGCTGCGGGGCAATCTTGCGGCAGCGCGCGCGCGCCATGATGCGGCGGTCGCGACATACGAAGGTGCGGTGCAGAACGCGTTCAGCGACGTGGCCAATGCGCTGGCGCGACGCGGCACGATCGACGACCAGCTGGCGGCGCAACAGGCCTATGTCGCAAGCGCGGAAAAAGCCGCCGCGATCACCGACGAGCGCTATCGCAACGGCGTCGATGCGTGGCTGCCTGCGCTCGATGCCGCGCGCACGATGTATGCCGCGCGCCAGTCGCTGGTCGGGGTGCGGCTGGAAAAGGCGACCAATATGGTGGCGCTGTACGAAGTGCTGGGCGGCGGGCTGAAGCCCTAGCAGGGCAATGCCTCCATAACCGGGCCGAAGCGGCGCTATCCCTGCTTGCCGCCGCGCGGGGCATTGGCAAAGTCGCGCCATGGCCGTCCCGGATGATCAATCGACGTTTTTCTTGCCCCCCTCCCCTCCAGGGGAGAGTTTTTCTGCCGCGCCCAAACGATGGCGAGGCGGCGCGGCATGAAGATCGCGCTGCTCAATGTCAAATTCAGCCCCAACCTGGGTGATGGCCTGCTGTCGGAATGCCTGGAACGCGAACTGGCCATTGCCATGCCGGGGGTCGAGGTCGTCGCGATCGATCTGGCCGGGCGCGCGCAGTATCGCGACCATGGCCGCAGCCGTCGCGGGCGGCTCATTGCTCTGCTGGAGGCTTTGCCGCGCTGGGCGCGGCGTTATGCGGTGCGCGTCGCGCTCGCGATATTGGTGCAGATCCGCCTGCGCCGCCATGTCCGCAATCGGCTGCACGGGGTTGATGCCGTAGTCGTGGGCGGCGGCAATCTGCTGTCCGACAGCGATCTCAATTTTCCGATGAAGCTGGCCGGTGCGCTGAGCGAGGTCGCGCGCGCGCGATTGCCGGTTGCGGTCCACGCGGTCGGCGTCAGCCGCGGCTGGTCGCGTACCGGGCACAAGCTGTTTGTGCGCGCGTTGCGCGGCACGCCGCTGATCTTTGCCTCTGTGCGCGATCGCCGGTCGCAACAGGCGTGGTGCGAATTGCTGGAGATGCGCGGCTTGCGCCCGGCAACGCTGGCGGGCGACCCCGGGCTGCTGGCGCGCTATCATTTTGCTGCACCGGTCAAATCTGGAAGCGCCACACATCCACAGGTGGGCTTGTGCGTCACATCGCCGCTGGCCGTGCGCTATCACGCCAGCGGGCCGCCACCGACGGTCGATTTTCGCAAGTGGTATGATATCGCCACGCGTGCGCTGGCGGCAGCGGGCCTGCGCGTCGTGCTGTTCACCAACGGCAGCCCGGAAGACCGCGCGTTTCTTGGCCGCCACGGCAACGATTGGTGCGCCGCAGCGGCCCCCGGCGATGCCCGGATACAACCTGCGACGATCGCACCCGCCTTTGCCACGCCTGGCGATCTGGTCGATTTCATCACCGGGTGTGATGTGATCATCGCGCATCGGATGCATGCCTGCATCCTGGCCCATGCCTTTGCGATCCCCGCGATCGGGCTGAAATGGGATGTAAAGCTCGACAGTTTCTTTGCGCTCGCCGGGCGCCAGGCGTTCATCGCCGATTGCGCGGATCTCGATGCCGACGCGCTGACCGCCCTCACGCTCCATGCTCTGGAAGCCGGGGTGGACCATGCGCAGCTCGATCGGCTGGTCGCTGCGACCCGCGCCGATGTCGCGCTGCTGGCCGCGCAACTGCGCCGCGCGATCGACCCCGAGTTCGCCGGATGACTGACGTTGCGAACATCGACCGTATCGTCGTCATCAATGACCTGTCGCACCCGCTGGGCGGGGCCAGCGCACTGGCGGTCCAATCGGCGATCGGGTTTGCGCAGGCCGGCTATCCGGTTACGTTTGTGTCTGGCGATACGCCGCCGCCCGGTGGCATCGGCGACGGCACGATCACCGCGATCGGTCTGGGCCAGCCGCGATTGCTCGCGCGCGGGCGCACCGATGCGCTGATCAATGGCGTATGGAACCGGGCTGCGTATGCGCTGGTGCGCGACATCATCGCCGCGCATGACACGCCCGGCACGATCTATCATGTGCATGGCTGGTCGCAGATCCTGTCGCCCGCGATCTTTGCCGCTTTGCGGCCCGTGCGTGATCGCCTGGTGATTTCGGCCCACGATTTCTTTCTGGTGTGCCCCAACGGCGCCTATGCCAACATGACCGATGGCACCGTGTGTACGCGCACCCCGCTCGGGGCTTCATGTTGCCTGGCGGGGTGCGACCGGCGCGGCCGGATGCAGAAGGTATGGCGGCTGGCGCGGGCCATGATCCAGCGCGCGGTGCTGGCCCCCGGCACATGCCCGCCGGTGCTGGCGATCCATGCGGGCATGGCCCCTGCCCTGGTCCGCGGTGGCATCCCGCCTTGCGCGATCGACGTCCTGCCCAACCCGGTCGTGCCATGGAGCACCTCGCGGATTCGCGCCGAACTCAATCAGGATGTGCTGTTCGTCGGTCGGCTGGAGGCGACCAAGGGCGCAGACCTGGCGCTCGCCGCCGCACGACTTGCGGGCGTTTCGCTGCGCGTGGTCGGCGATGGCGCGATGGCGGCAGACTTGCGCGCACGATATCCCGAAATGCAGTTCGACGGCCGCCTCGATCCTGGCGCGATTGCCGAGGTGGCACGGCATGCACGGATGCTGGTCATGCCCAGCCGCTATCCCGAACCGTTCGGCCTCGTCGCGATGGAGGCGCTGCGCAGTGGATTGCCCGTCGTTCTGCCGCCGACCGCGCTGCTTGCCGCCGATATCGGGGCGATCGGTGCCGGCGTTCAGGTCGAACCGCGCGACACGCCGGCATTTGCGGCAGTTTTACGCCGGCTGGTCGATGATGACACAGCCATCCGCATGATGAGCGATGCAGCCTTTGCGCACAGCGCGCAGCTGGCGCTGGAACCCGCACAATGGGTCGATCGATTGCTTGCGGTTTACCGGACGACGCTGCTCGGCGCGGCAAGCCACCGCCCGCGCCCTTCGAGCGTACCCTTGGCGAGGGTCGCTTGACACGCGCGGATATCGGGACCCAGCCGCCGCCATGGATTGGCCCGCGCGCCCGCGCGAAACTCGGGCAGCCGGGTCAGGATCATGACCAGCGCCAGCGTGGCCAGTGCCACCGCCCAGCGCCACAGCGCGAATTCACCGGTACGGCTCGCCGCGAGAAATTCGCATGACGTCAGCCAGATCGCAACAGCGCCAAGCAAAGGCACCCCGCGATGGCCAGGCGCCGCTACCAGCACCACCATGCCCAGCGCCAGCGCGGCGCGCGCCGCCTGCTCCTCGGTGATCGAACCGCTGGAATAGCCGGACAACGCCCAGCCGCCGATGGCCAGCAAGGCGATCTGCGCAATCCGGACAATCGTCCCTGCCGTGGGGCGGCCCAGGCTTTTGCGATGGAATCGGCGTTTGGGTTTCCGGTGTTTCATGGGCAGGATTTGTCGTGAAATCGACCAACAAACACTTGCCCACGCTGGTTAATCGGCGTTGCATAGTATTGGCACGTATTGAATTGATCGACCGGCAAGCGCGGTTTCCACGAAACCGGGGCAAATCCCTCAGTATTAACTCGGATACGGGGCCAATTGACCGCACATCCCATACTATCGGTGATACCTGAACATCCACCCTGTTGGGCAAAGGGTTGGAGGCATTTTTATGGGTGGTTGGCGGGCGCGCAATTCGAGACGCGCGTATCGGACGCAAAGCGCAGCCCTGCATTCCGGCCTCGCGCTTTGCGCAATGGTTTCGCCCGGGCAGGTACTAGCGCAACAGATCGTCGATACGCGCATGGAAAACGACACCGCCGCATCGCGACTGCGCCCCGAATATGATCAGCCCGGCGTGCCCGCCGGCTCTTTCCTGCTCTACCCGACGCTGAGCGCGGAGGCGGCCTATAACGATAACATCTATGCGCGCAGCGACATCAAGCAAGGCGATGCCTCGATCACCGTGCGCCCGCAAGTCACGGCGCGATCGCAGTGGTTGCACAACGAATTGAATGTGAATGCGTCGGCCCAAGTCGATCGCTATGCCAAACATACCAGCGAAAACGTTGAAACCGGGCAAGTCGGGTTCAATGGCCGGTACGATTTCGGCGGCGAGATGGCGCTGTCGGCCGATGCGATGGTGTCGAGCAATATCGAACCGCGCGGCTCATCGGGCGACACGCTGTTCGGCGCCAAGCCGGTCGCCTATGGCCAGGTCACCGCCGATCTCAAACTCGACAAGGCGATCAGCAAGACGCGCGTGACGGTGTCAGGCCATGTCGATCGCTATCGGTACAAGCCGCGTGAGCTCGACGGCGTGCCGATCGACCTGTCGTACCGCGATTTCAACTATATCGAGGGTAAGGCCCGTGTGGCACAGGCGGTTTCCCCCGGTGTTGCCGCCTATCTCGAGGTCGAGCTGGACAACAACGTCTATGCGCACCCAGCGCCGGGCACCGGGCAGCGCGACTCCACGCAATACGCGGCGCTTGCCGGCGTAACATTCGGCATCAACCGGCTGCTCCAGGGTGAGGCTGCGCTGGGGTATTTTCACCGCAATTTTCGTGACGGGGCTTTTGCCCCGGTCTCCGGGCTCGATTACAACCTGTCTCTGGCGTGGAGCCCGACGCGGCTGACCACGATCAATTTTGCCGCCGACAAGGCGTTCCAGCGTGCGCCGATGCTGGGCATCGCCGGGTTCGAGCAGCAGGACTTTGCAATCAATGTGACACACGAAGTGTTGCGCAATGTGCTGTTGCGCCCGGGTGTCGCCTACACCGTGGCCGACTACGTCGGATCGCCGTTCCGGGATCGGTTCGGCTCGGCGCAATTCGGCGCGACGTGGCTGCTCAGCCAGCACTGGAAAATGGACGCAAGTGCCGCGCACCGGCTTGGCCGCTATTCCGACCCGACGCTGTCTGCGCGCAATTTCAACCAGAATCGCGTGAGCGTCGCGCTGACCTACCGGTTTTGACCGACGCCGCCCCCGCCTACGACGCGCGACCGGCAAAGCCCCGCGCACGCGCAACGGTCGCCGGCAGG
Organism: Novosphingobium sp.; assembly: GCF_965214355.1. Taxonomy (GTDB): domain Bacteria; phylum Pseudomonadota; class Alphaproteobacteria; order Sphingomonadales; family Sphingomonadaceae; genus Novosphingobium. The sequence continues at coordinate 1,549,960 of NZ_CBDCBI010000002.1, read as the reverse complement.
CATGCGACGCCGGCGATTGCCTGGCGCGTGTGCATCGCAGTGATCTTCGTGATCGTCCTGATGCGCATGATCGGGGCCTTTCCGCTGCCCAACGATACCCAGGTGGTGCGACTGTCGCTGACGCAGGTCGCCGACAATGCCGCGCGGATCAGCCAGGTTGCCTCCGCACAAGTCCCCGTCCTGCCCAGCCCCGAGGCCCTGCTGGCAATCAATCCCGATGCGGCGCGCGCCTCCAATGCCGTAGTCGCGGTTCAGCCATCACGCGACAGCGCACCACCGTTTCGCTCGGCCGGCATGCCCACCGATGCGATCGAACGTGCGGCCGATTGCCTGGCCGCAGCCGAATGGTACGAGGCGGGCGACAATCCCCCCGGCGAGCGCGCCGTCGCGCAAGTCGTGCTTAACCGGGTGCGCCATCCCGCGTTTGCCAAATCGGTGTGCGGCGTGGTGTTTCAGGGCGCCCAAGACGGCGCCCATGGCAACGGGGCCTGCCAGTTCACGTTCGCCTGCGATGGTTCGATGGTCGCACGCACGCCAGGCCCGCCGGCGTGGACCAGGGCGCGCGCGATTGCGCTGGCCGCGTTGGCCGGTGCGGTGGATAGCGACGTGGGCCTGGCTACGCACTACCACGCCGATTATGTCGTGCCGCGCTGGCGCGACAGCCTCGTCAAGCTCGGCGTGGTCGGGCCGCATCTGTTCTATCGCTGGCCCGGATACTGGGGATCGCCGGGCGTGCTGCGCCCGCTACCCTGGGGCAATGACGAACCGCGCGTGCCGAGCCTGGCGCGGCTGTCGCCAGCGCATGGCATCGCTTTGCCAGACGATGATGGCGTGACGCTGTCGCGGGGCGCGGCGCCTGCGAATATCCCGTCGACGATGGCCGCCGCGCGCTCGCTCGGCGAGGTGGTCGCGCCAGTGTCGCGAACCGGCGGCACCACGGAACGGATCGCAATGATGGTCGACCCGGCCGCGTTTTCCGGCAGCTATGCCGTGCGCGCCTTTGGCCTGTGCAAGGATCACCCGCGCTGCCTGGTCATCGGCCGCAACCCCGCCGCGCCCGACGCGATCGCGTTCCTGCTGCTTCACGATACACGCAAGGGCGCCGAAACCGCGCTGTGGAATTGCGCGCGCACGCCGCGGCCGGACACTGCGCAATGTTTGCCCGATGGCGCCGCAACAGCGCGGATGGTCGCGAACTGGGCGGCGTATTGAGCGGAGTTTTGCGCGCACCCGGGCGCAGAATGAGAAGCTCGTCCGCAGGGGAATGCCGCCGTGGAGTTTATCGCGCAAAGCGCGGCCCAGTGCCGGTATCCAACATCCTGCGTGGGTGGCTATCTTATACCGTATCGCATTCGTCATTCCCGCGGACGCGGGAATCCAGGTTAGGCGCCAAGGGGTGTGGCTTATGATTGGCGCTCACCCTGGATTCCCGCGTCCGCGGGAATGACGAATGAGATATAGGTTGTTAAATTTGCGAGGAATTTGGCACAGGGGCGACGTGTGTTGAGGCCATCTCGCGATGCGCCTGCAACGCTTTATCAAACTCGGCGAAGCTATCCTGCGTTGGGCGCCAGCCGGTCCTCGTCGGTATATACCTCGAATCGCGTCAGCGCGACCGGGCCGAACGTCGTGACCAGCGCCGCATCGGCGGCATCACGCCCGCGTGCCATCAGGATGCGACCGCGGCGCGGGATGTTGTGCCGCGCATCGAACGTGTACCAGCGCCCGCCAAGCCACACTTCGAACCAGGCAGAGAAATCCATGTCGCCAAGCAACGCGGGCAGGTCCATATCGCCGATATAACCGGTGCAGTAGCGCGCGGGGATATTCATGCAGCGGCACAGCGTCAGCGCCAGATGCGCAAAATCGCGGCAGACGCCCGTCTTTTCGTAAAATACGTCGTAGGCCGTCTTGGTCGGACGGGCCATCTGGTAATCGAAGCGGATGTGGTTGTGCACATACGACACGATGGTCTGGACCATGCTCCAGCCTGGCGGGATATGCCCGAACATCTGCCACGCATCGTAAGTCAGCCGGTCGGTCTCGCAATAGCGGCTGGCCATCAGATACATCAGCACGTCATCGGGAAGATCCTGCAGCGCGTCTGCACGCGCATCGGGGACGACCGGATCGGGTTCGTAATCATCCTCGATCAGAAATCCGCACGATAGCGTGATTCCGCCCGCCGGCATCGTGAACCGGGTACAGGTGTTGCCGAAGCTGTCGACGAAATCATACAGCGGCACATCGGGTGTGGTGAATATCCGGTGCGCCGTGCGCAAATCCTTGTTCCGCGAGGCATGCACGCTCAGATTGGCGATCATCGGCACGTCCTGCGACGAGTTGAACGCGATATCGTAACCAGCGCGGATCAGCATTGCGGCAGGACTTTCTGAAAGGTGACTGACAAGGGAAAGCCGTCTCGGGCCAAAATGATCCTTTGCATCCGCAACCTTCGCTGGCAACGCCCTTGCAAGGCGCGCCTAGAGCGGACGCCCGTCAGAACCCGCCGTGAAACAGCCCGACTGTCAGCGCAATGCCGATTGCCACGACCACGAACCGCAATGCGCGTTCGTTGACCCGGCGCAGCATCATGGCGCCAAGCCAGCTGCCCGTCAGCGCACCGACCATCGCAACCACCATCGCCAGCCAGCGCACTTCGCCCGACACCAGGAAGATCAGCACCGCGGTAAAATTCATCACGCCGGCGAGCAGGTTCTTGGTCGCGGCTGCCGAGCGCACCGGCACGCCCGCAACCGCGAGGATCGCCAGCATCAGAAACCCGATGCCGCCGCCGAAATAGCCGCCATAGATCGCAATCACCGACTGGATCGCGCCAGCAGGCACTTTCCCCATCGGGACAACGTCCTCTTCGCGCGCCGGTTTGCGGAAAAACGATCCCCATGCGAACGCCGCCGTAGCAAACAGCACCAGCCACGGCACCATGCGCGCAAACACGCTGGACGGGGTCAGCAGCAACAGCACAGCGCCGATCGCACCGCCGATCAGGCTGATGATGGTCAGCGCGCGCAAGCCGAGGCTGGCAGTGCCTGTGGCATGAGCCCGGCCCAGCCAGCCGCCTGTCACCTGCCCCGGAAACAGCGCCACGGTCGACGTGATATTGGCGGCCCGCGCGTCCATCCCGGTCATCATCAGCACGGGTAACGTGATGAACGAGCCACCGCCGGCGAGCTGGTTTTGCGCGCCGGCCCAGATCGCGCCGACGAGCAGCAGACCGAATTTGAATGACAGAATTGACAACATGGCGCGCTCTTCAAACCAGGGATTTGCGCGCGGTACCTTTGAAGCCTGCGAATGAAAACCTTTTCGTCAGATCAAATTCAGGCGTGCCGGTGCGACGCCCGGGAACACCGTATCCAGTTGCGCACGGTTGAGGCCATACTGGCGCTGCCACACCCCGCCGATCAGCGCGCGGTAATCGGTCAGCACCGGCAGATCGCGGTTCTGGTTCAAGGTTTCAGGCGCAATCCGCACTTGCGGGCCGACCATCCGCCCACCCGACACCGCGCCGCCCATCACCCAGTAAATGCTGCCGTGGCCATGGTCGGTGCCGCGATTGCCGTTTTCGCGGAACGTGCGGCCGAATTCGGACACGACGACGACCACGCTCTGGCGCCAGGCATCGGGGCCCAGCGCGGTGGCATAAGCGGAAAGGCCCCGCCCCAGTTCGCCGATCCGCCCGGCCAGTTGCCCGGTCGCGCCGCCCTGGTTGACATGCGTATCCCATCCGCCGACATCGACGAACGCCAGGTTGTATTTGTCGCGCATGACCAGTCCGATGCGTGTCGCCGCCGCCTCGAACCCGCGCGCCGCGATCGCCCCGCGCCCCGATGCGCGCATTTCATCGTCGATCGTGTGCCACACGGTGTCCCGCGCGGTAAAGCCGGCATGCACCGCGCCATCCAGATCGACCCCGCCCAGATGCTGCCCGCGATACATCGCAGCGATCATCGCGGTTTCGCTGTCGTCGATCACCTGCTTGCCATTGCCGCCAAGCGCCAGATTGGGAATCATCGGCCCGCCGCGCATGACCAGCGGCAATGTGTCGGAAAATGCGATGGTGCCACCGCGATTTGCACGATCGGGATTGGCGCCGAGCGTTGTCGCCAGCCGGCCCATGAAGCCCGAACCATAGCGGCGCTGGCCGACGATCGGCTGCCCCATTTCGATCGAATCCTGCGTTTCGAAATGGCTGCGGCTCATGTCGTCGGTGCCGGCAAACGGCACGAACGCAATCTGCCGCGATGCCCATAGCGGCGCAATGCTGTCGCGCAGGGCCGGGTGCAGGCTCCAGTCGGCATCGAGCGGCAGCGCCGCCTGGGGGTTGGCCGGATCGGGAGGGGCGAGCGCCAGTGTCGGGCGCGCTTCGTGGTAGAACGCGTTCGATGCCGGCGCGATAACATTGGCCGCATCGTACGCACCGCGCAGGAACACCAGCAGGAACCGCGTGCCCGGCGCTGCCGGAACCGCCATTGCGCGCCCGCCAAGCAAGGCCAGGCCGGTAGCGCCGGCCAGTGCAGAACGTCGATCGAGCACAAAGTTCATCGCAATCTCCTTTCAGCGCCGCATGAATTCGGGGCTGGCGAGCAACAGCATGTTCCATTGCGGCGACGATCCCGCATGATCGAGCACCGCGCGCGTCTGCGCGCCGATGGTGTGGTCGAACCCGCCAAACCACAACGCGTTCTGCAATTGCGGAAAGGCGGGCTCGTCGGGTCCACCCGGATCGCGTGACTTGAACAGACCAGCCGATCCGTTGCCGATCGCCTTGGCGATTTCGAAGCGCGTTTCCATCTGCCCCGGCCCGGTCCATGCCGCCGCATCGAGCGGCCAGCCATCGGGCGTTTCGCGGCCATACGGCGCCTCGTCCATGCGGCGCAGCCAGTTGAGGATCGGATCGGCATTGCGGATCACCCGCCCGCCATAGGCATAGCGCACCGCCGACAGCACATAATGCATCGGATCCTTGAACCCCTGGCCCAGTGATGCGCGGAATTCATCGGAGCGCAGCACCACCGCAACGACACGTGCGATCGTGCCGTCGCTCGCTTGCCATTCGCCGGTCATCGCGTTCAGCAGCGCTGGCGACGGATCGTGGCCCAATAAAAACAGCGCCAATTTACGCGAAACATGCACGCGCGTCGCTGGCGCATCGGCGAGAATACGGATCGCCTGCGCGACTTCGCCAAAGCCCGAGCCATGAATCGTCTGGCCCAGCAGCACCTTGTCGCCGAAATCATGACGGCCAGGATTGAATTCAAACAGCCCGTCGCGCAGATACAGCGGCGCCTTGTCCGGCCCCAGATGCGGCATGTCGGCATTCATCCGCAGCCCGACCCCGGTCAGGATGCGTGCCAGTTCCTGCACATCTTTCTGCGAATAGCCGCTGCCCACGCCCAGCGTATGCAATTCCATGATTTCACGGGCGTAATTCTCGTTGATATGCCCGGCTGCGTTCTGATCGTTGTCGAGATATTGCAGCATCGCGGGCGCGGTCACGGTGGCGGCCAGCAAGTCACGGAATTTGCCCAGCGCATGCGCGCGCAATGTGTCGTCCCAGCCGCCAAGCATTGCCCGGATCTCGCGCTTCTGCTCGTGGACACTGAAATGGTTGGCCCAGAACCAGGTGAGTTGCTCGCCCATCTGGGCGGGCGCGTACAGCGCGCGGATGATGCCGCGCGTCGTCGCCTGCCGCTCCAGATCGTTCATATCGCCGCGCCACGCCTTGTCGGCGGCGGCCTTGGCATCGGGATCGGGCATTGCATTGATTGCCCGGCGACGCTCGGCCATGTCCAAGACGATCTGAGCCATCGGCTGGCGGCTGATGCGCATCTGCGCGATCATCTGCGCAGCGGCGGGCGGGAGCGGGGCGTTCATCGGTATTGCCAACACAGCGGCGGGGTCACCTGGCGCAGACACAGCCTCATCGCCGCGCGGGCCCCAGGTCAGGCGTTCGGCCAGCGCAAGGTTCGATGGTTTTTCCGCCCAGGCGGGCGCAGCGGCGCCGGCGAGCGTGAGGGCAGCAATGGCGAACGCTTTCATCATCTTCCAAATCGCCCGTTCCTGAACCCTTTTCCTCAAAAGCAGGGCCCGGGTGAGGGTATCCAGGGTCGCAACGGCATGCCTGCCATTGGCGTCGGACATTCCGCCCAAGCCCCTCCGCTGAGGAGCGGGACTTTGGAAAGAACAAGTAGCGCGGCAATGTTTAGCGGGACGTGAACCGGCCTGTCAGTCGCCCGACATATCATAGTGCAATACTGCGCGGCCGTTGGCCGGGATACGCACCGACCAGACCCGGTGGCCGTCCACCAGCACCAGCGGCGACGAAGGTGCCTGGATCGCGGCGGCTGCGGTCTGCTTGAATGTCCCTTCAAAGCGGATCGCAAAGGGATTGGCATTGCTGATCGTGGCGGTGATCGTGCGGGCGGTTTTTGTCTGGGCGGTGATCGTCTGTTTTACAGTGACTTGCGGGGTCTGCGCGGTGCCGATTTCCACACGTTCGTTGATCGCGCGATCCTCCAGCGCGCCCTCGCCCACGACCAGCGCATGCCCGTCGCGTTCCGCCATGATCCTGACTTTGCCGCCGGGCAGCGCCAGGCCCAGCCCTTCGGCCGTGCGGTTGCGCGTGCGCACCTGCAGTTGCGCCGAGATTGTGCCATCGAGGTCATCGAGCGCAGCGACGTGCATGACATCGATCGCAATCGTGCGCGGATCAAACAGCGCGACCTGTTTCTGCCCGCGCGCTGCGACCGTTGTCGGTTGCGGCAAACGAAACAGCTTCAGGTCGCCCAGGTTTTCGGCCTCGGCAACGAGCGCCTTGCGCGCTGTCACCATGATTGGCGCAGCCATGGCCATCGCGTCCATCGGCATCCTGGGCGCCGGCGCCGGCGGGGGTGGTGGCGGTGTGCTCGCCGGAGCGCTGGGGAAGCACTGATATGTCAGGTCCTGATCGCCATCACCGCTGCCACCGCGCGCGTCGCTGAAATTCGGTTTGCCCGCGACAACGGCCGCCATGGTCTGGGGGAAACTCGTCACATCGGCGCTGGCAAGCGTCACCCATGCACTGAGCGTGGCATGGTGCAGATCGGGGGCCAGTTTCAGCACATAATCGGCCCGCCAGTCATAATTCCACGCCAGATAGGCCAGCCGCACACGCACGTGCACAGGCGCCGGGGCGTCGGTCGCGATCGACAGGGTCGGCGACGGGAACAGCCCGTCGGGCACGCCGGGATACGCGATGGAGTCGGAGAATGGGCCGCAAGTCATCGCCTCAAAGCCATGATCTGTCTGGACAATTGCTGCACCACCGGGCGCAGAGCGGATCACTGCGTTCTCTTCGCGCACCTTTCCGGTCGCGGGATCTTCACGGCGCAATGTCACCGGGCGGCCGAACCACCCGGCATAAAGATTGCGCGGTGACAGCAATTGCGCATCGAGGTTCTTTTCCCGCACGCCCACCGGCAATCCCGATACGACCACACTTTCAGCCAGCATCCCTGCCGCGACGCCGGGAAAGCGGATCACTGCAGGCCCGGCCGGCACGTCGATCTCGCGCGTTTCACTGATCAGCGCATAGCCCGCGAGCCAGGGCAGCGGATCGCGCGCGTCGGTAGGGCGATTTCCGAACGTGTCGAATGGCGCGCGATAGATCGTGACGCTGGTGTCCACGGGCGCTGATGCGGCGACAATTGTCTGCGTATGAGCACTGGGGGCGCTCAGCATGATCAGACTGGCCAGGAACAGGCGCATGACGATCAGTAGCGCGTGTCGAACGTGACGGTCAGCGTCACCTCGCCGTTTGCCGGGACCGCCACCTGCCACACACGCTCATCGATCGATCGCTGTTCGCCGGGCTGGCTTTCACTGGGCACCCGGGTATCGCTCCACCCGTTGTCGAGGCCGCTCTGCGCAACTTCGACCGTGACCGGTGTCGGCCTGGCATTGGTCACGCGGTATTGCATCGTCGTCTGCCAATGCGTGACGGCGTTTTCGACCGTAACCACATTGGGCGTCTTGCCTGCGGTCGTCACGCGCCAGCGCGCCGCTTGTTCCCATTCGCCCAGCGCGAGTTTCGTGCGCTTGATCAGCGTGGGCTGCACCTTCACGTCGAACGCATCGCCGGTCGGCAGTGCGAGGGTCGAGCCCATCGGGGTATGGCCGATCGCCTGTTCGCCGATGAATTGCGGCTGCCCGCGCGCGTCGCGCATGTAGACACGCACCATGCCGGCGGGCAGTGCATCGCCGAGCCCTTCCCTGGCACTCGTGGAAAACGCGATCACGCTTTGCGCGCTTTGCGGAGCATCGGCATTGCCCAGCCAGCCATTGGCATAGCGATAGATCTTGCGCGCGGATGCGCCCTTCACATCCAGAAACGATACCTGTTTCTGCTGCGCATTGGCCAATGTCGTGCGCCCGGCAATCGGATAGACATAGAAATCACCGAGGCGTTCGCGGCCGCTCGTTTCGGTTCCGGCTTTCTGCATCTGCACCATGCCGCGCGGGGGATAGCGGCGGGATGGTGCAGAATTGCCATCACCCAGCGTGTTGGCAACTTCGCCTGCGACCAGCAACACATGCGCGTTGGCAAAGTTGGTACCGGTGGTGTTGTTCAGCGTGATCCAGCCCTGCACGTCGATATGGCCGGCGCCGTCTTTCGAACCGCTTTCATCGAACAGCGCGACATAATCGGCCTTCCAGGAAAACCCGTGGCTGAGATAGCTGAGCGTGACCGGCCGCGTACCTGCGCGCGTCGAATCGAGCCGCACCGACAGCGTGGGCCGCGCCTTCAGGCCTGGCGGCAATCCCGGAAACACCAGTCGCGAACGCGACATATCGCCGAAGATTTCGATCCGCCCGCCCACATCCAGCAGAGTGCCGCCGTTGTTGGCCAGCACGCGGGCCGGCTCGCCGCTGTCTGCACCGGTCGCCGGGTTGGTGTGCACCAGCGTGACCTGTTGCCCAACCGATTTGTCGAGCAACCGCGCCGGCGACAGCAGGTCGTAATCGAAATTCTGTTCGAGAATCGTTGCATCGGGTATGGTCAGCGACACGGTCTCGGGCTGGATCGCGGCCGAAACGTCGGGCAATTCGATTGCCACATCGCCCTTGCCCGGGTCGATCCGCCGCTGGTCCTCGATCAGCGTCAGGTCGTTGTTGTAGATCGTCACCGCAACTTCGCCCTGCGCCGAGGCGGCCGGCGCCGATTGCGCATGCGCGGTTGTTGACATCAACGCCAGCGTTGCGCCCCCGATACGTCCAATTCCAGCCATACTCTCATCCCTCGCCCAGCAATCATTACGCCGCTGTAATCAATCGTATCGAGATGGCAGATGAACGGCGAATACTATTTGGGTGTCGTCACGATAGAGGATCCCAGGGGCCGCGGCCTTTGGCTGCCGGAGGCCCATTGCATTCAGTCGCAATGCGCGCCGGGGCGCAGGGCGTAGACATGAACGTATTTGACATCGAGGACAGAGGGGCTGGGTGTCTGGGCGATGGAAAAGCCTGATCCGAGAGCGAGATCGACCATCGGGATCAAGGGGAAGACATGGTCCCGGGGCGTCGGGCCTTGCCAGACCAGCAGACCGTCGAGGTAATAGCCGATGGTTTGCGGGGTGACCTTGACGCCGTAGTTGTGAAATTCGGTGACCAGCGTTTCGGGGCGGACGACGATGGTGGAGCCATTGTGTTGTTCGGTCGCCTTGTCATGCGTCCACACGTGGGTGGTGACGTGGTATGTCGCAGGCGATTGACCGTAGTATTCGATAACGTCGAGCTCGATCGTCGGGCGTCTGTCGCCGGGCCGGTGCAGGCTGGCGAGCCAGAAGGCAGGCCAGGTGCCCGGCCCCGGGGGAAGTTTCATGCGGGCTTCGAAATAGCCGTAGCGTTCGCCATGACCGTGGCCCGCGCCGTCGCCCGCCGCGATCAGGCCTGATTGCCATCCGCCCGATGTCTTGCGCGCGGTGATGTGGAGCATGCCGTGATCGGTGGAGAAGGGGCCGCCCGGGCCGGGGTCGGTGAAGCGGGCGTCGCCGAAATCGCCGTTCCAGGGGGTGTGGGCGATCCAGTTGGCGTTTGTGCCAAGATCTCGGCTGGTCACCTTGAAATCAGAGAAGTCTTCGGTGAAGGATGGTGTCATTCCGCACATGTCGAGCTGGTTGCTGGCGGGTTTGGCCCCGGCGGGGGATGTGGTGAGGGCCAGGGTCAGGGCGCAGCAGGTGGTGAAGCGGGGCATGGTGGTTCCTTTTCCGGGATTTGGGCCTTCGTCGCAGCGCTGGATTTGCGCGAATTTTCGGATGTTGCGCCCGCCGCGAAGCGGCTGGAAGATCTGTCGCTTCGCGGCAGAATACCAAGGCTAAATCGGCTTTCAGTTCAATGTCTTAATGGGATCCAAGGGCAATGGCCCTTGGCCGCCGGAGGCTCTTCAACCACTTGTGTGAATCCGTCGCCCCTGAAAGGAAGTGGCTTTTTGTCGCGTCAAGCGGGGGCCAGGGCGGCGACAGGAGAGAGTTGCAGGACCGAACGCATGCCGGTGCGGGCGGTGCGGCTGCGCAGCGCGAGCGCGGCGCCGCTCAGGATCGCGAAATCGCTGCCCGGGTCGCAATTGGCGGCGGTCACACTGGCGATCACGATGGCCATCAGCATGCCCCAAGCGCAGGCGCCCGCCACCGCCAGGTCGGGATCGGCCATCGGGACATATGTCGACCAGCGCAGCGGTTTGAATGCGAGCACGATATGCACGGTCAGCGCAACTGCGCCAATGACCCCGACGCAGCCAAGCACGGCGGTGATCAGGCTTGACGAGCGGAAACTGCCTGGACCAACGCCGATGCCCCAGGTGCCGACGAACGCCTGATACCCCTGCAGCGCCCAGAACCGCCGCTGAATGCCCGATTCAGACGACATCTTGTTGAGCAGCAGGTGCTGCGAAAAGGTAGAGATCTTTTCGACCAGTTGCGGTTGCCAGATCAGCGCCAGCCCGCAAGCGACCACGCCCACGATCGCCAGCGCGCCGAGCCACAGCGCACGATCGACCGTCAGTGCGCCGGGGATGACCAGGCTGCGCATGATCAGTAGAGCTGTCCAGATCCCGATCGCGAGGTAGGCCGTCGTCGAGGTGCTGGCGAGCAGCGCCGCGCCCAGGAACAGTGCCGCAGACCCGGTCAGCAACGGCGACACGCGTCGCAGCCAGCATTCGGCCAGGAATACGAACCAGATCGAACCATATCCGGCATAAGCCGAGGGTTCGGGCGATATGCCCGACATGCGCGACAGACCCTCGATCTGCTGATCGAGCTGGGCATAGCTGCCGTTGCGGAAAAACCCGAGCGCCAGATCGATCGCGGTGCCTTTGCCGAGCACCGAGGCAAAACCGAGTGTCGCATGGATCATTCCGACGATCGCGATCGTGCGCACCAGGGTCTTGCGCCCGGCCGCCGCCTTGCACGCGACATGCGCGACCGTGGCCGCAACCAGCGTGCCGAAAAGATAAACCGATGACGTCAGGTTCTGTGCCGACGCTTCGAACGGTTTCGTCGCCAGCAGAAAGCTCAACCGGTCGGTAAAGGTGCCCACGCCTTGCGCGCGCAAGGGTGCAAAATGGAACTGGCCGGCAAACAGCCGCGGGCCGACAAAGGCCATGAGCATGCCGTAAGCTACGAACACGCCGAGCCAGGCATTGGCCTCCACTGCATTGACCGTGGCGCGCAACTGGCCCGACCCCGGCACAAGGACGCGCATGATCATGAACAGCAGCGCGAAATCGAGCGGCGGGATCGAAGACCCTGTACCCAACGAGCCCAGCACGATGGCCGCAGAGCCGGCAAACAATGTGGTGACCAGCAGAAAGGCGAACATCGCCTCGACACTGCCGGCCAGGAACAGGACCAGCCCGACCAAGACCTGGATTGCGCCGATGATCGTCAATTCCATGACGGGTATCCCGGTAAGAGTAGAAATCCGGGGTCACGCGCCACATGACCCCCGCGCCCGCCGATCCGGATCAGGAATAATACCGACGATAGCTCTGGTAGAACGCATCCTCGCCATACCCGAACCGCGCCTGCTTGTGCATGTCGACCCGCGTCAGCGCGACGCCGGCCAGTTGCACGCGGTTGCCCGGCAGCAACCGCAACGCGGCGCGCAGTGCGCTGTCGGGGGTCTTGCGCCAGCGCACCACGAACACCGACGCATCGGCCTTGCCCAGCACCAGCCGCGCATCCGCGATCGGCAGCACCGGTGCGGTGTCGATGATCACCGCATGATACCGCGTGCGCGCCAGTTCCAGCAGGCGGTCCATCTCGATCCCGGTCAACAGTTCGGGCGCGCCGGTTGCATCGGGCGACACCGGCAGGATCGCCAGCCCGGTGGCCGCGTCGATGGCGATCGCATCGTCGAGCTCGGCTTCGCCGCGCAGCACTTCGACGAGGCCTGGGCGGCTTTCGCGATCGGCGACGAATTCGCTGACGCCCTGGCGGCGCAAATCGCAATCGATCAGCAGCACGCGGTCGCCCGAGGCGGCCATCGACCGCGCAAGGCAGATCGAGGTCGTGGTCTTGCCTTCATCGGGCAGCGACGAGGTAATCGCGATCACTTTGGCATTGGTCGTGTTCATCGCGATCGACGCGCGCAGCGAGCGAAAGCTTTCGGCAAAAGCCGACCGCGGATTGTCGATCAGCGCATCGACGGGGCTGCGTTTCGTGCCGCGCGCGGCGACAGAAGCGAGCGAGGGCACCGAGCCGAGATACCGCACGCCCAGCCGCTGCTCGATATCGTCGCCGGTGGTGATCCCGCTGTAGTTCAGCTCCGCCAGGAAAGCAGCGGCAACCCCCAGCCCCAGCCCGATCGCCAGCGACAGGATCAGGTTGATCATCACATGCGGGCTATCAGGCACCAGCGGCACCGGCGCGGGATGCAGCATTTCGGCATCGGCCTGTTCGGTGCCTTCGCGCGCGGTCAGCTCCTTGTACCGGTTGAGGTAGCTTTCATAGAGTGCGTTCGATGTTTCCGAGCGCTTCTCCAGATCCTGCAGCCCGGTTTTCGCCGAATTGCTGACCGCAAGCGTGCCGCGCGAATGGTTCAGCGAGCCCGACAGCGAGGCGAGCCGCTGGTTCGATGCCAGCGATTTGGACTCCAGTCCGGAAATGACCCGGCGCGTTTCGCCCGCAACCTGTTCATCGATCGCGTGCAGCGTGGCGCGTGCCTTGATCACATCGGGATGCAGCGCGCCATAGCGCGCCTGGAGCGAAGCCAGTTCACCCGCCGCGGTCGCCTGTTGCGCACGCAAGGCCGCGATTGCCGGCGAGGCCAGCGTTTCGCCGACCCCGTCGCCGCCAATGCCGCCGCCCGCCATTTGATGCCGCGCCGCATCGAGCCGCGCAGCATCTTCGGCCTGTTCGGCACGCGCGCGCGCCATATCCTGGTTGTAGGACGATATTTCCTGTTCGGTCAGCGTGCCCTGGTTGGCGCTGAGCAGGTTGTGCGCGATGCGATAATTCTGTTCGGCAGCGCTGTCGGCCAGGGCCTGGCTGCGGAGCTGATCGAGCCGCGCCGAAATCAGGCCCGTGGTCTGGCGCGCGGCATCGCGTTTGGATGCCAGCGCGCCGCGCGTGAACTGTTCGGCAAAGGCGTTGGCGATCGCCGCCGCCTGGGCCGCGTCATGGCTGTCATAGGTAATGCCGATGTCGTACGTCGAACCGATCCGCTGCACATTGATGTGCTTGCGCAAAGTTTCGATCGTGGCCAGGCGCGGCGCGGCGTGGCCGGCCTCGGCAATGATATGCGGATCCTTGTCGAGCCCCAGCCGGTCGATCACCGCGTTCATGTTATCGGTCGAAGTGACTTGCGCGACTTGCGTGTCGACAAAGGCATCGGTCGGCGCCTGTTGCTCGGGCGTGCGGTCGTTGGTGCTCGTCGGCGCGATCGATGCGGTCTTGCTGTTGAGCGTGACGTCGGCATGCGCGACATAGATGCGCGGGGACAACGCGGTGATCACCGCACCGATCGCCAGCGATCCGCCCAGCACGGCAACAAACAGCCCGGACCGGCGCCGGAATATCCCGATCAGGAATTTCAGGTCGATCCGGTCGTTGGTGGCGGCCGGCGCGATGCGCGGTTCGGCCAGCCAGGCCGGCAGGACATCGCCTCCGGTCAGGCCGGGCAAGCGTCCGGACGCATTAAGGGCGCCACCGCCGCTCTGGTCCAGTGTGTTGACAGCCGTGGTCACGGTTATGCTCCTTCGCGGACGATTGCGCGGGGCAGCGAGGCCGATTTGCCACGCGACGCCCGCAACGAACGGGTTTTTTGAAGAACCCCAAAAAGACAAGTCTGGTAATTCGGTATGCCCTGCCCGCCGGACCTTTGTGTCCATGGGCTGCGAAGATCAGACTAGGCGACAGCGCCCGGCGCGAAAGGCGAAGCATATCCGCAGCGGAGGGAAAACGCCGGCAACGGCCCCGCTGATCGGGGGCGGTGACGAGCTCGCGCGTGCCGGTGCGACGGGCCGTTGGCAGGAGCCCCGATACGGGGCTGTCACCTACGGAAAACTGCTAAGGAAACCAATCCAGCGTGCGCGAAAAGCCGCACGCAGCGCGGTGCTCCAGGCATGCACGCCGGAGGCCGGACGCGGCGCAGACAGCCTCTGGATTATCTCCATGACGGATTTTTCGTTACGGCGCGCACGATTGAGCTTTTGGGTGACAGGTATCAGAACACTGTCAGCGGCAGCCACCCGGGACGTATCGTGTTCCGCTCAAGCACTTGCCGTCATTTGAACGGCTTCACCAGCGTAGATGGGAAATATCATGCGCAAATTCGCGAGCAAGGCCGCCATGACCGTCATGATCATGCCGATGATGATACCGATTCTGGCAGGGTGTTCGGGTGAACATATCGCGCCGCTGGCCGCGACCGACATGCCGGCGGCCAGGGCATCGGCCGGGTACCATCTGGGCGCGGGCGACAAATTGCGCATCAGCGTCTACAACGAGCCGGCGCTCAGCGGCGAATACAGCGTGACG
Source organism: Novosphingobium sp. (assembly GCF_965214355.1). Lineage (GTDB taxonomy): Bacteria > Pseudomonadota > Alphaproteobacteria > Sphingomonadales > Sphingomonadaceae > Novosphingobium. The sequence goes on along the minus strand of NZ_CBDCBI010000002.1, from coordinate 1,534,922 downwards.
CCGGCAGGCGCTGTCGCGTTTCCGCTGATCGGCACGGTCAATGTGGCGGATCACACGATCGAACAAGTGACCGGCGATATCACCCACCGGCTCGACAAGGGGTATGTGCAGGACCCGCGTGTCAGTGTCGAGGTGCTGAACTTCCGCCCGTTTTATATCCTGGGTGAAGTAAACAAGCCGGGGGAATATGCCTATTCTACGGGACTTACCGTGGAAAAGGCGGTCGCACTCGCTGGCGGTTTCACGTATCGCGCCAATGCCCGTACCGTCTTCGTGCGGCGTGACAATGGACCGGGCGAAGGCAGCGTGCAACTGCGCGGCACGCCAGTCTCGGTCCTGCCTGGCGACACGATCCGCATCGGCGAGCGCTATTTCTGAGCAACAGTCCGGGATTTGCCGCTGCGCAAGGGATGACGCCGGATGGCGGGGCCTGCCCCGTGCCAGCCGTCGCATTCCCTATGTCATGGACGCGCGTCGCGTAGCCAAAGCGCCATAAACCCCGGGGACGACATTACGACGCATCGGACCCCATAGGCTGCGCCGACTTGCGCGCGGTATGGTTGTATCTGGGGGGTGCGCCATGAATGTCCGCGCGAATCGTATGGCGAGATCCGCCCAACGGTGACACGCCATAGGGCGCAAGAGCCGGAATTTTTTTCTGTTGCTTGCCGAGACTGTATCCGAATTCGATCGAAAGAGTGCGGCTTTTGCGTACCAACACACCGTGCGGCGTGTATCGAACGCGCCGTTGTGCATCTGCGCTGCTCGCCTTGCACTAGCACACAGGCCTGCGCAAATGCCACGTTAGACCGCCAAAAGCGGCGACTGTGGATATACTGCGATGCAACACGAAATATCGGAATGGTGGCGCAATACGATTGCGCCATTTCGGTTCGTTGGTGCAGTCACTGAATATCCCCATCTGCGTACAACTGCATAGGCCACGCCATTGCCAAATCATGATGGCGTGCTTAACTGTTTATACGGGTTTTTTCCTTAACCGGGGGAATGTCTGTCAAACCTCTTCTAATCTTTGGTCAAGGACCAGGGTCGGTCGGGCATAAGACGGCAGTAGAGCGGAATATACGGTTTTCCGATCTGCAATGATGTCGCAGTATTCGCCATAATGTGCGCAGATTGACGCAGGGTAATGCGGGGGTGTTGAATGGAAAAGACTATCTGGAGTGAAGTTTCGCTCGATCTGTCCACTACAATACGCGACGTGAAGCGCGAACGCGGGCATGAACCCGGCAGCCTGGATGCCGCGCGGGGCCTGATCATCGGACTTGCTATCAGCCAGGTGTTCTGGCTGCTTCTGGTGGCGTGCGTTGTGTTATTCTGGACACACCGGATCTGACACCGGCGACTTGACGATATTGAGGCCGATGCAACTGCGCGCCTTCGGCACTGGCGCACCAGCGCATTGGCTCTCGGCGCAAGAGTTGCAGCTTAGCAAATCGCGGCATATTTCTATGTCGTAGTGCGCCAGCAGAGCCAGAGGCAACGTCTGCGGCGCCATTCAGCAGGCACCACGGCCACTGAGCACCGCCGGCACGGTCCGCGCCAAAATCAACAGGTACAGCCGCAGCGATCGACCCCGCGCAAAGGCGACATCAAACGCGACGCGGCGGCGGTACGATGTATCCGCATCGCGCTGCACCTGCCACAGCCCGGTAACCCCCGGACGCACCCGGCAATATATCGCGTAATGGCGGCCATAGCGCGGAATTTCCGCCTCGACGATCGGGCGCGGCCCGACCAGGCTCATATCGCCCCACAGCACCGTGAACAGCTGCGGCAATTCATCCAGGCTGGTGCGACGCAGAAACCGGCCGATCGGAGTTACCCGCGGGTCGCTGCGCAATTTGTGGCTCGTCTGCCATTCCGCCCGTGCCGCAGGGTCGCTGTCGAGCAGCGCCTTGAGCTGCGCATCGGCATCGACCGCCATCGTGCGGAATTTGAGGCAGGCGAACCGCCGGCCATGCCGCCCGACGCGGGCGTGTGCGAACAGCAGCGGCCCCGGGCTGGTCAGCTTGACCGCGAGCGCCACGAACACCATGACCGGAAACGCGAGGAGCAGTACCAACAACGCGCCGGCGATGTCGAACAGACGGATGAGGCCATCGTCGATGCGCGTGCCGGGCAGCATGTCGCCGGCCACATAGGATGCCGCAACCAAGGCCCCGCCGTCGCGACCGTCCCGGGCTCCGGATTGCATCGCATCGAAGGCCCGCAGCAGCGTGGATCGCTGAAACATCAGCTTTGACCGGAATGGTGATCCGGAAGCAGCCGCCAGCGCGGTATCCGCCTGCTCATGGAGGATCGGGGCCAGTCCGGCGGGCGGCGCTTCAACACAATGAGGGGTGGCTGATCGTTGCGGACGCACCGGGCGTCTCCCTGTTGCTCGGCCAATCGCGACAGCGCGATCATGCACAGGAACGATGGCGGTATGCGCGCCGCAGGTCAGCGAAGGATAGACCCGGGACGGTTCGATTGGGGCTTCGTTACGTGCCGCAAGCGGGCCCGGGCATCCCGATCAGCGCAAATAGCCCAGCGCCCAAAAGATGATCACCCACAGCGCGCCCGACCCGACCAGCGGTATCGCCAGCCGAACCCAACCAGGATAAAGCGGTAGCGGGGGTTCCACCGGACTTTGCGCAAAAGCCCAAAGATTCTGGTGCATTGCGTGGACCGGCGACGCGACAAAACCATCGTGATCGCGCGCGGCGCGCGGACGACGCTGCTCATCGGCAGCGGGTTCGGGACGGAAACGGACTTTGCGCTGGGGCATGGTGAAACCTCGACACCCCGTGGACTAGCGCGTCGGTGCTTAATCCACGCAACCGGGCGCATAAGCATTACCCCGCATTGATCGAAGCGACCGACAACACATCTGCCCGGCGCCAGTTACATTCATTATCGATCAAATCATCCCCGCAATGCACCATCGAGCGGCTCGCCGACAATCGGGTAGCCCGCGTCGGAGGGAATCATCAGCCAGCGCACCCCGTCGCGCAGTTCGATCCAGGGCGAAATGGTCTGCACAGGCGTCACCAGCGCATGCGCGCGCGCCGTAGCGAAGTCGGGCCATAGCGCCAGCCGCTCCAGATTGCGGCGCGTCGGGAAAATCACCCTGATCCGCCCTGCATCGGCCAGATCCAGCGCGTCTTGGGCACTCGCCCAGAACACGTGAGCCGTCTCGGTGGCATCGGCAGCCAGGTCGAGCGCTCCGGTGCCGACATCGGCCAGGTAGAACCGCGTGTCGTAGACTTTTGCCTCCAGTTGGCGCGGGCACCAGCGGGCAAAGGGTATCAAGCTGTCGAAATCGATCGTCCAACCTTCGTCCGCCAGGATCGCGCCCAGCGTATCCCCATCGAGCAGACGCTGCCGCGCGGCCACCGCGCGTGCGGCGGTCACCGGGCCGGTTACGCCGACGATCAGGCCGGTCTCCTCGAGCGCCTCACGCACGGCGGCGACCCGCGCCGCCGCATCATCGGGATCAAGCGCGGCAACCTGTGGCAACGACGCCGCGAGAGCCCGGACCAGAGCGTGATCCGAAAGATCGACCGCGCCGCCGGGAAAGACCGTTGCGCCGCCGGCAAAGGCCATCGCGCCCGACCGTTCCTGCAACAGCACCTGGGCGGGGCCGCCGGTGGCACTGCGCCGAAAGACCACCACCGTCGCGGCCGGCCGCGCCGCCGGAGCATCGCGTGACCCATCCTTCATGTTCTGCATGGGCTTACGATGCAACGATCCGCCGGTCTTGCCAAGAGGGATAGCGCCCAACCGCACCGTGTCGGGAGATTTTACAGATGGCCCGCGCGGCGGATCGGTGCGCAGAGCGAATAGCGCGGTTTTTCGGCAGTCGCGCCAATTGGCACGGACCATGCATAACATGGTTTGTCCCGAAGATGCCCCGAATGATGAGGCGGAACCAGTCCCCTAGTCCAAAGTTCCGCCTCTCAGTCCCAAACGAATTCAGTCCCCTGAATAAGCCAAGTCCCCGAGTATCCCTGAAGACAATTCGGTCTCCCCCCGAAACCTTCGTGTCCCCACACAAAAAAGCGGCCCCTGTTTCCGACAGGGGCCGCTTTTTTGTCTAGGGGCAACATCGTGCCGGAGTGCGGCAAGGTTCAGCCGGCGTGCGCGACGCCGGATTCGGCCATCAGCGTTTCCAGTTCGCCCGCTTCGAACATTTCCATCATGATGTCCGACCCGCCGACGAATTCGCCTTTGACATACAGCTGCGGGATGGTTGGCCAGTCCGAAAACGCCTTGATACCCTGGCGCACTTCCTGATCCTGCAACACGTCCACGGTCGAATATTCGACGTTCAGCCGCTCCAGTATGGCGATCGCACGGCTGGAAAACCCGCATTGCGGAAACAGCGGCGTGCCCTTCATGAACAGGACCACGTCATTGCCTTTGACGATTTCGGTGAGGCGGGCGTTGGTGGCGGTCTGCAACATGGGCTGAGCGGTCCTTTGAAATACGGGTTTGAACGACTGTTGCGTTTCAGGTGGGCACGGCCGTAGTCAATTGCAAGGCATGCAGGGCCCCGCCCATGCGCCCGCCGAGCGCGGCATAGACCGCCTTGTGCTGCGCCACGCGGCTGATCCCGCCGAACGCGCCTGATACGACATGCGCGGCATAATGATCGCCATCGCCGGCCAGATCGGTAATCGTGACTTGCGCGTCGGGCAGTGCGGCGCGGATCATCGCAGAAATATCATCAGCGGCCATCGCCATCAGCTGTCTCCCATCAATTGGCGTTTAGCCTCGACCGTGCGGGCCGAAAGCGAGGTGCGGACTTCGGCCTCGGTCACATGGACGCCCGATTGCAGGATATCGCCCAGCACCTTGCGGATGACATCCTCGTCGCCCGATTCCTCGAACTCGGCCTGGACCACCGATCGCGCATACGATTCGGTCTCGGCCTGGTCGAGGCCCATGCGCACCGCCGCCCATTGGCCAAGCAGCCGGTTGCGGCGTGCCTGGATACGGAACATCATTTCCTCGTCGTGATCCAGGCCGTCTTGAGCGCCAGCGCGGGCGTGGTCTCCAAAACCCTTCATTTGCGGCAGTCCCTTTCGACGATCCGGTCCTGCGATAGGCAGCGAGGCGCGATCGGGCAAGCGTTATGCCGCAACGACGGTTGTCACAAGTCAAGGTGCAGTGCGATTGGTGTCGGCCGGTGGGGTCAGGCCGGTCCATGCGGCCAGGAACGCCATCACATCTGCCCCACCCGCGATCGTCTTGTCGAGCGGTCGGCCGCCGCCGTGGCCGGCATCGCTTTCCACGCGCAGCAGATGCGGCCGGTCGCCGATCGCCGCGGCCTGCAGCGCGGCGACATATTTGAAGCTGTGCGCCGGCACCACGCGGTCGTCGGTGTCGGCAGTCGTCACCAGGATCGCAGGATACTCATGCCCGCCGGCGATATTGTGGTACGGCGAATAGGCGCGCAGCGTGCGCCAGTCGGCCTCGTGCGCCGGATTGCCATAGTCGTCGATCCACGAGCGGCCTTGCGTAAACCGGTCGAAGCGCAGCATGTCCATCACCCCGACATCGGGATTGGCCGCGACGAACAGGTCGGGCCGCTGGTTGATCACGGCCGCCACCATCATCCCGCCATTCGATCCGCCTTGCGCGGCCAGGCCGCCCTGGCGCGCGATGCCCTGGCGCACCAGGTATTCGCCCGCTGCGATGAAGTCGTCGAAACTGTTCTGTTTGTGCGGTCCCCGGCCCGCCTCGTACCACGCCGGGCCGAGTTCGCCGCCGCCGCGCACTGATGCCACGGCAAACACGCCGCCCGCCTCGAGCCAGGCCATGCGCCACGGCGAATAGCCCGGATTGAGCGCGATATCGAACCCGCCATAGCCATACAGCAGCGTCGGCGCTGCCTTGCCCACGTCGGCGCGTTTGCGCACGATCGTCAGCGGCACCATCGTGCCGTCGCGCGACGGATATTGCCGTTCCTCGATCACATAATCCGCCGGATTGAACGGCACCGTCGGCTTTGCAAACGGCGCCACGCGCCCGCTGTGCAAGTCCATGCGGTAGATCGTCGGCGGCTGGTTGTAGCTTGAGTATTGATAGAATGTCTCGGAATCGCCGGGGTGGCCGTCAAAGCCGGTCGCCGCGCCATTGCCGGTGATCGTCAGCGCCTGGGCCGGCCGGCCGTTGAGATCGGTGACAACCGCCACGCGCTGCCCGCCGACGAGGTACGACAGGATCAGCCGGTCTCCGACGATCCGGCCCGTTTCCAGCAGGCTATGTCGCTCGGCCATGACCGTGGTCACGGCGAGTTTCAGCCCGGGATGCGACGCCTGTGTCCCCCGGGTGTCCCGCGGCGCCAGATCGATCCGCACCAGCCGGTTATTCGGCGCGCCGTCGTTGGTGATGAACCACAGCCGGTCGCGCGTGCCATCGACCAGTTTCCAGTCATGATCGAGGCCGGGCACCAGCGGCAGGACGGTCCATTTCCCATCCACGCGCGGTGCCGCCAGGTCGATCAGATGGATCGCGCGCGCCGCGCCGGTGCCGGCCTCGGTCGAAATAACCGCCCAGTGGCCGTCCGCAGTGACTTGCGCCTTGTGTCCCCAGTCGGGGTGGTCGGGCGTCGCATAGACCAGTTCGTCGGCATCCTGGCCCGTACCGACGCGGTGAAACCAGATCGCCTTGTCATGCGACGGCGCCTGGAATTCATCTGCCGCGCGCGGCGCCGGATAGCGCGAATAGAGAAATCCGCCGTCGCCGACCCATCCGATCAGCGTGTCGTTGGCCCATTCCAGCCTGTCGGCCAACGTCTCGCCCGCGCCTGTCGCGGCGGCCGCGCCCGCATCGACAACCCGGATCGTGCGCCAGTCGCTGCCCGCATGCTGTTCGCTGTAGGCCAGATAGCGTCCGCTGGGCGACGGCACCCAGGCGTCAAGCGCATAGGCCACCGCGGCGTGATTGGGATCGATCAGCAGCCGGTCTGCGCCGGCCAGTCCATCGCGCACATACAACGCCGACTGGTTCATCAACCCGCTGTTGCGCATGAAGAAATAGCGGTGCCCGGCCTTGCGCGGCAGGCTGTAGCGTTCGTAATCGTAAAGCGTGCGCAACTGCGCTGCGAAATCGTCGCGCCCGGGCAAAGCCGCCAGATACCCGCGCGCCAGCGTGTTTTCGCGTCCGACCCAGTCCGCGACGGCGGGATCGCTGCGGATGTCGCCCTCCAGCCAGCGCCACGGATCGGCTACGGTTTCGCCGAACATGTGGTCGCTGATCCCGTCACGGCGCGCCGCCGGATAGCGCGACGATGGCAGGGCCAGGTTGCTGGTGGGTTTGATCGTCGGATTGTCGGAATGCGCGGGCGATGCCGTATCGGACGCACCGATACGCGACACGCTGATATCTGCCGCATCGGCATCCGCTTTGCCCGTCCCGGCCAGCGCCGGCACTCCATAAAGTGCAAGACCAACGGTGCCGCTCAGCAACACCCGTTTCAGGCCCATCCATTCCCGGTTTTTCATCGTTTTATCGTCGTGTGACGTAGCACATCGCCACACTGGCAACGAGGGAAATCTACATGTCGCGCTGGGCCCGCAACGTGCGGGGCAGCAGGAACACCAGCGGCATGGCCAGCAGCGATGTCGCGGTGTTGACCACCACGAGCCCTTCGAAGTGCCAGCCATGATGGTCGAGCAGATTGGCACCGACGATATCGGTGCCAAACAGCGCAAACGCGCGCACGCTGATCATCAGCGCATAGCCCAGGCTTTCGCTGCCGCGCGGCGTCGCCCGCGCCGCCAGATCGAGAAACGCCAGTTCGGCCAGCGCAAACCCGGTGCCGTTGATCGCCTCGATCACGAACGCCGCCGGAACGCTGGTGTAGAACAGGTACAGCGCCTGCGTACACGCATTGGCGCCGATCCCGATCAGCAACAGCGCCTGCAACGAAAGCTGGCGGCACAGCCGCGTATACACGAGCGCGGTCGCGATTCCCGCCAAATAGGCCGCGAACACGAGCCACCCCTGGCCGCCCGTGGTCATCCGCAGCTCGTTCTGCTGCCGGAAAAACAGCGCGCTTTCGGTGCCCGGCGCAATGAAGAACACCAGCATGATCGCGCCCGCCGCCCACATCGGCCGCGCCGCGCCGATCGTACGCAACTGGTGCCACAGCGCCGAAACCGGCTGCGCCGGCAAATGCCGCTCGGGCAGGAATATCGCCGCAACCGGCACCAGCGCCGCCACCACCACAGCGCAGGCCAGAGCCGTCCAGCTGAAATCCGTCCCCGCCAAATACCCCGATACCGGCGCGCCCACCAGAAAACACAGCGCGTTCGTCGCCTGCCGGATCCCCGCCAGCTTTCCCGCCGAACCATTTGCCTGCGCCGTCTCGACCAACAGGCCCCCGGTGGCGCAACTGACCAGCACCATCGCCGACGACGTCAGCGCCATGGCCAGCTGCAGCGGCGCATAGTCGTGCGGCACCAGCCCGGTGATTGCCCAGCCTCCACTCGCCAGCGCCGCCCCGACGATCAGGTACGATCGCCGCCGCGAGCCGAACAACGGAAACGCGTCGATCATCGCGCCAAACAGCGGCTGCAGATACCAGGCAAAGCCGGTGACGAACAAGAATGCCGCCATCCCGGTGCGATCGAGGTGCAGATCATTCTTCAACAGATTGCGCAGCGGAATCCGCGCCAGCAGATTATGCTGCGCCAGCGTCGTTGCCACGATTCCGATCATCACCACGAAACTGGCGCGCCAGAACGGCACGGCACCAGACTGGCCCCGCGACGGCTCGCCGTCGAAGAGCTCGGCCGCCGGCGCTTCATGCATGAGGCTTTTGCCTCCGGACAAAAGTCTGGTTCCTCCGCTGGTGGTGTGCGGCCACAATGGCGGAGCGGTCCCGAGCGTTCAAGGCGAGCCGGGTCAAGGCCGCAGCCCTTTTAAGCGTCCCCCGGCGGGATCGGCTGTTGCGCTATCATCCCGTCCCTTGCCTTGCGCAGGTTTCCGGCGGTAGCATGGATGGCGCGGCAAAGGAGAAAGACACCCATGACCGACGGCGAACTTGATCTCGTGCTTGAACGTGTCGTTGCGGCCACGCCAGCGCAACTGTGGCGCGCGTGGACAGAGCCCGATCTTGTCCGGCAGTGGTTCGCGCCCAAGCCCTATGGCGTCGCCAAAGTCGCAATAGACCTCCACCCGGGCGGCCAGTTCAACATTGTGATGTGCTCGCCGCAAGGCGATGCGTTTCCCGAAATGCCCGGATGCTTGCTGGTCGTCGAACCAGAGTGCCGGCTGGTGTGGACTGACGCCCTCGGCCCGCAATTCCGTCCGAATGCCCAATCGTTCATGACCGGCGAAATCACCATGACGCCGACCGCCGGCGGCACGCAATACCGCGCGCTCGTGCGCCACAAGAGCGCGGAAGACCGGACAAGGCACGAGGAAATGGGCTTCGCGCAGGGCTGGGCGCAGTGCCTCGACCAATTGGAGGAACTGGCGCGGCATTTATAACGATGGCCGATACGGGAAAACCTACCCCCCCATCGTCTTCTGCGCGCTGCCCTCTCACACAAGCACATCGTAAAGATCACGCCAATCCGGATTGCCCCGTTCGATCAGGTCGATTTTCCAATCCCGCCGCCATCGTTTCAGACGCTTCTCATGCGCGATGCATTCTGCGATCGTGTCCCCGCGCTCAGCCCATACCAGGCACCGGGCATTCTGCCGCACGCAAAAATCCGAACCCAGCACAATCCCGGGTCAAGCCCGGGATGACGGAGTTGGGTGGGGTTTTGAAGCGCGGGAGAGCGCATCGGAGCGACTGCCCCCAACCCACGTCATCAGGCCTGACCCGGGATTGTGCTTCTGTGGCGCGTCGCCAATCCGGCATGGCTCACCTTCAGACCCCAAAGACAAAAAAGGGCGGCGCCCGTCGGCACCGCCCCCCAACGTCACCGCTGATCCGAAAATCAGGCGGCTTCGTATTCGTCTTCGTCCGCGTTCATCACCGGGCCTGAATCCTGGCCCTTGGCAGATGTGTCACGGTCGACAAGTTCGATCACGGCGATCGGCGCCGCATCCGAGGCGCGGATGCCGGCCTTGATGATCCGGGTGTAGCCGCCCTCGCGCGTGGCGTAACGCTCGGCCAGAACTTCGAACAGTTTCTTTTCCTGCGTCGCGTCGAGCAGGCGCGCATGCGCCAGACGGCGATTCGACAGGCCACCATGCTTGCCCAGGCTGATCAGCTTTTCGACGTAAGGGCGAAGTTCTTTCGCCTTTGGCAAGGTCGTGGTGATCTGTTCGTGCTTGATCAACGCGGCTGCCATGTTGCGCAGCATCGCGATGCGGTGGGCGGAGGTGCGGCCGAGCTTACGCTGGCCCAGTCTATGACGCATGGTTCTTATCCGTTCGTTATGGATCCGTATCAGGTAACCCAGACCTGGCCGATGTTTTTAACGGGGTGGCCGTGTGTGCCCCGTTCGAAACCGCTGGGATTAACCCAGCAGTTCCTGTTCAAGCTTCTTCGCCATCTCTTCGATGTTTTCAGGCGGCCAGCCAGGAATATCCATCCCCAGACGCAGCCCCATCGAGGACAAGACTTCCTTGATTTCGTTCAGCGACTTGCGGCCGAAATTCGGCGTGCGCAGCATTTCCGCTTCGGTCTTCTGGACGAGATCGCCGATATAGATGATGTTGTCGTTCTTCAGACAATTTGCCGAACGCACCGACAGTTCCAGTTCGTCCACTTTCTTGAGCAGATAGCGGTTGAGCTGGTTCGCGTCGCTTTCTTCAGGCGCATGCGTTGCCATACCGGTGCCGGTGGTGGTGACATGGCCGGTCGGCAGCTGGTCGTCGAAGTGGACGAACAGCGACAGCTGGTCCTGCAGGATGCGCGCAGCGTAAGCCACGGCATCTTCGGGCGTGACCGTACCGTCGGTTTCGACGATCAGGTTGAGCTTGTCGTAGTCGAGCTCCTGCCCGATGCGTGCGGCATCGATCTTGTACGAAACCTGGCGCACCGGCGAATACAGCGAATCGATCGGGATCAGGCCGATCGGCGCGTCGATCGGACGGTTTGCAACCGCTGGGACATAACCCTTGCCGGTGTCGGCAGTCAGTTCCATGTTAAACGTCGCGCCTTCGTCGAGATGACAGATCACCAGATCCTTGTTCATCACTTCGATGTCGCCGGTCACCGCGATATCGCCCGCGCGCACTTCGCCGGGGCCCGTGGCCGACAGCTGCAGCCGCTTGGGGCCTTCGCCCTGCATCTTGAGTGCAATCTGCTTCACGTTCAACACGATGTCGGTGACATCTTCGCGCACGCCGGCAAGCGACGAGAACTCGTGAAGCACGTTTTCGATGCGGATCGAAGTCACTGCTGCGCCCTGAAGCGAAGACAGCAGCACCCGGCGCAAGGCATTGCCAAGCGTCAGGCCGAACCCGCGTTCCAGCGGTTCGGCCATGAAGGTCGCGCGGCGCTGCGGATCGTTGCCGGGTTTGACTTCAAGGGTGTTGGGCTTCTTCAGTTCCTGCCAGTTCTTGATATTGACAGTCATGGAATTCCCCTGGTTTGATCGGGTGTGCCGGTTGCAGCCTGCGTTGTCATGTGATCATCATGACTGGCTGCAATCGGTCAGGTAACAGACGGTGGCGGCGGTGCGACGGGCCCGATGGGGGTGCCCGCTGCGCCGGTCGCCACCAGGCAGATCAGACGCGACGGCGCTTCGACGGACGAACGCCGTTGTGCGGGATCGGCGTCACGTCGCGAATGGCGGTGATGGTGAAACCCACCGCCGCCAGCGCGCGCAGCGCGCTTTCACGACCCGAACCCGGGCCCTTTACTTCGACTTCGAGCGTACGCACGCCGTGTTCGGCGGCCTTTTTGCCGGCGTCGTCGGCCGCGACTTGCGCGGCATACGGCGTCGACTTGCGGCTGCCTTTGAAACCCATCATCCCGGCGGACGACCATGAAATGGCATTGCCCTGGGCATCAGTGATGGTGATCATGGTGTTGTTGAAGCTTGCATTCACGTGCGCAACACCACTGGTGATGTTCTTGCGCTCCCGCTTCTTGATACGCTGAGGTTCGCGTGCCATTTTATCTTAATCCTGTCGGAAAAACCGTGGGAAACCCGCAGGCGAAAAAACGCCTGAACCTGTATCCGGCCGCAACGGCCGGAAGGTGACGGGTTACTTCTTCTTGCCGGCGATCGGCTTCGACTTGCCCTTGCGGGTGCGCGCATTGGTGTGCGTGCGCTGGCCACGGACGGGCAGGCCTTTGCGGTGACGCAGGCCGCGATAGCAGGCCAGGTCCATCAGACGCTTGATGTTCATCGCGGTTTCGCGACGAAGATCGCCTTCCACGGTGTGATCGGCGTCGATCGCTTCACGGATCTGCAGCACTTCGGCGTCGGACAGGTCCTGCACGCGGCGGCTCTGGTCGATCCCGAGCTTTTCAGCGATCTGCTTGGCCTTGAACGGGCCGATTCCATGAATGTACGTCAACGCGACGATCACGCGTTTGTTTGTGGGGATATTCACCCCGGCAATACGAGCCACTTGGTTCTCCGTTTAAGCTCCACAGGGTTGTCGTAACTTGCGACGGGGGGCGATATGCCCACCTGTCGCCCGCACGGGCCCTATCTCATAGCGAAACACGCAAAACGCATGACAGCAGCCGCAACCTCATCAGTGCCCAAATGTGCGCTGACGAAAGTGGACTACCCCCAGACGGTTTCGAGTGAAAGGCGCGCTTAAGCGGATTCGCATGAGGCGTCAACCGCAATTCGGCACAAACGGCCGCGCCCCAACAGCGTGTCCGCAGATGCGGGCAGGTTGGGCGGCCTTGTCGGTCATAAATACCCGATTGTCACCCCAACGTCAAAAGGGTTTCGGTTTTCCTTGCTGTACAGCGGCTAACGATTTCGTTCATGCGTCAGTCCGGATTGGTACAATATGATGCACTGTATCATGAAACGATGAATGCGAGAGGATGCTGCCATGCCCGCCATACGCAAGGGTCTAACGAAATTCGGAACGCTTGTGGCACTGACCATGGCGGCGCCGGTACTGGGCGTGACACTGGGCGCTGCGCCCGCTTTCGCGCAGTTCGGGGTCGACGTTCGCATCGGGTATGCGCCCCCGCCGCTGCCGGACGAATACGATCAGGCGCCGTTGCCCGGCCCCGACTATATCTGGGTGCCCGGCACCTGGGCGTGGAGCGACGATATCGACGATTACTATTGGGTGCCCGGATATTGGGACCTGCCGCCCGAGCCCGGCTTGCTGTGGACACCGGCGTGGTGGGGCTGGGATTACAACGCGTACCGCTACCACCAGGGCTATTGGGGCCATCAGGTCGGCTGGTACGGCGGGATCGACTATGGCCATGGCTATCACGGCCACGGCTGGGACGGCGGGCGCTGGGACAACGGCCATATCTCGTACAATCGGGCGGTCATCAATGTAGACAATGCGCGCGTCAACAACGTCTATTATGCGCCGGTCGACCGCAATCGGGGGCCACGCGTCAGCTATAACGGCGGCAGGGGCGGTATTTCCGCGCAACCCCGGCCAGACGATCTGCGTGCGACGAACGCGCAGCGCTACGCCCCGACGCAAGAGCAGCAGCAGCGCTTTCGCCAGGCAGCCGGCAACCCGCGCGCAGCCGCGTCGCAAATCATCCCCACGTGGAGCCCGCCCGCCGTGCACCGTGTGGACAACACTGGCGCGCCCGTGGCGCGAGGCCCCGGGTCGGAGCGGGGCGGCCAGCGTGGACAGGGGCAAAACCCGCAAGCGTATCCGCAACAGCGCACTTTTCCGGGCGCTCCGGGCGCGCCGGCTGCGTCGCCACGGGCATACCAGTCGTCGCCCGGCTATGGCCAGCAAGCCCCGGGCACCAATGGTCAGGCGCGGGGATATACCGGCCAGGCACCCGGGTACAATGGCCGGGCACCGGGGTATAATGGCCAGGCGCCGGGATACAACGGTCAAGCGCCGGCGTACAACGGACGCGCGCCGGAATACGACCGGCAGGCGCCGAGAACGCCGCCCCAGTCGCAACCGGTGACGAATGCCGCGCGCACCATGCCGCCGCAAAACACGCCGCAATTCGGCAACCAGCGCGGCGACATGGGCGGCAACCGGCAGACCTATCAGCCCGTGCCGCAACGGCAGGTTCAACCCGCGCCCAATTATGGCCACGCGGCACCACCCCAGCAGCAGCAGCAAATGCAGCCCCGGCCTGCCCCGCAACCGCAGTTCCACGCCGCGCCGCCGCAACCTGCTCCGCGGCCTGCCGCCCCGCCGCCGCCACGGCCGCAACCACAGCGCAACGACAACGAGCGCCACGAACACCCCTGATCAAAACGCAGCAGCACTTGACGGTGGCGCCCTGCCCTTGCCATGAGCGGGCGCCACCGATCCGGAGATTGCCTTGTGACGAAACCCGCTTGCGCGCCTGCAATCGTCCTCGATGGCGGGACGGGTCGCGAACTGTTGCGGATCGGCGCGCCGTTTCGGCAGCCCGAATGGTCGGCGCTCGCGCTGATCGAGGCGCCGGACTACGTGACACGCGTGCACCAGAGCTATGTCGATGCGGGCGCCGACGTCATAACCACCAACACTTATGCGCTCGTGCCGTTTCATATCGGGGATGACAGGTTTGCGACGCATGGCGGCGAATGGGCCGCGCTTGCAGGGTCGCTTGCGCGGGCTGTGGCAAAGGCCGCACCGCGCCCGGTCGCGGTCGCCGGATCGCTGCCACCGGTATGCGGCTCGTACCGTCCCGATCTGGTCGACATCGACGCCGCGCGGCCGATCCTGGCGACGCTGGTCGCCGCGCTGACGCCGTATGTCGATCACTGGCAGGCCGAAACGCTGTCGTCGCTGAGCGAAGCCACGCTCGTCGGCGAATTGACCGCGCCCACGGGCAAGCCGCTGTGGCTGTCATTCACGATCGAAGATGGCGAAACCGGCGGCGAACCCAAATTGCGGTCGGGCGAAAGTGTCGCCGACGCGGCGCGGCTGGCCCACAGGATCGGCGCCCACGCGATCCTGTTCAATTGCAGCCAGCCTGAAGCGATGGCCGCGGCGGTGAAAACGGCACGTACAACGACCGATCTGGCCATCGGCGTCTACGCCAATGCCTTTCCGCCGCAAGGCGACGAGGCCGAGGCCAATTCGACGCTGCACGATATCCGGGCCGATCTCGATCCGGCGGGCTATGCCCGATTTGCAAGAGCGTGGCGCGAAGCCGGCGCGTCGATCGTGGGCGGATGCTGCGGAATCGGGCCGGAACATATCGCCGCCCTGGTTATTGATAACGAATAAGCTTATCGGACATAGGCAACCTTCCTTGGTGGTCATGTCTAGACATAAGCGCGATCATCCGATAGCCTTGCTGCTATGGGAACAAACGTTGCGTCCAGACATCATACACCCTCGATAGAATGGCCCACGCTGTTCCTGTCTGGCGTTATCTACTGCGGCTGGATCGCGGTTACCGCATTCCACGCACATCTCTCCTGGCCGCTCCTGCTCATTCTGGGCGCATGGCTGACCGCATGGCAGGGATCGCTGCAGCATGAGGTTATTCACGGCCACCCCACGCGAAAAACCTCGATCAATGATGCGATCGGGTTTCCCCCGGTGGCGATGTGGTTGCCCTATGCGATTTTCAAGCGCGATCACACGCTGCATCATGCAACGCCGCACCTGACCGATCCGCTCGACGATACCGAAAGCAGCTATCTGTCGCGCGAAGGGGGATTGCCCCATCTGCTCGTGGCGCTGGAGGCAACGCTCGCGGGGCGCATGCTGTTTGGCCCGCCCATCCGCGTCGCCCGGTTCTGGCTCGACGAAGCGCTGCGCGCCTGGCGTACGCCCGGTGCCTGGGCGCGCGACTGGGTGCCGCATCTGGTGGCCGTCGCGCTGGTCGTGTGGTGGCTGCACCATGTCGGGATGTCGCTGGGCACGTATGTGTTGTGTTTTGTATGGCCTGGCACATCGCTGGCGCTGATCCGCTCTTACGCCGAACATCGCGCCAGCCCTCACCCGGAGGCGCGCACCGCGCTCGTCACCGATTTCGGCCCGCTGGCGCTGCTGTTCCTGAACAACAATCTGCACACGTATCATCATCTACGGCCCGACCGGCCATGGTATACCCTGCCCGCGCTGTACCGTGCATCGCCCAACGATTTTCCGATGGCGCCGCATTATGCGCATTACGGCGTGATCTTCGCGCGATTTTTCCTGCGCCCGCATGACCGCCTGATCCATCCCGCACCGCTGCTCGAGTCGGTAACGCGCCCGCGTACGATGGCGATCCCGCCCGCCGCATGATCGCCTCGCTTGGCATGTACGATCCGCGCTGGCTGCGCGGCGCAAACGATCTGTTGTGGCAAGCGATCGCCGACCGCCTGCCCGCGAACATCGCGGCGCCAGCGGCGCTGACTCGCGATCGCCCGCTGGATGCCATCTGGAGCGCGCCCGATCTGTTGCTGGCGCAAACCTGCGGCTATCCCCTGATGACGCGGCTCGATGCGGCGGTGGTTGCAACGCCTGTCTATGATGCCCCGGGGAGCGAGGACGGATGGCACCGTTCGGCACTGATCGTGCGGGCCGATGATCGCGCGCAATCGTTGGCGGATCTGTCTGGCCGTCGCATCGCGATGAACGCGCGCGATTCCAACACCGGCATGAACCTGCCACGCGGTTTGATCGCGCCATTTGCGCAAGACGGCCGCTTTTTTGACGAAGTGATCGAGACCGGCGCGCACGCGCGCAGCCTGTGCGCGGTCATCGCCCGCCATGCCGATTGCGCGGCGATCGACGCGGTGACTCTGGCGCTGTGGCGCGACCGGTATCGCGGGATCGACCGCCGGATTCGCGTGCTGGCCTGGACTGAGCCGACCCCGGGCCTGCCGCTGATCACCGCCGCCAACCAGTCCGCCGAAGTGATCGCCCCGCTGCGCGAAGCATTGGCCGATGTCATGATCGACCCGGCGCTGCATAAGGCGCGTGCGGCCTTGCGCCTGACCGGTATCGTCGTCATCGATCGCACCGCGTACGGCGCGGTCACGGCAGTTGAACAGCGCGCCATTGCATCGGGTTACCCGCAACTCGCGTAAACCGATGTGCGCGCGACATATCCTCCCCGGTCCGGGCTAGTGGATGCACACAAGTCAAAAGAAGGGCCTCCGGCGGCCAAGGGCCATCGCCCATAGGCGCTAACTTTGTTTTTTCTCATCTTCCCGGGCTTGACCCGGGATCCCGCTTTTCTTTCGCGGTACCTTCAAATTCGGGCATTTCCGCGCCGAAGAAGCGGGACCCCGGGTCAAGCCCGGGGCGACGGTATTGTTATGTTAGCGCCTATGGGCCATCGCCCTTGGAACCCGAAATCTTTGGATTTGCGCAAATTCTTGGATCTTGCGCCCGCCGCGAAGCGGCTGGAAATCTGCCGCTTTGATAGCCGTTACGGTGACGATTTGCATCGGTTTCGCGCCTAATTCGGGTTGGTCTGTACCGGGCGCTGTGGATCGCCCACTGCGCTGTCGAACTCGGAATTGACCGTATCCGTGCTGGGCTCATCGCTTTTCGGCGGATTTGTCGTCGTTGCGGCCTTGCCGGTCTTGCGCACCGCCTTGCCGGCCTTTTTCACCACTGCCGGGGCAACAGGTGCCGGCACCTCGACAAGCGGCGAGTCATCAGCAGGAACCGGCGCGAGTGCCGCTTTTCGCGGCGCGGTCCTCGAGCGCCTGGAACCGGGCTTACCGCCCCCCGAAGGCGCAACGTCCTGCGGGATCGCATCCACGTGCAACGGCCCACCGACAAGCGCGGTTGCCGGCGTTGCGGGTGGCAACGCAGCGGGCGCGGGCACAGGCCCTGGAATGCCATCGCTGGGCGGCAGGCTCCAGATGCGGCCACGCGGCAACAGCAGACCCTGCTTGTCCAGGCCCTGTCCGCCAGCGGCCGGCGCATCCTGCGGCGCTGCGTCCTGGGCGGGTTGCGGCGCGGCCGCGCGCTGTTCGACCTGTTGCGCCCCGGCCACGCCTGCGAATCCATGCGCCAGGCTCAGCAACTGGTTGGCCATCACCGTGTCGACTGCCGGTTGAATCTTGTCCGCCGGATAGCGCATATAGCCGCCCACCACGTATTCAAAGATCACGCGCGTGCCGCCGTCCACCTCTTTCAAAGTCACGGTCAGCGTCGCGCTGACGCCCTCGCTTTGCAACGGGCCTAGCGCACCGACCATCCGCAGCGCCTTGCCGCGCTCGGCATAGACCACGCGCATGTGTTCGACCCCGCCACGCGACGGGCCGCGCACCGTACCTTTCGCGCCCTTGACCATGTCACCCGGCAGTCGTTCGCAAAAACATCCGCCCGCCACCGGGTCGAGCGACATGTTGGCGGCATCGCCCGAAAACGTGTGATCCGACGACCACCATACCGCCGGCGTAACCAGGCGTTTCCATACCGCCGCCGGCGTGGCCGCAACGATGACCCCGTTGCGCGACGCAAACCCTTGCGCCGATTGATCGACGATATCAGCCTGTGCCGGAACCGCATTCGCCGCCATGCCGATCAGCAATCCGGCCAAAACCGGGCGAAACGCCGTCATACCGATTCTCCTGCACCAATCTCCGTCACACTCCGGAGTCATAACGAAAAAACCCGGCGAGTCCGACTCGCCGGGTCCGATATTCGCGTCCCTTGCGCAACTTACGCGATGATCGCTTCGATCGCGGCGGTTACGGTGTCCATGTCCGCCATGCCATCGATGTGCGACACGATCCCTTGCGCATCATAGATCGGCAGGATCGGCGCGGTCTTGGCGCGGTATTCGGCCATGCGCGTGCGTACGGTCGCTTCATTGTCATCGGGGCGGCGCTTGAATTCGTGACCGCCGCATTTGTCGCACGTGCCCTCGACTGCGGGGCGTTCAAACCGGTCATGATAGCCCTTGCCGCATGTCGCGCAGGTATATCGACCGGTAATGCGCTCGACCAGCGCGTCTTCATCGACATCAAGCTCGATCACATGGTCGAGCCTGCGCCCGCGATCGCTCAGGATTGTCGCGAGTGACGCAGCCTGCGGCGCGGTGCGCGGATAGCCGTCGAAAATCGCGCCGGTATCGGGGCTCATCGCGTCAAGCTCTTCGCCGATCAGCGCCGAGACGATGTCATCCGACACCAGCTCGCCCGCATCCATTACCGCCTTGGCCTGCAAGCCAACCGCTGTGCCCGCCTTGACAGCAGCACGCAGCATGTCGCCGGTCGACAACTGCTTCAGGCCATGACGCTCGACCAGGCGCTGTGCCTGGGTGCCCTTGCCCGCGCCGGGTGGTCCCAACAGGATGATGTTCACTGGCAGATCCCCTCTATTCCGTTCGGAGCGGATTATCCCCGCCCCGCCAGGTCGTCGTCACGCTTAACGCATGCGACCCTTCAGCTTCGCCTTCTTGATCAGGTCGCCATACTGGTGTGCCAGCAGGTGCGACTGAATCTGCGTGATGGTATCGACCGTTACGTTGACCACGATCAGCAGGCTGGTGCCACCGAAGAACAGCGTACCCATGCCTGTTTCCGCCATGATCCATTCGGGCACGACGCACACGATCGTGATATATGCCGCACCAAGCACGGTGATGCGCGTCAGCACGTAGTCCAGATAAACCGCAGTGTTCCGGCCCGGACGAATGCCCGGAATGAACCCGCCGTTGCGCTTCAGGTTGTCGGCGGTTTCTTCCGGATTGAACACCACCGCGGTGTAGAAGAAGCTGAAAAAGATGATGCCCAGTGCGTAAAGCAGCATGTACAGCGGCTTGCCGTGGCCCAGCACCTGGTTGAGCGTAACGATGACGCGCCCGGTGATCGTGTCGGGCGAAACCGACTTGCCGGCAAATTGCGTGATCGTCAGCGGCAGCAGCAGCAGCGAGCTGGCGAAAATCGGCGGGATGACGCCAGCGGTGTTGAGCTTGAGCGGCAGATGGCTGCGTTCGGCGGCCATCATGCCGTTTTGCGATGCGCGGCGCGGATACTGGATCAGCAGGCGGCGCGAGGCGCGCTCGACGAAACAGATGAACACGACGATCGCCAGCAGCAGCAGCACGACACCGATGATCGCAAACGGGTTCAGCGAGCCGGTGCGGCCCTGTTCGAACAGATTGCCGAAGAATTTCGGCATCTGCGCGACGATGCCGGCCATGATGATCAGCGACACCCCATTGCCGATACCCCGGCTGGTGATCTGTTCGCCCAGCCACAACAGGAACATCGTTCCGCCGACCAGGCTTATCACGGCACCAACCTTGAACATGTAGCCGGGGTCGACCACGGCCTGGATACCCGACGCCGCGCCATAGCTTTCGAGGCCCGTGGCGAGGAACCAGCCCTGGAGGATGGTCAGGAACACCGCGCCATAGCGCGTATACTGGTTCAGCTTCTTGCGGCCGCTTTCGCCTTCCTTTTTATAGGCGGCCAGCGCGGGGTGCAGCGACGATCCAAGCTGCACCACGATCGACGAGGTAATATACGGCATCACACCCAGCGCGATCAGGCTCATGCGCTGCAGCGACCCACCCGAAAAGGTGTTGAAGATGTCGAGCACGCCGCCCTGGGTCTGCTTGTACAGCGATTCCAGCGCAAGTGGATTGACACCGGGCAGCGGCACGAAGCTCATGAACCGGAAGACGATCAGCGCACCGATCGTGAACCAGATCCGCTTTTGCAGATCGGTGGCCTTGGAAAAATTGGCCATGCTGAGATTGCTGGCGAGATTGTCGGCGCGTGAAGCCATGATCGGAACCGAAGCCTTTCGGACTTTTGTTTACGTGTTGGGGGCGCAGATCACCGTCGCCGGTTTTGTTCCCCCTAAAGCCGTGTCTTGCCCATATAGTACGGGCGCAGGGATGCAACACCCCTGCGCCCGCCGCAATTCACGCATTTAACGTAGAAGAATCTGGCAGCGTAAAATAATCAGGCTGTCTTTGCAGCGCGCGCCTTGGCGCGAGCAGCCTTGGCCTCTTCCGGCGTAACCTTGGGAGCCCGCACGATCAGTTCGACCTTGCCGCCCAGGGCTTCGACCGCACTGGCCGCACCCTTGGAAATGCCGGCCAGCTTGAAGCTGACCTTGCTGGTCAGTTCGCCCTTGGCGAGCAGGCGCACGCCGTCCTTGCCACCACGCGACAGGCCGGCCGCGCGCAGCGCTGCCTGGTCGATCACGGCATTGGCATCGAGCTTGCCCGCGTCGATCGCCTTTTGCACCAGGCCAAGGTTGACCTCGGAATAGTCCTTGGCGAAGATGTTGTTGAAGCCGCGCTTAGGGATACGCATGTGCAGCGGCATCTGGCCGCCTTCGAAACCGTTGACTGACACGCCCGAACGCGCCTTGGCGCCCTTCTGGCCGCGCCCTGCGGTCTTGCCCTTGCCCGAACCGATGCCGCGTCCGACGCGCATACGGCCCTTGCGGGCGCCTTCATTGTCGGCGATTTCGTTGAGTTTGATAGTCATGAAGCACTCGCTTTCGCTTTGAGTCGCGCTGATGGGAGACGTGGCCCTTAGCGACATCGCCAGGATTTGTCATTAGTTGTCATCAAACGAAAAACCCCGGCGTTTCCGCCGGGGAAATTCTGTTCAACCGAACCCGAAGGCTCAGCCAATTGCCCGAACCGAGAGGTTCAGTCGATCACTGCCACCATGTGGGGCAGTTTGGCGATCGCGCCGCGAACTTCTGCGGTGTCTTCGATTTCGACGACACGATGCATCTTGTTCAGGCCCAGGCCGATCAGCGTCTTGCGCTGGTGGCCGGGGCGGCGGATCGGCGATGAGATCTGCTTGATCTTGATGGTTGCCATGATCTGTTACTCCACGATGGCTTCGGCAGCAGCTTGCGCTTCCACCGGAGCCGCGCCGCCACGACCAAGCAGGTCTGCGACCTTCTTGCCCCGGCGCTGCGAAACCGACTTCGGCGAAGTCTGTTCACCCAGCGCGTCGAATGTGGCGCGGATCATGTTGTAGGGGTTCGATGTGCCGACCGACTTGGTCACCACGTCATGAACACCCAGGCTTTCGAAGACGGCGCGCATCGGGCCACCGGCGATGATGCCGGTCCCGGCCGGAGCCGAACGCAGCGCCACTTTGCCCGCACCGAAACGGCCGAGGCCATCATGGTGCAGCGTGCGGCCTTCCTTGAGCGCAACGCGGATCATCTTCTTCTTGGCCGACGCGGTCGCCTTGGTGATCGCCTCGGGCACTTCGCGTGCCTTGCCATGGCCGAAACCGACCCGGCCCTTGCCATCGCCAACCACGACGAGCGCCGCAAAGCCGAAGCGCTTGCCGCCCTTCACGGTTTTGGAAACGCGATTGATGTGCACGAGCTTTTCGATCAGCTCTTCACCACCGTCCTCGTCACCGCCGCGACCACCGCGACGATCGCGATCGTTGCCGCCGCGGCCACGACCACGGTCGTTGTTGTTGCCGCCGCTGTTGTTGCGATCGTTGTTGCCGCGGCCACGGCCGCGACCGCCACCAGGGCCGCCCGGACCACCGGGTCCGCGCGATTCACGAGCTTCGGGTGCGGGTGCCGCTTCGATGGCGTTGCCGCCTTCTGTGGGTTCATCTGCCATGTCTTAGAACTCCAGACCGCCTTCGCGGGCAGCGTCGGCCAGCGCCTTGACGCGACCATGGAACAGGAAACCGCCGCGATCGAACACGACAGCGGTGATGCCGGCAGCTTTGGCTTTTTCAGCAATGTCCTTGCCGACTTTGACCGCAGCATCGATGTTCGCGCCGATCGACTTCTCGCCCTTCAGCAGCGAAGACGAGGCAGCCAGGGTCTGGCCACCAAGATCGTCGATGATCTGGGCATAGATGTGACGGCCCGAACGATGCACGGACAGGCGAGGACGCCCGCCGGAACGTGCCTTGAGTGCGGTGCGCACCCGGCGACGACGGCGTGCAAAGAGTGACAGCTTGGCCATTACTTCTTCTTCCCTTCCTTGCGGAAGATGAACTCGCCGCGGTACTTGATACCCTTGCCCTTGTAGGGTTCGGGCTTGCGCCAGCGACGGATCTCGGCCGCAACCTGCCCGACCTTCTGCTTGTCGATGCCGGAAATGTTGATCGTCGTGTTGTCCGGCGTCTTGATGTCGATCCCTTCGGGGATCGCATAATCGACGTCGTGGCTGTAGCCGAGCTGCAGCTTCAGATTGGCCCCTTGCGAGGTCGCACGATAACCGACGCCGGTGATCAGCAGAGTCTTGGTGTAACCGTCGGTCACACCCGTCACCAGGTTCGACACCAATGTGCGTTGCAGGCCCCAGAACGCGCGGGCCACACGGCCGTCGTTCGCAGGCTTGATCGCGATGGTGTCACCTTCGACAGCATACGTAACCTCGTCGGCGAGCTTCAGCGTCAACGAACCCTTGGGCCCTTTGACTGTCAGCACGCCGTTGGCGATATCGGCCGAAACCCCCGAAGGGATCGCAACCGGTTTTTTACCGATGCGGCTCATCAGAATACCTCCGCCAGCACTTCGCCACCGACATTGGCAGCGCGCGCTTCGGCATCCGAAAGCACGCCGCGCGGGGTCGATACGATCGTGATGCCCAGGCCATTGCGGATCACCGGCAGTTCTTTCGAACCCGAATAGACCCGGCGACCCGGCTTCGAAACACGTGCGACGTGCTTGATTGCCGGCTGGCCCTCGAAATATTTGAGCTCGATGCGCAGCTGCGGGTGCAGACCCGTGGCGTCTTCGGTGAAGCCGCGGATATAGCCTTCGCGCTGAAGCACTTCGAGCACATGCGAACGCAACTTCGAAGCGGGCGAAAGGACGGAATCCTTCTTCGCGCGCTGGCCGTTGCGGATACGGGTGAGCATGTCACCCAGTGGATCGGTCAATGCCATCGCTCTATCCTTACCAGCTCGACTTTGTCAGCCCGGGGATCAACCCCTTGTTGCCGAGATCGCGCAGTTCGATGCGGCAAAGCCCGAACTTGCGATAATAGCCGCGCGGACGGCCCGTGGTGGCGCAACGGTTGCGCACCCGGGTCGGGTTTGCGTTGCGGGGAACTTCGGCCAGTTTCAGGCGCGCGATCAGACGCTCGGTTTCGTCGAGTGCCTTGTCGTTGGCCTGGGCCTTCAATGCGGTGATCTTGGCCGCGTACTTAACAACGAGCTTCTTGCGCCGCTCGTTCTTATTGATCGAACTCAGTTTCGCCATGGACTTAAGCTCTTTCTTCCAATTGGAATGTCAGAACCGTCGAAGCTGCCAAATCAGGCAGCCTTCGCGGGCTCTTCGGTTTCGCGTGGAAAGGGAAAACCGAACAGACGCAGCAACTCGCGCGCTTCGTCATCGGTCTTGGCAGTGGTGGTCACGATGATGTCAAGCCCACGCACCTTTTCGATCTGATCATAGCTGATCTCTGGAAAGATGATCTGTTCCTTGAGACCCATCGCATAGTTGCCACGCCCATCGAACGATTTCGGGTTCAGGCCCCGAAAATCGCGGATGCGCGGCATTGCAACGGTGATCAGGCGGTCAAGGAATTCGAACATCCGTTCGCGGCGCAAGGTGACCTTGCAACCGATCGGCATGCCTTCGCGCAGCTTGAACTGTGCGATCGACTTCTTCGCCTTGGTGATCACGGCCTTCTGGCCGGCGATCTTTTCCATTTCGGCAGCGGCCGTCTGGACTTTTTTCTTGTCCTGGCTGGCTTCGCCGACGCCCATGTTGAGCGTGATCTTTTCGATCTTGGGAATTTCCATCACGTTCTTGTAGCCGAATTTGGCCTGCATCGCGGCTGCGATCTCGGCTTCAAACTTGGCCTTCATCCGTGGCACATACTTATCAGCCATCGATCGCCTCCCCGGACTTGGCGGCCACGCGGACCTTCTTGCCGTCCTTGGTTTCAAAACGGACGCGCGTGGGTTTGCCGTCCTTGTCGGCAACCGCGACGTTCGAGATGTGCATCGGCGCTTCGAAACGGTCGAGACCGCCCTGCGGGTTCTGCTGGCTCGGCTTGCGGTGACGCGTGGCGATGTTGATGCCGCCAACGACAACCTTGTCGTCCTTGGGCATGACCTGCAGGACCGTACCGGTCCGGCCCTTGTCCTTGCCCGCACGAATGACGACGCTGTCGCCCTTCTTGATTTTGGCTGCAGACATTACAGCACCTCCGGCGCAAGGCTGATGATCTTCATGAAACCGCGCGCGCGCAGTTCACGGACCACCGGGCCAAAGATACGCGTGCCGATCGGCTCTTCGTTCTTGCCGACGAGCACCGCAGCGTTCGTGTCGAAACGAATGACCGTACCATCGGCGCGGCGTACATCCTTGCGGGTGCGTACGATCACGGCGCGGTGTACGTCACCCTTTTTGACGCGGGCGCGTGGCTGTGCTTCCTTGATCGACACCACGATGACGTCGCCGACGCCGGCAAACCGGCGCTTCGACCCGCCCAGCACCTTGATGCACTGGACGCGCTTGGCGCCGCTGTTGTCAGCGACTTCAAGATTGGATTGCATCTGGATCATTGATCCGGTTCCTTCTCACTGGCTTGCCGAAACCAGTCCGGCAGTTCCAAATTTGGTCTCGAACCCGACTTAAATGTCGGCTTCAATCGCGGCGGTCTTACCGGCCAACACGCGCTCGATGACTTTCCAGGTTTTCAACTTGGACATCGGTGCGGTTTCCTCGATGCGTACCGTCTCACCCAGCTTGAACGAATTGTCCTCGTCATGGGCATGATACTTCTTCGAGCGGCGGATGATCTTGCCGTAAAGCGGATGCTTTACCTTGCGCTCGACCTTGACCACCACGGTCTTTTCATTCTTGTCGGAAACCACCGTCCCGACCAGGATACGCTTGGGCACGTTGGTTCTCCTCAGACCTTGACCGCGGAAGTACGTTCGGTCTGCAGCGTCTTGATGCGTGCGATATCGCGACGCACTTCACGGATGCGGGCCGGACGTTCCAGCTGGTTGGTTGCGGCCTGAAACCGCAGGTTGAACTGTTCGCGCTTCAGTTCGACGAGATCAGCGGAAAGCTGGTCGTCGCTCTTGAGGCGCATGTCCTCGAACTTCGCCATGGTCTTTCCTCCTTACTCGCCGCCAAGGTGCGAAGTATCACCCAGGCGGGCGACGACCTTCGTCTTGATCGGCAATTTCATTGCGGCACGCTCGAACGCTTCGGCGGCGAGCGGACCCGGAACGCCATCGAGTTCAAACAGGATCTTGCCCGGTTTGACGCGTGCGGCCCAGTATTCGACCGAACCCTTGCCCTTGCCCTGGCGGACTTCGGCAGGCTTCTTCGACACCGGCAGATCCGGGAAAATCCGGATCCACAGACGGCCCTGACGGCGGATGTGGCGCGTGATCGCACGGCGGGCCGCTTCGATCTGACGCGCGGTAACGCGGTCCGGCGCCAGCGCCTTCAGCCCGTACGAACCGAAGTTCAGATCGGTGCCGCCTTTGGCATTGCCCTTGAGGCGTCCCTTGAACGCCTTGCGAAACTTGGATTTTTTAGGTTGCAACATGGCCTGTACCCTTCCCTCAGCGTGACGGACGCACGCCCGAGGTCTGTGCCTCGAGCATGAGGCGGTCTTGCGCCATCGGGTCGTGTCCCAGGATCTCGCCCTTGAAGATCCAGGTCTTGATGCCGATCACACCGTAGGCGGTGTGGGCTTCGGCTTCGGCGTAGTCGATGTTCGCGCGCAGCGTGTGCAAAGGCACGCGACCTTCACGGTACCATTCGACGCGCGCGATTTCCGCGCCGCCCAAACGGCCGCCACAGGTGATCTTGATGCCTTCGGCACCCAGACGCAGCGCCGATTGCACAGCGCGCTTCATCGCACGGCGGAACGCCACGCGGCGAACCAGCTGGTCGGCAATGCCCTGCGCCACAAGCTTCGAATCAACTTCGGGCTTGCGGATTTCGACGATGTTCAGCTTCACATCGCTCGACGTCAGCTTCGACAGGCGGGCGCGCAGCTTTTCGATGTCCGCACCCTTCTTGCCGATGATCACGCCGGGACGCGCCGCATAGATCGACACACGGCACACTTTGGCCGGACGTTCGATCACCACTTTCGAAATCGCTGCCTGGGGCAGGCTTTCGACGATGAACTTGCGGATCTGAAGGTCTTCGCGGAGCAGGCGCTGATAGGTCTTGCCTTCGGCAAACCAGCGGCTGTCCCACGTACGGTTGATCTGCAGGCGCAGACCGATGGGGTTGGATTTGTGACCCATGATCAGGCCTCCTCGACTTCACGGACAACGATCCGCAGCCGTGAAATCGGCTTCAGGATACGGGTCGACTTGCCACGACCACGGGTGTGGAAGCGCTTCATCATGATCGACTTGCCGACGCTGGCTTCCGCCACGATCAGCGCATCGACATCAAGGTTGTGGTTGTTTTCCGCATTGGCGATCGCCGAAGCGAGCACCTTGCGTGCGTCGACAGCCATGCCCTTGCGCGAAAACGCCAGGATGTTGAGGGCGTCTTCGACTTTCCGGTTGCGGATCAGCGCGGCAACCAGGTTGAGCTTTTGTGCCGAACCACGGATCGTGGTGCCGACAGCCAGCGCTTCCTTGTCACCGACGCGGCGCGGAGATGCAGACTTGCTCATCAGCGCTTGCCCTTCTTGTCAGCAGCATGGCCAGGGAACGTGCGCGTGGGCGCAAATTCGCCAAGCTTGTGCCCGACCATGTCTTCATTGACTGAGACCGGGATGAACTTGTGTCCGTTGTAGACACTGAATGTCAGGCCAACGAACTGCGGCAGGATGGTCGAACGACGCGACCAGGTCTTGATCGGGGCCGCGCGAGTTGCGTCCTGAGCGGCTTCCGCCTTCTTGATCAGGTGCAATTCGACGAAGGGGCCCTTCCATACGGAGCGTGCCATAGGGGTTACCTCTTCTTCTTCGCGTGGCGCGAACGGATAATCTGGTTATCCGTGCGCTTGTTGTGACGGGTACGGGCCCCCTTGGTCGGCTTGCCCCACGGCGTAACCGGATGACGACCGCCCGAAGTACGACCTTCACCACCACCGTGCGGATGGTCGACCGGGTTCTTGGCGACACCGCGCGTCAGCGGGCGCTTGCCCAGCCAACGGTTGCGACCGGCCTTCGCCAGGTTGGTGTTCCCGTTGTCGGGGTTCGAAACCGCGCCAACCGTGCCCATGCAATCGCCGCGCAGGTAACGCTGCTCACCCGAGTTCAGGCGAACGATCACCTGTCCGCGATCACGGCCGACGACCTGCACATACGTGCCTGCCGATCGTGCGATCTGACCACCTTTGCCGGGCTTCATTTCCACGTTGTGGACAATGGTACCGATCGGCATCTGCGACAGCAGCATCGCATTACCCGGCTTCACGTCGGTCTTTTCGCCGGCGACAATGCTGTCACCAACGGCCAGACGCTGCGGCGCCAGGATATAGGTCAGTTCGCCATCCGCATACTTCACCAGAGCGATGAAGGCCGTGCGGTTGGGATCGTATTCCAGGCGTTCGACCGTTGCAGGCTGGTCCCACTTGCGACGCTTGAAGTCGATGAAGCGGTACTTCTGCTTGTGGCCGCCCGCGATACCGCGGCTGGTCACATGGCCTTTGTTGTTGCGGCCGCCGGTCTTGGACTTGCCCTCGGTCAATGCCTTGACCGGTTTGCCCTTCCACAGCGACGACTTGTCGACAAGGACCAGGCCACGGCGCGCCGGGCTGGTCGGGTTATAGCTTTTAAGTGCCATGGTGCCCTCAGACCCCGCTGGTGACGTCGATCGACTGGCCCTGGGCCAGCGTCACAACGGCTTTTTTGACATCGGAACGACGGTAGGGCTTGCCCTTCCAACGCTTGGTCTTGCCCTTTTGAACCAGGGTGTTCACCGCAGCGACCTTTACATTGTAAATCGCTTCGATGGCTGCCTTGATCTGGGGCTTGGACGCGTCTTGCGCGACCTTGAACACAACCGCGTTGTGTTCGGACAACAGCGTCGCCTTTTCGGTGATGTGGGGAGCCACGATCACGTCGTAATGGCGCGCGTTGATTGCTGCGTCCTTAGCCATTGAACCTGGCCTCCAGCTTTTCGACTGCCGAGCGCGTCAGCACCAGCGTGTCATGCTTCAGGATGTCGTAAACGTTGGCACCGATCGCGGGCATCACGTTGATACCGATGATGTTTCCGGCCGCGCGGGCAAAGCCCTCGTTCACTGCTTCACCATCAACCACGAGTACCTTTTTGCCGAACCCGGCACCGGCGAGAATTCCCACCAGCACTTTGGTCTTGGCGTCAGTCAGTTCGAGATTGTCGACGATCACGAGGTTGCCGTCGGTCTTCGATGACAATGCCATTTTCAGGCCGAGTGCACGGATCTTCTTGTTCAACGAAACGTCGAATTCGCGCAGACGCGGACCATGGGCTTTACCACCGCCGATGAAGATCGGGGCCGAACGATCGCCGTGACGCGCCGTACCGCCGCCCTTCTGACGACCGAACTTCTTGCCGGTGCGCGACACTTCGCTGCGTTCACGCGCCTTGCGGGCGATACCGCGACGGTTTTCGAGCTGCCAGGTAACGACGCGGTGCAGAATGTCCGAGCGCGGCGCGATGCCGAACACGTCATCCGACAACTCGAGGTCGCCTGCGGCAGTCCCGTCCAGTTTGAGGACCTGAACTTTCACGAGTTGTCCTCCTGGCCGTCAGTCGCAGCGTCGGCAGCAACTTCGTTGTTGTTGGAAGCCTGCTTGAGGCCGGCCGGATACGGCGCCTCGGCATGGCGATCGATCTTGACCGCATCGCGTACGAGCAGCCAGGTGTTCTTCGATCCGGGCACCGAGCCCTTGACAAAGATCAGGCCGCGCGCGTCGTCGACACGAACGATTTCGAGGTTTTGCTGGGTGCGCTGACGGTCGCCCATGTGGCCGGCCATCTTCTTGTTCTTGAACACCTTGCCCGGATCCTGGCGCTGGCCAGTCGAACCGTGGGCACGATGCGAGATCGACACACCATGCGTCGCGCGCATGCCGCCGAAGCCCCAGCGCTTCATCGCGCCGGCAAAACCCTTGCCCTGCGTATGACCGGTGATGTCGACATACTGGCCAATGGCGAAGTGCGATGCGGCGATCGTCGAACCGACCTCGAGCGTGGCATCGTCTGCAACGCGGAATTCGGCGACTTCGGCCTTCAACGGCACCTGGGCCTTGGCGAAGTGTTCACGCTGCGGCTTGGCAACGTTCTTTTGTTTGGCCACGCCTGCACCAAGCTGAAGCGCGACGTAACCGTCGACTTCTGCGGTGCGGACCGAGACCACCTGGCAATCTTCAAGCGAAAGGACAGTGACCGGGACATGCCGACCATCTTCCTGGAAAAGGCGAGTCATCCCCACCTTCTTCGCGATCACGCCGGTGCGCATGATCAGTACTCCCAAACAGAGGCATGAAGAGGACCATCCCCTCCATGCGTGTTCAGCCCGTAAAGTGAAGCGCGCCCCCGTCCGGGCTGAATGCCCTCGTACGAACAATCGCACGAGAACCAACGGGGGACGCTTTCCCGGCCAGGTGCCATTTCCGAAGAAACGGCGGATGCCGGAGGTATCCCTTGGTCAGAACAAACCTGGCTGTTGTTTGGCCCGGTCCGCCTGGTGGCAACCGGTTGGACCGAGCTGCCGAAAAGGACTTTTGGAGCAACGGACTTTACACCCGGGGCCCCGAAACCTTCGTATCAGACCCGCTTACGCGAGCTTGATTTCCACGTTGACGCCGGCCGCGAGGTCCAGCTTCATCAGCGCGTCGACCGTCGCCGCATTGGGCTGAACGATATCGAGCAGGCGCTTGTACGTACGAACTTCGAACTGTTCACGCGACTTCTTGTCGACGTGCGGTCCGCGGTTGACGCAGAACTTCTCGATACGCGTCGGCAGGGGAATGGGGCCCCGGATCAGCGCGCCGGTGCGGCGTGCGGTTTCCGCGATTTCGCCAGTTGCCTGGTCGAGCACGCGGTGATCGAATGCCTTGAGGCGAATGCGGATATTCTGGGCGTCCATGTCCGTTTACCGATGCGAAAGAGCTAAACACATAACAAGCCGTATCGCCTCGTCATCCTGGTACCCGGGCACCGGAGAGAGGCGTTACAGCCCGTGAAAACCGACCGGCGAGAGACGCGAATCTCTCGCCGGAGCGGGGCCTATATTACTTCGTGATCTTGCTGACAACCCCCGAACCGACGGTGCGGCCACCTTC
The DNA here is from genome assembly GCF_965214355.1 of Novosphingobium sp. Lineage (GTDB taxonomy): Bacteria > Pseudomonadota > Alphaproteobacteria > Sphingomonadales > Sphingomonadaceae > Novosphingobium. Next base: position 1,503,688 of record NZ_CBDCBI010000002.1, on the reverse strand, counting down.
GCGAATTGCGAAGCGCAGACCTTCATCCATCGCGATCGGCGCGATCAGCTTGATGCCGATCGATACGTTGTCGCCAGGCATCACCATTTCGGTGCCTTCGGGCAGAACCACTTCACCCGTCACGTCGGTCGTGCGGAAGTAGAACTGCGGACGATAGTTGGCAAAGAACGGCGTGTGACGGCCGCCTTCATCCTTCGACAGCACATAGACTTCGGCGTTGAAGTCGGTGTGCGGCGTGCAGGTGCCGGGCTTGGCCAGAACCTGGCCGCGCTCAACGTCTTCACGCTTGATGCCGCGGCACAGCGCGCCGACGTTGTCGCCTGCTTCGCCCTGGTCGAGCAGCTTGCGGAACATTTCAACGCCCGTAACGGTCGTCTTCTGCGTGTTCTTCAGGCCGATGATTTCGACTTCTTCGCCAACCTTGATGATGCCGGTTTCGATACGGCCGGTCACCACGGTGCCGCGGCCCGAAATCGAGAACACGTCTTCGACGGGCATCAGGAACGGCTTGTCGGTAGGACGCGGCGGCTGCGGGATGTACGAGTCGACTGCGGCCATCAGTTCGAGGATCGAATTTTCGCCGATGGCTTCGTTCCGGCCTTCGAGCGCGGCCAGAGCCGAACCCTTGACGATCGGGATGTCATCGCCAGGATAATCGTACGACGACAGCAGTTCGCGCACTTCGAGCTCGACCAGTTCGAGGATTTCGTCGTCGTCGACCTGGTCAACCTTGTTCATGTACACGACCAGTGCAGGAACGCCGACCTGGCGTGCAAGCAGGATGTGTTCGCGAGTCTGCGGCATCGGGCCGTCAGCAGCGTTCACAACCAGAATGGCGCCATCCATCTGTGCCGCACCGGTGATCATGTTCTTCACATAATCGGCGTGGCCCGGACAATCGACGTGCGCATAGTGGCGGTTGGCGGTTTCATATTCGACGTGCGCGGTCGAAATGGTGATGCCGCGCTCGCGCTCTTCAGGCGCCTTGTCGATGTTGGCATAGTCGGTGAACACAGCGCCACCGGTCTTTGACAGCACCTTGGTGATCGCTGCGGTCAGCGTGGTCTTGCCATGGTCGACGTGACCGATGGTGCCGATGTTGCAGTGCGGCTTGTTCCGCTCAAACTTAGCCTTCGCCATTGTCCAAACCTTCTTTTCAATCTTTGAGTGACTGCTGTTGGAGCGGCACCAGGCCAGACTCGCGCCAGAAATTCAGGCGCCGCCCCTAGCGTGATCGCAAGGATCAAGCAAGCGTATCGTTGATGGTTCGGGGAACGAATTTCACGAACCCCGTGAAATTCGCAAACCCCTGGCTCATCAGGCCATCTTTTCCTTCAACTCGGTCGCGACGTTCGCCGGGACTTCGTCGTAATGCGAGAACTGCATCGTGTACTGCGCGCGTCCTTGTGTGAACGAACGCAGCGTGTTGACGTAGCCGAACATGTTGGCCAGCGGCACGATCGCTTCGACGACCTGGGCATTGCCCCGGCTGTCGGTGCCCTGGATCTGCCCGCGACGCGAGTTCAGATCGCCGATGACATCGCCCATGAAATCTTCAGGGGTGACGACTTCAACTTTCATGATCGGTTCGAGCAGCTTGATGCCTGCTTTCTGCGCGGCTTCGCGCATGCCGGCGCGCCCTGCGATTTCAAATGCCAGCGCCGATGAGTCGACGTCGTGATACGCGCCGTCCACCAGGTGGATGTTGAAATCGATGATCGGGAACCCGATCAGGCTGCCGGTCGCTGCTGTCTCGCGCATGCCCTTTTCCACCGACGGAATGTATTCGCGCGGGATGTTGCCGCCCTTTACTTCGTCGAAGAACTGGATGCCCGAACCGCGCTCGCCCGGAACGACCTTGAACTTGATACGGCCGAACTGGCCCGAACCACCCGACTGCTTCTTGTGGGTGTAATCGATATCGGCTTCGCGGCCGAGCGATTCGCGGTACGCCACTTGCGGGGCACCGACATTGGCTTCGACCTTGAATTCGCGGCGCATGCGATCGACGATGATTTCGAGGTGGAGCTCGCCCATCCCCTTGATGATCGTCTGGCCCGATTCGTGGTCGGTCGCCACGCGGAACGACGGATCCTCGGCAGACAGGCGATGCAGCGCGATGCCCATCTTTTCCTGGTCGGCCTTGGTCTTGGGTTCCACCGACAATTCGATGACCGGATCGGGAAATTCCATCCGTTCCAGAATGATCGGCGAGCGTTCGGCGCACAGCGTGTCGCCGGTCGTCGTTTCCTTCAGACCCGCCAGAGCCACGATGTCACCCGCATAGGCCGCGTCGATATCTTCGCGGTTGTTGGAATGCATCAGCAGCATGCGGCCGACCTTTTCCTTCTTGTCCTTTACCGAATTCAGATACGTGCCCTTGACCAGGGTACCCGAATACACGCGCAGGAAGGTCAGGCTGCCCACGAACGGATCGTTCATGATCTTGAACGCCAGGCCCGAGAATGGCGCATCGTCGGCGGTCGGACGGGTTGCCGGCTCGTTGTTGTCGGGATTGATCCCCTGCACGTCGGCAATATCGAGCGGCGACGGCATGTAATCGACCACGGCATCGAGCAAAGGCTGCACGCCCTTGTTCTTGAACGCCGAGCCGCACACCACCGGCACGAACGCCTGCGCCAGCGTGCCCTTGCGGATCATGCGCTTCAGCGTGTCGACATCGGGCAGGGTGCCTTCGAGATACGCTTCCATCACTTCGTCATCCTGGTCGACGACCAGTTCGATCAGCTGCGTGCGATAGTCTTCGGCTTCGTCGACCATGTCGGCCGGAATTTCGGTGTATTCGAAATTCGCGCCGAGGCTTTCGTCGGTCCAGATGATCGCGCGGTTGTGCACCAGATCGACCAGGCCGATGAAGTCGGCTTCGGCGCCGATCGGCAGATACAGGACGGCAGGCTTGGCGCCCAGGCGATCGATGATCGACTGCACGCAGAACTTGAAGCTGGCGCCGGTGCGATCAAGCTTGTTGACGAAGCACATGCGCGGCACGCCGTACTTGTCGGCCTGGCGCCACACCGTTTCGGATTGCGGCTCGACACCGGCCACGCCGTCGAAGCATGCGACCGCGCCATCGAGTACGCGCAAGCTGCGTTCGACTTCGATGGTGAAATCGACGTGCCCGGGGGTGTCGATGATGTTGATGCGGTAATCGCCCCAGAAGCAGGTCGTCGCGGCCGACGTGATCGTGATGCCGCGTTCCTGTTCCTGCTCCATCCAGTCCATCGTCGCGGCGCCGTCATGGACTTCGCCGATCTTGTAGGACTTGCCCGTGTAATACAGGATGCGTTCGGTGGTGGTCGTCTTGCCGGCGTCGATATGCGCCATGATGCCGATATTGCGATAGCGCTCGAGCGGCGTGCTGCGGGGCATGGGGAGTTCCTCGAAGGTCGAATGAGTGGTGGCAGCACCGCCCATTGGTTCAGTACTGTGACCGTAGTGTTACGCTGCTATATGGTGCGACAGCGGGGCGCGGGAAAGCCGCACCCCGCGATCGCGACGCAATTACCAGCGGTAGTGGCTGAACGCACGGTTGGCGTCGGCCATACGGTGGGTGTCTTCACGCTTCTTCACCGCGTTGCCACGGTTGTTGGCAGCGTCGAGCAACTCTGCCGACAGGCGTGCCGACATCGTCGTTTCCGAACGGTTGCGCGCGGCCGTGATCAGCCAGCGGATCGCCAGAGCCTGGGCGCGCTCGGGGCGCACTTCGACCGGCACCTGGTACGTGGCACCACCGACGCGGCGCGAACGCACTTCGATCTGCGGCTTCACATTGTTCAGCGCATCATGGAACAGCTGCAACGGATCGGCTTTCGCCCGCGCCAGCATGGTATCGAGCGCACCGTAGACGATGCCTTCGGCATTCGACTTCTTGCCGTCGTACATGAGGTTGTTCATGAACTTCGACAGAGTCTGATCACCGAACTTCGGATCGGGCAGGATGACCCGCTTTTCCGGACGACGACGACGTGACATAAAGTATTCCTTCTGACTGGGCAGCCCAAATCCTTCGATTCAGGGGCTCGCCCGCAATTTCCGTACGATCAGCCTTGAGAGGCTTACTTCGGACGCTTGGCGCCGTACTTCGAACGGCTCTGCTTGCGATCCTTGACGCCCTGGGTATCGAGCACGCCGCGCAGCACATGGTAGCGCACGCCGGGAAGATCGCGAACGCGGCCCCCACGGATCAGCACGACCGAATGTTCCTGCAGGTTATGGCCTTCGCCAGGGATGTACGAAATGACTTCGCGGCTGTTGGTCAGGCGGATCTTTGCGACCTTGCGCAAAGCCGAGTTCGGCTTTTTCGGGGTCGTGGTATACACGCGGGTGCAGACGCCGCGCTTTTGCGGGTTCTGTTCCATCGCAGGGACCTTGCTCTTGGCCTTCTGCGGAACGCGGCCCTTGCGGACCAGCTGGTTGATCGTTGGCATTGTGAAAACTTCACCTTGGTTCTGGTCGCCGTGGCGCAGTGGTGAAGCGGATACGGGGATCGCGAAGAGACTGCATGCGCCACCTCTTTGTAAAGGTGGACGCATGGTCCTGCGCGAGCCGAAAACACTCCACCCATGCACTATGGCACCGGGTTACTTTGACGCTTTATGCCGTCCCGCTTGTCATGAGACAGGCACACACCGCCAATGTTCAGCTCGAATGATTCAGGCCGGACAGGTTCGACACGCGATCTGCCCGGGCTTATTCCGGAGGTGGCCCATTACGCGCGAGTCCGGTCGAGGTCAAGTGACCGATCGACCCAGGCCTGCGGCATGCGGTTTTGGCTTTGCCTCAGGCTTTGGCGTCACTCCTGGGGGCGGGAATTTAACGCTTGGCCACGCGGAGAATGGTGGTAATGTTACACCATTACACACGGAGGTTCTGTCGCAGTCACACAAGGGAGAAAGACGATGTATGAAAGCCCTACACGCAGTACACTTCGCACCGGACTTGTTGTCGGGGCCATCCATGTCGGGATCGGGGCGGCGCTGCTGTCCACCTTTGCCGGTGGCGTGATTACCGAGGTGATCCACAAGGCCTTGCCGGCTGCGAACTGGGCCTACGTCCCCCCGCCCCCCCCTCATCCCCAGCCCGATCGCGTCGCGCATGCCGCCGCGCCGAGCCATGATGCCGTGGCCGCCCCGCAGCCTGCGCTACCCGGCCTCGCCCAGCCCACCGATATTGCGCTTGGTGAGCTGTTGCCGATGCAGCCGGGCGCCGGCAAGGGCGACGGGTTTCTGACCGATTTTACGCCCGAGCCCCATCCGACCCCGACATTTGCGCCCGTCGCCGCGCGTCCGCTCGGCGATCGCGGGGCCTGGATCACCACGGATGATTATCCGTCGCGTGCCTTGCGCGAAGGGTGGAGCGGGGTGACGCGGTTGCATCTGCTGATCGGCAGCGATGGCCGGGTCGAAAGTTGCAGCGTGGCCGCATCGAGCGGACATCCCGAGCTTGACACCGTGGCCTGCGCCAAAGTGACCGAGCGCGCGCGGTTCAGCCCGGCGCACGACAGCAGCGGCGCGGCCGGCGCGGGCACTTATGATGGCGCAATTCGCTGGCGTATCAATGAAGTACCGGGGGACTGAATTTGTAACGCGCTTGTCGCGCGCCTTTCCCCTCGGTATGCGCGCTGATACGCGGCACACCGGGGGGCTTTGGATTGCGGAATAGGGCACCATATCCGGGCGGCCGGCTGCGCGATGACCGCGCCTTGTGGGCAATCCTGGCGATTGCGCTGGCCTTCCGGCTGGGCCTGGGCAGCCAGATGACCGTGCTGCACGCCGACGAAGTGTGGCAATATCTCGAGCCGGCCTATGGCCTCGTTACCGGATCGTGGGTGCGCGCGTGGGAGTTTCATGCCGGCTTGCGCGGGTGGTTCGTGCCCGTGCTGCTGGTGCCGCCGCTGGCGCTGGGCCATGCACTTTCGCCCGATACGCAGCTGCATATCTATCTGATGCGCGCGATGCTGGCGGTCATTTCGCTCGGCATTCCGATCGCATGGTATGATCTGGCGCGACCGCTTGGGCGCGGCCACGCGCTGATCGCGGCGTGGGTCGCGGCGATCTGGTGCGAAGTGTTCTATTTCGGCGTGCGCCCGTCGGCAGAGGGGCTGGGCATGGCGCTGCTGTTTCCGGCGATGGCCCTCGCCCAGCGCGTGAGATATCAGCCGCAGCGGCGCAATGCATTGGCGCTGGGCCTGCTGCTCGCGCTCGGGTTCGTGGTGCGGTTTCATTACCTGCCTGCGATCGCGCTGATCGCGGTGTGGAGCCTGGGGCGCAACTGGCGCGCGGTTTTGCCAATGCTGACGCTGGGTTTTGCCGCAGGCATCGTGCTGGGCGGGCTGTGTGATCTGGTCACGGGCCATGTGCCGTTGCTGTGGATCTGGCGCAGCATTGCGTTCAATGTCGTGGCGGGCGGCGCAGCGATGTTCGGCACGCAGCCGCCCTGGTGGTTTGCGCAGTTCCAGATCGAAACGTGGTATTGGACCGCGCTGGCGATCGTGCCGCTGGTGGCGATCGGCGCATGGCGCCGGCCGATGCTGCTGGCAATTGCAGTTGCGATCTACATTCCGCATTCGCTGATCGCGCACAAGGAATACCGCTTCGTCATCCTGGGCGCGACGACGCTGGTCCTGCTGGCAGCGATCGGCTCGGCCGAACTGTGTGACTGGCTGCGCCGCCGTTTTCCGTGCGCGATGCCCGGGGAACGCAGCACACTGATCGTGCTGGGCATTGCCTGGCTGGGGCTGAGCCTGGCGGTGTCGCTGGCGCCGACATTCATCATGTATTGGCGCCAGGGCGACAAGGCGTTCAGCACACTGGCGATCGCGGGCGAACAGCCCGGCGTATGCGGGCTGGGCCTCTACAATCAGCCCAACCATCCGGCGCTGGCCATCAGCTTGTTCAACCGCCCGGTGCCAGCGCTGCTGTTCGACGGGCCGGAAGCTCCCGCGCAAGCGCATGCAATGGTCAGCCGATACAATGTCATGATCGCCGCGCAACTCGACAGGCCCGCCCTGCCCGCGACGTTTCATCTGGTCGAATGCTGGCACCAGGGCGATCTGCCGATCGACGAGCGCCGCCAGTGCGTGTTTGTCCGCAGCGGCGGCTGCCAGGGCGATGCCGGCGATTTTACCTATCAGCCGGCGATGGAAAGGCGCGGCAAGTGATGCGGGGTCTGGGTCTGATCGCGGTCTTGACGCTATGGGGGTGTACGCCAGCGGCCAAGGCCCCGGCGCCCGGGCCATGCGCACCGGATGCCGTGCTTTCCGCCGATGCGCCCCGGCGCGGGATACCGGTCGAACAGACGCCGGCGGGGCGATGCCTGGCCGACCGTGCCGAGGCAGGGGACATTGCCGCCGGATTGAAGATCGGGGATTTTTATCTGAACGTGCCCGGTACGCTGCCGCTGATCGACCGCAAGGGGCATGAATTGCACTGGTTCCGCCTTGCCGGCGATCACGGCGATGCGACCGGCGCATGGGCTGCTGCGCAATTGATCGACAACGATCGCGACCGGCAGGTGCCCAACGATGCGCTCGCGTATCTTATCGTTGCGATCAAGGGGGGGATTCCCGAAGCAGGCGATTATATCGTCGACCAATGGCAGGACGGGCGTGTCGATCCGGGCAAGATCTGGGCGTTGCGCCGCTGGCTCGACCAGCCGGGGGTGCTGCCCGAGGATCAGCGCGTGGCGATTATTGCGGGGCTGAACGCGCCCGCGGATGATCTGCTGTATGAATGATAGCGTCCCCGGCCCGGGGAGGATTATGCTTCGCGGCGGCGCAGCGCCATCGATCCGCCGACGAGTGCGATCATCAAACCCGCAAAAATCCCGGCGATTACCACGTTGTTCCACGCCAGCATGACCAGCGCGATCACCGCCATCACCAGCGCGAACGCCGGCGCAAACGGGTAGAGCGGCGCGCGGAACGGGCGAACCAGCGCAGGCTCGATCGTGCGCAAGCGGAACAGCGCGGCCATCGCCATGATATACATCGACAGCGCGCCCAGCGCCGACAGCGTAACCACACTGGCGGTCAGGGATTGCCCGGCGATATGCACCACGTTGTCTGACCAGATCGTCGCCACGCCGATCACCCCGCCGGCAATCGTCGCCAGATCGGGCGTGTGAAATCGCGGATGCAGCCGGGCCAGCGCGCGTGGCAGGAACCCGGCACGGGCCAGCGCAAAGATCTGCCGCGCATAGCCCATGATGATACCGTGAAACGACGCGACCAGCCCGAACATGCCGAGCCAGACCAGCATATGCAGCCACCCGCTGGAATTGCCGACGCTGCGCCGCATCGCCTGTGGCAGCGGATCGTTGATGTTGGCGATCTGGGTCCAGTCGCCAGACCCCCCCGCCAGCAGCATCACCCCGAACGCCAGCGCGACCAGTGTGAGGATCCCTGCGATATACGCGCGCGGAATCGTCCGGCGTGGATCGCGCGCCTCTTCGGCGGCCATTGCCACACCCTCGATCGCCAGGAAAAACCAGATCGCAAACGGCAGCGCGGCAAACATGCCGCCGATCGCGGCAGGGGTGAAATGGTCGTGCCCTGCCCACCCCCCGGCGACGAAATTCGACCAGTGGAATGACGGCGCGACGACAGCCATGAACACCAGCAGTTCGCCGACCGCGAGCAAGGTCATGAACAGTTCAAATGTCGCGGCAATATGCACGCCGACGATATTGAGCGTAACAAACACCAGATAGGCGACGGTCGCGGCCTGCGTCGGATTGACCCACGGATACTGCACTTTGAGATAAGCACCGATGGCCAGCGCGATCGCGGGCGGGGCAAACACGAATTCGACCAGCGTCGCAAACCCGGCAATCGCCCCGCCCAACGGCCCGAACGCGCGATTGGCATAAGCGAACGGCCCGCCCGCCTGCGGGATTGCGGTGGTCAGCTCGGTGAATGAAAAGATGAACGCGACATACATCGCCGCGACCAGCGCCGTCGTCACCAAAAACCCGAGCGTGCCGGCGGTCGCCCAGCCATAGCTCCAGCCGAAATATTCCCCCGAAATGACCAGCCCGACGGCAATGCCCCACAGATGAAACGCGCCAAGGCGTTGGGACAGGCCGGTCGGTGGGGTTTGCGTCATTCAGGGATCCGTTTCGTATCAGGCGCGGGCAAAACGTCCGCGTCGTCTTTCAGATCAACACCGGACAGCCCGCGCCGCAAGGCCTCTCGCAACAGGCGCGCCAACAAGGATGCCGCGTGTTGCGCCGACAAGCCGCCGTTAGCATGGATATTCGAGATGCAATTGCGCTCGCTGTCGGCGCGGCCGCTGCGCGGGCTGAAAGTCAGGTAGATGCCCAGGCTGTCGGCCACGGTCAGCCCCGGGCGTTCGCCGATCACCATGACGGTCGCACGCGCACGCAGCGCTTCGCCGATCGGATCGCCCAGAGCAACCCGTGCACCGGTGGCAATCACGATGGGCGCCACGGTCAGCCCCTGCAATTCGCCAATCAGCGCGTGGACCAATCGGGCTGCGCCGTTCTGCACGCCGGTCGCCGACAAGCCGTCACCGATCACGATCGCGACATCGTATCCGCCCTGCCCGCATGCCAGTTGCTCTGCGCATCCGGCCGCCAAGGCCCGGCCCAGGTCGGGGCGCCGCAGATAGGTCGCGCGATCGCCCGCCGCGCTCGTCACCACGATCGTGGGCATTGGCGCCAGTTCATCTGCCAAAGCGCCGCTATCGAGCGGCGCGTGAACCGCATCGCGCGCCCGCGCGTGATCGAGCTGAAACGCCAGCACCGCGCCCAGCGGCGGCGCATGGCCCACCCGCCCCAGTGCCAGCCGCGCCGGGCTGGCCGCACGCAACCGGTCCCACAAGGCAGCCCGTGCGGAAGGCGTGACCGGATCGTCGCTCACGCCGCATCGACCAGCAGATGCACCAGGCCCGCCGGGCCGTTTTCAAGCGTGCGGATCGAACCGTCAGCCGCGATCAGGTCCATCGTCTCCAGCCACGTCTCGAATTCGGGCGCCGCGCGCACGCCGAGCATCGTGCGCAGCGCCAGCGCATCGTGAAACGACAGGCTCTGGTAGCTGAGCATCACGTCGTCGTTGCCAGGCACACAGATCAGGAAACTGCACCCCGCCACCGTCAGCACGGTCATCAGCGTATCCATGTCGTCCTGGTCGGCCTCGGCATGGTTGGTATAGCACGCATCGCACCCCATCGGCAGCCCGAGCAGCTTGCCGCAGAAATGGTCTTCGAGCCCGGCACGGATGATCTCCTTGCCATCGTACAGATATTCGGGGCCGATGAAGCCGACCACAGTGTTGACCAGCAACGGATCGAACGCGCGGGCCACGCCGTACGCGCGGGCCTCCATCGTCTGCTGATCGACGCCGTGGTGCGCATTGGCGGACAGCGCTGCGCCCTGCCCGGTTTCGAAATACATCACATTGCGCCCGACCGTGCCGCGCCCCAGCGATCGCGCAGCGTCGTGCGCCTCGTGCAATAGTGCCAGGTCGATGCCGAACCCGCGATTGGCCAGCTCGCTGCCCGCGACCGACTGGAACACCAGGTCGACCGGGCCGCCGCGCGCGATGATGTCGAGGCTGTTGGTCACATGTGTCAGGACACAGGCCTGTGTCGGGATCGCATAGCGTTCGCGCAAATCGTCGAGCATCGTCAGCAGTCGCAGTGCCCCGGGCACACTGTCGGTCGCCGGATTGATCCCGATCACCGCATCGCCGACCCCGTGGATCAGTCCGTCGAGCACGGCGGCGGCCACCCCGCGCGGATCGTCGGCGGGATGATTGGGTTGCAACCGCGTCGCCAGCCGCCCGGGCAGGCCGATGGTGTTGCGAAACGCTGTCACCACCCGCACTTTTTGCGCGACGATGATCAGATCCTGATTGCGCATCAGTTTCGATACCGCGGCGACCATTTCGGGGGTCAGTCCGCGTGCCACCGCGGCAAGCGCAGCGCTGTCGGTTTCGGGGCGCAACAGCCAGTCGCGCAAATCGCCGACGGTCATTGACGACAGGGGCGCAAACGCGGTGGTATCGTGGGTGTCGACAATCAGCCGGGTAACTTCGTCGCTTTCGTAAGGCACAAGCGCGACATCGAGGAAATGCCGCAGTGGCAGATCGGCCAGTACCGCGCGCGCCGCGACGCGGTGCGCGGCGCTTTGCGCCGATAGCCCGGCCAGTGCATCACCCGATCGCGCCGGCGAAGCGCAGGCCATGACTTGCGCCAGGCTGGTGAAATGATGGCGTTCTCCGGCGAAATCGCAGCGATAGGGCATGTGTGCGCGGCATCCTTTGCCAATCCTGGCACACAGACACACCCGAAACGATTGTCTGGCAAGTCGCTTGCGCCAATATGGGCAAAACCCGGCAGATCCTGGTCGATCTGCCGGGTCCTCGCGCTACTGCGCCGCTTCGTTCAGCGTCGTGCATTCGTCCGCATCGTTGAGCGCTGACAGCAATGTGTCGGCCATCGTGCCCAGAAACGCCTCCATGACCGTATGGCCACGCTCGGTCAGCTTGACGAACGTGCGCCGCCCATCGCGGCCGTCCTCTTCGCGTTCGACCATTGCGCGCATTTCCAGGATGCGCAGCCAGCGCAAGGCGGTGGTCGGCGGGACATGCGCGCCGATGCACGCGCTGGTCGTCGGCACACGGCGGTTTTCGCGCGCCGCGACATACAGGTCGAGCAGGATATCCCATGTCGGTTCGCCAAACAGGTCGGCGCTGAGATACCGTGCCCGCCGCCTGCGCCCGGCATAGAATTCGCGCGCGAGAGTCAGTGCGAGCCGCTCGCGCCGCGCGAGCGATCCGGCATCGCCGGCGACTTGGGGAAACGTGGATACCGGCGCCGCGCGCATGGCGCGTTCGACTTTGCCTGGCCGCCCCGAACCACCCCCCGGGGTCCGGGTGTTGCGCACCGTCATGCAGCGAGCCCGCGAGCGTTTGCCGTCAGGCAGGGCGCCAGGGCATATAATCCAGCCGCAGCGTGCCGACGCTGGCCGGTCTGTTTGCCATGCTGCTGATGATCTATGCGTTTCAGGCGCTGTTCGAAGCGATCAGGGGCGAGGCGCTGCTCGGCATCGCCAACGGACTGCACGACGATCTGTTCGAAGCGGTCCACCACGCCACCGTTACACGGTCGCTGCGCGCGGGCACCGCGACTGCGCCCGATCGCGGTGACGATCTGCAATTCATCCGCGATCTCGATGCGATCCACGCGTTTCTGGCAGGCTCTGGCCCGCTGGCGCTGATCGATCTGCCGTGGGTCATGATCTTCATGGTGGTGCTGTTTGCGCTGCACTGGTGGCTGGGGCTGACCGCGCTTGCCGGAACGCTGGTGATGGCCGGGCTGACCGCGTGGTCCAATCGCCGCACGCGCGCCGGTTCGCACGATCTGGCGATGATCATCGGTCAGCGGTCTGCCGCCGCAATGGCCGAAATCCGCTTTGGCGAAGTTGCGCTCGCGATGGGCATGACCGGCCGGCTGATGCACCGCACCCAGGCGTGGGAGGGGCGCTACATCGCGGCACAGACGTATCTCGCGCGTACCATGCTGCGCTTTGGCGGGGCCAGCCGCATGTTTCGCATGGTGCTGCAATCGCTGATCCTGACGGTGGGCGCGCTGCTGGTGATCGACGGCCGGGCCAGCGGCGGGGTGATCCTGGCATCCTCCGTGCTGTCGGGCCGCGCGCTGGCGCCCGTCGACATGGCGATCGGGCACTGGCGCGGCTTTGTCGCGGCGCGTGCCGGCTGGGGCCGCATGGTTACCGGCCTCGCCACCTGGCAAAAGGCCCTGCCGCGAACGATCGTGCTCGATACGCCCGTCGCGCACCTGGCGCTGCGCGATGTATGGATCGCGCCGCCCGGTTCGTCGTCCGGGTTTGCCGTTCAGGGCGTCAGCCTGACACTGATGGCGGGTCAGGTGCTGGCGCTGGTCGGCCCGAGCGCTGCGGGCAAATCCAGTCTGGTTCGTGCGATGCTGGGAATCTGGGGCGCCGAACGCGGCGACATCCGCATTGATGGCGCGACCATCGACCAGTGGGGCAGCGACCGTATTGGCCAGCATTTCGGCTACGTCGCGCAAACCGTTGACCTGATCGACGGGACCATCGGGGAAAACATCGCGCGGTTCGATCCGGCCGCGCAATCCGCGGCGATCATCGCGGCCGCGCGCGCGGCAGGGATGCACGACGCCATTCTGGCGCTGCCCGATGGTTATGACACGCGCGTTTCGGCCGGTGGCGGCGCGCTGTCGGCCGGGCAGCGTCAACGCATCGGGCTGGCCCGCGCGCTGTATGGCGATCCGTTCCTGCTGGTCCTCGACGAGGCCAATTCCAATCTCGACGCGACCGGCGATGCCGCTCTCGCCAGCGCGATCGAGGCGGTCAAGCGCCGCGGCGGGATCGTCGTGATGATCACCCACCGCCCGGCGACGCTCGGCCCCGCGACGCATATGGCCGTCATGCAGAATGGCCGGCTCGTCGATTTCGGCGAGCGCGACGCCGTGCTGGGCCGGGGGAAAGCCGTGACCGAAACGCCGCTGCGGGAGGCGGCGGCATGAGCCCGCTCGGGCACACCCCGGCCGGATTGCCAAGGTTGTGGCAGGACGATGCCGCGGCCCCGGCCGCACCGGGGACCTTGCGCGGGCTGTTTGCCGGCCTTGCCGCGCTCCTGGTGATCCTGTTCGTAATGGCCGCGACCATACCGATCGGCGGCGCGGTGATCGGCAGTGGCCAGGTGGTCGTGGCATCGCGGGTCAAACGTATCGCGCATCCCGCAGGCGGCGTGGTTGCCGACATTCTGGTCCACAATGGGCAGCATGTCGGTACGGGCCAGGTGCTGTTGCGGCTCGACGATCGCGTCACCGGCGCCGACGCGCACTTCGCCGACCTGACCGTCGCACAATTGCTCGCGCAAAAGGCGCGGCTTGAGGCCGAACGGATTGGCGGCGCCATCGCCTTTCCCGACGAGCTGACCACCTCGCACAACCATGACGCGCTCAAGGCGATGGCCGACGAACGCCACATCTTCGCTCTGCGCCAGACCGAAGCCGCCGAAATGCACGCGCAACTTGCCGCCCGCATCGCGCAGAACAACGCAGAAATCCACGGCCTTCAGGCGCAGATCGCCGCAATCACCGAACAGCGCCGCCTGATCGATCGCGAACGCGCCGGCGTGCGCGAACTGTGGGATCGCCAACTCGTCACGATCAGCCGCATGAACCAGCTCGATCGCACCATGGCCGACATGGGCGGCTCGCTCGGCTCGCTCGAGGCACAGATCGCCCAGACCCGCGCCAAGATCACCGAAGCCCGCGCACAATCGATCCAGCTCGGCGAAACCCGCCGGGTCGAGGCCAGCACCAACCTCGCCCAGATCAACACCGCACTCAACCAGCAGCAGATGCGCCGCGTCACCGCCGGCGACACCCACGACCGCAGCGAAATCCACGCCCCCTACGCCGGCACCGTCGAAAAGATTGCCTTCACCGCGATCGGCGACGTCATCCGCTCCGCCGAACCGATCATGGAAATCGTGCCCGACCACGAGGCCATGGAAATCGAAGCGATGATCAGCCCCGCCGACATCGACCATATCCGCCCAGGCCTGCCCGCCCGCGTCCGATTCTCCGGCTTCAGCCGCAGCGCAACCCCCGAAATCACCGGCACAGTCACTTACGTCGCCACCGACCGCACCGAAAACGCCGAGATGAAACAGGCCTACTACCTCGTCCATATCGCCCTCGACCCCGCCATGGTCGCCCACGAAGCGCTCGACCTGAAAAGCGGCATGCCTGCCGAAGTCCACATCGCCACCAACAGCCGGTCGCTGCTGTCCTACGCCCTGAAACCCCTGCGCGACCAGTTTGCGCGCGCCTTCCGCGACAATTGACCGGCATGCTCCTCGCGATCGCACTCGCCTCGGGCCTCGCCGCCACCGCACAGGCTCATCATCCCGGGCTGGATCGGCAATTCGCGCCTATGTGCGAAGGAAGGGCCTCCGGCGGCCAAGGGCCATTGCCCTTGGATCCCTTTATTCAGCACGGTGCGCTTGCCGCGTTATGCACGCAAATGCCGCGCACCACCCACATGACAAGTCCCGCTTATCCCGAGCCTGTCGCTGGACACGCACAAACAGCCGCCGAAAGCACACCCACACGCGTCGGCCCGGTCGATGACGAAAGCGCACGCGACGAAGACCAACGCGAAGACGACCAACCCCGTACCCGCCCCGCAGTGGAACTACCCCCCGAAACCCCTGCAGAGATCCGCACCGCAGCCACCAGCGATACACCTGTCGCAGACTGGTCGATCGCCATGGCGCTGGCCTACTGGACCTCGCCGGCGGTGCTCGCGCAGCGCGCACTGGTCAAAAGCTACGATTACCGCATTCCCGAAGCGCGCGCAGCGTATGGACCGCAGCTCGATTACCAGCTGATGCTCGGCTGGCAGCGCGATCGCGATGATCCCGGCGCGATCCAGCGCCAATTGGGCCAGCTGACGCCGACGATCAGTCGCGGGGTCAGCAATTCGGCAATGGCCGTGCTGACCATGCCGCTGTTTACCTTTGGCCGCAACGCCGCCGCCGAGCGCAACGCCGCCGCGCAGCGCGGGTTTCAGAAACAGCTGTTGCGCCAGACCGAACAGACCGCGTTCTATGATGCGGTGGCCGCCTATACCGGGCTGATCCGCGATCGCGCAGCGGTTGCGATCGCGCGCGACAACCTGACCGCACTCGATCAGGAACTGCTCGACAACCGCACCCGGATGAAACTGCACGAGATCACTGCAACCGACCTGCAACTCGTCGAAACCCGGGTCGAGGAGGCGCATGCGCAACTGTACGCTGCGCAAAGCGCGCAAGGCAGCACCGAGGCGACCTTCGTGCAGAAGATTGGCGTACGCGCCGACTCTGCGCTGGGCCCGCCGGCCGCAATGCCGATGTCGGTGCGCACGCTCGAAGATGCCTATGCCTATGCCGAAGCGCACAGCCCCGTGATCCTGGCCGCGCACGAGCGCGAGCGGGTGTCGCGCGCCGGGGTTGCGTCGGCCAGAGCCAACCTGATGCCGCGTGTCGATCTGCGCGCGCAGGCGCTGTATGCCAGCGAAAGCCCGTATAACAACACCGCGCGTTACAACGAGGAAATCGCCAGCGTCGTGATCAGCGGCCCGATATTCGAAAGCGGTATCCGCCGCACGCAGATCGCCGATGCGGTGGCGGCCAACGATTCCGACTGGCGCCTGATCGATGCCGCGACGCGCGACACCCGCGCGGCGATCGCGGCGTCATGGAACGACTGGCTGGCGCAGACTGCCTCTGCCGCGCGCTATGCCAGGGCCGCGGTCGCCGCGCAAAAGGCGTATGACGGCGCTCTGATTCAGGAGCGTGAGGGCCAGATCACCACGTTCGACGTGCTGCAGATCGCGCTCGAAGTGCTGACCGTGCGCAGCGGCGCCAACCAGGCAACGGCGGCTGCCATCAGCGATGTCGCGCGGGTCATGGCGCTGATCGGCGCGCTGGAGCCGGGCACGATGCTGCCGGGCCAGGCGACCTACGATGACACGCGCCATCTCGACAAAGTGCGCCACAGCGACGACCTGCCGCTGATCACGCCGCTGTTGCGCGCGCTCGACACCCTGACGCTGCCGCCCGTCCATGCCCGCGCCAACCGCGATCCGGCCGATGCAACCGCCGTGCCCGCCGCCGTACTGACCGACCCGCCCGCGCCGACCATCGCCGGCGCGCCGCAGCGCCGCTGACGCGGCCAGCCAGGCGAGCCCATAAAGAAAGCATAAATACGCTGGCACCCGGCGTAACGCGCGCGTAATTGCGCGGGATGAGCGACTCCATTATTCCAGAGACCAATCTGCCGGGTGTCACCCTGTCGGATGCCGCGCTGATCGAATCGGCCTTGCCCGATGCGGCGCAAGCGTCTGACGAAGGCGGCGACACGTCGGGCCTGCCCGGCCACGACGCACACCACGGCGACAGCCTGTCGACGCTCGCGGTTGGCGCAATCGGCGTGGTGTTCGGCGATATCGGCACCAGCCCGCTCTATTCACTCCGCGAAAGCTTTATCGGCGCCCATCCGCTCGCGGTCGATCCGGCGCATATCTATGGTGTGCTGTCGCTGATTTTCTGGACGATGACGCTGGTCGTCACGATCAAATACGTGTTCATCATCCTCCATGCCGACAACAAGGGCGAAGGCGGCAGCCTGGCGCTGCTCGCGCTGATCGGCCGCCGCATGGGCCCGAACCGGTTGACGGCGTTGACCGTGATGCTGGGCATTATCGCCACGGCGCTGTTCTATGGCGATGCGATCATCACGCCCGCGATGTCGGTGCTGTCGGCAGTCGAAGGGCTCGAGATCGTGCAACCCGCATTCTCGTCGCTGGTCCTGCCGATTTCGGTGGTGATCCTGATCGGGCTGTTTGCAATCCAGTCGCGCGGCACAGCAGCGGTGGGCAAATTGTTTGGCCCGGTCATGCTCGTGTATTTCGCCGTGATCGCGGTGCTGGGTATATGCGGCATCTGGCAGGCGCCCGAAATCCTGTGGGCGATCAATCCGGTCTACGCGGTGAAATTTTTCACGCTCGACCCGATGCTCGCCTTCCTCGCGCTCGGCTCGGTCATCCTGGCGGTCACCGGCGCAGAGGCGCTCTACGCCGACATGGGCCACTTTGGCCGCCGCGCGATCATCGTCGCGTGGCTGTGGGTCGCGTTTCCGTGCCTGCTGCTCAATTACCTGGGCCAGTCGGCGCTGCTGCTGCGCCATCCCAAACTCGTCGAAAATCCGTTCTTCCTGATGGCGCCCGACTGGGGCCGCCTGCCGCTGGTCATCCTGTCCACGCTGGCGACGATCATCGCCAGCCAGGCGGTCATTTCGGGCGCCTATTCGATCTCGCAACAGGCGATCCAGCTTGGCTATCTGCCGCGCATCCGTATCCTCCACACCAGCGCCAAGGCCGCCGGGCAGATCTATGTGCCGCTGGTCAACTGGCTGCTGCTGGCGCTTGTGCTGCTGCTGGTGGTCGGGTTCAAATCGTCGAACAACCTGGCTTCGGCTTACGGCATCGCGGTCACAGGCACGATGTTCATCACTGCGTGCATGCTCGGCATTCTGACCTTTGCCGTGTGGAAATGGCCGCCGGTGTTGGCCGGTCTGGTCACCGGTGTGTTCCTGATCGTCGACGGCGCCTATTTCGCGTCGAATATCACCAAGATTCCCGACGGCGGCTGGTTTCCACTGGCGATTGCGACGATCGTGTTCATCGTGCTGACGACCTGGGCGCGCGGACGCATGATCCTGCGCGAACGCCTGGCCGAAGATTCGATGCCGTTCGACCTGTTCCTGAATTCGGTATGTGACAAAGTCCGCCGCGTGCCGGGCACTTCGGTGTTTCTGTCCTCCACCACCGAAGGCATTCCGCCCGCGCTGCTGCACAACCTGAAGCACAATCACATCCTGCACGAACGCGTCATCATCCTGACTGTCGAAACCGAGGGCGTGCCGCACATCCCGTCGGAATCGCGGCGCGTGGTAGAAGCGGTCGGGCACGGGTTCTACCGCATGATCATCCGCATCGGCTTCATGGACGAGGCCAACGTGCCCGCCGAACTCGCGCTGGAAACCCGCGCCGGCGGCGCGTTCAAACCGATGGACACCAGCTATTTCCTCGCGCGCCAGACGCTGATCGCATCGAAGCGCCCCGGCATGGCGATCTGGCGCGAAAAACTGTTCGCCTGGATGATCCGCAACGCCGAAACCGCGATGCAGTTTTTCCGCCTGCCCACCAACCGCGTGATCGAACTCGGCAGCCAGCTGGAACTCTAAAATTCCTCCCCGGAACGGGGAGGGGGACCACGCGAAGCAGTGGTGGTGGGGCTGTGCCCCAAGGGAATCGACCACCAAGACGCGCCCCACAACAGCGCCCCACCGAAAAGTGCGCGCCATGAGGCACCGCCCCTCCACCACGCCCCAAGAAAAAGGGGCGCGGTCCCCCTCCCCGTTCCGGGGAGGATTTATCAGTCCATCATCACCACATGATCCGCCAGCCGCGCGACTTCGGTGGCCGAGTGGCTTACCAAAATCATCGGCAGCGCGAAATCCGCGCGAATGCGTTCGATCACCGTCATGATCCCCTCTCGCAACGCGACATCGAGTGCCGCGAGGGGTTCATCGAGCAGCAAGAAGCGCGGGCCCGACAGGAGCGCGCGACCGATCGCGACGCGTTGCGCTTCACCGCCCGACAATGTGCCCGGCCGCCGGGCAAGCAACGGAGCGATATCCAGAAACCGCACGGTCTCGCCAAAATCGACGACCCGCCGCGATGGCGGCGAACGACGCTGCCCGTAACGCAAATTCGCCTCGACCGACACATGCGGAAACAGCCGCAAGTCCTGAAACACCATGCCGCACGCGCGCATCTCGGGCGCCAGCGCGATCCCGGCGGCGCTATCGTAGACGACGTCACCCGCCACCACGATGCGGCCCTGGTCAGGCCGCAGCAGCCCCCCAATCGCCGCCAGGACGCTCGATTTGCCGGCGCCCGATGGCCCGCACAGCGCGGTTATGCCGGCCCCGGTCGCAAAGACGGTTTCGATCCGGCGGCTGCCCCGGGTCAGCGACAGCGCGATATCAAAGGACATGCGCATCCCGGTCGCGACCAGGCCCCTGACGGACGAGCATTTCCGAAGCGATCAACGCACCCAGCGACAACACCACCGAAATCAGCGCCAGGCGCCAGACCGTGACCTCCTGCCCCGGCACCTGCAGCGCGGAATAGATTGCCAGCGGCAGCGTGGCAGTCTGCCCCGGCACATTCGATACGAACGTGATCGTCGCGCCAAATTCGCCAAGCGAGCGCGCAAACCCCAGCACCAGCGCCGCCAGTACGCCGGGGCGTGCCAGCGGCAGCAGGATCGTGACAAACGCATCGATCCGCCCTGCGCCGAGTGTGCGCGCCGCCGCCTCCAGCCGGGGATCAACCGCCTCGATCGACAGCCGGATCGACCGCACCATCAGCGGCAGCGCCATCACCGCTGCCGCCAGCGCCGCGCCGGTCCAGCGAAACATCAGCGACACCCCCAGCCAGCGTTGCAGCAGCGCGCCCAGCAGTCCATTTGGCGCAAAGGCGATCAGCAGCATCCAGCCGACCACCACCGGCGGCAACACCAGCGGCAGATGAACCAGCGCATCGATCACGACTTTGCCGGGAAATCGCCCGCGCGCGAGCAGATACGCCAGGCCAAACGCGACCGGCAGCGCGCCGGCGATGGCGACAAGACTGACCTGCAGCGACAGCCAGACGATGCCCCATTCGTCAGCCGTCAGCATCAGGGTGCGACGAAGCCATAGCGGCGGAAGATCACCTTTGCTTCGCTGGACAGCAGAAACCGGCGAAACGCCTCGGCTTCGGGATTGGTCGAGGACTTCAACCGCGCAAGCGGATAGTCGATCGGCGCGTGGCTGGCGGCCGGAAATACGCCGACGATGCGCACCCGCTGTTCGGCAAAGGCGTCGGTTGCATAGACGATGCCGAGTGGCGCAGCGCCATGCGCGACCAGCCCCAATGCTGCGCGCACGTTTTCCGCGCGCGCGACCTGGCCCGACACCTGATCCCACACGCCCAGATGCTGCAACGCGTCACGCCCGTAGCGCCCCGCGGGCACGCTGTCGGGATCGGCCATCGCCAGCTTGCCCCCGCCGAGCGCGCGCGCCAGCGCAAAGCCCGGCGCCGGGCGCAGATGCAGCCGGCCGCCCGCGGGCCCGACGATCACCAGCGCACCAAACAGCAGGCGGGTGCGCGTTTCGGGCACGATCAACCCGGCTTTGGCGAGGGTGTCCATCCAGTCTTCGTCGGCCGACATGAACAGGTCGGCATCCCCCCCGCCCATGATCTGTCGCGCGAGCGCGGATGACGCGGCGAACGACACCACCGGGCGCGGATGGCCCCGGCGCGCCCAGGCCTCTGCGGCGGCGGTCATCGCTTCCTGCAGGCTGGCGGCGGCGAGCACCAGCGGCGGCTTTGGTTCGGCCAGCGCGGGTGGCGCCAATATCGTCAGCGCAGCCAGCAGGCCGAACGCGACGGTCAGGCAGCGCCAGATCCGGCGGGTCAATGTGTGGTCGGTTCCCATAGTCGGGCGTATAGAGCAGGACCCCGGCCACGAAAAGCCCGCCCAACAGGTGACATTGCGCTTTTGCAGCAAACATGAAAAAAGCCTGCGTCATGTCCATGACCAACCCAATCCGCCCCCTGATCACGCTGGCCGCCGTGCTGCTCGCAATTGCCGGATTACCGCCGGCGCATGCCCAGGCCGATGACGAAGCGGCCACCTGGAACGAGGCGCCCAATGTGCCGCCGATCGGCAAGCTGGACCGCGTTTATGGTAATACCGACGCGCGATTCACCCTGATCGTGTGGCTCGATCCCGAATGCCCCTATTGCAAAGTGCTGGGCGCGCAGCCCGAGCATGTCGTGGACGGATCGAAAGGGCGCGTGAACCTGGCGGAGCGGCTGTATCCGCTGCCGTTCCATGGCCCCAACGCAATGCTGGCCGCCGCCACAGCGCTGTGCGTGGCGGATCAGGCAGGCGTGACCGGCTATTATCGGTTCCTCGACGCCTGGCTGGCCAAGACCGCCAGCAACGGGCGTGGCATCGGCCCGGGAGCCGGCGGGTCAACCGGTGCAGACGATCCGGTTGCGGCGCTGGCCGCGGCATCGGGCGCGCGCAACCGTGATGCTCTGGCGGGATGCACCGCGTCAAGCGCGACGGCGCAGCGCCTCGCTGCCGAAATGCATTCCGCCGATCTGGCGCAGATCCAGGGGACCCCGGCCGTTGCGCTGCGCGACAACCGCTTTGGCCACACCATCATGGTCGCCGGCGCAGTCAGCGAAGACGATATGAACGATGCGATCGAGGAACTGGCCAAGTCCGACGATCATCCCGGTGCCTCGCCCGCGCGGAACCAGCAGGGCCTGCCCGGCGGTGCAACGCATTGATCGGGATGCTCGCGCTGATGCTGGCGACTGCCGCAGCGCCGCCCACCGACGCACCCGCGCCGGGTTTCGACGCAGGTCTGCCACCGATTGCGCTGCCCCAGCCCAGAAAAGACGCGCCGCTCGATCCGATGGTGGCGCAGGCGATCGTCGCGCGGCTGGTGTCGCTGCATCTGCTCGTCAGCGTATCCGACGCGGCGGACCCGGCAAAGCTGGCCGAGGCGATCAAGGGATTCCAGGCGAGCATCGGCTCGAAGCCGACCGGCTTGCTCGACCGCAAGACGGTGTCTCTGATGGCACTCTAGGGCGCCGCCGTAACCCGTCACCCCGGGATGACGAAAGGGGCGGGAGGTATCGCCAATCTGGACAGTCACGGGATCCAAGGACCCCCGCCCATAGGCGCTAACTTTGTTTTTTCTCGTCTTCCCGGGCTTGACCCGGGATCCCGCTTTTCTTTCGCGGTACCTTCAAATCTGAGCGTTTCCGCGCCAAAGAAGCGAGACCCCGGGTCGAGCCCGGGGCGACGGTATTGTTATGTTAGCGCCTACGGGCCTCCGCCCTTGGCCGCCGGGGGCAGATCTTAAACTTTTGCCAGCTTCTTCTGCTTCAACAGCGGCTTCAGATAGTGCCCGGTAAAGCTTGCCGGCACTTTCACCACTTGCTCCGGCGTGCCTTGCGCAACGACTTCGCCGCCGCGCACACCGCCTTCGGGGCCCATGTCGATGATCCAGTCGGCGGTCTTGATCACATCGAGGTTGTGTTCGATCACCACCACCGAATTGCCCTGTTCGACCAGGCGGTGCAGCACTTCCAGCAATTTGCGCACGTCCTCGAAATGCAGGCCGGTGGTCGGCTCATCGAGGATGTACAATGTCTGCCCGGTCGAGCGCCGCGCCAGTTCCTTGGCCAATTTGACGCGCTGCGCCTCGCCCCCCGACAGTGTCGTTGCCTGTTGGCCGACCTTGACATAGCCCAGGCCCACTTCGGCGAGCATGTGCATGCGGTCGCGGATCGGCGGGACTGCCTTGAAGAATTCGACCGCGTCCTCGATCGTCATGTCGAGCACATCGGCGATCGACAGCCCCTTGAATTTCACATCGAGCGTTTCGCGGTTGTAGCGCTTGCCGCCGCATTCCTCGCATGTGACATAGACGTCGGGCAGGAAATGCATCTCGATCTTGATCAGCCCGTCGCCCTGGCACATTTCGCAGCGGCCACCCTTGACGTTGAAGCTGAACCGGCCGGGCTTGTATCCGCGCGCCAATGACTCCGGCAGGCCGGCGAACCAGTCACGGATCAGCGTGAACGATCCGGTGTACGTCGCCGGGTTCGATCGCGGCGTCCGCCCGATCGGCGACTGGTCGATCTCGATCACCTTGTCGCATTGCTCCAGGCCGTCGATCGCATCGTGCGCGCCCGCGATCACCCGCGCGCCGTTGAGCACACGCGCGGCGCCTGCCTGCAGCGTGTCGATGATCAGCGACGACTTGCCCGATCCCGAAACCCCGGTCACGCACGTGAACGTGCCCAGCGGAATGCGCACCGACACATTGTCGAGATTGTTGGCGCGCGCACCCTTGATCGTGATGCCAAGGCCATTGCCCTTGCGCCGCGTCGGCGGCACTTCGATCCGCCGCGTGCCGTTCAGATATTGCCCGGTCAGGCTGTCTTCGCTGGCCAGAATATCCGAAAGCGTGCCTTGCGCCACAATTTCGCCGCCATGGACGCCGGCACCCGGTCCCATATCGACAACGTGGTCGGCCATGCGGATCGCGTCTTCGTCGTGTTCGACCACGATCACGGTGTTGCCAAGATCGCGCAGTCGTTTGAGCGTAATCAGCAGGCGATCGTTGTCGCGCTGGTGCAGCCCGATCGACGGCTCATCGAGCACATACAACACGCCCGACAGCCCCGAACCGATCTGGCTGGCCAGCCGGATGCGCTGGCTTTCGCCGCCCGACAGCGTGCCCGAAGTGCGATCGAGGTTGAGATAATCGAGCCCGACATTGTTGAGAAAGCCGACGCGCTCGTTGATTTCCTTGAGGATCGAGCGCGCGATCTGCTGCTTTTGCGGGGTCAGCTGCTCTTCGAGCTTGCCATACCATTCGGCCGCTGCCGAAACCGACAGGTGCGTCACCGCCGAAATGTCTTCGCCTGCGACTTTAACCGCTAGCGCCTCGGGCTTGAGCCGCGCGCCGTTGCACGTTTCGCACGGTTGCGCGGTCTGGTATTTGCTCAGTTCCTCGCGCATCCATGCACTCTCGGTCTGCAGGATCCGGCGGTTGAGATTGCCGATCACGCCTTCGAACGATTTCTGCACGGTGTACGATTTGCGCCCGTCGATAAACGTCAGCGGCACCGCCTTGCCTGCGGTGCCGTACAGGATCACGACCTTGACCTCTGCGGGCAATTTGTCCCAGGTGGTGTCGAGGCTGAACCCGAAATGCGCGGCCAGGCTGGCCAGCACCTGCATGTAATAGGGGCTTGGCGGGTTCGATTTCGCCCAGGGCACGATCGCCCCCTGTTTGAGCGACAGATGCTCGTTGGGCACGACCATCTGCGGGTCAAACAGCAGTTTTTCGCCCAGGCCATCGCAGGCCGGGCACGCGCCTTGGGGCGCGTTGAACGAAAACAGTCGGGGCTCGATGCTTTCAATCGTGAAGCCGCTGACCGGACAGGCGAATTTTTCGGAAAACACGATGCGGTTTGGCGGCAGGCCGGTGCCTTTCAGCGTCTTGGCGCGCCCTTTGGTCTTCGCTTCTTCCTCGCGCCCCGGCACGACGCCATCGGCCATGTCGATATAGGCCAGCCCTTCGGCCAGCTTCAGCGCCTGCTCGAAACTGTCGGCGAGCCGGGCCTCGATCCCTTCGCGCACCGCGATCCGGTCGACCACGACTTCGATATCGTGCTTCAGCTTCTTGTCGAGCGCGGGTGCGTCCTCGATCGGATAGAATTCCCCGTCGATACGCACGCGGGTATAGCCGGCGCGCTGCCATTCGGCCAATTCCTTGCGGTATTCACCCTTGCGCCCACGGATCACCGGCGCCAGCAGATAGGCCCGGGTGCCTTCGGGCAGGGTCATCACGCGGTCGACCATCTGGCTGACCGTCTGCGCGGTGATCGGCAGGCCCGTGGCGGGCGAATAGGGAATGCCCACGCGCGCCCACAGCAAGCGCATGTAGTCGTAGATTTCGGTGACCGTCGCCACCGTCGAACGCGGGTTGCGGCTGGTGGTTTTCTGCTCGATCGAAATCGCCGGCGACAGGCCGTCGATATGTTCGACATCGGGCTTGTGCATCATTTCCAGGAACTGGCGCGCATAGGCCGACAGGCTTTCGACATAGCGCCGCTGCCCTTCGGCATAGATCGTGTCGAACGCCAGGCTCGATTTGCCCGACCCCGACAGGCCGGTGATCACGATGAGCGAATCGCGCGGGAGATCGATATCGAACCCCTTGAGATTGTGTTCGCGCGCGCCGCGCACAGAGATGAAGTTCAAAGCCATGGCTGTCGCGTGTTCCACATTTGTTCGATTTACGCAAGCCGCGCCGCGCGCCCCTTCACAGGGCAGGTGTCGAGATAGGATGCGCCGGCCGGATGACAACCTGCCCTCCTGGCCTGTGAACGGATCATCAGGGCGGATGATCGGGGCGGATCAATAGCGGATACGGATTCCCGCAAAGGCCCCGCGGCCGATCGTGCCATAGCCGGCGACCGTCGGGGTGTGATCGTTGAACAGGTTTTCGATCCGGCCATAAAAGTCGACAAACCGCCCGAACGGCAGACTGGCGCGCAATGTGGTCAGTTCGCCTGTACCCAGCCGCACGGTGTTGGCCGCATCGTCCCAGCTGCCGCTCTGCACCCGCACATCGGCGCTGAGCACGACGCCCTTGAACGGCGAAGTCCAGTCGACCGTGGCGGTAACCGCATCGTGCGGGCTGTGCGCCAGCTGCTTGCCCTCGGTTGCACCGCCCGGCGTCCGGTCCCGGGCGTTGTCATAGCTGTATAGCGCCGACAGCCGCAGTTTGGCCGACGGCACCAAAGTCGCTTCAAGTTCGACACCATCGGCGCGCGCGACGCCGACATTGAGGAAAGTGCCATCGGGGCGGTTGACGCAAGTTGGCAGGACAGACCCGGTGCATCCGGTAAAACCCATCGCGTTGCGGCTGTCGCGGCGATAGGCGGTCGCGGCCAGCTTGATCCGGCCATCGTCGCCCGAATATTCGATACCGCCGTCATAGCTGTTGGCGGTTTCGGGGCGAAGCGCGCTGTTGCCGAACCGGGAATAGAGTTGATACAGCGTCGGCGATTTGAACCCTTCGGCATAGCTGGCGCGCAGACGCACGCCCTCGACCAGTTTGACGCTGGCATTGGCGCTGTAACTCTCATGGCTGCCGAATTGGCTGTGATCGTCGACCCGGAACCCGGCGGTCAGCGTGGCGACCGGGCCGTACCAGCCGAACAGCGCGTGGGCGCTGTCGATCCGCGCGCGCTGAACGGGATTGTAGCTGCTCGAATAGCTCATCCATTCGTCATCGGCACCGAAATTGGCGGCAAAGCCCGCGGGCAGCTTGATCGATCCGCTCAGGTCGGCGCGTTCCGAGCGGCCCAGCCAGGTCGGATTGGTGGTCGCAGGCTGCCCGGTCACGTCGCTGATCGTGTCCAGATACACGCGCCGGGTGGTCGAAACGGCATAGCCCGCTTCGAGCATGACCCCGCCCTTTTCGAAATGCGCGGCGGTTCGCCCCGAAAACTGTTCGGTTTCCAGCGCGCTGACCGGATCGCCCGCGAGTTCCAAAGGCGTCGGAAAACCTTTGCCGCTTTCCTTGCCGTCGGCATAACGCGCGGTTGCAATCACCGACAGGGTATCGGTCAGATTATAGCGGCCGCGTGCGCCCAGGTGCCATTGATGATACCCGCCCGGGCCATCGTCGCGCTCTCCCGGATAGCTGTCGTCGGCGACATAACCGACATTGAAAGCAAGCGCATAGCGGTCTTTCCTGATACCGGCGCCGAGGTTGTAGGCGACATTGTCGTGCGTGCCCACTTCAACCGAGGCAAGGATGCCCTTGGTCTCGGGTGTGGTCAGCGCGATCACGCCGCCAATCGCGCCACTGCCCCACACCACCGAATTGGTTCCGCGCAGCACATCGATGCGGTCGATGCCCGCAGTGGTCAGCGTGCCGAAATCGAAGCCGCCGCTCTGCCCCGCAACGTCGGTCATGCGCACGCCGTCGATCATCACCAGCACATCGCCCGGCGAAGCGCCGCGAAAGTGCACTTGCGTCGCGCTGCCCTGCGCGCCGTCGCGCGTGGTGGTGACTCCGGGGATCAGCGCGAGCACACGCGTAAAATCGGCACCACCGATGCGTTCGATATCATCGGTGTTCAAAACCGTGACCGTCTGGCCGACTTTGTCGAGCGCCAGCTTGCCACCGGTGACCAGCGTGGTGACCGGCACCGGCGCGATATCGGGCGCGGCCTGCGCTTCCTCGGGCGGCGGGTAATCGTCTGGCGCAGCGGCCGGCACGGGTGTCGGTGTCGGTGTCACTGGGGGCACAGTCTGGGCGATGGCAGTGCCCGCCATCAACGCCGAGGCCACAAACCCGGTTGCGCCAATGCCGCGGATCATGCCGGTCATCCATTACTCCTAGCCGGCCGGTCGCCGCTGCGCGCGCAGACACATGGCGCACCCCGGCGCATAGCGGCGCGCGCCGCGCACGACAACCGTATTTGCCACGCCAGGGCCCAGCCGGATTGTGGCCGGTCGGTTAAGGTCATGGCAGGGGTTTGTCGCATATCGGTACACGCACCGATGGCCGCGTGATCCGCGCGGTGGAATCGGATACATGCGCAGGACGCTTTACCACGAGGTGCCGCCAGGCCCGAATGCCGCTGGAAATCGCCTATCGACCGGTCGTCCTGGACTTTGCCGGGATCGCGCCAGATGCGCCGGGCGACGCTGTGCCCGCAGCCGGTTACGCCGCCTTTGCCATGGCGGCGCAAAACCAGGCGGAACCGCGCGCGCGCGATTTCGTCGCGCGCATCCGGCAGCGCGACACGGTGTCCTATCGTCGCATGCTGCATCGCCCGGCGCGGCTGCGCCAGCGGATTGCGGGGATCGCGCTGATCGGGCTGCTGCCCGCGCTGCTCGCTGCGCTCGGCTGGGGCGATCCACGCGGGATTACCGGCGCGGCAGCGCAGGACAAGACGTGGCACGCGCCTTCGCCTGTCTCGCGCCAAATTGCACCAGTGACGCCCGCCGTCGTTGCGGACGTGCATTCCGACGCGGAGCCCTCTGCGTCGATCGGCCCGAGTGCGCGGCCGCTGTTGCTTGCGGGCAGTTCGCTCGATCGCTGGCGCGCGCTGCAATGCCTGACCACGGCGATTTATTATGAGGCAGCGCGCGAGCCCGATGACGGACAGCGCGCGGTGGCGCAAGTCGTGCTCAACCGCGTTGCGCATGCGGCCTTTCCCAAGACAGTGTGCGGCGTCGTCTTTCAGGGTTCCGAACGATCGGGCTGCCAGTTCAGCTTTGCCTGCGACGGGTCGCTGGCACGCCGGCCGATGGCGCAATGGTGGGAACGCGCACGGCGCGTCGCCGAGACCGCGCTCGCCGGCAATGTCTATACCCCGATTGGCCTGGCCACGCATTACCATACCAGCGCGGTTCACCCCGCGTGGGCCGATACCATGGCATTCCTGGGCACGATCGGCGCGCACCGGTTTTATCGATGGAACGGCGGCGCGGGCCAGACGCAGGCGTTTGCCGCTGTCTACACCGGCAATGAGCCACTGGCAGCGCCGCATCCGCATGACTTTACCACGAGCGACGCCGATCTGGCGGATGCGGTGGTGCTGCAGAAAGCGTTCGAGGCCGGACGTTTGACCGCGCTGCGTGAAACACCGGCAACAGTGGCGCCGGCGTTGCCGGGTCAGCCGCCCGCGCTCGCCCCGCCCGGCCCGAATGCCTCGCCTGCAAGGCCGACTGTCGCGCCCGAGACGCCCCGCCCCCAGCTCATGCCCGGATCGGGCGCCGTGCGCCCAGAAGCCGAGCAGCAATATGACGGCGCCGCGCACTGGATCCATCAGCCGGGGACCTGATCGCCGGAGGTACCGGCATCTCCACCGCTGCGAGCTCAAGTAATTAAAATTAGGCACGATTTGAAAGTTTGATTGTCGTCTCCTTTACTGTGTCGCCTCACGACCCATTCACGGGTTGGGGCTAAAGCCTGGGCAACCGGGCGGTCAAACCGCCGGCCGGTTTTTTGATTTGGTGGAGACCCCCGACGATGCTGCGATTTGCCCCACGCTATGGTATGGTATCGCCTGCTCTTGTCCGGCCCTCGCGCCTTCCGCGTCGCTTTGCCGGCAATGACAATGCCATGGATCTGGCGTCAGCGCGCACGGCCCGGGCCGCCGCACTGGCAGATGCGCGTGTGCAGGCCGCGTTGCGCCTGTTTGCCGTTCACGGCCTGTCGGCGGCAGAGCGCGCGCGCCAGTCGGCCGCGAATGCCAATGCGCGCGGCGATGACAGCGATGCGAAATGGTGGAATGATATCAGCGTGATGCTGGGCCAACGGCGGAAATAAAGCCTCACCAAAAGCCCTCGCCCTCGAAACGGGCGGGGCTTGAATAAATGCCTGTCCGGCCCATCATCCGCGTGTCACACTGCCATGGCATGGCCCCATACGCGCGGTTTTGACCCCAGCGCCCAAGACGTGTGATATTGCGAACCGTTATCATAAAAACCCCGCATTTCGGTGTTTTACCGCCTTGCAATCCCAATTCCACGGGCCTAACGACCGAGGCGCCCCATCGGATGCCGTCTTGTCACGCGGGACGTAGGACGGGATCCGGGGCCCGGTTTTGTCCATCAGGACGCATGTTCAGTTCAGTCCCGCAGCTACGGGAAAGGACCGTAAATGGCTCGCAAGAAAATTGCGCTGATCGGCGCCGGAAACATCGGCGGCACCCTCGCACACATCGCTGCGCAAAAAGAACTCGGCGATATCGTCCTGTTCGACGTGGCTGAAGGCGTGCCCCAGGGCAAGGCGCTCGACCTGTCGCAGTGCGGCCCGGTCGAAGGATTTGATGCCTCGATCACCGGCACCAACGATTACAAGGACATCGCGGGCGCCGACGTGATCATCGTCACCGCCGGGGTTCCACGCAAGGCGGGCATGAGCCGCGACGACCTGCTGTCGATCAACCTGAAAGTGATGAAAGCGGTCGGCGAAGGCATCAAGGCCAATGCGCCCGATGCGTTCGTGATCTGCATCACCAACCCGCTTGATGCGATGGTCTGGGCTCTGCGCGAATTTTCAGGGCTGCCCACCAACAAGGTCGTCGGCATGGCCGGCGTGCTCGATTCGGCGCGGTTCAGCACGTTCCTCGCCTGGGAATTCGGCGTTTCGGTGCGCGATGTGAATTCGTTCGTGCTCGGCGGCCATGGCGATACGATGGTGCCGGTGGTGGATTATTCGACCGTCGCGGGCATCCCTGTCACCGACCTGATCAAGATGGGCCTGTCGACGCAGGAAAAGATCGACGCGATCGTGGCGCGCACGCGCGGCGGCGGCGGCGAGATCGTTGGCCTGCTGAAGACCGGATCGGCGTTTTATGCCCCGGCGGCATCGGGCATCGCGATGGCCGAGGCGTATCTCAAGGATCAGAAGCGCGTGCTGCCATGCGCCGCGCATGTCGACGGCGAATACGGCGTCGATGGCTTCTATGTCGGCGTGCCGGTCGTGATCGGCGCGGGCGGTGTGGAAAAGGTCATCGAAATCGCGCTCGACGACACGGCCAAGGCCAATCTCAAGGTCTCGGTCGACGCGGTCAAGGAACTGCTGGTGGCGTGCAAGGGCATTGCGCCCGAACTGGCCTGATAAAAACGATGACGGCGGGCCCATTTGCGATGGGTCCGCCAGCATGTGTTCATGATCAATGGATCACGGACGGCGCACACATCCTGACATCGCACCCGGGTAATCACCCTGACCCCCGACAGGGGTATTTGGTCCCGGTTTTGTGTCAGGTCACGCCGACCGTTCCCCGCCCTGCCGGCGGGACAGGAGTTTGAAGATGGGCCAGGAATTTCAGGAATTCGATGTGGATCCAGCGCAGGAAGGCCCCCAGGCCGGACCGAGCTGGGCATCGAAACGCTGGCCCGTGACCGACGCGGGTGCCGAAGACGAGCTGACCCGCGCGCTCGACCCGATGGCGCTGAAGCTGGAAATCGCCAAGGCCCAGAAAAAAGACGCGCCGAAACTCGATGAGGCCGCCCTGGAACAGGCCGCGGCGGATTCCATCCGCGCGATGCTGCTTATCCGCACATATCGCGTGCGCGGCCATATGACGGCCGATCTCGATCCGCTGGGCCTGGCACGCCAGCACGTCCCTGCGGATCTTTCGCCCGAATACCACGGCATCACCGGCGCCGCGCTTGATCGCAAGACCTATCTTGGTGGCGTGCTCGGCCTGCAGTGGTCTACCCCGCGTGAGATCGTCGAGATCCTGCGCCGGAATTATTGCGGCAAGATCGGCTTTGAATTCATGCACATCGCCGATGTGGAAGAGCGCAAGTTCCTTCAGGACCGGATCGAGGGCGGCGACAAGTCGATCGATTTCACCCCCGATGGCAAGCGCGCGATCCTCGCTGCAGTCATCCGCGGCGAACAGTACGAGAAATTCCTCGGCCGCAAATATGTCGGCACCAAGCGGTTCGGCCTCGATGGCGGGGAATCGATGATCCCCGCGCTCGAAGCCGTGATCAAGTACGGTGGCCAGCTGGGCGTACGCGAAATCATCACCGGCATGTCGCATCGCGGCCGGCTGAACGTGCTCGCCAATGTGATGGCCAAGCCCTACCGCGTGATCTTCCACGAATTTTCGGGCGGCACCGCCAATCCCGAAGACGTCGGCGGTTCGGGCGATGTCAAATACCACCTCGGCACGTCGACCGATCGCGAATTCGACGGAATCAAGGTTCACATGAGCCTGACGCCCAATCCGTCGCATCTGGAAACGGTGGACCCGGTGGTGCTGGGCAAGACGCGCGCGCAACAGGTGTTTCGCGACGATATCGGCGCGGGCAAGCACAAGCAGGTCCTGCCGGTGCTGATCCACGGCGATGCGGCATTTGCCGGCCAGGGCATCGTATGGGAATGCTTCGGGTTTTCGGGCGTGCGCGGGTACAACACCGGCGGCTGCATCCATTTCATCGTCAACAACCAGATCGGTTTCACCACCAGTCCGCAGTTTTCGCGCGGATCGCCGTATCCGTCGGATGTCGCCAAGGGCGTCCAGGCGCCGATCATCCATGTCAACGGCGACGACCCGGAAACGGTGACTTTCGCGTGCAAGCTGGCGATCGATTACCGCCAGAAATTCGGCCGCGATGTCGTCGTCGACATGTGGTGCTATCGCCGGTTTGGCCACAACGAAGGCGACGAACCCAGTTTCACGCAGCCGCTGATGTATGCCAAGATCCGCCAGCATCCGCCTATCAGCACCGTCTACGCCGACCGCCTGGTCGCGCAGGGCGTGATCGACGGCGCGTGGAAGACGCAGACCGAGGACGCGTTCGTCGCGACGCTGGAAAACGAATTCGAGGCTGCCAAAAGCTACAAGGCGAATGAGGCCGACTGGTTCGGCGGACGCTGGAGCGGGCTGAACAAGCCGGCGGATCCCGTGACTGCGCGGCGCAATGTGCCCACCGGCATCGATGCCAAGCTGTTCGACAGCCTGGGCCGCGTGCTGACCACGATCCCCGACGATCTGACCGTGCACAAGACGCTTGGCCGCGTGATCGATGCCAAGCGCGAAATGTTCAAGACCGGCACCGGCTTCGACTGGGCGACGGGCGAAGCGCTGGCTTATGGCAGTCTGGCGACCGAAGGCTTCAACATCCGCCTGTCGGGCCAGGATTCGGGGCGCGGCACGTTCAGCCAGCGCCACGCCGTCTGGGTCGATCAGAACGACGAGCACCGCTATGTGCCGCTGGCAACGCTGCCGCATGGCCGGTTCGAAGTGCATGACAGCACGCTGTCCGAATATGGCGTGCTCGGGTTCGAATACGGCTATGCCAGTGCCGACCCGAAAACGCTGGTGCTGTGGGAGGCGCAGTTCGGCGATTTCGCCAACGGCGCGCAGATCGTGATCGACCAGTATATCGCCGCGTCCGAAGCCAAATGGCTGCGCGCCAATGGCCTGGTGATGCTGTTGCCGCATGGCTATGAAGGCCAGGGGCCCGAGCATTCGTCGGCGCGGCTCGAACGTTATCTGCAGCTTTGCGCCGAAGACAACCTGCAGGTGTGCAACATCACCACGCCGGCGAATTACTTCCATGTCCTGCGCCGGCAGATGCATCGCTCGTTTCGCAAACCGCTGATCATCATGACGCCAAAGAGCCTGTTGCGCCATCCGATGGCGAAATCGAATGCGTCCGATTTCATCGGCGACGGACATTTTCAGCGCATTCTGTCGGACATTGCCGGCCCGGCTGACGTCGATACGCGCAAGGTCATCCTGTGCAGCGGCAAAGTCGCCTATGACCTGTTCGAAGCGCGTGCGCAGCAGGGCCTCACCGATACGCAGATCATCCGCGTCGAACAGCTCTACCCCTTCCCTGGCGAACCGCTCGCGGCCCGCTTTGCGCATATGCCCAACCTTGAAGAGGTGGTCTGGTGCCAGGAAGAGCCGAAGAACAACGGCGCCTGGTTCTTTGTCGAGCCGTTGATCGAAGAAGCGCTGAAGTCGGGCAAGTCGCGCGTGACGCGCGCGCAATATGCGGGCCGGGCCGCCGGCGCGTCGCCTGCGACCGGAATCGCCAAGCGCCATGCCAGCGAACAGGCGGCGCTGGTCGCCAATGCGCTGGCGCTGTCGGTGCGCGACGAGATCCGCCGCAAGAAAAAAGCCTGATTGTCCTACACCTATCGCGTTACAGGAACCCATACGATGTCCATCGAAGTCAAAGTGCCAACGCTGGGCGAAAGCGTTAGCGAAGCGACCGTCGGCCAGTGGCTGAAAAAGCCGGGCGAAGCCGTCGCGCAGGACGAAGCGATTGTCAGCCTGGAAACCGACAAGGTCGCGGTCGACGTGCCGGCGCCGTCAGCGGGCATCATGGGCAATTACCTGGTCAAGGAAGGCGACACCGTGCTGGTCGGTGCGTCGCTGGCGCTGATCGAGGCCGCCGGCAGCGCTGCGGCGCCCGCGCCTGCTGCTGCACCCGCACCGGTTGCGGCACCCGCTACCGTTGCGGCGCCTGCGCCTAATCCAGCGCCGGCGTCTGCTGCCGATACCCCAGCCACCAAGCCTGTGGCCGATGCGGAAGCCGCCGCGCTGTCACCGTCCGTGCGCCGCGCCGTGCTTGAATACGGCATCGACCCGGCGACGATCAAAGGCACCGGCGCCGGCGGCCGCCTGACCAAGGAAGACGTGTCTTCGGCCGCGCAGGCCAAGGCCGCCTCGCCCGCGCCGGCGGTTGCTACGGCCGCAGCGCCCGTGCCCGCGACGGTGGCCCCTGCCGGCGCGCGCAACGAAGAGCGCGTGAAGATGACGCGCCTGCGCCAGACGATCGCCAAGCGGTTGAAATCCGCGCAGGACAACGCCGCGCTGCTGACCACGTTCAACGATGTCGACATGTCGGCAGTGATGGGCGCGCGCGACAAATTCAAGGATGCATTCGAAAAGAAGCACGGCATCAAGCTGGGCTTCATGTCGTTCTTCGCCAAGGCTGCGGTGCTGGCGCTGAAGGACATTCCGTCGGTCAACGCGCGGATCGAAGGCGATGAAATCATCTACCACGATTACGTCGATATCTCGATCGCGGTCTCGGCACCCAACGGCCTGGTGGTCCCGGTCGTGCGCGATTGCGACAAGCTGTCGTTTGCCGGGATCGAATCCGCAATCGCCGGTTTTGGCAAGAAGGCGCGCGACGGCGCGCTGACGATGGATGATATGAAGGGCGGCACGTTCACCATTTCGAACGGCGGCGTGTTTGGCGGGCTGATGTCCACCCCGATCATCAATCCGCCGCAGTCTGCCGTGCTCGGCCTGCACCGTATCGAGGATCGCCCGGTCGTGCGCGGCGGCCAGATCGTGATCCGCCCGATGATGTATATCGCGCTGTCATACGATCACCGTCTGATCGACGGGCGCGAGGCGGTGACTGCGCTCAAGACGATCAAGGAGGCGATTGAAGAGCCAACGCGGCTCCTGATCGACCTGTAAGCCCTACGAATCCGGGACAAACACAATGGCAGACTACGATTACGACGTGCTGGTCATCGGATCAGGCCCCGGCGGTTATGTTGCGGCAATCCGCGCTGCGCAGTTGGGACTGAAGACCGCATGTGCCGACGGCCGTGCGACGCTTGGGGGCACCTGCC
Organism: Novosphingobium sp.; assembly: GCF_965214355.1. Taxonomy (GTDB): domain Bacteria; phylum Pseudomonadota; class Alphaproteobacteria; order Sphingomonadales; family Sphingomonadaceae; genus Novosphingobium. The sequence continues at coordinate 1,468,283 of NZ_CBDCBI010000002.1, read as the reverse complement.
TCAATGTCGGGTGCATTCCCTCGAAGGCGCTGCTGCACGGGTCGGAATTGTATGACGAAGCTGCCAACGGCACGATGGCCAAGTTTGGCGTAAAGGCGACCGGCGTCGAGCTCGATCTCGACGTGATGATGGGCGAAAAATCGACCGCGGTGCGCGAGCTGACCGGCGGGATCGAATTCCTGTTTAAGAAGAACAAGGTCACCTGGCTGAAAGGCTATGCAACGTTTGCCGACGCGCATACCGTCGTGGTGGCCGACGCCAAAGTCACGGCCAAACATATCGTGATCGCGACAGGGTCGTCGGTCACGCCGCTGCCCGGCGTAGCAGTCGACAACGATCGCGGCGTAATCGTCGATTCGACCGGCGCGCTGGCGTTGAACAAAGTTCCCGGGCATCTGGTGGTGATCGGCGGCGGCGTGATCGGGCTTGAACTTGGTTCGGTCTGGCGCCGGTTGGGCGCGCAAGTCACGGTGGTCGAATATCTCGACCAGCTGCTGCCCGGCATGGACGGCGATGTGCGCAAGGAAGCTGCCAAGATCTTCAAGAAACAAGGACTTGAGCTCAAACTGTCAACCAAAGTCACCAGTGTCGCGGCCAGCGACGGCAAGGCGACCGTGACGATCGAGCCCTCGGCCGGCGGCGCTGCCGAAACGATCGAAGCCGATGTGGTGCTCGTCGCAATCGGGCGCCGCCCATATACCGACGGCCTGGGCCTTGATGCGATCGGCCTGGCGGTCAATGCGCGCGGGCAGATCGAGACCGACCATGATTTCCGCACCAGTGTCGATGGCGTGTGGGCAATCGGCGATGTGATTCCCGGCCCGATGCTGGCGCACAAGGCCGAGGACGAAGGCATCGCGGTTGCCGAAAACATCGCCGGCCTGACCGGCATCGTCAACCATGCCGTCATCCCCGGCGTGGTCTATACCAACCCCGAATTTGCCGGCGTTGGGCTGACCGAAGAGATCGCCAAGGGCCTATACGACATCAAGGTCGGCAAATTCCCGATGATGGCCAACAGCCGCGCCAAGACCAACCGGGAACCGGACGGCTTCGTCAAAATCATCGCCGACGCGAAAACCGACCGGGTGCTGGGCGTGTGGATCATCGCAACACTGGCCGGCACGATGATCGCCGAAGCGGCGCTGGCGATGGAATTCGGCGCCACCAGCGAAGACATCGCCTACACCTGCCACGCGCATCCGACGCACGCAGAAGCAGTCAAGGAAGCGGCCATGGCGGTAAGAGGCAAACCGATCCATATGTGATCGGTGTGGGGCAGTTCCGTTCCCCGAACAGACCGAGTCATTCCCGCGAACGCGGCAATCCAGTTCCAACGGTTCAAAGGTGAGCCAATGGGTCGTTGCGCAATGCACCCTCTGGATTCCCGCGTTCGCGGGAATGACTCGGTTTTTGGTTGTGAGAGGGGCTCTGCGAGCAGGATTTGCCCCCTACGACCCCTTCACCCGATCTCCACCACAACCTTGCCCACCGCCGTGCGGTTCTCCAGGCTGGCGATCGCCTCTGCGCCGCGCTCCAGCGGGAACCGAGCTGAAATGCGCGGGGCAATCCGCCCGTCGGCCAGCATCGCAAACAGATCAGCGACTTCCACTTTGAACCGTGCCGGATCACGCGCGGTAAACGCACCCCAGAACACGCCGCAGACATCGCACGATTTCAGCAGCGTCAGGTTCAGCGGCAGACGCGCGATCCCTGCCGGAAAGCCCACGACCAGAAACCGCCCTTCCCACGCGATCGCGCGCAAGGCCGGCTCCGAATAATCCCCGCCGACGATGTCATAGACAATATTTGCGCCATCCGGCCCGCACGCTGTCTTGAACGCCTCGGTCAGTTCGCGCGACTGCGCCTTGTCGAACGGCGCGCGGCCATAGATCACCACATCGTCGGCGCCGGCCTCACGCGCCAGGGCAGCCTTTTCTTCCGACGAAACACCCGCGATCACCCGCGCACCGAACGCCTTGGACAATTCGATCGCCGACAGGCCAACTCCGCCGGCGGCACCCAGGATCAGCACGACATCGCCCGCCTTGATATGCCCGCGATCGACCAGCCCATGATAATTCGTGCCATAGGTCATCAGCAACGATGCGCCGGTTTCGAAATCGACGGATTCGGGAAGTGCAAACAGGCGCCCCTGGTCGATCACCGCATGCGTGGCCAACCCGCCATTGCCGACCAGGCCCATGACGCGGTCGCCCACGCTCCAGCCGGTCACGCCGGCGCCCACCGCGCTGATTACGCCCGCTATTTCGCTACCCGGGGCAAACGGCCGCGCAGGTTTGAACTGATAGAGGTCACGGATGATCAGCGTATCGGGAAAATTGATCGAGCATGCCTTGACGGTGACCACCACTTGCCCCGCGCCCGGCGTCGGATCGGGCAAGTCTTCGAGAACCAGCGTTTCGGGTCCGCCGGCGGCGTGGCTGAGCAGGGCTTTCATCGATCTCTCCCGGATAAAATTCTCAGCCGCTGAAGTGCCAAGAAATATCCGGGATGGAAAGCCTTTTAATCGCGCGTTTAAGCCGCGATGCTGCTCGCCAGGAATGGCCGCTCGGTGCGCACGACGTGCTCGAATGCACCGATCGCGGTATCGCGCGCCAGTGTCAGCCCGACTTCATCGAGCCCGCCCAGCAGGCAGGTCTTGCGAAACGGATCGATTTCAAAGGTATAGCGATCCTGGAACGGCGTCGTCACGGTCTGATGTTCGAGATCGATATGGATCGTCTCGGTCCTCGCCACTTCGACCAGGCGATCGATGGCGGCTTGCGGCAGGACCACGGTCAGAATGCCGTTCTTGAACGCGTTCCCCGAAAAAATGTCCGAGAACGATGGCGCGATCACCGCACGCACGCCCAGGTCGAGCAACGCCCAGGCGGCGTGTTCGCGGCTCGACCCGCACCCGAAATTGTCGCCCGCGATCAGGATTGGCGACCCTTTGAATTCCGCGCTGTCGAACAGGTTGTCGGGATCGGTGCGCAACGTCTCGAACGCGCCGCGTCCCAGACCTTCGCGTGTGATCGTCTTGAGCCAGTGCGACGGGATGATCACGTCGGTATCGACGTTTTTCTGCGCAAACGGATAAGCACGACCGTTGATGGTGTTGACAGGTTCCATTGCTGGCGATCAATCCGTTTCAGGGGGCGTATGATGCAGGACTGCGGGCTTTCTGTCGGCGCGATCCTTGCGGCGCGAGGCATAGAGCAGTGCCGCAGCCACCGCTGCCGAACCGATCGCCGCGCCGGCGATGGCAGCAGCCCCGGCCCACGATCCGGTCAATGCTTCGGAAATTTCGTCGTCCTTGCTCACACCCGTCACTCCCTTCGTTTGGTTCCGACACCGGCCCTGGCATGGGTTGCATGTCCCAGGCTTGAACGGGCCATCGATCAGACCAGTTCGCGCACATCAGTCAGATGGCCCACCACGGCCGCGGCCGCAGCCATCGCCGGGCTTACCAGATGCGTGCGCGCACCCGGCCCCTGGCGTCCGACAAAATTACGATTGCTGGTCGAGGCGCAGCGCTCGCCCGCCGGGACCTTGTCGGGGTTCATGCCCAGGCACGCGGAACAACCCGGCTCGCGCCATTCGAATCCGGCATCGGTAAACACCCGGTCCAGCCCTTCGGCTTCTGCCATCGCCTTGACCAGTCCGGACCCTGGCACGACGATGGCCCATTTGACGCTGTCGGCCTTGTGCCGGCCCTTGAGCACGGCGGCCGCCGCGCGCAGATCCTCGATCCGGCTGTTGGTGCAGCTGCCGATGAACACGTTCTGGATCGCGACCGCGTTCAGCGGCTGGCCCGGCTCCAGGCCCATGTAGGCCAGCGACTTCGCCGCCGCCTCGCGCTTCGATGGGTCGGCAAAGGTTTCGGGCGCGGGCACCACGCCGGTGATCGGCAGAACGTCCTCGGGGCTGGTGCCCCAGGTCACGCTCGGCGCGATATCGGCGGCATCGATCACCACGACTTTGTCGTATGTCGCACCGGCATCGGTCGCAAGGCTGGTCCACCATGCCACGGCAGCATCCCATTCGGCGCCCTTTGGCGCATAAGGGCGGCCTTTGACATAGGCGATCGTCTTGGCATCGGGCGCGATCAGGCCGGCGCGTGCGCCATGTTCGATCGCCATGTTCGACACCGTCAGGCGCCCCTCGACCGACAGCGCGCGGATCACCGCGCCGGTGTATTCGATTACATAGCCACTGCCGCCCGCTGCGCCGAGCACCCCGGTGATATGCAGCACGACATCCTTGGCGGTCACGCCCGGGGTCAATTCACCCTCGACGCGCACTTCCATCGATTTCGATTGCTTGAGCAACAGCGTCTGCGTCGCGAGCACATGCTCGACCTCGCTGGTGCCGATCCCGAACGCCAGCGCGCCCAGCCCGCCATGACACGCGGTATGGCTGTCGCCACATACGATGGTGGCACCGGGCAGCGAAAACCCCTGCTCGGGCCCAACAACGTGGACGATGCCCTGCTCCAGATCGGAATCACCGATGTAGCGAATGCCGAATTCGGGCGCATTGCGCTCCAGCGCGGCGAGTTGCTGCGCACTTTCGCCATCGGCGATCGGAATGCGCGCACCGTTCGCATCGCGCCGCGCCGTCGTCGGCAGGTTGTGATCGGGCACCGCCAGAGTCAGGTCGGGCCGGCGAACCGTGCGCCCGGCGAGCCGCAGTGCCTCGAACGCCTGCGGGCTGGTCACTTCGTGGACGAGATGCCGATCGATGTAGAGCAGGCTGGTGCCATCGTCGCGGGTTTCGACAACGTGAGCGTCCCAGATCTTCTGATACAACGTGCGCGGATTTTTCGTGGTCATGCCTGCCGGGTAATCCTGTCTGCCCTTTATTTCAAGGCAGCGGTTCATTTTGGCGCGTAGCGTTCAGCGCCCAAGGCGGGTATAGCGTTGCCATGATCTATCTGCTGATTGTCGTTGCCGCTGCGCTTGCGATGGAATGCCTGGCCTGGGCCAGCCACAAATATGTGATGCACGGCTTTGGCTGGGCCTGGCACCGCGATCATCACGAACCGCATGACGGGTTCCTGGAAAAGAACGACCTTTTCGCAGTGGTCGGTGCGGTAATCTCGATCAGCTTTTTCGCGATCGGCAGCCCGCTGGTCCTCGGCGGTGCGGCATGGTGGCCGGGCACCTGGGTCGGGCTTGGCGTGATGGCTTATGGCGTGATCTATACAGCGGTGCATGACGGCCTGGTCCACCAGCGCTGGTTTCGCTACGTACCGCGCGGCGGCTATGCCAAGCGCCTGGTCCAGGCGCACAAGCTGCACCATGCGACGATCGGCAAAGCAGGCGGGGTAAGTTTTGGCTTCGTTTTCGCGCGCGATCCCAAGGCCTTGAAACGCGAACTTCAGAAACAGCGTCAGGACGGGACTGCGATCGTCCGGGACGCGTTCTAGGCAGTTACCGAGACGACATCGCCGACCGCAATCGTGCCCAGCCCATCGGGGATCGCGTTTCGGCCAAAAATCGGTTCGCGCAATTTGCTGTCACCCGGCATGACCCGGCCCATCGCACGCAAGGTGCGCAAGGGTTCCAGACGATCGATCACTTCGCCGGTGTCGACATCTTGTGTCGTGATGACGCAACGCGTGCACGGCTTGACCACGCGCACCGAAACATGGCCGATCTGCAAACGCTGCCAACCGTCTTCGGCAAATGCCCCGGGCGCGCCTTCGATTACCAGATTCGGCCGGAAACGCGCCATCGGGATCGGACTGGCCAATTCCCGATTGAGCGCGTCGAGCGATGCAGTCACCGTTACCAGCAGCGGAAAACCATCGGCAAAGCTGACATGGTCGGTGACTTCGCCATCCGCCACCGGCCGGCGCACGCCATCGGGCAGGTGAACCAGTCGCATGGCTTGCCCCAGCAAAGCCGACAGCCATTGCGCCGCAGGATCGCCGGCATCGTGCGCCGCGACGTGATCGCCCCACACCCGAACCCGTACCAGCGGCGCGTTGTCGGGCACGGGCACCGCGAGCGATGTGCCATCACGATGCGACAAGACTATTCCCGCGCCGATCGTCGGCGCGGCATGAAAATGCGCCATCGCAGGCAATTCGCGCCGGGTAAGAAACCGCCCTTCGGGCGTCGTCACCATCCAGCGGCGGTCATGGGCAACGCCGCGTGCCTCGATCGCGGCGCTGGGCACCTCTTGTCCGCCAAGCGATTTCACCGGGTAACGCCAGATCGCAGCGACACGCATGGTCATGCCGTGGCGATCCGCGCAGCGTGTTGGCGGACCAGTGCGATCATGTTGGGCACGCCCTGGGTGCGGTTGGACGATAACTGATTTTTGAGATCGAACCGTGCCAGCGCTCCTGCGATATCGCTGTCGGCGACTGTACGCGCGGTCTGGCCCTGAACGGCCGCCAGCACCAGCGCGACGATTCCCTTGGTGATCGCCGCATTGCTGTCGGCCAGGAAATGCAAGCCGTCGTCTGCGCCATCCAGCGGATAGACCCATACACTTGCCGAACAGCCGCGCACCAGCGTGGCATCGGTCTTGAGCGCATCGGGCATCGGTTCGAGTTCGCGGCCCAGATCGATCAGCAGGCGATAGCGATCATCGCCATCGAGGAATTCATACTCTTCGTAAATGTCATCGAGTGTGCGCATCACGTCCGCCCAGGCTGATCCATCACGCCCCGATCGCGCCATCCCCGCCCCGGATCAGGTCCGGGGCGGGAACCGCTGCCTTTGGGGCACACAGACTCAAGAAAGGAAGCCGGGGCCCGGGTCAAGCCCGGAGCGACGTGCGGAGGAAAGATGGAACAGGCGTCACTGCAGTTTCTTGTCGATCACCGACGCGCTGTCGATGCCGCGCAGCGATTCGATCTCGTGCGCAAGACTGGTGCCGCGATCGGTAATGATCCGTTCCAGCACGCGCACCCGTTCTTCCAGCCGTTCGGTATGCGCGACGTATTGCGAGGCAGCGTCACTCGCGGCGGTGGCCCTGATCGTTTCGACCTGGCGGTTGTGCCGCGTCCAGATCGCGAATCCTCCCAGCATGAACGGGGCCAGCGGGATCAGGACGGCCAGGTCTTGGGCAAGCATGATACATTCCCCCGAAAAAAGACTATTTGAACGTCGCGCCGGACTTCAGCGTAGTTGTTCGATTTCATTCGCAAGTCTCGGATTGGACGAGACATAATACGCTTCGACTTCGGCCAGGCGGCGATCGATTTCACGAAACTGCGCCCGCACTTCGCGCGACGTCCGCGTCGGCGACTGGCGTACGCCCTGCCAGAATTTCTCTTCGCGGGCATCGGTATACAGGCCGTACGGCTTGGCATTGGCGAATATCCCGAGCACGATATAGATCACCGGCACAAAGCCAAGCCCGCACAGTGTCGCAACGACAAATCCCAGCCGCACCCACAGCACATCGAGGCCGGTGTAATCGGCGATACCCGAACACACGCCCAGCCATTTGCCATTGATCCTGTCGCGATAAAATTTCGTGCGCACGGTGTTCATGGGCGAAACCCCTTCTGGTCGGCGAGCATGCGTTCCAGCTCGCTGATTGGTTCATCGACAGTCATGCTACGCCCCAACGGGCGAAAATCGGGGTGATCGGCCGCAACCAGCCGCTCGACCGTATTGACGCGATCCTCAAGCCTGCGCGCCAGATGATACAGCTCATCGAGCAGCGCTTCGTCACCCGTTGTCAGCGTCGAGGCGGTTTTCCACTTCGTCACATAATGCAGGATGATCCACGGCAGGAAAATAAACAGCGAGACGATTGCGAACAATCCCAGGACATCACCGGCTTCCATCGCTCAGCCCTCCTTTGCTGGTTCGATGCGAAGCGATTTCTTCATCGCTTCCAGCTCCGCATCGATACGATCTTCGGATGCCAGCGCAGCAATCTCGTCGGCCAGCGTCGGCTTGGCGCCGGCCAGATCGAGCGAATCGGCGCGGCCTTCGGCATCATCGACCCGCCGTTCGAGCTGGTCGAAGCGCGACAGCGCCTCGTCCACCCGTTCGCTGGTCATCAGCTTTTTCAGCCGCACGCGGTTTTCGGCGCTTTCCAGCCGCGCAGCGATCGCGCTTTGGCGGTGGCGCGCTTCGCGCAACCGCGTCTGCAGCTTGTCGATATCGACTTCATACGCCTGCAGCGATCCGGACAGTATGCCGATTTCGCCGCGCAACTGCTCGGCCATGTCGGTGGCCTTCTTCTTTTCCACCAGGGCGGCGCGCGCCAGATCCTCGCGCGATTTCGACAGCGCCAATTGCGCCTTGTCCGCCCAATCGTCCTGCAACCGTACCAGGCGGTCGATATGGCGCTGCATTTCCTTTTGATCGGCAATGCTGCGCGCGGCGGTGGCGCGCACTTCGACCAGCGTTTCCTCCATTTCCATGATGATCATGCGGATCATCTTGGCTGGGTCTTCCGCGCGCTCGAGCAGGTCGGTAAAATTGGCGGCGATGATATCGCGGGTTCGCGAAAAAATTCCCATGGGCATTGCTCCAGCGCGGGTCTGACGGGGGGCGAAACGGGTTTCAGGCGGTGCGTCGTGATCGACGATCCGGGCAGCGATCGCGCGATCAAGCCGCGAAGCCGGGGCGAATGGCGAATTCATGCAAGCTCACCGGTAATGGCAGCAGGGCTGGCAAACACCAGCGGCGCAGCCGCGGCGCGGTGCGACATCGCGACGCCCGACAGCGCGGTCAGGGCCAGGATGCTGGCGATCGCGGCGCGGCCGAGGGGCGATGCGAAAAAGCGGCTGTTGAACACGACCATTCTCCTGAACAAGCCCGATTGGGCCACATCACCATAACTGCACGAGCCGTGCCAATTGCCCGCAATGGCGCTTTTCCGCGGTTTTCGCCACAGTGCGGTCGTTCAGACATGGGAAATCTTGCCCAAACATGGTGCAATTTGCTATTGGTTGGGAATGGATCGCGCCACACAGCTAATCGGCCAGGCCAGCCCGTTTCTCGACGCGATCGAGCGCGCCAGCCGCGCCGCGCCGCTGCGCCGCCCGGTGCTGGTCATCGGCGAGCGCGGCACCGGCAAGGAACTCATCGCCGAACGGCTGCACCACCTGTCGCCACGATGGCAGGAACCGCTGGTGACGATGAACTGCGCCGCACTGCCCGAAACGCTGATCGAGGCGGAACTGTTCGGGCACGAGGCGGGCGCGTTTACCGGCGCCTCGCGCGCCCGCGCCGGCCGCTTTGAGGAGGCCAATCGCGGCACCCTGTTCCTTGACGAACTGGGCACGCTGTCGATGGCGGCGCAGGAACGCCTGTTGCGCGTGGTCGAATACGGCGAAGTCACACGGATCGGCGCGTCACGGCCGTTGCACGTCGATGTGCGGATCGTGGCCGCCACCAACGAGGATCTGCCGGCGATGGCGCTGGCCGGACGGTTCCGCCCCGATCTGCTCGACCGGCTGAGTTTCGAGGTGATCACCCTGCCCCCGCTGCGCGTGCGCGACGGCGATATCGCGGTGCTGGCGGATCATTTCGGCCGGCGCATGGCCGCAGAGCTCGAATGGGATATCTGGCCCGGGTTTGCCGATGACGTGGCCGACGCGCTCGATATGCACCCGTGGCCGGGAAATGTACGCGAACTGCGCAATGTCGTGGAACGTGCGGTGTATCGCTGGGACAATCCGGCGCGCGCGATCGGCGCTGTGCAGTTCGACCCGTTCGACAGCCCATGGAAACCGGCCGGGCAATTGGGCGGGCGCGCGATCGAGATCCTGCCGCCGGCCGAAACCGCGATCACGGTACCCTCATCCGATCTGGCCCGCTATTTCGAGACAGTGACCGATCTGCGTGCGGCGGTCGACGCGCACGAGCGTGCGATCATCGATCACCACCTGGGCAAGAACCGGTTCAACCAGCGCCAGACGGCCAAGGCACTGGGCCTGAGTTACGACCAGTTGCGCCATTGCCTGCGCCGTCACGGCCTGATCGACCGGACCTGAACTTTGGCGCTTACCCGATTGACTCTGCGCGATTTTCGTAACCATGGCGCGACCCGGCTGGACGCCATGGCGACATTCAATGTGCTGACCGGAGAAAACGGCGCAGGCAAGACCAATGTGCTGGAAGCGATCAGCCTGTTTGCGCCCGGGCGCGGGCTTCGCCGTGCGCAGCCGCTGGACATGGCCGCTGCCAACGGCGCTGGCGGATTTGCCGTCGCGGCGGACCTGGAACACGGCACGATCGCACTGGGTACCACGACGGCACCGACTGCGCCCAATCGCCGCACGGTGCGGATCAATGGCGCCGAGGGACCTTCGACCCGGCTGGCCGAATGGCTGTCGATCACCTGGCTGACGCCTGCCATGGACCGGCTGTTTGCCGAAGGTGCCAGCGCGCGGCGGCGGTTTGTCGATCGGCTGGTGCTGACGGTGGAGCCCGCGCATGCGCGCAGGGCAACGCGCTACGAGACCGCCCTTCGCGAACGCAACCGGCTGTTGTCCGATCCTGCCGAGCCCGATCCGGCGTGGCTCGATGCGCTGGAGGGGCAACTGGCCGAATGCGGCGCGGCGATTGCGGCGGCGCGGCGCACGCTGGTGCGGCGGCTGGATTGTGCGATTGCGGCCGAACCCGATGGGCCATTTGCGCGGCCGCTGCTGGCCTATACCGGTGAAACGCCCGATGACGCGGTCGCGCTGGCGGCCATGCTGAAAGACACCCGCCGCCGCGATCGCGCCGCCGGGCGCACCTTGGTCGGTCCGCATCGCGACGATCTGGCGGTTACGATGGCGGCGAAGAACGTGCCGGCGGAACACTGTTCGACCGGCGAGCAGAAGGCGATGCTGATCAGCATCGTGCTCGCGCATGCCGAACTGGGCGACGACAGCGCGCGCCCGCGCCTATTGCTGCTCGACGAGATCGCCGCGCATCTCGATCCGCTACGGCGTACAGCGCTGTATGCGCGATTGGCAGCGTCGGGCGCGCAAGTGTGGATGACCGGCACCGAGCCGGCGCCGTTTGCCGATCTGCCGGCGACTGCGACATTCTGGCACGTCGCCGATGGTGGGGTACAACGCGCCTAAATCCTCCCCGAAACGGGGAGGGGGACCGCGCGAAGCGTGGTGGAGGGGCGTTGCCCCAAGGGATTCCTTCGATGAACTAGCCCCCACCCGCAGCCGCTGACAGCGCTACATTGCCCGGTTAGCACCATGAGGCACTGCCCCTCCACCACCCTGCGGGCGGTCCCCCTCCCCGTTCCGGGGAGGATTTCTCAGCGCCGTTGCCACCACCGGCTCGGTTGCGCGCACGATTGCGGCGACTCCCGCGCGGTTGGGATGCACATGGTCGTCGAGTTGCAGCGCGCTGTTGCCGATGATCGCCTGCAGGAAAAACGGCACCAGCGCTGTGTGGTGCTCGCGCGCCAGCTGCGGCCAGATCGGATTGAACGCGCGGTCGTAATCGGCACCCAGGTTGTGCCCGGCGAGCATCCCGGTCAGCAAGACGGGAATATGCCGCGCCTCGATCGCGCTGACGATCGCCTCCATATTGGCGCGCGTGTCTGCCGGCGGCAGGCCGCGCAGCATGTCGTTGCCGCCAAGACCAACCATCATCAGCGCCGGTTTTCTGGGCTGATTGTCGAGTGTGAATGCCAGCCGTTGCAGCGCCGCCGCCGTCGTATCGCCCGAAACCCCGGCGTTGATCACGCGCGCGGGCACGCCAGCCACATTCAGCGCGACTTCGAGCTGCGCCGGGTAGCTGTCGTTGGGTTCGAGCCGGTATCCGGCATACAGGCTGTCGCCGAACGCCAGAATCACCGGCGCATCTGCGGGCACCACAGCGCGGGCCTGCGTCGAACCGCCATCGGCCGGTCCCACCATTCCGGCATCGGGCGCATCGTTGCCCCCGGATGACGGTGCGTGCCCACAACCGGCCAAAACCAGCGCAAGCGACCCCGCCAACAATCCTGAAGTACAAATCCGTAGGCGCATGGGGGCTCGTTTCGCAAAAGCTTGAGGCTGCGCCCTATCTATGTCAGGCAGGCGCCGTGACAAGCACCCCCCCGCAAATCGCCCCTTCCGACACAACCGTCATCATCCGTGCCCAGGCCATCACGCTCGCCCTGGGCGAAGGCGACGGCCTTGTTACCGTACTGGATCGGATCGACCTGACTGTAGCGGCGGGAGAAACGGTGGCACTGCTCGGGCCATCGGGATCGGGCAAATCTTCGCTATTGTCGGTGCTGTCGGGGCTGGAACGCGCCGACAGCGGCACCTTGCACGTCGCCGGGCAGGATTTTTCCGCGCTCGATGAAGACGGGCTCGCGACCGCGCGGCGCGGGCGGATCGGCATCATCCTGCAGGCGTTTCACCTGCTGCCGACGATGACCGCGCTTGAAAATGTCGCGACGCCGCTCGAACTGGCCGGGCATGACAAGGCGATGGCGCTCGCGCAGGACGAATTGGTCGCGGTCGGGCTTGGGCACAGGCTGGGCCATTATCCCGCGCAGTTGTCGGGCGGAGAGCAGCAGCGAGTCGCGATTGCGCGCGCGCTGGCCCCGGCGCCGGCGATCCTGTTTGCCGACGAACCGACCGGAAACCTCGATCACACCACCGGCACCGCAGTCGCCGACCTGCTGTTTGCGCGCGCGCAAGCGGCGGGCGCGACATTGGTGATGGTGACGCACGATGAAGCGCTGGCGCAGCGTTGCCGGCGGATCGTGCGGCTGGAAGACGGACACATCGTCAGCGATCAGACGCGCGCATGAGCACCCTCTCCTGGACAATGGCGTGGCGCATGGCGCGGCGCGGGCTCGACTGGCGGTTCAAGGGGTTGCGGCTGCTGTTCGCGTGCCTCGTGCTCGGCGCGGCGGCTCTGGCCGCAATCGGTACGCTGACCGGTGCGATCGACCATGAATTGACCGCGCGCGGGCGCACGATGCTGGGCGGTGATGCCGAGTTCACCGTCGCGGCGAGGCCCGCGAGCGCGCGCGAATACGCGGCGATTGCGCATGTCGGCAGCGTGTCTGCCGGCGCACGAATGCAGGCGATGGCGCGCAAGCCGGGCAGCGACGCGGCTGTGCCGATCGAACTGAAAGCGGTCGACAGCCACTGGCCGCTGTATGGTACATTCACCCTGGTCAATCCGGTGCGCAATGCGGGCGCACCTGTCGGCAACCAGGCGTGGATCGCATCGGGCGTCGCCGACCGGCTGGGCGTTGCGCCGGGCGATCATCTGCTGATCGGCGCAGCAGACCTCGTGATCGGCGGGGTGATCGGCGACGAGCCCGATCGTCTGGGCGAAGGCTTTTCGCTCGGCCCCACGGTGATCATCGGCACCGCCGCGCTGGCGCAGACCGGGCTGGTCTCGACCGGCGCGATGGTAAGATTCAAATACCGCGTGCGCATGGCGCCCGCCGCCGATCCGCACGCCGCGATCGACACGTTCAAGGCCGCATTTCCTTCATCCGGGTTCGAATTCCGCACCCGCGACCGCGCTTCGCCCGGGCTCGACCGGTTCGTCTCGCGGCTGGGGCAATTCCTGCTGCTGGTCGCGCTGGCCGCGCTGGCGATCGCCGGCATCGGTATCGGCAATGGCGTGACCGGTTTTCTCGACGCGCGACGCGGCACGATCGCCACGCTGAAAATCCTGGGCGCGACGAGCGGCGATATCACACGGATCTTTGCGCTGCAGATCGCCACTGCCAGCCTGGTCGCGATCGTGATCGGGCTGGCCATCGGCCTGCTGGCAACGCCGCTGATCGGGCTGGCCTTGCGCGGCATCCTGCCTGTTGCGACCGGACTGGTGGTCGATTCCAGGGCGCTGGGCACCGCAGTGGCGCAAGGGTTGCTGATCGCGATGACCTTTGCCGCGCCGCCGCTGCTGCGCGCACGCGCGTTTCCCGCAATGGCGCTGTTGCGTGCGCGGGTGTCGCCACTGGTGTTGCCGTGGCGGCTGGCACTGGTGCCGGTCGGCGGCGGGCTGCTGGGCATTGTCGCGCTGGCGGTGATCCCCGCGCCGCAGCCATTGCTGGCGCTGGGTTTCCTCGGCGGTGCGGCGGCGCTGTTTGCCCTGCTCGGCGCACTGGGTTGGGGCCTGACGTGGCTGGCGGCACGCATCCCGCGCCCGCGTGGCACGATCGCACGCATGGCGCTGGGCAATCTCCACCGGCCTGGGTCTCAGACGCCCGCGCTGGTCGTCGCCCTGGGATTTGCGCTCGCCGCATTCGTCGTCATGGCGGGCGTCGAAACCAGCCTCGACGGCAATATCGCCAAGCGCGTTCCGGCGCGCGCGCCGGATTATTTCGTCCTCGACGTGCCGACCGCAAAGGAGGCGCAGTTCCGCAGCATTGTCGCCGCGATTGCGCCAGGCGCGGTGGTGCGCGCGGTGCCGTCGATGCGCGGGGCGATCCTTGCTTATGGCCCGGCGTCGCATATGACACGCGTGGCCGATCTCAAGATGATCCCCGACGATGCCTGGGCGCTGCGCGGTGATCGCGGGCTGACGTTTGCAGATACCGTGCCGCAGGGCAACGTGGTCACGGCCGGGCGCTGGTGGCCGCAGCATTATGCCGGCCCGCCGCAAGTTTCGATCGATGAAAAACTGGCGCAGACGCTTGGATTGCGTCTGGGCGACCGGATCACGATATCGCTGCTGGGCGTCGAGCGCAGCGCGACGATCGGCTCGTTCCGCCGGATCGACTGGGACAGTTTCGGGTTCAACTATGTGCTGGTGTTCAGCCCCAATGCGATCGCCGATGCGCCGCACAGCCTGGCCGGCACGATCGAACTGCCCGCCGTCAGCAAGACCGCGCCGGTGCGCCGCGCGATCCTGTCGGGGCTGGTGCGCGCGATGCCGGCAAGCTCGGTCATCGAGGTCGGCCAGGTTTTGGGCGAAGCGCGTGCGATCCTGAGCGAAGTCAGCACCGCGGTGCTGGCGGCGGCCTCGGTCGCCGTGCTGGCGGGCCTGGCGGTGCTGGCCGGCGCGATCGCGGCGCAGCGTGCCAGCAGGCAGTACGACACGGTCATCCTGCGCGTGCTGGGCGCCAGCGGGCGGCAATTGCTGGCGCTGGTCATGGCCGAATACGGGCTGTTGTGTGCGATCCTGGGCGTGGTCGCTCTTGGGCTTGGTACGGCAACCGCGTGGGCGGTGACGGTATGGCTGTTCAAGTTCGCGTGGCTGCCCGACTGGCCGCGCATCCTGGGCGTGCTGGTGGTTGGCCTCGTGCTGGTCATGGCGCTGGCGCTGGGCGGTTCGCTGTCGATCCTGCGCACGCGCCCCGCCAAGGCGCTGCGCGAACTTTAGGAATTTTCCTCTTATTCGTTGGGTTGGTTCAGCTGAACGCGTCGACGTCGCTGGTGTGTTTCGGGTCGGGCCCGTAGGAATTCGGCCCGTGCGTGCCATCCAGGCACATCAGCACGAACAGCGCAAACCAGCCCAGGAGCGGAATAAGGATCAGCAGCATGAGCCAACCGCTGCGGTCTTGATCATGCAGGCGCCGCACGCCAACCGCAAGGCTCGGGATAAAGCTGGCGAGGTTGAAGATATTCAGCACCGCGCCGGGAATGCCAGTCAGCCCGTAATTGTACGACATGAACCCTGGCGCCCTGATTTCGGTCGGATGGGCAAAGATCGCGGTCATGAGGACCGCCACCAGAAACAGGAACAGCGAAAAATACCAGTATTCGGCACGTTGCGAGCGCCCGCCGAATTCGGCGTAGCGGCGATACGGCATGAACATCCAAGTCAACATGGCAACGGCTCCGATCAACCAAACACATTGGTGTTATAAGGATCGCGCGGATCGGGGCCGAACCGGTTGCCCCCGCGCGTACCATCCAGACACATAAAAACCAGCACGATGAGGCCACCCAGATAGGGTATCAGCGCCAGCAGCACCATCCAGCCCGATCTGTCCTGATCGTGGAACCGGCGCACTTGCACCGCGATCGTAGGAATGAATGCAACCAGCGCAAACACGCCGAACACGCCGAAGGCTATCGGGACCAGCGCCGACCCCGAGCCTGGCTGCGCCGCGCGCTGAGCCATGCCAATCACCAGTAATATCGTCGGCACGGTATAAACGATCATGCACAACAAGAAAAACATCCAGTATTCCCGGCGGCCCGAACGCCCGCTGAATTCGGCATACCGGCGAAACGGCAGAAACATCGATTCCATGAGTTGTCCCCCGATGTGCGACCGTTATCGCACCCCGGCAGTATTTAGGCCACGGTCGCGCGTTTTGGGCAAGCAATTCCCGCACCCCTCTCCGACGCTCGCAAAAACACCCACTTGCCGCAGCGCACAAACGACGGTAAGGGCCCGCCCAACCCGGGCGTGCGTTCCGGCTATGCGTATGGTCCCACCGTGATGGCAGGCCAGACACGCATCGCCGGGTAAGATTGCGCCAGAAGACGCCCCTTTCATAATTCCGGCCCCCAAAACGCCGCACCAACAGCGAAAGCCTTTTTGATGTCCAGCGCCCTGCGCAATATCGCGATCATCGCCCACGTCGACCATGGCAAGACCACGCTCGTCGACCAGCTGTTCCGCCAGTCGGGTACGTTCCGCGACAACCAGCGCGTGGAAGAGCGCGCGATGGATTCCAACGATCTGGAAAAAGAACGCGGGATCACCATCCTGGCCAAGTGCACCTCGGTCGAATGGACGAACCCGGCGAACGGTGAAACCACCCGCATCAACATCGTCGACACCCCCGGCCACGCCGATTTCGGCGGCGAAGTCGAGCGCATCCTGTCGATGGTCGACGGCGTGATCCTGCTGGTCGACAGTTCCGAAGGCGCGATGCCGCAGACCAAGTTCGTAACAGGCAAGGCGCTCGCGCTCGGACTGAAGCCGATCGTGGTCGTCAACAAGATCGACCGCGCCGACGAACGCGCCCAGGAAGTGCTCGACGAAGTGTTCGACCTGTTCGTGGCGCTGGAAGCCAGCGATGAACAGCTCGAATTTCCCGTGCTCTATGCCTCGGGCCGCAACGGCTATGCCAGCGTCGACGAAGCCGCTCGCGAAGGCACTCTCATTCCGCTGTTCGAAAAGATCGTCAGCCATGTGCCCTCGCCGGGCCTCGACGCCGACGCACCGTTCAGTTTTCTGGCAACGCTGCTGGATCGCGACAACTTTCTCGGCCGCGTGCTGACCGGCCGCGTCCAGTCGGGCACGATCCGCGTCAACCAGCCGATCCACGCGATCGACCGTGACGGCAAAGTGGTCGAAGTGGGTCGCGCGTCGAAACTGATGTCGTTCGATGGCCTGGAACGCGTGCCTGTCGACGAAGCCCGCGCCGGTGACATCATCGCGCTGGCCGGCCTGGAAAAGGCGACCGTGGCCAACACGATCGCCGATCCGTCGGTCACCGTGCCGATCTATGCGCAGCCGATCGATCCGCCGACGCTGGCGATGCGCTTTGCCGTCAACGACAGCCCGTTTGCGGGCCGCGAAGGCGACAAGGTGACGAGCCGCATGATCCGCGATCGCCTGACGCGCGAAGCCGAAACCAATGTCGCGATCCGCGTGACCGAAAGCGCCGACAAGGACAGCTTCGAAGTTGCCGGCCGCGGCGAATTGCAGCTGGGCGTGCTGATCGAAACGATGCGCCGCGAAGGCTTCGAGCTTGGCATCAGCCGTCCGCGCGTGCTGTTTGGCACCGACGAAAAGGGCGGCCGCACCGAACCGTACGAAACCGTGCTGATCGACGTTGACGACGAATATTCGGGCAACGTTGTCGAAAAGATGCAGCGCCGCAAGGCCGAACTGACCGACATGCGCCCATCGGGCGCGGGCAAGACGCGCATCACGTTTTCGGCGCCGTCGCGCGGCCTGATCGGCTATCACGGCGAATTCCTGTCCGACACGCGCGGCACCGGGATCATGAACCGCCTGTTTGAAAAATATGCGCCGCACAAGGGCCTGATCGAAGGCCGCCAGAACGGCGTGCTGATCTCCAATGCCACCGGCGAAGCGGTGTCATACGCGCTGAACAGCCTGGAAGAGCGCGGCATCCTGTTCGTCAGCCCGCAGGAAAAAGTCTATGAAGGCATGGTCATCGGCGAAAATGCCAAGCCTGATGATCTGGAAGTCAATCCGCTGAAATCGAAACAGCTGACCAACTTCCGTTCGACCGGCAAGGACGACGCGATCCGCCTGACCCCGCCAAAGATCATGACGCTGGAACAGGCAATCGCCTATATCGACGACGACGAAATGGTCGAAGTGACGCCCAAGTCGATCCGCGTGCGCAAGACGCTGCTCGATCCGAACGAGCGCAAGAAAGCCGGCCGCCGCAAGGAAGTCGCCTGACTTTTCCATCCGGGCCAGCGATCGGCGCGGACCTGATAGGATCAAAGACGGCGCAAGAGGGAACCTTTGCGCCGTCTTGCTTGTCAGGTGAGCGTTGCCGCTGTCCTGGTCCCGGCGGCGGACGATCGTTCGCTCGCGCTCAGCGACGCCAGGGCGGTTTCCAGCGTGCCGACAAACGCGCCGGCCGGCGATGCCTCGCCAGCACCGTGGTGGCGGTGATGCGCATGGGGCGTTACCGTGCCGGCCGCGGCAGCCGCTGTCTGCGCGGCAGACTGCGCGGCGGCAGCGGCGGATGGGTTGGCCGTTGCGCCAGCCTGCCGGACGGCGCTCGTCAACGCATCGAGCGGATTCAGGCCGAGGGCCGAGGCAATACTGCTGATACCGATCATGCACAGGCTCCACTGTCGCGGACCTGCAGTCACAACAGACGCGTCCGTTATCGGCAGAACGGTTGGTCATAGGCGAATTTAAGTCTGAGCCAAATTTAAGTCTGGGCCGAATTTAAGTCTGGGCCGAATTTAAGTCTGGGGCCAAATTTAAGTCCGGCCTGCACCCGATCACCCGGCGACCGGTGCGACAACACGCGACAACGACCGCCAACCCCGTTATGGGCGCGCGATGCCAATGATTTCGTCAAACCCGGATACGCTGCCAGCCACGGATGAACCAGGGCCCGATCTGTCTGGTTTGCGCCTCGCGCTGTTCAGCGGCAATTACAACTACGTCCGCGATGGTGCGAACCAGGCGCTCAACCGGCTGGTCGGCTATCTTTTGCGCCACGGCGCGGCAGTGCGCGTCTATGCACCCGTGGTCGACGAGCCGGCGTTTCCTCCAACGGGCGATCTCGTCGATGTGCCCGCCATGCCGCTGCCCGGGCGCAGCGAATACCGCATTCCGTTTGCACTGGGCCCGCGTGCCCGGCGCGACCTGATCGCCTTTGCGCCCAATGCCGTGCATGTCTCGTCACCCGATGTGGCGGGCCACCGCGCGGTATCGTGGGCGCGGCGGCGGCAATTGCCGGTGCTGGCCAGTGTCCACACCCGGTTCGATACCTATCCGCGCTATTACAATCTCGCGTGGATCGAGCCGATCCTAACCGCGGTGCTGCGCAGGTTCTATCGCCGTTGCGACGGCCTGGTCGCGCCGTCGGAATCGATGGCGCAAGTGCTGCGCGATCAGCGGATGAATTACGATATCTCGCTATGGTCGCGCGGGGTCGATCGCGACACGTTTCACCCCGGGCGCCGCGACATGGCGTGGCGGCGCGAAAACGGCATCGCCGATGACGATGTCGTGATCGGCTTTCTGGGTCGTCTGGTGATGGAAAAAGGCCTCGATGTCTTTGCCGACACGATCGATGACCTGACCAGGCGCGGGTTTGCGCACAAAGTCATGGTCATCGGCGAGGGCCCGGCCAGCGCGTGGTTCCAGGCACGGCTGCCGCACGCGGTGTTCGTCGGGTTCCAGGGCGGGACCGATCTTGGCCGCGCGGTCGCGTCGATGGATGTGCTGTTCAACCCGTCGGTTACCGAGACCTTCGGCAATGTCACGCTTGAGGCGATGGCCTGCGCCTTGCCCGTCGTGGCGGCCGAAGCCACCGGCAGCGAAAGCCTGGTCGAAAACCACGTCAACGGCCGCCTGATCCGCCCCGGGGCGATTCATTCGTTTGCCGAGGCATTGCGCGCGTACGTCACCGACCCTGCCTTGCGCGCGCGGCACGGCGCGGCGGGCGAACTGCGCAGCCACGATTTCAGCTGGGACCGGATCAACAGAGCGGTGGCGGAAACATACCTGCGCCTGATCCGCCAGAAGCGTGCACAGCGGTAGGGTTTTTTCTGTTATCGAACAGATATCGCTCGGGTTTTGTTATTCATCTAAGAAACAAGGCGCCGACTTCCCGATAAAGGCAGTTATCGGCGCCTCGTCCCTTACAGCCGCTCGATCTTGCGCGCGGCTTCATCCAGCACATCGGCGATCTGATGCGCGACGCTTTCGTCGAACCCGGTCGCAAAGACCCGGCCGCGCAGCGCCAGCTTAAGATTGGCCATCGCGCGCATCACCGGCGGGCTCGATTCGCGGCTGGTCGCATCGGCCAGCGCTTTCAGCCGTTCGATGATCGTCGCGATCTCCTCGCTGCGGCTTTCGGCCTCGGCCCGGCCTGCATCGGTTGCGGCGAACGCCTTGCGCGCGCCCTCGCCCGGGGTTTCGGCGATCAGGCCCTCATCCACCAGCAGTGACAGCGTCGGATAGACCACGCCCGGGCTTGGCGCATAAGCGCCTCCGGTCAGGTCTTCGACCGCCTTGATCAGGTCATAGCCATGGCGGTTTTCGCCGGCGAGCAGGCTGAGCAGCAGCAGGCGCAACTCGCCCTGGCCAAACATCCGCGCGCCGCGGCCACGACCCCGGCCGAAACCGTCACCGCCAAAGCCGCCGCCAAAACCACCACGCCCATGACCAGGCCCGCGGCCTTCATCGCCGAAATCGCCACCGTGGCGGCCAAACGGTCCGCCACGCCCGCCGGCACGCATGAATTCCATGCCCGCCATGCCGATATGGCCCATCATATGCGCCCAGTGGGCGCTCTTGTTACGGTCGCTGTGCGACCTTTTGTCGAAACGCATACTATCTCCTCTCGATTCGATGCGTCTAAGATATATCTTTAAAACGATCTGACAAGTCCCCCGTGATAATTTTTCGATGCCGTCCTATATGGGGGCACACCATGTCCGATCTGTTCGCCCCCTCCCCTGCCGACGAGCCTCGCGCGCGCGCGCTAAATCCGGACCAGGAACCGCTGGCCGAACGTCTGCGCCCAAAACGGCTGGCGGACGTGATCGGCCAGGATCACCTGACCGGGCCCGAAGGCGCGATCGGGCGCATGGTCGCGGCGGCCAAACTGTCATCGATGATCCTGTGGGGCCCGCCAGGCACGGGCAAGACCACGATCGCGCGCCTGCTCGCCGATGCCGTGGGCATGCGCTATGTTTCGATCAGCGCGGTGTTTTCGGGCGTTGCCGATCTGCGCAAGGCGTTTGCCGAAGCCGAAAGCATGGCCACGATCGGCCGGCGTACGCTGCTGTTCGTCGACGAGATCCACCGCTTCAACCGCGCGCAGCAGGACGGGTTCCTGCCATTTGTCGAACGCGGTGTGGTGACGCTGGTCGGCGCGACGACCGAAAACCCCAGCTTCGCGCTGAACGCCGCGCTGCTCAGCCGCGCCCAGGTGCTGATCCTGCACCGGCTGGATCCCGCCGCACTCACCAAACTTCTGTCGCGCGTCGAAGAGGAAACCGGCGTGATCCTGCCGCTGACCCCGCCCGCGCGTGAGGCGCTGGTCGCCTCGGCCGATGGCGACGGCCGATTTTTGATCAACCAGGCCGAAATGCTGCTTGATGTGTCGCTGCCCGCGCCACTCGATCCGGCGGGCCTGTCGAAATTCCTGATGCGGCGCATGGCGGTCTACGACAAGGACCGCGACGGGCACTACAACCTGATTTCCGCGCTGCACAAGACCTTGCGCGGATCGGACCCGCAGGCGGCGTTGTACTACCTCGCGCGGATGCTGGTCGCGGGCGAAGATCCGATGTTCGTGTTGCGCCGATTGGTGCGCTTTGCCAGCGAAGACATCGGCCTGGCCGACCCGCAGGCGCTGATCCAGTGCCTCGCGGCCAAGGACGCCTACGACTTCCTCGGCAGCCCCGAGGGCGAGCTGGCGATCGTCCAGGCGTGCCTCTATTGCGCTACCGCGCCCAAATCGAATGCGGCCTACAAGGCGCAAAAGGCCGCGTTTGCCAGCGCGCGCGAAACCGGGTCGCTCAGCCCGCCGTCCAACATCCTCAACGCGCCGACCAAGCTGATGAAGGACATCGGCTATGGCGCCGACTATGCCTACGACCATGACGCGCCCGACGGGTTTTCTGGCGCGGACTACTGGCCCGAGGGCATGACCCGCCAGACATTCTACCGCCCGGTCGAGCGCGGCTTCGAACGCGAAGTACTCCGCCGCCTGGAATGGTGGGACAAGAAACGAACCGAACGCCCGTGACTCCTCCCCGTTCGGGAAGAGATTTTCGGCATTTCGCGGCGATCGACTGGTCGGGTGCGGTCGGCGAACGGCAGCGCGGGATCGCTGTTGCGCTGTGCGATCACGACGATCGTGCGCCGCAGATCGTGCGGCCCGGGCACGTGTGGTCGCGTGCCGACGTACTCGGGTGGCTGCAGCGCGATATGGCGCCCGGCACGCTCGTCGGAATGGACCTGGGCATATCGCTGCCATTCGCCGATGCCGGCGCATTCTTCCCCGGCTGGGCTGATAGCCCATCCGATGCGCATGCGTTGTGGGCTTTGGTCGAAAATATGGCCGCCAGCGACGCGCACCATGCGGCCACCAGCTTTGTCGATCACGAAGACATTGCCCGCCATTTCCGTCGTCACGGCGGCCGCCAGGGCGACCTGTTCACCCCCGGCCGCGGCCGCATGCGCGTGACCGAACGCGCGCAGGAAGCGATGGGCTGCAAACCCACGTCCAATTTCAACCTCGTCGGCGCCTCGCAAGTCGGCAAATCCAGCCTGACCGGCATGCGCGTGCTCCACGCGCTGAACCGCACGATCCCGGTCTGGCCGATAGACCCCCTTCCCGCGCACGGCTCGGTGATCTGCGAAATCTACACCACGATCGCCGCCATGGCCGCAGGCCGCACCGCCGCCCGGTCAAAAATCCGCACCGGCGCTGATCTCGACACCGCACTGGCCGCGCTCGGATCACGCGCGCACTGCCACGCCGGCCCGATCGACGACCATCGCAGCGACGCAATCATCACCGCCGCATGGTTGCGCCACGTCGCGCATGACGCACGATTATGGCACCCCGCCGCCATGACCGAAAAAATTGCCATCACCGAGGGCTGGACCTTTGGCGCGCATTAGGGCTATGCGCATGTCCGTTCAGGCGTGCCGACATAGCACAGTGGTAGTGCAGCGGTTTTGTAAACCGAAGGTCGGGGGTTCAAATCCCTCTGTCGGCACCATTCCTCGTTTACGAGATGCAGGAGCCCCGAGCGCATGCCCAACGAGCACAATCGCCGCAGCCTCGGCATTATCGGCACGCGTGTCCATGGATATGCGCCGGTCTCCTGTGCTGCCGATCATGGCTGGGCACGAACCGGCAGAAGTGGCAGCGTTGTAGCGGCTTGCAGCGCCGCCACCGCAGGGGTTTCAGAGGTCAGGATTGGCAGGCCGCAGCGCCTGAGGAAATCGAATATGCCGTCGTAGAAGCCGGGGACCCGCGTCGGATCGTCATCGTCACCTTTCGGCACATAGATGACCATGCCCTGGCGCGCCCGTGTCAGCACCACACGATAGGCATTTTTCAGATAGAGCCGCACAAACCGGTCATGGACCGACTGCCAGCGGGTGCCCTTGAACTTGTATGATTGCCAACGCACGCCATCATGGCGCAGATCGGCATCCCAGCAGACACCGGTCCAATCGAGTTCCAGGCCCTGAACGTCGAATTCGCTGGCGACGTCCTCCATGTAATACGACGAACGCACATCGTCGCGCGCGTTGAGAAACCAGTTGGGCGGATCGATGGCGGCCTTGACGTTCAGCCCTTCGGCTTTCAACCGCAGCGCACCGGACGAAGCAACCAGGCCGTAGCGCTCCGATCCACGCGCCCTGCCTTTGAGCCATGAACGGGCTTCTGCCAGATCTCGGGTCAGCACGATCGGGTAATGCGCAAGTTCGGCATGGGCCGCTCGAGCAGCATCGGCGTCGCCGTCGACGACATGAGAGATGAAGTCAGACAGAGTTTCAGCGCGAAAGGAGCGCATCGACACGCCCAGGTGCAAATCGGGGCAGAGCGAAACACGCGGACCGGTCAGAAACCGGCGTGCGTTCTGATTGAGGTCATAGTCGGGATGGTCGATGCGATCGGACGTATAGACCCGCCAATGCGCAAAACGGGTTTCAAGCGCGGCCATCCATTCGCTCAGGCCGGCCTCTCCGTCGTTTATTTCCTGGCCTCCGCCGACCAGACAGATGATCGTGCACCAGTCAGCGTGCCGGTCCATGACCCCCAACAGAAATTCCGGCTCGGACATGGCGAAATCGGCAATTCCGCGTTTCTGGCGCATGAAGGCCGCTGCCTTGCGTTCGTTCCAGGCGCGTTGCGCTTCGTCGAAGATCACGACATGATCGGAAGGCGCCGCATCGGAATGGACGTATTCATCGCGAAAGTGATGAATGTTTTGAATGAACGCCTGCACGTGGCGCTCTGCAGCCGAACGTTGCCCACCGGTCCGTGCGCGGTGATCACGCACCAGAGCCTCGCGCAGGACATCCACCAGGGGACCGTTACCCGATAGAAACGTGGCATGTTCATCGTCCTGGCGCTCGCTGCGCCGCGTGGCGATGTTGAGACCGGCGAGGGTCTTGCCAGCGCCTGGTACGCCCGTGATGAAGCAGATCGCTTTCTCACCGTGGTTGCGACAGGCCTCGATCGCCCGGGTGACGACGGCTTCGGTGCATATCAAGTTTATGTCGCCGGCGTCGTTGCGGGTAATGTCTGCGACGTTGTGGCGGGCATAGAGCGCGGTTGCCGCCTGAATGATCGTC
The DNA here is from genome assembly GCF_965214355.1 of Novosphingobium sp. Taxonomy (GTDB): domain Bacteria; phylum Pseudomonadota; class Alphaproteobacteria; order Sphingomonadales; family Sphingomonadaceae; genus Novosphingobium. Next base: position 1,443,375 of record NZ_CBDCBI010000002.1, on the reverse strand, counting down.
GGCGTGGGGCGATATCCGCTGGCCTCCCATGCCGCTGGCCGGAAATCCCGGGCGCAATGCCTTGACCCGATCATTTGCATGATTGGTCCCAAATCGGCCGGGCATAACAAAAAAGGCCGGGCGACGTGGTCAAAGGCCAATTCAAACTGGATGTTGCGCGATAATCGGGCCTCGGTAGGCACAAGGATCGGATAGATCGCGAGGCCGTGGCTGCCTTCGTGGAAGTTCTTCAAATCGAGCGCGTAGTCTTCGACTTGCTCTATGCCGGCAGCATCGAACCGGGACTGGCCCTCCTTGAACTCAAGGACGAAGATTGCATTTCCTATGATCACGACAACGTCGGCCCGCCGGCCCATGCGGGGAATCGCGAATTCGAAATAGAGCGTAAATACGGGCGTTGCAGCCAACGCGCTGCGCAACAGCTCGATTTGCTTCAGCCAGGCCTGCCTTTGCCCGGCCTCGACATCAAAATGGTGCCAGCGCGTCAGTTCGCCCAGAATATGCGATGGACTGTCGGCATAGAACCGATCGCGATCGGCAGAATAATAAGCGCGCATCCGTCCCCCGTCAGGGGCCTTATCACGCTTTCATGTGCCGGACGATATCGGCAACGATCAACTCGTACGAATCTGGATGATCAACGCCGCGGCGCGCGAAAACGCCACGAACCGGCGGGAAGCCACTGCCCGTCGGTCACGCGGTGGACTGCAATGCCGACGATGGTCGTGTCGGTTGCGCGCCATGTTGTCGCCAGCTCGGATTGCAGGATATGTGCCGTGCGGCGTTCGACCTTGTTTTGCACGGTAATGTGGAAGCGCGCGGGCACGGCGTCGCCGCCGGTCAGCAGGCCGTGAAAGTGGTCGGCCAGGGCTTCGCGGATGTCGAGCAGTTCGGGGCTGACGAGCCCCAGCGCGGTGCCGCCGTCGAGGTCGATCACGCGGTCTATGCGGGCGCGCGGGGGCGGAGTTTGCGCGGTCAGGCGCGCGAGGACCGAGGCCAGTTCAGCAGCGACCATGCCCGGGACGGCGTGGAACAGCGTGCAGTGCGCGGGGTTGTGGTTGCGTTCGGGCGGGTAGTGCGCGCGGCGCAGGGCGTCGAGGCGCGCCTGGACGGCCTCAGGCAAAACCGCGAGCACCAGGTGGGGTGTGCGGTCTGCGGGCATCAGCAGTCTGTAGGGGAGGTGGCGGGAACACTCGGCCAAGCCGGAAAGCCGTGGATGGAGAATTCGGCGAAGGTCGTAATGTTCCCGCTCGTAAGGGCTTCACCAATCATGGATCGGCCCTGCGCATTGATACGTAGCGGAGAAATACCTAGGGAATCGTTAAGACTGATCCGGTGCGGTGATTTGTAGGCATCGGACGCCCGACAACACGATGCCATCACAACCCGTGTGCGCGGCGATAGGCGAACCATTTGGCGACATTGGCGTTGTGCTGGTCGAGTGTATCGGCAAACACGTGCCCGCCGCTGCCGTCGGCGACCATGTACAGCGCTTTGGTGTCCGCAGGGTTGAGCACGGCGGCGATGCTGTCGCGGCCGGGGTTGGTGATCGGGCCTTTGGGCAGGCCGACCATCGCGTACGTGTTATACCCGTTGACCGCATGAATTTCGGATTCGCGGATGCGGCGGCCGATCGGGCGGCCCTGCGTGATCGGGTAGATGATCGTGGGGTCGGCCTGCAGCATCATGCCCTGGCGCAGCCGGTTCGAATAGAGCCCCGCAACCAGCCGGCGTTCGGAGGGCTTGCCGGTTTCCTTTTCCACGATCGAGGCCAGGATGATCGCTTCGGCGGGCGTTTTCACGAATGTGTGCGGGCTGCGTCTGGCCCACAGTTGCGCCAGCGTTTTCTGCATCGCGTGCTGCATGCGCTTGATCAGCGCAGCCCTCTGCGAGCCGCGTTCGTAGCCATAGCTTTGCGGCAGGATGCTTCCTTCGGCCGGCATTGCCACGGTCCCGACCAACAGCGGTTGCGCCATCAGTTTTTCGTGTACCAGCGCCGCCGGCATGCCCTCTGGCACGGTGAACAGCCGTTGCATCACGCCTTCGCGGCCCTGCAGGATGGCCAGCACCTTGGACCCGCTGACATGCGGCGGAATGATGAATTCGCCCGCTTTAAGCCCGCCGGCATGGCCAAGCAGGCGCGCGCGTGCGCGGAATGTGGCGGCCGATGCGACCACGCCCGAGGCTTCCAGTTCCTGCGACACGCTGGTCATCCCCGCACCCTCGGACACGATGAACGACGTTTCGCGCGCCAGCGGGCCGGGGCCGTACCAGCCCCACGCGAAATGCACGCCGTACCCGATGATCAGCACCAGCACAGCAATCAGCGCAAGGCGCCGTTTGCTCGGCCGTGATGCCCCGCGGAATCGACCTTTCGCCATTATCTGTCGTACCAATCTTTGGGCTTGGCGCCCGCAGGAACGGTCAGATCGCTTTCACGATCACGCTGGCGTTGGTGCCGCCAAATCCGAACGAATTGTTGAGCGCGGCGCGTACCACGCGCTTTTTCGCGACCAGCGGCACCAGGTCGACGCCTTCGCAGCCGTCGTCCGGGTTATCCAGATTGAGCGTGGGCGGCACGATCTGGTCGCGGATCGCCAGGATGCAGAAAATCGTCTCGACCGCGCCCGCGCCGCCGAGCAGGTGCCCGATCGCAGATTTGGTGCTGCTCATCGATGCACCGCCCAGATCATTGCCCAGCACGCGCTTGATCGCGGCCAGTTCGATCGTGTCGGCCATCGTCGAGGTGCCATGCGCGTTGACATAGTCGATATCGCCCGGCTCCATCCCCGCCTTGCGCATTGCCATGCGCATCGACAGTTCGGCGCCGCGACCTTCGGGATGCGGCGCGGTCACGTGATAGGCATCGCCCGACAGGCCATAGCCGACCACTTCGGCGTAGATCTTCGCGCCGCGCGCCTTGGCATGTTCGTATTCTTCCAGCACCACGACGCCCGCGCCTTCACCCATCACAAACCCATCGCGGGCCTTGTCATACGGGCGGCTGGCCTGTTCCGGCCGATCGTTGTACGAGCAATTGAGTGCGCGCGCCTGCGCAAAACCGGCGACGCCCAGCGGATTGATCGTCCCTTCCGAACCGCCCGCCAGCATCACATCGGCATCGTCGTCGCGAATCATCCGCGCGGCATCGCCGATCGAATGCGCGCCGGTCGAACACGCGGTGACGACCGCGTGATTCGGGCCCATCAGGCCGTATTTGATGCTGACCTGGCCCGAAATCAGGTTGATCAGGCGGCCATGGACGAAATGCGGCGAGACGCGGCCCGGCCCTTTTTCGTGGAGCACGATCGATTCGATCTCGATCCCCGGCAAGCCGCCGATGCCCGAGCCGATCGAACAGCCGGCGCGTTCCTTTTCGGCCTGGGTCATGTCGGTCAGGCCGGCGTCTTCGAGCGCCTGCCCTGCGGCATCGATGCCATAGATGATGAACGGATCGACCTGGCGCTGAACCTTGTGATCGACGCGCTTGCCGGGATCGAACCCGTAAGGGTGATCCGCCGGCTTGACCTCGCACGCGATCGTGCATTTCTGGTCGCTCGCATCAAACCGCGTGATCGGCCCGGCACCCGATTTGCCGGCAATCAGGTTTGCCCAGACGGTTTCGACATCCGCTCCCAGCGGGGTGACCAGGCCAAGGCCGGTTACAACCACGCGGCGCACACCAGTTGAAGGAGCACCGGTTGCAGAATCACCAGTTTCTGGCATTTTTTTCTCCGGAAAAAAGAAACAGGCTCAGCCCATGAAATGGACCGAGCCTGCCTTTACACTGCCCCGCAACCATGCCGGACCATGCGTTCCGGCGAGCCCAGGGAGTTTGGGGTGATCAGCCCTTGTTTTCGTCGATATATTTGATCGCATCGGCGACTGTGGCGATCTTTTCCGCCGCGTCGTCGGGGATCTCGACACCGAATTCTTCTTCGAACGCCATCACCAGCTCAACAATGTCGAGCGAATCGGCGCCAAGATCATCAATGAAGCTTGCATCTTCGGTGACTTTGTCGGCCTCGACCCCGAGGTGCTCGACAACGATCTTCTTTACGCGGTCGGCGGTATCGCTCATTCGAAAAGTCCCTTCAGACTATTTGCATTTGGTCGGTCAGGCTCTCGCCCTAATGGGCCCGGGCGTCGCTGGCAAGTGAGAGTTCCGGTCCCGCACATCAAGCGTTCATTCAAACGTTTTTGACAGGCTCCACGACTCGGATCGACAACTCGCGCAACTGTTTCAGCGCGGCCGGCGCCGGCGCGCTCATCAGCAGATCCTCGGCGCGCTGATTCATCGGGAACAGCGTGATTTCGCGCAGGTTCTGCGCCCCGCACACCAGCATCACGATGCGGTCGACACCCGCCGCCATGCCGCCATGCGGCGGCGCGCCGTACTGAAACGCACGGTACAACCCGCCGAAGCGGTCCTCGACATCCGCCTTGGTCAGGCCGACGATCTCGAACGCGCGCACCATCGTTTCGGGGCTCTGGTTGCGGATCGATCCCGATGCGATTTCAAAGCCGTTGCAGACAAGGTCATACTGATAGGCCTTGATCGTCAGCGGATCGGCATTGTTCAGCGCGTCGAGCCCACCCTGCGGCATCGAAAACGGGTTGTGGCTGAAATCGACGCGCTTTTCGGTCTCGTCCCATTCGTAGAACGGGAAATCGACGATCCAGCACAGGCGGAACGCGTCCTTTTCGATCAAGTCGAGCTGTTCGGCCACGCGCGTACGCGCAAGACCCGCCAGCTTGGCTGCCTGGTCCGGCTTGCCCGCGGCAAAGAACAGACCGTCGTCATCGCCCAGGCCCAGTTCGGCATAGAGCGCGGCCATGCCTTCGCTCCCATGGTTCTTGGCGATCGGGCCGCCGAATTCGCCCTGCTTGCGCGTCACGTAGCCGAGACCGGCATGCCCTTCGGCGCGGGCCCAGTCGTTCATCTCGTCGAAGAACTTGCGGCTTTTCTCCGCTGTTTTCGGTGCCGGAATCGCGCGCACGACTCCGCCGCCGCCGACGATGCGTTCGAACAGGCCAAAGCCCGAGGCCGTGAAATGGTGCGACACATCGCCGATCAGGATCGGATTGCGCAGGTCGGGCTTGTCCGATCCGTATTTCAGCATCGCGTCGTCCCAGGCAATGCGCGGAAATTCGCCGCTGGGCGTGACGCTGCGGCCATCGGCGAATTCCTCGAACACCGCGCCGATCACCGGCTCCATCGTGGCCCACACTTCTTCCTGGGTGACGAAGCTCATTTCCAGGTCGAGCTGGTAGAATTCACCCGGCAGGCGGTCGGCGCGCGGGTCTTCATCGCGAAAACACGGCGCGATCTGGAAATAGCGGTCGAAGCCTGCGACCATCAGCAACTGCTTGTACTGCTGCGGCGCCTGCGGCAGCGCGTAGAATTTGCCGGGATGGATGCGACTGGGCACGAGGAAATCGCGCGCGCCTTCGGGGCTCGACGCGGTCAGGATCGGCGTCGAATATTCGGTGAACCCGGCGCTTTCCATCCGCCGGCGCATCGATGAGATGACCTTTGTGCGGCGCACGATATTGGCATGCAGCGTATCGCGGCGCAGATCGAGGAAGCGGTATTTCAGGCGGATATCCTCAGGATACTCCTGCTCGCCCGCCACCGGCATCGGCAGCTCCTCGGCCGCCGACAATACGGTCGCGCGCCGCGCATAGACTTCGATCGCGCCGGTCGCCAGGTTCGCATTGATCGTCCCTGCCCCGCGCGCCTTGACCAATCCGTCGATTGTCACCACGCTTTCGATACGCGCCGCGTCCAGGATCGCCAGCGCGGGGCTGTCGACATCGGCGACGATCTGCGTCAGGCCATAATGATCGCGCAGATCGACAAACAGCACCCCGCCGTGATCGCGCTTGCGATGCACCCAGCCCGACAGGCGCACGGTTTGCCCGACCGCTTCGGGCGTCAGCGCGCCGCAGGTGTGCGAGCGATAGGGATGCTCAGACGATTGCATCGCTGACGATTGCATTAGGGGGCTCTTTCCATTCATGCCGCAATCGGGCAGGTACTTTCAGCGGCCAAGAGGCGATGGCCGTGATTTTGTCAAGCCGCCGCCCCCGGACGGGGGTACCCGAACGGGCCGTCACGTGGCCCCTAAAAGAAAAAAGACCGATGAAGATCCATCCGCTGATCACCACATCCGACGCGCTGGCCGATCTGTGCGGCCGCCTGGCCAAAGCCGATTTCATCACTGTCGATACCGAATTCATGCGCGAAAACACGTTCTGGCCGGAATTGTGCCTGGTGCAGATCGCCGATGACAAGGAGGCCGCGGCGATCGACCCGATGGCGCCGGGCATCGACCTGACCCCGATGCTGGACCTCCTGACGCAGAACGAAAACGTGCTGAAAGTGTTTCACGCCGGCGGGCAGGATGTCGAGATCATCTTCAACCTGACCGGGCGGACGCCGCATCCGATCTTCGACACGCAGATCGCGATGATGGCGATCAGCCAGTCCGAACAGATCGGCTATTCGAACCTGGTCGAAAGCTGGCTGGGGTTCTCGGTCGACAAGGGTGCGCGCTTTACCGACTGGTCGCGCCGCCCGCTGACCGAGCGCCAGATCGAATACGCGATCGGCGACGTCACCCATCTGTCGAAGATCTTTCCGCGCATGCTCAAGCGGTTGATCCGCACCGGGCGCGGCGAATGGCTCGATATCGAGATGGAAAAGCTTGCCGATCCGGCGAACTATCGCAGCGACCCCGAAACCGTCTGGCTGCGGATCCGGCCGCCCAGCCGCAACCATGCCGTGCTCGGCCGGCTGAAAGCGCTCGCCGCCTGGCGCGAAACCGAGGCGATGGACAAGAACATCCCGCGCGGGCGAATCATGCGTGACGAAACGCTGGCCGACATTGCCAGCCACCCGCCGCGCGACCAGGCGGACCTGGCCAAAGTGCGCGGGCTGTCGGCCGGGTGGCGCGACAACGAAATCGGTCGCCGCCTGATGCAATGCCTCACCGGTGCGCAGCCGCTGACCGATGCCGAACTGCCGCCGCGTGCGCCACGCGGCGCGCCGCTGGGCAAGGAAGGCGCGCTGGTCGCCGACCTGCTGAAACTGCTGCTGAAAATCCGCAGCCGCGAAATCGATGTCGCCGCCCGCCTGCTGGCACGCAGCGACGATCTCGAAGCGCTGGCTGCCGGGCAACGCAGCGGGTTGGCCATCCTCGAAGGCTGGCGCTTTGAACAGTTCGGGCGTGATGCGCTTGAACTGGTCGAAGGCAAAGTCGCGTTCGCGGTCGTGCGCAACCGGCTGAAAATGGCGCATATCGACGATATCGGGAATTCCGGGCCGGAAACGCCCGAGATTGCACAGGACGACGATGACGACGACGGAATGTTCAAGCCGATCGACGCCGACGAAACCGGCGAGACCCAAAGCGCCCACGAAACGCCCGAAGCCTGATGGCGATCTATCTGCCTACACTCAAGCAGCTGCAATACCTGGTGGCGCTGCACGAACATGGCCACTTCGGGCGCGCGGCAGAAGCGTGTTTTGTTTCGCAATCGACGCTGTCGGCCGGCCTGCGCGAGCTCGAATCGCTGCTTGACGTGGTGCTGGTCGAACGCACGCGCCGCGTCGTGCGGTTTACCCCGCTGGGCAACCAGGTCGTGGCCAAGGCACACCGCCTGTTGCGCGAGGCCGAGGAATTGTCCGAACTGGTCCAGTCGCACGGGGTGCCGCTGGCCGGCGAATTGCGCATGAGCGTCATCCCCACGATCGCACCGTTCCTGTTGCCGCGCATCCTGCCCCGCCTGCGCGCCGAACGCCCGCAACTGCGCCTGTTCCTGCGCGAGGAACCCAGCGCCGCCGCGATCGAATCGCTGCACCATGGCCGCGCCGATTGCGTGCTGCTCGCGCTGCCGTTCCCCACCGGCGATGTCGAGATGCACCATCTGTTCAACGACCCTCTGCTGATCGCCCTGCCCCACGATGACATTCTGGCGCATCTGGGCGACCCGCCGCCCATGGTCGCCCCGTCCTCGATCGACCAGAACCGCCTGTTGCTGCTCGAAGACGGCCATTGCCTGCGTGAACATGCGCTTGCCGCCTGCAACCGCCCCGAATTGCGCGCCAGCGCAACGATGATCGGCACGTCGTTGCACACATTGGTGCAAATGGTCGACAACGGCCTGGGCCTGACCATGCTGCCCGAAATGGCCATCAACGCCGGCATCCTGATGGGCACGCGCATCGTCGCCCGCCCCCTGATCAGCGACCATGCCTTGCGCGAAATCGCGCTGGTCTGGCGCAAAAACTCGCCCCGTGCAGAAGAATTCCGGTTGCTGGCCGAGGAACTGCGCGCGGGCTGAGACGGCGCGCTGCCGCCACGGGGGGGAGAGGTGGGTTGTCCGCTGCGGGATTTTTCCCCAGCTTCAATCCATGTGCTTCAAACCGATTCGCAGGTAATCCCATCCGGTGATCACCGTCAGCACCGCTGCGGTCCACAGCGTGGTCAGCCCGACGGTATGCGGCACATTGACCTCGTACCCGTCGATCAGCCACATCCAGTGGGGCAAGGCCGTGCCCAGGATCAGCGCGCCCAGCGCCACCATTTGCGCGGTGGTTTTCCATTTCGCCAGCTTTGACACCGGCACCGAAACCTGAGCGCTGCCCAGAAATTCGCGCAGGCCCGAGACCGCGATCTCGCGCAGCAAAATGACCAGCCCGGCAATGACATGCAGCGATCCGACATAAGGCCCGGTCAGGATGCCGCGCGCCGCCAGCACCAGGATCACCGCCGCGATCATGATCTTGTCCGCAATCGGATCCAGAAACACGCCCAGCTTTGATACGGTGCCCTGCGCGCGCGCCAGATAGCCGTCGAAATAGTCGGTGATACCCATCAGGCAGTAGATCGCAAAACCCAGGCCATAGCCCAGCGGCCATTCGGGCCACCACAGCAGGCCGACCAGCACGGGCACCGTAAAAATCCGCGAAAGGGTCAGGATATTGGGCAAAGTCAGCATGGCGATCCGCCCGTATCCGTTCATGTGCACGTTGGAAACATCGGCGCATATCAAACATTGTTACCGGAAATACATCAATATGCTTCGTACAATCAACAAGCCCTTGCCCGCCCCGCCCGGGACGTTAAGGGTTTCGCCATATGGGGATGCGATCCGGGGCGCGATGACCACCAATTCGAATCTGATTAGCCAGAGGCGCTTTCTACCGCTGTTCGTCACCCAGTTGCTGGGGGCTTTCAACGACAACCTCTACAAAAACGCGATGCTGTTGTTCGTGGTTTATGGCCTGTACAATTCCGAAGCGCAGGAAACGCGGTTTTCCGCGATCGCATCGGGCCTGTTCATCATGCCGTTCCTGCTGCTGTCGGCGCTGGCCGGCCAATTGGCCGATATGCGCGACAAGGCGCGGCTGATCCGCATCATCAAGACGTGCGAAGTGGCGATCATGGTGGTGGGTGCTGCGGGGCTGATCCTGGCGTCGCATCATGTCTCGGTCGAAACGCTGGCTATCCCGCTGATGCTGGCCGCGCTGTTCGCGATGGGTGTTCATTCCGCGTTTTTCGGCCCGATCAAATACGCCATCCTGCCGCAGCACCTGCGGCCGAACGAAGTGCTGGCAGGCACCGGCCTGGTCGAGGCAGGCACCTATATCGCCATCCTGGCGGGTACAATCCTTGCCGGGTTCATTTCGGTGCAATGGGCCGCGATGGCGGTTGTCGCGGTCGCGATCATCGGCCGGATCGCCGCGCAAAGCGTGCCTTGCGCGCCACCGGTTCACGCCTGTCAGCGGATCGACCTGCATGTCATACGCTCGTCGGTGAACCTGGTGCGCATGACCATGCGCCATCCGCGCGTATTCCTGGCGATTGCCGCGATCAGCGTGTTCTGGGGCGTGGGCGCGGTGCTATTCATCCAGTTTCCGCCGCTTGCCAAGAATGTGTTGGGCGCCAGCAAAAGTGTCGCCAGCCTGTTTCTCGTGGTGTTTTCGATCGGCGTGGCGCTCGGGTCGGTGTCGATCAACCACCTGCTGCGCGGCAAGGCCTCGGCGCGCTTTGCCCCGATCTCGATCGTGGCCATGGCGCTGTTCATCGTCGCGTTCGATATTGTGTGCCGCATGTGGCCCGCGCGCGATCACAGCCATATGCTCGATGCCTGGTCGTTCGTGATGCAGCCGATGGCGATTCCGCTGCTGGGTACGCTGCTGGGCATCGCAGTGACCGGCGGCATGTTCGTCGTGCCGCTCTATGCGTTTTTGACCACGATCGTGGACAAGGCGGAAACCTCGCGCACGATTGCCGCCAACAACATCGTCAATTCCGCCGCGATGGTCATCTCGTCGGTGTTTGCGGTCAGCCTGACCGCGATCGGCGTAGCCATCGTCCACCAGCTGTTGCTCGGCGCGGCGCTGTGCGCGGTATCGGCGCTCTTGTCATGGAAGCTGTACCAGGTCGAAAAGGCCCATGTCGGCGAGATCGAATACACCTTCTGACCATCCCCTCCCGAGAAGGGGAAAGACACATCTCAGGCCAGCAAGAACATCTGCAGCGCGATGAAGCACGCGCAATAGGCAAGCAGGAAATCGCGCGCGTCCTGGCGCGTGATGCGGCGCCAGTTAACCGGCGGCGAGCGCAATGCGCCGCGCGCGATGGCTGCTTCCACTTCGGGTTCGAAGCGCGGTAGCGGCAATGCGAGATGGTCCTGCACCCGGCCTGGCAGGTTGCGGCGAAAGGCGTTGGGTTGGCCGGGGCGTCCCGGCACGAGTGTGATCATGCTCATGCTGATGGCTTTAACGGGTTGTTAACCCCTTTAGTATCCCTCCCCCGGCGCTGAATTCGCGCTGTTCAGGAAAGGGACACCAGCCCCCCGGCCATGTCGATGATCAACGCCCATTCCTCGGGCCGCACGGCCGCTACCGACAGACGCGACTGGCGCACGATGTCCATCCCCGCCAGTTCCGGCGTGGCCTTGATCGTCGCCAGTGTGACCGGCATTTTCAGCCAGGCCACCGGCTTCACTTTGACCGCCGCCCATTTGGCGTCGCCGGGATCGGTCAATCCGGGCACCGAAACCTGCGCCACCGCGACGATATTCTTGCCGGTGTTGGAATGGTAGAAAAACGCGAGATCCCCTTCCCGCATCGTGCGCAGATTGCGCGCAGCGGTATGATTGCGCACGCCGTCCCACGTCCCCTCCCCCTCGGCGATCAGATCGTCGAAGCCATAGGCATCGGGTTCCGACTTCAACAGCCAAAGCTGTTTGCCGGTAACATCGGGATTGGCAAAGCGGGTCATGGTGTTCCAATAGAGCGGGCATGATGATCACGGGAAAAGCCATGTCGCCTGAAACGCCGATGCTGCCAACCCTTCACGGTATATCGCTGGCCGGGGATCCCCGGAATTTGCCGCGCGCGCTGATGGACAGCTTTGGCGAATTCGGTTTTGCACTCGTCACCGACCATGGCATCGCACCCGCGTTGATTGCGCGCGCATGGGACCTGACCGCGCAGCTGTTTGCGCAACCTGACGCCGTCAAACGGCGCGGCCATGTGCCGGGCAAAGGTGGCGCGCGCGGCTACACCCCGTTCCGCACCGAGATTGCCAAGGGCGCCACTGTCCACGATCTCAAGGAATTCTGGCATGTCGGCCGCGACCTGCCGGCTGGCCATCCGCTGACACACAGCATGCCGCCCAATGTCTGGCCCGAAGCGCCGGACGGATTTGCCGGGACGTTTCGTGCGTTGTTTGCGGAATTCGACCGCATCGGCGCCCAGATCCTGGCGTACCTTGCCACCGCGCTGGGTCTCGCGCCGGACTGGTTCGATGCCGCGATCGATGAGGGCAATTCGGTGCTACGGCTGCTGCATTATCCGCCGATCGATGATGCGCCGGAAGGCGCTATCCGCGCCGGCGCGCACGAGGACATCAACCTGATCACGTTGCTGCTCGGCGCCGAAGAGGCCGGTCTGGAGCTGCTGGCGCGTGACGGACAATGGGTCGAAGTCATCCCCCCGCCGGGCGCACTGGCGGTGAATATCGGCGACATGCTGCAACGCCTGACCAACCACGTGCTGCCCTCGACGACGCACCGCGTACGCAACCCAAGCGGCGAGCGCGCCCGGTTCAGCCGCTATTCGATGCCGTTTTTCCTGCACTTGCGCAGCGACTTCGTCATCCGGACACTGCCCGGATGCGTAACGCCGGACAACCCGGACCGCTATCCAAACCCGATCACCGCCGACGAATACCTGCAACAACGCCTGCGCGAAATCGGCCTTCTGCCGTCTTAGCTCCCCTCCCCTTCAGGGGAGGGGTTGGGGGTGGGGCCTCTCCCCACTCGCCGAGGCTGCCTGAAGCATGGGATATAGCCGAGAGCCCCCACCCCAACCCCTCCCCTGAAGGGGAGGGGCAAAGAGACCGAAAATCACCAAACGTGGACGCGAAGTTCCGGTGCCAGGTACAGCTTCTGCTCGGGCTTTACGTCGAACGCCGCGTACCATTCGTCCATATTGCGCACGATCCCGTTGACGCGGAACTTGTCCGGGCTGTGCGGATCGCCCAGCAATTGCTCGCGCAAGGCCTCGTCGCGCGTGGATGCCTGCCAGCTTTGCGCATAGGACAAAAAGAACCGCTGATCACCGGTCATCCCGTCGAGCTCGGTCGCCGCGCCGTGCCGATCCTGATAGCGGTGCCACGCCGCATAGGCGACTTCCAGCCCACCCAGATCCGCCAGGTTTTCGCCCAGCGTCAATGCACCCTTGATATGCACGCCCGCAATCGGTTCGTACGCGTCGAACTGTCTGGTCAGCGCCGCAGCCTTGGCCTTGAACCGGGCGGTGCTTGCCGCCGTGCCCCAGGCGCGCAGGCGGCCCTGCCCGTCGAACTGGCGCCCCTGATCATCGAAACCATGGCCCATTTCATGGCCTATGGTCGCGCCTGCCCCGCCGTAATTCACCCCCGGATCGGCATTGGGATCAAAGAACGGCGGTTGCAATTCGGCCGCCGGAAACGTGATCTGGTTGGTCGTCTCGCTGTAATAGGCGTTCACCGTCTGCGGGTTCATATCCCACAAACCGCGATCGACCGGCCCGCCATAGCGCTTGGCCTGCAGCGCCCAGCCGAACCGCTCCATCTCGATCGCGTTGGCAAAGGCATCGTCTGAAGCGTGAAAATCGCTGTAGTCGATCGGCGTTTTCGGGCCCGCCACGCGTGCTTCGAAAGTGGCCAGCTTGGCCAGCGCAGCTGTTTTGGTCGGCGCGTCCATCCATGCCGCGTGGTTGATCTTGTCGGCATACGACGCTTTCAGATCATCGATCAGTTCGCCCATCTGCTTGTCGGCTTCGGGCGACCAGTGCGTTTTCAGATAGATCTGTCCGACATCCTGGCCCAGTGCGCTGTCGACCATGTCGACGCCGCGCTTCCAGCGCGGACGCTGCTGCGTCACGCCTTCGAGCACCACGCCGTAGAAATTGAACCGCGATTGCACGAATTGCGCCGATAAATACGGCGCCATATCGCTGACCAGGCGAAACACGAGGTAATCGCGCCACACTTCGACCGGATCGGTGGCGAGATGATGCCCGATCGCGCGCACCGCACTGGGCTGGCGGATTACGACCATGTCGGCCTTGGGCAGGCCGAGCTTGTTCAGCATCGCTTCCCACGCCACGCCCGGCGCATACGTCGCCAGCTTTGCACGGAGCACCGGATTGTATGTCGCGACAGGATCGCGCATCCGTTCGGGCGCCCAGTCGTCCTTCGCCAGCGCAGTTTCCAGCGCCAGGATCGAAGCGGCGCGCGTCGGCCCATCCGACACGCCGGCCAGCGCAAACAGCTGGGTCATGTATTCGACATAGGCCTTGCGCACGGCGACATATTTCTCGCCGTTTTCCAGATAATATTCGCGCGCCGGCAGGCCGAGTTCGCCCTGCCCGGCATACACCGCATAGTGATCGGGCCGCTTGACATCGGGCGCGACACTGAACCCGATTGCATTTGCAAACCCGGGCTCTGCCATCAGCGCCATCAATTCGCCGCGAGTCTTGATCACCGCGATCCGCGCGATCATCGCCTGCAGCGCGGTCACGCCGTGCGCCTCGATCGCCGGTTCATTCATGAACGCCGACCACACTGCCGCGATGCGCTGCGCGGTCGGACTGTCAGGGTGGGCAACCGCATTCAGCGCGATCTTGCGCACATCCTCGGCGGATTTGTCTTCTAGATCATAGTTATAACCGATGCGTGTCTTGTCGGGCGGGATCGAGGTGTGATCGGCCCAATTGCCCTCCATATAGGCAAAGAAATCATCGCCAGGCACGATGTCGCGGTTCATGTTGCCGGTATCGATACCCAGGCTGCCATAAACCGGCGCGTCGGGGTCTCGGGCATTCGGGGCTGTATGCGTATCTGCGTTTTGGGCCATCAGCGGCGCAATGGGCAGGGCGACAAGCGCGCACGTCAGCGCGCGGCGAAACCAGGTGCGGGTCATCAAACCTCCGTCGGAACCCGCGCCATGAGGGGAAAGGCGCGGACATCGTCGCCGCGCGGCATAGCACGACGGTGCGAGAATGCCAGTTTTGCGAGATGAACGCGACGCTGCCCACTTTTTATGGACGGGCGGATTATCGTGCCCGCGCGCGGAAAGCAGCGATACCCTTGCCGAAATCGTCGCCCGCAAAGGCGTTGTCGAAAAGATCGTCGAGCGCGGGATCATGCCCCAGCGGGGCACGCGCCACCGCTGTTTTCAACGCCGCGAGGCTCGATGGCGAAAGTGTTGCCATGGATCGCGCCATAGCCCGCGCCGCGCCCGATGCGTCATCTGCCACGATCTCCACCAGCCCGATCCGTGCCGCCTCCGCCGCATCGATCCGCGCTGCGCCATACAGCATGCGTGCGGCCTGCCCCGGGCGGACCAGCGCCACCAGCCGTGCGACATCCTCTTGCGGATAGGTGATCCCCAGCTTTGCCGGGGGCACGGCAAACACCGCGCGCGGGGTGGCAATGCGCAGATCCGCAGCAAGCGCCAGCGCCACGCCCGCACCAAAGCAATCGCCGTCGATTGCGGCGATCACCGGCATCGGCAGCCGTGCCAACGGCTCCAGCGCGTCGCGCATCGCCACCCGGAACGGCGCACGCAAGGCCGCGTCGTCGGCCAGCGCGGCAATTTCGCCAATGTCGGACCCCGAACAGAACATGCCCGGCGCCTTTGCGCAGAGCACCACCGCACGCGGTCGCCCAGCGCCGATCGCAGCGCCGATCGCGGCGACCGCAGCCGACAGCGCGTGCCATCCCGCCAGTGTCAGCGCATTGCGCGTCGCCGGCGCTTCGAGCGTGATCGTGGCCACGGCGTCGGTAATCTCGATTTCGATCATGCCCGCCGGATACTCGCCGGCGCGCAGGACAACAAGACCGGGGCTGGACGCCGCGCGCACAATGCGTATCCCGGGACATATGGAACCAGCCACCCCGACCCCGCGCGCGCATCTCGGCCCGGCCATGGCCACGCTGATTGCGCTGGGCATGATCATGTCGACCGATGTGCTGAAAACTGCCCCCACCGTGGCGCTGAATGTCGCGCCGGGGCAGTTCGGCTGGCTGTGGGTGCTGGGCGGGCTGGCGACGGTGGTGGGTGCGCTGTCGTATGTCGAAATGGCCTGCGCGTTTCCCGATGCCGGCGGCGAATACAGTTTCCTGTCGCGTGCCTGGGGGCCGCGCTTCGGCGCACAATATGCGTGGTCGCGCTTTGCGGTAATGCACACCGGGTGGATCGCGCTGATGGCGTATCTGCTGGCCGATTACGCGGGCGCAGTGGTGCCGATGGGTCCGCTTGCGCACACGCTGTGTGCCTTGGCGGTGGTGATCGCGCTGACAGGCCTGAACTGCGTCCATGTCCGGCTCGGGTTTCTGACGCAGGCCACGCTTGTCGCCCTGGTTGCGGCAGGGTTTGCCGCAGTGATCGCGGCCGGGTTTGTCGCGCATCCTCCTGCGATTGTTGCCGCAACCGCACCGGTTCAGCCCCGCCTGGGTGTTGCACTGATCTATGTGTTTCTGGCCTATGGCGGGTGGAGCGACATTGCGACGCTGTCGGCCGAGCTGCGCGCCGGGCGGCGTGGTATGGCGCTGGTCACGCTGGGCGCGATCGCCTTGCTGATCATGCTGTATGTCGCGCTCAACGCCGCGATGGCGCATGGGCTGGGCATGGCGGCGCTCGCGCACAGCACGGCGCCCGGCGCCGATGTTGCGCGCGCGGCCTTCGGCACGCCCGGCGCCTGGGTGGTGGTCGGCGTGGTGGTGGTATCCGCGCTGGCCAGCATGAATTCGACGCTGATCGTCGGCGCGCGGATCACCAGCGCGGCGGCGCGCAATATCCCGGTGCTGCAACCGCTGGCAGGTTGGCATGCCACGCGCGGCACGCCCGTGTCTGCGGTCATCGCGGTCGGCGGGTTTTCGGCGGTGTTGACTGTCTTTGCGGGCCTGGCCGGCAACGGCTTTGGCGCGATGGTCGACTACATGACCCCGGTCTACTGGGTGTTCATCGTGTTCGGCATGGGCGCCGCGATCCGGTTGCGCCGGGGGCACGATGCAGCGGCATTTCCGTTCCGCACACCGCTGTTTCCGCTGTTTCCGCTGGCGTTCGGCGGCCTCGCGCTCGCCATGCTGTGGTCATCGCTGACCGAGCTTGGGCCCGCCGCGCTGGCCGGCGCGGCGGTCATGGCGCTTGGCGTGGTGCTGGAACGGCTGGTGCGCCGGCGTTCAGTCGTGCGTGCGCAGGCGCAGGATGGACGCTGACACCGCGCCTGCCGGCACTGTCGTCAATCGGGCACGCAACGCGGTCAGGAACTGTCGTTCGGACGCATAGTCGCTCAATTCGTTGCCAAACAGCCGACGATCCGAAGCAAGCGCGATCACCATTTCGTTACCAAAGGGCGGCCCCACCTGAAACCGCGCCGCCTTGGCCCCATCCAGCCCGATGACCACGCTGTGATGCCCCGGGGTGCCGGGCGCAACGGTGCCGCGAAACAGTTCGACCGCACTGCCATCGGCCTGCACATAGACGATGCTCAGTTCCGGTTTGCCCGCGGGCACGTCCACGCCGATGCCGAACAATTCGCCCGCACGCATGATTACCGGATCACCGCTGCGCGCGGCGCCGCTGTCAGTCATCGCGACCATCGCCACGTCGCCGGTAATCCGCGATGGGCCCACCGTCAGTTCGGCCTCGCATTGTGGCCAGGGGTGATAGGCCATGGACCAGCCGGCATGCGGATCAACCGCCAGCAGCGCAGCGTGCAGCTCGTCCAGCGTATCCTTGCCGCCGGCAAATCCCGTGACCGACAGATGCCCGCCCACCTGCTTCACTTGCGCCGAGCCGCAGGGCAATTTGGCGAGATCGGCATCGAGCGTCTGGCGCGGCGACAGGCCAGGCTGCGAGTGGGCCGTGTCGGCGTGCGGCATATCGTGCAGCGCATAGGCCTCGTAGACCAGCGTCCGGAACGTGTCATACCCGATCCAGGCATAACCATGATCGCCCCAGTCTGTGCCCCAGCTGTTGATCACGCGCAGCGCCTGGCGATCCTCGTCATACCCGATCACGGTCATCGCGTGAAAATTGGCATGTTCGGGCGTCCGGTGGGTATAGACGGTGGCGTCCTTCACTGCATACCAGTCATCGGCGACCGGCATGGCAAACACCACCGGCTGTCCTTGGGCGAGCGCGCCCTTGATATCATCGACCGCCATCGCGGATTTGAACGGACCCGACGTTTCGTGCTCGATCGCGCGCCAGCCGCCTAGCCGGTATAGCGCGGCCTTGCTGATCAGCGACTGTGGTGCGGGCGTCGTGCACTGGTTCACGTCGTCGGGAAAATCCGCAAACGTCACGGTGCCCTCGTGCTGCAACACGCCCAGCGCATCGACGATCTTGGTGGGGCGATCGCATAGCGATCCGGGCCGGCGCAAGCGATTATAGACATAGGCCGGGCTCATTTCCTCCGCGGGCAATGACGGCTGATGGCCCATTTCCCGGCCCGACAGAAAGCCGCGCGCGGCATATGTCGTCGCCCAGGCCACACAATCGGGTTGCTGTCCCTGATACCCCGGCTTGGGAAAAAATGGCGTCAGATCAACCGATTTTGGCAGAAATGCGCGAAATGTTCCCAGCTTTGGCAATGTTTCGTAGTCGGCCGGATCAATCGGATCTGCCCCTGTCACAAACATCGTGTGGAGCGCAGGCGGTGGTGCCACGGTGTCGCCGGCGAGCAGCGGAAAGGCCCCCACCCCCATGCCCGCCGCCAGCGCGGCAACACCCCCCAGCCAAACCATCTTGCCCATACGACCATCCCCCCGGATCACGGTAAATTGCGGTGCGTCAGAACCGATAGCCCAGCGTCAGCGATATGGCGTGATAATGGTCGGTCGAAACGTACTGGTCGCTGGCGCGGGTATACAGGATCCCGACGCGCAATTGTTCGAAGCGGCTTTTCTGTTCGGCTTCACGCGCGCGCACACCCATGCTGAACCCCAGCTCGTGCGTTTTCTTGAAGAACAGCGGATCCTTGGTCGCGATCGTGAACACGTAGCTGGCGCGCAGCGATGTCTGGCGCCCGAACATCCGCGATTTCAGCGGCAACTGATACGCGATCCCGTTGCGGAACACCCAGTTGATCACCGGAAAATAGAACTTCTGGCTCGTCAGCAATTTGGTGCTGTGGGTATAGGCGACCATGTCGCCGATGATGATTTCACCGCGCCCGACATGGCGGATCTGATACCGGCTGGTCAGCGATCCGGTGCCCAGTTCGCCATTGCCGCCGAAATAGCTGCCGGCCAGCGCAACCCCGTACGACACGCGCGGCGTGATCAGCCAGTTCGGCTGCGCCGGCAGCTCGAGACCGACGTTCAGCGTGCCCGACACCGCCGTGGCACCGGGAAAGGAATAGCCGAGCGCATGCACGGTATCGGGGTGCAGGATGTTGATCGGCGCGTCGATGATCAGGCGCGCGCGGCTGCCTTCGAACACGCGCTGCGCATGCTGGTAATGCAGGTCGTAACGCTCGCCATTCTGGTTCTGGATGCCCCAGCGCGTCAGCGTGCCGCCGATCGTATCCGAATCGCCGTCGGGTTCGCCGCGATCCTCGCCCTCGGCCTCGACATCGAGCATGTTCAAACTGTCGCGCACCGCCTGGAACTGCAGGCTGTTCGGGCTGCCCTCGGTGGGATTGTAGGCATAGTATCCCGATGTCGGAAGACCCTGGTTCGGAATCTGTTGGCCCAGCGCGGTCATCGGCGCCGCGGCCGCCAGCAGAACCAGCGTCGTCGTGATGGTAGTGGCAGGCTTCATTATGGCATTCCCCGGTTGTGCAGCGAATGGATGGTCCCCTTCCGCCAGTCGAAAATTTTCCGTTGCCCGTTCAGTGCAGCGCCTCGTCCGGGCTCAATTCGCGCACGACGCGCAGGCCGGCGTCGTCGCGTTTGCGCGAGGCATCGGCGGCAAAACGGTTCGCCGCGCGCAATTCCTCGGGCGCGCTCTGGAACGATCCGCCGCGCAAAATCCGGCTGCGGCACGGCTGGTCGGCGCAGCCCTGCGTCCACGTCCAGGCATTGCCATTCATCTGGTACAGCCCGAACGCATTGGGCGGATAGGCGCCCACCGCTTCGGGATAGCCGCGATAGGGCGCGGTCGGCGATCCGTGATAGCTGGCGGTCTGGTCGTAATTCGCATCGCCCGGTGTGATGGCATCCCCCCATGGAAACACGGTCGCGGCGCCGGCGCGGTCGGCATATTCCCACTGGGTTTCGGTCGGCAATTGATAGGGCAGCCCCGATTGCACCGACAGCCAGGCGACATAGCCTTGCGCATCTTCAAAGCTGATCCCGGTCACCGGAATCGACGGGTTGGGATTTTCCTTTGACCAGTCGGATATTGCGCGGCACGCCTTGTCGCGCACACACGCCGCCCATTCGCTGATCGTGACGGCATAGACGCCCATCGCAAACGGCCGGTCGATCGCGACGTCGTGCTGGACCGGTTCATCGCGCTGTCGCCTGGGCTCGGTCAGTGGCGAGCCGAGCCGGGCGGTACCCGCCGGAATGACACGCATGTACGGGCAGTTCGCGCAGTCGTAGAACCGGTCCTGGTTGTTCAGATCGCACGACACGAAGCACGGGGGCGATCCCTGCAGGCCGTAATCGAATGTCGGTTTCTGCAGCGCCTTGCTTGCCTTTACCGCGGTCACCGCCACGCGGTCCGATGTGCGTTTCAACGCATCGGCGATATTCTGCTGCGGCCGGCGGATCTCTTCGGCAAACACGCGCGAAAACGTGCCGTCGTCGAACGCGACCTGGTCGGGGCTGGTCGAAAACGCGACCAGGTACCCCTGGTCCGGCCGGAATGCGCCATCGGACTGGTGAATCAGGCGGCGCAAACCCTTGCTGCCTGCCTGTACGCCGACACCCGCGTCGGCCAGCGGCGCAGCCGGCGCATCCACCGCAGATGCGGCAACGACATTGCGGCACATGTCGAGCACGATCAGGATGTTCTTGGCGCCCGAACCGAGCAGCGTGCGAGTCAGATACGCGCGCGTCAGGCTGAGACTGCCGGCGGTCAACTGCCTGTCCGCATCGGTCGGCACCAGCGCCGGATCGCCAAAGCTGGACAGCGCGGCGCCATGGCCGGAAAAGTACAGCACGCCAAACGCCTCGGGCCCGGCGGCCGCCAGCTTTTCGCGGAATTCGGCGACCTTCGCCTGCATCTGCGCGAGCGTCAGGTCGCGATTGACCTGCACCGTGGCCGCGCCCGACGCATCGGTAAACCCGGTCGCACCAAGCGCGGCCGCAACCCGGTCGCCATCCACCCCGGTCTTGGCAAGATGATCGTAATTGGCATAGGCGCCATTGGCGATCACCAGCGCCAGGCGGGGCGCACGTGTCGCCGACGCAGCAACGTCGCTACCGCCCAGGCACAGCATGGCCAGCAGCGCGCACAACAGGCCGAACGCCTGGCGCATTCAGTGTGTTCCCCGCAGCCGGAATTCGACTTGCGTGACGCGCTGATCGACACCGTCGACATGCAGCACCGCATCGTAATTGTCCGCCGCTGCATAACGGCCGGCGCGCGGGCCGGTAAACATCTTGCCGAAAAACGACATGAACCCGCGGCTCTGTTCGCAATACTGGTGCATGGTCACCGCGCCGCCGGTCGATTTGACCTGGGTCAGCCAGGCTGCGAGTTCAGGCGGAGCGCCGCCATCGACTGCAAATGGCGCCGACATGTCGACGACTACACTTGGCTGCCGCCGACCCAGCCGGTTGTGCAACAGCCCCTCGAATTTCGGCGTTTCGGGCGATGCTGCGACGATCGCGATGTCGGCCCGGCCAAAGGGTCGCGGGCATGATTTGAACATCGACACCGGTGCTGGCGGTGATGGGGGTGATGGCGGTGCTGGCGGCAAAATTGTGGGATCCATGGCCAGGGCCGGTGCCTGCGGAACGGCCACCGGCGCGGACGACGTATCGGCAACGGGCGAAGCCCGCAGAACGATGACGCCCCGCGATTGCGACGGATCTGCCTGCGTCGCGCTGATCGCCACCGGTGGCAAAGCACCGGGCGATTCGGCGGACGTTTGCGCGATTGCTGGTGCGATATGCGTCAGTATTCCCATACTTAACAACACAGCGGTGCAAACGGCCGACAATCGAAAAAACGTCAATCGAAACTGTTTCCCCCGAAACCGCCTCATAGCCCCACCTTGTAAAAAAACGATTTTTTAAAATCCCCAACAGTGCGATTTTAATTTGTTACCGTGCTGTATACCGGGTTAGCTTTCTCTGTGATACGATTGCAACTGGAATCTTCGGGAGCATGCTTTGAAGAAAAGAAAAGATGCCCGTCTGATCATAGTAATGGCAATCGGCGCCCTATATTTGTCGTGCTATTCATCATCTTATGCCGAGACTCGCGCTTTGCTCGTCGGTGCCTGGAAATTCGCAAATCCGCAGATTCCTGACTTGAAAGGCCCTGAAAACGACCTGGCCGCGATGGACACGCTGATGCGATCCGAAGGGGCGAGCGATGTGACCGTCCTGCGCAACGATCAGGTCAGCCGCACCACGGTAGAGACCGCGCTCCATGCCCTGGGCCTGCGCGCAAAACCTGGCGACTGGATCGTGTTCTATTATTCAGGGCATGGGGCGGAGGCACATACCGCGGTAAAGGGTACCCGCGACGGCGATCTCGACCAGTTTGTGCCGCTGCCCGGGTTCGACCAGATGCACCCGGATGCCGAACGGTTCATTGTCGACAAGGACTTCTATGCCTGGCTGTCGCGGTATATTCCGCCCAGCGTCAAAGTGCTGATGATTGCCGACACCTGCCATTCGGGAACGATGAACCGGTCGGTCGACCCTGCGCTGTTTCATTTCGTGCCGCGACTGGCGTTTCGCGGCGATGCCGACGTGTTCGACCTCGTCGCGCGCCCGGCCCCGCAATTCCCTGCGGTCCTGCCCGACACCGACGCCGCCGCCTTTCCCATGGCCACGCCCGACAGGCCCGATCTGCCCAATGTGATTTTCGTCGGCGCTGCGCAGGACGACCAGGTGGCGTGGGAGCACGAATTGCCGGTGACAGGCGCGCCATCGCGCGGGTTCCTGACGTATTCGTTCGAACAGGGCCTGACTGCGCGATCGGTGGACGGCAAGACCCTGGTGGCCGATGCGAACGGCGATGGCAAGATTTCGGTCGGCGAGCTGGCGATCTACCTCGACAGCCAGGTGCGCGGGTTGAGCGGCGAACGCCAGAAGCCACGCACATCGTTCGTTTCGGGAAACGAGAATCTGGCGCTGTTTGCGCAATTTCCCGCCCGCGCGCCGTTAGCTCCGCAATCGCCCCTGCCGGGCCTGTTTTCCGCGCAGCCGGGGGCGCAGGCACTTCTGGCGACCGGCGATCATCCCTGGACCGTTGCGGCGAGCGCAGCGCAGGCCGATTTCCTGTGGGATGCCAGGACGGGCAAGCTGGTGCGCCAGACCGGTGATACGGTCGCGCAAGGCGTCACGGGCCCGGCGCAACTGCGCGGCGCACTCGAAAAATGGCGCGCAATCGGCGCGTTGCGGCCGTATATGAACGAGACGCGGGCGCAGCTCGTCATCGGGCCGCAGACTTCTGGCGCGCGGTATGGTCCCGATGCGCTGGTCAATGTCGCGCTGAAACATGCGCAGGACTTGCCGGCGTCCACGTACGTAACGATTTTCGATCTGACGTCGCTGGGTACGGTGCAATTGCTGTACCCGGTGGAAGCCGCCGATGGGGATGGCAAACTTGGGCCGGGCGGCGCGATGCCTGTGGTGAACACCCAGGCCGTTGCGCCTTATGGCGCGGATCACGTCGTGGCGCTGGTCACTGCGGCGCCGCCGATGCAATTCAGGGCGCTGTTGCAGACTCTGAACAACCAGCCCGCCGCGATGCAAGTGGTCGAGCCGATCCGCAAGGTGCTGGCCGATCCGGGAGCACAAGCCAGGCTGTCGATCGCGGAGATCTATACCGGGTCGTAGCGAGAATGTTGGAAAACTGGTGGAGCCTAGTTCCGTATAACTTCACTCCACCCTCCTGCGCTGCTGCGTGTCCTGCCAATCGGCCGTCAGCCAAGCATCGTAATCGGTGTCGTGCAATATAACCGGGATTGCGTTCGGATGGATCACCGACTTGGCGACATGGCGGATCTCGGCGCTGTCAGATCTGCGGGCTTCCTGCCGCTTAATCGCAGGCGTCATGAACCAAATGGCTGGCCAAGCATTTGAACGGAGTAGCTAGAACAGGAAACGACATCATGTCCCTGCTGAAAATCGGCATTGTCTCGTCCGTCGCCTACGGGCTCTATCGGTATGTCACCACACGATCGGATAGCGAAATGCCGCGCGCAGCGTTTGCGAGCGGCGAATCCACGCCTGGTACCATCGAAGTCCGTAACGCCGGGCCCGCAGCCATGGCAGGCGAACAGCCCAGATGGGATAAAGTCGACCAGGCCAGCGACGAAAGCTATCCTGCCAGCGATCCGCCAGCGTCTAACCGCTTTACCTGACAGGGCAAGGCGGTGCAGGATCGCAATCGATCACCTCTGCCAGCGGCCGGCGCGCCTCACCGGCCACATCGTCTTGATCCCGCCAACCTGCTTCTCTAGTAACATGCCAAAGTCGACCATCGAGCTCTGCCAAGAGCCTGTCGGTAATCCGACCTGGCGCGCCGGCCCTTCGCATTACTGCGGTGACGCTCGAGAGGAAAAACCGCTACTTCAGAGTTTTAAAGCAGGAAACTGGTGGAGCCTAGCGGGATCGAACCGCTGACCTCTACAATGCCATCGTAGCGCTCTCCCAGCTGAGCTAAGGCCCCACGTGTTTTACGCCGGTGCCCTGGGAGGCATGGCATGGTCCGGCGGGTGTTGCGCCGGGAGCCGCGCCTTTATGGCAGGGCCAGTGCGCTTGCAAGACGAAATTGCGAGGCGCGCATTTTTTATGGACGGACGCCCGCCCTCCCGGAGAGGACGGACGCCCGGACCCGATCAGCTTTCTTCGTCGTTGCCTTCGTGTCCTGGTACACCCAGGTCATCGTCGCCGCCGAGATCGACATCATTGTCGGGCGAATCGCCGTCTTCATCGATGTCGAGATCTTCATCCGCCAGATCGCCGTCGACGACTTCGTCGACTTTTTCCTTCTGGATTTCGGCATAAGGGATCGGCTGTTTCGATTTCAGCACCGGGTCGGGATGCCAGGCATACTTGCATTCGACGCAAGTTACCGGGTCATCCTTGCCCAGATCGTAAAAACGGGTGCCACACTTGGGACAGCTGTGCTTGGCACCCCATTCCGGCTTGACCATGAAGTTTCCTCAAGTCCTGCCCGCCCCGGACTGTCCAGGGTCGGTCGCAAAATACGCGTGGGTCATGGGCGAGCGAAAGCAGGCTGGCAAAGCGCTCGTGCCCATGCAGAGCCCGGCGCCTTGCCATAGGCGCGCGCCGCTGTCAAAAGCCGCGCAATCACAGCAAGGCTTTTTCGTGTCCCAACCCATTTCCCTGGCCCAGCCCCGTCGTTTTGTCGCCAAAGGCCCGCTGACCGGCGCGATCCGCGTACCCGGGGACAAATCGATCAGCCATCGTTCGATCATGCTCGGCGCGCTGGCGGTGGGGGAAACGCGCGTGACCGGGTTGCTCGAGGGCGAAGATGTGCTGGCGACCGCCGCCGCGATGCGCGCGATGGGCGCCACGATCGAGCGCCAGGCTGATGGCGACTGGCTGGTTGCAGGTGTCGGCGTGGGCGGGCTGCTGCAGCCTGCGGGCGCGCTCGACATGGGCAATTCGGGCACATCGACACGGCTGCTGATGGGCCTGGTCGCGGGTCATGCGATCACCGCGTGCTTCATCGGCGATGCCAGCTTGTCGAAACGGCCGATGGGCCGCGTGATCGCGCCGCTGAGCGACATGGGTGCCAAATTCACGGCTTATCCGGGGGGCCGCCTGCCGCTGATCGTGACCGGAGCGGAAACACCGGTGCCGATCACCTACCGCCTGCCCGTTGCCTCGGCGCAAGTCAAAAGCGCGGTGCTGCTCGCCGGGCTGAATACGCCCGGCGTGACCACGGTGATCGAGCCGGTGCCCACGCGCGACCATTCCGAACGGATGCTGCGCGGATTTGGCGCGGAGCTGTCGGTCGATATCGAAGACGGCGCGCGTGTCGTCCGCCTGACCGGCCAACCCGAACTGCGGCCGCAGGCGATCGTCGTCCCCGGCGATCCGTCGTCGGCGGCGTTCTTCGTCGTCGCGGCGCTGATCGTGCCGGGGTCGGACGTGCTGGTCGAAAACGTCGGGCTGAATGCCACGCGCGCCGCGCTGTTCGATATCCTGCGCCTGATGGGTGGGCACATCGTCGCGGTGAACCCGCGCGAAGTCGGCGGCGAACCCGTTGCCGATCTGCATGTGAAGGCAAGCGAGCTGACCGGCATTACGGTTGATCCGGCGGTCGTGCCGGCGATGGTCGATGAATTCCCCATACTGTTCGTCGCCGCGGCGCTGGCGCATGGCTGCACGACCACGTCGGGCCTCGAAGAATTGCGCGTCAAGGAATCGGATCGGATCGCCGCGATGTGCGCCGCGCTGACGCTGGCGGGCGCAACCTTGTGCGAAACGCCCGACGGCATGGTCATCGACGGCAGCGGTGGAAAGCGCCTGACTGGCAGCGGAAACACCGCGATCGTCACGCATCTCGATCACCGCATCGCGATGGCGATGGCCGTCGCGGGCCTCGCCAGCGACAACGGTGTGACGGTGGACGACACCCGCCCGATCGCCACCAGCTTCCCGATGTTCGAGCAGCTGCTGCATCAGGCGGGCGCGGCATGATCATTGCCGTCGATGGGCCCACCGCATCAGGCAAAGGCACGATTGCCAAGGCGCTGGCCCGCCATTTCGGCCTGCCGCATCTGGATACCGGCCTGTTGTATCGTGCGGTCGGATACCAGGTCGTGCTGGTCGACGGCGATCCCGACAATGCCGCCGATGCCCTTGCCGCGACGGCATTTGCCGATGACCTGCTGGACGAGCCTGCACTGCGCAGCGAAGCGACCGGCGCACTGGCCAGCCGCGTCTCGGTCCACCCCGAAGTGCGCGCCGCGCTGCTGACCCGTCAACGCCTCTTTGCCGACCAACCGGGCGGCGCCGTGCTCGACGGCCGCGATATCGCGACAGTGATCGCACCCCACGCCGACGCAAAACTGTTCGTCACCGCCAGCATCGCCGCGCGCGCGCTGCGCCGCTACCTCGAAATGCGCAAACGCGGCGAAGACGTCAGCCGCGACGCCATCACCGCCGACCTGGCCGCACGCGACGCCCGCGACACCGCCCGCGCCGCCGCACCCTTGCGCCGGGCCGAGGACGCGGAATTGCTCGACACCTCGGCATTGACGCCCGAGGCTGCCGTTGCGGCCGCAGTCGCGCTCGTGCAGAAACAGGCGCATCCAAACTGATCGCTTGCATTCGCACCATCAGTCGTTAAGGGCCACCGCTTCGCCCCGCATGCGGGACGAAACACCAAGAAAGCCGGAGGGGCCCCGCAATCCCGCGGATCGCCAGCGATCGGTTAGAGTATTAAGGACGCAACGGCCATGCCGCTCTACGAGCATGTCTTTCTTGCGCGCCAGGATCTGAGCCAGGCTCAGGTCGACGCGCTTGCCGCCACCGCCACCGAGATCATCGAGACCAACCACGGCAAAGTCGTGAAGGTCGAGAGCTGGGGTCTGCGGTCGCTGGCATACAAGATCCAGAAGAACCGCAAGGCGCATTTCGTGCTGATCAACGTCGAAGCCCCTCCGGGCGTCGTCGCCGAACTCGAACGCCAGACCGCGATCAACGAAGACATCATCCGCTTCCTGACCGTGCGCGTCGACGAACTCGAAGCCGGCCCGTCGGTGATGATGCGCAAGAACGACCGCGAACGCACGCGTCGTCGCGAACGCGAAGGGGAATAAACCATGGCTCGTCCGTTTTTCCGCCGCCGCAAGAGCTGCCCGTTTTCGGGCAAGAATTCGCCCAAGATCGACTACAAGGACGTACGCCTGTTGCAGGGTTTCATGTCCGAACGTGGCAAGATCGTCCCCAGCCGCATCACTGCGGTCTCGGCAAAAAAGCAGCGTGAACTGGGCCAGGCGATCAAACGCGCCCGGCACATCGGCCTGCTGCCGTACCTCGTCAAGTAAGGAGCGCACACCATGCAGATCATCCTGCTCGAGCGCATCGAAAAGCTGGGCACCATTGGCGATGAAGTCACCGTAAAGGATGGCTACGCGCGCAATTTCCTGCTGCCGAACAAAAAGGCCCTGCGCGCCAACAACGCCAACCGGAAAATCTTTGAATCCAACCGGGCAAAGATCGAATCCGACAACGAAGTCCGCCGTGACGAAGCCCAGGCCGAAGCCGGCAATGTTGAAGGCAAGGAAGTGGTGCTGATCCGCGCCGCGTCCAACGCCGGTCAGCTGTACGGCTCGGTTTCGGTCCGCGACATCGCCGAGGGCCTGGTCGCGCAAGGGTGCAAGGTCACCAAGGCCATGGTCGTGCTGGATCGCCCGATCAAGTTCATCGGTGTCTCGACCGTGCGTGTCCAGCTTCACCCCGAAGTGTCGGTCACGGTCAAAGCCAACGTCGCCCGTTCGGCCGACGAAGCCGAACTGCAATCGAAGGGCGTCGACGTGATCGACGCGATGTTCGACGGCGAAAGCGGCGGCTTTACCGAAGCGTACGATCCCAATGCGGAACCGGGCGAAATCCCGACCGACCTGCTCGACGACGACGCGGCGCCTGCCGACGCCTGATCGTTTATCGATTGATCGAAAAAAGGCGCCCCTCGCGAGTGGGGCGCCTTTTTTTTGCCTGTCCGGGGGGGGCCCTGCAAGCTCCCCCCGGCAGGTTGATTGCGTCAGACGCTTACGGCGTGGTGCCGCCGCCCGAGCTCATTCCTCCCGACGACGTCGTGCCGCCCGACGATGACATCCCGCCCGACGATGACATCCCGCCCGAGGATGACATCCCGCCCGAGGATGACATCCCGCCCGAGGATGACATCCCGCCCGAGGATGACATCCCGCCCGAGGATGACATCCCGCCCGAGGATGACATCCCGCCCGACGATGACGTGCCGCCCGACGACATTCCGCCGGACGAGGTCATGCCGCCCGACGAACCGGTGGTGTGACGATGGCTGGTCCGGCTGGAGCCGGTGGTGCTGTGGTGGGTGGTCCTGGACGAGCCCGGGTGGGTCTTTTTCATCCCGCCCGTGCCGCCGGGGTTGGTGGTGCCCGGCATCGTGCTGCCGCCAGTGCCGGTTCCCGCTCCGGCCCCCGACCCACCTGCACCGCCGCCCGACACCTGGGCAAACGCGGGGGTGGCAATGGCAAGTGAAATTGCCAGCACACTCGTTGCTAGAATTCTGATCATGCTCGTTCTCCGGATTCCCGGGCGCTTCGATCGTCGCCTGGTTATACAAGAATGAAGAAAGCAGCGCGATTGATCCTTAACACAAACAAATAATTGAGAAGTTTACTTTGGAAGCGGCCGTTGGCGCCGTTTGCGATGCGATTCAACCCGGCGCGCCCGGAAGCCCCCTCATCACTTCCTCTGCCGGGTCGGGCATGGTCCCCCAGTCCCGATTCGAAAACTGTTATTCCACGAGGGGACGGATGCGGGCGATCAGCGCCGCAATGCGTTCGGCCGCTTCGCTGAATGTCTTCACATCGGCGCGATTGTTGTTGCCACGCGCTTCCTTGGCGGATTCGCTGTAGCCTTCCATGTCCGCTTCGAGAGCGTCCAGGATGATTTCGGCTTCGTCTTCGGTCAGGGTGAGTTTGATCGACATGGCTTGGGTCCTGTAATGGAAATCACCGGCCCCTGAGCATATGCGCGCGCGATCGTCTAGACTGAACCTGCAGCCGGTTGCACGCGGCGCGCCTTGACCATCGCGATCACCGGCATTGCCGGAAACAGCCACTGTTCGCGGATCGACAGGCGCTTGCGCTCGTCCTGGCCGACCACTTCGGCCTCGCCATTGCGGAAGGTGCCGAACATGCGGTCGATCACGATCAGCGAATTGGCATAGTTGCAGCGCGTGTCTTCATAGGGGACCGAATGGTGCAGGCTGTGATGGCGGATCGTGGTGAACACGAACGCATACCAGCGCGGCGGGTCCAGCCGCACGTTGGCATGCGCGAACGACGACACCGCGACGCCGATATTGGCAGCGCACAGCACTGCGGTCAGGGGCACATCGAGCAGCGCGATCACCGACAGGCTGATCAGGAACAGCTCGATCGGGTTACCCACTGCGCCTTTCATCGTGTTGAGCTGGGTAATGTGGTGATGCGGCGCATGGACCAACCACAGGGGCGTGAAATTGTGCATGCCGCGGTGCATCCAGTACTGGCCGAATTCGACCAGGAAGATAACCAGTGCGACTTGTGCAACGAACGGCAGGTGCGCAATCCATGGCGTGCCCAGACCAAGCGCGACCTTGAACGCTTTCAGCGGATCTTCGGCCAGGTGCGACGTCAGGAAATCGATCGCGGTAAAGCCGAGCACGACATAAAACACATCGGTGAAAAACTCCTGGCGAGTCATACGCCAGCCGATGTGCCGCTCCTTGACCCATTCGAGCGCCTGAATCAGCGCGGTCGTGGCAATCACCGCAAACAGGATCGCATTGGGATTGTTGACCCAGGCGGGGGGAGCAAGCCACCAGAACGCGATGATCACCGCGATAAATGCGGGTTGGACGAGGCTGAAAAGAATGGCTTTCATCGTTTATTCCGTGTCGATCCCGTTCGTTCGGCATGCTTGTGCGCCAGCGATAGCCGCAAAAGGGTGCCCCACAGATACGTCACTTGCCGTATGTGTCACAGCGTGGCTGGCAGGCGCCGATAAAGCAAACGAGATCTGTTCAGGGCTTGAACAACCCGCCTCCTCCCGACGCATCCCTGGCGATTTCGTCGCGCTCGGCACGCGATTCGCGCAATTCCGCCCTGGTTTCGTGCAGCAGATGCGTCAGGTCGGCGACCGCCTGGGTCAGCGCATAGACTTCGCTTTCGCGCAACTGGTCGAGCTTCTGGTGGAGCAGCTCGATTTCGAGCTCGGCCTTGATATTGACTTGGTAATCGCAGGCCGCCGCCTCGCGATCGATATCCTGCTGCCGGTTCTGGCTCATCATGATGAACGGCGCGGCATAGGCGGCCTGAAACGACAGCGCCAGGTTGAGCAGGATGAACGGATAGGGGTCCCATTTCTGGACGTACGCCGTGACATTGAGCACGATCCACAGGAACAGCAAGCCTGACTGGATGATGATGAATTTCCACGATCCCATTGCCGCGGCAACCGTGTCGGCAACCTTCTGCCCCACTGTCAGATGCGCAGTGCCCTCGTGCGCATCGCGCGCCTTGCGCATGCGATCGGCGCGCCGCGTCTTGCGGATTTCATGCAGAATGGTTTCTTCAGCTGCTTCCAGGAGGTGTCTGGTCGTCACAATCGGGTTCATCGGCGGGGCAACTTTCCTGGGGTGCTGGCTCGGCACTTAGCGCAACACGCGCGATAACCCATGCGAAATTCCCGGCGTCAACACATCGATGAGGCATCGGACTTGTCAAAGGCATATGCCTTAGCTAGGTATTTAGCCAGGGAGTTCTTCGATGGCCCAGTTTTCGGTTCATGACGCCAAAACCAATTTGTCCCGCCTGATTGCCCAAGCGCTGGCTGGTGGTGACGTTGTCATTGCGCGCGGCAACATTCCCGTCGTGCGTCTGGTGCCATTGGAACCGCGCGGCCATCGGCAATTCGGCGCGCTCAAAGGCAAGATCGCGATGGGCGAGCACTTTGACGAGCCCCTGCCCGACGAGGAACTGGACGGCTGGAACCCTGCTTGAAGCTCCTGCTCGATACCCATGCGCTGATCTGGTGGCTGGCCGGCGATGATGCACTCAGCGTGTCTGCACGAGAAGCCATTGCGAACCTGGACAATACCATTGCGATCAGCGCTGCGTCTGCAATGGAAGTTGCGACCAAATTCCGGATCGGCAAACTGGAGCACGCAGCGCGGCTGGCGCAGAATTTTGCAGACGCGGTTGCTGCGCAAGGGTTTTTCGAATTGCCCATCACCGTTCGCCATGCCCAATTCGCCGGATCGTTGGCTATCGCCCACAAGGATCCGTTCGATCGCCTGTTGATTGCGCAAGCGCTTGTCGAAGACATGACGCTGGTATCTAACGAAACGATGTTCGACGGGTTTGCTGTCAAGCGGCTTTGGTGAACGCACCGTTTGCGCAAAGGCAGCGGGACCCCGGATCAAATCCGGGGCGACGAGGGATGGGTCGGCATACATGGATCATACGTTGACATCACCCGCGCTAATGCCTGTCATAATTTGCGTGCGAAGGCCGTTGCGTAGTCTGCGCGCATCATGCAGTTTTGCGTTTTTGAGGAACAGGCTTGGATATGACGAACGGCAGCGCGATCGATCCAGCCTATGACTATATCATCGTCGGTGCGGGCAGCGCCGGATGCGTGCTCGCCAGCCGCCTGACCGAGGACGGTCACAACCGGGTGCTGCTGCTCGAATCCGGCGGATCGGACCGGTCGCTGTATATCCAGATGCCCGCTGCGCTGGCCATTCCGATGAACACCAAACGGTGGAACTGGGGCTATGAAAGCGAGCCCGAGCCGCATCTCAACAACCGCCGGCTGAATTGCCCGCGCGGCAAGGGCCTGGGCGGGTCGTCATCGATCAACGGGCTGGTTTATGTGCGCGGCAATCCGCTCGATTTCGAACGGTGGGAAGACGAAGGCGCGCGCGGCTGGGGCTATGCGCAAGTCCTGCCCTATTTCAGACGCGCCGAGACGCGCAAGGAAGGCGGCAATGCGTATCGCGGCGGCGACGGGCCGCTGTCGACCACCTATGGCTCGTTGAAGAACCCGCTGCACCAGGCGTGGATCGATGCCGCCAGGCAGGCCGGGTATACCGAAACCGAGGATTACAACGGGTTCCGTCAGGAAGGCTTTGGCCGGATGGACATGACCGTGCGCAATGGCGAGCGCTGTTCCTCGGCCAAGGCGTACCTGTATGACGCGGTCAAGCGCCCCAACCTGACTGTCATCCAGCACGCGCTCGCGAGCCGTATCGTGTTCGAAGGCAAACGCGCGGTCGGCGTCGCCTACGAACAGGGCGGCACGATGCACGAAGTGCGCGCGGGCAAGGAGGTCATCCTCGCCGGCGGCCCCATCAACACGGTGCAAT
The DNA here is from genome assembly GCF_965214355.1 of Novosphingobium sp. GTDB lineage: Bacteria > Pseudomonadota > Alphaproteobacteria > Sphingomonadales > Sphingomonadaceae > Novosphingobium. The sequence continues at coordinate 1,410,564 of NZ_CBDCBI010000002.1, read as the reverse complement.
TGCTCAAGCTGTCGGGCATCGGCCCCGCCGAAGAGCTTTCGGCGCTGGGCATCCCGGTCGTGGCCGATCGCGCGGGCGTCGGTGCCAACCTGCAGGATCATCTGGAATTCTATTTCCAGGTCGCGTGCAGCCAGCCGATCACGCTGTTCGGCAGCGCCAACCTGATCGGCAAGGCGCTGGTCGGCGCCGAATGGCTGCTGCGCAAGACCGGCCTTGGCGCCTCGAACCATTTCGAAAGCTGCGGCTTTATCCGCAGCAATGCCGGGGTGAAATATCCCGACATCCAGTACCATTTCTTTCCGATGGCGATCAATTACGACGGCTCGTCGCTCGCCACCGAGCATGGCTATCAGGCGCATGTCGGATCGATGCGCAGCAAGAGCCGCGGCACCGTCACCTTGCGCAGCGCCGATCCGCACGACAAGCCCAAGATCCTGTTCAACTATATGAGCGATCCGCAGGACTGGGTGGAAATGCGCCAATGCGTGCGCCTGACGCGCGAAATCTTTGCGCAGGATGCGTTTGCGCCGTTCCGTGGCCGCGAGATCCAGCCCGGCGCCGATTGCGTGACCGATGCGCAGATCGACGACTTTATCCGCGAGCATGTCGAAAGCGCGCTGCACCCGTCATGCACCTGCAAGATGGGCCGCGCGAACGATCCGCTGGCGGTGGTCGATCCGGAATTGCGCGTGATCGGGGTCGAAGGTTTGCGGATCGTCGACAGCTCGGTCATGCCCTCGATCACCACCGGCAATCTCAATGCGCCGAGCATCATGATCGGCGAGAAAGGGGCTGATCACATCCTGGGACGGCCGATGCTGGCGCCGGCGAACGAACCGTTTTACGTTCACCCCGAATGGGAAACCCAGCAACGATGATCGGTGAAGACCTCGCGATTGCGCAAAGCCTGCCGGGCGATGTGGCACATCCTCCCCACGGCGATGCGGGCACCGGAGAACTGCATCGCACGCTCGACTGGAAGGGCGCATTCTGGGCATCATCGGGCGTACCTGCCGGCGTACTGCTGACTGTTGGCGGAATTGCCGCCACGATCGGGCAGCCGAGCTGGGTCGTGTGGATCGTCTCGATCATGATGGGGTTTGTGCAAAGCTTCGTCTACGCCGAGATCGCCGGGCTCTATCCGCACAAATCGGGCGGCGCGTCGGTCTACGGCGCGGCGGCGTGGCTGCCCTACAGCAAATTTGTCGCGCCGGTTTCGGTCTGGGCCAACTGGCTGGCATGGTCGCCGGTGCTGACGCTCGCGACCAGCCTTGGCGCAGGCTATATCATGGCGGTGCTGTTTGCCCCCACGGCCGCGATCAATCACTGGCAGATCACGCTGATGGACCTGGGCCTCGTGCGCCCGGGGCTGACGCTGCGGATCAATGCGGTATCGCTGATTGCGACCGCATTCCTGCTGCTGACCTTTGTGATGCAGCATCATGGCGCGGCGCGCGCGGCGTATATTCAAAAAATCCTTGGTGCCGCGTGCCTGGCGCCGCTGATCCTGGTCGGCCTGATCCCGCTGATTACCGGCGATCTGCCCAGCGACCGGCTGTTCCCCTTGCTGCCGATGGTGCACGCCGCCGGGGCCGTGCATTTCGGTACGTGGAATGCCTATGGCCTGACGCTGCTGATGGGCGCAATGTTCGGCGCTGGCTGGTCGACGTACGGGTTCGAGACCGCGGTGTGCTACACGCGTGAATTCGGCAATCCCGCGCGCGACACGCCGCGCGCGATCATCGCGTCGGGCATCCTGTGCATCCTGATCTTCTCGCTGGTGCCGCTGGCGTTCCAGGCCTCGCTCGGTCTTGAACGCATGCTTGCGCCCGATATCTATGACGGGTCGGGCGTGGCGCAGGCGTTGGCCTCGATCGTGGTCAAGGGTATCGGCGCGGCGGCGACCAGCCGCACGGGGATCATCGTCGCCAATGTGTTCATCGCGATGCTGATCCTGTCATTGCTACTGATCGTGATGACCTCGATGATGGGATCGTCACGCACGCTGTACCAGGCATCGGTCGATGGCTGGCTGCCGAAATACCTCAGCCGTGTGAATGCCCACGGTGCGCCCACCGCGGCGATGTGGACCGACCTCGGCTTCAACCTGATCCTGCTGCTGGCGTCCGACTATTTCGCGGTGCTGATGATCAGCAACGTCTGCTACCTGGCGTTCAATTTCCTCAACCTCCAGGCCGGCTGGATCCACCGCATCGACCGGCCGGAGCGCGAACGCCCGTTCCGCTGCCCCACGTGGTTGCTGGCGCTGGGCTGCACGTTCGGGTTTATCAACATGGTGTTCATGGGCGCCGGCGCCGAAGTGTGGGGCGCAGGAACCTTGCGCAACGGGCTGATCGCGCTGCTGCTGATCGTGCCGGTGTTTGCGTTCCGGCATTATGTGCAGGACAAGGGCGTGTTTCCGCGCTCGCTGGTCGACGATTACGCACTGGACGGCAACGGGCGCATGGTGCGCAAGGCTGGCGTGCTGCCATGGGTGACTTTGGCGGCGTGCGCGGCGGTGATTGCAGGGGCGCACGCCCTGGCGCGATTGTAGGTTTCGGGGCTGATACGGCAAGCGCACGCCAAACCATTACCCGCTACCGGGCATCTGGCTGCCCTTAATTGGCGCTGTCCGCCGCGTGAAAGGTGACCTGGTTGATCACTTCGGGCGCGTCGTGGAGGCGCACGAACAGTGTACTATCCGGCCCCGGCTTCGCATCCGCCAAGGGCCTGGGAACCGCGAGCGTCGTGCCGGGATAGCCGTCGGCAACGCTTGTCGCGCTGTCGAACCCGCGCGTGGCCGATACCGAGGCCAGCAGATAGAGCGCGTCGCCGCGCAGCGTGCATTTGCCTGCCGTGCCGGTCTTGCAATCGAGCGCCTTGAGCGTGGGCAGTCGCACCATTGTGCCGACCCCGAGCCAGTCACCCGCGACATCACCGCGCATCAGCCTGACGCGCAACGGGCCATAGGCCGAACTGCCCAGCGCCTGGGCCGGGGTCAGGCTGACCACCAGGATCGTGGGATCGACCAGCGTGAGGCCGCTGCCCACGGTCAGGTGGGCCACGGTGTCATTGCCGGTGGTGCCGACTTCGACCGCATCGCGCCCGGCAAATTTGTCACCCGGTTCCGCCTTGAGCGTAAAACTGAGCCGCGCATTTGCCGGGATCTCGTCCGTGTTGCCCAGTTGAAACGTCGGAGCATTCGCGGATTCGGGCGTTGGCGGTTCGGACACGCGCGCAATGATCCGCGCGGCAGGCGGCGGCGCCTTGGCTGGCGGCGCGACCATCAATGTGGCCGGCGCAGTCCCCTTGGGCCCTTCTATGCTGATCGCAATCTGGTCGTGCCGGTCTTCCTTTGCCGGCAACACGATCGTGATTTCGTCGGGGCCCACAGGTTTCCAGCTTGCCGGTTGCGGCGTGCCGTGCGGCGCCGTTGCCGTGACGGACACGATGCAGGCCGATGCTGCGCCGGTCAGCGTCAGCGGGCCGTCATCCTTGCTTGTGGTCTTGCCCGCATCCTTGCGCTGCCAATGCCATGCGCCCGGCACTGCCAGCGCCACGTCGGGCCCGGTAAACGGCTCGAACCCCCACATACCGTGCAGCGTTGCGGACATCGGCCCGGTGCTGTCGGCCGGCAGCGTCGCGCCGGGCGCGATGACCAGGCCGCCGCGAACCGGATCGGGCACAACCGGCAGATCGGCCGCGGCGTCGCCTGCAAGATGTACGCGCAACGTCAGGTCGTGGGCAAAATCGGTGGCATAATAGAGCGGGCTGATGGTCACCGGGACGATCGGTTGCTTTGCGCCCAGGCACGCCGCCACGGCACCGGGTTCGCGATGCGGCACCAGCGCCATTGCCGGCTTGACCTCGGGCAAGGCGACCATCAACACCGATTTCGGATCGGCAAACGAGGGCGGCGTGTTGAGCACCAGCGCCAGATTGCCACCGCGCGCCAGCCCCAGCGCGGGAATGTACTGATACCGGGCGGTGCGCATCGCGCCAAAAATCCCGACGATGTCGCGGATCGCACCGATGTAAGGGCTGTAATAGCCTGCGCCACCCTGCGGTGTCGCGCTCAGGTTCAGCAGCAGGTCGGCCGCAGCGCCGGTCAGTGTACTGGTATTGGCGGCGCCATCACCACCAAGCACCACCGACTGCTTCGAATCGAGCAGGCAGGCGGCCTGAAACTCGGCCTGGCGTTGCAGGCACTCGTCGTTGATCTTGATTCGCAGGCTGCCCGCAATCACCGGCGCATCATGGACCAGCGTATCGGGCGCCTTGGCCGCGACCCGCCGGATAGTGGCCAGATAGGTCTCGAACCGGCTGCGATCGAGCGACGCCTGTTCCAGATCCTGCGCAGCGCGGACAAAGGCACCCGGGCGCGCCTGCACCGCCTTGCGCAAGGTGGCAAAATCGCCGCCCGTCGCCGGCGCCATGAACAGCACCAGATGGTTGGCGCCGGCCGGCACGGTCAGATTGAGTGCGCCGCCGCCGCGCCGCGCCGCTTTCCATGTCTCCGACCGGAAAAACCAGCTGTCGGGTGGCGGATTGGTCGGGTCGCGCAGAAACGCGGCGACCAGCAGGTAATGCGCGTTTTCGCTCGCGGGCAGGACCACCTGCACCCTGACCGTGTCGCCGGGCGCCAGTTGGGGCACCGACGCGATCGGCAGCGTGACCCCCTGCCGCGTGACCGCAACGGTGATGTTCGGGCCCGCCAGGTCGAAAGGCGCGGGATCAGCCCATGCCTGCGCGCCCGGCCAGCACAGCGCAAGGCACAGGGCAGGCAGACAGGCCATGGTCATGGTGACGTTGCGAACAGTGCGCATCATGGGAACTCGATCGGGATAGGGGCGGCGAAACAGGGGCGGCAAGCGATAGCGAACAGGCGTGTGCGCGTGGTTTTAAAAAGATGCAATGTTACGCGCGATGAACAAGGTTTGTCGGCAGGTGCCGCGTCGGTTGCGCAAGCCAAGGACCTGGCCACACTCGACGCAGCCTGCAAGCCTTGGAGCTTGCGCGCAGTATGGCGCGCTGCCAGAAGGCCGGCGTGAGATTACGGAAGGTGGGGTGGCTTTGTGAGCTACGAATATAGCAGCAGCAGCAGTCAGAACTTCACCTTTCCCAACCCGTTGCGCGAACACAATCTGTTTGTCGGCGCGGCGGCGGCGATATCCGGGCTGACCGGGTTCATCCTGTTGTTTCAGGCGCGTGCCGCCTTGCGCAGCGGCGCGCATCTCGAGGCGCTCGCGGCCGCGGCTGTCGCTTTTGCGCTGATGATGGTCGGCGGATACCTGCTGTTCCAGGTGTTCAGCCAGTTGCGCTTTTTCTTCGGTCGTGGCCGCCCGCAAGGGCTGGCACCGCAACTGGCGCCAGACCAGATCGGCACAAGCACACCAGCCGAGGCCGTGATCAAGGAATCGCTGCGGCAACAGGCGCTCGAATATCCCGAGCCCGCCGACCCGCTGTCGGGCCTGCTCTATTCGCTGGTGCCCGACCTGATCTATGCCCCGCGCCCCGTGCGCGCCTTTGCCGAACGGCAGTTTCAGGCGGGTATCCTCACCGTGGCACTGCTCGGCGGGCTGCTCATCTCGGCGATCCTGGGTGACGGCGAAGGCGGCCGCGTGTCTGGCTGGGTCGCGATCATCCTGTTCGTCATTTCCGCGCCCAGTCTGCTCAATCCGCGATCGGGCGCCAATGCGGATCTTGGCATCAGCGTATTGTCGGTGCCCAAGATGGCCGCATTGATCGCGTTTTCGGTGCTCGGCCCGGTCGCGATCGCGCTGGTCGGCAACAGCCTGCCCGCGCCGCCGTTCGGCATCGGCGCGACCACGCTGTTGTTGCTGCTGGTGCTGGCCGGCGTGCTCCACGGCCTGTTCTTCACCGCCGTCATCCGGCACCGCATGGCCGCACCATCGACCACCGTGTCGATGATCCAGGACACCTGGAACATTTCGGTCAATCCCGCGATGCTGTCGGCCGAATTCATGCGCGCGATGCAGGACGGCTGGTGGGAAAAGATCCCCAACCGCCGCTATTGCCGGATCGATCCGATCGTAAACCTGGCCGACCGCACCGGCGAATTCCGGGGCAGCATCGTCGAGGAAACCCAGCCCGTGCCATTCGTGATCGATGGCGCGCGGATCGAGGGCGAGCCCGACGGCGACCGGCCGTTTGCCTCGGGCAATCCGATGATCATCACTTTGATCAACGGCTATGCGCTGCTGCTGGTGCTGGTCGCGTCGGTTGCCAGTTTTTTGCTGGTCGGCGCGCTGACCGGTGGTGGGTCGGGCGTCGGGTCACTTGCGGCATGCACGCTGTTTGTGTGGGCGCTGGCCAAGGCGGCGTTTGCCGTCGCGCGGTTCCTGCGCCTGCGCTTCGATTTCCGGTCGACCGTGATCTGGATGGAAATGAACGGCACATACGCCGCCGCCGAAGTCGCGCAGGGCAACCGCTATACGTCGAACCTCCATGCCAGCAGCCAGGTCGTGCAGATCGAAGGCATGACGTTCCGGCTGTGGGTCGCCGAAGTCCACTCCGCCGCGTTCGGCAAGGATGGTGCGCGCTATATGCTGTCGATGCTGGGCAAACCCGACCTCGCGGCTGCTTTGGCGAAACGCCTGAAGGATTTCATCACCAGCCAGGCTACGCTCGTCTCGGTCGGCAGCACCGGCGACCAGGAACGCGCCCAACGCAGCGCGATGATGAATGCGCAGCTGAACCTGGGCAATGGCACGCTGCCGTTCGACCGCCTGCCGACACGCAATGGTGGGGATTAGGGGCGCTAACCCTACATCATCGTCGCCCCGCCTTTATGCGGAACACACAGGTCTGGCGTCAGCGCGAAAGCAAGCGGGATCCCGGGTCAAGCCCGGGATGACGAGAAGTGGGTGCTTGCGGATCAGGTGGGGCTACGTGATCCGCCGCAACCCGCTCGCCCCGATTCGCACCAGATCGCGCGCCAGTTTCCAATCCGCCCGCAACCACACCCCGAATTCCTGCGGCGCCAGGATCAGCGGCAAAGTCGCTACTTTCTCCGCCGGATACAACCCATCCCCCGCCACGGTGATCATCGCAAAACTTACCACTTCGGAATCGCGCCAGATCCCTGCGCACGCAAACACAGGTTGATCCTCGACCCCGAACCAGTCCCGCCCCCCGCGAAACGCCGTCATCGGGATCAGGCACCGGTATTCGCTATGCCGCAAAGTGCCGATCCAGAACGGGCTTTCCAGATTGCGCACATGCGTCACCACGTTCAACCCGCGCGGCGGAGGCGGCACACCCCACAGGCGCGGCACCAGCCGGCGCGTGTCCCGCCCCTGCACCACCACCGGCGCAAATCCTCCGGGCACGACGCCCCCGCCCTGCCACACATCGCGCCCTGCCTGCGCGCCCAAAGCCACCGCGATCTCGTCCGCCGTTGCATCGAGCCGGTACATCAGCCCAGCCGCAGGCCGAGTTCGGCAATCAGCAACGCCGCCTGCTCGCGCGAGATGACCGCACCGCGAAACAGGGTTGCATCGACCAGCCGCAATCCGCCCAGATCGCATGCACGCAAATCCGCCTTGTCGAACCGCGCGCCGGCCAGATTTGCATCGCGCAGGCTGCACCCGTCGAGCACCGCCTCGCGAAAATCGGCCTTGCGCAAATCGGCCTGCCCGAAATCGACCTTGCGCAGGGTCTGCCGCTTGAACGAAAACCCCGGCAGCCTGGCCCCGATCAACAGGCACTCCTCGAACTGCACATCGATCGCGGTCGCGTCCGACAGGTCCGCCCCGGTCAGCTTGCACCCGGTAAACCGCGCCCCGGCGAGGCGCGCCATGCGAAACGGCACATTGTTGAAATCGCACGATGCGAACACTGCGTCGGTCAGATCCGCGCGCACCAGCCCCGCCATTCCCGCCCGGCACGACTGCCACTGCGCGCCTTCGAGCCGCGCCCCGGCCAGTTCCGCCCGGCGCACATCGCACCGTTCGAACCGCCACCCGCTGAGATCGAGGCCCGACAAGTCCGCATCGGCGAGATCGCAATCGATCAGATGCACCGGCGTGCCGGTCAATGCCGCCACCTCGGCGCGCGTCAATGTCTGGTCGGTGATCATGCGGTCGGGTTCCATCGCCCTTTCCTAACCGGCCCGGCGGGCGGCGTCGCCAATCATCTGCGCTGCGGAACCCGAAAAAGATTGGGCGGTTATGCTCTGAAAGGAGAGCCGTCATGCCCCAGGGTGACAAGTCGAGCTATACCGACAAGCAAAAACGCAAGGCCCAACATATCGAAGAGGGCTACGAGCAGCGCGGCGTGGCCAAGGATGAAGCCGAAGCCCGGGCGTGGGCGACGGTCAACAAGACATCGGGTGGCGGCAACAAGTCGGGATCAGGTCGCGGTCATGCGGAAAACCAGGAAAGCGCACGCAAAGGCGGCCATATCGGCAGTTCGAGCCAAGGCCATTCGGACCGTTCAGCGGCTGCCAGGAAGGGCTGGGAAACCCGGCGACAGCGTGCGGGCGGTTGAATGTCTGAGCTTGCGATGAGCAGTCCCGCTACGCCCCGCGCGGCGCTGTTTGATATCGACGGCACGCTGATCGATAGCAACGAACTGCATGTCAAAGCATGGAACGAGGCGTTTCGCGAGGCGGGTTGCGAGATCGCGCTCGACAGCATTCGCGCCCAGATCGGTAAAGGTGGCGACAACCTGCTCCCCGCCTTGCTTCCTGACGCCGGCAATGATGTACACCAACGAATATCCAAGCGGAATGGAGAGATATTCAAGTCCCGATATCTTGCACTCGCGCGTCCTTTTGCGGGTGCGACAGCATTGTTGCGCAAAGTGCATGCGGATCGCTGGCAGGTGGTTCTGGCGTCTTCGGCCGAGCGCGCAGAGATCGATCATTATATCGATTTGCTCGGAGTCGCTGATGTTGTGGCGGCGAGTACAGGCATTGACGATGTCAAGCAGTCGAAGCCAGCGCCGGACATTTTCGCTGCGTCGCTACACAAAGTGAGCGTCGCGCCCGAGAATGCCGTCGTAATCGGTGATACGGTCTGGGATATCGAAGCGGCGGCAAAAATCGGGGTGCGAAGCGTTGCCGTGCGTTCAGGTGGTGTGACGACCAGCGCTCTCAAGCAAGCAGGCGCGAGTGTCGTTTATGAAAATGCGGAGGCGTTGCTGGCGCACTATCATACTTCGCCGTTCGCCGGTTTTTGAGTCAGGACATTCGACTACCGATTACTAGTTCCAGCTCAGGATCAGTCGGCCATTGGCGGGCACGCGGTATTCGACCCGGTCCTTGCCGCGTCTGATGGGGCGCAGCGGATCGCCCCCCGCCGTCTGCACGGTGAAACGGGGCAGCGCCGCCCGCCCGGTCCGCACCATCGCCAGCATGGCGGCGCAGGTTTCGCCGCCTTCGAGCATGACGCTGATGGCCCGTTCACCGGTGCGTTCGCTCGCCATGATGAAATGATCGCAGAACAGGCGAAACGGCGAGTCCGCCACCGTATGAAAGGCGCGCGAGGCAAAGACCAGTGCCGCCCCCGCGCCATAGATTTCCTGCCCGACCTGGCCTGCAGGTTGACCATCGACATACAGGTCTTCGAGCGGAAACGACAGGTCGCGATCGATGTGGCCGTTGCGGTTGTCCGTGGCCAGCGCATCCGCCGGCAGCGCATCGGGATAGAAATACCATGCCCGGTCGAGCGCATAGCGGCAATATTCGCTGATCAGCATGCGCGCGGCCGGTTCGAGTTCGGGGCCGCTGTCGCGCAAGTAGTGTTCGAAGGCGCAGAAACTGTCGAAGCACTCGTAGATCGCCATGTAGGGCGCATCCTGCAGGCAAGTCACCCCCAGAAAATTGCGATAGCTCGCGGCGCGCTCGATCTCGGATTCCCAGATGACGCAGTTGTGAAAAAAGCTGGCGAGATAGACATAGCTCTGTTCGCGGTAGCGCTCGACATTGGTGATCCGCCACAACCGCAGGCACGCGGCCGCGCCCCACGCCGTCAGATTGGCCTGATAGTTCAGATTGAAACGCATGCCTTCGGCCGCATCGATGGCAGCCTGCGCCTCGTGCAGAAACCGGTCCTCGCGCGTCAGTTCATAACCCTGCAGCATGACCCAGGCATACATTCCGCCAACGTCGGTCTGTCCGCGATCGTCGGCCCCGGCAACACGCGTGATCACCGAGAAATCGACAACGTTGTACTGGATCGGCCATTTGTATTTGAAATGCCGGGCCGCCTTGATCCCGAAATCCACCGACCGCACAAACAGGTCGCGCGCCTTGTCGTTTCCGGCAATCGCCAGGCGGCCCAGGTTCATCAGCGGGTGATACAGATACCAGCTGTCGACGGCATCGGCGTCCTTGTCCTTGCCGACATTGGGCAAATAGCGCCGGATCGATTTGAGCGCCGGATCATAGAATTTTTCGAGCCCCGCCTCGAATTCACCCTGCAACGCGATCGGCGTATCGCGCCACAAGGCAAAGTCGTGCATCGGCGCAATCAACGCCATCTGCACCATGCTGTCGGGATATTCGGCCTGGGTATAGGGATGCGCATAGCGGTGGCCATAATGCTTGATCGTGGCCTTGGGCGACGTGTCGAGATCATCCAGCGTGCGCCCCGCGCGTTCGACCCAATCATGATATTCGACCGGCGGCAGATCGAGCGCAGTATAGGCGGCGCCGAGCATCTGGATGAAGCGCCGGGCTGAATCACGTTCATCGGGCGGAGTTCGATCACGCAGGACCAGGATGGCGTCGGAGATGGTCACCGGCTTACCCTTTGGCAGCGGTGCCGTGGGCGGCGTACCGCTTTGCGGCGGCGTGGGCGGCAGATACCCCAGCTCTGGCCACAAACCGCCAACTGCGCCGGCAGGCGTGGTATGGGTTGCGCGGTAGTATGCGTTCATTGCGGTCAGGTTCTGCAGGTACAGCACGCTGCCCAGTTCGGGGCGGTCGATATGAAAATACAACAGGCCGGCGTTGAGACCGCGTTGCGCTGCCTCGACTATGCCCGACGCGCGCGCGGGATCGTCGTGCGCGTCAAGCGGATAGAGATCGCGCGGCACAAACGGCAGCAGCAGGGGCGCTGCGGGAGTGAGATCGACTGTCGCGCGGAACCGATGCAAGTCCAGCCCATCGGTTTTCAGCATGACGACATGGCGGCCCATCGCGCTATCGGCGCGCAGGCGCAGCGTTTCGCCCGGATGCGCGCGTTGGCGGCGCACCGTTTCGAAACCACCGGGCGCAAACGCCAGGCGCAGGGCCAGGCCGCCTTGTCCCGGGCGGCGCACGATGGCCCATAGCGAGTCGCACCCCTGGCAGACATCCACCCGCATGTCACCCAGCGGAAACGTTTCCATAACGCGCATCGATTGCGCGGCAAGTTCTGCTCGCAGCGACAAGACGTATGGGCTCAATCCCTCGTGCAGGACGCGATCGGCTTTTTCGACCAACTGTCCGGCATAGTCCATGTCATCCCTCCCATGATGAACTGCGATGTTTAGCCAATGTCGCGCCCCGGGACTTGTTGCAAAAAAATGTGTATTTGAGCAATTTCCCCGTCCTACCCTGCGGCGGTCCACCAAGAACCTCGCTCTTGAGGCAACCTGGCGACTGTGGCGCAAACGGCTTTGTCGCCCGGTAAATCCTGGCAGGTGTTGTGCCGGGCGAGAGGCCCCGCCACCATGCCTTGCATTGTCAACCTCGCCGAATCGGGCCGAATCGGGGAGGATTGGGGGAGAAAATGCCATGCGCCGTCTTGCCGCCATTCTGCTTGCGTTGCCTGTGCTGGCGCCGTCCGCGATGGCCGCCCCCGTCACGATCACGCGCGACGAATGGGGCATTGCACACATCCACGGCGCCACCGATGCCGACGCGGTCTATGGCATGATCTATGCGCAGGCCGAGGACGACTTTCCCCGCATCGAGCGCAATTATCTCGTCAATCTGGGACGGCTGGCCGAAGACGAGGGCGAGACCGCGATCTGGTCGGATCTGCGCCAGCAGCTGTTTATCGATCCTGTCGTATTGCAGGCCGATTACGCGGCCAGCCCGGCCTGGCTGAAGCAGTTGATGGTTGCATGGGCGGCGGGGCTCAATGCCTATCTGGCCGATCATCCGGCGGTCAAACCCCGCGTACTGACGCATTTCGAACCGTGGATGGCGCTGTCGTTTACCGAAGGGAGCATCGGCGGCGATATCGAGCGGGTGCCGCTGTCGCAGTTGCAGGCGTTTTACGAGCACCGCCAGGTCGCGATGAACGCCGACGAACGCGGCGTAATCTGGCGCGAACCATCGGGATCGAACGGCATGGCGATCGCGCCGGCACGCACGGCGGGTGGTCATGCGCTGCTGCTGATCAACCCGCATACCAGTTTCTTTTTCCGGTCCGAACTGCAGATGACCAGCGACCAGGGGTTGAACGCCTATGGCGCGGTCACTTGGGGGCAGTTTTTCGTCTATCAGGGGTTCAACCCCCATGCCGGATGGATGCACACATCGAGCGGGATCGACAATGTCGATGAATTTGCCGAAACGGTGGTCGATGCGCCCGGCGGCAAAGCCTATCGCTATGGCGCCGCAACGCGGCCGCTGACACAAGGCAAGGTCACGCTGCGGTACCGCCGCACCGATGGCACGATGGGCACGCGCAGCTTTGTCACCTGGGCCAGCCACCATGGCCCGATCGTGCGCGAGGATAACGGCAAATGGATTGCGTTTGCGCTGATGAACAAGCCTGTGCCTGCGCTCGAACAAAGTTTCGAACGCACGAAGACACACGATCTGGCATCGTTTCTCAAAGTCGCCGAATTGCGCGCGAACAGTTCGAACAACACGCTGTTTGCCGATGACAGCGGGCATATCGCGTATCTGCATCCGCAGTTCGTGCCGGTGCGCGATACGCGGTTCGATTACACCCGGCCCGTCGATGGCAGCGACCCGGCGACCGACTGGAAGGGCCTGACCCCGCTCGACCAGTTGCCCAGCGTGATCGATCCCAAAACCGGGTGGGCGTACAACAGCAACGATGCGCCCTGGCATGCCGCCGGGCCCGACAGCCCGGTCAAGGCGAAGTATCCGGCATACATGGACCAGGTCGGCGCAAATCCGCGCGGGTGGCATGCCACCCGGGTGCTGGGCGCGCGGGCCGATTTCACGCTCGGTCGGCTGATCGGCGCGGCGTACGATTCATGGCTGCCCGAATTCGAGCGACAGTTGCCGCCGCTGATTGCTGCGGGAGAGGCAGATCCGGGAAATGCCGATCGCCAGGCCGCGATTGCGCTGTTGAAAGGCTGGGACCACCGGTGGGCCATTGATTCCACCGCGACGACGCTGGCGGTGAACTGGGGCGAGGCGTTGTGGGATATGCACGCCACGCACACCGATCCCGCGGACGCCGGCCTGTCGGCGTGGGACTGGATGGCGACGCGGGCCAGCCCGGCGCTGCGCCTGGCCGCGCTGGATGCGGCGATCATGCGGTTGCGCACCGATTTTGGCGACTGGCGCGTGCCGTGGGGACAGATCAATCGCTATCAGCGCAATGACGGCGCGATCGAGCAGGTGTTCGATGATCGCAAGCCATCGGTGCCGATCCCGTTTGCCAGCGCGCGGTGGGGCTCGCTCGCATCGTTCGGCGCGCGGCGGTATCCGGGCACGACACGGTATTACGGGACCAGCGGCAACAGCTTTGTCGCGGTGGTCGAGTTCGGCCCGCGCGTGTCCGCGCGTGCGGTCAGTATCGGCGGGGAAAGCAACAATCCTGCCTCGTCGCATTTTTCCGACCAGGTGGCGCGGTACGCGGCAGGCGATCTGCGACCGGTGCATTTCTGGCCCGATGAACTGGCCGGGCATGTCGCATCGACCGAAACGCTGACGCGCCGCTGAAGCAAACGGCCACCGAGGGAGAAAGGCTTCAAGTTGTCACCGAAGCGCGATAGGTGTCGGGCATGACTGATCACGATACCATCATCGCTGCCGTCCTGGCCGAACTTGCGCGGCTGCACGACCGCGCCATCGCCACATTGCGCGCAGACATCGCCGCTTTCGCCACCGATGGCACCATACCGCCCGCCAGCCGCCGCGACGATGGCTCGTATGCCTATCCCGAATTGCGGATCAACCTGCCCAATGATCCCGACAATGTGTCGACCGGACGCGCGTTCGGCCGGCTGACCCAGCGTGGCGTCTATGCCACCACGGTCACGCGGCCCGCGCTGTTCGCCGATTACCTGGCCGCGCAATTGCGCCTGATCCTTGAAGATTACGATGTCGTGATCACGGTCCATCCTTCAAGCCAGGAAATTCCGTTTCCCTATGTGCTCGACGGCGCATTCGGCGCGGGCATCGGTGTCGTGCGGCCGCAGGACATGGCGCGGCATTTTCCCTCGACCGACCTGGCGGCCATCGGTGACGAGATTGCCGATGCCGAATACGATCCCGGCACCGGGCCGATGCCGCTGTCGCTGTTCGATGGCTTGCGCACCGATTTCAGCCTGGCGCGACTGGCGCATTACACCGGCACCCGGCCCGAGGATTTTCAGCGCTATATCCTGTTCACCAACTACCATCGCTATGTCGATGAATTCGTCGACTGGGCCGGGCGCGAGCTCGATGGCGAACGGTTTGTCGCGCTGACCGGCGCCGGCGGGCTGTCGATCGACACACGGACCGACCATGCGCGCGCGCGGCTGTCCGATACCGCGTGGCGCCGTCACCAGATGCCGGCCTATCACCTGGTCGCGCCCGATCGTACGGGCATCACGCTGGTGAATATCGGCGTCGGGCCATCCAATGCAAAGACGATCTGCGACCATCTGGCGGTGTTGCGGCCCGAAGCGTGGCTGATGATCGGGCATTGCGGTGGCCTGCGCCCGACGCAGCAGATCGGCGATTATGTGCTGGCCCATGCCTATCTGCGCGATGATCACGTGCTCGACCCGGTGTTGCCACCCGAAATTCCGATACCCGCGATTGCCGAAGTCCAGGTCGCTTTGCAGACCGCCGCCGAACAGGTCAGCGGCATCGGCGGCACCGATCTGAAACGGCGGATGCGCACCGGGACCGTCGTCACCACCGACGATCGCAATTGGGAACTGCGGTATTCGCATTCCGCCCGGCGGCTGAACCTGTCACGCGCGGTCGGCATCGATATGGAATCGGCAACGATTGCGGCGCAGGGCTATCGCTTTCGTGTCCCCTACGGAACGCTGCTGTGCGTGTCGGACAAGCCGCTGCATGGCGAGATCAAGCTGCCGGGGCAGGCTAACCGGTTTTACGAAGAAGCGATCGCCGCGCATCTGGCGATCGGGACGACCGCGTGCGAATTGCTGCGCCAACAGGGCGACCGGCTGCATTCGCGCAAACTGCGCGCATTTAACGAGCCGCCGTTTCGGTAATTTACCTTAGCCCTTCCCATCAGGATGAAGGCTTTTATTTAGCGGCTCGCGCTGGCCAGGTGCGACATGTGGGCGGGGCTGAACACCTGGCTGCCGATCGTGTCGAGCGCGAGGCGGTAGCTTTTGACCACCAGCGAAAATACCGCAGGATCGATGCCGCGGCCGGTGATCACATCCCAGGTCACGTTTACGGTGCGATCGGGCGAGACCGTCACCGCGCCGAACCGGTTGTCGCGCACGAACGCAGCGGCGGCCGCGGCGTCGAACGGTTTTTCGGGCATGAAATTGGCGTTGAACTGCAACGACTGGCATTCGCTGTGCGTGATCTCGTTGCAATCGTAGAACACGATCTGCGTGGTCCAGCCGCCGATCTGCGCCTTGATCAGCGGATCGCCGCTGTCGTCATGCGTCAGTTGCGCCTTGTCGCCCGACGCCTGCAACACGCTGACGATACCCGCAGGATCGGTGGCGGAAACGGGCGTGAACGATTCGGCAAAGGCCGGCACGCCACAGGCCATTGCGCAAAAAATCGCGGGAATTGTGGCCCTGGCAATCGAGGAAAACACCGATTTCATAGTCAGACATCCTCGGGGTATATTTTTTTATTGTCCCGAGTTTTGCACAAACGAACCGTAGCGGCAACCCGCGATCGTTCGCCTTCGTTACACGCCGTCCCGCGTCAGGAATTCGACCAGCGCCGCGCCCAGATCGGGTTTCGTCACACAGCTCATATGCGTGCCCGGGATTGTGCCGCGCACGGCATTGGGCAAGGCCGCCGTCAGGTTGTCGGCCGAACCGTTGTCATGGTCCTGGTCTGCGCACAGCACGAGCGTTGGCATCGTGATCGCGGCCAGCGCACTTGGCGGGGTATCCTCCATCGCGCCCAGCAAGTGCCGCACCGCGACACGGTCGGTGCCCGACGATTTGAGGAACTGCTGCTCCATGTACATCGGATCGCCGGGCCGGATCGTACCGAACCGGTCGATCACCTCGCGAAAGAAATCGCGCCGTCCGGCCCATCCGGCCAGGCCCTCCAGCCCCATGCCCCCCAGCACCAGCCGGCGCGGGCGCAGGCCGGCAACCACCGCACGCACCGCGGTGCGAGATCCCATCGAAAACCCGACGAGGTCGAACTCATCCAGCCCGAGATATCGCACCAGCGCCTGCGCATCGCGGGCCAGTACATCGGCCGGGTAGGCATCGGCATCGTGCGGCGCGGCGCTGGCGCCGTGCGCGCGCAGATCGGGCATCAGGCACGTAAAGCCAGCCTGCGCCAATTGCGCCGCCGTCCCATACTTCACCCAGTTTACCTCGGCCGAGGAGAACAGCCCGTGCAGCAGGATGACCGGGCGCGCGTTCCGGTCGGAGCCGGGGCCCACGCAGGTCAGCGCAAGTGGCTGCCCATCAAAGCCGGGGAATGTTTCGTGAATGTCTGCCATCGATTCAGCCCGTGATCAGTTTGTACCCGGAAAACAAGAGCACCGCCGCCAGCACCGGGCGCAACACATAATCGGGCGATCGCGTCGACAGCAGGCTGCCGACCACCACCCCGGGCAACGAACCGATCAGCAGGTTGACCAGCAGCACCAGGCTGACATCGCCGATCACCCAGTGGCCAAACCCCGCGATCATCGTCAGCGGCACCGCATGCGCAATGTCGCTGCCGACGATGCGCGCCACGCGCAGCGCAGGATACAGCATCAGCAGTGCGGTCACCCCGATTGCGCCCGCACCCACCGATGACATCGTGACGGCCACACCCAGCACCGCGCCGAGCAGGATCGTCCGGCCCGGCGCCGACGGCGCGGGTTCGCCTTCGACGGGTTCGGGCACACCGGCGCGCGCAAATGCTGCCAGGCGTTTCTGGAACAGGGTGGCGATCGCGGTCAGGACCAGCATGGCACCCAGCACGACCATCAGCGTGTGGTTGGCCGCGCGAGGCGGATGGCCGAACTGCGACATCAGCACCAGCGTGACAATCGCGGCGGGCACGCTGCCCATCGCCATGCGGCGCACGATCGACCAATCGACGCTGTGGCGGGTGCCGTGGATCGCCGATCCGACAATCTTGGTGGTGGAGGCAAACAGCAGGTCGGTGCCCACCGCCGTCGTCGGGCTTACTCCGAACAGCAGGACCAGCACCGGCGTCATCAGCGATCCGCCGCCAACCCCGGTCAGACCGACCAGAAACCCGACCAGCAGCCCGGCAAAGACATGCAGCGCGTCGATTTGGGCAAGATCGAAATGGGCCAGCATGGCGTATCCTGCAAATGGAGCGGCGACGGTATCCAGCCCGCATAACGGGCGAACCGGGCATAGGGCAAGGACCCCGCGCACAATCTCTATTTGTCCGGTTGGGATTCTTTCTTTTCGCCCGGCGCACCGCCTGGGCCTGGTCGCGCATATGTCCCGCAACCAGACGCACCGCCGATGCGATCGCTTGCGCTGTCCATCGTGCGAGCCCTATGGTGGTTTCGTGCAAGCCAGAATGCCCAAATCACGATTGTATTTCCGGAATTTTGCCCGGGGGTTGCTGACGCGCCTGGCGCCGACGCTTTTCGTGATCATGCCGTGTCAGGCGCATGCGGCCGCAGCCACGTTTACCGCAACCGCCAATCAACCGCTGTCCTTCGGCACGCTGGTCGTTTCGGGCAGCGGGTCGCGCACGATCGCACCCGATGGCACCAGCACCAGCACCGGCATCCTGCCGCTGGGCGACAGCATCAGCGGCCCGGCGCAATTCACAATGACCTATACGCATGCCAGCGGCCTGTTCCTGTTTTATTTTCTGCAGATCCAGGTGACGATGCCGTCTGCCAACAGTGTCACGATCAATGGCGTGCAGGGTACGATATCGAATTTTACCACCGATCTGCCGGGCATGGCGTCGCTGCAGCCAGGCCAGACCGGTACCGCCACGGTAACCAATTGCTTTAGCCCAACGTGCACGATCGTCTTTCATGTCGGTGGCACGCTGAATGTCACCAGCGGGAACCAGGGCGCGCAACTGGTGTTTCCCCTCCAGCTGGTGGCAACAGTGACGCAAGTGCTGGGATGATCGGAATTTTGGCATGATGGCAGGTCGCATCATTGCAAGCCTTGCCGCAGCGGGAGCGGCGGCGTTATGCGGCACGTCCGCGCTGGCGGCCGGGTCGGCAACTGCGACTGGTGTTGCATCGGCAACGCTGGTCAGCCCGTTGCGCGTGATCGCGCTGTCGCCGATGGAATTTGGCGAAATCACGCATGCGGACGGCAGCAGCGGCACCGTGACGGTCAGCCCGGGCGCCGCGGGCGCGCAATTCGCCGGCGGGGCCAGCGCGGCTTGTACCGGCTCGGCGTGCGCCGACGCGCATGCCGCACGCTTTTCGGTCAGCGGCGAACCGCAACGCAATTACACCATCCAGTTGCCCGCGGCGATCGTGGCGACTGGCACCACCCAGTCGGGCGCCGGCGTTCCTGCGCTCACCGTCACTGGCCTGACCGTGCGCAGCGCCAGCAGTGCGACCGCGCCGCGCCTCGACGCCGCAGGCACCGATCGCTTCGAAGTCGGCGGCACGATAACCCTGCCCGCCGATCTGCCGCCGGCACGCTATCGCGCCAGCTTTACGGTGATCGTCAGCTACGTCTGACCCGCGCAATTCACCGTAAAAATTTTTTGGCACCGCCGAAACTTTTTCACGCTAACCGAATTGGCCCGCTCCGGCCGGAGGAAATTTACCTTCCCCGCCGTGACCCCCTCATCAATTTGCCTCACGAAAACCGATGCTTGGCACGATCAATGTGCCTTTCCAGCGTGTCCGACGCTATGAAAGCTCATCGTTAATTCCGGCTGAATTCTTCGGATATTAACCGTAATTTTGACGAAATTAACAATAAAAATGGCAGATTTACGCCATTTTTTGTGATGGTTTTCGAGATATGAACCAAATGGTAAGTATAATTACTAGGCCATAGTTTAATCCTGCGGGCCTAGGGAACAGACATCGCCAAACGCGGTCGCCTCTACGGCCGGTCACTTGCGAAATGGGTTCACCGATTACGGGCCGACGTGACTGGCCGGTACAACGCACAGGAATATACAATGACCAAGATCCTTCTTTCGTCCGTTCTGGTCCTCGCCGCAGCAGCAACCGTTTCGGCTCCTGCCTACGCCGCATCGGGCAATTCCTCGACCGCATCGGGCACCGCGCTGGCGACAGTCGTTTCGCCGATCACGCTGATCCACACGCCGGCCGCCGCACTGAATTTCGGCATCTTCAGCACCGGCACCGGCGGCTCTGTCGTGGTGACCCCGGCAGGCGCCGGCAGCACCACGGGCGATACCGCATTCGTAACCGGCAATCTTGTGACCGCCGACCAGTTCACGGTCGCCGGCCAGGGCGCGCGGTCGTTCACGATCTCGACCGCACCCGGCACGGTCGCCAACGGCACCACCACGATCTCGTTCTCGACCACGCCGTCGGCCGCTTCAAGCTCGCTGAGCGCGCTGGGCGTGTATACGTTCTCGGTCGGTGGCACGCTGACGCTGCTCGGCACCGAAAAGGCCGGCGCCTACACCGGCTCGTACAACGCGACCGTCGCCTACAACTAAGGCGAACCTGGCGCCGGTTTTCGGGGGGAGACCAGCGCCGGTACGCGTTCGGGCACAGCCTTGTCGGGGGGCCATGATGGGCAGTGCGATCCTTGCGGATCGTGCTGCCCGTTTTTGGTTTTCAGGCAACGAACTGAGATCCGGCCATAAGGCGTCGAAAATGGCGAATTGCCAAATGCTTGCGCACTATACCTAACCGCCTGTTAACCATTCCCGCCTAACGCCGGTGTTCGGTTCTAAAACCTGAGTGACGCGTGCCCGAATGGCACGAGGGATCGGGTGACGACGACAGGCGGGAGATGTTGCAATGCCACACGGGACAGAATTCGGGCGGGTCGCTGCGATGACAACCGCGATCGCGGCGCTTGCGATGGGGTCGACGACCGCCGCGAGCGCAGCCTCGGGCAATACCGCAACCGCAGCCGGCACGACAGCGGGCACCGTAATCGCGCCGATCAAGCTGACGCATACTGCCGGAGCGACGCTTGGCTTCGGCAGCTTTACCGTGGGCACGGGCGGAACCGTTGTGGTTACTGCTGCGGGTACCGGTTCGACCACCAGCGCGGTGACATTTGTACCGGGCGGTTCGGTCGTCACCGCTGACAAATTTGCGCTGACCGGCGATATTGCGCGCAATTTCACGATCACCACGACCAGTGGCACCGTGACCAGCGGCGCGAAATCGATGGCCTTTACCACGACGCCCTCGGCCACCAGCGCCACGACCAGCACCACCGGCGCCTACAACTTTACCGTCGGGGGCACGCTGACCGCGATCGGCACCGAAACCCCGGGCACCTATACGGGCACTTACAGCGCCACTGTCGCATATAACTGAGCGTCTCGTTCCGAAGCGTTCCAACCATAAACAAGCGCCGGGCGCGCTGCACTCGCCCTCACCCACTGCGGTTTATACCTAACCGGTTGTTAACCAAAATGGCCTAGCACCCGATTGCGGGGGATGGCGGCGATCGGCAACGATCAACGGGTCCGGCTGCAGCTGCTTTGCACAGACGAAGGGACGCACAGACCTTCGCTGCTTCAGGAAAGGTCTTGTGATCATGAAAACGTATCTCGCAACCATCGTCGCGCTGTCGGGCGTGTTCGGGGCAGCCGCCACGGCAAATGCCGCATCGGGCAACACCGCGACCGCAGCCGGCACCGCGACCGCGACGATCGTGGCGCCAATCGTGCTGATCCATACTCCGGGCGCGGCGCTCAATTTCGGTAAATTCACCGTCGGCACCGGCGGCACGGTCGTGGTTACCGCAACCGGCACCGGCACGACCACCAGCGATGTCGGTTTCGTTCCAGGCGGATCGACCACCACCGCCGACCAGTTTTCGCTGACCGGCGATATCAGCCGCGCATTCGGCATCACCACCACCAACGGCACGATCAGCAACGGCGCCAAGTCGATGGCCTTCACCACCGCGCCATCATCGGCCAGCGGCACGACCAGCGCGACCGGCACGTACAACTTCACCGTCGGCGGTACCCTGACCGCAGTCGGCACCGAAACCGCCGGCGCCTATACCGGGACGTACAATGCAACAGTCGTCTATCAGTAAATCGCTGACAGACGAGACCATGCCCGGTCCGGAACACGGCGGCGCCTTTGCGGGACGCAACCGATGTTGGGGACCGGGCGCGCAGTGTGCGGCGTTGGGGGAATGATCATGACGGGATTTCGATCCCAGCTGGCATCGAGTGCTGCGGCGCTGGCCTGCCTGGCCGCCCAGCCGGCGCTGGCCGGTTCCGCCGGCACCACGGTTGCCGGCGGCACGGTCGGCGGGCAAGTCGCCGCGCCGATCGCGCTGGTGGCCGTCAAGCCCTTGAGCTTCGGCACGTTTGCGCAGCCAACGACCGCCGGAACGATGGTAATGGCGCCGCAGGGCGGTTTTACCACGACCGGCGGCATGACCAGCGCCAGCGGCGTGGCCCAGCCGACCACGCGCGGTGCGGCCGCCTTTACCGTCTCGGGCACGCCCGGCGCATCATACGGGATCTACGGCGTGGCCTCGGTAACGATCTCCAACGGATCGGCGACAATGACCGTGAGCCAGTTTACCACCGATGTCGGGCTTGCGATCGGGCAGCTGGGCGCAGGCGGGACCAGCAGTTTCGATATCGGCGGCACGCTGACCGCATCGGCGCGGCAGGCGCCGGGCGCATACACCGGCACGTTTCCGATCATCGTCCAATATTACTGACCAATTCCACGTGGCCCAATTGGAGTATCTCGCAATGATCGTGCCTCTGGCCTCTATCGGCGGCGCCCGCGCCGGCCTGGCGCTGCTGTTGTGTTCGGCGATGCCGGCAGGCGCCCTGGCGCAAAGCCCATCACAGATCTCGACCGTGCCCAGCGGCAATGCGTCATCGACGGTCACGCGTGCGGCCAAGGCGCCGTTTCCGGGTGAAGGCCCGACAGCGGCGAAGGCACCCGAGGGCGCGGTCGGCGGCATGGGCGATATCAATCTCTATCCCAAGCGCGTGGTGATCGACGATCGCAACCGCGTGGCCAGCGTCGGCATCTACAACAAGACCGGCAACACCGGCGACTACGACATCACGATCGCCGACATGGTGATGACCAGCGACGGCCGCCTGGTCGAGCCCGCGTCGATCCATAACGGCGATCCCGCGCTCGGCCGGCTGAAAGGCGCAGGCGACATGGTCCGCTGGTCGCCGCACCGCTTTACCCTGCCCGGCAACGAATCGCAGATGGTGCGCATCATGGCGCGCGTCTCGCCCGATCTACCGCCGGGCGAATATCGCACCCATTTCTCGACGATCGCGGTCCCGCCCGGCGACGACGGCCTGACCATCGATGAAGCCACCAACGGCAAGCCGGCGGCGAGCGGCATCGGCGTGAAGATCATCCCGCGCTTCGGCATTTCGATCCCGGTGATCATCCGCGTCGGCGACACCACGCTGAACGCCGGGTTGAAGGACCTGAGCGTCAGTGCCGCGCCGACGGGTGAACGGCTGATCCACATCACCATCACGCGCAGCGGCACGCGATCGTCATTCGGCGATATCACATTCACCGCGCCCGGCGCGCCAAAGCCGATCGCGCTGATCAGGGGCGTTGGCGTCTATACCGAGGTCGACCAGCGGATGATCACCGTGGCGGTGGATCCGGCGGTCGATGCCCGGTTTACCGCCAGCGGCACGCACCTGACAGCAACGTATGTCGATGATGACTTTGCTCCCGGCCAGACGCTTGCCAAACAGGACTTCGTCATTCCGTGACCCGGCCGGAGGCGCCCACAGCTGCCTCCATTCCAACGCCTGCCTCGCCCGCCCGCAACCGCGGCGCGGGCCGCTGGTGCGTCCTGCCCGCAACCGCGCTGTTTGCGCTGCCGGTCGCCGCTTATGCGGCGCCGGAGCCTGCGCCGGGCCCGCTCCCCGGCCCTGCCCCCGATCCGGTTCCGCCGCAGATCGCCTCTCCCCCCAGCACGCCGCCCCTGCCCGGCCCCGGCGCATCGCCGCACGCGGCCATGCCCGGGCAGCCAGTCGCCAGCGCCTATCCGACATTGTCCGCCGACGACGAACTGATCCTTGAGGTCCGCACACAGCACCGCGAAATGACCGACACGCTGACCGCGCATGGCCTGCGCGGCGGGGTCTACCTGCCGATGAGCGACATCGCGCGGTTTCTCGACCTGCCGATCAGCGTCAGCGACGACGGGCACTACGCCAATGGCTGGTACCTGTCGCCGCTGCGCACGGTGTCGATCAACCTGCGTGCGGGCACGATCACGCTGGCGGGCAAGGAAAGCGCCGTCAACAAGGCCGATTTTGCCGCCTACGACGGTGAATTGTGGGTCAAGGCCGAGCGCCTGTCCGACATCCTGCCGATCAGGCTGACCACCGACCTGCGCGCGCAATCGGTGGTCGTCAAGACGCTCGAACCGTTTCCGTTCGAGCAGAAGGCCGATCGCGAAAACGCGCGCGCGCGGCTGACCAATGCCGGCGGCCACGGCGCAGCGCCGGTATTCGAACGCCAGGATACGCCCTACCTGCTGATCGACGCACCGATTTCCGAAGTGGAACTGCGCACGAGCGGCGCGCAGGGGATCAAGACCCATTTCGAAGGCGATCTGCGCGCGGATGGCGATTTCCTGTTCATGACCGCGCGCACGTTCGCCAGCGTGTCCTCGTCGAGCGGCCTGATCGCGGCGCGCGTGGAACTGGGCCGCCGCGATCCCGAGGCGCATCTGCTGGGCCCGCTGCGCGCGACCGAATTCGAAATGGGCGATGTCGCAACCACATCGATGCCGATCGGTCTGCGCGGGGTGTCCGGGCGCGGTTTTGCACTGACCAACGAGCCGATCGAGCGGGCGTCGGTGTTTGAAACCATGGATTTTCGCGGCGATCTTCAGTCGGGTTTCGAAGTCGAATTGTACCGCAACGATGCGCTCGTCGCATCGACCCGCGATGCGATCAATGGCCAGTACGAATTCCTGAAGGTACCGGTCGAATTCGGGCTCAATGTGTTTCGCCTGGTGTTCTACGGCCCGCAGGGGCAGCGGCGCGAGGACGTGCGGCGGGTCAGCGTCGGCGACGGGCGCCTGGCCAAGGGTGTGTTCACCTACAATCTGTTTGCGGTGCAGAAGGACAAGAGCGTGATCAATGTCACGCCGCCGCAATTTGTGCCCCCGTACGATTACGGCGCCGCGCGCGAAGGCTTTGCGATGCAGTACGGGCTGACCAGCGCGGTGACGATCGTCGGCAGCGGTGCGCTGTATCGATCGGGCGGGGCACAGCGCTGGCTTGGCTCGGCAGGCATTCGCACCGGGCTTGGCGGATGGGCGGCAAAGTTCGACGCCGCGATCGGGTCGGGCGGCGCCACCGCGCTGGAACTGGGGCTGGCCGGGCGGCTGCTGGGCGCCACGATCGTCGCGGTGCATGCCAATTACAGCCACGGCTTCGTCGATGAAATGCGCTCGCCGGCGCGGCTGGCGCTGACCTCGATGACAGAATTCGATCTGACCAAGACGCTGCATATCGGGCAGCACACGATGCCGCTGTCGTTTTCGTGGCAGCATCTGGCTTATGCCGATGGCCAGACCACCGACACCGCCTCTTTCCGCCAGACGGTCACCGTGGGCCGCGTGCTGGCCGCCAATGTGATCAATTATACCGATACCGCCAGCCGCGGCAGCGCAGCCACGCACCTGGCCAACGGCACGTTCGACCTGACGACCTTTGCCGGCAGCCACACGCAATACCGCGGCGAACTGGGCTATACGCTCGGGAGCCACCCGCACGTCACGTCGATCAGCGCCGAAGTGGACCGCGATATCAGCGCGACGACGAGCGTGCGTGCATCGCTGACGCGCACGTTCAACCAGAGCCTGGCAACGGTTGCGCAAACCACCGCGGCCCAAGCGCAGATCACCCAGACCACCGTCGCACAGATCCTGGCGGCACAGGCCGCAGCCGGACAGACCCTGGCCAGCCAGACCATCGGCCAGACCACGATCGGCCTTTCGGCCACGCACAAGTTCGGGCCGATCGCGCTGTCGTTCGATTCGACGTACACCGCGCCATCGCGCAATTATGCCTTCACGCTGCGGCTGGGGTTCAGCTTTGGCCGCAATCCGCTGAACGGGCACATGTTCGTCGCGCGCCCCGGACTGTCATCGAGCGGCGCAGTCGCGGTGCGCGCGTTCGACGACATGAACGGCGACGACCACCGCGATCCCGATGAAGCCATGATCGGCAAAGTCGGGTATTTCACCGGATCGCAGCACGTGACATCCAATGCCGCAGGCGACGCGGTCATGACCGGGATCGGCGACGGCGCACGCACCGTGGTCAGGATCGACGGTGCGACATTGCCCGATATCGCGATGGCCCCATCGCGCCCGGGCGTCGAACTGATCGCGCGCCCGGGCCGCATCCCGATCGTGCAGTTCGCGATCCAGCGGCTGAGCGATATCGAAGGCACCGCCGTCTATGCCAATGGCAGGAACAAGCGCGGCGTTGCCGGGCTGGTGCTGTATCTGATCAATGCCCGGGGCCACCGCGTCGCGCGCGTGCGCAGTGAAAGCGATGGTTTCGTGCTGATGGAACAGATCCGCCCGGGCGATTACACGCTGGCGATTGCACCCGATCAGGCAAAGCGGCTGAAAATCAGACTGGCCAGCGACCAACACGTCAAGGTTGGCCATCACGGCAAGCTCATCCGGCTGAAAATCGTCGTCGCGCCGGAATAGCAACGACAGTTTTTCTCACCGGATCGCAAAAGCACCGAACATCTTGCAATACCTGTAAAATGCCATCATGAAAACGACGGGTGAATAGGCTTTGCGCGCCGAAAACCAATGCGGTACATTGCAACCTCCGTGTGGCAGGCCCGGTTCGTGTTCGCGCAATACAACCTTGTCCGATACGCCTTCATAGGAACAGGCCAACATGGGTTCCGTACCGTCCTCGGTTCGCAGCATATCCGATCTCGCGCTGATCGCGGGCGTGTCGGTGTCGACCGTGTCGCGCGCGCTGACCGGCAAGGGCACCCTGAACCAGGCCACGCGCGACCGCATCCGCGCCATCGCCTCCGAACACGGTTTCAGGCTGAACGTCGCGGCGCAGAATCTCCGGCTGGGCCGAACCGGCGCGATCGGTGTGCTGCTGCCGCTGGGCAACCAACGCGGCCAGGCCTTGTCCGACCCGTTCTTTTCCACGATGCTGGGCCATATCGCAGAGGCGCTGACCGAGCGCGGTTACGATCTGCTGTTGTCGCGCGTCGTGCCCGAACGCGATATGTGGCTCGACGATTTCATCCGCTCGGGCCGCACCGATGGCATCATCATGATCGGCCAGTCAGACCAGCACGCCGTGCTCGATCGCGCCGCCAGACACCATCGCGCGATCGTTGTGTGGGGGGCCCACGATCCCGGCAACGCCTATACCACTGTCGGCTCCGACAACCACGCCGGCGGCGTGCTTGCCGCTCGCCATCTGCTCCAGCGCGGATGCCGCCGCCTGGCGTATTTCGGCCACGGCGATACGCCAGAATTCGCTGCGCGCCGGGCCGGTTTCCTTTCCGCCCTGCCCGAAGATATCCGCCGCGACACCACCGTCGTCGCCAGCTCCGTCGCGCCTGAAGCCAGCCACATCGCCGCGCACGACTATTTCGCCGCCGGAAACCGCCCCGACGGCGTCTTTGCCGCCAGCGACGTCGGCGCGATCAGCGTGATCGGCGCCGCCGGCGAATTCGACATTGTCACCCCGCACGATATGGCCGTCATCGGCTTCGACGACATCCTGCTGGCCCGCCTGTGCCACCCGCCGCTGACCACCATCCGCCAGGATGTCGAAGGCGGCGCATGCATGCTGGTCGACCTGCTGCTGCGCCGGATGGAAGGCGCAGATACGCAATCGATACAATTCACGCCGCAGTTGATCGTGCGCGAGACGGCTTAGGCGGGCGTTTTTAGGGCCTCCGGCGGGCGTTATTAGGGCCTCCGGCGGCCAAGGGCCAATGCCCTTGGATCCCGTTACTATCCTGGATTGTTTGCCATCCAGCTCTTGCAACCCGCCGCAAGCTGCAACGTCTCAAGCCGCTTTGCGCAAGCGCGACACCGCGGGCCACGCCCAGCATAGGACTATCGTCACCCCGGACAGACAAAATGGATCACATAAAGCACGTGTAAAAAGCAATTCCAGGCATCATGCACAAATTGCGCGAACGGAATGTCCACATTGAGGATGTTGTGCGTGCGTCCCGAACGGCAAGAAATGGAGGGAAGCTGCCGTTGCTTTGTTGCGCGAACCGTTGCATTTTATCTAAATGATTGCACGCGGCCAAGCATTGAATTTTGCAGTGACCCTCTTCGGAGTGTTAATTGCATTAAGCGGTGGGTTCGTTGGGTATGCCTCAAGTGCAACAGGAAAATATGGTGAGCTTCTGCGATTTTGGGCCATTGCCACTGCCATCAGCCTCATCGTGCTCGGTTGCCAGGTTCTAAGATTGCGTGGTTGGCTGCGATACATCACGATGGCTTTTATGGTGCTCGTCATTGCTATGAGCATCAATCCGCTGGGGCGTTTAACCGTGCTTGGTTGGCGAACTCCGTAATTGGTCCGTGTCTTCAAAAAGGTCGTAAGCTGCCGTGGCAATAATCGCGCGAGCCTCTCGCCATTGAACGGCGGGGAGTGGAGGAAAGCTGCCATTCGCTTTTTGGTTGCTGCTGCGAAATAGCCGCCGTCTGCGTTAAAGTAAGCGGCTACGGATGTCGCCAAATGTCTACGCCGATGAGTGATGCTAAGTAAACAATCCAAATACCCAGTGCGGCGTAAACCGCGACCATCATCCAAAAGGACTTGGGATTGTCTGTGCGCTTGTAAGATGCGCCCCTAGCGCGAACCACCCCATTGCGAATGCTGTGAATAACAAGCCAAAAGCAAAATAGCGGCACACCCACAAAAATCACGCAGAAAAATGCTATTCCTATTATGTCCTGCATGGCGACGAGCATGGAACGCTATCAGGACCATTGCAATCTTTGGTTTTTGGAGTTGCAGATGGCCGCTAACGGGAGCCGATGATGACAGGTCAAGCGTCTGCTAATGGGGCGATTGCTGGCACGCAGGTTTAGATTTTCGCAAGGCCGTAAGCGGCCATCAATGTGTGGCCCGAATTTGTCCACGCTGCCTAGCGCGCCAACTGCGCCACGATATACTTTGCCGCCTGGGCCGCATCGTCCCACGCGGTCGCGAAATCCTCGGCATCGCCATAGTACGGGTCGAGCACCGCCTGGCCGCCACGGCCGGGCACCATATCTAGCAATAACGCGACTTTGGCCGAATGCCGGCGCGGTGCGATGCGGCCGATCTCGCGCAGGTTCTGGTGATCGAGCGCATAGATATGGCCGAAGTGCAGAAAATCGTCTTCGGTAAGCTGACGCGCGCGATGGCGGGTCAGGTCTATATCGTGGCGGGCCGCCTCGGCGATGGCGCGCGGGTCGGCGTGCTGGCCGGTGTGCAGCCCGTTGGTTCCAGCAGAATCGATAGTCAGCGCCAGGCCTTGCGCCACCGCTTCGGCGCGCAGGGCGGCTTCGGCCATCGGCGAACGGCAGATATTGCCCAGGCACACGAACAGAACGGCTTTTTGGCTCATCGCGGGATGCAGATCCTCAGGTTGAATGGAATCAACCAATCAGGTTCACATCCTCT
This sequence comes from Novosphingobium sp., assembly GCF_965214355.1. GTDB lineage: Bacteria > Pseudomonadota > Alphaproteobacteria > Sphingomonadales > Sphingomonadaceae > Novosphingobium. The sequence continues at coordinate 1,381,391 of NZ_CBDCBI010000002.1, read as the reverse complement.
CCAAGCGCGATCCAACCCGTTATGGACCCGAATGTCCAGCATCTTGGGCGGTTCGCCACAAATTCGTCCATTATGGCGCTAGGTCGCGAGCGCACGCCGCCCCAATGCCGGGTCATCGGTGAAAAACCCGTCGAGCCCGGCCGCGACATAGCGGCGGATTTCGGCGACGCTGCCCTCGGGATTGCGCGCGTTGGCGCCGGCATCATTGCGAAAGTCGGCGGCCAAGTACTGGTTTTCGGGGCGGAAGGTATAGCACCCGACCAGCAGCCCGGCGCGGTGCGCATCGGCAAAGATCGGTTTGGGTTCGCCCAACTTGCCATCGGCGCGCAGCGGCATCAATTGCCGCGTCCAAGGCGCAACCCAGTCGGCATAAGTTGCGATTTCGGCCAGGCCCCGTGCGCTTGTCATCTGGCCATAGGTCGTGGCGCCGCCGGCCTTGACCACATCGGCCGGCCGTTGCGCGTCGTCGTCGATCAGTTGCATGAACTGGATATTGGGCTTGTCGTGCAGCGCGCGGCGCAGCATTTTCAGATTGGCGATTTCGAACGACTGGACGATCACCGGCGCGGTCGCCAGATATTTGCTTTCGCCCAGGCCCTTCAAAAACCGGTCCTCCATCGGCAATCCGATCCCGGCGAAATACGTCGAATGCTTGATTTCGGGGATCAGCCCGACGACACGCCCGCGCGCCGCCGATTCCGCGGCGAGGAAATCGGCGATCTCGGCCAGAGTCAGAATGCGGAACATGCCGTCGTACGAATGGCTTTCGGTGCGCATCCCCTCGCCGACCATGCGTTCCTTCACCCGCAACGTGCGCAGTTCGTCGAGCGTGAAATCCTCGGTAAACCAGCCGGTCTGCGACGCGCCATCAACGATCTTGGTCGTCTTGCGTCCGGCGAATTCGGGATGCATCGCCACGTCGGTGGTTTCGACAATGTTGTTTTCATGCCGCGCGACCAGCACGCCGTCCCTGGTCACGACCAGGTCGGGTTCGATATAATCGGCGCCATCGGCAATCGCCTTGGCGTAGGACCCCAGCGAATGCTCAGGCCGCAGCGCGCTGCACCCGCGATGGCCGAGCACGACCGGCGTGGCCGGGCGTTTCGCCGCATGCGCGCTCGTGCCCAGCCCGGTCAGCAGCGCCGCCGCCAGGCCGCCGCCCGCTACCAGACAATCGCGCCGTGCCATCCGCATATCAAAAGCTCCCGTTCAGATCTGTACAGTACCGTGGCACGCGTTCAGGTCAAATCGACGACAGTCACTGCTGGCAAAGGCCCGGCGCCTGCCTGCAACGCCCAATCGCGCATGTTCAGCACGCCGCCGTCGGCGCGCAAGGTCGCGACATGATCGAGATCGAGATCGGCATAGACCCATTGCGCCGCCGATTCCTCGCCGATCGCGAGCACGCCGTCCTCGGGCATGGCAAACCCGTCATGCCGGTCGGGCGGGCCGTAAATCCCCGCCGCGCCCCGGTTATGATCGACCGCAGGCGACCACGCTGCCTCACCCACGGTCGGGCTGTGGACGGCGTAACATTGCCCCTCGAGCGCGCGCGCCTGGCTGCCCAGCCGCACGCGCCAGTATCCGCGCATCGTCTCGGTGCAACTCGGCACCAGCAGAACCTGCGCGCCGGCCTCGACCGCGGCGCGTGCCAGCAGCGGAAATTCGCTGTCGTAACAGATCAGCACCGCCAGGCGCCCCAGCGGAGTGGCAAAGACATTAAGCCGGTCCCCCGCCACAATGCCCCAGTCCTCGTTTTCGAAGCAGGTCATCAGCAACTTGTCCTGATACGCGACGCCGCCGGTGGGCGAAAACAGCCGCGCGGTGTTGACGAACCGGCCATCGGCGCGCTTGCGCGGGGCGCTTGCGGCCAGGATCCAGATCGCATGCGTGCGAGCAAGGTCTGCGTGCAGCGCATCGACGCGGGGCAACAACGCCGAAACCGTTTCGATCGACCCTTGCAGATCGCCCATCGTCGCCGGATCGAGGCTGGCCAATTCCATGCCGCCGTATTCGGGAAACACCGCAAGCGCCGCGCCCGCCTGCGCCGCCTGCCCGACCCAGCGCGTCAGCTTGGCCGCATAGGCCTCCCAGTCGGCCAGTGCGTCGATCGGATATTGCGCGGCGGCCACGCGCCATTGAGACATCACCACCGGGTTGTCACCATTCGCGCATCCAATACTGCATGGGTTTCATCGTTTCATCCGCATCGCCTTGGTCTTTCCACCCCAGTTGCGTGACCAGGCCCGGCACTGGGGCATACCCGCGCCGCACCCAGAACGGATCGAGCGGCGCATAATCGGCGGGGCGCGCGCGATGATCGGCGGGGCGGATGACGGCGGCAAAACATGCCGCTGCCGCGCCGCATCTGCGCGCCTGCGCCTCGCGGTGGTCGAAAAACGCATGGCCGACCCCGCGCCCGCGATACTGCGGCAACAACACGCTTTCGCCGAAATAGAACAGTCGCGCGGCATCGATGCCGCGCGCGACAAACGGATCACGAAATTCGGACTTCTGATGCACCATCGGCGCCGCGGTGGCCGCGCCGACGATCACGGTGCCATCGAACGCCGCGACCAGCACCGCATCGGGCGCGGCGGCAAATTCGCGCAGATAATCCGTCTCGTATGCCGCATCGCCGTCATACAGATACGGAAATGCCGCAAAAACTGCGATGCGCAGTTGCGCCAGCGGCGCCAGGGCACCGGCGAGTTCGTCACCGGTCAGCGGGCGAACCGCAATCGTCATGCGGCTGGATCGACTTGCGCGGTCCAGTCGGCCAAGTTGTAATACATTGTCAGCCGCGTGATCTTGCCCGCGTCGATCGCGATGAATGCGCCGGCGGGCAGCACATACGTCTGGCCATCCGCCTCGGGCAGACCTTCGTCGGTGGCGAGGTATTGGCCATGCACGACAAATTCCGCCGCCGCGCGCGTGCCGTCTTCGCTGACCATCAGTACGATGTCGTCGAGCCGTTCCTTGTAGCAGCGCTCCATATGCGCGATGAATGCCTTGAACGCCGCCTTTCCGGTCTGGCGGCTACCCTGGTTCAGGTCGTGCGCGACATCGTCCGACAGGCAATCGAGCATGCCCTGCCAGTCACCAGCGTTGAATGCGGCGTAATAGTGTTCGAGCAGGGCGAGTGTGGCGGCGCGCGGCATTGGTCGTCTCCGGATAGCGGTCTGGCCTCGTTCATAATGCCACCGCCCGGGCGCGCTATGGCAAAATGGCGGGATCAGAAAAATGTATGGGGGGTTTTGGTGGGATTCCATTGGAATATTGCTGGCAGTATGATATCTCATAGGATATGCTTCGCGTTGTTTTTGATACCGACGTTATCGTGACAGCGCTGCGAAGTGCGTCTGGCGGCAGCAATGCGGTGCTACGCGAAGCTGCCCATGGACGATTGACGCCGCTGGTGACTCCGGCGCTGTTTCTGGAATACGAGTCTGTGCTGAAGCGCGCCGAGCAACGGTTGGCCCTTGGCCTTGGACTGGGCGACGTGGACCACTTCCTGGCCGCGTTTGCGAGCGCCTGCGATGCGGTGGAAGTCAGTTTTCAATGGCGACCACAGTTATCGGACCCGAATGACGAAATGGTGCTGGAAGCGGCGGTCAACGGCCAAGCCGACGCGCTGGTTACGCACAATATGCGGGATTTTGCCAAAGGCGCCGCCCGGTTCGGATTGAGAGTGCTGAGACCCGGAGAGTTGTTGAAGGAATTACGATCATGAGCAAAGTATCTTATCCGCTCAAGCTCCCGGCATCGGTCAAGGAAGCTGCTGCCCGGCTTGCCAGGGAAGACGGTGTGTCGCTGAACCAGTGGATTGCCGTGGCAATCGCGCAGAAGATTGGCGTTGTGGAAACCGCAGCCGATTTTCTCAAGCGGCGTGGCGGCACGACCCAGCCCAGTGATATGCTGGCGTACCTTGACCGAGCGAAGTTGGAATCGCCACCGGCCGGGGATGGCATTTGATGAGACGTTTAACGCTTCCTGGTCCGACATCCACCAGATGTCTTGGCGAAGTTGGAACGATGGGAAGTACGTCCCGATTTGGCAGTTTTCGCATCTGCCGTCTTAATCCGTAATCCACCCACCCTCGCGTCATCCCGGGCTTGACCCGGGATAAAGCTTCTTTGCGACGCTCGACGAGCAGAAAGTAAGCCTGATCCCGGATCAAGCCCGGGATGACGCGAGTGGGGGACGCTCACAACGCCTTGGGGCAGGAGCGTGGTTTTGTTGGGCCACGCCCCTCCACCACCCTGCGCGCGGTTCCCCTCCCCGTGCCGGGGAGGATCAAGAACCCGGGATGCAAGGGTGTTAACCCTTGCCCGCCGGAGGCCACTTTTCGTTGATCAGCCGAACAGCTTGGTCGCGGTATTGGCCACTTTTGTGCCCAGATAGCGCGCGCCGGCCAGTTCGATTTTGCTCGGCTGGCGGCTGCCGTCGCCGCCGGCGATCGTGGTGGCGCCATAGGGGGCGCCGCCCAGGACTTCGTCGTGGCCCAACTGGCCCTGGAAGCCGTAATCGAGGCCGACGATGGTCATGCCGAAGTGCAGCAGGTTGGTGATGATCGAGAACAGCGTCGTTTCCTGGCCGCCATGCTGGCTGGCGGTCGACGTGAATGCTGCGCCGACTTTGCCGTTCAGCGCGCCGCGCATCCACAGGCCGCCGGCCTGGTCGAGGAACGCCGCCATTTGCGACCCGATCCGGCCAAACCGCGTGCCGGTGCCGATGATGATCGCGTCATAATGTTCGAGATCGGCAATCGTCGCGATCGGCGCGGACTGGTTGGTCTTGAAGTGTGCGCCAGCGGCCACTTCGTCCGGTACGGTTTCGGGCACGCGCTTGACATCGACGCTGGCGCCCGTGGCGCGCGCACCTTCGGCGATGGCGTGGGCCATCGTTTCGACATGGCCATAGCTGGAATAGTACAGGACGAGGACTTTGCTCATGAGACAGCTCCGTAAAGAATGGGTATCACCATGGTCTTGCCAAGCGCCCATGGCGACCGTTGTTCCAATGGCGCGTCAGAACTTTCCTGTGCAGCCGGATAAAACGACACGCCTCGTTTGATTTTCTCGAATAGCCGGGCATGATTGCGCGAGGCGCCGTTTTGGCCTATGCGCCCAGCCTTCACATCCCCCTCGGCCTACCTTGTTTTGCCGGGGATATTTGGCTCACCCCGTTTTGCGCCGACCCGAAAGGCGCTAGTGGGGGTTGCCCGCCGCTACAGGAAGATAGCTCCATGTCCCGTCGCCGCCAGATTTATGAAGGCAAAGCCAAGATCCTGTACGAGGGCCCGGAGCCCGGTACGCTGATCCAGTATTTCAAGGACGATGCCACCGCGTTCAACGCGCAGAAGCGTGGCACGATCAACGGCAAGGGCGTGATCAACAACCGCATCAGCGAATATGTGTTCACCCGCCTGGCGCATATCGGCATCCCGACGCATTTCATCCGCCGGCTCAACATGCGCGAACAGCTCGTGCGCCAGGTCGAAATCATTCCGATCGAAGTCGTCGTGCGCAATGTCGCCGCCGGCTCGATTTCCAAGCGTTTGGGCATCGCCGAGGGCGAGCCGCTGCCGCACACGCTGATCGAATATTACTACAAGGACGACGCGCTTGGTGATCCGCTGATTTCCGAGGAGCACATCGCGTGTTTCGGCTGGGCCAACAACGAGGAAATGCACGACATTTCCTCGATGGCGATCCGCGTGAACGATTTCCTGTGCGGCATGTTTGCCGCCGTCAATATCCGCCTCGTCGACTTCAAGCTCGAATTCGGTCGTATCTGGGACGGCGATTATGCGCGCGTGATCCTGGCCGACGAGATCAGCCCCGACGGCTGCCGGCTGTGGGACATGGTCAGCGGCGAAAAGCTGGACAAGGACCGGTTTCGGCAGGATCTGGGCGGCGAAGAGGAAGCCTATCAGGAAGTCGCGCGGCGCCTGGGCCTGCTCGAAAACGATGGCGGACCGTCCGAAGTGCTGGACCTTGGCGCGCATCGCAAGCTGCGCACCAAAAAGTAAGGGGTTTACCGGAAGCATCTCCGGTTGACCGTTAACCAACGATTGCTACCCCTGCCGCTGATGCGGTGGGGATTTTTTCATGGTTAACGGGAGATTGCCAGAAACGACGCCCGATCGGCTGTTCACCGGCTTACGCGGGTGGATAACCGCACTGGTTTGCGTGCTGGCGGTGGCATTGTGTTTGTCGCAGTTGACCGCGGTCGCGGGCCGCACCGGCCTGCTGGGCAAGACGCGCGTCGGATCTGCGGGCATGGGCTATCATCCCTCCAGCGTTGCACCCGGATGGTTGACAGTCGATCACGTCGATCGCGGCGGAGCCGCCGAGCTCGCCGGCATCCGCCCTGGTGGGCTGATCCGTTTTGACAAGATCATCGCCTCGAACCCGCCCCCGGGGGCCATCGCCGGTCTGACTGCAGGGGAGCCGGCGCATGGTCCGCCCGCCAAGCGCAGTTCCGGCCCGGCGGTAATTTATGGTGTGCATCATGTCTGGCTGCATTTCGCGGCAATGCCCCGCATGGATACTCCTGCCGCCAGACCGGCGCTGTGGCTGTCCATCATCGGTGGCGGTTTGTTTGCCATTGCGCTGGGCGTGGTCGTACTGTGGCGCGGCTGGGGCAATCGTGCCGCGCTGGCGCTCGGCCTTGGACTGATCGGGTATGTCGCGGGCGCGGATGTTCCTTGGTGGATGACGGTGTCGGACGCGATGCCGTTATTTCTCGCAGGAATCGTGCTGCTGAATTGCTGCAGCATCGGCTTGCTGGTCCTGCCGGTGCTGCTTTACGACAAGGCGGTTGCCAGGGTGGGGTGGCGTGCCTGGCTCGTCGTCGGACTCGTGGCGACGTTGGCGGCTTGCGAGCTCGGGTTTTCGGTCGTCATTGCGTGGAGGCCCTGGCCTTTGCCGCCTGGTATCGCGAATGCGATTGCCGCGCTGCTTGTCGTGGGCCCTGGCGTGTCGGTCTATTGGGCATGGCGCGGAATGCGCGACGGCAGCGGTGCGGTGCGCAACCGGTTTACCGTGCTGTTGCTCGCCGATGCTCTGGTCGTGATCGGAGCGCTGCTTTCGCTGGTGGCTGGCGCAGGGTTGCAGTCGCTGCACGGTTCTGCACAATTCACGATTGAGACCGCTTCGACGCTGATTGCCTCGGTCGTGTTTCCCCTGCTGCTGGCTTATGCGCTGCTGCGCCACCGTGTCATCGACCTTGGCTTTGTCGTCAACCGCACGCTGGCGTTCGGTTCGATCAGCGCGCTTTTGCTGGGCTGTTTCGGCCTTATCGAATGGGGCGTGGAACACTGGCTGCCCGAAAGCTGGGTCAAGGCCAGCGTATGGATCGACGCAGGCGCCGCTTTGCTGGTCTATCTGGCGTTCCACCGCGTGCACGAGGCGGTCGAGAACCGGGTCGAGCATGTGTTCTTTCGCGGATGGCATGCCAACGAAGCGATCCTGCGCCGGTTTGTCGCATCGGCCCCGCATTTCGAGGATGAGCGCGCACTGGCGCGGTCGTTCGCCGACGAATTGTCGCGGTTTTCGGGCGACGCGCGGGTTGCACTGTACCGGCGGCGCGATCGTACGCATGACGCGATCCTGGAACGCATGGCCGGATCGTGGGACACCGCGCCGCGCACCCTGCCCGTCGATGACCCTGCGTTTGCGCTGATGCGCGCGGAACGCCGTGCGATCGACCTGTCCGACACGCTGACCGACCTGCCCGGTGTGCTGGCGCTGCCGATGCTCGATCACGGCGTGCTTTCCGGGTTGGTGCTGCTGGACCTGAAAGGTCCCGGCGCGCTGTACCGGCCTGATGAAGTCGATGTGCTCGGCTGGGCGGCGCATGATGTCGCTCTGGCGATGGCGGCGCTGCACGCCGGGCAGATCGAGGCGGAGAACCGGCTATTGAAGGCGCAACTGGCACGGCTGGGCAGCCTGATCGCCGATCGGCTGGATCACGCCGAGATATAATCCCCCCCCTCCCGGGGATTTGGTTTGCACCGGGGCATTCCGGTATAGGCCGTTGCCTCAGTTGGATGAAGCCGATAGCCTTCGCGCAGAATCGGCAAGGTGGGGCGAAACGATGGTCTGGAAATATGCGCTGGGCTTGGCCTTGATGCTCGGCGTAGCGGTTCCGGCGATCGCATCGCCCGCGACCTATGATGAACGCCCCGCCAAGCTTGCCAACCCGAACGATTTTCGCGATTTCGACCGCCGCGTGGTCGAGATCGCCATGCGCGACGGGGTAAAGCTCCACACGGTGATCCTGGTGCCCAAGGGCGCCAAGGGCGCGGCGATGTTGCTGACCCGCACGCCGTACAATGCCGAAGACCAGACCAGCTATGGCCATTCGCCGCATCTGGCGAGCCGCCTCGACGGCTATGACAGCGCGCCCGATGTGGTGATCGGCGGCGGGTATATCCGGGTGGTGCAGGACGTGCGCGGCAAATACGGCTCGAGCGGGACGTATGTGATGAACCGGCCGTTCGTCGGCTCCTCGCTCAATCCGACCAAAGTCGATCACGCGACCGATACGTACGATACGATCGATTGGCTGGTAAAGCATGTGCCCGAATCCAACGGGCGCGTCGGCATCCTGGGGATCAGCTATGACGGATTTACCGCGCTCGCCGCGCTGGTCAATCCGCATCCCGCGCTGAAAGTCGCGGTGCCGATGAACCCGATGGTCGATGGCTGGCGCGGCGATGACTGGTTCCACAACGGCGCCTATCGCCAGTACAACGACGACTATGTGTGGGAACAGGTCGGCACGAAGGACAATTCCGACCATTTCGAAACGCCCAATGCCGATGTCTACGACATGTTCATGCGCGCCGGATCGGCCGGCGCGCTGGCCAGCGGGCACGGGCTCGACCAGATCGGGTTCTGGCAAAAGCTGAAGGCGCATCAGGCCTATGACAGTTTCTGGCAGGAGCAGGCGATGGACAGGATCCTGGCGCGCGCGCCGCTGACCGTGCCGACGATGCTGGTGCATTCGCTGTGGGACCAGGAAGATATCTATGGCTCGCCCGCGGTGTGGCGCGCGCTGAAACCCGCCGACAAGGCCGGCAATTTGTATATGTCGATCGGGCCGTGGTATCATGGCCAGGAAATCGAGCGCGCCGATATGCTCGGCCCGATCCGGTGGGATGCCGACACCGCGAAATGGTGGCGCATGCATGTGCTGGCGCCGTTCCTGGCGCATTTCCTGTACGACAAGCCGATGGATGTCGCGACTGTCACCGCGTTCCAGTCGGGCACCAACGAATGGCAGCGCCTGCCCGGCTGGCCGACTGCGCCGGCGACGACGAAGCTGTATCTGCATGCCGACCGGTCGCTCGGCATGGCGCCGTCGGACAGTGCTGCGCGGATCGACTATGTGTCCGATCCCGCCACGCCGGTCACGTTCCTGCCGCGCCCGAACAAGCTCGTCGGGTATGAAAACAATCCGTGGAAGACCTGGCTGACCACCGATCAGCGTCCGGTCTCCGGCCGTCCCGACGTGCTGACCTTTACCGGCCCGATGCTTGATCATGCAGTGACGATCGCCGGGATGCCGATGGTCCACCTGACCGCATCGACCAGCGGCACCGACAGCGACTGGGTGGTCAAGCTCATCGACGTCTACCCCGATGAAGTCGCGACCGATCCGGCGATGGGCGGCTATCAGTTGGCCGTGGGCATGGATATTTTTCGTGGCCGCTATCGCCAGAGCCTGTCGAAAGCAGAGCCGATCACGCCCGATACGCCGCTGGCATACGTATTCGCGCTGCCCCAGGCCAACCACGTATTCCTGCCCGGGCACCGCATCATGGTGCAGATCCAGTCGAGCTGGTTTCCGCTGTATGATCGCAATCCGCAGACGTTCGTACCCTCGGTGATGGACGCCAAGCCGGCGGATTACGTGAAGACCGTGCAGAAAGTGAGCGTGGGCGGCGCTGACGGAACGTATATCGATCTGCCCGTGGTGCAATGACCTGACCGCATTGTAATATGGTGGGGATTGCCCGGCCACTCGGTTGGGGCCACAAGCTGATTAACGATGCCTATCACGAAACCGCCCTTTGTACGCAACAGCTTAGCCCGCATTCGTCGTCCCGGACTTGATCCGGGACCAAGCTTCTTTATGCGCAACATCGAAAAGGCAGCGGGACCCCGGATCAAGTCCGGGGCGACGCATGGGGTGAGGTTTGCGCTTGTTGCGCTCGCCACCGCCCTGCTCGCCGGTTGCGCGACGGAAAACACGCGCCTTATCGCGCCCGCGCCAAAACCCGTCTGGCCGATGGCGAGCAGCGATATCGCGCCCGATCCGGGCTATCGCTTCGGCAGGTTGGCCAATGGCGTGCGCACGATCGTGCGATCCAACGCAACGCCTGCGGGCACCGCGATGGTGCGGATGGTGATCGACACAGGATCGCTCGACGAGCGCGACGACCAGCGCGGCCTGGCGCATTTCGTCGAGCATATGGCGTTCGAGGGCAGCACGCATCTGCCCGACGGCGACATGATCAAGGTATTGCAGCGCGCCGGCTTGGCATTTGGCGCCGATACCAATGCCTCGACCTCGTTCGAGCGCACGATTTATCAGCTCGACCTGCCGCGCGCGGATCCCACGCTGTTGAACACCGCGCTGATGCTGATGCGCGAAACCGCCAGCGAATTGCGGTTTACCCCCGATGCGGTCAATCGCGAACGCGGCGTCGTGCTGTCCGAACTGCGCGAGGGCAAAGGCTTCACGCTGACCGACTGGCACGACATGGCGCAGTTCCTGTACCCCAAGGCGACGTATATCCAGCGCCTGCCGATCGGAACCGAGCATAGCATCATGCAGGCCGATGCCGCCGCGTTGCGCGCATTCTGGCAGGCGCATTATCGGCCCGATCGCACGACAGTGGTGGTGATCGGTGATTTTCCCGCCGCAAAGATGGACGCTGCGATCAAGGCGCATTTCGGCGACTGGCAGCCCAATCCCGCGCCGCCGCCGGGCCGGATCGATGCCGGCCGCGTGGATCGCAACAGGCATGATCGCGTCGATATATGGACCGACCCGGCGTTGAGCGAACGGGTGACGGCATCGCGCCACGGGCCGTGGACCGACGAGCCCGACACGATTGCCAACCGGCGCCGCGCGCTGTTGCGCAACATCGGCTATCGCATTGTCAACCGCAGGTTCCAGAGTTTGTCGCGCCGCGCCGATCCGCCGTTTCACGGCGCAGGGTTCGGCACCGCGGACGTGTTTCATGCCGGACGCACGACCAATCTGGTGGTCGATACCGAAGACGGCAAATGGCGCCGCGGCCTGATCACCGCGAGCGCCGCGCTGCGCCAGGCTTTGACCCGGGGATTTACCCGCGCCGAGCTTGACGAACAGATCGCCGAACTGCGCGAAGGCCTGGAAAATGCCGCAGCCGAAGCGCAGACACGCTCCAACGCCGCCTTGCTGCGTACCGCGCTGGCCGCGGTAACCGACGACAAAGTGCCCGCAACGCCCGCCGATGCGCTGGCGCGGTTCAACGCCTTTATGCCGACGATCACGCCCGCCGCTGTGCTCGAAGCGTTGCGCGCCGATGCGCTGCCGCTCGACGCGCCGCTGTTGCGGTTTCAGGGCCGCCATGCGCCAAAGGGCGGCGCGGCCGATGTGCGCCGCGCGTGGGCAGAGGGCGAAACCGCGCCGGGCGCGGTATTTACCCCGGTCGCGGGACCGTTCGGCTATGGCGATGTCGGATCGCCCGGCGCGATCGTATCTGACCAGCGTGATCCGGTGCTGGGCATTCGCATGATCCGCTTTGCCAACGGCGTGCGGCTGAACCTTAAGCACACCGATCTCGATCGCGCCCGCGTGCGGATCAGCCTGTCGCTGGCCGGCGGGCTGCCGCTGGCCACGCGTGCCGATCCGCAAGCCGTGACGATGGTGTCGTTCATGGCGGCCGGGGGCTTGCGCAAACACAGCGCGGATGATCTGCAGACGCTGCTGGCCGGGCATTCGGTCGGCGGATCGCTGACGGCGGTGGGCGATGCGTTCGTCGCCGCGGCCGAAATTACCCCGCGCGACCTGGCCTTGGAATGCGCGTACCTGGCAGCGATGGTGCGCGATCCGGGCTATCGGCCCGAGGCCGAGCTGGCGTTCCATGAAGGGATCGCCAATGTGATCGTGCGGCGCGATGCGACCCCGCATGCCGCGCTTGCCAATGCGCTGGGCAGGATCGAAAGCGATGGCGACCCGCGCTTTACGCTGGCCGATATCGCGACCTATCGCGCGCTGAATTTCGCAAAGCTGCGCGGCGTGATCGGTGATCGGCTGGCGCATGGCGCGATCGAGATCGGCATGGTCGGTGATTTCGATGAAGCCACCGCGATCGCCGATATTGCGCGCACGTTCGCCGCGCTGCCCGTGCGCGAGGCCGATTTTCACGTCGATCCTGCAGCCGTGCAGCGCAAGTTTACCGACCGGCGCGGGCCCCTGATCGTCACGCACAAGGGCCCGGCGGCGCAAGCGATCGTCCGCTTCGAATGGCCGACGACTGACGATCACGACGAAAAACTGGAACTGACGCTCGACATGATCCAGGCCATGGTCACGATCGCAGTCGAGGACACCTTGCGCGAAACGATGGGCAAGACCTATTCGCCGCGCGCGTCCTCGTCGCAATCGGACCTGTGGCCGGGCTGGGGCACATTCGCGGTGCAGGCGTCTGTGACCACGGCCGATGTCGATGCGACCCGCGCGGCGATCCGCAAGACGATCGCCGCGCTGATCGCGGCGCCGGCCGATCCCGACCTGATCGCGCGGGCGCGCGCGCCGCTGGTCGAGCGGATCGACAACGGGCTGAAAGGCAACGCCGGCTGGCTGGCGCTGGTCGCGCGTGCGCAGACGCGGCCCGACCGGATCGTGCGACACGAGGCGGCCAGGGACATATTGCTGAGCCTGACGGCGGGGGATATGCAGGCGGCGGCGGCGCGGTATCTGCAACCAGATCGCGCGCTGGAAATTCTGGTGGTGCCGGCTGGTGCGAAAGTGGCGCAGAAGGCTGGCAGCTAGATCGTTTTCAATGCGAATTGGCGCATGACAGCTAACGCCCCAATTCCGGCAATTCAATGCGCCAGATAGCCATCCTGAAACTTACCGCTCCAACCGATCCCCCATCTCGCTTATTGTAAACGTTCCGGAGCGGATTATGGTCGTTAGCATGCCTCCTGCTCGACCCAAAAGCGAACCCGTCGCTCCGGCGCAATTGGCGAAAGAGGAAGCCAGCTTTATCGCCGACACGGTGAGGCAGTTTTATGGCGAAGACGCGGTCTTGCGCAATTTCGGCCCGGACCCAAAGCGCCTTGATATTCACGTTGAAACTGATCGAGATGTCGGACTGGCGAAATACGACTGCATCGGCATCCTGATGACCAGAATTGACCGTCAGATCGGCTTGGAAGTGACGAGAAGAGGCACTCGCGTCGCAGGGTCTGCCAAGCTGGCCTATCGAAACGGCGAGATTTTCTGACGGCGGTTTGCGCCGCAATTGCTGTCACTTTTTTTGGGATTGGCTCATGAAATGACGCATGACCTTTATGGACGGACGGACCTTATAAACGCGGTGATCGACTGTGACACCGACGCGGTCGTACGAAACCTTGCGCGCAAATCTGATCCAAATGCCGCCGATCAACACGGCTGGACTGCGCTACATTTCGCCGCTCAAAACAACGACGCCAGCATCGCAGCCATACTATTGAAAGGTGGCGCATCGCCTGCCGCGCATGACATTCATGGCAACTCTCCACTCTTCCGAGCTGTATTTTCATATCGTGGAGAAGCGGAGTGTATCACGGTGCTGCTCGCAGCCGGTGCCGATCCTTACCAAACAAATCATCATGGCGTTAGCCCGCGCTCATTGGCATTGACGATTGCGAATTATGACTCCCGCAAATTCTTCGACTAAGTACGTCCGCTTCCCTCCACTTTCAGTCAATCTGGCGGTGTCCATGCAAGCGTTATAATGGCTAAAAAAATGCGGCCTCACGCATGTTGTCTTTTGACCTGCGCCGTTGTGGCGTCATGATGCGCGCATGACCGAACGATGACGAATCTGGCCGACCTGTCCGCCACCGAGCTTGCCCCCGCCTTTGCCAGCGGCGCGTTGTCGCCGGTCGATGTGATCGCGGCGGTGCTCGCGCGTGTCGATGCGCACGACGGCGCGCTGTGTGCGACATATGCTTGCGATCCCGATCAGGCGCGTGATGCGGCGCATGCGTCAGAAGCGCGCTGGCGCCGGGGAATTCCGTTGGGGCCGCTCGACGGCGTGCCGGTGACGATCAAGGAGATGATCGCGACCAAAGGCGTGCCAGTGCCAATGGGGACAGCGGCGATGGATTTGACGCCTGCGCCTGACGATGCGCCGGTCTCGGCGCGGCTTCGCGAAAGCGGCGCGGTGATTTTCGCCAAGACCACCGCGCCCGATTACGGCATGCTGTCATCGGGCCTGTCGAGCTTTCATCCGCTGACCCGCAACCCGTGGGACCTGACCCGCACGCCGGGCGGATCGAGCAGCGGCGCAGGCGCGGCGGCGGCGGCGGGGTATGGCCCGTTGCATGTCGGCACCGATATCGGCGGCTCGATCCGCCTGCCTGCCGGATGGTGCGGAGTGTTCGGGCTGAAGCCGTCGAATGGCCGGGTGCCGATCGATCCGCCGTATCTGGGCCGGGTGGCCGGGCCGATGACGCGCACCGTGGCCGACGCGGCGTTGATGATGACCGCGATCAGCAGGCCCGACCCGCGCGATTTCATGAGCCTGCCACCCGCCGACCTGCCGTGGATGGATCTTGAGCGCGATGTCGCGGGACTGCGCATCGGTTTGATGCTGGATGCCGGTGCCGGCACGCCGACCGAGCCCGCCGTGCGCGCGGCGGTCGAGGCGGCGGCGCGCGTGTTCGAGGCGGGCGGCGCGGTTATCGAGCCGGTCGCGCCTTGGCTGACGCCTGCGATGCTCGACGGTTTCGACACGTTTTTCCGGACCCGGTTCTGGGCCGTCACGCGCGAATTGCCGCACGAACGGTATGACCTGATCCTGCCGTACATCCGCCAATGGGTCGAAGGCGGCGCGCAGGCGAGCGGGCTTGACGTGTATCAGGCCTACCAGCAACTGGCCGCGATCCACGAAACCGGCGTGCGGTTCAGCCAACGGTTCGATTACGTGGTGTCGCCGGTTGCGCCGATGGCCGCGTTTGCCGCGCATTTGCCCGGGCCCAATAACGATCCGCAGCGTCCGTTCGACCATATCGCGTTCACGATGCCCGCCAACATGACGCAGCAGCCCGCCGCCTCGATCGATTGCGGCCAGACCGCCGACGGTCTGCCGATCGGGTTGCAGATCACCGGGCGCAGGTTTGACGATATCGGCGTGCTGCGCGTGTCGCATTGGTATGAACAGGCACGGGGGCCCTGGCGCGACTGGCCCACCCCGGTCTGGTCTTGCACCACAGGCGTGGTGGAGGCATAGGGCCGTCATACGAAGACTCCGGCGAAAGAGTGCAGGCGATGAAAGTGCGTGTCCATGTCAGCCTGAAAAACGGCGTGCTCGACCCCCAGGGCCGCGCCATCCATCACGCATTGGAAGGCATGGGCTTTGTCGGGATCAACGATGTGCGCGCCGGGCGCCTGATCGAGCTTGATCTGGCCGATGATGTGACCGACGCCGCCATCGACGAGATGTGCGCAAAGTTGCTGGCCAATCAGGTGATCGAAAATTACCGCATTGAAAAGGTGAGCTGACCCATGGGTTTTACCGCCGCTGTCATCACGTTTCCCGGATCGAATTGCGATCGCGACATGGCCGTCGCGATCGAAGACATCACCGGCGGCACCGTTCATCGCGTCTGGCACGGCGACAGCGACTTGCCCGAAGGGCTCGATTTCATCGGGCTGCCCGGCGGTTTTTCCTATGGCGATTACTTGCGGTCGGGCGCGATGGCGGCGCGGTCGCGGATCATGCAGGCGGTGATCGCACAGGCCGCGCGCGGTGTTGCCGTGCTGGGCGTGTGCAACGGGTTCCAGGTGCTGACCGAAGCGGGTCTGTTGCCCGGCGCGCTGTTGCGCAATGGCGGTCAGCGGTTCGTGTGCCGCGACATCGCGCTGACCGTAGGCACCAGCCAGTCGCTGTTTACCAACGGGTTTTTCAAGGACCAGCGGATCACGATCCCGGTCGCGCATCATGATGGCAATTTCTATGCCGATGCAGATACGCTCGACCGGCTGGAAGGCGAAGACCGCGTGGCATTTCGCTATGCCGAGCCGGTCAACGGGTCGCAGCGCGCTATCGCCGGCGTGCTGAACGACGCGGGCAATGTGCTGGGCATGATGCCGCATCCCGAGCGCATGATCGAGCCGGCGCACGGCGGCAGCGATGGCCGCGTGGTGTTCGAGAGCGTGCTGCGCGCGGTGGGTGTTGCGGCGTAAATCCGGGTCTGGTTTTACAGAGCCTCCTGCGGCCAAGGGCCATCGCCCATAGGCGCTGACTGTGTTTGTTTTCATCTTCCCGGCCTTGACCCGGGATCCCGCTTTTCTTTCTCGGTACCTTCAAATTCGCGCGTTTCCGTGCCGAAGAAGCGGGACCCCGGATCAAGCCCGGGGCGACTGTATTGTTATGTTAGCGCCTATGGGCCATCGCCCTTGGCAGCCGGCGGCCCCCACCTTAGCCCGCCGCGATCTTCACCGGTTTTGCCTTTAATGCGACCAGTGCAAACGCATCCGCTGGCGCCATCGGGCGGCCGAAATAGTATCCCTGGATCTTGCGGCAGCCCAGTTCGCGCATTGACGTCAATTCGTCTTCGGTCTCGACGCCTTCGGCTGTGGTCGAGATCTCCAGGCTGTCGGCCATCGCGACCACCGCGCGCACGATCGCCAGGCTTTCGGCATTGTTGCGTGCTGCACCCTGGACGAATGTGCGGTCGACCTTGATCGTCGAGAAGCGGATCTTGCGCAGATAGCCCAGCGAGGAATAGCCTGTGCCGAAATCGTCGAGCGCCACACCGCAGCCCAGCGCGATGATCCGCCGCAATGTTTCGAGCGCGGCGGTGCCGTCGCGCAGGAATACCGTCTCGGTCACTTCGATTTCCAGCCGGTGCGGCGGCAATCCGCTGGCGGCGAGCGCCGACACCACGGTTTGCGAAAAGCGCGCGTCGAGCAATTGCTCGCCCGAGACATTGACCGCGATCTTGATCGCTTCGGGCCAGCGCGCCGCTTCCAGGCACGCGGTGCGCAGTACCCATTCGCCGATCGGCACGATCAGCCGCGCGTCTTCGGCAACGGGGATAAATCTTGCCGGGCTGACCGTGCCATGTTCGGCGCTCGTCCACCGCGCAAGTGCCTCGAAGCTGAGCACCCTGCTCGTTTGCGCATCGACGACCGGCTGATAGACCAGCGAAAATTCGTTTCGGTCCAGCGCGGTGCGCAGCGCGACTTCGAGCACGCGGCGCTGTTCGGCATCGGTGTGCAGCGATGGTTCGTATGGCGCATGTCGGCCGCCGCCTTCGTTCTTCGCGCGGTACATGGCCAGATCGGCATTGCGCATCAGCGTTTCGACCGTCGCGCCGTCGCGCGGCCCGATCGCCGAGCCGACGCTGGCGCCGATATACAGCACATGGTGATCGACCATATACGCCGCCGACAGCCCGCCGATGATGTGCTGCGCCACGGCGTCGATCTTGCCGCTGTCGACCTTTTCGCTCAGCACGACGGCAAATTCGTCGCCACCCAGGCGCCCGACCAGGCCTGTTTCGCCCACCAGCGCCCCGAGCCGCTCGGCGACGAGCTCGAGCAGGCGATCGCCGATCATGTGGCCCAGCGTGTCGTTGACCGCCTTGAACCGGTCGAGATCGATCATCAGGAAGGCGCAGCGGCTGCGGAACTGATCGGCGCGGCGCATGGCTGCGTCGAGCGATTCGGTCAATTGCATGCGATTGGGCAGCCCGGTCAGCGTGTCGAACCGCGCGAGATACGCAATCTGGTCTTCGCTGGCGCGACGCTCGGTCACATCGGAGCCCACGCCGCGAAAGCCGACGAACACGCCATTTTCATCGAACCGCGGGCTGGCGGACAATTCCCACCAGCGGTTTTGCCCGGCCAGTGTCGCGCGGACCATCAGGTCGCTGAAACTTTCGCGCCGTTTCAACCGCTCGGCCAGATCGTGCAGCGACGAATGGAACGCGCCGGTGCTCCAGCTGTCGCCGGCGATCAACTGCACCAGCGGCTTGCCCTCGATCTCGTCGGCATCCTCGCCCAGGGCAAAGGCAAAGCGCGGGGATACATTGCGCACGCGGCGCGCAGGATCGACCTGCCACAGCCAGTCGGCCTCACCCTCTTCGAATTCGCGCAGCAGCAGCGAAACGACTTCATCCTTGTCGACCAGCCCTGCCTGCAACAGCCGCGCATCGAGCGCGGTGCGCGCGGTTTCGAACGCGCCGACCATGATGAACACCAGGAAACACGACGCGACCGCCGCCCCGGTCATTTCGCCATGCGCAAGAAATCCGGCAATCCCCGACAGACCGAGCACGATCGCAAACACTTCGGCACCCAGCGGCACCGCCGCCAGCGCAAACGCCATGCCCGCCATCAGTGTGGCCATGATCGCCCAGACCAGCGTGATGTCGGTCGGGCGCAGCCATGGGCCGAACACCAGCATCGGCAGCGCCCACGCGGCGGCCAGACCCGCAGTACCCAGCGCCTGGATCCGGATTTCGCGCAAGCCCACGCGCCGCTGATCCACCGGGCACATCTGCCGATCGAGCATCGCCGTACCGATCACTGCCATGATAATCATGACCAGCCAGCCGGTCGACAGCGCCAGCCCCGTACTCGGCAGCAGCACACGCATCATCAGCACCGCGCACAGCGCCTGCGCCAGAATACGCGAAACGGTGCGCCGGGTCAGCCCCGACAATTGCAGGCTGCGCAACCGGCCCCAGTCACCATCGGCAGGATCGACCAGCCCCAGCACCGCCAGCCACGGCAGGCGCGACGGCAGGAGAGGTTTGGCCTGATCTGGCGGACCAGCAAAAGCAGGGGGGCGCAGCGGGTGAGTCACGCCCGGTGTTTACCCCGTGAATGCTTGCCCAATCGTAAGCGTGGCGTCCGGATTGCCGCTTTATTCGACTGTGACCGACTTTGCCAGATTGCGCGGCTGATCGACATCGGTGCCCTTGGCCAGCGCGACGTGATAGGCCAGCAACTGCACGGGCACCGCATAGACCAGCGGCGCGATCAGCGGATGCACCTTGGGCATCTCGATCGTCGCCATGCACCCCTCGCCCGCTTCGGCAATGCCTTGCGCATCCGAAATCAGCACGATCTTGCCACCGCGCGCGCGCACTTCCTGCATGTTCGAGACGGTTTTCTCGAACAGTGGCCCCGACGGCGCCAGCACGATCACGGGCACCTTGTCGTCGATCAGCGCGATCGGTCCGTGCTTCATTTCGCCGCTGGCATAGCCTTCGGCATGGATATAGCTGATTTCCTTGAGCTTCAACGCGCCTTCGAGCGCCAGCGGATAATCCGGACCGCGCCCGAGATACAGCACGTCGCGCGCCGGCGCGATCAATGGCGCGATCCTGGCGATATCCTCGTCATGGGCCAGCGCTGCGTTGAGCGCGGCCGGCGTCTCGTCGAGCTGCCCGACGATATGCATTTCTTCCTCGTGGCTGATCTTGCCACGCTTGACCGCCAGATGCACCGCAAGCGCCGCAAGCACGGCCAGCTGGCACGTGAACGCCTTGGTCGAGGCGACGCCGATTTCAGGCCCGGCGTGTGTGGGCAACAGCAGATCGGCCTCGCGCGCCATGGTGCTGGTGGGCACATTGACGACGACGGCGATCGTCTGCTTGGCGGCCTTGCAATGCCGCAGCGCGGCCAGCGTATCGGCGGTTTCGCCCGATTGCGAGATGAAGATCGCCAGGCCCCCGGCTTCGAGCACCGGGTCGCGATAGCGAAACTCGCTGGCGACATCGATATCGACCGGCAGGCGGGCGAACTGTTCGAACCAGTATTTTGCGACCATGCCGGCATAATAGCTGGTGCCACAGGCAACGATCGTTACGCGCTTGATGCTCGCCAGGTCGAAATCGATCTGCGGCAGGGACACTTGCTGCTCATAGCGGCGCAGATACGAGCGCAGCGTCTGGGCCACGACGATCGGCTGCTCGTAGATTTCCTTTTGCATGAAATGGCGGAAATTGCCCTTTTCGATCGCGGCCGCCGATGCGCCCGACGCAACGATCGCGCGTGTGACCGGATTGTTGGCAATGTCGAACACGCTGGCGCCTTCGCGGGTGATCACTACCCAGTCGCCCTCTTCAAGATAGCTGACGCGTTGTGTCAGCGGGGCCAATGCGAGCGCGTCGGAACCCAGAAACGTTTCGCCATCACCATACCCGACCACCAGCGGCGAGCCCAGCCGCGCACCGATCAGCAGATCGGGATGCTGGCGAAACGCGATCGCCAGCGCGAATGCTCCGCGCAGGCGCGGCAGCACGGCCTTGACCGCGTCGGTCGGCGACGCGCCGGCCTCGATCTGTTCGGACACCAGATGCGCGACGACTTCGGTGTCGGTCTCGCTTTCAAACGTGCGGCCGCGCGCGATCAGTTCTTCGCGCAAGGGCCGGAAGTTTTCGATGATGCCGTTATGGACCAGCGCAACTTCGCCAGTGGCATGCGGATGTGCGTTGCTGGTGGTGGGCGCACCGTGCGTCGCCCAGCGCGTGTGCGCGATACCGATCGCGCCGGGCGCCGGATTGTGCGCCAGTTCGACGACCAGATTGTTCAGCTTGCCCTCGGCGCGGCGGCGGACCAGTTGCCCCTCGTAAATCGTGCATACGCCAGCGCTGTCATAGCCGCGATATTCCATGCGCCGCAGCCCGTCGACCAGTCGGTCCGACACGTGATCCTTGCCGACAATTCCGATAATTCCGCACATGCTATGACGCCCTCAATCTTGCAGGAGGCGCAGCACGCCGCCCCCGTAGCGTGCTGTCACATGCGGTGCGCAAAGTGAACAACGCCTTGCCCGTCAGCCCTTTTTTTCGGCCTTTTTCTTTTTCATCGCGTCATGAAAGCGGTCGGCCCAACCCGGTTTGACCAGCTGCTCGGCGCGCACCAGTCGCAATTCGCCGTCGGACACATCGCGGCTGACCGTGCTGCCCGCTGCCACGATCGCATCTGCGCCGATCCGCACCGGCGCGATCAGCGCGGAATTCGATCCGATAAACGCGCGCTCGCCGATCACGGTGCGATACTTGAAATACCCGTCATAATTGCACGTGATCGTGCCCGCGCCCAGATTGGCCGCGGCGCCGACATCGGCATCGCCGACATAGCTGAGGTGGTTGACCTTGGCCCCCTTGCCGAGCTTCGCGTTCTTCACCTCGACAAAATTGCCGACCTTGCTGTCTTCGGCCAGATCTGCACCGGGTCGCAACCGGGCAAAGGGCCCGACCGAGGCGCCGCTCGCCACATGTGCACCCTCGATATGGCAGAACGCGTGAATCACGACCTTGTCCGCAACCACGGCGCCAGGGCCGAATACGACATTCTGTTCGATCACGACATCGCGGCCCACGACCGTATCCCACGCAAACCACACTGTATGCGGCGCGACCAGCGACGCGCCATCGGCCATCGCCGCCTCGCGCCGGCGCACCTGCCAGCGTTCCTCGGCCTGCGCCAGTTCGGCGCGGCTGTTGATCCCGGCGACTTCATCGGCATCACCGGTCACGACCACCGCTGCGCCCCTGCCATCGGCGAGCGCAATATTGACGACATCGGGCAGATAGAATTCGGATTGCGCATTGTCGTTGCCCACCCGCGCCAGCAGCGCAAACAGATCCTGCGCGCGCGCCACCAGCAAGCCCGAATTGCACAAGGTGGTCGCGCGCTCGATTGCGCTCGCGTCCTTCAATTCGACCATCTTGCGCACCAGCCCCTGCTCGGCAATGACCCGTCCATAGGCCAGCGCGTCATCGGGTTCGAACCCCAGCACGACCACGGTGGGCGCATCATCGGTATGCAACCGCGCGATCATGGTGCGCATCGTTTCTGCGCGCACAAACGGCACATCGCCATACAAGACCAGCACATCGCCGGTGAACCCTGCCAGCGCCGATTGCGCCTGCTGCACCGCATGCGCGGTCCCGTGCTGCGGATCCTGCACCGCGATCGTCGCAGTATCACCGACCGCCTTTTCCAGCTGCTCCCGCCCGCTGCCGACGACGACCACCTGGTGCGCCGGCGCCAGCTGCGCCACGCTGGCCATCAGGTGCAACAGCATCGGCCGTCCCGCAATCGGATGCAGCACTTTGTGCAGATCGCTTTTCATGCGCGTGCCCTTGCCGGCGGCAAGGATGACGACAGCGAGCGGAGCGGCGATATCGGGGGTTGTCTCGATCATGAATCGGTCCTTGCCAGCATTTTCTTGCAGTTTCCAGAACGCTCCGGCACTCGGCGCCCCTATGGCTGATTTTCCCTACGATTGCGTCGGATTCGATCTCGACGGCACCTTGCTCGACACCGCCTGGGACCTGGGCCACGCGCTCAATCACGCGCTGACCTCGATCGGCCGCGCCACCATACCGCTGGCGGATGTACGCAGCCTGATCGGCGGCGGCACCGGCCAGATGCTGCGCAACGGCATGGCGCGCACCGGCGGCGTGGATGAGGCAATCCTGCCCGACCTGACCGAAAGACTGGTCGCGTATTACGAAGCCAACATCGCGTGCCACACCAGGCTTTACCCCGGCGGCGAAGCGATGCTGAACGACCTGGCGGCACGCGGCGTCACCCTGGCTGTCGCAACCAACAAACGCGAAGCGCTGGCCATACGCCTGTTCGACACCCTGGGCCTCACCCATCGCTTCGCCACGATTATCGGCGGCGACACACTGGGCCCCGACCGCGCAAAACCCAAACCCGACATGCTGCATGAAATGATCCGCAGAACCAGCGCCAACCGCACCGCGTTTGTCGGCGACACCACCTACGACGTCGGCGCCGCCCGCGCCGCCGGCCTGCCGGTCGTCGCCGTCAGCTTCGGGTTTTGCGACCAGCCCCCGCAAGACCTCGGCGCCGACGCGGTCATCGACCATTTCGACGCGCTGATCCCCACACTGCAACAGATAGGCCACAATCCCCCCTTTCCATCCGCGCCCCACGCGCTATAGGCGCAAGCCTCGTGTTGGGGCGTCGCCAAGTGGTAAGGCACCGGCTTTTGATGCCGGCATCCGCAGGTTCGAATCCTGCCGCCCCAGCCAGTAAGTCCTTGTTTTGGAAGGACTTTTTCCCGCTACGGCATAAGTGGCGGACTTCCGCGGCATTCCGGTGGTCGGCGTCAACCACAGAGACAAATTATGCCCGTCAAAAAGCCGATTCTATTGGCCCTTTCTCTAAGGCCATTTCCCGTGGTTGACACTATTGGGGTCGGGCATTTTTCCGAACCCTATTGCGGAAATGCCTGAAATTGGCCGTTTGCTGTCAGCAGATTTCGTGTGATCCCAATGAGCGAGCTGCAGTTCCCTAACGCACAATATGCATGACACCGTCATAGTCGACGCCAGTGTCGGACGCGCAGCATGCTATGAATCCCATCCTTGCCGCCATTTAAATATGCGCTTCATCGGGCTGGCTCCCGAGGGCGGGCAGCGTCCCGCTAAGGCCGAGTTCAAGCGTCAAACAAGTTGGCATAAAACTTTGTAGACGCCCGTCGGATCGCGTTCAGATCAACCGATCTGGCGATGCGAGTATGCTGCTGCCCCGTGTTTGTAATATTTGCTGAACAGCCGAGTAGAGATTGCCGACGCCCCAGTGCTCGGTGATCTTGCTGGCACGGACACGCATGGCATCGACCGCTTCAAAATGGACAGCGTGGCCGGATGGCTCAAGGCCAAGGAATGGCCCCGAATGCGTTCCGGAATATATCTTATAGGTCGTCACCAGATCGCCCTCTACCGATTGCCATCCGATATCACATTGCAGGTCGGGAAAAGCGGCGCGCAGTGCGGTATAGAGCATGCGGACACCATCCTTGTCCGACCCGGCACCGGGTTGTGGGGTATGATCGACGAAATCATCGGCGAAGATTTGATCGAACAGGGCGAAGTCTCCGCCCACTTGGACCTCTTGCGTATTGCGACGAACGATAGCTTTTGCGGCTTCTTCAGGGGATATCGACATGGCGTGGCACCTCTCTGCAAGGTTTGAAGGGACGCGCTGGCTTGACAGCGCGTCAGCGCAGCTTGTTCAATCACGGAAGCAGGATTGGCAGCCCCGCAATGCGGCGTGCGGCAATGTCTTCATGGACTTGCGACGCGTCGCTGAGCGGATACCCAACGGCGGGCAGGTCCGCGAACAGACCGCCGCGGATTGCCGCAAACAGCTCCGACGAAGCGCCATCGACCGTACCGGCGTGAACATGCTGCGGTGTCCCGCCGCCGGTTACTTCGATCCGGCGCCGAGCAAGTTCGGCCGGGTCGAAAGCGGGTGGCCCTGACGCAGCTCCGATGGCGACAATTTTGCTGCCGTCACGCAGTGCAGCGATCGTCAGCGCTGCTGTGGCTGCCCCCACCAAATCGTAGACGACGTCCACGCCATCAGAAGCAATCGCGCGGATTTTGTCCACAAGTCGCGGGTCGCCGGAATGGAAGGCGTGATCAGCGCCCGCTGTGACTTGCGCAAGCTTGGCTTGCGATCCGGCAACGCCAATAACAGTCGCCCCAAGCATCCTCGCCCACCGCGCCAGGATCGATCCAACGCTTCCTGACGCGCCCAGCACCAGAACAGTCTCGCCGGCCTGGAGTTGATGCAACGATCTCAAGGCCATCCACGCAGTCAGACCAGCGGAAAGGAACATGGCGGCTTGCCTGGTCGTGATATCGTCGGGAAGCTTGACCAGGGCGCTCGCCGCGATCAGCCGTTCCGATGCATATCCGCCGATCGCAAAGAAATAGCCGACCCGGTCGCCAACCTTCAAATGATCGACGCCGGGTCCGACCTGAGCAATCACGCCTGCGCCTTCGAACCCGGGAACCAGCGGGAGGGGCATTGCGAAACGCCCGTCGCGCACCATCGTATCGACATAGTTGACGCCGATTGCGTCCTGCACCAGCCGTACTTCGCCGGGCCCCGGCTTGCCGACTTCGATGGTCTCCAGGCGCAGGACTGAGGGCGCGCCATGTTCATGCATGCGGATGATCTGAGCCATTTTCTTATCCAATTTTTCCAAGCGTGCAAGATTGTGCCTATCAGGCGGACTGTCCGCCATCGACGTTGAGCGTGGCGCCGGTGATGTATCCGGCATCGGGGCCGACCAGAAAGGCGATCGCCGCCGCGATATCCTCGGGCTGGCCATAGCGACCAAGCGGGGTCAGTCCCTTCAGCGTTTCGGCAAAGGGCCCGTCCTGCGGGTTCATCTCGGTGTTGATCGCGCCGGGCTGCACGACATTGACCGTGATGTTGCGCGGCCCCAGATCGCGCGACCACCCGCGCGTGTAAGCCGCCACCGCAGCCTTGGTCGCGACGTAGTCGGCCGCGCCGGCGAACGGGATGTGCACCGCACCCGTGGTGCCGATCGAAACGATCCGGCCGCCATCGGACATCACAGGCACCGCGGCGCGAACCGCTGCCACCACGCCCCTGACATTAATATCGATCTGCCGGTCAAAAGCCGCGATATCGGCGCTTTCGTCGCCGACTATGCCGGTTACGAACACGCCTGCGGAATTGATGAGAATGTCGAGCCGGCCAAATGTGGCATGGGCCTGCCGGACCAGCATTGCGACGTCTGCGGCAAGCGCCTGATCCGCTCTGATCGCAACGACCCGGCTGCCAAGGTCCTGAAGCTCGCGCACAAGGTCATCGGCGCGATCGGGTGATGCGGCATAGCTGAAAACGACATCGGCGCCGTCACCCGCCAGCCGTCGGACAATGGCCGCGCCGATCCCGCGCGATCCACCGGTAACGAGCGCAACTTTGCCGGCAAGTGGCTGTGAAATCCGGGTCATCATGGTCACTCCTCAGGTTGTTCGATGAAGTGATAATGGCCCGCGAATTCCATTCGGTTTAGCCCTAAATGGCTTGCCTGTCTTTCAATTATCCGTTGTAAGATGGGGTATGGAAACACTCGCAAATCTGGAATCCTTTATTCGCAGCGCCTCTTGTGGCAGCTTTTCCGAAGCCGCCCGGCGGCTTTCCGTGACGCCGGCGGCGGTCAGCCGGAATGTGGCAATGCTGGAACGCAACCTGGGAATTCGGTTGTTCCACCGCTCCACCCGCAAGCTGACGCTGACCGAAGCGGGGGAAGCCTTTCGCCTCGCGATCGCCAGCAATCTGGAGGGCATCCAAGTTGCGATTGCGGGTGTGGCCGCTGCGGACGCTTCACCGACCGGCACGCTGAAAATCAGCATGGCGCCGACATTGGGCATGACGCACCTGTTGCCACTGTTGCCCCAGTTTCTCGAACGCTATCCGCGCATCCGCCCGGAATGGCACTTTGAAAACCGCACGGTCGACTTGGTTGAAGAAGGCTACGATGCAGCGATCGGCGGTGGTTTCGAACTGACCCCGGGAATTATCACGCGGACGCTGGCCCCCGCGCACATCATTGCTGTTGCTTCGCCCGCCTATATGCTTGGTCGCGCGCTGCCAGCCGATCCGGAAGGCCTTCAGGCGCTCGACGGTATCGGCATGCGCTCACTACAAACCGGCCGCCTGCGACACTGGATGATGCGCGATACGACAGGCCGCGAGATGCTTGGAGCTCTTACGCCATCCCTCATCGTCAACGACCCGAGCGCAATGCGCGAGGCGGCGCTGCTCGGGCTGGGCGTCGCCATGGTCGCGGTTCCTGATGTGCTGTCAGCAATCGAAAACGGTCGTCTGGTCCGCCTCTTGCCCGAATGGTACGCCGATGCGGGCGCAATTTCGATCTACTATGCTTCGCGCACGCTCCTGCCCGCAAAAACGCGCGCCTTTGTCGATTGGATCGTCAACGCTTTCAAACAACAGGGGCTCGCCGAGCAGTTTGCCGGTATTTGATATCCAGGATCGGAGATGTGAATAGCCAGGCGCGGCGATGCAGATTGAGCGGCAGTCCCGACAGGCTGCAGAAAACCAGCCTTTGGCGCTCTCACCCGCCGCCCCGGCGGCCGAACGATGTCGGCGAGCCATCGGGACCAGCGCCAATGATCCTCGCTTTGAGCGATTGTTTGCGACGAGACGACAGCACCTGCGCTCAGTCCGGGTACGGCCGGACCAAGACCCGGTAAATTCGGGCCTATGCGTGCAGCGACCGCCCCGCAGGCGGCGAAATCCGCCGATGACCGCTATGACAAGCTTTGCACCAGCGATTGCAAAACAATAGAGGCTCGCCAGAGTGAGATGTTTCACGCCTCGGAGTGGTTAGGCCAATCGCCGCTCACTTGTAGCGAAATCCCCGCCTGTTCTTCGATAAGCTTGCATACGTGGAGTTCGGCCGCGCCACCGCCGTACATGCGGCGGGCCAGGGCAAAACGGTCACGGGCAGCAAGCGTCATGGGCATATCCAACGCGAGCTCGTTACCGAGCCCGCGCAAAAGGTCCAGGTCCTTGCAACACAAATCCAGGCTGAACGAAGGGTCATAGTGCCCGGCGAAGATCGATGGCACATCATGACGACAAACAAAGGAATCCCCGACGCTTTGTTTGAGGGCATTCCAGACGGTAAGGACATCAACACCGCCTTTGACACCAAGGGTCAGTGCCTCGCCCACTGCCGCCGCATGAATAAACCAGAGCTGGTTCGAGAGCAGCTTGACGACCGTGCCCGTGCCAAGGCCGCCGCAATGGACGACCTTGCCAAGTGGCGCCAGGAAGTTTGCGGCTCGTGACAGCACCGCCAGCTCACCACCAGCGAACAGCGTCAGTTCGCCTTTTCGGGCCCCGTCGACTGCCCCTGTGACTGGCGCTTCCAAGGTTTCGATTCCCCGCGCAGAGGCGGCGGCGGCCAATTCGGCCAGCAGATCCCGATCGTTCGTGGTCAGGTCTATCCACAAGGCTCCGGGCGCCAGTGCCGCGATCAACGCGGGCATCGCGACGCGTGATTGCTTTGGACCCGGCAACGAAGTCATCAGCACGTCGACGCCGGCGGCAACGGACAGCGCAGACGTCGCTGTCTTCACGCCGGCTTCCGTAAAAGGCAGCATGCGGTCCGGATCAAGATCGCAGACCGTTACGTCATAACCCGCTGCACACAGATTTCTTGCCATAGGCGCGCCCATGCTGCCCAGGCCGACAAAGCCGATTTTCATGCAATATTCCTTTTCAAGACCAGCCTCAGCCAATCATGTCCTGCTCGAAATGATAATCGCACAGCACGCGCACGCCGTTCTCGCTGATGAAGACCGGTTGCTCCAGCTTTACGCCTTGGCAGCCATTTTCCGCGCCGATGTAGCTCTCAACGCAAACGGTCATGCCGGGTTCGAACTCGCCGTCATATTGCCATTCGGCCGCATCCTGCTTGTGGTAGACGAGCGGATATTCGACAGCCAAGCCGACACCATGCACATGTTCTGCGTATCTGTTGGCCTCGTACCTGCTTGGGATCGGCCAGGCATTGTCGGCAAATTCGCGGAAACCCACGCCCGGCGCAAGCAGCCCGATGTTGTGCTGTAGCTGCTCGTGGGCAAGGCTGTAGAGCATTCTCTGCTCGGCATCGGGCTTCGTGTCACCAATTACCCAGGCGCGCGAGACGTCGGTGAAAATGCCATGGGCGCCAACCAGATCGGTATCGAAGACCATCATTTCTCCGTCCAGCATCACCCGGTTCGAAGTTTCCTGGAGCCAGGGATTGGTTCGGGGGCCCGAAGTCAGCAGACGGGTTTCCAAATATTCCCCGCCAAATGTGATGTTCGCGGCCGACAGGGTCGCCAGCGCATCGCTCTCGCGCATACCGGGGCGAAGACTTTCGCGCATAGTTCGTATTGCATCGGCGCAGCCTGCATAAGCGAACTCCATCTGGCGAACTTCCTGGTCCGACTTGATCGATCGTGCGCGCTCCAGGGCGGGCTTGGCGTCCTCGACGTCAAGGCCGAGCGCCTCGAGCGCCCGCAAGGGCAGCAGGTCCAACCTGTCCACTCCGATCCGGCGGCGGGTGCCATGGGCGCTGACCAGATCCGCTATTTCGGCCGCCCATTTACGGGCCTGTTCGACGTTCCTGCTGCCAGCGGCAAAATAGTCCCATGACCGGGCCGGGCGGATCGTGCCGACGGTCTCTATGCCGCGCGCAAGGTGAGCGCTTCCGGCGTAATCGAACAGCACCACCGGACCGTCGACCGCAACAAAGGCATAGCGGCAGATGTTGTGCATCGACCAGACCTGCATGTTGCGGGTCCCGGTCGCATAACGAATGTTGATCGGGTCGAACAGCACGGCGCAATCGAGGCCAGCTTTAACCAGCGCAGCGCGCACCCGCGCCAGTCGGTAGTGCCGGACGTCCGCGCTATCGCCTGCAACGGAGGTTTGATCAGGCATCTCGCTGTTTCCTCATCAGGTGTTGCGTTGCTCTACGCGGCGTGTGATCATCACGATATCGAATTTATGTCGATCAGTGGTTCAACATTTGTGATTTAGACGTAGGATTGGGATGCGCGCGAGACTTGATCTGAACTTGCTCCAGACGTTTGATGCGGTGTGTCTGGCGGGCAGTCTGAAACGTGCAGCTGAACACAGCAATCTGACCCAATCCGCCGTCAGCATGCAGATCAAGCGCCTTGAAGAGGTGCTCGGGCAAAGGCTGCTGGAGCGCAGCAACCAGGGCTTGAGGATTACGCCGGCCGGTGAGAAACTGCGCGCGCACACGCGCAATTTGCTCCGGCTCGAGACCGCTGCGGTGGGTGACATGCACGAGACACGCCTGGCGGGAGAGATCAGGATCGGAGTTCCAACCGACTACGCACCGTCGTTGCTCTCGGTCGCATTGCCTTATCTCAATGCCAACTTTCCCGGCGTCATTGTCTCGGTCGAATGCGACCTCAGTCGCCGGTTGCGTGAAAAGATCGCACGCGATCAGCTCGATTTGGCCATAATCACGCTGGAACCCGCCCTTGACGAAGGTGATATCCTTTGGCGTGAAGCGCTTGTCTGGGCTCAGCCTGCCAGGTTCTGCGGCGCCGATCAGCCATTGCCGATCGGGCTTCTTGACGTGGACTGCCCATTGCGCGACATGACCCTGAGCGCCGCAAAACGCCAACAGGGCGCATTTCGCGTCGCGTTCAGGTCAACCAGCCTAGCGAGCATCCAGGCCGCGGTCACCGACGGATTTTGCGCTTCGCTGCTGCCCGCAAGCACCTTGAATTTTGAGCAGCCTGCGGGCGTGCGCCTCGACGGGAGTTATGGAGAACTCGTTATAGGCCTGCTGCGGTCCGATGCGGTTCGGCCGCAAATTGCGCCGCTTGCGCACTTTCTTAAATCTACACTGAGCCTTATGGCGCCTGCGGAGCGGGTACGGGTTACCGATCTCCAGTTTGCAGTACACCGATCTGGCGAACGGCGAGTGATTTTGGCGAATGAGGCGAAGTAGCTCTGGGGAAGACGTAGCTGCCAAACCTGTCAATCGGCGTCCAAACGGGACCCGCTATCGGCGTGCAAAAGGGGACCACTTGGCGGCGTTGCACTTGGGTTGATGCCGGGCGCTGATTTCGCGCTGGGGCTGGCGTAGGGAGGGCGTAGCCCGACCGGAGGCAGCCCCAGCGCGAAGTAAATTTTTATCGAGGTTTGGCCGGGTCAGTTGCGGTGTTTGAAGCGCCAGCTGTCGTTGCCCGTTTCGATGATGTCGCAATGGTGGGTGGTGCGGTCGAGCAGCGCGGTCGTCATTTTGGGATCGCCGAACACGGTCGGCCATTCGCCAAACGCCAGATTTGTGGTGATGATTACCGAGGTCTTTTCGTAGAGTTTGCTCATCAGGTGGAACAGCAATTGGCCGCCGGAACGGGCGAACGGCAGATAGCCCAGTTCATCGAGCACGACGAGTTCGATGCGGCTGAGCTGGGCGGCGAGCGCGCCGGCCTTGCCGATGCGCGCCTCATCCTCAAGCCGCGTGACCAGATCGACGGTGTTGAAGTAGCGGCCACGGGCGCCGGCGCGCACAACGCTGGCGGCGATGGCGATGGCCAGGTGGGTCTTGCCGGTTCCGGTGCCGCCGACCAGCACGATATTGCGCCTGCCCGGCAGGAATGATCCGGCCTGTAACGAGCGGACCAGTTCCTCGTTGATCGGCGTGCCATCGAACACGAACGCGTCGAGATCCTTGATCACCGGCAGTTTGGTGGCGCTCATGCGGTAGCGGATCGAGGCCGCGTGGCGGTGCGCGGCTTCGGCGCGCAGCAGATCGGTCAGGATCTCGGGCGTGGTGCGCTGGCGTTGCACGCCGGTGGTTACCGCCTCGTCGAACGCGCTGGCCATCCCCTTGAGGCCCAGCGCGCGCATGGCGTCGATCATCTCATGCCGCTGCATTGTGGCCTCGCACCGTGT
This sequence comes from Novosphingobium sp., assembly GCF_965214355.1. Classification (GTDB taxonomy): domain Bacteria; phylum Pseudomonadota; class Alphaproteobacteria; order Sphingomonadales; family Sphingomonadaceae; genus Novosphingobium. The sequence continues at coordinate 1,349,834 of NZ_CBDCBI010000002.1, read as the reverse complement.
CATAGATCGCGCAATCAGCGCGGGGCGGATGCTTGAGCTTGAGATCGACTACGACGCTGAGTGGCTGATCTGTTGGTGGTTCGCGCCGCCGCGCCAGAATATTGAGGATCACCTCGTCGCTGGCAGCGCCGGTATCGAACGCTTCGCCGATGGCGGCCTCGACCGCCTCCAGTCCGTCGGTGGATATGGCGGCCAGAACCCGCACAAAGCGGCGATCGGCTTCGTCTCCGCTGCCCAGCTTGCGCCGCAGCCGGGCCAGCGCCGGCGGCAGGGCCCAGTCCTGGAATGGCGCGCCGTTGCGCAGCGCACCGGGTTTGTGCACCAGCACCGGCAGATAGTGCCACGGATTATAGAGCGTGCGGTCGCGCCCAAAGCAGCGCGGGTGCTCGGCGACAACCTCATCCCCCAGGCGCACCACGATTCGGTCGGCATAGGCGCGGACCTGAACCGCACGGCACACCGCGCGTGCCGCCACGGAATAGCGGTTGCGGTCAAAGCTGATCAGGCATGTGCCGGTCACCGCGTGGCTCGTCTCGTGAAAGCCCCAAAACGACTTTGGCTCACGGCGCCAGCATTGGTTGCAGTGCGGGCCGCTCGGCCTCCAGCGCCTGGGACACGGTCATGTCCTTTTGCTCGGGGTGCGAGTGCATCGCCGCCCAGCGCAGGCACTCGGCCTCAAGCCAGCCATTCAGTTCCTCGATGCTGGCAAACTTCAGCCGGGGCTGGAAAAAGCGACCACGGATCGTCTGGACCTGGTTCTCGACCTGGCCCTTCTCCCAGCCTGCCGCTGGAGAACAGGCGGTCGGCTCGACCATGTAATGATCGGCCATGACCAGAAACCGGCGGTTGAACACGCGCTCCTTGCCGACAAATACCGTCGTCACTGCGGTCTTCATGTTGTCGTAGATGCCGCGCAACGGCACCCCGCCAAAGAACGCAAAGCCGCGGGCATGGGCGTCGAACACCATCTCTTGCGTCTCGCGCGGATAGGCCCGCACATACACCGCTCGCGACGCACACAACCGCATGTGGGCGACCTTCACCCGCATCGGCTTGCCCGCAATCTCTACGTCCTCGTGGCTCCAGTCGAACTGGTACGCCTCGCCGGGTTTGAACAGCAACGGAATGAATGCAGGCACGTCGCCGCCGGGATCCCTGCGGCGGCCATCCGCCCAGCGCCGGGCGTAGCGCCGCACCGCATCATACGAACCCTCGAACCCTTCACGCAGCAGCAGATCGTGGATCCGCGTCATCCGCAGCCGGTCACGCCGATGCCGCGCCTCGTTCTCGCTCAGCAGCGTATCGAGCCGTTCCTGAAACGGCCCGAGCCGAGGCCGCGGCTGAACCGTGCGATGATAGTCAAACGCGCCTTCCGTCGCATTGATCGCCTTGCGCACCACCTTGCGCGACAGCCGTAGATCCCGCGCGATCTCCCTGATCGCCTTGCCGCCCGCGTGCTCGCGCCTGATGCGTACAACTGTCTCCACCACCAACATCCCGATCTCGCCACCTGAAAATCCAGGCCGCTGTCTAAACCATCGGAATGGTGGTTCCCTTTTGGACGCCGATCACCCCGCTAGCCGGGTCCTTTTTGCACGCCGATCCACAGCCAAACCCCGCGATCTGTTTAAAAGTCCACTCCGCAAAGTCTTCGGGACAACCGCGCGTAGCCATACCGCCGACCTGTTTGTCGTAGAAATGGCTGACGCCGCCAGCGAGCTTTAAAGTCGCCATGGCGCCTCGCAACTGGTTGGCTTCGACCGGCGCAAAGCCTTGCCAACGATCGGCGACCTAGATGACAAGGTCGTAGAATTTGTTCGGTTTGATACGAGTTAGCATCGACATGCGCCCGACATTTGATCTGAAAGGCGCCGGCGTGTCGGCACGCTGGATCATTTTGTAGATGGGCTCGTTTGAAGCCGCCCGTCCACTGTCGGCCCAATTGCTGCTGTTACGCGCCTGCTAAGGCGACGTGCCCAAGGAGCGTTTCTGCAACGGCCAAATTGGCCCGTCGCGGGCGACTGCAACTCTGGGCCGTTCTCTGTGGTTGACACTCCCAAAATTAATGGCGACTTTTCAATGAGTTGCCGAGGCTGTAATTTCGAGTTTCGAATCTTGCTTGCTCAGCCAACGAGTCATGGATTTGGGCCTTGGTTCGGACCAATGACACGAAAATGGCGCAAGTCTGGGATCTTTAATAGCCAAACCGCACTATGGAGAGCAGTTTTGCTATCCAACTTCTGACTGACATTGCCGCCTTTCTCCGGCCCGAAAATGCCTAGTACAGTTTCAAAATCGGTGGCTTTTCCGGACAATTTCGGCCGCTGACATTTTCACATTGGCGCCCGGCCAAACTTCGCTCGAATTTACGGCTAATAGAAACTGACCGAAGAATGTCCTGTTGGCTTGCCGTGGACCGAAGCGGTCGTTCATCAATTTTAAGGACACCCACGGCGAGGATTGTCGCCCAACCAGGCTAGGGCTTGGATCCCCAGGCTTAGGGCCGAACTAGGCCGCGCTCCTCCCCCTTGCCGAGGCGTCCCTCAGACTTCGCGGAAATGAAGCGCGATGCCCAGCCGGACGGCCGTCGCTATTATCGAGATCAGCAGACCGAATCTCTTGTGGAATTCAAGTCCGGTCAGCTTGGACATATCGGGAACGAGTGCTATTCTGGCAGAGTGAAAGCCCAGTTACAGACCCGCGAGCATGACGATACCGGTAGCCGCACCGCCGCTTCCGGACCGTTCATTAAACAGTTCAGCTATTCGGATGGGCTGAGCCTTAATCTTGCGCCAGTGAGTTTCTCACAAGACACGTTCGAAGCAGGCCGAACACCCTACGAAGACGACGCGCAATACCGGGGACTTCGCGAGAAGCATCAGGCGACCCATGCGTTTCGCTACGACGTGCGCGACCGGGCAATCTACGACATCGCAATGGTGATTGACGCCGCGCCGCTGGGCGCACCGATCAGCTTGAGAACGCAAGAGCACCTCGCGCTACTGGGCAAGGCTGTCAACCACGCCCTGCTCGAATGGCTTACCCCCCGCCGCACCATCCTGCGGCGAGCGCGCCCGCTGCAGGCTTTAGGTAGCCGCAAGGCCGCCTTGCTCTCGGCCGCTATACGTGATCAGGGTCTTGAGGCGAAGTCCGGCCTCGACGTGCTGGTCCGTCACAGCTTCGACCTGCGCGTGCTCGGTGCGCCCCACCATGCGAGCGAACCCTACTTGGCGCTGGTGCTCGACGTCAGCACCTCGAACGAGCTCGACATTTCCCTCGACGAACTCTTGAAGGAGCAGTTCGATCCCAGGGGTTGCTACATCTGCACCCGCGCCGACAGCGGCGAAGCCAACGTCCTTGCCCGCCTGGAAACGCTCGGTCGCATCCTCGGTTTAAAGAATGGCAAGCTACAGCTCAACGACTTTACTGGCGAGGAATTCGTCAACCCCAGCGCCGTCATCCTTGAGCCGCGGCAGGAGAATCTCGAAGCGCTGATCCGCCATTTCTATCCGCGCAATGCGCCCAAAATCCTCCAAGGTCTGCGCAAGCGGCGTGCGCCTTACGCGACCGCTAACGCCAAGCTTGCTGAGATCCGCAAGGTTCATGGCGGCGTTGCCGGCTATCTCGAGACGCTGCGCATCGCTGGCATGTCTGTCGAGATCGGGGCCCTCCTGCAGCGAAGCAGCACGCTGTTCCCGCCGCTTGTCTCAACCGAGCGGCCCGGCTTCCTGTTCGGTCCCCAAGGGCGCGAGACGGGCGCCTATCCGGATCACGGTATCAAGCAGCATGGTCCCTACAAATACATGCAGCACGAGCGCAACGAACCGATCGTCGCAGTAATTTGTGAATCGCGGTTTCGCGGGCGGATCGACCAGCTTGCCCGAACGCTCAGGGACGGAGCCGACGAGAATGCCTGGCAGGAGGCCATGCGCGGCCGCAGCAAGGTTCCGGACAATCCTTTCCGCGGCGGTCTGATTGGCAAGCTGCGACTTTCGCGCGTGCAATTCGAGTTCGAGGAGGTCACGGAGCCGACGCCCGAGGCCTATCGCCAGGCGATTCAGCGACTGCTCGCGCGACTCCCCGAGACGCCTGATCTGGCACTCGTCCAAGTCCGGGCCGATTTCAAGCAGTTGCGCAACGAGCGCAATCCCTACTTCGCCGCTAAGGCCGCATTCATGACGGTAGGCGTGCCGGTGCAGAGCGTCCAGGCTGAGACCGCGGACATGCAGCTTGCCAACCTCGCCTATATGACCAATAATCTGGCGCTCGCCGCATATGCGAAGCTGGGTGGATCTCCCTTCGTGATCTCAACCCGGATGCCGGCGACGCACGAACTGGTCGTGGGGCTCGGCTACACTGAGGTAAGTGAAGGACGGTTCGGCCCCAAGTCGAGGTTTGTCGGCATTACCACGGTTTTCCAAGGCGATGGGCGCTACCTGGTCTGGGGACAGACGCGCGAGGTCGAATTTGAGAACTATGCCGATGCGTTACTCGCGAGCCTCAAAACGACAATCGATTCAGTGCGCAAGGACAACAACTGGCAGCCGCGCGACCGCGTGCGGCTGGTCTTTCATGTCTATAAGCCGCTCAAACACATCGAGATCCACGCGATAAAGCGGCTCGTTGCCGAATTGCTTAAAGGCGAGCATGAGGTCGAATTCGCCTTCCTCGATATCTCGCGCTTCCACGATTTTGCGCTGTTTGACCCCTCACAAGAAGGTGTGACTTATTATGCCGACAGGCGGCAGCTCTTGAAGGGCGTGGGCGTTCCGCTGCGCGGCATCTGCATACAGCTCGACCAGCGTTCGGCTCTGCTCCAGCTGACAGGATCGAAGGAGGTCAAGACCGCCGAGCAGGGCCTGCCGCGCCCACTGCGGCTCACGCTCCATCCCGATTCCGATTTCAGCGATCTCACCTATCTTGCGCGCCAAGTCTACCACTTCTCATACCTATCATGGCGCAGCTACTTCCCAGCGCTGGAGCCGGTCTCGATCACCTATTCGCGGCTGATCGCAAACGCGCTGGGAAACCTGCGATCAGTCCCCGGCTGGAATAGCACTTCACTGACAGTCGGACACCTGCGCAGCCGGATGTGGTTTCTCTGAGCGCCTGGGATCTCCTCGCGGCGAAGCGCGCAGCGCTCGAGGCTGCGGTCACCGGCTCGCTGGAGCTGGCATCGGAAACCTCGCTCGGTTTTGCCCAAGCCGTGCTGGCTGGCCGCGCAGAGCTCCTGAACAGCGCGCGCGCTGCGGGCGACCTAGACTATGGTGGCATCCCCGCTTTGGCCCGCGCCGGATTTCTTGCGGGGAGCGCCGATTTCGATCCCGCCGGCTTCATCAGAGCACTTGATCGATTGCGGGGCCGCGGCAAGGCTGGGCGCGGACAGCTGGGCCCTGACGACCTTGCCATTCTTGGCATAGCGGCCGGCCTCGCTGCGGTAGATGACAAAGATGGATCCGATGCTGAGCGGCGTCGATGGCTGCTCGACCTCGCTAATGAAAATGCCGAACCGAATTCTTGGTCAAACCGGGCGCGCCAGCTAGCGGCGGACCTGCTCGACGGCGCCGGGCGGCTCCGCGCCGACCCGCAGGGCCAGGCCGATGCCATGGCACTCGACACGGTGCTGCGCCAGCGCTGGCCGCGCGCCTTTGCGACAGTGCCGCCGATTACCGTCGAGCAGCGTCGAGAGTTGATGGCGGCGCTGCTCTCTACAGCCGCACCGGCTCCGGGCGAACTCGAGCGCGCGGCAATCTGGCTCTCAGCGGCTGGTCAGCTCGTGCAGCGCATTTCCGCCGAGCTCGTCCCGGATTATAGCAGTCTGGTGACGACGCTCGAGGCGACGCAATCGGCTTTTCGGCGCTGGGTATGGGATACCCAGCCCAATCGGCGTTTCATTGGCCCCGCCCGCTGGCTGATCGACACCGAGGCCCACCTCCAAGCGTTTCTGTGGGCCATTCTCGAGCCGCGCTTCGGCGACGATCTCGTCGATGAGCAGTACCTCCCGGGCTTCGGCCAAAAGCAGGCGCGCTTCGACTTCGCCGTCCGCGCGCTTAAGACTATCGTCGAAGTGAAGATCGTCCGCAGCCTGCGCGATTTCGCCAAGATCGAGGAGGAAGTCGCCGGTGACCTGGGCCTCTATTTCAGCGACCCGAGAAACTGGGACCGCATGATCGTTTATGTATACGACGACTGTGATGTGCACCACTCGGAACGCTACGACACGCTTCGCGCGGCGCTAGTTCAACGCGATCGCAGGATAGGCGCAGTCGTCGTGGTCCAGCGCCCGGGTATGATCCCGCCTCGCGGCCAGCGTGCACCATGGACACCGGCCGATAGCACCGCCTCCGTCGAAGACACCTAGCTAGGCTGCCGGCACTCGGCGGCGGATCGAGAACGGAAGGCCACGGTAGCCTATGCCGAAGCCTTAGCATCGATCCATCTTTCCTCACCGGCTCCATCGGGCCTACCGCTCAGACCAAATACTCTTGGGACACACGTGAACGAACGACGGATTTCGAGGCGCTTGCCGCGCCAGTGAAACGGCAGCACCCGCCGCATAGCCCTGGCGTCTATGCGTCGTGCGCTCTGGCCGTATCAACATTGTTGGGCTACCACTGAGCAATGGGAACCACAGACGGCATCACTTGGACAAATAAATCCGCTTTGGCTCTGGCAAACCGGACAGATCCAGTTTCTGCAATCCAAGACGCCGCGCGCAAGCTCGTTTTGAAAGCGCGGGAAGCGGGATGGGAAGGACCTCCGTTTAATCCCGTCAAAATCGTCGAACTGCTCGGTGCGAAGATATCAGCTAATTCAAATATCGCCGACGCGCGCCTCCTCGCTACATCCGACGGTGCAACCATTGAGTTCAATCCCCAGCAACCTAGAGAAAGGGTGCGCTTTTCTATCGCCCATGAGCTTGCCCACATGTTATTCCCCGATTGGCGCGAGGAGGTCCGCAACAGAAGCGCACAAACCGCTGCGTCGGACGATTGGCAGCTTGAAATGCTTTGTAACATCGCGGCTTCGGAATTCGTACTGCCTGTTGGCAGCCTACCCGCCGCGATTGAAGTGGCGCCCATCGAAGAGCTTATGCGCGAGCGGCGACGCTACGATGTCTCCGCGGAGGCGTTTCTCATCCGCCTGGCAAAAATCGCCGCAACCCCGATATCGGTCTTCTTTGCGTCCCCGATCGCCGGTTTGGATAACGATCGCCGCTATCGTGTCGATTACGCGGTGCCCTCGCCTCTAGCGCCTTTCCTGAAGGTTGAAGGGCTCGTGCTCCCGATGCAAAGCGCCGCCCGCAATTGCACAGCGATCGGCCACACCGACCGTTCAGTCGAAAGCTGGTTTTCTGGAAGCCCAACCCCCATCGAATTCGTCGGTATTCCGGGGTATCCCGGCTCGAGATATCCGAGGGTAGCGGGTGTAGTTCGGTTCGCATCGAGGCAATTCGGCAAGAGCCCGATACGGTATATTCATGGGAATATACTTGACACACTTGGCGAAGAGCCGAAGATCATTTGTCAGTTAGTCAATGATCGCGCTCTAAAATGGGGTGGTGGCGTAGCAAAGAAGTTCGCGCGAAAGTATCCCGAAGCTGAGCTAGAATATACAAAGTTTTTTATGAGTATGCCCTCCGACCATCGCCTCGGGCGAGCATTGATTGTCGAATTGGGTAAGGGGGTGTGGTTGGCTAGCATTGTGGCACAGGAGGGTTTCGGGCCATCACTATATCCACGATTGCGCTATGGGGCCCTTCAGGCTGGTCTGCGAGAGGTGGCAGTGCATGCGAGACAGATCGGCGCAGGCATACACATGCCGAGGATCGCAACAGGCGCCGCAGGGGGCGATTGGGGGGTTGTCGAAGAGATCATTGAGGACGAATTGGTCCGAGCTAGCTTGACTGTAACCGTTTATTATCTTCCGCCCAAGCGCGAGCAATTCGAGCTTTTCAACTGATGAACGGGCAAGCGTCATTTCGGGTGGTGCTTGTCTCGGGGGCAATCTGTTCCGGTAAATCCGCCTTGGTTGAGCTGTTACGCGAAAACCATAGCGCGAGGGTAATCAAAACCAAGGATCTCATCATCCGGAAGGTTCCGAAGGTTGAGATAGAACGGCGGTCGCTCCAGCGTGCCGGAGAGAAGCTCGACAAGAACGATGGTGGCCAATGGGTTGCTGAAGCTCTACAGCGGGAACTTGACGCCGATCCGCGTCACAAAACACCAAGAGGCCTTTACGTAGTCGACTGCGTCCGCATCGAGGGGCAGGTGAACGCCATACGCCTGGCACATGGCCCAGAGGTTTTCCATATCCACGTCAAGGCCGATCCCGAAGTGTTGAAGCAGCGTTTTCTCGCTCGCTCTCGCGCTGACGATGCCGGTCTCGAATATGATTCCCTGAAGAAAAACAAGACCGAACGCAATATCGAGTCTCTCGCGGAGATTGCGGACGTGGTCGTTGATACTGGTCGATGCTCATCCGCCAGTGTGCTTGTGCGAGCGACCGCACTTCTCAATCTCTATCCTCGCGGTGCCGAAAAATTAGTCGACGTGTTGATCGGCGGCCAATACGGCAGCGAGGGAAAAGGCAATATCGTCGGGCACATCGCACCCGAATATGATTTGCTCGTTCGGGTCGGAGGCCCCAACGCCGGGCATCAGGTTTTCGCCGAGCCTGAGCCGGAAAAATACTTCCATCTGCCATCGGGTACGCAACGCGCACCCAACGCTAAGCTCTTGCTTGGCCCCGGCGCTGTGATCAATCCCACGAAGCTGCTAGACGAGATCGCGAAGCATGGAATATCAAACGAGCGCCTAATCATCGATCGGCAGGCTATAGTCATCAGCAACGACGACATCGAACAGGAAAAGGTGCGCTTTGGCAATATTAGTTCCACCGCCCAAGGCGTCGGGATCGCTTCAGCGCGTAAATTGACGGGCAGGTCAGACTACAAAGCCGGGACCGACTTGTTTCTGGCCAAGGATTGCGACGATCTGCAACCCTTTCTTGGCAATGCGCGTAAAGTCTTAGCAGACGCATTTGTAAGAGGCCATCGCATCCTCCTCGAAGGAACCCAAGGCACGTCACTTAGCCTCCACCATGGGCAATACCCTCATGTCACAAGCCGCGATACGACAGTCGCCGGATGCCTGGCCGACGCCGGCATCGCGCCGTCGAACGTCCGCCGTGTCATCATGGTCTGCAGAACCTACCCAATTCGAGTGGGGGGGCCGTCGGGCCCGATGGAATATGAGGTAGATATGGAGGAGATTCACCGTCGTAGCGGTATTCCGCTTGATCCTCTGAAACTTGCTGAGCGAACCACAACGACGAACAAGGAACGGCGCATCGCCGAATTTGATTGGGCTCAATTCAAGGATTCGGTGCAGTTAAATGGACCTACTGACATAGCGCTGACCTTTGTGGACTACTTCGGGATCAAAAACCGCAAAGCCTTTCGTTTCGAGCAACTTACTCCCGAAACTATAAGGTTTGTAGAAGAGGTCGAGAGGGTCTCGGGGCGGCCAGTTTCCCTGCTCTCAACCGATTTTAATTGGCGCAACGTGATTGATAGGAGATCTTGGTGACCGACGCCGAGTTAGACGAGCTCATTTCAAATTGCCCCACGCTTTACCATATGGCAGAGCGCGGCTCGTGGCCCGCAATCGAACAATACGGGTTGTGCAGCACCTCGGCACTCATGGACCTATATGAAATCGAGGGTGCGCGGCGGGCGCAAATCGAGCTTTCACATCGGCCCAAAAGCATTTCCATTGCCGCTAATGGCCTACCTGGCGCGGTTATACGCGATCAGATACCAATGAGCGACGCCGGTCTAAAGCGGGCCCTCCCGTCGCGCCTCGAACCGAGCGACTGGTACGCTCTCCTTAACTCCAAGGTCTTTTTCTGGCTGTCGGTGGATCGTTTGCACAAGCTCACCCAAGCCGAGGCCTATCGGGATGATGAGCATGATATTCTCGAAGTGGATACTCGATCGCTGATAGACGCCCACCGCGATAAGATTTGGCTCTGCCCTATAAACAGTGGCTGCACCAAACCGATGCCACACCCACGCGATGAAAGCATCTTTTCTCGCATACCGCAGTATCCCTACGCCCATTGGCGTTCACGGCGAGGCCGAACGGAACGGGCTGTGGAACTGGCTATAGATTACTCGGTTTCAGATATCACTAGCCACGTAAAAAGAGTAGTTACCAAGAAGGGACGCAATGTTATATCGATAATAAAGTAGTTTAAATGCACCAATTCAATAAACTTTATCTAAGCCGGAAATTTTGACTGCACTTCGATACATCTTTGTAACAATATTGGAGTCCATCCCCTTGGCGGCCATTGCTTGGCATCCAATGCTGAATGCGTCATCAGGGCTCCGCCCAGATGCCAACGCGTCATAAAAGCCCTTGGTAAATTCAATCGCCTCTTCATCGTCGATCTCATCGATCATCCCGATTACTAACGGAGCAATTGCCTCTGCGATGCCATTCATAGAGTCACAAGCGTTCAGCAAAAGACATTGGAGATTTTTTTGTTCACGCAGCATCTCTCCAAGAGTGGTGTATTCCAACGTCAACTTATACCCTTCGTCGTCCAACAACTCGATGCCCTCGGCGTTTGCATGCCCCGCGAAATGGACGAGATCATAGCTGTGGGACAGTAGTGTGGATCGGCGTGCAAAAAGGACCCGGCTAGCGGGGTGATCGGCGTCCAAAAGGGAACCACCATTCCGATGGTTTAGACAGCGGCCTGGATTTTCAGGTGGCGAGATCGGGATGTTGGTGGTGGAGACAGTTGTACGCATCAGGCGCGAGCACGCGGGCGGCAAGGCGATCAGGGAGATCGCGCGGGATCTACGGCTGTCGCGCAAGGTGGTGCGCAAGGCGATCAATGCGACGGAAGGCGCGTTTGACTATCATCGCACGGTTCAGCCGCGGCCTCGGCTCGGGCCGTTTCAGGAACGGCTCGATACGCTGCTGAGCGAGAACGAGGCGCGGCATCGGCGTGACCGGCTGCGGATGACGCGGATCCACGATCTGCTGCTGCGTGAAGGGTTCGAGGGTTCGTATGATGCGGTGCGGCGCTACGCCCGGCGCTGGGCGGATGGCCGCCGCAGGGATCCCGGCGGCGACGTGCCTGCATTCATTCCGTTGCTGTTCAAACCCGGCGAGGCGTACCAGTTCGACTGGAGCCACGAGGACGTAGAGATTGCGGGCAAGCCGATGCGGGTGAAGGTCGCCCACATGCGGTTGTGTGCGTCGCGAGCGGTGTATGTGCGGGCCTATCCGCGCGAGACGCAAGAGATGGTGTTCGACGCCCATGCCCGCGGCTTTGCGTTCTTTGGCGGGGTGCCGTTGCGCGGCATCTACGACAACATGAAGACCGCAGTGACGACGGTATTTGTCGGCAAGGAGCGCGTGTTCAACCGCCGGTTTCTGGTCATGGCCGATCATTACATGGTCGAGCCGACCGCCTGTTCTCCAGCGGCAGGCTGGGAGAAGGGCCAGGTCGAGAACCAAGTCCAGACGATCCGTGGTCGCTTTTTCCAGCCCCGGCTGAAGTTTGCCAGCATCGAGGAACTGAATGGCTGGCTTGAGGCCGAGTGCCTGCGCTGGGCGGCGATGCACTCGCACCCCGAGCAAAAGGACATGACCGTTGCGCAATGCCTGGAGGCCGAGCGGCCCGCACTGCAACCAATGCTGTCGCCGTTCGACGGCTTTCACGAGACGAGCCACGCAGTGACCGGCACCTGTCTGATCAGCTTTGACCGCAACCGCTATTCCGTGGCGGCGCGGGCGGTGCGCCGCGCGGTTCAGGTGCGCGCTTATGCTGACCGGATCGTGGTGCGCCTGGGGGATGAGGTTGTCGCCGAGCACCCGCGCTGCTTTGGGCGCGACCGCACGCTCTATAATCCGTGGCACTATCTGCCGGTGCTGGTGCACAAACCCGGTGCGCTGCGCAACGGCGCGCCATTCCAGGACTGGGCCCTGCCGCCGGCGCTGGCCCGGCTGCGGCGCAAGCTGGGCAGCGGAGACGAAGCCGATCGCCGCTTTGTGCGGGTTCTGGCCGCCATATCCACCGACGGACTGGAGGCGGTCGAGGCCGCCATCGGCGAAGCGTTCGATACCGGCGCTGCCAGCGACGAGGTGATCCTCAATATTCTGGCGCGGCGGCGCGAACCACCAACAGATCAGCCACTCAGCGTCGTAGTCGATCTCAAGCTCAAGCATCCGCCCCGCGCTGATTGCGCGATCTATGACACGGTGCGAGGCCACAATGCAGCGGCATGAGATGATCGACGCCATGCGCGCGCTGGGCCTCAAGGGGATGGCCAGCGCGTTCGACGAGGCGGTAACCACCGGCGTGCAACGCCAGCGCACCACGCCCGAGATCCTGACCGATCTGCTGCGCGCCGAAGCCGCGCACCGCCACGCGGCCTCGATCCGCTACCGCATGAGCGCCACCAAACTGCCGGTGATCAAGGATCTCGACGCGTTCGTGTTCGATGGCACGCCGATCAACGAGGAACTGGTCCGCTCGTTACAGGCCGGATCATTCCTGCCGGGCAGGCGCAATATCGTGCTGGTCGGCGGCACCGGAACCGGCAAGACCCACCTGGCCATCGCCATCGCCGCCAGCGTTGTGCGCGCCGGCGCCCGTGGCCGCTACTTCAACACCGTCGATCTGGTCACGCGGCTTGAGGATGAGGCGCGCATCGGCAAGGCCGGCGCGCTCGCCGCCCAGCTCAGCCGCATCGAACTCGTCGTGCTCGATGAACTGGGCTATCTGCCGTTCGCCCGTTCCGGCGGCCAATTGCTGTTCCACCTGATGAGCAAACTCTACGAAAAGACCTCGGTAATCATCACCACAAATCTGGCGTTTGGCGAATGGCCGACCGTGTTCGGCGATCCCAAAATGACGACCGCGCTGCTCGACCGCACCACCCACCATTGCGACATCATCGAAACGGGCAACGACAGCTGGCGCTTCAAACACCGCAACTGACCCGGCCAAACCTCGATAAAAATTTACTTCGCGCTGGGGCTGCCTCCGGTCGGGCTACGCCCTCCCTACGCCAGCCCCAGCGCGAAATCAGCGCCCGGCATCAACCCAAGTGCAACGCCGCCAAGTGGTCCCCTTTTGCACGCCGATAGCGGGTCCCGTTTGGACGCCGATTGACAAACTATGCCGAACTGCTGCGCTCGGTGGCCATGTCGAAGCCTGCGAGGACTGTGCGCATACCCGCGTAGCATATAACTCCTGCCGCAATAGGCATTGTCCGAAGTGCCAGTGTGCGACGCGCGAACGCTGGCTTGCCGACCGCCAGGCCGATCTGCTGCCGGCGCCCTATTTCCACGTCGTGTTTACGGTGCCAAGCGAAGTCGCCGAGATCGCCTTCCACAACAAGGCTGTGGTCTATGCGATCCTGTTCGACGCCGTAGCGGCAACGCTCAAGACCATCGCCGCCGATCCCAAGCACCTCGGCGGGGAGATCGGGTTCCTGGCCATTCTTCACACTTGGGGACAGGCGCTCACGCATCACCCGCATATTCACTGTCTTGTCCCTGGTGGCGCCCTCTCGCGGGATGGTCGGTGGCTCGGTTGCCGACCGAACTTCTTCCTACCCGTCCATGTTCTGTCACGCCTGTTTCGTCGGCTATTCCTCGAACGGCTTCAGGCAGCACATGTGGCCGGACGGTTGCGCTTCTCCGGTAAGCTGGATGGGTTTGACGACCCCGATGTCTTCGCGGCGGCGATCCGGAAGCTGCGTCGCAAGAACTGGATCGTCTATGCCAAGCCGCCGTTCGGATCGCCCGAACATGTTCTCGCCTATCTTGGCCGCTACACACACCGGGTTGCGATTGCCAACAGCCGCCTCGTCAGCGCTGATGAGACCAGCGTGACCTTCCGCTGGCGCGATTACCGTCATGGCAACGCGTCCAAACTTATGTCGCTCAATCCGCACGAGTTCATTCGCCGCTTCCTCATCCACAGCCTGCCGGACGGCTTTCATCGTATCCGCCACTATGGTTTTCTCGCCAATGGTTGTCGCCGCGCACGGCTCGCCACCATCCGGCAACTTTTGATGCTGACGGAGCCGACTGCAGCCGCTGCCGCCGAAGTCGGCGAGACCACGAGGCAGCTTCCGCACTTTGACCCAACCCAGTGCCCATGCTGTGGCGGCATTCTGCGGATCACGGCTGCGCTGCCGCGATGGCGCATCAGGAGACCGCAACCCTGGCCAGATACATCATGACCACAAGAGATCGATCCGGCATCAAACACAACAGCGTTGCGGTACCAGCGCCGCCGAACGCGACGCTCCCCCATGCCTGGTATCTTGCAGATCCGCTCGCCGAACAGAATTACTTCCAGAAAACCAGTGCAAGTTGCCGATCGGCGCGCCGATCGCCTCGTCCGATGTTATCAATTCGGCGTCGTCATCATTGGCATGGTGGTCTTGGATCATCCAAATCCGGCCCACAGCGACAAGTTTTGTCGCACTAATCCCATAGGTACCGCGCGCGTCAGCGGGTTCGCTCAATCCGGCTTCAATGAGGTCGCGCACAGCGCCAAGCCCGACCCTCGGCGCAGCGCGACCTCACAGAACCCTCCAGATTCCCAAACGGGTCGAGTTCTGATTCAAGGCTGCTCTTTGGGGAGCAGTCATGGGACGTGGGGACTTGTCAGATGCGGAATGGGAACTGATCGGACCGCTTTTGCCATCTGAGCGCGGGCGCTGGTCGCGACCTGCAGGTGATAACCGCCGTTTTCTCAATGGCATGCTTCCTGTGCTGCGGATTGGTTGTCCCTGGCGCGACATGCACGAGCGCTACGGCAAGTGGAACTCGGTCTATGTCCGGTTCCGGCGCTGGGCCGAGCAGGGCGTCTGGGATGCCCTGCTGCAAACGCTGGTCGATCTGGGTCTGACCGACGATTGGCAACACATGATCGATAGCACCACGGTTCGCGGCCATGTTTCGGCAGTGGGCGGAAAAGGGGGGCTTGTGTGCAGGCTTTTGGTCGATCACGCGTCGGCTTTACGAGCAAAGTCCACGCCCGGTGTGACAATCAGGAACTCCCTATTGGCTTCATCCTGACCGGTGGCGAGGCATCGGATTATACCGCCGCTGACGACCTGATGAACTTGCCGCTGCCTACGCCTAAAGGACTGCTGGCGGACAAGGGCTATGATGGCGACAGGTTCCGAGAAAACCTGCTGATGCGGGGCATTCTGCCCGTCATTCCGCCCCGCTCGAACCGAAAGGTCCCAGCCCATCCGGACTACCGGCGCTACAAGGATCGCAACCGCGTCGAGCGCATGTTCGGCAAGTTGAAGCAACAGCGCCGCATCGCCACGCGCTATGACAAGACAGTCCTGTCGTTCGAGAGCTTCCTGAATCTCGCCGCAGCAAGACTATGGTTGCAATTTTTTGTCAACACGGCCTAGTTAAACTTTTAAGCTACACTTCTTGTCGCGCTAATTCGCTGCTCTCAATTTGAGAAATCTCCATTCGAAATTTTTTGAATAAAACCGAATTTTTATATTGCTAATTTGCGGATATGGAGCTTTCAGAGTAGCTTGGGTCACCGGGATCTGGACTTGCGTGGTTCGGCATGGGATCCTGGCCCCAATTCCACGATTCGGATCGCATTTCACGATCGCGCAGGTCAGGTTCGAACAGTGGTCCGCCATCGAGCCCCAGATCCTTGGCCTGGGTCCGCCCCATGGCCGCTAGCAAGGTGAAACCGGCAACATAAGCGTTGCGCCGTGCAGTGGCGAGTTGCACTTCGGCATTGACCAGTTCCTGTTCGGCATTGAGAATATCGAGAATTGTCCGACTGCCTGCGCTGTTTTCCGCCTGCACGCCTTCGAGACCAAGGCGCGCGGCATCAAGCGCAATCTGGGTTGACGCGATCACCTTTTTGGCCGCCACGAATGCGGCGAAAGCGGCTCGCACCTGATAGATGATAGAGCGCTGGGCGCGCATCTCCTGATCGAACGCCACAGCCTCTTGCGCATGGGCCTGCCGCACCTGCGCGCCGGGTCGCCCCCCCGTCAGCAACGGGATGGTTGCACGCACACCCACGTCAGCTGTGGTCACCGCATTGGCCAGAGAACCGAAAATCGTGCTCGGCAAGGACCCCAGGTAATTGTCGCGTTGACCGTCAGCAAAGAGCGAAAGCTTAGGCAGGCGAGAGGCAGAGGCAACGTGGACGTCGTAACCTGCTGCGCGGGCGCGGGCGCGAGCAGCGGCAAGATCCGGGTTTTTGTTCAGCGCCATTTCAACGGCATCATCGACATCGACCGGCAGACCGGGAAGCGGCGGGGGTGACTGAAGATCATAGGCAGGGCCCCCGACGATCTCGACATATTTTTCCTGCGCAGCAACCAGATTCGATTCCGAATTGTGCCAATCGCCTTCGGCAAGCGCGAGGCGCGATTGTGACTGTGCGACGTCGGTGCTGGTGACATCGCCAAGCTCCCATCGCCCCTGGGCCGACTGAAGGTTGGCACGCAGCATTTTGACATTGGCAAGCTTGGCACGCACTGTCTCACTGCCGAGCAACACATCGACATAGGCGCCGACAACTTGCGAAAAAACCGTGCTTTCGCTGCCACCGAGGTCGGCTCGGCCGGCCTCGACCCGTACTTGCGCAGCACGCACGGCATTGTGGACCGCGCCGCCCATGTAAAGCGGCACGGACATTCCACCCGACACGGTGACGCTGCGCGCAGGATTTGGTGTGACGAGCGGATTGCGTTTGAGGAAATCGGTCGCCGAACCGCTCAGATTCGCCGACGGCAAGCCGTCAGCACGCGCGATCGACACGGTTTCGTCGGCAACTTTGAGCTCATCGCGCGATGCGGCAAGCGTCGGATTGGAACGATAGGCGGCAGCCAGAGCAGAACGCAGATCCTCCGCCCGCGCGAAATCAGCAAGGCCGATCAAGGCGAGCAGGCTCGCGATCCGCGCAAGTGATGACCCTGCCATGCGCTTCGAACACTGTCCTTGCCCTGGGCGGCTGGTCATTTTCAGCGTGAAGGCGATTGTACGACACGCTCCGATCCTGTCGAACCGCTGTGCGGCGCTGGACCACTCTCCAGATCCCGGCATAGCTATTCTCCCTTGCCCGCAAAAGCCATGGCACTTTCAAAATCGATGTCCCGCTTCACCGCCATATCGCGAATCCGGCGGTTTGCGCGCTCCGCACGACTTTGCGCAATGCGGCGCAACCGGGCGTGCAGCCAGGTTCGGCGCTTCGGGCCATCGGGAGTCGTCGCGGCCCGGTGCAACCACGCAAGCTCGTGCGGCAGCAGGAAATCGGTGAAAATTTTGTCATCGCTTGCCACGATCGCCTCGAATGAACCGGGATTGCCCTGCCGCGCGCTCCGACCGAACAACTGCCGGTCAACGCGGGCCGATTCGTGATATTCGGTCAAGATGACGTGCAAACCACCGGCATCCGCGGCTTCTGTCGACAGCCTGATGTCAGTGCCGCGTCCAGCCATGTTGGTCGCGACCGTGACCCGCCCGGCCTGACCACCCTGGGCCACGATCTCGGCTTCATGTTTCGTCTGGCGTGCATTGAGCACGACATGGTCGAGACCCATTTTCGCCAAGGTTGCCGACAACTTTTCCGACACCTCGACCGAGCGTGTGCCGATCAGCACAGGCCTGCCGCGTTCTGCGCCATGGCGGCGAACACTGCTGGCAATCACATCCAGCTTTGCCGCCTCACCCACCAGCACGGTCATCCCGCAGTCGCGCCGCCGCGACCGTCGGTTTGGCGCAATGCGGACCGTTCGCATGCCAAAATGCTCGTAGAGCTCGCCGGCAGCTTCCGAGATAGTTCCGCTCATGCCCGACAGCCGCAGATACCTCTGAAAGAAGCGCTGGTACGATATCCGCGCGATGGTCAGGCGCTGGGCGGTCGAAACGCACCCTTCCTTCAACTCGACCATTTGGTGCAGCCCGTTTTCCCACGAGCGATCGGGCATGACACGGCCGGTAAACTCGTCGACGATCAGTATCTTGCCCTGATCGACGATGTAATCGATGTCCTTTGCGTAACAGTGCAGCGCACTCAGCGCCTGGCTAACCATTTCACCCGACGCCCTCGCGAGCAAAGGATTGCCGGCAAGTGCTTCGGTTGCCTGTCGTATTCTCGCGCTGGCCGGGGCGAGCAGGTCTATCTGCCTACCATGCGGGCTGCGCCGAAAATCAACCGCTTCGACAAGATCGACGGCAATGTCGAGAGCGATCAGTCGCGCCGCATCCTCGTCGTCGTTGTGCGTGTTGCGTGACAGGATCAGAGGCGTGCGCGCCTCGTCGATCAAAATCGAATCGACTTCATCGACAATCGCGAAGTGCAGACCGCGCAACAGCAACGGCGCGCGGCTGGCATCGCCATCCTCGTGCATGTCCATGATCAGCCGGCGGGCGACGCCGCGCCGCTGTCCAATAGCCATCCGGTCGCGCAAATAGTCGAATACCAGATCCTTGTTGGTGCAATATGTCACGTCCTGCGCATAAGCCGTCCGGCGATCGTCGGGTGACTGATCGGGCAGCGCAAGCCCAACCGACAATTTGAGCAGCGCGTAAACCGGCCGCAATTGTTCGGCGTCGCGTTGGGAAAGATATTCGTTCACGGTCACCACATGCACGGGGGCTCCGCCCAGAGCGCGGGCCGCGACGGCGAGGAGCGCGGTGATGGTCTTGCCCTCACCAGTCTCCATTTCGGCGAGATTGCCCTCAAGCAAGACCCGCGCACCCATGATTTGGACCGGATGGTGGGCAAAGCCGAGCACGCGGCGGGTCGCTTCCCGGGCCAGCGCGAAACACGCGACATTGTCCCGTTCGCTGCCGCCATCCGACCGGACCAGCGCCGCCCTGCAATCATCGACACGTGCGGAAAACGCCTCTGGGCGAAGCGTCTCCAGCGCGGCACCATACGCAGCCACTTCGCGCGCAAAGCGCCTTAGTCGTCCGTTCTGCAGATTGAACCGCGCATGAAACCGACCTGCCGCACGCAGGACAGCGCGATCAATCGCAGACATGGACGGTCGAGGTGGGCGCTCCGCATAGGGCGCGGAATTGGCAATTGGCGGCTCAGTGTGCATCCGTTTATGCGTTCAGGCTGGACAGAAACAACTGCCGCATCCGGCGGTAGAATTGCTGCGCGATCGGTTCCCACCCCAGATCAAAGCGGGCATAGGCATGCACCCCGATCATGCTGGCCGGCGCATCGCGCGGCAAAGCGAGATCGAACTGAAACAGACGTCCAATCGCCTTTTCACGGTGAGGGTCGGTTGGGTCAGTCGCAGCGCCTCCCCCGCCCTGTTCGCCCAGCGCCCGGCTCGGCAATTCCTCGGACCCTTCGGGTACCTCACGGATCAAAGTTACCGGGACGCTGCGGGTCAGGTCATTGGCAAGAACGACCCTGACCGAACGTAACTCGTTCCTGACCAACCCAACGTCGTCCTGGCTGACCGTAACGCGGATGATGCGTGATGTCGCCGGAGGCACAAAAGCGAGGATGTCCCCGCGTTTGTGGAAATCGGCCAGTTGTTCGTCGGCGCGCGTGACGATCAAAGCGCCGCTGGTCCGGCTGATTGACACGAGCCCGCTTGTTCGCTCCTCCTCGCGATCCAGTTCGGCGCGCGCTTGCGACAGTGCTATTCCTGTCAGGTTTTCGCGTGCCTGATCGCCGAAAAAATCGGTGCGCCGCTGTGTATCGAGCGCATCGATTTTCGCGCGAAGGACGTCGATGTGCAGCGCAAGTTCGGGATCGGACGATTGGAACAGGACCTGCCCGCTATGAACTTGCACGCCCGATGCCACCGTCTGCCGGTCGATGAAACCGTCTGCACCGGCTCGGATGATCGCCGATTCAGGCAGCCATGTCACACCTTCGGCGGTGGCATGATGGGGGAAAGGGATCGCAAACAGCAATGCGGCAATCGCCGCCCCCGCCATGGCCACTCTGATCCGCATCCGCACCGGCTGCCGGTGGTTCGCGACTCTGCGCCACAGGCCTGCCAGGCTGCGTATTGCAGGAAGGACCAGGCCGCTGGCGACATTCCACAGCGCCATCACCACGCCTATGATGAAATATTCCGTGGCCACATAAAGTGCGATCTTGACCATCACCACCAAGCGATAAACCAGCGACAAGGGCGGATAGATCATCAGCCACCAATGCTCGCGCCGGGTTAGTATCTGGGCCCGTCCATCGGGCAGTTCGAGCAGCAGCCTGTCGACCTGGCGCCCCCACCACGCCGATCCACGCTGCGCCAGATTGGGCATTTCGATGAGATCGCACAGAATGTAATAGCCGTCGTAGCGCATCAAAGGATTGCCGTTGAACAGCAGCGTCGAAACGCTCGCCACGACCAGCGCGTTGTAACAAAGCGATTTGACCAGGCCGGGATCAACCACGGTCCAAAGCTGCATGGCCAACGCAGCAACGAACAGTTCCACCGCCATGCCGGCCGCGCCGATCAGCGCCCTTTGCCATTTGCTACGCATCGCGTTTGCCGCCGACGCGTTGACATAGGGCGATGGCAGCAGGACGATCAGCATGACCCCTAGTTCATGCACTTCGCCGCCGAAAGCCTTGACGGCCAACCCGTGCCCCATTTCGTGCAGAAACTTGATCACCAGGAAAGAAACCGACAACGCCATCAGATTCTGAACGCCGATCAGCTTGTCCGGGCCACCGCTGGTCAACTCGTTCCAGTGTTGCCCAGCCAGCACTGCGGCGTGCACCACCACCGCCAACCAGACGAGCGCACCGGTCGGGCCGAACATCAACCGCGCGAGCGGCAGCAAGCGGGTCAACAGGGCGTCAGGATCCCAAAGCGGCAATGTAATCGACATCGGATTGAGCAGGCGCCCAATCCATTTACGCCGATGCCCGCTATCACGCCGCACGATCAGTTCGCCGGTGTCGGGCGGCATGTCGGAAAGCAGCATGTCTGCATAATGCAGCCGCGACAAGAGATTGACGATCTCGTCCTGGCTCGGCGCGGTCTCGCCCATGCCCATCACCAAGTCCCGCCACGCCTGATCGATCGTCCGATCTCCGTCGAGCAGTGACAGAAACATATAGGCCGACATTGCAAGCCGCATCGAATTGCCTGTCAGGTTATCATGCGGCACATACCACACCTGCTTGCGATAACGGTGCACGCTCACCGTAACATGCTCGCGCAAGCGCACGCGCTGGCCGGCGATGCGGTACCACGAAGAGCTAAGCAGCGGCGCGGTCATCTCATGACCTCAAGGCTGCCATTTCCAGAAAAATAGCCGTAGCCAGTCGACCAGCGTGCGGCTCCAGACCCACAGCAGCGGGCTCGTTCCGACATCGATCCGGGCGACACCTTCCATACCCGGACGCAGACGCGGGTCAGGACGATCAAGGCTGGCTTCGACGCGGAAATAGTTGCGGCCGCCTTCAGCCGTCGCAATCGGCGTCGTCCTGGTCACCGTCAGCGGGATGATTTCGCTCGGCAGCCCTGCGAGCATGATGCGGCCATGTTGCCCGACGCGGACATACCGCATATCCCGCTCATCGACCTGCACTATCACGCGAAATCGATCGAGCGGCGCGATCTCGAACAGCGACTTACCGCGCTCGACAGGAGAACCGAGCGACTGGCTGAGGTCGCCCGACACGATGACCCCGGCAAACGGCGCGATGACCCGTGTCTTGCCGAGCTTGCTGTCGGCAAGGGCAAGCTGGGCATCGGCCTCGCGCAGTTGCGCCTCCAGGATCATGACATTGGAACGGTCGTTTTGCGCAAACGCATCGGCGTATTTGGCGCGCAGGGTTTGCACCTCGCCTTTCCAGCGCGCCTGTTCGAGCAGCAAGTCACGATCATCGAGGCGTGCCAAAACCGTCGCCTCCGTTACGACATCCCCTGCCCGGGCCGGCGCCTCGCGGATAAAGCCATCGAAGGGCGCCACCAGCACCCGCTGGACTTGTCCTTCCAGAACCGACTTTTCAGAAATCCGGAATGGGGCCGGGATCAGCAACAGCGCGATCGGCGCCAGCACGGCCATCGCGCAATATATCTTGATCATGGGCCGGTCACGCCGCCGCAGTTGCCGGCCCGCGCCGCGCAGCAATTGCCGCGGGCGGCCAGCCAGCCACCGATCCCGCTCCTGCATCAGTTCGAAGACCGGCCCCAGAGTCGCACCCAGGGTTTCAAGTAATCTGAGTTCGCCCCGCTGAAAAACCCGGTCATTGCCACGCTCCGCGGTGAGCACACCGACAGCCTCGCCCCGTCCGCGCAGCATGACTGAGACAACTGTATCTGCCCCACCCTGCCGTGCAAGTTGGCGATGAGCCAGCACTACTCCACTGCCGCTCACCGAGTGCTCCGGAATAACTAGCATGCGTTTCTGGTGAATGGCTTCTACCATTGCATTTTCGATCAATTCGGCGAACTGGCTACGCCTGTCGAAGGCTGAAGAATGCGACAGGGCCAGCAGCCGAGGCGTTGTCCCGTGGACAGTGCCGAATGAAACGCGCATGCATTCCAAAGTTGCCGCCAGCTCGTTGGCCACTGCTAGTGCCGCGCTGCCGATATGGTCGTGTTCCCCGGCCAGCGCCACAAGATCAAGCAAAGTTGCGACGCGCGCAGCGTCTTGGCGCGCCTTCGTCAACAATGTTTGGCCCATAACGGCAGCGATCCAACCGCTGCCAAATTCCAGTCGGCGCGTCAGAAGCTCGGCGTCGCCTTTGCCCGGCTGGTCGATTTCGACTGCGACCGCGGCGACTGGCGGCTCGCCGTGCGCAATTGCGACTGGCACGCCGATGACTATGCGCCGCGATGGAATCGTTGCAGGTGCGCGACCGATCGACGGAGCGACATTCTGCTCGACAACGAGACTATGCTGCCCCGCCAGAGCCTGCCGTGCAATTTCGGCCAGATGGGCAAGGTCGAGCATTGCATCAGGCCAGCTTGCGGCAACCCGATATGTGCCCGTCAGGTCATGCTGCACAACCAGCATTCCGGCAGTGGCGCCTGCCAATTCTCCACATTGCCACCGCAACCAACGGACATGGAAATCCGCGACCGCAGATTCGTCGACCGGCAGCACGAATCCAGCGGCAGTGCGTTCCGCATTGCCGGCCGCCGACGATCGTCCTGCATCTTGTTGCCGAATCACCAGGCCCCCGCCCCGAACTAGGCCACAATTGTGGCACGTACTTCCCAACCGCCTACTAGAAGTTCACCAAGCTCATAGCTTGATAGCTTGACTTGAACAGCACAAGAATCACTTGTTATGATGGTTTCCGTGCTTATGAATGTCACTAATGCGTTGTAACGATTAATCATTGCGGTTGAACTGTTTTGTTATAATTTCAAGAAAATCGGTATCATGAAATCTCAGACTGAACCCGCCGTGCTTGGCAGCCTGCCCTATCGCCGAATCGGCACTGCGCTCGTGGCGATTCTAGCCACCGGGGCCGCCCTGGTTGTTTCTACAGCAAGGGCAAACCGCCCAGTCGCCATGCCAATCACCACCAGCGCTTCGCACGCCGGCAACGGTTTCAATTGTGTCATCGAACCCTATCAGACTATCAAGCTTGCCACCCAGGCGGTCGGGGTTGTCAGCAAACTTTACTTCGATCGCGGGGACTTCGTGGCAAAGGGTCAGGTCCTCGGCAGGCTTGCCGACGACGTGGAGAAGGCAAATCTGTCGCTCGCCCAGACCCGGTCGCAGGACCGCTTTTCGATCGGCGCGCTTGAGGCCAAGCTGGCGTTTCTGCATGCGCGCCAAGCACGCGCCGAAAAACTGGTCGAGCGGCATTTTGTCACACCCGCGTTGCGCGATGAGGTGGTTTCTGACGCGCATGTTGCGGAACAACAACTCGAACAAGCCCGGCTAGCGGTACAAGTTGCCAGACTGGAAGTGGTTCAGACTCAAAAGGTCCTTGATCAAAAGATGATCCGCAGTCCGTTTTCAGGCTATGTGACCGAAATCTTGTTGCATCCTGGCGAATTTCGCGACGAGAAATCGGCCATACTCAAACTGGCACAAGTCGATCCGTTGCGTGTCGAAGTCTACGTTCCGACCCGCTATTTCGGCCGTATCCGCCGCAATTCAATCGCAATGGTCTCGCCCGAAGCCCCGCTTAAGGGAGCCTATCCGGCGCGGGTGGACGTTGTAGACAGCGTGATCGATGCCGCCAGCGGGACATTTGGCATACGCCTGATAATGGCCAATCCCCGCCGCGTGCTACCCGCCGGTCTGCAGTGCCAGGTCAGATTCGCCGAAATCTCCGGCACCTGAACTGCACCTTCGCCGACGCGAGCCAAAATCCCGATGCGCGCTATAGCGGGGAACTCGGTTCGCTTCCTCAGCCATTGTCAGCCAAGGTCGGCGACCAGGACCGTACCACTGATGTTGGTGACCAGCAGTTTGCCTGCGGCATTGAAGGCAAGGCCGGAGATTGTACCGGAGAAGCCCTGGGTGGACAGGTCGACTTGCTTGAGCACAGTGCCGGTGCGGTCGATCTGGTAGATCGTGGTGGCGTTGCTGCCGAACCACAAGTTGCCCGTGACCGGGTCGATGGCCAGGCCGCTATAGCTGACACCCATTGGCGCAGCGAAGCTGGACACTTCTGCCCCGGTCTGGGCGTTGACTTCGTGGATCTTGCCGTCGCTGGTGGATGCCAGGAAGAAATGCCCGCTGGTGGGATCGTAAAGGCCGCTGGTGAAGTATCCGCCAAAGCTGCCCAGGCTGAGCGAGGCGATCACCGCGCCTGTGGCCGGGTTCAGTGCGAACACCGATGCACCGTTGTAATTATACCCGTTGAAGTACAGCAGGCTGCCCTTGGCCACGCTGGTCGTGCCCAGCGTGAACGCGGCCGGCGCAATCTGCAGGCCTGCATACCCGATCTGCGTATTGCCAAAGGTTGCGCTGGGCAGCGCAATCGTCTGCAGCGTGGCGCCGGTTGCCGGATTGATCTTGGTGATTGCCGACGGGTTGCTGCCCGAGACAACCCAGGTTGCGCCGCTGGTGGGATCGACCGCGACTTCACCCAGATTGCCCAGGCCCGGATCGATCACCGGCTGGCTCACCGCCGCCGAGGTGCCGCCTGCGGTGGTGACGGTGACATTGCCCGTGCCATGCGTGGGGTCGGTGATATTGACCAGGCCATTGCCCGCCGTGTACGCGCCGTTGATGTAGCCAGAGGTCACATCCGGCCCGGCGTTGCCTGCGGTGTCGGTCACGCTGGCATTGCCGATGGTGTACGTCGCAGGTGACGTTGCCGACCCTTCGGCAAAACCCGCACCGCCCAGTGTCAGCGTGGTGCCGTTCTCGGTCACCGCCGTCACCACCGGCACGATCTGCAGCACCGGCGCCGCACTGGCACCAAACATCTGCACGCTGAACGCGCCGTTGACATAGTTGGGCAATTGCAGCGTTGCACTGGTCCCGTCGGTCGACGCCTGGCTGGGTGCCAGCACCGTCCATTGCTGCGTGCCGTTGCTGTCGAGATAGCTGAGCACCACCTGGCTCGATGTCGTCAGACCCGTGCCCTTGAGCGTCACCGCCTGCCCAGGGTTCGCAGACGCCAGCGCCGCATTGGCAGGGGTCCCCGACAACGCCGTCGCCACGATCGAACTCAGCCCCGCGCTGAATGCCGCGCTCGTCCCGCCCGCCGTCGTCACGCTGATCGCACCAACGCTCACAGCACCCAGCGGCACCCGCAGCGTTACCGCGCCGTTGTAAACATAACCCAGCACGCTATCATAGCGGTAGTTCACATCGGGACCCGCGCTCACGCTCGGATCCGACACATCGCTCCCGCCGATGTGATACACGCTGCCGTTGCCCTCGACAAAGCCCAGGCCCGTCAACGTGATCGTCGCCGTACCATCCCCGTTCACGCTCACCGAACTCACACCCGTCACAACAGGTATGACCTGAAGCGCCAGTGCGCTGTTGGTGGTGTCGCCCAGCACCCGCACCACGCCGCTGACCACCGTAAGCGGCACCACGACTTGCGCCGAAGTTCCGTCGGCGGCAACCGTTGCCGGATTGACCTTGGTCACGCTGACCGTGCCATTGCCATCGATCGTCTGGAACAGCACCACCGTATCGGCGGTGAGGTTGGTACCGGTGATCGTGATCGTCTGCCCCGGATTGGCCGAGGCTTTGCCCGTGGTCTTCGCGCTGCCGCTCGTCGCGCTGGCAGTGATCCCGGTCAGGCTACGTTGAAAGGTCGTGCTCGTCCCACCCAGCGTGGTCACGCTGATCGGGCCGGTTGCTACATTTGTCCCGTTCGGCACGGTCACGTAAACTTGCGTGTTGTTGTAGTAATAATGGCCCACCGCGTTCAACGTCGCGCCGCCCATCGTCACGCTCTCGGCATCCTGGGTGAAACCGGTTCCGGTAATCGTGTACTGCTGGCCGGCAAACCCGTCGCCGGTACTCATGGTGACAGTGCCCAGCGTCGGCACCACCTGCAGGAAGATGCCAGCCTGTTCGCGCGCCAGTCGTACCATGCCGCTTGTCGCCAGCGTTGGTATTACCACCGTCAGACTTTTGCCATCGGCCGCAACACTGACCGGCGTAACGGTCGTTGTCGAGATCGTCCCGTTATAGTCCTGGGTGAACACCACCTGATCCGACGACGTCAGCCCATTGCCGGTAATCGTGATCGTCTGGCCGGTATTGGCCGAGGCGATACCCGTCTTGGCAGGTGTGCCCGAGGTTGCCGAAGCGGTGATCCCGGTCAACGTGGTGCTGCCCGACGCCTGCCGCGCCAGCGTCAATTGATACGTACCATAATACCCGCCACTGGCGCCGCTGTTCGCCTTGGCCGGGTCGTAGCTGGTGTTATAATAGCCGCTGACCCCGATGTAATAGGTCCCCGCGGCCGGCGCTGTCCACTGCAACGTGGTAGTACCGCTGGTATATTGCGACAGCAGTTCCTTGCCCGTGGCATCGAATATCCGCAGATGCTCATACGTGCTGCTGTTCAAACCGAGGTTGAGCAGATCACCGGCCGTCAGGGTGACTTTATAGAGATTGACGTTCAGCCCGTCATGCGCGGCATCGTCGGTCGAGGCATTGATCGCTTGCGAACTGTTCAGGCCGAGCGTCAGCGCGGTTGCGCTCGCCAATGTGTTGTCGACAGTGCCTGTCAGCGTCAGCGCGCTTTGCGCGGCGATCGTCGTGCCGGTCTGGATTGCGGCCGATCCGCCGTTGGTCGACAGCGTGATCTTGCCCGCGCCTACCCCGTTGGGCACCACCAGCGTCAACACCTGCTGCGGCAGGTTGCCACTGGCGAGCGAGCCGTCGGAGATCGTGCGCACGGCAAACGTGCCCACGCCAATCCCGTCGATCGCCACTTGCAGTTCGGACCCGACCAGCCCGCTGCCATCCAGTTCGATCGTCTGGCCCGCCGTGACCGTGCCGCCCACCGAGCGCAGCACCGGCACCACCTGCAAGGTATAGCTGGCATTGCTGCCCAGCACCTTGACCGTCCCGGTCTTCGCCAGTTCAGGCACCACGATCGTCAGACTGGTGCCATCGCTGCTGGCCGTGCCGGTGCGTGTCACCACGCCCGATGTGCCGCTGTCGTCGGTGGCGGCAAACTGCACCAGTGTGTTTCCAGTAAAGCCCTGACCCACCAACGTGATCGTCTGCCCGGCATTGGCCGAGGCCTTCGACGTATCGGCAACCGTTCCTTGCGCGGCCACCGACTGGATACCCGTAAAGTTCACGGGCGGTTGTGCGGCAAAGGCAGACCCTGCGATCTGGACAGAGCCACCATCGGTGGTCACCTGGATCGGACCATCCAGGCTCAACGGCGCCGTATAGTGCAAGTCGCTGTTGGACGAATTGTTGACATAGAGATCGGACTGGTTGGCATAGGGTTCTGAAACTTTCACCCCGCCCACGGTCACCGTGGTCGCACCGGCCTGGAAGCCGCTGCCCAGCAGTTCCGCACCGCTCCGTCCGTTCAGTGTCGGCACGATCTGCAACTTATGACCCGCGCTCGTGTTGTAGGTCTGCACCGCACCGTTGTTTGTGGCGTAGGGGCTGGCATTGACAAATGCCTGGTGCATCAGCGATGTGCCGTCCGCCGTGACATCGAAGAAATCGGATCCGCTCGTTCCGGCCCAATTGCCCAGTACATCGAGGTCAAAGCTGAGCGTATAGGTCTTGCCCGCGGTCAGCCCGGTCAGGCTGAGTTTTTGCGTGGCATTGCTGAACTGGCCGGAAAACTGGCTGAACGTGCCAGGCGCACTGGTGTCGGTGGCCTGGCTGCTCCAGTTCGTCTTGGCCCCGCCTTCGAAAGTGTCCGAGAATACCGGCGTCGCACCCTGGCTCACCGCAACATTGTCGAGACCCCAACTCAGCCCGTTCTGCAAGCCTTCATCGCCAAAACTCAGCGTCGATGTGGCGCCGGTTGCCGTGAAGCTGAGCGTG
This sequence comes from Novosphingobium sp., assembly GCF_965214355.1. Classification (GTDB taxonomy): domain Bacteria; phylum Pseudomonadota; class Alphaproteobacteria; order Sphingomonadales; family Sphingomonadaceae; genus Novosphingobium. Next base: position 1,321,350 of record NZ_CBDCBI010000002.1, on the reverse strand, counting down.
ACCTTGCGATAAATCGCATCGGTACCGTTGATACCCAGATTCTGCGCACCGACATTGACCACCTGGATATTGCCGGTCGCCGCCAGCGTCGGCACGATCACCTGCATCGTCGTGCCATCGGCGCTGACATCGTTCGGCGCCACCGTCACCTGGCCCAGCGTTCCGTCCTGCGCGCGAGTCTGGAAAATCACTTCGCTGCCCGCGCCGAAATTGGTGCCGGTCAGCAAGATCGCCTGCCCCACGTTGGCCGAAGCCACCCCTGTCGCCAGTGGCGTGCCATCTGCTGCCAGCGCCGTTACCGACGTCAAGGTCGGTGACTTCACCGCCGGATCATAGCCAAGGTCGGCGACCAGGACCGTACCGCTGATGTTGGTGACCAGCAGTTTGCCTGCGGCATTGAAGGCAAGGCCGGAGATTGTACCGGAGAAGCCCTGGGTGGACAGGTCGACTTGCTTGAGCACAGTGCCGGTGCGGTCGATCTGGTAGATCGTGGTGGCGTTGCTGCCGAACCACAAGTTGCCCGTGACCGGGTCGATGGCCAGGCCGCTATAGCTGACACCCATTGGCGCAGCGAAGCTGGACACTTCTGCCCCGGTCTGGGCGTTGACTTCGTGGATCTTGCCGTCGCTGGTGGATGCCAGGAAGAAATGCCCGCTGGTGGGATCGTAAAGGCCGCTGGTGAAGTATCCGCCAAAGCTGCCCAGGCTGAGCGAGGCGATCACCGCGCCTGTGGCCGGGTTCAGTGCGAACACCGATGCACCGTTGTAATTATACCCGTTGAAGTACAGCAGGCTGCCCTTGGCCACGCTGGTCGTGCCCAGCGTGAACGCGGCCGGCGCAATCTGCAGGCCTGCATACCCGATCTGCGTATTGCCAAAGGTTGCGCTGGGCAGCGCAATCGTCTGCAGCGTGGCGCCGGTTGCCGGATTGATCTTGGTGATTGCCGACGGGTTGCTGCCCGAGACAACCCAGGTTGCGCCGCTGGTGGGATCGACCGCGACTTCACCCAGATTGCCCAGGCCCGGATCGATCACCGGCTGGCTCACCGCCGCCGAGGTGCCGCCTGCGGTGGTGACGGTGACATTGCCCGTGCCATGCGTGGGGTCGGTGATATTGACCAGGCCATTGCCCGCCGTGTACGCGCCGTTGATGTAGCCAGAGGTCACATCCGGCCCGGCGTTGCCTGCGGTGTCGGTCACGCTGGCATTGCCGATGGTGTACGTCGCAGGTGACGTTGCCGACCCTTCGGCAAAACCCGCACCGCCCAGTGTCAGCGTGGTGCCGTTCTCGGTCACCGCCGTCACCACCGGCACGATCTGCAGCACCGGCGCCGCACTGGCACCAAACATCTGCACGCTGAACGCGCCGTTGACATAGTTGGGCAATTGCAGCGTTGCACTGGTCCCGTCGGTCGACGCCTGGCTGGGTGCCAGCACCGTCCATTGCTGCGTGCCGTTGCTGTCGAGATAGCTGAGCACCACCTGGCTCGATGTCGTCAGACCCGTGCCCTTGAGCGTCACCGCCTGCCCAGGGTTCGCAGACGCCAGCGCCGCATTGGCAGGGGTCCCCGACAACGCCGTCGCCACGATCGAACTCAGCCCCGCGCTGAATGCCGCGCTCGTCCCGCCCGCCGTCGTCACGCTGATCGCACCAACGCTCACAGCACCCAGCGGCACCCGCAGCGTTACCGCGCCGTTGTAAACATAACCCAGCACGCTATCATAGCGGTAGTTCACATCGGGACCCGCGCTCACGCTCGGATCCGACACATCGCTCCCGCCGATGTGATACACGCTGCCGTTGCCCTCGACAAAGCCCAGGCCCGTCAACGTGATCGTCGCCGTACCATCCCCGTTCACGCTCACCGAACTCACACCCGTCACAACAGGTATGACCTGAAGCGCCAGTGCGCTGTTGGTGGTGTCGCCCAGCACCCGCACCACGCCGCTGACCACCGTAAGCGGCACCACGACTTGCGCCGAAGTTCCGTCGGCGGCAACCGTTGCCGGATTGACCTTGGTCACGCTGACCGTGCCATTGCCATCGATCGTCTGGAACAGCACCACCGTATCGGCGGTGAGGTTGGTACCGGTGATCGTGATCGTCTGCCCCGGATTGGCCGAGGCTTTGCCCGTGGTCTTCGCGCTGCCGCTCGTCGCGCTGGCAGTGATCCCGGTCAGGCTACGTTGAAAGGTCGTGCTCGTCCCACCCAGCGTGGTCACGCTGATCGGGCCGGTTGCTACATTTGTCCCGTTCGGCACGGTCACGTAAACTTGCGTGTTGTTGTAGTAATAATGGCCCACCGCGTTCAACGTCGCGCCGCCCATCGTCACGCTCTCGGCATCCTGGGTGAAACCGGTTCCGGTAATCGTGTACTGCTGGCCGGCAAACCCGTCGCCGGTACTCATGGTGACAGTGCCCAGCGTCGGCACCACCTGCAGGAAGATGCCAGCCTGTTCGCGCGCCAGTCGTACCATGCCGCTTGTCGCCAGCGTTGGTATTACCACCGTCAGACTTTTGCCATCGGCCGCAACACTGACCGGCGTAACGGTCGTTGTCGAGATCGTCCCGTTATAGTCCTGGGTGAACACCACCTGATCCGACGACGTCAGCCCATTGCCGGTAATCGTGATCGTCTGGCCGGTATTGGCCGAGGCGATACCCGTCTTGGCAGGTGTGCCCGAGGTTGCCGAAGCGGTGATCCCGGTCAACGTGGTGCTGCCCGACGCCTGCCGCGCCAGCGTCAATTGATACGTACCATAATACCCGCCACTGGCGCCGCTGTTCGCCTTGGCCGGGTCGTAGCTGGTGTTATAATAGCCGCTGACCCCGATGTAATAGGTCCCCGCGGCCGGCGCTGTCCACTGCAACGTGGTAGTACCGCTGGTATATTGCGACAGCAGTTCCTTGCCCGTGGCATCGAATATCCGCAGATGCTCATACGTGCTGCTGTTCAAACCGAGGTTGAGCAGATCACCGGCCGTCAGGGTGACTTTATAGAGATTGACGTTCAGCCCGTCATGCGCGGCATCGTCGGTCGAGGCATTGATCGCTTGCGAACTGTTCAGGCCGAGCGTCAGCGCGGTTGCGCTCGCCAATGTGTTGTCGACAGTGCCTGTCAGCGTCAGCGCGCTTTGCGCGGCGATCGTCGTGCCGGTCTGGATTGCGGCCGATCCGCCGTTGGTCGACAGCGTGATCTTGCCCGCGCCTACCCCGTTGGGCACCACCAGCGTCAACACCTGCTGCGGCAGGTTGCCACTGGCGAGCGAGCCGTCGGAGATCGTGCGCACGGCAAACGTGCCCACGCCAATCCCGTCGATCGCCACTTGCAGTTCGGACCCGACCAGCCCGCTGCCATCCAGTTCGATCGTCTGGCCCGCCGTGACCGTGCCGCCCACCGAGCGCAGCACCGGCACCACCTGCAAGGTATAGCTGGCATTGCTGCCCAGCACCTTGACCGTCCCGGTCTTCGCCAGTTCAGGCACCACGATCGTCAGACTGGTGCCATCGCTGCTGGCCGTGCCGGTGCGTGTCACCACGCCCGATGTGCCGCTGTCGTCGGTGGCGGCAAACTGCACCAGTGTGTTTCCAGTAAAGCCCTGACCCACCAACGTGATCGTCTGCCCGGCATTGGCCGAGGCCTTCGACGTATCGGCAACCGTTCCTTGCGCGGCCACCGACTGGATACCCGTAAAGTTCACGGGCGGTTGTGCGGCAAAGGCAGACCCTGCGATCTGGACAGAGCCACCATCGGTGGTCACCTGGATCGGACCATCCAGGCTCAACGGCGCCGTATAGTGCAAGTCGCTGTTGGACGAATTGTTGACATAGAGATCGGACTGGTTGGCATAGGGTTCTGAAACTTTCACCCCGCCCACGGTCACCGTGGTCGCACCGGCCTGGAAGCCGCTGCCCAGCAGTTCCGCACCGCTCCGTCCGTTCAGTGTCGGCACGATCTGCAACTTATGACCCGCGCTCGTGTTGTAGGTCTGCACCGCACCGTTGTTTGTGGCGTAGGGGCTGGCATTGACAAATGCCTGGTGCATCAGCGATGTGCCGTCCGCCGTGACATCGAAGAAATCGGATCCGCTCGTTCCGGCCCAATTGCCCAGTACATCGAGGTCAAAGCTGAGCGTATAGGTCTTGCCCGCGGTCAGCCCGGTCAGGCTGAGTTTTTGCGTGGCATTGCTGAACTGGCCGGAAAACTGGCTGAACGTGCCAGGCGCACTGGTGTCGGTGGCCTGGCTGCTCCAGTTCGTCTTGGCCCCGCCTTCGAAAGTGTCCGAGAATACCGGCGTCGCACCCTGGCTCACCGCAACATTGTCGAGACCCCAACTCAGCCCGTTCTGCAAGCCTTCATCGCCAAAACTCAGCGTCGATGTGGCGCCGGTTGCCGTGAAGCTGAGCGTGACCTTGCGATAAATCGCATCGGTACCGTTGATACCCAGATTCTGCGCACCGACATTGACCACCTGGATATTGCCGGTCGCCGCCAGCGTCGGCACGATCACCTGCATCGTCGTGCCATCGGCGCTGACATCGTTCGGCGCCACCGTCACCTGGCCCAGCGTTCCGTCCTGCGCGCGAGTCTGGAAAATCACTTCGCTGCCCGCGCCGAAATTGGTGCCGGTCAGCAAGATCGCCTGCCCCACGTTGGCCGAAGCCACCCCTGTCGCCAGTGGCGTGCCATCTGCTGCCAGCGCCGTTACCGACGTCAAGGTCGGTGACTTCACCGCCGGATCATAGCCAAGGTCGGCGACCAGGACCGTACCGCTGATGTTGGTGACCAGCAGTTTGCCTGCGGCATTGAAGGCAAGGCCGGAGATTGTACCGGAGAAGCCCTGGGTGGACAGGTCGACTTGCTTGAGCACAGTGCCGGTGCGGTCGATCTGGTAGATCGTGGTGGCGTTGCTGCCGAACCACAAGTTGCCCGTGACCGGGTCGATCGCCAGGCCGCTATAGCTGACACCCATTGGCGCAGCGAAGCTGGACACTTCTGCCCCGGTCTGGGCGTTGACTTCGTGGATCTTGCCGTCGCTGGTGGATGCCAGGAAGAAATGCCCGCTGGTGGGATCGTAAAGGCCGCTGGTGAAGTATCCGCCAAAGCTGCCCAGGCTGAGCGAGGCGATCACCGCGCCTGTGGCCGGGTTCAGTGCGAACACCGATGCACCGTTGTAATTATACCCGTTGAAGTACAGCAGGCTGCCCTTGGCCACGCTGGTCGTGCCCAGCGTGAACGCGGCCGGCGCAATCTGCAGGCCTGCATACCCGATCTGCGTATTGCCAAAGGTTGCGCTGGGCAGCGCAATCGTCTGCAGCGTGGCGCCGGTTGCCGGATTGATCTTGGTGATTGCCGACGGGTTGCTGCCCGAGACAACCCAGGTTGCGCCGCTGGTGGTATCGACCGCGACTTCACCCAGATTGCCCAGGCCCGGCTCGATCACCGGCTGGCTCACCGCCGCCGAGGTGCCGCCTGCGGTGGTGACGGTGACATTGCCCGTGCCATGCGTGGGGTCGGTGATATTGACCAGGCCATTGCCCGCCGTGTACGCGCCGTTGATGTAGCCAGAGGTCACATCCGGCCCGGCAATGCCTGCGGTGTCGGTCACGCTGGCATTGCCGATGGTGTACGTCGCAGGTGACGTTGCCGACCCTTCGGCAAAACCCGCACCGCCCAGTGTCAGCGTGGTGCCGTTCTCGGTCACCGCCGTCACCACCGGCACGATCTGCAGCACCGGCGCCGCACTGGCACCAAACATCTGCACGCTGAACGCGCCGTTGACATAGTTGGGCAATTGCAGCGTTGCACTGGTCCCGTCGGTCGACGCCTGGCTGGGTGCCAGCACCGTCCATTGCTGCGTGCCGTTGCTGTCGAGATAGCTGAGCACCACCTGGCTCGATGTCGTCAGACCCGTGCCCTTGAGCGTCACCGCCTGCCCAGGGTTCGCAGACGCCAGCGCCGCGTTCGCAGGGGTCCCCGACAACGCCGTCGCCACGATCGAACTCAGCCCCGCGCTGAATGCCGCGCTCGTCCCGCCCGCCGTCGTCACGCTGATCGCGCCAACGCTCACCGCACCCAACGGCACCCGCAGTGTTACCGCGCCGTTGTAAACATAACCCAGCGTGCTGTCGTAGCGGTAACTCACATCGGGCCCAGCGCTCACGCTCGGATCCGACACATCGCTCCCGCCGATGTGATACACGCTGCCGTTGCCCTCGACAAAGCCCAGGCCCGTCAACGTGATCGTCGCCGTACCATCCCCGTTCACGCTCACCGAACTCACACCCGTCACAACAGGTATGACCTGAAGCGGGAACGTACCTTCGGTGAAATTGGTGACCGTGGTGCCGACTTTGCCATAGACGGTGATATCGCCGCTGACCGCGTCGATGGGCACCGCAAATGTCGCTGTGCCTTTGGTCTTGTCGTAGCTGGTGGCCTGGACATCGCGTGTGGATTTGGCGCCGCTGCCATCGATCACGTTGAATGTGGCATAGCCGGTGCTAGGGTCGAACGGCACCGGCACGGTGATCAACTGGCCGGGGTTCGCCGACGGCGCCTGGGTGGCGGCGGGCGCACCGCTGGTCGCCTTGATATTGCTGGCCGGGCGGATGGTGAAATCGAGCGTGACCGGGCTGGTCCCGACATTGCCCGAATGATCGACGATGGAGGCGGCGGCGATCGTCAGATTATACGTCCCCGCCGGCAAGTCGCCGGTGGGAAGGACCGAGACGATCTGGCCATTGGCGCGTGTATCGAGTTTGAACGCGACCGAAATATCATCGGTGGTGCCGGCGACGCCGTCCGGGCCAACATTGACCAAGGAAACGCCTGCTGCGGATAGCTGGGTCAGGTCGAGCGTCTTGCTGAACGTGACGTCGATCGATTTGGCAAAAAACAGCTTGGCGTTTTCCGCCACGCTGGTCTTGACCACGGTCGGTGGGAACGTGTCCTTGACCACGGTCAGCGTGATCGGATCGCTGGTGGTTACATTGCCGCCGGTGTCGGTCGCACGCACTTGCAGCGACAGCGACGTGCCGCCGGTGGCGATGCTGGGCGCCAGCGTGGAGAACGAAAACGGATAGCTGGGATCGTTTTCGACCACTTTGCCATCGACCAGCAGTTCGACATTGCGCACTTGCACATCGTCGGTGACGGTCGGCGTGATGTGGATGACATCGCCCTCGACCACCTGAACGCCCGCCGTATTCGGATCGCGGTCCACCGCACCCACGTTGACTGTAACCTTTGGCGCGACACCCTTGGTATCGAAGCCGAGGTAGTTGACCACCTGCAGGCCCGAGGTGCCGTCAGCCACAAAGGCAATGCCATTGGCGATGGCGACATCGCTGGGCGCGCTGGGCAGATTGATGCGGGTAACGAAGTTGCCGGTGTTGGTGGGATCGGCAACGTTGAGCACATCAAGGCTCTGGAAGCCGCCGAAGACGAAATTGCTGCCGCCGACGGCAACACCTAGCCCAGACCCATTGAGCGCCATGGCAGTCCCGGCGATGCCGAACTTCTGCACATCGCTGTCGAGCTTCAGCGCATCTGGGTTGCTGTCATCGACGGTCAGATAGCCGCCGGTGCCGCCATTGCCGGCCTCGATATAGACCACGCCGCCGCCGGCCGAGATGCGTCCCTGACCATAGGAGCGGCTGAAGCCGGAATCACCGACTCCGCTGCCGGGCACGGCCAGCGTGCCGCGCGCGGTGAGCAGTTCGCCGTTGAGCGTGAAGGCGCGCAAAGTATCATTGGTGTCGAACGTCAGCAGCGTATCGCCATCGAACGTGAGGTCGGTCAGCGTGCCGCCGCCGCTGGAGGACAGATCGACGGTTTGGAGAATATCGCCGGTCAGGATGTTGACGGTGCTGATGCTGCTGCCGGTGGCGACATAGGCGAGGCCGTCGCGCAGGACGACGCGGCTGGCGGCATCGTTGAAGGTAACCGTCTGGCTGAGTTTGGGAGCCGCGGAATTGGAAATATCGATGAGACTCAGCGTGCCGTCGGTGATGACTGCCGCCACGTTGCGGGTGGTATCTACTGCGACATCGGTGCTGTCCCCCGAGAGGGCAAGCTGCGACAGAACAGTCGGTTTGGTGAAGTTCGAAACATCGACAATCGCAAGGCCACCTGTACCGCTGGCGACATAGGCAGTCATACCGGAATTGTCGTTTGCCGCAGCTATCGCAATGCTTTGGGCATTGCCGGTCAGACTGGCAGTGCTGACGACACCAGTGCTCAGACCAGAATTACCAGCGGGGTTTATGCCAAGCTGGAGATTTGCGACATCTGACAGCCCATCGGCATTCGAATTTGCAATGCCAATCCCCAGCACATAGTCGCCTATGTCTGGAATGCCATTATTGTTAGCGTCAAAACCGCCAATATGCGTAAATTTGTAACTGTGGTTCATATCCTGACCAGATTCACCACTTGTCCCTCTAAATATCCCAGATGAGTTGGTATATGGTTGATAAAGATAGAGATTATATGCCGTGTTTGGTGGTAAAAATGCACCAAAATTTCCGGATAAATCCGTTTTCCCACGTATCTCAGTACCGTCCGGCAAGACGTAAAGGTAATAGATTGACTTGTCTGTTCCGAAACCGGTCGATGTAGACACCCCCAAAATGTCAGCCGTTGGCGACGTCGCAGCGAGCAGGCTCTGTGTCGCGGCTACATCCGCTGTTGCAGGTTGCTGCGCAGAACTATCGGCAATAACCGGGGCTGAAAGCGACCCAGCAAGCTTCCGGACAACACCAACAGCATCATTTGTCGCAGCTGCAGTGCTCGTCGAACCAATCTTGAAAACGTGGACATTGACCGATCCTGATCCCGATGTGCTCGCCGAAATACTAGCATCCGCGCCAATTTTCGTAGAATACGTTGTGCTTGGTGTCAGGGAGGCTGGCAGCGGAACATTGATGGTGAAATCTTTGGTTGGCAGACCTGCAAGAGGAATAGTGAATGGAACGTCAATATTGAGGTACTTACCGATATAGGGAATACCACTGGTTATCTTGAAATCGCCAGAAGCCGAAAGCGAAGGCCCCAATGTTCCAGAGATACTGGCTCCGGAAGGGCCGATCGAAACTTTACCTTCGATGCCAACACTGCCAGTAAGCTGCAAAGATCCCTGCGCAGTTACGATATTGAACGTTGAATCATCTGAAATAAATTGCGCGATGGAATCGGGAACCTGAACATAGATCGGGTTAAGTACTTTTGTAAAAGTTACGGGATCAATCGGTAGATGAACGTTTGCATCCAGCGCAATGCTCGTAGAAGTCAGTTTGGCGGTTGCTTCACCTGCATATGATAACCATCCGAGCCCCGGATCGCTGAAGGTGGTACCTGCAGAAGCAATTTCTGAGCCAGTACCGAAGCTGGGTAGCGACGCGTTTGCTTGAGCGTCGAACGTAAACCCATTCCACGTTCCAACGAGGCTGGCGTCAATTTCAAACTCTGTATATCCGTCGTCTGGCTTTGGCGGAGTGCTTGGCGGAGAGGGCCCATCAGTTGGGCCGCCTTTAGGATTGCTATCGCCGCCCGTTTCGCCACCGTTATCGTTGCTGTTTGAATCCCCAGGCGCAGTTCCCGGCGCAGTTGCGGGCGGTCCTGACGCGTTGTCGTTAGTGTTGCTTCCGGCAGGCGTAATCCCGTGCCAACCCGGCGCCGTAACGCCTGATCCCGGGTCGCTCGTAACAGTCAGACCATCTGCAGACACCGTCGCGGTGCCGTCAATGACCAGCTTGCCGGTCTGGTGGTCGAACGAAAGAATATAAGTCTTCGACCCCGGCGCCAGATTGAACACGTTCGGCATCGTTAATTGCGCGGGCGTCGTGAACACCGACGCGCCCGGCGCCTGAATGGTGATGTCGAACGTGTGCTGCATAAGCCCAGCCGGCAGCATGTCCTTGACCAGCGCCGCCGGCACGGTGCTGATGCCCACTTGCGGGTTGGCCAACGGATTGCCATTGGCGTCGAGCACGCTGCCGCCCGCCACGGTCAGGCTGATCATCTGGCGCTGTGCATCGGTGATCGGGATCGTGGTGGCTGCGGTTGATCCCTGGACCGCCGTCACGGTGGTCGTGCCGGCGGCCGCCACGGTCTGCAGAATGTTCATCTGCACGCGTGGCAGATAGACTACGGGATACGTCGCGTTCGCCGCTGCCTCGGCAGCGGTGCCCATCGACCCCATCAGCGTGTTGGACTGCCCCGCCTTGATCGTGGAGTCCATCGTCATGGTGGGGAAATAATAATTGGCCGGATCATTGGTCGCGGTGGTGCCGTCGAGCACAACCTTGACATCGCCGGTCGGCACATTGGTCAGCGTGAAATGGCCGGTGGCGTCGGTATAGACGGCCTGATCCTCGTGCCCGAGGATATAGACCTTCACCCCCGCGATCGGCAGCAGGTATTTGTCATCGGCGGTATGCAAGGTCTGGTCTGGCCCGGCGCGGACGTCATCGAACGTCATCGGTTGAAGGTCCGGACCCGGATCGAGCACGACGCCGGTCAGGCTGGTGTTGGCGACAAAGCTGGTGCTGACGGTGGTGAAAGTCTGGGTCAGCACGCTGCCGGCGGTGCCGGTGCCGGCCGCATCGAGGAACGTGCCGTCGGCGGCGCCCCGAATCTTGCTGCCATCGACATGCAGCGTGATATTCGATGAACCCGGCAGCGGATCGGTGAAGAACAGGTAGGCCGACATGTTGTCGCTGGCGATGACGATCTTTGCCGCCACGGTATTGCCCGAGGCGTCGGTCGCGTAGAAACTGTCGCTGGTCAGTGTAGCGGGGTTGATCGCCCGCGTGAACGTGATCTTGGGGCGCTGGGTCACGCCGATGTCGCCCGCGCCATCAGCCGGGGTCAGCGAGGATACCGTCAGCGGCACAAGCGATGGCAGCGAAACGTTGAGCACCTGGGTGGTGACATTGCCGGCAAGATCGGTGGCAGACAGGGTGATCGCGTGCGCCCCTGTGGCCAGCGCCGACAGGTCGAGAGTCTGGGCAAACGCGCCCGCGCTGTCGAAACTGATCGGGGTTTTGGCGCCGCTGTCGATCTGATACGACAGGCCGGCGAGCGCACCTGCACCTGGCTTGGCTGTGCCGATCAGATAGGCGCCGGTGGGATCCAGCGTGGCGCCATCGGTCACGCTGCCGGTGGCGAGCGTGATGGCGGGAGCCTTGGTCAATAGCGTGAGATCAAAGGTGAACGGCGCGATCGCATTGCCGGCGGCATCGGCGGCGTTGAACACCAGCTTGTGCGCGCCATCTGCCGTGCCATCCAGCTTCAGCCCTGTTGCGACCGAAAACGCACCGGTCTTGGCGTCAAAGCTGACCGCCTGCGCCGTGCCACCGTCGATCGAGACGGTAAGCGAGGCGACGCCCGACAGATTGTCGGTGATATGACCGGTAACGGACAGGGCCTGATTGGTGTAGATACCTTCAGGCTGATCGATCAGCAGCCGTGGCGGTTGCGTGTCCTGTTTCTGGTTGAACGCCTGGATGGCCCAGTTCCCGACTTCGGCGCCGAGCGTCAGGCCATCCTGGTCGGAAAATTCGAAGTGGATACCGCCATAGATGCGGCTTTCCCCGGCCTCGGCTGCGGCCTGGCTGAAACTGGTGTAGCTGCGGGTAACACCGGGGAGACTGGTCGACGTGGTGGTGAAGCTGGTGTTGTCGCCAAAAATGCTGGCCAGCACGGTCGCGGCCGCCGCGCTGAAAGCCGAATGGCCCGAAATATATTCGGGGAACGCGGGATCGAGCAACAGCGGCTGCCAGGTCGAATCCTGGGTAATAGCGCTGTTGCCGATCTGGTTGGCATTCTGGATCGCGGTGTCGGGGCGCCAGGCCCCAAAGGCATATTTGGCATCCCAGGCCGCTATCGCCGCGTCGCCCTCGGCAATGTTGAGCAGCGCGAACATCTTGGCGCTTTGCAGCAGGCTGGTGCCCTTCGCCGTCGACACGTCTTCGGCAATCTGGTTCCAGGCGCCGGGCGGCGTATACGTGCCCGAACCATCGGCCCAGAACCGCGCGATTTGCGTTTCGTCGGCGGTGCGGGTGGTGCTGTTGGCGGCGCCAAGCGATTCGGTCTTGTTGACCGCGTCGGCATAGGCCTGGCTAGTCATGTCGGGTGGGCCTGCCGGGCGGAACTGACTGGGGCTGGTCATCGCGAACGGGGTCAGGTTGGCCCATTGCGGGTTTTCAGCGTTGCTGTACATCGGCGCGGTCGGGCGCCACTGTCCGACCGCGGTGCTGCCGTCATATGTCGTATAGGCATTGAAGCCGTCGGTCGAGCGGATCTGGATGATCTGATCGGCAATCGTCTTGCCCAGCACCATGCCGTCGAGCTTGGATTGTCCGTCGGGAATCTTGGCCAGGGCGGCGGCGTAAAGCGAGTCGAATGCGGCCTGCTGTCCAGGGTAGATATAGGACAGGATCGCATAGGCCGCTGCAGCAGTCGCCGCGTCGGCCGAAGCACCCGCGGGTGCGGTCGTTGTCACGTAATAGCCCGGCGTGCCGTTGATCGCGCCGAGCGAATCATAGACCGCGATGCTTTCCATCGCCAGCGTGCGAGACGCGATTTCGGGCGCCGAACCGTCGTTCTGGACCGCCTGTAGCGTGATCTTGTTCCAGTCAAGCGACTGGTTGGTGGTGCTGGTTGGCGCCACGCGCGTTACGGTCAGCGAAGCGCTGCTGGTGTTACCCGCCGGATCGATGACTTTCACCGTCAGCACGTTGTCGCCGGTGGTCAGCGGTACCGAACTGAACTGGAACGTCCCGCTGTTGCTGGCGATTGTGGTGAGCGAGCCCAGGGTAACGGTGCTGCCCGCCACGGCCGTACCGGTGATGCCGGCATTGGCGGAACTGGTCTGATGCCCGGTAGAGCCAATCTTGTCGGTGGCGGCAAGATCGAAGACAGGCGCGGCAGGGGCGGCGCTCAGCAGTGTGAAGCTAAAATCCAACTGCGTGGTATTGCCCGCGCCATCCTTCGCGATCAGATGCAGAACATGTTGACCGTCGGCCAGCGTTCCGCCGGCAATCGTGTTGATCAACGTCTTGCTGAGCGCAAACGTCCCGTTGGTGAGCGTGCTCAGGATATTGGCATAAGTGTTGCCGGCAGCGTTGTCGAAACCTGCGGTGAAGCTGGCGATGGTGGTCCCGGCATCCTTGGTCAGCGTGCCGGAAATCGACGGATCGGACGTGATCTTGTCGTCTGATTTTGCGCCGGTGTCGTTGGCGAGTTGCGCAATGATGACGGTCGGGGTCGCGGTGCGCGTGATCGTCAGAGCATAAGTGGAGGTATTGCCTGCCAGATCGGTCGCCGTCGCGGTAAGGGCGTTGGCACCCAGGTTCAACGTCACGTTGGTAAAGCTGAAAGTGCCATCAGTACCGGCCACGATCGAACCGTTGCCGGGCGCTAGCGTCACGGTGGTGCCGGCAGTGGTAACACCCGACAATGTGACGGTGGACTGGTCCGTGGCATGATCGCCGGTCGGTGGGGTATCGGAAGCCGTCGACAGATCGAATGTCGGCGTCGTCGGTGCTGCCGTATCGAGCGTGAAGGTAATATCGAGCGTGGTTTTGGCGCCGGACTTGTCGATGGCGATCAGATGGACTGTATGCGTGCCATCGGCCAGAGTCCCTCCGGCCATGGCGTTAAGCATCGCCTGGGTGATCTGGAACGACCCGTTTGAGGCGACCGAGGCCAATTCACTGACATAGGCCGATGTTGGCGCCGAATCGAGCCCGGCGGTAAAACTGGCGATGCCCTGGCTGCCACCGGCTGCGATCGCCGTGCCCTTGATCGCGGGGTTTGACGTGATGCCGTCGCTGGCCGACACGCCCGTATCGACAGCAAGCGCCCCCGTCAGCGCGATTCCTACCGTGTTGAGCGGCTTGGTCACGAAATGGTTATCGGCTAACGGATCGATCGTTTTGCCGTTGACGCGGACATTGACCGGCAAAGTGCGTGCTTCGATCAGCGAATTCGTGTCGAGTGCGCCGCCGACGACCAATTGCTGGATTTGACTACCCTTGCCCGAGGCCAGGACGTCGTTACCGTTGTCGTACACGCCATCGACCGGATCGACACCGACTCGGATTTGCGAATTGGTTACAGCGCCCGTAACGCGCACGCTGGCCAGCACGCCTTGACCAAACGTGTCCGCATTGAGACCAGTGCCGCCAAGCGTAGCATCCTGGCCCAGATCGGCCCCGACTAAAATATCGGCATTTGCCAGATTGCCGCCGACTGCCAGGCTGTTGAGCACGGCGACTGCCACCTGACCATCGAAATCGCCGCTGGTCAAAAGCTGGCTCATCGCGCCGACGACGTCGCCGCGCCAGCCTTGCGCCACCGTTTTGGCCGAAATCTGGCCGACATTGCCTTTTACATACCAGGTTCCGCCACCCAGCGTTCCATTGATCGACGCACTGGTCAGGACGGCACCGACGGTGCCTTGCCCGGACAAGTTGAGCGAGGCATTGAAATTGCCCGCACTCGACAACAAGCCGATCGACGAACCTGTGATCAGGTTCACGCCCGACGCTGAACTCGACCAATCCTGCACGGACAGCGTGCCGATTGAACCGGCAGCATTGACGGTAAGATCCTTGACCAATCCAAGCGAAAGCTTGGCGATCGTTGCAGAACCGGTCACCGACAGAGTTGAAGGTCCATTGACATTGCCAAGCACCAGCGAGGTAATGCTGCCCGAAATGGCGACGTTGCCGTCGAGATCGACCTTGCTGGCCGAAATCGCCTTGATCGAGCCGCCGACCGTGACATCCGAAAGCGCGAAACGACCGTCCCCCCCCGAAGTGAGAATGGTCACGGTCGTGGTGCTGTTGGTTCCGGTGAACTGAAGAGTTGGATCCGCACCGGCACCCTGCAACAATTGCCAGTGGCCCGCACCTGTCATGACGATCTGGATCTGCGTACCGTCAGTGTCTTTGACTGCCGCCGGATTGATATCGCTGGCAATGACAGTGCCAGTTGGCGTGTTGCTCAACAAGATTCTCGGCTCGAGCGCTTCGATTATCAAAGGAGCGCCACCAACGCCTTCAAGCAGCCGTTGTTTGGTGGAACGCTTCGGAAGCCTGGCCCAAATAGACCGGCCACTGAGCAAAAAATCTTTGGCGTTTAAAGGCTTATTCATATGCCCCCCCAGCAAATCCAAGCTATTCCGGAAATATTTGAAACATTTCCGAAACATTCAAGCACCCACCGCACCCAATCCTGGGGCGCGATTGCATGACAAGGCCGATCCCGTCATGCCAGAATCTTGATGAGATTGATGGGTATTGCCGCGTTGATGTTTGCGCAAGGCAATTTGACGCGATTGCCGCATCAATGATCACGATATATTGGAATCAAAGGAAAATACTAAATATTGCTGTAAATACTGCAAATCTGATCGGCTTAAATTCACGCGAGATCGGCATCCGGTTCGCTGGTAATTAAACAGACCACGGTCATGAATTCCTCACATTCTTTGAATGGGTAGTTGTCCCTTGCGGTTCATCCGGTTATTGCCCACGATGATTGGGGAATCGGGGCACGACATTTCAAGGCCAGGCCGGGAATGGACGCAATCCTGCAAGCGGAAGGACAAGTCTGCGTGACTGCATCAACTGCGAGGTCTCGCTTTGCCCGCTGGCAGAGCGTGCGGAAGACTTTGGGCGATACTTCAGCCGGCTCGATCGCCAGGGCCGATTGCCTGACGCGCCTTGCCAAGCGCCGCGCTGCCTTTGCCGCCGCCACAGCCACCGTCGGTTTTGTCTTTGTGCCTGTCCCTGCCCTTGCGGGCTCTGCCGCACTACCGGCAGGCGGCACATTCACTTCTGGCGCTGGCACCCTGGTTCAGGCCGGCACGCATCTCGATATCAACCAGTCTACGACGCGCGCGATCATCAACTGGAACAGTTTTTCGGTCGGTGAACTGGCAAGCGTCAGTTTCCAGAACGGAAGCGGCGCAACGCTCAACAGGGTAATCGGCGATGCCCCTTCGGCGATATTGGGTGCGATCAATGCAAGCGGCAGCGTTTATCTGATCAATTCAGCCGGGATCCTGATTGGCCACAACGCGGTGATCAATGCTCGCGGCGGTTTCGTGGCCTCGACGCTCGACATGGAGGATACATCCTTCATGAAAGGCGGCTCATTCGTTTTTTCGGGCAACTCCACGGCAAGCGTCGTCAACCTGGGCCAGATTTCCAGCAGCGCCGGCGATGTTTACCTGATTGCCCGCAACATCAGCAACCAAGGCAGCCTGACAGCGGCGGGCACCATCGGACTTGCCGCAGGCACCCAAATCCTGTTGCAGGACGGCAGCGGCGACCAGCGCGTTTTCATCCAGGTCGGCAGCGACAGCAACCTTACCACTTCGGGTGCGATCACCGCTGCCAGTGTTGAATTGCGCGCTGCAGGTGGCAATATTTATGCCTTGGCGGGCAATGGCGGTGGCGTCATTGCCGCGAATGCTGTCGCAAACCGTAATGGCAAAGTATGGCTCGTTGCGGATGGCGGCGATGTGACAGTCGGCTCGGGTTCGCAGATCACCGCAGCAGGAACGACATCGGCCGGCGGCGTCATCTCGATATGCGGCGGGAACAGCGCAACCATCAAGGGCGCACTGGCAACCACCGGTACGGTTGGTGGCCAGATCGAGACGTCGGGCGGCAAAGTCAATTTTTCGGGCGCGACGATCAATCCTGGTGTTGGGGGGCGCTGGCTGCTTGATCCCGCAAGC
The DNA here is from genome assembly GCF_965214355.1 of Novosphingobium sp. Taxonomy (GTDB): domain Bacteria; phylum Pseudomonadota; class Alphaproteobacteria; order Sphingomonadales; family Sphingomonadaceae; genus Novosphingobium. The sequence goes on along the minus strand of NZ_CBDCBI010000002.1, from coordinate 1,304,590 downwards.
CTGACCATCGACGCCGCCGCTGCGGCGACAATCACGACTACGCTCAATAATGGCAGCAACGTCACCCAGCAGACATCAGCCGGTGGGGGGGCCGGTACGGGCGATATTCTGGTTACCAGCAACATCGGCTGGAATGGCGGCGCTTCGTTGACTCTGAGCGCGTATCACGATGTCCAGGTCGGCTCGGGCATCACCATTAGCAACGGTAATGCGGGCAAAACCGGTGCGGGCATATTGCAACTGCTGGCCGACAACACTGGCACCGGCAGCGGCACTGTAAGCTTTGGCGCCGGCGCAAAGGTGGACTTTACCAACAGTTCGGGCCAGGTCCTTATAGGTTACAATCCGCTCGACGGCGCTGCAAGCAACACGGTCAATTCGGCGCGCTATACATCGACGATCGGCTATTCCGGCGGCAGCGCCGGATATGTCAGCGAAGTCCTGCTCGGCAGCCATGGCGCCGGCCTGACCGCAGCGATGATCGTGACTAGTGCAGAGGACCTGCAGAACGTCCAGAATAACCTTTCTGCCAATTATCTGTTGCAAAGCGATATCGACGCCAGCGCGACCGCAGGTTGGAACGCGGGTGCAGGCTTCGCATCGCTGGGCAGTTCCGGGACGGCGTTTACCGGCGCGCTGTTGGGCAACGGCCATACTGTCGACCAGTTGATGATCAACCGTCCAAACGAGGATCATGTCGGCCTGATTTCACAGTTGGGCGCTGGTGGAACAGCCAAAGGCCTCACTTTGACCAATGTCGCGGTCACCGGCGGCAATTTCGTCGGTGGTCTTGTCGGTACGAGTGCCGGCAGCGTCCAATCGGTTTCGGTTACCGGGTCGGTTACCGGCAGTGCTTTCGTCGGCGGCATCGTTGGCCAGTCGCTCGGTTCGGCATCCGGTGTCACCGGTTCCCACAACAGTTCCACGGTCGTCGGCGCCAACAGCGTCGGCGGTATCGTCGGCCAGACGGATGGCACGATTTCCGCGTCGGACAACGCCGGCACGATCAGTGGCGACCTGTTTATCGGCGGCATCGCCGGTTCTGCGGGTGGCTCGGTCAGCGGCGTCAGCAACACCGGGGCAATCACCGGCAATTCATCCAGCGTCGGTGTGGGCGGCATTCTCGGATTCAACACCGGCACAGCCAGTGCCGTTTCGAACACGGGCGCGGTGTCGGGCAGCTATTCGATTGGCGGCGTGGTCGGCGACAATGGGGGGGCCGTCTCCAACGCCAATTCCGCGGGCACGATCTCCGGCTTTGCGATCGGTTCGAACATTGGCGGCGTGATCGGCCTCAACGAGGCTACAGGCACCATCCGTCAGTCCTATTCGACCGGGCCGGTCACGACCGCAGCCAGTTTCCAGGGCGTGGGTGGTCTGGTCGGCGAAAATGACGGCGCGGTCAACCTGTCCTACAGCACGGGCACCGTTGCGGCGGGTTCGGACAATGCGCTGATTGGTGGACTGATCGGCAAGAATCTCGGCCAGGTGATCCAGTCCTATGCGTCATCGACTGTCAGCGGAGGCGCCAACAGCGTCGATCTGGGCGGCCTTGTCGGAGACAACGAGGGCAGTGTATCGCAATCCTTCGCTTATGGAACCGTGTCGGGTGCGGCTGGTGCCAGTTCGCTGGGCGGCCTGTTCGGCACCAACAGCGGCACGGTATCGGCCGATTCGTTCTGGGACATCGGCACGACCGGTCAGGCCGCAGGCGCCGGAGGGGGTACGGCGGTATCCGCGGCGCTCGGCCTGACCACCGCGCAAGCGCAAAACGCTACCTTGCTCGCTGGCAAGGGTTACAACTTCAATGCCGGCCCGTGGGTCATTCTCGACGGAAAATTCTATCCTTTGTTAAGCTGGCGCTATGCCGGTTCGATGCCGCAAATCATCGCCGGGACAGCCTACAAGGACAGTGCCGGAATGCTTGCGGCCACTGGCAGCACGATCAGCCTGCTCGAGGGTGGCACCCAGCTTGCGCAGGCGACGAGTGCAGCCAGCGGTTACTATTATTTCCTGCTCGACAACGGCACCGTTACCAGCGGCAGCGCGCTGCTGACGACAGTTACCGGCGCCAGCTTCAAGGCCAATGCGGCCGAAACGTTCCTTAGCGGCACCGCGACCGGCATGGATCTGCTGGGCAACACGGTCTCACTTTATGGCAATGGCGCGGCGATCAAGCTGTCCGACCTGGTCTCTGCCAAAGCGTCGTCGACCAGCACCGACATTATTTACGCGAGTGCCGGCTCGACGCTGACCCCGACTGCCGGCAAATCACTCCGCGTGGTCGGCAACGGCAGCGCAATCGACGTCGATCTGAGCGCAACCACCTCTGGCGCCGGCACCATAACGATGGGGGGAGCCACCAACCTTACCCTTGATGCCGGTGTGACTCTGACGAGTGCCGCTTCCGGCACAGCCATTGCGCTTGCCGCCCAAAACCAGTTCACCAACAACAGCGGCGCAGGTGCGCTGGTCACCTCTGCCGGCCATTGGCTCGTCACTGCGCTCGATCCGACCACGCTGGCCGCAGGCGGCCTCACTCCCGATTTTCTCCAATATGGTACTAGCGGTCCTCTCCTGGGGTCTGGCAACGGTTTCCGATTCGTGACCGTGCCGACGTTGACGGTGTCTTTGACCGGCACCGTGTCGAAGACTTACGACAGCAACAGCACTGCAACTCTATCGAACGCCAATTATAGCGTTGCGGGCGATCCGGGCTGGGACACGGTTGCCTTGACCATGCCCGGCATTGGGGCATTTGCCGACAAGAACGCCGGCTCGGGCAAGCTGGTTTCAGTCTCCGGCTTGACGGTCTCTGCGACAAATGGGTTGATTCCAGTCTATGGGTACACGCTCACTGCAACGAGCGCCTCGGCGGCGATCGGCACGATCACGCAGGCCAGCCTGACTGCCGGGCTGACCGGAACGGTCAGCAAGACCTATGACACCACCACCACGGCAACGCTGAGCGCGAGCAACTACGCGCTTGGCGGAGTGTTGGGCAGCGACAGCGTCGCGATCGCCCAGACCAGCGGCAGCTATGACACCAAAAACGCTGGCACCGGCAAGACCGTCAGCGTCACCGGCCTGACCCTGAGCGGCGCCGATGCGGGCAACTACACGCTCGCCGCGACCAGCGCCTCATCTGCGATCGGTACGATCACCCAGGCAAGCCTGACCGCCGGGCTGACCGGAACGGTCAGCAAGACTTACGACGCCACCACCAGCGCGACGCTGGCCAGCGCCAACTATTCGCTCGGCGGTGTGCTCGGCAGCGACAGCGTCAGTCTCGGCACCCCGGTTAGCGGCAGCTACGACACCAAGAACGCCGGAACCGGCAAGTTGGTCAGCGTCACAGGCCTGACCCTGGGCGGCGCCGATGCGGGCAACTACGCGCTCACTGCGACCAGCGCCTCAGCTGCGATCGGTACGATCACCCAGGCAAGCCTGACTGCCGGGCTGACAGGCACGGTCAGCAAGACCTACGACGCCACCACCGGCGCAACGCTGGTAGCGGGGAACTATACCCTGGGCGGCGCAATCGGCGGCGACGCGGTTGCACTCAACGATCCGGCCAGCGGCAGCTACGACACCAAAAACGCCGGCACCGGCAAGATCGTCAGCGTCACCGGCCTGACCCTGAGCGGCGCCGATGCGGGCAACTACGCACTCACTGCGACCAGCGCCTCGGCCGCAATCGGCACGATCAACAAGGCCAGCTTGACGGCCGGACTGACCGGCACGGTCAGCAAGACCTATGACACCTCGACCAGCGCGACTTTGGCGGCGAGCAACTATACGCTCGGCGGCACGATCAGCGGCGATGCGGTCGCGCTCAACGATCCGGTCAGCGGCAGCTATGACACCAGGAACGCCGGAACCGGCAAGATCGTCAGCGTCAGCGGGCTGACCCTGAGCGGCGCCGATGCGGGCAACTACACGCTCACTGTAACGAGCGCCTCGGCTGCGATCGGTACGATCACCCAAGCCAGCCTGACCGCCGGGCTGACCGGAACGGTCAGCAAGACCTATGACGCCACCACCAGTGCGGCGCTGGCCAGCGCCAACTATTCGCTCGGCGGTGTGCTCGGCAGCGACAGCGTCAGCCTTGGCACCCCGGTCAGCGGCAGCTACGACACCAAGAATGCCGGAACCGGCAAGTTGGTCAGCGTCACAGGCCTGACCCTGGGCGGTGCCGATGCGGGCAACTACACGCTCACTGCAACGAGCGCCTCGGCGGCGATCGGCACGATCACGCAGGCCAGCCTGACTGCCGGGCTGACCGGAACGGTCAGCAAGACCTATGACACCACCACCACGGCAACGCTGAGCGCGAGCAACTACGCGCTTGGCGGAGTGTTGGGCAGCGACAGCGTCGCGATCGCCCAGACCAGCGGCAGCTATGACACCAAAAACGCTGGCACCGGCAAGACCGTCAGCGTCACCGGCCTGACCCTGAGCGGCGCCGATGCGGGCAACTACACGCTCGCCGCGACCAGCGCCTCATCTGCGATCGGTACGATCACCCAGGCAAGCCTGACCGCCGGGCTGACCGGAACGGTCAGCAAGACTTACGACGCCACCACCAGCGCGACGCTGGCCAGCGCCAACTATTCGCTCGGCGGTGTGCTCGGCAGCGACAGCGTCAGTCTCGGCACCCCGGTTAGCGGCAGCTACGACACCAAGAACGCCGGAACCGGCAAGTTGGTCAGCGTCACAGGCCTGACCCTGGGCGGTGCCGATGCGGGCAACTACGCGCTCACTGCGACCAGCGCCTCAGCTGCGATCGGTACGATCACCCAGGCAAGCCTGACTGCCGGGCTGACAGGCACGGTCAGCAAGACCTACGACGCCACCACCGGCGCAACGCTGGTAGCGGGGAACTATACCCTGGGCGGCGCAATCGGCGGCGACGCGGTTGCACTCAACGATCCGGCCAGCGGCAGCTACGACACCAAAAACGCCGGCACCGGCAAGATCGTCAGCGTCACCGGCCTGACCCTGAGCGGCGCCGATGCGGGCAACTACGCACTCACTGCGACCAGCGCCTCGGCCGCAATCGGCACGATCAACAAGGCCAGCTTGACGGCCGGACTGACCGGCACGGTCAGCAAGACCTATGACACCTCGACCAGCGCGACTTTGGCGGCGAGCAACTATACGCTCGGCGGCACGATCAGCGGCGATGCGGTCGCGCTCAACGATCCGGTCAGCGGCAGCTATGACACCAGGAACGCCGGAACCGGCAAGATCGTCAGCGTCAGCGGGCTGACCCTGAGCGGCGCCGATGCGGGCAACTACACGCTCACTGTAACGAGCGCCTCGGCTGCGATCGGTAAGATCACCCAAGCCAGCCTGACCGCCGGGCTGACCGGAACGGTCAGCAAGACCTATGACGCCACCACCAGTGCGGCGCTGGCCAGCGCCAACTATTCGCTCGGCGGTGTGCTCGGCAGCGACAGCGTCAGCCTTGGCACCCCGGTCAGCGGCAGCTACGACACCAAGAATGCCGGAACCGGCAAGTTGGTCAGCGTCACAGGCCTGACCCTGGGCGGTGCCGATGCGGGCAACTACACGCTCACTGCAACGAGCGCCTCGGCGGCGATCGGCACGATCACGCAGGCCAGCCTGACTGCCGGGCTGACCGGAACGGTCAGCAAGACCTATGACACCACCACCACGGCAACGCTGAGCGCGAGCAACTACGCGCTTGGCGGAGTGTTGGGCAGCGACAGCGTCGCGATCGCCCAGACCAGCGGCAGCTATGACACCAAAAACGCTGGCACCGGCAAGACCGTCAGCGTCACCGGCCTGACCCTGAGCGGCGCCGATGCGGGCAACTACACGCTCGCCGCGACCAGCGCCTCATCTGCGATCGGTACGATCACCCAGGCAAGCCTGACCGCCGGGCTGACCGGAACGGTCAGCAAGACTTACGACGCCACCACCAGCGCGACGCTGGCCAGCGCCAACTATTCGCTCGGCGGTGTGCTCGGCAGCGACAGCGTCAGTCTCGGCACCCCGGTTAGCGGCAGCTACGACACCAAGAACGCCGGAACCGGCAAGTTGGTCAGCGTCACAGGCCTGACCCTGGGCGGTGCCGATGCGGGCAACTACGCGCTCACTGCGACCAGCGCCTCAGCTGCGATCGGTACGATCACCCAGGCAAGCCTGACTGCCGGGCTGACAGGCACGGTCAGCAAGACCTACGACGCCACCACCGGCGCAACGCTGGTAGCGGGGAACTATACCCTGGGCGGCGCAATCGGCGGCGACGCGGTTGCACTCAACGATCCGGCCAGCGGCAGCTACGACACCAAAAACGCCGGCACCGGCAAGATCGTCAGCGTCACCGGCCTGACCCTGAGCGGCGCCGATGCGGGCAACTACGCACTCACTGCGACCAGCGCCTCGGCCGCAATCGGCACGATCAACAAGGCCAGCGCGACGATCACGGTCGATAATACACAACGGTTCGTGAACGTACCGAACCCGCCATTTACGGTAACGTATTCAGGCTTTGTCGGTGGCGAAACATCGAGCGCGCTGTCGGGCAGCCTGCAATTCACCACAGCGGCGGCAACCGCCAGCCCGCCGGGGATCTATGCGGTAAGCGCTTCAGGTCTGTCGTCGAACAATTATAACCTTAAATATGTCGATGGTCAGTTGTCGGTCATAGCGCAGGCCACCAATGTCCAGGGCGACGGGCAGACACCCACGAGCTTCGTGATTGGCGTCATTCATACCCCACTTGTCGACATACTCTCGCTGCCGAGCCCCGATGACCAGAGCGCGCCGATGATCGGTGCCGGCCAGCAGCCGAAAGATACGGCACAAGGCGCTCAATCCCGATCAACTGACGGCAGCAGCGGTCCGCAGGATAGCTGGGCGTCGAGCGGACCATGATCGATTGCTCCCGCAAGTTGCCCACGCCAATTCGAAATTGCCTTGCCCAGGAGATCATCCGGCCATGAAAAAATTCCATCTGGTGGCCAGTCTGGCCGGCACCGGTCTGTGTGCATTGTCTGCGGGCAATGCATCCGCGCAGGATTACCAGCACGTCGCCCCTCGCGATCTTGGCACACCCTCTCCAGCGCCGATCGCGCAGCCCCAGCCCCCCGCCGCACCCGTAGTGCCTGCTTCGGCGCAAAATGGACAGGTGGTCGCGTCGCTCAAAGGCCTGGTGTTCGTGGCAGGTGTATCTGCGTTCCAAAGCAACGGCGTGGCCGCAGATGGCGTGCAGACGAGCGGTCTCGCGCCGCTTGCCCAAGCTGATTTTACGAGGAAAATGAATGATCTCATCGGCAAGCCGCTGACATTCGCACAGTTGCGCGACATTACTGAAGCGGTTCTCGCGGCGTACAAAGCGCAAGGTGCGCCACTGGTCCGCGCTGTCGTGCCGCAACAAAACATCGATCGCGGTACGATACAGGTAGTCGTAACCGAATTTCATGCCGGCAAGGTATCAGCACAAGGCAACCGCTGGTTTTCGGACGATCAGGTTCTGGCGCCTTTCCACATCAGTTACGGCGACCCGATTTTTCCCGAACGAATGACGCGTGCACTCGACGAAGACAATGCCAATCCGTTCCGACATGTCGAACTGGTTTATCGGCCCAGCCAAGATCCCGGTCACACCGATATCGTGCTGATGACGCGTGATCGCTTTCCGTTCCGGCCCTATGTCAGCTTCGACAACAGCAACGCCCGTGTGCTCGGCCGCGACCGCTACAGCGTCGGCTTCAACTGGGGTCGTGCATTCGGCGCCGATGAAATCCTGTCGTATCAATTTTCGACCAGCAGCGACCTGTTCGATGGGCACCGACGTTCGGACGGGACACAGCGGGTAAGTTTCATGAGCCATTCGGCCTATTGGTCGGCTGCGCTACCCTGGGAAGACCGGCTGATCGTATTCGGTGCTTATGAACGCACGCGTCCCGACATTGGCGTGGGCCTCGATCTGGTCGGCAAGAGCGGGCAGGCCAGCATGCGCTATCAGCACCGCCTTCCCGATTGGGGCGGCATCAAACAGACGATGCAGGCCGGTTTTGATTTCAAGACAACCAACAACAATCTCGATTTCGGCGGCACAAACGTTTCCGCCAACCGTACCGACGTCGATCAATTCCTCTTCGAATACAGCGCCAGCCTTTCCGATCGCCTCGGGATCTGGAGCCTGGACGCGTCGGTTTTCGGCAGCCCGGGCGGTTTGACCGGCAACAACAACAATGCGGCATTCCAGCCCGCGCTGACCCATTCCGGTCGGTTTGATGCCAAATCACACTACGTCTATGCCCGCGCAGATCTCGATCGCCTGACCGCCTTTCCGGGCGGGGGCGTTTTGGCCCTGAAAGCGACGGGCCAATTGGCCGATGGCCCCTTGCTCGAATCCGAACAACTCAGCCTTGGTGGCGCTGCGACAATGCGTGGCTATGAGCCCAATTCGATTAACGGCGACGAAGGCTATTACGTCAGCGCCGAATTGCGCACCCCCAACCTGCCTCTGGCCACGAGCGCTCGCTCCTATCTCGCAATATTCGCCGAATGGGCTGATCTTTCCAATAAAAATCCAGGTCCGGGTGAAATCCCGAAATCCCGAGCTGCCAGCACAGGCGTCAGTGCGAAGTTGGATTGGCAGAACCATGTCCAGTTGCGATTCGACTTCGGTGTGCAATTGAAGCGCCTACCCAATCAGGCGGCGCTCGGCCAACTCGGCATGGTGACAGTGACTTTCGGACTGTAGTCCCCTTGTCGCAGGCCCCCTCGATGAGCCACAGGGTAGCTTCTAGCCTCGCCGATTTTCATGTAATCGTCGATGATGATCACATCGCCGGATAAAGCCGCCGATCGGTCAGCCCACTGACACTGCCGTATGGGCTGTCCGATTGCGCCGTTGATCGTGACGTCGGGAAGCGCGCGAACCTTGGGCGACTGGTGCGGCGGCACCTGCGATGGCGGACCGATGCCCTTCCATTTTGCGCTGCGCTGACGGGTTGCAGTGCAAGCCGGGGAACCCAAGCAAGCTGCCATCGCTACCGGCGGCTTGGGAAATCGGAGATGAAGCAGCCAACTTTCTACCCATCAAGATCAGGTCACCCACCGCGGCAAACGCGGCAATGGCGGACGTTTCGACTGCCCGAGATTGCTCCGACGCCGTCCATCGGGCATATATTGGGTCTCCGCGTACCGCCAGTGATCGAGGGCATATTCCAGCATCTGGCTAAGGCTGTCGACCATATCGTCATGTTTCCCATGAGGAAATGCCCTCAGTTCACCGAGCATGAAGTCAAGCCCATCAAGCTCCGCTGGAAGCCAAACCCGACCTTCCTCTATCTGGCCGGTTTGCGCCAGCAGCCGTTCTACCTTGCTGTTGCTTGGCTTGCATCTGACCAACTGGAATGGCCCAGATTTTCGAAATTCCTGGATAAGGCCAGTCCCAGCGTTGGCGTCTTCCATCAGAACACGGTCGGCGCGCCATTTCCTTTGCAGGGCAATGACCGCGGGCTTGAGGTCAAAATATTCGACCCGCTGCCGGTAGATATCGATCAGGAAATACCGCCCCGCCAAGTAGCCCCAGGTCGTGCATACCGACCAATCCGCCGTTGCCAGAGAGCTCGTCGCTGTGTCCCAACTCTGGAACACCTTCTCGAAGCGATTACGATCAATGGGGTTCTCGAAACGCCGGAAATGGTCGAGCCGCAAAAGATTGCCTTCCAGCGCAACGGGGTCCTGCAGGAACTGTGAGGAAAACACATGCGGGCCCGACTCCAGCCGTTTCTGCTCGAGCTGCTCGCGCGACATCAGTTCCGGACACAGCACTTCGTTGCGGCGATAAAGATGGGTCTGCCTGGGCCCGGTCTCTATCAGCATGTCTCGGGGCGCGATCGCGGGCAAGCACAGGCACGCGTACCCTTTGTCACGCAGATAAGCGGGCAAATCGTCCTCGTGAACCCGCTGCTGGATCGAAACGATCGCGCCAATCCCCAATGGGTTGAGCCGCTGCTGGGCAGTGGCATCGAACCAGTTTTTCACCGCAGCGCGCGCCGCCTCGCTGACTGCTTCGTCCCCCTTCATAACGTCGTCCAGGATCAGGAAGTTGGCGCCGCTGCCGGTCGCCCGGCCACCCACAGAGATGGCCAGGCAACGACCATTGCGGGTTGTGATAATTTCCTCTTGCCGATTACCACGCGGAGCGATGCGTGTTGCGGGAAAGAGCTTCTGGTACCAACCCGACTCTAGGACGGATCGGCGATGATCTGCATGCTGACGAGACAGGTCGCTACCATAGGTAGCGACCATGATTTCCTCGGCAGGATTGCGCCCCAGCAACCAGCATGGAAACGCAACTGCAACCGTGATCGATTTGAGCGCTCGGGGTTGCAGCCAAATCATCGAGCGCAACAATTCGCCCCTTGCGACCTTTTCGAGCCAATAACACATGGCCTTCAAATACCATGATGCTCTGAGTGGAGGCTCTCCGGGCTTGAGGTGCGCAAACACCAGCATCACGAACGGTAATAGACGTTCCCGTGCCAGAGCGTCGACGAGTTGCGGTTGAGAGGGCGGTCTCATGCGTCCTCTCCTTCATCCCGCTCGCGGGCAAGAACGTCATCTTCGAACCAGTTGATGATCGCCTGACCCGCGGCAGTCAGCTCCTCTGGCGATCCGCCATCGGCGTGTGCAGGCAGTTCAGCGCCCTCGTCCGCCGCCCATTTGGCGAGGTCGTACATTGTCCTGCGCGCACGCCAATCTCCCTCTGCAGCCATGGACGCTTCCTTCGAGACCAATGCTTCGAAGTACGACACTTTCTTGGGCCCACGCCCGGTCTGCACGACAATTTTCGAGTTCAAGACTTTGCGCGCCGCGGCCTTGGCGCCTTTCGCGTTTTTTGCCTTCTTGGCGCGCTCTACATCGGTGGGGCGGCCATTGGGATTTCCGGAAACGCCAGGGGCAAAGCTACCACCATTGGCCTCACGCTTTGGTTTGCGCGGTGGCATACTCGCCTCCGAACGATCTTGGTCGTCGTCCCGGTCATGTTGCACGTGGTCAGTGTCGGCAGCCTTGGGGGCAACAGGGCGAATACGCCGAGGTGGCGAAGGGATCGAGGATGGAGTCATCGGGTAATCCTTGAATTGGGGTGAGATGCTTGATCAGGTGATGGGGACAATCCGCCGGCGTGCAGGAGGCACGATGGGCGGGGGAGCCGTTTCGGACCTGGCCGCAGCTGTGGCGGCGAAGGTTTCTCCTGTGGCTTCCAGCACGGCATGAACCCCGGTGTGGGCCTGCCAACGGCGGATGGCGGTATCGACGTAGATCGGGTCCAGCTCGATGCCGTAGGCGATCCGACCAGTGCGCTCGGCGGCGATCAGCGTGGTTCCCGAGCCTAGGAAGCTATCGAGCACGATCTCGCCGCGGTGCGATACATCCCGGATGGCTTCGCCTATAAGCTGGGCTGGCTTCACTGTCGGATGCGATCCGAGTTCCTCCATCCGATTCTTGCCAAAGCTATTGCAACCGGCAGCGTCCCAGACATTGGTCCGGTAACGACCAAATCTGCCGAGCTGGACATTGTTGCGATGGGGCGCGCCGGGCTTTTTGAAGATCCCAACCAGTTCGTGTTTCGACCGATACAACGATCCCATTGATGCATTGGTCTTGTTCCAGACGCACAGGTTAATCAGCTCGAGGCCAACTTGCTTTCCGGCGGCGATGAGTTTGTCGATGCTGCGCCAGTCCATAAAGGACATGATGATGGCACCTGGCTCGCAGAACGCCGATGTCAGCCTCAGCTCATCGATGAGAAATGTACTGAATTGTACGTCGGACATTTCGCCGGTCGCCATGGGAAACTCGCGATGCTTGGTCGCACCCAGACCCCCTACGTGCTTCGTTACCGAGACATTATATGGGGGATCCTGGATCGACATTTGCGCCAGGTTCCCGTTCATCAGCCGCACGTAAGTTGTCAATCGGCGTCCAAACGGGACCCGCTATCGGCGTGCAAAAGGGGACCACTTGGCGGCGTTGCACTTGGGTTGATGCCGGGCGCTGATTTCGCGCTGGGGCTGGCGTAGGGAGGGCGTAGCCCGACCGGAGGCAGCCCCAGCGCGAAGTAAATTTTTATCGAGGTTTGGCCGGGTCAGTTGCGGTGTTTGAAGCGCCAGCTGTCGTTGCCCGTTTCGATGATGTCGCAATGGTGGGTGGTGCGGTCGAGCAGCGCGGTCGTCATTTTGGGATCGCCGAACACGGTCGGCCATTCGCCAAACGCCAGATTTGTGGTGATGATTACCGAGGTCTTTTCGTAGAGTTTGCTCATCAGGTGGAACAGCAATTGGCCGCCGGAACGGGCGAACGGCAGATAGCCCAGTTCATCGAGCACGACGAGTTCGATGCGGCTGAGCTGGGCGGCGAGCGCGCCGGCCTTGCCGATGCGCGCCTCATCCTCAAGCCGCGTGACCAGATCGACGGTGTTGAAGTAGCGGCCACGGGCGCCGGCGCGCACAACGCTGGCGGCGATGGCGATGGCCAGGTGGGTCTTGCCGGTTCCGGTGCCGCCGACCAGCACGATATTGCGCCTGCCCGGCAGGAATGATCCGGCCTGTAACGAGCGGACCAGTTCCTCGTTGATCGGCGTGCCATCGAACACGAACGCGTCGAGATCCTTGATCACCGGCAGTTTGGTGGCGCTCATGCGGTAGCGGATCGAGGCCGCGTGGCGGTGCGCGGCTTCGGCGCGCAGCAGATCGGTCAGGATCTCGGGCGTGGTGCGCTGGCGTTGCACGCCGGTGGTTACCGCCTCGTCGAACGCGCTGGCCATCCCCTTGAGGCCCAGCGCGCGCATGGCGTCGATCATCTCATGCCGCTGCATTGTGGCCTCGCACCGTGTCATAGATCGCGCAATCAGCGCGGGGCGGATGCTTGAGCTTGAGATCGACTACGACGCTGAGTGGCTGATCTGTTGGTGGTTCGCGCCGCCGCGCCAGAATATTGAGGATCACCTCGTCGCTGGCAGCGCCGGTATCGAACGCTTCGCCGATGGCGGCCTCGACCGCCTCCAGTCCGTCGGTGGATATGGCGGCCAGAACCCGCACAAAGCGGCGATCGGCTTCGTCTCCGCTGCCCAGCTTGCGCCGCAGCCGGGCCAGCGCCGGCGGCAGGGCCCAGTCCTGGAATGGCGCGCCGTTGCGCAGCGCACCGGGTTTGTGCACCAGCACCGGCAGATAGTGCCACGGATTATAGAGCGTGCGGTCGCGCCCAAAGCAGCGCGGGTGCTCGGCGACAACCTCATCCCCCAGGCGCACCACGATCCGGTCAGCATAAGCGCGCACCTGAACCGCGCGGCGCACCGCCCGCGCCGCCACGGAATAGCGGTTGCGGTCAAAGCTGATCAGACAGGTGCCGGTCACTGCGTGGCTCGTCTCGTGAAAGCCGTCGAACGGCGACAGCATTGGTTGCAGTGCGGGCCGCTCGGCCTCCAGGCATTGCGCAACGGTCATGTCCTTTTGCTCGGGGTGCGAGTGCATCGCCGCCCAGCGCAGGCACTCGGCCTCAAGCCAGCCATTCAGTTCCTCGATGCTGGCAAACTTCAGCCGGGGCTGGAAAAAGCGACCACGGATCGTCTGGACTTGGTTCTCGACCTGGCCCTTCTCCCAGCCTGCCGCTGGAGAACAGGCGGTCGGCTCGACCATGTAATGATCGGCCATGACCAGAAACCGGCGGTTGAACACGCGCTCCTTGCCGACAAATACCGTCGTCACTGCGGTCTTCATGTTGTCGTAGATGCCGCGCAACGGCACCCCGCCAAAGAACGCAAAGCCGCGGGCATGGGCGTCGAACACCATCTCTTGCGTCTCGCGCGGATAGGCCCGCACATACACCGCTCGCGACGCACACAACCGCATGTGGGCGACCTTCACCCGCATCGGCTTGCCCGCAATCTCTACGTCCTCGTGGCTCCAGTCGAACTGGTACGCCTCGCCGGGTTTGAACAGCAACGGAATGAATGCAGGCACGTCGCCGCCGGGATCCCTGCGGCGGCCATCCGCCCAGCGCCGGGCGTAGCGCCGCACCGCATCATACGAACCCTCGAACCCTTCACGCAGCAGCAGATCGTGGATCCGCGTCATCCGCAGCCGGTCACGCCGATGCCGCGCCTCGTTCTCGCTCAGCAGCGTATCGAGCCGTTCCTGAAACGGCCCGAGCCGAGGCCGCGGCTGAACCGTGCGATGATAGTCAAACGCGCCTTCCGTCGCATTGATCGCCTTGCGCACCACCTTGCGCGACAGCCGTAGATCCCGCGCGATCTCCCTGATCGCCTTGCCGCCCGCGTGCTCGCGCCTGATGCGTACAACTGTCTCCACCACCAACATCCCGATCTCGCCACCTGAAAATCCAGGCCGCTGTCTAAACCATCGGAATGGTGGTTCCCTTTTGGACGCCGATCACCCCGCTAGCCGGGTCCTTTTTGCACGCCGATCCACACTTCCCGCGAAAGACCCAGTATGACCACCCGGTGTAGAACAGGATGACGGGCAGCAACACGAGCGTACCCACGAGCAGGAACGCTTGCGTGCTCTCTGGCGATGCGGCTTCCCAAAGGGTGTAATGGCCGGGAACGATCATCGGCCACAGGCTGATTGCGACACCCAGGAATGACAGCGCGAACAGGCCAACCGCGGCGGCAAACGCCTCCCACGAGCTATCGCGCCCCAACGCGTGCCAGGCGTAGAGCCCCACAGCGCAGGTCGCGATCGGTAGGGGCAACAGGAATGCGGTGTTCGGCCAGGCAAACCATCGCTCAAAAATCGCATTGCTGGCAAGGGGCGTCCAGATGCTGACGGCAGCGATACAGAACGACACGCCGATCAGGCTTATCCGGCCCGCACGGCGACACCACGCCTGCAGATCGCCCTGTGTCTTCATTACCAGCCAGCCTGCCCCAAGCAGCGTGTAGCCAAAGACAAGCGCGACACCGGTCAGCAGGGAAAACGGTGTCGCAAAATCGAAAGACGATCCGGTGAACACCCTACCCTCGACCTTGAAACCCTGAATAAAGCTGCCGAGCACGACACCTTGCGCGAAAGTCGCAACCAGCGACCCCAGGCAGAATGCGCGATCCCAGAAGCGTTTGAGGCCGGTATGCTTGAAGCGGAATTCGAAGGCGACGCCCCGAAATACCAGGGCCAGTAACATGATCACGATCGGAAAATAGACAGCAGGGATGATGATCACGAATGCCAACGGAAACGCAGCCATAAGGCCCACCAGCCCCAGGATCAGCCATGTTTCGTTGCCATCCCAGAACGGCCCGATCGAATTCATGACGACGTCCTGGTGCATCGGCGCGACGAGGCCATGCAGCATCCCGACGCCAAGGTCGAAGCCGTCGAGCGCGACGTAGATGAAGATTCCAAGACCCAGGATCACGGTCCAGATCGGGACCAGACTATGCCACATGATGATCATCCGCGTTCGGGGCAACAAAAGGCGGCATCGGCCGGCCTGCTTCGATTTGGTCCGGCGCGTCGGTCGCAGCATGCATGCCGCGCCGCACGATCCCGGCCATGATGGCAAAACCCGTCGGAAACATGATCAGATAGACAATCACGTAAAGCGCGAGCGAGATGGCAACATCGGTTCCGGTCAACGACGGCGTGACGGACTTTGCCGTGCGCAGCAAGCCATAGACTGTCCATGGCTGGCGACCGACCTCTGTGGTCGTCCAGCCGGCGATAACGGCCACAAAGCCGAGCGGCGCGGTCCATTGGCAAAGACGCAGAAACCAGACGGACCGGTACAACCTGCCACCTGGCCGCAGCAACTGGCCTGTCGCTGCGACAAAGAGCATCAGCACCGCAATTCCGACCATGATGCGAAAGGAAAAGAATGGCGGTCCGACTGGGGGGCGCTGATCCATCGGGTAGCTGTCGAGCCCCCTGATGGTCGCAGTCCGCGAATGCATCAGCAGCACACTGCCCAGGGCGGGCACTTCGACCGCGTACCGCATCCGCCCGGACGCATCGTCGGGAATGCCGAACAGCGTCAGCGGCAGCGGACTGACGGTATCATACCGGCCCTCGATCGCCGCAAATTTGACCGGCTGGTATTCCCGCGTGTTGGTGCCATGCAGATCACCGATCACAAATTGCAACGGAACCAGCACGATCAACAGGTTGAGCGCCATGCGGATCATGATGCCGGCCTCTTCAGTCGAACGGCCACGCCGAAGCAACCAGGCGCCGACACCCAGTACGACAAAACCGGTCGTAATATAGAATGCGTTGACGTTGTGGAGATAGCGGTAGGGGAACGATGGGTTGAAGATGATCGCCCACCAGTCGTCGGGAAAGAACCGGCCATTTTCGATGTGAAAACCCTGCGGGGTCTGCATCCAGCTGTTCACCGACAGGATCCAAAAGGTCGAGAACAGCGTTCCGGCCGCGACCATCAACCCTGCGAAGAAATGGACCCAGGGCGGCACGAGCTTGCGGCCGAAAAGCAGTACCCCAAGAAACGATGCTTCGAGGAAGAAGGCGGTCAGCCCCTCATAGGCAAGCAACGGCGCCAAGACATTGGCGGTCGTATCCGAGAAACGGCTCCAGTTGGTGCCGATCTGGAAGGGCATGACGATGCCGGAAACAACGCCCATGCCAAACGATATGGCAAAGATCTTGGTCCAGAACGCCGAGATGCGGCTCCACACTTCGCGCCCGGTAAAAAAGGCGAGACCTTCGAGCACCGCGATATAAGACGCGAGGCCGACGGTGAAAGCGGGTAGCAATATATGCCAGGAGATTACCCAGACCCATTGCAGCCGTGATAAAAGGAGCGGATCGAGCGTCACCGCGGTTTGATCTTCGGCACTGGCCAACCGGTGGCCCACAGGCGCAAGAGCCGGATATGGGTAAATCGCTCGATCAAGTCTTGACCCCTTCTGAGTATCTATCCGCGAGAGCTACAGGAACCGGGATTCGCTGTTGAGCTTCGGAATCTACTCATACCGCGATCATGGGGCCGGAAACTTCGGCCGCGACCGGGCAGCCCTGCAGGCTATGCTAGCCGCGCGCTGCAAACGACAGCATGATCAGCGAAAATCCTGTGACGATCAGATTGATACCGACAAGCATGCCGATCGCCCATACGGCTGTGCCCGGCCAGCCAGACCAGATCAGGAAAACCAGCACCAGATCGACAAACCCGCTGAACAACAACCAGCCCCAGTTGCGCGCATGATGGCGAAAATCGAGCCCGGCGAAGATCGCCGACATGCCTTCGACCGAAAACACTACCGCCAACACCATCGTCAGCGTCAGCACGCCGCCCAGCGGCCGCAACACCAGCATGGTACCGACAATCACCGTCAAGACGCCAGCCGCCAGGGACCACCAGTACCCTGGCCAATGGCGCGCGCGCAGCAACGTCACCACTCGGGCGATGCCACCGAGGAACAGCAGCCACCCGACCAATATGTCGACGGCCAATGTACTCAGGACAGGCATAGCGAATGCCAGAATGCCCAACAGTTCCAGCAGCAGCCCGACGCCAAGCGTCTGTTTCCAATGCTGCGCGATCGTCGCGCTGATGCGGGCGCGCATGCGATCCTGGGTTAGCGATTCCTGAAAAGCCATGGTCTTGCTCCCTGTGAGTGGATGGCAATCCGCTGCCCGTGCAGCGAAAAACGTTGTAAATGGAAACAGTTCCGGCAAGAATGCGATCAACGGGCTGGGAGAGAAATAAGCTGAACGCTGATGATCCGCCTTGCAAAAACGGACAGTCTTTACCATTCTGTTGGTTGTTGTACGCAGGGTAATCGGTCATTTCCGATTCCTATCGGCCAACGCTTCAAAACCGGCGATCACTTCGAACAATTCTTCATCGATGCTACTCTGGCGCAACTGGTTGGATTGCGCATGAAGCGTTTCCAGCAGGTCGTTTATTGTCTTGTCGGCCCGCTGCATCGCCGCAAGACGGCTCGCATTCTCGCTCGCAAGAGATTCGGCGCAGGCGCGGAACAGCGAAATGAACAGATATTCCCGTATCAGCGCGCGCAGCGTCGTGGCGCCGGTTCCCAGAACTTCGGGCAGATCGGCCGACGGCCAGGGAATGCTGGCAAGATTGCGTTGCCATTGCCGATCGAGCGGCAACAACCGCTGGCCCGCAGGTTCGTAAAGCGCACCGGGCAGTGGACGGTTGTGGAATACCCAGAGCGAGGTGGTGCCGCTGCGCTGGCGCTGGGTTTCACTTTCGATTTGCAACTGCCCCACCAGCGGTGCGATCGCTTCAACCGAATTGGGCAGCGCAAACAACCCGATCGGGGCGAGGCCCGCATCGGCCAGCCGCGCATGCACACGTTCGCCTACTGCCCACACTTTTGCTCCGCCTGGCAAAGCGCTGAGTTCTTTGACAGCATAATCGACAATGATGTCATTGAATTGCCCGACCAGCCCCTGATCCGACCCGAAGACGATCGCGCTGACGGCTTGGGCTTTGGCCGGAACCACAATTTGTGTTGCGGAAGGGTGTTCGCGCAGGCACGTGCTCAGCCCGAGTTCGACTGTGCGGTAATAGTCAGTGAGCGAACGCACCGACTTCTCGTATTGCCCGATGCTCGACGCGGCCAGGGCCTTCATCGAGCGAACAACCGATTGAAGATCACCGGCACTGCTAATTTTTCGGCGCAAGCCCTCAGCCGTGTCGCTCATGCGCCGGGGTCTGGTGGGGGTTTGGGCTGAAACGGCACCAGAGCCTGGCGGGCCAGGTCGACAATCAGCGAACGATCTGCATCGCTCAATGTATCGGCGCTGGCAAAACGGGCCTGCACCTCTGCCGGGATCGTTGCTGCGGCCGTTTCAACTCCCGATTGCGCGGCTGTCATCTGTTCCAGCGGCACGGGTGCAAACAAGTCTGCGGTTAGCGCAAGCAGAATGGCGATCTGGGCGGCGACGGCGACCGGCGCGCGCTCCTGCTGTTTCAGGCAGGCGCGGATGCGTTCGCCGTGATCGATGATCTTGCGCGTATCGTCATCCAGCCTGGCACCGAAACGGGCGAAGGTTTCCAGCTCGACAAATTGCGCATAAGCCAGCTTCAGGTCGCCAGCGACCGCGCGATAAGCGCCATGTTGCGCCTTGCCGCCAACACGCGAAACCGATTTCCCGACATCGACCGCGGGCAAGACCCCCAGTTCGAACAGCGACGGCGACAGATAGATCTGACCGTCGGTGATCGAAATCAGGTTGGTCGGGATATAGGCCGAGATATTCTGCGCCTCGGTTTCGATGATCGGCAGCGCGGTCAGCGAACCGCCGCCCAGGTCCTGCCGCAAATGCGTCGCACGCTCGAGCAGGCGCGAATGAATGTAAAAGATATCGCCCGGAAATGCCTCTCGGCCGGGGGGACGCCGCAACAGCAGGGACAATTCGCGATAGGCGCGCGCGTGGCTGGTCAGATCGTCATAAACGATCAGCACGTCGCGGCCCTGTTCCATAAAATATTCCGCGACGCTGGTTGCCGCATAAGGCGCGCTGTACGTCAGCCCCGGGGGATCGTTGCCCTCGGTCACGACCAGTACGGTATAGGCCATCGCGCCCGTTTCGCGCAATGTGGCGACCGCTTTGGCGACAGCCGAGGCGCGCTGACCGATCGAGCAATAGACGCACAGCACATTCTGATCGCGCTGGTTGAGAATGGTGTCAATCGCAATCGAGGTCTTGCCGGTTTGGCGGTCGCCGAGGATCAGCTCACGCTGGCCGCGCCCTACCGGAATGAGCGCATCGATGACTTTGAGCCCGGTCTGCAGCGGCACGGTCACGGCGGCACGGTCCATGATGTGCGGCGCCACGCGTTCGATCGGGCGCCGCTCGTGCGCGGGCACTGGCCCTTTGCCATCGAGCGGTCGGCCCAGTGGATCGATGACGCGCCCCAGCAGAGCTTCGCCGACGACGACATCCATGACGCGGCCGGTGCGGGTAACTTCATCACCGGCCTGCAGATGCCAGTATTCACCCATCAGCACGACGCCCACTTCCGTTTCGTCGACGTTGAATGCCATGCCGAGCAACCCGCCGGGGAACTGGATCAGTTCTTCGTAGGCGACGCCGGGCAAGCCGGAGATTTTGGCAATACCGGTGGCGACGCTGGTGATCGTGCCCACTTCGCGCGGGCGCAATTCCGGGACAAATACCTTGCGCGCCGCGCCCAGCAGATCAAACGCCTGCCCGAATATATCGGCCAGCTTTTCCGGCTCGGCGCTCACGCTGGTGCCGCTTTGCGTCTTGACGCTTTGGGCTTCGCAACATGTTTGACAGCACGCTTTTGCACGGGCTTTGGATGGTCCTTTGCTGCTTTATCCGGGGCGGTTTTTGGCTGAACCAGCGCGCCGACGCCCTGTTCCATTGCGGCAAGGTAGTCCGCTATGCTCCAGCAGATTTTCTGTCCACCGGCGCTTAACTCGATCCCGCTGACAATTTCTGGTGCGGTTTCGAAACGCAGTTTGCCATCTGTGGCAAACACGTCGCGCACTGCCTTCTGCACAGCGTCGCGCTGCGCTTCAGGCAAGTCGAAAGTGCTGCGCACGATCGCCGGATCGCTTGCCTCACCGGTCGCCTTCGCCATCTCGGCCCTGGCCTTGGGTGCCAGTTCCTGCAACCTGTGGATGAAGAGATCGATCATCGCATGTTCGAGGGTTGCAGAAGCAAGGTCGGTCAGGGTCTTACGCGCGATCGCAAACACTTCTTGCTGGGTCAGGCGCCGAATTGCCTGGTCGAGAGCAACGACTTCGTTTTGCAAAGCATCGCGGCGCTTGGCTGCCAGGGCGTCCGCGGCCTGGCCCGCCTCATCGAGCAGTCTTTTGCGTTCGGTGGCCGCCTCTGCGGTCGCTTTTTTCAACAGAGCGGCGCGATGTTGGTCGAAATCGTGGTTCTTGTGTTCAAAGGTCTCGCGCTCCTTTTGCGCGTCGGCCCGTTTCGTATCAGCATCGGCCAGCTCCGCGGCAATGCGCTTTTCACGCGCGTCCACGGCGTCGATGATCGGTTTGTAGAGAAAGCGTTTGAGCAACCACACCAGGATGATGAAGTTGAGCGCCTGCGCCCCGACAGTAAACCAGTCGATCAGCATGGGCTACTTCCCCGCCGCATGGGCGATCGCGTAATTCCAGAACGGATTGGCGAAAATGAGGATCATCGACACCACAAAACAATAGATCGCGATCGATTCGATCATCGCCAGGCCGACAAACAGCGTGCGGGTGATCGTCGAACCGGCATCGGGCTGTTGCGCCAGCGAACTCAGCGCGGTGGCGACGGCCCGGCCCTCGCCCAGCGCCGGGCCGATGCTGCCCAGCGCGATCGTCAGGCCGGCGGTGACGATCGAAGCGATCGCGATCAGCGTCATGCTATCCATGGTACTCTCCTGCCGGTGGCGTGCATTCGTGTTGGGGGGTCATGATCACGCGGCCTTCGCTTTGCTGCCGCGTGTGGCGGCAGCGATGTAGACCGCGGCCAGAATGGTGAAGATATACGCTTGCACCATACCGGTCAGCAGACCGAGCGCGCTCATCAAAATCGGGAATATCAGCGGGGTGATCGTCAGCAAAATCGCCAGGATCATCGTCCCGCTCATCATGTTGCCGAACAACCGTACGGCGAGCGCCAGTGTCCGCGAAAGCTCGCTGATGATGTTGAACGGCAGCATGATGACCGTGGGTTCGACAAACGACTTAAGATAGCCATCCACCCCTTGCTCCCTGATGCCGAAGAACGGCACCACCACAAACACGCAAAGGGCCAGCGCCGCCGTTGTCGAAAGCGAACCGGTCGGCGGCTCGTACCCCGGAATGATCGTGCACACGCAGGCCGAGGCGACGAACAGGAACAGCGTGCCCAGAAATCCAAGGTATTGCCGCGGATTGCGCAGGCCGACCTCGTCGATTTGTTGCACGATACCGGTGACCACGATTTCGAGCAGGTTTTGCCAGCGCGACCGTTGCAGCCCTGTCGACAGGTTGCGGGTAATCAGCCACGACCCTGCGACAAGCACGAACATCAGGGCCCAGGTGAACGCAATCGTCCCGTTGAGTTTGACGAAGCCATGCTGCCACAGGATGATCTGATCGGCACTAAGGCGCATGGCGGGCCTGCCTTTCGGCCATGTCGGTCGGTGCGGCCGACGGCCGGGTCCATTGCTTTACCGCCATGCGCGCGAGAACGATCCCGAGCAGGCACAAGCTCCAGTTCCGCCAGTCATCGCGACCGATCAGCGCCAACCCCGCCAGCAGGACCGCCATGCGCAGCACCATGCTGCCCAGGAACAACAGCGCCGGGTTCGGCGATGCCAGGCCCTTGACAACCGTCCACCACAATCCGCCGAAGAAAAATGCCCCCAGTAACAGACCTGCCGCCAGGGACAGGGCAAGCGTCACGAATTCGGTCATTCCGGATCCTCGGTTTCTTCGGCCATCGCACGGCCCTGCCGCGCCACCCAGGCCCACGCATTGAAACAGCCAAGCGTCAGCCCGGCCATCAACAGCGCCAGTGTCCAGGGATGCCGTCCCGGATAATGGCCGTCGAGCCAGATCCCGAGCGCAGCGCCGAGAAGCGTCGGGACCACGACCGACCAGCCGATCAGACCCATCATGCCAAAACCGGACCAGATTCCATGGCCGTCATCACGCCGCGCCCGGATCTTGCGCGCCGCCTTCAGCCCCAATCTTTCGCCGAGTGCGGCGTTCGCCTGCTCGATCGTCCGACGCGGGTCATCACTCACGGTGAATTCCGGCCATGTGCTCGATCAGATCGGCATCGAGTTGTGCCAGCAGCGAACGCATCGTTCGTTCCTGATTGTCCAGCGCCAGGAAATCGTGCTCCACCGTTTCGCGTAGCCGGCCAAGGTCCGTACCGCCGCTGGCCCGTCGTACCGAGACAAGCACGTCCGGCCCCGATTTAATCATCACCCCCTCATCAACCGCCAGGAATACCTCCCCGGCGGACGCAGAGGCGTAAGTCAGAATTCCCGGCATCAGGGCCGCCACGCAATCGAGCCGGTGGGGCAGCAGCCCGAGCGAGCCCTGCCGGGTCTCGACGACAATCCGCGCAACGCCCTTCTGCTGGGCGAATATGCGGAACGGCAGGAGGATCTTCAGGTTCATGCGGCGTGCGCCGGTGTCGGCGCGGGCGCCGCCTTGGCCCCGGGCGACGCCGATTTCGACTTTGCCTTGGCCTCGTCGATCGTCCCGATCATGTAGAGCGCGGATTCGGGATAGTCCTTAAACTCGTCGTTCAAAATGCGTTCGCAACCGTCGAGCGAGTCCTTGAGGCTGACCATTTTTCCGCTTATTCCCGAGAACTGCTCGGTCGTGAAAAACGGCTGGGTCAAAAACCGTTCGAGCCGGCGTGCGCGTTCGACAACCTTGCGATCCTCGGGCGAAAGCTGTTCGAGCCCGAGCATCGCGATGATGTCCTTCAGCTCGTCATATTTGGCCAGCGTGCGCCGGATCTCCTGCGCAAGCGCATAATGACGCTTACCGACAATCCCGGGTGTCGCCATTTTTGAATTCGATTGCAGCGGATCGATTGCGGGGAACAGCCCTTCGCTCGCGCGTTTGCGCGACAGCACGATCGATGCGGAAAGGTGCGAAAAGGTGTGAACCGCCGCGGGATCGGTAAAATCATCTGCGGGCACATAAACCGCCTGGATCGACGTGATCGCACCGGTATCGGTATTGGCGATGCGTTCTTCCAGCCCGGACAGTTCAGTGCCCATGGTCGGCTGATAGCCTAGCCGCGAAGGCATCTGGCCCATCAGGCCTGACACCTCCATGCCGGCCTGGATAAAGCGAAAAATGTTGTCTACGAGCAACAGTACGTCGCGGTGCTGATCGTCGCGGAAATATTCGGCCATCGTCAGCGCGGCATGCCCGATGCGGAAACGCGCGCCGGGCGGTTCATTCATCTGACCGAACAGCATCACCATGTTCGGCAACACGCCGGCGTCCTTCATCGCGTCGTAGAGCTCCTGCCCCTCGCGGCAGCGCTCACCAATTCCGCAGAATATGCTGACGCCCTGGTGATGACCGATCATGTTGTGGATCATCTCGGTCAAAAGCACGGTCTTGCCGACGCCCGCGCCGCCGAACAGCCCGGCTTTGCCGCCACGCTCCAGCGGCAGCAGCACATCGATCACTTTGATCCCCGTTTCGAAAACTTCGGATTTTGTCGACCTTTGCGCAAGTGACGGTGGCGCGCGATGCACCGAACGCCACTCGACATCGGCCACAGCAGGCCCCCGATCGATCGCGTTGCCGAAAACGCCGAACATCCGTGAAAGCACCGCTTTGCCGACAGGGGCTTTCAATGGTCCACCGGTGTCCTCGACCGTCATGCCGCGCGCCAGGCCCTGCGTCGGGCTCAGCGCGATCCCGCGAACGTGCCGTTCATCCTGTTGCGCCAGCACTTCGATCCGGATTGCCTTGTCCGGCCCGGTGACCAGCATCGTGTAGACCGGGGGTAGCGGCCCTTCGAAACGCACCGATACGACGCTGCCCCGGACAGACACGACCGTGCCGAGATTCGGGTGCGGAAGATCAGATGCCATGGTGCAGTGTGCCGATCAGTATTGTGGCAGACGCTGCGCCGACACCGACGAAACTGACGGCGGCGATATTTATGAAATCCCGGCGCCTGACATTGCCTGCTTCCGACCTGATGCCGATTATCGGACCACCGATATTCATGCCCCGGCTTCATGATCGGCGGCCACCGCCGGCGCGCGCCCGTTTGCGCCGGCAGCATGACCGCCACTACCCTGGTCCGCGGCCGCTTCCAATAGAGTCAGGAATGGTTTCATGATGTCGATCGGCATCGGGAACACAACCGTAGAGTTCTGCTCGGCGCCAATATCGGTCAGCGTTTGAAGGTAGCGCAATTGCATGGCAGCCGGAATGCTGGAAAGAATGGTCGCGGCATCGACCAAAGTCTGTGACGCCTGGAATTCGGCTTGGGCGTGGATCACTTTGGCGCGCCGATCGCGTTCGGCTTCGGCCTGCTTGGCAATCGCCCGCACCATGTTGTCGGTCAGTTCGACGGTGCGGATTTCGACATTGGTGACCTTGATGCCCCAGAGCTCGGTCTGGGCGTCGAGGATGCTTTGCACATCTTCACTCAGCTTCTTGCGCTCCGACAGCATCTCGTCGAGGTCATGCTGCCCCAGAACTGCGCGCAATGTCGTCTGGGCAAGCATGTTGGTCGCCGGCCGATAGGATTCCACCTGGATGATCGCGTGCTCTGGATTGACCACATTATAGTAGAGCACCGCGTCGACTTTCATCGACACGTTGTCGCGGCTGATGACATCCTGGCTGGGGATTTCGACCACCTGGATGCGCAAATCAACCCGCACCATCTGCTGTATCAACGGGATCAGCAGCACGAGACCCGGCCCCTTGACCCGATCAAAGCGGCCCAGCGTGAACACCACGGCCCGCTCGTACTCGCGCAGAATTTTCACGCTGGCCAGCAACAGGAACAGCACCAGGAGAATGCTGATGGGCGTGACCGCGAGCCAAGGGTTCATCATGTGCGATTCCTGTCGGTACGATGGTGCGGGGTCGCGCTTGACCGGACGATTTTCGGGGGCAGATCGTCCATGCAGTGCCATCTTGCGACCGTGTTAGGACACTAAGACCGAACGCTGCAGGTTCGGAATATACTCAGGGCCGCTCTGGAATTTCGCGCGACAGGTCTGGAACTCGTGCCAGCTATAGTTTCAACGCGGCCACGGCACCAATCGCCGCGGCGCCTGCTGCCAGCCACAAGGCGCCCAGGCCGTATGCCGGGTAGAGCACGGCGCCGGCTGCGGCGCCGGCGACGAGACCGACCCACAACAGCATGTACGGACCCCACGCAAATCGCGGACCGCCGAGCAATGCATCGGTCAACCGAAAGCCGGTCTTTACCAAGTTGCCCGT
This sequence comes from Novosphingobium sp., assembly GCF_965214355.1. Classification (GTDB taxonomy): domain Bacteria; phylum Pseudomonadota; class Alphaproteobacteria; order Sphingomonadales; family Sphingomonadaceae; genus Novosphingobium. The sequence continues at coordinate 1,278,633 of NZ_CBDCBI010000002.1, read as the reverse complement.
CATGTAGGTCAGCCCAATTCTCGACTCGCCATCCTGCTCGAAGACTGCATTTTCGGCCCCCATCGCGATTGCCATCACCGCAATGGCCACCCGGGAAAAGCCTAGTGCGCTCGCTGTTGCACCGACGACCAGAGCGAACGCGACCCAGGCAAGCACCGCCGCGCGGCGATGGCGACCGGTAACCCGCCCGACGAGCGATCCCGAAATCACACCGGCAACGAACAGACCGATCAGCCCGCCAGCGATCTGGGCATTTCGCGATGTCTGAGCCAGGCCGACGCCCATACGCGTGGAATTTCCGCTCATGAACGACACGAAAAATCCGCCAAGATGCACAAAAGCGAGCGCGTCGACGTAGCCAGCCAGCGCCGCAAGTCCCACGGCCAGCGCCTGGACGCGCTTATCGTATCGCGTCATGGTGGGTCCGCTGCCAATTGTAGTTCAAATCCACTTCCCCCATCAGGACCGCGCATTTCCCGAAGATCTCTACACTGCTAATGTCCCGCATTCCTGTTTGAATTTTTCAACAGCAGGCTTTCGATTACCCAACTGCCGGCCAAAAACATTCCAATCGCGGCAACGGACCAGGGATGCGCGCTGAACAACGTCAACACGAAGCAGCCCAGTACTCCGACCATGGACGCAATACCGATGCCGACCAACCAGCGGCTCGCCCCAGTTTTGTGGATCAGCCGCCAATGGGCGATGTGAACAGCAAGATATGTGATCAGGAACGTTGCGCTGGCTATGCTGGCAAGATCGCTCAAATCGAAGACGTTGATAACCAACAGAATGCCGCCGATCCCGATCGCCACACCTTGCGTACCCTCGCGCCAAACCAGGCGGGTAAACATGCGTGGCAATTGGCCCGCCTTCGCAAGCGCGATCGACATCTTGATCACGCTGAACAGCCAGGCATTGACGCCGGATGCCGTTGCCAGCAGCGCGCCGATCGAAACGATCACATATCCAGCCTGACCGAGCACCGGCCGGGCCGCCTCGGCAACGGCCGTCTCGCTGTGCCGCGCCAGATCCGCCGGCGAGATGCTTGCGATCACGATGATAGCCAGTCCCACATACAGGACAATCACGGCCCCGATCGCAAGAAACAGCGCGCGCGGAATGGTTCGCTTTGGATCAGGGACATTGCCCACCGCATCCGCGATCACGCTGTACCCGGCGTAGGCCAGAAAGGTGAGCCCGGCACAGCCGGCGATGCCAAACGGGGTCGCCTTAAAATGCGCGACGGTTGGCCTGCCGGCGATGCCGACGATGCCGGCGATCATCAGCGTCGCCAATATGGCAAGCTTGATACCGACCAGCACGACTTCCGCTTTTCCAACCAGACCGGACCCCATCATGTTGGGGACAGCCAGCAGCACCACAATGCCCGACGCAAAGATGTTGGCCCAAAGCGCGTCAGGATGCCCCAGGACCAGCGGCGCGGCATAAGCGCCAAAAGCCTTGGCCACGAGCGCAATCGAGGCGGCCATGGTGATGAGGTAAATCAGTGACAGTGTGCCGGAGAACCGGCCAATGCCAAAGGCATGGTCGAAATAGGCCGAAACTCCGCCCAGCTCCGGGTAACGGATCGCCAGCCGCGCATAGGAATAACCCGACAGCGCGGCCACAAATCCGCCAATCAAAAAGGCCAGCCAGGTCTCGGCGCCTGCCTGCAATGCCGCCTCGCCAAGCAGGGCAAAGATACCTGCCCCGACCATTGCGCCGATACCCATCGCCGTAACGGACCACAGGCTCATCGGACTGGCGGGTAATGCTGAAACGACCGGAGTGCTCACCCGGGCCACCTCGCCTGTTTTTGCGCGAGGATCATCAAAACGAGATCGCCACAGCAATCTGCGGCGCGACATACGACGCCGTGTTGCGCCCGGCAGCAGTATATTCCACGCCGGCGATGAGCCCGCCATTGGCTGACCAGTTGTACTCGATGGCGGGCGCCAATGCAGTGCTCGATGTGTTGGGACCAGTGGTTGCAACCGCGCTTCCGCCGCCATCCACGCCCGTCAGGCGATAGCCGCGCGCCAGGTTCTGCACAAGATCCACCGCGAACACCCAATGCCGGTCAAGCGCCCAGCCCCCGCCGATTCCCCATTGGCCCGAAATTCCCGGCCGAACCCGCCCGGCAAACCCCTGGCTGGTGCCATAAACGCTAAGGTCGTTGACCCCAGGATGCGACAGCGGCTCGAACAGCGAGGCATAGACACGGATGCGCACCGGATGATTGCCAGGCGTGTCGAACAACGACTGCAACACCACGCCCTGCTTTAACAGGTACGCCCCCTGCCCGACCCCGTTCAGGCTCTTCGACAGCCGATCGTATTCCCCGGTGGGCAGAGTCACGCCAAGATCGAGCGTCAGCGATGGCGCGCCATTGTGATAATTGCCGTCGGTCAGCCGGTATTCAAGCTCGATCGGCAGATCGCCAACGCCCGCCCCGCTCGAATGGGATTGACTGTTCCAGCTTCGCGACAGCGAGGGCAAAGCCTCGACCGTCAGGCGACTGGTGATGCCGTATTTGATCACCAGCAGCGTTTCGGCGGTGCTGGCATTGTCACTGGTCGAAAGGTGGTGCCCATTATCGGCATAGGCGCCGGTGTCGAACTGGAATACGGCATAAGGCTCGATCGCGAGCATGCCTGCCTTGGGCAAGGCGGGTGATGGCGCTTCCAATGATCCGGTGAACCACTGGTTGGGCGCAGCATTCGGGATGTCCTGAGGCAAAACGGTCTGCGCCTTTGCTGCTTGCACCCAGCAGCAAAGGCCTATGCCGGCGCAGACCAGCGCGGACCGCATCAGACCACACCGATGTGCGTGGTCGCGATGGGGTAGGCTTTTTTGCGGGCATCAAGCTCCCATTCGAACGGCTCGAAGTCGGAATCGACGGCTTTCCAAGCCGGCTTGTGGAACTGGAACACCACGAACGGGACGGCTGCAAACGCGGCGGTGCCGACGAGCAGGATCGCGATATAGGTGACCGGGCTGCCGGTGCTGATCTGGGACGGCGGAACAAAGCTGACGAATGTCGCGATCAGCGCGCCGGCCAGGCCGATGAGCCCCACGATCCACATGCCGGCCATGCCGCCGGGGATCTTGAACGGGCGCGGTTTGTCGGGCTGAATGTAGCGCAGCCGGATCGCGGCGACATACATGATGAGATACATCAGGAGATAGATGATCGTCGCCATCTGGCTGAGGATCTGGTAGGCGGATTGCACAGATGGCAGCACGGTGAACGCGGCACACAGCGCCGTGACGAACAGGCCCTGGATGATCAGGATCGTCGTCGGAATCCCGTTCCTGTTGGTTTTTTGCAGCAGATGAGGCAGGTATCCCGCCTTGCCGACCGCCAGAATGCCCGCCGATGGTCCTGCGACGATCACACTGACCTGACCCAGCACGCCAAAGGCCAGCATCGCCGCCATGACATTGCCGAGCCACGGTAAACCGAATGCCGCCCACAACTGGCGATAGGCAACCAGCAGGCTTTGATTGAGATCGATGGCGTCAGGCTTGACCACAGTGCCCACCGCAACCGTGCCCGCAATGAAGAGGATCACCACGACGACTGTGGCGATCAGCACGGATAGCGGATAATCGCGTGACGGGTTCTTCAATTCCTTCACATGCACCGCCTGCATTTCCATGCCGGCGAAATAGAGAAAGACACTGGCGGCCAGGACCATGTTCTGGACGTGGCTGAAATCGGGGATCACGCTGCCGTGAAGGTTGATCTGGACATGATGCCCGGCAACCGCATACGCAATGCCGATCACGATCAGGATTGCGCCCGGAATGATCGTGCCGAACAGCCCGCCAAGATAGCTGAGCTGCGCCGAGGCTTTGATCCCGCGGAAAGTGAACAGGGTGACCGCCCAATAAACCGCCAGCAGGACCACGATCGTATACAGCTTGTTGTTGGCGACCGCCTGGTCGAAACTCAGCGGCCACCAGATATAGGCCAGCGCTGCTGCGGCAAAAATCAGCACGGTCGGAAACCAGATGACGATCGCCTGCCATTGGTAATAGATCGCCGCAAAGCCCCAGCGCGGACCGAACGCTTCGCCAACCCAGCGGAATACGCCGCCCTGGTTGGGAAAGGCAGCCGCTAGTTCGGCCGCCACGAGAGAAACCGGCACCAGAAACATCAGCGCCGCGAAGATATAATAGAAAATCGAGGTCATGCCATATTCGGCCATCGCGGGCAGGCCGCGCAGGCTGACGATTGTCGTGATGTTCATGACAGCAAATGCGATCATGCTGATAACGGCGACCTTTTTGCCGCCGCGCAGCACGGCTGCCAGCGTTGCAGGCGCATTATCGCGTGTCGGACGCGCAGGTGTTGCAACCGCAACGCGCGGTTTGTTGGTGGCCATCGGAATTGATCCTTGATGAAGGTGGACAGTCGGGTCGGGCCCGACTGTCCATGGGCGTTTGGAAGGATCAGGCCTTCAAGACTTCGTCGCGGGCCGCGTTTACACAGTACAGAGCCCATTTCATGATCGCAGGCGTAACGAACACGTTCATCGGGAACGCTTTGATGGCGTAGATCACCGCTTCGGGATCACTGCCGTCGATATTGTATTCGGTGTTCCGGAAACCGGTGCTGAAGCTCATGTAGGGCGTGAATTTGCCATCGATCTGCTTGCCCGCGCGGTACCATTCGTAAAGTTTGTTGCCGATCGCCTCGGTCAGTTTGTTGTGCTTGATCAATTCGGCGCGCGCGCCCGCGTCCGTAAGCTCGCGATGGTACTGCGCCTTGGCATCAAGCCCCTTTGGATAGGCACGGAACAGCGTGATCAGACCGGAATCATCCGGGTTGACGCAGACCAGTTCGGGGTGCGTTTTGACCAGGTCGTAAAGGTAGTATTTCGTTTCGAGGATGCCGCCGAGAATGGCCTGCATGCCCTCCATCCCGAAGTACTTGAGCGTTGCCCAGCCGGCCAGCGAACCCGAAGCGGTGCGAGACACTTCGAGCGTATAATACATCGGATTGTATGGTGTCCGGACTTGCAGATACGCATCGCCGCCCCAGCGATGCAGCGTCTCGAACTCGTCGGCGTTCTTGTAGAGAAAGCAACTGCTGACATAAGGCGCCCAGCCCACCTTGTGGAAGTCGATGCCGACGGCGTCGGCAACCGTCATGTCCTTCAGCGCCTCGCCGTTGGCTTTGAGGATCGGCAGGATGCGGTCGGAAAAACCAAGCGGGTTTGCGGCAAAGTCGTAACTGGCGAAATAGATCCATGACCAGCCGACGACGGCGTCGGCATAAAGGATCGTCTTGCCATACCCTTCGGGATTGGGATAGCGCTCGATCAGGTCGCGCACCGCGCGGATTGGATCGATCGCGCTGGCATCGGTCGTGCCCATTGTGCACACGATCGTGGCGACGGGGATCTTCTTCGCCGTAAAATCCTTGAGGATCTCTTCGAGGTGGCGGACATCCATCTGGTTGGTATCGATGTCGGTGCGGACATGCACGATGTTGTCCGAACCCAGGCCCATCCAGTCCGAGGCATTCTTTTGGACGAAATGCGCCTGCTGCGAACAGATCACTTTTGCATCGGTGCGCACGCCGGCGGTCCGCGAATTGGGCAGCACGCGGGTCAGCCCGTATTTCAAGCCATAGGTCCAGCAGCCGCCGCCGCCCCAGGTATAGATCGCGCCGGCCTTGATCGGATCCCAGCCGAACAGATTGCCCAGCATGCCGGCGGTTTCAAGTTCGGCCTTGTGAACATTCTGGGCGTATTCGCCCTCCAGAATATTGGCCGAGAACACCTGACTAAGCATCGATGCGATAATTGCTGCGGTGTTGGACTGCGGAATGACATTGCACATTGTTAGCGGATTGCCCCAGTTGGGCGCACCCTCGAACAATTCGACAACCTCGTCGAGCACTCCGTCAAGATCGCCCATCTTCTGGGGAATGCTGACGTTTTTTACTTCGGGATAGGTATAGGCCAGTGCAGCATTCTTGCCGAGATAGGCAGGACCGTCCTTTTCGGGGCGTAGCGCATCGAGCCGCGCGACGAACTTGCCGATCTGCTGCGCCAGCGGATCGTCGGTCCCGCGGAAGGGCGAAGGAAATTCGCTCGCCATTGCCGAATGATATTTGGCCCAGGTTGGGGACTTTTCGTGTGCGCTACCATCGTCGTGCCAGTGATCTTCATAAACCTGGGGGGCTTCGGCAACGGGGGCGAGCGTCAGTGCAGTGTCAGTCATGATCGACCTTTCAGAGCTCGCCCGCCGACAGTGATGCCGAACGCGAACGATTGGGGGACTTGGCTTGGGGGGCAGCCGGCCTGCGAACTTTTCCGCGAGTCAGCTTCAGCCTGCCTGTGCTGAAGACTATTGAAGGGCGCCGTCGCCATGCAGCCTCGGAAAATACTCAATTTGCACACGGCGTGTTGGCGAACCGGTTTGCCTGGGTCCGTGCGGCCCGGCATGCAAACCAATCGTAGCGCGTCAACCAGGCCACCTCAAGCCGACCGGTCTGGGTCGATAGCGCAGCATATTTCGAAGCGTTCGCTAAGCAATAGGGACGACATTTGCCATTCGGCGCCCGGCGACCAGTCGTGTTGAAGACTGATAGCCGGGCCCGGAAGTCAGGCGACGATCAGGTCATTTACAACCGATGTGGCTCCCGGAGCCGCCCACGCCGTGGAGGATGCAACGCGCTTTTCCCGCCATGAAGCGACTGTTCCGGTCAATTTGACTCGGCCATCCTGCGCCGTGACATGGACTTTTTCGGAATCGAAGAACCATGAGCGGTGAAGAGCGTGCTGGATGTCGTCACTCAAGTTGGCGGTGTCGACGCGAGGCTTGATTGTGATCTGGTTCGTAACACCGCGCACGCCCATCAGATTGCCGACTTCGCGTTCGGCTGCAGTTTTCTGGAAATTCCAATCGACTTGTCCACTCAATGAAACCCACCCCTGCCGTACCAAAACCTTGATCGCGTCACGCGGAATGCCCGGATCCCAGGCAAGCCGATCAACGGCTGCGGCCGCAATCTCGGCGTCGTCGCGTTTGATTTCGCCGGGAAGCCGCACCTCGATCTCCTCGGCAATGGCTTTCACGCCCTTGACGCGCCCGGTCGCCATTTCCGCGGCATGTTTCTGGGCATAGCTTTGGACGTGTCCGGTCAATGTGACCGTGCCGTTGTCGGCGGTCACGCCGATATGGGCAGCGGCGATGCTTGGTTCCCAATTCAATTCGGCCAGGACTGCTTTTTGCAGCTGAGTATCTTGCAACATTTTATATCTCCGGAGGTGAGGTGGTTCAGGAATGGTGCCTCGATGCACTCCGGCCTTACAGCCTCGGAAAATACTCAGTCACGTTCATCGCCCCTTCGCCTGCTTCTCGTTGTGGACCGCCAGAAGCCGTCCTCACGGGTCAGGAACAGCGCAAGTTGGTACTGGCAAGTCTCGGCTCGTTTCAGGACGGGCGGACACCACCATGCCGAATTCAACTCAGGTCTTGATCTGCGAACAGGCCTTTTCCGCGCTTTGCTGCACGTCGTACATTTTTTGCAGAAAGGAACGTTCGCTCAATCCCTCGCCAATCGGCGAAAAATGAACATGTTCGCTGGGCGCCATCGCGAAGGCGCGTTCGAGGTAGCGATCGAACACCTGCACCAGCGATTGCCACTGGCCCTGCTCTTCCAGCCAGATCTGCGAATTGCCCGAAGACGTGAAGCTGAGCAACTGCTTGCCTGCCAGCGGCGATCTGGCATCATGATCATGGACTGCGCGATAGGACACATCCGAGCCCAGCACCCTGTCTACATAGCCCTTGATCATGGCCGGCGGCGTGCCGAACCAGATCGGGTAGACCAGCACGATAATGCTGGCATCCGCGATCAAGTCCAGTTCGTAGGCGACATGCGGGTCCTGGAAAAAGCCGTGCTTGCCGGGCTGCTCCTCGGCCCGTAGGACGGGGTCGAAACGCATCCGGTAAAGGTCGCGTAGATGCGCTTTCTGGCCACATTCCTCGACCACGCGGCAGTATTCCTTTGCCACGGCATCGCAGAAACTGTCGACCTATGGGTGGCACAGGATGACGATGTGTTGCGCTTTGGTACCAGGCTCTACTTCAGTTGAGGTGTTCATGCCGGGGGCTTTCTCAATCCATGGCCGCGAGCAAGTCGTCGAGCGCCAACGTCGCAAATGTGGTGAAGCTGTCGGCCACGGCATACGGCAAAATCAACGTGCGTCCGTTCACCATCCCGCCACAGCTATAGATGACGTTGGGCACATAGCCATCACGTTCCTGTTCGCTAGGGCGCAACAGCGGCGCCGCCAGCCGCTTCAGGACCTTGCCAGGATCGGTCTTGTCGAGCAGGCAGGCACCGATGCAGTAGTTGCGCACCGGGCCGACGCCGTGGATCAGCACCAGCCAGCCCTCGGCGATTTCGATCGGGCTGCCACAATTGCCGAGCTGGACAAATTCCCAAACCTGCCTTGGACACAGGATTTTCTTACCGCTGTCCCAATGGATGAGATCATTTGAACGGAGCAGCCAGATATTTTCATGATCGATCCGGCCGATCATCGCATATTGGCCGGCGATGCGGCGCGGAAACAGCGCCAGCCCCTTGTTGACCGACGCCGGGCCGCGCAACGGTATCAGTTCAAACGTCGAGAAGTCCGTGGTGCTGAGCAATTCGGCGCGAATTTGGCCCTCGCCATAGGCGGTATACGTACCGAGCCAGGTAACGCTTGAATCGTCCTCGACGAACCGCACCAGCCGCAAATCTTCAATACCGTGCTGCTGGTGCAAAGTGACAGGAAAAATCACGATCTCGGAAATGTCGCGGCTCTCCGCGCAGGAAAGTCGCAACGCGGAATCGTCAGGAATGTCGCCGGGGATGAAGGCGATATGCGGCGAAATGGCCTGGATACTTGCCGGATCCATCACGACCGATCCATCCGCCCCGATGATGCCGGAGCGGAAGGTGATCGATGAAATATGGCCCTCGCCCACACCGCGCAACGACAGCACAAAGCGCAAGCAACCGGGCGGCAGACGCGTCTGGTCGGGATGGGCGACGATGCTTGGATTGAACAGCGCAGCGGCCTCGAACGAATATTCCTCGCAGAAATAGGCGCCGATCAGGCGCCGACGAGCGTCGCTTAGGACCTGTTGCCCGCTTTCCGGCTGAGGATCGATCATCGGCTCCGCGCCGGGGACGGGTTGTGCTCTGCCGATGGCCCCGCTGACTTCCTGGAAACGGCGCAAAAGTACCGCCGCAATGTCACGATGGCGATCGGACAAACTGGCCACGACCCGATCCAGTTCGGCCGCGACTGCCTGATCGCAGAGCGCCATCACACGCTCGGTCAGGCGCTGCGCGCGGTTCGGTTTATCGGTGCTTGGCGGATCATCGGCGGGAATGAAGGGCCGCAGCACCACCCGCGCGGGATCGGCACGCAAAATGATGGGCAGATGCGTGACGGCAACGTCGGGCGCCATGGTCAAACGGCGCTCTGACGCTGTCGTTCGGATTCCACGGCGACGGCAATTGCGTGGTTAAGCTCGCGGAGCGTGAAAGGTTTGGTAACGATCACTGCGTCGGGCACCTGCTCGCGCAGCGACCACGGATTTCCGGTGACATAGAAATGGGCGACATCGCCCTTTCGCAAGATGCGCGCCATGGCCGAAACCCCGCTGCCCTCGCGCAGTTGCCCGTCCACGATCATCAGGTCGGGATGAAACGCCTCTGCTTCGGCGACAGCCTCTGCTTCGGTGCCGGCGATCGCGCAGACATCGTGGCCCATACCGATCAAGAGTTCGGCAAAATATTCAGCGAGTACTGCATCGTCCTCGACAATGATAATCCGCTGCTGCTCAATTGTGGCAGAGCCTGACGGCAATGGCATATCTGGGTTCCGGGCCTTGGGGGAAAAGTACTGAAGAGCAAAGAGATATGATCATGTCGAAAAAGGTTCCCTGCCAAGAGCCTCGGAAACTACTCAATGAGCCATTATTAATGGGGGCTTGCCGAGCGGGGATGGTAGTGTCGGGGATGAGCGTAGAACAACCAGTTTTGGCATTGGCAATTCAGGCCCCCACAATCGCGGAAGGTCCGGCCCGCCCGGCGATCGTGCCCGAGGCGGCGTTGGCGCGCGGACCACCCGATCAGTTGCCGATTGTCGCCATCGGTGCCTCAGCCGGTGGCCTGGAGGCTGTATCCCGGCTGTTCGACGCCATTTCGACCGCGATCAGCACCGATTATACCGCCCATGCGCGCCTGAACGCGACCGCCTTCATTTTTGTCCAGCATCTCGATCCCACGCATCACAGCCTGCTCGCCGAACTTCTCGCCAAGCATACGACGATGACCGTGGTCGAGGCGCAGGACGGTTGCTCGCTCGCAGGCGGCCATGTGCACATCATTCCGCCAGGACGCTACCTCTCGGTTCGTGCCGGGGCCTTGCAACTTACTGCCCCGATGGCACCACGCGGCGCCAGGCTACCGTTCGACTTTCTCTTGCGGTCGCTGGCGGATGGCTGCGGGCCACAAACGCTGGGCGTGGTCCTGACGGGTACGGGCTCGGATGGCAGTCTGGGTCTTTCCGCACTTGGCCAGGCCGGCGGCTGTGTCGTGGCGCAAGATCCCGAAGAGGCGGAATACGACGGCATGCCAGGCAGCGCAATCGCCACCGGATATGTCGACCGCATACTTCCTCTGGCAGACATGCCCGCCATGTTCGCCGCGCATGCCAGGCTGGTTGCCGTCAACGATCGCGCGGGTGATTCTGGATCGCGGGCACCCGATGGGGGGCGCATGGCAGCGACGGCAAGCGAACGGGCTGCGAGCGAAGAATCGATCGCCCTTGACGCAATCCTGACTGTCCTGAACGAAACGACTGCACAGGACTTCCGGCAATACAAAACCGGCACTATTTTCCGGCGGATCGATCGGCGCCTGGCTCTTCTCGGTATCAGCCAAGGCGATCTGGCCGCCTATCTCGATGTGCTGCGCAAGCAGCCGGCGGAATGCGCCATGCTGGCCAAGGATCTGCTGATCCACGTCACCAGTTTTTTCCGCGATCCGAAAGTCTTCGACGCGCTCGGCAAAACGATCATCCCCGAATTGATCCAGACCATTGCTGCGCAGCAAACTCTGCGCATCTGGGTCGCAGGGTGCAGCACCGGCGAGGAAGCCTATTCGATCGCCATGGTTTGCCGCGACGCGATCGTCGCTGTAGACCGCAATATAAAGTTGCAGATTTTCGCCTCCGATATCGATGCCGATGCGATCGCTTTCGCGCGCGAGGGTCTGTATTCCCCCGACATAGCAGCGGCCGTATCCAAGGATCGGCTCGCCCGCTATTTCATCCACGAAGACGGCGGCTACCGCGTTGCCCCGGCCCTTCGCGGCGATGTCGTGTTTACGGTCCAGGACTTGCTCATCCACCCGCCCTTTTCGCGCATGGACCTCGTGTCCTGTCGCAACTTGCTGATTTATCTCAATCCCGAGGCTCAGGCAAAAGTCATTTCACTGTTTCATTTCGCGCTGCGCGAAGGGGGTATCCTGATCCTGGGTTCGTCCGAGACAGTGGGCAAGGCAGCGGGCCGGTTTGATGTCATTGCCAAAAACGAGCGCTTTTACCGGCATATCGGGCGTAGCCGGCCGGGCGAGCCAGGTTTCCCGGTCAGCTTTGGCGAGGCCATGCCGCGCTTGACGGCGCCAGGCCGCGATGGCTCGGAGCCACGCCAAAGCAGCCTGGCGGAGATCTGCGCGCGCGCGGTCCTTGCCGCCCACACCCCTGCAGCGGTGCTGATCAACCGCCAGCGCCAGGTCCTGTTTACCATGGGGCCTACCAACCGCTATCTCCAGCTGCCCTCGGGCTATGCCAGCCAGGATCTGCTGGCGCTGGCCCCGTTGGCGCTGCGCCGAAAACTGAAGCTTGCGATTGACAAAGCCGTCGGTCGAACTCTCCAACCGGTTCACGACGCTGCCGGCTCCATCGTCGCATTGCCGGCGAACGTAGACGGTGGCCGCACCCGGTTGATCGTGGCCGGAGGATCGATCTGGTTCAGGATTGCAGTCGAGCGCTTGGCCGGCGAGAATGAAGACCTGCTGCTGGTCTGTTTCCTGGAGGAGGCGCCCCCGGAGCTGCAGAGCGGTGCCCCGGCCAATTTAAGTCACGGACGGCAGGACGCGTCGCGCATCGTCGAACTCGAACGCGAGCTCGAAGCGGCCCAGGCCGAGCTCCAGGTCTCGATCCAGAGCGAAGAAACATCTTCGCAAGAACAAAAGGCGATCAACGAAGAGGCACTGTCGGTCAACGAGGAGTTCCAGTCGACCAATGAAGAACTGCTGACTTCGAAGGAAGAATTGCAGTCGTTGAACGAGGAACTGACTGCGCTCAACGGCCAGCTTCAGGAAACCCTCGACCGCCAGCGTCTCACCTCGGACGATCTCCAGAACGTCCTTTACAGCACGAAAATCGGTACGCTGTTTCTCGATCGCGCTTTGCACATCCGCTTTTTCACCCCCGCGGTCGGCGCCGTATTCAGCATCATTGCAGGCGATGTCGGACGCCCGCTGGCCGATCTGCGTTCGATTACGGAAGATGATGCCCTGCTCGACGATGCGCGCAAAGTGGTGTCGGGATCTGGCGCGATCGAGCGCGAAGTGTTGGCCCCTGGCGCCGTCTTTTACATGCGCCGTATATTTCCTTATCTGACACACGACGGCCGCATCGAGGGCGTGGTTATAACCTTTGCGGATATCACCGAACGCAAACGTATCGAGGATGCGCTGAAGGCGACCAAACTGGAGGCCGAGCGCGCCAACCTTGCCAAGTCGCGCTTTCTCGCCGCGGCGAGCCACGATCTGCGCCAACCGTTGCAGTCGTTGACGCTGCTGAAGGAACTGCTGGTTCAGGTGGTAGAGGGCGAAAAGCCCCAGCGGTTGCTGGCGCGTTTCGAACGCACCCTGCTCACCATATCGGAAATGCTCAACGCGCTACTCGATATCAACCAGATCGAGGCCGGCATGGTTCGGTCGATGCCAAGGGTGTTTTCGCTGGGGGATATGTTCAACCGCATGCGCGACGAATTCGGCTATGTCGCGCAAGCACGCAATCTGTCACTTCGCGTGGTGTCAACGACGGCTCAAATCGAAACCGATCCGCGCCTGCTCGAACAGATCCTTCGCAATTTGCTGGGCAATGCGATCAAGTACACCGAAACGGGCAAAATTCTGCTTGGCGTCCGGCACTGTGGCCCGCTCCTGCGGATCGAAGTTGGCGACACCGGGATCGGTATTGCCAAAGAAGAACTGACGGCGATCTTCGAAGAGTTTCATCAGGTCGGCAACGACGCACGCGAGCGCAGCCGCGGCCTTGGCCTCGGCCTGTCGATCGTGCAACGGCTCGGGCGGTTGCTGGGGCATGACATCGACGTGCGTTCGGTGCTCGGCAAGGGATCGCTATTTTCGGTGACGGTCCCGATGCGGTCCAACATATCGATATCGCGGACGGCATTGCCGATCACCATCGAGAAAGCAAAATACGCAAAAAGGCACCGGTGCAAGGTGGTCGTGGTCGATGACGATCCCGATATTCTGGGACTGCTCGAACAATTGCTCAAATCCGACGGTTACATCGTCCGTGCTGCGAGCGATGCCGCGGGCGCGTTGAAGCTGGTGGCAGGCGGTGCCATCCGGCCGGAAATTCTGTTGACCGACTACAATCTGCCGGGCGGCATGAACGGCCTGGAATTGTTGCGACAGTTGCGCGACGAGTTCCATTCGAATTTGCCGGGCATTATCCTGACGGGCGACATCGCCACCGAAACGCTGGCCACGATCGGTCTGGAAGATTGCATTCAGCTAAGCAAGCCCGTCGATCCACACGCCCTGGTGGAAGCGATCGAGCAGTTGTGCCCCAGCGGAATTCCATTTGCGCGGCCGCCGGGCGCAGATACTGCAAACGCGTCGGTCCCGATTACCTATATCGTGGATGACGACCCCGAAATCCGCGCCACCATCTGCGAAGTGCTGGCAGGCGATGGCCGCAGGGGACTTGATTTCGACAGCGCGGAAAGCTTTCTCGCCGCCTATCGTCGCGGCGGCGAGGGATGCCTGCTGGTTGACGCGCATTTGCCCGGACTAAGCGGCCTTGGTCTGTTGAGCGAACTGCGCGCGCGCGGCGATCATTTGCCGGTGATCTTCATAACTGGAAGTGGCGACATCGGCCTGGCGGTCGAGGCCATGCGCGCCGGCGCCTGTGAATTCATCGAAAAGCCGGTGGGCCGCGCCGAACTGTTGGCGAGCATTGCCCGCGCGATTGCACAGTCACGCGATTCCAGCGTGATCGACGATGCACATGAAACGGCTGTGGCGCTCGTTTCCGAATTGACCTCACGGCAGCGTGAAGTCATGCACATGGTTCTGGCCGGACATCCAAGCAAGAATATCGCCGCCGATCTTGGCATCAGCCAGCGGACAGTCGAAAACCACCGGGCTGCCGTCATGCACCGCATGGGTGTCAAATCATTGCCAGAGCTCGCCCGGCGGGTCGTGCAGGCAGAACTCGTTGGACCGCTTGCCGAAGCCGCCCCGGCGGCGGATGGCTGATCGGTCCGGCTTGTACTGGTCAGAAGTTACCTTCACCCGATCAGTTATTTGCGCGTGCCATGATGCCTGTAAAAATTGTGCAATTCCTGGATATCGGTCGGTGAAAGGACGATATTGCCGGCCTTGATCCACCGTTGTTTGCCATGGTCCATCTTGATGGCATGAACATGGCTGATCACCTGCTCGAGGCTAAGCCATGATGGTCGATCGGGCGCGGGCTGCATCCGTTCGGGCGGATGAAGTTGCTCCGCTGCGTCGAAATGTCCGATATTTCTTGGCTCTTGGCCCCTTGGAAGCTGCAGAACGACGGTCGAACAGGCGCAGGGAAGCGCATCCGCCACAACCGCGGTTTTGCTGCGCGCACTATCATCGGGTTTCTTCGCACCATCGACAGCGATGAGCGTGCTGCAGGGAAGATGGTCCAGCAGATGTTTACCCGCCTTGCCCGAAAACAGGGACGCAAAAAGACCCTTTTCGGTATGTCCCACAACCACAAGGTCCGCTTTGATTTCGTGGGCATAGGCGATGATCTCGGCCGAAGCCTCGCCATCGCACACGCAAGTCAACGCGGTACTGCCCATTTCGCCAAGAGCCCCGACCGCATTGGCCATGGCGCCCGCCAGGTATCTCCGCTCGGTCATCAAGACATCGCCGGGCATGGCCGCCGGTTCGAGCATGAGCTCGGCGCTCGTCACCACAACCGCCAGAACGTGCAGTTGGGCCTTGCAGGCGTGCGCAAGCTCAGCCCCTTGCCGCAGCGCGACACCGCTGGCGGCGCTGCCATCAAAGGCCACGAGAATCGTTTGATAAGCGGACATCAAACCACCGCCGCGATAGGCGCGCGAGCGACGACCGGAAAAGGACGTTTGCTTGCGCCGGTGTTGCCTTGCGCCGGCTTTTTCGGCAGCGACAGGAACGGAACAATTGCCTCCCAAAATGTCAACACTTACAGTACCTTCCAGAAATGCCTCAAGGCTTACCTTACGAGGCAGCTTCCCGGGGTTTAAGCTCTGGAAGATGCCTGCGTCAGCGTCGGAAACTACTCAGGCGCATGGGGTTGTCGCCCCGGGTATGCCAGCAATGCGGTGTGCCACGCGATCTCGTCATCTTCGCGCGACGGCAAGGCAAGAACCCTTGCCCGGCTCTTCACGGCGCTCAGCGGATTGCACGCACGGCGGTTACGTACCGGGTCGAGTTCGAGACCAAAGCACGCCAATCGCCCGACAATGCCGCTGCGCGCGCGCGCATCGTTCTCGCCAATCCCGCCGGTGAAGACCAGCGTGTCGATGCCGCCCAGCACAACGATCATCCCGGCAATCTGCTTCGCAATGGAAATCTCGAACATGTCCAGGGCCAGACGGGCCTTGGGCTCGCTGTCCACCACCTGATTGAGCCGACGAACATCGCTGCTTGTTCCCGAAAGGCCCGCCAGCCCCGAACGGTGATCGATCAGATCTTCCAGTTCTGCTGCGCCAAGACCCTTTTCGCGCATCAGATAGAGCAGGATTCCCGGATCGATGTCGCCGGTCCGGCTGCCCATGATCACCCCGCCCGAAGGCGTCAGACCCATGCTGGTGTCCACCGAGCGGCCACCCTTTACCGCTGTAATGCTCGCGCCGCTGCCGAGGTGTGCGATGACCACCCGCTCTGCGATATCAGGACCGAGTTGTCGCACGATCGACTGGCACGACAGGCCGTGGAAACCATAGCGCTGGATACCCTGCGCGCGCAGGTCGGCAGGCAGCGGCAACGTCCGCGCGGTTTCGGGCAGGTCCGCATGAAAGGCCGTGTCAAAGCAGGCGGCCTGCGGCACGCAGGGAAAATGCTGCCGCGCGTAGCGGATGACCGCGAGCGCCGCCGGCGCGTGCAGTGGCGCGAATGCGACCGCCGCGTCCAGCGCATTCTGGACCCGGTCATCGATCAGGCAATGGCGACGCAGCGTGGGGCCTCCGTGCACGATGCGATGGCCGATGGCGCCAGGCGTGCTTGCTCCCGCGAACAAAGCTTGAAGCCGGCCAATACCCTCTGCGGGATCCGCCACGTCCAGCGCCTCGTCGATTTGGCCGGCTCCTGCCCCATCGCTTGCGTGCAGCCTGCATCGCCCATCCCCCAGTGTCTCGATCTCGCCCGAGATCAGCGCGACCGGACCATCGGTGACAATCCGGTACAGGCCGAATTTGAGCGATGAAGAGCCGCTGTTAAAGGCCAGCACCGGCTGCCGGGTGGGCAGATCGCTCACCCGGAAATCCGGGACATCAGGAAGAAATGCATCACGCTGTCTCCGGCAATAAGGCGAGAAGATCGGGCATGTATCCGAACGCGCTCCAAATAGGCGATCACTCCCATCCATAACATTATCGGAAACTACCCACGGCCGCATATGCGAGTTCCCGGATGAGTAGTTTCCGACCCTGCTCCATAGCATTCGATGTGATCTAGATGGCAGGTGCCGTCCGCAGAGGTCGTCGCCATCCTCAGCAAGGATCAATTGACATGGACGCCATTGTTCAGCCTCTAAATTATGATCTTCTGGATACGGACGCCGCGCAAAACCTGACAGGTTGGAAACTCGGCACCGACGAACTTCGCCTGATCGACGCCTATTGGCGCGCAGCCAATTATCTCTCGGTCGGTCAGATGTACCTCTACGACAACCCGCTGCTGCGCGAACCGCTCACGCTCGACCACGTCAAGCCGCTGGTGGTAAGCCACTGGGGCACGACACCCGGCCAGAACTTCATCTACGCCCACCTCAACCGCGTCATCAAACGGCACGATCTCGACATGTTTTATATCGCGGGTCCAGGGCACGGCGGCCCGGCCCTGGTGGCAAACACCTATCTCGAAGGCACGTACAGCGAGATCTATCCGAACATCAGCCAGGACGAGGCCGGGATGAAGCGGCTGTTCACGCAGTTTTCCTTCCCCGGCGGTATTTCCAGCCACGTCGCGCCGACAACACCCGGCTCGATCCACGAAGGCGGCGAACTGGGCTATTCGCTCAGCCACGCCTTTGGCGCCGCCTTTGACAATCCGGACCTGATCGTTGCCTGTGTGATCGGTGACGGAGAAGCGGAGACCGGGCCACTGGCGACGGCGTGGCAATCGAACAAATTCCTCAATCCGATCAGCGACGGCGCAGTGCTGCCGATCCTGCATCTCAATGGTTTCAAGATCAGCAATCCCACCCTGCTGGCCCGGATCGAACCGAACGAACTCGAACAATTCCTGCGCGGCTGCGGCTGGACGCCCTATTTCGTCGAAGGCGACGATCCCGCGACCATGCATGCGCTCATGGCGCAAACCGTGGAACGCGCGATCGCGGATATTCAACGAATGCAAAACACAGCGCGTTCATCCCAAAATCCGGCTCGCCCGCGCTGGCCGATGATCGTGCTGCGTTCACCGAAAGGCTGGACCGGTCCGAAAGTGGTCGATGGCCTGAAGATCGAAGGCAGTTTTCGCTCGCATCAGGTGCCGGTGCTGGTCGATGCGCGGCATCCCGACCATGTTGCCATCCTGGAAAACTGGATGCGCAGCTATCGGCCAGAGGAGTTGTTCGACGGAAACGGACAGCTGATCGCCGAGCTCGCCGCGCTAGCGCCCGCAGGAAACCGCCGGATGGGCGCTAATCCGCACACCAATGGCGGAATGCTGCTGCACGACTTGAAAATGCCCAATTTTCGCGACCATGCGGTCCACGTGCCAGCGCCCGGTGCCGTGTCTGCAGCGGATACGCCGGTGCTTGGCAAATTCCTGCGCGATGTCGCGCTGGCAAACCGGGACAAGCGCAATTTTCGTATTTTTGGACCCGACGAGACGCTGTCCAACATGCTCGGCGCAGTGTTCGAGGTGACACCGCGCCAGTGGGATGCGCGCCAGACCGATGATGACGAATTCCTCGCCCCTGCCGGGCAAGTGCTCGATGCGATGCTGAGCGAACATCAGTGCCAGGGCTGGCTGGAGGGCTATCTGCTGACTGGGCGTCATGGCCTCTTCAACAGTTATGAGGCGTTCATTCGCATCGTCGATTCCATGGTCAGTCAGCATGCCAAATGGCTGAAAGTCACCGCAGAACTGCCTTGGCGGCGCGACATCGCCTCGCTTAACTACCTGCTCGCCTCGCATGTCTGGCAGCAGGATCACAACGGCTTTACGCACCAGGACCCTGGCTTTCTCGATCATGTCATCAACAAGAAGGCCGATGTCGTACGTGCCTATCTGCCGCCCGATGCCAACTGCCTGCTCTCGGTGTTCGATCATTGCCTGCGCAGCCGCCACTATGTGAACGTGGTCATCGCCGGCAAACACGCATTGCCACAATGGCTGTCGATGGAGGAGGCGGTGATACATTGCACCGAAGGCCTGGGCATCTGGCAATGGGCCAGCAATGACCACGATGCCGAGCCCGATGTGGTCATGGCATGCTGCGGCGATACGCCGACGCTGGAAGTTCTCGCCGCGGTCTCGATCCTGCGCGAGCATCTTCCAGACCTTCGCCTTCGCGTCATCAACATCGTCGATCTGATGCGGCTTCAGCCTTGCTCCGAACATCCCCACGGCCTGAGCGACAGCGCCTATAACGCGCTGTTCACCACCGACAAGCCGATCATCTTCGCATTCCACGGGTATCCCAGCCTGGTCCACAAGCTCACATATCGGCGGACCAACCACAATCTGCACGTCCATGGATACAAGGAAGAGGGCACGATCACCACGGCGTTCGACATGCGCGTCCAGAATGATCTTGATCGCTTTCATCTGGTCCAGGACGTGATCGACCGTGTGCCAAACCTGGGGACCAGGGGCGCCTACCTGCAGCAGCACATGCGCGACAAATTGATCGAGCATAAGCATTATATCGACAAGCATGGCAAAGACATGCCAGAAATCGTTGACTGGGTCTGGGGCCATTCGAAATGAGCCCGCGCATGCACGATGTGGTTGCATAGCGAACCACCGCCCGGCGACCATGAGTAATTCCCGATGCTCGTAGGGTCACGCTGCGCATTCTATGGCCATACGTCACGTCAGCTTGCGCGCCCCGGATCGACCGTGAGACGCACACCAGGCTGACGACCACCCCAAGACGGAAGATCGCAGACCATGACCATTCATCTGAACGGACATCATCGCAAGACCCTCGCCAGTATCTTCCGGCACCCCGCCTCTCACAATGTTGAATGGCATGATGTCCTGTCGCTGCTCAATTGTCTGGGCAGCGTTGGCGAGCGCCACGGCGGGGGATACGAAGTTAGGATCGGCGCCGATCGTGCCGATCTTGGTCGGCCCCGTGGCAAGGATCTGACGGGCGACGAACTGCGGCACTTGTCCGGTTTTCTGATGACGGCGGGGCACATGCCCGCCGATCTTCCGGACCAGGCCCCTGCCCACACCGACGACGATCACACCGCACAGCGATGCATCGTGCTGATCGATCATCAACAGGCTGTGCTGTTCCGGCCAGACGGTGAAGATGGTGACACCGCCCCGCCGCGCGTGCTGAAACCCGAGGATGACGATGGCTCCGCCCGCCGGCTCGAACATCGCCAGGGGAACGACGATCACGACGGCGGTCACGCGGCGGAAGAAGATAGCTACTACGAACGCATCGCGGTCGATCTGCAAACCGCGCAGCAGATTGTCGTGTTGAGCGACGGCAAAGGCAGAAGCAACGCGGGCGATTATCTTGTCGGCTACTTACAGCGACACTACCCCGCCGTCGCTGCCCGGATCGTCGTGACTGACCGTGTCGATATTTCGCATCTGTCGGATGGTGAAGTCGTCGCGAAGGGCATTGCCCTGCTGGAAAGCGGGCAATCTGTTTAGAACGTGATGACATTAGATTGACCCACCGTGACGGAGCCGATTTTGGCCCAGCGCCCCAGCTTTGCGGAACGCAAAGCGTTCCTGTAGGATTGAGGAGGGAGCAATGCTGGCCCATTTTGACCGACGATCGACGCTGCGATGGGCGAAAAGCGGCCCGCCCCGAAGGGGTTGCCCTGACAAGCCCCGTGACAGCATCGCAGCACTTGCACGGGGCAACCAGCCCGCGCTGCGTGCTGCTTCTCGTCACGA
Source organism: Novosphingobium sp. (assembly GCF_965214355.1). GTDB lineage: Bacteria > Pseudomonadota > Alphaproteobacteria > Sphingomonadales > Sphingomonadaceae > Novosphingobium. The sequence continues at coordinate 1,257,944 of NZ_CBDCBI010000002.1, read as the reverse complement.
GACTTTTCAGGGCAATCACGGTGGGTCAATCTAATGTCATCACGCTCTGGAATATTCCGGCTTGAGTGGACCGCCCGACAGTGCTGTCGGGCGGTCTCTTGCTCAGGCGCCGACCGTGGCCATCAATGCATCTGCGTGAGCGCCGGCGACCACCGCATGCTTGCTCTCGCTGAAATCGAGCACCACGCGCGAGGGCACATCACCGTGCTCCAGCCGTTCGAATATGGCATTGATGGCAGAAAGCGGCTGCAGCTCGATATCCGCATGGACTTTGCCCCGGGCAGCAAAGTCGAGGCATTCAGCCATGTCCTTGCGCGTTCCGACAAACGACCCGCGCACGGTCACTGCGCCTGCCACCAGATTGAAGATATCGAGCGGAAAGCTGCCCGGCGGCAATCCGACCAGCGTGCAGATGCCGCGCTTGCGCGTCATCGCCACACCCCGCTTGAATGCCGGCAGCGAAGGCGCGGTGATCAGCACGCCATGGGCGCCGCCGCCGGTTTCCTTTTTCATAACTTCTGCCGGATCGTGGGTCTTGGCGTTGATCACAAGATCGGCGCCGAGGCGGGTGGCATGGTCGAGCTTGCCGTCGTCGATATCGACACCGCACACCAACAGTCCCATCGCCTTGGCATATTGGATGGCCAAATGGCCAAGACCACCACAACCCGAAATGGCAATCCACTCGCCGGGCCTGGCCTCGGTTTCCTTGATGCCTTTGTACGTGGTGATGCCGGCACAGATCAGCGGGGCAGCTTCCATTGGCCCGAGGCCCTTGGGAATGTGCGCAACGTAGTTTGGATCAGCCAGCACATATTCGGCAAAGCCACCGTTTCTGGTATAGCCACCGAACTGCGCTTCATCGCAGACGGTCTCCCACGCCGATAGGCAATATTCGCAGTGGCCGCAGGCGGAATAGAGCCAGGGGACGCCTACCCGATCACCTTCCTTCACAATCGTTACCCCGGCGCCCAGCGCGACGACTATGCCGATCGCCTCGTGCCCCGGAATAAACGGCGGGGTGGGCTTCAGCGGCCAGTCGCCGTTGGCCGCGTGCAGATCGGTGTGACACACCCCGCAGGCTTCGGTCTTGACCAGAATCTGGCCGGGGCCGGGGGTGGGCACCGCCCATTCCTGCAATTGCAGCGGTTGTTTGAACGCCGTGACGACGGCGGCCTGCATTGTTCTGCCAATCATGCTCGATACCTTGAGGTTGGTCGCGTTGAAAAGGAGGAAAGTTTAGGCGGCAGCAGCGCCCAGGCCGCGCACGGCCTCGATCATCTTGATCAGCACGGCCTGGGCATCGCCGTAGACCATGTTGCAATTGGGCGCGTAGAACAGCGCGTTGACGATGCCGGAATAGCCTTTGCCCTGGCCGCGCTTGATCACGTAAGCTTGGGCGGCCTTGTCGGCGTTTAGGATCGGCATGCCGAATATCGGCGAGGATTTGTCGCTGCGCGCCGCAGGGTTGACCACATCGTTTGCGCCGATCACCAGCGCCACGTCGGTCGTGGCAAAATCGTCGTTGATGTCGTCCAACTGGTAGATCATGTCGTAGGGTACGCCCGCCTCGGCCAGCAACACATCCATCTGACCGGGCATGCGGCCCGCAACCGGGTGGATGGCGAACTGGACCGAGACTTTTGCAGCCAGCAGCAGCTTGACGAATTCGAACAGTTTCTGCTGGGCATGCGCGGCGGCGAGGCCGTACCCGGGTATGATGATGACTTTGCTCGCATACCGCATCTTGATCGCAGCGTCCGCGGCATCGGTCGGCCGTTCGCTGCCCTTGATGGCGCCGGGCTCGGCCTTGGCCAGGGTACCGAAGTTGGTGAACAGCACGTTGGCGATCGAGCGGTTCATCGCTTTGGCCATGATGACCGTCAGCAACAGACCGGCTTCGCGGCCGAGCAGCGACGGCACATTGAGCGGCGCGACGAGTGTCACCGCGCGCACCTCGATGGTTTTGCCGGGCACGGTATCGACGCAATTGCCGCCGCCTTCGGCCGACAGATCGACAATCACCGCGCCCGATTTCATGGCGGCAACCTGCGCATGGCTGATCAGCTTGGGCGAGGCCTTGCCGGGGATGGCGGCCGTGGTGATGATCAGGTCCGCCGCCTGGATATGTTGGGTCAGCGCAGCATCGACGGTGGTCTGTTCCTGTGCGGTCAACGCACGGGCGTAACCGCCCTTGCCGGTGGCATCGACGCCGGTGTCGACAAATGTGGCGCCAAGCGACAGAGCCTGTTCGCGCGTGACCGGGCGGACGTCATACCCTTCGACGACGGCGCCAAGCCGCTGCGCGGTGGCGATGGCTTCGAGGCCTGCAACACCCAGACCCATCACCAGGACTTTGGCCGGGCCGATAACACCGGCAGCAGACGTGATTTTCGGCAGAACGCCGGCCATATGCGTCATGCCCAGCGCGACGGCGTAATACCCGGCCAGCGCCGATTGGCTCGACAGGGCGTCCATCGACTGCGCGCGCGAAATGCGCGGGATGCGCTCCATGGCAAAGCACGTTATGCGCCGCGCCAGCAGGCGCTTGACCAGTTGGGGTTCGTTTGCGGCGTAGACGAAACAGACTAGGATCGCTCCGGGCTGCATCGCATCGATCACATCGAGCGCAGGCGGCTGCACCGCCAGCACGACATCGGCATCGCGCACCATCGCCAATCTGTCGGAGATGATTGCAACATCGTGGTACGCCTCGTCGGCCAGCCTGATCGCCACGCCGGCGCCGGCCTGCATGTGCAACCGGCCACCCAGCTTCATCAGCCGGGGCACGACCGACGGGACAAGCGCGACGCGCCGCTCGTGCGGCTCAGTCTCTTTGAGAACAGCGACGTTGACGTACATGAGTTTTCCAGTTTTTGAATTGGGGGGCACCGATTGCGCCCCCCCCCGATCACGTCAGGCCGGGCAAGTCAGGCCGGCGCTTTTTCGTGCACACTGCGCACCAGCTTTTTGTTGACGAACTGCTGGATGCCCATGTCGCCCAGTTCGCGGCCGTATCCTGAATCCTTGATGCCGCCGAATGGCAGTTCCGGGTCGGACCAGTCGATGTTGTTGATAAACATCATTCCGGTTTCGACCGCGCTCGCGACCCGGTGGCCACGATCATGGTCTTTGGTCCACACCGATCCGCCGAGGCCGAAATCGGAATCGTTGGCCAGCGCGATCGCGGCCGCTTCATCCCTGACCCGGAAGAACATCGCGACGGGTCCGAAGAATTCATCGCGAAACGCAGGGTTGTCGGGCGTGATGTCGGTCAGGATAGACGGTTCCATGTAAGAACCGGGGCGATCGATGCGCTTGCCGCCCAACAGCAATGTGGCGCCCTTGGCGACCGCGTCTTTGACCTGGCCGAGCAGTTGGACCAAGGCGGCTTCGCTCGACAAAGGCCCCAGCGTGGTGGCCTCGTCCAGCGGATCGCCGGCTTCGAGCGCGGACAACGCCGTCGTGAACCGCTTGATGAATTCGTCGGCCACGGCCTCGACCACGATGAAGCGTTTGGCGGCACAGCAGGTCTGGCCGGTGTTGTACATCCGGCCCCACACGGCCCACGGGATCGTCAGATCGAGATCGGCGTCTTCCAGCACGATAAACGCGTCGCTGCCCCCCAGTTCCATTGACGAGGGCTTGAGCGCATTGCCAGCGCGCGCCGCAATGCTGCGTCCGGCCGCAACACTGCCGGTCAGGCACACGCCCTTGATGCGCGGGTCATCGACCAGATGGTTCGATTGTTCATGCGAGATGAACAAGTTGGTATAGAGCCCTTCGGGCGCACCGGCATCGATCAGCAACTGTTCGAATGCAAGAGCGCACTGCGGCACTATCCCGGCGTGCTTTACCACTAGCGTATTGCCCGCCATCAGATGCGGTCCGGCGACGCGCGCCAACTGGTAATACGGGAAATTCCAGGGTTCGACCGCAAAGATCACCCCGATCGGGCTGCTTTCCATATGCGCTTTGCCCTTGTCCGGGTCGAGCCTGACCGGCGCCAGAAAACGCTCCGCATTTTTGGCGTAATAGGCGAGGATGCGCGAACTGAATTCGACTTCGCCGCGCGCTTCGGAAATGCGCTTGCCCATTTCCAGAGTCATCGTGCGGGCAAATGCGTATGCCTGTTGGTGCAGCAGCTCTGCTGCCTTCGCGATGATTGTTGCCCGGTGCGCATAGGAGGTCTTGCGCCAAGTTTCATAGCAAGCCTGCGCCTTGGCGACTTTGCTTTCGTACTCACCCTCGGTGATGTCGCTAAATCCCTTGATGAGCTTGCCATCGAAAGGGCTGAGACTTTGATAGGTCATGGGTATTCCAATTGTGGGGAGATTTAGGGTGTAGTCGGCGGAAATCAGCGATCAGGCTTCGAGGATAACCTTGAGCGCCCTGGTCTTGGCGGCATTGGCAAATGTCTCATAGGCCTCGACAATGGCCGAGAGCTTGAAGCGGTGCGTAATCAATAGCTTTGGATCGATTTTGCCCGCGCCCAGCACCTTGAGCAGCATCGGCGTGCTGACCGTATCAACGAGGCGGGTGGTGATGGCGATGTTGCGGTCCCACAGCCGCTCAAGATGCAGCGCCACCGGCACACCGTGGACGCCGATATTTGCGATGACACCACCAGCTGCGACGATTTGTTCACACAGTTCGAACGTCGCGGGGATACCGACCGCTTCGATGGCGGTGTCGGCCCCGCGCCCGCCAGTCAGCTTCATCAGCGCCTCGACCGCATGGCCATCCGCACTGTTGATCGTGTGTGTCGCACCAAACCGTTTCGCGACTTCGAGACGGTTGTCATCGAGATCGATCATGATGATTGCGCCGGGCGAATAGAATTGCGCAGTCAGCAGTGCGGCAAGACCAATCGGTCCTGAGCCAACGATCGCGACCGTGCTTCCCGGTTGGACCTTGCCGTTCAATACCCCGCATTCAAAACCTGTGGGCAGGATGTCGCTCAGAATGACCAGCGCCTCTTCATCGGCGCCTTCGGGTATGGGGTAGAGGCTGGTATCTGCATGCGGAATGCGGACGAATTCCGCCTGTGTGCCATCGATGGTGTTGCCCAGGATCCAGCCGCCGGTGGTGCAATGCGAAAACTGTGGATCGGCGTGCAAAAAGGACCCGGCTAGCGGGGTGATCGGCGTCCAAAAGGGAACCACCATTCCGATGGTTTAGACAGCGGCCTGGATTTTCAGGTGGCGAGATCGGGATGTTGGTGGTGGAGACAGTTGTACGCATCAGGCGCGAGCACGCGGGCGGCAAGGCGATCAGGGAGATCGCGCGGGATTTGCGGCTGTCGCGCAAGGTGGTGCGCAAGGCGATCAATGCCCCGGAAGGGGCGTTTGACTATCATCGCACGGTCCAGCCTCGGCCTCGGCTCGGGCCGTTTCAGGAACGGCTCGATACGCTGTTGAGCGAGAACGAGGCGCGGCATCGGCGTGACCGGCTGCGGATGACGCGGATCCACGATCTGCTGCTGCGTGAAGGGTTCGAGGGTTCGTATGACGCGGTGCGGCGCTACGCCCGGCGCTGGGCGGATGGCCGCCGCAAGGATCCCGGCGGCGACGTGCCTGCATTCATCCCGTTGCTGTTCAAGCCGGGCGAGGCCTACCAGTTCGACTGGAGCCACGAGGACGTTGAGATCGCGGGCAAGCCGATGCGCGTGAAGGTGGCGCACATGCGGCTGTGCGCGTCGCGGGCGGTCTATGTTCGGGCCTATCCGCGTGAGACGCAGGAGATGGTGTTCGACGCCCATGCCCGCGGCTTTGCGTTCTTTGGCGGGGTGCCGTTGCGCGGCATCTACGACAACATGAAGACCGCGGTGACGACGGTGTTTGTCGGCAAGGAGCGCGTGTTCAACCGCCGCTTTCTGGTCATGGCCGATCATTATATGGTCGAACCAACCGCCTGTTCGCCAGCGGCAGGCTGGGAGAAGGGCCAGGTCGAGAACCAGGTCCAGACGATCCGTGGTCGCTTTTTCCAGCCTAGGCTGAAGTTTGCCAGCATCGAGGAACTGAATGGCTGGCTTGAGGCCGAGTGCCTGCGCTGGGCGGCGATGCACGCGCACCCCGAGCAAAAGGACATGACCGTGTCCCAGGCGCTGGAGGCCGAGCGGCCCGCACTGCAACCAATGCTGGCGTCGTGAGCCAAAGTCGTTTTGGGGCTTTCACGAGACCAGCCACGCGGTCACCGGCACATGCCTGATCAGCTTTGACCGCAACCGCTATTCCGTGGCGGCACGCGCGGTGTGCCGTGCGGTTCAGGTCCGCGCCTATGCCGACCGAATCGTGGTGCGCCTGGGGGATGAGGTTGTCGCCGAGCACCCGCGCTGCTTTGGGCGCGACCGCACGCTCTATAATCCGTGGCACTATCTGCCGGTGCTGGTGCACAAACCCGGTGCGCTGCGCAACGGCGCGCCATTCCAGGACTGGGCCCTGCCGCCGGCGCTGGCCCGGCTGCGGCGCAAGCTGGGCAGCGGGGACGAAGCCGATCGCCGCTTTGTCCGCGTGCTTGCCGCCATATCCACCGACGGACTGGAGGCGGTCGAGGCCGCCATCAGCGAAGCGTTCGATACCGGCGCTGCCAGCGACGAGGTGATCCTCAATATTCTGGCGCGGCGGCGCGAACCACCAACAGATCAGCCACTCAGCGTCGTAGTCGATCTCAAACTCAAGCATCCGCCCCGCGCTGATTGCGCGATCTATGACACGGTGCGAGGCCACAATGCAGCGGCATGAGATGATCGACGCCATGCGCGCGCTTGGCCTCAAGGGGATGGCCGGCGCGTTCGACGAGGCGGTAACCACCGGCGTGCAACGCCAGCGCACCACGCCCGAGATCCTGTCCGACCTGTTGCGCGCCGAAGCCGCCCATCGCCATGCGGCCTCGATCCGCTACCGCATGAGCGCCACAAAACTGCCAGTGATCAAGGATCTCGACGCGTTCGTGTTCGACGGCACGCCGATCAACGAGGAACTGGTCCGCTCGTTGCACGCCGGATCGTTCCTGCCCGGCAGGCGCAATATCGTGCTGGTCGGCGGCACCGGAACCGGCAAGACCCACCTGGCCATCGCCATCGCCGCCAGCGTTGTGCGCGCCGGGACCCGAGGGCGCTACTTCAACACCGTCGATCTGGTCACCCGGCTTGAGGACGAGGCGCGCATCGGCAAGGCCGGCGCGCTCGCCGCCCAGCTCAGCCGCATCGAACTCGTCGTGCTCGATGAACTGGGCTATCTGCCGTTCGCCCGTTCCGGCGGCCAATTGCTGTTCCACCTGATGAGCAAACTCTACGAAAAGACCTCGGTAATCATCACCACAAATCTGGCGTTTGGCGAATGGCCGACCGTGTTCGGCGATCCCAAAATGACGACCGCGCTGCTCGACCGCACCACCCACCATTGCGACATCATCGAAACGGGCAACGACAGCTGGCGCTTCAAACACCGCAACTGACCCGGCCAAACCTCGATAAAAATTTACTTCGCGCTGGGGCTGCCTCCGGTCGGGCTACGCCCTCCCTACGCCAGCCCCAGCGCGAAATCAGCGCCCGGCATCAACCCAAGTGCAACGCCGCCAAGTGGTCCCCTTTTGCACGCCGATAGCGGGTCCCGTTTGGACGCCGATTGACACCTCACGTTTGCAGCGACCCGTAACTGGCAAACTATGACATGCGCTACAGTTCCGACATCAGATTGAAAGGGATCGTGTGAGCGATCACCCGTTCATCACTGACCGGCAAGACGCTGCCCGTATGTGGCGATCCTTTCGAATATGAACTCCGTGAAAAGACGAACGCGCCTGGTTTTGCGCGTTTCACCTTGGGTGAGGACCCAGAGCGTCCCATACTTGTGCAGATCGGTATCCGGGACCCTTTGCAGCCGTGAATCGGCATCGCCGACGAAGCATGGCAACGTTGCGATTCCGAGCCCTTGCCGGACGGCAGCGATCTCCGCCGCGGCATCCGTGACCTTGAACGGCACTCCAGTGGCCTGCACTGCGCCCTCGCTCGCCCAATCCGGCACGCCGTGGGTGGCGATCACGATCCACCGCAGGGCTTCGCCCGCGCCGGATTGCCACTCGGCGAGTCGATCGCGTGAGATGTAGACACCGCCGAATACCTCCGGCCCCTTCAGGCCGTGCAGATTGAGCGGCAGCGTCTTGCGGTCGTAGACAACGCGGATCGCGACGTCCGCGTCGCGATTGGTAAGGTTTGCCAAATCACCCGACGACAGGATCTCCATTTCGATATCGGGATACAGCCACGCAAAATCGGCAAAATCCGGCATCAGCAGGTGCGTTGCGAGGATCGGCGTCAAGGTCACGCGCAACAGGCCGCGCGCGCTCTGGTCGCGCGCGAGCGCGCGCGTTTCCAACTGGTGCGATATCGCTTCCATCTGGATCGCGAGTTCGACGATCTCCTCTCCTGCTTCCGTCAGGCGATAACCCGTGGGCAGCTTCTCGAAGAGCTGAGCGCCGAGACGTTCCTCGAGATGGGATATGCGTCGCAGCACCGTTGCGTGGTTTACTGCCAATGCTTTGGCAGCAGCGCGGACCGAGCCGCCCCGGGCGGCGGCGAGGAAATAGCGAACGTCATCCCAGTCGATCATGGTGCATTGTCGCGCCAATCATCACACTTGCAACGTCATTTTCAGTCATAAAGCAGTCGTAATCGATCTTTCCCCCAATATCGGAGGCGCGAGCGGTGCGTTCACGCACCAGTGATATGCGTTATTTCAGACTGATAAAGCGACCGCCACCGACCCATCTGAAGCGCTCAGGGAATTTCCCGGCACATTGAAGGATGGACGAAATGAACATGCTCGAAGGCAAGGTCGCTGTCATCACCGGCGGAAACAGCGGCATCGGCTTAGCCACTGCCAAACGGTTCGTCGCTGAAGGCGCGCACGTCGTCATCACCGGACGACGAGAGAAGGAACTCCAGGAGGCTGCCGCCGCCATCGGGAGCAATGTCACGACGGTAGCTGGCGACGTCACGCGCCTCGATGATTTGGACCGGCTCTACGCCGTCGTGAAGGAAAAGCACGGTCACATCGATGTGCTCTTCGCGAATGCCGGCTGGGGCGAGCTTGCGCCGCTCGAAACGGCAACCGAGGAGCATTTCGACAAGACGTTTGACCTGAACGCAAAGGGCACATTCTTCACGGTTCAGAAGTCCCTTCCGCTCTTCAAGGACGGCGGCTCGATCATCCTGACCGCTTCGGTGGCCAACGTCAGGGGAGATCCGGCGTTCAGCGCCTATGCCGCTGCCAAGGCTGCGGTCCGCACTTTCGCGCGCGGCTGGACGGTGGAGCTCAAGGATCGAAAGATTCGCGTCAATTCGATGAGCCCGGGCCCGATCGAAACGCCGGCTCTGGAGAAAGTGGGGCTGACCGCCGACCAGGTCGAACAGGCAGCAGCTCAGTTCGCTTCGCAAGTTCCGCTCGGTCGGCGGGGTAAGGCCGAGGAAGTTGCGGCGGCTGTGTTATTTCTTGCCTCCGACGAAAGCTCCTACGTCACCGGCATCGATCTCGCCGTCGATGGCGGCATGGCCCAAGTCTGACCACACCCAACTGCCAATCGGAGAGCCTCACATGAGTACCGAGCACAACATTCAGACTGTGAAGGACTTCTTCGCCGCGATCGGCCGCGGTGACAGTGAGGCTCTTCTGGCGCTGGTCGCCGAGGACATCGAATGGATCATTCCAGGCCGGGACTGGCCGCTGGCCGGAACGCACCTTGGCCGCATGGGCCTTGTAAACTTGCTGGCAACCGCGTCCCGAACGCTGGAGACATCGACCGAACCCCGCGAGTACGTCGCGCAGGGGGATCGTGTCCTTGTGCTCGGCGTCGCCACCGGGAAAGTCAAAGCCACGACCAAGGCTTTCAAAGATGACTGGGTCTTCGCCATCACGATCCGCGACGGCAAGCTGACCAGCATCCGGGAATATGTCGATACGCAGGCATTGGCGTGGGCAGCCAACGCCGACACCGGCGTTGCATACGCGCCCGGAGATATCGGCGCGGCGCAACGCGCCTCATAAGGCACGCCGATACGCCGGACCAGGATTTCCTCCTGACGTCGCGCGCCTACCGGCCCTCAACCGCAAGGAACCTTCAGATGTACGACCAAGCCAATCAATCCGATCTAATCCAGTTCGCGACTATCACGGCGGGCGACACCGTCATCGACGTCTACCCTGGCAGTGGCGACTGGACCCGCATCTTTTCTGGCGTCGTAGGACCCGAAGGGCGGGTCTACAGCTTCGTTCCAGCCGAAGTCGCCCATTTCAAGAACGATCCGGTAAGCCTTATGCGAACGCTTGCGCAGGAGCCGGGTCGGGAGAATGTCGCTGCGGTGTCGGCAGACGTCGTCGCTGTAGCGGAAGTCACCACGGCCGCAGATGTCGTGTGGATGCACTTGTTTTATCATGATCTCCACACCCCGCTGATCCAGGCCAAAGGCGCTACCGCGGACGCCTTCAACCGGGCCGTCTTCGCAAGTTTGAAGCCCGGCGGGCGCTACATCATCGTCGATCACGCCGCGGCGAGTGGGTCAGGAACGAGCGATACCACGTCGCTCCATCGCATCGACCGCGCGTCGGTGGTCAAGGAGGTACAGGCAGCCGGTTTCGTGCTTGACGGGCAAAGCGCCATGCTTGCCAACGCGGATGACACGCACGCGACCAAGGTGTTTGATCCGGCCATCAAGGGGAACACGGATCGCTTCGCGTACAGGTTCATCAAGCCCTGACACACGGACCTGCTTGCGGACTGGCGCGGGCCGGCCCATCGTGGGCGGCAAGTCATTGGGAACACTCTTTCAAGCGTATTGCGAACGCGACCAGGATTTTTGACGGCTGCCATCATCCCTATGCGCCCAATGGCCGCTATCCTGGTCATCCACGGAAAGCCAGTCAATGACCGAGTAATCCTTTGGGGGCTGACCAGTGCGGCTCCATTTGTAAAAGATGCAACTAGTTAGGCCGAGATCTGCCATTCCGCCTCCACCCCATTTGCGAATCGTTGATTGCGCATGACAAAAGTCAGAATTAGCCGGCGATCACTGCCCGACATTCGCTCAAATTTGGTAGCTCCTCCTAGACCCACCGCTAAGGATGTACGCTACGAAATATTTTTGATAGTAATTCTCCTTGCCGCCTGGTGCCTGTCTTGGCGAATATTCTTTGAAGATGGGTCTTCGCGGTTGGCAAACCGATCTTGAGCTGACTTGCACATTCTGCCACGCTTGCCCCATCCGTGGCGAGCGCCGTCAATAGAGCCAACTCACGTCCGGTGAGGTCGTGCGCAACCGCGAAGTCTTCGATCACCCGTTGGGCGTTCGCAATGCTCGTTGACCGAATGACGAGCATGGTAGCTATGCGGCCATCGTCGAAGTCCGGTTCGCCATTAACGATCGGAACAACGTTGATCACGACCGGCGCGGCAACGTCAAAGTGTATACTTATATCCGGAAGGACAGCGCAGGGATCATGGATACGCGCGGCAAGTGATTTTTGCAGGGCCACGTTCGCCGCTGTGTCCTTGATACGGATTTCGGCATGACGAATATCAATGATGCCCGAGCTTACATAACGCCCGGCAAGACTGTTGATACGAAGTACGCGATTTGCGTCGTCCAGCAAGACTATGCCAACTGGCAGTCGGTCGAAACAATTCTGAAGCGCATCTTGATAAAGGTCGAGCCGCTCCATTTTCAGGCTCACTTCCATTGCCCTGATCAGGTGCGGCGATAGAGTTTCAAGTAGGCCGAGCTGTTCACCATTAACCTCGTCCGCGCCGTCCGGGCGGACCAACGTAAGCGGTATATAGCGACCGGCTGAGCGGTGGAGGACGATCGAGAGCGGGCTGCACAACCCTTGTGGCCGAGCCCATCCGTTATAGAACTCGGATCGCCGAAAGGCGTCGGTCGCCACCACCATCTCGTTGGCGACAATGAACCCCGGCTGCATTTTCGCTTCTATCCCGAACAGCGGGTTCATGGGCAGATAGTGATCGAAGCAGCGTTGCACATGGTCCGGATCGAAGCCGAAAAAGGTTATCGGCTTGCCCAGGCCCCGCACCGGATCCTCCAGTGTCAAACCGCCCGCCACGCTGCCGGTCATGTCCGCCAGCCGCTTCAGGACGCGGCCCCACCCCGCCGGATCGACCGCCGCCGAATAAATCATATCGATTGTATCGAGTATTTCAGCCGACATCGCTTGCGCTCCCGCGTCAGTAAGGATTGGGGCCCCACTAATTATTTGCAATGTCAACCGAACGGATGACGCCAGACAAGCTGAATCTTGCGATTGCGTATAGCGTAATTCAGCGGGGCCGCAATCGATGACCAAGACGCAGACGCCAAATGCCCCTCTTCTGGTAACAGGTTTCGACACCGGCGTTTCCGCGGCGGACAACGTTACCAATACCAATGCCCCCCAGATAACCGGCACGGCCGTGCCGGGCGCGCTGGTCACGCTGTATGACACCGACGGTATGACGGTGCTTGGCACGGCCACGGCCGATGCCGCATCGGGCGGGTATGTGATCTCCATCACCGGCACCACGCTGGCCACCATCTCCAACAACCTGGACGACGGCGTGCATCTTCTGACCGTGACCGCGGCCGCCCCAGGGTCCGACGCCAGCAATCCATCGACTCCGCTCGTACTCACCATCGACACGCAGGCGCCCGATGCGCCCACGGCACCAACGCTGGCCGCAGCCGATGATACCGGTGCGTCAGCGATCGACGGCATCACCTCTGCCAGCGTCCTGACCTTCACCGGTCAATCGGAACCCGGCGCCACTGTCCGCCTGCTCGACGGGACCACGATTGCAGGCATGGCCATGGTTGCTGCCGATGGCAGCTACAGCATCACGGCCGCCAGCTTGGCCGCTGGCGATCACAGCTTCACCGTCATCGCCACCGACCTTGCCGGCAATGTCGGCATGGCGTCAGGCGCGACGGCCATCACGATCGACACCACCGCGCCGCCTGCGCCTGCGGCGCCAACCCTCGCTCCAGGGTCTGACACCGGCGCGCTGCGCACCGATGGGCTCACCGCAGACACGACGCCAATCGTGACCGGCACCGCAGAGGCCGGCGCAACCGTTCTGCTGACAGATACCGACGGCACCGTGCTCGGCCATGCGGTTGCCGCGGCCGACGGCAGCTACGCCATCCAGTCCGGAACCCTGCTGCCCGGCGCCCATGAACTGACCGTCACCGCGACCGACGCCGCCGGCAATGTCAGCGCCCCGTCACAGGCGCTGAACGTCCTGATCGATACCGCAGAGGCCACCGCTGCCATAACGGCACCTGCGAGCCTGGCGAGCGTTGGCACCTTCACCTTCACCATTACATTCGACCAGGCTATCGTCGATCGCCGCGGCATCACGCCCGATGATTTCAAGCTAATTACCACGGGTACCGCGTATGGCGACATCGTCTCCGTCAGCGGTTCTGGTCGGACCGGCTATATCACGGTTGGTGGCCTGGGCGGCAGCGGCACGATCGGCCTGGCTTTGGCCGATGACACCCAGATCACCGACCAGGCCGGCAAGACGTTCGACATCACCACCTCGCAGTTGCATGCCGTGGACAACACGACGGCCGCCAGTGTCGAGCCGGTCTCGGCCGGACCAGGCGGCGCGGTCGGCACCGGGGAGGACCCAAGCCCGTCGGCCGGCGGCCGCTACGTTGCCTTCGATACGACGTTCGACAGCACAACCGGCACGACCAACGTGTGGGTCAAGGATGTCAAGACAGGCGGGCTGACCGAGATCTCCACCGGCATCGATGGCGTTGCCAATGGAAATTCTTTCCTGCCGAGCATTTCGGCCAATGGCCAGGCCATCACCTTTGCCAGCGATGCGACCAATCTGATCGGCAACCTGCCTGGCCTGAGCGGGACGAATATCTATGCCGCGACGCTGAGCCCGGCCGACCCGGCGTCCGGGGATAGCGTCATTGTTGGACCAGTCCAGCTTGTCTCCGCCGGCAACGGATCCTACGGCAGCGAAGAAACCACGTCCTATGGCGGCGGAACCGGAGTCGCGCCGGTTGTTTCCGGAGATGGCTCGACCGTCGTCTTTGTAAGCCCGCAGTCCCTGACGGCGGGGGCGGAGGCGGGCTTGCCCAACGTGTATCGCGAAGACCTTGCTACAGGCGACCTTCTGCTCGTGTCCGCGGGTACGGCAGGAACACGCCTAATCGATGACCCCACATTCCAGGGCACCGTCACAATCGGTTCGGGCACCGACGATGAAAGCGGTGATCCCAGCGTTTCCAGCAATGGGCTGGTCATCGCCTATGACGCCTTTGCCACCAATCTTGGCGCTCCAACGGTCGCCAACGAGAAAACCGGCACTTTCTACACGCGGTCCTATGTTTACGACGTCACCACCGGCGTGACGACTTGCCTCGATGCGAATGCGTTGCAGATCGACGGTATCGTCGGCGACGTCGCGCCTGCGACGGCGACCACGCAAAGCTCGGCATACGGCAATTATCTCAGCACGTCGGGGCCGGTCCTGTCGGGTGATGGCACGAAGGTGATCTATGTTGCCGGCAATGGCTTTGCGACGGCGCCTGTAAACGGCATCGCCCCCAACAGCTTCGTTGTCCTGGAAACCGATCTATCAACGCATGTCACCACGGAAATTTCTCCGGTCATGACCAACTTGCCCGGCGTCTCGATCAGCGGCGACGGCGGCCTGGCTCTCTATAGCGATGCAGATGGCGAAATTGCGCTTTACAACAAGGCATCGAACACCACGACGGTTTTGAGCGGCGATTTCAGCGACTTTCCCGTGCTTGCCGCGAACGGCAATGCGGTGGTGTTCGCTCCTGACGCGGGCAGCATTAGCGATGTGTTCGAGGCCCAACTCGGTGTCAGCGTGAGCATCGCTGCAGTCGGCGATGAGGACGAGATCAACGCGGCAGCAATGGCCGCCATTACCAAGGCCGGCACGCTTGCGTTCACGGGGCACACCAATGCCGCACCCGGCTCGATGGTCACGCTGCAACTCGGCGCTGCAGGCGGTTCGCCCGGCACGATCGTAACCGGCACTGTCGGCGCCGGCGGCGTCTGGACGGTCGCAGCACCGGCGTCCGATCTGGACGAAAACGGCGAATATCGCGTGGCTGTCGTCATTGCTGCGCCGGGCGGTGACAGCACCCGCGTCGTTCGCTCGTTCGATCTGGATACCATCGCTCCCGACACGCCGGATGCGCCCGTGCTCGATGCCGGGTCGGACACCGGCCCCGCGCATGACGGCACGCTGACCGACACAGATACCCCGACCGTGACCGGAAAAGCCGAAGCCGGATCGACCGTGACGCTGGTCGACCAAGGCGGCCTGACCCCCGGGCTCGTGCTCGGCACCGGCATTGCCGATGGCAACGGCGTCTACGCCATAACCGTTGCCGGCATAGGCCTGACGCAGGGCAGCCATGCGCTGGCCGTGACCGCGACCGACGACGCCGGCAATGTCAGCGCCGCATCCGCCGCGCTGGCGCTTACGGTCGATACGATCGTGCCCGACGCGCCGCAGGCGCCGGCGATGGTCGCGCAGACCACGCCGGACCCGGCCGGAGGCGCGCCCAAGGTGACTAACGGCTCGGTCGCCGATCCATCGGGCGACGGCATCATAACGCAGTCGACCACGCCGATCCTGTCGGGCGTCGCGCTGCCCGGCGCCACCGTCACGCTTTATGACAGCGACGGCATCGCCGTGCTCGGTACGGCGGTTGCCGATGGCAAGGGCGCGTGGACGATTACCAGTTCCACGCTGACCGACGGGCTGCACGTTCTCACCGTGACGCAAACCAAGGCGGCCGGCGACGTCAGCCCGGTCTCGGCGAAGCTCGACCTCACGGTGGATACGCTGCCACCGCTGTCGCCTGTCATCACCTCGCTCGGTGGCCCGCTGACCGTGGATGCCGAGCACACCTCGCAAGTCGACGTGATCGGCACTGCAGAGCCGAACAGCACCGTGCAACTGCACGTCGACATGAACAATCTCGTGTCCGGCACTGCCATTGCGGATGCGGAAGGCGACTACGAGATCGACGCCCTGGTGGCGGCGGGCGTCCACAAGCTGACCGTGATCGCCACCGACGCCGCCGGCAATGCAAGCCAGCCTTCGCCGGTTACGCTGGTCACTGTGGACGTGCCGGGCGCGCCATCGCTGATCGGCGTCGTGTCAGACGACGAGATCGCCAATGCCAACGTGTTTGCCGACGCCAACGGCAATGGCGTGCTCGATCCCGGCGAAGCGACCGCCAGGACGAACAGCGATGGCCAGTTCACTTTCGCAGGCGAAAGCGGCACCTTGTACGCCAGCGGCGGCAAGGACAGCGCGAGCGGCCTGACGCTCCCCGGCAGCCTGGTTGCGCCTGCGGGATCCACCGCCATCACCCCGCTCACCACTTTGCTCGCCGCATACATGCAGGTGTCGGGTGAGAGTGTGGCCGATGCCGAGCAACTGTACGGACCCTTGCGGGAAAAGTTGGGTGTTTCGTTCGTCGGCGTTACGTCGCTCGATCCGGCGGCCACCGTTCGGGCAATGCAAGGCTACAGCGCCGATGGTCCTCCCAACGCAATTTCGCAGGAAGCGCTTAGTGCACAGCTCACGGACACGGCAACGCTTTTCGCGGATACGATTGCTTCGGCCAAAGGATCGGCGCCGGCGGCCTTCGGATATACATTCAACACTTTAGCCAAAATTCTGGCTATGCAGAACACGCCTTATATTTCGCTCACCGATACCTCTATGCTGTCCTCACTCTTCGGCCAGGTCGCCGCAGCAGCTCTACCGAACGTGACGATTGATCCCTCTGTCATCAGCACTGTCATCCAGGTTGTTGCAGCCGGCAACGCTGCAATCGCAAGCGAAACCGGCAACGCGCCAAACTCCACCGTACCTGCCGACGATCCACAGACCATAGTCAGGGTCGTCGACAGCATCGAAAGCGTCGAACAGGGAGCCGCCGCTACGGCTCTGGCAACGGTCGTGCAAGACCCAGCGCTGGCCGCGTCCACGACCCAGGATTTTACCGGTCCAGCACTTGAAGCGGCGGTGGCAAAGGCGGCTGTGGTAGTGATCGCCCAAATCGCTCTCGCGCCCGGATCGGACGGTGGTTTCTCTGGTCGCGACCAGATCACGAATGACGATACGCCCGTCATCATAGGGACCACCATCCCCGGTGGGACCGTATCTCTGGTCCTGAACGGGCCTGACATCGGGCAGACGACCGCCCAGGTGACGGTGCTGGCAACGACCACGGCGGATGCTGCGGGGCACTTCTCCTTCGTCAGCCCGGCTCTGCCCACCGCCGCCAGCGGCGGCGATAAGGACGACCAGCTCGAAGCCGTGGTCAGCGGCATCAACGGCAGTCTGCCGCCGGTGAACAACACAGAAGTGCCGTTGTCCGACAAGACACTGAACGTGTATGTCGAGACGCCGTTGACTGTGATTGATCCGGCACCGGTGATCGAAAACGTGTCCGACGCGCCCGGGCCCGGCAGCGACGCAGACCATGTCCGTCTCGACGTACTTGTCCAGGCAACATCCCAGGGGAAGATCGACGTCTACATGGACGGCGGTAGTACGCCGATTGGTACGGCGTTCGTGTACCCGAGCCTCTATCAGACTTACGATGTCGCCATCGAGACCAGCGCCGTCGCGCCCGGCCACCATAGCTTTACTCTCGTCGAGACGGCACCGGGCGGGACTGTCGTGTCGCAAGACACCGCGCCCGATGTCACGACTGTCGTTCCCGAGGCCATGACTCCGGGCGTGGCTTACGCGCTCGGCCCCCTGTCCGGGGCGACGGTCAGCGAGGTCATCGCGGTGCCCGGCAATTCTTACGAAGCGGCACAGACAACCGATGCCAGCGGGCATTATACATTCCCGACAAATGGTTCGACCGTTTTCGGGGGCGGCGATGAAACTGTCCAGGGAGGATATGACACGGCCAGCGGCCTTGCATTCGGCGCCCCCATTTCGTTTGATGAATCGTCGAGCGTGCGGGCCGCTTCGTTCTACACGCTGCCGCTTTCGGCGCCACTTGGTTCGTCCGTCATCACCGCTCTTACGACGTTGGTTCAGGACGACACGCATCCCACGGGCAGTGACGGGCCGGGCGAGGCATTGCAGCGAGCAGAGGCAAATGTGCTGGCTGCGCTTGGTCTTCCGTCGACGCTCGACCTGTTGTCGCTGAACCCGCTCGAGGCGGCCCAAAATGGCGATACGGCTGCGTTTATCACCGTCGCCAAGTTGCTGCAGTTGCAGGAACTTGTCTTCGCGGGAGGAGTCGGCATCTATGCTGGTCATGTGCCCGATATCTTCAGCGCCGCAGCGCAGTATCTCAACCAGCATGGCTCGCTCGATCTCGACAACGCAGCCGACATGCAGGCGGTGGTGTCCGCGACCTTTGCCTCGGCCGCGGTAGCGACCCCGCTTTACCTTCAGAACCTGGGCACACTGGTCGCAGCGGAAAATGCGGCGCTTGACGTACGCGTCGCAAAGGATGCGGACGCCAGCGAAACAATCTCGGACATATTGGCGATTTCAGAAGTTCTGCAGACCAAGGAGGCGCCGGCACTGGCAGCCATCATCAACAGCCCTGGCGGTACAGACGATACCGCTGCCGACTTGACCGCGATCCAGCAGGCCTACACCGGCAGCAATCTGGATGCCCTGGTGGCGGCCAGGCTCGACAAGGTGATTGCGGTCGCAAGCTTCGAGCCGAGTGGCGATGCCACCACCACCGCACCGGTCGTGCACTACACACTCCGCTTCACGGGCGCCGTCAGCGGTTTGCCCGCCAGCGCCTTCAAGGTAATCGCAGGATCGGGCCTTTTGGACACCGCCATCATCGGTGTTACGCCGGTCGCCGGTAGCGGCGGCGCCGCCTACGACGTCGCGGTGTCAACCGGCGTCGGCAAGGGCACGCTTGGCCTCACGTTCGATGGCACCGGACTGACCAACCCCGACGGCTCACCTTTGCAGAGCGGCTTGTTCCAGCCTACCAGGGGCTATGAAGTATCGACAGCGTCCGCCACGTATAACGGTTCGCTCGCGACGGGCGATTTCAACGGCGACGGCAAGCCCGACGTGGTTCTCGGCGATAACAACACCGTAGGCCTGTCCGGCTTCACGCTGTTTCTGAACAAAGGCGACGGTACCTTTGCTGCCCAGCCAATCGTGGCCGAGGGCGATACCGGCACCCTGGATCTGGGGGTCGGCGACTTCAATGGCGACGGCAAGCTCGACGTTGTCACGGCGGGCATAGGCAATGGAGACGTCGCCGTGCTTCCGGGCAACGGTGATGGCACATTTGCACAGCCGATTTATTCGGCAACCGGCAACCCGGCTTATGCTCTGGCGGTTGGTGACATCGACGGCGACGGCAAACTCGATGTGGTCACGGCCAACAACTACACCAACACCGTATCGGTCCTGCTGGGTCGTGGCGACGGGACATTCACGGTTGCGCCGACGCTCACCTGCGGCAACGGACCCATTTCGGTGGCACTCGCCGACCTGAACGGCGACGGCCATCTCGATATCGTCACCGCCAACAGCGGTGACAGCACGTTGTCCGTGTTCCTCGGCAAGGGCGATGGCACCTTTGCCGCCCCAGTGTCGATTGCAACCGCGGCAGGCGGTGACCCGCAGAACGTCGTGCTGGGCGACATCAACGGCGATGGCATCCCTGACATCATGGTCGCCGACGAAAGCCCGGGAGCGATCGACGTGCTGCTGGGTAATGGCGACGGTACGTTCCGGGCGGGAACGCCATTCGTGCTCGCGACCGGCTTGCAGGATGAGATCGTGTCCGGACGTTCGCCCGGAGTACGGTCGCTCGCACTCGGCGACCTCAACGGCGACGGGAAGCCGGACCTGCTGGTCGGCCTGAGCGACGGCGGGGCCGTAGGTAACGACTTGATCCTGATCGGCGATGGCAATGGCGGCTTTGCCTATGGCGGCCGCAGCGTCGACAATAGCAACGTCGATAGTTCCGCGATTGCTGTCACGCCCGACGTCATGGGCTCACATCCTTTCGCGATCGCCGATTTCAACGGCGACGGCCGTGAAGACTACGCGACCGGATTCGCAGACGGCAGGCGGGGCCTACTGGTCGATACGGCGACCCCCCAGACGGTTCAGGCGGCTCCTTCCGGGAGTGTCACCATCGATCGTTCGCCAGTGGCGCAGCCGGTATTGTCTTTGGCGTCGGGAACGGGAACGCTGTTGAAGACCGGCAGCACTTACACGCTTGACCTGGGGACGGTAGCGCAGGGCGCATCGCTTTCTGCGTTGCAATTTGCGATCGCCAATGCTGCGAGTGCGCCGTCGGATGCGCTGGACGGGACTTTCGGAGCAGCGAGCGGAGACGGGTTTGTGGTGTCGGGAGCGGCGCTGCCTGCTGTGCTCGATGCGGGCGAAAGCTATGCAGGGCTGAGCTTTACGCCCGACACCTCGACGCCGGGCGTACACGCCGAGACGCTGACCTTTGCGCCGCGCGACCAGAGCGCCACCACCACAACGTACAGCGCCATCGCCGGCACTGATGCAAGCGTGGCTACCACCACCTCGGTCGACGGCGCCGATGTCGCAGCGCAACTGCCGGCGATCACGCTGGTGGTGACCGAGGACGTCATGGCCGGGGCGGCGCCACCGCCTGCCGCGCCCACCGTCTTTTCAGTCGCGACTTCGGGCACGGGCGTGACCAACGGCGCGGGCGATCTTGGTGCCGGCCACGTCGTGACCTTCACGATCGATACGACAGCGCCGGTCACCGTTGCCGGCGGCATACTGGACCTGGCGCTCGATGACGGCGGCACCGCCGTCTACACCGGCGGCTCGGGCACGTCCGCGCTCACGTTTTCCACCACGATCGCAGCCGGGCAGGCCAGCCTCGACCTGGCGATCACCGGCATCGCCCTGAACGGCGCTACGGTGCAAGACGCCAATGGCAGCAACGCCGACCTGAGCGGCGCGGTGACCAATCCGCCAGGCATCCTGGTCGTCGCAACCGCCGCTCCGGTAACGACGCCTGTACGCCTCGCGGTCAACGAGAATTCCGGCCCGGCACCGATCGGGATCGCAATCCCGGTCGATCCCGCTTATTCCGCCGATCGCCTGACGACGACGCTCACTGGCCTTCCCGGCGACGGCGTCGTGGCGCTGGCCGACGGCACCGTGGCCCATGTCGGCGAAACCCTGACCACCGCGCAACTTGCCGGGCTGACCTTCTCGGCGGCAGCGGGCCTGTCCAGCCAGAGTTCCACACTGACTTATACGGTTACAGACCCGGCGCAGAATGCGGCGACGGGCAATGCCACGCTCGCCATAGGCGCGGCGCTGCCGCCGGCGATTACCGGCACGCTCGGCGGCCAGGCCACGAGCGATGCGGCGAGTATCGACCCGTTTGCAAGCGTCACGGTTGCCGATCCGGGCGCAGGCCAGACCGAGACAGTCACGGTGACACCAGCCACTACGGCCAATGGCATACTGAGCGATCCGAACGCTGCGACCGATGGCGGAACGATCGCCGGCAACGGTGTCTATTCGGTCACGGGCAGCGCCGCGCAAGTCACTGCCGCGCTGCAAGATCTCATCTTCACCCCGACCGCACATCAGGTCGCCGCTGGAACCAGCGTAATGACCGGCTTCACGATTGCGGTGGCGGACAGCGCCGGGCAACAAACACGCGATGCCGTCACGACCGTGGTGGCCACCGCAGCCGACGATGTACCGCTGATCGGCGGCACGCAAGCTGGCCAGGCAACCGGCGACCTGCAACCGCTGCATCCCTTTGCCGATGCAACGCTGATGGATCCTGACTTCGGCGCGATGGCGACGGTGACGATCACGCTCACGGCGGCGGGCGGCGCGCCGACCGATGCCGATGGCGTGCTGTCGGGCAATGGACTGACCCGGCTGGGCACCGGCCTCTATGCTCTTGCCGCCGCCACCGTCGCGGCCGCACAAAGCGCGCTGCAAAAGCTGCTGTTCACGCCGACCGCGCACCAGGTTGCGCCGGGCCAGGCGGTGACCACCGGAATGACGCTGGCGGTGTCGGATGGCATCGGATCGCGCAGCGATGCGACGACAACGGTCGTCGCCACCGCGATCGACAGCGGCCCTGCCATTACCGAGCCCGCGCAGGCGACGACGGACTTGCAACCGCTGCGTCCGTTCACGTCCGTCGCCGTCAGCGACCCAGACTTCGATGCGATGGAAATGACCACCATCACCCTTTCCGCAGGCGGCGTCCCGACCGATGCCAATGGCATGCTGACCGGCACCGGGCTGACCAAAGCGGGCACCGGCCTTTACCAGCTCGCTGCAGCCACGCCCGCCGCAACGCAGGCGGCGCTGCAGGCGCTGGTGTTCACGCCGACCGCGCACCAGGTGAGCCCCGGCCAGACCGTCACCACCAGTTTCGACGTTGTCGTCGCCGACGGGCTGTCGGGTGCCGCCGAGACAACCACGAGCGTGGTCGCGACCGCAGTCGCCGATGTGCCGGTGATCGCGGGCACGACCGCCCAGTCGATACCCGCGCAGCAGACAGTCAATCCTTTTTCGCAGGTGACCATCGCCGATCCGGATCCCGCCGTGACTGAAACCGCGACGATCACGCTGACTGCCGCCGGGATCGCCAGCGATGCCGATGGGATGCTGGCGGGGGCCGGATTGACCCGGACCAGTACTGGCACATACCTGCTATCGGCCGGATCTGCAGATGCGGAACAGGCCCTGCTGCGGGCGCTTGTCTTCACACCGACTACGATTGCCAGTGCCACCACATTCACATTGCAGGTCGCAAACGAAGTCGCTTCGGCATCGAATGCCGGCACTGTCGTCACGGTTACCCCGGCTGGCGGAGGGCAGCCGATCACCGCCCCGCCGGTCGTGCCCACGGTCACGCTGGCGCTGGCCGGCGATACCGGCCGCTCGGCCACTGACGGGATCACCAGCAGCGCTGCGCTGTTCGGCACCGCCGATCCGGGCGACATCATCACGATCACCGCCGGTGCAACACTGCTCGGCAGCGTCACCGCCGATGCCGCAGGCGCCTTCCGGTTCCTGCCGATACTTGCAGACGGCACGTATGCGCTCAGCGCATCGGATACAAATGTTGCAGGTACCGGCTCGGCGACGCTGTCGTTCACACTCGACACCACATCGCCGGTCGTATCGGCACCGTCGATCACGGTGGCGAAGAATGCCGGCGCCACGGCAATCGGGATCAAGGTCTCCGACGCACTGAGTACCGCATCGCAACTGGCAGTGATCATCGATGCGCTGCCAGACGACGGCACGGTGACGCTGGGCGGCATCGCCATCACGTCTGGCCAGGCCCTGACGATAGCGCAACTGACAGGATTGATGTTCACCCCGACCGCAGGCCTGTCGACCGCCAGCTCGACGCTGGCGTACAGTGTGACCGATCCGGCCGGAAACAAGACGTCCGCCAGCGCCACGCTGATCGTCAGCACCCCATGCAGCGGAGGCCACGGCGACGTCCACATGACGACATTCGACGGGCTGAACTATAATTTCCAGGCGACCGGCGATTTCGTGATCGCCCAGGCCCGCACCGCTGGCGCCGACGATGGGTTTGAAGTGCAGATGCACGCCGACGAGTATCAGAAAAACCCCGGCACGAGCGTCGCTACCGAACTGGCGGCGCGCGTCGGCACCGATGTAATTCAGTTCAGCACGACCAGCCGCGACGCGACAATCGACGGGGTTGCCCTGACAGGTACCAACCCCGTCCAGCTTGCCGATGGTACAGTACGCCGTGTCGGCCAGGGCTGGGAAGTCGACTGGCAGACCGGCGAGAGTTTGACGGTTACGAGCGAGGGCTATTGCCTCGATTTCGTCGTCACACCAGGCGCGCAAGACACCCCGGGATCGCTTCAGGGGCTGCTCGGCAGCGGGACCGGCCAAAGCAACGATTTCCAGCTGCCAGACGGCACTGTCCTTCACCAACCCCTCAGCGCGACCACGTTGCTGGACCAATTTGCCGACGCATGGCGGGTCGGCGCAGGAAGATCGCTGCTCGATAGCAACCCTGCAGAAGCAGGAAGCGCGCTACAGCATGCGTTTGACGCGATCTCGACCCGCGATTCAGGCAGTGGTGCGCTTGCGCTCGCCGCATTCGCTGACCAATGGCCTACCGGCCTTTCTGAGCCCTCCCCGCTCGGCGGTACCAACAAAATCTTTCATTAAGCTACCGCCACGCTTTCACCTGACGACGCCGCGATCATGGACAATCTTTCCAGCCATTACATCCGTTACAGACACACTGCCAAGCAACCCGCCCGACCGCTGTTTTGGATGGACATATTTGCCCCAGGACCTCCGCGGCTTTCCCGTGACCCGCGTCAACCACAGAGACAAATGATCCCACTCAAATAGCCGATTCTTTTGGCACTTGCGCTGAGGCTATTTCCCGTGGTTGACACTATTTTGCAGTGGCCTTTTCCCGCAGACTGCTTCGTAGAACGGCTGAATTGGCGGATACCTTACTAGAATGTCGTGACAAGCGAACCGTTATACCCCCCGACCGAAAATCAGCCTAAGTGAGGCAGCATTGTAATACTGCTGCAGCTGATCAGGGATCCATGACATGCATTTCGCTTTCGGAATGGTAAGCGTTCTCATTGACCTCGTCGTCGTCGTTCGCGCGATCCTGCTCAAGGATCGGGAGCCTGTCGCAAGAGCTGCGTGGGTCTTGCTGATCATCGTTCTGCCCGGAATCGGCGCCGTAATGTACCTGTTTTTCGGCGAGCCCTGGGTGTCCCGGCGCTTTCGGCGTCAATCCGATGGCATCTACAAGGATCTGCTGAAGTGTGCCTCCAGCGTCGCCCGGTCAGATTGTGTCGACGCGCTCGATGGACCTTTCCGCAACGCATTTAAGACCTGCGAGGGCATCAGCCAATGGCAGACAGCGCCGGGAAACGTTGCCCGTGTCGCACAAGACAGCGACACCGCGATCACGATGATCGTCGATGATATCAATCAAGCGCAGCGTACAGTTCATCTTTCTTTCTATATCTGGCTCACAGACAATAACGGCTTGAGGGTTGTCGACGCGGTCTGTGCGGCGGCGCGCCGGGGGGTGCACTGCCGGGTCGTTACCGATGCTATCGGATCGCGCAATTTCATCCGCTCGAAGCACTGGGCCGCGATGAGGGACGCCGGCGCAAGTCTGTGTGCATCCCTGAAAGTGCCGTTTGGCCTGGCGTTTCTTACGGGTCATCGGGTCGACTTGCGCAATCATCGCAAGATCGTCGTGATCGACGGGCAGATCACTTACTGCGGCAGCCAGAACTGTGCCGACCCCGCCTTCCTGGTCAAAAAGAAATACGCCCCGTGGGTAGATATCATGATCCGCTATCAAGGGCCGATCGTCTGGCAGGCCGAGGTGATCTTCGCATCGGACTGGAGTGTGGAGACGGGCGAAGACCTGCGCGATTTGATCAGGCAGACCGATCCGAAGCCGATTGGCGGCGGTTTCGATGCGATCACGACGGGAACCGGCCCGCTGTCGTCGAAGGGTGCGATGTCCGAAATCTTTGTTTCCGCGATTTCCGCTGCCCGACACAGCATCGTTATATCAACGCCGTATTTCGCGCCTGATACGACTCTTCTGACTGCGCTCGTCGGCGCCGGACGGCGAGGGGTCGCGGTTCGCATGATCTTTCCTCACCGCAATGACAGCCGAGCCGTGGGCTCGATCAGCCGGGCCTACTATCCGGAATTGGCCGAAGCCGGCGTACAGATCTTCGAATATCAGGGCGGCTTGCTCCATGCCAAAACGCTCGTCGCGGACGATGAGGTCGGCCTGGTGGGCTCGGCGAACATGGATCGACGCAGTCTCGACCTCAATTTTGAGAACAACGTGCTGTTCAGTTCTGCGGACCTCTGCCGCGATGTCAGCGCTCACCAGCAACGCTGGCTTGAGTCATCGATCGAAATCAAACGCGAACCGATCACGCGTCGATCGGTCATCCGGGAGTTTGGCGACAACCTTCTAACCATGGTCGCACCGCTTTTCTAACGCGCAGAGATTGGTTCAGAACCTTACCGAGAATTTATGCAGCGCGCGCAGCCGAATGTGAGGCTATTCGCACCGAACATGATCCGGTGCCGAACGGTCACGCAAACCAAGCATGGCTTCGCGACCGATTCCTCGTTGCAGAATTCGAGCAACATGCTCGCGATGGCCGACTGGCAGCAGCTCAAGACGCGGTCATCCTTGCCGAATCCCAGCACTCCTTAGTGTATACGAAAGATTGGCGGCCTGCGGTCCGGAAGGTTTGCCGCAAGGCCTCCGTCGTTATGGCAGGTGCACCAAGCGAGCGTCGGTCTCGCAGAACATATGCGTGTTTTTGGTTCAAGCTCGGGTCGCGTCCGCGATTATTGTCACTCCCATTTGCAGCTCCCGAGGGGTGACACAAGGATCTGCTGGTTGCCCAGATTCTTGCGTTCAACGCGCGACATGGACTACCCGAAATCTCACTATGGTTTAAGCAAAACCGCTCCAGCGGACTGACCCCCTTCGATCGCGGCATGCGCAGCCGCTGCGTCGGCAAGCGAAAAGCTCTTCCACGCCGATGGCTTGATGATGCCGGTTGCAACCGCGCTCAGGACTGCTTGCGCACGCTCGTGATACTCTTCCAAATCGCTTGCATGGGCGCCGAGCCCGGGGCGGGTCAAAAACAAGGACCCCTTGGCGTTAAGCGTGCCGACGGCAACGGGATCGGGCGCGCCGCCAGACGCCCCAAATGAAACGAGTGTGCCGCGCGTGCGCAACGAATCGAGGGATGCGGTGAAAGTTGGCTTGCCGATCCCGTCATATACGACATGGGCCTTCTTCCCGTCGGTTAGTCTGGCGACTTCCGCCGGAAGAGAATTGGCATCAAACACGAGCACCTCGTCGCAACCGGCAGCCTTTGCGCGTGCGACGCTTGCCTCCCTGGAGACGACGCCAATAACGAAAGCCCCTAGCGCCTTGGCCCACGGGGCCATGATCTGGCCGAGCGCACCCGCCACGCCATAGAGAAGAACGACTGTGCCAGGGCCAACGGGATAGGTGCTGTGCAAGAGGTAATGCGCGGTTATACCCTTGAAAAGGATCGTTGCCGCGTCGTCACTGGAGATGTCGTCGGGCAATTTGACTAGACGATCCGCAGGGTAGAGGCGGCCGCTGGCGTAGCTTCCCAACGGTCCCAAAATATAGGCAACGCGATCGCCTGGCGCGACGTTCGTCACATCGGCACCGATAACGGTAACCCGTCCGGCGCCCTCGAGACCAAGCCCGCTCGGTAGCGGGATCGGCACGGACCCATTGCGCTGCGTGATGTCGAGATAGTTCACGCCGATCGCATCCTGATCGAGCCACACTTCCCCTGGTCCGGGGTTTGCCTGTTCGATAGGCTCGAGCTTCAACACATCGGGACCACCCGTCTGCGTCAGTCTGATTGCTGCAACCATGATATGTCCTTTGGAATAGCTCGCGTGCTGCTGTGTCGCCGATGGGGCCGACGTTGCGCGGCACGGTTTTTCGTTGTGCACGAATCCCGTGCTGCAAAAATTGGCGACGCCCTATGCCAGCCGGCTACCGCCGGGCCGTCGATCAGGCGAGTTCGGCGGCGTGCTCCGACATGGTGAGCCGGTTGCGGACGCTTGGGCGTTGCTGCATTTGAACCCACCAGGCGCTGAGCGCATCGCAATCATCCGGGATCGCGACTTTAACCAGATCTGCGAAAATGAGGCCGCCGATCAGGGTGATGTCGGCCATCGAGAAATAGTCGCCCGTCACGAAGGGCTGTTGACGCAGGATACCGTCGAAATAGCGCATGCCCCGCAGTGCCTTGTCGCGTTGGCGCAAACCCCACTCGGCGTTCTGGTAAAGCTCAACATGAGGGCCGAGGCCTGCAGTCGCGTGATGGAAGTAAACGCTGATGGCGTCGAGCACTTCAAGTTCCGCGCGCTTGCTCATCATGTGGATGAGGCCCTTTTCACGCGCCGTGGTGCCCGTGAGGATCGGGGCGCCATCAAGGTTGTCGAGATACTCGGTGATGGCGGTGCACTCGGCGATAAGCGTGCCGTCCGCGAGTTCGAGGACTGGCAGCGTGCCGGAATAGTTCTTGGCGAGAAAGGCGGGGGATTTGTGCTCGCCGCCCCAGAGATCGACCGAGACGAACTCCACCTCCGAACGCAAATGCTTTTCTGCAATCGCGATCCGGACGCGCGCAGGGTACGGGCCATCGAACCAATCAAAAACTTTCATCATCGTATATCTGCCTATCTACCTGTCAGTTGGTAGACAGGCAGATACGGCCACTTTGGAATGCAGTCAACCTCTATCTGCCACATGGTAGGCAAATGGTTGTGAATTTTAAAGGTCGAGCAAACCCGACTTGCGGTAGGTGTCAATCATTTGATCGAAGAGCGCGATGTCGTTCCGACTTCGGGCCAGCAGTTGAGCCCCCGATACGGCGGCAAAGATGGCTCTTGCTTTTGACACAGCGTCGTCGCGTACCAAACCTTCTTGCGCGAACAAATCGCTCAGCCAGGCAATGTTGACGTCCGCGAAGGTCTGAACCTCGACTTTCACAATGTCGGGAAGATCGTCATATTCCGCCGCCATGAAGCTACAGAGACACATACGATTGCCGTTCTCCAACGACCGGCGGAACAGGTGCGAATAGCGCTCGAGGGCGCCAGCGGGCTTAATGCCAGCCTCCTCTAGGCTGGCCAGATCATCTACGATATCTTCCCAATACCGTCTCGCGACTGCCGCACCCAGATCGGCTTTGGCTGGAAAATGATAGTGAATGCTCGCCGCCTTGATGCCGACCTCTGTTGCGAGATCCCGGTAGTTCAATCCACCGTAACCATGGGCCTGTGCGGTCTGTCGCGCTGCGGCGAGAATTGCTTCTTTCGCGTTCGTACTCATCACCTTACCACTGTCTACATGCCTATCAACTGCCAGATAGGGATTGACAAGGATTGTGGCTAGTACTTTTATGGCTGTTTATTCGAAGGGCTGCTTTAGGGTGGTCGATCTGCTGCGGGCCCGCATGGCGCGGCATCTACCCCCGGCATGATCCTGAACCAGCGACAAGTTTGGGTGGCGCCAGCTGAGCGGCAGAACGTCTGCTCGCTTGGGACGGTTGCGATCACCGGCCGAAAGCGGGGCGAGCCGGGTCGGTACCAGGTTGGCGCTATAAGTCCGTACGTCAGCAATTGTACCGAGATCTGGCCGGATTTTGCCTGGCGGCTGGCGGCCGTCCGTATTGGCGCGTATTACACGCCGGCGGCCGTAGGCGCGGCGGGCATAGGCTCCTTCGGCCCGATCCGGTACCAGATTGCATAAAGCGCGGGCAGGAATACCAGCGTCAGCGCGGTACCGCCGATCGTGCCGCCGATCAGCGTGAATGCCAGCGATCCCCAGAATATCGAGAACGTCAGCGGGATGAACGCCAGCACCGCGGCCAGCGCGGTAAGGATGACCGGGCGCGATCGTTGCACCGTCGCTTCGATCACCGCGTCGCGCGGGGTCAGGCCATCGGCCTGGTTCTGATGAATTTGCCCGATCAGGATCAGCGTGTTGCGCATGATGATCCCGGCCAGCGCGATCATCGCCAGGATTGCGTTGAACCCGAACGGCTGGTGAAAGATCAGCAGCGTCGGGACGACGCCAACCAGTGCGAGCGGCGCGGTCAGCAACACCATGGCCATGCCTGACAGCGAGCGGAGCTGGAAAATGATCACGATCATCATCAGCACGATCATCAGCGGGAATATGCCGACCAGCGCGACATTGGCCTTGCCCGCTTCTTCCAGTGCGCCGGCGGCTTCGATGCGATAGCCGGGCGGCAGTGTATCGACGATCGGCTGGATCGCCTTGATCACCTGTTTCGATATGTCGGGCGGTTGCTTGTCCTCGGCAATATCGCCGCGCACGGTGATCGTCACCGTACGGTCGCGGCGGCGCAGGATCGGATCCTCCATGCGGATTTCCGCCCTGCCGATCTGGCCCAGCGGAACGCGCTGGCCCGCGCTGCCGGTCAGGGTGAAACCATCCAGTTTTGCAGGGTCCAGCCGGTCGGTTCCGGCGCTGCGCGCGATCACTTCGACCGAGCGGATGTCTTCGCGGATTTGGGTGACGGGCACGCCGGTCAGCAGGAATTGCAACTGTTGCGAGGCATCGTGCGAGGTCAGGCCGATCGCACGCAGACGGTCCTGATCGAGCACGAAATGCACGGTCGGTACGCGTTCGCCCCAATCGGTGTTGACCTGGCGCATCGACGGGTTGGCCTGCATCACGTCGCGCACTTTTTCGGCGACAGCGCGCACTTTGGTCTGGTCCGGGCCCATCACGCGGAATGCGACGGGGAACGGCGAATAGGGGCCAAACACCAGCTGCGTTGCGCGAATCCGGGCGCCGGGGACGAGGCCCTTTGCGGCAATGTCGCGCACGCGCAGTTTCAAAGCCTCACGGTCATGTTCGCTGGCGGTCAGCACGACAATCTTCGCAAACGAGGGATCGGGCAATTCGGGCGACATCGCGAGGTAGAAACGCGGTGCGCCTTGGCCGATATAGGCCGAAACGATCCTGCTTTCGGGCTGTTGTTTCAGCCAGGCCTCGACTTTGGCAGTCGCCGCATCGGTCGCCTCGATGCTGGTGCCTTCGGGCATCTGCACTTCGACCAGCACTTCGGGGCGGTCCGAGATCGGGAAGAACTGCTGTTTCACCAGGCCCATGCCTAGGATCGCGACCACGAACAGCGCGGCGACCGAAAACGCCACGGTCTTTTTGTGATCGACCACGCGGCCGAGCCCCGAGCGCAGCCATTCATAGCGCGGCGTGCCGTAGATCGCGCCATGCCCGCCCGCTACCGGTTGAATATCGGGCAGCAATTTGACGCCCAGGTAGGGCGTGAACACCACCGCCACGACCCATGACGTCAGCAGCGCAAAACCCACCACCCAGAAAATGTTGCCGGCATATTCGCCCGCGCTCGACTTGGCGAAACCGACCGGCATCAGCCCGATCGTCGTGACCAGCGTGCCCGCCAGCATCGGCGCGGCGGTATGGCCCCAGGCATACGTCGCCGCAGTGATCCGGTCGTAGCCTTCCTCCATCTTGACGACGATGGTTTCGATGATGATGATCGCATCGTCCACCAGCAGGCCCAGCGACAGGATCAGCGCGCCCAAAGTGATACGGTCGAAATCGCGCCCGGTCGCCAGCATGATGACAAACACCCCCGCCAAAGTCAGCGGCACCGCGAGCGCCACCACGACCCCGACGCGCCAGCCCAGGCTGATCAGGCTGACCGCGATGACCACGGCCAGCGCGACGAAGAATTTCAGCATGAATTCGCCGTAGGCTTCGTGGATGTTGACCGCCTGGTCGCTGACTTTGGTGAACGACAGGCCCAGCGGCATTTCGGAAGTGATCGCCCTGGCTTCCTTGTCCAGGTCGCGGCCCAGTTGCAGGCCGTTGTACCGCTCCTTCATCACCACGCCCAGTTCCAGCGCGGGTTCGCCCTGGTTACGGATCAGGTATGTGGCGGGGTCTTCATACCCGCGTTTGACATCGGCAATGTCGGACAGCTTGAGCGTGCGGCCATTGGCGACAATCGGCGTCTGGCCGATCTTGGCCAGGTCGTCGAGCGCGCCATCGAGACGCACTTGCACCTGCGGGCCCTTGGTATCGATGGACCCGGCCGGCGTCAGCAGGTTCTGATCGTTGAGCGCGGCAAACACATCGCGCGGCGACACGCCAAGGGTGGCCAGCCGGGCATAGGAGAAATCGACATAGATCCGCTCTGGCCGTTCGCCGATCAGGTTGACCTTCTTGACGCCAGGGACATGGAGCAGGCGCTGGCGCAAATCCTCGGCCTGGCGCACGAGCGTGCGATGCGGCTCGCCCTTAGCTTTCAGCGCATAAAGCGCGAACGTGACATCGCCATATTCGTCGTTGATCAGCGGGCCGACGACGCCTTGCGGTAGTTTCTGCGCCTCATCCCCCAGTTTCTTGCGTGCTTGATAGAACTCCTCGGCCACTTCGGCGGGCGGGGTCGGGTCTTTCAGCGTGACCGTGGTGAACGACAGCCCGGGGCGGGTGAACGTTTCGGTGCGGTCGTACCATTTCAGTTCCTGCATCCGCTTTTCCAGCGGTTCTGTGACCTGATCCTGCATTTCCTGCGCGGTCGCGCCGGGCCACGCGGTGACGAATGTCATCGATTTGATCGTGAACGTCGGATCTTCGGCGCGGCCCAGACTGAGAAAGGCATAGAGCCCCGCCAGCGTGATCGCGATGATCAGGAACAGCGTGACCGAGCGCTCGCGGACTGCAAGGGCCGACAAGTTGAACCCGCTCATCGTGCGGCAATCTGGTCGGCGGCGACATGGACCTGTTCGCCCTGGTGGAGCAGATGCGCGCCCAGCGCGACAAAGCGTTCGCCGGGGTTGAGGCCGCCGGAAATCCGCGCGGTTTCTTCGCCCAGGCCGGCGACCTGCACCGCACGCCAGGTCACTTTCGGCAGGAGACCGGTGCCGGTGACCACCCAAACGCCTGGCCCATGGCCATTGTCATACAGCGCGGCGATGGGCACTTCCATCGTTGTGCCGGTTTTGGCGTCGGGCAATTCGATCGTGACGGTCGCACCCAAAGGCGCGGCGGCGGCAGCGCCTTCCAGAACATACCGCGCCTCGAAGGTGCGGGTTTGCGGGTCGGCGGAATTCGAAAGTTGGCGCAGGCGGGCGGTGCCCGTCACGGCGGCGTTGAACACCGCCGCCGATGCGGTCGAACCGATCGCCGGGCGGATCGTTTCGGGCAGCGCAATCCGCGCCTCGCGCGGGCCCGATCGGGCTAGCCGCAATACGGTCTGGCCTGCGGCCACGACCTGGCCGGGCTCGGCCAGCGTTTCCACGACCACGCCATCGGCATCGGCGAGCAGCAGCGAATAGCTCGCCTCGTTGCGTGCGACATGGGCGGTCGCCTCGGCGGCACGCAATTGCGCCTTGGCGGCGTCGGCGGCGGCTTTGGCCTGGTCATAGGCAGAGGCGGAAACTGCGCCGGCGGAAACCAGATCGCGGAAACGCGCGGCGTCGGCGGCGGTCTGGATCGCTTTGGCGCGGGTGGCGGCAACATTGCCGGCTTGCGCGATCGTGGTCAGCGCCAGTTCTGTACGGTCGATCCGCATCAGCGGCTGGCCGCGATGGACCGCCTGGCCGGTATCGACCAGGCGTTCGATGATCTTGCCCGGGACGCGAAAGCCCAGGTCGCTCTGGACCCGGGCGGACACCGTGCCCGTGAACGCGCGTTCGGCTTGGCCGCCCGTTCC
Source organism: Novosphingobium sp. (assembly GCF_965214355.1). Lineage (GTDB taxonomy): Bacteria > Pseudomonadota > Alphaproteobacteria > Sphingomonadales > Sphingomonadaceae > Novosphingobium. The sequence continues at coordinate 1,224,543 of NZ_CBDCBI010000002.1, read as the reverse complement.
CAGCGTCGCGACGCGGACCAGCGGTGGCCCCGCCCGCGGGTCGGCGGTTGCCGTATTGCACCCGGCGAGCGCGAGCGAAGCGGTGGTGAGCAGGATCAGGCTGATCGTGGGCAGGCGTGACATGGCAGCATTCCGTTTTCAGGGATGCGCCTCAAGTCTATACTTGTGACCAACATGTCAATAGGTCACAAATCGACGGATGCATTTTTTATGGCGCCAGGCTGCGCAGGACGAGGCTGACCACTTCGGTGCGCCCGTCGGGTATGGCGTCCAGATTGTATTGCAGCATCACCGGATTCATGAAGGGCATGAATACCAGCATGATCGCGCGAACCGCTTCGTCGATCGGGGTCTTGCGCTCGAATTCACCACTTTCGCGCCCCTCCAGGATGATCTGCGCCACCATTTCGGCGATCTGCACCTGGTACGCTTCGGACGACGGCCATTGTTCGGCACAGGATACGGCGGCGATGTCGTACAGCTTGCGATCGTTGAAGAACAGTTCGGCGCTGAGTGTCGATATCTTGTTGAATAAACGCCGAAATTTGTCGGTCGCCGATTTGCCATCGGCAACCGATTCCTGCGCGCTGGCCAGGACCGATCCCAGGCATTGCGCACAGATCGCCTCGCCGATCGCCTGCTTCGAATCGAAGAACTTGTAGATGTAGGCTTTGGAAAATCCGATGGCCTTGGCCAGGTCGGCCACAGTTGTCTTGGCATAGCCATAGTGGCTGAAATGCTCGTCGGCGGCGTCGATGATCTGATCGCGGATGCCGTGATCGACCGGGCCGCGCAACCCGGTGGTGGCGGCAGTGTCCTTGAGAATGGTCATGACGCTGAGATAGCGCAGAGTTAGACGATTGACAACGAGTGACCGATAGGAATATTAGTCACAATCCGCTTTGACCCCGAGGCCCCCATGCGCGCTTTCCCATTTTCGCTCCTGCTTGTCACCGCACTCGGCGGTTGCGCGGTGGGGCCCGACTATCACCGGCCTGCATTGACCGCGCCTGCTGCGTTCATGGGGGCCAACGCAGTCGCCGCGCGGACTGCGCCCGACCTGGCCGCAACCGATGCGGTGTGGTGGGCGCGTTTCGACGATCCGCTGATGACATCGCTGATCGCCAAAGCGCTCGATCAGAACCTCGACGCGGCGCAAGCCGTGGCGCGGGTCACCCAGGCGCGCGGCGGCTTGCACGCAGCCGACGCGGCGTTGTTGCCATCGGGCTCTGTTTCCGGTTCGGCGGCGGCGGTGCGCCTGTCGCGCGATACGTTGCAAGGTCACGAGCTTGCCGCATTTGGCACCGGCCGCAACACGCAGGATTATGAGGTCGATCTGGGCGCGAGTTGGGAAATCGATCTGTTTGGCGGGTTGCGTCGCGATCGCGAGGCGGCCTTCGCGCAATACCAGGCCTCGCAGGCCGGTGTCGCCGCCGCGCGCCTGACGGTCGCGGCGCAAGTGGCCGATACCTATATCACGATACGTGGATTACAGGCACGGCTCGCCGTCGCCAACGAGCAAGTCGACACGCAGCAGCGGCTGGTCGATACGATCGGCCTCCAATATCGCAAGGGTCTCGCCGCCGAACTGCAATTGCGCCAGGCCGAGGGTGCGCTGGCACAAGTGCGCGCGAGCGTGCCGGTGCTGCAGGTGGCGCTCGATTCTGCGCTGAATGCCTTCGACGTGTTGCTGGGCGCGCAGCCCGGGACGTATCGCGCAGAACTGGCGACACCTGGCGCGATACCAGCGGCGCCCGCGATCACCAATATCGGCAGCCCTGCCGATCTGCTGCGACGCCGGCCCGACCTGTTGATCTCCGAACGCCAGCTGGCGGCGTCGAATGCGCAAATCGGATCGGCGATTTCGGAATTTTACCCCAAAATTTCGTTGAGCGGCTTGCTCGGCAGCGCTGCGACCGGTCCTTCGGCGCTGTTCGGCGGCGGCGCTAGCCAGGCGCAAGGTGTGGCGGGCCTGCGCTGGCGCCTGTTCGATTTCGGCCGTGTCGACGCCGAAATCAAGGTTGCACGTGGCCGCAATCAGGAGGCGCTGGCGTCCTATCGCCTGTCGGTGCTGCGCGCATCGCAGGACGTGGAGGATGCGTTTTCGGCGCTGGTAAACACAGAGACGCAAACGCAGGTTCTGGCCGGAGGCGAAACCTCGCTGGCGCGGGCACAACAGGCATCGATGGCGGCGTACAAGGGCGGACTGGTCAGCCTGATCGAAGTGCTGGATGCCGACAGCCGCCTGCTGGCGACGCGCGATGCTCTGGCCCAGGCCCGCGCAGAGAATGCGCGTGCGGCGGTGGCCTCGTTCCGGTCATTGGGCGGTGGCTGGGATGCCAGCCAACGCTTGGCAACCGGACGCTAGCTGCGATTACTGCCGGTTTGGGGCGGCAGATCATGCTCGGATATCTTTGGGGCTTAAGGCCGACAGATGGATGACCGGCAGGGGGCGCGTCCCCCGCACCGCGAACTGAACATCCCAAAATCCTGGAGGAGCAAGACCATGGAATTCCTTGAGCAACTGACGGGGCGTAACGCCCACTTCGCCGAAACAGCGTTTGTCCCCGGCCTCAAGATGATGCCATCGACCGGCACGATCGTCGTCGGCTGCGTTGATCCCCGCGTTGATCCGGCCGCGGTTCTCGGCCTCGAGCAGGGCGAAGCGGCCGTGATCCGCAACGTCGGCGGCCGAGTGACCCGAAACCTGATCGAGACGCTCGGCATCCTGCGCGTGGTGGCGCAAGCGGCGGGTCGCGAAGGCGGCGTGCGCAATCTTGTCCTTCTCCACCATACCGACTGCGGGATCATCGGCTGCTACCATCATGAGCCTGAGTTGCTCGCGCGGCATATGGGCGTTGAGCCCGGCGCCCTCGACAATTTGGCGGTCACCGACCCCTACAAGGCCGTGGTCAAGGACATCGCCATCCTTAAGGCGACTGCACAACTCGCGGACACGATCGTCGTGACGGGATTGGTCTATGCTGTAGCGACCGGCTTGGTGGAAACGGTGGCCGCCCCGGGACCGCTGCGTTTGCCCCCAGGCACCAGGAAATAGAAAGTCCCGATGTATCCTGTAACTGGGGACCAAGCGAAGCGGCGTGCCCCGTCAACCATTGAGAGCGTGATGACATCAGAACCATCAACTGGGGGCCAGAGGCGTCTGGACGTCTGCTCGTGCGCGCTGTAGCACGCCCGATGCGCGACCGATTGGACAAACGTTATTACCTTGCCGGCGCCCACCGATTTCATGGAACTTACCCTGATCCATTGCGTTACAAGTCCGGCCGGCATGTCAACGCGCCGGTCGCCCTCTCGAACAAAGGCAACTGTGTCATAGCCGAGGAAACAGATCTCCCGCATGATTCTGGGCCGGCCGGCGGTTGGGGATCGATGCAGGGCATGGCGCGGATTCTCGGGGAATCCCATGCGTCACCCATGGTGCTGCGCAGCCTGCGCCGGCAGAACAAGCCCAAGGGGGTGATGTGCGGCTCGTGTGCGTGGCCCAAGCCCGCCAATTATTCGGCGTTCGAATTTTGCGAAAACGGCGCCAAGGCGACGATGTGGGAACTTACCAGCGCCCGCTGCACGCCCGAGTTCTGGGCTGACGATGCGCATACCGTGACCCGGCTGCGTGAATGGAACGATCATGATCTCGAACTGACCGGCCGGTTGACCCATCCGCTGCGCTACGATGCGGCGACCGACCGCTACCAGGCGGTGAGCTGGGACGAGGCCTTTGCAGCGATCGGCGCGTCGTTGCAGGCGCTGCCCAAGGAAAGCGCGGTGTTCTATGCGTCGGGCCATGCCGGGCTCGAGGCATCTTACCTCTACGCGCTGCTCGCGCGCGCCTATGGCAACAACAACCTGCCGCAAAGCTCGAACATGTGCCACGAAACGACCTCGGTCGGGCTGACCAAGGTGATCGGTTCGCCAGTCGGCACGATCGTTTGGGAGGACCTGGAAAAGACCGATGCGTTTTTCTTTTTCGGCCAGAACCCCGGCACAAACAGCCCGCGTTTCCTGCATCCGCTGAAAGATCTGAAGGATCGCGGCGGCAAGATCGTCACCTTCAATCCGGTGATCGAACAGGGGCTGGTTTCCTTCGTCGATCCTCAGAACCCGTTGGCGATGCTGACCGGCAAGGAGACGATCATCTCCGACCAGTATCACCAGCTCAAGGCCGGCGGAGACGTCGCGGCGATTCTGGGGATGTGCAAATACGTGGTGGAGGCCGACGACAAGGCCAAGGCCGAGGGCAAGGCGGAGGTGATCGACCACGCCTTCATCAAGCAGCACACCACCGGCTGCGAGGAATTCATCCAGTCCTGTCGGGACGCCGACTGGGCCGAGATCGAGCGCGAATCGGGGCTGACCGAGGCAGCGTTGCGCGAAGCCGCCGCTGTCTACATTGCCGCCGAAAAGGTGATCGGGGTTTATGGCATGGGCTTGACCCAGCATACCCACGGCGCGCTCAACATAGCGATGCTGGTCAATCTGCTGTTGCTGCGCGGCAATATCGGCAAGCCGGGCGCGGGGTGCTGCCCGGTGCGCGGGCACAGCAACGTGCAGGGTCAGCGCACCGTCGGGATCGCCGAGAAAACCAAGCTGGTGCCGCTCGACAAGCTCAAGGCGTTGTTCGGCTTCGACCCGCCCACCGAAGACGGGATGAACATCGTCGCCGCGGTACAGGGCCTGTTCGAGGGCAAGGTGAAGGCCTTTGTTTCGCTTGGCGGCAATTTGCTGCGCGCAGTGCCCGACCAGAAGCGGATGGAAACGGCCTGGTCGGCGCAGGAGCTGACGGTGATGATTTCGACCAAGCTGAACCGCAGCCACCTGTTTCCCGGCAAGAATGCATTCATCCTGCCTTGCCTGGGCCGCTTCGAAGCCGACGAGCAGGCGACCGGCAACCAGACGATCACCACCGAAGACAGCTTCTCGATGATCAGCGCCTCGATCGGCGACCGTCCGCCGCCCTCCGATGCCCTCAAGAGCGAGCTCGCGATCGTCACCGGTATTGCCAAGGCGACGGTACCTGCCCGGGCCGAGCTCAAATGGGACGAATGGACCGCCGACTACGGCCTGGTCCGTGACCTGATCGAATTCACCTATCCCGACGATTTCCGCGATTACAATGCGCGGATGTATGATGCCGGCGGCTTTTATCGGGGCAATGGCGCGCATGAACGCATCTGGAAGACACCCGAGGGCAAGGCGGTGTTCACCACCCCCGGCCAGCTCAATTCACTGGGGTTCAAGGATGCGCCAGGCCGCTACCGCCTGATCACGATGCGCTCGAACGACCAGTTCAACACCACCATCTATGGCTATTCCGACCGGCTGCGCGGGCTGGAAGGATCGCGCGACATACTGCTGATGTGCCCCGAGGATATCGACGAGGCCGGGCTCAGAGATGGCCAGATGCTGACGCTGGTCACCGATGTCGACGATGGCCAGGACCGGCGGCTGGGCGGGCTCAAGCTGACGGCCTACAAGCTGCCGCGCGGGACCATTGCGGGCTATTACCCGGAGTGCAATGTCCTGGTTCCGATCGGGCACCATGACGAGCTGTCACAGACCCCGGCTTCGAAATCGGTGCCGGTGCGGATCGAAGCGGGCTGAGCGCCAGGGCTTCGCACGCGAAGCCCCGGCATGAGCATCAGCACGTCGCCAAAGCAGGCACCGCGTGCGGATCGCAATGGCGCAATTCGGCAAATCGCGCATGCCGGCTGCGCAGGTCGGCCAGGTCCGCCGGCGTGGCAATATCGCGTTCGCCATCGCCAAGTACCAGGTCGGCGTGGCGTTGCAAAACCGCCATCCTGGCAGGAGCGCGCTCGCAGCCGATCACCGCGTTGAGCACGTCGAGTATGCGGATCAGCACCGCCGTATTGCCTGTGGCATTCTGCCGGATCATGTGCAGCATCGCATCGACCAGGCCATCATAGTGCACCACCGGCATGACAAGCACCGGACGATCGCCCCGCATCACCCGTCCGTCAGGCAGATATCGCGGGGCAAGGTCGCACAGGGCGACGCCCAGCCGGTCGATCACCGCCATCGCGGTATGCGGATCATTGATCCCCGGCGACAGCGCGCGCACCGCAACCTCGACCAACTGGCGAATGGAAAATTCGAGATCGTCGGTGCTGACGCGTTGTGGCCCCAGCGCGGTTGTGCGGCGGATGGCTTCAGCAACGCCGCTGCCTTGCGGACTGGCAAGCGCGATGACAGCGCCCGGAAACACCAGGTCGCCGGGACGCACCAGCAGGTGGATGGTCACGCCGCGGTGCGCGGCCCAATCGGCCAGGCGATCGGCATCGAGCTGCTGCAAATAGCCGCGGCGGCCATCCCTGATCGCCACGAACGATGGATCGATTGCACCCGCGGTGCCCGGCGCGGGCGCCTGGGCAAGGGTCAGCCGCCGGATCGCCCGGCAGACGTCCTGGCTGACCAGCTCGATCACGGTATCGACGTTGATGCGTGCCACCATATGCCCGACGAAGAACACCAGCGTGCCGACGCAAACGAAGGCCAGCACGATGCCGGCGCTCATCGACACATGCGGAATGAACTCACCCTCGGCGCGGGTACGGACGCTGCGCAGCACCATCAACGCATAGGAGAAAGTGCCGAGGAAAGCGCCGAGTGTGAACTGATTGCCGCGATCGCGCACGAAATTGCGCAGCAACCTGGGGCCCATTTGGCCGGCTGCCAGCGACAGCGAGGCTATCGTGATCGAGAATACCGTCCCCGCCACGCCGATCGTAGACGATGCGACCGCACCCAGCAGCGTGCGTGCGCCAGTGCCGCCGCCATTGTAGAGCCACGGGCTGTCGATCAGCGCTTGCGGCACGATCCCGCTGCGATCGACCTGCACCAGCATCAGCGCCAGCAGGATCCCCGCCGCAACCATCATGCCGGGCAACAGCCAGAATGATTCGGCCAGATCGCTGAGCCTCTGGCGCCCTTGGCTGGTCAACACGCGCTACCCATCTTCTGGCCTGCGATCACCATCACATCATCCTCATGTGCAAATTCCGCAGGATCACGAGCGTGCCCGACGCCATCAGGATGATGATCAGGGTGGTGAACAGGATCAGCAGCAGGTCGTCGCGCGCCGATCGCCGCAGCGAGATGTGCAGGAAGCAGCGGAAGTGAACCAGCCCCTGCACCAGCCCGAGCGCCAGCACGACCGGCCAGATCGCGCCCCTGTCGAACAGCCGCCAGTGAACCGTCGCAAAGGCCAGGCCGGTCAGGACCAGCGCCAAGCCGTACCCGACGGCATAGCTGCGTATTGCAGAGCGCTTGCTGTCCTGCGCTTTGCTCACCGGATCATGTCCGGCAGGTACACCACGGAAAAAATGGCGATCCAGATGATGTCGAGAAAATGCCAGAACAGGCCCAGCCGCAGCACATTGATCTTCACGCCTGGATCGAGCCCGAACGTAAGAACCTGCGCTATCATCACCACCAGCCACAGGCAGCCCGCCGCGACATGCAGTCCGTGTAGCGGCACCAAGGCGAAAAAGGACGACAGAAAGCCACTGCGCGCGGGATAGGCGCCATCGGCAAACATTGTCGCGAAGTCGTTGATCTCCAGGCCCAGAAAGGCCAGGCCGAGAACCAGGGTCACAGCGAGCCACCCGACCAGGACGCCGCGCGAGGCGCCATGCTTCATCGCCACCGAAGCCATCCCGTAGGTGAAGCTGCTGGTCAGCAGGATCAGGGTCTCGATGAACGCCGGCCCGATCTTGTACTCCGCCGCAGGCGTGGGCCCTCCCGCGGTTGCGCCCAGCATCACGCCATAGGTCGCAAACAGCAGCGCGAAGATGACCGCATCGCTCATCAGGAACACCCAGAAGCCGAAGATCGCGCTTTCGGCCTCTCCGTGGGTTTCCCCGTCGGTCGAACCCAGGTTCAGGCCGACGTGCTTGACTTTGTCCGCGCTCATCGCTGCACCTCGGCCAGGCCTTCATTGGCCGAGGTCATTTCGATGCCGCGCGCAATCGGTCGGGCCTCGGCGAGCCCCTGGCGCCATTCGCGATCGATCCGCGCCACTGTGGCGGCGGCAATGACCCGGTGGGTGTCGCGGGCAAAGCTGCGGGCGATGACCGCACCGACGACCACCACCACGCCCAAAATCGCCAACCACCACATATGCCAGACCAGCCCGAAGGCCAGGGCCGCGCCGGTTATGCCGATCACGGGTCCGGTGGCGCTGTTGCACGGGACGCTGATGTCCTCATAGCGCTCTGGCGCCGCATACGCATTACCTTTGCGTTTGCCGTCGTAGAACGGATCGCGACCGTAAACGCGGGGCAGGACGGCGTAATTATATTCGGGCGGCGGCGCCGACACCGACCATTCCAGCCCACGTCCGTCCCAGGGATCGCCGGCCGGCACCCGGTTGGCCGCACGATCGCGAATGCTGACCCACAGCTGCACGAACAGCGATCCCAGCGCTGCCAGCAGGATCAGCGCCCCGACCCCGGCGATATAAAGCCAGGGCCGGAAGGCAGGCTCAAAAAACGCCTGCGTGCGCCGTGCCGCGCCCGCCGCGCCCAGCACATACAGCGGCATGAACGCGAGATAGAACCCGACCACCCAGCTATAAAACGACACCCGGCCCCATTTTTCGCTCAACCGGAAGCCGAAGGCTTTCGGGAACCAATAGTGATAGCCCGCCAGCATCCCGTAAAGCAGGCCGGGGATCAGCATGTTGTGAAAATGCGCAACCAGGAACAGCGTGTTGTGAACCAGGTAATCGAGCGGCGGAAAGGCAAGCAGGATGCCGGTGAAGCCGCCCAGCACGAAGGTCATCATGAACGCCAGTGAATAGAGCATCGGCACGGTAAAGCGGATCTCACCGCGAAACATCGTCCAGATCCAGTCGTAGATCTTGACTCCGGTGGGCACGCCGATCGTCATCGTCGCGATTCCGAACACTGCGTTCAGGTTAGCGCTCTGCCCCATGGTGAAGAAGTGATGCACCCAGACGGTAAAGGAAAGCACCGCGATCGCCATCGTCGCCAGCACCAGCGAGGTGTATCCGTACAGCTCCTTGGACGAGAAGGTCGAGACCACCTCGGAATAGACCCCGAACGCCGGCAGGATCAGGATATAGACCTCGGGATGGCCGAACAGCCAGAACAGGTTGGCGTAGTTCATCATGTTGCCGCCAAGGTCATTGGTGAAGAAGTGAAAGCCCAGGTACCGGTCCAGCGCCAGCAGGGCGGTGGCGACGGTCAGCGGCGGCATGGCAAAGATCATCAGGATGCTGGTGCACAACGACGTCCACACGAACAGCGGCATGCGCATCAGCGTCATCCCGGGGCAGCGCAGCTTGTAGATCGTCACGGCGAAATTGAGCCCGGTCATGGTCGAAGCCAACGACCCCAGCGTCACCGCCCAGATCCAGTAATCGGGGCCGACGTCGGGGCTGAAGCCCAGCTCGGTATAGGGCGGATAGCCGCTCCAGCCACCGGTCGAGAACCGGCCGATCACCAGCGATGCCATCATCAATCCCGCTGCGCCGCCGGTCAGCCACAGACTGATCGAGTTGAGCAGGGGAAAGGCAACGTCGCGTGCGCCAATCTGCAACGGGGTGACGTAATTGATCATGCCGGTCAGGAATGGCATCGCCATGAAGAAGATCATGATGCTGCCATGGGTGCTGAACAGTTGCGCGAAATGGTCGGGCTCGAGGAAACCCGGGGCGTTGATTGCGGCGGCCTGCTGCATCCGCATCAGCACCGCTTCGATCAGCGCGCGGCTGAGCATCACGAAGGCGAGCACGATATACATGATGCCGATCTTCTTGTGATCGAGGCTGGTCAGCCATTCACGCCACAGATAGCGCCACGCCCGGTGATAGGTCAGCACGGCGACCAGCGCCATCGCGCCGATGACCACGATGGCCGCAGCTGCCGCACCGATGATTTCGCTGCTGTCGGGATTGGCCCATGCCCGCACGAATGGCAGTTCCTGCCAGTCGAAACGCCCCAGGACCGCTGGCCAGATGCCGCTTGTCACCGTGACGGGCCCGTCGATGTATCAAGGACCCGCTGAAACAGTCCGGAGGGAACCCCGGCCAGGAAAACCGGCTGGGCAACGACCGATCGCGCGAAGATCATGGCCCGGTCGTCTTGGCCGAATGATTTGCCGGCACGGACCCGTGCCAGCCAGTTCGCGTAGTCCGCCGGCGCCCGCGCGATCACGTTGAACTTTTCCGCCTGGAATCCCTTGCCGTTGAACTGGGTGTTTTCACCGTGAAATATCCCGGCGCGACTGGCGGCCAGGTTGAGCTGAGTCGTCATGCCGGGCATCGCATAGATCTGGCCGGCGAGTTGCGGCACCATCAATGACTGCATCACGGTGCCGCTGGTCAGGCTGATATGGACCGGCCGCCCGACCGGAATGTCCAGCTCGTTGACTGTGGCGATGTTCTCGCGGGGATAGATGAACAACCATTTCCAGTCGAGCGCGACCGCCTGCACCTCCAGTGCAGGCTGGTTGGAGGCGAGCCGCCGGTACGGGTCGAGGGCAATGGTATATTGCCACAGCAGGACCCCCAGACCGATGACGATGCCGGTCGGTGGCAGCCAGATCAGCGCTTCCAGCACCCACGAAAATTGCCAGTCAGGCTTGTAGGCGCTGGTCTTGTTCGACAGCCGATAGTGCCAGGCCATGATCGGGGTCAGCAACAGCACCGGCCCGGCGACAAAGACGAGCACGGCCCCGACGATCAGGTAGAGGTGCCATTGGCTGGCAGCGACCGGTCCGGCGTGATCGACCACGCCCAGCCTCAGCGCCGCGCACCCACCCAGCACGGACACCAGCCCGAGCATGGCCGGACGCCGGGCCAGCGCGATCATCGCGGCGGCTGCAAGTTCAGATCGTCCATTGCAAACCGTATCCTTTTACACCTTCAACCATGTGAACTGACGGTCGTGGCAACTGTTCCCTTTTGCCCGATGATTATCAGTCCAACATGCTGGCCATGCTCGATATCGCCGGCGCAAACGGGATTGCGGTCGTGCTCGGCGGCCTGACGCCTGCCAACGGCATTCCGTGGCGCCCCGAAGTGGACCCGGCACGCTGGCTGTCAAAGCTGGGGGCCTGGCTTGAACAGACCGCACAGGAACGGTGCCTGGCCTTTGCCGATTACCATGCCGCGCTTGCCGACGATCAGGGGCGGCTGCCGGCGCAGTTCACGAGGGATGGCGTCCATCTGACCAGGCCGGGTTATGCCCGGATGCGGCCTGTCGCGATGGCCGCCATCGACCGCGCGCTTGCACAGGGAACCGTGAAACCATGACCGATCGATCGCACGCGCAACCACCGTCCTGGGCAATCGGGCCGTTTTCGCGCCCGGTGCGCGTGCTGGTCGACCGGCCCGCAGTCCGCTCCGCCTGCGCAGTTTCGGGCAGCACGATCGCGTGGGCCGCCAAGGATCTGTTCAATCCCGGCGCGGTGGTCCACGACGGCCGCGTCTGCCTGCTGGTGCGCGCCGAGGATCACGAAGGCCGCTATGCCGGGACCTCGCGCATAGGTCTGGCGACCAGCAGCGACGGGCTGAATTTCGAGCTTGAGAACGAACCGGTGCTGGCACCGGGCAACGACCGCTGGCAGGCATGGGAATGGCCAGGTGGAACCGAGGATCCGCGCGTTGTCGCATCGCCCGACGGCGGCTATGTCTGCATGTATACGGCGTTCGACGGCAAAGTCGGCTGCCTGTTCGTGGCGACCTCCACCGATTTGCGCGTGTGGACCAAACACGGCCCCGCATTTGCCGGCACTGCTTATGTCCGGCGCCAGACAAAATCGGGTTCGATTGTGACTGCCCTTGCAGGCGGACGCCTTGTCGCAGCGCGGGTCGATGGCAAATTCTGGAGGTACTGGGGCGAAGGCACGATCTTTGCCGCCACATCGGACGATCTCGTTCGGTGGACGCCGGTGGAAGCCGAGGCTTTTGCCGCCACATCGGACGATCTCGTTCGGTGGACGCCGGTGGAAGCCGAGGCTTCCCCCGATCGGTACCTGACATGGTCGCCGGACAATGCGGACCATCCCGGAAGCTGGCAGATCGATCGCGTCGCGGGGCCGCTGGCGCTGCGCGGGCTGGCTTGGCCCAGGAAGCGGCGGTTCGATTCGCTGCTGACCGAACCGGGACCACCTGCGCTGATTACGCAAGACGGCATCGTTCTTGTCTATAATGGCGCCAATCATCCGGTCGAGGGCGCGCCCGACGTACCCCCTTTTGCCTATCAGCCGGGCCAGTTGTTGCTGGACAGCGCCGATCCCACCAGTGTGATCGGTCAGCTGCAGGATCCGTTTCTGCGCATCGACAACGCCGAAGCAACCGGGCAGGTCGGCAATGTCTGTTTCGCGCAAGGCCTGGTTGCTTTCAAGGATACCTGGTGGCTTTACCTGGGGCTGGCAGATTCCCGGATCGGCGTCGCAACCGCGCCGATGCCGGGCACAGCCGCAAGCACTGTGCCGGTGCGCGCCCCTATTCAGGCCGAAGAGTTCCATCATGACCCAAACACAGCGTCATGAACACTGAAGCTATAATCCGGCAACCGCTCGGACTGCTTGCGCGCAGTCACGACAATATCGCTTCAGTCAACGTCGTGGATGGTTCATAGCCAAAGCAAGATGTTTTCTGGAGCGCCCACAATGATTGTTCGTCTTCTCGCAACCGCAGCCGCTGTGATGCTGCCGGTGGCGGCAATCGCTGCGCCCGCCGCAGATACCGTGCTGGTGGGTGGGCAGATCCATCTGCTCGATGCGGCCGACCGGGTTGTGGCCGCGCTTGCCATACGCGATGGGCGGGTGATTTTTGCAGGTGACGACGCCGGCGCAAAGGCGCTGGCCGGATCGCAATCCAAGATCATCGATCTGGACGGCGGGGTGGTCATGCCCGGGTTGATCGACGGGCATATGCACCCGCTGGAGGGCGGGCTTGGTCTGTTGTCGTGCAGTCTGGATTATCGGCGGCTGACGGTGCCGGAAATCCAGGCGATCGTCCAGGGCTGCCTGGCCAAGGATTCCGGCGCGGGCGACGACAAATGGCTGCCCGTAATCAACTGGTTCCAGCAGGAAACCCAGCCGCTTGGCGTGGTCACCACGCGGGCGTTGCTGGATGCGTTGCCCACCAAACGCCCGATCTATCTGTTTTCGTCGTTCGGGCATTCGACGCTTACCAACAGCCGCGCGCTGGAATTGGCCGGGATTACCGCGACCACCCCCGATCCTGTCGGCGGGCAGATCCACCGTGATGCTGCCGGTGCGGCCACCGGCCTGCTCGAGGACGTGGCGCAAGGACTGGTGACCGACAAGGTTCCCCAGCCAAGCGACGCTGAAAACCGGGCCGCAGCCCGTGCCGCGCTGTCCAATATGGCCCGCCAGGGCGTGACCGGCTTTCTGGATGCAAAGGCATCGCCGGAATCCATTGCCGCCTTTTCGGCCGTGGCGAGCGAGGGGGGACTGACTGCGCGTGCCCATTTTGCGCCCTTGATCGTGCCCAAAGATGGCCCGGCGCCCGATGCTGCCATTGCCGAAATCGTTGCGTTACGCGCCCGGTATGACCAGGGCGCATTGCGCCCCCAGCCATCGATTACCGTGCACAATGTCAAATTGTTCCTGGATGGCGTGATCACCGCCCCGGCCCAGACCGGGGTGATGGTCCAGCCGTATTTCATCAACACCGGCACCGCAAATCACCCGGACTGGCGGCCTGGCCCGACCAGGGGCCCCGTGCCCTATTTTCCGCCCGCGGTGCTTGTGCCACTCGTCCAGAAAATCGCTGCGCTCGGCTTTGACCCGCATATGCACGCCGATGGCGATGGCGCGGTGCGTCTCGGGCTGGACGCGGTCGCGGCTTTGCGCGCGGCCCATCCCGAATACGACACCCGGCCAGCCCTCGCGCATGACGAAATCGTCGATCCTGCCGATTATCCGCGCTACAAATCCCTTGGCGTGATTCCCGTCTTGTCGTTCCAGTGGGAAAAGCGCGCCGCCGATACGATCGCTGGCGCACGGGATCAGATGGGGCCTGATCGCTTTGCCCGCCTCGAACCCTCGGGACTGTTGGTCAACGCCGCCGCGCCGATCGCTTATGGCAGCGACTGGCCGGTCGACCCGCTCGACGAATGGTTCGCGCTGAAAGTCGGGGTCACGCGCCGCAATGATCCCGCTGCCGGTCCGGACTATGTTGAACCGCTGCCGGGTCCGGGACTGACGATCGCCCAGGCGGTTCATGCGATTACCACAGGTGCCGCCTATGAATTGCGCGAGGAAGCCGTTGCCGGTTCACTCGAACCCGGCAAATTCGCCGACCTGATCCTGATCGACCGCGACATTTTTCACGGCGATCCGACAACGATCGCGGCAACCAAAGTGAAAATGACCATGGTCGGCGGGAAAGTGGTGTATGCTGCAGCCGGCAAGCAATGACGAAGCCAAGCGATTCCGTACAGGCGCCACCGAAGGCGGCGGCTCTCGCGCCTGACGCAAAGCGCGATGATGGCGACGACAGCCGCAATCGCCGCAATCGCATTCTGGATGGCGCGCGCGCCGCGTTCATGCGGTTTGGTTACGAGCGCGCCAGCATAGCCGACATTGCCAGCGGCGCCGGGGTCAGCCGGACAGCGGTCTATCATTATTTTCCGGGCAAGGAGGATGTCCTGCGGGCGGTCGTCGACGAACTTCATGCCAAAAGCCTGACCACGGCCGCTGCCGCTCTGGAAAGGAGCGAAACGCTGGAGGAGGCTTTGCTGAGCGTGCTGCAGGCCAAGTTCGGTCCTGCGCTCGCTGTGGTCACGGCCAGTCCGCATGGCGAAGAGCTGCTCGACGCCGGCAACCGACTTACCGGCCCTGCGACGCGCGCGGCGGACGAGGCGTTTCTGGGTGTCGTCATCGACGCCCTGGTGCGCCACGGGCGTCCGGACGATGCGCGCGCAGTGGTGGACACGCTCGTCGCCGCAGCAAAGGGCCTGATGTGGTCGGGCGAGACGCACGTCTCGCAGCCGCAATTCGAAGCGCGGATGAAACGGCTTGTCGCATGGCTCATCACCTGACGATTTGACACTTTAAGTATTATGTGTCAGTTTCTCCCATCATCGAGGAGGACTGACCTGTGTCTAACAATCTGATCACCGGCGCCAACAGCGGTTTGGCCCTTTTGACGACGCGCAAATTTGCCGAGGCTGGGAAGCGGTACTGACCAGGGCGGGGCTGGCGGACGGGACAGCCCCGCCCTGATCGCGCAGCAAATCTTCCGTCCCTGCCGAACACAAGACGCGTTCCCCCTGAAAGCCGAAGCGCACTTCGCACCGGCTGGAGCATCATCATGATCCGGAAATTGACCGTTGCGGCGCTCGCCGCAATCTGTTTCGTTGCGCCCGCCGCAGCCCAGGACGAATACACCAGCATCGCGGTAAAGGTCGCTGATTTGAACCTCAGCCGTCCTCGCGATGTTCGCCGCCTCGACCTGAGGATCGCAAGAGCGGCCGAGACAGTCTGTCAGCCTGAAACAAGGCTGGACCTGCACGCCGTGAACGGCATTACGCAATGCAAACGAGAAAGCGTCGCGGCAAGCCACCACACATTGCGAGCTCCGTAATTGGCCGATACCGTTCGATCGTGCGTCAGGTTGCCCGACGACACAATCCTGACGCGATCGCAAACGGGCTTCTCAGCTTCGATCAAGTCATGTAAGTGCCCACTTATAATAAGATGCAATGCATGGAACCGCAACGTCGATGACCGGATGCCCGACATGATCTGGACCCACCCCAGGGCCAATTCCTATTACAACAATTCCTGCAGCCGCGTATTCCTGTCGTGGCCGCGGCGACTGGTCGATTTTTTCAACGCCACGCGCCGCCCTGAACACGGCAGCTTTTCTTTGCGCCGCTAGCCTCCGGTCCGTTTGTCCGAATCATTTGATAAACAAGGAATTTTACGATGCTTTCCAAAGCCACGCTTGGCCAGACCGACCTGTCGGTCAGCAATCTGTGTTACGGTACCAACATGCTCGGGTGGCTGCTCGATCAGGGAAAATCGAACGCCATACTCGATACATTCGCCGATCTTGGCGGCAACTTCATCGATACCGCCCGCTCTTATGGTGACTGGTCGCCCGAAGCGCCGGTCGGCGCAAGCGAGCGTGCCGTCGGCGCGTGGCTCAGGACACGGCAACGCGATGGTCTGGTCATTGCGACCAAAGGCGGGTTTTTCGACATGCGCGTCGGCGACTGGCGCAACCGGGTTACGCCCGAAGACGTGAACACGGATCTGTCGCAAAGCCTCGACCACCTGGGCATCGATACGATCGACCTGTATTTTCTGCACGCGGACAATCCCGAAGCGCCCGTCGAACCGATCATCGACGCGCTGATTGCGCATCGCGAAGCCAGGCGCATTCGGCACTTTGCCGCATCGAACTGGGCACCGGCACGCATCGTGGCCGCGAACGCCTACGCTGCCACGCTCGGCAAACCCGGCTTTGTCGCTTCGGAGACATTCTGGGGCCTGGCCGTGCCCGACGTCGCGGCCGCTGCGGCGCAAGGGTATCAGCATTATTACGAAGGTGCCTATGAAGCGCTGCACGCGACCGGCCTGCCGATCATCGCCTACGCAGCGCAATCCGGCGGATATTTCACGAAGCGGGCAAACGGGACCGACCTTGGACCGCTGGGCGTTCGCTATGGCAACCCCGTGAATGACCGCCGGCTGATTGCCGCTCAAGCCCTCGCGGATCATCACAACGTCTCGATCAATGCGATCGTGCTGGCCTACCTCACCAGCCAGCCGTTGCAGACCATCGCGATATTCGGAGGCTCGACCCCGGATCAGGTCCGCGAGAGTGTAACCAGCGCCGCGCTGACCCTGTCTTCCGACGAACTCGCGCAGCTGCGCAACGCCTGAACCCGGGCTGAGCCGTGCCGATCGGCCGGGCCCCAAGCAAACACAAGATTGGATGACGATGGCGACCCTGGCAAACACTCCGGCAAGGCCGGTTTCCGACACCAGCCTGTCGATGGGGCATCTGGCGCTGCATTATGCAAAACCGGAAGATGGGCCGCTGGCGTCCCAACTGCTGCAGGTGATGGGTCTGGTTGAAACGCAGGTGCTGCCGCTGCCCAATGGCAACTTCTATCGGTTTGTGGCCAACACACATCACTTTGCACGCGGCGACGGCATCGTTTTCCTGTCATGCCTGCCCGAACCGCAGGCGCGCCTGATTGCGGCCATCCACGAAGCGCTGCACATCGGCACGGACCACGAGAACGAGGCTGTCAAAGACTATCGCGCAATGATGGCCCAGGATTTCGAGGCAAGCTTTCACTTCGGCTTCCTGGTCCCGTCGCTGGAAGAGGTCGAGGCGCTGGTGCTGGCGCTACGCGAGCTGGAAGCCGGCGACCCCGCGTTCAACGGCCGCATCACGCTCGGGATGAACCGCGCCCGGCGTGGTGATGCGCAAGTCGACGCGCGGCTCGATGCCTCTGTCGTATTTGGTGATGTCACCCGATACGCCTATGGCACCGCGGGCGTTCAGGTGTTTGTCGAAACCGATCTTGTGCGCGCCGGGCAGCTTGGCGAGAACATGTATTTTGAATTCGATTTTGTGTTCCCGGATCGAACCAGCCATATCCTTTCCGTGGTCGAGCTCTGACGCTGCAACAGGGCCCATTTGGGCGTCCGGGATCTGGTTCGGCGGTCTAGGTATGCAATGCTCCGTCGAGGAACAGCGCCACACAACGCACCGAATGGCGGGCCACATCGACGGGTGCAAGCGGCGGCAAACCGACCATCATCGTGTTGTGCATCGGCGAAAGTGCCATGGCGACAAACAGCGTGGTCCGCTCGGTCTCGCCCTGGGCTTCAAGCCCGTGCCCGCGTAGCCAGCAGGCCAGCGGCTCGATCATGTAATCGAGATGCCCGCGCTGAACCGCCTCGACCACGTCGGGAAATTCAGCGGATTCCCGCAGCGTCAGCACGCCCATGCCAAAACTGTCTTCGCGTGTCAGTTCATTGTGCAGCGCCACGACATAATGCTGGAGCGCTTCGCGCACGGTGCTGTCATTGCCCGGGGTCAATGCCGGAAACCGCTCGGCACCGGCAATGACACAGGCACGAAACAGTGCAGCCTTGTCCTGGTGCCATGCGTAAAGGGTCCGCTTGGTAATGCCGGCGGCGGCAGCGACTTCGTCCATCGTGGTCAGGCGATAGCCCCGCGCGACGAAAATCGTGCGCGCAACCGCAATCAGATGCGTCATGCGCTGCCGGGTCTGTTCGGCCGGAGGTCGCCCGCGCCGCGCATTGATCATCTTTTGGTCTGTCATCGCGCCTTCATGACCGCAGCTGTACGACCGCGCAATCCTGCTTGCCAAATATACTATCGGGTATATTATCGCGTGCAATAACTGGAGAGAGCGATGACCGGACAAAGCGCAACGATGCTGGCGGCGCACGTGCATGGCCCCGGCGATGTCCGGCTCGACCCCATCGCCATTCCCACCCCCGGACCCGGCGAAGTCGTGGTGCGCGTGGCCGCTTGCGGCATTTGTGGCAGCGATCTGGGTTATATTGCCAAGGGCAGCCTGGACGGGGTCCATCCGCTCGCCACGCCTTTGCCCATCGGGCATGAATTTGCCGGCACCGTGGTTGCAATCGGTGCGGGCGTCGAAACCATCGCAGTCGGATCCCGGGTCGCGGTCAATCCCGATCGCGGCTATATCGGCTGCGGCGGCAACGAGGGTGCCATGGCATCCCACATCCGCGTTGGTCCGGCAAAGCTGAACGACACCCTGTTTCTCCTGCCCGACCATGTCAGTTTTGCCCACGCGGCGCTGGCCGAGCCCTTGTCTGTGGCATTGCACGGGCTTCGCATGGCGCGGGTGAATTCCGCCGACCAGGTGGCCATTCTTGGCGCCGGTCCGATCGGCCTTTGCGCTGTTGCCATGCTGCGGCACATGGGCGCACAAAATATCGCCATTTTCGACCGGGTGGACAGCCGGCTGGAGCGCGCCCGCGCGCTGGGCGCGCATCTGGCCGTCAATGTCACCAGCGAAACGTTGCCGGTGGCATTGGCGCGGTTCCACGGCAGCGGCGACCGCTTTGGCTCGCCTTATGTGGGCACCGATGTGTTTGTCGATGCGGCAGGATCGGGTGCTGCGCTGACGGAGGTTTTCACCCACGCCAAAAAAGGCGCGCGGATTGCAGTGATCGCGTTGCACAAGGCACCGGTGCCATTCGATCTGTTCCGGATGATGGCCAACGAAATCACGCTGGTCGGCGCCATTGCCGATGATCGGCCCGAAGAATTCGGCGAAGCCCTGGCGATGATCGCGGCCGATGCCGCCGCCCTCGCCCCGCTGATCAGCCACAGTTATCCGTTTGACCGGTTTGCCGAAGCACTGACCGTGGCGGCGGACGCGGACAAGGCGGCGAAAGTCATGCTGACATTTGCCGGGCAAACGGCATGAACGATATCGTTATCGATGACATGGCCGATCCGGTGCTGACCCCCGGCCTGATCGGCGCGCGCGAAGGACCGGCGGATTTTCCCGACAGGCTGAGCGCCCAAGACGTGATCGACCGCGCCATGGCCGCGACGGGCCTGCACGATTTCGGCACCGACGGCGAAGGCGGATCCGCCGGGCTGTTCGAGCGCCTTCGCGTGACGCTGCAATCGCTGTATGAAGACAGCGGGCTGACTCGCGGCGGTCGCACGACGATCGTCATGAATGCTGTTCGCGCGCTTTCGAACCGTCTGCGCGTCGAGGATATGATCAGGCGTCATCCCGAAATCCTCGATATCCCGATCGAGCGCCCGATCTTCATCGCCGGCCTGCCGCGATCGGGCACCACTCACCTGGTCAACTGGCTGGCACGCGATGACCGGCTCAATTCGCTGACGTTATGGGAATCGGAGGAGCCGGTGCCCGCAACCACAGTCGCGCCTGGCGAACCCGATCCGCGCATGGCGCGTTCCGCCGAAATCTGGGCAACATTTGGCGCATTGCTGCCGCATATGGCCGCCATGCACGACATGTCGGCGACCGGCATCCATGAAGACAACGAGCTGCTGTTCATGGATCTTAATTGCTACAGCTGGGAATTCCAGGCCCGGCTGCCACGCTGGATCGACCACTATTTCGCGCATGATCGCACCGGCTCCTACGCCTACGAAAAGAGGGTTCTGCAGCTGTTGTCGTGGCAGCGAGGCGACGCCGGGCGGCGGCGCTGGCTGTTGAAATCGCCGCAGCACATGGAAAATCTGCCCGCGATCAAGGCGGTGTTTCCCGATGCCACGATGGTCATTTCGCACCGCGATCCGGTCGATGTGCTGCGCTCGCTGACCACGATGCTGGGCTATTCCGACCGCATCCGCCGCCAGCCGACGGACCCGAAAGGCCTGGCGCAGCTGTGGATCGACCGGATCGAACGATTGTTGCGGACATGTGTCGACACGCGTGACGTCTGGTCGCCCGACCAGTCGATCGACGTGCTGTTCGACCGGTACATGGCCGACCAGAAAGGGATGGCACGCGCCATCTACGCCAAAGCCGCACTGCCCTTGACCGGGGACATCGAAACCCGGCTGGACGGCTATCTCGCCGAAAATCCGCGTCACGCGCAGGGCCGCGTGATCTATGATCTGGAAGGGACATTCGGGGTGGACGAGGCCGCGCTGCGGCGCCGTTTCGGGTTCTATTACGACCGTTTTCCCGTCAGGCAGGACCATTGACCATGAATCACCAGGAGACCGCGCGGAACCGGCTGATCTCGGGTGAAGCCTGGGACGATTTCTGCGACACGCTGAAGATCGCGGGGGCGCATATCCGGTCATTCGACGGCCCGCTGTCCGATCTCGATCGTGCGGAATGGTACCGGTTCATGACCCGGCTGGCGCGATCGAGCATGGAACGCCTGATCGAAAACGCGGAACCGACGCGGCCACGGTTGCGCGATATGGTCTGGCGCCAGTCAATCAATGTCCAGACAGTCGATCAGGACCACCTGATGTGCCAGTTCGACGAGGCACGCGATTATCGCATCACCGGAACGCGCGGCACGATGCCCTATTTCGTGATGGCGGTCCTGACCTGCCCGGCACCGGCCACGCCCGGTGCGGAAAACTGGGCAAAAGCCGGCCTGGGCGGTCTTGCGCAGTTCGATCCCAGCAATCTGAAGACCACCGGTTTTCTGGCAAGCCAGCAGATCCATGTGGCCGACGATGGCACTTTCGAAGTCATCCTGTCGCAGAATGATCCGGGACCAGGCAGGAACTGGTTGAAGCTGACGCCGCAGACCAATTGCATCCTCATCCGCCTGACCTGGCGGGACCGCGCGACGGATGTGGCACCGGCGATGACGATTGCGCGGATGGATCATGCCTTGCCGGTGCCGGTTACACCCGTGCTGATGGCCGATGGCCTGGCCTGGACCGCGCAAGCCGTGCTTGGCTACGCCGAACTGGTGCGCAACTGGTGGCAGGGCAACCAGGGCAATTTTGCGGCCAGGCTCAACCGGCTGGATTACAGCCGCGCCCAATATCTGTCGAACGGCGGCGTGCCCGATCGCCATGTTGCGTTCGGCGGCTGGGAAAAGCGGCTGGACGAGGCGCTGGTGCTCGAATTCATACCGCCGCCCTGCGAATACTGGAACTTTCAGCTGTGCAATATCTGGCAGGAAAATCTCGATACGTTCGAGGACGGCAATGGCTGGATCAACACCAGCCGTCATCATGCCGAACCGGACGGCCGGGTGCGCGTGATCATCGCTGAACGCGACCCCGGCATCGGCGGAAACTGGATCAGTTCCTATGGGCATGAACGCGGCATCTGGGGCCTGCGGCTGGTCCAGACACACCAGATTGCTCCGGTCAATGTGTGGCGCCTGCCGGCGGCGGATCTTGCCACCGCACAGTTCGATCCGGCAAAGGCTGTGCCGACCGGGCAGTTTGTGGACTGATGGTGCCGGGGTCGAACGATCTTTCATTCAGCAGCGCGCCGTTCCTGCATGTCCCGTTGCTCGACCGGTTGGCACCGGTGCGCGCCGCGGGCTTTGCCGCGATTGCCATCAGCCCTTTCGATGTCTGGGCGCTGGAAGACACAGGGATGCCAGCGCAGGAAATAGCCGCGCGGATCACCGATGCCGGCTTGGCCATTGCCGAACTGGACTGCATCGCGTGCTGGATGGATCACCCGCACGCGGTTGCGGACGATGACCTGTCGCGTGCGCTGCTAAACCTGACGCCGCAGCGCGTGATCGAAACCGCTGCGCGGATCGGCGCGCGCTCTGTCGCAGTCATCGACCTGTCACCAGCGCCCGCTCCGATCGATATCGCGGCGCAGGCTTTCGCGCGGCTGTGTGACATGGCGGCGCAGCATGGCCTGCACGCGCACATCGAATTCATTCCGGTGGGCGGTATCCGTTCGCTCGGTGATGCGTGGGCGATCGTTTCGGAAGCGGGGCGCACCAATGGCGGCATCACGCTCGACGCGTGGCATTTTCATCGCAGCGGATCAACGCGGGATCTGTTGGCCACGATTCCAGGCGCGCACATCCATGCCGTGCAGCTATGCGATGCCCTGCCGGTCGCCCTGCCCGACATGTGGGCAGAATTGATGACGCATCGGTTGCTGCCTGGCGAAGGCGCAATCGACCTTGCCGGGCTGATCCGAACACTCGATGCGATCGGTTGCACCGCTCCGATCGGGGTCGAAGTGTTCAACATCCGGCAAAACGATCAGACACTGGCCGAAACCGCGCGCGACTGGGCCACCGCCACGCGCGCGGTACTGGCCACGGCAAGGACAATTCCATGAACGAAACCCCCATCGGCGCCGCCGTCGTCGGCACGGGCTTTGGCCTGTTCACGCATGTCCGTGCGCTGCGCATGGCAGGGTTTGACGTGCGCGCCATCGTCGGCCGCGACCTGGCAAAAACACAGGCCCGCGCCGCACCGCTCGGTATCCCGCACGCGACCAACGACCTGCCTGCGTTGCTGGCGGGCGATCCGGCTATCAGGCTGGTGACCGTCGCAACCCCGCCGCATGCCCATGCCGTCCCGGTGCTGCAGACGCTGGCGGCCGGACGCCACGTCATCTGCGAAAAACCGTTCGCGCGCGATCTGGCCGAAGCCCGCACGATGCTTTCGGCGGCGCGCAAGGCCGGTGTCATCGCGCTGCTGGGGGCCGAATTCCGCTATGACAGTGCCCAGGCCCTGCTGTCGCGCGTGGTGAAATCGGGGGCGATCGGCGACCCGCTGCTGTTTCATCGCCTCTATCAGCAACCGGGAGAGCAGGACGAACCCCTGGCCGACTGGTGGACCGATGCAGCGCAAGGCGGCGGATTCCTGGGCGCGTTCGGCACCCACATGATCGACCAGGTGCGCGCCACGGTCGGCGAGATCGCAGCGGTGAGCGCAATTTTGCGCAAGCTGTCGCCGGGTCGTCCGACGATGACCTCTGATGACTATTACAATGTGCAACTGCGCTGCGCCAATGGCTGCGTCGCGGTGATCGAGGCGGCGATGTGCCTGCCCGGCCCGTTTGCGATGGGCACGCGTGTGGCAGGGACCGCCGGCGCGGCATGGATCCAGTCGGGCGCCGCCTTTGGCGAACCCGAGCAAGTGTGGGTGCAGGACGCGCAAGGTGCGCGTGCCCTGCCGATGCCGCACGAATTGGTCAATCCTGCCCCGGAACCCTTTCCGGTCAGCGAACTGATCCAGACCGAAATGGACCGCTGGCACACGCAGGGGTTCGATGTTGCGCCTTACGCCAAATTGTTCGGGCAGGCGCGCGCGCTGATCCTCAACCAACCAACGCCGCTGCCCGACCCTGCGGCCGATTTCGTCGATGCCGCGGCGGGACAAGCGGTGCTCGACGCTGCGCGCACCTCGGCCGGGGCCGCGCAATGGATCACGGTGGAGCAGATATGATGGGCCTCGATTTCAATCTTTCCGGCGCGCATGTCCTGGTCACCGGGGGCACCAGCGGCATCGGGGCGGCCTGTGCCAGTGGCTTTCGCGATGCCGGCGCCCATGTCACGATTACCGGCACCCGCGCTTCGCCGGCGGAATACGACACCGATCTGTCCGGGTATGTCTACCACCAGCTCGATATCGAGAAGCCCGAACAGATCGATGCTTTGGCCGCGGCGCTGCCCCGGCTCGACGTGCTCGTCAACAACGCCGGGTTCGCCCTGCCCTCGATCGGGCTCGACGAGTGGGAACCCGACGTTTTCGATCGCGCCGTGGCGATGCTGCTCAACGCTGCATTCCGCATGGCGCGGCGCTCGGTCGACTTGCTGGCGCAAAGCCCTGTGCCGGGCGGCGGATCGGTAATCGGCATTGCCTCGATGAGCAGCTATTTCGGGATTCCGGTGGTGCCGGGCTATGGCGCGGCCAAGACCGGGCTCGTCGGCCTGACGCGGACCATGGCCGTGCACTGGGGGCCGCGCGGTGTACGCGCCAACGCGGTCGCCGCCGGCCTGACCCGCAGCCGCATGACGGCCGGCACATTCGAACAAGAGGCATGGACCGCACCGACCTTGGCCCGCACGCCGCTTGGCCGCCTGGGCGAAGCCGACGACATCGCTGCCGCCGTGCTGTTCCTGGCCAGCCCGGCGGCGAGCTGGATCACCGGGCAGACGCTGGCCGTCGACGGCGGCTACACTGTCTGCGGGTGACTTCGCGCCAGATCACCGACGGTATCCCTTGCCGTCTCCGTGTCACCTGCAGCGTGTAGCGAGCTAATCGACAGCTCGATGCACTTCCCCAGGCGTCATCAGATCGCCGTCCTTAGTCTTGACGGAAAAACCTTGCTGCCCCGGCGCGCGCCGACGGTGCAACGCCTTTTGCAAAGATCAGCCGTCGGACCTTGGCGAAACGGTCGGCACCTACACCAAGATCGGCGAAGCCCAAGTGCGCGAGGCGATGGCCGCCGCGCGCCGTGCCCGAGACGCCGCGTACCGCGTGAACCAAATCCCTAGTCGGCCGCGATCTGGCGCGCGAGATCGGGCATGACCGGCAAGGTCTGGCCGGTCAGGAATTGCGCGCGTGCGCCCATGATCTGCGTGCTCATTTCGGGCTGGCTGTGTGCCCAGAACCGGTTTTGCGCCATCTGCTCCAGAAACAGGCGGCAGCCTTCATCCAGATCCATTCCGTAGTCGCGCATCATTTCGAACATCGCGCGGCGATGGCCCTGCGACTGGCCCGGTTCGTCGGTGCCGTGTTCCGGGTTGAAAATGTTGGTGCGCATCATACCGGGTACGATCGCCGAAACATGGATCGGCAGGTTTTTCAGCTCCATTTCCAGGTAAAGGCATTCGCTGAACGCCTGCACGGCGTGCTTGGTCACGATATAGGCGGTCTGGCCCGGCATCTGCCCGAATGCGCCGACCGACGACAGGTTGCCGATCCACGCTTCCTTGCCACTGGCGATGACCCGCGGGACAAACGCGCGTACGCCGTGGATTACGCCATGAAGGTTGATGTTGAGCGTGGCTTCCCAGCGGGCGGCGGGCACCTCCCAGGAATAGCCGACCGTCTCGATCCCGGCGTTGTTGATCAGCAGCCGCACTTCGCCATGGCGATCAAACACCAGTTCGGCCAGACGGTCGAGCTCTTCCGGGCGTGACACATCGACGCTCTGCGCCTCGGCCTTGCCGCCCCCGGCGATGATCGCGTCGGCGGTTGCCTTGGCGGTGGCGTGGTTCACGTCAGCAACAACCACGGTCATCCCCAGCACACCGGCGCGCCGCGCCAGCCCTGCCCCAATGCCGGAACCGGCCCCGGTGATCACGGCAACACCGCCGCTGAAAACTTGGGCATCGGGTGCCATCTGACTGCTCTCCATCAATCTGCAAACACGGCTTTGAGAAATTCGCCGGCATATATCATCACCGCGCGCGCGCCGGGCAGGAACTCGACCCATGAGGCGGCGATTTGGGGATCGACTGGCATTGCCGTTTGATCTCCGGAACAGATTTTATTCGTGTTTACTCACTTTAGAAGTGCCGGCGCCTTTCAGTCAATCCTGGATACGGCATCGGGCAGGTACCATGTCACGCCGGCGGGACGTTGCGCGTCAGACCGACCGCTGCATTCGCCGTGGCCGCTTGCCAGCATGCAGATCGTTACTTAGTCTGGCACAGGCACGCCCCGGGACCATCGCTATCTGCATCGCTTGCTGCAGGCGTTGCGACGACATAGCCAGGAGCGGGTGAACGCCCATGATGTCAATTTTGGATGCCGGATGAAATACATGATCTCGAATGCCATGTTGCGGTCGGTCTGCGTTGTCGCGGCGACAGCGGGACTTGGCCCGGTCGCGGCGCAGGCATCGGACTTTGACCCGAAAGTCGCTTTTGCTGCATTGCCGCTACCCGGCAGCGTCAATTCCTATCGGTCCGCCAATGGCGCGCCGGGACCGGCGTATTGGCAGAACCGCGTCGATTACACGATCGACGCGCGGATCGACACCGCCACCAAGACGCTGACCGCGGCCGAAACGGTTGATTACACCAACAACAGTCCCGACACGTTGCCCAGTCTGTGGCTGCAGCTTGATCAGAATATCTATCGCCCGGATTCGCGCGCAGCGGCGCTTGGCGGCCGGCGCAAGGGCGGCGAAAAATTCGGCGAAGGCACGGCGATCGAGGCGGTCGAAGTCGAGCGCGACAAGGCCTGGGTCAAGGTCCCGTTCGTGGTGTCCGATACGCGGATGAACATCCGCCTGGACCGGCCGCTGCGCGATGCCGGGACGAAGCTGAAATTTCGTGTCCGTTACCATTATACCATTCCGGGCGAATGGGGCGGACGAACGTCGTGGGTCGATACCGCAAACGGGCCGATTTTCGATATCGCGCAATGGTTTCCACGTATGGCGGTCTATGACGATCTGCGCGGCTGGGACACGCTTCCCTATCTGGGCTCCGAATTCTATCTCGAATATGGCGATATCGATTACGCGGTGACAGTGCCGGCCGACATGATCGTGGCGGGCGGCGGTGTTCTGACCAATGCGGCAGAGGTGCTGACCCCGCTGCAACGACAGCGGCTGGCGCAGGCGGCCGCGAGCGATGCCACCGTCATGATCCGGACGCCCGACGAGGTAAAGCGCGACAGCGCGGCACCGGCGGCGCGGCCCGAGAAAACCTGGCGCTATCATTTTGCCAACACCCGCGATGCGGCGTTTTCAGCCTCGCGCGCCTTCGTGTGGGATGCCGCGCGGATGAACCTGCCAGGCGGCAAGACTGCACTGGCGCAAAGTGTCTATCCGACCGAAAGCCTGGGTGACGCGGCCTGGGGCCGATCGACCGAGGATATGAAGGACGCGGTCGAGCGGTTTTCGCAGCATTGGTACGCCTATCCCTATCCGACCGCGTGGAGCATCGCCGGTGGTTCATCGGGCATGGAATATCCGGGCATGGCGTTCGACGGCATTGCGGACAAGGGCAAGGAGCTGTTCTGGATCACCGCGCATGAGATCGGCCATACCTGGTATCCGATGATCGTCGGATCGAACGAGCGGCGCGATGCGTGGATGGACGAAGGGTTCAACACGTTCATCGACACATTCGAAAGCGACGAGTTCAAGGGCGGGGTCTATGGCCCCAAGCGCGACAGCGAATATGCCGAGCACGGCGGCAATCCGGTGGATGAAATTCTGCCGCTGCTGGCGGACAAGGATGCGCCGCCGATCATGAGCTATCCCGATGTCATGGGCGAAAAATATCGCCACTCGGTCAGCTATTTCAAGACCGCGCTGGGCCTGCGCCTGCTGCGCGATGTGATCCTGGGGCCCGAGCGGTTCGACCCGGCGTTTCGCAAATACACCGCCGACTGGGCGTTCAAGCATCCCGCGCCCAGCGATTTCTTTCGGGAAATTTCGAGCGAGGCGGGCGAGGATCTCGACTGGTTCTGGCGCGGCTGGTTCTTCAACAACTGGCAGCTCGATCTGGCAGTGACCAATGTATCGTACACCGATGGCGAACCGGCCAAGGGTGCGGGCGTCACGATCGAAAGCCGCGACAAACTGGTGATGCCGGTGGTGCTGGAGGTGAAATACACCGATGGCCATGCCACGCGGATCAGGCTGCCGGTGGAAACGTGGATGCGGGTCAAACCGGTGATCGCGGTGCCCGCCGGGCGCATCGCGTCGGTCACGCTGGACCCCGATCATGTTCTGCCGGATCGCGACCGGAGCAACAATGCGCTCGTGCTTTAGAGCGTGGATCCCCGCAACGGAACCCGGCACGACCTTATGCGTTTCACGCATTGGCACAGGTCGGTGGGGGTTGAATAGCGCATGTCAGGTTCGAGCGCCCGGTTTTCGGGTAGCACCCATCTTCTGTGTTGTCTTGGCGCTGTTTCGTCGACGATCGTGATTGCAATGCCCGCCGGCGCGCTGGCGCGCCAGGCGGCCAGTCCGCCTACGCTCAATGATCCGTCGTTCGATGCCGCGCTGCCGCCGCTTGATAGCGCCGCGCCCCAGCCTGCCGCGCCACCCGTGCCAGTGGCCCCCCGTGCTCCGGCCCCGGACCCCGAACTCATCCAGCCGCTAGAGCCGATCGGCAGCGCCGACACCACGCCGCCTGCGCCGACTGCCGAACAGGCCGGCACCGGCGATGCGACGCTGCGGATCCGTTACGAAACAACGGTCACGGGCCTGGCCGGGTTCAAGACCGATGCGATCGAGGGCGATCTTGGGCGCCAGTTCCGCGCGCTGTCCGCGCTGATCAAGGATGGCAACAAGGCTGCCAACGCCGCACAGGTGAAGGCGCGCGCCGATGAGGACGTGCAACTGGCGCAGCGCATCATGAAAGCGGCGGGCTATTACGACGGCATCGCCAGTTCCACGATCGACCTGGTGCCGGGGCAGCCGGGCGTTGTGCGCGTCACACTGAGCGCGACACCGGGCCCGCGCTATGTGCTGAACACCATCACCGTGACCGGCGCGCCGCCCGAGCCCACGAAAATCGCACGTGATTCGCTGGGGCTCAAGGCCGGGCAGCCGGTCGATGCCGCGCTGATCGAGGGATCGGAGGCCAATGTCTCGCTGCAATTGCCGCAGTTCGGCTATCCGTTTGCCAAGCTGGGCGATCGCGATATTGCGCTCGATGACACTGTGCACAACGCCGACTATGTGCTGCCGATCGATGCCGGCGCGAAGTCGCGGTTCCGCAATATCCAGACGACCGGCGACCCGGTGTTCACCGTTTCGCATCTGAACGTGTTTCCCCGCTACAAGCCGGGCGACGTTTACGACAGCCGCCTGGTCGAGGATATCCGCCAGGCCCTGGTCGCGACCAGTCTGTTTTCGACCGTGTCGGTCGAGCCGGTCAAGACCGGCGTGATCAACCCCGATGGCACCGAAGCGGTCGATCTGCTGGTGCGCCAGACCAAGGGCCCGTGGCACAGCCTGGCCGCGACCGCAGGCTATTCCACCGGCCAGGGCGCGACCGCAACCGGCAGCTACACCTGGCGCAATCTGTTTTCGCCCGAAGGCGCGCTGATCCTGACCGCGGTTGCCGGTACGCAGGAACAGGGCGGCAGTGTGACGTTCCGCCGATCGGACGCCGGCCAGCGCGATCGCACGTTCCAGACCGTGCTGGCGATCGATAACAACCGGTATGCTGCATACAAGGCGGATACGGCCGATCTGTCGGTGTCGCTGTCGCGCACCAGCACGCCGATCTGGCAGAAGCGCTGGACCTGGTCGCTTGGCGCCGAAATCGTCGGCACCAACGAGGCAGGCGCGGCGCTGACCCTGGGCGGGGCGCAGCCGCGCATCACGTACCTGGTCGGCGCGATCCCGCTGCTGCTGGGTTATGACCGGTCGGACAGCCTGCTCAATCCGACCAAAGGCTTTCGCATCACGGCCAAGCTGAGCCCGGAAACCTCGCTGAAAGGTGGCAAGGTCAGCCCGTATGCCCGCACTTTGCTGCTGGCCACCGGCTATTATCCGATATCGCCATCCCTGGTGCTGGCCGCGCGCGGGCAAGTGGGGTCGATCTTCGGCACGTCGGTCGATGATCTGGCACCGTCGCGGCGGTTGTATTCGGGCGGCGGCGGATCGGTGCGCGGCTATGGCTACCAACAGCTGGGGCCAAAGGACGCGAACAACAACCCGATCGGCGGACGCGACCAGACAGAATTCGCGATCGAGGCGCGCTATCGCTTCGGCAACTACGGGATCGTGCCGTTTATCGATGGCGGGCGCGTGGGCGAAAGTTCGACGCCCGGTCTGTCGGGAATGCGCTATGGCGCGGGGATCGGCGGGCGGTTTTATACCAATTTCGGGCCGTTGCGCGTCGATGTGGCCACACCGATCGCCCGCAAGCCGGGTGAATCGGTGATCGCGCTGTATATCGGCATCGGGCAGGCATTCTGATGGCCGACGACACCACCGCCACGCCTGAAACCCCTGCAACCGTTACCAGGCGCAAGCCGCTGCCGGCGCGCATCGCGTTGTGGATCGCAGGCGCGCTCGGCGTGCTCATGGTCCTGCTCCTGGCGATTGTGTTCGCGCTGAACACGCAGCCCGGCCATCGTTTTCTGGCGAACCGGATCGGGGATTACACCACCGAATCGGGAATCAGCATTCATCCCGGCCGGATCGAAGGATCGATCTTCGGCGACATGACCATTTTCGACCTGGCGGTAAACGACCAGAAGGGCGCATTTCTGACCGTGCCCAAGCTCGAGATTGACTGGCGGCCGTTTGCCTATGCGCACAAGCTGATCGACGTGCGTTCCGCTGTTGCCGGGGAAGCGACGCTGCTGCGCTCGCCCGCGCTGAAACCCACGCCGCCGCCAAAGCCAGATGAACCGCTGCTGCCCGATATCGATCTGGCCCTTGGCCAGTTGCGCGTCGATCGCTTCACGATCGAGCCCGCGGTCGATGGCAAGCGCCATCTACTGAGCATCAATGGCAAGGCCGCGTTGGCGCAGGGGCGTGCGCAGATCGATGTCGGCGTACGCGCAGTCGATGCGCCCGGGTTGGCGGGGGGCGACAATTTCCGGCTGAAGCTGGACGCGGTGCCCAAGGAAAACCGGCTGCTGGTCGATTTGAAACTGGCCGCGCCCGCCGGCGGGCTGGTCGATAGTTACGCGCATCTGGGCAAGTCGCTCGCGCTCAGCCTCGACGGCCATGGCGACTGGGCCAACTGGCACGGTGCGTTGCGTGCACAAGCCGGAACCACGCCTTTGGTCGACCTCAGCCTGACCGGTCAGAGCGGGCATTTTCAGTTCAGGGGCCGCGCCGTGCCCAATGCCATTCTGGCGGCGGGACCGGTCACACGCCTGACCGCGCCCGAAGTCGACGTAACCGGCAGTGTCGTGCTGGGTCAGCGCAATGCCGACGTGGTTTTTGCCGCGCATTCGTCGGCGCTGGCGGTCGATGCGCAAGGGCTGGTGAACCTTGCCAACAACAGCCTCGGCAATTTCCGCCTTGGCGTGCAATTGCTGACACCGGGATCGATTGCGCCGGGCGTCAACGGGCGCGACGTGCGGCTCGATGCCGTGATCGATGGTGCGATTGCCACGCCGACGATCGATTACAAGCTCAGCGCAGGAGCGCTCGGTTTCAACGCGATGGCGATCGAGGGCTTGCGGGCGAGTGGTCATGCCACGGTCGATGCGATGCATATTCTTGTGCCGATTGCCGCGACCGCGCAGCGTGTTTCCGGATTGAATGCCGCGGCGGGCGGGTTGCTGACGCATTTGTCGGCCAACGGCACAGTCGCTTATGCCAATGGCAAGCTGCTGACCGACAACCTGGCGCTGAAGTCCGACCGCATCAATGCGACCGTGATCGCGATCGCCGACCTGACGCGCGGGACTTACACCGGCGCGCTCAAGGGCCGGGTCAACGATTACCAGATCGATGGTCTGGGCCGGGTCAATCTGGAAACCGATGCGCATCTGGTGCCCGCGAAGAACGGTGGCTTTGGCATCGTTGGCTGGGTCCATGCGCAGACCACGCGGATCGACAACGCATCCGTGCGCCAGTTCCTTGGCGGCAATGCGCTGTTGACCGCCAATGTCGGCTATTCCGCCGACAGCGTGGCCAGCCTGTCCAATCTGCAGGTCAACGCCCCTGCACTGCATGTCGCGGGCGGTGAAGGCCGCTACATGTCCGACGGGCGCATTCTGTTTCGCGCCAATGGCACCAGCAAGCAGTACGGACCGTTTTCGCTCGATGCGAACGGCACCGTGGCAAAGCCGGTGGTGCATCTGCATGCGGATCGGCCAAACGTGGGCGTGCAGCTGTCCAATGTCGATGCGCGGCTGTCGGGCAATGGCGCAGGCGGGTATGAAGTGGTCGCCACGGGCGGATCGCCGTACGGGCCGTTTGCCGGCGATGTCGTGATCATGACCGCCAAGGGCCCGTTGCGGCTGAACATCAAGAGCGCGCAATTTGCAGGTATCAAATTTGCCGGCGCGCTGGTGCAGACGCCGACCGGGCCGTTTGCCGGTGCACTTACGCTGAACGGATCGGGTTTTAACGGCCGGGTGCAACTGGCCGCTGCGGACAAGATCCAGCGCGCGGATGTGTCCGTGACCGCCAGCGCGGCGCATGTGCCGGGGCCGACAGCAACAACGATCGGCGCCGGGATCATCAAGGCAAGCGTGTTGCTGTATCCCGGCGCGCCATCGATCACCGCCGATGCGCACCTGACCGATGTGCGTCAGGGGCCGACGATCATCAGCAACGTGCAGGCACGCGTACGCTATCAGCAGGGACGCGGCACCGTGGCCGTCGTCGCGGCGGGCCATGCCAGCGTGCCGTTCAACCTGGCCGCGCAAGCCGCGATCGATCCCAGCCGGATCGTCGTCAACGCGCGCGGCAGCGCCAGCAACATCGCGTTCAGTCTCGCAGGCCCCGCGACGATTATAAAATCGGGCAATGACTGGCGGCTGGGCAATACGACGATCATGCTGCCCAATGGGCAGGTCGTGCTGTCGGGCAGCTATGGCGCGCACTCGCAAGTGCATGCGTCGATCGTCAATCTCGACCTTTCGATCATCCAGGCGGTCGCCCCCGGGCTGACCGTCGGCGGCAAGGCGACCGGAACTGTCGACTTCGCGATGGATGGCAGCAATGCCATTCCGGTGTCGCAGACGCGGCTCGATATCGCCGGGTTTACGCGCACCGGCGCGCTGACCGTATCCGATCCGCTCAATCTGGCGGTGCTGGCCAAAACCGGGGCCGATGGCGCGAACGTCTCGGCGCTGATCCGGCGTGGCACCGCGATCGTGGGCCGGGCGCAGGCGCGCATTGCGCCTGGCGGCGGGGCGGCATGGACCGAGCGGCTGATGCATGGATCGCTGGCGGGCGGCATCCGCTATGCCGGGCCAGCAGAACTGTTGTGGACTCTGAGCGGGATTGCCGGGCAGGAAGTGTCCGGACCGGTCGCACTGGCCGCCGATTTCGGCGGCCGGGTCGAGCAGCCGACGCTGACCGGTGTCGTGCGCGCGGACCACCTGCGTTATGAAAACGATACGTATGGCACGGTCATTTCGAACATCGTCATCGATGGCCGGTTCACGCAGTCGGCCTTGGTGCTCAACCAGTTTACCGGCAAAGCGGGCGATGGCACGGTATCGGCATCGGGGTCGGCAAGCATCGACGCCACCGCCGGCTATCCGATCAACCTGAATGTCAAGCTCGCCAACGCGCGCTTGGCCAAGAGCGATGCACTGGGCGCGACCGTGACCGGGCAGATCGCAGTGACCAACAGCAAGGCCGCGGGCGGCGCAATCCAGGGCGATATTCAGCTGGGTGAAGCGCGGTACCAAATTATCCGCCAGGGCGCAGCCGAAGTGCCCGAATTGACCGGCGTGCACCGCAAGGGCGTACCGTTGCAGACCGCCGCAGCCGCCGATGCGGGCCCTGCCCCATCGCGCTGGAAACTGAACTTGCGCATCCATGCGCCGGGACGGATTTTCGTGTCGGGCATGGGGCTGGAGGCAGAATGGTCGACTGACATGCGGATTACGGGCACGGCGGGTGCGCCGGCTGTCGTGGGCGAACTCGATGTCGTGCGCGGAACGTTCAGTTTCTCGGGGAAAAACCTCGACCTGGACAACACCAGCAAAGTGACGTTCGATGGTGGTTCGCTGACCAATCCGGTGCTGGCGATCACCGCCAACACCACGGTCAGTTCGGTGACGGCCATGATCGCGATCACCGGCCGCGCGCAGCAGCCCCAGATCGCCTTTACATCGACCCCCGCGCTGCCGCAGGACGAAGTGCTGTCGCGGCTGCTGTTCGGCACATCGGTCACGTCGCTATCGCCGACCGAGGCGGTGCAACTGGCCGCCGCGCTCAATTCGCTGCGCGGATCGGGCGGCGGGTTCAATCCGCTGGGCAAGATCCGCTCGGTCGCAGGCTTCGACCGGTTGCGTATCCTGGGCGCCAATCCGGCGACCGGCCAGGGCACCAGTCTGGCTGCGGGCAAATACATCGCGCGCAATGTCTACGTCGAGGTCGTCACAGACGGGCGCGGCTTTACGGCGACGCAGCTCGAAATCGCGCTGTCCAAGGCGCTGAGCGTGCTAAGCTCGACCGGCAGTTTTGGTGGGTCGAACGCCAGTCTGCGCTACCGCAGGGATCACTGAGCGGAACCGATCGGGATTTTGCCCTGAAGGAGCGCCCCACGCCTTGTTTCATTTGACCGTCGCCATTGCCCGGTTCTTCGAATTCCTGCTGATGGATATCGTCAAATCGGTTGCGGGCGTGGCGGCCATTGC
Organism: Novosphingobium sp.; assembly: GCF_965214355.1. GTDB lineage: Bacteria > Pseudomonadota > Alphaproteobacteria > Sphingomonadales > Sphingomonadaceae > Novosphingobium. The sequence continues at coordinate 1,189,766 of NZ_CBDCBI010000002.1, read as the reverse complement.
GCTGGGCGTGCTGGTCGTGGGCGCGGCGGGGATCGTTGCGCTTTTGCGTGTCGGGCGAAAGACGCGGCGTACGCCGAAGTAATTGCAACAATGGCGCTGTTCGCCGGTTTCACGAAGGATCACAGGAGCACCGCGATGTCCGATTACGAACTGTATTACTGGCCGGTGCCGTTTCGCGGGCAATTCGTGCGCGCGGTGCTGGCGTTCGCCGGCAAGACCTGGACCGAGGGCGGGGCCGAGACCATTGCCGCGCTGATGGGTGGCCCGGTCAAGGGTATGCCGGTGCCGTTCATGGGCCCGCCAGTGCTGATCGATAAAAGTGCGGACTTCGCGATCGCCCAGATGCCGGCGATCGTGCTGTATCTTGGCGAGGCGCTGCGCCTGATGCCGGGCACGCCGGCGTTGCGCGCGCTCACGATCAAGATCGTCAACGACGCCAACGATGTCATCGACGATATCACCCAGCATGGCGGGCGCGAAATGTGGTCGGCGCAGACCTGGGACGAGTTTCAGCCGCGGTTGCGCAAGTGGATGTCGTTCTGGGATGAAACCGGGCGCCGTCATGGGTTGCAGGCGGATACGGAGTTTTTGCTTGGTGGGGATGCGCCGGGAATTGCCGACGTGGTAACCGCGACGTTGTGGGCGACGATGGCCGACCGGTTTGGCGCGATTGGCGACTTGCTGAAGCAGGCGGCGCCGATGACCGCTGCGCTGACGGCACGCATTGCGGCTTTGCCCCCGCTGGCAGACCTCGCCGCAAAAGCGCGGCAGGACTACGGCGAGGCCTATTGCGGGGGCGAGATCGAAGCCTCGCTGCGCAAGGTTCTGGACGCCTGAAAAAGCACTCCCCGTGAGGAGAGGGGCTCAAGAAGATGCAGCGCGCGGGCCCGTATTGCCCCAATCGACCGGCTCGACCTTGCCCAGGATGAGCACCCAGCCGACCAGACCCAGCACATCGATCAGGCCGGCCACCAGGAACGCGGTGACATACGAGCCCGAACTGGCGTCGATCAGCACGCCGGCAAACACCATGCCGATAATCCCCGGAAAATTGCCGATCATGTTCTGGATACCCACCCAGCGGGCCACGCCGCGCGGACCGGCCATCAGCTGCGGAATCATGAAATACGGCGGCGATGACAGGCCCAGGAATATTTCGTAGGCAAACAGGCACGCCAGGCAGCCCCTGATCGGCAGAACCGGCATAGCCAGCATCGTGACCAGGCCGACGACCTGCGCCGAAGCCAGTGGCAATTTGCACACCAGCGTCGCCGACCAGCCTTTTTCCATCGCGCGGCCCATCGCCCAACCGCCCAGCAGCGCCGCCAGCGCATTGACCAGATACGCCGCCGACGCGACTTCGGCCATCTGGACTTTGTCGAAGCCGCGCGCCTTTTCCAGGTACAGCGGCAGGTAGCCAAGGATGAAATACCAGTTCCAGTTCCCCGCGAAGTGCCCGAGCGATGCGCCCCACAGCGATCGCTGCGCCAGAATGCGGCGCAACGGGACAGCCTCGATCGGTGTTTGATCGCGGTGATGTTCGGGTCGCAACTGGATCCGGCTCCACGGCAGCAGCCACAGCAGCGACGCCAGGCCGAAACCGATGAACACCGGCCGCCAGCCCCATTGCGCCATCAGCACGCCGCCGAGCAATGTGCCCACCGCCGGCCCGACCATATAGCCAAAGCCGATGATACCGTTGGCCAGCCCGACTTTTTTGCGCGGGACATGCGCAGCAATAAGCTTTGACGCGGTGGTAAAGCCGACGCATTCGCCCAGCCCGAGACAGAACCGCAACACGATCAATTGTGGAAAACTGGTGGCAAATCCGGTCAGCAAGGTCGACAGCGACCACAGCGTGGCACCCAGCGCAAGCACGCGCTTTGCCCCCCAGCGATCGACGAGTGCCCCCACCGGCAATTGCAGCAGAGTATAACTGAAATAGAACGCCGCCAGCAGCGAGCCATAGCGTGTTGCGGACAGGTTGAGATCTGCACTGATCTGCTTTGCGCCGGTCGCCAGATTTCCGCGATCGATGTAATTGATGAACAGGGACAGGCCAATCAGTCCGACCAGAACCATGGGTGGCGTGAAGCGCGGTTTGGCAACAGTCGTGACGATCAATTTCGGCCTTTCGGATGCCAGCGACGGCGATGGCAAAGCAGCGATGCGATCATGCGCAGATGTCCTAAGCAAAGGAAAGTGTGTCTATCGCGCTTGAAAAGCCTGGACGAGGTCCTGTACGGCAGCCATGCGCAAGTGCAGAATCTCGGGGCTTAAAAGCATGCCAAAATCGATGGATATCGTTGTCACGACCTGCAACGATTCCGAATTCCTGCGAGAGGCATTGCTGTCGATCATCTATGGCGCGCAAGGGGCCGGTCTCTTGCGCCGGATCGTGGTGGTCGACGATGCGTCGCGCGCCGATGCTGCGGCGCAAGTCACCGCTGTGGTCGACGAGATGAAACCGCTGCACCAGGACATCGTGGTGTTGCGCAACAGCGCCAATTGCGGCCTGTCGCATTCGCGCAATCGCGGCATCCGGCTGTGCACGTCGGAATATGTCAGCTTTCTGGATGCCGATGACCTGAAACCTGCGGGCTGGGGCGCGATCGTGCAGGATATCCTGACCGCGCAAGAGCCGGAATACCTGTTCACCTGCTCGGCGCTGATCGACGACCGCTATACTTTTGCACCGTTTTACGACCATGAGACAGCGGATAAGCTGTTTCAGGGCGAAACGATCCGCGAATTCACCGGCCATCGGCGGTTCCTGCCGCTGATGCTGGAGCCCCAGATCGGCAACAAGTACTTCAAACTGGCCACGATCAACGCCTATCTGTTTCCGATCGGGCGCAAGTTCGAGGATCTGTACCTGGTCGCGCGCATGACGCTGAACCTCGACCGCGTGGTTGGCGCCAATGTCGTGACGCATTTGTACAACACCACCGAACGCGCCGGCCGGGTCACCATGACGCCGAGGCTGAAGGCGGATATCATCGGCAATGTCGCGGGTATCTATGCCATTTTCGCCTACCATTTCGACACCGTGCACGAAGCGATCGAGGCAAAGGCGAAAGATGCCGGCGCACGCGCGAGCGAGGCGGCCGGGCGCGAGCTGAAGATCCTCCAGATCGAGCGCCAGTTCGCTTATGCCGCGCTCAAGTTCGCCTTCATCCGCATGCTCGACTGGTCTGTCAACACCATCGCGATCGGCGATATGGAACGCTTTGTCGGCCGGGTCGGGCAAGTGTTCCGCGCGCTGCCGCCGCAGCCTTCGGTGGCGCAGATGCTGAACGACCTGGCCAATCCGCGCACACTGGAATGGTACGACAAGGTAGCGGAACTGTTCACGAATGCGGACACCACTTATCTGTGCCAGGTTTACGCGTGAGGATCGCATCATGACCGTTACCGTCACCCGCATGGCACGCGAAGTCGGCCGCAATCTGCGCAAGATGTCCCGGTCGCGTGCGCCGGTCGATGACAATGGCGAAATCTGGCGCCGCTTTGCGACGCTCGAGACCACCATGGCCGGCTGTCGCGGCGGCAGCGATGCGGTGCAGTGGTACAAGACGCTGGCCACGCGCGACGAGGCCTTGCGCCCGCTGATCTCCGACGCTGTCGAGCGTTTCCTGGCGGTCTACCGCGCCGGCATCCTGTTGCCGATGCCGCAGGACGGGGTGATCCTCGACATCGGCGCCGGTTGCGGGTTGTTTGCGGTGCTGGCGGCGCTGCTGCATCCGGCCAAGACGATCCGGGCATTCGAACCCGACGAGGACCTGTGCGCCCTCGTCCGTGCGGCCTTGTCGGAACTTGGTCTTGTGACGGTAGAGCTGGTCTGTGCAGCGGTGGTTCCTGCTGGCACGCCGGACAAGGCCAACCGGCTCGATATCTTTGAGGATACGGTGTTTCGCTCGGTGGGCACGACCGGGGCGCAGCAGGTCAAAGTCATGACCGTGACCGACATGCCGCTCAACGCCGATGCGCCGATCGCCCTGTTGAAGATCACCGCGCCGGGCATGACATTGCCGCTGGCGCACGAGTTGGCCGGCCGCACCCACGCACTGCTGGCCGAAGTGTGGCAGGTCGATTACGCTGCGCCCGATCACCCGGTGCTGGCCGCGCTGATCGACCGGATGCCGATGGCTTGCGTGCGCGACGCGGAATCGGCGGTGCTGTACAAGACCACCGCTGCCGATCGCACAGGACGGGTGAAATCAGGCTGGAGCACGGCGATCATTCCCGGCAGGGCGGGTCCGCTGATTTCGGTGATCGTGCCGACGTACAATATCGGCGATCTGATCGAGCCTTGCGTGGAATCGCTGATCGCGTCGATCGACCGCCCCACCGAAATCCTGGTCATCAACGATGGCGCGACGCAAAAGGAAACGCTGGCCTCGCTGAAAAAGGTCGCGGGCATGGCGCATACCCGCGTCATCGACAAACCCAACGGCGGCTGCGCCTCGGCGCGCAATTTCGGGATGCAGGTGGCTGCCGGAAAATTCGTGACGCTGATCGATGGCGACGATCTGGTCGAGCCGGCGTTCCTGCCCCTGCTGTCCGAAGCGATCCATATCCAGGGGACCAATATCGCCGAGATCGGTTTTGCCGATTACATGATGGATAGCGGCCGGATCAAGGATATTCCCGAGCCCTATGCCGAGACGGCGGCCTCGCGCGGGATCCTGGGCTATGACAGCAATCTGTGGTCGCTGCTGCGGCGCCAGCCGGCAATCTGGCGGCGGCTGTATCGTACCGACTGGCTGCGCCAGAACGGGCTGACATTTCCCGAATCGCTGAAAGCCTATGACGACATGGAGTTCCAGTTCCTGTCGCTGTATCTCAACGGCGGTGTGGCCTATGCCAACACGCGCGGCTATCTTTATCGCAAGGATCGCCCGGGACAGGATGTCGCAGCATCGGACACGCGTCATTTCGGCACGTTCCAGATGCTGGTGACGATCGAGAATTTCCTGCGCAACCGGCGCGCGCACCGCGATCATTTCGTGATGTTCGATCTCTTTGCGCTGGATTGCCTGGCGTGGTCCTATTCGTTGATCAACCCACGGCTGCACGTGCCGTTCCTCGATGCGGCGCGCACGTTTCTGCTCGGCGGCAAAAGCTTCGAACGCGCGGCCAATGTGCATTGGGAGATCACGCGGCAGATCGGTTCTGCCACCAGCAATTTTGCGCGCGATTTCTGCGCCGAGATCCCCGATCGCCATGCTTTGCAATTGGTGCATGATCGCGTGGCCCATTACGCCGATCACGTGTACGACTATCACTTTCCGCTGGAAGTGAGCGGCTGACGGCGGGAGGCACCGATGTTTGGCGGCGAATTCGGGATCGCGCATCATTACTGGCATGAGGCGACGCGCACAGTGATCTGCGTGCCGCCCAAATGCGGTTCATCGGCAATCAAATATGCGTTGATCATGGCGGAACATCCGCATCTGGGCGCGCTGTTCCGCAATGAGCCGTCGCGGGTACACGGGTTTGCGCACCTCGCGCTGGTCAAGCGCAAGTCGCAGATTGTCGAGGCCGGGCGGCGGCTGTTCATGGTGCGCAACCCGGTGCGTCGCACGCTGAGCGCGTTCCTATCGAAATTCGTCGTCTGGCCCGATGATGACGTGTTGCGCGGGATCTGCGCGCTCGCGGAGATTCCGCCCGATGACATGACGTTCCGGCTGTTTGTGCAGACTGTTGCGGCGATGCCGGATGTGCAGCTCGATCCGCATTTCTGCTCGCAGGAGCATTTTTTCTGCCTGCCGCAAAAGGACTACGAGCTGATGTCGGTGGATAGCGAAGGCGGCAATGCGTTCGCCGGCCTGCTGAATGGTATCCATCCCGGATCGTCCGCGACGTTTCGCGAATTCGAGGCGCGGGCGGTGGAGGCAAAGCTGGGGCCGGTCGAGCACGGCGAACGACCAGCGGTGCGCGGGCGGCTCGCCGATCTGCCGGTCAAGCGGTTGCGGTATCTGCGCTTTAACGGGGCAGACTTGCCCGACGGCGAATTCCTGTTCGACGGATGCGAACAAACGATCCTTGCCCGTTATGCGTTCGATGCCACGCTCAACGCTTACGCGCTTGCCGCATAAGGCGGGGTCTGGTTTGTTCGACCTGCAATTCGGCCAGTGCGCGGACAGCATGTGGTGACGCTGATCCAGCGTGCTGTCTTTCCCGACGCGGCCATCAACGCAGAACGGTCGCTGTTTTATCACGCGACGGGCGCAATGGAATGCGATCAGACCGGCTGTGTGCGGCTGGATGACGGCACTACGTTCACGCTCGATGGCTATTACAATGTACTGCCGGGGCAGCTTTACGATTGGGACGGGCGCAGCCTGGCGTTCACGCTACGCGGGGTGGGGCGCGTGCGGGCCGAAATCCGGCGGTTGGCGGTTGATGGTTCCTCACGTCCTGTTGCCACGGCAGAGCTTGTTCTCGATCCCAAATTGCCCGCCTTGCTGCCGGTGGAGGAAACGCCCGACGGGCTGATGTTTGCGGTGCTGACGGCGCTGGGGCCGGTACAGGCGTGCGATCTTGCCTTTGTCATCGCCGGGCGCGCGCCGCGTGTCGCCTTCATTGCCGGGTGCATCACGACGTTCGCGCGTGAGGCGGCACTGGCAGACACACTTGGCCGGCTCGATCGTTATATCGCGGTAAACCCAGATCTGCGCGATCGTTTTCGTCTTCTGGTGATCGATAACGGCTCCACGCTGGCGCCGCTGCCCTTGGCCTGGGCAACACTGGTCCACAATCCGAACTGGGGCGGATCGGGCGGGTTTGCGCGCGCACTGCACGCGCTTTCGGGCGATCCTGGCGTGACGCATGCGCTGTTCATGGATGACGATGCGCGCTTTTTTCCCGACGCGATCCGCCGCACCTGGGCGATCCTGGCCTATGGCATCGATCCCGATCTGGCGATCAGCGGCGCCCTGATCGTGGCGCAGGACCCGGCAGTGATGTTTGAAAATGGCGCCTGTTTTCGCGATGTGCCGGTGCGCCGTGATGCCGGCATGGACCTGTCCAGCCGCCAGAGCGTTGCCGCGCTGTCGCACGGCGCTTCGACGCCGGGCGATCACCGCTATGGTGCATGGTGGTTCTTCTGTTTTCCGCTGGCGCAGGCGCGGATCTGGCCGTTCCCGTTTTTCGTGCGCGGCGACGATATCCATTTTTCGCTGGCGAACCGCTTTCGCATTGCCAATCCGGTCGGTATTGCGGCAGTGCAGGACAGTTTCGATCACCGCCAGACGCCGCTCAGCGTCTATCTCGATACCCGGCAGCAAGTGTTGCAAATGCTGATGTTTTTTCAAGGCGACGCAGCGCATCACACGATTGCGCAGTCAATCCGGGCCAATTTCCGGCGGTACAACGCGGCCTATCACTATGGCACCGCGGGTGCGATCATCCAGGCGCTTGCCGATGTGGCACAAGGGCCGTCGTTCTGGGACGCGAATCTGGGCCTCGAGCGGCGGCGGCGCGAATTGCGGCATCGCGCGGCGTGCGAGTATCCGGCGCCGGATTGCCCGGCTGCCGACGAAACCGCGCCGATCAGGCTGCCGTTCGGGCTGACCTGGCTGGCACGGCGCCTGACGTATGACGGGCATATCCTGCCCCGCTGGAGTTTGCGCCGCAGCGATGCCTGCACCTCGCTCGACCGGCGGGGCGATCGTCATGCAGCGTTCGGGCACCGTGCGCTGGTCACGCGCGATGTGCAAACCGGCATGGGCACCATCTGCCGGATGGACCGGGCGCGCTATTTTGCCAACCGGCGTGGCTTTGCGCGGGTTTCTCGCGCCCTGCTGGCGCGGCTCGACACGCTGGCTACCGAATACCGCGAGGCGCAGGATGCGCTGGCGTCGCCGGCGGCCTGGGCGCGCCGGTTTGCGCAACTGACAGTCGCGGCGCCCGCGCCGGTGGTGGCGGTCGACGCGAAGCTGGAACGCAGCCAACCCTCGGGTGTGCGCAGCTATGGCATGGCGCTTACCGAAATCCTTGGCCAGGCGGGTTGCGAAATCGCAACCGTGCGCGATGCCGGCCATGTACCAGCCGGGCGCATTGCCCTGATGCTTCAGCCGACACGGCGGCTTGTGGCGAGTTCGGGCGCCGCGGCCGATCTGACGGCGGCGGGCCTGTTCCGCCTGGCGCAAAGCCGGTTTCACCGACTGGGCCGGATGACCGCCGTCCATGCCGGATCGCCGCCTGATCTGGCGTGGTGGACGTATCCGCTACCGCTGCGTCTGGCAGGTGTGCCCAATATCTATACCGTGCACGATCTGATCCCGCTGGCCGATCCTGGCAACTCGCCTGTGTCCGCGCCCCGCCTGCTGCGCTTGCTGCGCCTGATCGAGGCCAGCGCCAACCACGTCGTCACGGTGTCGCATGCCAGCCGTGATGATCTGCTGGCGCGGCTCGGCTGGGATCCCGGATTTGTGTCGGTGCTTTATCAATCGAGCGCGCTGACCACGCCCGAGACGATCGATGCCGCCGGGCGCAACGATCCGGCCGCACCGCTGGTGTGCGTCGGGTCGGTCGAGCCGCGCAAGAACATCGCGCGGCTGCTGGCGGCCTATCGCGCATCTGGCACGGCACGGCCGCTGATGCTGTGCGGCGCAGCTGGCTGGCACAGCGCGCAGATCATGCGCGAGATCGAGCAGACCCCCGGCGCAAGCTGGACCGGCGTGCTGAGCGATCGCGATCTGGAAGCATTGCTGGCGCGCGCGCGGGCGCTGATATTCCCCAGCCTGGCGGAAGGGTTTGGCCGCCCGCTGGTGGAGGCGATGCAGTTCGGCCTGCCGATCATCGCCTCGGGCCTGGCGCCGTCGCGCGAAGTGGCGGGTGACTGCGCGCTGTTTTTTCCCCCGCACGACACAGGCGCGCTGGCCGAGGCGATCGTCCGGATCGACACCGATGACGATCTGGTGCGCGACCTGGGAACAAGGGCGCGCGCGCGGTTTGCCAGCACGTTCGACCGTGATGTGCTGGCAGGCGAATATCGCCGGTTTGTGGCCAGGTTTGCTGCCGCGCGTGGGTGATCCTGCCATTCTCCAGGCAGTGCCGCTCGCGCTCGATCCGCATGCGCTCGTGTTCGAGGCATGGGGCGATGTGCAGGTCGCGCACGATGGCACGTGGCTGGGCGCGGATGCCGGGTGCCAGGTGCGGCTGAACGGTGTGTTTGCCAGTTTTGCCGAAACCTACTGGCAGCGCCACACGCATGTGCGCCAGGTGCAGTTTGCGCTTTCGCTGACCGGTGAAGCGGCGTTGCGCATTTTTCGCCGTGATGTTGCCGTGGGCGCAGACGTCTGCGTGTTCGAGGCGTGGTATCGTTTTGCCGAGCCGCACGATGTCACGGTGCCGATCACGCTTTCCGATCAGGGCGAAACGCTGTTGTGGGCCGAGCTGAGTTTCAGGGATGCATCGACGATTGCCGACGCGCGCTGGCAGGCCGAGGCCGCGCCACTGCGCGAACCGTCGCTGTGCGCGGTCATCTGCACCTTTAACCGCGATGCTGACCTGATCGCCAATTTCGCCGCGCTGCAACGCTGCGTGGCGCGCCCGTTCGACCGGATCGTGGTGGTCAACCAGGGCGCGCCCGGGCTGGCGCAACGTCTGGATACGGCGGGCGTCGCCCTGGCCGGGGTGGCGCTGGATGTGGTCGAGCAGGCCAACCTGGGCGGGGCGGGCGGATTTACGCGCGGGATGATGGCGGCGCTCGACGGCGCGGCGACGCATATCGTGCTGATGGATGACGACATCGCGATCGAACCGATGGTGCTGCAGCGACTGCGCGCAATCTATCGCTATGCCACGACGCCGCTGTGCATCGGCGGCGCGATGTTCGATCTGTTTGCGCGCACGCGGCTTACGTCGGCGGGCGACATGATCCACGCGTCGCGCCCCGAAATCATCACCTTGCGCGACCCATGGGCCGACGACGCGCGCGATCCCGCCACGCGCGACTATATCGCGCGCCACCGCACGCCCGATTTCAACGCATGGTGGTGCCTGGCGATACCGCGCGAGGTGGTGGAGGCGCAGGGCCTGCCCCTGCCCTTGTTCATCCGCGGCGACGATGTGGAATATGGCTATCGGCTGACGCAGGCCGGCGTGCCGACGCTGTGCTGGCCCGGCGTCGCGGTATGGCACCGCCCGTTTTCGCTCAAGTCGCATGCGTGGCATTATTTCTACGACCGGCGCAACAGCCTGTTCCTGTGCGAAATGCACGGCCGGTTCACTCGGTGGCACCTCGCGGGCATGATCATCGGCAGTTTTTTCAGCCACTTGCTGCGGTATGATTATGCGCGCGCTGAAATGCTGGCCCGGGGTCTGGCCGCGTTCAACCGGGGCCCGGCGGGCCTGCTGGCGTGGAGCGCGGACGATCATGTCGCGCTTACCCGGCCAGTGCCGCAGGAATACCGCGAAGCCGGCCGCCCGCTGCCGCGCCGGTGCACGCAGATGCGCCCTGCCCCCGCTGTGCGACCGCGCGGGGCGATGCTGCGCCAGGTGCTGGTCGATCTGTTTGCGCCGATGATCAAGTTTCGGCACCGCTTCGGCTTTATCCGCGCCGAGCACCTGAGCCCGTTTGCACTGCCCAGGCCGCGGATCATCCTGATCCGCCGGCCGAACATGCGCAAACTGGAGATGCGGCGCTACAAATGGCTGCGCGGGTGGCGGCTGACAGTGATCATGCTGTGGCATGTTGCGGTGCTGCTGCTGGTACGCCGCCTGCGGCCTGCGCTGCTGAACGCTTTGACCACGTCCGAAGCCTGGGAACACTATCTGGGCCGGCATCGATAAGTGCCAGCATGCCTTTCGCCGCGACCGTAAAAGTGGCAGATTGCATCGCGTAACAGTTCCGCCGCCAAGCCTGCGAGTTCGCATGATCATCAACGTCACGTACGATGCCAGTGCCGCCAACGCGCCGGCGGGGTTCGATCAGGCCGTCCAGGCCGCAGTGCAATTCTGGGAAAGCCAGATATCCACGCCGATCACGGTCAATCTGACCTTTGGTTACGGCTCGGTTGATGGCCAACCGCTCGACGCGGGCGCACTTGGCGAAAATATCGAGTCCGGTATCTTTGTTCCCTATGCCTCGGTGCTCAAGGGACTGGCGACCCAGGCGACATCGCCGGCGGATTTTGCGTCGCTGTCGGCGCTGCTGACAGGCGATCCCACCGACGGCAGCACATTCTTCGCCACAACCGCACAGGCCAAGGCGCTGGGCCTGTATCCGGCAACGGAAAGCGGGACCGATGGCTATGTCGGGCTGAGCGACACCGCTGCGTTCAACTACACCCCCAATAGCCAGGCCGTGGCCGGCGACTATGACCCGGTCGGCGCGCTGGAACACGAAATCTCCGAAGTGCTCGGGCGGATTTCCGGCCTGGGACAGACCACCGACGGCGGCGCGCCGCTGTATACCGCGATGGACCTATTCCGGTATTCATCAGCCGGTGTGCGCGATCTGACGCCGGCTTCGGGTTATTTTTCGGTCGATGGCAAAAGCCTGCTGCTGCAGTTCAACAACCCCGGCAATGGCGGCGATGCCGGCGACCTGACCAATGCGGACAGCGACGCCTTCAGCGCATTCGCCACACCAGGTTTCGTCACGACGATCTCGAACGCTGACCTCGAACTGATGGATGTATTGGGGTATACGCTCGGAACGGGGGCCTTGCCGGCGGCGCCCGGCGTAGCGGTGCCGACCGTAGCGGCCGGGGCCTCCACGACAGTATACACCGCGACGACGACGATCGCTGCGGGGCAGACGCTCTATTTCGTGATGCAGCCTCCGCCGCCAGGGTCGCTGGCAGACACCACGTTCTATAGCGTCACCCTGGGGCCACTGCAGGCAACCACGCAGACATCCGCCATGACGCTGACCAACGAGGGCACTGTCGTGACCATCGGCGCCTTTGGCTCTGTGGTCGGTATCGACGCTCGCAACGACGGCGATACCTTTACCAATGGCACAACGGGTGTGATCGAGGCGGAGGCCAGCGGCGGGGCATCTGCCAATGCCGTCAATATCGAATCGAATTCCGCGTTCAACAACAGCGGTGTGATCACGTCCGAATCGCTCGGGGGCAGCGCCGACGGTGTTTTCGGGAATTTCGGCAATTACGCGACAAGCGCGATTTTCAACAATGCGGCCGGTGGCGTCATTTCCGTCTGGGCCAAGGGAAATGCCATTGCGGTTTACTGGTTGATCCAGACGGCCATCAATGCCGGGACGATCAACGCAACATCGCTGGGCCTACAAGGAGAGGGCGCCACCGGGGTTTTCAGCCCGCTCGTTTTTACCAACACCGCGACCGGCGTGATCAATGTCGTGTCGGCCGCCACGGCCGCCGGCGTCGCCAGCGATGGCAACTATTACCACCAGTCCCCCGTCAACTTTACCAACGCCGGTGTGATTTCCGTCACCGGGAGCCAGGCGACCGGGATTTGCGGTGGCGATATCGTGAACAACAGCGGGACGATCATCGCCCGGGATCTCGTACCGGGAAGCGGAAGCATCGGCATTGAGATCCTTCGTAGCGACAATTACCCGGAAACATATTCGTATACAAATTCTGGAACGATTTCGGCAGACATCGCGATCTATGACCTTACGATAACGGACAAGGTCATAACCAATTCGGGCGATATTTTCGGGGACCTGTACTTTGATTACAGCATAACCGGGCGGAACGTCACGATCGACAATACCGGGACTATCGTCGGCGATATCATTTTCAACAGTGGAACCGATACGTTCAATGGCGCCGGCGGCAAATTGCTCGGCAACATCTATCTGGGCTCCGGCGTCAACAAGGTCGCGTTGGGCAACGACGGCGAAACAGTATTCGGTGGCGGGCTGGCTGACACGATCATCGGCGGCGCGGGCGATGACGTCATTGCGATCAGCGCCGGCAACAACGTGGTCGATGGCGGCGGAGGCGACAACATAGTGTCGTTTGCAGGCGCGGCCAGTGCCGTGAACCTTGATCTTGGCGCCGGCACTGCGACTGTCAATGGCAGCGACACAATCACCAATATCCAGACCGTTATCGGCAGCCAATTCAATGACACGCTGAAAGCGGGATCAGGCGCGGCCGAGCTGATTGCCGGGTCCGGCGCAGCGATACTGATCGGCGGGGCAGGCAATGACACGCTGGTTGCGGGAACCGGCGGCGACACGATAACCGGCGGCGGCGGAAACAACGATTTCGTCTATTCGGCCGGTGACAATCAACTGGTGATTACCGATTTCTCTGCGGCAGGCAGCCACAACCTGCTGTCGATCTATGGCTATACCAGTGCGCAGTCGGTGACGCAGCAGGGTGCCGACACGCTGATAACCTTGTCGAACACGGATTCAATCCTGCTCAAAGGGGTGCAGGCGTCCAGTCTGAATGGCAAGACATTGGTCTACAGTTCCGGCAGCTTCGACTTGCCGTTCGTACCCTTTGCGCGCCCGTCGACGGTGCTGGACCTGTCTGCCGACTATACCGTATCCAGCGGCAATATCCTCAAGCTGTCGGAATTGCCGATCGGCATCATCGAGGATGTCGACGCAGCATCAAAACCGATCACATTTTCCAACCAGGGCGAGGTGGACATATCAAACGACGCCGCGGTCGAAGGGATCGCTATTTCAAGCAGCGCCTCGGTATCCCCCTTTGCCAGTTCGGCAGGATCAGTGTTCGACGTAACCAGCAGCGATGATACGGCGACGGGTTATGATGCTGTCATCGACCCGCTGCTGGCCACCAATGCCGGCAAGTTCGGTGTCACGGCCCTGAACGACGCCGAAGGTTTTTATGCCGGCGGCGCGGGGTTTACCTTCAACAATGCCGCCACTGGCACGATCTCGGTCACGTCACGCGCCGGTGACGCTACGGGTGTCTATACCTTCAACACCGACACGCATCTCAATGTCGCCGGCACGCTGGTCAATTCTGCTTTTGACAATCAGGGTACGATCGCGGTCACCGGAGTCACGTCTGCCACCGCAATAAATTTGAATAATGTCAGCCCCTACACATCATTTACCAACGTGGGCGCCATCGCTGCCGTTGCCACCGGCTCCGGCGCAAAATCGGTAGCAATCGATTTTACCGGCCTTTACGCGCCCACGCCGGCCGATGGCACCGCATTGCTTGCCGTCATCAACAGCGGCACGATCACCGCACAATGTGCCATCCAGGATTCGGGTCCGCACCTCGACGTCGTAAACAGCGGTACGATCAACGGCACGATCGCACTTGGCGGCGAAATCGAACAGATCGACAACACCGGAACAATCAACGGTGATATTACGTCTGGCAGTGGGCTGTTGAGGTATTACGGCGCCGACGGGATTCTGCATGGCTCGATCGATCTAAGTACCGATACCGGTGGCAATTGGGACACGGTTGCAGGTAGCGGCAACAGCATCGACCTGGCTGGCGCGCAAGCCGCCATAACCGGGGGCGGCGAAATCATCGGTTTCACAAGCGGCACCGGTAATGTGGTTGGGCTCTACGGGACGGGCGGACACTGGGATACGATTTCGGGACCAGTCGCCGGAACAGTTTACCTGACCAGCGCGCAAGCCGCGATCGCGGGTGGCGGGGACGTCGTCAGTTTTGCAGGCGGCACAGGCAATGTCGTTGGCCTTTACGATACCGGTGGTACCTGGGACAGCGTCTGGGCGCCGGGTGGGGAAACGATTTACCTGACCAGCGCGCAGGCGGCAGTTGCCGGCGGCGGGGACACGATCAGTTTTGCGGGCGGCAGCGGCAATGTCGTCGGGCTGTACGACACCGGCGGTGCCTGGGACAGCGTGTGGGCGCCAGGGGGCGAAACAATCTACCTGACCAGCGCGCAGGCCGCGATCACCGGAGGCGGCAACGCGATCAGCTTTGCCGGCGGCACGGGCAATGTCGTCGGGCTGTACGACACCGGCGGCACTGCCGACACGATCTGGGCGCCGGGCGGCGCAACGATCTATTTTACCAGCGCGCAGGCAACGGTCACCGGCGGCGGCGATGCCATAAGCTTTGCGGGCGGCATCGGCAACGCGGCCACCTTGCAGAACACCGGCGCGACGGCCGATACGGTCTATGCCACCGGCGGCACGATATCGCTGAACAACGCGCAGGCGGCGTTCACCGGTACCGGCGACATCGTGAATTTTAGCGGCAGCAGCGCCGCCACGTTTGCCGGCGCCAATCAGACACTGGCATTTGCCCCCAGGATCGGCGGCAACGACGTGATCACCGGTTTCGCTTCGTCCGACAGCGTGCAGTTCAGCGCGTCGGATTTCAATTCCTGGGCAGCGCTGCTGGGCGCCACAACGCAGTCGGGCAGCGACACGCTGATCACACTGAATGCGTCAAATACCGTCCGGCTGGTCGGGGTCACAGCATCCAGCCTGACCGCATCACAGTTTCATTTCGTATGAATGATCTCCGTCAGAAGGCGGGCCACCGAGGACCACGTTGATGCTGTTCGTACTTCCAACCCGCCCCGGCAGCACGCCAACCACGGCCCCCACCCCGGTGTCGACATCGACGACGATCGGTGCGGCGCAAGTGCTTAACTACACCGCCGATGCCGCGGGCGACCCGATGTTCCGGGCCGATGTCGATACCACAATCGATTTCACGAACGACGGCTTCCTCTGGGCGCAGGATACCGGGGCTTTTACCGCGTGGAATCTGGATGCGTTCAACAATGCCGGCACGATCGTTGCGGCGAGTACGGTCGACCAGATCCAGACCCTGCAGTTCCTGAGTTCGCTGAACGCATTTGCCAATTCGGGCGCTATCTACGCGTGGTCTACCGCCGGTGCGGCTTACGCGATTACCGATTATTCGTCGATCGAGGGCACCAACAGTGGAACGATCGCAGCCTATTCTCAAACCGGATACGCGGTGGGCTGGGACCGCCAGAACGGCGGCGAGACGCTGAACACCGCGACCGGGCAGATCTTGGCCGAGGGCCACAGCGCGGTAGGTATTGCGCTCGGGGCATTTACATTTGCCCGGGCATTGCCGGCGGCTTTCGTCAACTACGGAACGATCACCGCGATTGCCACCGGTCCTGAGGCTTCGGTCGGCGTGTCGATGTCGTCCCAAGTATTCCACGGATTTACCCAGACGCTTGAAAATTACGGTACGATCACGGCCGACGTCGCGATCGATATCACCGATGATGGCATCACGCCGGTCCAGAACGGCACCCAGATTGTCGACAACTTTGCCGGCGGGGTGATCAATGGCGACATCGATCTGGAATTGGGCAACGATACGCTCAACAACCAGGGCACGATCAACGGCGATGTGTTTGTCGGCGACGGCAGCGCCACCATCGATACCAGCACCGGCGCGATCAATGGCACCACGGTGTTTGGTGACGGTGGTGGCACATATTACGGGTCGGCCACTGGGGACGACTATGTCCTGGGCGATCGGGGCAGTATCACGGTCTATGGCGGGGGTGGCAATGACCTGCTGGTGGGTGGCTATGGCAACGACGTGCTTGTCTCGGGCGCGGGCGCGTCGGGCATTTACGGCGGCAACGGTACCGAACTGATCCTGACCAGCGGCGGCGATTACGTCAACGGTGGCACCGGGGACGACCGTGTGGTGCTCGGCGACCTGACATTTGCCTATGTCACGGGCGGCGGCGGCGACGACACTCTGGTCCTGCCGCAAGGGTCACTGTTCCTGAATCTGGATGCCGCGCTGGCCACCGGCCGTATCGGGACTTTTCAGACGATCGAGCTCGCGGCGGGTCAGCGGATCGCGATCAGCGTGGGCGATGCGACGCACATGGCCGGCGCGGGCTTGCCGCTGCACATCACGTCGCAGGGAACGGGGCGCGTCGATCTGGTCGGCAGCTGGACGTCCGAGGCTACGGTGACCGACGATGGCATCACGTATGCCGTCTTCGCGTCGGGCACCGACCTCGTTTATATCGCAGACGGATTGGCCAGTGACGTGGTGAACGCCGTCGATGCCGCCGCCACGTCGCTGCCGCCGGTCGCGGCCGGGGACACACCCGACTATCGCGGAGCATCCGCGCCCGGCGAACAGACCGTCGTCCAGTATTTCGACTTCCTCAATCTGACCATTTATGCCGGCGAGACGTGGTCCAACACGGCTGGCGGCATCACGATCGAGGGTGGCGGTGACGGAAGCCTGCCGACACTGACCGTTCACGGCACGGTCAGTTCGGTTGCCACCGGCGCCACAGGCGCGACGGCGGCGGTCGCCGTAAGCGACCTTGCCGATGGCGGCACTTATTTGAGCGACGGCACGATCGCCAGCCAGTTCACCGATACCGCCGCGCAGCTTGCCGCCGAAAAATCCGCGATGGCCACATACGGGCTGTTGATCGAATTGACGCATGTCGCCGATGTTGCAGTTGAAGGCATTGCGAGCGATTCCGACTTCACCAATGCCGGCAAGGTCACCGCCACCAGTCCGTCCGGCGGCGCGATGGCCGTCTATACCATGTCGGTCGTCAACTCCGGCACGATTGCCGCATCGTCGGCTGATTACATCGCGGCCGCCATCGACAACGGTATTTACAACACCCTCAGCACCGTAACCAACAGCGGCAGCATTTCAGCGACAGGCGCGGTCGATGCAATCGGTATCATCGGCAGCCAGGTGGTCAACAGCGGATCTATCACCGCGACCGTGCAATCGGGCGGGACGGCGATCGCCGTGGCCAACGCGGTTCAGGTGATCAACAGCGGCACGATTACAGCGACCACCGCGATCGGCGAAGTGGCTGGGGCGATCGACCCCTACCTGGTGATCAACACCGGCAAGATCACCGGTGCGATTGCGCTCGACAGCATGCCGTCGTCGTCCAACGTCGTATCGCTTGACGACGTCATCGTGAACACCGGCCGGATCACCGGCGCCATAAGCCTGGGATTTGGCAACGATGTCTATTTCGGACGTGGGGGTACGCTGGCCGGGTCGGTCACCGCCGGCACGGGCAACGACGTCATCGTGGGGTCATCAGCTGGCGAAACGCTGACTGCCGGATCGGGGCAGGATATCCTGGTCAGCGGCGGTGCCGATACGATGGTTGCCGGCACGGGGGCCGACCGTTTCGTCTTCCTGGCCGCCACCGATTCCACCGCCATGACGAGCGCAACGATCAGGGGTTTCAAAACCGGCGTCGACAAGCTGGACTTGTCCGGCCTCGGCCTCGGATCGGTCAAAATCAGCAGCGCCAACGGCATCTCGACGATTACCGGGACCGGCAGTCCGTTCAGCGTGAAAGTCGCCGGCACGATTGTGCAGGCGGATATCATCCTGACCAGCCCGGGCACGGCGCAGACCGCGTCATCGGGCAACGATTTCCTGCAGGCAGCCGCCGAAGGCAGCACGCTTACGGCAGATTCGGGAAACGACGTTCTGCTGGGCGGTGCCGGCAATGACACCTTGATCGCCGGGCCTGCAGGCGCTGGCAACGGCTTCGACCTGCTCAACGGCGGCGGCGGCGTCAATACGGCGGTGTTTGCAAATGCAAAGTCGGGATATTATCTGCACGAAAATGCCGACGGCACGGAGTTTGTCACATCGACGAACAACAATGGCCTGCTGACCCCTAGCTACGAACTTATCAACATTCAGACCCTGCAGTTCGCCGATGAAACGGTGTCGCTCAATGCATCGGTCGTGGCGCTGAACGGCGGCGGTGACACCTTGCTGTTGCAGGCCGGGCAAACACTCGACCTGACGGGCACCAACACTCTTTATAACGCGACCCGTATCGACGACACGATCACCGGGTCGGGCGGTACGATCAATATCACCAATTCAACGACGGCCAATACGTCGTCCGTGGCGAATATCACGATCGTCACGGGTTCGAACGACACGGTCGCGGTCGCCGGAACGGGCAATGCGCTTCAGATCAGCGGCGCATCCGACACCGTATCGTTCAGCAACGGCGGCAACACGCTGACCATTGGCGGCAACGGGCAGTCTGCGGGCGCAGGTGCCGACGATGTCAGCTTTGCCCAGGGCGGCACGACGACCATAACCGATGATTCGTCGGTCGCGATCAGCGGCGATGGCATCGCCCTGGCGATCGGCAACGAGGATACGATCACGCTCGACGGTGCCCAGGAAACCGTGACGATGACCGGATCCGGCTCGGTCCTGTCGGTGGGCGGCAATGGCCAGGGTGCGCCTGTTGCCGACCAGGTCGCCGTCTTGCGCGGTGGTACAGTCGATGTGGCCGATGACGCATCGGTCGCGATCAGCGGGGTGGGTGCCGTCATCGAGGCCGGACGTGCCGATGCGCTGGTGATCAGCGGCGTCGGGCAGGTCGTCGATGCGCAGGGTGCAGGCGACACGGTGACGATCGGCGGCAACGGGCAATCTGCAGCGGTGCATGACGAGGTCACGCTCGGCCAGGGCGGCACGGTGACGCAGACAGATAATGCGGCGGTGGACGTGCACGGCAGCGGTGCGACCATTGCCATCGGCAGCTGGGACACGCTCCTGGTCGACGGCGGAAACACGGCGATCGGGGTCACCGGCAGCGGTGACATCGTGACATTGTCCAATTCGGCCGGGGCGTGGGACACGGTAACCGGCTCCGGCACAACCCTTACGTTGAGCGGTGCCCAGGCGACACTCATCGGGGGTGGCGACGACATCGCTTTTTCGGCCCCCACATCGGGCAATGTCGTCGGACTTTACGGCTCCGGCGGCAATTGGGACAGCGTTACGGGCAGCAACGGCACAGTCTACCTGACCGGTGCGCAGGCCGAGATCGCCGGCGGCGGCGATGCCGTCAGCTTTGCCGGCGGCACGGGCAATGTCGTGGGGCTGTACGATACCGGCGGCTCGTGGGACAGCGTCTGGGCGCCGGGTGGCGAAACGATCTACCTGACCAGTGCGCGAGCGGCGGTGGCCGGCGGCGGTGACACAATCAGCTTTGCCGGTGGCACCGGCAACATGGTCGGCCTGTACGACACTGCCGGTGCCTGGGACAGCGTCTGGGCGCCGGGGGCCGAGACGATCTATCTCACCAGCGCGCAGGCCGCGATTTCCGGCGGCGGCGATACGATCAGTTTTGCGGGCGGCAGCGGCAATGTGGTCGGGCTGTACGACACTGGCGGCACCTGGGACAGCGTCTGGGCGCCAGGTGGCGAGACGATCTACCTGACCAGCGCGCAGGCCGCGATCACCGGCGGTGGCGACGCGATCAGTTTTGCCGGCGGCACGGGCAATGTCGTGGGCCTGTACAACACCGGCGGCACTGCCGACACCGTTTGGGCACCGGGCGGCGCAACGATCTATTTTACCAGCGCGCAGGCAACGGTCACCGGCGGCGGCGATGCCATCAGCTTTGCCGGTGGCACGGGCAATGTCGCCACGTTGCAGGACACCAATGGCGTGGCCGATACCGTGTGGGCGCCCGGCGGCACGATCGACCTGTCCGACGCGCAGGCCAATGTGACGGGCAGCGGCGATACCGTGAATTTCGGCGGCAGCAGCATGCTGGGCCTCAATGGCGGCAATGAAACGCTGGCCTTTTCAACCGGGATCGGCGGGCATGACGTGATCACCGGCTTTTCATCCACCGACGCGCTGCAGGTCAGTGCGGCGAATTTCAACAACTGGGCGTGGCTGTTGAATTCGGGCGATATCGCGCAAGTCGGCGCTGACACCGTGATCACGCTCGACGCCGCGGATTCGATCCGGCTGGTCGGCGTGAACGCTTCTACCCTGACCTCGGCACAGTTCCATTTTGCGTGAGCGCGGGCGTGCGGATCTGCGCCGGGGCGGATTCGCGCAAGGCAAACATGCCGACCAACGAAACGAGCGTGGCGGTCAGGTAGAAATACGCAGGCGCCAGCACGCTGCCGGTCTGGTGGATCAGCCAGGTGACGAACAGTTGTGTCGAGCCGCCGAACACGACGATCGGGCCGGCATAGATAATCGAGAACGTGGACGCGCGGTTGGTTTTCTTCAGCGATTCGGCGATGGCCGCCATCATCGCGCCGCCGCTGGTCGAAGCGCACAGCGTCATGAACGCGGTCATGCCGACGAGTGTGGTTGCATCGCGGTTTCGGGCAAGCAGGGCGAACGCCGGGACGATCGCCAGCGCCAGGACGATGCGCGGGGCGATCATCACGACGCGCCGGCCGAAGCGTTCGGACAGTTGCGCGCCGAACACGTTGCTGATGATGCCGGTGATGCCGTACGTCACGGTCGCGCCGAACGCGATGTTGACTTTCATGTTCAGGATGACCGAGGTGTAGGTTGTCAGGTAGCTTTGCGTGTAGGTCGCGACGGTGCCGCCGCACAGGATCGCGATGCTGCATAGAATGACGCGCAGCTGGCCGCCGGTCAGCGCGGTGTGGGCTTGCGCATCGTGTGCGATCGGGTCGTGCACGTGCAGCGTTTCGGGCAGCGTGCGGCGCACGATCAGGCCGAACGGCAGCACGATCGCGCCCAGCAGCAGCGCGATCCGCCAGCCGTAGGCATCCATCTGAGTGCCGGTCAGCACGCTGGCCATGACGAGACCGACGATGCCCGCGACGAGCGCGGCGAAATTCTGGCTGATCGATTGAAACGCGGTATACAGCCCCCGGCGATGCGGGGGCGCGGCCTCCAGCAGGAACGACGTGGTGGGCCCGACTTCGCCGCCGAGCGCAAAGCCCTGGATAAGCCGCGCGGCGACGACGATCGCCGAAGCCCAGGCGCCGATCGACGCGTAGCTGGGGCAAAGCCCGAGGATCAGCAGCGCCGCACCCATCAGGATGAAGCTGAGCATCATCGCCGGGCGCCGCCCTGCCCTGTCGGCATAACGGCCGATGATGATCGCGCCCAGCGGCCGGGTGACGAAGCCCGCGCCGAAGGTCGCCAGCGACAGCATCAGGCTGACCAGCGGCGAGGTCGACGGGAAGAACGCGCGACCGATCTGCGCCGCGTAAAACGCGTATGTCGTGAAATCATAGAATTCGAGCGCATTGCCGGCGACGGCCGCGGCCACGTGCCGCTTTCGAACCACAATCTGATCAGTCATACCCGCCGTGCAGCTTTCGTTATTGGTCCCGCGCCATAGCTCAACCAATTCAATAGAGGCAAATTGCGCAATTCAGCGTGTGGGTATGGGGGGAATGCGGGCGGTCATGCAAGCGCGGCGGCACGCGTGTCCGGCACGCCGTCCTGCGCGCGCAGGAATGCGACAAGCGCGCGTTCCCCCGATTGCAGCCATTTGGTCGGTCGCGGGGCTTTTTGCAAAATCGTCGAAGGTGGTTTGCCCGACTTGATTGCGGCGATGACTGCGGGGTGGACGTAGCTTTTGCGGCTGATTGTCGGGGTGTTGCCAAGTTCGTCGGCAACCTGGCGCATAACTGCATCGAGCGTGATCGCGCCGCCCGCATCGGTCCATGCCTCGAACGCGACGAGCGTACCGCCCCAGGTGCGGAAGTGCTTGGCGGAAAATTGCGCGCCCATGATCTCGGAAATGTAGCGATTGACATCGCTCGATCCGATGTCGTGCCTGGCGCCGAGTTCATCGACATACTGGAACAGGCGCTGGCCCGAAAGGTCGGCCAGGCCTTTGACGATCTGCAGCAGCGCGCGGTCGTGCAGGATGCGGTTCTGCATTTTGCCCGATTTTCCCCGGTAACTCAGTTCGATGCTGTTACCATGCAGGTTCACATGCCGTTTGCGCAAAGTGGAAATGCCAAAGCTGCGGTTGGATCGGGCGTATTGTTCGTTGCCGATACGAAAATGGCCAATGTCGAGCAGGCGGACGATGGCGGCAAGGCAGCGTTCACGGGTTGGCGCGCGGTTGGTGGGCGTATGGTCGGTCAGGACCGCTTCGATTTGCGCGCGCATGGTCGGCAAGGCTTCGCCGAAGGCCGCGCATAAAGCATATTTGGTTGCATCCTGCCCGGCGCGAAATTGGGGATGATAGCGGTATTGCTTGCGCCCGCGCGCATCGTAGCCGGTCGCCTGGATATGCCCCTGCGGATCGACGCAGAACCAGCATCGTTGATAGGCAGGGGGCATGGCGATGGCGGCCAGCCGCGCAAGTTCGGCCTTGTCTGCGATACGCGTGCCGCACGGCAGGTGAAAGCTCCAGCCCTTGCCGCGGCGGACACGGGTGATGCCCGGGTCGTGATCGTGTGAGAAGCTCAGCGTGGCGCTCTGCGGCGCCGCACACCCTTGCGTCAATTTCAGCATCTCCACCAGGTCGCACCGCCAGATTAAAAAACGGGCGCGGGTGATGAAAGTTCCGGGGTTACTGTTCCTTGCCCGCCTGGCTGACCGTCGTGGTGATCGGGCTGAGCAGCCATGAGATGATCCGGCGGTTGCCCGTGCGGATATCGGCGGTCACGCCAAGCCCTGCGCCCAGCGGCACAGGTTTGCCATCGACGATGATGCTGCCGCGCGTCAGGTGGATGCGCGCAACGAAGGTCGCACCCAGATGCTGGTCGGGCACGGAATCGCGGCTGAGCGAGATGACGGTGCCGGGAATGCTGCCATAGCGGGTGAACGGAAATGCGTCGACCTTGACCTGGACCGGCTGGCCCTCATGGACGAAGCCGACATCGCGGTTCAGCACTTTGGCTTCGACTTCCATGTCATCGCGTTCGGGCACGATCACCATCAGCGTGCGTGCGGCTTCGGCCACACCGCCCACGGTGTGGATCGCCAGTTGCTGCACGGTGCCATCGGTCGAGGCGGTCAGGTGTTCGAGGCGCGAGCGGCGCATGGCCTTGGTCACGTCTTCCTGCTTCTGGATCGCGTCGGCTTGCGCCTTGGCCAGTTCGACCATGGCCTGGCGTCGCGCGGTGTCGCGCGTTTCGAGCATGGCCGCGCTGTATTTGTTGGCTTCGGAAGCGCCGCGTGCCTCTTGCGCGGCGGCGACATCGCGTTCGCCCTGGTCGACGCGGCGTTGGCGTTCCAGTTCCAGCAGGCGGTTGCCCGGCGCGTATCCGTTGACGTCGAGCTTGCGCAGCGCGTCGACTTCGCGGTCGAGCAGCGGCATCGTGCCGTTGATCTTGGCACGGGTGGCCGCGGCAGCGCGCGCATCGGCCATCGACGATGTGCGCGACGCGCTATATCCGCCGACAGTGGACGTGACTTCGGCCAGTTGCGCGCTGACCAGTTTTTGCTGCGCAGCGGCGACATCGGCGGGGGTGCCCGGCGGCGGGCTGAAATGCAGGCCCTTGCCATCGAGCGCGGCGACAAAGGCGCGGTTGCGTTCGACTTCCAGCTGATCGGCGCGCAAGGCAGTCTGTGCCTGTTCGAGATCGGCGCTGGCGAGTGTCGTATCGAGATCGATCAGCACCTGCCCGCGTTTGACATGATCGCCATCGCGCACGTGGATCGCGGCGACGACGCCGGTAGCGGCCGCCTGGACGATCTTGCTTTCGCCGCTTTGCAGGATCTTGCCAGGTGCGGAGGCGACGACATCGACTTTGCCCAGGATCAGCCACGCCAGCGTCGCAACCAGGCCGATGATCAGCACCCACGAGGTGACGCGGCCGGTGGGCGAGACCGGACGCTCGACCACTTCGAGCGCGGCGGGCAGGAAATCGCTTTCATGGCTGGCGAGATGGCCCCGGCTGCGCTCCGCGTCGGCGCGCAAGGCTTCGCGGATCACGCGCCAGTAATGCCCGATCGAGCTCATCGCACCGTCTCCAGACCGGTTTGCTGGCCGGTCTGCCGCCTATGCAGATCGGCATAGCGTCCGCCGGCGCGCAACAGTTCATCATGCGTGCCGTATTCGACGATACGCCCTGCTTCCAGCGCGATCAGCTTGTCGCACTGGCGCACGGCGGACAGGCGGTGCGCGATGATCAGCACCGTGCGGCCCTGGGTGATCGCCTTGAGATTGCCTTGGATGATCTCTTCGCTTTCGGCATCGAGCGCCGAGGTCGCTTCATCGAGGATGAGGATGCGAGGGCTCGTGACCAGCGCGCGCGCGATAGCCAGACGCTGACGCTGGCCGCCCGACAAGTTGGTGCCGCGTTCCTCGATCGGGGTGTCATAGCCATGCGGCAGGCCGAGAATGAAATCGTGCGCGCCCGCCAGCTTTGCCGCTGCGATCACCTGGTCGAGCGGCATTGCGGGGCTGGCCAAAGCGATGTTTTCGCGGATCGAGCGGTTGAACAGCAGATTTTCCTGCAAGACCACGCCGATTTGGCGGCGCAGCCACGCGGGATCGATCTGCGCGATATCGACCCCGTCGATCGTCACGCGCCCGGCTTGCGGCACGTACAACCGCTGCAGCAGTTTGGTCAGCGTGCTCTTGCCCGAACCCGACGAGCCGACGATGCCGAGCGAGGTGCCCGCCGCGATGTCCAGATTGATGTCGTCGAGCGTCCACGGCCCCTCCAGCCCATAGCGGAAGCGCACGTTTTCGAACGCGACATGGCCCTTGATCGCGGGCAATCCGGTGCGGCTGCCCGCGCCGGGCTCGGTCGGCTGGTTGAGCACGTCGCCCAGCCGCGCGATTGCGATGCGCACCTGCTGGAAATCCTGCCACAGCTGCGCCATGCGGATGACCGGGCCCGATACGCGCTGCGCAAACATGTTGAACGCGACAAGCCCGCCGACAGTCAGCTTGTGCTCGATCACCGCTTCGGCGCCGAAGTACAGGATCGCGGCGAGATTGAGCTTAGATACGAGCTGGATCAGCTGGCTGCCGGTGTTGCCCAGGTTGATCACGCGCTGGCTGGCAAAGCTGTAACCGGCCAGTTGCCGCTCCCAGCGTTCCTGCCACTGCGGCTCGACTGCGCCCGATTTCAGGGTGCTGATGCCCGAAATGCTTTCGACCAGCAGCGCGTTGTTGGCCGAACCGCGTTCGAATTTCTCCTCGATCCGCGCCTGTAACGGGCGCGTGACCAGCACCGCGACCGCGATATAGCACGGGATCGTCAGCACGCTGATCACGAACAGCTTGATCGAATAGATCCACATTACCGCGAGGAATACGACGGTGAACAAGGGATCGACCAGCACCGTCAGCGACGCATTGGTCAGGAATTCGCGGATCGTTTCCAATTGGCGCACGCGCATCGCGATATCGCCAACGCGGCGGTTTTCGAAATAGCCGATCGGCAACCCGAGCAGGTGGCGGAACAGCCGCGCCCCCAGTTCGACGTCGATTTTCTGGCTGGTTTCGGAATAGAGCCGCGTGCGGAGCCAGCCGAACAGCGTTTCCCAGCAAGACACCCCGACATAGCCGATCGCCAGCACGGTCAGGGTATCGAGCGTGTCGTGGACCAGCACCTTGTCGACAACATTCTGGAAAAACAGCGGCGCGGCCAGGCCCAGCAGATTGATGCACAGCGTGATGACCAGCACTTCGCCGATCAGCCGGCGGTACTTGACGATCTGCGGAATGAACCAAGTGAAATCGAATTTCCTGGTGTCGGCCGCCAGGCTTTCGCGCGTGGTCAGCAGCACCAGTTCGCCGTCCCACATCGCATCGAGCATTGCGCGCGTGACTTTGCGGATCGGCAGACCCGGCGCCCCGGGTTCGGGCACGGTCAGCTGGATCAGCGCCTCTTCGCCCTCGACCCGGCCGATGATGAACCAGCCTTGCGGGCCATTGGCGAGCGCCGGCAGCGGCAGGCGCGCCAGCCGGTCGAAGGTCCCGCTGACCTTGCGCGCTTTTACATCGTGTTGCGCCTTGGCCAGCCGCAGCAGATCGTTGCTGGTGATCGCCAGGTGATGACCGAGCGAATGGCGCAATTGTGTCGGATCGACCGCGAGCCGATGCATCGACAGCAACGCGGCAAACGCGATCAGCCCGCTTTCGTCGCTGGCGTGGCCGAGTTCCGCAGCAGGTTCGGTGGTCATGGGCGCGACAGGCTCCGGTCTTCGATCGGCGTGCCGATGGTACCCTGGATGGGTAAGATCGGCGAATAATGCACCTGATCGACCATTGGAAAGGTAACTGGCGGCACGACCATCACCGCCGCACCACCGCCGAGCGGGGGCTGTTGCAGCGGCGGTTGAGTAGGCACGGGTCGCGCGACCTTGTCGAGCGCGAGCACGAGCCCGTCGAGCGGGGTGGCCCCGCGCCGTTCGGCATGCGGCAGATCGGTCGAGGGGTCATACAGCCCGGCGCCGGTTTGCAGCGAGCGTTCCTCGAGCACGCCGATGTAGCGCAGCAGCGTCGCTTCGGCGACGTAGAGATCGTGGCGTGCCGAGACCAGCGAGACTTCGGCGTTCAACAAGGTGGAATGGGCGTAGAGCACATCGAATGTCGCGCGCAGGCCGAGCCGGTATTCGGCAAACGTGCCTTCGTCGAACACCCGGGCAGAGGCGCGTTCGCGGATCGCTACGGCGATATTGCGCTGGGTCGTGGCGATCGCGTTCCAGGCGTTGATGATGCGGTCGACCATCTGGCGCCGCGCGGTTTCGATGCCGATGCGGTCGGCGGCGTTGCGGTCTTCGGCCTGCGCGACAGATGCGCCGACCCTGCCGCCGTTGGTCAGCGGGATGGTCAGCACGGCCTGGCCGGAAAACACCTGATCCTGGTTATACAGGTAGAAGGGCGCGGCCCCGCCCGTCAGCGTCGCGGTGCCGGTCAGCGCGACCGTAGGGCGTCCCGCGGCTTTGGCAGACGCGATCTTGGCGCGCGATTCGCGTTCGATCTCGATCGCCTGCCCAAGGTCGGGATTGGACTGTTGCGCAAAATCGAACGCTTCGCCGACCGACGCGGGCATATTGGGGAGTGGCGGCGCGGGCGCAAGGACACGCGGATCGTGGCCGACGAGCGCGGTATACGTCGCGCGGTCCTGTTCCATCTGTTGCTGCGCCGAATTGTAAGCGGCCTCGGCCACCTGGACCTGTGTTTCGGCCTGGGCGATGTCGGTGCGGGTCAGTTCGCCGGCCACGCGCCGCGCGCCGACTTCGCCCTGGATCGCCTGCAATTGCCGGACATTGCCCGAATACAGCCGCAGGATTTCGCTGTCGCGGCGGATGTCGGAATACGCTGTGACGACCTGCAGCAGCACGTCGCCTTCGGTACCGCGCAGCTGTTCGCGGCCGGCGCGGATTTCGGCATTGGCGGCGTCCATGTCGGCGGCCGCCCTGCCGCCGGTGTAGAGCGGCTGGGTCACCATTGCCGAGGCGGCCAGCGTGTTGCTGGTGATGATCGGTGACGGCGCCAGAAAGCGCGTGGCCTGGGTAACGCGGCCGGGCACGGTTTTCTGGTAGGTGCCGGTCACCTGCAGTTCGCTGGTCGGGCGCAATTCGGCTTCGGCCAACGCATAGTCCTCGCCGCTGGCACGCAGCAGATAGCGCTGCGCCTGCAGGGTGGGCGCGGTTTCATAGGCGGAGCGCAGCGCTTGCCCCAGCGTTTCGGTGGCCGGCGGTTCCGCATCGAGCGCGAACGCGGGCGGTGCCCAGCCTTTTGCGGCGACGCTGCCTGGCGGACACGGCTTTGCGGGATGCGGCGACGCCGGATGCGTTTGGCCGGTTTTCGCCGGTGGCGGGCATGGGGCGTTCGACGGATAGGTGACTGTGTCGTCTTCGAGCACGCCCGGTGGCTGGATCGCCTGCGCGCCTGCCACAACCGGCATCAGCGCGCACAGGCAGCTCAGCGCGAGCGCCGGATAGGATGGCAGGCGGCCGGTCATTTTTCGACAAAACGGCTTTCGGGCGCGCATCCCCGGGCTATAGCCAGGTCGTGCAGCGTGGCCAGTCCGCGCAGATGAAATACGCGGACCGGATCGCCGCGTTGCGGCTCGATCGCGATCGCTTGCGCCTGGGCGATCCGGTCATAGGGCACCCAGACCACGCCGTCGGAGGGATCGGCCATCGATCCATGATCGATCGGCGTGTTCAGCGCGATCAGGCGGGGCAGGTCGTCGCGTGAGGCATGCGCATCGCCCCGGTCGATGCGGTAGACCGCATCGGTCACGGTCCTGACGAAGTGGAATTTGAAGCCGACGCCGCCCGAGCGATAGAGACCCCGGCCGTCGCGCGATTTGAGCTGGCACGCCAGTTCACCCGAAAATTTGTCGCGCGCGATGGTCAGATGCCATTCGCCCTGGCTCGTGGACTGGCGCGCAACGGTGTCGGGCGGGAAAAACATGATACGCGCGGTGGCCGAAGTTGCACCGATCGTGCCGGCAAGAGCGCACAGCGCAGCAGACAGCGCAGCGCGCGCGTGCCACTGCCAAAGTTGTGCGCCAGAAACCTGCCTGAACCGACCCATCATCTCGAAACCCCCTGCGCAGATCAAGGCAACCGACCGTGCGGAAAGGACCACGATCCCGGGGAACCCGGCATGCTTCAGGCCGCACCCCCGCGCGACATCCGCCCTGCCATCCTGCTGCACGGCATCATCGCTGCGGTCTAGCCCAAATTTTTTAAGAATTGGTTTTAACCACACGATGATGCCGGTTTGTCCTGCTGCGCGGCGATCAGATAAGATGGATATTTCCCGAGTTGAACAGGCCAGCCTTGGTCGTGTTTGCCACCAGCACAGTATCGCCGGTTGCATCCAGTGTGATCAGCACGCCACTGCCCTGTTGCTGAGACGCGTTCATCAGGCTGGCATATGTATCGAACACCGATTTGAATGACAGGGAGTCGGTGCTCGTCGCATAGCCCGATATCATCTGCGCGCCATCGCCAAAGCCGAAGGTGAGCGCGGCATTGGCCGCGCCTGTGACATTGATCGTGCCGCCGGTGTTTGCGCCGAACATGAACGTGTCTGCAGCGCTGGTCGCCGTTTCGATACCGTCCACAATGCTCAATGTCGCACTTGGCGCATAGACCGTGGTGGCATTTGTGCCGCTGGTCAGGATCTCGCTTGTCGCGATCGCAGTGCCGTCGCTCGCTACCGCAAACTCGATTTGCGTGTAGGCGCGGCCCGTCTGGTTTTCATACGCATTCACATAGCTGCCATCGGGGTTGAAAGCCTTGTCCTGGACCGTCTTGTCGTTGACCGTATTGGTATAACCGCCGTCTGGTGTTCGGCTCTGGGTCCCGACAACATTGCCCGAGGCGTCGTAAAAAGTCTGAAGTTCGACGAAATCGGCTGCGGTGTATGAATTGGTATGGCTCGCATAGGCCGTTCCAGCGAACGTCCCGGCCGTGAACGTCTGCACGGTGAACGCGCCGCCAGCGCCATAGGTTTGCACCAGCACCGGCTTGCCCGATGCAGCGAATGTTCGCGAGATCGGAACCTTGGCTGCAGTAAAGACGGTGTCTTGGCTCGTATACACCAAGCCTTGAATCGACCCGCTGCCGTTATAGAGCACGTCATAATTGCCGGTGCCGTCGGTGTGGATGGTTTTGACCTCGACCACGACCCCGTTCACCTTGATGGTGTGGCCGCCGTCGGGCGTCAGGATCTGGGTGGCAACGACATTGCCCGAGGCATCGTAGAACGTCTGAAGAGCGACGAAATCGGCTGCGGTGTATGAATTGGTATGGCTCGCATAGGCCGTTCCAGCGAACGTCCCGGCCGTGAACGTCTGCACGGTGAACGCGCCGCCAGCGCCATAGGTTTGCACCAGCACCGGCTTGCCCGATGCAGCGAATGTTCGCGAGATCGGAACCTTGGCTGCAGTAAAGACGGTGTCTTGGCTCGTATACACCACGCCTTGAATCGACCCACTGCCGTTATAGAGCACGTCATAATTGCCGGTGCCGTCGGTGTGGATGGTTTTGACCTCGACCACGACCCCGTTCACCTTGATGGTGTGGCCGCCGTCGGGCGTCAGGATCTGGGTGGCAACGACATCGCCCGAGGCATCGTAGAACGTCTGAAGAGCGACGAAATCGGCTGCCGTGTAGGTGTTGGTATGGCTGGCGTAGGCCGTTCCAGCGAACGTCCCGGCGGTGAAGGTCTGGACGGTGAAGCTGTTGTAAGCGCCATAACTCTTGGTCGCCACGGTGGCGCCCGCCTGATTGTAGAACGTTTGGAGCGTGAGCATGCCGCCTGCCGTATAGGCGTTGTCATAGCTGGCATATGCCGTGCCCAGGATAGACCCGGCCGTGGCATGGTGCTGGACAGTGCCTGCAGGGCCCGTAACGTTCACAGTCACGTCCTTTTTAACAGTCGCGCCGTGGTTGTCGGTGACGTCGACAACATACGTCAGGCTAACCGTCTGCCCCGCGCCGAGGTAGGCGAACGTAGAGTCGGGCGAATTGAAATTCCACGTGACCGAGCCCGGGGTTGATCCGGCCTGTTCGGTAACCGCAGAGGTCGTCAGCAGCGACAGCAGCGTGGCGTTGTTCGGCAGGCCGCCAACTGTGCCGCCGCTCGATACGGATACGACAGACGCCGTGTGCGTATCGTCGCTATCGGCATCGGTGAATGCGATCGTGCCGGTGGCGGTGTCATTGGCCGGCGTGGTTACGTTGGCCGTGAGCGAGGCGGTTGCCGTTGTCCCGGCGGCAATGACGGGCGCATCGTTGGTGCCCGTTACCGTAACGGTAACGTCCTGTGATACCGATTTTCCGCCGACTTCCACGATCTGCACCGCGTATGTCAGCGTCAGCTTTTCGCCCGCCGCCAGGTAGTCGAACGTGCTGTCCGCAGCGGCAAAATTCCACGATACGCTGCCGGGGTTCGACGCGGTGTCTTCGCTCAGGGTGCCGAGCGACAGCAGCGCCAGCAGCGCGCTGTTCACGGGCAGGCCGGTCGTGACGCCCGTTGCCGAAACCCCGGTGATCGAGGCCGCGTGGGTCGAGGACAGATTGGTGTCGGTGTATGCAATCGAGCCGGCCACCGTGTCGGGCGTGGCCGAGCCGGTGGTGTTCGCCGCTTCGGTGATCGCGCCGGTGACGACAGTGCCTGCGACCAGGACCGGTGTTTCGGACGAAACCGTGCCCTTGATCGTCAGCGATACCGGAGCCACGCTGCCCGAATAGCCGCTCGCGTTCGAAC
Source organism: Novosphingobium sp. (assembly GCF_965214355.1). Lineage (GTDB taxonomy): Bacteria > Pseudomonadota > Alphaproteobacteria > Sphingomonadales > Sphingomonadaceae > Novosphingobium. Next base: position 1,157,870 of record NZ_CBDCBI010000002.1, on the reverse strand, counting down.
CTGTGCCGGTGAGCGTGATCGTCTCCGAGAACGTGCCGTCGTTGGCGGTCGACAAGCTGGCCGACAGGGCACCGTCCGACTGCCCTGCACCAAGCCCGCTGAACGAATCCAGGCCGCTGTTGGTAAAGGCGCTGTTGGCAGTGACGCCGAAGGTGCCTGACAATAGATCGGCAAGACCGCTGGCCGCGTTCAGCGCGGCCAGATCGACCGTGGCAGGGCCGGAGCCCTGCGCGATCGTGCCCAGATCGAGCGTATAGCCCGCAGCGGCCGAGCCGGTCAGCGTGCCCCCACCCGACGTCTCGCGCAGATCGGCCGTCGCGTAGTTGTCGACCTGGACACTGAACGCGACCGCATCGGTGCCGATTGCAATCGGCGCCAGCGTGTCGATACCGGTGCCATCGCTGGTCAGCGCGAGATTGACCTGGCCCGAAACTACACCCGAGGTCGCGGTGGAATAGCCGACCGTCACCGACGAGGCATCGGTCGTACCCGCCGCGATCAGGCCGGTGGTGCCGCTGGCGGTCACGCCGCCCGTCACCCCGGCGACGGTCGCGCGCAAGCCTTCGGAATAGCCGTCTGCCGGATCGCTGTTCGCAATCGAAAGGGTCTGGCTGCCCGCATCGCCGACGTGCACGGTCGTGGTGCCTTGCATGACGGTTGCCGCGGCGGCGCGATAGACCGCGCCGGTGACCGAGACCGACTGGTTCAGTACCAGCGGCGAAGACGCGCCATTGCCCAGATCGGACGCCAGATTGAGCGTGACCGCACTGCTCTGCAGGCCTGCCGTCACGGTCGATACGCCGAGCGCAATGCTGGTCGAATCGCTGGCGCCTGCGGCCAGCTGGCTGATCGACCCGGTGCCCACTGCAGCCGATCCCGCGCTGAGCGTGACATCGAGCGCCGCAGCGCCGGGTCCTGCGCTATTGGTGACCTTGATCGTCTGCGTATCGTTCGCACCGACCCGCACATCGGCCAGTTTGATCGCGGTGGTGCCCAGCACGGCCTGCGCCGCCGCAACGACGTTTTCTTTTATCGTCAGCGTGATATTCGGCAAAGCGCCATTGTATCCGGTGACGTTGACATCGTGCGTACCGATCGTGACGAGCGTGGTCTGCGCGCCCAGCGTGCTGGACAGAGGCTGCACCGTCGCGGCCGTAATCGCCTTGCCCGCACTAACCAGCGTTGCCGAACCGATACTGGCAACGTTGAAACCCGTTCCGGACAGGGCAACCGTCTGAGCGCTGATGCTGTCGGCGGGCGCGTCCGCGAGGTTGGCGAGCGCGAATTGCAGCGCGGCCACGGCTGTGCCCTGCACGACATTGCCAAGGTCGAGGACGTAACTGTTGCCCGACTGAGCTAGGCTCGGTGCGTTTTCGGTCGCGCCGATCGCATTGCCCAAAACATATTCGAGCAACGGCTGGGGCGCGGTGCCGGCCACCGGTACATTGTTGATCACGTCGACTTGCGCGGTCGACGCATAGACCGGGTTCGCCCCGGTGCCCGAAATCGCAACCGCCAGCCATTTGTCGGTGCCAGCGCCCAATGCGGCGTTGGGCACTTCGACCGTAACTAGCGCGGTGGTCTGACCGGCCAGGATCGTCACCGTACCGCTTGGTAGGGTGCCGCCGAAATCGGCCGCGTTGAAATAGGTCTTGCCGCTGTCGATCGCGGTCGGCACCACGGCATAGTTGACGACGGTGTTGGCTGTCGCGGTACCCGTCAGGCTGATGGTGAACGTGACCGGCGTCTGGTTGCTGACTTCGGTTACCGTCGGCGCGGCGGGGCTGATTCCGATGCTCGGCGGCGGTGCTGCACCAGCGGTGATTACCGCGCTGGAGGTTACCGGGGCTTGCGACCCGTCGCTTGCCGCATTGGCGATCAGGCTCGGATTGCCGGTAACCAGGTAGTCGTACAGCGCGTCGGCCGCTGCCGTCCCGGTAAGCCCGGCCGCCGCGACCGCGGCGGTTGCCGCCTGCACGACAGCGGTCGGCAGGCTGCTGACCGGCAGGTCATACTGCGGATGAGCAAGATCGGTGTAAGTGGCAGTGGTTTCCCCGTTCAGGTAATTGAGCAGCGAGGTGCCATCGGTAATCCGCCAGGCGTTGCCGAATGTCTGGTAAAGCTGGTCCGACGACAACGTTGCGCCCAGCGCCGTTCCGTCAGGCAACTGGAACGCATTCGCCGCGCCGCTGTAGGATCCCAGCAGGCCTTCGACCGATCCCGGTTTTGCGCCGGGCGCCAGATCGACGGTATAATCGAGATACGAACCGTTGTTGGTGATGTTGACAACTTCGCCGGTTTTTTCGGTGACCTGATAGCTGTTCTGCGACAGCGCCGTGATCGTGCCGCCCGCCAGCGACAGCGTCGGATTCGACAGGTTCAGATCGGCGGGCACGCCATCGAGATAGACCGTCGCCGAGCGATCAGCGGCAAAGACGATTGTCTGGTTGCCGACCTGGATGCCGATTTCGGTGGTCAGCGTCGGCGCGCTTTCCCCTCCGCCCAAGGCCGAAAGCCGGATCTGGACCTGGAAATTGTCGCCAGCCGCGGTCGATTTGGCCAGCAGGAATTCGCCCACTGCCTGGAAATTGAAATGCACCCCGTCGAAAGTCGTCAGATGGACATCGCCCCAGCCGCCGGCGCGTGGGCGGTTGACGGTTTGGGTGGTGGAGATCGTTCGGTCGCCGAAATAATATTTTAACGCATAGTTCACGTCGAATATATCGCTCGAGCCGATACCACTCAACAGCGCCTGGAACGTCGATAAAACCGGCCCGCCCGGGATCGCACTCAACTCGGTGTTCAGCAAATTGAGGTTTACCTCGGCGGGGCTGTCGACATAGATGCCGTTCCCGTCTTTCGTTAATGACTTTCCAATTGAATAGAGCCCGGTTCCCAGTCCGACCAAACCAAAAACCGTTGCAGTAACGGGCGCAGTTACAAATCCCGCAGTTGCGACAGCGGCTGTTATCGCAAGACTGGCGACGCCGAACAGAAAACCTGATGGTGAAAATCCGGCGCCGTTAGGATCGACATAGTTGAGGCTGTTATTCCCTGAATATGTATAAAGGTTGATACCTCCGGATTGTCCTGTCGGATCCTGCGAAATAAATCGACCCGTGGTCGGATCATAATACCGCGCGCGCGTATTCACCAGTCCGTTGGTCTGCGTGATCGCGCCGGCAAGGCCATTGAACTGGAACGGATTGACCACGCTTCCTGTCGAACCGAGCACGGTGCCGGTCGGAGAGTAGACATAGGTCTGCGTCAGCGTGCCGTTGGCGCCGCTCAGGCTGGTAATATTACCCGATGCATCGGCATTGTAATAGCTGGTCGTGCCGCCGCTGGTCACCGCTGTCAGGCCATTGCCATAGACATATGTGGCGGTCGCTTGGCCGCTGGCATTATACGCCTGCGCCACGGCCGACAGCGCGCCGGTGGCGGTGGCATTTATCGCCAGCGGATCGGATACATACGTCGTCTTGATGCCATTGACCATTTCAGAGGCGATGTTGCCGAAGGCATCGTAGGCATATGTCGTCGTACCCCTGGTATCGGTCGACGATGTCAGCTGGTTCTGGATGTTGTAGTTATAGGTAGTCGTTGCGCCGCCGCTGGTCTTGGTCACTAGGTTGCCATTCGCGTCATAGCCGTATGTCGTGCCGTCGGCCGCGGTGTATTGGTTGAGATTGTTGGCGGTGTAATTGGTGGTCGCGCCGTTGAATATGGTCTGGATGCGATTGCCCGCCGCGTCGTATTTGTAAGTCAGGTCCTGGTTGGCGATCGAGGCATTGGTCGATGCAAAGATCGCATGGGTCAATTGGTTGGCGGCGTCATATGTATACGTCCATGCGCCGTCGCCCGAGGTCGCGGTCGCGATCCGGCCGTCGGCATCGTAGGTATAGTCGATCTTGCTGGTGGTGGTGCCGTCGGACGCGAGAATCTTGATCTCGGTCATGTTGCCGGCGGCATCGTAGGTATAGGCCGTGCTTGCGCCGTTGCCGGTGATTTTTCCGGTCAGCGCGCCATCCGCGCGATAGGTGTACGTGGCGATGACGGCGCCGCTGCCATCGGTGATCTGCGCGAGTTTGCCGGCGCTGGTAAACGTGTAGTTGGTGATCGAGCCATCGGGTTCGATCCGCTGCGTTTCCTGGCCCGCCGCGTTGTAGCTGTAGCTTTCGACCTGGCCGGCCGCGTTGGTTACGCTCGATAGCAGGCCCTGCGCGGTGTAGGTGTAGGTCGTCACGCTGCCGTCGACTGCGGTTGCCGACGCCAGATTGCCGCTCGCGTCGTAGGAATAGCTTTGCGACGTGCCGTCGCTGAACGCCTCTTTGGTAATCGCGCCGGCCGCGTTGTAGGTGTACTGGATGGTCGCGCCCGAGGCCTCGATCTCTTCGGTCAGTTGTCCCGCAGTGTTGTACTGGTACTGCGCTTGCGCACCATTGGCCTGTGCGACGCCGGTCGTCTGTCCGGCGGCGTTGAAGGTATACTGGGTTTGGTTGCCGTTCTGATCGGTAACCGATGTCGGCGACGAGGTCGTCGACGCTCCATAGGCGTCCTGCACCGTATTGCCGAGCGGATCGGTGTAGCGCGTCAGGTCGCCGGTGGCGTCGTAGGCATAGCCGTAGGTCTGCCCGGTCGCACTGGTGATCGACGTAACTTGGCCGTTGGCATTGTGCTGAAGGGTAATCACGCCGCCATTGGCGTCGGTTATTGCGACCGGTTGGCCCAATTCATCGTATGTGTACGTCGTCGTCTGGCCGGCCGCGTTGGTCCGGGTCACAGTGTTTGCGCCGGGGTATCCGTAAATCGTGGGCGCAGCGCCATTCGCCAACTGCGACGCAAGGTTGCCCTGCGCATCGTAAGTATAAGTTTGCGTGCTGCCATCGGACGCGGTGACCTGGGTCAGCGCATTCTGGATAAAGGCATTGGTGCTGGTCGAATACTGATAGCCCGTGGTGCCCGCGGGGCTTGTCGTGCTCAACAGATGTGCGCCGGTCTCATCGTACGTATACGTGATGACATTGCCCGCGGTATCGGTCGCGCTGGTGATGTTGCCCTGCGCATTGACCGTGAACACAGGCGGGTGGCCCGCCGTAGTGGTAATACTCGTAATGACGCCCGATTCGTTGCGGTGGATCGCGATCGCATCGCCGTGCCCGTCGCTGATCGCGATAACCAGACCGGACATGCCATCGAATGTTTCGATCGTGCCGTTCGGGTTGGTTTTCGTATAATTGGAATACGGATTGGACGAGTCCAGGAAAGCGATGCCTTCCGAGACCGGTGCGACGACTTGATAGCTTATCGATCGGCCGAGGTAATTGCCGTCCTGATCGACATACGTCGTGATATATTCAATGACATAGCTTGGGCTCTCCGGATTGACATTACCCGCTCCGATGCCGTTCATCGGCCCCAGTGGGCCGACATCGTTGAATTCCGAATTCCAGCCGTCACCGAAGGCGCCGCCGCTATTGCGGCTTGTCAGGCTGGACCCGTAACTTGGCGTCAGCAGCGAATTCAGCCCCGACGTATTCTGCGACGGATCGACAACTTTTGCCAATTGCTGGCCGCCCACGGCGCCGAACGCCTGTGCGACGAGCAGGTTTACCGCATCGGTGTAGCCGGCATTCGTCGTGCCCGTCTTGTCGAGCGTTGCGATCGCGTTAGAAATCGCCGTTGCAAAGCTGGCATCGGTCGTGCCGACCTCGGCAATGAAGCGCTGTTCGAACAGCGCAAAGTCGGTTGCGTCGAGGCCGGCCGGCTTGATCGGGCCGAGAATCGCATTCCAGTTGATCGTCTGGGTGGCCGCAGTCGGCGTCGATGCCACTGTAATGTGGTTCTGAATGCCGGATAGCGATCCCGTCTGGTTGTTGGCATCCGCCTGGACCACGAAATACGTCGTGGCCGTGCCGGTCTGGCTGTTGACGGACAGACCGCCCGGCACTGTGACCGTATGCGTTTCGGTTTCGCTCTGGCCCGGCGCCAGCGAGCCTGTGTAAGTGAAAGTGCCGGCAAGGACCTTGTTGCTGCCCGCAGCGTCGGACGCGACATAGACGTTGTCGGTCCAGGGTCCGGTTGCGGTCGCATCTCCGCTGTTGGTGATGGTCCAGGTCAGCTGAACTGTCTGACCCGCCACCGCGGCCTGCGGCGCTGTAATCGTGCCGACCGTCAGATCGGGCGCATCGACATGGTTCGACGTGACCTGGACGTGCTGCAATGCCGTGCCGCCGAGGCTGTCGGTAACGGTCAGGTTCAGCGTGTCGGAGCCTTGGTTCGGATCGTCGACGGTCAACGTGGCGAGGTCGGAGTTGACCTGCGACAGCGATCCGGTCAGCGTGATCGATGTCGCACCATACCCGGTCGCCGTGCTGCCCGTCGCGGACAGCAGCCCGCTCGCATCCGACAGCGTGACGGTGAATTGCTCGTAGGATGGTGCACCCGCTTCGTCGATGCTGAAACCCGTCAGGGGCGTGATCGAATTTTGCGTAACCGTTGCGCCGAACGGGGCCACGATCGATGGCGTGGGTAGCGTTGTCACTGCAACGCCCACCGTCGGTGCCTTGTCGCCGGCGGCATCGGTCGCATTGAAAGTGACCGTATCGGTCCCGGCGCCTTGTTCGGTGATCGTCAACGCGCTCAATTCGGCCGAGACGGCCGATTGCGATCCGGTCAGCGTGATCGCATGGGTGCCGGACCCCGAAACGCCGCTGCCGGTCGCCGTCAGGATACCCGTTGCATCCGAAACCGTGACCGTCAGGTCGGCGCCGTTCAGCGCACCCTGTTCGTAGACATAGGCGCCGCCGAACGGCGTGGCGACGTTCTGGGCGGCCAACAGCGTCGACTGCGCACCGATGACGATCGGCGGTTCGACATAGATCGGTAGGCTTTGCGTGGTGGCGCTGTTGCCGGCGCTGTCCACCGCCGACACGGCGAGCGCATCGTTGCCCAGTCCGCTTTCCAGGACGGTCAGCGTCGCCAGTTCGGCGTTGACGTCTGCCAGGCTGCCCGTGACGGTGAGCGATTTCGTGCCCGAACCGCTGACGCCGGTACCCGTAGCCGCCAGCACACCGTTGACATCGACCACGGTGACCGTGACCGTGCCGCTGTTGGCAAGGCTGATGTCGGCCAGTGAAACACCGGAAATCGCAGCAGCATACCCTTGCGTGGCCGCAACCGAGCCAGGCGCGGTGATCACCGGATCGGCCGTCAGCAGGATCTGCGAGCCGCCGTTCCCGTTATCGGGATTGAACGTCACCTTGGTGTTGGCAGCATTGGTGATCGTGAAGGTATCGGCCGCGCCGCCGCCCACCGGCACGATCGTGACGCCAACGGACCCCGTCACATACCGGGTGATCGTCACGTTTGGCGAGCCATCGGGATTGGTTGCCGCGACCAGCCCGTCGAGGTCGATGACATCGTTGGTCTGTGCGCCCTGGATCTGGATATTCCTGAAATTTATACCGGTCGTGTCGGCAAGTTCCAGAGTCGCATTGCTGCCTGTAAAATTGACGTAGATATTCGTCGTATCGCCGATCGCGCCTGTCAGATCGACGGTTGATCCGGCTTTCAGCGCCACATCGTACCCGTTGTTGTACCCGTTGGAATCGAGTGCGCTGTTCACGATCAATTTGGAGTTGGCATCGCCAATCAAGTTGACGAACCCGGTGACTGTGCCGGTGTATGTCAGCGTCCCGCCCGATGCCTCCATGTAGATATTGCCCCCGGTCGACCCGAACGGGCCGTCAAGTGTGCCATAGCCGAGCACACCACTGGGATATTCGGATCCGAAACCCGAATTGAACACCACCTGATCGCCGCTCAACCCTGCAGTCGACACGGTGCCGCCGGCCAGGTTGATCGTCCCGTACAGTTTGACTGCATTGGGATCGATGAGGCTGGCGCCGTTGTTCAGATTGAGAATGCCAAGCTTGTCGAACCCCGTCGCCGGATCCTGCGACCCGATCGAGGTCAGCGACTGGGCCAGTGCAACAGTGCCGCCTGGGGTGGAAACACCGATCGTCGAGGTGTTGTCGATCGTGGTTTCGCCGTTGAGGACCGAAATCCCTTTCGCGCCGTACAGCAGGATGCTCGATCCGCCAGTCGCCAGAAAACCGGCATTCACGACGCCGTCGGTCAGGTTGTCGCCTGCATTCGCCGCATCGCCGATGACCAGCGATCCGCCGTTTTCGGCCGAGAATGAACCGCCATTGGCAAGATAGGTGTCGGTGACAAAGGCCAGCGTGTTGCCCGCCACATTCGCGGTCAGCGCAGCCCCGCTGAAATCGGTCGACGACAGGCCTTCGCCATCGGTGACCGTAACGGTGCCAGCACCGATGAACCCGACGGGAACGTTGTTTCCCGTCGTGTCGACAAAAGTAACCTGGCCGCCCTGGGCCAAGTGCGTGCCGTCGCCGTTGACGCCGGTTTCCAGACCGACATTCTGGCCGGCAGCCAACGTCTGCAGCGACTGGATCTGGACATTGGGGCCAAGGATCTGCGTATCGCCATTGGCCAATGTGCGCTCGACGGTGACCGCGCTGAGTGACGAGGCCGCCGCAGTGGTCAGCGTGGCGCCCGATTCCAGTTTGATCGTGCCGTTGCTGATCTGGGTGTTAATCAGGTTGAGCGTGCCGGTGACGTCGAGCGTGCCGCCATCCAGGTTGACCTGCATCGGCGCGCTGTCGCTCGCATTGCCGAAATTCACGGTGTCGGCAATCGTGATGACTGCCCCGCCCGTATTGTTGATCGTCGCATCGATCGTGACATTGTCGAGCGTCGCGGTCGTCCCCGCGATGTTGACCGTCGGTTCGTCGAACGCAAACGGCGCATTGACCGTGGCATTTTCGAGCTTCGATCCGGTTTCGAGATTCAGCGAGCCAGCGCCGGTGATGATGCCGGCGACATCGAGCGTACCCTGCACGTCGAGCGTGCCGCTATCGAGGTTGACCGCGTCCTGGCCGGCCGGATTGCTGAGGAGAACCGTATTGCCGCCACCGATGATCAGCGTGTTGTTCGCGCCAATGTCGATCGCGCCGTCGTATTCGCCGCCAATAAGCGTGCCGGTGCCGATTACGGACAGCGAACCGCCCTCCGACGTCAGCTTTGCATTGTTGCTCAGCGACAGCGAACCCCCGTCGAGCACGACCGAACCCGAGACGATATGAATGTTGTTGGAAGAGCCGAGCGAGCCCTTGATATCGAGCTCGCTGTTGTCCTGGATCGTGACGTCGTTGATGACCCCCGCGTTGTCGGCGTTGAATGCGCCAAACGAATATTGCCCAATGACCACGTCGGAGCCATTGCCGATCGCCAGGTTGCCCGCGATGCCCGACGCATTGAGTGTGGACGCGCCATAAGTCGCCGCCGATCCGAACGTGAGATGCCCGCCCAGCTGGTTGACGTTCAACACATCGAGCGTGCCGCCATCGACTTCGAACGTGCCGCCGTTGACATCGAGCACACCCAGCGTCGAGCCATTTCCGGTGGAGGCGAACGACAGGTCCAGCGTGCCCGTCAGGCGCGCCGCGACCCCGCCCGCCGGATCGGTGGCGTCGACAATGACCAGTGCGCCGACTTCGGTGCCGGCGAGCGTAACGGTGAACGGCGCGCTGTCACCGTGGTTGTTGTCGATCGTGGTGACATTGCTGCCGAGCGTGGGATAAGGCCCGCCAGCAACCGGAACACCGTTGTCCCAGTTGGCCGCATCGTCCCAGGTCGTGCCGTCGCCTTGTCCGGTCCAGTTGGTCGCGGTCTGCAACCCGCCGACGACGTTTACGTTTAGCAGCGCATCGGTTTGATCCTGGTTGAACACCGCGCCGCTTTCGACCGTTATGGTGCCGTTTTCGATCAATGTATTGGTCAGATCGAGCGTGCCGAAAACGTCGATGTTTGCGCCGTTGAGATTGACGACGGTCTGCGCCCCGCCCGCCTGTCCGATCGAGGTGACGCTGCTGGCATCGATTGTGATCGTTACAACGGCGTCGGTGTTACCGACGACCATGTAGCCGCCGTAGATGTTGACCGTGTTGGAAAACGTCGTCGACGCGTCGATCGCAAACGTACCGCCGTCGATGAAGATATTGGCCCCGTTGTCGTCCCCATAGCCGGACAGATTGCCGCCATCGAGCGCAAACAGCGTGCTGTCACCGCCGTCCTGGATGTCGAGCGTGCCATCGAGCGCCAGCGTGCCGTTGGCCACGATCAGCTGCGACCCGCCGTTCTGTGTGACCGTCGACGGCCCGCCGCCGCCCTGGCCATGGAAAACATTGTAGCCTTCCAGCAGGACTTCGCTGTTGGAGATCGTGAAATCGCCGTTGACGATATCCTGGTGCAAGAACTCCGCACCCGCCGAAGTGCTACCGAAAGCCAACGTGCCACCATTGAGGCCGACTCCGGTATAGGCCAGCGTGCCGCCGTCGATTTCGAACGTGCCCGAGGTCAGGTCGAGATAGCCGTAGGCACCCCCTTCGCCTGCATAGGAGGTATCGAGCGTGCCGGTCAGGCTGACCGACGGGCCGTTCGAGGGGTCGGTTGTTCCGACGTAGATGTCCTGCGCATTGACATCATTGGCGATGACGATCGTTGACGTCACGGTGTTGATGATGTTGTTGATCACCGCCACCGACTGGCCGTCGGTGGTAAAGCCCAGGCCCGACTGCGGAACGCCATTGGTCCAGTTCGCAGCGTTCGACCAGTCGTCATCGCCTGCGCCGCCGGTCCAGTTGGTCTGCCCGGCCGGGCGATGATCGGTCAGGGTAACGCCCGAAATCGACGACGTGGCATCGGCGGTATAGGTCGCTCCCGATTCGAGGATGACCGTGCCGTTTTCCAGCACGGTGTTTACCAGCGTGAGCCCGCCGGTCACATCGATCGTGCCGCCATTGAGATCGATCACATCAGGCGATGTGGCCGAGGCGGGCGCAACGAGGGCCAGGTCGTCGCCCGAGTTGATTGAAATCGTGTCGGCACCGATAAAATTCACCGCGCCTTCGAACACGTAATTCGCAGTGACGGAAAAGCTGTGCGTGACATTCAAGGTGCCGCCGTCGGCAAAGATCGTGCCGGTGCTGCCCCAGCCATTCAGCGAACCGCCGTCGAACGAGAACGTGCCGCCGGACTTCACATCGATCAGGCCGCTGAGATAGATCGATCCCAGTGTCGACACCGTCGAGCCATTGGATATGACCACGTCTGTTGCTGTGCCGTAGCCCCCCAATCCGTCGAACACGGCGCCGTTGAACGCAGACATGACGACCGTAGTACCGTTGTCGATGACCAGATTGCCATCGATGATATCGCCGCCCAGCGTGATCGTACCCGGGCGGAAAACCAGCGCACCGCCGTTGATCTTCACCTCCGCACCGGTCAGGGTCCCGCCGTCGATGGCAAACGTTCCCGCAGCCAGATTGATCAGGCCGAATCCGGAACCGGCGTCGCTGACATTGGTCGACATGGCCAGCGTACCGGTCAGCGTGACAGCCGCAGCCCCAGCCGGATCGGTCAGGTCTATATCGATTTCGCCTGCGCTTTCGTTCCCCGCGATGACCAAGGCAAACGGCGTCGTGGCGACACTGTTGTTGATCGTCGCAAGGTCCTGATCGCCGGTCGGCGCATACGCGGCCGGCAAGGGCACCCCGTTGGACCAGTTGGCGGCATCCGACCACGATGTACCATTGCCAGCGCCGGTCCATGTCGTGCTGAACGGATAGGGAGAGGTAGCCATCGGTCGATCTCCAGCCAAAACGCAGTAAGTGTTGATGCAGGGCACGCGCATTCACGTGGCCGTGGATCGCCCGATTGGGCAGGGTATTCGCCAAAGGCGCGCCTGACGCCGGGATGCATCATGCAACCCGGCTTCAAACGAGCCGTGGTGTCAAGAACCGACCCTCAATACGTATTGAGAGCCAGCCGGGGTTTCCCCCACCATCATTTTGCGAATACCCTGCCGTTTGCGACCCCAGACCAGATCCGCAGATTGGCACCGAATGGGAGCCATCAAAACCCTCCAAACAGAGGGTCGCAAGACGTTAAGTACCGAATATATGTGCCATTAAGAGAAACTACGTGGCCGTGACAGTACCCGGGGTCGCTGGACGACAGCAGATCGGGTCTGGCAAGCATTGAAGTCTAACACGAATTGACCGATTCATGACTCATGGCGACAACGGAACAAGGTGGTCGGCGATAGAGCCTATGGCGTGCATATATTTTCGGTCGATCACTTGGATACTCACCATTTTTTATTATTATTCAGTAGGTTAACGAAAATTAGGGTTAAGCTCGGGCAGAGCCTCCATTCAGGCGGTGCCGATGTGCGACTTTGCCGGTTGCCGCTTTGTCCAATGGCTAGAACAGTGGCATCACGCAGATGTCCGGCACGGATTGCGTCATGAATGACATCGTAAAAGCCTTCGAGTTCAATCTCGAACTGCGCCGTCAGACTGCGGTCGAGCCGTGCCGGTTGTTGTTCAGGCAGCAGATCGCGCCATATGGCTTCGATACGTTCGCGTGTGGCGAACTCGATTTGCGCGATCGCGGGCGCGCGGTCTTTTTCCTGATCGACTGGTCGGACAAATGGGCCCGGTTTTATGCAGCGTCGGGACTGGTCGAGCGCGATCCGGTGGTGGAGGCGCTGGCGACCCGGCTTGAGCCCTTTACCTGGAGCGATCTGCGTGCCGATCGCACGCTGCCCAAAATCGGCCTGAAAGCACTGGACCTGTGCGCGGCGGAAGGCTGGAACGAAGGACTGGTCGTGCCGCTTGGCCAGGTCGGGAATCGCGTCGGGCTCGTCAGCATGGCCGGGCGTGATTGCAACCTGACTGTCGAGGCGCGGGCCTATCTGTGCATGATCGCAATCTGCCTGCAGACGCATGTCCGCGTACTGGTCGGCTCGCAGGGGTTTGCCGTGCCGCCGATGGGCCTGACCGAGCGCGAGATTGCCTGCCTTCGCCTGGTCGCCAAGGGCAGGTCCGATGCGGAAATCGGCGAGAACCTGGGGATCAGCAAGACGACGGCGCATGAATTCGTCGAGAAGGCCAAACGGCGGTTGTCGGTGAAATCGCGCGCCGAACTGGTCGGCGTCGCCGTTTCGCTTGGCATTGTCGATCTATAGCGGACCTTTAGCGCCTGCCGCCCGTTATTCCTCCATCACAGGAGAAACGGCCATGAGCAATCTTGAACAGATCAAAGAACATATGGAAATCATCGGCGCCGACGGCGTGCATGTGGGCACGGTCGACAAAGTCGAAGGGGACCGGTTCAAGCTGACCAAGGCCGACAGCGGCGCGCATGCGGCGCATCACCATTTCGTGTCCGGCGGCCTGGTTGCCGGCATCGAAGGCAACAAGGTGCGCCTGTCGGCGACCGCGGCCAACGCGATCCTGTTTGAAGAAGAAGAAGACGGTCAGGCGCTCTGACGGCGGCGACAGGCAGCGTCAGGCCGACAGGCTGATGCGGTTTCTGCCGTCGTTCTTGGCGCTGTAAAGTGCGGTTTCCGCTGCGGTAAGGACCGCTTCGGGGCTGGTGCCGGGTTCGAATTTTGCGAGCCCGGCGCTGACCGTTGCGCGCCACAACTTGCCGGATAACGGACGATTCTCGATCGCGGCGAACCGCGTCAGGATGCGTTGACAGATGTCGTAAGCGTCGGATGTCGAGGCGCCGAACAGCAAGACGGCGAATTCCTCACCGGACAGCCGAATCGCGGTATCTCCTGTACGCACGGAATCGCGCATGACACCGGCAAAGGCCTGGAGCACGCGATTGCCGGCATCTGCGCCGTGGACAGCGTTGATCTGCGCAAAATGGTCCAGGTCGAACAGCGCAAGGCAGCCTTGCTTGCCGGCTGCCAGACCGCGCGCCAGATCCTGATCAAACACGCGGCGGTTGGCGAGGCCAGTGAGCGAGTCGATGACCGGTTGCCGCGACAGGTCGTCGATCAGGGCACGCCGGTCGGTTACGTCGCGAATGACGATCAGCATGCCCGCGACACGCCCCTGGTGGCCAAGGATCGCGCGTGTGCTGCCCTCCACCCAGACCATGCGTCCATCCTTGCACTGCATCCGGTATTCGGACGTTGCGGCGCCGTCAGGGCTTTCAAGGATGGTCTGGCGGCTGGCGCGCACCGCTGGCGCATCACGCGGATGGATCAGATCGAAAAACTGCCGTCCGAGCAGTTCATCGGGGAGATAGCCCCACAACCGTGCCACCGAAGGTGATGCGAACCGCACTGTGCCATCGCCACGCAGCCGGATGATTACGTCGCTCGCGCGCTCGACGATCAGCCGTTGCAGCGTTTCTGCGGCGTAGACTCGTTCCAGCAGACGGTGGCGCGCGGTGCGCTCTTCTGCCAGCAACAGCAGCACTGCGACCGTGCATGCAAAAAACAGCTGCAGCACTTCGAATTTGAGCGCCATGGTGACGCGCAGCAGCGTGGTCGGACCCATGCCGGCAAACGACGCCGTCAGTCCTACAGTGATCGTGATGATCACCGCGCACATCGCGCCGAACCGACCCAGCCGCAACACCGCCGCGACCATGGCAATCAGCGGCAGTAGCACCAGCGGTGCGACATTCTGGCCAAAGGTAATCGCCAGCGTAAACAGCACCGCGGTCAGCAGCATTGCTGCCTCGCGCATGTCGGCCGGCGTTGCCGTACGCAGCCACTTCGCCCCCTCGCCGCGCATGACCAGCAGCAGTGGCGGCGCAAAGGCGAGGAAACCGAGCCCGTGGGCGGCAAACCAGTCGCGCCACGCCAGAGCGAACGCCATGCCGTTGACCCAGTGGATGACCGCGGCCGCAGGCAACGCAAAGATTGCGGGGATCAGCAGCCCGGCGATGCCGATAAACCACACGATCTCCCTGATCGATTGCAGCCGGCCGAACCGCCGGTAGCAAGTCTTGACGAGCGCGGCCGCAGCGGCAGTCTCGAGCACGCCCAGCAGCGCAAGCGGCAGCGCCGCCATAGTGCCGAAACCGAACCACACGATCGCCAGGGCACCTGTGGCCACCGCACCAATCATCTGGGCCGGCCAGGTTCGGCGCGGCGTCGTGACCAGCTGGACAAACAGCACCGCGCCCGCAAACCATACGACCGCAACACCGTTGTCGAACCGCGACAGCACCAGCCCCAGCGCCATTGCCAGAAAATAGGCCACCAGAAACCGGCCAAAGGCAATCAGATGTCCAGGGCGAAGCAGCGTCATCAGGTACACGGTATCCAGTCGGGCAGGTATTACGCCGCATGGTAAGCGACCTGTTAAGACCCACATTGGCGGCGACCTGTGGAGATACGGTGAACTCGACCTGGTTTTTATTGACTAGCAGAGATTGCCGTTTGATCGGGGCCGTCTGATCGGGGCAATTCGCATTACCCGTGGAACAGGCACATTCGGCCGGGTTTCAGATTGCCGCAAGCACACCGCGTCGCACCTGGTCGCGCTCCATACTTTCGAACAGCGCAGTAAAATTGCCTTCGCCAAAACCTTCATCGCGCTTGCGCTGGATGAATTCGAAAAACACCGGGCCGATCTGAGCTTCGGAGAAAATCTGCAGCAGCAAGCGCGGATCGCCCGCCGTCGTCGAGCCGTCGAGCAGGATTCCGCGCGACTGCAGATCGGCTACCGGCTCGCCATGCCCGGGCAGGCGTTCATCGAGCATTTCGTAGTACGTGGCGGGCGGCGCAGTCATGAATGGCGTGCCGATGCCTTTCAGATGGTCCCAGCCGCCGATCAGGTCTTCGCATGCAAACGCAATGTGCTGTATGCCTTCGCCATTGTAGGCGCGCAGGAATTCGTCGATCTGGCCACCACCTGCCCCGCCCTCTTCATTCAAGGGGATGCGGATCTTGCCGTCGGGCGCAGTCATCGCCTTGCTGGTCAGGCCGGTGTATTCGCCCTTGATGTCGAAATAGCGGATCTCGCGAAAACCGAACACGCGCTCGTAGAAACCGGCCCAATGCGCCATGCGGCCGCCATAGACGTTATGCGTCAGATGATCGATCGTATGAAATCCGGCGCCCGCCGGCGCGCGATCGACGCCGGGCAGATAGACGAAATCGATATCGTAGATCGACAGGTCGGAGCCCGAAGGCGCGCCGGCATAGCGGTCGATCAGATAGATGATCGACCCGCCGATGCCGCGGATCGCAGGCAGGCGCAGTTCCATCGGGCCGGTGGTGACTTCGACCGGCTCGGCGCCGCGCGCGATCGCGGCGGCATAGGCCTTTGCCGCATCGCGCACACGCCAGCCCATGCCGCAGGCCGATGCGCCGTGTTCGCTCGCAAAATATGCAGCCGGGCTGCGCGGTTCGTAATTGGCGATCAGGTTGATGCCGCCCTGGCGCCATAACTGCACCGCTTTCGAACGGTGGTTGGCGATGTGGGTAAAGCCCATCTGCGCAAACACCGGTTCGAGCGTGCCCCGATCGGGGGCGGAAAATTCGATGAATTCAAACCCGTCGAGGCCGAGCGGATTGTCGAACAGGTCGGTCGATGATGCGTGGTCGGACATGGCGTGCTCCTTGCGGAGAGAGAATACATGCAAAACAACGCATAGTCCGCGCGATGTGCTGCATTGTCGACGGCGATCATGCGTGTGATTTGCGTTTGGACCTGGTTCGGCGCATGATATCTGCATGGATATGACCGACCGGAAAATACTGGCACAGATCCAGGCTGATTCCTCGCTGTCGCACGCGCAGCTTGGTGATCTGGTCCATCTGTCCGCCAGCCAGGTTTCGCGCCGCATCGCGCGGATGCAAGCCGATGGCCCGATCCGCAAACAGGTGGCCCTTCTCGACGAGCAGCACCTGGGCCTGACGGTCGAGGCGTATGTGTCCGTCACGCTGACATCGTATTCGCGCGAGGTCGTCAGCGGGTTTCACGAGCGCGTGAGCGCGCTGCCGCAGGTGCTCGATTGCTGTGCCACGACCGGCGATGCCGACTATCTTTTGCGCATCGTGACGCACAATCTCAAAAGCCTGTCGCACCTGATCAATACCGCCCTGCTTGGTCATGGCGATGTCGCCAATGTGCGATCGAGCATTGCGCTCGACGTGATCAAGCGCACCACGGCCCTGCCACTCGAACAGGTGCCGCTCGAACAGGTGCCGTCATGATTGTGCAGAACGACCGCACCGACCGCGAAAACGTGGTCATGCGCGGGGGGCCGGGCATGGTGTGCGTTCGCCATTTCGGCTTTGACGGCGCAGGCGCGCCGGCACGGTTTCTGATCCTGGAGATTCCCCCCGGCGCCGCCGAAGGCGTGCATGTCCACCGCACCGACGATGCCAACGGCATCGGCGCCTTTGACGAATTCTATTACATCATCGCCGGAAACGGCCTGATGACGCTGGGTCCCGACACATTTGCCGTTGGCCCGGGCGATTATGTGCATGCGCCGCTCGATATGCCGCGCGGGCTGGCCAATGCCTCGCCCGCCCTGCCGCTGAAAGTGCATCTGACTGTGGTGCTGAGGGAACCTGTGCGGCCCGGCGACGTTATTGACAGCAAGGTCGCCAGTTCGCGTTGAAAGGATCTTTCATGAAGACCACCATCCGCCGGGTATTTGCCCTGACCTTGCTGGCAGCCGGTTTCGGCCTGGCCGCTTGCCACGATGGCCATCCGGATCGCGGCGACCACCATCCGCACGACCATTATCAAAACCACTGATGGTGAATTGGTCTAACGGATAGCGGCGCGCCAGGACTCGTCCCGGTTGCGCTCCAATTGCAAGGAACATGTTGTGAAAAAGTCTTTGATTGCAGGCGTTTTGGCGATTTCGACATTGGGCATGACGCTGCCCGACATGGCCGCATCGGCCCAGACCGTTACCGAACATTACCGGTATCATCATCGTCATCGCTCGGGCCATGGCAATTGCCTGCGCTTCAACAAGACGACCGGCAGCGTCGCCGGTGCCGTGGGCGGTGGCCTGCTCGGCCATGCACTGCTGGGCGGAACAGGTGGCCTGCTCGTCGGTGCCGCCGCTGGTGGCCTGGCTGGGCACGAACTGGCGCACAACCGGCGCAAGCGCTGCTGATCGCAGCCATCCCCATCATGCCGGAGGAAATCCGGCATGATGGGGATTTTTACCCTATATTCTAGCGCAGTTTTGCGATGCCCAGCTGATCGAGCTTTGCTCGATCCTTTACTGATTCCTCGCTACGCGTCAGCGCTTTGGCGATCGCCTTGAGCGCCATGCCCTTTTTTGCGAACTGGTGCAGTTTCTGGATCTCGTCCGGGGTCCAGGCTTGCCGGTGACGTTCGAAGGGTTTGGCCTGGCCCAAGTCAGCCCTTCTTGCGCGCTTTGCGCGCAGCGTATTTTGCGTCGCGGATCTGCTTGCGCTCGGCGTCGGTGAGTTCGGGCACCTTGGCGTCTTCGATCGCCTGGGCAATCGCAGCCTCTTCGGCCAGTCGTGCCTCTTCGGCCTCTGCCCTGGCGGCTTCTGCAGCAGCACGTTCCGCCATGCGCTGCGCGGCGCGCTGGGCCTGTGCCAATTCCTTCTGGCGCGCCTTTTCGATGCGATCTGCCACCACCGCCGGGTCTACCGGCGGTTTTGCCTTCAAACGTGCAAGTGCGCTCTCACGGGCCTTTGCGGCAGACGCCACACGATCCTGAAAACCCGGTTCCTTGTATCCTGCCATTGACGTGGTCTAATGTCCCTTTGCAGCCACCACCTGAGTGGCCGTTCTGATGCGACCAGGCTGATTGCATGGTCGCGATGGCGCCGCCTAGCACAAAGTCCGGGCGATGCGAATACCGCCTGACGAGGCTGGCAGATTCAACGATCTCGCGCGCCGCCCGACTGAGGGACGACGCGCGAGAGGATCGATTTTTTCGCAGATTTAAGCGGGCAATTCCGCATGCAATTCCACGAACCGGACAAGCATTTCCCGGTAATGGCGCGCACGTTCAAGATACATCTGACGCTGGTCTGCAACCCTGCCCGCAGCCACCAGGTAACAACGGTCTATCCGCCGCACCAGGCTGTCACGATTGCGTATCTGCCGGTCCCAGACTCTGGTCATTGAGCATCTCCTGCTGTCATGCATATGCACAATTAACTGTGCGGTATCAGTTGGCCTTGGCGCCGTGTGCCGCAGCCACCGCTGCTTCGAACTGCGCCTTGGTCATGTTGATCATCAGGCCGTTGGTACCCATGGCCAGCGAATCGACCTTGAGCGTCGCCTTGCCTGCTGCACTCGATACCACGAACTGCTGATCGCTGACACTGTCAACAGGGCCGATGCTGGCGCCGGTGTTGTCGAAAATCGTGTCACCGGCCTTGGGTGCGATAGCCTGTTGTGCAGGCGCCATCTGGGCTGCCTGTGCCGCAGTGCTTGCGGGCTGCGTTTCCTGCGCGAATGCAACGCATGGGATAGCCGTGAATGCCGCAGAAACAGTCAGCGCGGCGGCGAAAAGTTTTGGGTTTTTCATGACTTTGATCTCCGGTTTGTCCCCCCGGATAATGGAAAGTAGGTCACCCTCGCCTAAGTTCCATGTCGTTGCGGCAAAATCCATCCTGGCTGCGACGAAATGATGAAATTGTTGTAATAATCGCGGAATTACAAGGTCAGCACCTGGCCGGTCCGCGCCGATACAATGGCCAGATCGAGGATCGTCTGCACCATGACGATCTGCTCGGGCGTGTTCGGCGGGGCGCCGCGAGCAAGGCAGGCCTGCGCCAGTTCGGCGTAGAAGGTCTGCTGACAGCCGCGCGGCGCGCGGGTCAGATGCTCGCGGCCGTGTTCATCCCAGTGGCGCAGCGGGTCGGGATCGAAGCCCCATTGCGGCGCATCGGGTGAAAGGCCCGCGACCGATTGCGCCTCCTGCCCATCGGCGCCGGATTTGATCAGTGTTCCGTTCAGGCCATGCGCGACGAAACGCGGCGATCCGCCCGCAACGCACATGCTTGCGTGCAGGATCACGCGCAGATCCGCGTAATGCAGCGTGACATGCGCCCAGTCAGGCGCGCGGCTGCCGGGGCGCAGCGCCGCCAGATCCGCGCCGACGCGCAAGGGAGCGCCGAACAGCACCAGCGCCTGGTCGACCAGATGCGGCCCCAGATCAAACCATATGCCCGAGCCCGGGCCGCCGTCTTCGCGCCAGCGATCGCGCGGGACCGGACGGAACCGGTCGAACCGCGATTCGAAATGCACCACCGGGCCGATTACGCCCGCCTCGATCGCCGCGCGCATGGCCAGGAAATCGCTGTCCCACCGCCGGTTGTGGAACGCGGTGATCACACGGCCGCGCGTTTCGGCCAAAGCGACCAGATCGCGTGCGTCCTGCGGTTTCAGCGCGAACGGTTTTTCGACGACAACGTGTCGCCCGCTTTCCAGCGCGCGCCGTGCCAGATCGACATGGGTGCCGCTGGGCGTGGCGATGACAACGAGGCCGATCGCGGGATCGGCCAGCAGGTCCGCGATATCACCGACAAGCGCAACGCCCGGCGCCGGCGGCGGGGCATCATTGCTGCGCGACACCACCGCGCGCAGGTCGAGCGCCGGGGTCGCGCGGATATAGGGTACATGAAACACCCGGGTCGCCATGCCGTTGCCTACGATGCCGACGCCGATCCGATCCATTCCAACTCCCTTTGCGTAACCCCGCTCGATGTGCCGGGGCAGCATTCGCTTTAGCTGTTTGTTGAAATACGGGCGGCTGATGCGCAACCGGTAAAAAAAGCCGCTGGCATGGTCACTCATCGATTCCAAAAAATTCATATACGTTTGATGGCGTATGCCTTTGCCGAATGTTTCGGGTATTTTCAGAGAGATTTTTTGGGGACGTTATGGACGGGATTCGCGTCGGGAACCGTGTCATCGGCACGCAAGGTCCGGTGACAGTGGGCTGGGAAAACATTCCCAAAGTCCAGGGTGGTCCCGTGAAACGGTTCGTTTTCACGTGGTTTCAGCCGTTTGCGTTGTTTGCGCTGCTGCTGTTCTGGTACTACGCGCCCAATTCCATCGCAAAGACGTCGACCGCCATCGGCATCGGCATCGGGTTCAAGGCGCTGTTGATGGCGCTCGAATGGGTCAATCCGCGCTACGATAGCTGGCGGCTGACATGGAAAGAGCTGGCGACCGACATGTTCTATGTCGGGCTCGGGTATACGCTGTTGCGCATCGTCGATGAATTTATCGGCAGCGATATCGCGATCAAGGCGGCGCAGGCGCATTTTCACTGGGACAAATTTGCCTGGTTCACCGGCATGCCTTTGCTTGTGCAGGCGTTCCTCATCTCGTTCGTGTTCGATTTCGGGCAATACTGGATGCACCGCGGGATGCACAACTGGTACCCGCTGTGGCTGCCGCATTCAGTGCATCACTATATCACGCAGCTGAACGTCAACAAGGGCGCGGTCGGCAATCCGGTCGAGTTGTTCCTGATCGGGCTCGGCGTCGGCGGATTTTTCGATTTCGTGCCGCGCGCATTCCTGCTGGCGGGCACGATCGGGCTGACGATCGGTATCTACCAGCATATCAATGTGCGGTTTGATTCGCCGCGCTGGTGGCGGTTTCTGTTCAACACCACCGAGCATCACAGCCTCCACCATTCGCAGGATTACGAGGCGACACGCAGCAATTATGCGGGATCGTATATCTTTATCGACCGCATGTTCGGCACATGCATCGATGGCGAGGCCGAAATGCTTGGGCTGGAAAACGGGCGGCGCATGTCGATCCGCGAACAGATGACGTATCCGTTCAGCGAAGGCTGGAAAGCACTGCGGCAGCGCCTTGGCGGCTCGCAAGTCACCGCAGTACCAGCCGAATGATCACGTGAACTTGCGGTATATTGATTGGATCTGGCATGTGCGTGGTCAGCTGATGCTGGCGCCGGGGCAATCGAACGCGCAGGCGTTCGACCGGCTGGAACCCCTGTTCGGCCAGGCCGGCACGAGCCATGCGCGCACTGGTGATGCGCTGACCTTTACCAAGACAGCCCAGGCCGCGCAGGACCGGATGTCGGTGTTCGATCGCGGTGTACTGTGGATTGAAAGTGGCATGGCCGGGCCGGTTCTGCGCTACACGCTCGTCAGCCGCGCGTTGTTGTTCTGCTTTCTGGCGCCGTTGCTGTTTCTGGCTTTCGGGCAGCTGGAGATCGGACTGGCCAGGTTCGAAAAACCGCCAGTCGAGACAGCGAAAGGCAAGCCCGACAAGGACGACACGGTGGTTCCACTGAACCCGGTCGACAAGTTCCTGGGTGCGCCAGCGCCGGAAAAGCCGAAAAAGGACGACAAGGATGGGCCGGGGCACAAGAAAAAGGCCTCGCCCACAGCGGCCTACGTGTTTGCAGGGATCTTTGTGGCGCTGTATCTGATCGGGCGCGTTCTCGAGGATCGCCTGGTCAAAAGGCTGTTCTGGCAGTCGCTGAACGCCTAAGGCTTCCCCTTCCTGTGGTGGGGATGGCGCCCGCCCCCGCCCCCGCCCCCGCCCCCTCCCCAAAAAGGGAGGGGGGGAACGACATCATACGCCGTCGACGGCTTTGCTGACCAGGACATTGACCGAGACACGGCGGTTTTGCGCCTTGCCTTCGGGCGTGTCGTTGGGAGCCAGCGGATCGGCCTGGGCCATGCCGGTTGGGGTCAGCATGCGGTACGGTTTCCAGTGGCAGGCCTGTTGCAGGTAGTTGATCACCTTGCTGGCGCGTTTTTCGCTCAGCGTCTGGTTGGTGTCTTCGGACCCGGTTGAATCGGTGTAGCCAACCACCAGGATCAGTGCGTTTTCATTGGTTTCAGCCTGCGCCGCAGCGGTGCACAGGCCGGCCTTGTCATCGGGCGATAGCGTCGCCAGACCCGTGCCGAAGTGGACGTTCGTCGTGCTCTTGATATTGTACTTGTCGATATCGCCAACGCGGCCACGCAGCGCTTCGGTCGCGGCCGACTGTTCGGCAAAGCGCTGATCGGTGCCGTGACGGATCATGTTGGCCATTTTCATGTCGCTGTTGTGCAGATTGATCTGGCTTGCCAGCAGACCGCCGGGATATTGCAGCGTCTTGATCGTGACGGGCAGGCCGTTCAGCAACGAAGCCGGCTCGAGCCTGGCGCTGCCGCCGAGAAAGCCCTTGCTGGCCTTGATATGCGTAGCGTCGCTGATTGCGATCGGCATCTTCGTGCCATCGGCGGTGGTGATCAGAATTTTGTCGCCGGTGTGGGCGGAGATGAAGCCTTTGACTTCGGGCCCGGGGGTCATCTGCGACACATCGGGAAGCGGTTGACCGGTGACGGTAATGTCGCTTGGCGGCGTTCCGGGGGTTTGCGCAGACAGGCTGCCGGCGAACGGCAAAGTGCCCAGGGCAACGAAGGCCAGCATCCCTGACCTTTTGGAAATGACACGCATAATCAACTCCCTTTCAAGGTAGCGATGCGAAAGTGTCAGTCCAATTCTTGCTGGGAGATTAAGGAGGTGAAAGGTGAGCCTCAATCGCGGACAGACGGGACGCGGGATGCGATGAGCCGTGGCGTTGGATGATCGTCATGCCAAGCGAATCGCACACCAATCTGGTTAATGCACCGGTAGCGAGGCGAGACCATACGATCGGACGATTTAGTTGTCCGTGCGGCTGGTATTCCCCCTCGCCGCCCCCAAATGGGCTGATGGAGACCCATGAGGAAAAATCATATGACCAGCCTGTATGCCGTGACCGTGCCCGTGATGGTTCGGGCGTTGAACAATCTCGACCACTTGCTTGCCAAAGCAGCGCAAAGCGGCATCGATGAAGCCGAGCTTGTCGGTGCGCGCCTGATCGGGGACATGCTGCCGCTATCCAAGCAGGTGCAGATCGCATCGGACACCGCACGCGGCATGGCGGTGCGCGTCGGCCAGGCCGAGGCCGTTTCCATGGCGGACGACGAAACGACGATCGCCGAATTGCGCGCGCGCGTTGCCAAAACGATTGCCTATCTGGAAGGGGTTGCGCCCGCCGGTTTTGAAAACCGCGACGATGCCGAAGTGATTCTGAAACTGCCCAACACCGAAATGAAATTCACGGGCCTGAGCTTCGTGACCGATTTTGCGCTGCCCAATTTCTTCTTTCATGTGAGCATCGCCTATGCGCTGTTGCGCATGAAGGGCGTGGCGCTTGGCAAGATGGATTTCCTGGCAGGCAACGCCGCGCCAACTTAGCCGGTCAGGTCGAAGCGCGCAGGCCGGCGATGAGAATATCGACCAGCTTGCGTGCGTTCGGCTGCCAGTTCCGCCCCGACGAAGCGACAGCAGCGATCGCCCGCAGGATTTCCATCGGCTCGATATCCAGATTGATGTCGCCGTGGCTGACTGCGTTGCCGGTGAGCATGGCGATCGAGGTCTGCACTTGTGCGCCCGACGCCGCATAGAGCGCAGCAGGACCGCCAGGAAGCGCGGTCAGCGCAGTCGCCATCACGTGTTTGGTGCCCATGGTATCGACAAACAGCAACATCCAAGCGCGCAGCGCCGCAATCGGCGGCAGCGTTTCGGCCAGATGAGCGGCCGCGGCTGCCAACTGGTCCATCTCGTTGCGATACACCGCCTCGATCAGCGCATCGCGATTGGGGAAATGGCGGTATAGCGTGCCCGAGCCCACGCCGGCAGCGCGCGCGATCTCGTCCATGCTGGCATCGATGCCTTTTTCCGCAAAAACCGCCTTGGCTGTATCGAGCAGCCGCACTTGGTTGCGCAACGCATCGGCGCGCGGTTTGCGCAACGGCGCTTGATCGGGGGTATTTACGGCGGCCACCCGGCGAACCCTCTTGATAAGTGGAGAGTATCCCCGTATATAAACGGAGACGCTCCCCTGTTACACCATCATCGATCGATCTGGCAAGCCTGCCGATCGGCGCGGGAGAGTCGTGCCTTCTTGTGCAGGAGCCCTGACATGACTCAAGTGTTCGATCAATATTCCACGACTGACGAGGTTCTTGCCGGGGTTTCGCTTGCCGGCCAGCGTGTGCTGGTCACCGGCGTTTCGGCAGGACTGGGCGTGGAAACCGCGCGCGTGTTGGCAGCGCACGGCGCGCAAGTCGTGGGAACTGCGCGCGATCTGGCCAAGGCGCAGGGCGCAACACACGCGGTCCGCGACCAGGCACGCGACGGTGGATCGCTGGAACTCGTAGAGCTCGATCTTGCCTCGCTTGTCAGCGTGCGCAAATGCGCCGACGCGCTGGTCGCGGACGGCCGGCAATTCGACGTGATCATTGCCAATGCCGGGGTCATGGCAACGCCTATGGGACATACCGCAGATGGCTTCGAGACGCAGTTCGGGACGAACCACCTGGGTCATTTCGTGTTCGTCAATCGCATGGCGTCGTTGCTGAAAGCTGGTGGCCGGCTGGTCAACCTGTCATCGTCGGGCCATCGCTATTCGGACGTAGACCTGATCGATCCCGGTTTTGATCAAACCGAATATGATCCGTTCGTTGCCTATGGCCGCTCGAAAACGGCCAATATCCTTTTCGCCGTTGAATTCGACCGCAGGCACAAATCGCGCGGCGTCCGGGCGACCGCGGTCCATCCGGGCGGCATTCAGACTGAGCTTGGGCGGCATCTTGGCGCGGACGGGCTCGACAATACGCTCGCCAGCATCAACGCCGATCTGGCGGCCGAAGGCAAACCTGCGTTCGAATGGAAGACCGTTGCGCAAGGCGCAGCGACATCGGTCTGGGCTGCATTCGTGGCCCCGGGCGAGGACATCGGCGCGCGTTATTGCGAAAATGGCCATGTCTCGCACGTGTCCGACGGGATGATCGGGCCGATCAGCGAAGGCGTGCGCTCGTATGCGCTCGATCCCGAGAACGCGAAGGCGCTATGGGCCAAAAGCGAGGACATGGTCGGCGAACAGTTCTGACGCTTTGCGGCTCGCCTGGTGGCGTACGTCGCCAGGCGAGCCGGATCAGTGGGCAAGGCGATGCAGCGCCGCCTCGACTGCGTGCAAGTCATAGGGTTTGGCAAAAAAGACATGTCCGGGGCCGAGATCGAGGTCCTGTGCCTTGCAATGGCCCGATGTCAGGATGATCCGCACCGGAGGCCACCGATCACGCACGGCGCGCGCGAGTTTGAGCCCGTCCATCGATCCGGGCATCTGGATGTCGGTAAACAGGATCCGGATATCCGCGCGCAGCTCGAAAATGGCGATCGCGGCGTCGGCATCTGCTGCCTCGATCGCTTCGAAACCGGCCTCTTCGACCACATCGATCGCCATCATCCGCAGCAGCGGTTCATCGTCGACAACGAGCACGACAGGGCGTGGCAGGGACGGGGACACGACCATTATTGGTGTTCCGATGCGATCAGGCGCAGCATGGGCACTCAGTCCTGCTGCAATGATGAGAGTGGAGCGCTAAATTCGGCGATCAGGCCGGTCTGTGCATACGCGATGGCGGCCTTGCCGGTACCAACCAGGCCCATGCGGATAAGTCGCGAACCGAAACCCTTGCGTTCCGGCTCGTGCACCACCGGCCCTCCAGTTTCGATCCAGTCGAGGCGCAGCACCGTATCCCCGGGCGATGTTTCGACGCGCCAGCACACCGTGACCGCCCCGCCGGACTGCGACAGGGCGCCATATTTGGCGGCATTGGTGGCAAGCTCGTTCAGCAGCACCGAGACCGACAGGCCGGCGCGCGGCGACAGTTCGATCGGGGGGCCGTCGATCCTGATCTGGTCCTCATGCGCATGCAGCGCCAGCACTCCGTGTGCAACCTGATCGAGGCGCGCGGACAGCCAGTTCGCCTGAAGCAGAATATCATGCGCTGTGCTCAGGGCCAGGATGCGCGAGGTCAGCGCTTCGACCGCATCGCGCTCGGTCACATTTTTCAGCGTTTGCGAGGCGATCGCCTGAACCATGGCGAGCGTGTTCTTGAGCCGGTGACTGAGTTCCTGGTTGAGGAACGACTGCTCCGCTTCGGCCTGCGCCTTGGCAATGGCGGCATACGTGCGATCGGCGACGTTTCGCGCAAAATCCGTTTCCGGCGCCGTCCATTCGCGCGGTTCGCACACATGAACGAAGAGCACCCCGGTCAGTTCACCGCGCCGCAACAGCGGAACCATGATCTGCGCGCGGGTTCCCATCGCGCGATAGGCGGGCAGATCGTCGGCCAATGCCGGCACCAGTTCGATATCATCAATAGTCAGGATGCTGCCGCCGGCCAGCGCCTGTACTGTCGCATCCAGCCGTTTAAGGTCATGCGTGCCGACAAGCGTGGCGATACCGTCGGCCGCCCAGGCATGTTCGACCACGAACACGCCTCTTGCGCGATCGATCAGCGCATACCCTGCCCTTGCGCCGTACAATGTCTGCCCCAGAACCACCGATGCGATCGTGATCACATCGCTGATGCCGCTTGCCTCGCGCAGGCGGTCACCCAGTTCGAGCAGCGCCGAAACCTTTCGCTCGGCGCGTTTGCGTTGCGTGATGTCCTGCACCGTGCCGATCATCCTGACCGGTTTGCCGGTCTCGTCCAGGACGAATTCGGCATGGCGGCCGATCCAGCGCATCGTGCCGTCATTGTGGCGAAGGATGCGGTATTCGACATCCTTTGGGGCGCTGGCATCCGATCGCGAGGCGGTGTTCGATTGCAGATGGCGGTCTTCGGGCAGGACCAGGGTTTCGAGTACTGTCGTGTCACGGCAATCGTCCGGTTCGACGCCGAACACCGTGCACATTTCCGGGGTGACAGTCATCGCGCCGGTCAGCAGATCCACTTCGAACGTGCCGATCTGCCCGGCCTTCTGGCTGGCGCGCAGACGCGCCTCGCTGGCCTCGAGCATGTCGGCATTGTGTTTTTCCTGCGTGCGATCGCGCAGGATCTTGACGTAGCCAAGCAGCTGATCACCATCTTTCTTCAGCGGCATCATTTCGCCACTTGCCCAGAACCGCTCTCCGCTCTTGCGCAAGTGCCAGCGTTCGTCCGCGCCGCGGCCCCGCTTGACGGCATCGATCATTTCGCGCTGGATGGCGCCTGACAACCGGTCTTCGGGGATGAAGAAGCGGTCGGCCGATTGGCCAAGCATTTCGCCCTCGCTCCAGCCCAGTATCCGTTCCGCCCCGATATTCCACGCGGTGATGCTGCCGCGCAAATCGGTGGCGATGATGGCATAGTCGGTGGCGCTTTCGACGATGGCACTGTGCAGTGCCTCGGTTTCATCGCGCATTTTCAGCATCAGGCGCAGATCGAGCTGTGCCATGACCTGGGTTGCCAGAACCTTCAGCGTCTTGCGCTGGAGCGGGCTGAGTTCGCGCGGCCGGGTATCGAGAACGCACAAGGTGCCGATCGGCAATCCGGCTCCGGTCTTGAGCAGCGCACCGGCATAGAACCGCAGGCCCGGGTCGCTGGTCACCAGCGGATTGCAATCGAAACGGGGGTCTTGCGTCGCGTCGGGAACGACGAGAAAATCGTCTTCAAGGATGGCGGTTGCGCAAAACGAAGTTTCGAGCGGCGTCTCGCGCACGCCCAGCCCGACTTCCGCCTTGAAAAACTGACGTCCCGCGCCGATCAGATTGACGACGGCAATCGGGGTCTGGCAAATCTCGGATGCGAGTTGGACGACGTCGTCAAAGACCTGTTCGGGTGGCGTGTCGAGAATTTGATAGCTGGCCAGCGCCGCCAGGCGCCGGCTTTCGCGATCACTCTGTGCCATGCCGGTCATAAGCGACGCATTGTCCTTGTTCCCGCTGTCCGACGATGTCTGGCAGGCCCCCGCCTGTGGTAATTCGGTCAGGCCAACTGTTGCAGCGTTGTCGCATGGTCCCGGAGCAAAGCAAGGCCACAAATCGTGACGCCCGGGATTTGTGGTGGTGGGCGATGACGGGCTCGAACCGCCGACCCTCTCGGTGTAAACGAGATGCTCTACCAACTGAGCTAATCGCCCGGGATACCGGAACCTGGGCGTTTACAGGGTTTTTGGAGGGCGTCAACCGGGTGGTTTTGGAGCCCCGGATCGATGGCGTATAGCTCAGGCGAAACGCTGGCCTATCGGTTTGTCGGGTCCTGGTGCGCGGCGGCTCTGATCCGGACGGTCAGCTCGAGTTCGTCGCGGGCAGTCAGGACCTTGCGGCGGATGTCGATCGGCAGGGTCTGGCGCTCGGTGAGGAAGGTGTCGACGGTGGCCAGTGCGCTGGCGCTGGTCTGGCCACCGATAAACGCCTCGATCCAGGTGGGCAGGAAGAAGATGCGACGGTTGGTTCTGATCCACGTCAGCCGATCGAGCGCGGGGCGGAGGAACGGTTCGGTCAAGGCGGCTTGTTCGGGGGAATTGAACGGCTCCAGGCTGTCGCTGGCCCAGGCTTCATTGAGTGTGGCGTCATCAAAATAGCGCGCGAAATAGGCGGCTTTCACGGCGGCGTCGGGGGTTGCGGCGCGAGCGACAAAGGCGTCTCTGGTGGCTTCGCTCGACGGGTCGCGGGTGCGTTCGGCAACGAAAAGCACGGCGGCGTCGGGGGCCGCGATGGCGATCAGGCGGCGGATGATGGCCCAGCGTGTTGGCTGGCGGACCGGGGCATCGACGAATGGTGCGCCGGTCAGGATCATGCGCAGCCGGTTCAACGCGGCGGGCTGGCGCGCGGTGACGATCAGCTGGTCAAGTGCGGCTTTGCGCAGGCCATAGCCGAGGTGCGTATCGTCCATGCGCGCGATCAGCGCGGCTTCCCAGCGGGGCTGGATGGCCGCGGACGCCGCGCCGGGCAGATAGAGTTGCAGCGCGGTTGCGCCCCGCGCCAGTATGGTGCGCGAGATCTGTTCGTCGGTTTCGCGCGCGAGCGTGTCCAGCAGGACCGACAGGTAGCGCGCGGGGGCAAAAGCCAGGTCGCGCACTTTGTCCCACAGCGCGCCCCACAGCATCGCACGGAGCAGCGGGTCTGTGACGCTGCCAAGATGCGCCGCGATCCATTCGGTCGTGGCGTCATCGGGCATGAACAGGCCATAGCCCTGGTCGTCATCGTTGGCCCAGACGAAAGCGGGTGCCGGCAGGCCGGCGACGCCGGGCACCACCGCCTCTGCCCCGCCGAACGACACGGTTTCGATAACGTCGCGGCCGTTGTCGAAGTGGAGGCGGACCCGGACTTTCATCGGCCAGGTGCCGCCCGCATCATTCGGCAATGCGCGTGCCGGTCGCTGGGTCAGCCGCAGGCTTTCGATGCGACCTTCTTTCAGCGTCAGGTGCGTGTCGATGCGCGGCAGGCCCGCGCGCAGCATGTATTGCGCGCCGAATGCGCCCAGATCGACATGTGCGGCTTCGGCGACGGCGCCCAGGAGGTCCTGCCAGGTGGCGTTGGCATAGGCGTGGCGCGTCAGGAACAGGTGGAGGCCGTTCCGGAAGCCGTCCTCGCCGACGTAGAACGCCAGCTGTTTGATGACGGCCGGCGCCTTGTTGTAGACGATCGGGCCATAATTGCTTTTGGCGGCATCGAGATTGTCGAGCGGTTGCCACAGCGCTTGCGTGCCGCTGCTGGCATCGGCGCGGTAGGCGCGGGTCTTGATCGACAGTGCGAAAGTCGTCCAGGCGTTGCTGGCGGGTTGAAGGTCGGCCTGGACGCGCGCGGCCATATAGGTGGCAAAGCCCTCCTTCAGCCACAGATCGTCGAACCAGCGCATCGTGACCAGATCACCGAACCATTGGTGGCTGATTTCGTGGTAGATCGTCTGATCCCGGCCGAGGCGTTGCGGCAGCGTGGGCGGTTCCCGAAAAACGAAGCGATCCTCATTGTAGAACACCGCCCCGACGTGTTCCATGCCGCCGAACGGGAATGCGGGAGCAAGCAGGATGTCGAGCTTGGCAAACGGAAACGGCACGCCAAACCAGGTTGCGAGCCAGTCGAGTGCGGCGCGGTTGGTGGCGATTTGCGTTTCAGCGTCGACTTCGGCTTTGCGCGACGCGCGGGCGTAGAGCGTGATCGGATGCCCGCCTGTGGGGGCAGATGGCCAGGTCGCCCAGGGGCCGGCGGCGAAGGCGGCGAGATACGTGGATATCGGGGCGGTTTCGGCGAAGTGCCAATGCGTTGCGGCGCCGGCGGGTTCGCAAGCTTCGAGCGCGCCATTGGTCAGCACGGTCCAGTCTTTGGGCGCGGTGATCTGCCAGCGGATGCGCGCCTTCAGGTCGGGCTGGTCGAAACAGGGGAACAGCAGATTGGCGTCGGACGGGACAAGCAGTGTGTAGAGATAGGTTTGCTGATCCTTGTCATCGTGAAAGCGGATGATCGCGGCATCGGCGGCAGCGATCGGCGTGGTGAAGCGCGCGCTGATCGTGTTTGCGCCGCTTTTAAGGTGGCGTTGGGGCAAGATGAGGTGGCCGTCGCGGTTGCCGGTTACGGGTTGGCCGTTGACAGAGAGATCGGCAAGCGTGGGGCCGCGAAAGTCGAGCACGAGGTCGCCGCTGTCGGAGGTGCGATCGAACGTGATCGTGACGGCGCCCGCGGCATGGTCGGAGGCCGTGACGTCGAGCATCAACGCATAGTGCAGATTGGCAATTTGGGTGGCGCGGCGGCGTGCCAGGGTGCGTGCGATGCCCGCGGCTTCCGGCGCGGAGGCGGGTGCGGCCTGCGGCAGGGTCAGCGCGGGCAGCAGCAGGCTGGCGCGAATGATATCGCGGCGTTCGACGGTGTGCGACATGTTCGGCCTCCTGCGGCTATCATGCGCATTTTCATTGGCTGGGCAATCGCGCGCGCGGAAAAGACGCCGCCTCGGCAGACGTTTGCAGCCTGCGTAATTCTGCGGATTGGAACCGAATAGTGCTTCGTTGGTTTCTGGCAGGTGGGCACGCGATCTTTCACATTGCCGAAATGGGCAACGTTGGTCGGCGGACTGGGCATTTTCATTGCGCTCACAATTGCGCTGCTGATCAACGGGCTGGTGCATTATGCCAAATCCGGCCCGCCGCCGCGAGCAACCCAGAATGTGACGCCCGAGACGTCGAGTTCGCGGATCGATATTCCGGTGTTTGCCAATCTGGCGCAGCTGGAAGCGTTGCTCGATCATGAGATACCGACCGAATTGTGGAAGATCGACATGCCCGGCGCGACATGTGCCGGGCCCAGGCATGTCAGCGTTTTCGGCAAGGACCTGGCGATTACGCCCAAAGTGAAATGCCATATCGTCGGTTCGGCCATGCGCGGACCGATCGTGCTGCATGGCCAGGGACGCTTTATCAATGCCGATGTGCCGATCCTGGCGCATGTCGAGGCGAACAACATTGCCGGAATGGTCAGCGCGCATGCCGATGGCAAGGCGATGGCGCATGCGCGCATCACAATCGCGATCGCGCCGGACTGGAAACCGAGCGGCACTGTCGCGCTGAGTTACGACTGGACCACGCCGCCCGCGATCATGCTGCTGGGACAGCGCATCGAATTTACCAGCAAGGCCGACGAGCGGTTGAAACCGATCATTGCCGGGCTGGAGCGCAAATTGCCGCAGGCACTGGCCGGGCTCGATCTGCGCGGGCAGATCGACACGCTGTGGCGGCAGGGCTTTGCCGTGGTAAAATTGAACGATCGCGATCCGCAAGTGTGGATGCGGATCGTGCCGCAAAGCCTGTCGTATGGCGGATATTCGATCGTGGGGAACCGCATGCAGATCCGGCTGGGGTTGGATGCCCTGACCCAGGCGGAAGTTGGCCCCAGCCCTGCAAGGCCAGTGCCGACGCCCGTACCCGACATGACCACGGCGCCGGCGGCGGATGGCAGGGTAACGATGTTTGTGCCGGTGGTGGCTGACTATGCCGAACTGGTGCCGGTGATCGCGCGCGCACTGGGCCGGCGATCGGCGCGGCCGTTCAATTTGCCCGGGATCGGCGCTGTCGATGCCCGGTTTTCCAACATCGAGGTGTTTGGCGCGTCGGAAGGGCGAATTGCGGTGGGCGCGGATATCAGCGCCAAGACGCGTTACAGCCTGGTGCCGGCGATCAGCGGACGGATCTGGTTTGCGGGAAAGCCGCACAATACGCCGGGCAGCCAGGTCATTCATTTCGGTGATCTGAGCGTATCGAGCGCAGGGCGCAGCAGGCGCACCAGCCTGCTTGTCGCTGTTGCCAGCAATCCCGGATTTTCGGACGCGATCGCCGATGTGCTGACCCAGAATTTCACGCATGATTTCGACAGTCTGCAGACCAAGATCGCGCGGGCGATCGCCAATCGCCAGCTGGGACATCTGCACGTCGATGCCAGGCTGGACAGCGTGCGCAACGATCAGCTGTCGGCCTATGCGAACGGCCTGTATATGCCGGTTACGCTGACGGGGCGTGCAAGTGTGAGTTATGAGTCCACGCCGTCTGCGCCATAGGCGCAGCGGGTGCAGGGTGAAAATGGCCGATGCACCCGCCCAAATACAGTGTAGACAGATCTGATAACGGCGGGAGCAGGTCGAATGGGGCGGTCAGCATGAAACAGGGCGTTCGCACGCGCGCCATTGCACTGACCCGGCAGCTTGGCCCCGGATTGATCACCGGTGCGGCCGATGACGACCCCAGCGGGATCGCGACGTATTCGCAGGCGGGCGCCCAGGCCGGCTATGGCCTGCTGTGGACGATGGTGCTCACCTATCCGCTGATGTGCGCGATCCAGCTGGTCAGTGCATATATCGGCCGGGTGACGGGCGTTGGCCTGGCGGCCAACATGGCAAAGATTTTTCCGCGCTTTGTCGTCACCATCCTGGTCGTGTTGTTGTTTGTGGCCAACACCATCAATATCGGCGCCGATCTGGCAGTGATGGGCGCGGTTGCGGGCAGCGTGATCCCGATCAATGCGCATGTGCTGACGATCGGGTTCGCGCTGGTGTCGTTGCTGTTGCAGCTGTTTATTCCCTATCGGCGGTATGCGACTTTTCTGAAATGGCTGACGCTGGTGCTGCTCGCGTATTTTGCGGTGCTGCTGTTTGTGCATATCGATGGGCGAGCAGTGCTGACCGGACTGGTGGTGCCGCATATCGGGAGCAAGGCGATGATCACGACGATCGTCGCGGTGTTCGGCACGACGATCAGCCCGTACCTGTTTTTCTGGCAGACCGCGCAGGAAGTCGAAGAGGTCAACAACAATCCGCTGGCCGAGCCGCTGGTCGATCAGCCGTGGCAGGCACGGCGCGAATTCCGCCGGATCTGGTTCGATACGCTGTCGGGCATGGGGTTTTCGACGGTGGTGGCGATCGCGATCATCATTGCCGCGGCAGCGACATTGCATGCGCGCGGCATTACCGATGTGCAGTCCGCCCAGCAGGCCGCGCAAGCGCTGGAGCCGGTGGCGGGCAGGTTTGCCTTTCTGCTGTTTTCATTCGGGGTGATCGGCACCGGGATGCTGGCGATACCGGTGCTGGCGGGGTCGGCGGCGTATGGCATCGGCGATTCGCGCGGGTGGGAATCCGGGCTGGAATACAAGGTGCGCGATGCGCCGGCGTTTTACAGCGTGATTGCGGCAGCCACGCTGCTGGGCATCGTGATGGACTGGTCGCGGCTCGATCCGATCAAGGCGCTGTTCTGGAGCGCGGTCATCAATGGCGTGGTTGCGGTGCCGATGATGCTGGCGATGATGATCGTGGTGAGCCGGCACAGCCGCATGGGCAAATTCACTGCGCCGCGTATAATGACCGTGCTGGGCTGGGCCGCAACCGCGATCATGGCGATTGCGGCGTTGGCGATGTTTATTTTCTGAACGGGAGCGGATGATGCGGGCAAGATTGCTGATCGCGAGCGCGCTGGTGGTGACACAACTGGTGCCGGGTGCGGGGTATGCCCAGACGATTCCGATGCTGGTCATCCGCGATTCGGCCGCTCTGAAAGTCAGCGATGCGCATTTGCGGTATGAGGGTGGCACGCTGAAATTGAGCGGGCGGATCTGTCGGCGCGCATACTGGTTCGGGATGCAGCCGACAGAGCTCGATATCGACCGGGTTGCGGCCGATGGCAGCCGGGCCGAGCATGCCGATGCGTATCTGCCGCGGCTGAGCCTGCGGATCGATCAGTCCTGCGGGCAGTGGCAGACGCAGTTCAAAGGGCCGATTGCGACCGGTGACCGGATTTTGCTGTGCGTGCCGCGGCCGCATTCGCATTGCAAGATCGATTGAGAGATTCTGGCGCTGGTGCGGGCGCGTCAATGCTCGCGTCGGCACGCCCACGCGGATATAACTCAGGGGGCTTTTACGCCCAGTTTGCCGAACAGGCTTTTGGTCAGGGTCAAGCTGAAACGGATGCCTATGACAAAGGCGGTGGGTATTGCCGGATCACCATTGGGGTGAATGACCATTTGGGCGTCGGGCTGGATCGCCAGCCAGTCCTTTGCGTTGTATTTGTAAGTCAGTTCGAACGCGGTTTCGGCCAGTTGCTGGTCCGGAGCGGGGATCGGCAGCGGGATGGGTTGTTCGACCAGAGCGCGATTGATGCTGAGGCCGATCTGGTCACCGGCGCGCTTTGCGATGGGGCCAGTGAAGACAAGGCCCGCGCCGATGTAGCCCGAAATACGCTGGATAACGGGATCGCCGGTGCCCAGGCGCGCCCATGCGCTCAGCCCGCGTTCGCCGTCATCACCCAGATGCGTGATCGTGCCCTCGACCAGGCCGAAGGCGCCACGTTGGGGGCGGAACGGGATCGGATTGCCTGCCGCGTCGGCGCTGTGCTGCGCGCCGAACAGACTGGTGTAGGTCCATGCGCCGCCCACCAGGCGAACGCCGCCGGGCAGGGTCTTTTCGACCTGGGCGATGAATAGCGCGCCATCGAGGCCCGACACACGTATGGCAAAGACGCCGGGATGATACGGCGTGCCCGAAGTGCCGTCGAACAGGCCCGCCCGCACGATCGTGCTTTGGCCGATCCGGGCGAACCCGCTGATCGCCAGCGCCGTGGTGGGAAAGATCGATGGACCATTGAGGCCGCTGTGACCAAGCTCCGCGCCCGTGCCATCGGAGCTGTTGATGAACAGCGAGGCGACCTGTTGCGTATCGAAATCGGCGTTGAGATCGGTCAGGCCTGCCTTCCAGCCGAATTTGCCGCCGCCGTACTGATGCGCGATCCACACCTCGTAGATGCGCAGCGCATTAGACGCCTCGATATTATCGATAACCTGGATGTCGCCGATATTGTTTGCGCTGATGTGCCCCCCACCGGCAAATTGCATGCTGGCAAGCGCAG
Organism: Novosphingobium sp.; assembly: GCF_965214355.1. Lineage (GTDB taxonomy): Bacteria > Pseudomonadota > Alphaproteobacteria > Sphingomonadales > Sphingomonadaceae > Novosphingobium. The sequence continues at coordinate 1,121,784 of NZ_CBDCBI010000002.1, read as the reverse complement.
ACAGGCCTTCGTGGCCATCGCTGGACCCGTCGTAGCTGGCGCTGACCGCGGCTTTGGTCAGGATCTTGCTGCCAGGGTGGACGCCGCCGGCGACCAGGCTCATCGAATCGAGAACAGCGACACCGGTGATCGAGACCGGGCCGACTGTTGCGGCAGGCGGCGGGTTGGATGCGGCCGGCGGGGCGGCCGGTGCGTCGGCCGGGGATGCGGCGGGCGCCGTTTGGGCTTGCGCAATGGCCGAGCATAGCGCGAACGCGGGACCGGCGGCGGCCAGTAGCCACACCCGGGGCGGGATCATCGGTTTGGTTATTCTTCGGTGCATCGTGTGAAACGTGTGCACTTTATTTTCGTGAAAGCATACCGGCACAGCAAAGCCGCCGGGTGATACCCGGCGGCTTTGCTGATACTGGAGTTTGGTTATTGAGCGCCCGCAGGAGCGACTGTCGTGGTTGTCGTTACTTTGGTGGTATGATGCGCGACCGCCGTGTGCTTCACGACATGGTGCGTGCGATGGACCACATGCTTTGCCACAGGCTTGGTCGTGCGCACGGTATCACTGTCACGCGTGGTGACGGTCGTGCTGACGACGGCAGGCGTAGGCGCCGGTGGAGGCGTAGCAGCGGCCGCAGCGGCGGCGGCACGCGCTTCGGCAGCCTGCGCAGCCGATGCCTGGGCGGCCTGTTCGGCGCTGGCGGCGCGCTCGTTGGCAGCGGCCGCCTGTTGCTGCGCGTCGGCGGCCTGGTTCTGCGCCATGTTGGCCTGTGCGTGCGCGGCCTCGATCCGCTGCGTGGCCTGCGCCGATTGGCGGTGCTGCGTGATGCCGATCGCTTCATCGGCGAGCGCCGAGGCGTGGATAGCCGCTGCGATCGAGTCTTCTTTCTTGCCTGCGGCCAGGTCTTCCTTTGCAGCGGCAAGCGCTTCGCGAGCATGAGCCAGGCGATCGGTAGCGGCGGTGCCGGCGCCGGCGGAAGCCGCGGCGTCGATCTTGCCGCTGGCCGCGGCGATCGCTTCACGTGCGCGATCGGCCTTTCCTTCGGCCATGGCGGTCGTGCTGAGTGAAAGGGCAAGAGCCGACGACAAGGCGATGGAGATGAGCGTACGATTTTTCATGGTGGTGATCCTTTCAATGGGTTTCGTGCGTGGTCACCGTCGTGCTGATGACGGCTGCCTGGGGGGCTGCCTGCGGCGCGGAAGGCGTGGCGGCGGCGGCCGACGCGGCGGCGCGGGCATCGGCGGCTTGGGCAGCGGACGCCTGGGCAGACTGGGCGGCGCTCGCAGCACGCTCGTTGGCGGCAGCGGCCTGCGCCTGCGCATCGGCAGCCTGACCTTGCGCCATGTTTGTCTGGGCGCGAGCGGCCTCGATCTGCTGCGCGGTCTGCGCCGCCTTGGCGTGCTGGGTCATGCCGATCGCTTCATCCGCCAAAGCCGACGCGTGATTGGCGGCTTCAATCGATTCTTCCTTCTTGCCCGCCGCAAGATCTTCGCGCGCTGTCGCCAGCGCTTCGCGCGCATGTGCAAGGCGGTCGGTGGCCGCTGTGCCAGCACCGGCGGACGCTGCAGCGTCGATCTTGCCGCTGGCAGCGGCTATGGCTTCCCGTGCGCGATCGGCTTTGCCGGCCGCCATGGCCGGCGCACCGCAAGCGAGCGCCAGCATTGACGCGAGCACGGCGGAAGCGAAAATCTGTCGTTTCATCGGTTTACTCCTGAAAGTGGGTAGGACCCGCCGGCTTTCACAGTCGCGCATCTCGCGGGGAACCGCCTAGCGGGTTTAAACAGGCACCTGCTGGCGCGAACAATGCCATGCCTTGAATTAACGGCAGAGCCCGGTGGTAATCGTTTCAGATGGCGATCCGTCATGGCGCGCGAAAAGGACCGACCGGGATTTTGGAGCGTGCGCATCGTCAAGGTCTGCTTCGGCCATGTCTGGGCGACAGGCGACGCGCAGATCGGATGCGGGAGCAAGACGTGCCGCCGATACCGGATCATTGGCGATCAAATTCTGGACAGCGACAGATGGCATGATTGGACCCTGTTGCGGTATTAGATGCGAATTCGCGATGTAGCGATCGGCAAGGCTCGGCGTTGCACTGACGAGGACACTCCAGGCCAAGCCAAAGGCCATGATGGCGCGCACTGCCTTTCTCCCATCCAAACTTGTTACGGGAATAACACATACACCACAGACAAGTTCCGGATTATGCACCGGCATAATTATTTATGTTCGAAATTACGCCGTGATTGTTGTATTTTAACCAAAATTAGATTGTGCAAAATAAGCGTTTGGTATGAGTTTTCGTTTACTGCACCAGAATGAAAAACGCGCGCAAAGACCTGTGTCTTTGCGCGCGTTTTATCTTGCATTATTGATAATTCAGGGGTGGCGATCCCGCAAGCGACCCCCGATGACAGCGGAAACAGACGCGATGAACGCGCCGGTCACCATTGCCACTGACGTGAATATCGCGGTGGCAGCCGCAGCCTTGCGCATTGCCTCGACCGTTGCGTCGTTCATCTCGGCCACCGGCATTGCGCCGGGTGAGGAAAATACCGTCGCCACGGCCGCAAGGCCGCCGACGATCACTGTCGCGATCGCCCAGGTGAGCAGGCCGTGAGCGGTATCGCGGAAAAACACCTCATCGGTGTGCAGGCTGGCCCAGCGCACGCGCAATCGGCCGGCGATATAGCCGCCCAACGCGAACGAAATCCATTGCGTGATGATCAGCCAGATGCCGGCCGCAATGCGAAACGTTGTCACATTCGATTGCGTATCCGCCATCGACGCGCTGGCAGACAGACCGAGACCTGCCCCGAGTGTGAACAGCACGAGCCAGACCGCGATGGCAGTGGTTCCACCGGCCAGGATGGCGGCCCACGATACCGCTGATCCTGTGGATTCGATCTGCGTGCCCGCCGGATAGAGATCCGGATCGAGCGTGTGATGTGTGGAGGGCAACATGATTACCTCCAGAACAATGCAAGCAGGATGATGATCGGGAGAGGAATCCCCAGCAACCACAAAAGTATACCCTTGCCCATGATCCATTCCCGTTCGGTTGTGCGCCGCAGTCAGATTACCGTGGCCTGTAAGACAACAAACCGGTTACCGCGGCGTTTGTTCCGCGAACCGTTGCGGTTCGTTACAGGGGTGTATCGCAAGAAAGGCCGACCGCACCGGAAAGGCAGCGTGTCATGCGCGGATGGCTAAGGCGTCGTGGAGCGACCGGGAGAGTTGGGCCTGGTTGAAGGGTTTGTCGAGTTTGACCAGGCCTGTTTGCGAGTTTTGAGGAATTTCGCCGTAGCCGGAGACAATGAGCACGGGGAGGCCGGGGCGACGTTCGCGCGCTTTGGCCACGAGTTGCAGGCCGGTCATGTTGGGCATGGCCTGGTCGGTAATGATCAGGTCGATATCGGGGTGCTTGTCGAGCAGCGCCAGTGCTTCCTTTCCTGACAGGGCCTCCACGACCTGGTGGCCGAGATCCTGCAGGAATTCGGTGGTGTTCATCAGGATAAGGGCGTCGTCGTCGACGGCCAGGATTTTCAGCGGGCCGATCGTCGTGTCAGGCTGGCTGACACGCGTGGCCGCAACCGGCACCGATGCCTGATCATCGGCGACGGGCAACCATAACGTGGCCGACGTGCCCTGCCCCGGCGTGCTGCGCAGCGTGAAGGTGCCGTTCATCTGCTTGGCCAGGCCATCGACCATCGACAAGCCGAGGCCCGTGCCCTTGCCCACGCCCTTTGTCGTGAAAAACGGTTCGGTTGCACGTTGCAGCGTTTCGGCATCCATCCCCTCGCCCTCGTCATGGACCGAGATGCGGATATATTCGCCGCCGGCAAGATCGACGATGTCGCCGGCCATGACCTGGCAGCGGTCGGTCGTGACGCGGATGGTGCCGCCGTCGGCCATTGCATCGCGCGCGTTGACCGTCAGGTTGATGATCGCCATTTCGACCTGGTTTGCATCGGCGACGACCGAGGGAAAACCGCCGGGCAGATCGAACGCCAGAGTCCAGGCCGGGCCAAGCGTATGGCGCAGCAGATGCGTCATGCCGCCGATCAGGCCGGCGACATCGACGGGTTCGGATTTCAGGTCCTGCTTGCGCGCAAACGCGAGCATGCGTTGAGTCAGTCCCGCACCGCGTTCGGTCGCCTGCTGCGCGTTGTCGATCAGGCGGTTGTATTGCGGATCGTTGGGCAGGCGTTTTTTCAAAAGCTCCAGGCTGCTGGAAATGGCCATTAGCAGATTGTTGAAATCATGGGCAATTCCGCCGGTCAACTGGCCGATCGATTCCATTTTTTGCGCCTGGCGCAAGGCATCGACCGCACGGTGGCGGATAACCAGTTCGGACTGCACGCGGCTTTCGAGCGTTTCGTTCAGTTCGCGCAGCGCGGCTTCGGTTTCCTGCGCATCGGTGACGTCATAGATGACCCCGATCAGGCGGAAGCCCGAGCCTTCACGCAGGATTTCGCCGCGCCGGGCGATCCAGCGCGATGCACCATCGTCGTTGCGCGTGATGCGGAAAATCGCGTCGATTGTTTCGGGGACCACGCCATGGCGCGAATCCGGCAGCAGCAGCGGCTGGCCCGGTTGCAGGGTGCTGTTGATCGTCTGGACCGGCAAGCTGAGCGCGGGATGGAGCCCGAGCAGGCGGCAGAATTCGTGCGAGATGGTCGCCGTGGCGAAACCGTCGACATATTCGAATGTGCCGATGCCGCCGGCGGTCTGCGCGATGCGCAGACGCTCCTCGGTTTTCTTGCGATCGGTAACATCGACCAGCACGCCGGTGAATTTCTGCGGTACGTCATCGTCGTTGATATGGGCGCGGCCGCGTGCGTGGACCCAGATCGTTACGTTTTGCGGCGTAACGAGCCGAAACTCCTTGGAAAACAGTTCGGCTCCAGACAGGATTCCGGCGACTGCGATGCGGATGCGCGAGCGGTCTTCAGGGTGGATCGCGCGAAAGAACGTTTCAGCCGGCACGCCGGTTTGTCCCGCTACACGATCGATGCCGTACAAGTCGGCAAAGCCGTCATCGGTATAAAGCCTGCCTGACGCAATGTCCCATTCCCACAGGCCACTGGCGCCGGTTGGGGCGCGCAGGGCCTGGATGGGGTGTGATTCAGGCACCGGCCAGGCCCTGCTCCCTGGCTGGCGCACTGTCGTCACCGATGATCCTGGCGATGAATTCGGCGAGCAGATCGCGCACCATGACGAGCGAGGGCATATCCATCATCATTGCGATATAACCGCGAATGTCGCGGGTCCTGACGGCGAAATCGATGTAGAGAAACAGCACCAGGCCATCGATCGCCGTATCGTCATGCACTTCGAACAGGACATTGCCGGTACCACGCAGGATTTGCGGGATCGTCATGGTCATCGAACGCTGCAGCATGTTGGCCATTGTCGCAAGGCACGAGTTAAGGATCACATTGCCGGTTTCGGCCAGCGCTTCATGCTCTATGTCGATCATCTCTTCGAGGCTGAGCGTGCCACCGGTGACTGCACGGACGAGTTCCAGGCTCTTTTCCTCGGGAAAAATCAGCATGGCGCGACCCGAAAACGGTCCGCTGAAATCCTGGCGCACTGCGATAAGTTCGCTGATTTCGCGTTCGCTGATCAAGCGCGCGGCGCGGCGTTGCGTGACGATGTCGATCGAAGGGACCGACAGATGAACCTGATCGCCGATCATCTTGCGCAAATTCGATGCCGCGCGGTTCACCCCGATATTGATGATCTCGGTCAGAGCATCGTGTTCGAGTTCACCAAGAATTTCGACATCTTTGGACATCAGGCGGGCTTTGCTCTCAAGCGAAGTGCGGCGCCGGCGATAAAGCCTTCGAGACTCTCGACCGTGATCGGCTTTGCGACAAATGCCGCGCCGATCTGCCGGGCGCGAGAAACGATTTCATCCTGGATGTTTGCAGTCAGGATCGCGATCGGCATGTTCGGTCGGGAAACGCGCAGTTCACTGGCAAGTTCCAGGCCGTCCTTGTCCGGCATGTTGAAATCGATCAGTGCGACGTCGGCTGTCGCGGTCTTGAGCAATTCCAGCGCTTCGGCGCTGCCGCTGGCTTCGATCTTGTGCCAGTCGGGTTGCAGGGTGGCGAGCGCCTTTGTCACGACGAAGCGCGCCAGTCTGCTGTCATCCACGATAAGTACAGTAACAGGCATGGGTTTCTCCAGGTGGCGGTGCGTCCACCAGCAATTCGCCGCACCAACAATAGCGGGGACCTGTATGCGAGCATGACTCGCCCACCGAGCCCCTTAGCTCTCATACGATCTGCCCAGAATATAGCGAGCCAGAAACGGGTCGCCGACCAAGCCCTGCAAACGGGGTTTCAGCGCCCACAGGATTTGCGCAACGGCCATATGCAGGCGCTCTGCGCTTTCGACATCGACTGCAAGATCGGGATTGTCCTGAATGGCGACGAGCAGGTGTTCGGCATCCTCGACCAGGCAGCGGCCTTCGAGCCGGATGGCGTTATCCGTCACGATAACGGTCATGACGCCAGATCCTGAAGATCGAGCACGAGCAGGACATCGCCGCCATGCATCAGTGTCGATCCGATAACGCCCCGAATCTGCGCGAGCATGCCGCTGGCCGGGCGCACCAGCCGGTCGATGCGTTCGGCAAAGGCGTCGACACGCAAGGCCACCGGTTCGCCGCCGGCGCTGATCACCACAAGTTTGCCGTCGCGGCGCGTTGCGGCGGCGCCGCCGAGCAACACCGACAGGTCGAGCACAGGCACGGTCCGCCCGCGCAGGATGCATACGGTGCCGTCGCCGATCGGGGACAGTTTTACAGTTGAAAGCGCGACCGTTTCGACGATCTGATCAAGCGCGATGCCATAGCGATCGCCGCCTGTTTCTATCACCAGCAGGCGTGTCGTGAGGGTCGTGGCCGGCAGGGCCATGCGAAAGCGCGTACCGATGCCAGGTTCGCTGTCGATCGTGATCGATCCGCGCAGGCGGGTGACGGCGGCTTGCACCGCGTCCATGCCGACGCCGCGGCCCGAGACCTCGGTCACGGTGGTGGCGGTCGAAAACCCGGGAAGGAAAATCAGCCGCAGTGCAGCCGGATCGGAGAGCAGCCGAGCGGCATCTGCCGTCAGCAGTCCGCGCCTGACCGCGACCTGGCGCATCACCGTGGCATCGATCCCTGCTCCGTCATCGGCCAGTTCGCCGATGATCAGGTCGCGTTCGCGTGAAAAATGCAGCGTGACCGTGCCGATGGTCGATTTGCCCGACAGACGGCGCTGATCCTGGCTTTCGATGCCGTGGTCGATCGCATTGCGGACGAGATGCAGCAACGGTTCGAAAATGCCGTCAGCGACCTGGCGATCGACTTCAATATCCTGCCCATCGATGGCGAAATCGACCTCTTTTCCGAGGCTTTGGGCAATTTCGCGGACCAGGCGCGGCAGGCGACGCAGGCTCTGTTCCAGCGGGACCGAGCGCACTGCGCCAAGCCCGAGTTGCAGATTGCCGGCGACCCGTTCGAGATTGGCGTGATAAGCGCGGGCCTTGGCGGCAAGCGCGGCGTCGAGGTGTTCGGCCTCGGCCGCGAGCGCGTGGAAGCCGTGCATGGCGATCAGCAGATCGCCGACCGCATCGCCCAGCGCATCGACCCGCGCAGGATCGACCCGGAACGAGCGGTTGACCGCGATCTCGCCGGTGGCGCCGGGTGCTGCGCTTTTGGTGTCCTGGTGTCGCACCGGATGGACCGCTGCGAATTTGACCTGATCGGGCATCAGGCGGAACACCGCACGCACCGTTTCGAGAGGGGCGGCGCTCAGGCCTTCGACAGCTGCAAAACAAACGAAAGGCTCGATGGCGTCGGCCGCCGGCCAGGCACCGCCCAGCGGCAGGATGGTGACGCTGACCAGATCGGGCACCGCCTGAACCGTGGCCAGTGGATCGTCACCGCGAAAAAAACAATCGGGGTCGGGCTGATAGCGAAACGCGGTCAGCGGACGATCGGTGCTGGCAAGAGCGATGGCTTCGCGCACCATTAGCGCCTCGACCCATTCGGCCACCGTGTCGCTGTCGGTTGTGTCGTGCCCCTGCGCATCGGATGCGGTTCCGGACAGTGGTGCGAGGACGGTGTCGGATAGCGCAAAGGCCGTGTCCGCCAGCGCGCCGGTCGTTTCGAACTCGTCGATCCAGCGATCGACTTGGTCGAGGCCGACGACAAGCGCCGCGATATTGGTGCTGTCCAGCGGGCTGACGCCCTTGCGCGCGCGCTCGAGCAGGTCTTCGGCGGCGTGGAGCACGCGTTCGGCCGGCTTCATCGCAAATAGCGCGACCGAACCCTTGAGCGTGTGGACCGCGCGGAAGGCACCGTCGATCGATGCGGTGGCCTGGGGGTTGCGGGCCAGTGCGCTAAAATGGTCAGCCGCCTCGGCAATCAGGTCGCGGCTTTCGAGCAGGAAGTGTTCGAGCAGCTCGTCCATCACGGCCGGCGATAGACGATCGCGTTGTCGTAGCGGACCATCGCGAAACGATTGGAAATACGCGCGAGGGATTCGCTATGGCCCAGGCAGATAAATCCGCCGGGATTGAGGCAATCGAACACGTTTTCCACCGCGCTGTGCCGCGCCTTATCATCGAAATAAATCAGCAGGTTGCGGCAAAAGATCACATCAAAGGTGCCAAGCGGTGCCAGCGTCGTCCGGTCGATGATATTGGCGTGAATGTATTGCACGGATTCGCGCAAGGGATCGATGATCTGGCGGCGATGGCGTTGTTCCTCGCCGAAATAGGCGGCAATGAGGTCTGGCGACAGGCGGGCAAGCGCCTTGGCGCCGAACCAGCCCAGCCGCGCCGCGGCCAGTGCGGCGTAGTCGATATCCGAGCCCACGATTTCGACATTGTAGGCATCGACCATCGCCCAGTTTTCGAGCAGCCAGATTGCAATCGAATAGGGTTCGTCGCCGGTCGAGCACGGCAGCGACAGGATGCGCAATTTGTCGCCCGGCTGTTTGGAGGCGACGATTGCGGGCAGGATATGCGCGCTCAAGGCCCCGAACTGGTGATCTTCGCGGTAGAAATAGCTTTCGTTGATCGTGAAGGCGCTGATCAGCGCCTCGCGCTCTTCGGAATGGGTAGCGGCATGGTCGAGGTAGGCATCGACGCCAGGCTTGCCGCTGCGCTTCATGCGTTCGCTGATGCGTCGTTCGATGAAATACCGTTTGTTTTCACGGAATACCATGCCAGTCCAGGCGTAGAGGCAATCGCCGATCCGCACGATTTCCGCAGCGGTGAATGTGTGTTCCACCGGATTGAGGATTGCCCCGCCAGTCATTGGGCTACGCAGGCCACAAGCGTCGCGGCGATTTCATCGACCGGGCGCACGCAGGTGGCGCCGCCCAGCGCGACCAGCGCGCCGGGCATGCCCCAGATCGCGGCCGTGTCGGCCGATTCTGCAATGGTATAGCCGCCTCGCGCGTGAAGGTCGCGCATTGCAGCCGCGCCATCGGCCCCCATTCCGGTCATCAACACTCCTGTCAGCGATGACGCGGGCAACACGCCCATTGCGCTTTCCACCAGGCGGTCAACGCTCGGGTGCCACAAATGTGCCGGGTTCGCCGGCGCGTTCATGGCGACAATCGCGCCGGCCCTGCGCGAGAGAATGAGATCGGCATTGCCCCGGCCGATATAGGCATGGCCCGGCAACAGCGGTGTGGTGCCCTGGACCTCGGTTACCGTCAGCGCGCACAGGCGGTCCAGCCGCCGGGCGAGCGCACTGGTAAAGCTGGCGGGCATATGCTGCGCGATGACGATCGGCCAGGGGAAATCGGCGGGCAATTCGCCCAGCAGCAGGTCGAGCGCAGGCGGGCCGCCGGTGGAACAGCCGACCAGCACCACGCCGGTTTCGCCGGGGTTGCGGGGTGGCAGAGGATTTCGGACAGGTTCGATCGCACCTGATCGCGCGCGGACGCGTTCGCGCAGACGCAGCGTTTTCGAAATGCGCGTGGCTGCGGCCGCGCGGACTTTGCGGACCAGTTCGGGCGCCACGGCATCGATTTCGAGCGAGACGGCGCCGCGGGGCTTGGGAATGAAATCGACCGCACCAAGCGCCATCGCCTCCAGCGTCTCGTCGGCCCCGGCCGATGTCATGGTGGAAACCATGACGACCGGGCACGGGCGCCGGACCATGATCTGGTCGAGACATGCAAGCCCATTCATGCGGGGCATTGCGATATCGAGCGTGATTACATCGGGCGCCGCGTCGGCCAGCATCGCCAGTGCTTCGGCGCCGTCGCGCGCTGTAACCACTGCGAAATCGCCGGCCGAGGTAAAGATCTCGGTCAACAGGCGGCGCATCAGCGCGGAATCGTCCACGACCAGAAGCTTTATCACGGTGATGCTCCGGCGCCTGTCCGGGCAAGGCCGAGCAGCAGGTCGTGTTCGGCGCGATCGAGCAGCATGCGTGCGCTGACGATCAGGATGATGCGGTGTCCAAGCTGCGCCACGCGGTCGAACACGCGGGTTTCGCTGTTGCCAAGATCGGGCGCAGGGCGCACCTCTGCTGCGTCGATCCGGGCAAGTTGGGTGATGGCATCGACGACGAAAGCGGCCTGCAATTCGCCGATCCGCACGACGATCACGCGGCGGGCTCTGCCTGTATCCGGTCCGGCGCCGAAGCGCAGGCCCTGATCGATCACCGGGATGAGCGCCCCGCGTATCGTCATCACGCCCAGGACGAAGGCGGGGGTATTGGGCAGTCGGGCCAGTTTTTCGGGCAACGGCGCGACTTCCTCGACGGCTTCGACCGGAATGCCGAATTCGTCTGCGCCGATGCGGACGATCACGAATTGTTCGGCCTGGGTGGTGATCGCCGGCGCCTGCGGCTCGGTGTACGTGTGTTCGAGCATGGTGGTGGTGATGTCGTCGCGCAGCAAGTGCTCGGCGGTCAGGATGGAAACCAGGCGGTTGCCCTGATCGAGCCGGCAGATTGCCTGGATACGCGCTTCGGCATGGCCACGCCGCAGGGCCTGGGGGATCGGGTCGATTACCGCGTCGGGTACGTGCAGGATGCCGCGCACGGCATCGACGGCCAGGCCGACGCGGTCGCTGCCGATGCGGGCAATGACGATGCGGGGGCGTGTCGGAGTGTCAGACCGGGGAAGTGCAAGCAAGGCGCGCAGCGACAACAGCGGGATTGTCGCATCGCCGAAAGCGGCGTTGCCGATGACGACATCGTCGCTGTCCGGCACCAGCGCGATGGTGGCAGGCAACGGCGCGATGCTGTCGACGGCGGTGGCAGGCAGCGCGAATTCCTGGTCGCCGATTCCGAATATGACGAGGGCGGTGGTGGCGTGGTCTTTGGCATTGTCGGCCAGCAGGGCCGTGGTGATTTCGTGCGCGCGGCGGGTGATAGTGCGATCCGGCAGGCCGCGTGCGACCAGTGCGACGGCGTCGATCAGTTCGGCGGGTTGTGCTGCATCGGCCTGTTGGATGTGGCTGGCGTCGTCGACAGCCAGCCCCAGTAGTTCGCCGGTGTCGATGACAATCAGACGCGATGGGTCGCCTGGCGCTTGGCCCCGCAGCGCGGCCGCCGAGAGCACCGGGATGACGGTGCCGCGAAAGTTTGCCAGCCCGAGTAACGCGTGCGGCGCGTGTGGAACGCGCGAGAGGCGCGGCATGCGCGTGACTTCGCGGACACTGTCGACGGCGAGCGCCAGATGCGTGTCGCTTACGCGAAAGGTCAGGTGTTGCGCAGGCTGGTCGTGGTCCAAGCGATCAGCCGTCCTGTGCGGCCAGGACCGAGGCGATCGACGCGATTTCCTCGATCGCGGCAGCCAGTTCCTCGGCGGCCTGGGCCTGCTGGCGTGCCGAGAATGCGGCTTCGCGCGCGGCATTGGAAGCAATGTCTGCAGCGCTGGCGATCTGTTCGGTGCCGCCGCGAATTTCGCCCACGGAATTCAGGATGTCGAGTGTGCTCTGCGCGTTCGCGCTGTTGATCGCCTCCACCGTGGTCAGATCGGCGATGACGGCGCCGAAGCGGTCGACCATGACGCGATTGCGGGCGAGTTCGGATAGGGCAGCGCCCACGATCTGGTCGAGATCGCGGCGGATCGTGTTCATGTGGTCCTGCAGGGTCTGGACCGCGTCGCTGGCGCGTTCGGCATTGCCCGCGGCTTCTTGCGACAGTTTGCGGATGTCGCCTGCGACCATGGCAAAACCGCGACCGGTTGCGCCCGAACGCGTGGCCTCGACCGCACCGCTGACGGCGAGCATGGTGGTCTGGACCGAGCCCATGGCCAGCCCGTTAGACAGTTTTTCTATCCGGCGGCTGGTGGTGTTCAGCGTCGCAATCAGATCCTGGACCGTGCCCATTGCGGTGACGCACGTGGCGATCCCGGCGATCAGGCGTTCGATGGTGGCGCGGCTATGCGTGCCCGAGACGACGATGTCGGTGACAGTGTCTTGGGCGGTGGTGGCATGGGCCTGAAAGATCGATGCGGTTTTTTCGACCTGGGTCATGGCCGATGCCGCCTCCATCGTTGCCGATGCCTGGGCCTGGGCGCCCTTGGCGATCTGATCGAGCGCGACAAGGATTTGGGCAGAACTGCCCGACAGTTGTTGGACGGTGGCAGACAGTTGCTCGGCGGCGGCGGCGATTTCTTCGGAGGCGCCGTCCGCGTCCGCGCCCTGTTTCAGCATCACGATCAGGACGCCCAGCGCTTCTGCGGTCTGCTGGCTTTGTTCGAGCGAAATTGTCTGCTGGTCGATCGCCTGGCGCACTTGCGCGGCGGCGGCGGATTGTTGTTCGGCAGCGATGGCGACTTGTTCGGCGCTGCTTTCGGCCTCTCTCACGGCAATTTCGGCTTCGCTGGAGGCTTCGTCGATCTTGCGCGCCTGACTTTTCAATGCAGCCAGGCCGGTTCTGGCCGCGGTGAGATCGTCGATCACCGCGCGGCCCGATTGCGCCTCTGCACTTGCGGTTTGCGACGAGGTACGGACGTGTTCGGCGATCGTGGCGACATCACCGGCGATACCGGCTGCCAGGGCCTGCATGTTGCGGGCGCTGGTTTCAGACGTTTCGGCGATTGCGCGAACGGCGTCGGCGACGACGGCAAAGCCGGCGCCGTCCTGTCCGGCGCGCGCCGCCTCGATCGTGGCGTTGAGCGCAAGCAGGCTGGTCTGGTCCGAAATATCGACGACGCTGGCGCCGACTTCGCGGACGTGGCCGGCGGTCACTTCCAGGAGCTTGACAACGTCGACCGTGGACAGCTGACGCGCGGCGGTAAGTTCGATGGCCGCGACCGATATATCGATCTGCGCGCTGATATCGACGAAGGCGTTCTGGACGACGTCCGACTGGCGCTGTGCCGCCTCGGTCCGTTCACGCGATTCGCGGAAATTGATACCGAGCGAGGCGATCAGGCCCAGCGATTCCTGGGCCGCGCCGGCGGCTTCTTCGGCGCCGCTCGAGATCTGGTCCATCGCCGCGTTGAGTTCAGCGGCGGCAGCGGCGGCTTCGCCAAGACCAGCGGCGAGTTCGAGTGCGGCCTGTTCGACGCGTTCGATGGCGTTGCCGGTCCGGTTGCCCATCATGGTCCGGGCGCGGGGCGGTGTGGGCGGCGGGGCCTCCTGACCGGTCTGCGGGGCGGATTGGCGCAGGCCGAGGGCAGATTTTTTCGCGAGCGCCATGGGTAATTTCTCGATCCGCGTCAGGAGACCGGATCATAGGCCAAGTGCCGGGCGATGACCAGTGGCGCGTGTGCGATCAGCTGTGGCTGCGGCTGTGTAGTTCCTTGAATTGCAATGTCAGACCGTGCGCGCCGCGCGATTTGACGTCGAGATTGTCGGGCAGCGTGAAAATGGCGACGCCGATCTTGTCATCGGCCATGCCGTAATACACGTCGAACCGTTCGGGCTGGCCCAGATCGTCGCGCCGGTCGATGCCGGTAGGAAAGACGACGCCATCGACAGTGCCCAGCAATTCGTCGGGCAGCGAGGGTACCAGCACCGGCTCGTGGCTGCGATAGAGCACGTGGTGCGGCCGATCGCGATCGAGGATCATGATGCCGGCCGAATAGAGATATTTGCGTTTCTCGGGCGTTGAATGGGGCGCTTCCTGGACGCCGTGGTAGACGATCAGCCAGCCGAAGCGACACGCGATCGGGGGCGTGCCGCCGCCGATCTTCAGCTTTTCCCAACCGCATTCGGGAAGCGCGAGCGGGCGGTGCGACACGAATTGACGGCCCGACGGTTTCTGGTGCTCGCTGTCGGCGTGCCAGTGCCAGTACGAAATCCAGATCGTCTGCAATTCGTCCTGCTGGGGCGTTTCGATAGCGGGATCGACGATTTCTTCAGGCCTGGTGCCGACGAACAGCGGGCGGTGCAGCATCGCGACCGAAGGACGACCATCGGGATCGTCGATCAGTTCGGGGAAGATGCAGGCGTCCTTGTTGTCGACGCCGTCCAGGGCGATCGTCTTGTTCGGGTTGAACTTCGCCAGGCCGATCCGTTCCCATGACAACAGGTCTTTGGAGCGCGCAATGGCGATGCGCGGGCCGGTGTCCGACCAGGCGGTATAGCTCATCACATAATGGCCAAGTGGTTTGACGTAGCTGACGCGCGGGTCTTCGCATCCTCCGCGACCGTCGGGCCAGGTTTCGTAATCGGTTTCCGGTTCGAGCGCGATGCCGAGGCGTTCGACGCCTGTGGGGCTGCCAGCTTCGTCGAAGATCACGCGGGCGATGCCGATGCGCGAATAGTTGCCTTTGCCGACGAGCCGGGGAAACAGATAGAGCTGGCCATCGGGTCCGCGTGCGGCGGCGGGGTTGAGGACGCCTTCGACTTCCTCGGGATGCGCGGGGTCGGGTGTCATCAACGTGCGCAGCCGTTCGACAGTGATCTGCGACGTCTTGGTTTCGGTCATGTCGCGTCGGGTCCTGTGCACACGATGACGGTTTCGATCACTTTGACCGTTTCCGCCGGGCCGGCGATCTGGATGCAATCAACGCCTGAGCGGCGGGCGGGAAAATCGTTGCCGCCTGCGAACAGTGCGTCGCCGACGAAGAGCATGTCGGCGATGTCGATCTGGAGCACTTCGTGAAGTTTTTCGATGCCGTAGGCTTTGTCGACGCCCGGGCGCGTGACATCGAGCGATGTCGCACCGCCCATGCCGATGGCGAAATCGGGGAGTTTTTTTGCCAGTTTGGCCTGCATTTTCTTGCGCTTGGCGAAATCGGGATCCCACTTCGCCTTGGCCGCCAAGGGCGCTTCCTGGCCGAGCGCCGACAGCGTGATCTGGCTGCCGCGATCCTCGATGATTTCGCCCCAGTGTTTCCTTGGCTTGTATTTGGATTTGTCGAAGACTTCGGTCAGCGCGGCGATGATGGTGTGCTTTTCATCATCGGTGAAGTTTTCGGCGTAGAGCTGGGTCCAGGTGCCGTCCTCGTATTGCATGAAGCGGGTGCCGCTGGTGGGGAGCAGCGACAGGCGATGGAGCGGCGCGTCCTTGGGCAGATTGGTCAGCAGCTGCTTTTCGAACTGGGGCCAGGCGCCGCCCGACATGACCGCGACGCGGCAATGGGACAGCAATTTGCCGAGCCATTCGCCGACGGCCGGATCGAGCGGTTGCTTGCTGGCGGCCAGCGTGCCGTCGAGGTCGAAGACGAGCAGGCGTTTCATGCG
Organism: Novosphingobium sp.; assembly: GCF_965214355.1. Classification (GTDB taxonomy): domain Bacteria; phylum Pseudomonadota; class Alphaproteobacteria; order Sphingomonadales; family Sphingomonadaceae; genus Novosphingobium. Next base: position 1,106,129 of record NZ_CBDCBI010000002.1, on the reverse strand, counting down.
GCCTCCGGGATCGCTATTTCGAACAGTGTCACAGGTGCTGCCGGGCTGAATCGGGCAGCGCCAAGGCTGGCAGGGAGCAGGACGACATCGCCCTGTTTCATCGAGACCTTGACGTCGCCGGCGATGACTTTGCCCGAGCCGTGCGCGCAGACCAGCACACGCGGGTCGGCAGGGGCGCCGACGGTGAAGTCATCGGCCTGCTGCCAGCGGACGAGATGGAAATGGGTGTTGGCAAGCAGGTCTTCGCGCGCGGCTTTGGCGCCGGCGGGAAGCGGTTTGATCGCGCCCTGGTCGAAGTCGATGGCGGCCAGGGCCTTGTCGACCTGCAATTCGCGCGGTTTGCCGGTTTTGGCGTCGACGTGGTCCCAGTCGAACAGGCGAAAGGTGGTGTCGCTGTTTTCCTGGACCTCGAACACCATTACGCCGTCGCCGAGCGAGTGGACGGTGCCGGCCTCGATCATCACCGCCTGTCCGACTTCGGGAGTGAAGTGGGGGAGATACGTGTCGGCGTTTTTGGCGTCGAGTTGCCTCAGTTCCTTTGCGGTCGTGCCGGGATTGAGGCCGGCGTAGATGCGCGCGTCCTTTTCGGCGCTCAGCACGATCCAGGCTTCGGTCTTGCCGGTGTCGCCGGCAGGGATCAGCGCGGTCTGATCGTCACGGGGGTGGACCTGGACAGAAAGCATCTTTTCGACATCGAGGAATTTGAGCAACAGCGGGAAGCGTTCGAAACGCTTCGCGTGTTCGCCCAGGACGTCGGCCTTGCGCGCTTTCATCAGGTCGCCAAGTGTCTGGCCGGCGAGCGAGCCGTTGGCGATCTGGCTGGAAAAATCGTCTCGGTCGCTCAGGATCCAGGCTTCCCCGATCGGCTCGTCACCGGGCAAGTCGGTGTCCATGAACGTGCCGAGCGCGCGGCCGCCCCACAGGCGGTACTGGAACTGCGGGGTAAAGCGGAGCGGATAAAGCGGCCTGTTGGTCATTGCGACGTTTCCACTTGATGCGCAGCGCCCGGGGCGCTGTCGGGGGCCGACGGCAGCAGGTAGCGGCGCACAGCGGTGGCCCAGCCGTTGGCTTCGTTGGTGTCGGTCACGACATCGGCCCTGGCCTGGACTTCGGGTGTGGCGTTGCCCATGGCAATGGCAAAACCGCTCTGTTCGAACATCAGGACGTCGTTGGCCATATCGCCGATCGTGGCGATGCGGGTGGCGGGGATGTTCAGGCGGTCGGCCAGGAAATGGACGACGGCGCCCTTGTTGGCCCGGGGGTGCGTGATATCGACGAAATGGGTGGACGAGCTGGTGGCGCTGACTTTGTCGCCGAAGCGTTCTGTCAGGCGTTCCTGGACTGTTGTCAGCTTGTCGTGATCGTTGCTGACGCCGACGATCTTGTATGCGGCGTCGAGGTCGGCATCGGTCAGCGGGCGGGCGTGCGCGTCCATATCGATGATCCAGGCTTCGCGCGCAGTGATCGGGCCGTGGACGTCGGAAACGATCCAGTCGGTTTCGGTATAGACCCACAAGTCGAGACCGCAGTCCTGCACCACTTTGACGGCTTCGCGCGCGATTTGCGGGTCGATGGGGTAGCGTTCGAGCACAGTGCCGTCGCTATCGACGATCAGGCCGCCGTTGAAGCCGGCGATCGGCAACGTCACGCCAAGCGCAGCGACAACGTGGCGCATGCCAAAGGGCGGGCGTGCGCTGGTCAGGGCAAAGCCGATCCCCGCAGCGCCCAGGCTTTTTGCCGCCGCGATGGCTTGGGCTGTCAGCACCTTGTTGTTGCTGACGAGCGTTCCGTCGACGTCTGAAAGCAGCAGGCCGATGTCGTGGGCGGCGCTCACGACTTGGGCTGCTGCGGCAGTTTGTCGCTCAGCGTGACCGGCCGCCACTGGCGTTCAGTGCCTTTGGCCGAATGTCGGGCGATCAGTGTGTCGGCCTGCGCCGGACCTTCGCTGCCCGAGGGGTAATTGGGGAAATCGGGCGTCGTTTTGGCCCAATTGTCGATCAGCGGTTGCAGGATACGCCAGCCGTGCTCGACCATGTCGGCGCGCATGAACAGCGTCTGATCCCCCACCATCGCGTCGTGCAGCAGGATTTCGTAGCCGACACTCGGCACTTTTTCGAACCAGTCCGCATAATGGAAATCCATGCGGACCGGCGCGAGTTCCATCGTCGAGCCCAGTTTCTTGGCCTCGAACTGGAGCGAGATGGATTCGTCGGGAGCGATGCGCATGACCAGCCAGTTGGGGCGCAGGCCGTCCGTGAAATCGTTGAACAGGCGCTGCGGCGCGGTTTTGAAGCAGATCGCGATTTCCGTGACGCGTGCGGCCAGGTGTTTGCCGGTGCGCAGGTAAAACGGAACGCCGGCCCAGCGCCAGTTGTCGATCTCCAGCTCGAGCGCGGCGTAGGTTTCTGTCGTGGAATCGCGTGCGACATCGGGTTCTTGGCGGTAGGCCACATGCGAACCTTTGCCGTCGTCGCTGGCGCCGTATTGGCCGCGTACGGCGCGGCGCGGTGACACGGCGGGAATTGCGGCGAGGACTTGCGCCTTTTGGGTGCGGACGTCGTCGGCCGACAGGCTGACCGGGGGTTCCATCGCGATCAGCGTCAGCAGGCTGAACATATGGTTGGGCATCATGTCGCGCAGCGCGCCGGTCTGTTCGTAGAAATTGCCGCGCTTTTCAACGCCGACCGTTTCGGCAGCGGTGATCTGGACGTGGTCGATGCGCTCGCGGTTCCACAACGGCTCGAACAGGCCGTTGGCGAAGCGCAGCGCGAGGATGTTCTGGACGGTTTCCTTGCCGAGGAAGTGGTCGATGCGGAACACCTGGGTCTCGGCAAGCGAGGTGGCGATCTGCGCGTTGAGCGCCTTGGCCGAAGCCAGATCGTGGCCGAACGGCTTTTCGATGACGACACGGCGCCAGGTTGTTTCGGTTTCTTCGGTGAGTTTGGCAGTGGCGAGATGATCGACGATCGGGCCGAACATGCGATCGGCGACCGCCAGGTAAAACAGCACGTTGCCTTTGGTACCGCGCGCCTTTGCAGTCTTTTCGAGCACGGTGGACAGTTCGGCATAAAGCGCGGGTTCGGTGAGGTCGCCCTGGACGAAATCCATGCGCGCGGACAGGCGGGACCAGGTCTTTTCATCGATTGTATCGGCGTTGAACGTGCCGCTGCCCGATTTGACCATTGCGTCGAGGTTTTTGCGCAAGCCATCGCGCCACGAATTGACCTCGTCTTCGCCGCGCGCCACGCCGATCAGCGCGAAGCCGTCGGCAAGCGCGCCGGTGTGTTCCAGATCATACAGGGCCGGGATCACCAGCCGTGCGGCCAGATCCCCCGTCGCGCCGAACAACACCATGGCGCAGGGGCCCGCTGGCGCAAGCCGTCCGCGCTTTCCCACCGATTTTCTGGCCATGTCAGTGGGCCTTTTTGTCCACGGCGGTACCAGGCTCCGTGTGGCCACCAAACCCGAAGCGCATCGCCGAGAGCATGCGTTCGGCAAACGAATGCTCCTTGCGCGAACGAAAGCGGGTGAACAGCGCACTGGTCAACACATCGGCCGAAACCGATTCCTCGATGGCGGCTTCGACAGTCCAGCGGCCCTCGCCCGAATCCTCGACGAAGCCGGAGAACGTCGAGAGGTCGGGATTTTTGACCAGTGCGCTTGCGCCAAGATCGAGCAGCCATGACGAAACGACGCTGCCACGACGCCATACTTCGGCGATGTCGGGCATGTTGAGCGTGAAGCGTTCGTCTTCAGGCAGGGCATCCGACACTTTGTTCTGCAGGATGTCGAAGCCTTCGGCGTAGGCCTGCATCAGGCCGTATTCGATGCCGTTGTGGACCATTTTGACAAAATGGCCCGAGCCGACCGGGCCGGCATGGATATAACCCTGTTCGGCGCGGCTGAAATCCCCTTCGCGGCCGGGGGTGCGGCCGATGGTGCCGACTCCGGGGGCCAGTGTCTTGAAGATCGGATCGAGGCGGTCGACGACGGCGGTGTCGCCACCGATCATCATGCAATACCCGCGCTCAAGCCCCCATACACCACCCGATGTGCCGCAATCGATATAGTCGATGCCTTTTTCGGCGACCATCTTGGCGCGGCGGATGTCGTCCTTGTAGTAGGCGTTGCCGCCGTCGATGATGCAGTCGCCTTTGGACAGCAGTTCGCTCAGCTTGATCACGGTGTCTTCGGTGATCTTGCCGGCGGGCAGCATCGACCAGACGGCAGCAGGGTGCTCCAGCTTTTCGACCAGTTCTTCAAGCGATCCAACCGAGGTTGCGCCCTGTTTGGCCAGCGCCTCGCCCGGCGCCGGGTTCGCGTCGAAGACCACGCATGTGTGGCCGTCTTTCATCAGGCGCGCGGCGATGTTGCTGCCCATCCGGCCAAGGCCGATAATTCCTAACTGCATGTGATACTCCGGATATGTGCGATGGGATTTCAGACAAGCGCGTCTTCGATGGCTTTGACAAGGTGCGGCAGGCCGGTGGTCGCGTCATCGAGGTGGATACGGATAACGCGGCGGCCGCGTTCGACCAAGACCGACAGATCGCCCTTGGCCTGTGCGGCCTTGACTTGCGCAAAGGTGTATTTGTGGCCGGGCACCGGGATGTCATGCGCGTTGTCGCAAGTGATCTGCAGAAAGACGCCGGTGTTGGGGCCACCCTTGTATGCCTGGCCGGTCGAATGCAGAAAGCGCGGGCCAAAGCCGACGCACGTTGCCGCTTTCGTGTGATCGCGGATCGCGGTGCGGGCAGTGGTGAGTTGCGCAGTCGCCTCGATTGTGCGGTCGATATAGGCGAGCAAGGCCGCGTAGTCCCCGCCCCCGATGCGGCCGAAATGGCGCTTCAGATAGTCGGTGATGGTGGCCTGGTGGCCGAGCGCGGCCGCATTGCCCGGATCGGCGTAGAGCTTCATGCCTTCGCCGGTGTAAATCGGCCGATCATCCTCGGGGGTTTCGCCGTTTTCATAGGCGTCGGTCAGCGCGCGGGTCTTGATCTTGCTGGCCTCGACATCAGGCTGGTCGAACGGGTCGATGCCGATGATCGCGCCGGCGACGGCAACCGCGATTTCCCAGCGAAAGAATTCCTGGCCGATGTCGGCAGGCTGGTTGATGGTCAACGTGACGACCGGGTGCCCGGCCTGCGCGAGCGCGGCCATCGCCGCGCGCTGCGCCGGGTCGAAGTCGCTGGCCAGTTCGACATATGTGAAGATGCGATCAGTGCCATAGGCCGAGGGATCTCCCAGCGGTTCGTCGGCCATAGGGATCAGGCCGTGCCCTTGTTTGCCGGTGCTTTCGGCAAGGAGCTGTTCGAGCCAGGCGCCGAGTGCGGCGATTTTGGGTGAGGTGACGATCGTCACTTTGTCACGGCCAAGCGTGTGGGCGGCGACACCCAGCGCGACGCCGAGTTGGACACCCGGGTTGTGATCGGGTGGCACGTCGTGACCGCAGGCCCGTTCCATCAGCAAGGTGCGGCGTTCGAGCTCGGCGATATCGAGGCCGATAGCAGCGGCGGGCACCCTGCCGAAATTGGACAGGACCGAATAGCGGCCACCGATGCCGGGGATGCCGGGGAATATCGCGGACCAGTTATCGTCTTTGGCGCGCTTTTCCATGGCCGAACCCGGGTCGGTGACGGCGATGAAGTGTTGAGCGACCTTATCCTTGCCGACTTCGCCGGTCATGCGGTCCCAGAAGAAATCGGTAAAGATATTCGGCTCAAGCGTGCTGCCTGATTTGGACGAGGTGATGAACACGGTCGTCTTGAGCGTGATCGCGGCCTCAAGATCGGCGATCTGTTGCGGATCGGTGCTGTCGAGCATATGGAATTTGGGCCAGCCGAGTTGTGCGCCCAGCACCTGGGCGAGCACTTGCGGCCCGAGGCTGGAGCCGCCCATGCCAAGCAGGACGAGATCGGTGAAGCCTTTGTCTTTCAGGCTTTCGGCGAATTCGGCAACTGAATTGTCATCGATCTGGTCGTCGACAACACGCAGCCAGCCGCCCCATTTGGCTTCGTCCGCGCCGGTCCACAACGTCGCGTCCATATTCCACAGGCGGCGGATCTTGCCACCCTCCCGCCAGGATCCCATTTCATCGTCGAAAGCGGTTTTGGCCTCGTCCGATCCGGGATTGACGGTGGTCGCGCCGACCACATCGGGCGCAGCTTCGACAGTCTGGCGCGCGGTGGCGCCGAGCAATTTGTCAAAGGCGTCGCTGAACAGCTTTACGCCGTCCACCACTATCCCGCGGCAGACTTCGTCGAGATCGATGCCGAGATCGGCAAGCATTTTGAGCGTGTTGCGCGCATCATCGAGATCGGTTGTGATCGCGTCTGCCTGCACTTCGCCGTGGTCGCGAAAGGCGTCGAGTGTTTTGGGCGGGATCGTGTTGACAGTATCCTTGCCGACCAGTGCTTCGACGTAGACGGTGTCTTTCAACGATTTCGATTTGGTGCTGGTCGAGGCCCAGAGCAGGCGCTGCGTGTGTGCACCGGCGGCAGCGAGCGCATCCCAGCGTGGCCCGGCGAACAGATCGCCATACGCGACGTAGGCCATCTTTGCGTTGGCAATGGCAACTTTGCCGCGAACGACGTCGCCCTGGGCGGGGTTTTCGAGAGCATCGATTTTCTTGTCGATCGCGGCATCGATGCGGCTGACAAAGAAGCTCGCAACGCTGGCCAGTTTGCCAACATCGCCGCCGGCTGCCCTGAAATCTTCCAGGCCGCCGATGTAGGCTTGCGCAACCTTGCGGTACATGTCGACCGAGAACAGCAACGTGACGTTGACGTTGATGCCTTTGCCGATGACTGCGCGGATGGCGGGCAGGCCGGCCTCGGTCGCGGGGATCTTGACCATCAGGTTGGGGCGATCGACCGTGTGCCACAAGTGCACGGCTTCGGCGATGGTCGCTTCGGTATCGTTGGCAAGATAAGGCGAGCATTCCAGGCTGACATAGCCGTCGCGGCCTGCTGTCGCTTCATACACGGAATGCAGGACATCTGCGGCGGCCTTGATGTCGGCAATGGCCAGATGCTCGTACGTCTGGGATATCGTGGGCGCGCCGTGAGCGGAAAACGCCTTGACCGCATCCTGGTATTCTTCGCTTTCGCCAATGGCCTGTTCGAAGATCGACGGGTTCGATGTAACGCCCTTGACGCCATCGGTTTCGATCATTCGCGCGAGATCGTTTTCGATGAAGCTGCGCTTGAGGAAATCGAGCCAGACGGACTGCCCGGCTTCGCCCAAACCCTGGAGCGGATTTGCGGCACTGTGTGATTCAGGGGTGGTCACGCTGTGATCTCCGTCGCGCTGGAATTGGCTTGGGCCAATTGCTTTCGCGCGGCGGCCAGAACGGCCTCCGGCGTGAAGCCGAATTTGGCCATCAGGTCCTTGATCGGGGCCGAGGCGCCGAAAGTGTGCATGCCGATGATCGTGCCGGTGGGGCCGGCGTAGCGATCCCAGCCGATGACTGTACCGGCTTCGACAGTTACGCGTGCGGTGACGGCCCGGGGCAGGACGGATTCGCGGTAGGCGTCGCTTTGCTGTTCGAACAGTTCCCACGAGGGCATCGAGACGACGCGCACGGCGACGCCTTCGTCCTTGAGCGTTTCGTAGGCGCCGACGGCCAGCGCCAGTTCACTGCCTGTGCCGATCAGGATCAGATCGGGCGTGCCGTCTTTCGCATCGGCCATCACGTAGGCGCCTTTGGCAAGCCACGCGGCCGGCGCGTAGACTTCGCGATCGTATGTCCGGATCGCCTGACGGGTGAGCGCGATGGCCGCCGGGTTATGGCGCAGCTGTGCGACAACCTTGTAGGCTTCGACCACTTCATTGGCATCGCCCGGGCGCAAGGTGATCAGGCCGGGCACGCTGCGCAGCGACAGCAGCTGTTCGACCGGCTGGTGGGTCGGGCCGTCTTCGCCAAGGCCAATGGAATCGTGAGTATAGATAAAGATCGATGGCTGTTCCATCAGCGCAGCAAGACGGATCGGCGGCTTCATGTAATCGGAGAAGATCAGGAACGTTGAGCCATAGGCGCGCAGGCCGGTCAGCGTCATGCCGTTGACGATTGCACCCATCGCATGTTCGCGGATGCCGAAATGCAGGTTGCGGCCGGTGGTTTCCGCTTCGAACGAGCCGGCGCCGTCGAACGTCATGTTGGTCTTGGTCGAGGGCGAGAGGTCGGCCGCACCGCCGATCAGCCAGGGGTACGCCTGCGCCAGTGCGTTGATCACTTTGCCGCCGACGGCCCGTGTCGCCTCGCCCTTGGCATCGGCAGGGTATGCCTCAAGAGCCTTGTCCCAGTCTGCGGGGGCGTCGCCGTTCAGGAATGCATCGAATTGCGCGGCTTCGTCGGGGTGCGCACTGCGGTAGGTTTCAAGGGTTTTTTCCCAGTCGCCGCAAAGTTGTGCACCGCGGGCGCCGATGCCCTGGTTGAAATGCGCCATCACGCCGTCGGGGACGAGAAACTTTGCGTCTTCGGGCCAGCCGTAGACCGCCTTGGTCAGGCGCACTTCGTCTTCGCCGAGCGCTTCGCCGTGCGCCTTTTCACTGTCCTGCTTGTGGGGAGAGCCGAAGCCGATATGGCTGTCGACGACGATCAGGAGAGGCGCGCCGCGTTCGCTTTTGAATTTGGCGTAAGCGGCTTTCAGCGCTTCGGTGTCGTTTGCGTCGGTGACGTGTTCCGTGCGCCAGCCGTAGGCGCGAAAGCGTGCCGCGACATCCTCGTTGAACGCGAGCGATGTATGCCCTTCGATCGTGATCGAGTTGTTGTCATAGATCCAGCACAAGTTGCCGAGTTGCAGATGGCCGGCGATCGAGGCGGCTTCGCTGGCAACGCCTTCCATCATGTCGCCGTCGCCGCAGAACGTGTACACGTCGTAGTCGAACAGCGTGGCATCAGGTTTGTTGAAGTGGTTGGCCAGCCATTTGCCGGCCATCGCCATGCCGACGCTGTTGGCGCAGCCCTGGCCCAGTGGCCCGGTGGTCACTTCGACGCCGGTGGTGATGCCATGCTCGGGGTGACCGGGGCAGCGGCTGTCGAGTTGCCGAAAGGCCTTGATATCATCGAGCGTGATCGCGGCGCGGTCCGCGTCCTTGCTGTCACGGACCCCGGCGAGATGGATCAGGGCGTATTGCAGCATCGAGGCGTGGCCGTTGGACAGGACGAAGCGGTCGCGGTTTGGCCAGAGCGGGGTTTTCGGGTCGTAGCGTAGGAACGACTGCCACAAGGTGTAGGCGACAGGTGCCAGCGCCATGGGGGTGCCGGGATGGCCCGATTCCGCCTGTTGGACGGCATCCATCGCCAGGGTGCGAATGGTGTTGATGGCCAGCATGTCGATGTCCGACGTGGTGGTCGCCGCAGGAGCGTGACCGGTCAGGGTGGCGGCGGCTTGGTCGCTCATCGCACTATTCTCCAGATGCTGTGTCTATGGCGCGCGCCATCACGGGTTCACCCTGTATTGCTGCGGGATGAAACCTTTATGTCAATTCGCGCTCGATCGATCGATGGTGTGCTTTGCGAAACCATTGGTCAGCAGTTTCGTTCCCTCGGGCCCGGCAAAGAGTTGTGTCAGAATGTCGCGCGTGGTGGACCTTTGGGCTGTAACGACGATTTGAGGCATGGATTGCGCTTGCGTCGAAGTGCGCCTGGGTTGATCTGGTTCATAAGGCAGACGCTCCTTCACCACACCTTCGCGTGATCCCCCTCGCCCGTTTCGCAACGGTTTTTTTGAAAGTCTGGTGATGTTCGAGGACGAAAAGCGGGCTGCGGCGCTGGCTGCTGCGGGGGAGATCCTGGGCGGAATGGTGATCGGGTTGGGTACCGGGTCGACGGTGGCGGAATTGATACCCGTTCTGGCGGCGCGGGTGCGTGACGGGCTGGAGGTGGTTGCGGTGGCAACTTCGGTGGCGACCGAAGCGGCGGCGCGGGCGGCGGGGATCAGGATTGCGTCGTTTGCGGATCTGTCGCGGATTGATCTGACGATTGACGGCGTGGATGAGATCGAACCTTCGTTGCGGGCGATCAAGGGTGCCGGCGGAGCCTTGTTGCGCGAGAAGATCGTGGCGACGGCATCGGTGCGGATGGTGGCGATTGCGGACAGTTCAAAATTCAGCGCGGCGCTTGGAAGTCGGCGGGTGCCGGTCGAAGTTTTGCCGTTTGCGCGCGAATTTGTCATGCAAGCGCTTGGTGCGATCGGTGCGGTGCCCGAATTGCGGATGGCGGGGGAGCAGCCGGCGCGATCGGACCAGGGCAATTTGCTGGTCGATTGCGCCTTTGCCCACTTGCACGATCCGGCGGGGTTGGCCCGGCGCCTGTCGGATATTCCAGGGGTCATGGGCCATGGGCTGTTTCTGGGCGAGATCGACGCGCTGTATCTTGCGCGCAAGGGCCGGGTAGAGCGGATCGAGCGGCCCTGATCACGACAACAGGCATGGAACAATCCGCTCTGCAACGGGTTAAATCGATTACGAAGCCTTGGGTCGGCCGTGATGGTCGCCCGGCTTTCCGGCGGATTTTTGAATCCGGCCATTTTTACAAAAGGATGCGCATATGTCGCTTGGTCTTATACTCGTCATCCTTCTCGTTATTTTCCTGCTTGGCGGGTTTAGCGGGCGGTTTGGCGGATATGGTTATGGATATGGCCATGGCGGCGTCAGTGTCATCGGCATCGTGCTGATCATTCTGGTGGTTCTGCTGCTTACCGGACGCATTTGACCCCCTTTTACAAAGAGGAAGCCTACGCATGGACCTGATAAATGTGATCATCGTCCTGATGGTGGTTGGGGTGTTGCTCTGGCTGGTCAACACGTATCTGCCGATGCAGGGTACGATCAAATCCATCCTCAACGCGGTTGTGGTGATCGCCGTCGTGTTGTGGCTGCTTCGGATATTCGGCCTTCTGGATACGCTGAGTTCGGTTGTCGTTCACAAATAAATAGCGCCCGTCGCACGATGGCATCGGGCGATCACGCGACAGTCGATTGCGTGGCTGGACTGATGCCATTTGCGTTCGGCGCCGCGCAACGGAGAATGACCTATGACTATGGTGACGACGCGCGATGGGACGCGCCTGTATTGCAAGGAACTGGGCCACGGTCGTCCCGTCGTCCTGATCCACGGTTGGCCGCTGAGCAGCGACAGCTGGGACCCGATTGCGTTGGCGCTGGCCGAGGCGGGGTTTCGTGCGATTGCCTATGACCGGCGCGGATTTGGCCGGTCGGATCAGCCGTGGCACGGGTATGACTATGACACGTTTTCGGACGATCTGGCCGACGTCATGGCGTTTTGCGGGATCGACACCGACGTCGCGCTTGTGGGATTTTCGATGGGTGGCGGCGAGATTGCGCGCTACATGTCGCGTCATAACGGCAAAGGCGTGACGCAGGCGGCGCTGATCAGTGCGGTCGTGCCGATGCTGGTGCGCGATGACAGCAACCCGGAAGGTGTGCCGGAGGCCACGCTCATGGAAATGGTCCAGGGCATGCGCGAGGATCGTGCGCATTTTTTCGTGCAGTTTTTCAAACTCGTGTTCGGCGTCGGGTTCGTGTCCAAGCCGGTCAGTTCCGAATTGCTCGACTGGGCGTGGTCCATGGCGATGCAGGCCGGCCTCCATCCCACTATCGCCGCAGCCAAGGCGTTCGGGTTTACCGATTTTCGTGGTGACCTGGCATCGATCACGGTGCCGACGCTGATTGTCCACGGGACCGCCGACAAGACGGTGCCGATCGATGCGACCGGGCGCGAGACTGCACGGCGGCTGCATGATGCGTTGCTGATCGAATATACCGATGAGCCGCATGGGGTCATTGCCACGCAGACTGCGGCGCTGTCGACGGACCTGATCACGTTTCTGACCGGCGGGCTGGATAGCGTTCAGGCCGGGTTGCGTCAGGCTGTCGTGGATGCGGTCACGGCGCAGAGTATCAGTTCTTCGTTGGTTTGATCTGTCTGGCGGGCGAAGACGTGTGCCCTGCCCGCTGTGCGCGGGACATACGTGAATCGGCCGAGTTTGGTATGTTCGGGGGCGCTGTCCCGTCAAGAACAGCGCCCCCACAGGCGTCCGCAGACCGGGCGGAGGAGGGGAAACCGGCCGCGCACCTGTTTCGACACCAGCTTCAGGATTTAGCGCAAGGCGCTTGCGCTCCTGAGATTGGCGATACCGGGTAGGGCAATTGCGGCGATCAACGGCACGCAGAACGTGGTCATCGTCAGCGGGGTGTTGGCGAGATCGCCCCTGGCGCAAGCCAGGCCGCCACATAGCGCGCCAGCGATACCAAGCACGACATTTCCGGCGAGACCAAAGCGCTCCCGCATGATCATGGCTGCCAGCGAACCGGTAAAAGCGCCGATGACCAGCCAGACGAGAAGATTCATCACGGTGCGTTTCCGATTGTTGCCACAGCAAAAGGAAGCGTGCACAATCCTGAAGGTTCCTTATCCGATTGGCGGACGGTCATTTTAATGTACAATTGTGGCGTGAAACCGTGAGCGGCAGGGATGCACCGCACCGTTGGCTGATGTGTGCCGGGCTGCTGGTGCTGGGCACCGGCGGCATGGCGGGATGTTCGCCAGTGACCGGGTTTTGGCAATCGAATACCTGGTACGGCTATTATTACGAGAATGTGATGGTGAGTACAGCGCCGGCGATGTCCAAGCCGTTTGCATCGGCCGGGCAGTGTCTGACGGCGATGCAGGCCTATACGCGGAAATCGGCAACCTGGACCGGTTTTGCCTGTGCCCGTGGGTGCACCGTGCAGAAGGACGGCATCGTGACCGATTGCGCCCAGGTCGTGCGATAGGCGATGTTTGCAACCCTGGGAAAAGATCGGAGCTATCGCACGGCGATCGCGCGGTTCATGACGGTGGGCTTTGCCGCGCTGCTTGGCGTGATCCTGTCGGCGGGCGTGCTGCTGGTCATGGGCCAGCGTCAATCGCGCTGGATCGTGCACACCTACGAGGTGCAAAGCGAGATTACGTCGATCCGGCTGGCGGTGACGCAACTGATCGGAGTCAAGCTGGGTAACCGGCTGCATCTGATGCACCAGGCCGACCGGCATACCGATACGATCAAGGCCACGCTGGACCGCAACATCGCCACGCTGGCGCGGATGACCAAGGACAATCCGCGACAGCAGGCCCGTATCCCGCTGTTGATGGCCAGCGCCGCGCAAGTGGAAGGGCAGGCCGGGCTCGATGTGCCGGTCGACGCACGCATCGGACGGTTCAGCGATGATCCGGCCGAGCGGGTTACTGCCTTGTGCGCAACGATGCTGGCCGAAGAGACGCTGTTGATGGAGCACCGTTACAAGCGCCGAGGCGATATCGCCAACGCGCTGTATGTCATCCTGGGGCTGACGGCGGTGTTGCTGATCATCGTCGCCTTGCTCGCCTATACCACGCTGCGCAGTTATACGCGCGAGATCGACCTGTCGCACCAGGCGTTGCGCGCGGCAAACGAGGGGCTAGAAGGTGCGGTGCAGGAGCGCACTGCCGATCTGGTGCGGGCCAATGCCGAGATCCAGCGATTTGCCTATATCGTCAGCCATGACTTGCGCTCGCCGCTGGTCAACATCATGGGGTTTACCGCCGAAATCGAAACCGCGACGCAGGCGTTGCGCGATGAACTGGACAACACGCCGGATGGCCGTGCGCTGGCGCTGACCCCGGTGGTGACGACAATCATGACCGAAGAGATGCCTGAGGCGATCGATTTTATCCGCACCTCGGCGATGAAGATGGACCGGCTGATCAATGCCATCCTGCAATTGTCACGGCTGGGCGCGCGCAAGCTGAGCCCGCGGTGGCAGCCGTTGCGGCCGCTGGTGCAGAGCGTGACCGATACGTTGCAGACTTTGTTGAACCAGGCCGGCGGCACGGTCGTTCTGGCCGATCCGATGCCCGATGTGTTTGTCGACAGCGTGGCGCTGGAACAGATCCTGGCAAACCTGATCGAAAACGCGATCAAGTATCGCAGCCCTGCCCGCGTTCTGCACATCGATGTCAGCGCGCAGCGGGTTGGCGATCGTATCGCGATTGCGGTGGCGGACAATGGCCGGGGGATTGATCCGCGCGACAGCGACCGGGTGTTCGATCTGTTCCGGCGCTCGGGCATGCAGGACCAGCCGGGTGAAGGCATAGGTCTTGCCCATGTCCGGGCTTTGGCTTATCGCCTCGGCGGAACGATCGGGCTGGAAAGCACGTTGGGAACAGGTTCGACATTCACGCTGAACCTGCCGGTTCATTTCGATGAAGATGCTCCGGAAGATACCGTGACCCAGTCCGACATTGAGCCAGGCGACGCGCGATGACCGAGCATTATCCGTTGAATATCATCATGGTCGAGGACGACGCCGGTCATGCCCGGCTGATCGAGAAGAATATCCGGCGCGCCGGCATTTCGAACACCATCCATCATTTTACCGATGGCACAACGGCGCTGGCGTATATTTTCGATGCGGAAGAAGGCCCGGCCCGCAACGGTCCTGCGCTTATCCTGCTCGATCTGAACCTGCCCGACATGAGCGGGACCGACATCCTGAAGCGGATCAAGGACGAGCCGCGGCTGCGCCGCACGCCGGTGGTGATCCTGACCACGACCGACGACAAGCAGGAAATCCAGCATTGTTATGACCTGGGATGCAACGTCTATATTACCAAGCCGATGAATTACGAGAGTTTTTCGGATGCGATCCGGCGGCTTGGGCTGTTCCTCTCGGTAATCCAGATGCCCGACGTCAATTGATGCAAAACTCTGGTTCACGCATTTTGTATGTCGATGACGAGGTCGGCTTGTGCCGGCTGGCGCAGCGCAGATTGTCGCGGCTTGGATTTGACGTCACCGTGGCGCACAGCGGGCCGGACGGACTGGCGCGGGCGCGCGAAGGTGAATTCGATCTGGTGGCACTCGACCACTACATGCCCGGGCAGAACGGGCTGGAGACGCTGGATGCGCTGATGAAGCTGCCGCATGTGCCGGCGGTGGTTTATGTTACCGGATCGGACGAGACCGATGTTGCGGTCAACGCGTTGAAAGCTGGCGCGACCGATTACATGGTCAAGACGGCAAGCGACGATTTTTTCGATCTGCTGGGCCGGACAATCAACCAGGCGCTGGATACGCGGCGCATCCTGGCGGAAAAAGCGCGGGCGGAGCAGCGTTTGCGCGATTCCAATGCGCAGCTCGCGATGATGCTGAGCGAAATGAACCACCGGGTGGCCAACAGCCTGCAGATCGTGACCGCGCTGGTCGAATTGCAGGAGCGCAGGACGCGGAGCGACGAAACCAAATCGATGATGCGCGATATCCGCCAGCGGATCGAGGCAGTATCGCGCGTTCACCGGCAATTGTATGCCAGCGGCGGGGGCGCACGGATCGATATGGTCGACTATATAACGGGCATGGCGGACAATCTGGCGCTGACATTTGCCAGCGCGAGCGCGGCGCGGCCGATCACGGTGACAGCCGATGCCGTAGAGTGGCCTGCGGCAGATGCTATATCGATCGGCATCCTGATCAACGAGCTTGTGAGCAATGCCTGCAAATATGCGTATCCTGATCATAGCGACGGCGAAGTGCGCGTGATCTTTACGGCGCGGACCAATGATGGCGAGCCTGACGCAAGCTGCGGGTTTTTGCTTGCGGTCGAAGACGACGGATGCGGCGTGGACGAGCACGCGGTTCCGGCAGGGACCGGTATCGGCACCCAGATCATTCGCGCGATGGCCGATACGCTCGGCGCGACGGTGACGCAGACGAACACCGACCCCGGATTGCGCACGGTCATCGAGCGGGGGGCGGACGGACGGCAGGCCGCGGGATAATTGCACTTGCCCCGCAAGATAGGCGCGCATAAGGGGCCATGTCCACGCCGCATCGGGCAACCCTTGTTATCTGTGGCATATCGGCAACAGATTTTGGGTTCCCGACTAAAAAGATTTTTGACGCCGGTTGCGATGCAACAAAACTTCCGGTCGCCAATTTGTTGTTTGGACGCCAGCGAGACGGTCTAGTCCCGTCACACTGGGTTAAAACGAGGGAAACCACATGAAGAAGCTGCTACTAGCCTCAGCTCTTGCCTCCACCGCCCTGGCGGGTACGGCATTCGCTGACGAGACAGGCCCATACGTCACCATCGAAGGTGGCGCGGTCAAACAGGAACGCACCCAGATTTATGACGATGCTTCGGGCATCGGACGGACCGACCGGTTCCGCGTGGGCTGGGAAGCCGGCGGCGCGATTGGTTATGACCTTGGTCATTTCCGTCTGGAAGGCGAAGGGTTCTATCAGCGCAAGACGCTGAAGCAACAAGATCAGAATATCGCGGGCGGCGTCGTCGCAACGCAATATGACGGTGGCCAGGGTGGCCATACCTCGACGTATGCCGCCATGGGTAACGCGCTGATCGGTCTTGGCCATTGGGGCGGGATCAAAGCCTATGCCGGTGGTGGTGCTGGTTATGCCCGCACAACTCTGGTGGAATATGTCGGCTTTCCCGACCGCGTCATTGCCCGTCACGGTGGCTTTGCCTGGCAGGCGATCGCTGGTCTGACCGTGCCGGTCAGCCACAACCTCGATCTGGGTGTGAAGTATCGCTATTTCCGTCCTGACTCGATGCATGTGGTCGGCATTGATGGCGAAACCGAAACGTACAAGCAGCGCACGCATTCGTTGCTGGCAACGCTGACGTACAACTTCGGCGTGGCTGCGGCACCTATGGAAGCAGCGGCTCCGCCGCCGCCCCCGCCGCCACCACCGCCCCCGCCGCCCCCCCCGCCTCCGCCGCCTCCGGCACCGGTTTGCAACAAGGGCCCGTACATCGTGTTCTTCGACTGGAACAAGTCGGACATCTCGCCTGAAGCTGCGAACATCCTCGACAGCGCGATCCAGGCGTATGGCAACTGCGCCAGCGTTCCGATCATGCTCGGTGGTTACACCGATAGCTCGGGCACGCCGAAGTACAACCTGGGTCTGGCCGCACGTCGCGATGACTCGGTTCAGTCGTACCTTACCGCGCATGGTGTTTCCGCTGCTGCGATCTCGTCGCATGCATACGGTGAAGCCAACCAGCGCGTGCCCACCGCCGACGGTGTGCGCGAACTGCAGAACCGCCGCGTGGAAATCACGTACGGTCCTGGCTCGGGCAACTGATCCAATTGAAATGAGAAAAAGGGCTGGAGAAATCCAGCCCTTTTTTTGTGCTCTTTTGCCATGAAAGATTACACAGAAACAGGATTGACCGGGCGCAGGCGCAAGCCGAAATACGTAGGGACATAATTTGATCTTTTGCATAGCTGCAAGGTTACGAAGATCGCCCGCATATTTTGCCCAGGAATTTTTTCTGCCTATGCCAAAAACCTCGTCCGACCACGCCCAGGAGGCGAGCGATCGTGGTGAAGCGTCGTCTGTTTGCGCACAACTTGACGCGATTGCACGCATTGCGGGCAAATTGTCCGGCGCGCAGTCCGCGCTGATCCGATTGCAGGTTCCGGTGTCTGGCGCGTTGGACGGACGAACCGTTTTTGGCGACGGCCTCATCGACATTGCCGGCGATATGACGATTTTTCACGCCGTCATGGCCAGCCCGGGTGGGCTGATCGTTGCCGACGCGCAAGGCGACGCGCGATTTGATGCCTATCCTTTGGTGCGCTTTTTTGCCGGGCTGCCCATGACGAACGATGCCGGCGTGGTGGCCGGGTGTTTGTACGTGGCCGATGAGGCGCCGCGTATTGAGCCTGCGACCGAGCTGATCGACGATTTGCGCGCAATGGCGAAAACGGCGGCGACCACGATCGAGCTGGCCGAGATCGCGCATTGCGAAGATGTGCTGATGGCCATGGGCGGGGGTACCGCCGTCGAACAGGAGGCTGCGCAAGTCAACCGGCGGTTCGAAATACTGGCCGATGCCCTGCCCCAGTTGGTCTGGTCGGCGCCCAATGACGGGCTGAGCGATTATTTCAATCGCCAATGGTGTGAGTTTACCGGCGCGCCCGCCAGCGAGAGCCATGGCACCGGCTGGTTGAATTTCCTGCATCCCGACGATGTTCCCGCAGCAAAGGCGGCCTGGGCGACGGCGATCGCAACGGGCGAGCCGTACATGATCGAGTACCGGCTGATGAATGCCGATGGCGCGTATCGGTGGATGCTGACGCGCGGACTACCTGTAACCGACGAGAGCGGTGCAGTCTCACGGTGGATCGGAACATGCACCGATATCGACGATCGCGTACGCACCGGCGATCTGCTTGAGTTCATGTCGCGCGAATTGAGCCATCGCATCAAGAACATGTTTGCCGTGGTGCAAGGACTGATTTCTATGGCTTTGCGCAAGCACGAGGGGATGGCGCAAGTCAGCCAGGCGTTGCAATTGCGCATGGTTGCGCTTGGCCGCGCGCACGATCTGGTGCGGCCGCGCTTTGCCGAGGGCGCAATCATGCGATCGCAGACGACGTTGCGCGAATTGATCCGTATCCTGACACAGCCTTATGTCGTGGATGATCCGGGCCGGTTGCAGATTACGGGTGGGGATACGGTCGTGAGCGAACATGCCGCCACACCGCTGGCGCTGTTTTTTCACGAGATGGCAATCAATTCGGCGGTGTTTGGCGCATTGAGCGTACCGCAAGGGCAGCTATCCATCGCGTTGTCGGTCACCGACGATGTCATTGTCGAATGGCGCGAAAGCGAGGGGCCGGTGATTGCCGAGCCGCCAGTGCCGGCGTTCGGGATCGGCCTGACCAGGCTGACGGTCGAGCGCCAGTTGGGAGGTAGCCTGACACTGGATTGGCAGCCTCAGGGATTGGCGGCCACCGCGCGGATGCCGTTGCAGCAATTGCACGCGGAGTAGCGACACTTTTGCAAGCTGTAACGCAATTCGGCGCGAAGAACGATCCATGCGGACCGTGCTTCGCGCCGAAATGAATTTCAGCGTTGAACCGGGGCGTTATGCAGCCAGGCGTGCGATGATATGTTCGGGCGCGATCAGCCGCAGTTCGTCGAGGAACGCGTCGAGCACTTCACCCTTCAGCACAAAGTTATGACGGAAGTCAGGCATGATCCCGCTTTCCAGCGTTGCCGACAGCGCCGCACGGGCGCGGGCGATGCGGCTCTTGATCGTGCCGATGGCAACGTTGCAGATTTCGGCCATCTCTTCGTAGCTGACATGGCCGACTGCGGCCAGGATCAAAACTTCACGCTGGGCAGCGGGCAAAGTGGCCAGTGCGCGCAACACGTCTGTTGCCTGCAAACCGCCCTGTTGCGTAGCGGGCGTGTTGAGCAGGCGCTCTGCTTCGACTTCGTCATAATCGCCGACAAAGCGCTGACGACGGATCTGGCCGAAATAGACGTTGCGCAGGATCGTGAAGGTCCAAGCGTGGAAGCTGGTGCCGGCCACGAAATGTTCACGGGCGGCCCATGCCTTGAGCAAGGTTTCCTGCGACAGATCGTCCGCCATGTCGCGGCAGCCGCACAACGAACGGGCGAAAGCGCGGAGATGCGGAACCGATGCGGTCAACTTCGCATGAAAATCCTTGTCTGACAGGGGCGCGCCCTGCGGCCGTACGCTGTCTTCCCTGCGATTGCTAAACGACGCCATTGTTTTTTCTCCGGTGCGCTGCAAACTATACGCTACTGAGTCTCAAATGTCTCAACACATCATAGGTTCCCATGCGGGGACGAAAAAAATCAAAATAATTTTTCATCCTTGAAACCGTTGCAAAAATGCCCTGTAAATTGTTTTTACCGGCGCTGGAACAGGCAACGGTATCAAACGTAAGAGACTTTCGAGTGTGCCTTGCATGGGATCGTATGAGTGGGTTGTACGCCTGCACGGTCGCCAGAGCGAATGATTTTTTGTAGCAGTTTTCCGCATGACCCATAGTCTGACCCATAGGATGTGTTGATGCCCACGATTTCCAGTGAATCGCCTACGGATACGACGTCTGCTCCCAATCGCCTGGCCGAGACCCTGCCGTTTCTCCGTCGTTATGCCCGCGCGGCCACCGGATCGCAGACGAGCGGTGATGCGTTGGTGCGCGCGACGCTGGAGGCCGCGCTCGAAGACCCGGTGACTCATGAACAGATATCGGCGAGCCCGGTTGGCCTGTTCCGTGCGTTCACGGCGATGTGGAGTTCGGTTGATCCGCAGGCGGATACATCATCAGAGGCGCTGGCGCAGTTGACCGTGTCGCAATTGGCGCGGGTCCCGAGCTTTGCACGACAAGCGCTGCTGCTGAACCAGCTTGAAGATTTCACGCTGGGCGAGACTGCCGAAATTCTTGGCGTTAGCGAGGACGAGGCGGGCGATTTGGTGAACGAGGCGCTCGATGACATTTCGCGAGAGGCGCCGGCGCGCGTGTTGATCATCGAGGATGAGCCGCTGATCGCGAGCCATCTGGAAGATATCGTGCGGCAGAGCGGGCACGAGATCGTGGGCAACGCTACAACCGCGGGAGAAGCGCGGGTTTTGTATGACCAGCATCGACCGACGCTGGTATTGAGCGATGTGCAGCTCGCCGATGGCAGTTCAGGCATCGATGCCGTGGATGCAATTTTGCGGATCGAAACGGTGCCGGTAATTTTCATCACCGGCTTTCCGCAGAAGTTTCTGACGGGCGGCGGTCATGAACCGGCATTCCTGATTACAAAGCCGTTCCGCGAGGACACCGTGAAGACGACGATCAGCCAGGCGTTGTTCTTCGGAGCGAACCTGGTGGAGTGACTTTGGGAACTGTTCCCTTGTTGCGCCAATCGGGCCAGGCCAAGGTTTGGTGCAGGAACAATCACATCTGGCGGCCATTCCGTTTGCAACATCGAACAGCATCCCGGATCCGACAGGTATTCACGATGCAACATGCTCTAGCGATTGGATTCAAGAGTGTCTGATCCCCAGCAACCGCCCCCGACAAAGCGGCCGAATGATAAAGATGGCAGCAATGCGGACAGGCCTGAATGGAACAAGGACATCAAGGCCTATTATGATTCGATTGCGGCCGAGCCTGTACCTGACGAGATCCAGAAACTGATGGCGACATTGGCCAAGGCTGTGCGCAAGTAGCGCCTGGGGCCGCCGACATGCGGGGGCGGCGCAAGACTGCGTATGTTTACATAGGGTGCGATGCACCATTCGCAGTATATTTGAAACTCATGAGCGAGCGCAACGAGGCACTCGAAAAAAACCCTTGTTATAACAATCTTATAAAAGTGTCGCCTGGAGCGGGGTACTAATGCACCGTAGTTTTTTTGGGGCAACGTACGCAGTTCGGCGTATCCGTGTTTCGCGACCGCGAAGGAACATCGGATGGGTTTAACCATTTGAAATTGCGAACCCAGAACAGGGGCACGATTCCATGAATGGCAAGACAGACTTTTCGAACAGCACGGCCAACCCATCGGCAAATGTCGTCGTACGGCTTTTTGGTGAAGGAGGGCGCGAGGCGAGCGCGCTGCGGGTTGCGCTGATCGGCAGCTATGCCCCGCGCAGCTGCGGAATTGCGACATTTACTGCCGATATCCGCGAGAAGCTGGCAACGTATTTTCCCGAGATTCAGATCGACGTCTACGCGATGGATGCTGAAGGATCGACACTTGTCTATGACCGTGACATCAACGTCATCCGCGCCGATCATGCCGAGGATTACTGCCGGGCGGCGCGCGCGATCAACGAAAGCGCCGCCGATGTGGTTTGGGTACAGCACGAGTTCGGCATTTATGGTGGACCTGATGGTGCGTTCATCAGCGAGTTGATCGACCGGGTTGCGGCGCCGGTTGTGACCACGTTTCACACTGTTTTGTCGTCGCCTTCGGCGGGGCAGCGGGCGGTGGTTGACCATTTGCTTACGCGTTGCGCACGGGTGATGGTTATGTCGCAGCATGGCCTCGATCTGATCGTCGAGACGTATCGCGCCAATCGCGACATTGTCGAGATTATCGAGCATGGTGCGCCCGAGCGCCCGTTCGGGACGGCAGAAGTCGCCAAGGCGCGGATGGGCCTGGCCGGACGCAAGGTTTTGACGACATTCGGTTTGCTGGGGCCTGGCAAGGGTATCGAGCAGGCGATTGCGGCTATGCCGGCGATCATTGCCGAGCATCCCGAGGCGATTTATCGCATTCTGGGTGCGACCCATCCCGTGTTGCTGGCGCGCGAAGGTGAGCGCTATCGCGAGCAGCTGGTTGCGCAAGCCGAAGCGCTGGGCGTGGGCGAGCATATCGTCTGGGAAAACCGGTTTCTGGGGATCGACGAGTTGTTGCAGCAGCTTGAAGCCTGCGACATTTACGTGACGCCGTACCTGAACATGGAGCAGTCGACGTCGGGCACGCTGAGCTATGCCGTTGCGCTGGGCAAAGCGGTGGTCTCAACGCCTTATGTGCATGCACGCGAGCTGCTTGCGGATGGTGTGGGTTGCCTGATCGAGGCAAATTCGCCGGCAGCAATTGCCGATGCGGTCAATGGCCTGCTCGCCAGTCCGGATGTGTTGCTGGCCACGCAAAAGAGCGCGTATGCCCGTGGGCGTCGCACGATCTGGCCGCATTTTGCGCAAGCCAGTGCGGCCTTGGTGCGCAACACCTATACGCCAGTGCCGAGCCCGGTTCCGGCAACCGCCCTGCCCGGGCTGAATGCGGTTTGGGCAATGAGCGATGCCACCGGCATGTTGCAGCATTCGATCGGCGTCATTCCCGACAGGCGCCATGGCTATTGCCTGGATGACAATGCCCGCGCACTGATGTTGATGAACGTGGCCAATGGGCTGAGCGAAGCCGAAGTGCTGCGCTGGTCGACGACATACGCCTCGTTCGTGCAGTATGCGTGGAACCCTGATGAGCGGCGGTTTCGCAATTTCATGCGGTTTGACCGAACCTGGTGCGAGGACGTGGGGTCGGAGGATTCCAATGGCCGGGCGTTGTGGGCATTGGGGCATACAGTCGAGCGCAGTCCCCTGCCCGAGCTTCGCGACTGGGCCTTACAGCTTTACGGTGAAGTGGCCGGGGCGATGGGGGAGCTCGCCAATCCGCGCTCGATGGCCTTTGCTGCGCTTGGCGCGCTGGCTGTCATGCGATCTGACCATCCGAGCAGTTCCAAGCTGATCGCTGCGTCGCGCGATATTGTCGTGAAAAGCTGCGAAATGCTGGCAAACCTTGTCAAGAATCAGCGGCGCCCGGATTGGGCATGGTTCGAGGCTGTGCTGGGGTATGACAACCCGCGGTTGTGCCAGGCGCTCATCGAAGGCGGCATGCAACTGGATCGCACGGATTGGGTCGCCGACGGTGTCGAGACATTGTCATGGATCAGCCATTGTCAGACAAGCGCGTTGGGTACCTTCCGGCCGATCGGGTCGGAGAGCTTTGACCTAAGCACCGAATGGAAGCCATTCGACCAGCAACCGCTGGAAGCGCAAGCGGCGATCGAGGCCTCACATAGCGCGTGGATTGCGACTCGCGATGCACGCTGGGTCGAACACGCGGAACAGACATATCAATGGTTTTTCGGTGCGAACGACCGCGGTGTTGTGCTTGCCGACCTGACGACCGGGCGGTGCCGCGATGGGGTGACGCCGCGCGGACGCAATGAAAATACCGGAGCGGAGTCCATTCTCGCATTTCAGCTTGGCCATTATAGTCTATCGACGCTATTGCGCACCACGCGTTGCGAGACTTCCGCGTTTGAAATTTCCAAGAGGACGGACCTTGGCGACAAAGTTGAAGGGCACAACCCCAAACCCGATACGCATTCTTCCCCAGAGATTGCGCGCAGATCCTTCTAGAGTTGTAATTCGTCCGTTTCATCTGGGCTGGCAGGCCTCTGCAGCTCCGCAAAGCCGCGCCATGGTTCTGGTCAACGACATTGCCGCCATGAGTGATGCGCAAGTGGCGCATGAATACGGCATTGTCCTGCATGACTTTCAAAATCGGCACTGGCAAACCGAGTTGATTTTCGAGACCCGCTATCTTGAAGTCGAGACCAGCCTGGGCCTGGTCAGCAACAATTTTTCGGCGCAGCGGCGCAAGCTGATTGGCGCGTATTTCTGCCATGAATATACGTATGCCGCTGCGGCGTTGATGAACCCATCGATTGTACCCCATCCCGACCAGTCGGGCATGGAAGGGGGATCGGTGCGGTTCATCATGTCGTTGCGTGCGGTGGGCGAAGGGCACATCAGCTCGATCGCGTTTCGCGAGGGCATTGCCAATGTCGATGGCAGCTTTGATCTGTGGCCCGAGACCGCGTTTGCGACCAGCGTTCAGCGGGCCGATACGGGCACGTCCGCGGATCACGATGGCACGGTGCTGGTCGAACGACATCCGGAAAGCAGCCTGTCGAACACGGTGATTTTTCCGATAACCGACCAGCAGGCCAATGGCCTGGAGGATTTACGGCTGGTGCAGTTCGACCATGGCGATGGTGACTTCGAATGGCTGGGCACGTATACCGCGTATTCGGGCAAGTCGATCCGATCTGAATTGTTGCGGACGCGCGATTTCAGCACATTCGCGCTCGAACCGATCCGCGGGCGCGCCGGGCGAAACAAGGGCATGGCGCTGTTTCCGCAGAAGATTGACGGGCAGTACATGATGATCGGGCGGCAGGACGGAAAGAACCTGTATCTGCTGCGGTCTGACAGTCTGGATAGCTGGGACGATGACGGCACGTTGCTGATGGGACCCAAGTATCCCTGGGAATTCATCCAGATCGGCAATTGTGGCAGCCCGATATTGACCGATGCCGGGTGGCTGGTCATTACCCATGGCGTGGGTGCGATGCGCAAATATGCGCTTGGGGCGGCCTTGCTCGACCGGGATGATCCCTCGCGCGTGATTGCGCGTACGCCGCAGCCGATCCTGACGGCGGAAAATGCGGATCGGGCGGGGTATGTGCCCAATGTGGTTTACACGTGCGGGGCCATGAAGCTGGGGCGCGAGACGTTGCTGATACCCTACGGGATTTCTGATATAGCGGTCGGGTTTGCCACTACGCGGGTTACGGATCTGCTGTCGCTGATGGTTTGAGCGGCAGCGTTCGAGATTTAGCGTGAGTTGGCCGGACTGTTATTGCGAAACTGCGTCCAGCCGCTGCTTGATGTGGGTCATCACCAATTGCGGATCATATGGGCGTTTCAGGTAAGGACCTTCATCGCATAGCTGGCCGGCCGCTCGCGCAGCGGCATCGACATTACCGGCAAGAATAAAAGTGATGTCCGGGTGTTTTTCGCGGACCCAGAATCGAAGAGAGAATGCGTTCATTGTTCCGGCCAGGTCGGAATCACTTAGAATCACGCTTATCGGCACGGCATGGTCAAAAAGGCGCTCAATCACTTCGTCGGTGGTGGTGGCGGTAATCACCCGGTAGCCGCATTGCCGCAAATAATCAGACAATACGTCGCGGATGACAGCTTCGCCATCGGCGATCATGATGCTGAGAGATTTCATAAGGGGAATGAATGTCTCATGCGGCTCTCGGGGATTTTTCCAGCGCGGTCACGGCATCGTCTACGGCAGAGATCTTTTTTGCCTGAAGATAGTTCAGCGCACCAGCCACCGCGCCGAGCACGAGCATGCCGGGGAACGAGCGCATGACCAGTCGGGCCGTAACCAGCGCAACGCCGGTGCCGACGAGGGTCTTGCCGCCGAAACTGCGGCCGATCGCTTCAGAAATGGGAACCGCCGCGAATGCCTGGATCATCTTCTTCATTGTCATGCCCTCGGGATGTCTTGTGTAGATCAGGATTGGGCGGATAGTTTGACTTGTGCTGCGACGCCGTCCCAAGCGTCGGTCACGCGGCGCAATTGCGCCGAGAGGTCGGATTGATCGGGAATGCCGTCCGGAGTCGAAGCGTCCATCCCTTCCGATATGGCGGCCAAGCGCTGTTCCAGATCGTATTTCCATTCAAGCAGCAGCATTTCGCGCTGTTGGAGGTCGATCGTGATATCCTCGGCCAGGCTTTCGGGGCTGTCGTATTGGGTGCGCGGGTCTGGTGCTTGTGCGTCGAGGCGATCGGGCTGGGCGTCAGTCATTTGAGTCACAACTTGCTCCTGAAGACGCCGGCCCTGTTGCCGCACAGGCGCAGTACAACCTGCCCCTGTTCTGGAACGCCTTGCCGGAACGAAGGTTCCGCGCGTGGCGGGTTTTTTGCGAGCGCGGGGTCAGTGTTTTGCAGGTCCAAGATCCTTGCGCGGCTGGCCTTTGACAGTGCGCTGCGCGGCAGCTGTTGCGCCGGCGAGAACCGGGCCGCATTGAGCGGCCTGGCCGTTGCCGGGGTCGATAAAGGCGAGCAGCGCGGCAACGGGTGTTGCCACAACACCCAGCGCCACTGCGGCACCGCCGCGTTCGAGCAGTTGCGGCGAAACAAGTTTGAGATGCGGCGCGGCCATGTAGCCGCCGATGCCGATCGGCGATTGCAGCGAGAACAAGCTGAACGTCTTGCCCTTGGCGCGTATCCCGACATCAACCGATTCGTCGCGAAAGCTGAAATCGCCGCGGCCGGTGATCACATTCTTCCTGGTGTCGATCAGGATCGGATCGGCGTTCGCGATGCCGTCGCGCACGGTAAAGCCGACGAGGCCGCAGTTGATTTCGACGGGGTCCTTCAGCTTTTTCTGGAACATCCGCTGGATGAATGTGCCGATGTCGAGTTCGACCAGTTGAACGTTGCGGGCCCACATCGTGCCCCTGGGGATGATTGCGACCATGCGGCCGTTGGAATGGGCCAGACTTTCGCGCACGCTGTTGCCCACGCCGTGGAGAGCAAGGCGGCCCGACAATGTGCCGCTGGTGCCGGCTTCCTCGACACCGAAGCGGTAGAGCAGTTTGCCCATCGGGGTGGGATGAAGGCGCAGGTCGTAATCTGTCATGACCGTGTCGCCGCGGGCATCGAGCGCGAAGCTGCCGTCGAGTTTACCGGTGGCGACGACCGCTGACGCGGGTTTCAGAACCATCTTGCCGTGATCGAGATTCAAAGTGACGTCGATCTGGCTGGCAGGGAAGTTCCTGGTCGAGATGTTGCCGACGCGGTAGCGGACGTCGGCATCGAACTGGCGCAGCGCATCGGCGCGAAGCGAGGCGTCGGGCAGGATGCGGGGGTGGCCGTTTTCGTTAGTGACCAGGCCTTTTGTGCCCAGCGCGTCGAGCCGTTTGGGGTCGTATCCGATGAATGGGGCGGCATCGAGAAGATCGAGCGACTGTGTGTGGAGATCGGCACCAAGGTGGAGGCGGTCCTTGGGGAAAGCCAGGCCCATCACGCCCGTGAGATCGCTGTCGCCGAACACGCCCTTGATCCGGGTGAAATTCCAGGTGCCGTCGTCGCGGGAGACTTCGGCGACCAGATGGTACTTGCGCGTAGGGACGACGACCACGCCGATGAAATCGAACAGGTTTGCCATGTTCTCGCCGCGTACGGCGAGATGGTAATGACCAGCGGTGATGTCGCTGATGCCCGGCATCGTGCCCGAAAGATCGATGACCGTGTCGGCAGCATCGGCATGAAGTACGAGTTTGGATGAGCCGGCGTGGAGCATCTGATCGGCTTTATCGACGTGTCCCGAGAATGAGACCGGTTTGGCGCGCAGCGTGCCGGTGCCTGAAAAGCCGACGGCCTGGTCGATGTGGCTATTGGTCGCGGTAAGCGGGTGAATATCGACTTTGAGCGCGAGTTGCAGCTTGGGGTCGGTGTAGCTGACGTGGGTGTCGGTAATCGTGCCGCGTGCGATAACGGGCATTTCGAACGGCGCGGGTGGCGCGTTCGGATCGTCGAACGTCCAGTTGTTGTGGAGGTGGGCCGCGTCCCATTGCAGCGTGACGCGAGCGCCGTCGATATCGGCGACCGATATTTCATGCCTTCCCCAGAGCAACGGCAGCGTGCGCACGGTCAGTGCGGTGTGCCGGGCATCAAGGAAATCGGATTTGGGGGCCCAGGTTACATTGGCGATAGTGAGGCCGTCGGCGAGAAAGGCGACATTGAACGGGGCGAAATAGAGATTGAAATCGCCGGCAACCCTGACCTGGCGGTGAAGCCGGGAGGTGGCGATCTTTTCGAAATAAGGTTTGAGGAAGCGGCCTTTGGTGACGAACAGGATCAGCCAGATACCGAACACGAGCAGCACCACGCCGACGGCAAGGCGGGCGGCCCAGCGCAGGGCGCGGGCGCGGCGGGGATGCGCTGCGGTCGTGACGGAGTTCACCGGTTGATCCTTTCGGGTGCGCGCGTTCGCATTGGGCCAAAACGCAAATGGCCCCGCCCTTTCGGGCGAGGCCATGTCAGCGTTGAGGGTGAATTAGTCGCCGAGGGCATCCTTGGCTTTGCCGACAGTCGTCTGGGTCTTGCCCTTGGCGTCCTGGGCTGCGCCCTTGGCGGCCAGCTCGGCATCACCGGTTTCCTTGCCGATAGCTTCCTTGGTCTTGCCGACCACGGAATTTGCAGCGCCTGCGACGCGATCAGAAATCGAACCCATCTCATCTCTCCTGCTATAATACTCGAAGGCTTTCCTTCGAATGGTGAAACGTTGAACGGCTGATTTTGTTCCGTGTTCTCAAGAGCTATTTGAGTACACTACTGCACTGTTCAGGCTTCTTCGAGAAGATCACGCATTTCGTCGGCGTGCTCTTCTTCCTGCGCCAGGATACCTTCCAGCATCGTACGCGTGGTGGGATCGCGATCGCCGAGAAACTGGATCAGCTCGCGATAGGCTTCGACAGCGATGCGTTCGGCAATGAGGTTTTCGCGAACCATGTCCTTGATCGATTTGCCGGGCTGATATTCGGCGTGCGAACGCTGGGTTAGGGTTTGTGGATCGAGATCAGGTTCGCCGCCCAACTGCACAATGCGTTCGGCGATCTTGCCGGCGTGCATCTGTTCTTCGCGGGCGTGCTCGAGGAAATGCGCCTTGATCGGTTCCGACACGACACCGGTGATCGTGTAGTAATGGCGCATGTAGCGAAGTACGCACACCCATTCGGTGGCGAGCGATTTGTTGAGCTGTTCGATGATGAGCTCGCGGTCGGCCGGATAGTTGACCGTGACCGGGCCTTCGCCGATTTCCTTGCGCGCTTGCGCGCGCAGAGTTTCGGTCGATGTGAAAGTTGCGATCGGGTCTTTGGTTTGCGTGGCCATCAGGCGCTCCTTTTGGGTAAGCCAAAATTTGTGGTGGTGCGCATGCCCTGGCTGAAGTCTGTGCGCGAGAAAGGGATATGGTGCTAGAAACGCGCGGATAGAGGGACGGTTCCCTGCCCTGCCCGCATGATTGCCCTTCGAGCCTCTGGCGCGTTGCCGATTGCGGCCGCGGGGAACAAGCGGCGGGGGCCGGCCATTTGGACAGGGCACGAGCGGATGAACCGCGAGCGTTTTCAAGGCAGCATTTGACTGCACAGGAAAGGACCGACGATGGACCCCGATATTCGCGACGCATTCTGGAAAGACCTAGCGGACAGCCCCTATGTCATGCTGCGGCTGGACAAATCCGGCGCCGATGGCCAGCCGATGCGGGCGATGCTCGATGCCGATGCGCATCACAAGGTCTGGTTTTTCATGCATCGCGACAACAGCCTGTCGCCTGGCGGCGCGGCGAAGTTCGATGTTTCGGCAAAAGGGCACAAGCTGTTTGCCGCGGTTACTGGCACGCTGTCGGTCGAAAGCGATCGTGCGGTGTTCGAAAACCTGTGGTCGGACCAAGTTGCGGCCTGGTTCAAGGAGGGCAAGGATAGTCCCGATATCCTGCTGATGCGGTTCGACATTGCCGATTCGCAGGTGTGGCAGGTCGATATGACGGTTGGCGGATTGTTTCATTTGTTTACCGGGACACCGATCCAGCCCGACCAGGCCGGCCATTACGCAACCGGGCCGGTGTGATCGGCCAGATGTGAAGGGTTTCTTGCGCCCGGTGCATCATGGGATGCGCCGGGCGTTCTTTATGGGATTACAATCGACACGCGAGGGACACAGCGCAACGCGATAGGCAACTTGCACTATATCGCGCACGAGCAGGTCAGGTTTCCTCACCGCCAGCGCGTTTATGCGGGACGTCTGACGCAAGACAGGCTAAGGCAGGAGACGGAACAGGGACGGGTGCCGACCATTCCATCCGAGAGATTTACAGGCCCGTGTACCGCTGGGGGCCGCCCCCCCTTTGGCAGTTGTGAGAACCCCATGTTGCGAGACACATTTGCCTTGGGCAACGTATTGATTGTCGAGGATGATGTGTTTCAATCGGATTTGCTGTCAAACTCGTTGATGGACGGGGGCGCGAGCGAAGTTCGGTGTTGCGCGACTGCGAGCGATGCGCTGGCCGAACTTACCGGCTATTCACCGGGGGTGATCATCCTGGATGTGCAGCTGGCCGATGGCGACGATGGCTGGCAGATGGCAGAACTGGCGCAACAGATTTTTACGCGCATGCCGCTGGTGGTGTTTGCCACCGGTTCGCCCGAGCGCATTCCTGCCAAGATAGCCGAGATGGGTATTCTGGCGGTGAAACCGTATGACGCCGCAGAACTCGTCGAGATCATTCGTGGGCGGCTGCATCGCAAGCCGCGATCGCGATTGCTGGGGTTTATCGATCGGCGATGAAAACAGGGCAACCCTAAGGTCGCCCTGTTATTCCGTCAGATCGGCATGAAGGTGCCGTAGTAGTCGCTGACTTCGCGGCCGTAGGGGCCATCGAAGGCGGGTTCCTCGGTCTGGGCGTAGCGCGGGGCTTTATCCAACACAGTGCGGTCGAGATCGACGATGTAGCCACCCAGGTTGCGCGAGTAACGCAATTGATTCCACGGGACCGGGAAATAGTCGCTGCCGATGCCGAACAGCCCGCCGAATTGCAGCACGACGTATTCGACCTGGCCCGAAAGTTTGTTGACCATGAAGCTTTCGATTGTGCCGAGGTGTTGTTCGGCGCGGTCGTAGACGGCGGTCCCTTCGACTTTGCGCGAGGAGATGGTGTCGCCGGTTTCGCGGGTTTCAAGGCCATCAGGCGTCGCGGGATAGGTATCCAAAGCCATGATTTGTCTCCATCATGTGGTGATGGGAAGGAAATGACGGCGGGGTGGAAATGATCCATGGCGGATAATTGGAATTGGCTGCGCGGTGGCACCTTTGCGCTGTGCGGACGGGCGGAACAGATGGGGAAGTCAATGCTTTACTAAGACATGCCGCACGCCGCGTGCCGCACCGGAGACTATTCATGGCTACCCAACCTGATGCCCCGCAACACCCGGAAATCCCACTGCCCGTGCCAAGTGACGAGCCCTCGCCCGATCGGCCGATCGAGCCGGATGCGGTGTTGCCGCCCGAGACCATGAACATGCCGCAGGAAGACGAAGCCGCGCAAGCGCAGACGGTTGCGACGGCGGCGAATGGCCGCAGCTCGGATAATTTTGGACTGGAGGACAGCATCAAGGTGTCCTCGGGCGATCCGGATGATGACGTGCAGGATCTGGTCGATCACATGCAGGATATGGTGCGTTCCGGACGGATCGACATGGGTGCGTTTCGTGATGAGCGCAATGATGACGATGAGGATGGTGCGCTCGGGCCCTCGGGCGATTACGACTAGGGTTCGAGACAAGCGGCCAGCTTTTGCCACTGTTCTGCCTTGACCGTGAGGTCGATGGTGTGAGCGGGACTGCTCGACGGCAGCAGCAGGCGTTCGATCGTATGGTTCCCTGCCATCTGGCGCTGGCCGATCTTGAAAGCTGTCGCGCCATTGAACGCCATGGCGCGCAGGTTGGGCAGGCTTGCCGCAAGAGTGTGCAGATCGCGCGGGACGACGTTGCGCAAGGCGGCGTCGAGGCTGCCCGCGCGGTTTGCGGTGGCGACGACGTCCCATAGACCGATCCTGTGGGCAACGAGCGTTTTCAGACGGTCGGGGTATGCGAGGGATGGCAGGTCCGTGCCGACTATACCCGACACCAGCTGCCAGAACTGGTTGCGGGGGTTGGCGTAGTATTGGCGGTGTTGCAGGGATTTGATCCCGGGGAAGCTGCCCAGAATCAGGACCCGGCAACTGCTGTCGGCGACAGGATCGAAGGCTTGGTCCGACATTCAGGTACGGGGCTTCGGCTTGGGCGCAAGCCAGATGAAGGCGGCTGCAAAAGCCAGAAAGATGAAGCAGTCCATGAATACCGCGTTGGTGGCCAGAGTGACTGCTTCTGTGGTGACCAGCCGGTCGATCATGAGGCGGCCGGTCATGCCCTGCTGAAGCAGAGACGCGGGCGGGTGGATCAGGCCGGACAGTTCGGCATGCGCGTATTTGGTGTCGTGATCCCAGGCGGTGTTGGAGATCGACGTGGCGAAGGCACCGGACAACGTGCGCGCGAAATTCTGAAGGCCGGCGGCGGAAGCGGTTTCGCGCGGGAGAACCGAGCTCATGGCCAGCGCGGTGGTGCCGACGAAAAAGAACGGCATGCCGAAGCCCTGCAGGAATATGGGCAGTGCGATGTGATAGAAATCTATGCCGGTGATCGTGCTGGTGCGCAGGAATGCCATGACTCCCATCCAGGCTGCGCCGAAGCAGATCAGCATGCGTAAATCGATCTTCGTGGTGAGGCGGGCCACGATCGGTGACATGATGACTGCGAGCACGCCCATGAAGCCGGCCGCCTGGCCCGCGACAGTAGCGGTGTAGCCGAGGTTGGTTTGCAGGAAGAGCGGGATCAGCACGACCATGGCGAAGAATGCACCGTAGGACAGGCATTGGGTGACCAGCGCGACGGTGAAGCCGCGATGGCGAAAGACCCGGAGATTGACGATCGGATGCTTGTCGGTGAGTTCCCAGATCAGGAAAGCCACGAAGCCGATGGCGGCGGTGATCGCCAGCGTGATGATGAACGTGCTGTTGAACCAGTCGTCTTCTTCACCCTTGTCGAGCATGATCTGCAGCGCGCCGACCCAGATGATCAGCATGACCAAACCGACGTAATCGATCGGGGCCTTTTCAGTAGGGGTTTCGTAGCGCGTGGTAAGCGCGCGGGTGACAATCGCGCACATGATGACGATCGGCAGGTTGATGAAGAAAATCCAGTGCCAGCTCCAGTCGTCGGAGATGTAACCGCCCAGGATCGGGCCGGCGATCGGCGCGCTGACTGTGGTCATAGCCCAGATGCCGAGGGCCATCGAAGCTTTTTGCGGAGGGAAAATGCGCAGGAGCAGGGTTTGCGACATCGGCATGATCGGACCGCCGAACATGCCTTGCAGGACGCGGAATGCGATCAGCATGGGCAAGGTCTGCGAGACACCGCACAGCATCGAGCACAGGCCGAAACCGAGCAGCGAGATGAGGAATACGCGCACGGCGCCGAAGCGGGAGGCCAGCCAGCCGGTCAGGGGCACGCAGATCGCCTCTGCCACCGCATACGAGGTGATTACCCAGGTGCCTTGTGATGGCGCGACCGCGAGATCACCCGCGATATGGGGTACCGACACGTTGGCGATCGTAATGTCGAGCACCACGACGAAATTGGACAGGGCGAGCGCAAAGGCGGCGATGAAAATGCTCGCGCCGGTTAGCGGTTGTTCCTTTGTCGGGGCGAATTCGGGGGCGGGTCCTGCCACGTTGGGTGTCCCTGATCAGTTTGCGCGGGTGTCGATGGTGGCGTTGACCGACAGGCCCAGCCGCAGCGGGTGATCCGCGAGTTCGCGGGGATCGAGCGCGATGCGGACTGGCAGGCGTTGCACGACCTTGATCCAGTTTCCGGTGGCGTTCTGCGCGGGGATTATTGCGAGCGCCGAGCCGGTGCCGCCGGAGAAGCCGACGACTTTGCCATGGTAGACGACCTTGCCGCCGTAGATGTCGGCGGTCAGCTCGGCGGGTTGGCCGGGGCGGACATTGCGCAGCTGACCTTCCTTGTAGTTGGCATCGACGTAGACCTGGGTAATCGGGACGATATTCATCAGGGTTGTGCCGGCGGTAACGCGTTGACCGATCTGGACGGCGCGTTGCGTAACCACGCCCGCGACCGGCGCGCGCACGACGGTGCGGTCGAGGTCGATGCGGGCCTGGTCCAGTTTGGCTTTGGCAGCGAGCACGTCGGGGTTAGTCTGGGCGGTGGTGCCGCTGGTGAGTGCGTTGTTGGCGGCGTCCTGACCTTTGGCAGTGCCGCGCGCGGCCTGGGCTTCGGCGAGGCCCGCGCGGGCGGCGGCGAGATTGCCCTGGGCAGCGGCATAGGCATTGCGGGCGGTTGAGAGTTCTTCGCCCGAGACGCCGCCGTCGGCGGCGAGTGCTTCGCGCCGGGTCAGGTCGAGATGGGTACGGGCGAGATCGGCCTGGGCGATCGAGATTTGCGCTTTCATCTTGCCGATGTCGGCATCGCGCTGGCCGATCTGGGCGCCGAGCGCGCTGCCGGTAGCGATAGTCTGGTTTACCTTGCGCACGGCGCTGGCGTAGTCGGCCTGGGCGCCGGCGAGCGCGATGCGCGCATCGACCGGGTCGATGACGACGAGGACATCGCCCTGTTTGACGGTTTGCGTATTGGTGACCAGCACTTGTGTGACGGCGCCGCCGGTGAGCGGGGTGACGGCGGCGACTTCGGCGTTGACGTAGGCATCATCGGTATCGACGTAGCGGCCGCCGGTGATCAGCTGATATGCAAGGACCAGGAGCGCGATTACGCCAACCACGATGCCGAACAGGATGAAAGCGCGCTTTCGCGTGTTGGTCGGTGCCGGCGCGTCTGATGCGGCGGTGACGGGCGGATTGAGGACGGCGGTTTCGGCCATGGGGGTCTCGTGTGCTGGGAGAATGGGGAGAAGTCGGGAATCAGGCCTGGAAACCGCCACCCAGCGCGCGGATCATGTCGATCCGAACGGCCAGCACGCGGCCCTGGCAATCGGCCAGCAATTGACGGTTTCGGATGAGCGCCTGTTCGGCGGACAGCACCGACAGGTAGGGAGACAGGCCGCCGGCGTAGCGGCGTTTGGCCAGGTTCCAGGCCTGTTCGCTGCGGGTGACGGCCTCGCGTGCGGCGGTCAGCTGAATTGCCAGCGCGTTCTGGCCGGCGGCGGCATCGGCGACCTGATGGACGGCCTGGACCAGGGTGTCGTCGTATTGGGCGACGGCCTGGTCATAGCCACCACGGGCTGCGTTGTAGTTGCCGGCGAGTGCGCCGCCGGAGAACAGCGGAAGACTGATTGCGGCCTGGCCCTGGCCGGCCTCGGAGCCGACTGCGGTGAGATTGGCGAGACCCAGCGATTGCGCGCCGATGAACGCCATGAGGTTTATATCGGGAAAATAGGCGGCGCGGGCGGCGCCGACACGGGCGGTGGCGGCGACCGCGCGGGCGCGAGCGGCGGCGATATCGGGGCGGCGGCCGACGAGATCGAGCGCGAGACGTGATGGCAGCGGGACCAACGAGAATTGCGCAGGGGATGGCGGGGTAATGATCGTGGCGCGATCGGGTCCGGCACCGAGCAGCGCGGCCAGGCGGTTGCGGGTGAGCGTGAGGGCCTGGTCTGCGGCGGCGAGATCGGACCGGGCGACGGGGACATCGGCTTCGGCCTGGCGCTGTTCGGCCAGGGTGTCGAGGCCGTTGGCAACGCGGCTGGTGACCAAAGTCGCCGTTTCCTGGCGTACTTTGAGCGCAGAGGCAGCGACATCGCGCAGGCCGGCGTAGCGGCCTAGATCCGCATAGGCGCTGGCGACTTCGGTGGCGACGGCCAGGCGGGCGGCGCGGGCCTCGATTTCCGATGCGATGCGTTCGGACGTTGCGGCGCGCAGGAGGGCGTGATTTCGGCCGAACAAGTCGAGATCGAGACTGGCGTTCAGTTGTGCCGCGCCGCTGCTGTTGATGCCCTTGGGCACAAATGCAGGCGGGATGCCCTCGTTGTAGCTTTGCTTGATGGCGCCGGCGTTGCCGCTGGCCGAGAGCGTGGGCAGCAGGGCGGCATTGGCGGTGCGCGCATAGCCTTGCGCGATGCGCAATTTGGCCTGGGCCTCGGCCAGAGTGGGCGAATCCTTGATCGCTTCTTCGATCAGTGCGGTCAGCTGGGCATCGCCATAGTCGCGCCACCAGCTTTCCTGTGGCCAGCCGGCACCGTCGGGACCGTTCAGGCTGTCGGATGCGACGGTGTTGGCGTGACGCAGAGTGGGCGTGTTGCCCATTGGCGAAGGCACTGCGCAGGCACCGAGCAACAGCGACAGCAAAATCGCTGGCGCCGTTTTACGTGCGGCAGGCGGCGGAGTCAGCACGTGAAAGGTCATTTGAGCTCCGCTCGGCAGGTGTACTGATCGGTCACTATTCAAATCACATGCTTGACCCGGCGGTGTCAAGCGCTATCTGTACACAATGGTCACTAACTGCAGATTGTCCCGTTCCAGCCCCGATGACAGGCGTGAGCACATCATTGCCATAGCTGCGGACGTGTTTGCGCAGATTGGTTATGGCGCCAGTTCCATGTCGACGATCGCAGCACGGCTCGGTGGGTCGAAAGCCACGCTTTACAAATACTTTCCTTCGAAGGAGCTTCTGTTTGAAGCGGTCCTGCGCGGGCGATGCGAGCGCGTTCTGGCGCCGTTGCGGGATCTGCGGAGCAGCGACGACGCGGATCTGGAATCGCTGTTGGCAAAGTTTGGCGTGGCCTTTCTGACCAAGATTTATGAGCCGGTTTCGCTGGATGTACACCGACTGATCCAAAGCGAGGGTTTACGCTTTCCCGAATTGGGCAAGGCGTTTTTCCGATCGGGGCCCGACGCGGTGGTCGAGGAACTGCGTGCCACGCTCGAGCGATTTGAGACCGCAGGGCTGATTGCGTGCGACGACCTCAGGCTGGCGGCGGGCCAGTTTCTGGGGATGGTCCGGGGCGATCACCACTTGCGCTATTCGGCTGGGCTGTGGCCGGCGCCCGATGATGCGGAGATAGAGCGGCAGGCACGGCACGCCGCGCAGATCTTTGTGTATGGTCTGCAGCGCAGGTGACACACTGATTATAGAGACGGCGGATTATTCGGGGGGTGGATTATGCGGGGGGCGGGTTAAGCGGGCCTTTTTGCGAGCCGACCCATTCGCGCCAGAGCAGCATCAGAACTGCCATCAACGCGGGACCGACGACAAGTCCGATCAGGCCCCAGGCTTCGATGCCGCCCAGGATGCCGAGCAGGACGACCAGGAACGGGAGCCTGGTGGCATCGCCGATCATGACCGGACGCACGAAGTGATCGGCAACGAAGATCACGATGGACGCGATAACGGCGACGATGATGGCCGCGGTGATCTTGCCGGCGGCGGCAAGCGCGATCGCAGCGACAGCAGCGGCAATGACCGAGCCGAGCGGGATGACCGAAAGGAGGCCGGTGAGCAGACCGAGCAACGCGGCATGGGGCGCACCTGAGAAAAAATAGACCAGTCCGAGCAGCACGGCCTCTCCGAAGCCGACGACGACAAGGCCATTGACGGTGCCGCGCACTGCGCGCAGCGCCTGCAGCGCGACATTGACACCGGCACGGCCGAACAGGCGTTCGCAGCCATTGTGCAGGCTATCGCCGACGCGGTCGCCGTCGCGCAGCAGGAAAAACAGGATAAGCAGCAGGAATACCGCCAGCACGACGCGGTGCAGCACCAGCCCGAGAATGTGTTGTCCTTCGCCGAACGGCGAACGGCCGGTGCCGCCGGGGATGTGCAGATTGCCGAATGCCTGCGGCGTGGCAAGATGCGCCTGCCACCAGGCCGTTGCGGCGGGGCCGGCGGGCAGATGCGCGAGGACATCGGGCACGGGCAAGCCGTGGGCGCGGACATCCATCGCCCATTGAAATGCGAAGTGACCGTCCAGTGCCACGGCGTGGGCGACCATCAGCAGGGGCATCACGAAAAACAATGCCACCGTGAGCGTGAACAGCGCAGGCCAGGTGAAATCGGCGCCCTTGGGCCAGAACGCGACGGCGCGATTGCGCCAGGGCCACAGGGAGATGGCCAGGATCAGCGCCCAGCCGATCGCGGGGAGGAATACGCGCAGTGTCCACAACCCAAGAAGCGCGAACAGGGCCAACGCGACCAGGCCAGCACGGCGCTGGCCCGCCGTCCAGGGGTCGGCGTGGTTGCGCTTGTACGTACCGGGTTGCCTGATCGGCTCGTTGAATTGGGGCGGGCTGGCGGGCGGCTGAGTCGGGGGGGGTGCGTTTGTTTCGGACATGTCTCGCGCAGGATTACGCCAGGCGCGCGGCAATTGCCAGTGTCGCCGATGCTCACGAAGATTGCACCGGGCAATCTGCGTGACAGATTTGTGCCAGTTCGATATTGTGCACCTGCACAACGCGATTGCCTGGTATCGGGCGTTTCACTATGCCCGGGACATTCGACTTGCCCAAGTGAGATGATGCCGCGATGCCTGATCCTGTGGAAACGCAAACCGCGCCAGCGTCGTCAGGCACTCCATCGACCGGGGCTGACAGTACAGCGCCAGCGGGCGGTGCCCGGCATACGGTTGCGGTGGTACGCCGGGATATGTCGGGCCAGGTTATCGATGCAGTGCCCGTGGTGCGTACCGCTGCGAATTGCAGCCATGGAGGGCCTGGTCCGCATGCCCCGGGGGTCCCGCTTTGTGCGCCGCAACAAATTCATGATCCCACGAGTGTCGGGCCGATCCTTGTTGCGCTGGTATGCGGCATCCTGATCGTGTGTGGCGCGTTGACGTTTACCGAGCGGGGGCCGGGCAAACTGATCAAGCCCAAGCCGCGCCGGCGGGGCGCGACACAGCGGGCGCGGCGCTGGCGTCGGCGCGTGGGCGCTGCGCTGGTCGTGTTGGGAGTCTTGGGCCTGGTGCGGGCGTTTGTCTGATCGATCAGGCGCAATTGGCGCGGAAGCGGCGGGTTGCGTCGAGCGGTTCATAGCCTTGCCAGCGGAGCGGGTCGCCAAAATGTGCGGCGATCACGGCGGGAACAGTCGGCGCGGATTGCGCCGCCGTAAGCGCGGCTGCGCGCGTGTGGTCATCGGGCGCTGATGCAAAGGCAGTATCCGTCGCTGCGCCGCGCAGGCGTGCCAGGGCAGCAAACGTCGTTGCACCATGGTCGCTGGCGGCGTGCCAGGTAAGGTCGCCGCGCGTCAACGCCAGTCGCAGGTCGGTTGAGCGCAGATCGTCCAGCAAGTGGCGCACAGTCGGTGTCTGGTGCCAGTTTTTGCACGAATGGCGCATTGATCGTGTTCCCGGGCGATTTAGCGCGGGAATTATCTGATATTCAGATTACTTCAATCGCAGCCGGTTTGCTGTTGCTGGTCACATGACCGCTGCGCTTTTCCAGACGACTTTGCCGAGCACCGAAAAATCGTCTTCGCTAATCAGGAATGACTGGTGATGCGGGTTGTTCGAGCAGGGTTCGAAGCGGGCGGGGTCGCGGCGGTAGCGTTTTACCGTCGCCTCGCCGCCGCTGTTGGTGATCAGGTAGACGCCGCCCGGGGACAATTCCTTTTGACCGGGATCGATCAGGATCAGGCCGCCGTCGTCGATCAGCTGGTCCATGGAATCGCCACTGACTTCGATGCCGAAGACGCCGTGGCCGGCCATTCGGCCGAGGACGGGCATGTGGCCAAGCGGCATTTCGATCGCTTCCCTCCAGCGACCGGCGCCGGCGATGCCGATGACCGGCACGATTGCGTAATCGGGGGCATTTTGCGCGCTGTGGGTTTCGCGGAAGCGCGCGGACGCCGGTTCGGGTTGGGAGAATGGGGTGGGAGCGGTGGTTTGCGCGGCATCGGAGAGGCCGAGCAGGTCGTAGATTGCGGCGGCTTCGTCGACGGTGACGCGGCGTTTGCCGGCCAGCAGTGCGGAGACTGCTGACTGGCTGGTAAAGCCGAGCGCGCGGGCGAGCTCGGACTGGCTGATGGTGCGGGCCTTCATGGTCTGGCGCACGAGGATGGCATCGAAAGCACGCATGGAGCGGCCCTATCTGAAAGGGGGGTGGGATTGTATTAGCGGATTGGAATTAATCTGAAAAGAAAATTATATCCGTTTTCGGAATGATTTTTATATCCGAATATCAGATTATGCAGTAGGCATCCTCTCACGCAGCGCAATCTGTCGAGTCGCCCCCCCTCTCCGCAAGGCGTCCCCTGGCGGTGTCTGGTAGCGAAGCCGGGATCTTGATCCTGGGGATTTCGATCGCCGGCATCTCGATTGCCGGTTGGGCTGCATGCGTAAACGACCGTGTCCCCCTCTGCGGTGTTTGCCGAGCCTGGCGGTGGGTGCGCGATTTGAGCGCCCCACCGCCTTTTTCCTTTGACCACTGCGGGAGTTTGCGCCGTTGATGAAACAGGGTTGGATCAAGCAGGCGGGTGACTGCCTCGACGCATTCTGGAACAACGAAGGCGCTTGTTTCGAGGATGCCTTGCCCTTGCCGGCGTCGGTGTGCGCCGATGATCTGGGGGTGGCGGAGCGGATTGCATATCGGCTGATCAACCATGCGGCCGAGACCGGGCGGCCCTGCCCGGTCAATATCGACATCGAGGTGGCGGCGGGGTTCAATTCGAGCTCCATGGGACCCAAGCTGGTGCGCAAGCTGGAAAAGCGGGGGTTGATCCGGGTCAGCCGGTTTCAGCGGTTCCGGCTGGTCGAGATCGTTGCGACGGGCAAACAGACAGCGCGGCATCCGTCGATGCAGGCCGACCGGCCGCTGGTGCGCCGCGGAGCGCGTTCGGCATCGGCCATGGGATTGCCGAGCGATCGCAAGCCTTATGCCGCGCGTTAAGGCGGCGGGGGCATCCCCTGCACCGGCCGCTACCAAGCCATCCGTGCGCAAAACTGCGGTGACGCCAGCGGCGCAAGGTCGCGGCGATGCGGCGATGGCGCGGGCGCATACCGGGGATGCACTGGCTACTCTGGTGGCGATCATGGGCAATGGCGATGCGCCCGCGACGGCGCGGGTGAGTGCGGCGAATGCCGTGCTCGACCGGGCGTGGGGCAAGCCGCGGCAGGATTTCGAGTTTTCGAGCGCGGGAGATGCGGTGGCCGCGATCCAACGGGCACGGTCGCGGGTGCATCGGCAGGGCGCTGTGAAATCTGGGGGGGATGGCAAAACCGATGGCGATACGGACGCGGACAAATCACCCCGTCAATAGTGCTTCGGCCGATCCGGTGCTGGCGCTGGCCGAGGATATTGGTGCGTTTACCGCTGACCCGCTGGGGTATGCACATTATGCGTTTGCCTGGGGCGAAGGCGATCTGGCGGGGATGACGGGACCGCGTGCGTGGCAGCGCGAGGTTATGGCCGAGATCCGCACGCATTTGTGCGATCCGGCGCGGCGGTTTCAGCCTTTGCGGATTGCGCGGGCTTCGGGCCACGGAATTGGCAAGTCGGCGTTGATTGCGATGCTGACCAAGTGGGCGCTTGATACGTGTCCGGATACGCGCGTGATCATTACCGCCAACACCGAGGCGCAGTTGCGGACCAAGACTGCGCCCGAATTGGGGAAATGGTCACGGTTGGCGCTGACGTCTGCGTGGTTTCGGCAGAGTGCGACGGCGATGAATTCCACCATGGCGGGTCGGGAGAAATCCTGGCGGTGCGACCTGGTGACCTGGAGCGAGAACAACACCGAGGCGTTTGCCGGGCTGCATAACCAGGGCAAGCGGATCATGCTGGTGTTCGATGAGGCTTCGGGGATTGCCGACAAGGTCTGGGAGGTGGCGTTGGGGGCGCTGACCGATAGCGAAACCGAAATCATCT
Source organism: Novosphingobium sp. (assembly GCF_965214355.1). Lineage (GTDB taxonomy): Bacteria > Pseudomonadota > Alphaproteobacteria > Sphingomonadales > Sphingomonadaceae > Novosphingobium. The sequence goes on along the minus strand of NZ_CBDCBI010000002.1, from coordinate 1,064,505 downwards.
GGCTGGCGTTTGGCAATCCCACGCATGCCAGTGGGGCGTTTCGCGAGTGTTTCGGGCGGCACCGCGCGTTGTGGAATACAGCGCAGATCGATGCGCGTGCGGTCGAGGGGACCAACAAGGCGTATCTCGATGAGCTGGTGCGGACATTCGGCGAGGATTCGAATGTGGCGCGGGTGCGTGTGCGGGGGTTGTTTCCATCTTCGAGCGATATGCAGTTCATTGCTTCGCGCGAGATCGAGGGGGCTTTGGCGCGTGCCATTCCGGTTATGGCGGGAGGCGAGCCGGTGGTGTTTGGCGTCGATTGTGCGCGGTATGGCGATGACGAGAGTGTGTTGGCGATCCGGTGCGGGAACGATGCGCGATCGCGCGCGTGGCAATCGTGGCGGGCGACCGATGCAATGCAGTTGGCAGGCGATATCGCGATTGCGGCGCAGCGGTGGCAGCCGGATGCGATCATGGTCGATGCGGGCAATATCGGTGCGGCAATTGTCGACCGGCTGCGGCAATTGGTGGGCGATGTGCCGGTGATCGAGGTGTGGTTTGGGGGCCAGGGGCGTGATGCCGAGCTGGAGCCGGGGATTGCCGTGCATACGGCCAACAAGCGGGCAGAGATCTGGACGCGGATGCGGGCGTGGTTGCGGCGGGGGGCTGTGCCCGATGTGCCGCGGCTGCGCGATGATCTGGCCGGGCCGACGTACGGGTTTGCGGCGGACGACACGCGTGTGCGCCTGGAGCGCAAGGTCGATATGAAGCGGCGCGGGTTGCCCAGCCCCGATTGGGCCGATGCACTGGCTTGCACGTTTGCTGAAGTTGTTTTGCCGCGCAGCGTGCCGAACTGGCTTGATCCCGATCGGGTGGCGGTGATGCGCGACGAGGATCGGTATACCGAATTGGACTGAGTCCGAAGATCGCGGCCTTGGCGCGTCGGGAGAGGCCCCACCCCCGGCCCCTCCCCTGAAGGGGAGGGGGGAAGTGGGTTGCGATCCAAATCGGTTCATTGGGGGCTTATATGGAAATCGACAGATAGAGGAGGTCTTGATATGCAGCACTCCGACGATACCGACCGTTCCGGTTCGGCAGCCGGTGCAATTGCCCGACCAGGGCGCGCCGGCCGGGCCGGTTGATCCTGAAGCCTGGCAGCGGACCGTTTTGGCAGGGATGGTTACGGGGCCGCAGGGTGTGCTTGGCACGCCAAGTGTCGCCAGGCCGACTTTGGGCTGAGGAGCGCAATGCGAATGACTGCAAATGCGGAAATCCGGAGTCACTGCGAGGCGCGGCTGGCGCTGATGAAGAATGTGCGCAACGATTATGATGCGGAGGCCGAACAGATTGCGCGGTTTGCGCAGCCGGCGCGATCGCGGTTTTTACGCGGGAGCAAGGACCAGAACGGTGGTCGGCGGCGGATGTGGAACAAGACCTTGTTCGACCCGCACGGGATCGAGGCGTTTCGTACGCTGACCAATGGCATGACCAGCGGGCTGTCGAGTGCATCGCGGCCGTGGTTTACGCTGAACCTGGCGGATGCGGCGCTAATGGAAGCCAGTGGCGTGCGCGGTTGGCTGTCGGATGTCGAGCGGCGGTTGTATGCGTTTTTTGCCTCGACCAATTTTTATGCTGCGGCCAAGTCTGGCTATGGCGAGATGGGGCTGTTCGGCACCGAAGCGTGTGTGATGGTCGAGCACCCGACGGCGGGTGCGGTGTGTCATGCGCTGACGTTTGGCGAATACTGGATCGGGCTGTCGGACGCGCTGGTGCCCGATACGCTGTACCGGGTGTGCCCGATGAGTGTGAAGCAGGCGATCGAGACGTTTGGCGAGGCGTGTTCGCCGATCATTCGCGGGTTGTATGATCGTAGCCAGTATGAGGCGCCGATCGAGATCTATCATGCGATCGAGCCTGATCCGCAGTATGATCCGATGAAGTTTGGCGCGAAGCCGTGGAGATCGGTGTATTGGGATCCGGCGGATCGGTCTGATACCGTGCTGCGGCTGTCGGGGTATAGTGAGCAGCCGTTCTGGGCGCCGCGCTGGGATGTCGTTGGCGGGGATACGTATGGGGTTTCGCCGGGAATGGAGGCGTTGCCGAGTTTGCGCGAGTTGCAGATGCAGGCCAAGCGGCGCAACGAGGCGATCGACCAGATGGTCAAGCCCGAGAAGATTGCGCCGCCCAATGTGCGGCTGACCGGTGAGCCGGGGCGCGTGGTGGTGGCGGCAGGTGTCGATCGTGACCAGATATTTATTCCGTATCAGATGCCGTACCAGGCGGTGGCCGCGATCGGGCAGGAGATGGACAAGTGCCGGCAGCAGATTGACTCGCTGGCGTTTGCCGATCTGTTCAACGCGATCACCAATATGGCAGGGATCCAACCGCGTACGGTCGAGGAAATTGCGGCGCGCAATGAAGAGAAGCTGACGCAGCTGGGGCCGGTGATCGAGCGGGTGGCCAACGAGAAGTTGCAGGTGGCGATCGAGCGCGGCTTCGGGATTTTGCAACGGGGCGGGTTTTTGCCGCCGGTGCCGGCAGCGTTGTCGGACAGGCCGATCAATGTCGAGTTTGTTTCGATCCTGCAGCAGATGCAGCGGATGGTCGGGTTGGGGCAGATCGAGCGGGTGGTCGGGTTTGTCGGCAACCTGGCGGCGGTGCATCCCGAGGCGCTGGACAAGATCGATTTTGACGAGGCCGTCGATGAGTATGGGTACCGCGCGGGGGCCCCTGCCCGGTTGATCCGGCCCGAGCGCGAGGTTGCGGCGTTGCGCAAGGCACGGGCCCAGGCGGCGGCGACGGCGCAGGCGCTGGCGGCGATGCCGGCGATGAAGGCTGGCGCGGATGCGGCGCGCTTGCTGGCCGCGACCGATGTGGGGAATGGCGACAGCTTGTTGGCGCGGCTGTTGCCACCTGGCTGAGATTTACGAGGGGGCCCGTGCATGAAGTTCGAACCGAGGGACGCCGAGTTTCTGTTGGGCCACCCGGAATTTCGCCGGTTTTTGTTTGTTGCGATCCAAAGTTCGGGAATTCTGGGGCATACCGTTTCTGCCAGTAGCGCAGGCAGCCGTGATCTGGGGCATCTCGAGGGCCGGCGCGCGCTGGGTTTCGACATCCTGATGATGGTGCATGCCGGCCAGAGCGAGGCCGTGCGGGCCCAGGATCCCGACGGGATCACCACGCTGGGCCAGTGCCTGGCGCAAGCCATTCAAAGCAAGGATAGCCATAGTGACCCAAGCCGTTTCCGCGACGTCGCCCGCTATGACGAGCTCCCCCGTGGAGGGTAGTGCCGCGCCAGTCGTGGCGGCTGCGGCGGTTGCGCCGGCGCCGGATCAGCCGACGGTGTTGGCCGCAAGCGTGGTCCCGATCGTGCCGGTGCCGGGGGTGTTGCCGCCGGTGGCCTATGTGCAGCCAGCCGATGGGCCGCCCTCGCCTTCGTATGCACCGGTCGTGCCTGAGCGGTATTCGCTGGCGCTGGAAGGATTTACTGTGGACCCGGCGCTGATGCAGAATGCCGATCCGGTGTTGCGCAACCTCGGGCTGAGCAATGACGATGCCAACAAACTGATGCCGGTGGCGCGCGATATCATGACGCGCACGCAGGAAAGCCTGGTGCGGCAGATCGAGGATGCGGCTGCCATCCAGAAAAAAGAATGGTATGAGGCGTTTGTCGCCGATCCCGAGATTGGCGGGACGCGGCGCGGCGAGACCGAGCATTTTGCGGCCAAGGCGTTGGATGCGCTGGGGTTTCGCGATGGGCATCCGTTTCGGGCTGCGTTGAATACCAGCGGCTTTGGCAATCATCCCGATATGATCCGGGCGTTTCGGCGGCTGGGTGAGCTGGTGAGCGAGGATGGCGGGCTGGTGCGGCCGATGACGGCCAGCAATCGGACGCCGCCAGTGTGGGAACGATTGTATCCCGACGACGGCAGGTAAGTTCGTCTTTTTCGATTTTGTTTGTGCGTTGGTGCGGCTGCCTGGGTTTGGCGGGTGTGCCCGCGCGCCAACGTCCCCCGCGCGGATCTGCGGGATTCCCTAAGGAGACCTGAGCATGGCCATTCTTGGCAGCACGTACTGGAATCTGATCGACGTTCTGAAAACCAGCAGCGACGGCATCGGCGATGTGGTCGAGGCGCTGACCCAGCTGACGCCGTTCATGAAGGACGCCAACGTCATCAACTGCAACAGCGGGACCGAGCATCGGTCTTCGATCCGCACCGGGCTTCCTTCGGTTTCGTGGGGGGCGCTGTACCAGGGAATTGCGCAGTCCAAGGGCAATTATACCGAGGTCAAGGATACCACCGGGTTTGTCGAGGGGCTGTCGAGTGTGGACGAGCGTTTGCTCAATCTGAAGCCGGCAGAAGCGGCCAAGCTGCGGCTGGTCGAGGGCCAGGGCTTTCTGGAAGCGATTGCGCAGACGATCGAAAGCGCGATCTGGTATTCCGACGTCAAGGTGAACGGCAAGCAGTTCCACGGCATGGGGCCGAGGTTCAATTCGCTGCAGAATCCCAATGTGGTCAGCGCGGGCGCAACGGGATCGAACAACGCGTCGATATGGTTTGTGACGCATGGTGATGCGCAGACTTCGATCGTCGTGCCCGACCATATTCCCGGCGGTATCCAGCGCGAAGACATGGGGCGCCAGCGTGTGCTCGATGCCAATGGCAATCCGTTTTATGTGAAGGAAGAGAAGTTTACGCAGCATGTCGGGCTGTGTGTGAAGGACTGGCGTTACAACGCGCGCGTGTGCAACCTGGATGTGCCCAGCGTGCTGGCCGGGACGGTCGCGCTCAACCCGCTGATGCGGCATGCGTATTACAAGCTGCAGGGGCGCCGCGCGTATCGCGTCGAGAACGAAGGGCAGATCAGTCCGGGTCGCAGCGTGATCTACATGAACCGCACGCTGCTTGAAGCGCTCGATGCCGAGGGCACCAACAGCAGGTCGGGCGTGGACAATTTCGTGCGGCTGACGCCGATGGAAATCCAGGGCGAGGAAGTGATGACCTGGCGCGGGATCCCGGTGCGCGAGTCCGATGCGCTGCTGACCACCGAGACGCTGGTTTCGTAAACGGAACCAGCGTCGGCTGACCGGATCGCGCGCGGCGCGGGTGATCCGGCAACCTTTTTGCAGAAAGGCATTTTTTCCATGATCATCGACACTTCGCTTGTGTTCAGCGACCAGCAGCTGGTGACCGTTTCGGCTCCTTCTGCTAATATCATCGATCTTGGCGCAACAGGTACGCCGTTTGGCGCGGCCAATCCGCTGTTGCGCGATATCGGCCGAGGGGAGCGGCTCGACCTGGCGGTTTCGGTCAGCCAGGCGTTTGCAGGTCTGACGTCGCTGCAGATTTCCGTGCAGACGTCGCCCGACAATGTGACCTGGACGAGCGTTGATACCGGAGCGCCGATTGCGGCGGCTTCGCTGAACACCGGGTATATGTTTCGTGTGCCCAATCTCGTCCAGAATGCGCCGGCGCGGTATTTGCGGCTGTATTATACAGTCGTCGGAGCTGCGACGGCAGGCGCGATCAGTGCTGCGGTGGTTGCCAGCCGTCAGACCAATATCGCGAGTGGGGCCATCTGATGCCTCGGTATCGCGCCAGTGAGGCGATCTATCTCAGCAGTGAGCGGCGGCTGATTGCGGAGGGGGAGACCTTTGCCAGCGACGAGATACCGGGGCGGGCGTGGATTGCGCTGGATGCGCCGGCGGTGGCGGTAACGGCGGCTGCTGGTGCGGCTGTCGGTGGGGCGGGGCGGCGTCTGGCGGGTTCGCCGGGGAAGTGACCGTGTTTGCTCGCTGGGCTCGCTGATGCTGTGCGCGGCGCGGGTGGGGGTGGCTTCCTTTGGCGTTGGACACCCCCACCCAACCCTCCCCCTGAGGGGGGCTTTTAAGCGGAGGATTTGGTGTGGCGACGCTTGATGACATTTGTAACATGGCGTTGGCCGAGATCGCTTCGGGGCCGATTGGTGATGTGAGCGACAATTCGATCGAAGCGCGCGAGGTGTCGCGGTTTTTCGGGCCGCTGCTCGCCGAGGTGTCGCTGTGGTCGGACTGGAGCTGGGCGGTGACGCGGGCGGTGTTGGTCGAGACGACCAATGATCGGCCGGCCGAGTGGACGCATGCCTATGTCGTGCCGGCAAACTGCGCGCGGCCGCTGGCGGTGCGCCAGGTGCAGGATGATGCGCAGGTTTTGCCGCTGGGTGGTCCTTATCCGTTTCCGCTGCAGGACAGTGTGCCGCTGGCGTTTCTGCATGAGGGCGGGCTGATTTACAGCAATGTCTGCAGCGCGACGCTGGTCTTTGTGGCGACGCTGAGCGATCCGGCGGTCCTGCCGCCGCTGGTGCAGCGGGCGTTTGCGCTGGAATTGGCGGCGCGGGTGGCGATTCCCATCAGAAAGGATACCGCACTGGCGCGCGCAGCCAGTACGGCGGCTGAAATTGCGCGGGCCAGGGCGATTGCGGATGACGAGAACCAGCGTGGGCTGCGTCCGGCGCGTTATGTAAGCGAAGCCGCGTTTGCCCGTGCCGGGATCGGGAGCGATCTGTGACGGTGCGCGTTCCGCAGGTCAATTTCAGCAAGGGGGAACTCGCGCCGGAGCTTTACGGCCGGTTCGACGTCGATGTCTGGCAGTCGGCGCTGCGCAAGGCGCGCAATGTTATCGTGATGAAATATGGGGGTGTGACCAAGCGTCCGGGCACGCGGCTGGTAGGCAGCGTGGTCAACGCCGGCCAACCGGTTCGGTTAATTCCATTCCAGTTTTCACTGACCCAGACGTATGTGCTCGAGATGGGCCAGGGCTATATGGTGCCGACAGCGCTGGGTGGGCGGGTGTTGCAGGCCGAGCAGGCGATTACGGCAATTTCCAACGCGACAGCTGCGCGCTTGACCATTGCATTCAACGGGTTTTCGGTCGGAGATCCGGTGTATATCGACGGCGTTTCCGGCGGAATGGGCGCGGTGCTGAATTATCGCACCTGGACCGTGATCGCGGTGATCGATGCCAACACGTTTACGATCAACGCCGATACATCGGCATGTGCGGCATTTTCGGGGTGTACCGGCGGGACCGCCAACGCTTCGCCGCCGATCATCGTGCCGCCGCCGACGGTGCCGCCGCCAGCGGGGACAGTCCCTGCCCCGGTTGTTTCGTATGGCGGTGGTCTGGGCCAAAACCGTGGGGGGGATTGAGCGATGGGAGCTTCGCGCGTGTGCGTGGTCGGTTCGCCGTTCAATGGCGTCGAACTGGCCGATATCGATTTTGAGCAGACTGCCGATACGCTGTATCTTGCGCATCTCAACCATCCGCCAACCAAATTGGTTCGTGCCAGCAACACAAGCTGGACGTTCGAGACGGTGCAATTTGCGCCGGCGATTGCGGCGCCTGTGGGATGCGGCGTGAGCGCGACGGTGGCGGACACGGATACGGCGAACAACGGGCTTAATTATTTTCCCGAGATCGCGACGTATTGCGTGACCGCCGTGAATGACGACACCACCGAGGAGAGCCGCGCGTCGCCGAGCGCGAGCGCGTACAATGACCTGACATTGAAGCGGAATTACAACAGCCTGGCATGGCCGGCGGTTGCCGGTGCAAAGCGGTATAATGTCTACAAAGCCAATAATACCCAGTTTTACGGGTATATCGGCACGACGACGAGCGTGACATTCATCGATGACAATATCGGGCCTTCGTATGACCGGGCGCCGCCACTGGCCAACAATCCGTTTGCGCTGGCGGGCAATTATCCATCGACAGTCACGCTGTTTCAACAACGGTCGATCTGGGCGCGATCAACCAATGTGCCGCACGGGATATGGGCGTCGAAATCCGGGCTGATCGAGAACATGGATTATTCGACGCCGCTGCGCGCCGATGATGGCATGAGCTTTGCGATCATGGCCGGGCGGGTCAATTCGGTGAACCAGTTGACATCGACCACATCACTCCTGGCGCTGACCAGTGACAGCGTGTTCGACATTGTCGGAACGGTTGGCGGCGGGCCGTTGAACGGTACGACACCGCCGGCGATCCAGCGACAGGTCGGGCGGGGTTCGGCGCGGTTGCCGCCGCTGGTAGTCGACAATGTCGTGTTTTATGTGCCGTCGATCGGGTGTTCGATCCGCAGTCTTGGGTATGATTTTTCGATCAACGGGCTGCGCGCAAACGATATCACAATATTTTCGCCGCATTTCTTTGAAGGGCATACGATTGTTTCCTGGTGTTACAGCCAGGAGCCGAGGTCGCTGGTATGGGCGGTGCGCGATGATGGCATCTTGCTGTGCTTTACCTGGGAACAGGAGCAGAATGTCTGGGGCTGGACGATGTGCGAGACGGCCGGCGCGGTGAAGTCGGTGTGTTCGATTACCGAAAATGGCGAGGACCGGGTTTATCTGACTGTCGAGCGGACGATTGCGGGACAGGCGCAGACGTTTGTGGAGCGGATGGTTTCGCATTTGTGGGATGCCGTGGAGGAGTGCTGCTTTCTTGACTGCGCGGTGTCGGCCAGTTTTTCCACGCCGCAATCGAGATTTTCGGGGCTGTGGCACCTGGAGGGGTGTACCGGCGTCGCGGGGCTGGTCGATGGCGTCCCAGTAACCGGGCTGACCGTTACCAATGGCACTGTGGCGCTTCCCAGTGAGATCGGCACGGGATCGAATGTGTCGTTTGGGTTGCCTTACGACGTCGATATCGAGACGTTGCCTTTGCGGATCACGCAGCCGGGGTCGGGGTCGAATATTGCGCGGGTGCAGAACCCGGCGCAGGCGGTGCTGACGTTGTCGAATTCGGGACCGGTAAACGCCGGGATCGGCACTGGTGATCTGTTTCCGGTCCGGCCGTTGCCGACTGACGCCGCCGGGGCGTTGTTTGACGGTAGCTATATTGCGGCGATGGACAACAAAGTGCGTACCGAATGTACGGTATGGATCAACCAGACTTTGCCGATGCCGTTCACGTTGCTGGGGGTTGCGGTTGATCCGGTGATTGACGGATGAAAGCCGCACTTTGCGTGGTAACCGGCCATGAAAGTCATGTTGCTGGTCTGGCGAAGCGGTTGCGTGCCATCGACCGGATGGAATGCGAGGCAATGGGACGCAGTGCTGGTCGGGCGCTGTGTCATGGGCTCGCGGCGAGTGCGCAAGTCTGGACCGTGATGGTTGGCGGTGAGCCGCACGCAATGTTTGGCGTCGTGGTCGAGAGCGCGGCGGCAGGTGATGCCATTCCGTGGTTTTTGGGCAGCGACCTGGTGGCCCGACATGGGCGTGCCATGATCGAGCTGGGGCCGGCGGTGATTTCAGCCATGCATGGGCATGGCGCGCGGCTGCGTAATTTTGTGTCTTCGGACAATCGCCAGGCGATCCGCCTGCTCGAACGCTGGGGATTTTCCGTAGAACACGAACAAGTCGTCATGCGCGGTGTCGCGTTTCGGCGTTTCATCCGGGAGAGCAAGTGATGTGTGCGCCAATTATCGCCGCAGGCCTGGGCGCTGTCGGCACGGGGATCAGCACGATTTCGGCGATGAACCAGGCCAGGGCGCAGGCGGCTGCGGCCAACGCCAATGCCGCAGCGGAAAGCAATGCGGCGCAGATCGGACAGCAGAATATGCGCGATGCGGCGTTGCAGCAGTATCGGCAGATGGCCGCGGTGAGCGGCGAGCAGAATTTGACCGCCGCGGCCAATGGCGATGCCATCGGGTATGGCACCGCCGCCAATGCGTTGAAGGATACACAGACCTTGGGCCAGGAAAACCTGGCGCGGATTTATGCGCAGGGGAACCAGAACCTGATGGGATCGGATATCGCGGTTTCCAATGACCTGGGCCAGGCCGCTGCGGCCAGAAATCGCAGCACTGCGGCGCTGGTTGGCGGGCTGATCAATCTGGGGAGCGGTTTGGTCAGTGCCGGAACGAGTGGCGGACTGAGCGCTGGGTTTGGCGGGACTGGCGGAGGGCTGGCGTCAGGTTCGATGAGTACGGCGCTGGGCGGTGCGAGCCAGTATGGGCCGTTCAAGGCGGGGATCGGACTGTGATGCGCGCGCCGAGTTCGATTACGCCATCGGCGCCGGTCGAAGCGTACAAGGCCAGGTTTTGGGGGCCCGGGGTATCGCCGCTGGGCAATACCATCGCACGGGCGCTGAGCGTGAGCGGCAATACGCTGAGCGATATGGCAGCGACACATGCAGCCATCGGTGCATTGAGCGATGACACCGCCGGACGGGCGCGCGCGTTGCGCGACAAGGCGGCGTTGGCCAGTCTGGTCGATGCGCATGCCGGGCTGACCGGTGGCGATGCCGTTGTTGCGCAGCCGCTCGCGCTGGATGAGTTGGCAAAAGTTCAGGCGAATGGCCAGGCCACGCTGGGCTCGCCGGGGATGGTTGCTGCCTATGACCAGCAGATGGTGCCCGCGATCGGCGATGCCACCGGGCAGGTCACCGCGCATGCGTTGCGCCAGGCCGTGGTCGAGCGACAGGTGGTTGCGGAATCGGAATTGCGCGCGGCGCAGCAGGCTGCTGCGGACGCGTGGCAAAATCCGGCACGCCTCGTCGACGGGCTCGATACGGTCAAGGCGATAGCGGCAGATCAGGCTCGCAGTGCAGCGAGCCCCGAAGAGCAGGCGGCTGCGATAAAATCTGCAGTGGGTGGGGCAGTGGCCGGTGCGGTTGGTCAGGCTTTCGCCGCGGGGGAGCCCGAATTTGCTGCACACCTGTTGGGCGGGTGGGGCGATACCTTGGCGCCGGCGGCATATCAGATCGCAGTGGCCAAGCTCGACCAGGCCAACCAGACGCAACGAATAGCAAAAGTTTTCGGGGATGCTGCGGGGGGCGTTGCGCAGGGCGATATGGTTGATGCTGCAGATGGACCGGCTCGCAGTGCAGTTGCGATCGAGGCGCCTGCCGGCGCGGCGGTGCATCCCATTGCGGGCGGCACAGTCAATGCGGTTGGGGGGGAACCAGGCAATGCAAGAGTTTCAATTGTGCACCCGGACGGAAGCACCACGGCTTATGGCGGATTGGGTATGGCGGCGGTCGCGCCGGGTGACCTGGTGACACCCGCGCATGTCATTGGCAGTGCGAGCCCGATGGTTACAATGGCCGCAAATACGCCGGCGGGTGATGACATCGATGCCGGTTTGTTGTTGCGCAACGGTGGGGGCGCTGCCGCTGTGATCGGACGAGCCGATACGCCACGAAACTGGGATATCCCGGCGATGCTTGTGCGTATCGCCCAGCATGGCGATCTGATGCCCGAAGAGCGGGCGCTGGCCGCCGGTCTGGCGGAGCGACGGATGACGGCGGACAACGTGCAGCAAGCGGCCAATGATGTAAGCGCGGGACGTTCTGTGGTATCGCTGCATGCCGCTGCGCCTGATACCGTGCGGCAAGCCACGGATTTGCCACCTGACGTGGCCGGGCAATTAAGCCCGGCGACATTGGCGCAAGTCGATGGGGCCTTGCGCAGGGTAGCGCAGGCGGTGACGATGCCGGCGCCGGACAATGCTGCCGCATTGCGCCTGGAACTGGAGCAGCGGCAGACGCCGGCGGCATTTGTTCAGCGCAATCTGGCACCGCTTATCGGGGACATCCATCCTGCCGATCTGGCACAGCTCGCGTCGAGGCAGGCCGGGATGGCGCAGGGCGCACCAGATGACAGCGCCCAGAGCGGGCGGGCCGCGATACTCGATGCGATCGCGCGGCATGAAGTTGTCAATGCAACGCAACTGCCCGACGTTCTGCTGCCAGCGATACAGAGCACGTCTGCGACGATGATGCGGCTCGATCAGATCGATCCGTCCGATCGCGCGTCGATCAACAACACTGTAGCCGATGCGATCCAAAGCCGGATCGGCCAATTGTAAGACCGGATCGCAGGGACATGCTGCGCAGCAAATAGCGCGGCAATCAGGTTCAGATTCGGTAGCGACATGGTGTCGCTGCACCAATCATCACCCCGCCGGCAACCACTTCGATCGCGCAGATCGGAGGCAAGGAGCGACGCATGGCTGATATGATTACTCCCGACCTTTTGCCCGGAATTGGCGGAAGCGTTGTCAAGAAACGCCTTGTGGACATGGGCGACGGCACGTTTGCGGAGATGACCGTTGCGACGCTTGCGGCGAGCGGAAATGCGGTTGGTACCGTGAATCTCGGGTCGCTGGGTGGGGCCGCCACGGCGGCCAATCAGACGCTGGGCAATGCGTCGCTATCTGCGCTGTCGGCGCCATATGCCGCGGCAACGTCCACACCGATCCGGGTAACCGTGTCCGATACCGTGGCGCACATGCTCGGGCCGTTTACACCACAACTTTCTCGCGAGATCTGGCTGACGATCAACGCCACGACGACGACGACCGGCACGGCGCAATTGCTGCGCTCGACCGATGCGGGTGCGACCAGGATCGGCTTGACTGCCGGTGGCGTGCCGATCGGCGCCTTTGTTTTCGCTGCGGTATCGGGCGCGATCGTCAATGAAATTCTGACCGTCGAGACCGATGCTGCCGCAACCTATTTCCTGTCCTTGACCCTGACCGCCGGCACCGTCGCGGTTCGCATCGCACAGTAAGGGAGACCCTTTCATGGCCGGATCCGGCGCAGCATTTACGCGGGCCAGCGGCGCCCTTGCCAAAGTCCAGTCGCTTTCGGCCAGGCTCGCCTCGCGGATCGCAGGTTCGGACGGCGCATCCGGCGTTGCAGCGTACGATGGCGCGGGCGGCACCCTGTGGACGTCGGTGGCGGGGTTTGTAACTGCGCTGCTGGGCGGGCAGGTCAGCGCCTCGCTGCCGACGCGGGCGCAGATGATGGCCAGCAATGTGCCCGCCATCGTGACCACTATCACCACCAGCGGCTATGCCGTGCCGGGCGATGGCGGCGCCGCCAGGTATGTGCGTGCAACAGGGCCGTTTTTTGACGGCGCAAGTTTTCAGAGCGTAGACGGTGCGTGGTGGCAGCTGGCCGTCGAGCATGTCACCCTCTCCATGTTCGGCGCGATCGGCAGCGCGCCCGTGGTCATCGCGAATTACAGCGCGATGCCCGATGACACCGCAGCGATCCAGGCGGCCTTGACGTATTGCATTGCCAACGGCCAGCCGCTGACAATCGGTGCAAGGTATTATCGGTTCACGAAGTCGTTGAACGCGGGCAAGGCCAATCCGTTCGTATCGAACCATTTCGGGATCACCGGGGTCAACAAGGCGCTCAGCCGTCTGGTCGTGGATTTAAGCGAGAATTATCCGGCGATCGACAACACCAATATGTTTGGCGGATTGGTTTCCGATCTGTGGATCGAGACAAGCACGACGAGCCAGCATTCATGCGTGATGCTTTACGCCGAGACTGTCAGTGATGGCATGAATCTGTACACGATGCGTAACACCCAGGTTAACGATTTCGGGCCAATTTCACAAGGTGCGGTGATCGGGTATTGTGCCGACCAGTTTTATTTCGACAATAGCTGGGTCAATTCGCAGTCGCCGAATGCGCTTAACGGTGCGTACTGGGGGGTGGTCTGCCCGGCCGGCATCACGAGCAAATTCTGGGCGATCACGCAGCAATTTGCCGATGGCACGCTGCTGGTTTCAAACAATTCGTCGTTCACCTGTGCCACCGGTCCTGGGCTGTTTGTCGATGGGATGAACCAGACCACGATCACGGGCGGATACCTGAACGTCCAGGCAGGGTTTGGTTTTGCGACTACTGGACACAACCTTGGTGTTCTGCGCGTTCGCAGTACGCCGCCGTCGCTGGCCGCAGGATCGCGCCTGTCGCGCGTATCGGTGACCGGGAACCGTATCGAAGACCAGGCGGCCAACAATCTGCCGGCGAGTCCGACAGTTATGGTGACTGGCTCGATTGCGGCCAATGGCGACATGATGACATCGACGCTGACGGTAGCGGGCACCACCAAGGGGGCGCTGGCGGTCGGCAATGTCCTGATTGGCACGGGCGTTGTGACTGGTACGGTCGTGCTGGCCAAGGTTTCGGCGAATGTGTGGACGGTTTCGCAAAGCCAGACCGTCGCATCAGAGACGATGTCTTCGTATTACCTCGCGCCCTGTGCCGTTTATGTCGATGATATCATTTTCGATAGCGAGTTTCGGGGCTGGTACAACAATATCGGCGCGATCTTTGGCGGCCCGGGCACGCATCAGAATACGCACGCCGATGTCGGCGCGTACAGCAACTGTGTGTGTTTCGGGAATGCCGGGAGTATCATCGGTGGCAAATGGTCGTTTGACGGGGGCGGCAACAATGTCGGCCTGTTCAACCAGGCCAGTTCATACGCCTATGAGATCCAGGGCCGCATCGGGCCGTCCTGGCCCGCCGTGTTTACTGCGATTGGGGCATCGGCACAGCGCATCGGTCCCAACACCACGCTCGAGGGTGGTAATGTCCTGCCCGAGTGGTGCACGATGGATGGCCGCAATTTCGGATCCTATAGCAATTCGCCCACCAATTATCGTGTGGCGTTGAAAGGTGAAACCGCGCCGATCACTGTTTCGGGATATGCGGCGGGATCGGGCATACAGACGCTCGGGACGTTTTCGACAGATGTTCATGCCATGCTGCGCTTTTCCAACAGCAGCAATTATCTGGTCGCTCCCTCTTGGGAAGTCGAACTGCTGGGTGGATTTGCCGCGAACCTGAGCGCTGGGGCAACGTTGCAGATCGTGCTGTCACAGGCGCTACCGGGTGGCACGGTGACGGTGACGCTGGGTTCGCTGGCATCGTTGCCCGCCTATGGTGCGATCAAGACGTGGGTCATGAGTTGCCGGATGGTTGCGACTTTCGGCAACCAGGTTTTCGCCTATGCAACGCTGACGACCACCGGAACCGCGCCGGTCAATGATGGCCTGGCCGGCCTTGCACTGCAAACCGCCGGATTTGATATCACGTCCAGCGTTCCATTTGTCTTCAGTGTCATTTCCAGCAGTCCGACGGCCAATCCTCTTGGCGTTTTTTTCTGCGGGCGGGTGGTTTGATGATGCGCCCCGTTTCCAGTGACGCGTCCCAGCCCGAGCCGGTCACGCCGTGGACACGCGGCGAGTGGTTTGCATTTGCCGGGCTTCTGATTGCAGTGGTGAGCGTCCTGATCGCCATTGCGCAGGGCATCTATCTGATCGGGTTCGAGCTTCAGCGGGTCAACGATATCGAACGCCGGGTGGTGACGATTGAATCGATCCAGAGCGCACGCGGCCAGCAGATGCAGCAGCTTGCGGTCGATCTGGCGCGGATCGATGCGAGCATGGCCAGCTTGGCCGAGTGGGCAAAAGAGCAGCGCGAGGCAGCGCGCAGATGAGCGGGCATGATTTTATCGACGCCCTGGTGGTCGTGGTGCACGAGGAAGGCGGGTATGTTGATGATGCGCGTGACCCCGGCGGTGCGACCAATCTGGGCGTGACCGCGCGAACGTGGATGTCATGGTCCGGGAAGCCCGCGAGCGAAACGGTGATGCGTGGGCTGACGCCGGGCAAAGTCGGCCCGTTGTACAGGGCATGGTATTGGGACAAGGTGGGCGGAGACGCCCTGCCCGTCGCGCTGGCCCTGGCGGTGTTCGACTTTGCGGTGAATGCGGGACCGGCCGCCGCGATCAGGGTGCTGCAGGGCATTGTCGGCGCGCCTGTCGATGGACAATGCGGCCAGACTACGGCGCGTGCGATCGACACTTATGCAAGCAGGATCGGATTGGCCAAGCTGATCGACCGATTTTCCGCCGCACGTCGTGATTTTTATCGGCAGCGCACGGAATTCCCTGTGTTTGGAAAGGGATGGTTGGCGCGCGTCGACCGCATTGAAGGGGTCGCCTTGTCATGGGTTGGCTGAAAGAGGCGATTACCGGACCTGATAATCAGACAGTGGCGATCGGGCGCCTGATTGGCATGGCGATCGCTGTTGTATTGATCTTGGTGCTTCCTGTGATGGCAGTGATCACGACAGCGCTCGATCTGGTCAATGTGGAAATATGGACCAGCCTGTTTTTCATGCTGCAGACGTACATCCCTCTGATCGTCGCGTCGGTCGGATTCCTCGTGTGGGGAACCAATGGCACCGAACCCAAACAAACTCGCGAGGAGCCTGACAATGGCCGATGAACTGATTCCGCTGCTTTCCGGGCTGAGCAATTATCCCAAGCGCCTGGTCGACAAGGGCGATGGCAGTTGGGCGGAGCGAGTGGACGCGACGCTGTCCGTAGGCGCAGCGCCCGTATCGGCGTCGAATGGTTTGCCGGTTGCGCCGGCGTATCTTGTGCCGCAGCCGTGGTCGGGCAGCGCGATCGACATGCGTGCCTATGGCACCATCACGATAACCTGCACGGTGGCGCCATCGGCCGGAAGTGTGGCGATTTCCCCTGACAATGGTCCGGATTATATCGGGCAGACGCTGGTGCTGAACAATGTGGCGGGGATCACCACCACGCCGAATGTTACCGCGGTGGGGGTCTACGTGCTCTCCGGTCGTGCGTGGGTCAAAGCCGCGTTTACCGGGGGTACGTGCTTCATTTCGGGGGGCCAGTGACATGAGCGATTTTATCGCGCAGGGCCTGGCGCTGTCGGCGGGCAGCAAGACGGCAAGCGCGCTGATGCCGCAAGGCAATGGCCCGATCTATCGCTGCATGGAAATCGGTGATTCCGAAATCCAGTTGCTGGGCGATGCGCGCAACAACGTGTTTGGCGTTGCGGACAGCACGGCACAACTGGCCATGGCATCGAACGGTGTGTTGCTGCCGATCCGCAATGGCGGGGTGGGCGGGCAACCTTCACCGGTTGTGGCCGCGCGCTGTATTCGCGATATGCAGCGGCACATGCCGGATATCGTCGGGCTCGGCGTGGGGACAAACAATTTCGTCATTTTTGGCGATACCAACGGCGATGCCGATCCGTTCACGACGCTTGCCGCCGATATCGCGACCATTCATGCTGCGGCAAAAGCAATCGGTGCGTTTTTCTATTTACGCAACATGCCGCCGCGCGCTGTCACGACGGCAGATCTCGCATTCGTGCAGCAGGGCAATGCCATAATTGCGGCCTATGCCGCGGCGAACACAATCCCGCTGATCGATGTGTATGCGCTCACTAACGACCCGGCCAACCCGGGCCACTGGCTGGCTAATTATTCGTCGGATGGCACGCACCCGATCGCTCCGGTTTCGTGGCTGATCGCGCAGAAGATCTGGTCGGTAATTTCGCCATTCCTGCTAAGCTCGGCCCGTCAGACTTTGCCGCAGCAGGATGCGGCCAACCTGTTGTTTACGCCGATCACGCTGTATGGGCTGCCGGCGAACACATCGGTGCGCGACGCGCTGTTTCGCAATTATCGCACATTTTCGCAGAACGGGTATTCGTTTGCGGCGCCATGGTGGGTGGGAACAGCGTATACCGGCAACGGCACTGCGCCGACCGTATCCGCCACGATCGCGGCCGCCAGCGGTGTGAACGGCAATTTGTGGTCGGTTTCGGCCAGGCCTAACGGCGCTGGTTCGATCGTGATCCAGTCGGCGCAAGGCGGCAGGGCGATCGACGTCTCGCGCTATCAGGGCCGCCGCGTTCGCGTGTCGTTCAAGGCCAGGGCCACCGGGTTTAATGTCGATAACACCAATGCCTATCTGGCAGCGAACAACGACGTGCCGATTTCTGCCTGGGGATTGACGTTTGCATGCAAGGACAACAGCGGTAACACGATCGGGTCGCTGAACGTTGTCGACCCGCTCGACAGCAGTTCGTCGCTCGGGCAGGCATCAACCCTGTCGCTGCGGACCCAGCTTCTGACGTTTCAGAACGGGTCCAGCCCGGGTGGTTGCTATGACTTTGCGCTGTGCCAGTTTCATTTCGAGATGAATGTACCGGCTGGCGCAATCGAGCTCAATCCGTCGTTCAACATCTCGTTTCTGGCAGGCGCGGTGACGCCGGTTACAGTCGGTCTCGCCGAATTTGCGGTGGTGGACCAGGGTGCGGCGGACGTTGCGTTGCCGTATCTGCCGATGCAGAACACCGCCAGGCCGTGGATGGATATTACCGCGGCAACCACGCTTTCAACGCCGCAGGTCTTGGCGTGCGGGTATTATCGGCTGAATGCCGCGACGGCGGCCTTTACCTTGACTTTGCCGGCCGCGAGTTCGTGCCGGGGCCAGGCATGGACGGGCAAGAAGATCGACAGCAGCGCCAATGCCGTGACGATTGCGCGCGCCGGATCCGACACGATCGACGGGACAACCACGGCGATGTTGTCGGCGCAATATGCAACGCTGCGCCTGGTCTCGAACGGTGGCGGCTGGGACGTTGTCTAGGCGTCCTGCGCTACAGGCCGGAGCGGGACACCGCCGCGCGCTTTTTTTCAAAGAAAGGGAAGGCATGCTTGATTTTGAAGCCGTATTCGATGGCCTGAAAACCAGGATCATCGCGTTGCGAACAGCCATCCGGGCCGGGTTCGGCGGGAAGGGCGATGCGGCACGAGCATGGCCATATTGGATACCCGTGGTCGTTTTGGCTGCCGTCGCTGGGTATTGCGTGTGAGCGGCTTACTAGGCGCACTTGTGCCTGGGCCAATTTCGCTTGCGGTCAAGGCGGGGCCCTATGGTGCGCTGGCCACAGTCTCGCTGATCGCGTGGCATTTCGACGCGCGGGCGGTGGCCAATGCTGCTTTGGTTCGCTCTCAGGCCGCCGCATTCGAACAGACGCAATTGGCCGCCACCCAAATCGCGCAAACCGCGCTGCAACATCAGCAGGCGGCGTATGCAGCCAAATCATTGGAGGCCGACAGTGCCTATCAAGCCCAACTGGCGAATACCCGGTCTGCTGCTGATCGCTATATCGCTTCTCACCGCGTGCAGCCCCAGACCATTGCAAGTGGCGGCAGCAGCACCGCTGCCACCGCCCCGGGTGGCAGTGCCAGCGTTCCTGCAGGCGTGCCCACCGGCGCCGTCGTGGTATCCACAGGCGATGTGCAAGCCTGCACAGACGCCGCCACATACGCCTTGAACGCGCACACCTGGGCGGCGAACATCAATCCGTGATAGCTTTGATGACCAGCTGATTGCCGGGTGGTGCGGGCGGCCGGAATTGAACCGGCACGGGCAAAGCCCAACGGATTTTCTTACCGACTTCGGCTTTCGCCGCCACCGATCGAAATCGATGTTCGTGGTCTGGACTATCCCTTCACCGTGCCCTCTTTGACAAGGGTTTAGGTGCTGCCCGTCTAGTCTCTACACCTTCTTCCGACAGCACCTGCCGGAAGCTTGGCTCGGGATCGCCAGATTAAAGGGTTCCCCGAATTTGAGCAGTTCTGCAGCACAGGTTTCCCTGTGCGCACCCAAGCAATTACAACCCAAGTCCGCTGCGTCTACCTGTTCCGCCACGCCCGCACACAGCGATTGCTATATCGACAGACGCAATCCTCGCCAAGGGCTAAAGCCCGGCTTCGATCGCCATGCGAATAGCATCGGCACTGGTGCGTACGCCCAGCGCTTTCAGCACGGCGGCGCGGTGCAATTTTACCGTGCGTTCGCTCAGTTGCAGGTCCCAGGCAATCTGCTTGTTGAGCTTGCCCGCAGCGATGCATTCCAGGATTTCTCGCTGCCGCCGGGGTAGCGCATCGATTTTTTCCTTTGCGATCGAGGCCCGGTTTTGTTGCCCCTCATGCGCCTCTTCGGTTAGCTCGACTTGCGACCCCAGAAAATACTCGAGATCGCCATCTTCATCGAAGATCGGCGCAATCATCACGGCATTGCGGAACGGGGTACCGTCTTTCTTGTAATTGAGAATTTCGACCATTACCGGGACGCGTGTCGCGATCCCTGTTCGCAATTGCCTGGTAAGCTCTGCCTCCGTGCCTGTTCCGCGCAGAAATCGGCAATTGCGACCGATGATTTCGTCGTCAGTGTACCCTGTCAGCGCGACAAACGCCTGATTACAGGCAACGATCGGATTGTCCGGCAGGCGCGGATTGCTAAGCACGGCAGCGACGATGCTGTTATCGATCAGACTGCCAATTGCCATACCTTTTCCTAATGCAAATTTGAACGAGACCACAATTGCCCTTAGGACCATGTTGCTCGATCGAAGTCCACAGTCGATCTCTAACACAACATTTTCAAAGGCCCAATCCGTTCTCGTATCACGTTGGAATGCGTTCGCCTTACTTAAGTCGCTGGCGCGCTCAACTGTTAGCGCTGGGCTGCGCAAAAGGACCGTTGGCAATGCAACTCTTTCCGTCTGACATAGTGAGCCCCGGTTAGCGTGCGCCACGTTGCGATCGTGGGAGCGGGTGTGTCAGGGTTGTCGTGCGCGGAGACATTGTCCGGGGCGGGTATAAGGACAACCTTGTTCGACAAGGGGCGTGGCCCGGGCGGCCGCATGGCCAGCCGACGCATCGAAACTGCACAGGGCACCGCCGAATTCGACTTTGGCGCGCAGTATTTTACGGCGCGCGACCCGCTTTTCATCGAGCAGGTCAATCATTGGGAACGCTCGGGTCTGGTATCACCGTGGCCCGCCGCCCGCACCGACGCGTATATCGGCATTCCGACCATGAAGGCAGTCTTGCAGCATTTGTGCTTGCGTCACACGGTCCATTTTTCATCGCTAGTCAAAGGTCTCGTCAGAAATGGCCAGCATTGGCAATTGGCCGGACCGGATACCGGCGAGGACATGTTCGATAGTGTCGTTCTCGCCCTGCCGGCAGAACAAACTGCGACGATCATCACGCTGCACGACTTCAATCTTGGCCGTGCTGCACTTTACGCACGATCACAGCCTTGCTGGACCGGAATGTTCGTCTTTTCCGAACGGGTTGAGCACGTATCCGGACTGATCCGCGACAGTGGCATCATCACTTGGGCGGCGAGCAACCGTGCTAAACCGGGGCGATCGGGTCCGGAAAGCTGGGTGGTGCAGGCCGGCCCGCGTTGGTCGCTCGATCGCCTTGAGCAGTCGCCGGACGACATCGGCCCACACCTTTTGGCAGCCTTGGAACAGGAACTCGACATCAGGCTGCCGGCGGTCATCGGCCAGTCTGTCCACCGCTGGCGTTATGCCCTTTCGGCGGGGACCGATTTGGGTTGCTTGTGGAATGAAACCCTGGCGCTCGGCGCGTGCGGCGATTGGCTGGTGGGCCCACGAGTCGAATCTGCCTGGATTTCCGGGCGGTTACTCGCTGACAAGATCATTGCGGCGTCGTCTGTCCGTAATAGTTAGTCCCAGACCGTTCACACCTGAACACGTCGTAATTTAACTGAAGATCCAAAAATCGCCGCCAGAAAAGGTGCTCAGGACATTGTGCCGCTTGATCACTGTGACAGACCGGGCAAGGATCGTCTTGGCCAGGTCAAGGAGTGTGCGGCAATGCCGAAAATCAAGCTCAAGCTTCAAGTATTGTGCGACGACGTTATCGCGATCGGGCCTGGCAAGGCAGATCTGCTCGACCGGATAAAGGCAACAGGGTCGATCTCCGGCGCCGCGCGCGACATGGGCATGAGCTATCGCCGTGCCTGGCAACTTGTCGACATCATGAATCGCTGCTGGGCCGATCGGCTTGTCGAAACCAATCCGGGCCGGGCCAGCGGTGGTGCCCGCGTGACCGAGCTGGGCGAAAAGGTACTGATGCGGTACCGCGCAATGCAGAACAGTCTTGGCGTCTGCGCAGCCGATAATGGTTGGTACGAAATGGCCGGATTGATGCGCGCCGCACCGCTCGCGCAACAGCCCGGCAACACCAAAACGTCTGTTTAGGGGCCCAGCGGTTATCCCTGATCAAACCATGCTTGCGACACTGTTACCCAGCTCAGAGAAGTAGCGCGCCATCGCATCGGCGGCCTTGTCCGTCAGCGTGATGAAGGCACGCCGGCGATCGGTCTCATCGTCGACCCGCTGCAACAACCCCACATCGGTCATTTGCCCGATCCAGCGCAACGCGGTCGTCGGCGGTACCCCCGAGGCAATACACAGCGATGTCACCGACACCCGCACATGTTCGACCCGTGCCGCAGTGAGGTCCAGCAGCATGTCCCACGCCGGATCCGCAAACAGGTCGCCTTCGAAAAAGCGCGCGCGCAACTGGCGCTGGCGGATAATCTTGCGCACAAGTCGCGGATCGGGAAGCGGCGGTCGCGACGCGCGCACCAGGCGATCGCTGCCCCCATCGAATTGCGGATCGAGTTTTGGATCGAGTTTCCCGGCATACCCTGACGCGCTGTCGAACCGAAACGGTCCCGAGGCCTCCGCAGCGCCGTGCGACGATATCTGCTCCAGCTTGTGCGCGATCTGGCTGACCTGCTCGGTCAGGCGCAACAGGCTCAGCCGGTCTTCTTCCGACAATTCACGCACACGATTGCCGCTCCGGGCAAGCACACGGCCCAGCGCAATGACCCGATCTGCGCGGGTGGGCGTAACGAGAATCTGCGCGTCCGCCTGATCGAGGCATCCGAACACATCGTCCAGAGAGCCCATCGACGTCGATACGACGAGATGCGATCCTGATTTCGAGGCCCGCTGGTCCAGCCGTGACAGCGCCGCCAGTTCCGCGCCATCGATCACCGGGCAATCGACGAGCACGAGATCGGGCAAAGCCGGCGGATCACCCGGTTCGAGCAACCGCGCCAGATCCGTCATTTGCGCCACGCGCAATCCGGCCGCTGCTGCATCCTCGGCCATTTCCGCCCGCAGATAGCCCCGATCGGCAAATATCGAGATGGCAAGGCCCGCGCGGGCACCAAAACCCGGCCCGGATCCGGACTCATTGCTGCCATAATCGAATTGCGATGCCGCTTGCGCCATGTCCCGTTCAATCCTTTTCGCACACGCGAACAAGAGTGGAACAAACGGCTATAAGGTCAACTACGGATACCTCGAAATTGGACCAAGGCGCACAGCGGAACGCCTGCAGATCAGTCGATAAACGGATCGCGCACCAGGATCGTATCCGCGCGTTCCGGCGAAGTCGAAACCAGCGCCACCGGCGTTTCGATCAATTCCTGCACGCGCTGGATATATTTTATCGCCTGCGCCGGCAGATCGGCCCACGATCGCGCGCCCGCCGTCGTCCCGTGCCAGCCGTCCATCTCTTCATAAATGGGCTCGACCGCGGCCTGTTCGGCGGCATGGCTGGGAAAATAGTCCAGCACTTTGCCGTTCAACCGATATCCGGTGCATATCCGCACTTTGTCGAAACCGTCGAGCACATCGACCTTGGTCAGCGCAATACCGGTCACGCCGGAAATGGCGCAGGACTGCCGCACCAACACCGCGTCGAACCATCCACACCGCCGCTTGCGCCCGGTCACCGTTCCGAATTCATGGCCCCGCTCGCCCAGCCGCTGCCCGGTCGCGTCGGTCAGCTCGGTCGGAAACGGCCCCGACCCGACCCGCGTCGTATAGGCCTTCACGATCCCCAGCACAAAACCGGTCGCCGCAGGGCCCAGTCCCGAACCCGAAGCGGCAGTGCCCGAAACCGTGTTCGACGACGTGACGAACGGATACGTCCCATGATCGACATCGAGCAGCACGCCCTGCGCGCCCTCAAACAGGATTCGCGCGCCGGCCTTGCGCACTGTCTGCAACCGCTTCCACACCGGCTGCGCAAATTGAAGCACATACGGCGCAATCTCGCGCAGATCCTGCAGCAATGCCGCGCGATCGACCGGCGGCTGGCCAAACCCGGCACGAAGGGCGTCATGATGTGCGCACAGCCTGTCCAATTGCGCGTCGAGCGCATCGAGATGCGCCAGATCGCACACGCGGATCGCGCGGCGCCCGACTTTGTCTTCATACGCCGGGCCGATCCCGCGCCCGGTCGTGCCGATCTTGCCCGAACCCGCCGCCGTTTCGCGCAATCCGTCCAGATCGCGGTGCAACGGCAGAATCAGCGGACAATTGTCGGCAATCGCAAAATTCTCGGGCGAAATCTTGACCCCTTGCCCGGTCAGCTTCTCGACCTCGGCCTGCAATGCCCAAGGGTCCAGCACCACACCATTGCCGATGATCGACAACGTCCCGGTGACGATGCCCGACGGCAACAGACTCAGCTTGTACACCTGGTCACCCACGACCAGCGTGTGCCCGGCATTGTGCCCACCCTGAAACCGCACGACCGCATCGGCCCGGCTGGCCAACCAGTCGACGATCTTGCCTTTGCCTTCATCGCCCCATTGGGCGCCGATCACGGTAACGTTTGCCATGGTTACAGATTATCCCCTGCCGGGTGATCCGCAAGGCGCCCTTCGACAGGACTCGGCGCCGCAGATGAAACGGGAAAACCGGACTTGCCGGCATTCGACTATGCGTGCGCGCCCTACGTGGCAATCAGCCGCCAAGTCAAGACATCGCCATCGATCAGATCGCAACCGGACTGTCGCCGCGCAACACCTGGCTGCACCCCAATGCCGCCGCACTGTCCGCCTCGGTCAGCGCAGCCACCGTGCGCGCGCCCGCCGCGCGCAACCGCGCCGCCGCATCGGCATCATGCCCCAATGGCAAAAACACGCGATCCTCCAGCGGCTCTGCATCGGCCAGCACGTCGATCAGCGCATCGGGAAACAAGGAAAACCCCGTGGCCGCTTCCCCGCCCGTCGCCCCGGCAATGCGGTACGTGCCGCCCCGCCCCAAAATCCCGCGCACACCTTGCGCATAGATCGTAAAGCCAAACCACGACTGGTATTCAAACCCGTGTCGCTCGCTGGGATCGAGCGTCAGCCGCGCCTGCCCGCCCAACCGCGCGGCAATCTCGCGCAGCGCGGCAATCCGCGCCGCCAGCACGCCATGCGTGTCGAATTGCGCCAGCCGCTCGATCGCAACATCGAAATCACCCGTGGCATACAACAACGGCACATACGCCGCCCCGCCCGCATCGACCAACCCGCCCGCGTCCTTGGTATCCAGTTCGCGCCGGACCCGCTCGATGGCATCGGCCGGCAAAGGCAAAGCTTGCGCCGCCAGGATATCGACCAGGTCGGGCAGCGTAAAATCCACACTCACCGCAATCGCGCCCGCCGCTGTCAGCGCCTCTATCGCCATTGCCACGATCTCGCTCGCCGCCGCAACGCTGTCGCTGCCAATCACTTCGGCCCCGCATTGCAGCTTTTCGCGCGCCGGATCGAGCCCGTCTCCGCGAATCAGCATGACTTGTCCTGCATAACACAGCCGCAACGGCCGCGGCGCCGCCGCCAGCCGCGAGGCCGCAATCCGCCCGATCTGCGGCGTATGATCCCCGCGCAGGATCAGCATGCGCAGGCTTTGCGGATCGACAAACCGGAACATCCGCCGCGACCGGATTCCCGCCATTCGCGCGCCCAGCGTTTCGTCGAATTCCACCATCGGCGGCAGCACGCGGTCATACCCGTGCCTGTGCATCACCCCTTGCACCGCGTGCATCACCCGCGTCACTGCGGCGGCTTCACGCGGCAGGCGATCTTCCAGGCCTTCGGGCAAAAGGTCGGGCTTGCTGTTTGTGATGGCACTTTCGGTCATGCGCAGCGCCTTTAGAGCATCATGCGAAAAAGTGGGAACGGGTTTTTTGCAGAAACGGGCTCACGCCGAAGGCCAGGCCATAAACACATCTTAATCGCCCCCTGCCACAATGACCAAATGCTGTTTCCCGGTCCCAAACTCAACACACTGTTCGCCAGCCGCTGGAAAGCGCTCGCCTGGGCCGGCGGGGTTTTGCTGACGGCCTATTGCAGCATCCCCAGCCGCGAAGAAAGCGAGCAGGCCGATCCCGCCGCGCACGCCAGCGCTGCGATCACCAGCACATCGCCATGGGCGCCCGATCCAAAGCCAGCCGCGCCCGCGCCGTAACGAGCGAACAGACGTCGATTTTCTCCAATGTGCGGAACTGCACCGATGGCCAGACGTTGTTCATGCTAAATGGTCCTTGATAGTGCTCCGCGCCATTGTTGGCGCGTGCCCCAGTGGAGAAGATCCTCATGAAAAGGTTATTTGTTACGGCGTTGCTGGCTGCAGCCGCGATGACCGGCGCAGCCACAATCGCCGTACCCACCCCGGTCGAAGCCCAGGTCATCGGTATCGGCATCGATCCCTTCGTTTTCGGCGGCAACCGTTTTTGCTGGTACGAGGGCTGGAATGGTCCCGGCTGGTACCGGTGCGGTTACGGCTGGCGTCGTGGCTACGGATGGGGCGGCGGCTACGGCTGGCACGGTCATGGCGGCCCGGCCGGTTGGCGCGGTGGTCGCGGCGGTGGCTATTACCACGGCGGCGGCGGTTACCACGGCGGTGGCGGTTATCACGGTGGCGGTAATTTCCATGGCGGCGGCGGGGGCAACTTCCACGGCGGCGGTGGTGGCTACCATGGCGGCAACGGCGGTGGCGGTGGTGACCACGGCGGCGGCGGCTTTCACGGCGGCGGCGGTGGTGGCGGCGGTCACGGCGGCGGCGGTGGCGGCGGTCACGGTGGCGGCGGACACCACTAACCGCTAAGCATTAGCGACGAGTCAACGACCCATCCCCACTCGACTGTGGGGGTGGGTTTTTGCTTGCCAGTTGTCTTGAATCAGCAATCCAGTCCTGTCGTCGTTCCTGGCCCGACACAAACAGTTCAGCACTGGCCAAGCGCCAGCACCCGCATCGCGCCATCGGTCCGGAACCTGTCCCCGCCGCCATTGCGATGCCACCGATTGCCCGGAATCCCCGAAGGCAACACACCCGTCACGCTGCCCCCGCCGGCCAGTATCAACGCGCTGATCCGCTCACGCTCGGCATCGACGTCGGGTCCGATATGATGTGTGACCTGAAGCGTAAACAGACTGAATCCCGGCGCGCAATTTGTGTTCGTGGTGGCTCCACACGCGTGGCAATCCGCCATAGGCCAATGCAAACCAGGCCGCCGGCAAGGCGATCGCAAGCGCCGGAAGCGACACCAGATGGATTGGCTTCACTCTGAACATTGCAAATTCCCCCGCCATGGGTGGCTACAATTCCCTTCCCGCGCAGACAAGCCAACTACCCGGTGGACAAGCGCGCCGCGTGCGCCACTATGGCGCATCAGGGGGGACAGCACGATGCAGCGGCGGGACATGATCAAGGGTGGTGCGGCACTCGCAGCCTTGGCGGCCTCCAAAAGCTTTGCCGCCCCCATCCTGTCGCCGGACAATTTCGGCGTCACTCTGGCCACCGCATCGCGCCGCAATGGCTGGATCGAAGTCGATGCCGCCGCTTTCGAAGCCAACATCGCCACCGTGCGTGCCACAATCGGTGCTGCACGTTTATGCGCTGTGATGAAGGCCGACGCTTACGGCAACGGCATGGCTCTGCTGATCCCGTCGATCATCAGACAGCGCGTAACCGATGTGGCGATCACCTCGAATGACGAGGCGCGCGTCGCCCGCGCCCTGGGCTATCGCGGCCGGCTCATCCGCATCCGCACCGCGTTGCCAGAAGAAATGGCCGACGCCTTGCCCTACGCGGTCGAGGAACTGGTCGGCAACGCCGAAGCCGCGAGGCGGCTGGCGGCCCTGGCTGGCAATCGCAAGATCCCGATCCATCTGGCGCTCAATGCCGGCGGGATGAGCCGCAATGGCGTCGAATTGTCGGCAAGCTATGGCAAGGCCGAAGCCCGCGCGATCCTGGCCATGCCGGCGCTGCATATCGTCGGCGCCATGACGCATTACCCCAGTGAAGAGCCTGACGATATCCTGGCGCAATTGCGCCACTACCAAGACGACTGCACGTGGCTCGCCAGCGAAGGCCTGTCCCCGCGCAACCTTACGCACCACACCGCCAACACCTTTGCAACGCTCACTGTGCCTGCCACGCGGCTCGACATGGTCCGCGTCGGCGGCGCGATCTACGGCGACCCCGGTTCGGTCAAGACCACCGCCTATCACCCCGTCCCGACAATCAAATCGCGCGTGGCCGCGATCAACCACTTCCCGGCGAGCCAGACCGTCAATTATGATCGCACCTACCGCCTGACTCGCGAATCCTGGCTCGCCAATATCCCGATCGGATATTCCGACGGTATCCGCCGCGGTTTCAGCCACGCCAATCGCCCCGAATTCCCCGCCGAAAACACCAACAGCACGCAAGTGCTGATCGGCGGCAATCGCTATCCCGTGGTCGGCCGTGTGACGATGAACACCCTGATGGTCGATGTTACCGGCCATCAGGACCAACTGGCAATCGACAACGAAGTCGTCCTGCTCGGCGCCCAGGGCGCGGATCGCATCACCCAGGCCGAATTCGAAAACAACAGCAGCGCCTATGCGCCCGAAATGCTCGCGGTTCTGGGCGCCACCCTTCCCAAAGTCCTTGCCGCGCCATAAGGCGCCCCAGTCATGGCAAAGGCTGCCAGTCCGAAAACTTCGTAACCCGCCCCGCCCGATTCCGCCGCACCCGCTGCGGCCCATCCCGCACCAAAGCCTCCGCATCAGACTTCGTACTTTGGTTCATCGACCACGACTCATTCCGCTCATTATCGAACACAAACCCGCCAGCCCGATCGTCAAACCGGAACGTGATATAATCCGTCCAGTGCGACCCGCACGCGACCCCGTTCTCGACCGTAAAATACCCCCCTTTGACCGCGATCGTCCCATCGTTATCCAGAAACGGATCGCACTGCCCGCCCGCGTCGGCCGCCAGAACAACCGTGTCATTGCGCGCAACCTGCCGATATTGCCCGCCAACCTGTTCGAATATGATCAGCGGACGGTTCGGCGCACCTTTCGGATCATCCCGATGATCCCCCTCATCGCGCCGCCCCAGCGCAACAACGACAAACCGCCGCACCGGCGTCCCCGCCGATATCTCGACGTTCGCAAGCACATCGTAACCATTGGGCACTTTGCTCTGCAACGCCGGCAGCAGCGGCTTCGCCTGGATCGGCTGCCCCGCACCAATCACGATGGCAAGCACCGCACCACCGATCGCCAGCATCGACCTGGTCCGTACCACGTTATTTCCGATCATCAGCCATGCCTCAAACAGTCCTATCAATTGTCAGCCACAGCCAGTCAATCTGCGCAAGAGTACCGCACAAACCGATCCCGCGACTCCCTGGCGCAATCGATCACCCACCCCTCGTTGCGCCAGGCAGGACATGCATACCCGTCCCATACCTTGCCAGGCCGAACGTGGTCCCGCCCCGCCGGTTTACTCCATCCCCTCCCGCCAAGTTACTCTCCATCCCCCTTCCGTCTGCCCGGACTTGATCCGGGCTTAAGCGTCTTCCCTGCTTGGGCCAAAGAAAGCGGGATTCCGGATCAAATCCCTACGGCATTCACACAAGCTGATTTTTTAAACACATCCGCACATGCTGAGCCTGTCGAAGCACACATGCTGACGCCCGCCCGGTAGGAAAAATGCGCAAATTCAAGCGTCGCGCGCGTCCTTCGACAAGCTCAGGACGAGCGGGGTTTGGTTTTTGGTGCCGTTGCGAGAAGTGTTAATGCCATAGGGATCAAGTCCGGTACGACGAGCGGGGCATACATGGCAGCTAACGCCCCGATTGTGTTGAAAAAGTCGACCTTGCAGTTGTGCTGAGGTTCTGATTCAATCTTCGCTAAGAAGCGGAGGCAGACCGATGATGGGTGATCGGACAGTGGCGCAAGAAGCGCTATTTTACAGCTTCAACCTTGAGCGGCATGTTCCGGCAGAACATCTGCTGCGCTCAATCGACCGTTTTGTCGATTTGTCTGAGGTGCGGGAGCACTTGCGGCCTTTCTACAGTGAGACTGGACGACCATCGATCGACCCCGAGCTGCTGATCCGCATGCTGATCATCGGCTATTGCATGGGTATCCGCTCTGAGCGGCGGCTGTGTGATGAAGTCCATCTGAACCTGGCGTATCGCTGGTTCTGTCGGCTTGGGCTGGAGGGTGACGTTCCCGACCACTCGACCTTTTCCAAAAACCGGCATGGCCGATTTCGCGACAGCGACCTGCTGCGTATGGTGTTCGAGACGACGGTCGCGCGATGCATGACCGAAGGTCTGGTCGGCGGCGAGGGTTTCGCGGTCGATGCCAGCTTGATCCGCGCTGACGTAAACCGGCAGCGCGCCGTAGACCATCCCGAACAACTGCCAGACCAAGCCACCAGCCATGCGGTGCGCGAATACCTTGCTGTGCTGGATGATGCAGCCTTTGGTGGCGCGACCCCGGTTGCGCCCAAGCAATTGGCGGTGGCCGATCCCGCCGCACGCTGGACTGCTGCGACGCGCGAGCGGGCGTTCTTTGCGTACTCAACCAACTATCTGATCGACCTTGAACATGCGGTCATCGTCGATGTCGAGGCGACCACCTCAGTGCGTCAGGCCGAAGTGACCGCGCAGCGCAGAATGATCGATCGGGCTCAGGAGCGGTTTGGCCTGTGGCCCGAGCGGCTCGCAGCCGATACCGGCTACGGTGATGCTGCCAATCTTGGCTGGCTGGTCGAGGAGAAAGGTATAGCGCCGCACATCCCGGTGTTCGACAAGTCCGCCCGTACCGACGGTACATTCGAGCGTTCTGCCTTCACCTTCGATGCGCAAGATGACAGCTATGTCTGTCCCGCCGGCAAGCGCCTGCGACCGCGCAATCGGAACTTCACTGTGCCGCGATCCGATGTCCATCAGGACGGCTTCATTCGCTACCGCGCTCGCCAGCAAGACTGCAAAGGCTGCGCTCTACGGCAACGCTGCACACCCAAGATGCCCGCCCGCAAGATTATGCGCTCGATCCATGAAGGTGCCCGCGACTTGGCCCGCAGTATTGCGACCACCGATGCCTACATCGCTTCGCGCCGACAGCGAAAGAAGGTCGAGATGCTCTTTGCGCACCTCAAACGCATCTTGAAACTCGACCGCTTGCGCTTGCGGGGACCAAACGGTGCAAAAGATGAGTTCCTCCTCGCAGCAACCGCCCAAAACCTCCGCAAGATGGCCAAGCTGAGGCCGATCCCGGTGCCGGCTTGAGGTCGGCGCCCTCGTGCTGCCGATTGGATCAGGCCATCCCACCGTGTCCGAGCATCGACTTTTTCAACACAATCGCCCCACTTGCGGTCATTCCTTGCTCGCTGCATGCTACATTGATGATTGGCCGTTTGATCATTGTTATGCTGATCGCGCTTCCGGTGCGCGCATCTGCGGCAAATGGTGAATGTGGTTCTCCCATAGGCGCGGCGGTCCCAAACGCCCTGACCGCACGAGCGATCGCGCTTGCTGTAATCGCTGCCCACCAAAAACCCGGAATTTCAAAGCGCTACATCCTTGAGATTGAGCGAGACGGAAACCAGGGTTGGATCGCTTATCAACGAATGCCACCTGCCTGGCCATGGAATTCTTCATTTGGCAGCGGCGGCCTTGAAATGCACATTAACCGCTGTTCGGGTGCGATCAGCGAAGTGTATTATGAAAAATGACGCTTTGGCTGCTTCCCTCCAATACCGGCCATTCTAAGCGCCACGCTAAATCAAACCGACAACCACCAAAAAACCAAATCAAATCGGCAACGCCGTCTTGTAAACGATCGCCCGCAACGCAAAACTCGTCGTCACCTCCGCCACTCCCTCGATCCGCGTCAGCTTCTGCCGCAAAAAATCCTCGAACGCCCCCAGCGATTCCACCAGCACGCGCAGCTGATAATCCGCATCCCCGCTCATCAGATAGCATTCCATCACTTCGGCAAACGCCGCCACCGCCGCCTCGAACCGCGCCAGGTGCCGGTCATCCTGCTGGTGCAACCGCACCCGGATAAATGCCGAAACCGGCAACCCCACCGCCACCGGATCGACCAGCCCCACATACCGTGCAATCACCCCGTCCGCCTCCAGCCGCCGCACCCGCCGCAGGCACGGCGACGGCGACAGCCCCACCCGCTCCGACAGATCCTGGTTGGTCACCCGCCCATCATGCTGCACTTCGCGCAAGATACGCCGGTCGATCGGATCAAGGTCGGGATATGGCATGACATTTCCAGAAATCGGCAAAAACCGCCATTTTACCCCAACAAAATGGCAGACCATGCCAAATATGCAACCCACCATGGCGGATTGCGCAAGGACATACCGCCCGCCCCGGGCGTACACCATCCCATCACCATCTCATACGACGGCACCCATCCCATGACCGACACCATGACCCACGAGCGCCAGGACCTGATCACCACACTGGAACAGATCAACCAGCGCCTGCTGTGGCTGTCGTCATGGACAATCCACAACGCCAACCACATCCGCGAAAAGCGCGACGGCCTCAAAGTCGGCGGCCACCAGGCCAGCTGCGCCTCAATGACCGCGATCATGGCCGCGCTCTATTTCCACGCTCTCGGCCCCAACGACAAAGTCTCGGTCAAACCCCACGCCGGCCCCGTGCTCCACGCCATCCACTACCTGCTCGACCAGCAAACGCGCGAAACCCTCGAAAAATACCGGGGCCTTGGCGGCGCGCAAAGCTATCCCAGCCGCACGAAAGACACGATCCCGGTCGATTTCTCCACCGGCTCGGTCGGCCTTGGCGTCGCGGTCACCGCGTTCACCTCGCTGGTCCAGGATTACCTGATCGCCCACGGCCAGGTGCAACCCGAAAACGCCGGCCGCATGATTGCGCTGATGGGCGATGCCGAACTCGACGAAGGCAATATCTACGAATGCCTGATCGAGGGCTACAAGCACGACTTGCGCAATTGCTGGTGGGTGGTCGACTACAACCGCCAGTCGCTCGATTCCACCACCGCCGAACGCATGTTCCGCCGCTTCGACGACATTTTCGAAACCTGCGGCTGGCGCGTGATCACGCTCAAGCACGGCCGCCTGCAACGCGAACTGTTCGCCAAACCCGGCGGCCGCGCGTTCGAACAGTGGATCGACACCTGCTCGAACGCCGACTTTGCGGTCCTCACCTACCAGGGCGGCGCCGCCTGGCGCGCCCGCCTGATCGCCGACATCGGCGGCAAACGCGGCGTCCGCGCGTTGATCGACGGCATGGATGACGATACCCTCGCCAAAGTCATGACCAACCTCGGCGGTCACTGCCTCGAATCGCTGGTCGAAGCGTTCGACAGCGCGCAGGACGAACGCCCGACGATGTTCATCGCCTACACTGTCAAGGGCCACGGCCTGCCGCTCGCCGGGCACAAGGACAACCATTCGGGCATGATGAGCCCGACCCAGATGGAAACCTTCCGCGCCCGTCAGAACGTCCCCCACGGCGCCGAATGGGACAAATGGGCCGGCCTCGGCGACAACCAGGCAAAGGCGCTGCAGGATTTCGTCACCCACAGCCCGATCGGTCGCAAGCAACAGGCCGCCGCCGCGCCCACCATCCCCGTGCCCGAAATCCCCGCCCCCGCCGGCGCCGAATCGACGCAGGCCGCCTTTGGCCGCGTCATGCACGACCTCGCCAAATCAAATACCGAACTGGCCGACCGCCTGGTCACCACCGCCCCCGACGTCACGCAAACCACCAATCTGGGCGCCTTCGTCAACCAGCGCGGCCTGTTCCGCCGCCAGGAATGCGACGACGTGTTCCTGCGCGCCAAAATCCCCTCAACCCAGAAATGGCTGCAACACGCCGCGGGTCAGCACATCGAACTGGGCATCGCCGAAAACAACTTTTTCCTGCTGCTCACCTCGCTCGGCCTGTCCGCCGGCCACTTCGGCACGCGCCTCATCCCCGTCGGCACCGTCTACGACCCCTTCATCGCGCGCGGCCTCGATGCGCTGAACTACGGCTGCTACTCCGACTCGCGCTTCCTGCTCGTCGGCACCCCCTCGGGCATAACCCTCGCCGCCGAAGGCGGCGCGCACCAGTCCATCAACACGCCGCTGATCGGCATGGGCCAGCCCGGCCTCGCCAGCTACGAACCCGCCTACGCAGACGAAGTCGCGCTGATGATGGCCCACGCCTTCGACTGGATGCAGCGCCCCGACGGCTCGTCGGTCTACTTGCGCCTCTCGACCCGCAGCATCGACCAGGAACCCCGCGCCGACACCACATGGCAGTCCGGCGCCCTCGCCGGCGGCTACTGGCTGCGCGAACCTGCCCCCGGCGCAACCGCCGCGATCGTCTTCACCGGCGTCGTCGCCCCCGAAGCCCTCGAAGCCTGGACCGCCCTCGCCGACGACCTCCCCGGCATCGGCCTGCTCAACGTCACCTCGCCCGACCTGCTGCACCGCGGCTGGTCCACACGCACGTCAGCCCGCTGGACCAACGACACCCCAACCCCCTCCCACATCGAAACCCTGCTCAGCCCCCTCGCCCCCGACGCCGGCCTGATCACCGTCCTCGACGGCAGCCCCGCCGCCCTGTCATGGCTGGGCGGCGTTCGCGGCCAACGCGTCATCCCGCTCGGCACCGACCGCTTCGGCCAAACCGGAAACCTGTTCGACCTCTACAAAACCTACCGCCTCGACGCCGAAGCCATCATCGACGCCGCCGCCGAACTCTTCCTCTAAGGAAAACCAAGCCAAAACAAAATACTACCCCTCTTTCTTAAAGCCCTCCCCCTGAAGGGGGAGGGTTGGGTGGGGGTTTACGACGCCAGTGGGAAAGGGCCTCCGGCGGGCAAGGGTTAACACCCTTGCATCCCGTTACCGTCTTGACCTGCGCACCGCCCCAACCCCGGCATCCCGCCGCAAAGAAAGCACCCAGTGCAAGCCAGTAACGGGATCCAAGGGCCCCCGGCCTTTGGCCGCCGGAGGCTCTTAAAAATCAGGCGAACTTCAGAGCCTTAACCAAAATCACCCCCGGCAAAGCCCGCGCCTTGGCCAACACCTCGGCATCCACCGGGCTATCCACCGACAACAACAACACCGCCTCACCCCCGGCCTGGCGCCGCCCCAGGTGGAACGTGCCGATATTGATCCCCTCGGTCCCCATCAAT
Organism: Novosphingobium sp.; assembly: GCF_965214355.1. GTDB lineage: Bacteria > Pseudomonadota > Alphaproteobacteria > Sphingomonadales > Sphingomonadaceae > Novosphingobium. Next base: position 1,029,732 of record NZ_CBDCBI010000002.1, on the reverse strand, counting down.
GTCCCGATCGAGCCGATGAACCCGGGCGCATCGGTGTTGACGATATACAACATATCCCCGTCCAGATCCGCCTCGACCGCAATATCGAACAATTCGACCAGGCGCGGCTGCCCCTGCCCGAACAGCGTCCCCGCCACAGTCCGCTGTCCCGCATCGGTATCGACCGTCACCCGCACGAGCGTACGATACAGCCCCTCGCGATCATGCCGCACCTCGCGCACATCCAGCCCGCGCTCCTTGGCCAGGAACGGCGCATTGACCATATTCACCGTCTGCGAATACTGCTTCATCAGCCCCGCCAGCACAGCCGCGGTAATCGGCTTCTGGTTCAACTGCGCCGCAGCCCCCTCGACTTCGATAGCGATCTTTTTGACTTCATCACCGACCAGTTGCCCGATCAACGCCCCCAGCTTGTCTGCCAAAGCCATATAGGGCTTCAACTTGGGCGCTTCTTCCGCCGACAACGACGGCATGTTCAGGGCGTTGGTCACGCCCCCTGTCACCAGGTATTCGGCCATCTGCTCCGCAACCTGCAACGCAACATTGACTTGCGCCTCGGTCGTCGAAGCCCCCAGATGCGGCGTGCAGATGAAATTCGCCGTCCCGAACAACGGACTGTCCGTCGCCGGCTCGGTCTCGAACACATCGAGCGCCGCGCCTGCAACATGCCCGCTATCGAGCATGTCCTTCAACGCCGCCTCATCGATCAGCCCGCCGCGCGCACAATTGACGATGCGAACGCCGGGCTTGGTCTTGGCCAAATTCTCGCGGCTCAGCATATTGCGCGTCTCGCTGGTCAGCGGCGTGTGCAAAGTAATGAAATCGGCCTTGGCCAACAGCGTATCGATATCGGCTTTTTCGACACCAATCTCGATCGCGCGCTCGGGCGTCAAGAACGGATCATAGGCCACGACCTTCATCCGCAGCCCCAGTGCCCGGCTGGCGACAATCGACCCGATATTCCCCGCGCCGATCAGCCCCAGCGTCTTGCCGGTGACTTCAACACCCATGAAGCGGTTCTTTTCCCACTTGCCCGCCTGTGTCGACAGATCCGCCTCGGGCAACTGCCGCGCCAGGGCAAAGATCAACGCGATCGCATGCTCGGCGGTCGTGATCGAATTGCCGAACGGCGTGTTCATCACCACCACGCCCTTGGCCGAAGCATAAGGGATATCGACGTTATCCACGCCGATCCCAGCCCGTCCGATCACTTTCAGATTGGTCGCCGCATCCAGAATTGCCTTGGTCACCTTGGTCGAAGACCGGATCGCCAGGCCATCGTACTGCCCGACGATCGCAATCAACTCCTCAGGCGTCTTGCCGGTGATGACATCGACGTCACACCCCATGTCGGCAAAAATACGCGCAGCATTCGGATCCATCTTGTCCGAAATCAAAACCCTGGGCTTGGTCATAAAAAATCCTCAAAAAAAGGAAAAATCCTCCCCGTCCCGGGGAGGGGGACCGCGCGAAGCGTGGTGGAGGGGCGTTGCCCCAAGCGCAAAGGTCAAATATACGCACCACCCACCTCGCGCAGCAGCGCAAAAGTCAGGCGGCCAACTGGCTCCAGGCCCAGTCCAGCCAGGGCCCCAGTGCAACGATATCCGCCGTATCGACAGTCGCCCCGCACCAGATCCGCAACCCCGGCGGCGCATCGCGGTACCCGGCGATATCAAACGCCGCGCCTTCTTTCTCCAGCAGCCCGGCAAACTTCTTGATGAACTCCGCGTCAGCCCCGGCCACCGTCAAACACACCGAAGTATGCGACCGCGTGCCACTGTCGCGCGCAAGATGCCCCAACCAATCCCGTTCGGCGACAATCTTGTCCAACGCCTGCGCATTGGCCGCACACCGCGCCTTCAACCCGTCCAGGCCACCCACCGACTTCGCCCACTCCAGCGCAAAGATCGCGTCTTCCACGGCCAGCATCGACGGCGTATTGATCGTCTCGCCCTTGAACACGCCCTCGGTCAGCTTGCCCTTCGAAACAAGGCGAAACACCTTGGGCAACGGCCAGGCCGGCGTATAGCTTTCCAGCCGCTCGACCGCACGCGGTCCCAGGATGATCACCCCGTGGCCGCCTTCGCCGCCCAGCACTTTCTGCCAGGAAAACGTCGCGACATCGATCTTGTCCCAGGGAATGTCATAGGCAAACACGCCGCTGGTGGCATCGGCAAACGAAAGCCCCTGCCGGTCGGCCGGGATCCACGCGCCATCGGGCACGCGCACGCCGGACGTCGTGCCGTTCCACGTAAACAGCACGTCGTTCGACCAATCGACTTTATCGAGATCGGGCAACTGCCCATAGTCTGCGCGCATCACGGTCGGCTCGATGCGCAACTGCTTGACCGCATCGGTCACCCAGCCTTCGCCGAAGCTTTCCCACGCCAAAGTCGTTACCGGTCGCGCACCCAGCATCGTCCACATCGCCATTTCAAAGGCGCCGGTGTCGGATCCTGGCACGATGCCGATGCGGTGCGTGTCGGGCAGTTCCAGCCCCTCGCGCATCAGATCGATGGCCAGCCCCAGACGCTCCTTGCCGATCTTCGCACGATGCGACCGGCCCAGCGATTGCGTCGCCAATTTGTCGGGGGAATATCCGGGCGGCTTTGCACACGGTCCGGACGAGAAAAACGGACGCACCGGTTTCGTGGCGGGTCTTGTATCAGTCATGTAGTCTCTCCTTGCAGAGAGCACGCGCGGCGTTGGGACCGCGTGGCCCGGCGCCGTTCATAGTGGCCAACGAGCGCCTGTCAACCGGTCGCCGCGCCGCCCGTGTACATGCAAGTGGTTGAAGAATAAACGAACAGACCATTACAATAACCCTCGAATCATGATTGAGTAGATTGTCACAACTACGGCGTTGTCAGTTCACGTCGACTGGTATATCTGGTGCGCATACTGCTTCGCATGGGTTTTGTGATCTGCGGGCGCAAACAAGATCGGGGGATCATCATGGTGCGTTTATCGAAATCGGTGCCGTTGGCCGCGTTGCTGGTCGTTCCGGCACAGCTTGCGCCAGTACAGACCGCAGCGGCCGATACTGTCGATTGGAATGGGCCTTATGGCGGCGTCCATGCCTCTGTCGTCGGAGCCAAGACAAAATGGTCCGGCACAAACGCCTATACCACCACCACCGACGGCCCGGAGGGCAACCCGACTGACACGCCCATTCCGTCGGGCTCGGCCTCGCCCACAGTCATGGAAGCGCACCCGCGCAACGGCGAATCGTTCGTGACCGTCAACAACACCGAAACCGTGATCGATCGCCATCGGACGACCACCGGCGGCGGCGGAGCCCGGCTGGGCTACAACTACCAGACCGGCTCCACCGTGCTCGGGGTCGAAGGCGACGTGACGTTCTCCAGCTTTACCAACAGCGACGGCGGCCTGGGCAACGGCACCGCCGGGCCGAATGAAGGCTACGGCGTAACCACGCACGGCAGCGTCGTCGGCACCGTTCGCGGCCGCGCCGGCCTGGCATTCGATCGCGCGCTGCTGTTCGGAACGGGGGGCGTCGCCTTCACCAATCTGCGCAGCACGCTGATCGCCAATTCGGGCCTGGCCGACACGCACAAGACCACGACCGGATGGGTCGCGGGTGGCGGCGCGGAATTCATGCTCAGCCATCGCTTCTCGATCGCCGCGACCGTGCTCTACAACGATTTCGGCACAGCCCATCTGTCTGCCGGCGATTCCACCACCGGTTTCAACGCTGCTGTAAAAACGCACTATGTCACCGGCGCACTCGGCGTAAACATGCACTTCTGATCCGCGCAATGCCGACCGAAGACCACTGGAAACAGTTCCACGAACGTCGCAATCGCCTGAGACTGCCGCAACGGCCGGACCAGGCGGTTGTCGACCGCTTTGCCGATCTCGTCTGCGATCACGACGCCCGCGTGCTGATGCTCGGCCTGACTCCGGAACTCGCAACGATCGGCCACGATCTGACCATCGCGGACTGGAACGACGAAGCGCTTCACCGCCCCGTTCCCCGCGCCTCCGAACGGACCAGTCTGGTACGGATCGACTGGCGCGAAATGGTTTTCCCTCCGCATGCGTTCACCGCCGTCATCGGCGATGGCGGCATGACGATGGTCCCCTCGGCCGCCGATTATCGCCAGATCTTCGCGAGACTGGCCGATTGCATGGTCCCCGGCGCGCCAGTGGTGGTGCGCTGCTTCGTTTCGCCCGATGACCCCGAGCCGCTTTCCGCCATCCGCGACGCGGTAATGTCGGGCCAGGAACCCAGCTTCCACGCACTCAAATGGCGCGTCGCCATGGCCGCAGCTGCCCCCGCCGGCGTCATCCCTGTCCGCGCCATCGCCGCCGCCTTCGACGAATGCTTTCCCGATCGCACAGACCTGTGCGCCCAAACCGGCTGGCCGCCACATCTGGTGGCCGAAATCGACAACTACCGCATCTCCGACGCCGTCTACACATTCTTCAACCGCGCCGCGCTGTTCGCTACCCTGCCTGCCACGTTCGCCAACCCGCGCCTGGTCGCCTCGGGTGATTACCCGCTGTCACATTGCTGCCCGTTCCTTGTCGCCGAACGCGCAACCGATGCCTAAACCAACCCCGGCGCCGCTGCTCCAGCCCAAACTCAAACTGCCCGCGCCCGCTACCGTCATCGACCTCGACCGCCAGATCGCCGCCGCCGAACGCCTGCCCCCAACACAGATCCACACCCGCCAACTGGCACAAGTCGCCCGCCTTGCGCAGCATTTTGCAAACCAATCCCCGCGCTTTGCCGAACGCCTGCGCGCCGCCCGCCTCACCCCGGCCGATCTCGCACGCAAAACCGGTTTCACAGCGCTACTCCCGATGGACCGCCGCTGGCTGCAGCAATCGCAAGGCCTGTTCGCCGCAACCCTCCCCCCCGGCCACGAACCACGCGGCACCAATTCGACCTCCGGCTCGACCGGCGAACCCGTCACCGTCCAGCGCTCCCACGTCATGCAATTGATCTGGCTTGCCAACATCGCGCGCGAACACCGCTGGCGCGGCAGCGACTTCGCCATGCCGCTGGCCTCGATCCGCGCCCATATCGACGCGCCCCGCGCCCTGCCCGGCTGGGGCCCACCCGCCGATTTCCTTGCCACGACCGGCCCATCGGTTTCCCTGCCGATCACCTGGGACGCCGAACAACTCTACGAATATTTGCGCGATTATCGCCCGGGCAACCTGCTGATCTATCCGACCACACTCACCGCCCTGATCGACATCGCCGCCGCCCGCGGCCCTTTCCTGCCCGCCGGCGCGATGATCCGCACCATCGGCGAAACCGTCACCCCCCATTTGCGCGGCCGCTGCCAGACCGTGCTTGGCACCTCCATCCAGGACACTTACTCGTCCCAGGAAATCGGCCACATCGCCATCCAGTGTCCCGATTACCAGACCTATCACACTGCCGCAGAATCCGTGCTGGTCGAGGTCCTCCACCCAGACGGCACCCCTTGCCAGCCCGGGGAAACCGGCGCCGTCGTCATCACCGACCTCGCCAACACCGCCACGCCGCTTATCCGCTACAAAATCGGCGACCACGCCGAAATGGGCAGCCCCTGCCCCTGCGGCCGCACCAGCCCGACCTTGCGCAAGATCATGGGCCGCGAACGCAACATGATCGTCAAACCCGACGGCACCCGCCACTGGCCCCTCGTCGGCTTCGACCGCTTCCGCGACCTCGCCCCGGTCCGCCAATACCAGCTGATCCAGCACGACCCCGATCAGATCGAAGCCCGCTTCGCCACCACCCGCCCCGTAACCCCCACCGAAGAGACCGCCCTGCGCGCCCACCTCCACACCGCCCTGGGCCACCCCTTCACCCTCACGCTCCGCTACTACACCGAAGACCTCCCCGGCTCCCGCACCGGCAAATTCGAAGAATTCCTCCGCCTCTTCTAACCACTCCCCCCACCCCCACCCATTCCAAAAAAAGAGCGTCTCCGGCGGCCAAGAGCCATCGCCCATAGGCGCTAAATTTGTTTTTTCTCGTCTTCCCGGGCTTGACCCGGGATCCCGCTTTACTTTCGCGGTATCTTCAAATTCGGGCGTTTCCGCGCCAAAGAAGCGGGACCCCGGGTCAAGCCCGGGGCGACGGCAAACACGCAGCGCAAGCCAGTAACGGGAGGCAAGGGTGATAACCCTTGCCCGCCGGAGGCCCTCCTAAACCGCCAGGTCAATCACCATCGGCCGATGATCCGAAGCCCCGAACGCCAGCACCCGCGCCTCCCGGCACACCACTCCGCGCAAAAAACACCGATCCAGCCGCAACGGCACCACCCCGCCCATCAGATGCGTCGCCTCGCGCGCGCCCACATCGTCAAACCCGGGCAGCAACGCCGCGCCCACCATATTGCAATCGCCCAAAATCACCGCGCGATGCGGAATCGCATCGGCAATCCGCCGCAACTGCCGCCGATTGAGCACCTGCCCATGCGACAGATGCACATTGGCCACGGTCAGCCCGCCAAAATCGATAATCTGGCTGCACCGCTGCACGATCAACCCGCGCGGCAGGGTCAACCCGCCCGCGACCGTCGTAAACGCCCCCGGACTCCATACGGCCAACCCATGATGCCGCCCCGGCAACGGCAACCGCGCATAACTCCCGCCCAACTGCCGCGGCAAAGCATCGAGCGCAGCCTCCGCCTCCTGCATGACCAGCAAATCCGGACGGGTTGCCGCAATCAACCGGCTGATATCTTCCCCTTTGGCCCCGGTGGTATGCAACAAATTCCAGCTGACTATTCGCATGGCAGGGTCCGCATCAGGCGCCATGCTCCGCCGCGCCCGATCGCCACAGCCGATACGCGCGCAACGCCAGGTCGATCCCGCCCCAGATCGCCATGATCGCCAGCGCCCACGCAAACACCCGCGGAAACACGATCAACGCCAGCCCCAGCAACAGCAGCGCCACTCCGCCGCCCAGCACCACAAACGATTCCGCCGGCCGCAACGCGCGCCGATACAAAAACGTCGCGCCCAATGTACTGCCCACCGCAATCGCGCCCGACAACAACCGCTTGCCCGCCGTCCCGGGTTCCCGATCCGGCCCGCCATCACCCGGTCCCGAGACCGTCTGCGGCTTGCCCAGCCATGTGCGACTGGTCCCGATCACGACCTCGGTGGCATTGCCGATATCCCGCTCGAACGCCGCCTCCATCTGCCCGGCCAGGTCACCATCCTCGATCGTGACATCGAGCTCGCGATTGGTGATCCAGCTCGCCAGGTTGGAATTGCTCGACCCGATCCGCGTCCAGCAGCCATCGACCACCGCGGTCTTGGCGTGGACCATCGGCCCGTTCCATTCGAAAATCCGCACGCCTGCATCAAGCAATGGCCGATACGCCGTCTTCGACAATGCCCCCACCATCGGCCAGTTGCTCGACCCCGGCACCAGCAGCCGCACATCGACCCCGGCCCGCGCCGCCCCCGTCAATGCCCGCACATACCCTGTCGTGGCGACAAAATACCCGTCGGTCAGCCACAACGATGTCTGCGCCACTTCGGCCACCAGCTCTTCCAGCCGGTACAGCCCCATCGCGCCAGGCCGCCCCGCGATCACCGAAACGGTCACGCCCTCACCGCCAGCCGCAGTCCGCGCCCCGCCACAAGGCGCCTCCTCATGCACCGGCGGCGTATGATGCAGCGCCGCCGCCCAGCTATCCTCGAACGCCGCCTCGATATCGGCCACCACCGGCCCGCGCAATTCGATCGCGGTATCGTGCCATGGCGGTATCCCGCGCGCCGCATCCCCCATCCAGTCATGCCCGATGCACAGCCCCCCGGTAAACGCGACTTCGCCATCGACACACAGCACCTTGCGATGATCGCGGCTGATCGCGTGCATCGGATTGGTCAGCTGCAGCGGGTTATACCGGCACACCTTGACCCCGCCGCGCCGCAACGATGCCCACAACGAAGCCTTCGTGCGCGTCAGACATCCCAGCCAGTCATACACGACGCGGCATTTCACTCCGCGCGCTGCGGCCGCCAGCAGGGCATCGACAAACCGCGCGCCGGTCGCATCCGATTGCAGGATATAGTTTTCAAGATCGACAAACCGCGTCGCCGCGCCGATCGCATCGAGCCAGGCGGCAAATGTCTCGGGCCCGTCGATCAACAACCGGACACGGTTTCCCCCCGACAGGCGCGCGCCCGCCACACGGCAAAACGATGGGTCGGACAAGGCCTTCAGCGGATCGATGGGGCACCTCTGTGTAAAACCTGTCAACCTTAACATCTGCGCCACAACTGAAAAGCCCAATGCAGACGATAGCATCATGGCCCTCTCATCGGCGCCGTCACACCTGCAAAAACAAAACACGACAAAGCGTTCAAAACCCGGTCGAATGCCCATTCAATCGCAACACTTTATTGACCATATTTGCTGCAAACTTGCGCCATGGTCAGCCCCCCCACGACTCCGCTCCGCGCCTTCGCGTTCCACCTGGTCGCCCCGTCGCTACTCGCCCCGTTGCTACTCGCCATGTCCCTGCTCTCCGGCTGCGTCAGCGCGCCTGCGCACTACACCGCGACACAACGCCCCGTTGCGAAATACGCACCCGCATACCCGCCCCGCCTCAGCACCAACCAGTGCCTGATCAACCTGGGCCAGACCCAGGCCAATTTCACCCCGCTACCCGATCAAAGCTTCGGCGCCGGCTGCTCGACCATCAACACCGTCAAGCTGACCTGGCTGCGCGGCGACGACGCCCACCTGCAACTCGCCAACATGGGCCCGGTCACCTGCTCGCTCGCCGCCGCAATGGAAGGCTGGGCCCGCTTCGCCGTAGACCGCGCCGCCCGCCAGATTCTGGGCAGCCCGCTCGCGCGCATCGACACCTTCGGCAGCTACAACTGCCGCAACATCGCCGGCAGCGACCACCGCAGCGGCCACGCCACCGCCAACGCGGTCGACATCGCCGCCTTCGTCCTGGCCGACGGCCACCGCATCACCATAAAATCCCAATGGTCGACCGGCACCCCAGCCGAACAAAACTTCCTCCGCGTAATCCGCACCAGCGCCTGCCGCCGCTTCGCCACAGTCCTGACCCCCGACTACAACGCCGCCCACCACGACCACTTCCACCTCGAAGTCGGCACCCCGCACCCCTTCTGCCACTAAACACGCCGGCCAAAACCGCGCCACCACGCACCACAACCGCTCGTCATCCGGGCGCGAACCCAAAGCATCCGCACATCTCGCCTAAATGTCTGCATCTAACGACATCCGCTCATGCTGAGCCTGTCGAAGCAAACGCGCTGACACGCGTCCACCTCGTCAACACGCAGGTCGGTCGCCACGGTCGATGGCCAAATCTGATAACGTCCGCTTCCGCCAACTTGCGGACATAGCGAACCGGACGCATACTCAACTGATGCTTAGGATCGTGACTAAAATAGTCTCAGCGGTAGGCGCGCTGATATCGATTATACTCGCTGCGCTCAATTTTCTCCTGCCATGGGGCGAGTGGAATTGTGGAAATAACAGCCTTAATATTGCAATCACCAGTTTTATCGGCGCAGCTGCGCTGTCTTTTGCCATCACTATTTGGCGGAAGGTCGCTCCTTCCAGATCATACCTGAATTTTATAATTGCGTGGTGCCCTTGGGTGATCGCTATTTTATTGAACTTGTTCGTCATCGCGCTGGCGCCCCGCTGTCCTTTCCCATCGTACTAGGTGAACGACAGCGCCCAACCACTTTCCGCCGTTCCCCGCCTTACGGTCGGCCAGATGGTCGCCATGGCAGCTCACGCCCCAAAAATTGCCACTTAAGCGGTTGAAACTAATTCCCATTATCAGTTGTAGATCAAACCCCAAAATTGATGCGGTTGGCCCAGAAATCGGCTAGCGCATGCTGGTTATCCATGATTGGAGAGGCATTCGATGGCGCGCGCAGCGGGATTGGCAGTGTTTATGCTTGCGCAGACGGTGGTTGGGACACCTGCTTTGTCACAATCTGCAGCGACAGCCTCAGTCCCGCTCGGTCAGGGACTTGGTTGTGAGCTACATGTTTGGCCAACGCGCGATGGTGTTGCAAACGTACAGGGAGTGGCCAGTGTTTTGTTACCGTTCGGGTCTTTTGTGGATCGGCAAGCGCACAAGCAAACAAACCAAACTATTGCGGCCGCAGTAGTCGCAAAAATACCGCCTGAAGCACAGGCAGCGGCCATGAAGCGGGAGGACGTACTTTCATCCCTTCGTCTCCCGGCCACAACGCGGGTGGTAATCGAAGACACTCTGCCGGCCTACGATGAACTGGGAAAGGATCCTGTCGCAAAGCAACGCGTCAGCCAGTTGGGAGAGGCAGTCAATGCAGGCCGACGAATAAGCTCATCGCAATCAGCCTGTTACGCTGAGCTGCTGGTTTCAGCAGTCGGTTTTGCGAGGTCGCCCCTTGACCCGCCCGTGCTGGCCGTGCGCTGGATTTTTCGCCGCTGGCAGGGGACAAAGCCAAAAAATACTATTGGCTGGCGCCGGCACTGGCTTCCTGCCGGCCTTGGCACCAACAACTTCGTGGCTGCACAGGACACGATGATGCAGGACCTTTATGCAACCACGCTGATCGAATGGGCGCGAGCGAAGGTGAAGTCTTAATTTGCATCCTGGCAATTCGCTACAGCCGTCGCTCTTAATGGAACCCTCGACAACTGCCCTCTCCCCCGTTTGCCAGAATGCAGAGTGGCGCGCTGGTTTCGATAGGCTTAGACATACAATCATGGAACGCCAGAGTTGAAACGCGTGGCACGCCTTTCCGTTTCCCCACCACTTTCCGCCAGTCCATGACGTGAGGCCCGTGAGATAAATTCAACGGCAGCAAACACCCACTAGCGGACATTGGCCGTTTGAGGTTTAACGGACACTATGACTGATGATCAGCTTTCAATTTTGTGGGCCTTTGCACGTGGCGATTTGTCCGGCGAAACCTTCGAACAGTGGTGCTTCGAGCAACCTGAGTTGGAAGACTTCTTGGGAAATGAGCTGCATTGGGAAGTAGTTTCAGCGGACTACGCCAACAAAGAAATTGTTTGGCATCTCCGTCAAACGTTAGCCGATTGCCTGCGCGCTTTGTCAAAATGTGAATGCCTTGCGCTTCGAGACTTGGCCGTTGTTCCAATGGGCGGTGACCTTTATCAAGAAAAAGTATTCAACTCCTTAGATAACATATTCGTTTACGGTAAAGACAAGTGGTGGCTTTACGTCGTCGAGTGCAGGGTGTGCTTGACAAATTGGCTAGTGGCGCAAGATGAGCGGATTTACGATAATTTCTATCTACGTCGTATGAATTTGGCTGCCCGACAGCAAATCGCTGATACGGGCGATTGGCCAGACGAGTTCATTACCTACGAAAGTGTTCTTAGACTAGGCAGGACGCTGAGCAACCCTTGCACATTTTTCGATCCACATTCCCCGGCGCTCGTCCACACCAAAGCGGACCTTCGCAAGGAACGCTCTGATATAATTATCGAGGAGATCGCATACCTGCTCGCCATCCCGGTTTTGCAGGCCAATAGCTTGTAGGGTCTAACGGCGGCTAACCACCATCGTCAGTCATTCAGGTCGAACAAATTTTCCCCGCCGCCAAGCGCAAAAACCCATCAGTGGCCACTGCAGCACCCAACAATCAGCTCGCCAAGCCAGCACTCAACACCCCTCACGCTGCATCCAACCCCGTTGCCTCGATCCGCAATCTTACCGCCTCGGCCGCATGCCGCGCGCCCAGCTTGCCCATCATCTTCATCCGGTGGATCTCTACTGTGCGCGGGCTGATATCCAGGTCCCGCGCAATCGCCTTGTTGCTGCACCCTTCGGCCAGCCGGTCCAGCACCTCGCGCTCGCGCAACGACAGCCGCGCGATCCGTTGCCGCGCCTCGGCCGCGCGCGCGCGTTGCGCGCGGTGCGTTTCCGCCTCGTTTGCGGCGCGCGCAATCGCTTCGTTCAATGGCGCGATCTGTTGCGGCACCGCCAGGTAATCGAGCGCGCCCGCCTTGATCGCGCTGACCACCGCAATTGTGTCCGGCGCTTCGGCGATCGCGATCACCGGCAGCCACTGGCCCGCGCGCATCATGGCCGCGATCAGCGCGGCCACGGCCGCGCCCGGCGGATCGTCATGCGCCAGCACCAGTCCGCCCGACGGCGCATGCGACAACAGCTCTTCGGTGCTGGCATAGATTTCGGCATGGTGGCCGGCGGCAAAGGCCAGGCGGGCGAGCTGCGCGCGGCGGGTTGAATCGCCATCGAGGATGTGCAAGGTGATGCGGTCAATCATGGTTTTCTTAAACCAGTCTTCCGCCCCCCAGCGCCAATGGGGTTAGTTTCATTACGAACCCAGCCCAGGGGCATGATCGCCCCTATACCGCACAATCCTTAGGGTATTTAACCTCCGATACGGATATGACTGCAAATCCAAGGCTTTTTGCGCGTCACCCTTTCGGCCTTACACACGATAATACACGGCATTCCGCCAACTTTTGCAAAATGCCTAAGGACAAGGACTTAACCAATATGGCTAAGTAGATATCCTGAGCAAAGTTACTTAACTTCGGAGCCGGTCGTAACCGCTTCGGCCGCCCCGCCGGTCGCCAGATCATACGCCGGCAACGACTGAAACGCGCGGCGCAACGCATCGCCCCACCCGCGCGAAATCGTGCGGAAATACGGATCATCGGCCACGATCCGGCGCTGATGGATCGGCTCCATCCGGTCGCGCGCCAGCACCATCAGATCAAACGGCAGCCCGACTGAAAGATTGGCCGCCAGCGTCGAATCGAACGACACCATCAACAGCTTCACCGCGTCTGCGAACGGCATTGCCCGGTCATACCCGCGCAACAGGATCGGTCGGCCATACTTGGTCTCGCCGATCTGGAAAAACGGCGAGTCAAAACTGGCCTCGATAAAATTGCCTTCGGGGTAAATCAGGAACAGCCGTGGCTCCATGCCCTTGATCTGCCCGGCCAGGATGATCGAGGCGGTAAACCGCGCACCTTCCGCCTGCGGCCCGTCACCTGGCTCGGGAAATTCGCCCGGCTGCTCGACCACCCGGCGCAACATCCGCCCCACTTCGGTGGCGACCTGGAACATCGTCTGCGCTTCCAGGATCGTCGGATGCCGGTCGTCGGGCACCTTGCCCCGCTCTTCCAGCTGGCTGATCACCGATTGCGTCGTCGCCAGATTGCCCGCGGTCATCATCACGATCGAGCGCTCATCGGGCACGTGCCAGCTGAACATCTTGCGAAATACGGAAATCTTGTCGACACCGGCATTGGTCCGCGTGTCGCTCATCAGCACGAGGCCGGCATCGAGCATCATGCCCACGCAATATGTCATAAAAGCTATCCCGGCCAAATCGTTAACGGGCTCATAGCGCCCCGGCGCGATTCGCAATACCAAAGAAAATCAGATAACCTACGGTTTCGAAGTCCCGCTCACCTTCACAACCAACAATTCAAACGCTTTCCAGTGCCTTGACGTTCAGCGCGATCGTCATCCGCTCCACATCACGCGCCCCGCCACCCAGCGCCACGGTATACGTCATCCCCTTTACCGGCGCGGCCTCGTCATAATCCCGCCCCGACGCCACGCGCACATAGCGATCATCGGGACAGATCGCATTGGCCACATCGAATCCGACCCAGCCCAGCCCTTCGACAAACCCTTCGGCCCAGCCGTGCCCCGCGTCCTGATCCTCGCATGCGTCGATCAGTAGATACCCGCTGACATAGCGCGCCGGAATACCCAGCCACCGCGCCGCTGCAATAAACACATGCGCCTGGTCCTGGCACACGCCGCGCGCCGCCGCCAGGGCGCCCTCCGCCGTCGTCGCCACATCGGTATGCCCCGGCTCATACGCCACCGCCTCTGCCACCCGGTCAGACAGCGCGTGCAACGTTGCCAGCCGGTCATTCCCGACCTTGCCCTCGGCCTTCAATCGCTCGCACAGCGCCCGCACCCCTGCGCCCGCCCTGGTCAGCGCAGTCGGCCGCTCGAAATGCCACATCGGCAGATACCCGGTCTGGCGTCCGAACACGCCGGCGCAATCGCGCGTCTCGATCACCCCGTGCGCGCGGATCGTTACCGCCGTCGCGCCCGGCGCGATCGCGATCAGCGTCACCCGGTCGGTATTTTCGTCGTCATAGCTTGCCTCGATCGTGCCTCCATCGCACGCGATATCCCACGTCTCCACCGTCTGCCCCGGCCCGTTCATCGGGCTCAGCCGCAGTCGCTGCAGCCCCTGCCGCACGGGGCCCGCAAAATGGTATGTGGTGACATGGTCGATCGCCAGCCGCATCGCGTTACGCCCCCATCATTCGACGAACCGGTAATCGCGCTGGATCTGTTGCGCGAGCCGGTGGTTGCAGGCGAGAAATTCGCCGATGAACTGGTGCAGCCCCTGGTCGAAGATCGTCTCGATATCCAGGCCCGCCAGCCGCTCGTCCTTGTCATGCAGGATCTGGTGCGCCTCGGTCTCAAACCCATAGGCATCGGCCAGATACGCCAGATGCCCGCGCAATTCGGCATAGCAAAATGCCAGGCTGCGCGGAAACCGCCGATCCAGGATCAGAAACGAGGCAATCCCGCGCGGATCCATCTGTCCGGCATTCAGCCAGCGATACGCCCGCTCGCCCGCAACCGAGCGCAACACGTTTTCCCACTGCACATTGTCGAGGCTCGTGCCCACTGCCGACAGGCTGGGCAACAGCACATAGTATTTTACATCCAGAATGCGCGCGGTGTTGTCCGCGCGTTCGATGAATGTCCCGATCCCGGCAAAGTCATAAATGTCGTTGCGCAGCATCGTGCCTTCCATCGCGCCGCGTACCAGCGTCGCCTGCCGCCGGATCGCATCGAGCACCACGCCAAGCCGCGTCTCGGTCACCGGCCGCGCCAGCACCTCGCGCAGGATCATCCAGCTTTCGTTGACCGCTTCCCACACTTCGCGCGTGATCCCGGTGCGCACCATGCGCGCATTGGTCCGCGCCAGCTCGATCATCGCCAGCACGCTTGCCGAATTGTCCCGGTCGCGCAGCAGGTAATTGAACACTTGATACCCGGTCACATCGTTGCCATGCCGCGCCTTGTACGCGCTCTGCATGCCCAGTGTGGTCAGTACGCTGCCCCATTCCTCGCTTGCGGCGCCGCTGTCGCGAGTCAGCGCCATGCGAAACCCCGCCTCGATCAGCCGCGCGGTATTTTCCGCCCGCTCGAGATAGCGGAACAGCCAGAATATGCCGTTGCCCGATCTGCCTAACATGCCGCGTTCACTTGTTCTCCGCTCTCGTCAATCATCAAGAACCCAACTGTCTTTTGTCCCGCCGCCCTGCGACGAATTGACCACCAGCGACCCTTTTTTCAAAGCCACCCGGGTCAGTCCGCCTGGCGTGATATCGATGCCATGCGGGCTGACCAGCACATACGGCCGCAGATCAACATGGCGCGGCGCCAGTCCCGCCTTGGTAAAGATCGGCACGGTCGACAGCGCCAGGGTCGGCTGGGCGATATAATTGTCCGGCCGCGCCAGCAATTTTGCCGAAAACGCCGCAATTTCCTTTTTCGAAGACGTCGGCCCGATCAGCATCCCGTACCCGCCCGACCCATGCACTTCCTTCACCACCAATTCGGCCAGGTGCTCCATCACGTACGCCAGCGCATCGGGCTCCGAACAGCGCCACGTCGGCACATTGGCCAGGATCGGTTTCTCGCCGGTATAAAACTCGACGATTTCGGGCATGAAGCTGTAGATCGCCTTGTCATCGGAAATCCCGGTGCCCGGCGCATTGGCGATCGTGATCCCGCCCGCGCGATACACATCCATGATTCCCGCCACGCCCAGCACACTGCCGGGATTGAACGACAAGGGATCGAGATAATCGTCATCGACCCGGCGATAGATCACATCGACCGGCTGCCACCCGCGCGTGGTGCGCATCGCCACGCGCCCGCCGATGACTTTCAGATCGCTGCCCTCGACCAGCTCGGCTCCCATCTGGTCGGCCAGGAACGCATGCTCGTAATACGCCGAATTGTGGATGCCAGGTGTCAGCACCGCAACGGTCGGCTTGTCGCCGGAAAACGCCGAACCGTTGAACGCAGGCGGCGCACACGCCGCCAGACTGCGCGCCAACCGCCGCGGATAATCCGAAACCTCGCGCACCCGCACGCGCGTAAACAGTTCGGGAAACATCGCCATCATCGTCTCGCGGTTCTCCAGCATGTAGGAGACCCCCGAGGGCGTGCGCGCATTATCTTCCAGCACCATGAAATCGTCTTCGCCGGTGCGCACCAGATCGACCCCGACGATATGCGTATACACCCCGCCCGGCGGCGTAAATCCGGCCATCTGCGACAGATACGCGGCGTTGCCGCGCAACAGCCGTTCGGGCACGCGCCCCGCACGCACGATTTCCTGCCGATGATACAGATCGTGCAGAAACGCATTCAACGCACGCACCCGCTGGTCGATCCCGCGCGACAATTTGCGCCATTGCTGGGCAGTGATGATGCGCGGCACCGAATCAAACGGGATCAGCCGCTCCTCGGCATCGGCCGCGCCATACACGTTGAACGTGATCCCGGTGCGCCGGAAAAAAGCCTCGGCCTCGATGCCCTTGCGCTTCAGCAGCCCGGGCGCCTGCGCATCGAGCCACTCGGTGTACCCCGCATAGGCCGGCCGCACCCGGCCGTCCGCATCCAGCATCTCGTCATAACCCGGTACTATGCCCGAAGATTGGGACTGGGACTGGGATTGCGACTGCGACTGGGATTGAGATTGCGACTGGGATTGTGACTGGGACTGGGATTGAGCAGTATTCTGGTTCATCGGCTCATCCCGCACATGGTCATCGAAGCATCCCCTTGCTTGCACAGGATTGCAAACCCGGCAAGCGGCCCCGTGTTCCTCCATCCCTTTCAGCACTGCCAAACGGCGGCAACGCCCTTTTTGGCAAATTCTGCGTCAAACCGCAGTCGGCATGGCGCTGCGCCGATAGCGCGCAATCGCCCCCACACACAGCAACGCCAGCACCTGCACCGCCGCCAGCCCCCACAGCCCCGCATGATAGCTGCCGGTACGGTCGCGCGCGATGCCCCATGCGATCGGCCCGAAAAACGCGCCCGCCTGGCTCATCGCATTGACCATCGCGGTCGCCACCGCCATGTCCCGGCTCCCGACCAGATCGGTGCACACCATCCACACCGACAGCGTGACCGACCCCCAGCACGCAACATAACACGCATAGGCAAACAGCCCGCTGACCACGCCGCCGCTCGTTGCAAACAGCACATACCCCAGCAAGACCAGCGCCGTACTGCCGACCATGAACGGCATGCGCGACCCGGCCCGGTCCGACGCCCACCCGGTGAACAGCATCCCCGCCGCCCCGGCCAACCCGCCGACGCTGACCAGATACCCCACCGATTTCACCGACCACCCGGTCACCGCCCCCAGGATCTGCGGCTCTGACAACGTGAACGTATAATACGCACACGTGGTGAGAAACCCGACCGCGCCCAGCAACATCACCGCCGGCAGCCGCAACGCGCGCAACACCCGCCGGTCATGCCCCGGCCCGTTCCGCGCGCCATCCGCCGCCAATTCCCCCGCCAGCCAGTCCTTCTCGGCCTGCGATAACCACGCCACCCGCGCCGGCTCCTCCGGCAACAACCACAGCACCAGCAGCCCGACGCCCACGGCGGGCAACCCCTCGACCAGAAACAGCCACTGCCACCCGCGCAAACCGCCTGCGCCATTGGCCTCCAGCAACCACACCGACACCACGCCCATGACGACGCGCGTCAACGGCCCCGAAATATAAAACCGGCTGATCGCCCGCCCCCGCGCCGCACGCGGAAACCACAGCGACAGATAGAAAATCACCCCCGGAAAAAACCCCGCCTCGGCCAGCCCCAGCAAAAACCGCAGCACATAAAACTGCCAGGCGGTGTGCACAAACATCATCGCCGCAGCAATCACGCCCCAGCTGACCATGATCCGCGCAATCCAGCGCCGCGCCCCCACCCGCTCCAGCAAAATGTTCGAAGGCACCTCGAACAGCGCATACGACAGGAAAAACACCCCCCCGCCAATGCCGTATACCGTCGCCGAAAACCCCAGATCGGCATTCATCGTCTTTGCGGCAAAACTGATATTCGACCGGTCCATGAACGCGATCATATAGGCCAGCCCCAGCAACGGAATAATCCGCCACGCCGCGCGGGCCATCACGTCTGCGCCATCAACCCGATCCGCCACCACCATCACAACCCCCACACGCATCGCCAAAGACTATGCCGCGATGCCGAACAAATTGCCAAGCCCCAACAAAATCCTCCCCGGCACGGGGAGGGGGACCGCCCGCAGGGTGGTGGAGGGGCGGCGCCTCATGATACAACCGTAGCGGCGACGCACGGCGAACGGCGTGTCCTGGTGAATTTCGGGATTTACGGTAACAGGTGCAAAAACCCCCAAACCACCACGCCCGCACCGTGCAAAATCGGAACAAACGCGTCCACGCGACGTTTGCAAATCCATCCAGACCGCCCGGAAAGTGAGTCGCATCTGCGCCCCCTCCTTTCTGGTTTTGTCCCACAGAATCGACAATGGAGCAGTTATGAAACCGAAAGCCATGACCGCATCGTTCCTTGCAGTCGCCGCAGCCATCATGACCGTGACGACCGCAACTGCGCAACAGGCGCCCGCAAGCGCGCCTTCGCCCGAGCAGGAGCGCGCAGCGCTGAACGGGGCAGAAGCGCAGGCCGCCGCAAGCCAGGTCGACCAGAACGAGGCCAACCAGCGCCATTACAATGCCGCCATGCACCGCTGGGAAAACAACGTCGCCGCATACCACGACGCAGCGGCTGCCCACCACGCGGATGTCGCGCAATACAGGCGTGACATGGCACTCTGGCACGCCGATGTCGCGGCCTGCGAAGCGGGCGACCACACCCGTTGCGCGCCGCCCGAACAATAAGGACCAAATAACCGGGATCGGGCGCCTGCAAGCGCAGCGCGCCTGATCCGCATCGAAATCAGATTACGATGCGGGCACGAAAACACGGGCATGGAAACCCACGGCTCGTTCAGCCGTTATCCTGATCCAGCGTCATGATCACGCTCGCCACAGCCCGCGCCACATCCGGATGCCCGGCAAACCCCAGATGCGTACACCGCAGGGCCACCGCCCGGTCGCGCTCGCCAGGCCGTCCGCACGAACTGCGCGGCGAAACGATCCCGTCGCGCGGGCTCCACAGCGCCACCGTCGGCACCGGTGGCTTAAGCCCGAAAAACTGGTCCCCCACCGGCGGCGCATCGACCGTATGCCCGGTAATCGCCTGGTACGCGCGCCACGCATTGTTCGCCCGCCGATCGCCCGAAAACGGCGAGCCCATCGTGATGACCATCGCCACCGCCTCGGGATGCCGATGCGCAATCTCACGCGCAAACAACCCGCCCAGGCTCCACCCGACCAGCACCAGCGGCGCACCTTCGCGCCGCGCCAACGTCACAACCCGCTCGCACAACCGGTCGAACCGATCCGCACTCGGCCCGAAGTTGAACCCCAGTCCCCAATCGGAAACGCGGTGCCCCGCGCCCTCCAGCGCATGACGCAACCCGTTCATGCGCGCGGGATGCGTGCCGAACCCCGGCAACAGCATCACCGGGCGCGACAAGGCCGGTGCCGGCAACGCCACCGGATCGCGCCGCTCGGCCCGCCCCGCACGCCACATCTCGTACGGCGTCTTCAATTCGCTGAGCAACCGCGGCCAGGCCGGCCCGCGCGCCTCGCTCGGGCGCGGCTGAAACGCCAGCCCGCCCCGCCGCGAAACCTCGCGCTGCCAATCGCGCAACACCTCGGCCACGCCCCGGTCGGGCAGCCGCGAAACGCGGGCATCACCGATTTTGGGCCCGAATTTAGACCCGAATCTAGACATCGAAAAGGAAAGGCGCGGGGTCATATCCATAAGTGCACCGTTTTGCCGTGTACTCCGGGTGAACGCCACATATTTCGGTTTGTTTCAAATTTGTGTCAAGAACGCGCAATTCACCGGAATTTTCCGACGTATGTGCTATTGGCCAGCCGCTTTGAAAATGATCCGGTACGGCGTCACCCCGGCAAAATACGCGCGCGCCAACCGTTGAATATCCTCGGGCTTCACCGCCGCCAGATCCGACAGCCGCGTCCGCATCACATCCATCAGCCGCGGATCCTCATCGGCACCGATCAGCCCGTATGCCCAATACGAAATCACATGCATTTTCTGGCGGCTGGTATCGAGCAACGGCTCACGCGCCCGCCCCAGCTCCTCGACCGAAACCGGCGTTTTCATCAGATCATCGGCAATCGCACCGATCGTTGCGAAAAACAGCCCGGATTGCCCCGGCTTCAATTCCACATTTGCCGCAATATACCCATACCCTGGCGATTGCTCGGACTGGTCGATCAGCACCGACGGCGAATAAGTCGCTCCGACTTTTTCGCGCAACCCGTCGGTCAGCCGCCCGCGCATCACTTCGGCCAGCACTTGCGCAGCCCGCGAATCCGGCGTGTGTCGAAAGAATCCGGGGGTCGGCCATGCCGCCACCACCACCGCATCATCCGCCGCACCGGTATCCGTCACCACGGTCGGGCTGGCCGGAGCCAGGGGATAAGTCTGCGCATGCGAAGTGACCCGCGCGGTCCGCCTGGGCAAGGCGCCGATCGTTGCCGCCGCGGCGGCAATCGCCCGCTCGACCGGCACATCGCCGACGATCACCATATTCAACGGTCCGGCCAGCGCCGGCCCCAGGATACGCGCCAGATCTTCAGGCTTTGCCGCATCGATATCCGCTGGCCGGGGCACCGCAGACCAACGCCGGTCACCACTGCTCAACATCGCAAACAGGTCGGACTGCATGGCAAGCGAAGCCGTTGCATGATCCTGCCCCAGCGTCGTGCGCGCCAGCGCCCGCGCCCGCTCGAATGCGGCAGGCCGATAGGCGGGGTCGCTCGCATAAGCGGTCAACAGCTGCAATTGCAGATCGAGATCCGCCCCCGACGTCTCCCCGCCCAGCACAAACCGGCTTTCCGACGCGCCCAGCGACAGCCCGATCCGCCGCCCGGGAAATTCCTCGCGCAGATCGGCATAATCGACTTTGCCCAATCCGCCCGCCACAAACGTCTGGCTGCCCCCGCTGATCTGCCAATACGAACGTTCCAGGCCATCGGGCAGCCCCGACAGGCCCAGCCCGAAATTCAGATTGACCAGAATCTGATCTTTGGGCTGCGACGTCGATTTCACCGTCACCGACGTGCCATTGGCAAAATGCACGATCGTCACGCCAAGGTCCGCAATGTCCCGGCGCGCGACAATCTGCCCCGGCGCGCCGAAATTCGCATAAGGCCACACGATTTTCGCAACAGCCGCGGGCGGGGTGACCGATTGTGCCTGCGCCCGCGCCACAGCCGCTGCCAGCCCGGCCTCGCCGCCAACGGGCGCCGTGCCGGCCGAGGCAAAGATCAGCGGCCCCGATCCGGAAAATATCCGCTTCGCCGCCGCATCGACATCGGCCAGGGTCAAAGTCGCCAGGATTTTGGTCATGTTGGCCGCGCCCTGTGCCGGCGACACAAACACGACCCCGGTGTCCGCCGCATGCTGGATCGCATTGGCCAGTTCGGCCGACCCGCGCGTTGCCGCGCTCTGCGTCCATTTGACCATGGCCGAGCGCGAATGCTGCTCCACCCGCTCCAGCTCGGCTGCGGTAATCCCGTATTGCACCAACCGCCGCTCCTCCACCAGCATGGCGACGACTGCTGCATCCATCTGCCCCAGCTTCGGCACGGCCGACAGCGACGTCACCATCGCGGAATGATACAGCGCCCCGCGTTGCGCGCTCGCACTGACAAACGGCGCACTCCCCTCTTCGCCCAGCCGCGCCAGACGCGCGCTCAGGATCGCTCCTGCATAATTGCTGGCCAGATTGCGCCTCTCGCGCGCCATCGTATCGGGGCTGGTGTCATAATCCGACACCCAGTCCGCCTCCACCGTAAATGGCGCATCCTGGGCAACATACAAATGCGTCGCAGGCCCGCGCACCACAACCTGCCCCTGCCCTGCCGCCGCGACGGCTGGCCCCTTGTCCGCCCAACCGCCGAACGCCACCGCGATCTCATGCTCGACCTGGTCGACGTTCACATTGCCGGCTACGACCAGAAACGTCTTCTCCGGCCGAAAATGCGCATCGTAATACGCGCGCAGCCCCGCCGCATCGGCATGCGTGACCGCATCGATCGTGCCGATCGTCACCCGCGTCGGCGCACGCTGCCCCGCGAGCAGAAACGCCTCGCGCGCCACTTCCCACCGCTGCCCCGGATCGTCGCGCAACCGCCGTTCCGACAGCACCACGCCCCGCTCCGAATCCAGCGCCGACTGCGCAATCGTCGCCTTGTCGATCGCCTGGCGCAGCAGAAAAAGCCCGGTCGCCACCGGCGTTGGCGTGGCCGCAGGAAAATCCAGCCCGAACAACACCGCCTCGGGCGTCGTAAACGCGGTGGTATCGGTCCCCAGCGTCAACCCGACCCGCTCCAGCGACTTGGCGAACTGCCCGTCGGGCACGTCGGCACTCCCGCGAAACATCATATGCTCGACCAGATGCGCATACCCCCGCTGCGCATCGGTCTCCTCCAGCGACCCCGCCGCCACGCTCAGCCGGATCGAAGTCGCATCAAACGTCAGCCCATTGCGCATGATCGCATACCGCAGGCCGTTGCCCAGCTGCCCATACCGCACCGCCGGATCCACCGGCGGCTTGGCATCCTGCGCCACATCGACCGGCGGCGTGGACGCGGGTGCAACCACCACCGCCGGAGGAATACGATACCGCTGCGCCGGCACCGCCGAAACATACGAAGGCCGCGCAAACCCAAGTCCCGCCACAGCCCGCGCAGGCGCCGGCGGATACCGCCCCCCTTGCGCCAATGTCCCGATCGCCAGCGAAATAGCCGGCGCTACAACCGGCAAAACCCACTTCACCGAACCCGAATATGTCGAAGCGAGCGCTTGCCCACCAGCGTCCCTTGGCGCCACAAACTTCGCCCGCACTTTCAACAGATCGCACGTCGCCAGATCCAGCAACGCCGCCCCGCTCGAGCGCGTGACGCTGCACAACACGGTTGCCCCCAATGGATTTACCGTCAGCGTATAAAACACCGCCCCGGTCTGCAGCGCCTTCAACGCCTGCGCCGGATAATCCGCAGCGGTAACCCAGGTCGCCGGCAGGATAGGCACAGGCTGGGCCTCGGAACCCGCAGCCAACGCCAAACCCATCAGCAACAAACCCATCCAGACTCTCCCGTGGCACCGTCTTATAATTGGACTAAAAAGATGGATCGCTATCCAGTTTTGGAAATAGCGTATTCCTGCACCAGAATTTTCTCGGGAACGTGCCATTTACTGGCGATCTTGCGAATCATCGGCAACGTCAGTGCCCGCTTGCGGCCAAGAATTTCCGTTGCCCTGGGCTGCCCGATCAGCGCCGCTAGCTCGGAACGCGAATAGCCGTTCATCGCCATCGCGGCCTCGATCGCGCTTACCGGATCAAGCGGCTCGATCGGCCACCGTTCGCTTTCATACTTTTCCACCAGCGTCACCAGCACATCAAGCCGGTCGCCCGCTTCGCTACCCTCTTGCGCGCCCCACAGCGTTTCGATCTCGCGCAACGCGGCTTCGTGCTGGGCCTCGTTCCTGATCAGGCGGATATGCATTCGAACACCTCCAAAATACTCTTCAGAACAGGCTGACCGTCAAAGCGTCGATCTTGTCGTATTCTGCGTGCGTGCCGACAAATTTGATAAACGCGATCGACCTCTTCCAGTCGAACGCCACGATCATGCGATAATCACCACCAGCGACCTCAAAACGAACGCGCTCGCCATTGAGCGACTTCGCCTTCGAAAATGTCGAAACGGCATCGTAAGGGCTGCCCCACGACGCCGCAGCCGTCACCTCGAACCAATGCTTTAACGAAGCCTCCGTTTCCGGGTGCCTTGTCCAGAACGCCACCAGCTTGTTTCTGGCAATAATCCGCATACTTGGTCCATATCATTTCCCATAACGGGAAACAACTGCAATTTTCCCGTCACGGGAAATGCCGCGCCATACTTTCCTGTCACCCCCAATTGCGGAACGGGACAGGAACGCCCATATTGGCGTCATCCCCTCCTTCCGCCCCCGGAACCCGCAGCACAACCATGTCCGAACTCGTCATCCGCAGAGGGCTCGCAGAGCCAGACACTTCGGGTACATTCGTCCCGCACAAGCCGCAGCGGCCGGTAAAATCCGAAGGCGGCCGCCCGTTCCGTGTGGTCTCGGACTATCAGCCCGCCGGTGACCAGCCCACCGCAATTGCCGATTTGGTAGCGGCCACGCGCGATGGCGATCGCACGCAGGTCCTGCTCGGCGTCACCGGCTCGGGCAAGACCTTCACGATGGCCAAAGTCATCGAGGAACTGCAGCGCCCCGCGCTGGTGCTGGCGCCCAACAAGATTCTCGCCGCGCAATTGTACGGCGAATTCAAAAGCTTCTTCCCCGACAACGCCGTCGAGTATTTCGTCTCGTACTACGACTATTACCAACCTGAAGCCTATGTCCCGCGCTCCGACACCTACATCGAAAAGGAAAGCTCGGTAAACGAGGCGATCGACCGCATGCGCCATTCGGCCACCCGGTCGCTGCTCGAGCGCGACGACGTGATCATCGTCGCCTCGGTCAGCTGCATCTACGGCATCGGCTCGGTCGAGACCTATTCGGCGATGATCTTCGACCTGAAAAAAGGCGATACCGGCGATATCCGCGAGATCATCCGCAAACTCGTCGCGCTGCAATACAAACGCAACGACCACGCCTTTGCGCGCGGCATGTTCCGCGTGCGCGGCGACAGCCTGGAAATCTTCCCCTCGCATTACGAAGACACCGCCTGGCGCGTCAGTTTCTTTGGCGACGAGATCGAGGAAATCGCCGAATTCGATCCGCTGACCGGCAAATCCGCCGCGCGGCTCGAAAAAGTGCGCGTCTACGCCAATTCGCACTATGTCACCCCCGGCCCGACGATGAAGCAGGCGGCCGACGCCATCCGCTTCGAACTCCAGCACCGGCTGGAAGAGCTCAATGCCGAAGGCAAATTGCTCGAAGCCCAGCGCCTCGAACAGCGCACCAATTTCGACCTCGAAATGATCGCCGCCACTGGTTCATGCGCCGGCATCGAAAACTACAGCCGCTTCCTCACCGGCCGCCTGCCCGGCGAACCGCCGCCGACCCTGTTCGAATACCTGCCTGAAAACGCGCTGCTGTTCCTCGACGAAAGCCACCAGACCGTCCCCCAGGTCAGCGCGATGGCGCGCGGCGATCACCGCCGCAAGATGACGCTCGCCGAATATGGCTTTCGCCTGCCCAGTTGTATCGACAACCGCCCGCTGCGCTTCAATGAATGGGACGCGATGCGCCCGCAGACCGTCGCGGTATCGGCAACGCCCGCCAATTGGGAAATGGAACAGGCCGGCGGCGTCTTTGCCGAACAGGTCATCCGCCCCACCGGCCTGATCGACCCGCCGGTGTTCATCCGCCCGGTCGAAGACCAGGTACAGGACTGCATCAACGAATGCCGCCAGACCGCGCAGGCCGGATACCGCACGCTGGTCACCACGCTGACCAAGCGCATGTCCGAGGACCTCACCGAATTCATGCACGAGGCGGGCCTGCGCGTCCGCTACATGCATTCCGATGTCGAAACGCTGGAACGCATCGAACTGATCCGCGATCTGCGCCGCGGCGTCTACGACGTGCTCGTCGGCATCAACCTGCTGCGCGAGGGGCTCGACATTCCCGAATGCGGCCTGGTGTGCATCCTCGATGCCGACAAGGAAGGGTTTTTGCGCAGCGAAACCAGCCTGATCCAGACGATAGGCCGCGCCGCGCGCAATGTCGATGGCCGCGTGATCCTCTATGCCGACCGCATGACCGGATCGATGGAACGCGCCATCGCCGAAACCGACCGCCGCCGCGAACGGCAGCACGCCTACAACATCGAACACAACATCACGCCCGAAACGATCCGGCGCGACATCGCCGACATCATCGGCGATGCCAACAGCCGCGACGGCGTCCTCGTCGAAATCGAGGATGAAGGCCGCAACAACCTCGTCGGCCATAATCTGCGCTCGTATATCGAGGATCTGGAAAAGCGCATGCGCGCCGCCGCCGCCGATCTGGAATTCGAGGAGGCCGGCCGCCTGCGCGACGAAATCCGCCGCATGGAAGCCAACGAACTGGGCCTGCCCGAAGCCGAACGACCTGAAGGGTCTCGGGCGCCGATCATCGGCCGCAGCAACGAAGGCAAACCGGGCACGCGCAAGACCCGGTATGGCAAGTCGCAGAAAAAATGGGGCAAATGACAAAGCATTGTGATGCGCCGCGTTCCATGATTATAGCCGCGCGGTGACTTGTATTCGTCAAACCGCCGCCCTCGCCGCCCTGATCCTGATCGCCGCTTGCGCAAAACCCGCGCCGCAGCAGCAGGCCGACAATGGCCCGGTCGACGCGCACCGCGTCGCACTGCCCCCCGCCGACCCGGCCCCTGCCAATGACGATGGCAAGGCAGTCTGGTCAAAAGACGGCGAAACCGCCCGCTTCGGCTTCCCCGGCGGCAGCGCGATGCTGACCCTGGCCTGCGAAAAAGGCCGCCTGGTGATAACGCGCCCGATCGTCGCCGAACTCGGCGCCGGCGCGCTGTTCGCGATCGAAGGCCCCCGCCGCATCGTACGCATCCCCGTCGATGCCACCCCACTCCAGGGCCAACGTGGCTTCGTCTGGCAAGGCACCATGGACGGCACCAACGAAGACACCGACGTCTTCGCCGGCCCGTTCACCGGTACCCTCCCCGGCGGCGGCCTGATCAAAGTCACCGCCGGCGAACCCGCCCGCGACATAGTCCACCGCTGCCACGCCAAGCAAACCTGAACCTTCCGCTTCATGGCCGCTTCAGGGCCGCTTCAGGGGAGGGGCTAGGAAAAACCTACAACTTCCCGAACTTCGCCTCATAGGCAGCCGTATCCGACCCAGCCAGCAGAACCGCCTGCTCGACCCAGGCATCGCGCTTCGGCCGCCCGGCAAACACACCCAGTTGCGCATCGATCGCCGCCAGATCCGCCTCGCTCCACCCGGCAATCTGCGCATAACTCGTCACGCCCAGATCCCCCAGGACCCGGCTCAGCTTGGGCCCCACGCCCTTGATCCGCGTCAGGTCATCGCCCCGCACCAGCAAAGGCGCATCCGCCACAATCGGCACGACGAACGCCGCCGCCGGCGGCGCATCGATCAACGCGGAATTGCGCTGCGCCGGCCCCGCGCCCTCCGATAAAACATCATGATAATCCCGCGCCGGCGCGCTCCGCCCCCGCCGCGACAGCAGCAGCCACACCAGCCCCAGCAGCACCAGCGCAATCCCGGCACACAGCCACGGATTGGCTTCAACCCACATCATCACTTCAGACATCGCCCAACCCTCAAACAGCCTTGCGGAACAACACCCGGTCTTCGGGCCCGAACCCGACCCGCCAGATTACCAGGCAATACACACCGATGATCGCGGGCAACCCGAACAGCAGTTCGGCCCATTCGGGCAGGAGCCGCGCAATCATCCCGACCGCGACCGCCGGCACCGCCGCCCACACCAGCGCCCAGCGCCAATTGCTGATCGGCTGGCCCACGATGCGCCCCAGCAACCGCGATTTCAACACCGAACAAATCCCCAGCGCCACGACCATTGCCAGCGCCGCCATCGCCGATTCACTGGTGTTCGCGCCCCACAGGTACCCTCCCACGATGAACGCAACCGTCAGCACGCCCTGCAACACGATCGTGCCCAGACTGATCCACAAGTTGCGCATCCGCGCCACGTAAATCAGCGCCGCCTCGCTGACCACCGCGGGCGCCGCCACGACTTCGGCCATCAGCAGGAAGTACAGCGCCATGGTCCCGCTGACGAATGTCGGCCCGCCCAGCCCCATCAGCCCGGCGCCAGGCATCGCCAGCGCCAGTGCGATCCCGGCCTGCGCCGCGGTGATCCAGAACCCCACCTGGCACACTTGCGCCGCGATCGCCGGCATGTTGTGCGACCGCACATTGCGCGTGATCACCGGGCCCAGCACCGGCTCGAAACTGGTTTTCAGCTTCTGCGGCAACGACGCGAACTGCTGCGCGAAATAATAAATCCCCAGCGGCGCGTCGCCGATGAAAAACCTCAGGATAAACACATCGATCTTGCGCGTGCCCCATTCGACCGCATCCGCGCCCGCCAGCGGCATGTTCCGTATCGCCAGCCGCAACAGCGGCAATGGCCGCGGCCGCCACCGGCGCGGCCAGCCATATGCCCGAACCAGCGCCACCAGAGCCACGCCGGTTGCCGCTCCGACAGACGCCAGATAGGCCAGCGCCAGCCCGCCCTGGGGATAGACAAAATACGCCAGCCCCGCCGTAATCGACAAAGTCCACGGCTCGACCACCGCGCGCGCACGCACGGTTGTTGCCACATCAAACCGGAACGCCAGCGCGGCCAGGGCAATATCGCCCACCGCCATCATCCACACCGACAGCACCAGCAGGCGCTCGCCCTGGCCGAAATTGCCGTTGGGATACATCGATCCGGGATACAGCCAGATCAGCACCGACATCGCCACGGCAAGCACCGTCGTCACCAGCAGTGCGTCGGCCACTGCATGCGTCGCTGCATCGGGATCCGGCACATAGGCGGCCTGCGCTGCGGCCTGCTGCCGCTCGGTCAGGTGGTCGGTTTCGGGCCAGGCCGTCTCGGCCAACCGCTGCGCCAGGCCGCGCTTCTGCCCCAAAGTCGCCAACTGCCCGGCAAATTCGACCATCACCAGCGCCGAGGCAAACCGCCCGAGTGCGCTGGCGCCATACAACCGGCTGGCAATGAACAGAAACGGCACGCGCGCGACGAGCCGGATCAGAAACCCGTAAAAATTGGTCCGCCCGCCTTTGGCCAGCGCGGCAATATCGCCGGTGCCATCGCCATTTTGCGCAGACGCAGCAACACCGGCCGCCGGAACCGCTCCGGACGGCACCACGCCACCACTGCCACTGGCAATCGCCTCAGCCAAATCCTGGCGTCCCCGCTTTCGTCACGTCATCTTGCCCATTCCAATCGCGCTGCGCACATCCTGTTCCGGCCGCAACGGCCGCGTCAGCAACGCGCTGGCCATGTCGGTGGCCGAAACCGCGCCCGATACCAGCGCCGCGACCGCATCGGCAATCGGCATCGCAATCGCGCGTGCGCGTGCCAGATCGGCTACCACCTGTGCGGTATGGGCCCCTTCCACGACCGTGCGCCGCCCGCGCAACACGTCCGACACCGCTGCGCCCTCGCCCAACGCACGACCAAACGCAAAATTGCGGCTCGCCAGCGAATTGCAGGTCAACACCAGATCGCCCAGGCCCGACAGGCCCGTCAATGTCTCCGCCTCTGCGCCGAAAGCCAGGCCAAAGCGAACCATTTCCGCAAATCCCCGGCTGATCAGCGCCGCCCGCGCATTCTGCCCCAGCCCTAGTCCCTCGACCACGCCGCAGGCCAGCGCCAGCACATTCTTGACCGCGCCGCCGATCTCCGCCCCGATCACATCGCGCGAAAAATACGGCCGAAACCATGGCTTCGCAAACACCGGTGCCAACCGTTGCCATTGCGCCCAGCCATCGTCAAAGGCCCCTCCGTCACACGCCAGCGTAACCGCCGTCGGCAATCCGGCGGCAACTTCATGCGCAAAAGTCGGCCCAGACAACACCGCGATCGTCGCGCGCGGCTTGGCCGCACGCGCAACGTCGGCCATCGTCCGCCCGCTGTCCGCCTCGATGCCTTTGGCACACACCACCAGATCGCCCGCAAAATCGGGCATCGCGTCCAATACGCCTGCCATCGCCTGCGCCGGTGTAACCACCAGCACCACGTCCAGCCCGGCCAGATCTCCGGCAATACCCGTCGCGCGTATTGTCGGATGCAGCGCGACGCCCGGCAAATACACCGAATTCGCCCGCGTCTCGTTGATCGCCCGCGCCAGGCCGGCATCGCGCGCCCACACCACGACCTCGCGCCCGTCGCTCGCCAGCATCTGCGCCAGTGCCGTGCCCCAGGCGCCCGCGCCGATCACGCCGATGGTGTCGCGATGGCCCGCGCTCACCCTTTCACCCCCGCACCGCGCACCGGCGCCGCATCGGCATCGAGCGGCCAGCGCGGCCGCGCCGCCACATCGAGCGGATCGACCAGCCCCAGCGCAAACCGCTCCGCGCCTGCCCACCCGATCATCGCCGCATTGTCGGTACACAGCGCCAGCGGCGGCGCAACCAGCCGCAACCCCGCATGATCGGCCTCCCCCTGCAACGCGCTACGCAACGCCAGGTTGGCTGCGACCCCGCCCGCAATCACCAGCGCATTCACGCGTCCTGCGGCCCGCAGCGCAATCCGCGTCCGATCGACGATACAATCGATCGCCGCCTGCTGAAACGACGCCGCCAGATCGGCCGCGCCATATTGCCCCGACTGATGCGCGCGCAACACCGCACTTTTCAGCCCGGCAAACGAAAAATGCGGCTCCCCGCTCCCGACCAGCGGCCGCGGCAGGCGCACACTGCGTGGATTTCCCTCTTGCGCCAACCGCTCCACCGCCGGCCCGCCCGGATAGCCCAGCCCCAATATCTTCGCCGTCTTGTCGAACGCCTCGCCCAGCGCATCGTCGATCGTCGTCGCCAGCCGGCGATACTGGCCCAGCCCGCGCACTTCCAGCACCTGGCAATGCCCGCCCGACACCAGCAGCAACAGATACGGGTATTC
Source organism: Novosphingobium sp. (assembly GCF_965214355.1). Lineage (GTDB taxonomy): Bacteria > Pseudomonadota > Alphaproteobacteria > Sphingomonadales > Sphingomonadaceae > Novosphingobium. The sequence continues at coordinate 998,850 of NZ_CBDCBI010000002.1, read as the reverse complement.
GAGCGTCGGATCGGCCAGCCGGGGCGACAGGGCATGGCCTTCGAGATGGTTGACCGCAATCAGCGGCTTGCCCGCCGCCATCGCCAGCGCCTTGCCCGTGACCAGCCCGACCATCACCCCGCCGATCAGTCCGGGCCCCGCCGTCGCGGCAATCGCATCGATCGCACCCAGCGCAATCCCCGCATCGCCCAGCGTCGCTGCGACCATCGGCGCCAGCATCTCGACATGCGCGCGCGCCGCAATCTCGGGCACAACCCCGCCGTACGGCCGATGCGCCGCGTCCTGCGAGGCAATCCGCTGCGCCACCACACGCGTCTCCAGCGTCGCGCCGCGATCATCGATCACCGCAACCGCCGTTTCGTCGCACGAGGATTCCAGCCCGAGGATCAAAGACACGTGAACCGAGGATCAAACAGAGGGAGACAAGACACGATTGCCATGGGGAGCTTTCCCTTAGCCGGAATCGGCTATACGACAAGCCACGCATGACAAACGAGCCGATAACAGACCCCCGGGCTATCCCTCGCGCCACACCTGTGCCGGCGCACCCTGTCCCCGCCGGCGACGTGCCAGCCAACACGGCAGACCGCTTCACCGCCGACGTGCTTCGATCGCGCGCCGCCACAGATTCGCGATCATGGCCATGGCAAGCCCTGTCCGCGCGATGATCCCCGCGCGCAACCGCCCCCTGCTGGTGCTGCGCCCCGAACCGGGCAACACCGCAACCTGCCGCGCCGCACACGCCCACGGCCTGCACACCCATGCCGCACCGCTGTTCGCCTACGGCGCACAGCCCTGGACATTGCCCGGCGGCGATTGGGCAGGATTGCTGATCGGCAGCGCCGCCGTCTTCGCCCATGCCGGGCAGAACCTTGGCGACCTGCTTCCCGTTCCGGTCCACGCAGTCGGACCCACCACCGCGCGCGCCGCGCAAGGCGCAGGCTTCACTGTCGCCCATACCGGCAGCGGCGGCCTTGCCCCGATGGTCGCTGCCTTGCCCCCGGGCCGCTATGTGCGCCTCGCCGGTGCAGAGCGCGTTGCGCTGACCCCGCCGCCGGGCGTCGAAGTGATCGACGTGGTGGTCTATGCCGCCCGCCCGTTGCCGCTCGCCCGGGACGCTGCCCGTCTGATCGCCAGCGAACCGGTGGTGGTCCTGCTCCACTCCGCGCAGGCGGCGCGCCATTTCGCCGCCCAATGCGACAGCCTGGATCTGCAGCGCGAATCTGTTGCGCTGGCCTGCCTTGCCCCGCGAATCGCTGACGCGGCGGGTAAAAGTTGGCAGGCCGTCGCAATTGCGCCCCGGCCCGACGACGAAGCATTGCTTCCCTTGGCCCGTCAAATGTGTCAGATAGTGTGACTTCGGGGCAACGGGTTACAATGAAAACGCAACGGTACAGGAAATGACTTCCGGCACGATGGCCGATTCGCACCGCCCTTTGGGCCGGAGCCGCCGCGGCCCGGCCGTCCTGTTGGCAGCACTCCTGCTGGTGGTTCTGGCCGCCGGTGCCTGGTACAGCTGGCACAGCGGCTGGCTTCGTTCGGCGGCGTCGCGCCTCGCCCCCGCCATGGACCCAGCCCCTGCAAATCTGCCGTCAGCCGCCCCCAGCGCAGCCACCGCTGCGATTGTCGCGCAGGGCAACCTGATCCAGGGCAACATGATCGCGACCAACGCCGCGCTCGCCGACGCCACCGCCCGCCTGACCGCGCTGCAACAGCGCCTCGCCGAACTCAACCAGCAGGCGCTGTCCGCCTCGGGCCAGGCCACCCGCGCCGAAGCACTGCTGGTCGCCTTTGCCGCCCGTCGCGCCATCGAACGCGGCCAGCCACTCGGCACTCTCGAAACTCCGCTACGCACCCGCTTCGGCGCAACCCAGCCCAATGCCGTCGACCAGATCATCGCCGCCGCGCAAAAACCGGTCACGATCGGCGGCCTGAGCCAGGACTTTGCCGTCCTTGAGCCACGGCTCGCCGGCGGCCCGGCCAATGAACGCACCTGGGACTGGATGTCACGCCAGCTCGGCAGCCTGTTCATCATCCGCCACGACGACATGCCCTCGCCCGCCCCCGAAGGCCGCCTCGCCCGCGCCCGCGCCGCGCTCGCTGGCCAGCGCGTAGACCTGGCCATCGCCGAAATCGAACGCCTGCCCGGCAAGGACGCCGCCACCGACTGGCTGGCCCACGCCCGCGACTGGATCGCCACCCAACGCGCGCTGGACCAGATCGAAAGCGCCGCGCTGTCCACGCCCACAGCCGCCCCGATCCCGGCGCCAATAGCACCTATGCCGACGGCCGCAGCGCAATAAAGTTCCTCGCCAATCCTGCCAAGATCCGCTCATGCTGAGCCTGTGAATCCCGCAGCCCGTGAAGGGGAGGGGTTCACGACACGCGCAAACTCACCCCTGCAGCAATGCCGGCAATGTCCCGCTCATTCCGCGCGCCTCATCCATGAAAAAGCGCTTCAAAGTCGGACTGCGCTGCACCCCTGCCATCCCCAGGCGCCGCACCATCGAGGGCAACCGCCCCGGAATCCCGAACAAACGCGTCAACGCATCCGTTGCCCCCGACACCATGAACCCGTCCAGCGCCCGCCACCGCTCATACCGCGCCAGCACCTGCGCATCGCCGGCATCGAGCCCCATCCGCATACCCTCGGCCAGGACCTCGACCAGCGCCGCAACATCGCGCAGCCCCAGGTTCAGCCCCTGCCCCGCAATCGGATGCATCCCGTGCGCGGCATCGCCAACCAGCGCCAAACGCTGCCCGACAACCTTGACCGTGTGATGGAAATCCAGCGGATACGCCATACGCCGCGTCGCCAGCGACACATCGCCAAACATCCCGCCCATCCGCCGCACGACTTCGCCAACGAATGCCGCATCGGGCAACGCCATCACGCCGGCAGCATCCGTTTCCGCGACAGTCCACACCAGCGCGCTGCGATGGCACCCTTCGGCGTCATCGCGCAACGGCAACAGCGCAAACGGGCCCGCCGGGTAGAAAATCTCCCACGCGACGTTCTCGTGCGACCGCTCGTGGATCAATCCGGCCACCACCGCGCGGTGCCGGTAACCCCACCGCGCCGGCGTAAACCCTGCTTCATCGCGCGTCGGCGACCGCCGCCCTTCGGCTGCAACCAGCAACCGTCCGCCCAGCACGCGCCCGTCGGCCAGCGTGACCGAAACCCCATGCGCCCCGCGCTCACGCGCGACAACCTGCGCATTGGGCAAGAACGTGATCAGATCCTGCGCCCGCGCCGTTTCGTACATCACCAGCCGCAAATCACGATTGGCAAACATCCGCCCAAGCGACCCTTCACCGGCTTCGGGCCGAAAGTCGATCCGCCCCGGCTTCATTCCGTCGCTGACTGCAATCGCCGCAATCGGACACCCCCGGCTGTTCAGCGCATCGGCCATCCCCAGGTGGGTATACAGGTTCCAGCTCGCGGTCGATATTGCCGAGGCCCGCCCGTCGAACCCGTCGGCGGTCACTGTCGCAGGATCCGACGCATCGACCACCACACTGGCAATCCCCTCATGCGCCAGCCCGATCGCCAGAGTCATCCCGACCAGCCCGCCGCCCAGGATGACGACCTCAGCGTGCATATCCTTGCTCAATTGTCTGCTCCACACGTATTGCCCGGCCCGGCATCGAGATCGAGGCAGCGCCCGTCCATCGTCCCCGGCGGCAGTCTCAGCCCGACCCACGCGGCCAATGTCGGCGCGATATCGACCGTTTCAACCGGGTTGGGCTGCTCGAACGTCACGATCCCCTTGCGCCAGAACAGGATCGGCACGCGCCGATTGTTGTCCCACGGGCTGCCATGGGTCGCGACGATGCCCTTGCCCGGCGTGACCAGGGACATCACCCCGCGGTTCAGCAAAACCACCAGATCGCCGGACCGCGGCGCATAGAACGACGCCCGCGCCCGCTGGATCAGGCTCCACCGTTCGGGCGATCCACTGGGCATCGGTTCGGCGGCCAGTTCGGCTGCGGTAAACACTTTGGCGACTTGCGGCTGGCTTATCAGGTCGTCGTGCGCTGCGGCAATCACGGCGCTCTTTTGCGCGGGCGTCAGATCGGCGCGGACCCACAGGTCGCCCGACGGACCTTCGCCGAGCAGCAACCCCTTGGGATCGATCCCCAGTTTTGCCCCCACCCGCTCTGAAATCGCCTTCGGCAAAAGCGCAGCGTCCGCGCGCTGCGCCAGGGGCAAAGCCTGCTGGCGCGACCGCTCGGGCATGTCCGCACCGCCGTGATCGGCGGTCAGCACGACCGCATAGTCGATCCCGCGCACATCGAGCGCGGTAAAGAAATCGCCGAGCGCGGTGTCGAGCTGGTGCAACTGGATGCACATCTCGGCCCCTTGCGTGCCATAGCCATGGCCGATGTAATCGGTCGCCGACAGGCTGATCGACAGCACATCGGGCGTAACCCCGTGCCCCAGCCGATCCGTATCGATCACCCGCGTCGCCAGATCAAGCACCGCCCGGTCGAGCCGGGGCGAGGCGCGAAACGCAGTGGCATCGTTCGCCGCCATCGCAAACCGCCCGGTGCCCACTGTCACCGGGCCGGCCGCAACCGCACGGTCCTTTGGCACGCAGAAATCCGGCAAGGCATAACCCGGATCGCCCGCCGCCAGTGCTTGTGCCACCGCCGCATTCTGTTCGGCCGCAACCCGGCCCACGGTTTCGCCATCCAGCGTCACGAAACCCCTGGCTTTCCACCAATAGACTTCGTCGATGCGATGCCCGCCCATCATCAGCGCGGCGCGATCCTTGCCCGATACCGCGATATTGCGGCTGTTTGGCCACACCGCCTTGATCCGCTCGCCCAGCGTCGGCACCAGCAGATGCGTGACCGAGGCGACATAGTCCCCGGCGGGCGCCGGCCTGGTTTCATCTTCGGCGCAATAGACCGCCTTGTTCGCCCGCGCGATCGACTGGTCAAACCAGGTATTGGCAATGATCCCGGTGTGCGCGGGGCGCATGCCGGTCATGATCGTCGAATGCCCGGGGCATGTCTCGGTCGCGGCATGCGACTGGTAACCGGACGGGAAAACGCCCCCACCGGCCAGCCGCGCCAGTCCACCGGTGAAATGCGACCGGTACTGCGCAAACAGATCCGCCGAAAACTGATCGATCGAAATCGCGATTACAAGCCGCGGCGCATTGGCCGCCGGCGCCTGGCCATGCGGCGCTGCAGCCGGCGGATTATGGCCACGCGCGACCGCGTGCGGCGCGATCGGCGCGACCAGGCCAGCCAGGATCAACAGGGCCTTTCGGGCATAACGCATGTGTCTGGCTCCTGATGCGGCGCCGTCGCTGGACTCGACGCTCCGGGAAATCTATCTGTGGCGCTGATGGCCTCCGGCAACGCGCGGTGCAAGGGGCCTTGCACCTTTGTTCCCTGCCCACGCCAGAGTTTCAGCACGATGTCAGCCCCTGTCTTCCGCCTGTTCACCGCGCTGTTGCTGCTGCTGGCGTTTACCCCCGCTCACGCCGAAAGCCTGAGCCCCGGCGCCCCGACGCACATCCACACGACGCTGATCGCCGAACGCGCCGCCACGCCTGGCGAGACAATCACGCTCGCGCTGCTGATGCAGCCCGACAAGGACTGGCACGGCTACTGGTCCAACCCCGGCGATGCCGGCCTGCCGCTGACACTCGACTGGACGTTGCCCAAGGGCGCGACCGCCGGCGCGCTGCAATTCCCCGTGCCGCAAAAGCTGGTCGTCGCCGGGCTGATGAACCACGTCTATGTGCACGATTTCGCGATCCTGATCCCGCTGACCGTTCCCCGCGACGCAAAACCCGGCACTTCGCTGCCGATCAGCGCCAAGGCGCAATGGCTGGCGTGCACCACAGCCATCTGCGTCCCCGAAGAAGCCACGATCGCCACCACGATCAGCATTGCGGCGCCCGGCACCACCCCCGCCGCAGACCCGCGCTTTGCCGCATGGCGCACTGCGCTGCCCGCCCCGCTCGATCAACCTGCGCATTTTGCCACGACGGCGACCGGCTATCGCCTGGCGATCCCGTTCCCCGCACACGCCGCAATCACCGATCCGCACGTGTTCCTCACCACCGACGGCGTGATCAACTACGCCGCGCCCCAGAACTTCAGCCGCAACGGCGACACGCTGGTGGTCGACCTCACCCGCGCCACCACGCCGCCTGCGACCGCTCCGACCGCGCTTGCGGGCGTTCTCTCGCTCGGCCCCGACGGCTCGGGCATCAGCCTGACCGCGCAAGCCGGCCCCGTCCCCCCGCCCGGCGAGCCCCTCGCCGGCGCCGCACCCACGGCCGCATTCTCGTGGAAACTGCTGGGCCTGTCGGTGCTCGGTGCGCTACTCGGCGGCCTGATCCTCAATATCATGCCCTGCGTGTTCCCGATCCTCAGCCTGAAAGCGCTCGCGCTGGCACGCGGCAACACCCAGAACGCACACCTCGACGCACTGGCCTATTCGGCCGGCGTCATCCTCGCCTGCCTGGTCCTGGGTGGCATCATGCTCGGCTTACGCGCAGCAGGCAGCGAAGTGGGCTGGGCGTTCCAGCTGCAGAATCCGGGCGTCATCGCGGTCCTGCTGCTGCTCGCGGTCGCAATCACTGCCAATTTCGCCGGCCTCTATGAATTGCCCGGCCTGTCGTTCTCGACCGGCGCGCCGGGTCAGCATGGCCTGCTCGGCGCGTTCGGCACCGGGCTGCTGGCGGCGTTCGTCGCCACCCCCTGCACCGGCCCGTTCATGGCCGCCGCGATGGGCGCCGCACTGGTCCTGCCGATGGTCGCCGCGCTCGCGGTGTTCGGCGCGCTCGGCCTCGGCCTGGCGCTGCCGTTCCTGGCCATCGGCTTCATCCCCGCGCTGCGCCGCATCCTGCCCCGCCCCGGCGCCTGGATGGTCTGGTTTCGCCATGCGATGGCCGTGCCGATGGGCCTGACCGTGCTCGCCCTCGCCTGGCTGTCGTGGCGCCTGGGCGGTGCAACGTTCTGCGCCGCCGCCATCGCGCTGTCGGCTGCCGTCGTCGTGCTGCTGACCGTCATGGGCCGTTCGCAACACTCTGGTCGCGAAGTCGCGCGCTGGATGGTCCCCGCACTGGTCGTGCTTGCCGTCGTCGCGGTCGCCGCCACGCCGCGCCTCGCCAACGCAGAACGCCACGAAGACGCCAGCCTGATCGGCGCGAAACCGTTCACGCAAGCCGCGCTCGACGCCGCCCGCGCCGCGCACCACCCGGTCTTCGCCTACTTCACCGCCGACTGGTGCCTGTCGTGCAAGGTCAATGAAAACGTCGCGATCGAAACCAACGCCACCGCCGCCGCGTTCAAGAAGGCCGGCGTCGTCGTCCTGGTCGGCGACTGGACCCGCCGCGACCCGGCCATCACCCGCTTCCTGACCGCCCAGGGCGCCGCCGGCGTTCCGCTTTATTTGTGGTATCCGGCAAGCGGCGAACCGCAAAAGCTGCAACAGGTGATGACGCCTTCGACGCTGACGACAATCGCGGGGCCGACAGCCGTGTAACCGCTTGCGCTCGTCGATACGCTCGGTACGATTATACGATGTCCAAAGTGCAGTCCTATAGCCTGGTCGATCCCCGCCCCATTGCCAAAGAAGCTCCCTATTCATTCTTCTTACCAAACGCTGTTGAGATTGCGGCCGTGGGCAAAGGCGACTTGGTCAAATTAATTTTCGAATACGCACACGATGTAGAAGAATTTGGCGCAGAGCGAATGTGGGTCAGGGTGACATCCTTGGATAACGACGCGCTTGCGGGAACACTGGCCAACGAGCCAATCGAACCCACCACTGACCTGAAACACGAAGACATGGTGCTGTTCGAACGCCATAATATTATCTCGATAATATGGGCAAATCCCGAAACAGCGCCACCTCCCGACAATATTCGTGAATATTGGGATCGGTGCCTGGTCGATCAATGCATCCTCGATGGCGAGGAGCCCGTCGAATTTATCTATCGCGAAGAACCGGACATGTCTCAGGAAGGTGACAGGTATCCTGATAGCGGCTGGCGCATTCGGGGTCGAATGGGTGATGCCACAGACGAAGAGATCGAAGCGCGCGAACCGACATATATTGCACTCGCCAAAGTGCTGAACGAAGATGACAGCTGGCTGCACCTCATCGACGAACCAATCGGCACCCGCATGATGCGCGATTTCACCACAGACACTTACAATCCGGAACGGTCAAAATAACGCAGTATTTGCGCTAAAAAACTGACGGATTTTGTCACGCAAACTTGTTATCGCGCGGAAATCCGTTCGGCGGCAGCCTTCCGCCCGCGCCGCGCGCAACCTTCCACGGCAACAGATCCTTTTCGATCCGTATCCGCCCGCTGCCGCCGCCCATCGGCCAAGACAGCCCGTCTTCCAACCGCAAGCTGATTGCATCGGCCATCCCGCCGTCGCGATAGCGCTGCAAGGCCACGCCCTGCCCCTTGGCCAGCAACGGCACTTCGTTCAGCGCAAAGATCACCAGCTTGCGGTTGTCGCCGATCACCGCAACGTGGTCGTGCTCGGGCGCAATCTCGCGCACCACGGTCAGCTTCACCCCCGGTTTGGTCGAAACCACCCCGCGCCCTTTGCGCGTTTCGGCGAGCAATTCGTCCATCTGCGCGGCAAACCCGCGGCCGGTGTTTGCTGCCAGCAGCAATTGCCCGCCCGGCTTGTGCACCACCATCGCCATGATCTGCGCATCGGGATCGATATCGAGCATCGTGCGGATCGGTTCACCAAACCCGCGCGCGCCCGGCAATTTGTCCACGCCGATCGTGAAAAACCGCCCGGCGTCGGTCGCGATCAGCACTTTGTCGGTGGTCTGCGCATGAAACGCAAACGCCGGCCCGTCGCCTTCCTTGAACTTGAAATCGCCATCGAGCGGGACATGACCCCTGGCCCCGCGAATCCATCCGCGCTGCGACATGATCACCGTCACCGGCTCTTTCTCGATCATCGCATCCATGTTGAATTCGCGCGTCGGCGCGGCTTCGGCCAATGTCGTGCGCCGGCGGCCCAGCGGTGTATCGGGGCCATATTCCTTGCGCAGCGCGGCCAGTTCGCGCTTCAGCTTGGTCCGCTGCTTTGCCGGGTTTTCCAGCAATTTGGTCAGGTCGTCCTGCTCGGCAATCAGCGCGGCGTGCTCGCGCCGCAACTCCATCTCTTCCAGCTTGCGCAACGAACGCAGCCGCATGTTCAAAATGGCCTCGGCCTGCCGGTCGGTCAGCGCGAATTCGGCCATCATCACCGGCTTGGGCTCGTCCTCGCCGCGGATGATCTCGATGATCCGGTCGAGATTGAGATAAGCGATGATATAGCCATCGACCAGTTCCAGCCGCGCCGCGATCTTTTCCAGCCGATGCCGCGCGCGGCGCAGCATGATGTCGATCTGCGAGATCACCCATTCCTGCAACAGCAGCTTCAGCCCCAGCACACCCGGCGTGCGCCGCGCATCGAGCACGTTGAGATTGAGCGAAAACCGCGATTCGATATCGGTCAGCCGGTACAGCGATTCCTTCAGCAATTCGGGATCGACATTGCGGCTCTTGGGCACGAACACGATGCGGATCTGCGTGTCGGATTCGTCGCGAATGTCTTCCAGGATCGGCAGTTTCTTGTCGCCGATCAGATTGGCGATCTGCTCGATCAGCTTGCCCTTGGCGACCATGTAGGGAATTTCGGACAGCACCAGCTGCCATTGCCCGCTGCCGGTCCGCTCGATCCCGCTCGGCTCCCAATCGCCCGCCTCGTCGCGACCGGTCGAAAACCGCCCCCGCGTGCGGATCGCGCCCTTGCCCGAAGCATAGGCCGCGCTGATGCTTGCCGGACTGTCGACGACCACACCCCCGGTGGCAAAATCGGGCCCATGAAACACCGTCATCAATTCGGCATGCTCGACCGCCGGATTGTCGATCAGCATCAGCGTTGCATCGACGATCTCGGCGACATTGTGGCTGGGGATCGATGTCGCCATGCCGACCGCAATCCCGGTCGCGCCATTGGCCAGCAGGTTGGGAAACAGCCCCGGAAAGATCTCCGGCTCTTCGTCTTCGCCATTGTATGTCGGGTGATAATCGACCGTGCCGTCTTCAAGCCCGGCCATCAGCCGCATCGCGGTGCGCGTCATCCGCGCCTCGGTATAGCGGTAGGCCGCGGCATTATCGCCGTCGATATTGCCGAAATTCCCCTGGCCCTCGACCAACGGATAGCGCAGCGCAAAATCCTGCGCCAGGCGGACCATCGCGTCATAGACCGACGCATCGCCATGCGGATGATACTTGCCGATCACATCACCGACGACCCGCGCCGATTTCTTGAACGCCAGCGTGGGCTCGAGCTTCAGCTGCCGCATCGCCCACAACAGCCGCCGGTGCACCGGTTTCAACCCGTCGCGCAGATCGGGCAACGACCGCGCGGTAATCGTCGACAGCGCATAGACCAGATACCGCTCCGACAACGCCGCATCGAACGGCGCATCAATGATGGCATCGAACGGATCGGAATCGTCAGGGGGCGTGGGTTTTTTGGCCATTGCCCTCAAACCCTAGGGGGCACACCAGGCGAAGACAACCGGACGAAACGCGTAATCCCCCTTCCATTGCCCGCTCATGGATATCGGGGCGCGTGGCCATCGCTGAAAACGGGACAGCGCCGCCTTGCCAAGAATACCAGAAATTGGTATTTTTGGCGCTGAAGGTGAAATGATGGCCCAGGCACAAAATACGTCCGTTTCGCTCGGCGAGCATTTCGCAGAGTTCATCGCCGCCTCGGTAAAAGAGGGGCGCTACAATTCCGCCAGCGACGTCGTGCGCGCCGGATTGCGGCTGCTGGAAGAGCAGGAGGCCAAATTGAAAGCGCTGCGCCAAGCCATCAGCGACGGTGAGGCATCCGGTTATCCGGATCACCCCCTGGATTTCAAGGCGTTCCTTGGCGGGCTGAAGGCGCAGCCTGGCCCGCAAGTTTGAATCCTACCGCTTATCCCGGCTTGCTGAAGCCGATCTGGCCAATATTTACGCCTACACCGTGAAGCATTGGTCGGTACATCAGGCAGACAGCTACATCATCACTATACAAACCGCGATCAATGGCCTGGTGGAAGGCGTGAAACACGGGCGCAGCAGGTCCGAGCTCGGGACAACATACCTTTCCTGCAACGTCGGCTCTCATCTGATCTTTTACCGCGAAACCAAGCACATCCTCGTTGTGCGCATACTTCATGCGTCAATGGACCTGCCTCGCCATCTGGCTACGTTATAGGTCCAAGCGCTTTAAAGCTTGCCTTAAACGGTTATATGCAATGGCCTAATGCAGCGACAGTCAACGCCCCTGCATGTCGCGCGCTTCGTCGGGAATGCGCACTTCCAGCCCGTCGAGGTCGTCCTGCAACACGATCTGGCACGCCAGCCGGCTCGTGCGCGTCACGCCCGCCGCCAGGTCGAGCATGTCTTCCTCGTCCTCGACCGCGCCGGGCAGTCGGTCAAACCATTCGGGCGCAATGATCACATGGCACGTCGAACACGCCATCTGCCCCTCGCAGGTCCCTTCCAGCGGCATGCCGATGGCCTGCCCAAGCGCAAGCAGGCTGTCGCCGGGCGTACCCTGCGCATCGACCCTGCGGCCATCGGTGGTGACGAAACAGACTTTGACCATTCGTCCACGGCTCCTCACGCGCCGGGGCCAACCCCTTGCGCCGATGCAGCGGCACGAATTGCCGCCAGTGCCTCCTCCAGATCCTCAACCGTCGTATAGCGCCCAAATCCGATGCGGAGCGCGGTTCGTGCAATCCTGTCCGAAAGTCCCAGCGCGCGCAAGACATGGCTGGGCCGTCCCGACCCACTGGCACAGGCCGATCCCGCAGAAATGGCCACACTGCGACATTCCGACAACAGCCGCGCGACATCCAGCCCGTCGACGCGCACGCTGAGGTTGCCATGCCATCGCGCCGTCGCACTGCCATTCAGCGTCCAGCCCGCAAACGCCCCGCGCGCCCGCGCCCACAACGCATCGACATGCGCCGCATCACTGTCGCGCAACGCCACGCACGATCGCGCCGCCGCGCCAAACCCGGCGGCCAGCGCGGGGCTCAGTGTGCCCGACCGCGCGCCGTGTTCCTGCCCGCCCCCGGTAATCAGCGGATCGACCTGCACCCCGTCGCGCACCCACAACGCACCGATCCCCTTGGGTCCATACAATTTGTGCGCCGATACCGCGATCAGATCGGCCCCCGCCGGCGCCGCCAGCTTGCCCGCACCCTGCACCGCGTCACACAAAAAGAACGCCCCCATCGCATGCGCGGCGCGGGCCAGTGCATCGACCGGTTGCACCGTCCCAATCTCGTTGTTCACCTGCATCACCGCGACCAGACCGGTGCCTTCGGGAATCGCCACGGCCGCATCGACCAGCCCGTCGTGATCGACAGGCAACACCGCCAGCGCCGGATCGATCGCGCGCGCAGTGTCGAGCACCGCTGCATGTTCGATCGCCGAAACCGCCAGCCGCCGCGTCCCTGCTCCGCGAAGCGCCATGTTCAACGCCTCGGTCGCGCCCGACGTAAAAATCACCCGCCCGCCCGGCGGCAGCAACGCAGCAACCGCCTCGCGCGCCACCTCGATCGCGGCGGCCGCCGCGCGCCCCGCGCGATTGGGGCTATGCGGATTGGCAAAGCCGTCGCTCCCCGGCCCGCCCAGCCAGGGCAACATCGCGTCAAGCGCTTCGGGCGCCAACGGTGTCGTCGCCTGGTAATCGAGATAGATCATCGCCCGGCAATACCGCGATACGCCGCCAGAAAACGGTCGATCGCCGGTTCATCGGTTTCACGCCCGATCGACACCCGGATCACTTCGTTCGCCCCATCGATACCCATCGCCGTCAAGACATGGCTTGTCCGCAACGACCCCGACGAACATGCACTGCCCGCCGAAACCGCAATCCCCATCGCATCGAGCCGGATCAGCAAGGCATTGGCCGAAAGCCCCGGCGTACGATACGCGCCGATCGTGGCACTACGCGGGGCATCTCCCGCAATCACCGCGCCGCCGGCGGCCACAATCCCCGCCTCCAGCCGCGCGCGCAACGCCGCTGCCCCCGCCATCCACGCGTCCCCATCCTCCAGCGCCGCCGCCATCGCCAGCGCGCCAGGCATGTTCTCGGTCCCCCCGCGATACCCCCGCTCCTGCCCGCCCGTCGGTCGCAACAACGCCCAATCGCGCACCAGCAAGGCGCCGATCCCGATCGGTCCGCCAAACTTGTGCGCCGAAATCGCGATCAGGTCCGCATCGGGCAACGCCAGCTTGCCCGCACTCTGCGCACAATCCGCGAGCACGATGCCCCCCGCCGCGCGCACCGCAGGCATGATCCGATCGAACGCCTGGATCACACCGGTCTCGTTGTTGACATGCTGGATCGCCACCAGCTCATCCAGCCGCGCATCGCCTGTCACGACGGCGCCGGCGCCATCCACGCCCAACCGCGCCGCATTCCCCGCATGGCGCAACACCGCCTCGTGTTCGACGGCCGCAACCGCCACCACCGGCATGACCGCCCGCGTCATCGCCAACGCAATCGCCTCGCTCGCCCCGCTGGTCAGAATAACTTCGCCCGGCCAGCCCAGGGCTCCGGCAATCCGCGCCCGCGCATCCTCCAGCGCGGCCCGCGCCGCACGCCCCGCGCGGTGCGGCGACGAAGGATTGGCCCATACGGCAAAGCCATGCGCCAGCGCCGCAAGCGCCGCCACGCTCACCGGTGTCGTCGCCGCATGGTCGAGATAAACGCCGCTATCGGCCTGATGGCGCGGTGGAGACAAAGGGGGCCCTGCTATCATGATTGCTTTTACGCGCTTCGTTTCTATATAGCCGATGTTTGAATTTCGGCTTGCGCCTATTTGGCACCAGTTCGAAAAACGCCGTTTTATCAGGATTCCCCGATGCCCGCAGTCATCTTTCCCGGTCCCGAAGGCCGCCTCGAAGGGCGGTTTCAGCCCGCCTCGCGCGCCCGTGCACCGATCGCCATGATCCTTCACCCGCATCCCCAGGCCGGCGGCACGATGAACGATCGCATCACGCAATCGCTGTATCGCACGTTCGTCGCACGCGGCTTTGCCACGCTGCGCTTCAATTTCCGCGGCGTCGGCCGCAGCCAGGGCAGTTTCGACAACGGCATCGGCGAATTGTCCGATGCCGCCGCCGCGCTCGACTGGGTTCAGCAGATCCACCCCGAAGCGTCGAGCACCTGGATCGCCGGATATTCATTCGGCGCGCTGATCGGCATGCAACTGCTGATGCGCCGCCCCGAAGTGCGCGGCTTCATCTCGGTGTCGCCGCCGGCCAACATGTACGATTTCAGCTTCCTGGCGCCTTGCCCGTCATCGGGCATCATCATCCAGGGTGCCGCCGACACAGTCGTGACACCAAACGCGGTGCAGAAACTCGTCGACAAGCTGCGCACGCAGAAACACATCACTATCCACCACGACGAAATCCCCCGCGCGAACCATTTCTACGAGAACGAACTCGACGACATGATGCGCGCTGCGGATACGTACCTGGATATGCGTTTGTCCCCTGACTGCCCGATCAAGTAGTCTGGCCGATCAAGTAGTCTGGCCGCAGGGCGAACCAACCAAAACCCCGCTCGTCACCCCGGGCTCGACCCGGGGTGAAGTGCGGGAAACGGCGGCGCAAACATCAATCGGGAAAATGCGGGGTTTCCAGCGCAGCCAACCGGATCTTCAGCGCCTCGATTTCCTCGCGGGCACTTGCCGCCAGATCCTTCACCGCGTCGAATTCCTCGCGGCTGACGAAATCCATCCCGCCAAAGGTGGCCTTGGCGCGTTCGCGCATGGTTTCGCTGGCTTCGCGCCCCATGCCCGCGACTGTGCCAGCGGCACTGTTCAACAGTTTGACGAAATCGGCAATCAGCGGGTTTTCGCTTTGCATGTCTGACCTCAATGCAGGTGAATCATGCACGGTACATGGGGATGCCGCGCGATGGCGGCAAGCCCCCGATCAGAGTTGTACCCGCACCGTCGAACCCGACCCGTCCCCGCCATCGGCCCCGGGATTCAATTCGAGCAACTGCAGGTTGAGCACCGAGGCAAAGCAGATCCAGGCCAGATAGGGCAGCAACAGCGCAGCCGCCGTACGCCGCACGCGCCAGGCGAACGCGATCGTCAGGATCACCAGCACGATCAGCACAAAAATGATCCACAGCGCCCAGGTTATCCGGTGCATGCTGAACAGCACCGGGCTCCAGCTCAGGTTGACCGCCAGCTGCACGACGAACAGCACCATCGCGATCTCGCGCCCGCGCGCCCCGCGCGCCGATGCGATCAGCGCCAGCGCAAACCCCATCAGCGCGTACAACGCGCTCCAGACAATCGGGAAAGCAATCGCCGGTGGATAGATATCGGGCTTGTCCAGCGTTTCGAACCAGGCGTTGGTCGCGACACTGCCGGCCGCGCGCGCCGACAAAAAGCCCAGCCCGATGCAAAGCGGAACGGTAAACAACGCCCAGCGCAGGACACTGGCACGGAGCTGAGCGGACGAGGCAATCTGTTGCATAACACCTGCGGTTGTGCCGAGCCTGCCCCCGGCCAACGGCCAGGCACACACGAACAGCGATTCGCCGCGGATATTGGCCGCGCATTGCGCCCGACGCAACTTTGCTGAACCGCCTATTGCACCAATACAGCCGCGATCAGGAATTCGACATTGCCTTCCGGCCCCGTGATCGGGCTTTCGACAATCCCGTCGACCTGCCAGCCCGCGCTCGCCAGCCAGTCGCGCACCTCGTCGCAAACCCGCGCATGCAACGCCGGATCGCGCACCACGCCCCCTTTGCCGACCTCGCCGCGCCCCACTTCGAATTGCGGCTTGATCAGCGCGACCAGGCGCGTTGGCCGCGCGGCCAGCGCCAGCGGCACTTCCAGCACTTTGCGCAACCCGATGAAGCTGGCATCGCACACCACCCAGGTCGGCGGCGCGACCCCGTCGACCTCCAGCATGTGCGGCGTCAGCACGCGTGCACTTGTCTGTTCCAGCACGGTCACGCGCGGATCGCTGCGCAATTTCCACGCCAGCTGGTTGGTTCCCGAATCCACCGCAAACACATGGGCCCCGCCGTGCTGCAACAGGACATCGGTAAAGCCGCCCGTCGAACTGCCAATGTCCATTGCCACCACTCCGGATGGATCGAGCGCGAAATGCTCGATCGCGTGCGCCAGCTTGATCCCCCCGCGCGACACCCACGGATGATCGCGCCCGCGCACGGTGATCTCGGCATCGACGGCGACCGCCTGTCCCGCCTTGGTCAGCTTGATCTCGCCCTGGTACACCAGCCCCGCCAGGATCAGCGCCTGCGCCCGCGCACGGCTCTCGACGAGCCCGCGCTCGACCAGCAACTGATCGATGCGTTGTTTACGCGCAGGCGGTTCACGACTTGTGCTCATCGTCCGTCTCTTCCATACACAGGCCATGCAGATCAACCGCGCACTCGCGCAATCCTTTACGCTCATCCTCGCCACGGTGTCGCTGGCCGCGTGTGATCAGCCTGCGCCACGCGCCGGCGAGAGCCGCCCTGTCGCACCACGATACACGCAAGGACCGCCGCTGCCCCCGCCACCAGCGGCACGGCGCCCGCTGCCAACCGTGCCCGCAGCGCCGTATGCGGCACCCGCTTTTACCCCGCCACCGGCACCTTATGCACAAGGCACGGGCACAGACTGGCGCGATCTCCCGCTTCCCGCCGGCGACTGGGCGTGGACCGCGCGCGCCACCGGCAGCGAAGCGCGCTATGGCCAGAGCGGATCACCCCCGATCGCGATCCTGGCCTGCGACCGCGCAGCCGGCGTCGTCCGCCTGGCGCTGACCCTGCCGTATATGGCATCGGAGCAAACAGGCACGCGATCGGCCACGATCACCACTTCGACCAGCACCGGTACCTTTGCCGCCGGCCCGCAGACGATCGGTGCGCTCTCGACGATCGCGGTCACTTTGCCGGTATCGAACCGCATCCTCGACGCCATGGCGTACAGCCGGGGTCGTTTCCGCATCGAAATCGGCGCAATGGCGCCGATCGTGCTGCCGTCCTGGTCCGAGGTCGGCCGCGTCGTGGAGGATTGCCGGGGACAGCGCTGATATCGCAACCGGGACGCCTGATTCTGACGACAATTTTTTTTAGTTCAAGTCTTGTTGTTACGCCCAAGATGAATCATCTTGAAACCAAGGCAGCAGCGGGATTGTACGCTGCGGCCCAGCCGGATCGGGTGAGGCCCACGCGGACGGCGAACTTGGCTCAACAGCGCGAAAGGAGGTGATCCGATGTCTCATGGTTCAGCACAGAGGTCGGAATTCAGCAGCACGAGGCATTATCGCTGATTGTCGAAATGACGCGATAGAGGCTTTGTGGGCGGCACTTCCGGCCGCTGACCATGCGAAGGGCCGTTTCCCAATGGGAAGCGGCCCTTCACATTTGTTTCAAACTGATTGAATTTTGCGCAATAATAGTACAAAGACGCGCAATGGGTGCGCCGATTCGCGCCCCAGACATGATTTTGTGAGAAGGATTTGCCATGGCGACCTCCGCCAGCCAGCTCGAATTCGCGCGCATCGCACACCCCGCACCGCGCAAGCCCGATGATCGCGCCATCATCCTGAACAATCCCGGCTTTGGCACGGCTTTCTCCGATCACATGGTTGAAATCGATTTCGACGCAAACGCTGTCGGTGGTGCCGGGGGCTGGCACAATCCGCGCGTCGTCCCCTACGGCCCGATCGCGCTCGATCCGGCGGCAGCCGTGCTGCATTATGCACAGGAAATCTTCGAAGGCCTCAAGGCCTACCGCCTGAACGATGGTGGTATCGCGCTGTTCCGGCCAGAGGCAAATGCCGCGCGCTTCAATGCCTCGGCGCGCCGCCTCGCCATGCCCGAAATCCACCCCGACCTGTTCGTCGAGGCCGTGCGCCAGCAGGTCCTGGCCGATGCCGACTGGTTCCCCACGGTCGAGGGCGGATCGCTGTATCTGCGCCCATTCATGTTCGCATCCGAAGCGTTCCTGGGCGTGCGCCCCGCCCGCACCTACAAATTCCTCGTCATTGCCAGCCCCGCCGGCAACTATTTCAAATCGGGCGCGCCCGCGGTGTCGCTGTGGGTCAGCGAATACACCCGCGCCGCGCCTGGCGGCACCGGCGCTGCCAAATGCGGCGGCAATTATGCCAGCAGCCTGGTCCCCACTGCCGAAGCCTTTGCCCGCGGCCATGACCAGGTGCTGTTCCTCGATGCCGCCGAACACCGCTGGGTCGAGGAACTGGGCGGGATGAACCTGTTCTTCGTCAAATCCGACGGATCGCTGGTTACGCCGCCGCTGGGCGGCACGATCCTGCCCGGCATCACCCGCGACAGCCTGATGACACTTGCGCGCGAAGAAGGCCTGATCGTGCGTGAGGAACCGTATGCGCTCGACCAGTGGCGCACCGAGGCCGCCAGCGGCGAACTCGTCGAAACCTTTGCCTGCGGTACCGCGGCCGTCGTCACCCCGGTCGGCAAGGTGGCCGACGCCAATGGCGAATTCCTGATCGGCAGCGGCGGCCCCGGCCAGCTGACCCAGCGCCTGCGCCAGCGCCTCGTCGCCATCCAGCGCGGCCAGGCCCCCGACACCCATGGCTGGGTCCACCGCATCGGGTAAGCCCGCACCAGTCGAACCTTTCCAATCCAATATTGCAAACCCCCGCCAGCCATGGCATCCGCGCGCCAATTAAGCGCGCGGTTAGGCACGCACAGGAGGCTGGCGATATGAGCATTTCTTTTGCAGGACGCGTCGCGATCGTAACCGGCGCCGGCGGCGGCCTGGGCCGCGCCTACGCGCTCGAACTCGCCAAGCGGGGCGCCAAAGTCGTCGTCAACGACCTGGGCGGATCGCGCGACGGCGCCGGCACCTCGGACGCAGCACAACACGTCGTCGAAGAAATCAGGCAAGCCGGCGGCGAGGCTATGGCAGATGGCCATTCGGTCACCGAATACGACCAGATGCAGGCGCTGGTCGCCCGCGCGAAAGAAACCTGGGGCGGCGTCCATATCCTGATCAACAACGCCGGCATCCTGCGCGACAAGACCTTTACCAAGATGGACCCGGCCGATTTCGAACTGGTCGTCAAAGTCCACCTGATCGGCTCGGCCAACGCGACCAAGGCAGTGTGGGACCTGATGCGCGAACAGACCTATGGCCGCATCCTGATGACCGCATCGTCAAGCGGCCTGTATGGCAATTTCGGCCAGGCCAATTACGGCGCTGCCAAGCTCGCGCTCGCGGGCCTGACCAAGACGCTGTATCTCGAAGGCGCAAAATACAATGTCCGCGTCAACACGCTGGCGCCGGTTGCGGCCACGCGCATGACCGCCGACATCTTTCCCGAAGATGCGTTCAAGCTGTTCGCCCCTGAAAACGTCGTTCCCGCCGCGCTGTATCTGGTATCCGAAGACGCCCCGAGCAACGCGATCGTCGGTGCCGGGGCCGGCGCCTTCCACACGTCCGTCGTCACGATGAACGCGCCGGTCATATTGCCCCCTGCCGAATGCACGGTCGAAGGCTTTGCCGCCAACTGGGACCGGATCAACGACCGCAGCAGCGATATCGTTCCCGCGTCGGGCACCGAACAAAGCCACGCGATCCTGTCGGCCATGGCGGCAGCGGCGAAATAGGGCCCTTTACGGACACGTCCCCTTTACCGCGCCCGACAGTTCCATTTGCCGCATCCATTGCGCGGTTTCGCCTGGCGTAACCTGCCGCACCGCGCCGCTGACCTCGTCGATCAGCAAGGGCGCGGTACAATCGCCGGGCGGTATGCGATGCGCCGCGTCGGGCAACACCACCAGCAACCGATGCGTCTCGTCGCGGTAAACAGCGCGCAGCACGGGCTGTCCCTGCCGATGGCGTTCCGGAACCCTCGCCGACCCGCATCCAGCGACCGCCAGAGCCATAAAAACGCAAGCCAAGCCCCTCCCCTTCAGGGGAGGGGTTGGGGTGGGGGCCATCCCCACTCGCCAACGCTCATGCAAAGGTCGAATGCAGCCGAGAGCCCCCACCCCCGGCCCCTCCCCTGAAGCGGAGGGGGGAAGAAGACTAATCCGCAACGATTTTCAGCAACTTGCGCTCCAGCGAAGCCAGCACGCCAGCCAGGTCATGCCCGCGCTTCAACACCTGCCCCGCCTCGCCATACAGCGCCCACATCCCCTGCCGCTGGCGCAATTCGGGCCGCTTCTCGATTCGCGCGCTCGGCCGCTCGGCGCTGCGTTTGTACGCGCTGAAATGCGCCGCCTCACGCCCGAACCCGATCGCATAGTCGCGCCACAATCCGGCCGCGACCATCCGCCCGTACAGATCGAGAATACGCATAAGTTCGGCGCGGTCGAACACGACCTGCACCGGCGCATTGCGCGGAAACGGCACCACCACTGCGCCCGGACCCTCGGCCCCGCTCAGGACAGCACCTGCAAATTCACCCATTGGACCATGACCAAGCCCCATCTTCCACGGCGCGATGCAAGCGATATGGTCATAAGAGCCGCGGTTGCCAAGGGCCGGGCCCATCGACACGTCCGCCCAGCACCTCACGCGCCAGCGCCAGCGTTACCGGCACCTTGCGCTCCAGCGACAGCCGGTCGAGCGTGCTTGCCATATCTTCCGTTGCGGCATGGCTGCGCTCGATCCGCGGCACCAGCCAGTCGAGCACCGCCTCGCCCAGCATCAGCCCCCGGCGCCGCGCCTGCTCGCCGAGCAACGCCCGCAACAGCGCATCATCAGGCGGCGCAATCACCAGTTGCAACGCCGCCCCCAGCCGCGACGCCAGGTCGGGCAGCGCAACCGTCCAACCCGCACCCACCGGCTGCCGCGCGGTCAGCAACAGCGCCTGCCCCTCGGACTGTGCCCGGTTCCAGCGGTGAAACAGCCCCACCTCATCCGTCCGGTCCGCATCATCGACCGCAACCCCGGCGCCGCTGTCGGCAAACCAGCGCGCCATCAGACTTTTGCCCGATCGCGCCGGCCCGCTCAGCACAGCGGTACGATAGGGCCAGCCTGCGCTCGCCTGCAAAGCTGCAAACACGGGTTGCAAACTGTCGCCGCCGACAATCGACTCGCCGCCGCCGGGCAGCGTCAAAGGCAGCGCAATCTGCGACACGGTATCTGGGCGTGACACGCGCGCAATCAGCGCCGCATCATCAGAACGCCGGAGCCTTGCGTCACTTTCCACCCTTGCGCGCGCAAGGCCGCGGCCAGCGCTTCCAGGTCGCCGCCATACGAAACCCGCACCACCGACACCCCGCCCAGCGCCAGCGAACTGGTCGTCACGGCCGAAACCCCCGGTATCGCGCGCAAGGCGGCCTGCGCCGCATCCACCGCGCCCGCATCGGGGCTGACGAATTGCACTTGCACCTGCATTGTCGGCGTTGCCGGGCCCGAACCACTGGTAACGGCCACACCCGGCGCGGCCGCGCGCGCCGCGCCCCGGGGCGGCGGCATCTTGTCGACAATCCCGGCGATCAGCTTGGGATCGATCTGTGGCCCGCTGTTCAACGACGGGTCGGGCTTCAGCTGACCTTCGGCCAATGCCTGCGCGAACAGCGCATCGCATTTTCTGACCGCTTCGCTCAGCATGGCCGGCAGCTTGTCCTCGCTGTCGGCCGTCAACTCGAACGAGCCGAGATACACATTGTCGGGTCCGTGCCGCGCCGTAAACGTACCCTTGACCGGGCCGCCCGGATACTCGCGGCTCAACCGCGCGATCGGGATCACCACGTCTTCGGCGCCATACTGGTCGAGCACCGACCGCCACCAGTTGCGGCTGCGCCGGCTGACCTGCCCTGCATCGATCAGCAACCCGTCGGCGCCGCCGCCATTGGGCCGCACATAGTCGATCACGCTTTCGCCGGTATGGAAATCGGCCCAGGCTTTCTGCCACGGCGTGCGCGTTTCGAACACGCTGGCCACGCCCCCCTGGTACAGCAACGGGATCACCAGCAGCGGCGCCGATTGCGCACCCCCGCCTTGCAGCCCCAGATACCCCGCCGCCCGGGCGCGGTCGAACACCACGCCCAGCTTTGCGATATAGCGATGCGGCCCGATCTCTTCGTGTTCGATCGTCACCGCCGACACCATGCCCAGCAACGTCCCGTCATCGAGCGCCGGTGCCACCCCGCCAGGCCCACGCTGCGCCCCCAGCTTTTGCCACGCCAGCCGAGTTGCGGTGCGCCATCCGGTCATCCGCGCCTCGTCGGCATCCTTGCCGGTGGTGTTGACGTCGATGCCGTTGACTTCGAAATCGCCGGTGCTGGCCACGGGCGCGATGCCGCGATCACCCTCGATCTGCGCCCACACGATCGCGCCCCCGATGCCCAGCAGCAACAGGCCCGCGCCCGCAAACCCGAGCCGGGCGGGACGCGTCGTCTTCGACAGAAAGCTCAAGACGGCCAAGCGAACTCCGATACGGCAACACGACGCCGCGAAACTGGATAAGGGACAAGGCATTTAGAACGCCGGGGGCGCTTTTGCCCAAAGGCAAGTGGAAATCCAAGCAGGAAAGCGATAGGGGCATGCGCCATGGCATCCGAAACCGACAACTCCGCCCCGTATAGCTACGCGAAAGCCGGCGTAAACATCGCCGCCGGCAATGCGCTCGTCAGGGCGATCGGCCCGATCGCGCGCGCCACCGCGCGTCCCGGCGCCGATGCAGAACTCGGAGGTTTCGGCGGGTTTTTCGACTTGCGCGCCGCCGGATACAAGGATCCGCTGCTGGTCGCGGGCAACGACGGCGTCGGCACCAAGGTCAAACTGGCAATCGACCATGATCGCCATGACCAGATCGGCATCGACCTGGTCGCCATGTGCGTCAACGACCTGATCGTCCAGGGCGCGGAGCCGCTGTTCTTCCTCGACTATTTCGCCACGGGCAAGCTCGACAACGGCATCGCCGAACGCGTGATCGCGGGCATTGCCGAAGGCTGCAAGATCGCCGGATGCGCGCTGATCGGTGGCGAAACCGCCGAAATGCCCGGCATGTATGCAGCCGGCGACTATGACCTCGCCGGCTTTTGCGTGGGTGCGGTCGAGCGCGGCGAACAACTGACCGGCGACCGTGTCGCGGCGGGCGATGTGCTGCTCGGGCTGGCGTCGTCGGGCGTCCATTCCAACGGCTATTCGCTGGTCCGGCGCCTTGCTGCCGACAAGCAGTGGAAACTCGATCGCCCCGCGCTGTTCGACATGGATAAGCTGCTGATCGACCACCTGATCGAGCCGACGCGAATCTACGTGAAATCGCTGCTGCCGTTCATCCGCTCGGGCCGGATCCACGCACTGGCGCACATCACCGGCGGCGGTTTGCTCGAAAACGTGCCGCGCGTGCTGCCCAAACACCTGCACGCCCGCATCGACGCCGACGCCTGGGAGCAATCGCGGCTGATGGCCTTCCTCCAGGCGCAGGGCCGGATCGAGCCTGCGGAAATGGCGCGCACCTTCAACTGCGGCCTCGGCATGGTTCTCGTCGTCGCGCCCGGCGAAGCCGAAACGCTGGCGCAAGACCTGACCGCAGCAGGCGAGCAGGTCTTCACGATCGGCGAAGTGGTCACCGGCGAGCGCGGCTGCACCGTGTCGGGCAGCATCGAGACATGGAGCGCGCGCGAAGCCTGGGACGCCGTGCACCTTGCCTGAAGTGCCTGGGCCTGACACGCGCATCCCGGTTGCCGTGATGATCTCGGGCAGCGGTACCAACATGGCCGCGCTGCTCTACGCCAGCCGCCGCGCCGATTGCCCGTTTGAAATCGCGCTCGTCGCCTCGAACAACCCCGCGGCCGCCGGGCTCGTGCTCGCCGCGGCCGAAGGCGTGGCTACGTTCGTGCTGCCGCACAAGGGCATGGCGCGCGCCGACCACGACGCCGCGATGGAGGCCGCAATCGTGGCCAGCGGCGCGCGCACGATCGCGCTTGCGGGATACATGCGGATCCTGTCGCCCGGCTTCGTCGAACGCTGGAACGGGCGCATGGTCAATATGCACCCCAGCCTGCTGCCCAAATACAAGGGCCTGGAAACCCATGCCCGCGCGATCGCCGCAGGCGAAACCCACGGCGGATGCAGCGTGCACCTGGTCACGCCCGAACTCGACGACGGCCCGGTGCTGGGCCAGATCGCGGTCGCGATCCTGCCCGGCGACACCGCCGCCACGCTGTCGGCGCGCGTGCTGCTTGCCGAACATCAGCTCTATGCACGGTGCCTGGCCGACCTCGTCAGCGCACCGACCGACCCGGCATGGCTGACCGGCAAAGTGCGCGATCTTGCGCTCGCGCTGCCGTCGAGCGAGGAAACGCTCAGCCACGGCATGACCTGCTTCGGGATAACCAAAGGCAAGAAGTTCGCCTACGTCTCGGTCAACCACCACGGCGACGCGCGCACATCGCTGCTCGTCAAGATCAGCGGCCTGGACGAACAGGAAGCCCTGATCGATCGCGATCCGGATCGCTATTATCGCCCGGCCTATTTCGGCAACGACTGGATCGCCATCCGCCTGGACCAGGACGAACCCGATTGGGACGACATTGCCGACCGGCTGCAACGCAGCTGGCTGGCGATCGCCCCGCGCCGCCTGGCCGCGCTGCTGGGCGGGTGATCATGCGTAGGGCGTGACGTAATCGCAGACGCCGGACGTCGCGATGCCTCAACGCGCCCCCCCCTTTTTAAAGGAGGGGCCCAAGATAGCCTACGCCCGCCGTGTCGAAGGCAGAAACACCGCCAGCAGCCCGATCGCCGGCAGAAACGAGCAGATCCAGAACACCGCCTCGATCCCCGACCGATCCGCCACCGCGCCCAGCACCGCCGTACCGATCCCGCCCACGCCGAACGAAAACCCGAAGAACAGCCCCGAAATCATCCCGACCTTGCCCGGCACCAGTTCCTGCGCAAACACCACGATCGCCGGAAACGCCGATGCCAGGATCAGCCCGATGATCACGCTCAATGGCCCGGTCCAGAACAAGCTGGCGTGCGGCAGCAACAGCGTGAACGGCAGCGCGCCCAGGATCGAAAACCAGATCACATATTTGCGCCCGAACCGATCCCCCAGCGGTCCGCCGAGCATCGCGCCAACCGGCACCGAAGCCAGAAACGCAAACAGGTAGAACTGCGCCACCTCGACCGACACGCCGAATCGATGGATCAGATAGAACGTGAAGTAACTCGTCAGGCTGCCCAGATAGACATATTTGGAAAAGATCATCGCCAGCAACACGGCAATGCCCCACATCGCCCGCCCGCGCGGCATCGAGGCTGCCGGCTGCGCGCCGCTCGCCCCGCGCGTCAGCCGTGCCAGCCCGTGATGCCGGTACCACTGCCCAACATTCCACAGGATCGCGCACGACAACAGCGCCAGCATCGCAAAAAACGCCAGGCTGCTTTGCCCCCAACGCACGACGACCAGCGCGGCCGCCAATGGCCCGAGCGCAGACCCGGCATTGCCGCCGACCTGGAACAGCGATTGCGCCAGCCCGTGCCGCGCGCCTGCCGCCATCCGCGCCACGCGCGACGATTCGGGATGAAACACCGACGACCCCAGGCCCAGCAGCGCCGCTCCGACCAGCAGCATGATGTACGTATGCGCCACCGACAGCACGAGCAGGCCGGCCAGCGAAAACAGCGTGCCGCCGGGCAATGCCATCGGCGTCGGGCGCTTGTCGGCATAAAACCCGACGACCGGCTGCAGGATCGACGCGGTGATCTGATATACGAACGTGATCAACCCGATCTGGCCGAACGTCAGCCCCAGATGCACTTTGAGCTCGGGATAGATCGCCGGCAGCAGCGATTGCATCATATCGTTGAGCAAGTGGCAGACGCTGATCGCCACGATCACGCTGAACACCGTCGTTTCGGCGGCGTTCGGTCGAGTGGGCGCGGTCGTGGCAGTCATGATGGGGTTCCCGGTGCTGATCGCTGTGTGCATAGGCCCTGCCCAAGCGTCCCGCATTCCTGTATGGGACAATATCTTTTGCGATCGGGACATTGGCCGTGGCACAAAATCCTGCCGACATGTGGGACACGGTCGACCGCCCGGTGATCGGTGTCGGCAACGATTATCCCCCCGCGTTCGAGCTCGACTGGCACCAGCACCGGCGCGGCCAGCTGCTCTATGCGAAACGCGGCGTCGTTGTCGTCAGCACGCCGCATGGCGCCTGGGTCGCCCCGCCCGAACGCGCGGTATGGACACCCGGCGGCTGCCGGCATTCGGTGCGCATGGTCGGCGCCGTCAGCACCCGCAGTGTGCTCATCGAGCCAGGCGTGCACGGATCGCTGGGCCCCGCGAACAAAGTCATCCAGGTGTCGCCGCTGCTGCGCAGCCTGCTCGATGAAACGAGCGCAATTCCCGCCGAATACGACGTGCAGGGCCGCGACGGCAAAATGATCGCGCTGCTGCTCGAAGAAATCGCTCGCGCCCCGACCGTGCCGCTGGCCGTACCGTTCCCGACGACCCCCGCCGTCGCGCACAAATGCCAGGCCTTTCTCGAAACGCCCACACCCCACGACACAATCGACCGCTGGAGCGCAGACCTGGGCCTTGGCCGCAAGGCGTTTACGCGGATGTTCAAGCAGGAAACCGGGCTGAGCTTTGGCGCGTGGCGCCAACAGGCCTGCATCCTGATCGCCCTGCCCCGCCTGGCGCGCGGCGAAGCCGTGACCACGATCGCATTCGATCTGGGCTATGACAGCGCGGCCGCGTTCACGACGATGTTCAAACGGCGCGTCGGTGTCGCGCCCAGCCGGTATCGGCTGGGTTAGGCCAGCCAACCATTGTGTCGCCAGTGCTTACACCATGTGGAAACCTTGGCTTGATGTGGCGCAAAACTGCGAGTGGCACGGAACATGCTCTTTGGGTGAAATCAGAGATTTTTCTATTTTGACGAAGAGACAGATGATGATGAAATTCATTGCCAAGCCGTTTGTCCTGGGGACCCTGGCTGCACTTGCGATTGCGAATGTGCCTGCTGCAAACGCGGCAGACATCAGTACGCTGTACAGCACAGGCGTCGACGACAACGGAGCCGCGGTTTCGGGCACTGGCTTTGCCGACGCTCACTGGACCCTTGAAGGTGGGACCGCTTACGTCAACTTCACTGGTAAGGGTTATCCGGCCGGAGACTGGGTTTCCGACACCTCAGCCTCACGCTGGATCGGCTCGACGCCCGATGCCGGAACAACAGTCTCCGATAATGTCGGCCAGACTTTCACGTATAGCACGACCTTTTCGCTCACCGGGTTGGATGCTTCGACCGCGAGCTTCGCTGGCATGTTTGCGGCCGATGACGGTGTCAACGAACTCCTGTTGAATGGGAAATTCATCCCCATCAGCGCCGGGACGTACAATTCGTGGACAGACTTCTCGTACGCCGGTCCATTGTTTGTTTCCGGCGAAAACACCTTGTCGTTCGTCACGAACAACAATGGCGGCGGTGCTGCAGGGCTCAACGTCGATTTCACATCCGCCACCGCTGCGGTGCCTGAGCCCGCAACATGGGCGATGATGCTGGTAGGCTTTGGCATGATCGGCATGACTGTGCGTTCGCGCCGTCGCCGCAATGTGCAAGTCACATATGCCTGATCTTGGTTGACAGTCTGAAGAGAGCCCACCGCCGCGAGGCTGGTGGGCTTCTTTTTGTCAAGATTGCCGTCAGGCATACGAAAAAAGGGGGCCGTAAAGCCCCCTTTTCATATCGGCCGTGGCTGGTGCCAATCAGCCGACGATTTCTTCCGGCTTGAAGAAATACGCGATTTCGATCGCGGCATTCTCTTCCGAATCCGAGCCATGCACGGTGTTGGCTTCGATCGATTCGGCGAATTCCTTGCGGATCGTGCCGGGCTCGGCGTTCGCCGGGTTGGTCGCACCCATCACGTCGCGGTTGCGCTTGACGGCGTCTTCGCCTTCCAGGACCTGGACCACCACGGGGCCCGAGATCATGAATTCGACCAGGTCGTTGAAGAACGGCCGCTCGGAATGCACGGCATAGAACCCTTCGGCCTGTTCGCGGCTGAGATGCAGGCGCTTTGAGGCGATGATGCGCAGGCCGGCTTCTTCCAGCTTGGCAGCGACCGCGCCGGTCAGGTTGCGGCGCGTGGCGTCGGGCTTGATGATCGAGAACGTGCGGGTAACCGCCATGATAAAATCCTTAGCATTGGGAAAGCGCGCGGAGCCGGCATTCCGCCAGACCCTGTGCGCGGGCCCCTAGCCGGGAACACCGCCAATCGCAAGGTGTCGATGGGGCCCGGCTAGGGCCCTTCGACCCATTTGCCGCCATTCTGCCGCCAATACCGCCGATCCACCCCTTCGCGCGTCCCCAGCAACCGCCAGGTCTGGCGCGCATCGTCGATCCGCTCGGGCGGAAACAGCAGGAACACGCGCGTCATCCCGTCGGCCTCGCGCCACTGCCCGTCGGCAATCGCGCAATAGCGCGCGCCATTGCTCGGCTGCATGTCTGCGCCCAGCAGGATCGGTTGCCGCGCATCGTGCGCGCCGCCGCCCATACCGTGCGCCAGAAAACTGTCTGCCACCCGCGTCCACAGCGCCGAACTGATCCGCCCCAACTGGCCCGCATCGTCCGACACGACCAGCATCCGCTCGCCCGCCGCCAATGTCGCGCGCGCCAGCGCGGGCAGCACCAGTTCGGCAGGGTCGCGGGTCAATTGATAGAAATCGACCCGCATCCTACCCCTTTGCCCCCGCGCCGCGACACCGATCCGAACAGAAGCGCACGTTGTCCCAGTCGCGTTCCCACTTCTTGCGCCAGGCGAATGGCCGGCCACAGGCGGCACACACTTTGGTGGGCAGATCCGCCTTTGACCGCATCTTCGGCATGATCAGCCCTCAAGCACGTCGCGCACGTAACGATCGAGCACCCGCACGCCGAACCCGGTCGCGCCCTTGTCGAACGTCGCGCCCGGCTTGTCTGCCCAGACCATGCCCGCGATATCGAGATGCGCCCAGGCGACACCCTCGTTGATATAGCGCTTCAGGAACTGCGCCGCAGTGATCGATCCGCCAAACCGCCCGCCGATATTCTTCATGTCGGCGATCGGGCTGTCGATCAGCTTGTCATATGCCGCGCCCAGCGGCATCCGCCACAGCTTGTCGCCGCTCGCCTTGCCCGCATTGTCGAGCTGGCTGGCCAGCAGATCGTCATTGGCAAACATCCCGGCGTATTCGGTGCCCAGCGATACCATGATCGCGCCGGTCAGCGTGGCCAGGTCGACGATCGTGGCAGGCGCATACGTGTTCTGCACCCAGGTCAGCACGTCGCACAGCACCAGCCGCCCTTCGGCATCGGTATTGATCACTTCGATCGTCTGCCCCGACAGGCTGGTCACGACATCGCCCGGCCGCTGTGCATTGCCATCGGGCATGTTTTCCACCAGGCCCACGACGCCGATGACATCAGCCGCTGCCTTGCGCAGCGCCAGTGTCAGCATGGCGCCCGCAACCGCGCCGGCGCCGCCCATGTCCCACTTCATGTCTTCCATCCCGGCGGCCGGCTTGATCGAAATGCCACCGGTGTCGAAGGTCACGCCCTTGCCGACAAACGCGGTCGGCCGGCTGCCCGCGCGACCTTTCCAGCGCAGCGCGAGCACGCGTGCCTCGCGCACCGAACCTTGCGCCACGCCCAGCAGTGCGCCCATGCCCAGGGCTTCGAGCGCGGCCTTGTCCAGCACGACGATCTCGATGCCGGTGCCCTCGAACCGGGCAAGGCACCGCGCCACAAAGCTCTCGGGATAGATCACATTGGCCGGTTCGGTCACCAGTTCGCGCGTGAACTCGATCCCTTCGGCCAGCGC
The DNA here is from genome assembly GCF_965214355.1 of Novosphingobium sp. Lineage (GTDB taxonomy): Bacteria > Pseudomonadota > Alphaproteobacteria > Sphingomonadales > Sphingomonadaceae > Novosphingobium. The sequence continues at coordinate 968,987 of NZ_CBDCBI010000002.1, read as the reverse complement.
CGCTTCGGTCTGCCACAGCGCCTCTGCGCCTTCTGCCGCGCCGATCGCGACGATCTGCGTCAGCGACGGTTTCTGCTCGTCGGTCAGCTTCGTGCGGTAGATGTCATAGCGCCAGCTGCGCAGCCGCGCGCCCAGCAGCACCGACACCGCTTCGCCGGCGCTCAGCCCGCTGCCGCCAAAGTCGATGCCGAGCGTCGTCTCGCCCGAAGTCAGGTATTTCGCCACGAGCGCGCCGCCGGCGCGTTCCAGCGCCGCATCGCGCTCCTGCCCCGTCGCCTTGCCAAAGCCGGCAAACGCCAGCCGCATCAGGCCGCCATCGCCCGGCGCAAAGGCTTCGAACACTTGCCCGCCCTTGCCCGTGAACCGGCTGGCGGCAGCGGCTTCGCGCACGGTTTCCGACAGGTCGCCGGGCAGATTGCCTTCACCGACCAGGCGGGCGATCAGGCGCGGAAGGGCGTGGCCGGGCGAAGCGAAATTGACAGTCATCGAAGAACTCCTGAACGAAACGGCAAACCGGAACAGCAACAGTGTGATATCAGAGGCGCATGCGCACGGCGAAGCACCGGACATGCGCTCACGGCAGTAAATTGTGGGTTTGCAGTTAAGCCGCACCGGTGCGATAGGCAAGCGGATGCGACCCCTGACGCGGCCCCCGCTGCACGCCATTCCCATGCACCCCCCGCTATTGCGCGGCAGGATCGCGCTCCGTTCCGCTGTCAGCCTTGCCCTGATGGGAATCGCCAGCCTGGTGCCTGCGGCCGCGTGGGCGCAAACCCCGGTTGCGCCCGCCATCGGCACCGCCGATGCGCCCGCCGTGACAGTGCCTGATTCGGCCAAACCGGCCGCATCCGACCTCGTCCGCTTTGCCGCCGACAAAGTGGCCTACGACAACGACAGCGATATCGTTACCGCCACCGGCAATGTCGTGATGCGCCGCGATGGCCAGTCGCTGCGCGCCGATACCGTGGTCTACACGCGCAAGACCGGCAAGATTGTGGGCACCGGCAACATCCGTTTCGTCGATGAAGACGGCGATGTGCTCTACACCGACCACATGGACCTGACCGACCAGTTCAAGGCCGGCGCCACGCAGGACCTGCTGCTCGTCCTGCGCGAAGGCGGCCGGATGGCTGCGCGGTCGAGCGAGCGCGACGAGGCCGGCCGCGTCATCCTGCACACCGCCGCCTACAGCGGTTGCGAAGTCGTCAACGACGAAGGTTGCCCCAAACGCCCGAGCTGGGAACTGACCGCGGTGCGCGTCGCGTATGACCCGGTCAAGAAAATGGTGCGCTATTACGGCGCAAAGTTGCGCGTGTTTGGCATCCCGCTGCTGCCGCTGCCGGGGCTGAGCCACCCGTCGGATTTTCGCGCTGAAACCGGTTTCCTGATCCCGACGTTCAGCTCGACCTCGTCGAACGGCGCGCAGATTTCGAACACGTTCTACTGGCGCATGGCCGATAACCGCGACCTGTCGGTAACGGGCACGCTGTTTTCCAAATCGCTGCCGATGCTTTCGGCGCATTTCCGCCAGTTGACCGACACCGGCGCGTTTCAGGCGCTCGGCTATCTGACATACAGTCGCCAGACCGATGCCACCACCAGCGTCGGCGGCACCGAAGTCCCCGGCGCGACCGGCGATTTTACCCCGCGCGGTTATCTTGAGGGCAATGGCAAGTTCCAGCTAGGCAACGACTGGTCGATCAGCGGGTATGGCCGGTACGTGTCCGACCGCACGTTCCTGTTCCGTTATGACCTGTCGTCCGACACACGTCTGCGCTCGAACATCAATCTCGAACATATCACGCAGGACAGCTATTTCAGCTTCACCGGCTGGGCGGTCCAGGCGATCGGGGTCAACGATGTGCAAAGCCAGCAGCCGCTGGCGCTGCCGGTGCTGGATTATCGCCAGCGTTTTGCCGTGCCCGGCATCCCCGGCAAAGTCGAAATCGAAGTGAACACGCTCGCGCTCAGCCGCAGCGACGGCCAGGATACGCAGCGCGCGATCGCGCGTGCGCAGTGGGACCTGCACCAGATCACGGCCGGCGGCCAGGTGCTCAGCCTGACTGCGCTGGTTCGCGGCGATCTGTATCACAGCACGGACAACGCGCTGACCGTAAACCCGGCCGACCGGGGCCTGCCCGGGTGGCAGGGTCGCGGCGTCGCCACGCTGGCTGCCGACATCAAATGGCCGTTTTCCGGCGAAGCCTTCGGCGGCACGCAAGTGCTGACCCCCGAAGTGCAGGTCGTGGCGACGCCCCATGTGCGCAACCTGGCGATCCCCAACGAGGATTCGCGCGCGGTCGAGCTTGAAGACGACAACGTCTTCGCGCTCAACCGCTACCCGGGTTACGACCGGGTCGAAGACGGCGTGCGCGTGACTTACGGCATCGACTGGCGGCTCAATCGTCCCGACTGGCGCGTTTCGGCCACGATCGGGCAATCGTATCGCTTTACCGACGAAAGCGACCTGGTGCCCCCGGGGACCGGCCTTGCCGCGAAATTCTCCGATGTGATCGGCCGCGCCGAAGTGCGGTTCAAGGATGTGGTTCAACTGACCGAGCGGTTCCAGCTCGACAAGGACACGTTCCAGCTGCGCCGCAACGAATTCGACGCCACGATCGGCAGCCACAAGACCTATGTCGAAATCGGCTACATCGCGCTCAATCGCAGCATACCTTTGACGTATGAGGATCTGCAGGACAGCAAGGAACTGCGCGTATCGGCGCGCGCCTCGATCGCGCACTACTGGTCGGTGTTCGGATCGGGCATCGTCAACCTGACGACGCTCGCCGACGACCGGATAAACGGCAGCCCCAGCGGCTTCCAGATGATCCGCCACCGCCTGGGCCTGGCCTATACCGATGGCTGCCTCGACCTCGCAGTCACCTGGCGCCGTGATTATGTGACGACGGGTGACGCCGTGCGCGGCAACTCGTATTCGCTGACGCTATCGCTGAAGAATATCGGTACGCGCTAATCCCCCGCGCATCTTCCCTCTTTGGCGCAAAGGCGCTATCGCGCTCGTCACTCAGCTTGGGTTAAGCCGGATTTGACGATTTCAGCCTCAACTCTGCCAGATTTTGCCTCTGCCGGAATTTGCGCGTTCACACCCGCGCCAGACAGGATTGATCAACTGCCATGACGTTTCGTTTGCTGCCTGTTTGGAAACCTGTCTCGTTCCCGTTGGCGCTGATGGTCGGGCTTGTCATAGCAGGCGCGCCCTCGCTGGCGCAGCAGCGTGGCCGACCCAGTGGCGGCGCTCCTGTCGAAGCTTCCCCTTCAGTATCCCGCCCGGCCCCAGGGCCAGCAGCACCGGCACCGGTGGAAGACGGCACCAACGTGCCTGTGGCCACCGCCCCGCCGCCGCCGGTCGGCACCGATTCCGAGGGCAATCTCAACCTGCCGAGCAATCCGCAATTTTTCGGCAAGATGGACCCCAATCACCGTCATGCCACCGCAATCGTCAACGGCGAAATCATCACCGGCACCGACATCGACCAACGTTACGCGCTGTTTGCCAATGCCAACGCGGGCAAGCTGACGCCCGAGGAACAGACCCGGCTGCGCGCGCAGGTCCTGCGCAACCTGATCGACGAAACGCTCGAAATCCAGGAAGCCAAAAGCGCCGACATCACCGTCGAAAGCGACGAAGTCGACCAGCGCTTTGCCTATGTCGCGCAACAGAACATGGGCAAGGACCCGGCCGCGCTCGAAACGTATCTCGGCACGATCGGATCGTCCGGCGCCTCGCTGAAACGCCAGATCCGCGGCGAGATCGCATGGCAGCACCTGCTGCGAAAGAATGTTCAGCCGTTCATCAACGTATCCGATGCCGAAGTGCGCGAAATGCTCGACCGCATGAAGGCGGACAAGGGCACGCAGGAATTTCATCTCGGCGAAATCTATCTTGCCGCCACCGACGAAACCAAGCCCGCGATCCTGGCCAATGCCACCAAGATCGTCGAGCAGCTGCGCAAGGGCGGCAGCTTCGTCGCCTATGCGCGCCAGTATTCCCAGGCCTCGACCGCAGCCGTCGGCGGCGATCTGGGCTGGATCCGCCTGGGCCAGCTGCCCGGCCCGATCGCGGCGGCGGCGTCCGGCATGGGCCCGGGCCAGCTCGCCGGCCCGATCGAAGTGCCCGGCGGCTATTCGATCATCTACGTGATCGACAAGCGCCAGGTGATGACTGCCGATCCGCGCGATGCGATCCTCAGCCTGAAACAGATCTCGATCAGCTTTGTCAAAGGCACGCCCGAACGCGACGCCGCCGCGCGCGCCAGCACCTTTGCCACGATGGTGAAAGACATCCACGGTTGCGGCCAGGTCGATGCCGCCGCCGCCAAGATCGGCGCCAGCGTCGTTGCCAACGACCAGATCAATGCGCGCGACCTGCCTGTCGCGCTGCAGGACACGATCCTGAAACTCGCGGTCGGCGAAGCGACGCCGCCGTTCGGTTCGGTCGAGGATGGCGTGCGCGTGCTGCTGCTGTGCGGCCGCGACGATCCCAAAGTCGACAACGGCCCCAGTTTCGACCAGTTGCAGACCCAGCTCGAAGACGACCGGGTCAACAAGCGTGCGCAGACCTATCTGCGCGATCTTCGCCGCGACGCGGTGATCGAATACAACTGATCGCACATTGCCCATGACCCCGGCGCCGATCGTCATCAGCATGGGCGATCCCGCCGGCGTCGGCCCCGAACTGGCCGCGGCAGCCTGGGCCCTGTCGGCGACGGCCGGCCTGCCGCCGTTCGCGATCGTCGGCTCGCGGCGCGTGATCGAACAGGCAGCGCTGCGACGCGGGATACACGCCGTCGTGACCGCCATCAGGGATACCGATGACGCGGCAGCCGTGTTCGACACGGCGATACCCGTTATCGATATTGGCGACGGCACTTATGCTCCCGGCGAACCCGATGACGCCGGCGCGGCCCTCGCTTTGGCAAGCCTGACGCACGCGACCGAACTGACCCGCACCGGCAAGGCAAGCGCGCTGGTCACCGGTCCGATCGCCAAAAGTCGCCTCGCGCACATCGGCTTCGATTATCCGGGACAAACCGAATTCGTCGGCGCTGCCTGCGGCGTCGCCGCGACCGACGCAGTGATGATGCTCGCCGGCCCGCATTTGCGCGTGGTGCCGGTCACTGTGCATGTCCCGCTCGGCGATGTGCCCGGCCTGCTGACCACGGACCTGATCGTGCGCCGCGCCAGGATCGCCGCCGCCGCGCTTGCCCGGGATTTCGGCCTTGCGGCCCCGCGTCTCGCCATAGCCGGGCTGAACCCCCACGCCGGTGAAGACGGGCGCATGGGCCATGAAGACATCGCGATAATCGCACCCGCCGTGGCCGCGCTGCGCGCCGCCGGCATCGACGCACGCGGGCCTTTGCCCGCCGATACGATGTTCCATGCGCAGGCGCGCGAGACGTACGACGTTGCGATCTGCATGTACCACGACCAGGCGCTGATCCCGATCAAGGTGCTCGATTTCGACGAAGGCGTAAACGTCACGCTCGGCCTGCCGATCGTCCGCACCAGCCCCGATCATGGCACCGCCTTCGGCATCGCGGGCACCGGCGCCGCGCGCCCCGGCGCGACAGTCGCAGCGATCGCCATGGCCGGGGCATGCGCCGCGCGCCGTGCATGACTGACCTCCCGCCCTTACGCGAAGTCGTCAACACATACGGCCTGCTCGCGCAAAAATCGCTCGGCCAGAATTTCCTGTTCGACGAACAGTTGCTGACCCGCATCGCCGCCGTGCCCGGAAAGCTGCGCGATACCGATGTGCTCGAAGTCGGCCCCGGCCCCGGCGGCCTGACGCGCGGCCTGCTGCGCGCGGGTGCTCGCGTCACCGCAATCGAAATGGACCGCCGCTGCCTGCCCGCGCTGGCCGACCTTGGCGAAGCCTTTCCCGGCCAATTGCGCGTGATCGAGGGCGACGCGTTGAAAATCGACCCCGCCACGCTGTTCGCCGGCGCGTATCACATCGTCGCCAACCTGCCCTACAATGTCGGCACCGCGCTGTTCACCGGCTGGCTGTCCGCTCCCGCCTGGCCCCCACCCTGGCAAAGCCTGACACTGATGTTTCAGCAGGAAGTCGCCGAACGCATCATCGCCAAAGCCAATGGCGACGCCTACGGCCGGCTCGCCGTGCTCAGTCAGTGGCGCGCGACCCCGCGCATCGCGATGAAAGTCCACCGCAGCGCCTTCACCCCGCCGCCCAAGGTCATGTCGGCGATCATCCACGTCGAACCGGCCGCGATGCCTGAAGGCGTAACCCCGCGCACGCTCGAACGCCTGACCGAAGCCGCCTTTGGCCAGCGCCGCAAAATGCTGCGCCAATCCCTCAAGGGCCTGCCCGGCGCGCTCCCCGCGCTTGAAGCGCTGGGGATCGACCCGTCCCGCCGCGCCGAAACCCTGGAAATCGCCGAATTCATCGCCATCGCAAAAGTGATGAGCACTCGATAACTGCCGGGAAGTCATCGCGCGGCTTGCGCGACCACACCACCCTCACCTCATCGTCTGCCCGGACCTGATCCGGGATTGTGCTTCTTCATTTTTGTGCCGAGCGCCCGCGCAGAATTCCGTTCCCAGGCCGCCCCGATCGTGCGATTATTCACAGATGTTTCGCCGCGCCCTGTCCGTGCTGATGATGCTTGCGCTGATGGCGTGCTTTGGTGCCATGCTGCCGTCACCTGCGCCAGCCGCGCCGATGACCACCCACCATGCCGGCTGCATGCATCATCACGCGCCCGACGCCACCTGCCACGACTGCCCGATCTGCGCCGGCGCCGATCTGCCCCGCTTCGCTGCGTGGAACACCCACGCACTGATGCCCCCGGCGCCGCAACGCGCACCCGCCAGCGTCACCGCACTGACCGGCATACACCCTGCGAGCCTGGACCGACCACCACGAGCATAGCGTTGATCGAACGCGCCGCCCCCACCCAACCGTCGTCCCGGACCTGATCCGGGACACCGCTTCTTGTCTGCCCTCGCGCGGACATGAGCGAGACGGGTAACGGCGCCTTGTCATCGCGATGCCGACCGGCCCAGATCTGGAAATTCCATGCCCCGTTTGACCCGACCTACTTTGGTCCGCGCGCTGCTGTGCGCTTTTGTCCCCACGCTCGCCCACGCCCAGCAGATGCCCGGCATGGACATGTCCCAAACCCCGAAAGACACCATGCCGGGCATGACCATGTCCTCGGGCACTCTCGGCGCCTATGCGATGACCCAGGACGCCTCGGGCACCGCCTGGCAACCCGCCAGCACCCCGATGCAGGGCCTGATGTGGTCGTCCGGCGGCTGGTCGGGCATGGGCCACGGCTACGCCGATCTGGTCTACGACCACCAGAGCGGCCCGCGCGGCGACGACAAGACTTTCTCCGAAAGCATGCTGATGGCCACTGCGCAGCACAGCGCCGGCCCCGGTACGCTGACGTTCAAGTCGATGCTCTCGCTCGATCCGGCGATGGGCCCCTACGGCTATCCGTTGCTGCTGCAAACCGGCGAAACGGGCAACGGCACCACCCCGCTGACCGACCGCCAGCACCCGCACAACCTGCTGATGGAACTGGCCGGCGTTTATGCGGTGCCGCTGGCGCCCGCATCCTCGGCATTCCTCTATGTCGGCTTTCCGGGCGAACCCGCGCTTGGCCCTGCCACCTTCATGCACCGCTTCTCCGCGCAGGACGATCCTGCCGCCCCGATCACGCACCACTGGCTCGATTCCACGCATATCACGTTCGGCGTGGTCACCGCCGGCGTCACGCATGGCCCGTTGAAAGTCGAAGCCTCGCTGTTCAACGGCCGCGAACCCGATCAGCACCGCTGGGGCTTTCAGCCGTTACGCCTCGATTCGTGGTCGACCCGCGTCACGCTGAACCCGACGCGCGACCTGTCGTTCCAGGTCAGCTACGGCCATCTGCACAGCCCCGAGCAGCTGACCCCGGATGTTAACCAGCGCCGCCTGACCGCATCGGGCACCTACAACCGTGCATTCACTGGCGGGAACTGGCAGACAACGCTTGCGTGGGGCCAGGACCGCGATAGCCCCGGCGACGGCGAACCGGGTGCAGTGCTGAATGCATGGCTGCTGGAATCCGCGCTGGCGATCGGGCCGCACACGATCTTCGCCCGCGCCGAAACCGTGCAGAAAAACGATCTGGTCACTGGCAGCAACGCCGCAGCCCAAGTGTCGGAAACAACGCTCGGCTATGTCTACGATATCCCCGTCGCCCGCCACGTCGCGCTTGGCCTGGGCATACAAGGCACGGTCAATTATGTGCCAGCACCGTTGCGCGCGGCTTATGGCGCCAGCGACCCCACTGGTGTGATGCCATTCCTCCGCCTGAAAATCCGCTGAAACGCTGTGCTTCTTGAACCCCTTCCCTGAAGGGGAGGGGTTTAAAAAGTGCGGAGGGTTCACCTTCCCGGTTGCCTGCGCTAAGCCGAACCATGACCGAGCTTTCCCCAACCGAACGCACGATGCTGGCCTCGATCGATGCCGCGCCGATGCTGGATCAGGTGCTCGCGTGGAGCGCAATCAACACCGGCACCCGCAATCTCGAAGGCCTCGCGCACCAGGCGCAAATATTGGCCACTGCTTTTGCCGCTCTGCCGGGCAACATCGCGCTGGAAAACGCCGCGCCGGTCGAAACCGTCGCGCCCGATGGACAAACGATCGCACAGGCGCATGGCCAGCACCTTGTGCTGCGCGTGCGGCCCCAGGCCAATCGCCGGCTCATCCTGACCGGGCACATGGACACGGTGTTCGCACCTGACCATGCCTTCCAGACCACCCACTGGCTTGATGACGAAACGCTGAACGGCCCGGGCGTCGCCGACATGAAAGGCGGTATCGCGGTCATGCTGTGCGCGCTGACCGCCTTCGAACGCAGCCCCGCGGCATCGGGCGTCGGTTACGACGTGCTGATCAATTCCGACGAGGAAACCGGCAGCCTGTCGTCGGCCCCCCTGATCGCGCAGCTTGCCGCGGGCAAAGCCGCCGCATTGACCTTCGAACCCAGCGCACTGCCCGATGGCACCCTGGCCGGCGCCCGCGCAGGCAGCGGCAATTACAGCGTCGTCATCCATGGCCGCTCGGCACACGCCGGGCGCAATCCGCACGACGGACGCAATGCCATCGTTGCGGCGGCCTGGCTCGTCCTGCGCCTGACGGAGCTCGCCGGACCCGAGATCACCATCAACCCTGCAAAGATCGAGGGAGGTTCGGCCAACAACGTTGTCCCCGACCTGGCGATCGTGCGGTTCAACATCCGCCCGCGCGGAGAGCCGGCGGCGGCGCAATTTGCCCGTGCCCTGCCCGATGCGGTTGCGCAGATGGCGCAGAAATACGATGTCCACGCGCATATCCACGGCGGAATTTCGCGCCCGCCAAAGCCGATGACGGAACCAGCCGAGCGCCTGTTCGAACTGGTACGCGACTGCGGCGCGTCGCTTGGCCAGACGATCGGCTGGCAATCGACCGGCGGGGTGTGCGATGGCAACAATATCGCGGCGTGCGGCGTGCCCGTGGTCGACACGATGGGCGTGCGCGGCGGCAAGATCCATTCGGCCGACGAGTTCCTGATCGTGCCGTCGCTGGGCGAACGCGCGCGGCTCGCGGCGCTGGTGCTGCACCGCTTTTCCGGGGGGGAATAATGACGTTTCGCATACGCGCGGCCAGGCCAGACGACCTGCAACACCTCTACGACATGGCCAAGCTGACCGGGGGCGGCTTCACCAATCTGCCCCCCGATCGCAAGGCGCTGTCGGCAAAGCTGGATCGTGCCGCCGCCAGCTACGCCGAGACCACGACCGGCACGGTCAAGGATGAGCTGTTCGTCCTCGTGCTCGAGGATGTGGCGACGGGCGACGTGCGCGGGACCGCGCAGATCTTTACCTGCGTCGGACAGCAGATGCCGTTCTACAGCTATCGTATCGCCACGCTGACCCAGCATTCAAAGGAACTGGGCCGGACGTTCCGCGCCGAGTTGCTCAATCTCGTCACCGATCTGGAAGGATCGAGCGAAGTCGGCGGGCTGTTCCTGCACCCCGGCGAACGCGCCGGCGGCCTTGGCATGTTGCTCGCGCGCAGCCGCTATCTGTTCATCGCGATGCACCGCGCGCGCTTTGCCGATCGCATCCTCGCCGAACTGCGCGGCATCATCGACGAGCGGGCCGGTTCGCCGTTCTGGGACGGCGTCGCCGGGCGGTTTTTCGGCATGAGCTTTCAGGAAGCGGACTATTTCAACGCGATCCACGGCCACCAGTTCATCGCCGACCTGATGCCCAAGCACCCGGTCTATATCGCGATGCTGCCCGAAGTCGCACGCCAGGTCATCGGCCTGCCCCACCCCACCGGCCGCGCAGCGATGCGCATGCTGGAGGAAGAAGGCTTTCACGCCGAAGGCTACATCGACATCTTCGACGGCGGCCCGACGATGACCGCGCGCACCGATCGCGTCCGCTCGATCGCGGGATCGCGCGCCGCGACGATCACCCGGATCCACGCGCCCGAAGGCCATGCCGCCCACACCCGCGCGTTGATCGCGACCGGTCAACTCGCCGATTTCCGCTGCGCCTACGGCGAAATCGCCCCCGAAGGCGCCGACGGCCTGGTGCTGGACCCGATTGCCGCGCAGGCCCTCGATGTCCGCGTCGGCGACACCGTCTGGCATGTGGCGCGCTGACATGCCGCTGGTAGAAATCAATTTCGACGGCCTGGTCGGCCCCAGCCACAATTACGCCGGCCTGAGCCTTGGCAACCTCGCCTCGGCCAGCCACGGCGGCGATCCGTCATACCCGCGCGCCGCCGCGCTGCAGGGTCTCGACAAGATGCGCCACAACCTGGCGCTCGGCCTGGCGCAGGGCTTCTTCGCCCCGCTGCCCCGCCCCGATCAGGCGTTTCTGGCCGCGCTCGGCGATCCGCAAACCAATCTGCGCGCCGCCGCCTGGTCGGCCAGTGCGATGTGGACCGCCAACGCCGCGACCGTCTCGCCCGCGCCCGATACCGCCGATGGCCGCTGCCACCTGACCGCGGCCAATCTGGTGACGATGCCGCACCGCTCGATCGAATGGACCGACACCGTGCGGCAGTTGCGCGTTGCCTTTGCCGACACCGCGCATTTTGCCGTGCACGATGCCGTGCCAGCGTGCTTCGGCGATGAGGGCGCGGCCAACCACATGCGCATGGCCGCGCACCACGGCGCGCCGGGTATCGAGCTGTTCGTCTATGGCAAACCCGGCGGCCCCTATCCCGCGCGCCAGCACGAACAGGCCAGCCGCGCGGTCGCGCGCCTGCACGGCCTGACGCGTGCGTTGTTCATCGAACAATCGCCGGACGCAATCGCCGCCGGCGCGTTCCACAACGATGTCGTCACCGTTGCCAACGAACGCGTGCTGTTCACCCACGAACAGGCCTTCGCCGATCCCGAAGGGACATACGCCGCAATCCGCGCCGCGCTGCCCGAGGCAGAGATCGTCGTCGTGCCCGCCAGCGCCATCAGCCTGACGGATGCGATAAAATCCTATCTGTTCAACGCGCAACTGCTGACGTTGCCGACCGGCGAAATGGCGCTTGTCATCCCCGGCGAGGCCTGGTCCATGCCGGCGGTGCGCGCGTACCTTGATGGGATGATCGCCTCGAACGGCCCGATCCGCCGCGTGCTGCCGGTCGATGTGCGCCAGTCGATGGCCAATGGCGGCGGCCCGGCCTGCCTGCGGCTGCGCGTCGTGGCCGATCCGGCGACGGTCGATCCCCGCTTTCTGCTCGATCCGGCACGGATCGCGCTGATTGCCGATGTGGTCGCGAAAACCTGGCCGGAACAGATCGACCCGGCAGACATTGGTAGGGAGAGCCTTGCAACGACCGTGCGCAACGCGCGCGCGGCGCTGTTGGAAGCCATGGAATTGCAAGGGGTTATATAACGAACTTTACACGCGGCGATTGTCGGGGCAGCTTACAGTTAACAAATGGTAAACGCTTGCGACTCCACTAAAACCGCGATTGGCACGGCGCTTGCGTGGACGTTATCGGGGTCGCGGCAAGGGGTTAACGCCTGTGCCCATGGATACGGAAATATGATGCGAAAGCTGGGTCGTCTGTTCCTGATCAAAAACCGGTTCGAGGCCTGTGCAATCATCTATGGGCTGGCGCTTGGCGCTGCCGAACGCGGCAAGCATTACCTTGACCAGTATCCCGGTTTTGGCGGCCACATGCTGTTTCTTGCGGCGCTGCTGGCCGTGTTCATGGGCGGCGCAAAGATCATGGATGCGCTGACATATGAGCGCAAGGCCCAGCTTGCGGTGGAGCGCCAGAACCTGCGTAAATCCCCCGTCATCCGCGATGACGCGGTTTGCTGAGATGGGTTTGGACGCGCGCTACCGCACGTCCAGATAATCGGTATGCGACGGCTTGCCGCGAAACATGATCGACAGGTAATTGACGAAATAGATCCCCGCGATCCGCGCAAAACCCTGCTTGGTCATTCGCCGGCCTGATGTCGGCATGACAAACGTGTTTGAAAACAGAACTTTGCCATGCTTTCTGGCGCGCTTGCCGATATCGACATCCTCGCCATAAAACTCGATCGAGCTGTCGAACCCGCCCATTTTTTCAAGCACATCGCGCCGGATCGCAAAATTGCCGCCGACCATCATGTACCCGGTCAACAGGTACAACGGCCGCGCGGCGACAAACCACCCGCTCGACATCGCGTTGCGAAATCCGCTCAGGTCGTAGAAACTGTACGGCCCCGACAGGCACGCCAGCCCGGGCCGCGCACCGAATTGTGCCACGATCTGCTCGATCCATCCCGCAGGTGGGCGCGTATCGGCATCGACATAGGCCAGGATGTCCCCGGTCGCGGTCAGAAACCCGCGCTGCCTTGCGCGGGTGATGCCCTTGACCGGCTCGGCCACATATTTGACACCCGGATAGCGCTCGACCACAGCGCGCGTGCCGTCGGTGCTGTTGTTGTCCACCACGATCACTTCCAGCGCCAGGCCGGCAACATGGAGCATCACCGCGTCGAGGCACGCAGGCAGGTACGCCTCCTCGTTGTAGGCGGGGATGATTACACTGATGGTCCGGATGGTCGGCGGTAAACTGCCGGGCGTGGTGGTCATGGCTGCGGCTCGTGCAACACTCTGCCTTTTTTCACCAGAACAGATTTGCAGGATTTGGATGGATAACCGGGCGGCCGGCCATTTGGCGCGGATGAATAATCGGTAACATACCGTTCCTGGTCCATGCCTGATACACAAATCCACCATGAAAGGTGGGGCGTTTCTGTTGCCGGGTACGCCCCCAACCCCTGGAATCCCTTCTGTTGCCCGGTGGGCCCGACCGCGCAATACGCCTTGTAAGATCAGGCCGTTAGGCCGTCAGATTACGCCGCGAGAGCGAGTGCTGAGTTATCGTTAGCACTTGTTGGTTTTGAGCCTTGAACGGGTTACTCAGCCCGGGCAAAAATAACGCTTTTCAATACACGTCGATCCTAGTTCGGCCCCGTCATCTGTTCCGTCATCACCACCCGAAGGTGACCTGGCGGAAAAGGTGGTGGAGCCGCCGGGTACCGCCCCCGGGTCCGCTGCATCTATTATGCGTCACAATTTATCACCATAGCCGGTCGAGACCGGCAACGATGCATATAGGGCGCCGTGCGGAAAAGGAAAGGGGGCAGGACTTTCGCCCCGCCCCCATCAGGATCCATCTGCCTTAGAGCCTGATGACATCAGGCGCGAGCGCGCAGCGAGTCGCGGATTTCGGCCAGCAGTTCGATCTGGGTCGGCCCGGCCGGCGCGGCCGGCGCCGCTTCAGGCTTTGGCATCGCCTTCGAAACCAGCTTCACCAGGATGAAGATCACGAACGCCATCAGCACGAAATTGATCACATTCGTCACAAAGTTGCCATAGCCGAACAGCGCCACACCCGCTGCCTTCAGCGCCGCATAATCGGTCAGCGACCCTTTGTACGTCGCCGGAATCGTGCCGAGCACGACGAACTTGTCGGAGAAATTGACCCCGCCCGTGGTCAGGCTGACAATCGGCATGATCAGGTCTTCGGTCAGCGATGTCACGATCTTGCCGAATGCCGCACCGATGATCACACCGACCGCCAGATCCATCACGTTGCCGCGCAAAATAAACGCCTTGAATTCACCAACTAGCGACATATCCCACCCCTTATCCTGATTAACGCCCTGGTTAATGGGCTGGTCCTGCCACCGGCACGCCGGCTCTGCAAGGCCATGCGCGCCGACCAACGGCATTCCGCTATCGACCGAGCGCGCTTGAACACGGACCGTACTGCGCTATCTACAGTGCCACGGAGTGCTGCATCAGGCGCTTCACCGGGGAAGAAAGTCTCAACTCATGGCCGCTCGTCTGTTCAGCCGTATCGCCCGTTTTGCGCTCGTTGCCGCCGCTGCGACCTCGCTTGCCGGATGCGGGGTCAATTCCATCCCTACCGCACAGGAAAACGCCAAGGCCAAATGGGCCGACGTGCAAAGCCAGTACCAGCGCCGGTCGGACCTGATCCCCAATCTGGTCGCCACGGTCAAAGGCTATGCCACGCACGAGGAAGACACGCTGACCAAAGTGACCGAAGCGCGCGCCAAGGCGACCTCGGTCCAGGTCACAGCCGACGATGTGTCCGATCCGGACAAGATGGCCAAGTTCGAAAAGGCCCAGGGCGAACTGTCGCAGGGCCTCGGCCGCCTGCTCGCCACGACCGAAGCCTATCCCCAGCTGAAAGCCAACGAGAGCTTCCTGGCGCTGCAAAGCCAGCTGGAAGGCACCGAAAACCGCATCAACATCGCGCGGACGGATTACAACGAGGCAGTGCGTCAGTACAACGTGACGATCCGCACGTTCCCCGCGGTGCTCGCCGCCAACGTCATCTACGGTTCGAAGCCGATGGTGCCGTTCACCGCGACGACGCCGGGCGCCGAAACCGCACCCGCAGTCAGCTTTGACACGCCGGCAGCCAAGAAGTGACCAAACGCGGCGCATGGCCCCGCGCCATGCAACGGTTTGTGGCGGTGATCGCCGCGATGGTCATCGCCATCGCGGTGCCCGCCATGGCGGCAACGCCGGCGTATCCTGCGCTGACCGGCCGGGTGGTCGACGATGCGCATATCCTGCAACCCGCCGAAGTTGCCGCACTAACCGCAAAGCTGGCGAATTTCGAAACCCAGTCGCAGCGGCAGATCGTCGTGGCCACCGTGCCAAGCCTTGGCGGAAGCGAGATCGAGGAATACGCCAACGGCCTGTTCCGCACCTGGGGCGTGGGGGACAAGCAACGCAATGACGGCCTGTTGCTGCTGATTGCGCCGACCGAACACAAAGTGCGGATCGAAGTCGGCAACGGCCTGCAGGGGATCATGACCGACGCCTTGTCGAGCGTCATCATCCGCCACGATCTGGCCCCGCATTTCAAGGCCGGCGATTATGCCGGCGGCATCAACGCCGCCACCGACGAACTGATCGCGCAGTTGAAGCTGCCCGATGATCAGGCCCGCGCTGTCGCTGCCAAAGCCGGCGATCAGGTCCGGCGCGAGGCGCAACCGCATTTCGACGGCGGCACTGTCGTGTTCCTGATCATCTTTGCGCTGTTTTTCGTGCTGCCATTCATCCGCTCGATGATGGGCGGCGGTCGGCGCTACGGCGGCGGCGTGTCGGTTTTCCCGATGTTCCTTGGCGGTTTCGGCGGGGGCTTTGGCGGCGGTGGCGGCGGATCGGACAGTGGCGGCGGATTTTCCGGCGGCGGCGGAACGTCCGACGGCGGCGGCGCATCGGGCGGATGGTAAGCGGCATGACACAAACCACCCCGATCCTGTCAACCTCCGACTCGCAAAAGATCGCGGCGGCGGTCAGCGCGGCAGAGGCGCATGCCAATGCCGAAATCGTCACCGTCGTGACCCGCCAGTCTGACAGCTATGCCGATGTCGCGCTGGTGTGGTCCGCCCTGATCGCCGCGCTGGCGCTGGTCGCGCTTGCGCTTTGGACGGGTTTCGCCCTTGCGTTCGTCGATAGCCTGCTCGGCCTGTGGGCCCATCACTGGAACCCGCACGAGATCCTGAAACTCGCCCTGCTGGCCGCCACGATCAAATTTGCAGTCACATGGTTGATCCTGCACTGGCGCCCGTTGCGCCTGCTGCTGACCCCCGGTCGCATCAAATCGGCGCGCACCCGCGCGCGCGCCAATATCGCCTTCCGCCTCGCCGCGCAAAACCGCACGGCGGGCGCGACAGGCGTCGTCATCTATCTGTCGCTCGCCGAACGCCGCGCCGAAATCGTCGCCGATGCCGCAATCGCGGCCAAAGTCGCACCCGAAGTGTGGGGCGATGCGATGCACACCATGCTCGCCCATTTCCGCGAAACCCGCGTCGCCGACGGCATGGTCGCAGGCGTCGCGCAAGTCGGCGCGATCCTGGCCGAACATTTCCCGCGCGACATGCGCAACGCCAAAGAGCTTGGCAACGAACTGCCCGACGGACCCATCGAACTATGAGCCTTGAAGACGAATACGCGCAACCCGAACAGGTCCACTGGCAGGGCAAGTTTCTGGCGATGAAAACGCGCGGACGCTGGGAATACGTCAGCCGCACGCGCAATATCCGCGCCGCCGTCATCCTGGCGATCGACGACGGCCATGTCATCCTGGTCGAACAGTTCCGCGTTGCGCTCGGCCGCCGCACGATCGAATTGCCCGCCGGCCTGGTCGGCGATCACGACGATGATGCCGACGAAGAGGCGATCACCGCCGCCGCGCGCGAGCTGGAGGAAGAAACCGGCTACCGCGCGGGGACCATCGAAGCCGTCGGCGAATTCTACTCCTCGCCCGGCATGGTGACAGAGGCCTTTACGCTGTTCCATGCGACCGAGCTTGAAAAAATCGGTGAAGGCGGCGGCGTGGGCGACGAAGCGATCACCGTTCACCGCGTTGCCATCGCCGCAATCGAGCCTTTTATCGCGGCCAGACGCGCGCAAGGTTTCGGCATCGACACAAGACTCTTGCTGTTCCTCGGCCCGCGCCTCATAACCGTTTAATCCAACGGTTAAATAAAAACGGAGCGGGATGATGGCAGGCAGGGTTGCGGGCAAGAAAGCCCTCGTCACAGGCGCAGCACAAGGCCTGGGTGCAGCGCATGCCCACACCCTGGCGCGCGAAGGCGCGCGCGTGCTGCTGACCGATATCAACGCCGACAAAGTCGCCGAACAAGCCGCCGGGATCAATGCCGAATTCGGCGCCGGAACCGCGTTTGCGCTGGCGCACGACGTGACCAGCCCCGACGACTGGGACCGCGCGATCGAACACGCGGCGCAGCATCTGGGCGGCCTGTCGGTGCTGGTCAACAACGCCGGCGTCGGCGTACGCGGCAATATCGAAACCTGCACGCTGGAGGAATGGCATCGCGGCTTTGCCATCAATGTCGACAGCGTATTCCTCGGCTGCCAGAAAGCGCTGCCCTTGATGAAGGAGCATCAGCCCGGATCGATCATCAACATCAGTTCGATCGCCGGCCTGATCGCGTCGGACACGATGCCCGGCTATAACGCCAGCAAGGCGGCGGTGTGGATGCTGTCGAAATCGGTTGCGCTGTATTGCGCCAAGCGCGGCTGGAACATCCGCAGCAATTCGATCCACCCGACATTTGTCGACACCCCGATCCTCGACGGCATGAGCGCCAATTCCGCGCACAGCAAAGAGGTGATCATGACCAAGCTGGCGCGCCAGATCCCGCTGAACCGTGTCGGCGTGCCGCAGGAAATTGCCAACGGCGTGCTGTTCCTCGCCAGCGACGAATCCAGTTTCATGACCGGCGCCGAACTCAAGCTGGACGGCGGCATTTCGGCGATGTGATCGCCGCCGGCGTGTCAATCGCCACCGATGCGGGGCGATCGCACCAAGTCCCTTGCCGGACGCCGGGTTCCCCGGCAGATTGCCATGATGACATCGCCTTTCGCCCGCCGCGCCATGGTCGCCTTCCTGCTCTGCACCGCATGGGTTCGCCCGGCGTGGGCGGATGACAAGTGCAAGATCACGCAGATCGCACGCTTCCCCGTGACGATGGAGGGGCCGCGCGCGACGGTCCCGGTCAAGATCAATGGCAAGGACACCCGGCTGTGGCTGGATAGCGGCGCATTCTTCAGCTTCATGTCCGGGGCGAAAGCCGCCGAACTGGGCCTGCCCACCGAACTTTTGCCACCCGGTTTTTTTGTCTCCGGCATCGGGGGCTCGTTTACCCCGAAATTGGCAACGGTTCGCGATTTCGGCATTCTCGGTATAGTATTGCACAACACCCAGTTCATCGTTGGCGGCAGCGATGCGGGCAACGGTTTTCTCGGCGCGAACTTCCTTGGCGTCTATGACACCGAATTCGACCTGGCCAACGGCGGGGTCAACATGTTCAAGGAAAACGGCTGCGGCCACTACAGCCTGGCCTTCTGGGCCAAAGGCATGAGCGTCGGCGAGGCGCGCCTGCTGCCACCCGATAACCAGTACGACCACCATATCTACGTGGAAGTGCTGATCAACGGTCATGCGTTGCGCGCCGTACTCGACACCGGCGCGCCGCATTCGATCGTCTATCGCCATGCGGCGCAGCGTGCGGACATCGATCTTGCGTCACCAAAGGTGGTGGCGTCGATGCGCATGAGCGGCCTTGGCTCAAAATCCCGGCAAAGCTGGATCGCGCGCACCCAGTTGATTTCGATCGGGGGGGAGGAAATCCGCAACAGTCCGATCCGGATCATCGACGATGGCGGCTTCAGTGCCGAAGACATGCTGCTCGGGGTCGACTTTCTGATGTCGCACCACGTGCTGGTCTCGCAAGTGCAGCGCAGGATGTTCCTGACCTACAACGGCGGAGCCATCTTCTCGGTGACGACCGATGGCGAGATCGGGCATATGGAAACCCGTGCGGAAAATATGGGCGCTGCGCAAACCGCAACCGAGCCCATCACCGCCGACACCTTCGCCGGCCGCGCATCGGGCAGATTGACCCGCGAAGATTTCGCCGGTGCGATCGCGGATTATTCCGCGGCGATCCGGCTTGCGCCGACGCGCACGGACCTTCTGGCCGGCCGGGCCGCGGCCTATGCCCGCGCCGGAAAAACCGATCTTGCCGCCAGGGACATCGACGCTGCGCTGGTCATCGCGCCTGCCGATGGTCGCCTGCTGACCCGGCGCGCCTCGATGAAGCTGTCGCAGGGCGACCGCGCGGGGGCCCTGCAGGACACCGACCTGGCAGCGGCGGCAACGGCCAAGGGGTCGCTGGCTACGCTTCCCGTTGTCCGCCTGTATCAACAACTGGGCAAGCCCGAACGTGGCCTGGCCCTGATCGACCCGGTTATCGCGCTGCACCGCGATGATTCGCGCCTGGTCGAATTGCTGAACACCCGGGCGTGGAACCGCGCGCTCGCCAATGTCGATCTCGACCTCGCGCTGAAAGACTGCGACAATGCGATCCGCCGCGCGGGGCCCGACCCTTCACTGCTCGACACGCGCGCCCTGGTTCAGCTGCGGCGCAAGGCGTTTGCCGCCGCCATCGCCGACGCGACCACCGCGCTGGACAAAAGGCCCAAGATGCCAACAACGCTGTTTTTCCGGGGGCTGGCGCGCCTTGCAACAGGCGATCAATCCGGCGGAGCGGCAGACGTGGCCGCGTCGCGCGCGATCCGGCCCCAGATCGACAGCCTGTTTGCCGATTATGGCCTGACCGCGCCGGGCGCTCCAAAAACCATCCCCGCCCAGCCGCAAAAGCCGGACGGGGATGACGAAGCCGATCAGTAGACGATAACGCTGCGGATCGATTTGCCCGCGTGCATCAGTTCGAACGCGGTGTTGATGTCTTCCAGCCCCATCACGTGGGTGATCATCGGGTCGATTTCGATCTTGCCGGTCATGTACATGTCGACGATCTTGGGCACGTCGGTACGGCCCTTGGCGCCGCCGAACGCCGTGCCGCGCCAGTTGCGCCCCGTGACCAGCTGGAACGGGCGCGTCGCGATTTCGCGGCCCGCCTCGGCCACGCCGATGATGATGCTGGTGCCCCAGCCGCGATGGCAGGCTTCGAGCGCGGTGCGCATCACTTCGGTATTGCCCGTCGCATCGAACGTGTAATCGGCGCCACCGTCAGTCATTTCGACGATTTTCGCGATGGTTTCCTCGCGGCTCAGCCCCTTGGAATTGAGGAAGTCGGTCATGCCGAACTTGCGGCCCCATTCCTCGCGATCGGGATTGAGATCGACGCCGATGATCTTGCCGGCCCCTGCCAGGCGCGCGCCCTGGATCACGTTCAGGCCGATCCCGCCCAGACCGAACACCACGACATTGTCACCCACCTGCACCTTTGCCGTGTTGATCACGGCGCCAACGCCGGTGGTCACGCCGCAACCGATGTAGCAGCTCGACTGGAACGGCGCGTCCTTGCGGATCTTTGCCAGCGCGATTTCGGGCAGCACGGTGAAGTTCGAAAACGTCGAGCAGCCCATGTAGTGAAAGATCGGCTGACCCTTGTAGGAAAAGCGCGTGGTGCCATCCGGCATCAGGCCCTTGCCTTGGGTCGCGCGGATCGCGGTGCACAAGTTGGTCTTGCCCGACAGGCAGCTTTTGCACTGGCGGCATTCGGGCGTGTAGAGCGGAATGACATGATCGCCCGGCACCAGGCTGGTCACGCCCGCGCCCACTTCGCGCACGATGCCCGCGCCTTCATGGCCCAGGATCGAGGGAAAAATGCCTTCGCTGTCCAGTCCGTCGAGCGTGTACGCATCGGTGTGGCAAACCCCTGTGGCCATGATTTCCACAAGCACTTCGCCCGCGCGCGGCCCTTCGAGATCGACCTCGACGATTTCCAGCGGCTTTTTGGCTTCGAACGCGACAGCGGCGCGGGTTTTCATCGGATGGTCTCCCAAAGACAGGAACATGATCGCGGCTCCATATAACCGCCACAGGCCCGAGGCAATCGCCAGCGCCCAGCCCAACAAATTCTGATGGCCGCCTTTTTTGCATGCGGCTATGCTTGCCCCGGAATTGCAGGAGAACGCGTGTGCAGGTCGACCGGCTGGATCATGTCAACATCATCACCGATCGGCTGGACGATACGGCACAGTTCTATGCGACGCTGCTCGGGCTGGAACGCCGCGACGCTCCACCCCCGCTGACGCCGCAAAACGCGCAATGGATGCATGATGCCAAAGGCCAGGCGATCCTGCACATCAATGCCACCGATTGCCCGCGCACATTCGACCGCCCGGTCGAGCCTGGCGCCATGACCGGCGCGATCCACCATATCGCGCTGACGTGCAGCGGCCGCGCCGAAGTGATGGAGCTGATCGCCGCAATGGGCCTGACGGTCCAGACGAATGCGATCGCCGCGATCGGGCTGACCCAGGTGTTCACGACCGACCCGAACAACGTGCTGCTGGAGCTCAATTTCTTCGGCGACTGATGTCATCTTCGGGCAGGCGCCTTGCCTTCGGTTGCGCCGCGCCTATCGTGTGCCCCGACGCCTCCCCCGGCGTGTAGAGATGGAGCCCCGTCATGTGCGATGATCTGACCGAAGCCGACAACACGACATTCCTGGCCCGCCTGGCCCAGGCCAACCGCCCGATCGACCGCCGGCGCTTTGCCGTGCTCGGTGCGGGCGCCGTCACGATGGCCAGCGTACCGGGCTGCATCGCCAGGATCGCCGATCAGGCCCCGGCCATGCCGGTCAGCGGGCATGCCGTCGCGATCACCACGCCCGACGGCGTGACCGATGCGTGGTTCGTCACCCCGACCACCGGCAAGCACCCGGCGGTCATCATGTGGCCCGATATCGCAGGCCTGCGCGATGCCTACAAGACGATGGCCGCGCGGCTCGCCGGCGCGGGCTATGCCGTGCTGGTGGTCAACCAGTATTATCGCGGCGCCAAGGCGCCCGTGCTCGAATCGCTCTCCGCATGGCGCACACCCGAGGGTCAGGAAAAGCTGAAACCCCTGATTGCGACGATCACGCCCGCCGGCATCGCCAGCGACGCTGCCGCCTATGTGCCCTGGCTCGACAGCCAGCCCCAAGTCGATACCGCGCGCAAGATCGCCACCTCGGGCTATTGCATGGGCGGACCTTATACCGTGCGCACCGCGGCGGCCATGCCCGGCCGGATCGGCGCAGCCGCCTCGTTCCACGGCGCCGGGCTGGTCGATCCCAAGGCGGGCGCGGACAGCCCGCACCTGCTGATCGCAAAAACGAAGGCCGCGTTCCTGTTCGCCATCGCGCAGAACGACGATGCCACCATGCCCGAAGCCAAAACCATGCTGAAAGCCGCCGCCACTGCCGCGGGGCGTCCGGCCGAAGTCGAAGTCTACCCCGCCCAGCACGGCTGGTGCACGATCGACGCCCCCGTCTACGACGAAGCGCAAGCCGAAAAAGCCTGGAGCCGCATGCTGGCGCTGTTCAAAACCAACCTGTAACTTCCCCCCTCCCCTTCAGGGGAGGGGCCGGGGGTGGGGCCTCTCGGCTACAACCCTCATTCGCATAAGCGTCGGCGAATGGTGAGAGGCCCCACCCCAACCCCTCCCCTGAAGGGGAGGGGCTTGCTCACTTCACCACGTCGCCGCCCTTCATCACATGCGCGACATGCTCCAGCACGGTCACATCGCGCGTCGGGTCGCCCGCAACCGCGATCATGTCGCCATAATGCCCCGGCGACAGCGCGCCGACGTCTTTTTCCCACCCCAGCATCTGCGCCGAAACCACAGTCGCTGCCCGGATGGCGCCCATCGGCGTCATCCCCCATTGCACCATGTATTTGAACTGCCGCGCGTTCAGCCCGTGGGGATAGACCCCCGCGTCGGTGCCGAACGACAGCTTGACCCCGGCATGCACCGCCTTTTGGAACCCCTGCCGCTGCGCCAGCGTCGTCTGGGTGTTCTTGCGCATGTAATCGTCAGGATAATGGTCGCGCCGCCCGATTTCGTCGGTCCAGTCGCCGTTGTAGACATCCATGTCGAGATACACGCCGCGTGCCTTGGCCATGGCAATGCCCTCATCATCGATCAGGCTGGCGTGTTCGATCCCGCGCACCCCGGCGCGGATCGCGGCCTTGATGCCCGCCGCGCCATGCGCATGCGCCGTGACCCAGGATCCGCGCGCGCGTGCCACCTCGACCGCGGCGCGCATTTCATCCTCGGACAATTCCTGCTGGCCCGCGTCGGTGCCGATCGCAAACACCGCGCCCGTGGCGATCAGCTTGATCGAATCCGCGCCGTGCTGGAACAGGTAATTGACTTTCAGCGTCACGTCGGCGGGGCTGGTGACGACGCCCATGCGCATCTCGGCCGGCACCTGCACATCGGGCGCAAACCCGGTGACTTCGCCGCCGCCGCCGGGCGTCGTGATATAGGCGCCGACCGCCGCCATGCGCGGCCCGATCACATCGCCGCGATTGATCGCGTTGCGCAATTCGACATCGGCAAACGCACGGTAACAGCCGACATCGTGCACCGAGGTAAACCCGGCCATCAGCGTGGTGCGCGCATTGGCCGCGCCCATATACGCCACTTCGAACGCCGAATGCAGCAACGGCTCGGCCGGATTGCTGGTCTCGGGCGTATCCGCCAGATGCACATGCATGTCGATCAACCCGGGCAGCACGGTAAACGCGGACCAGTCGACCACATGCGCGCCCGCCGGCACCGGCCCGTCGGGCATGATCGCCGCCACGCGCCCGTCCTCGATACGCAGCAGCCGTGCGACTTCGACCGTGCCGTTTTCCGGATCGACCAGATGCCCGGCGCGGACATAGACCGTTTCGGCCTGCGCGATGCCAGCGCCCGACACCATCAGCGCCGCGATGATCAGTTTGCGCATAGTGATCGCACCTCTCCATTGCGTACTTTGACGCCCAGCGCACAATGCGCGCGCAGCACCGCGCCAAGCTGCACTTCTTCGTGGACCACACCGGCATGGCCGACAAGGTCATCATCGCGATGCCCGCCAAACCAGCCACGCGGCGGCGGCGAGTGCCCGAACCCGATCGCCACATCGGCAAATTGATCCACCCGCACGACGATCCGGTAATGCGCCTGGGTGTTGCGCGCGGCGCCCACCAGCCCGCCCGCACAATTGACAGCGCCGGCGGGCACCAGATGCCGCGCCGCCTGTTGCGCCTGCGCCGGTGACGTGCCCGGCCCGCAGGCCACGACCGCGCTTTGCGCCACCACGCGCCAGCCGATGCCGCCTGTGCCATGCCGCGCCGCCGGATCATCGAACAGCCCCGGCGCATGGCTCATTTCGGCCACATCGCCGATCGGCGTGGCATCGCCCAGCGCCAGACGGGCGATACTAAAATCGGGTCGGCTGAAATCGGGTCGGCTGAAATCGGGTCGATCTTGTGGCCCGCCGGCGCCGGGCAGCGCGACATCGTACACCAGATCAAACGTGTGCCGCCCATCGGCCACCCGGCCAAGATCGCGGACATACAGCGCCGCCACCGGATTTTCGGCCGGATGAACCGGCGGCATGTGCCTGCCGCCGAACGCCAGATGCAGCACCAGCGCAACCAGCGCCAACGCACCCAGCACCACCAGCCAACCAAACGAAGCCGCAACCCGCTCGAACACCGCCGGCATCGCCACGAGAAATTCGCGCAACGCCGCGGCCCGGACCACCTTGTCCGCTTTCCGGTCCGTTTTCTTGTCCTTGCCGCTCACTCGAACCTCGCCCGCAAACGCCAATCTTACGCGCCACCCTAACCACACCCTCATTCCGGGGGCAAAGTTGGTGGCTGTGCATGGCGACCATTGCCCAATGCGGCCCGCGCGGTCGAGACATTCCTGCGCCTATCGGCGACATCACTCCGCCGGGTTGTATTTCGCCAGAAATGCGTCGAGCTTGTCGAGCCACAACTGTTCGTTGGCGGCCTTGGTAAAACCGTGGCCCTCATCGGCGATCGCATAGAATTCATGGGGCTTGCCCGCCGCCGTCAGCGCGTCGGCATACAGCTTGCTCTGCTTGAACGGCACGCGCGTATCGGCGTCGCCATGCGCGATCAGCACCGGAACTTTCAGCCGGTCGATCGCATAGAGCGGAGACACGGTTTTAAGATCGAACGTCTTGTCCCCCTGCAACTGCGCGCGCCAGTTTTCGCGATGGCGCGTCCCCTCGAACCGGCCCGAATACTTCAGCCATTTGGGTACATCGCTGATCCCGGCAAAGCTGGCGGCGCAGCGATACCGCTCGGGATTGCGCGTCGCCGCCCACAGCGCGGCATATCCGCCATACGAACTGCCGACCACGCACACGCGCTTGGCATCGACGGTCCCTTGCGCGGCCAGCCAGTCCATGCCGTCATCCAGATCATCCTGCATCCCCCGGCCCCACTGGCCTTTGGCGGAATCTTCGAATTCCTTGCCAAAACTGCCCGATCCGCGAAATTCGGGCTGCAGCACCGCGTAGCCGCGGTTGGCGAAAAACTGCACCTCTTCGTCGAAATCCCCTTCATCGCGCACCCCGAACGGCCCGCCATGGGGGTGGATGATCAGAGGCAGCCCCTTGGCCGCGCGGCCCGGCGGCAATGTCAGATAACCGGACAACGGCCGTCCATCGCGCGCCTTGTACTGCACATATTTCGAATGCGCGAGATTGCCGGGCGACAGGTGCTCGTTGACCGTGGCGATGCGGTGCATGACGCCCTGGTCCTGCTGATACAGGTAATAGGCGCCCGGATCGAACGAGCTGCCCATGCTCACCATCAGCGAGCTGTAGTCCTTGCTGTGCGAAATGACCCAGGCCTGATGGTCGGCGCCGACCGCGGCGTCGAGATCGCTCTGGACTTTGGCGAGCTTGTCGTCGAACCAGTGCACGCGGGTGCGATCGTCGGTAAACTGGGCGGAAACCAGGCTCTGGCCGTTGTCGTTGACCGTCGCTTCGTCGACATCGCTGCCGGGCGCTGCATACACCAGCTTGCCGCGCACATGCTTGGCAAAATCGTATTCATAGACCGCCCAATAGGGATTTTCGGATGCGCGCGCGAGCATGAACCCCTTGTCGCTGCCTTGGGTCAGGCGCAGGACGCCATCGACGGCATTGCCATCCTCCTTGTCGTCATTGCCCTTGAACACGACCTTGAACCGGTCCGTGGCGTTGCTGCGATAGACCATTTGCCAGTTGTGCGCATCGGTATACCCAAAGCCATAGCGCGTTACTCCGCTGCCATCGGCATACCAGTCCCAGATGTCGGGCATCGAATTCAACACATGGATCGAATGGTTTTTGGCGATATCCATGCTCCACACCGAAGGCGTATCGTAAACCGTCTCCTGAAACGCCATCAGCAGCGTCTTGCCCTCGGGATCCACCCACAAGACATCATCACCTTTTGGCCCCGCAATATGGTTGTCGAGCCTGTGCATGGTCTTGGTATCAAGGTCATAGGCCATCAGCCGCGTGGCGAAAGCATCGTCGTTGTACCAGGGTATCGTCTCGCCGATGCAGAAGATCAGCGTCTTTGACCCGGCCCAGAAATACCGGACCAGATCGGTTTTCTTCGGCAAACCGAGGACTTTGGACGACCCCTTTTCAAACAGACCGGTGATCACCAGGGTTTCCGCCCCGTTGACCATATACCGCCCCGCCAGATGCTGGCCATCGGGCGACAGCACCGGCCGGGAAAACAACGGCCGCACCGAAAAGTCGGCCGTCGAAATACGCGGCGGCCTGGCTTTCGTGTCCACGGCCGATGCAGCGGCCACGACCGGTGCCATGGGATCGGCGGCGGCAAGCACCGGACGCCCCAACGTCAGCCCCAGACAAACACCGACCGCAACGCGCAGCCACCCCCGATACCCGATCATGCGTATGGATTCCCCCCCCCCAGGCGAAAGCCGGAATGCGCGGCTTTCGTCAGCAAGATTGTGAGCCTTGGCGCCGGTCCATGGCAAGCTGAAACTACGCCGTAATTCGCTCCAGACTGGCAGGCTGGGTTGGACGGCAAGCGGTGTACCGAGCAATCAATCGCAATTTGTTCGTTTACGGGTAATGCTTGGTACTCGACTGCTTTCGCCCCAGTTCCGGACATTCTCCGTGTCCCACCCCTTGCGGACATTAGCCATTCATAACATGGTGTACTCCATGGAACCTCAGACCGCAAAAAGTAGCGACATTCCGCGCTTGATAGAAGAAGTGCCTCTCTGCAACTCTTCTTCCCGGCCTGACACGTTGGTCATTGGCGCGAACCCCGAAAGTGCAAAGCTCGCTTCCTTTCCTGCGTTTGACTGGCTTCGCATCGTACTCGCTTCCGTGGTCGTGCTTGGCCACGAAGGGGTGACGTTTCCGGGTCCGATCGATGGGCAGCTCGCTGTGGAAGTGTTCTTTGCTCTTAGCGGCTGGCTAATTGGCGGAATTCTTCTTGAAACAGACCGTGCCGAACTGCCTCGGTTCTTTTTCAATAGGGCAACCCGGATTTGGATTCCTTACGCTGCTGCTGTTGCGTTGCTTTACGGATTTGCAGCTGTCTACGAAGGCGTAGACATGTTCTGGGTGAAGTATCTGTTTTTCGATACGACCTTCACGCACCAAATTTTCACACACTTCCCGCGCGCGGGCCACGAAATGCCGCTTGCCGGTTCAGGCAATCAATTTTGGAGTATCTCGGTTGAGGAGCAATTCTATCTTGTAGCTCCCATTGTGATACTGCTGCCATTTGGGCGCAAAATATTGCCCTGGGTTGCAATCGCTGTGCTTCTACTTGTCGGCGGGGTTTTAGGAACACCAATCGCATTTGGCGTAATTGCGGCCATCCTGAAACGTAGTTTCGGTGATTGGCAGATAAAACCACGAACGCGGATGGCAGTCGCTGCAGTAACGTTGGCAATATTTGGTATATTGTTTATGCATGATGACTCAGGACTGAGGGCTTTATTTGCAATTGGCCTGGTGTTGACCTTGGCGGTGCCGGGTAAGCGCAACACAATTCCAGTATTTTTGGGGGGAATTTCGTACCCAGTATACCTTAATCACTGGGTTGGTGCTTTTGTAGCTCACGGAGTTACGCGACACTTGGTGCACGCCTCAGAAGGGAATCCTGCATCGAATGCACTATATGTAGCTATAGCTTACCCCTTTTCGCTTATTATTGGCGCGATCGCATACTTTTTGATTGACCGTCAGGTTCTAGCGCGCCGCCAGTTCTGGTTTAAACCTCGTCGAGGTATCCTGTGTGGCGCAACAGCATATATCTTAGTGATCTCAGGTTTAATTGGCGGCGCGTTAATCGCCTGGTGAAACCACGGTGGGTGACGCAATATATCTATTCCGGGTCGGACCTCTAAAGACGATCAAGCAAGGTCCGCTAACCACCCACTTTTCGACACAGCAACGCGTGCGGTCGTTCCCTGACTGCTGACCGGCGACTTCAGCTTGATCTGCGCCAGGACCCGACATTCCGTAAACGCCCCAAAATCGGTCGTTCAAGGGCCGTTGGATACACCGCTCAAAACAAGAAACAGCAAAGCCGCCAGCTTCCAGCTGGCGGCCGTCTGTCTGTATTAAACAGCGTAGGACACTGTTGTCGTTATGCTCCGACGACGACGCATCGTGAAACCGATCGCACCCATTCCAAGGATCATCATTGCCCACGTCGCTGGCTCAGGGACGGCGCCAGCGGCGGAGGTCGACACCGAAAGGTGGTTTGGGTAAAGATTTCCAATGGCGTCCGATACGTTACCGCCCGAGTTGTTGTCGATAAACGAAACATTGGCGATCTGATTTAAAGACAATGCACTGCTAAAGGATTGGCTGACTGTTGTCGGCAATCCGTTTCCAGTGATATCTACGTAGAAGGAGTTGTCAACTGAGCGGTTTACTTTATCATTTGACAAAACCTGATAGTCTCCCTGTGTATAAAGTGAGCTGAAGTTACTACCGATAGTTGAGAAAGTATGACCGTTTATCGTCAATGTTGCAGCGACGGCGTAAGGTGGGCTACCGCCGAATATACTATTTGACGAAACACCTGTATTCGTTTGAGGCCCAAAAAAGTTTACAGCCGAAGTATCGGTGTAAAACGTTTCTACGAAGTCTTTATTTAACAGGTTCTCTCCGGTGCCAAAGCCGAAAACATTCGCATTATCATGAATGTTTTCGCTATTGCCCGTCAGGGTTGTCGTAATGATGGTAGCCGATGCCGGCGCAGTGGTTACGATAGAGGCGCCCACGAGAATACGAGTTATGAAGGTTGGTAGGGTCATAAATGTCTCCGGCTGTCCGTGGCCGAGCATTTTTGTCGGCCTCTCATGCCCGGAGGTTTAACCAGCAGTTAATGACCCCTCGATGACATCGGGCAAATGAGCAGATCGGTAAAAGCTGACGGACGGCTCACCACCACCTTCCGCCATTAACCGATACACACTTGAAAACGCACAATCACAAAAAAGGGGGGCGTAACCTGTGCACCCCCCCTCAAAGTCTATGTTTCGAAATTCAGGCCGCTTCGGCCTTCAGCCCTGCGCGTTCCAGGTTGATCGCCTCGGCCAGCAGGAACGCCAGTTCCAGCGACTGCGCCGCGTTCAGGCGCGGGTCGCAGTGCGTGTGATAGCGGTCGGCCAGGTTGGCCTCGCTGATTGCCACCGCGCCGCCGGTGCATTCGGTCACGTCCTGCCCGGTCATTTCGATGTGGATCCCGCCGGCATGCGTGCCTTCGGCGCGGTGCACGGCAAAGAAGCTCTTCACTTCGCTCAAAATGCGTTCGAACGGCCGGGTCTTGTAGCCGTTGTCGGCCTTGATCACATTGCCGTGCATCGGATCGCACGACCACACCACCGGATGGCCATTGCGCGTGACAGCGCGCACCAGCGGCGGCAGGCCGGCCTCCACTTTATCGGAGCCGAACCGCGCGATCAGCGTGATCCGCCCGGGCTCGCGCGACGGATTGAGCGTGTCGAGCAGGCCAAGCAACACATCGGGCGCCAGGCTCGGGCCACACTTCACCCCGATCGGATTGTCCACCCCGCGCAGGAACTCGACATGCGCCGATCCCGCAAACCGCGTGCGATCGCCGATCCACAGCATATGCGCGCTGGTGTCGTACCATTTGCCGGTCAGCGAATCCTGCCGCGTCATCGCCTCTTCATAGGGCAGCAGCAGCGCTTCGTGGCTGGTGAAGAAATTCGTGCCCTGCAATTGCGGTACTGTCGCGGGATTGACGCCGCAGGCCTCCATGAAGTCGAGCGCTTCGCCGATCTTGTCGGCCATTTCGGCAAATTTCGCCGCCCACGGGCTCTTGCCGATATGATCGAGCGTCCACTGGTGGACCTGGCGCAGATTGGCATAGCCGCCGGTCGAAAACGCGCGCAGCAGGTTCAGCGTCGACGCCGCCTGGCTATAGGCGCGCAGCATCCGGTCGGGATCGGGAATGCGCTGTTCGGGGGTGAAATCGATACCGTTGATGTTGTCGCCAAGATAGCTCGGTAGCTCGATATCGCCCTGGCGCTCGGTCGGCGTGGAGCGCGGCTTGGCAAATTGCCCCGCCATCCGCCCGACCTTGATCACCGGCTGCTTGCTGGCAAAGGTCAGGATTACCGCCATCTGCAACAGCACGCGGAACGTGTCGCGGATGTTGTTGGGATGAAACTCGGCAAAGCTTTCGGCGCAATCGCCGCCCTGGAGCAGAAACCCGCGACCGGCCGCCACTTCGGCCAGATCGGCCTTCAACGAGCGCGCTTCGCCGGCAAACACCAGCGGCGGAAAGCTCGTCAGCGTCGTTTCGACCGCGCGCAGCTTGTCCATATCGGGATAGACCGGCAGATGCCGCGCCTCCGCCCCGCGCCAGCTATTTGCATTCCAGTTGCTTGCCACGTGTCCTCATCCTTGGATCGCGGTCATGATCGACCGGGGATGGCAAATAGGCGCGCAGACGACCAAATGCAAAGAAAGCGTATCGCTCACTGTGATCGGCGCGGACCCGCTCACTTCTTTTCGGGCACGACTTCCAGTTTCCACGTCGCGCCGGGCTTCAGATAACGCCGCGCCAGGTCCTGCATTTCGGCCGGCGTGGTGCTGGACGAATCGACCAGGATCGAACGCAGATCGGCGATCTTGCGCTGTTCGATCGCGCCGCCCTGCAACTGGTCGAGATAAAACCCGTTGCCGGTCGAAAGCCGCGTGATCCACTGCTTGGTCGGCTCGGTCACACGCGCGATTTCCTCTGCGCTGGGCGGTGCGGCGGCCAGGTCGGCGGCGATCTGGTCGGTCGCGGCAAAAAACGCCGGCAGATCGCGCGGACGCAATTGTGTGGTCGCAGCAAAATACCCGCCCGATGACAGGTCCAGTGGCCACGACGAATTGACCTGCGGCGAATAGCTCGCGCCGATCTTTTCGCGCATCACGTCGAACAGCCGGTTCGAATAGATCTGCGCCAGCAATTCCAGCTGACGCGATTCGCGCAAAAGCCCGCGCCCGCCCCCGGTCGGCCACGCGACCAGGGCCGCCGCCGCATCGGGATCGCCGCGATGCGTCAGCACCAGCGGCGTGACGTTTGGCGCGGGCAGATGCGGCGTCAGCGGCGGCGGCGCGACCGATGTCCGCACCGGCAGTGCGCCAAAGCTGCGCAGCAGCGCGGCAATCCCGGCCTCGTGCGTAAAATCGCCAAACATGTCGACTTCGATCGGCCCTGTCTGCAACAGCGGCTCCCACACGCGGCGGAATCCTTCGGGCGTGGCCTTGGCCAGTTCCGCCGGATTGGGCTGCGCAAAACGCGGATCGCCATCGCGGATCAGCCAGGGCAGATCGCGCTGCAGGACCTTCATCGGCGACCCGTTGGTGCTTTCATAACTGATCCGCGACGCGGCCAGCGCGCGGATCACCGGATGCTCGTCCCAGCGCGGCATCGCCAGCTTGGCCGCAAACAGGTACAACTGGTCCGCCATATCGTCGGGCCGGGTATCGGCATAAAATCCGAATGCGGTATCGGAAATGTCGAAATTGAGGCTCAGCTTGCGCCCCGTCGCCAGCCGGTCAAGATCTTCGCGGCCGTATTTCGCAAACCCGCTGTCCATCAGCGCCGCTTCGCCCAGCGGCGCATAGACCGCGTCCTGCGGCCGGATCGCGGCATAACCGGCGCCGAAGCGCACGCGCACGATGATCCGCCCTGGCTCTGCATCATTGGGCCACAACAGCACTTTGACGCCGTTCGACAACGTGATCCGCTCGATCCCGAGCAGGCCGGTCGGTACATCGTCGACGACTTTGCCCGGGGTGCCGATCGCCGGCAGATCGGCAAAGGTCAGCGCCGAGGCAGAAAGCCGGCTACCCGCGGCAGCACCGACCGGCGCGGTGATCGCCAGGCGCACATCCTGCGCAGTGCCATCGCTTGCCTTTGGCGTGATCAGGATCGCGCGCTCGACCGTGCCGGCAAACAGCGCACGCGTGTGTTGCAGCACCGCTGCCGGGGTAAACAACGGGATCGTTTTCTTGAAAATGCCATAGACCGTGTCGGGGTTGGCGACGGTTTCGCGAATATCCACGGCTTGCGCGATTTCGTCGGCCAGTTTCGACCCGGCCTGGGTCTCCTGCGTTTCCACCGGCACTTTGTAACTGACATCGAATTCAGCCACTTCGCGCGCGATTTCTTCCTTGCTCGGCGGGGTGGTCATGGCATCGGCCAGCACCGCGCGCACATCGTGCACCGCTGCTTTCCAGTCGTCGCCCAGCGGCGTGACCGTGATCAAGGTGGTATCCGCCGAACGGCTGATGCGGTTCTGATCGACAGACGCCGCCAGAAAGCTGCCGTTGCTGCGCGCGCGCGATTCCAGCCGGCGGTTGATCAGCGCCAGCGCCAGCCGGTCGATGATATTGCCTTCGTTATAGACGATCGTGTCGTTGATCTTGTGCCACGGGCGCAGAATCGCGACGTTGAACACGCGCGGCAGGTCGGGTTCGACGATGACGGCGGTTTCGTCGACCGGCACTTTCGCCGGATCTTTCGTCGCGGTTCCAGGCGGCGCGGTCGGTTCGCCGAAATCGGGCTGCGCCGGTTTCTTGCCCACGCCCTGCCAATCGCCGAACCATTTGGTGATTTCCGCCACCATCGTGGCCGGATCGCTATCGCCCGCCACCACGATCACGGTGTTGTCGGGGCGATACCATTTGTCGTGGAACGCCTTGATGCTGTCGGCAGTGGCAGCGTTGAGCGTTTCGACTTTGCCGATCGGCGAGCGATCCGCGAGCGGCTGGCCCTTGAAAAACGCCGAGCGAGTCGCATCGATCACGCGTGATTCCGGCCCCTGCCGCTCGCGCATTTCGGCCAGCACGATCGGCACTTCGGTCTTCACGCCCTGCGGCGTAAAGATCGGCGCGGCGATCATGCCCGACAGCAGCTTGAACGTCGTGTCGATCACTTCGGGCGAGGCATTGGGCACATCGAGCTTGTAGACCGTCTCGGTCGGGCTGGTTTCGGCATTGGTGTCGCTACCGAATGTCGCGCCCAGCTTCTGCCAGGTCGGGATCGCCTCACCCGATTTGAGATACCTGGAATCGCGAAACGTCAGATGCTCGATCAGATGCGCAAACCCGCGCTGCGCATCGGTTTCATACAAAGACCCGACATCGGCGACCACGCGCACCGAAATCTGGCCCGGCGGAACGCCGTTGTGCCGCACCGCATAGCGCAAGCCGTTGGGCAATATGCCGAACGTCCATTGCGCATCGTGCGGCACGTCGGACCCGACATAGAGCCAGGGTACGGATGCTGGCGCCGCCAGCGTGGGCGCTGCTGGCGTAGCCTGGGCCACAGTGGGCAGCACGACACCGGCAAGAAGCGAAAAGACAAGGCCGAAACGCGCGCTGCGCCGATGTTGGGAGATCATATCCCAAGTCTATAGGGCGCAGAAAAATGAAGGGCCAGTGAATAGAACGTCACGTCTCCCTCCCCTTCAGGAGAGGGGCTTGGCAAGATCTAGTGGCTCGCCGGAGCAGCAGGCGCCGGCGTCGCTGCGCTGCCCTGCTGCGCGCCGCGCATCGCCTCGACTTCGGCCGCGGACTTGGAATCGACCAGCTCGATCTGGAACACCAGGTCCGAATTGGCCGGGATCGCATCGCCCGCGCCCGCCGCGCCATACCCGAGCGCTGCCGGCACGCACAGGCGCCACACGCTGCCGCGCGCCATCAGTTGCAGGCCTTCGGTAAATCCGGGAATGACATTGGCCAGGCTTAGCGGAGTTTGCTGGTTCTGGTCGAACACCTGGCCGGTGGTGGCCAGATACCCGATATACCCGATCAGCACGAAATCGGTCTTGCCCGGCTTCGGCCCGGTGCCCTCGCGCAGCGCGGTATAGCCCAGCCCCGATGCGGTCTTGAGCGCGCACACGCGCTTGTCGGCCGGGACCATCGGCTGCAACGGCAGCTTGATGATCGCAGGATTTGCCGGCGCCACAGGCGCGGCAGCAACCGGCGCCGCGATCGCAGCAACAGGGGCACACACCATCAGTGCGGCCAGAATGGATGTGGAAAGGGCGGGCGCGATTCGCGAAAAGGACTGGTTCATGATTGTCGCGCTTAATGCGCCAGCGGCAACTCTGCCAGCGCGGAAACACTGTATTCGCGCACAACACGCACATATTGGGCGCATTCGTAGTCGTTCTGTCATATTCGCCCTTCGTGCCCCTTGACCCGGCGCCCCCCGGTTCTAAATGTACGGACATGTTCATAGAAACCGAAACGACGCCCAATCCTGCCACGCTGAAATTCCTGCCGGGGGAAATCGTCATGGCATCGGGAACGCGCGAATTCACCAATGACGAAGACGCCGATGCATCACCGCTGGCGCAGGCCTTGTTCAGTCTGGGCGATGTTACCGGCGTGTTCTTCGGCCGCGATTTCGTTTCTGTAACGATCGCGCCGGGCGCAGCTTGGAGCGATGCCAAGCCGCAGGTGCTCGCGGTGCTGCTCGATCATTTCGTTTCGGGCACGCCGCTGTTTGTTTCGGCCAGCGCCGGTTTTGCCGTCCCGGCCGAAGACGACGCCACGATCGGCGACGATCCTGCCGATGCCGACGTGATCGACCAGATCAAGGATCTGATCGAAACACGCGTCCGCCCGGCAGTGGCCAATGACGGCGGGGATATCGTCTATCGCGGCTTTCGCGATGGCGTCGTTTTTCTGCAGATGCAGGGCGCCTGTTCGGGTTGCCCATCGTCGAGTGCCACTTTGAAACACGGGATCGAATCGCTGCTGAAGCATTACGTTCCCGAAGTGAACGAAGTGCGCGCCGCCTGACTGGATGGGCGGACGAACCCTGATCATCGACTGCGCGACGGAGGCCTGTTCGGTCGCGCTGTTCGATGGCGATGATCCGACATGCAGCACGATGATTGCCGGTGACTACACCGAACCGGGTCGCGGCCATGCCGAACGGCTGGTGCCGATGATCGCCGCGCTGCCCGATCGCGGCCGTGCCACCCGCATCATGACCAATCTTGGGCCCGGCAGCTTTACCGGCATCCGCGTGGGGCTTGCCGCCGCTCGCGCGCTTGGCCTGGCCTGGGGCGTTCCGGTCGGGGGCTATGGCTGCCTCGATCTGGTCGCGGCGCAGGCGCGCGCGATCCAGGGTGGGGGTGCAATCGACGTGGTCATGTCCGGCGGACATGGCGAATGGTTTTTTCAACCGTTTGCCGCCGACGGCACCGCAATCGCGCCATGTGTGTCGCTACCCCCCGATGCCGTGCTGGCACGCACCGCCGCCTCGCGCGTGGCGGGTACGCAGGCCGCTGCGGTTGCTGCGCACAACGGCGCCGCAGCATTGGTGATACGCCCGGACGCACGCGCCTTCGGCCTGCTCGATACGGACTTGTGGCGCGCAGATACCGGCCCGGTCTATGGCCGCGCGCCGGATGCCAGATTGCCCGGATCAAATGGCGCAACCGAAGTTCCGGCTGCATCATGATCAGCCTGATGCACCGCCCGGTCACCCGTGCCTGATTTCGCCCCGCCGCCGCTCGATGACGTCGATCGCATCATGGCCATCATGGCCTGCGCTTTTCCGCCCGAATTCGGCGAAGCATGGAACCGCCGCCAGATCATCGATTCGCTGTTACTTGATACGGTCCACTATGCCCTGATTGCCCCCGACGGTACTATTGCGCCAGACCGGATTGACTGCGCAGCAGGATTTTATCTGTCGCGCTCCGTCCTGGACGAGGAAGAATTGCTGCTGTTCGCAATCGCGCCAGAGTGGCGCCGACGCGGGTTAGGCCATGCACTATTGATGCAATTCATCACCCGGACAAGACAAAGTGGTAAAAAGCGACTGTTTCTGGAAATGCGCCACAACAATCCGGCCGGCGTTCTTTATGCGGCCCATGGCTTTCGCCCGATAGGACTGCGCCCACGATATTACCGTACGCTGAACGGAGATCGCATTGACGCCATTACGCAGGAACTGGTTATCGAATGATCGTGCATTGGGTCCATTTCAGGTTATAATTTCGTAATTTACCCTCTTTACGTGCGATAACTGATTGTTTTATTGCACAATCGGTTTATATGATTTTTTCCAATGTGACAGTCGATCTGCTGATCGACATATAAGCCAGCCTTATCAGCGGCATGACACTGATAAGGCTATGGTGGAAGACTACGTATTTTTAGAAAGAAGGCCGTTTCGCAATGACTGAAACTGAAATCGATCTGCGGGAAACGCTGATCACGCTCACCTCGGATATCGTTGCTGCCCATGTCAGCAACAACAGCGTCGCCGTTGGTGATCTGGCAACGCTGATCACGAACGTCTATACGGCGCTCGCCGGGCTGAAACCTGCCGAACCGCAGGCAGAGCCGCTGCCGGAGCCCGCCGTTTCGATCCGCTCGTCGGTCAAGAACGATCACATCATCTGTCTCGAAGACGGCAAGAAGCTGAAAATGCTCAAGCGTCACCTGGCGACACGCTACAACCTGACTCCTGATCAGTATCGCGCACGCTGGAACCTGCCCGCCGACTATCCGATGGTCGCCCCCGCCTATGCTGAAAAGCGCCGCGAGCTGGCCAAGAAAATCGGCCTCGGCCGCAAGCCCGCGCCCAAGCGCGGCCGCGCGGCAAAGGCGCCCGTCTGAATCCTTACGCGCTGCACCCGCAACGCATACAAGTTGCCCGTCCCACCAGGCTACGCCCGCGCGTAAATCCTGGTCGGGCGGGTTTCTTTTTGATAAATCATCGCGCATTGGCTTCGACGTCGGCGAACCATACCCGCGCGCCACTGCAAATTGACCACGGGACACCTGCTCGCGCCCCATTGCAGTCTTGGCCCGAGCCCCTATTATGGCGCAAGCTCCTGCCGACCCCTGGCGCCACACCCGATTTCGCATATTACGGATGACACGTGCACCAGCCCATCGACATAGAAGCCCTTTGTGCAGAACGCGGTCTGCGCATCACCGATCAGCGCCGGGTCATTGCCCAGGTCCTGTCGGAAAGCGATGATCATCCCGATGTGGAAAAGCTGCACGAACGCTCGGTCGCGCGCGATCCGCGCATTTCGATCGCCACCGTCTATCGCACCGTGCGCCTGTTCGAAGAGGCCGGAATTCTCGATCGCCACGATTTCGGCGATGGCCGCTCTCGCTACGAGGCCACGCCCGAAGCGCACCACGACCACCTGATCGATGTCGAAAGCGGCCGCGTGATAGAATTCGTCGATCCGGAACTCGAAGCCCTCCAGCGCCAGATCGCCGAGCGGCTGGGCTATCGCCTGGTCGATCACCGCATGGAACTTTATGGCGTCAAACTCGGCCGTGACGCCTAACCGCAATACCCGCCCGGTCGGACCCGAGCGCGATACACCCATCCCGTTCACGGGCTGGATACGCCTGGTGCTGCGCGCGATCGGCCTGGTCATCGGCTTGTCGTTGTGCGTCCCGCTGCACTACGCCTACCGCACCATCCATTACGGATCGCCGTTTCCCAAACTGTTCCTGCGCCTTGCCTGCCGCCTGTGCGGCGCGCGCCTGCGCGTCCACGGCGTGCCCTTGAAACGCGATGTCTTCTTCATCGCCAACCATTTGTCCTGGCTGGATATTCCAGCCCTGGGCGGCGCCAGCGGTACCGCCTTCGTCGCCAAATCCGAGCTCGCCTCCGCGCCTGTGGTAGGCTGGCTCGCCCGGATAAACCGCACCGTTTTCGTCAGCCGTGAAGACCGCATGGGCGTCGCCGACCAGATCAACCGCCTGCGCGAGGCTCTTGCCGACAACTGGTCGATCACCGTATTTCCCGAAGGCACCACCACCGACGGCAAATCGCTGCTCCCGTTCAAAACCTCGATGCTGCGCGTGCTCGAACCACCGCCCGCCGGCGTCATGGTCCAGCCCGTCGTGCTCGACTACGGCCAGGATATCGGCGAATGGATCGGCTGGATCGGCACCGAATCCGGCGTCAGCAACGCCAAGCGCATCCTGTCGCGCCGCGGCTCGTTCCCCCTCGAAGTGTTCTACCTCGACCCCTTCGACCCGCGCGACTACCCGGGCCGCAAAGCAATCGCCGCCGAAGCACGCTCGCGTATTCTGCCCGCCCTGGAGGTACGCCTTGGGCAACCGGTGCGGCCGTTTGCGCAAATGGTCGGCGCCATTCGCTATAGTCCTCCGGACAAGGTTGCCTGACAAAGGGCCTCCGGCGGGCAAGGGTTAACACCCTTGCATCCCGTTATCTGGCTTCGACGCGCACCATATCCACCTCATCGCACGACCCTCATCACACCATCCTCATCGTCATCCCGGACTTGATCCGGGATTGTGCTTTTTCTTTTCTTGAGGGCCTCCGGCGGCCAAGGGCCGATGCCCTTGGATCCCGTCAATGTCCTGAACTGCATGCCGTTTTCGCCTTTGCGCCCCGCCGCGCAGCCACCTTTATTAGAGCCGCTACGCGGCAGGCGGACCATCGCAAAGACGCACAAAGCCAAAAAGTTTCAGGATCCAAGGGCAATGGCCCATAGGCGCTAAACATAACAATACCGTCGCCCCGGGCTTGACCCGGGGTCCCGCTTCTTCGGCGCGGAAACGTCCCAATTTGAAGATACCGCCAAAGAAAAGCGGGATCCCGGGTCAAGCCCGGGAAGACGAAAACAAACAAAGTCAGCGCCTATGGGCAATGGCCCTTGGCCGCCGGAGGCCCTCAAAAAAAGAAAAATAGCACAACCCGGATCAAGTCCGGGATGACGTAACTGTTGAATGGGCACGAGCGGACGAACCATGCCCCCACCCGAGGCAACCTTTGCGCAACCCCGCAATTGCGCGTAAGGGCGGCGCCATGACCGCCCGCCAGCCCCGCACGATTCCCCAGCCCAAAACCTTTCATGTCACAAGCTTTGGTTGTCAGATGAATGTCTATGACGGCGAGCGCATGGCCGAACTGCTAAGCGCGGAGGGAATGACCGCGGTTGGCGAGCGCGAGGCGGCCGATCTGGTCGTGCTCAACACGTGCCATATTCGCGAAAAGGCGACCGAGAAGGTCTATTCCGATATCGGCCGGTTGCGCCGCGATGATGGCACGAACCCGCTGATCGCGGTCGCCGGCTGTGTCGCGCAGGCCGAAGGCGCCGAGATCATGGCGCGTGCGCCGCAAGTGCGCGTGGTGGTCGGTCCGCAGGCGTACCATCGCCTGCCGGCGATGGTGGCGTCGGCGGCACTGGGCGGACGCGAGACCGAGACCGACATGCCGGCGGAGGCCAAGTTCGCCGCCCTGCCCAAACGGCGCGTGTCGACGCCGGCGGCGTTCCTGACCATCCAGGAAGGGTGCGACAAATTCTGCACCTATTGCGTGGTACCCTATACGCGCGGCGCGGAAATCGCGCGGCCTTATGCCGATCTGGTGGATGAGGCGCTGGCGCTGGTCGATGGCGGCGCGCGCGAGATCACGCTGCTGGGGCAGAACGTCAACGCCTGGGCGGGTGAAGACCCGGCGGGCGGGGCGATCGGGCTGGCGGGTCTGGCGGCGGAATTGGCGAAAATCCCCGATCTGGCGCGGATCCGCTATACCACCAGCCATCCGGCGGACATGGACGATGCGTTGATCGCGGCGCATGGCGAAAATCCCAAGCTGATGCCGTTCCTGCATTTGCCGGTGCAATCGGGCAACGACCGCGTGCTGCGCGCGATGAACCGCAGCCACAGCGCCGACAGCTATCTGAAAATCATCGAGCGCGCCCGGTCTGCGCGTCCCGATCTTGCGGTGTCTGGCGATTTCATCGTTGGTTTTCCGGGCGAGACCGAGGCCGAATTTGCTGACACCTTGTCGCTGATCGATGCGGTCGGCTATGCCCAGGCCTACAGTTTCAAGTATTCGCCGCGACCCGGCACGCCCGCGGCCACGATGGACGGGCAAGTGCCTCCCGAAGTGATGGATGACCGGCTCAAGCGGTTGCAGGCGCATCTCGACCGCGATCAACTGGCGTTCAACCAGGCATCGGTCGGTCGGCGTTGCACGGTGCTGATCGAGCGGCGCGGGCGCCAGCCGGGTCAATGGCTGGGCAAATCACCCTGGTTGCAATCGGTGCATTGCACCGATGATCTGGCCCTGGGCAGCCTGGTCGAGATGGACCTGATCGATGCCGGGCCAAAGTCCCTGACCGGGCGGCGGGTCTGACCCGCGCCACCCGGCGATCGACGGTACCATCAATTCCAGAGGCGTATGGGCCTATGGATCAGTGATGATGCCAGTGGCGCATATGATGGTGATGGTGATGCCAGGGCCGTGCACTCGCGATTGCGGGGGCCAGGGCCAGGGTGATGGCAACGACTGCGGCAGCTTTCAAAAGCGTCGAACGCATCAGAACGATCCTTGCGATGGTGATGCTGCACCGGTCCGGCGCAACGTGCGGGACAATGGCATGTCCCGAACCAATGTCCACGATCACTTTGGGTCACAACCCGTGAAACTTTGTCGCGCACCTGTGACAGAAATGTCGGGGTGGAAAACGCCGATTCCCGCGCTTTTTCAAACAGGCTGTGCAAATCACGCCGGATTGCCTAAAATTCGTGTCTGCCTGTCTTGCGCGTGTCGCATCTGCGCATAATCTTGGGGAGTGTCGCAGGTCCGGCGACAGATCAGAACAAGGGAGATGCCCCGCAGGGGAATATGGCCCGTAAATTCAACCGCGCCAGCACAGAGGCGCATCGCCAGTCGCAAAACGGTTCAGGCGGTTTCAGCGAACCTGCCGGCCATTATGGCGCAGCGCACGACGGAGCGCATCGCAGCGATTCGCATCGCCGCGCCCGGGTCGAAGTCGAATTCGACGAACAGACCGTGCTCGGCGCGCTGTTCGGGCAATTCGACACCAATCTCGTCCAGATCGAAAACCGGCTTGGCGTGTTCATCTCCGCGCGCGGCAATCGCGCGCTGATCGAGGGGCCCGACGATGCGGTGGCGCGCGCGCGCGATGTGTTGCGTGCAATGCACCAGCGCGTGCTTTCGGGGCAGGAGCTGGATGCGGGCGCGGTCGACGCCTTGATCGCGATGTCGAGCGAACCGACGCTCGAAGGGATCATCACCGGCGAACCGATGGACAATCCGCAGATCCTGATCCGCACCCGGCGCAAGACGATTGCGCCGCGGTCAAAAACCCAGATCGACTACATGCGCGCGCTGGTCAGCCACGACATGATCTTTGCGCTGGGGCCGGCAGGGACGGGCAAGACGTATCTCGCCGTCGCGCAAGCGGTTGCGCAACTGATGAGCGGATCGGTGCAACGCCTGATCCTGTCGCGCCCTGCGGTCGAGGCGGGCGAACGGCTGGGCTTCCTGCCCGGCGACATGAAGGAAAAGGTCGATCCGTACCTGCGCCCGCTTTACGATGCGCTGTACGATTGCATGCCGCCGGAACAGGTCGAGCGGCGCATGGCCTCGGGCGAAATCGAGGTTGCACCGATCGCGTTCATGCGCGGGCGGACACTGGCCGATGCGTTCGTCATCCTCGACGAAGCGCAGAACACCACACCGGCGCAGATGAAGATGTTCCTCACCCGTTTTGGCCAGAACAGCCGCATGGTCATCTGCGGCGATCCGCGCCAGGTCGATCTGCCCGGCGGCACCGCCGGCAGCGGGTTGGCCGATGCGGTGCGCCGCCTAGAGGGCGTCGAGGGTATCGGTACGGTGCGCTTTACCGTTGCCGATGTCGTGCGTCACCCGATCGTCGGCCGCGTGGTCGAGGCTTATGAAGGCGAGGACGCGCTGCCGTGACGGCGCCTG
Organism: Novosphingobium sp.; assembly: GCF_965214355.1. Classification (GTDB taxonomy): domain Bacteria; phylum Pseudomonadota; class Alphaproteobacteria; order Sphingomonadales; family Sphingomonadaceae; genus Novosphingobium. Next base: position 926,771 of record NZ_CBDCBI010000002.1, on the reverse strand, counting down.
TCATCGATATCGATATTGATCCGACCTGGACTGAAAGCATCGACTGGGAAGCGCTCGCCGCTGCGGCGGCTCAGGCCACTGCAGCGGTGGCGCCCGAATTGGCGCACGACACGATGCTGGTCAGCCTGGTCCTGGCCGACGATGACGAAGTCCATGCGCTGAACAAACAGTGGCGCGCGCGTGACAAGGCGACGAACGTGCTGTCGTTTCCGATGCTGTCGCGCGAAGAAGTGCTGCGCGCTGCCGCCGCGCCCGCTGCGCCGGCGATGCTGGGCGACATGATCCTGGCGCACGGCGTGTGCATGCGTGAAGCCGACGAAAAAGGCATCCCGATGACGGCGCACGCCAGCCATCTGATCGTCCACGGGCTGCTCCATCTCGCCGGCTACGACCATGAGCTTGGCGATGCCGAAGCCGAAGAAATGGAGGCGCTGGAGCGGAAGGCGCTTGCGCTCCTGGGCCTTGCCGACCCATACGCATGATCTGGCGACAAGACGGAGAATAACACAGTGCCCGAGGGCAACGGGTCCGGCGGCGAAAGCCGGTCGGGCGAAGGCGACAGTACCCCCGCGCTGTGGCGCAAGGTCCGATCGCTGTTTCGCGGCAGCGATCACGATCAGTCGCTGCGCGCGCAGATCGAGGAAGCGATCGAGGAGCACGAGGGTGAAGACCGCGATGCGGACGAGGCCAGCGGCGACCTGCTGCCGCTCGAGCGGCAGATGATGCGCAACCTGCTGCATTTCAGCGAACACGATGCCGATGACGTCGCGATCCCGCGCGGCGAGATCGTGGCGGTGCCCGACGACGCCAGCTTTGCCGACCTGGTCGCCGCATTTGCCGATCATGGCCACAGCCGCCTGCCGATCTATCACGAATCGCTCGATGAAGTGATCGGCATGGTCCACATCAAGGACGTGTTTCCGATCGTCGCGCAGATGGCGCTGGCCGGCGTGCCCGCGCCGGCGAGCTGGGCAAACCTGATGCGCCAGCCGCTGTTCGTGCCGCAGGCGCGCGGCGCGCTCGATGTGTTGGGCGACATGCGGTCGAGCCGGATGCATCTGGCCATCGTCATCGACGAATATTCAGGCACCGACGGGATCATCACGATCGAGGACCTGGTCGAGGAGATCGTCGGCGAGATCGAGGACGAACATGACGACGCGCCGGTCGACCTGATCCGCCAGGTCGACGAACACACCTGGGAAGCGGACGCGCGCGCCGAACTCGACGATGTCGGTAAAAGGGTGGACCCCCGGCTTGCCATCGTTGACGAGGATGTGGATACGCTCGGCGGACTGGCTGTCGTGCTGGCTGGCGAGGTTCCGCCGGTCGGCCGGATCATCGATCATGACAGCGGCTGGCGGATCGAAGTGACGGATGGGGACGATCGCCGGTTGACCCGGTTACGGTTGCACGCGCCGCAGATCCCCGGGGCGGAAGAGGAATAGGCGATGATTCGCAGGCTGCCACCGCTGCGCTCGCTCGAGGCGTTCATCCGCGTGGTGCGCGCCGGCTCGGCCAAGACCGCGGCGGCCGAACTCGCGCTCAGCCCGTCGGCGCTGTCGCGCCGGCTCGGCGCGCTCGAGGAGTTTGTTGCCAAGCCGCTGTTCGAACGCAAGCACCAGGCGCTGAAACTGACCGAGGAAGGCCAGACGCTGTACGATGCGGTCGCGCCGCTGATCGACGAGATGGCCGACCGCATCGACCGCCTGATCGACACCGGCAAGATCATGCGGTTGCGCCTGGGCGTGCTGCCGCTGTTCGGCAGCCAGCGGCTGTTCCCTCGCCTGGGGGAACTGCGCCGGCTGCATCCGCAACTGCACATCGACATCGACAGCGGCCATTCCGCCGAGACGAAGCTGGGCGATACGATCGACGCGGCGATCGTGTTGTCCGAAGGGCCCGACGCCTCGCTCCATTCGGTCCGGCTCGATCACAACCGCGTCTATGCGATCGCCAGCAAGGAACTGGCCGCGCAACTGGGCCCCCGCCCCGATCTGGCCACGCTGTCGAAACAGACGTTCATGATCCACAATGACCTGCCGATGAGCTTCGAGGCGTGGAAACGCACGCTTCATCTGGAAAATCTCGAGCCGGCGGCGGTCGATCATTTCGATTCGGGTCAGCTGATCCTTGAGGCCGCTGCGCAGGGCCTGGGCATCGCGATCATGCACGACGATCACTTTACGCGCAGCCACGATACGCGACTTGCCCGGGTCTACGATGTCGAAGTCGACAGCCCCTACAGCTACTGGTTCGTCTGCCGCCCGCGCGCGCTGCAATCGCGCCCGGTCCGGCTGTTCCACGACTGGATGATCAAGGCCGGCTTGTAAGCCTCAATGCTGACCGGGCATCGGCATGATCTGCATGATTTCAACCGCTTCGCCCGGAAAAATCGTGAACTGCGGATGATCGACAAACAGCGCGGCAGCGGCTTCGTGGCTGTCCGCCTGAACGACCAGCGCGCCGCCCATCGCATTGTGACTATCGGTCGTGCCATCGCGGGAAACCCGTTTGGTCTTGCCCAGCGGGCCACCCGGAAAGACAATCGATGCGGCATTGTCTGTCATCCATTGGCCCCAGGCGGCAATCCCGGCCTGCGCCCTGGCACCGCGTTCGGCTTCGCTCAGCGCAAGCCATTGCGCCATCGCCGGGCTTTCGGCATTGCCAAGGAATACCGCCAGAAACTGTGTCTGCGCGCTCATCGTGATCTCCCCATCAGATGCCGCAATGATACCAGAACCGCCGCAATCGGCAATCCAAACCCCGCTCAGCGCAATTGGCCCGACGCGATCAGGCGTTCAAGTGCTTCGGGCAAGGCAATCCCCGCATGCGGCCCGGGCGCCGGTTCGGCGGCCGCCAGCGTCGTCACCAGCGGCAAGACACCTGCCCAGACCGGAAAATCGGCTTCATCGGCATCGCCCGGCGGGGCCGCGCGTTCCTTGACGCTGGCCTCTTCGATATCCATCCAGATCACTGTCGATGCCTTCAATTCCTGCGCGCTCATCGGGCGCAAGGTTTCCCACCGGCCCGGGAACAGGTCGTCGACCATGTGCCGCAACGCGGCGGCGATCTCGGCGGGATCGGTCAGCGCGTGCGCCCGGCCAAACACCATCGCCGAACGGTAATTGGCCGAATGGTTGAACGCCGATCGCGCCAGGACATAGCCGTCCATCAGGCTGACCGTCAGGCACGCCCGCTGCCCGTTCACTTTGCGCAGGAACCGGCTGGCCGACGATCCGTGCCAATAGACGCGGTTGCCGTCACGCCAATGAATCGTCGGCGTCACATAGGGCTCGCCGTCGATCACATAGCCGACATGGCACATCGGCGCCGCATCGAGCACGGCATGCGCCGCGCTATGCGCGTGACTGCCCCGTTCGTGCATCCGCCGGATGCGGCTGCGCTCGCTAACGGGAAACTCGGTCATGGCTACAATCCCAGGTCGCTCAGCCCGGGATGGTCATCGGGCCGACGACCTTGTGGCCAATGAAACAGCCGGTCGCCCGGTGCAATCGGCGCATCGTTGATGCTCGCAATGCGCCGCGCCATCAGCCCACGCGCATCGAATTCCCAGTTTTCGTTGCCATACGAGCGGAACCAGTCGCCGGCGGCATCATGCCATTCATAGGCAAAGCGCACCGCGATCCGGTTGCCGTCAAAGCTCCACAATTCCTTGATCAGCCGGTATTCCAGCTCACGCGTCCATTTGCGCGTCAGGAACGCGGCGATATCTTCGCGCCCAGTCAAAAACTCCGCGCGATTGCGCCACTGACTGTCCGGCGTATAGGCCAGCGCCACCCGCGCCGGATCGCGCACGTTCCACGCATCCTCGGCCAGGCGCACCTTGCGAAAGGCATCGTCGCGCGTAAACGGCGGCAACGGCGGACGTTCGGCTTCGATGACACATCTCCTCATCTGCGCCGCCCGCACAGCGGGCGGCGCAGATCGACCATCAAGCCGAGACGATGGTGGCCTTGTTGATCACGCCGGGCTTTGCCGGCGGTTCGCCCTTGGGCAGCGCGTCGACATGCTCCATGCCCGATTCGACTTCGCCCCAGACGGTGTATTGCTTGTCGAGAAAGCGCGCATCGTCGAAACAGATGAAGAACTGGCTGTTGGCCGAATTCGGCGCCTGGGTCCGCGCCATCGAGCATACGCCGCGCACATGCGGCACATCGTTGAATTCCGCCTTCAGGTCAGGCTTTTTCGAACCGCCCATGCCGGTGCCGTCGGGGCAACCGCCCTGCGCCATGAAGCCCGGGATGACGCGGTGAAACTTCACCCCGTCGTAAAACCCTTCGCCGGCCAGTTCCTTGATCCGTTCGACATGCCCGGGTGCCTTGTCGGCCCGCAGCTTGATCACGACATCACCCGAATCGAGCGAAAGCACCAATTTGTCTTCAGCCATTATAAGTCCTTTTCCATGCCGGGGCCGATATAGGACGTTTGTTCGCGATGTCGACCTTTGGTCACCTTCACTTTCGGCACCTTGCTCCCTAAATCTGTCCGATGCCGCTCAACATGACCAAAGTCGCCTATGGCGCGCAATCGCTCGATGAAGTCCACGGCTGGTTTGCCGCGCGCGGCGCCGAATCGCGCCTGACCACGCGCAACCTGCCGCGCCGCCACGCCGAAATGATCGGCGGTTCGCTGTACTGGATCCTGAAACACCAGCTGGTCGCGCGCTCGGTGATCCTGTCGTTTGCCAAGGCGGACGACGGCCGCACCGAGATCGTGATCTCCAGCGAACTGATCAATGTCCACCCTCGCCCGCGTCGCGCGCACCAAGGCTGGCGCTACCTCGACGAAGCCGATTCGCCTGTGGACCTCGCCGCCGGCGAAACCGCCGATGTCATGCCCGCCAATCTGGCAGGCGAACTGGCGAAACTGGGCCTGGTATAAAATTCTCCCCGTTCCGGGGATGATTTTTTACTGGCCCAGCCACCACCGCACCAGATGGTACGCAATCGCAAACGGCGGCGGCGCGATGAATGCTGCGTCTTCATCGCCGCGCATTGCCGCAATCACCTCGTTACGGGTGAACCAGCGCGCATCGTCGAGCTCGGTCGTGTCGATCGTGATCGCATCGTTGTCGGCAACCCCGTGGCACGCGATCATCAGTGAGGATGGAAACGGCCACGGCTGGCTGGCGACATAGCGCACATCGCGCACGACCAGCCCCGCCTCTTCGGAAATCTCGCGCGCCACGGCCTCCTCGACCGTCTCGCCCGGCTCGACAAACCCCGCCAGCGCGGAATAGCGGCGCGGCGGAAAACGCGGCTGGCGCCCGAGCAGCAGGCGCCCCTCGCATTCCACGGTCATGATCGTGACCGGGTCGGTGCGCGGAAAATGTTCGGCCTTGCACGCGGCATTGCTGCAATTGCGCTGCCACCCGCCCTTGGTCAGCATGGTGCCATGTCCGCATCGCGCGCAGAAGCGGTGCCGTGCGTGCCAGTCGACCAGCGCCTTTGCCGCGCCATACACCGCCAGGTCGGGCGGGCTGAGCATGCCCATCACCTGCCACAGGCGCGGATCGGGCGGCGCGGTGCTGCCCACACCCATTAGTTTCGTATCGACCGCTACGAAAGCCGCGCGGCCGGCGGGATCGAGCCCCAGGAACACCAGTTCCGCGCCCGGATCGGCATCGGCCAGCGTGCCCCATTCAAGCCCGCCATCTGGCGCGATCACCGGCGCCAGACCATCGAGCCGCAACAGCCGCGCGCGCCAGTTGGCGAGCGCGGCCAGCTTGTCCGGATCGGAGCGCACCGCATCGGCGCGATCGATCACCGACCCGGCAAAGGCAATGCCGAAATCGGTCATGCCGCCATCTTTTCGTGCCGCACATCGGCGACGATCGCGATCGGAAATTCCTCGCCGATCGCCAGCGCGTTCGACGGCATGTATTGCACCCACAAGCTGGCGCTGAGCCCTGCGCGATAACTGACGAACCCGACTGTGCCCGCCGCGCCCGACCAGCCGAACGTGCCCGCATCGCTGCCGATGCCGACGCGCCCGCCTGCGCCAAAGCCCGATGCCCGGCCAAATACGCTGGTCCCGACCAGCGCCGGTGGCAGCAGGTCGCCGGTGCCCAGCCGCACCGCATGGTCGCTCATCACGCGCGTACCGCTGATCATGCCATACCCCAGCAGCATCTGCAGGAACCGGTCGTAATCGCGCGGGGATGTCACCAGCCCGGCCCCGCCGAACGGATAGGCCGGCGGATCGAGATAGACCGACGTTGCGGCCGGATCGATCGGGGTCAATTTGCCTTCGCGGATCCCGTAATTGGTGGTCAACCGCGCGCCCTGCCCCGGCTTTACCATGAAGCCTGAATTGGTCATGCCGCAGGGCACGAAAATGCGCTCGGCCATGACCTGGTCGAACGGTTTGCCCGTCACGACCTCGATCACCCGGCCCAGCAGATCGAGCGACACTGAATACGACCAGGCCGTGCCCGGCTCATAGACCAGCGGCATCGTGGACAGCGCATCGGCAAACGCGGCCAGGCTGGGCAGATTGTGCGCCACGGTCAAACCCGGGATAGCCATATGCGAGACTTCGGCGGGCACCAGCCCGGCCGCTTCGTAGGCATCCTTGAGCGGGCCCTTCTGGATGATCGAATAGCCCAGCCCCGAGGTGTGCGTCAAAAGATGGCGGATGGTGATCGGCGTCGTCGCCGGCCGCACGTCGGTGATCGACCCGTCGGGCGTTACCTGCACCTGCATCTTTGCGAATTTGGGCAGGATATCCGACAGCGGCTGGTCGAGCTTCAGCTTGCCCTCGTCGATCAGCATCATCGTGATCATGCCGGTGATCGGCTTGGTCATCGAATAGGCCCGGTACAGGCTGTCGATATCGGCGGGGCGCGGATCGCCCAGCGTCTGGACGCCGCGCATGATCGCGCTTTGCGTGCCGGCCATGTTCATCACGGCAACGACGCCCGGCAGCTTGCCGGAATCGACATAGCTGCTCGCGAGCGCGGCGACATGCGGGTACATCGTCGCCGCATCGGGCGCTGCGAACGCCATGCGTGGCATCAGCCCGGCGCCGCCCGCGACCAGGGCGCACCCGAGAAATCCGCGACGCGAAACAGCAGCTTGCGTTACAGTGGCGACCATATCTCTCCCCATCGTGTTATAAACCTGCAACGGCTATCCGCGCTGCCTTGGCGAAAACGGTCGGCAATCCGGCCAGTTCGATTGCGTCGATCGGCCAGAATTCACCAGCACCCTCTCCGGGCAGTGACTGCCCCATTTCGGCGTGGTCGCAAAGCATCAATTGCAGATCCAGATCGAAATGCGTGAAGCCATGGCGCACCACGCCCGCCACCCGCCACGCGCCCGCAAACGGCGGCACGCCATCGCCATCGCTGCGCGCATTCCACCCGTCATCGGGCAGGGCGCGCATCCCGCCCAGCATGCCCTTGCCCGCGCGTCGCACCAGCCAGACCTTGCCGTCACGCTCTATCCACCAGGCATGGCCGATGCGGTGGGGCTTGGCCTTTTTGGCGGCCTTGACCGGCAGGCTCGCGGCAATCCCGTCGGCATACGCCCGGCAACGCCCGCGCAACGGGCAGATAATGCAGCGCGGATTGCGCGCGGTACATACCGTTGCGCCCAGGTCCATCATCGCCTGCGCAAAATCGCCGGCGCGCGCATCAGGCGTGATCGTATCGGCGCATGCCCGGATCGCCGGGCGCGATCCGGGCAAAGGCGCGGTGATCGCAAACAACCGCGCGACCACGCGCTCGACATTGGCATCGACCACCACTGCGCGGGCGCCAAACGCGATTGCGGCCACCGCCGCTGCGGTATAGGCGCCCAGCCCCGGCAGCGCGCGAAGGCCTGCCTCGGTATCGGGAAAGCCGCCCAACGTCGCAACCGCGCGCGCGCACGCAATCAGATTGCGCGCGCGGCTGTAATAGCCGAGCCCCGCCCATGCCGCCATGACATCGGCCTCGTCCGCCTGCGCCAGCGCAGCCACATCGGGCCAGCGCGCCACAAACCGCGCAAAGTAAGGCTGCACCGCGGCAACCGTCGTCTGTTGCAGCATGACTTCGGACAGCCAGACGCGATAGGCCGCAGGCGGCGGCGTGCCGGGCGGGCTGCGCCAGGGCAAGCGCCGCGCATGGCGATCATACCACGCCAGCAGATCAAAGGCAGTCGATTGGTCGGTCTGAGCGCTGGCCTGCATCACGCGGCTATGGCATGGGACGTCGTGTGATGGAACGTGATCCAAAGGGTGTGAAAACACCAAAGGCAACCAAGCCGGTTCAAAAACCGCATGAGCGTGCGCGCGGCGGCGAGGCGCGGATGATTGGCGACCTGATGCCCGCGATCGGCCGCACCGCGTTTCGCCGCTTCGGCTTTGTGCAATCGAGCGTCGTGACTCGCTGGCCCGAAATCATCGGCGCCGCGCACGCGCGCAACTGCTTGCCCGAATCGATCCGGTTTCCGGTCGGCGAAAAATCCGAAGGCACGCTGCACCTGGTGGTCAGCCCGGGCCACGCGCCGATCATCCAGCATGTCATTCCCGAAATCATCGACCGGGTGAACCGGTTCTTCGGCTATCGCGCGGTCGCCAGTGTGCGCATGCGGCAAGGTGCGGTTCAGGTTGCCGGCACGAAAGAGAAAAAGCCGGCGCCGCCATCGCTGAAGCCCGGCATGATCGAACTGGGCACGCATTCGGCGGATATCGGCCTGCGCGATATCGGTGATCCCGAATTGCGCACCGTGCTGGAATCGCTTGCGCGCAGCCTTGACCGGATGAGCGCAAGGCAGGGATGAATGGGGGAATGACAATGGTGTTCAAGCATCTGGTTGCGGGCGTTCTGGCCCCATGTTTCGCAATGGCGGCCAGCCCGGCGCTCGCCGCGCCGCCTGCGGCCCATGCACCGCATGTGACAAACTGGAACACCACCGTCACGCGTACCGCAAACGACAGCTATATCCTGGGCAATCCGAATGCGCCGCTGAAACTTGCCGCCTATATCAGCTATACCTGCCCGCATTGCGCCGAATTCGAAGGCCAGGCGATGGCACCGCTTGCCATCGGCATGATCGGCCCGAACAAGGGCAGTTATGAAGTCCGGCCATTCCTGCGCAACGAAATCGATGTCGTGGCGGCGTTGCTCGCCGAATGCGGGCCGCCGTCGAAGTTTTTTGGCAACACGCAATTGCTGCTGGCAACGCAGACGCAGTGGATGGCGCCGATCGGATCGCTGAGCGATGCGCAAAAGGCGCGTTGGGAAAGCAAGGATTTCGGCACCCAAATGCGCGCAATCGCGTCTGACCTCGGGCTTTATGCGATCATGGACCGGCGCGGATACGGCCGCGCCGACCTCGACCGCTGCCTGACCAACAAGGCACTGGCCGATCGGCTTGCCGCGCAAACCAAGGCCGCGGTCGAAAAGGACTTTGTCCAGGGCACCCCGACGTTCCTGATCGACGGCGTGGCCCTGGCCGGAACCTACACCTGGGATGCGCTGAAGCCGCAGCTTGACGCGCGCCTGAAATAACCACCCCTTTTGCAAACCGGAACGCCCCTGATGAAACCGATCCGCACTTCGCTTGCTGCCACGCTTCTGCTCGCCACGCTTCCGCTCGCCTTCGGGTTGTCGGCCTGCGGCAAGAAGACCGATGCCGCTGCCGTGTCCGACACCGCGCTGCCCAAAGCCGGCCCCCCCGCGGGGAAGCAGTGGTCGGATGTGATGACCAAGACGGCCGATGACGGATACCTGATGGGCAACCCCGATGCGCCGCTGAAACTGATCGAATACGGCGCGCTGTCGTGTTCGCACTGCGCCGCCTTTGCCGAAGAAGGCTTCCCGCATTTGCGCGACGACTACATCAATTCAGGGCGGGTGAGCTACGAATTGCGCTATTTCATGCTCAATCCGCTCGACGTGCCGGCGGTCCTGCTGGCGACTTGCGGCAACACGCCCGAAACGGTTATCCCGATGTCCGAACAGTTCTGGGCATGGCAGCCCAAAATGTTCGATAACCTCAAGGCGGCGGGCCAGGGCGCCATGGGCCAGATCCAGGCCCTGCCCCCGGCCCAGCGCATCCCGGCGATCGCCCGGGTGACCGGGATGACCGACTTTTTTGCCCAGCACGGCATCGCCACCGATCAGGGTACGGCATGCCTTGGCAACGTGGCCAAGGCCACCGCACTGACCAATGAAACCGACAAGGCGTCCAAGGATTTCGACGTCCAGGGTACGCCCGCATTCATCCTCAATGGCCGCAATCTCAACGTCTCGTCGTGGGACCTGCTCGAACCTCTCCTGCAAAAGGCCGGCGCCCGATAAGATCGGGCGTGCGGGTGGGGGCCCATGCAATTCAAACGGTTGCGACTGTCGGGCTTCAAGAGCTTTGTCGAGCCGGCTGAGCTGCGCATAGAGCCAGGGCTGACCGGGGTGGTCGGCCCCAATGGCTGCGGCAAATCGAACCTGCTCGAAGCGATCCGCTGGGTCATGGGTGAAAATTCGGCCCGGGCGATGCGCGGCGGCGGAATGGATGACGTCATCTTTGCCGGCACCGCGCGCCGCCCGGCGCGCGAATTCGCCGAAGTGACGCTAAGCGTGGTCGAAGGCGCCGATGCGGCGGAAACGGACGTCACCCGGCGCATCGAGCGCGGCGCAGGCAGCGTCTATCGCCTGAACGGCCGCGATGTGCGTGCGCGCGATATTGCCTTGGTGTTCGCCGATGCCGCGACAGGTGCGCACAGTCCCGCGCTGGTCAGCCAGGGGCGTATCGCCGCGGTGATCGCCGCCAAGCCTGCCGAACGTCGCGCGATGCTGGAGGATGCGGCGGGTATTGCCGGCCTGCACGTGCGCCGCCGCGAAGCCGAAACCCGGCTGCGCGCGACCGAAACCAATCTCGGCCGGCTCGACGATCTGGTCGCCGGGCTGGAAGTGCGGATCGGCGCGCTGCGCCGCCAGGCCCGCGCTGCCGAACGGTATACGTCGCTGTCCGAACGCATCCGCATTGCCGAAGGATCGCTGGTGTTTGCCCGCTGGCGCGATGCCGCCGCCGCCGCGACCGCCGCAAAGATGGCGCTGGCGCAAGCCGAAGGCGCCGAAACCGCCGCGCGCGAAGGGGCCCGGACCGCGCAAGGCGCGCAGCACGCCACCGCCGCCATCCTGGCAAAAGCGCGCGAAACCGTGTTCGACCGGCGTCAGGACCTGGCCGCACATACCCAGCGCATGACCGGGCTGGCGCTGCAATTGCAGTCTGCGCGCGACCGGCTGAGCGATATCAACCGCCAGATCGCGCGGATCGCGGGCGACCGCGAATTGGCCGATCGCGTGTCGCACGACGCAGCGCAGGCGCAGGCCCGGCTGACCGCCGGCCTGGCCGAGGCGCAGACCGCACTGAACAACGAGGAAGACGCGCGCCCCGCGGCACGATCGGCGCGCGACCGCGCCGAGATCGACAGCCGCGCTGCGGAACTTGCGCTGGCCGCCGCAACCGCCGCGCATGCCGGGATCGAGGCGGAATGGCGCGTGGCCGAGGCGTCGCTGGTCGCTGCGCGCCAGCGCCTGACGCGCAGCGACGCCGATGCCGCGCGCATCACCGCGCAAAGCCAGGCCTTGGCGCGCGAACCCGATCCCGCCCGGCGTGTCGCCGATGCCGAAACCGCGCGCGACCATGCCGCCACCGCGCTGGCCGAGGCGCGCACACGCCGCAACGAACTGAGCGCGCGCCGCGAAGCCATGACCGAGCAGCGCGACAGCGCAGCGCAGGCCCTGGCTGCCGCGCGCGCCGACCTGATCGGCCTGGAGCGCGAAGCCGAAGCGCTGAGCCGCGACAAGGCGACGCGCGACCGGATGGCCGCGCAAAAGGGGGCAACCGCGCTGTCCTCCACGCGCATAGCGCCGGGCTATGAACGCGCGCTCGCCGCCGCATTGGGCCGTGATGCGCTCGCCGCCGTGGGCCCGGCGCCTGCGCTGTTCGAAGGCCGCGTGTGGACCGGCGCTGTCGCCCCCACGCCGCTGGGCGATGCGCTGTCGCACCATGTCAGCGCCGCGCCGCCGGAACTGGCCGCACGGCTGGCCCTGGTGCGCGTCGCCGATGGCGACAGCGGACAGCCACTCGCGCCTGGCGAATGGCTGGTCACGCGCGACGGCCGCCTGCGCCGGTGGGACGGGTTCGTCGCTTCAGGCGAAGGCGCGGCGCAGGCCGCGGTGCTCGAAGCCGACAACCGCCTGACCGAATTGCATGCGCTGCTGGCGCCGCGCCGCGCCGCGCTGGATACGGCGCAGGCCGCCGACACCGCCGCACGGGCGCATCTGGCGCAAGTGCAGACCGACCTCGCCGCGACCGAGCGCACGCTGGCGGCGCATGCCGATGCCGAACGCGCCGCCTTGCGCGCGCTCGATGCAGCGCAATCCGCGCAAGCGCTGCGCGCCAGCCGCGCCGGCGAACTTGCCCGCGCCCGCGCCGATTGCGCAGACCAGCGCGCCGCCGCGCAGGCCGATGCGACCGCCGCCGAAAGCCGCCGCGCCGCGCTGCCCGATCCTGCCGCCGGCCGCATGGCGCTCGATGCGGCGCAGGCGCTGCACCAGAGCTTGCGCGTGCTGCTGCAGACCACCAGCGCTGCGCTCGCGGGCGCAGATCAGGCGATCGCGGTCGGGCGCGAACGGGTGGCGGCGATCAAGAACGACCTTCGCAACTGGCAATCGCGTGCCAGCGATGCGACGCGGCGCCTGACCGAAATGGCCGCGCGCGCCGACGAACTGGCGTCCGAGCGGGCTGTCCATGCGGTCGGGCCCGATCGGTTCGCCACCGAAATCGCCGATGGCGAGGCCTTGCGCGACCGGCTGGCGGGCGATTTGCTCGATGCCGAAGTTGCGCAGGCCGAAGCCGAGACCGCCAGCCGCACCGCCGATGCCGCCCTGGCACAGGCCACCGAAACGCTGGCCAATGCGCGTGAAACCCGCGCCGGGCACGCCGCGCGCGCGCAGAACGAAGACCAGCGCCGTATCGAGATGGCGGCGATCTCGGGCGAACGCTTTCAATGCCCGCCGCCGCTGCTGCCGACGCGAATCGGGTTTGCCGCCGATGCCGTGGGCGCGGCAAGCGCCGTCAGCGCCGATCATGACCGGCTGCTGGCCGAGCGCGAACGGCTGGGCCCGGTCAATCTGGTCGCCGCCGATGACCTGGCCAGCGCCGAAGGCGAGCATGGCGCCACGATCCACGACCGCGCCGAACTGATCGAGGCGGTGGGCCGGTTGCGCGGATCGATCGGCGCGCTCAACCGCGAAGGGCGCGACCGCCTGCGCGCTGCGTTCGAGGCGGTCGACGCGCATTTCCGCCGCCTGTTCGCGAGGCTGTTCGATGGGGGAGAGGCGCATCTGGCCTTTGTCGACAGCGACGATCCGCTCGAAGCGGGCCTCGAAATCTTTGCCCAGCCGCCGGGCAAGCGCCTGCAATCGCTGACGCTGCTGTCGGGCGGCGAACAGGCGCTGACGGCGGTTGCGCTGATTTTTGCGCTGTTTTTGACCAACCCCGCGCCGATCTGCGTGCTCGACGAAGTCGATGCGCCGCTCGACGATGCCAATGTCGAACGGTTCTGCGACATGCTCGACGCGATGGTCGGGGAAACCCGCACGCGCTATCTAATCGTCACGCACAATGCCGTGACGATGAGCCGGATGCACCGCCTGTTCGGCGTGACGATGGTCGAGCCGGGCGTGTCGCGGCTGGTGAGTGTCGATCTGGGCGGCGCCGAACGGCTGTTGACGCTGGCCTGATCAGGACATGCCCACCACGTAACATGCCGCCGCCATCAGCAGCCCGGCAAAGCGGTTCGACCGGAACCGCGCCAGCGCGCCATCGCCATCATCGGGCCGCAAGGTCAGCGCCTGCCACGCCAGATGCGTCGCGACCGGCGCCAGCGCCAGCAGTGCCAGCGGATCGGGCCGCACCAGCCACACCGCGCCGCCCCAAGCGCCGACCGCCAGCGCATAGAGCGCAATAACCCCGCCGCGCACATGCCGCCCGAACGACAGCGCCGACGACCCGATACCGATCGCCATGTCGTCTTCGCGATCCTGGCACGCATAGATCGTGTCATAGCCCATGCACCACGCCCAGCAGCCCAGATAGAGCAACCCCAACGGGGCCAGCCGGTCGAACGCGCTCGCCTGAACCCAGCCCACCGGCGCGCCCCAGGTAAACACCAGCCCCAGCCATGCCTGCGGCCAGCCGGTGATGCGCTTCATGAACGGATAGGCCGCGACCAGCAGCAGGCTGGCCAGCGCCACCAGCTGCGCCTGCCAGCGCAATTGCAGCAGCACCACCAGGCCGACTGCCAACAGCGCTGCAATCCACACCCAGGCCGCGCGCCGCGTTACCGCCCCGCTCGCGATCGGCCGAGTCGCGGTGCGCGCAACCCGCCGATCGATATCGACGTCGACGATATCGTTGTAGACGCAGCCGGCTCCGCGCATGGCGATCGAGCCCGCCAGCATCCACAGCACCATCGCCCACGGCATGCGTGCGCCCGCGAGAAACAACCCCCACACGCACGGCCAGAACAACAGCCACCACCCGATCGGCCGATCGAACCGCGCCAGCATCGCAAAAGGCCGCCACGACGGCGGCAACAGCGCGATCAGGCCGCGAAGCTCGCTATCGGGAACATGCTGGCTGTCGGGGACGATGGTCATCGTGTCGGTCATGGTGCCTTTTTTCTTCCCCCCTCCCCTTCAGGGGAGGGGCCGGGGGTGGGGCCTCTCGGCTACAACCCACCTTTGCATGAGCGTCAGCGAGTGGGGTGAGGCCCCACCCCAACCCCTCCCCTGAAGGGGAGGGGCTTTCGTCGCGGTGAATGCCGGAGCGCCCGCGCGACTGCAAGGCCGATTGCTCTGTCGCACGCAGCGCTCTACGCCCATCGCATGACACCCCTGCCCGCCACGCCCGCCTGGCCGCCGAAATCCGCGCCGCGCCTGTTCGTGTCCGGTCCGTTAGCCATCGACATCACGGTCGCAATCGACGGCCCGCAGGCGCATTACCTGACGCGCGTGATGCGCACCGCGTCCGGTGATTGCGTGATCCTGTGCGACGACGAGACCGGCGAATGGGCGGCCGAGGCCGTTGACGTGGGCAAACGCGGCCTGTCTCTGCGCTGTGTAACGCAGCTGCGCACGCGCGAGGCGGTGCCCGATTTCTGGCTATGCCCTGCCCTGCTGAAAAAAGACCGCTTCGACCTCGTGCTCGAAAAAGCGTGCGAACTCGGCGTGGCGCAAATCCGACCGGTGCTGACCCGCCGCTGCGTCGCCGATCGGATCAACCCCGATCGCGTGCGCGCAACGCTGGTCGAGGCGGCGGAGCAATGCGCCCGCACCGCTTTGCCGACATGCGCCGCGCCGGTCACACTGGCCGCGCTGCTGGCGCAATGGCCCGAAGGCCGCACGCTGTACTTCGCCGACGAAACCGGCGGCGCACCCGCTGCGCAAAGTTTCGCGCGATCGGGCCCTGCCGGATTGCTGATCGGCCCCGAGGGCGGCTTCGACCCGGCCGAACGCGATGCGATCCGCGCGCATCGCGCCGCGGTGCCGATCACGCTCGGCCCGCGCGTGCTGCGCGGCGAAACCGCCGCCATAGCGGCATGCGCATTATGGATGGGTATTGCGGGCGACTGGGCCGGCCCCCGAGAATAAGTTGTAGCGCGAAACGCATTCCATCTTTAACGGATGCGCGCATGAGCACGCGGCAGGAATCCGACACGAACGAACCGATGATCGAGAGCCGCGAGGCCTTGATCGCCCCGATGCAAAAGGGTGAGAAACCCGCATCGCGCTGGCGGATCGGCACCGAGCACGAAAAATTCGTCTATCGCAAGGCGGACCACCGCGCGCCGTCGTACGACGAGCCCGGCGGCATTCGCGATCTGCTCGACGGATTGACCGAATTCGGCTGGAAACCCATTATCGAGGGCGGCAAGGTCATCGCGCTCAGCGGCGAAGATGGCGCGGTCAGCCTCGAGCCGGCCGGACAGCTCGAACTGTCGGGCGCGCCGCTCGAAAACCTCCACCAGACGTGCGCCGAAACCGGCCGTCATCTGGTGCAGGCCAAGGCGGTGGGCGACAAACTGGGGCTCGGCTATCTCGGGCTCGGGCTTTGGCCCGACAAGACCCGCGCAGAGCTTCCGATCATGCCCAAGGGCCGCTATGCGATCATGCTGCAGCATATGCCGCGCGTGGGCAGCATGGGCCTCGACATGATGCTGCGCACGTGCACGATCCAGGTCAATCTCGACTATGCGAGCGAGGCCGACATGGTGCAGAAATTCCGCGTCAGCCTGGCGTTGCAGCCGCTGGCGACCGCGCTGTTTGCCAATTCGCCTTTCCTCGAGGGCAAGCCCAACGGGTTTTTGTCGTACCGCAGCCATATCTGGTCCGACACCGATCCGGCGCGCACCGGGATGCTGCCGTTCGTGTTCGAAGACGGCTTTGGCTACGAACGCTATGTCGACTACATGCTCGATGTGCCGATGTACTTCGTCTATCGCGACGGCAAGTACATCGATGCGGCGGGGCAATCGTTCCGCGATTTCCTCGATGGCAGATTGCCCGCGCTGCCTGGCGAAAAGCCGCGCCAGTCGGACTGGGTCGATCACATGTCGACCGCGTTTCCCGAAGTGCGCCTGAAATCGTTCCTGGAAATGCGCGGTGCCGATGGCGGCCCGTGGAACCGGATTTGTGCCTTGCCCGCGTTCTGGGTCGGGCTGCTGTATGACCAGGGCGCGCTCGATGCGGCCTGGGCGCTGGTCAAGGACTGGGATATCGAAGGGCGCGAACGCCTGCGCGCCGAAGTGCCGCGGCTGGGTCTCGATGCGCCTTTGCCCGGCGGCGGGACATTGCGCGATATTGCCGGAACCGTGCTCGATATCGCGCGCAACGGCCTGGCCGCGCGCGGCCGCCTGAACGAAGCGGGCGACAATGAAACCGGCTATCTGAGCACGCTCGATGAAGTCGTGTCGCGCGGCAAGACTTCGGCAGAGCGGCTGCTCGATCTGTATAACGGCAAGTGGGCCGGCGATCTGACCCAGATTTACAACGAATCGAGCTTCTGATGATTCTGGTTGCCGGTACCTTCCGCATGCCGCCCGAAAACGTTACGATCGCACTGGGCATGGCCCGGCGCGTGATCGAGGCGACCCGCGCCGAAGACGGCTGTATCACATATGCCTATGCGCAGGATCTGCTCGACCCGGGTTTGATCCACGTGTCGGAATCCTGGCGCGACCGGGAGGCGCTGGCGGCGCACGGCAAATCCGCGCACATGCAGGCCTGGGTCACCGAACGCGCGGTGCTGAACCTGACGGAGCGCGCCATCCGCATGTATGAAACCGACGACGGCGAAGCGATCTGAAGAACTTCTAGCCCCTCCCCTTCAGGGGAGGGGTTGGGGTGGGGGCTATCCCCACTCGCCAGCGCTTTTGGATAATCGCAACCCAAGGTTGTAGCCGAGAGCCCCCACCCCCGGCCCCTCCCCTGAAGGGGAGGGGAGAAGGTCAGCGGCGCCGTCCCGCCAGCCACTGCCCCATGCGTGCCAGTGGCGCCGTAATCGGCCCGTATGCCGTCATCCAGGCATGATAGTCGCGGTACTTTGCATCCGCGCCCAGCAAATGCGCCTCTTCGGTGCGCGCGCGCCAGTAATACACCGCGCTGACCAGGCCGAGCGTCACCGTGTTGCGCAACGCATCGACCGCCGAATGCGTGGTCGCCAGAAACGGCATCGTCAGCAGCCACCAGTAGGCGTTCTTCGACAGATACGCCGGGTGCCGCGTCCATGCATAAGGCCCGTTGGTCAGCACGCCGCGATACGTCAGGTTTGAAAAGCGCAGCCCGAATGCGACCGTCGCCCAGGCATAGATCGCCGTCAGCACGACCAGCACCACTGCCCAAGCCCACAACAGCGCCGGATAACCCTGTAACCAGAACGACCATTCGGCGGTGTTCTGGTGGTAATCGAGCACCGAGCCACTGCCCATCTCGATAAACGGCGGATAGCAGATCAGCGCCGCGACCCACGCCGCGAGCAACGGGTTGGCCGTGCGGATCTGCGCGTCGAGCGGCTTCATCGTCAGCAGATAACCGACCATCGCGATCTGCACGTCGAGCATGAACATGAATTCGGTGCTGATAGTGCCGATCGAAACGGGATTGGCTGCGATATGCACGAAATCGGCACGGACCTCGTCCATGAAGCCCAGGGTCACGATCGACAGCATGAACGCGGTGAAAAAGCCTTTGACCGCCCAGGCGCGCAGATGATCCAGCACCATGGTGCGATCCCAGGCCTCGCGCCCGATCAGCATCGCGCCGAAATGCCACGCGCCATCGCGCGGATTGACCAGCACCCGGTCGAGCCACAGCACATAAGGTACCGCGCCCACAAACAGCAGCGGCGCCGCATCGCGCATCATGTCCATGGCAAACAGGTAATTGCCGCGCCAGTACCAGCGCCCGATGCAATAGATGAACGCGATCAGAGCCCAGGTCGCCCACAGCCCGGCGATTTTCGTGATCGCGCCGTCGATCACATCGCGCAACGGGCGCGGATTGCTCCAGTCGATCCCGGTCGAGGCGCGCAGATGCACTTTGTCGACCAGGATCGAGACCAGCACCATCGGTATGCCCGATGCCAGCAATGCCAGCAGCGCGGCATAGGGCCCGGCCAGGGGCGCATGCGGCCCGGGCACGGCCAGCGCATCGCCGATCACGCCCCAGTTGCGGCAGATCATCAGCCAGGCAATCAGGCCCGCCAGCCCGGACAGACCGACCCAGCCGGACACATCACTGACTGGACGTTTGGGCGATTCGCCGATTGCATTAGGGCTCGGGATCATGATCTGCGTCCTATAATCGCCAGTCCCCCAACAATTGGTGAAGCAGCGCGCACAAACGTTTCCACCCGGGGTAAGGTTTTGCACGAGGGTGCGTGCGTGTGGTATCGTGCCAACGGGGCAAGTGGCAACAGACGGGGGTTTGTGGTGCGGGCGACATGGATACGGGCGATAACCATTTCGGCTGCGCTGTTGCTGGCCGGCGCGACGCAGCCGCCGCCGGCGTGGCTGTACCCGCCAAGATCCAGCACCGTACCGCGGCCCCCTGTTCCCCACGCTTTGGCGGGATCGACACTGCATCCGACCGATGACGAACTCGAAACCATGACCGCCGTGGTCGACTGGTATCCTGGCGACCATCCTGCTGCGCCCGCCGCTGTGATGGGGCCAACGGGAAAGGCAAACGCGTGCGGCTATTGCCACATGCCCAACGGCGCCGGACGCCCTGAAAACGCCAGCCTGGCCGGCCTCGATGCCGCCTATATCCGGCGGGCCGTCCATGCCTATGTCAGCGGCACGCGCGAAAGCAGCGAACCGACGTTCTTGGCGTTCAAGCTGATGCGCCTGACCGCGCTGGCCGCCGATGACGCCACCATCGATGCCGCCGCGCAATACTTTTCCCGCTTGCCGCGCCACGCATTTGGCCGGGTTGTCGAAAGCGCTGCGATCCCTGTGCCGATCGGCGATGCCATGGTCTATCGGCCCGATCCATCGGGGAAACGCGAGGCGCTCGGCGATCGGCTGATCGAAATGCCCGACGATTTCGGCAGGTTCGAGGCGCGCGATTCGCATCTTGGCTATACCGCTTACGTGCCGCCCGGCGCGATCGCGCAGGGTGCCACCCTTGCGTCCGGAATGGCGGCAGCCGGGCCTCCGGCGTGCACCGCGTGCCATGGGGGGGACTACAACGGGACAGCCATCGCGCCGCCGCTTGCCGGCCGTTCACCCACGTATCTGGCACGCCAGTTGATCAATTATCGCAGTGGCGCAAGGCATGCGGACGAGGCTGTCGCGATGCACGCGGTCGCCGCGCATCTGACCGATCACGATGTCATCGCGCTGGCCGCCTTCATGGCCTCGCGTCCGGTGCCGCGCGCCGGCCTGCCGCGAACCGGCGCCGATCAGCGATAGGCGGTGATGCGCCCGCTGTTGTCGAGCACATACAGCGTGTTGTTGGCTACCACCGGCGCCAGCGTAAAGCCGACGTCGTGATGAAACACCTTGGTGATCTTGCCGTCTTCGGGTGAGACCGCGGCCACGTTGCCTTCGGAACTGTTCAGCCACAGGCGATTGCCCGCCAGCACCGGGCCGGTCCAGAAGATCGGGCCCTTTTTCTTCTTCTCGACAAGGTAATGCGGCAATTGCGCCATCCAGCGGACTTTGCCCGTGGTCTTGGCGATGCAGAACAGCTTGTCTTCGTCGGTCAGCGTGAAGATCCATTCGCCTGCGACCGATGGCGTGGAAATCCCCGCCATGTTCAGTTCCCAGACGCGCTGGCCCGTGACCAGTTCATACGCGGCCATGCGCCCGCCCTGGCCCAATGCATAAACGCGGCCGTTGTCGATGATCGGATCGGCATCGATATCGGTGATCGTCGAAACCGAGGTCGCAATCGAGGTGCGCGCCAGCGCATCGCTCCACAATTGCCGACCGTTTTCATAGCGATAGGCGATCAGTTCACCCGACGAATAGCCCGCGACAATCGTGCCCTGGCCCACTGCCGGCGCCGCGACGCCAAACACGCCGGTCTGCGCCAGCGACCCGGATTCGTTCCACTGCGTAGCGCCGGTCTCGGCGTTCAGTGCGGCGATCTGGTTGTCCTGCGTCATCACGAACACCGAGCCATACCCGACCGTGGGGGAGCCACGCAGCGGCCCCAGCGGCTTGACCCGCCATTTGATCTTGCCGCTGCCGGCATCGATCGCGGCCACTTCGCCAAGCCCGGTGGTGACATACACCGTGCCATCGTCGAACGACGCACCGCCGCCGAACACCGCCGCAGTATCGGCGGCCACGACAAACGTCTGCGCCCACGCCTCCTTGCCGGTATCGGCATTGAACGCGCGCACGACGCCCAGCGTGTCCATCACGAACAGCTTGCCGCCGCCGATCACCGGCGCTGCCGCCAGCCGGCGCAATTGCGACGAGCCTGAAATCTGCGTCGTCCACAACTTGCGCGGGTGTTCGCCCAGCGCAAGCTGGCCATAGGATTTCGAACCCGAGCCGCCGCCCTGCGCCCATTCGGTATTCACCTCGGCGGGCGGCAATACGACCGCGACGCTCGCCAGGTTTTCATCGACTTTGGTTCCGGCCTCGATCCGCGACAGGATCGGCACGCGCGTGCCCATGGTCGGTGTGGATTTGACCTTGTGCTTGCCGACGCCGCATCCGCCCAAGGTGAGGGGCAGTGTCAGCGCCATCGCCGACATCGCCGCGAGGACCAGGACGCGCCTGTGCGTTGCGGGCTTTTTTACCATGTCATGCGGCATACAGGTTCCTGAAATCATGGCTTATTCGGCGAGCGCGGGTGAAGCGGCAGAGGCCGCATCGCCCGGATCGACCCCGAGTTCGACGGCAAGCTGGCTGGATCGGCGGCGCAGCGATTCGGGTACGGTCAGGTCCTTGGCCATCTGCGCAAACAGCGCCCCGGCCTCGGCCTTCTTGCCCGCCCTGATCTCGGCGACCCCGACGAGTTCGCCCGCGCTGCCGAACCAGGGATTGCCCGGCACGGCCAGCGGTTTCAGGCGGTCGATGACGGTCTGCGGCGGCACCTGGTCGAACCGTATCGCCATCTCGCGGATCGTGGCCAGATCGCGATACGGCTGCGGCGCGCTGGTATCGGCGGCGATGGCGGCAAAGATTTTCACCGCATCCTGCGGCTTTTTCTGATCGAGCGCGATCCCGCCTTCGACCAGCCGTGCCGACCCGGCGTAGCCTGCCCCGCCATCGGCGACGAGCTGGTTCAGGCTGGCCTTGGCCGGATCGTACCGCCCGGATTCGACCTGATCGAGCGCGATCGCAAAGTTTTCGCCCTTGACCCCGGCAACATGCGCAACGTGGTTGGTCCACAGCATCCAGCCCGCCAGCGCCGCCAGCGCAAGCACGATCACGCCGCCCGCGATCAGGCCATAACGGCGCAGCAGGTGCAGCGTATCATCGCTGCGCAACGCATCATCGACTTCGCGCAAGAAGACGTTTTCCTGCGCGGCGCGGCGCTCCGCATTGCGGTCGGTGGAGGTTACGGAATTCTTCGGGATCAGGGCCAAGGCTGACGCTTTCGGATCGGGTACGATTTTTTACGGATAAAACCGGTGATCGCGCGGTTTAGCGAAGCCCCGCGCCAATTCAACCACAACTTGAATCAGGCTGGCGCGTCACGGGAATTCCGCCATGCCCAGCGCGTGACCATAAAGCGCGGCATAACGCGCCGCCATCACCGCTTCGTCGAATTGCCCGGCGGCGCGCGCGCGGTTGGCCGCGCCGATCCGCGCGCGCAGGTCGGCGTCGCCCGCCAGCGTGACCAGCGTGGCGGCCAGCGCCGCCTCATCGCCTGCCGGCGTGATCAGCGCGGCGTTTTCGGGCGCCACCATCTGCGCGACATCGCCGACCGCGGGGCTGGCCACGGCCAACCCTGCGGCCATCGCCTCGATCACCGACAATGGTGCCTGTTCGCTGTCGGACGACAGCGCAAACAGATCGAACAGCCCGATCGCTGCCGCCGGATCGGCGACATGGCCGGGCAGATGGACGCGCGCCTCGCAGCCGGACGCAATCGCCTGATCCATGATCGCGGCACGCTCCGGCCCTTCGCCCAGAATGACCAGATGCCATTCGGGGCTCATCGCGGCGAAGGCGCGGACGAGGCGGGGCAGGTTTTTCACCCCGCGAAGGCCCGCCAGCGTACCCAGCCATCTGGTCCCGGGGCGCTTGGTCATGCCCGGCAGCTTGCCCGCGCGCGCGCCGACATAGCGCGCGGTATCGATGCCGTTTTCGATGCGGTGCACGCGCCCCGGCGGTTGTACCCAGGGGCCCAGCGCAATCGCCTCGAGCTGGTGCGAAGGCACGACCAGCGCGCGCGCGCGTGCCAGCCCGACGCGGCGATACCAGTTGCGCTGCCATTTCAGGCCGCCGGCTTCATCGGCGTTGAACCCGTCCTCATGGTGGATCAACGGCGCAAGGCCTGCCCCCGGGCCAAACAGCGCATGCGCCATGACCGCATCCATCGCGCCCCAGTTGTACGTCAGGATCAGATCGAACCCGCGCATCGCGCGGGCCAGCACCTGCAACCGCCGCACCCCGAACCGCCCGGCCAGCGCCGGAAACCCGAACGGATAATGCACCGATATCCCCGGCGCGATCAGGTCGCGCGCGCCCATCGCCTCCGGCATGGCCGATACGATCGAGTGGCTGATGCCTGCGCCAAACCGGTTGATCAGCGCGACGGCGCGGCGCTCCTTGCCCCCGGCGGAAAACGTCGAATGCAGATGAAGGATATGCGGCTGGCGGTTCACGCCACTTGCCCGAGCAGCCGCGCAATCGCATCGCGCGCCACCGGCTCGTCGAGAGTGGGTGCATGGCCGATGCCAGGCAGCGTCAGCAATTGCGCCCCTTGATGACGCGCGACCATCGCATCGGCGGTTTCACGCGACAGGATGTCCGAAACCCCGCCGCGCACCACCAGCAGCGGCCGCCCCGCCAGCGTATCGAACAGCGGCCACAGATCGGGTGCCGGGGTCGTGCCATCGGCAGCAGCAAACGGTTCGGCAATCGCCATGTCATAATCGAACACGACGGCGCCGGCCTTCTCGCGCATCATCCGCCTTGCCAGCCGCAGCCAGTCGGCAGGCGCGGCATCGGGGTAGATATCGGCCTGCGCCCTGGCCAGAGCACGCGCCGCCGCATCCCAATCCGGATACGATTGTGCCACCCCGACATAGCCACGGATGCGTGCCAGGCCGGCCGGATCGATATCCGGCCCGATGTCGTTGAGCACCGCGCCGGCGATCCGCGATGGCGCAACACTTGCCAGCAACAGCGTCAGCAATCCGCCAAGCGACGTGCCGATCGCCACAAAGGGTTCGACGCCCATGTCTGTGAGCATCAGCAGCGTATCGTCCAGGTATTGCGCGGGATTGTACGTCGCCGAAACCGGGCTGTATGCGCTAAGCCCCCGCCCGCGCAGATCGGGGCAGATCACGCGGCGCCCCCCGAACTTTCCCCCGACCTCTGCGATCGCGGCGGCCAGATCCTCGAAATCGCGCGCATTGCGGGTCAGCCCGGGCAGGCACACGACCGTGCTGCGCGCCGGATCGCCGCGATAGTCCTGCGCCGACAGCGCAAGGCCGTCGCGCGATTGCCAGGTGTGCGTTTCGAAAGCTGCCATACCCCATCGGTTGCGGCTAAAGCGCCCGATTTGCAAGTCGTGAAGTGCTTGGCGATTGCCGGGCCCCGCCCTACAAGGCCAGCCATGGAAGCCCCCGCCATCGCACCGTTGCCCACCACCTATCAGCCCGATCCGCAAATCCTGAGCCTTTCATCCTGGCTCGGCGATCGCGTGGCGGCGGCCGATTTTCCCGAAACGATCCTGCGGTTCCGCAACGATCGCGCCGCCGCGCAGGTCGGCCTTGCCGGTCTGGACGATGCGCAATGGATCGCCCATTTCGGCCGGTTTGCGCCACTGCCGGGCAACCTGCCACAGCCGCTGGCGCTGCGCTATCACGGCCATCAGTTCCAGGTGTACAATCCCGATCTGGGGGACGGGCGCGGGTTCCTGTTTGCGCAGATGCGCGACGATGCCGGCCACCTGATGGATCTGGGGACCAAGGGATCGGGCACGACGCCGTGGAGCCGTGCGGGCGATGGCCGCCTGACGCTGAAAGGCGCCATGCGCGAAATCCTCGCGACCGAAATGCTCGAAGCGCTGGGCGTGAACACCAGCCGCACGTTCAGCGTGATCGAAACCGGCGAGGCCCTGCAGCGCGGTGACGAGCCCTCGCCCACGCGGTCTGCCGTCATGGTCCGGCTGAGCCACGGCCATATCCGGATCGGCACGTTCCAGCGGTTGCTTGCGCTGCAAAAGCCGGAGGAGATGCGCGAACTGATCGACTATTGCCTGGTGCAATACCCCGGTCCCATGACCGCCGAGCTCAGCCCGGCCGCACAATTGCTGAACCAGGTGGTTGAGCGGCTGGCTGATCTGGCCGCGCAATGGATGGTTGCGGGCTTTGTCCACGGCGTGCTCAACACCGACAACATGAACATTTCGGGCGAAAGTTTCGACTACGGGCCGTGGCGCTGGCTGCCGCACTGGGACCCGCAGTTTACCGCCGCCTATTTCGATCACCAGCGGTTGTATGCCTATGGCCGTCAGCCGCAGGCGCTGCACTGGAATTGCGGACAACTGGCGGTAGCGTTGCGCCTGGTCGAAGATGCGCCGCCGCTGATCGCCGCGCTCGAACGCTTTCCCGACCTGTACCGCGCAGCCATGGCGCGGCGCTGGTGCTGGCGGCTGGGCGTGGCGCCGCGCGGGGTCGAGCCCGACAGCGCGCTGATCGCGGCAAGCGAACGCGCGATGGTCGAAACAGCGATGGGCCCCGATGCGTTTTTCTTCGTCCATCGCGGTGCGCGCAATGTGACAGGCGTGCTGGCCGAAGCGCTTGCCGGGTACCAGCCTGTGATCGATGATCACCCTTATTGGGCCGACCCGGCGCCGGTCTCGATGGTGATCGAAGAGGTCGAGGCGATCTGGGCGCCGATCGCGCAGGCCGACGACTGGTCCGCATTGGACGCGAAAATAGCTGCGATCCGCCGCATGGGTGACGCATATGCATCAGGTGCGTCCAAAGAGTCGCAAATGGGACGGTAGCGCCGCACTTGCCCCCCGGTAGACTTGACCTGCCTGCGATCACGGGCAGAATGCGACAGGATGGATAAGGCGAGCGTGTCGACGGACATCATTTCCAGTGAACCGGCGACGGGCGAGCAAGTGTGGCGTGGCCCCGTCGGTGATGTCGGCGACACGGTTGCGCGCGCGCGCCGCGCGTGGCCCGCCTGGGCCGCGCAGCCCCTGACCAACCGCATCGAGCTGATGCGCCGGTTTGCCAATGAAGTGCGCCGCGAATACGACAACCTGAGCCATCTGATCGCGCGCGAAACCGGTCGGCCGCTGTGGGACACGCGCAGCGAAATCGACGAGGTGATTGCGCGGATCGAAATTTCGATCCGCAGTTATGCCGAACGCACCGCGCAGCGACGGCTCGACAGCGCACTGCAGGGCAGCAGCGCGCTGCGCCACAAGCCGCATGGCGTGATGGCGGTGATCACGCCCGCCAGCAGCCCGGCCATTGTCCCTGTTGCACAGATCGCGCCGGCGTTGATCGCGGGCAATACCGTGGTGTTCAAACCGTCCGAGCGCGTGCCCGCCACCGCCGAACTGCTGGTGCAGTGCTGGTATCGCGCCGGCATTTCGGCCACCGTGCTGCAATTGCTGATCGGCGGAGCCGACCAGGGCCAGGACCTGGTTGCGCACGCCGGCGTCGACGGGGTGTTGTTCACAGGGTCCGCGCATGTTGGCATCGCCATCAACCGGCGTCTGGCGGGCAACCCCGGCAAAGTGGTCGCGCTGGAGATGGGCGGCAACAATCCGATCGTGGTGTGGGACACGCCCAAGATCACCGACGCGGCAGTGCTGGTCGTACAATCGGCGTTTGCCGGCGCGGGGCAGCGGTGCACCGCGGCGCGGCGGCTGATCATCAAGGCGACGATGTATGACGCGCTGATCGATGAAGTGCGCCGGTTGACCGAACGCCTGATCGTCGGCGGGCCGTTCGACGACCCCATGCCGTTCATGGGCCCGGTGATCGACAACAGCACGGCCGACGGCCTGACCGAAAGCTTTGTCTATCTGCTGTCCAACGGTGGCCGTGCGATCAAGCATCTCGTCCGACTCGACGATGCGCATCCGTTCCTGTCCCCTGCGATCATCGATGTCACCCGGATGGCCGATCGCCCCGATGTCGAGCTGTTCGGGCCTTTGCTGCAGGTCGTGAAAGTCGATGATTTCGAAACCGCGATTGCCGAGGCCAATGCCACCCGGTTCGGCCTGTGCGCCTCGCTCGTCGGGGGCAATCCGCAGGACTACAACCGGTTCTGGGCGCAAGTGCGCGCCGGCGTGATCAACTGGAACCGCCCGACCCACGCGCACGCGGCCGGCGCGCCGCTGGGTGGCATCGGCCTGTCGGGCAACCACCGCCCGGCCGCGTATTACACCGCCGACACATGCGCATACCCGGTGGCGTCTGCAGAGCTCGACCAGCCGCGCGCGGGGTTGGGCATCGGGTTGAAGGACGCATAACGACCGTGTTGTCGGTAAAGTCAGTGCGCCGCGACGGGCCCGGGCGGGACTATCGCCAGATTGCGCGCGTTTTGCTGCGACAGGTCGGGATCGACCAGCAGCTGCGATTCGAGTGCGGCATTCATCACCGGATCGTGCGCAATATCAGGCACTGGTGCCTCGGCCGCGCCGCATCCGGCCAAAGCCAAGGGCAGAATCAGGGATAGTCTGAACGCAATCATGCCGCCCTTGTCACACCGGCGCGTTAACACCACGTGTGCAAGGACGGCATGCCCCCGCGCCCAGCTCTGAATATTACCAGTGCAAGTCCTTACCAGTGACGATCGTACTCGTGCACATAGACGACATGGCCGTGATGGCGATGGAAGTCGTGCACCGGGCGCCACTCGGGGCGTTCGCCCTCATAATACCCGGGCCCTGCGAATTCCATCGGTCGCCAGTCATGACGATATCCGTCGCGGTACCGCGGGCCTTCATCATGGCGATAGCCATCGGCAAAGCCGCGTTCCGCCCAACCGTGATCGTCATGCCAGTCGCGGCCGTCATACGATTGCGCCGAAGCGGGAACCGCAGCAGCCACAGCGGCCAGCGCCACGGCGCCGAATACGATGCGGGCGACGAACGATTTCGATGTTTGTGTCATGACACTGTCTCCTGTCTCGTTCGAGCGGCTCCACCCTTGGGGTCGTTCGATGGTTCATGTTTAGAGCATGAAACCTGAACGGAAACCGAATGGATGAGACAGAATTGCGTTTCGGAAGCGCGATGACGCCCACCTGGACGAGCGCTAATCGACCAGCCGCCAGCCCAGCGTTTCCCCGGCATGGAACGGCACCACCGCCATGCCGTTGCAATCGATCACATCGGGCACCTTCACCGGCTCGCGCACCAGGGTTACCGTGCCGGTGTTCACCGGCATGCGATAAAATGCCGGCCCGTTCAGCGACGCAAACGCCTCGAACCGATCGAGCGCGCCTTCCTGATCGAACACCGTGGCATAGCTTTCCAGCGCAAACGGCGCGTTGAAAATTCCCGCGCATCCGCACGCCGCCTCTTTTAGATGCTGCGCATGCGGCGCGGTGTCGGTGCCCAGGAACACGCGCGCAAATCCAGACGTCGCCAGCTTGCGCAAGGCCAGCCGGTGATGTTCGCGCTTGGCCACGGGCAGGCAATAGGCATGCGGGCGAATGCCACCGACCAGCATCGCATTGCGGTTGAGATGCAGATGCTGCGGCGTGATCGTCGCGGCCACGTTGGCGCCGGCGCCTTCCACGAAATCCGCTGCCTCGGACGTCGTGATATGTTCAAACACCACGCGCAATTCAGGCAGGTCGGCGATCAGCCGGGTCAGCGTGCGCTCGATGAACACCGCCTCGCGGTCGAAGATATCGACATGCGCATCGGTGACTTCGCCATGGATCAGCAACGGCATGCCGATCTGCGCCATGCGTTCGAGCACCGGCATGATTCGCGCCACGTCGGTCACGCCATGCGCCGATCCTGTCGTCGCGTGTGCCGGATACAGCTTGGCTGCGACAAACATCCCGGCGGCAAACCCGCGCGCGACTTCGTCGGTATCGGTGCCGTCGGTCAGGTACAGCGTCATCAGCGGGGTAAATGCCGGGTCGGCCCCCAGCGCGGCCATGATCCGATCGCGATAGGCCGAAACACCAGCGATATCCGTCATCGGCGGGCTGAGATTGGGCATCACGATCGCGCGCGCAAACTGGCGCGCGGTGTGCGGCGCCACGCCGCGCAACACGGCGCCATCGCGCAGATGGACGTGCCAGTCATCGGGGCGGCGAATGGTGATCGTATCGGTCATGGGCTTCCCCATAGGCAATCAAGCCCCTATCTGTCACCTATGCCGCACACCGATCATGCCCCCCGCCTTATGTCGCGCGCCATATTGCGCATTTCACCTGCCGAACCCGGAGAGGATGTCGCCGGGTTTCTGCAAGGGCTGGTCACCAACGATGTTGCGGGACCCCTGCCGGTCTGGGCCGGGCTGTTGACCGCGCAGGGCAAGGCGCTGTTCGATTTCCTGGTGTGGCGCGCCAGTTCTGAAACGGGGGGCGATGCGCTGCTGATCGATTGCGAGGCCGCGGTGGCCGATGCCCTGGCCAAACGCCTGACGCTGTACCGTCTGCGCCGGCGCATCGCGATTGCGCGCGACGATACGCTGGGCGTGTTTTGGCAGGCGACGGCAGCACCGGGCGGCGTGCCCGATCCGCGCCTGCCCGCGCTCGGCTGGCGCTGGATTGCGCCTGTGGCGCAGAGCGATGTGGCCGCCGACGAGGCGTGGCGTGTGCACCGGCTCACGCTCGGGGTGACCGAGGGGCAGGCAGAGCTAGGCAGCGACGCGACTTTGTGGCTGGAAACCAATGCCGCCGATCTGGCCGGGGTAAGCTTTACCAAAGGCTGTTACGTGGGGCAGGAAAACACTGCGCGGATGAACTGGCGGCAAAAGGTCAATCGGCGGCTGGTCGTCGTGCCGATCGCACAGTCACGCGCCGATCGGCAGCGGGTGGCCTATCCGGCGCTTGGCCTAGCGGTCGATCATCTGCGCGTGGACGATATCACCGATGCGCCAGCGTGGATGTCGTTGCGCGACGATTGAAACGCATCAGGCCTGCGTTGCCTCGCGCAGCATCGCCTCGGCGTGGTCGCGCGCGGCGGTGCGCGGCAATTCCAGCGCCAGGCTCAGCGGCAGACCGAGCAACGCATCGCCCAGTGCCATCAGCGTCAGCGCCAAGGTCATGTCGCGGCGTTTCTCCCCGCCCAGCACGTCGAGATCGATGACCAGGTCGTGGATCGTTTCGACAATCGGATCGAGCGCATCGTTGTTCCCCGTCACCAGCATCCACGACGCCAGCGCGCCTGCGCCTTCGCGATCGAAGGCATCGAAAGTCAGGTCGACGACATCGCGCGGCGACCCGACCCCGGACCGGCTAGCCAGGACCGCATCGCGGATCTTGGCGCAGATCATGGTCGTGAGATATCGCGCGAGGTCGCCCTGCAACCCGGCGGCCGATCCGAAATGGTGCAGCAGATTGGCATGCGTGCGGCCGATCATCGCGGCCACGGCCTTCAGCGTCACCGCCTGCGGCCCGGCCTCGATCAGCAACAGGCGCGCCGCTTCAAGTGCAGCTTCGCGGCTTTCGACAGGACTGAGGCGACGTTTGCTGGCCATGGGGATCAGCCCTAGGCCGCCGATCCCGCCAAGGCAAGAAACCGCGCGGATCAGGCCGCGTGGCTGAATCCGGCGTCGAACGGATTTCCCGCCGCCGGGGCGAGCCGCAGCGCAAGCTGCATCGGCCCGGTGGGCACGAACCCGAGTTTGGTCAGCAGCTGCCTGGCGGGCCCACTGGCTGCGATGTGCCGCGCCACGATCTGGTCGTGCCCCAGCGAGCGCAGCAGCGCCAGCACGGCCAGGACCGCCTCCTTGCCGAAACCCTGACGGCGGCGTTCGGGCGCGACCCACACGTGCAGCGCGGCCGCGCCGTCACCCAGCCTGTCACACTGTCCGATACCGATCGTGCCGATGACGTGTGCCCCGCCGTCGGCCTGGTCGGGCAACGTGATCAGGCAGCGCGGATAGCGCGGCGGATGGGCATGACCGATCCACGCCTGTGCGGTCAGTTCGTCACGGGTCAGCGCGACCAGTTCGTCCCGGTCTTCTGCCCAGACCGGCCGCAAGAACAGCCGTTCGCTACGAATGAACACGACATCTCTCCTTCGTCCGCACCGTCTTGACCAAGCCGGCGATCACGCGGTTGGCCGCGCATAATCGCCTGAGGTGACAGGGCTGTTGCGACAAGCACTCGATGCATCCGTTTTGCGGCAAGTCGCGCGGCAAGACAGTCATGGTATGCTTGATCCTATCGACAAACTCCCGACGCCGCAGAAAGTTGCAGGCGGCAGACGGCGGATGCAAAATACGACAATCGCCGGAAATTTTCGAACACGGGTCAACGAAGACGACACGAAAAAAGGGAGAAAGGCCGTGGCCTTCTCCCTTGATTCAGCCGGATCGCAAGGCGAAGCCGGCAGGGCCATCCCGTCAGGAGATGGCCTGATAACCGCAAGGTTATTCGGCGGCGGCCGTTTCCACGTCCACCGACACGTATTTGCGGCCGAGCTTGCCGCCATGGAAGCGCACGCGGCCATGCGCCGTCGCGAACAGCGTGTGATCCTTGCCCAGGCCGACGTTCACGCCCGGATAGACGCGCGTGCCACGCTGGCGGATGATGATGTTGCCGCCGACCACGTCCTGGCCACCGAACTTTTTCACGCCGAGGCGTTTGGAATGCGAATCGCGACCGTTGCGCGACGAGCCGCCTGCTTTCTTGTGTGCCATTGCTGGAAACTCCTCAGATCTGGCCGAATCAGGCGACGGAAACGATGCGCAGCAGCGTCAGGTACTGGCGATGCCCGTTCTTGCGGCGATAGTTGTGACGGCGACGCTTTTTGAAAATGACGACCTTTTCCGATTTCGCCTGCGCGATGATCTCGGCCGAAACCGTGATCCCGGCGTGGTCGCTCAACGCGCCATCGACGCCTGCGAGCAACACGTCACCCAGAGTAATCGTTTCGCCGGCTTCACCTGCCAGCTTTTCGACGGCGATCTTGTCTCCGGCGGCGACCCGATATTGTTTGCCGCCCGTGCGCACGATTGCGAACATGGTTCCTGCTATCCGTTTCAATTGCCTTGGCCCGCCGTCGGCCCCGATCTTCTGCCGCCCGCAGGGCAGCACCGAATCATGGACAGCGGGCAAATGCCAAGAACCCCGCGACATTGCGAAGCTCCGATAAAGAGGGGCGCCGATAATCGAATGCGCCACAGCTGTCAACGATTCACGAAATGCGGCACGCAATCTTTGCGCCACCACCACTGGAACTCGCCGACCACCATGCTATGGCACAGCCATGCCTGAAATGACACCCCTGCGCCTGCCCGCCCTTGCTGTTGCGTTCGCCCTGGCCGGTTGTGCCGGCGGCGGAAACTATCCTTCGCTGGCGCAGCGCCCGGTCGAACTCGGCTATGCCACGCGCGTGCCCGCGCCGGTCGCGCCCGTGGCCCACGGCACGCCCGAAACCGCCATCGTGCGCCAGGTCGAGGCCTTGCGCAGCGATGCGGCCAAATCATCCGGGATATTCGCACAGCGCGCGCAGGAAGCCGAACACCTTGCCCGTGCCGCGCATGGATCGCCGCTTGGCAGCGAGGCCTGGTCCGCAGCGACGGTGGCCATGGCTGCACTTGATTCGGCGCGTAGCGACACCGCGCAGTCGCTGGGCGAACTGGACGCGCTGCAGGCAAAATTGGCGGTGACTGCCGGCGACACCGGCAACCCCGACGACAAGGCGACATTCGCCCTGGTTGCCAAAGCCGACGCCGCCGTCGGCGCGATGATGGACGCGCAGAACGCCCGCATCGCGGCGCTGCACGCGATGAGCGGGGATTGAATTTTTCCAGGCCTCTACCCTGAAGGGGAGGAGAGCAGGTTAGCGCCAGCGCGCCCGGTCGGCATGATCCTCGTCGCGCGGCTCGATCCAGCGCCACCCCGCAGCGGTGCGTTCGCGCTTCCATAGCCACGATTCGCCCTTGAGGTGGTCCATCACGAAATCGGTTGCGGCAAACGCATCGCGGCGATGGCGCGACGCGGCCGCCACCAGCACGATCGGCGCATCGGGCCCGATTTCGCCGACCCGGTGCAACAGCAACACGCCATCGAGTCGCCAGCGCTGCGCCGCGGTCTGCGCCAGCGTGACGAACCCGGGCAAAGTCATCGGCTCGTAATGGCGGATTTCGAGCGCCTGCACTCCGTCATCGCCGCGCACTTTGCCCAGGAAGCTGACCACGCCGCCGGCGCCCGGAACGCGCGCGGTAAACGCGCCCAGTTCGGCCGACGGATCGAATGATCCGGTCAGCAGCCGGACATCGCAGACGGGCTCAGCCACCGCTGACCGGTGGCAGAAAGGCCAGTTCGTCGCCCGCAACCAGCACGATCGCGCCCGTTTGCGGCAACAGCCGGCCATTGAGCGCCAGCCGCACGCGTTCGTCGAGCAGCACGATCGCCAGGTCCCGGTTCAGCCCGGCGAGAATATCCTCCAGCGGGCCTGGAGCCACAGCCATCTCGGTCATGCCGGCGCTGTCTGCCAACCGGCCGAGGAACACCAGACGTGCCATCAGCCGCCTGTCACCGACATATGCCGCGCCACCGACGGCGTTGCCCCGCGCCGGTCGATCGCGAAATCGTGGCGCTCCTGCTTTTCGCCCATCGCCCGTGCAAAGGCCGCGTTCAACATCGTCTCGCGATCGTCGCTGCGAAGCGCCGCGCGCAGATCGACCTGGCCTTCGCCGCCCAGGCACATGAACAGCTGCCCGGTCGCGGTCAGTCGCACGCGGTTGCAGCCTTCGCAGAAATTGCCCGTCAACGGCGTAATGAACCCCAGACGCCCGCCGGTTTCGGCAACATCGACATAACGCGCCGGGCCGCCGCTGCGCGCCGCCTGCGGCACCAGCGTCCAGCGCGCCTCGAGATCGCGGCGCACCGCATCGAGCGGCAGGTAATGGTCGAGCCGATCGCCATCGACTTCGCCGAGCGGCATGACTTCGATCAGCGTCAGCGAATGCCCCTCGCCATGCGCCCAGGCGACCATATCGGGAATTTCGTGCTCGTTCACGCCTTTCAGCGCGACTGTGTTGATCTTGACCGCAAGCCCGGCTGCTTTGGCCGCAGCGATCCCCGCCAGCACAGCGGGTAGCATGTCGCGCCGCGCCAGGGTCGCGAATCTTGCGCGATCGACCGTATCGAGCGACACGTTGATCCGCCGCACCCCGGCATCGGCCAGGTCTTGCGCAAATTCGCCCAGCCGCGTGCCATTGGTCGTCAGGCACAGCTCGTCGAGATCGGTACCGACATGGCGCCCGAGCGCGCGTACCAGGTCGATCATGTCGCGCCGCACCAGCGGTTCGCCGCCGGTCAGGCGGATCTTGCGCACGCCGCGCGCCATGAACGCGCGCGCGGCCAGGTACATTTCGTCGAGCGTCAGGATTTCGGCGCGCGGCAGGAATTGCATGCGTTCGGGCATGCAATAGCTGCAGCGCAGATCGCATCGATCGGTAACCGACAGGCGCAGATACGTGATCGAGCGCGCAAAGCGGTCGACCAGGGGCGCCGATGCGGAAGTGGGGGTTGGTGCGTTCACTCGCCCTATATAGTTATCGTGCGAGATAAAGGAAGTCGCGGGCGTACGCCTCAAGGTGAGCGCCTGCATCCACGAACACGGTTTGCCCGGTCGTTGCCTGCGCGCCGGCCAGATGCAGCACGGCATCGGCGATGTCTTCAGGCCGCGACAGCCGGTCGAGCGGCATCAGCGCGGCCAGCCGCTGCCATTGCGCGTCGTCATAATGCTCGGTCGGCAATGTCAGCCCGGGCGCCACCGCGTTGACCCGCACGCGCGGGGCCAGCGATCGTGCCATCGTCCTGACCGAGGCATGCAGCGCCTGTTTCGACAGGGTATAACTGATCTGGTCGGGCACCGGGTTGTTGATGCGCTGGTCGACGATCTGCACCACCGAGCCCTGCGCGTCGGCATTCGCCAGCGCCACCGCGAGGGCGCGGGTGAGAATCAGCGGCGCATGAAAATTGACGTGAAAATGCGCATCGAGCGAGGCTCCGTCGATGGTCAGCGCAGTGTCTTCGTGAAACACCGAGGCGCAATTGACCAGCAGCACCGGCACGCGCCCCGCGGCCGCAATCGCCGCCGGCAGCAGTTTTTCCACCGCTGCCGGATCGCAAAGGTCAGCCTCGAGCGGATGAACCGCCGCGCCATGTGCGCCCAGTTGCGCGATCACGCCATCGTCAAAGCTTTTGGCACTGTGCGCGTGGAGCGCCAGGTCGTATCCTGCCAGCGCGAGCCGTTCGGCAATCGCGCCGCCGACACGGCGCCAGCCACCGGTGACCAGAGCCAGGGGACGCGCGATCATCCCCGGGCCGAACCCTGTCGATGCCGGGTCAAAGTCATGCCGATCTCTTCGCCCGCTTCGCTGATCGCCAGTTTCACGATCTTGACCGTTACCGTGAACACGCGCGCGTCCTGCAGGAACAGCGTTTCGGCGATATGGTCGCCGATCGATTCGATCAGCGTGAAATGGACGCCCACCGGCAATCCGCGCGTCGCGGCGAATTTCAGGTCCATGTAATTCTTGCTGGCCGACAACGGCGTGTCAGGCGCAAAATGCGCATCGGGCGCCAGCGCGACGCTGATCGAAATGCGCAAGGGCTGCGGACGGCCGGTCTCTTCCGAGTAAACCCCGGTCAGGACGTCGGTCTCGATATTGGCGACTTCAAGGATCAGGGTGTCGTTCAAGCGCGGTGCCTGTGACACCGGGCGCTTGCCTTGTCCAGATCTGACCCCGCGCAATACCGCGATTTCGGCCATCATTACCTCCTTTAATCTTCTCCCCTCCCCAGAAGGGGAGGGGCCGGGGGTGGGGCCTCTCGGCCACAATCCCCGTTCGCATGGATCCATCGGCGTTGGCGGGTGGGGAGAGGCCCCACCCCAACCCCGCCCCTGAAGGGGAGGGGCTTACGGTTTTGCGCATAACATCAATCGTTGGTCCAGCGTGCAAAGATCGCTGTCGGCAGCACGCGGCCATTTTCACCGGTCTCGGCAATCGCGAGGTCGCCATGTTCGATCGTGCCGGGCAAATGCCGCAGCGCCTCGTCCAGCAGCCCCGCCAGCGCCAGCGACGACATGCGTACCGCATAGACCGTCAGGAACAGGAACCGGCTTTGCGCGTCGAGCAGCCGCGCGCAATCGGTGACAAGCCCGGGCAGGCCATCTTCGAGCCGCCACACTTCGCCCTCGGGCCCGCGCCCGAATTTGGGCGGATCGAGAATGATGCCGTCGTAGCGCCGCTCGCGCCGGACTTCGCGCGCGGTGAATTTCAGCGCGTCATCGACGATCCAGCGCACAGGGCGGCCTGCCATGCCCGACAGCGCAGCGTTGGCGCGCGCCTGCGCCACCGATTTCTTCGACGCGTCGACATGCGTCACCGGCCCGTATTGCGACAGCGCCAGCGTGCCGACGCCGGTATAGCCGAACAGGTTGAGTGTCGCCGCATCCTCACGCCCCGTCAGCCTTTCGCCCATCCAGTCCCACACCGGCGCCATATCGGGGAAAAACCCCAGATGGCGGAACGGCGTGCAGCTGGCGGTGAATTTCACCTCGCCGCGCGACAGCGGCCAGCCTTCGGGAACGCGCTTGTCGAAATGCCAGCGCCCGCCGCCATCGTCGTCCGATCCGGGAACGAATTCGGCGTCCGCTGCCCAATGGGCCTGGCGCGGGGACCACAACGCCTGTGGCTCGGGCCGGATGAAGCGATGGGGCCCATACGCTTCGTATTTGCGGCCATGGCCTGAATCAAGCAGCGCAAAGTCGCCCCAGCCCTGCCCGATCATCAATTGCGGCGATAGCGACAGCCGCGCCATCAGGCGATCTGGTGCCGGGGCGTGGCGCGTGCAGTGACGTAGTCGCGCACAGCTTCGTAGGTGCCGGCCAGCCGGTCATAGCGTTCCTCGCGCTCGATCAGATCGGCGATCCGTGCGGGCAACGCCGGGCGCACGCCGATCGCGTATTCGACCGCATCGCCGAATTTCGCCGGATGCGCGGTTGCCAGCGTGACGACCGGCACATCGGGTGCAAGGCCCGCTGTCACGCGCGCGGCATGAAGGCCGATAGCGGTATGCGGGTCGATCACCTCGCCGCAGGCCTCGTAAGCCCAGCGTTGCGCCGCGATCATGTCCGCCGGCTCGGCACGCACGCTGGTGAAAAGCGTCGCCATGGCCTCGCGCTGGGTATTGGTCAGGCGAAGGACCCTGGTCGCGTCGAATTCTGCCATCTGCTGCGTGATCTGCGCGCCATCGCCGCCTGCGGCATCGAACAGCAGGCGTTCGAAATTCGACGACACCTGGATGTCCATCGACGGCGCGGCGGTCGGCGTGACGGTGGCGGCCGAATAATCGCCGCTCGAAAGCGCGCGGTGCAGGATGTCGTTGATGTTCGTCGCCACGATCAGGCGCTCGATCGGCAGGCCCATCTGCGCCGCAACGTACCCGGCGAACACATCGCCGAAATTGCCCGTCGGCACGGCAAACGCGACCTTGCGCGCCGGCGCGCCCAATTGCAGCGCGGCGGCGAAATAGTACACCACTTGCGCCATCAACCGCGCCCAGTTGATCGAATTGACCGCAGCGATGCCGAACCGCCCGGTGACCGCGGCATCGTTGAACATACGCTTCACCGTCGCCTGCGCATCGTCGAAGCTGCCGTCGATCGCGATGTTGTAGACATTGGGCGCGAGCACGCTGGTCATCTGCCGGCGCTGCACATCGCTGACGCGGCCATGCGGGTGCAGCATGAAGATATCGACTTTGGCGCTGCCTGCGACCGCGTCGATCGCCGCCGACCCGGTGTCGCCCGATGTCGCGCCCACGATCGTCAGATGATCATGGCGGCGCGCGAGGAATTCCTCGAACAGCAGCCCGAGCAATTGCAGCGCGACATCCTTGAACGCCAGGGTCGGCCCGTGAAACAGCTCGAGCAGCGTGTGGCGCTCGTCCAGCTGGCGCAAAGGCGTGACCGCTGCGTGCGAAAACTTGCCATAGGCCTTGGCGGTCAATACGCCGAGGCGCTCGGGCGTCAGGCAATCACCGACGAACGGCTGCATGATCCGCTGCGCCAGCCCTGCATAGGGTAGCCCGGCCATTGCGGAGATCTCGTCGTGCGAAAACTGCGGCCATGTTTCGGGCACATACAGCCCGCCATCGCTGGCCAGCCCTGCCAATGTCACGCCTTCGAAATCGAGTGCCGGGGCCGTCCCCCGCGTGCTGACATATTTCATCGAGAAACCCCATATGGTCGCGGGGCGACTAGACCGCTCGCCGGCCAATGGCAACCGTCAGCGGCGGCGCAGCGCCATGCCATAAATGACTAGCGCGATTACAGCGAACGCGAACCATTGGATCGCATAGGACCAATGGTTGTTGGGAATGTCGCGCGGATCGGGGCGGGCGTTGGCGATGAGCCCCGCGAGCGGCGGATCGGCGACGATATGCCATGCGGTTTCGCGCGCGGAACCATCGGCGTTGTGCAGCACGATCCCCGCTTTCGGCCCGGGCACCGCGACGCCCGCAATCGCACGGCCTGTCCATTGTACTGGCGTTACGCCCGGCGACCAGCCGATCACCACCGGCACCGGAACGCTCGCGCCATGCATGCAGACAAACACGTGCGCCCAGCCATAACGGCCGTCGGCATTGCGGCCGCCCACCACCTGGTCGGGGCCGGACGTCGGGCAATCCCAGCGCACATGGCGGTAACCGGCATTGTCCGGCAGATCCGCACCCGTGATCACCAGCGGGGTCGTAACCTGCTCGGCGACGGTAAATTGCGCCAGCATCGCCTCTTTCCAGGCGCGGCGATGGACTTGCCAGAACCCCAGCCCGACCATGATCGCGACGGCCAGCAAGACGACGAGCGTTGCCGCCAAAGGAGGACGACGCATGACTTCAATCCTCCCCGGCACGGGGAGGGGGACCGCCCGCAGGGTGGTGGAGGGGCGGTGCCTCATTGTGCAACCCATGCGATGAGGCACCCGATCCCGCGCGACCTGGCGACGCTTCGCCCAGCCGCGCCGCCCCTCCACCATGCTGCGCATGGTCCCCCTCCCCGTCCCGGGGAGGATTTATCGCGCGCATGACCCACGCCAGCTTGACGAGGCGCAGGGCGCCGATGATCACCACTGCCACCACCGGCGGCCAGACCAGCGCGTGAACCCACAACGGCGGGCGCAGCGCATCGTCGAGCCGCAGCGCCGCCAGCACCAGCATGATCACCAGTGGCAGCACGATCGGATACAGCACCCGCCCCGATGCCTCGTGCCTGGCAAATTCGGTCGCGCACCCCCGGCAGCGCGGCACGAACATCGCCGGCGCGGCAAATACGCCCCCAAATATTCCTGACGCGCCGCACACCGGGCACAATGCGAAAAGGGCAGCCCGAACCAATCCGGGCCGCCCTTTCGAAATCTTGCGAACGTCTGTCGGGATCACTCGATCACCGCACCCCAGTTGCCCCAGACATAGATGGCGACGAACAGGAACAGCCACACCACGTCGACAAAATGCCAGTACCAGGCGGCGGCTTCGAAGCCGAAATGCTGGCGCGGGGTGAAATCCATGCGGAGCGCGCGGATCAGGCACACGAGCAGGAAGATCGTGCCGACGATGACGTGAAACCCGTGGAACCCGGTCGCCATGTAGAACGACGAGCCATAGGTGTTCTTGCCGAAGGCAAACGGCGCATGCATGTATTCATACGCCTGGATCGAGCTGAACAGCAGACCGAGCAGGATCGTCGCGATCAGCCCGCGCTTCAGATCGGTGCGGTTGCCATGGATCAGCGCGTGGTGCGCCCAGGTGAGCGTCGTGCCGGAGCACAGCAGGATCAGGGTGTTGAGCAGCGGCAGGTCGAATGCGTTGATCACCGAAGTGATCGCCTTGGGCGGCCAGGTGCCGCCGATGACATCGACCGCGATCTTCGACGGAAACAGCGAGAAATCGAAGAAAGCCCAGAACCAGCCGACGAAGAACATGACTTCCGAGGCAAGGAACAGGATCATGCCATAGCGCTGGTGCAGCTGCACCACGGGCGTGTGATGCCCCTCGTGCGCTTCCTTGATCACTTTGCCCCACCACGAAAACATCGTGAGCCCCACGCCGAACACGCCAGCCAGGCCGATACCGACGCCGCCGGGCATCTTGTGCATCCAGAACACCAGCCCCGTGAACATCGTCAGCGCCGAAAACGCCCCGATGAAGGGCCAGATATCTGGCGGCAGGATGTGGTAATCGTGGTTCTTGGCGCCGGACATGGTCGTTCCCCGAAAGATCTGTCTTGTCGGCAAGCGAGCGGGCCGCTTGCCAAAATCGATTTGGGCTTAGCGTCTCGTTTCGTGCCGGACAAGTGGGCTAATGCGCGATCCTGACCACTTCCCCTCAAACAACACGCGCTCCTGAAGCACGTCCGCTTCAGCCCTTGGAATTGGCGGCAATCAGGAACGTGTAGGACAGCGTGATTTCCTGCGTATCCTTGGCATTGGCATCTTTCAGCATGGCCGGATCGACATAGTAGATCACCGGCATGCGCATTTCCTGCCCCGCCTCCAGCCGCTGGTTGTTGAAGCAGAAGCACTGGATCTTGTGGAAATATGCGCCGGTCTGTTCAGGCGTGACATTGTAGACCGCGCGGCCGACGATTGCGTGATCCGTCGTGTTCTTGGCATAGAAATACGCCATCTTGCGCTCGCCGACGCGGCCATCCTGCGTCACCTGTTCGGGCCGGAAAATCCATTTCATCCCAGGCGCAACATTGGCGTCAAAGCGGATGGTGATCGGCTGGCCCGACACTTTCACTTGCGCCGCCTGCGCCGCGGTCGCGCGCTGGGTGGTGCCGTTGAACCCGGTCGCCTGGCAGAACAGGCGGTAAAACGGCGACGAGGCGTAGCCGAGCCCGAGCATCGCCAGCGCGATGCCGCCGAAGATCAGCCCGATCTTGCGATTCGACGTGCGCGGGGCAGGCTGGGTTGCCATCACTGGGGCCCGGCGGTGGACGTACCACCGTGCGGCACGCCAATCGGCGTGGCGAGTTGTTGGCGCGATTTGGCATCGCGTTTCGATTCCTCGCGCAATTTCACGATCGTGATCGCAAAAAACAGCACGACCAGCGCAAGCAGCACCAGCGCCAGCGCGCGCGACCGTGATTTCTGCCGCGCGCGGAACGCCGCCAGTTCGGTCGGCGTCAGTGGCCGGTCAGCAGGTGCCATGGGATAATACTCCAGAATGCGGGCCACACATGATCGACGACCAGCATGGCAAACAGAACGAACAGATAGACGATCGAATAGGCAAACAGGCGCTTTTCCGGCGCCATCCTGTCGCCGGCGCCCGATGAACGGCGCAAACCAACCCGGACCGAAAGCGCGAAAAACACCAGGCCGAGCACAAGCGCCGACACCCCGTAAATCCGCCCCGCCAGGTCCAGCCACCATGGCAGCAGAGTCAGCGGCAGCAACACTGCAGCGTAAGCCAGGATCTGCACCCGCGTCGAACGTTCGCCCGCGACCACCGGCATCATCGGAATGCCGACTTTGGCATAATCGGTCTGCATGAACAGCGCGAGTGCCCAGAAGTGCGGCGGGGTCCACATGAAGATGATCAGGAACAGCAGCACCGGCATCAGCGTGATATGCCCGGTGACCGCGATCCACCCGATCATCGGTGGAAACGCCCCTGCCCCGCCGCCGATCACGATATTCTGCGGCGTGCGCGGTTTCAGCCAGACGGTATAGACCCACGCGTAATAAAAGATCGACAGCGCGAGGATCGCGGCATCGAGCACGCCGATCGCCAGCCCCATGACGACGACCGACCCGCCCGCCAGCGCAAACCCGAAATCGCGGGCCGATGTCCGCTCCATCCGCCCGGCGGGCAAGGGCCGCGCCTGCGTGCGCTTCATCGCCGCATCGAGATCGGCCTCCCACCACATGTTCAGAGCAGCGGCGCCGCCCGCGCCCACCGCGATGCACAGGATCGCGGTGAACCCGAGCACCGGATCGATCTGGCCGGGTGCCGCGAGCAAACCGCACAGCCCGGTAAAGATCACCAGCGTGATGACGCGCGGCTTGGTCAGCGCATAGAAATCGCGCCAGTCGGCATCGAGCGATGTGGCGGCAACGGGAGAGTCGGACGTGAAGGGGGACATGGACATTGTGGCCGCGCTATACGGTGCGAGAGGGCACAGGGAAAGCGAAAGCGGCAGGGGTGGATTTGTCCGAAATCGGGCTTATCTAGGTCGTGATAATTCTACCCGTTCGATGGAGTATTGCCATGCGCCAGACCGCCCGCCAGTCCCGCACCCGTTCGATCCGCCAGATGGTCGTATCCGCCTGCGCGATGGCCGCTGCCGCGCTCGCTGCCAGCCCGGCCCTCGCCGCCGTTCACG
The DNA here is from genome assembly GCF_965214355.1 of Novosphingobium sp. Taxonomy (GTDB): domain Bacteria; phylum Pseudomonadota; class Alphaproteobacteria; order Sphingomonadales; family Sphingomonadaceae; genus Novosphingobium. The sequence continues at coordinate 884,485 of NZ_CBDCBI010000002.1, read as the reverse complement.
CGCCGCACCTCGATATCGCGACGTTCGACCAACTCGCCCAGCCGCTGCCGCTGCCCTATCACCCGGCCGAAGACGCCGACCGCGCAGTGACCGAAGCGCGCCAGCGCGCGATCGCCACGCACAAGCTGCTGATTATCGACCTGGGCGGAAACTGGTGCCTGGATTGCCGGATCCTTGCCGGCACGATCGAAAACCCAAAGCTCAAAGCGTTTGTCGACGCGCATTATGAAGTGGTGACAGTCGACATCGGCCGTTTCGACAAGAACCTGCAAGTGCCCGCGCGCTATGGCATTACCAAGCGGCTGGAAGGCGTGCCGGCGCTGCTGGTGGTCGAACCGCATAGCAACAAGCTGCTCGACGCCGGCCACACGTCCGCGCTGGCCGATGCGCGCAACATGACGCCGCAATCGCTGGCCGACTGGCTGGCGAGCTGGCTTTGAGCCTTTCGCGGCCTTGAGCGTCGCATTTGCACCACGCGTCGTCCCGGACTTGATCCGGGACTGTGCTGTTTTTTGCGCAACGGTGGAAGTAACAAGAAGCACAATCCCGGATCAAGTCCGGGATGACGGTAGGGTGGGGTTGGCGTTCAGCCGCGCAAGCCAGTCGAGTAACAGCCGCGTGACATCGTCCGGTCGCTCCTGCTGCGTCCAGTGGCCGCAGCCTTTGAGCATGTGCCCTTCAACGTTGGGCGCAAAATGGCGCATCATCGCGACGGGATCGGTGATCTGACCGAACAGCGTACTCGCCGGGTCACGGGTTCCGCCGATGTAAAGCGCGGGCTGTTCGAGTTTGCGGCCCTGGAGCGGGGATAGCCAGGCAAAGTCGGCCTCGTGGTTGCGGTAGCGGTTGAGCGGGCCGCGCAGACCGGACGCTGTGAATTCGGCGGTGTAGAAATCGAGGTCGGCCTCGGTCAGCCATGGCGGCAGCTTTTCGGGCAGTTTCAGGCCGTCGAGCAACAGCGCGTCGGCGGATTTGACCGGCCAGGCGCCGTCGGGGGCCTCGCCGCCGATCGAGCACAGAAACAAAGTCAGCGCGCGGCGCAATTGCGGTTCGAGTTCCGCCTCGGCCTTGCCCGGTTCCTGAAAATATTCCTGGTAGAAGAACAGGTTTTTGGCGGTGAATTTTTCGCGGAAGATTTCGGTGAACGGACGGGCGGGCGCGCCGGTGAACGGGACCGACAGGCCGGCGACCGCGTGGAAGAGATCGGGGTGGGTGAAGGCCGAATTCCACACGATCGGTGCGCCCCAGTCGTGGCCGATCAGGATCGCGGTGGCGCCGGGCGACAGCGCCGCTTTCAGGCCGACAAGATCGCCGACGATCTTTTCCATGGTGTAGGCTTCGACCGGTTCGGGTTTGTCCGAACCGCCATAGCCGCGCACGTCGATTGCGGCGACCTGGTAGCCGGCGGCGGCGATCGGGGCGATCTGGTGGCGCCAGGAATACCAGCTTTCGGGGAAGCCGTGGACCATGATGACCAGGGGGCCGGTGCCTTCCAGCGCCACCCGCAAGGTGACTTCGCCGCAATAGATGTGCCGCATTTCGGGCATTGTGGTTCTCCCAATCGTCGCAATTTAATCGCTTGCTTAAGCACAATTCGCGCAGCGCACAAACCAAAACACCCCGGACCATCGGTCCGGGGTGCTTGTATTCGCTCTATCTCGAAACGATCAGTGACCGACGGCGGCGTCGATTACCGGCAGCGTTTCGAACTGGTGGAACGGCGGTGGCGAGGACAGGGTCCATTCCAGCGTCGTGGCGCCTTCACCCCAATAGTTGCCTTCCGCCTTGCGGCCGAACAGCAGCGCGTAGCCGATGTTCACGAAGAATACGACCATGCTGACGGCCATGACCATGTAGCCGATCGTGGCGATCGTGTTCCAATGCTCGAACGCCGGGGCGTAGTCGGGATAACGGCGCGGCATGCCCTGCATCCCGAGGAAGTGCATCGGGAAGAAGATCAGGTTCACGCCGACGAAGAAGATCCAGAACTGGACATGCGACAGGAATTCGCTGTGCCAGCGGCCGCTCATCTTGGGGAACCAGTAGAAGAACCCGGCGAACAGCGACGTGACCGCACCCAGCGACAGCACATAGTGGAAATGCGCGACGACGTAATACGTGTCCTGCAGGTTGTCATCGATGCCGCCGTTGGACAGCACGACCCCGGTCACGCCGCCAAGCGAAAACAGGAAGATGAACCCGATCGCCCAGACCATCGGCGATTTGAATTCGATCGAACCGCCCCACATCGTGGCGATCCACGAAAAGATCTTGATGCCGGTCGGCACCGCGATCACCATCGTTGCGGCGGTGAAATACATCTTGGTGTCGACGTCGAGGCCGGTCGTATACATGTGGTGCGCCCACACGATGAACCCGACCACGCCGATCGCAACCATCGCATAGGCCATGCCGAGATAGCCGAAGACGGGCTTTTTCGAAAAGGTCGAGATGATCTGGCTGACGATGCCGAAACCGGGCAAAATCATGATGTAGACTTCGGGATGGCCGAAGAACCAAAACAGATGCTGGTACAGGATCGGATCGCCGCCGCCCGACGCGTCAAAGAACGTCGTGCCGAAGTTGCGATCGGTGATCAGCATCGTGATGGCGGCCGCGAGCACCGGAAGTGCGAGCAGCAGCAGGAACGCGGTGACCAGCACCGACCACACGAACAGCGGCATGCGGTGCAGCGTCATGCCCGGTGCGCGCATGTTGAAGATCGTGGTGATGAAGTTGACCGCGCCCAGAATCGAGCCGGCGCCGGCCAGATGCAGCGAGAAGATCGCGAAATCGACCGCGGGACCTTGCGAACCCGATGTCGACAGCGGAGCATAGACCGTCCAGCCGGTGCCCGCGCCGTTACCGACGCCGCCGGGCACGAAGGCCGACATCATCAGCGAACAGAAGCCCGCCGCCGTCAGCCAGAACGAGATGTTGTTCATGCGCGGAAACGCCATGTCCGGCGCACCGATCATGATCGGTACGAACCAGTTGCCGAACCCGCCGATCAGCGCGGGCATGACCATGAAGAACACCATGATCAGGCCGTGCGCGGTGATCAGCACGTTCCACAGATGGAGTTGCTGGTCGAACGTGGGATTTTTCTCGCCGAGGAACGACGCGACATGCCCGAGGTACTGGATGCCGGGATGCATCAGTTCGGCGCGCATGATTCCCGACACCGCACCACCGATGACACCCGCGAAAATCGCGAAGATCAGGTAGAGCGTGCCGATGTCCTTGTGGTTGGTGGACATGAACCACCGCGCAAAAAAGCTCGGCTTGTGTTCATGCGCGTGATCATGGTGCGCGCCATGATGGTCGTGATCTGCTGGTATGCTGGCCATTGAAATTGGACCCTTGGATTGAACGGCCTGAAACCGCCCCTGTTGAATTACGACGGGGTGGCGGCGGTTTTGGCGGCGGGTGCGACCGTGCCGCCCTGTGATCTGATCCAGGCGTTGAACACCGGGCGCGTTACCGCTTCGACGACGATCGGCATATAGCCGTGGCGCACGCCGCACAGTTCCGAACACTGGCCGTAATAGACGCCCGGTTCATCGATGTGCATCACGCGTTCATTGACCCGGCCCGGAACCGCGTCGAGCTTGAACCACAGCGACGGCACCGAGAACGAATGGATCACGTCGGATCCGGTCGTCTGGATGCGGATGTCTTCACCGGCCGGCACCACCATGCGCTTGTCCGCGCCAAGCTGCGGTTGTTCGCCGCGCTGGATCGCCTGGTCGGGCGTCAGGATGTTCGAAATGACTTCGAACCCGCCGTTGTCGGGATAGCCGTAGCCCCAGTACCACTGATAGCCGGTCACTTTCACCGTGACCGCGTCCTTGGCCGGCGCGCGATACTGGTGCGCGATCAGGCGGATCGAAGGCACCGCCATGAACACCAGGATCAGCACCGGGACCAGGGTCCAGATGACTTCGATCAGCGTATTGTGGCTGGTGCGCGACGCCACCGGGTGCGAGCGGCGGTTGAATTTGGCGATAACGATCAGCAGCAGCACCAGCACGACCAGCATCACTGCAGTGATGATCGGCATCAGCAGCGCATCGTGCATCCACAGCGCTTCCTTGCCTGTGGCCGAATACTGGTTCTGAAACCCGTATGCGCCGGCGATCGGCTGACCCTTGCCCGCCACGGGGTGCGCGGGAACGTAGACGACGCCATCGGATACCACGGGCGCGGCCGCAGCAGGGGCCGCCGCAACCGGCGCAGGCGCGACAGGTGCGGCCGGAACTGCGACCGACGCGGCCGGGGCCTGCGCCGGCGCGTTGGCTTGTGCCATCACGGTCGCCGGGGACAGCGCGATTGCGGCGGCAAGCGCCAGGCCCTTCACTATCTTTGTCACGCCCTGGGCTTTTTCGGCAATGGTCATCGTCGAACTGTCCGTTTCCTCTTTTGCGCGGAGGCCTTTGCCAGTGTCGCGCAATCCATCCATCAATATGAAATCCCGGGTCCTATACGTGCGAATGGTAGGGCGCTCAAGCACCTGTGGCGCCATTTTTTCACCCTTATGGGCACGGCTGCCGCAACAGCCCTTGCCAGCAGGGATCAGATTGATCCTGCCGGCGCAAAAAGGCTTGCCCGTGGCGCCCGGGCACGCCATCTGCCATCCACATCCTTTGACACGGTATTGCGGACCCATTCATGCAAGACAGCGAAATCCTTTCCGAATTCCGCGCCTGCGGTGCCTTGCTCGAAGGGCATTTCCTGCTTTCGTCGGGCCGCCACAGCGCGCATTACCTTCAGTGCGCGCGCGTGCTGATGGATCCGATGCGCGCCACCCAGCTGGCCTCGGCGCTGGCCGCGACTTTGCCGCGCGATGTGCGGCAACAGATCAACAAGGTGATTTCGCCCGCGATGGGCGGCGTGATCATCGGGCATGAAATGGGCCGCGCGCTGGGCGTGGAGGCGATGTTCGTCGAGCGGCCGACCGGTACGTTCGAATTGCGCAGGGGCTTTTCGCTGAATCCGGGTGACCAGGTGCTGATGGTCGAGGACGTGGTGACCACCGGTTTGTCGAGCCGCGAAGCGATTAAGGCGATCGAGGACGCCGGCGGCGTCGTGATTGCCGCAGCCGCGCTGGTCGATCGCTCTGGCGGCAGCGCGGACCTTGGCGTTCCGTTCCATGCGTTGATCTCGCTGAGTTTCCCGACGTATGCGCCAGGCGAAGTGCCGGCAGACCTGGCAAAAACGCCTGCGATCAAGCCGGGCAGCCGCGCGGCATGACGGATCTGCATGCCCCTCGCCTCAGATTGGGCGTGAACATCGATCATGTCGCCACCGTGCGCAACGCGCGCGGCGGCGATCATCCCGATCCGGTGCGTGCGGCGCAGATCGTGGCGCAAGTCGGCGGCGACGGCATCACCGCGCATCTGCGCGAAGACCGGCGCCATATCCGCGACGAGGACATCGCGCGGATCCAGGCGGCGACCAGCCTGCCGCTGAATTTCGAAATGGCCGCGACCGACGAAATGGTCGCGATCGCGCTGCGCCATCGCCCCCATGCGGCCTGCATCGTGCCCGAACGGCGCGAGGAGCGCACGACCGAGGGCGGGCTCGATGCGGCGGGCCAGCACAACCGGCTGGCCCCGGTGATCGCGCGGCTGACCGATGCGGGCATCAGGGTCAGCCTGTTCATCGCGCCCGAGCCGCGCCAGATCGAGGCGGCGATCCGCCTGCGCGCGCCAATCGTGGAGTTGCACACCGGCGAATACGCGCATGCCGGCGACGACACGCGCGCTTATGAATTGCAGCGGATCGCCGACATGGCCGCGCTGGCCGCCGTCAATGGCATCGAGCCGCATGCCGGGCACGGCCTGACGTATGACAACGTCCAGCCGATTGCCGCGATCCCTCAACTGGCCGAGCTCAACATCGGGCATTACCTGATCGGCGAGGCGATCTTTACCGGACTTGCCGACGCGGTTCGGCGCATGCGCACGCTGATGGATGAAGCCCGATGATCATCGGGCTCGGCTCCGATCTGTGCAACATCGAGCGGATCCAGGCGTCGCTCGACCGGTTCGGCACGCGTTTTGAAACGCGCGTGTTTACCGCTGTCGAGCAAGCCAAGGCCGCGCGGCGCCCGTATACCAAGGCGGGCACGCTGGCCAAGCGGTTCGCCGCAAAAGAGGCTTATGCCAAAGCCGTCGGCACCGGATTTCGCGCAGGCGTGTTCATGAAGGACATCGGTGTGGTGAATGCCCCATCGGGCGCGCCGACGCTGGCGCTGACCGGCGGCGCGGCAGCGCGGCTGCGCGCGATCACCCCGCCGGGGCACGAGGCGGTGGTTCACCTGACCATGACCGATGACCATCCGTGGGCGCAGGCATTCGTGGTGATCGAGGCGCGGCCGGTCATCGCGCATGGTTGATGACGAGCGTCCGCCTGAATCCGTTCCCCCCACGACCCAAGCCACCGAACCTGCATCGTCCGCGCTGCCCGTCTGGCTGATCGAACTGCGCGGGCTGGTGATGATGCTCGGCGCGGTGGTGCTGTTTCACAGTCTTGTCGCCAAACCGTTCTACATCCCGTCGGGATCGATGATGCCCAACCTGCTGATCGGCGATCGGCTGGTGGTGTCGAAATACCCCTATGGCTGGTCATGGGTTTCGGCCTCGTTTCACGTGCTGCCACGATCGACCCTGCGCCTGTTTCCGCACACACCCGAATACGGCGATATCGTCATCGTCGTGCCGCCCAATCGCGATGAAGACTATATCAAGCGCGTCGTCGCGTTGCCGAACGACCGGATCGCGGTTGTCGGCGGCCAGATCATTCTGAATGGCAGGCCCGTGCCCCAGGTTGCCGAGCCGCCGCTGATCCTGCCGGTCGATCCCAACCAGCCGTGCGACATGACCGATTTTCCCGGCTTGCGCTTTCGCGGCGCCAATGGCCGCAGTTTTTGCGAATTGCCGATATTCCGCGAAACATTGCCCAATGGGGCAAGCTATCGCATCATCGACCACACCGATCAGCCGCTCGACCATTATCCCGAGACGATCGTGCCGCCTGGCCATGTGTTCGTGATGGGCGACAACCGCGACAATTCCGCCGACAGTCGCGCGCCTGTCGAAGGCAATGGCCTGGGCGGGCCGGTACCACTGTCGAGCGTGGGGGGCCGCGCCGAATTCATCACCTTTTCGCTCGATGGCAGCCAGGGCTGGTCGCCCCAGAGCTGGTGGAATGCCTTGCGGCCAGGGCGTTCATGGACCAAGCTGCGACCGATGATTACAACAACCCGGGAAAAACAATGACAGATCATGCGGATGCAGGGGAGTCCGGCAAGACCGAAATCGACGAAAATGCCGCCGGCCCCGCCGACGTCCGCGACTGGCTCGTGCGTCAGGAGGCCAAGCGCGCATTCGTCTGGCTGGGCATAGCCGGCGCGATCGTGATGGCGGTCTATCTGGCGCAGCCGTTGATCGTGATTTTTGCCGGAATCGTGTTTGCCGCGATGATCGACGGCGGGCAGCGGCTGCTGGCCCGTGTGCTGCCCGTGTCGCGCAGCATCCGCATCGCGATCGTGATGCTGGCGGCGGTGCTGTTCATGGTGTGGCTGGTGCTGTTCGCCGGCTCGCAGATCGCCGACCAGGCCGCCGCGCTGCCCAAACTGGTCATGACCGAGGCGCAGCGGCTGAGCGATCTGGCGCGCGCGCATGGCCTGATCTCGCAGACCGTCGACATTCCCGCCTTGTCCGGCAAGATCGCCGAGCAGCTTGCCGGCGGCGTCGGCCCGGTCACCCATGCGCTGGGCGGATTGCTCGGCGGACTGACGACCGCGTTCCTGATCGTGATCCTGGGCATCTATTTCGTGCTCGAACCCGATCTGTACCAAGGCGGCGTTGCGTGGCTGATGCCATCGGCCAACCGCGACTCCTGGCGCGAGACCGCGCAGCAGATGGGCCACACCTTGCGCCGGCTGTTGTTCGGCCGGTTGATCGGCATGGCTTCCGAAGGCTTTGCGATGTGGATCCTGCTGTCCGTGTGGGGCGTGCCGATGGCCGCGCTGCTGGGGCTGCTGACCGGGTTGCTGGCATTCCTGCCCAATATCGGCGCGCCGATTTCGGGAGGCCTGACGATCCTGGTGGGCTTTTCCGCCGGGTTCAACACCGGCATCTATTGCATCGTGGTCTATGCGATCGTGCAGATCATCGATGGCAATATCGTCGTGCCGATGGTCGCCAAAAAGACCGCCGACCTCGCGCCCGCGCTGGTGCTGGGCGCGCAGCTGATCTTTGGCGTGCTGTTCGGCCTGCTCGGGCTGGTGCTGGCCGATCCGATGGTCGCCATGCTGAAAATCGCGCTCAAACGGCAGGCGCAAAGCAATGCCGACAGCGCGGGCACGCCCGAAGCCAAAAGGGGCGGTGTTGCATGACATCGATGCTGGTCCGGTTCGCCCTGCTGATGGCGGGTCTGACCGGGCTTGCGATCTTCGGCCTGAACTGGGGCTGGCCCCGTATCGAAGCGTGGCGCCTGGTCCCGCGCGTACCGTTCCACCAGCAGCCCGCGCTGCCGCGCAATGCCTATGCCGCGCCGGCGATGTGGGTCGCGCGGCCCGGCCTGACACCAGACCCTGCCCAGTTCCTGCCACCCGGCGTCCGGCACGATCGCAAAGGTGCCGCTTATGTGTTTTTCCTCCATGCGACGACGTATGAAGGGCGCAGATCGTGGAATGCGCCGCTCGATCACGCCAGTTCGCGCCGGCGCGCAGACGCGGTGGTTCGCTCCACGGCCAGCGCATTCAACGATGAGGCCGGGGTTTACGCCCCGCGTTATCGCCAGGCCGCATTGGGCACGTTTCTGGCGAACCGCCCCGAACAACTGCGCGCGCTGGCTCTGGCGCAAAGCGACGCGCGGCTGGCGCTGACTGCATTCCTGAACTCTGTCCCCCCCGATGCGCCGATCGTCTTTGCCGGACGTGGCCAGGGCGCGCTGATCCTGATGCGGCTGATCCGCGACATGGTCACGGGCACGCCGCTGTCGGCGCGCGTGATCGCGATCTATCTGACCGACTGGCCGGTTTCTGCGCGTCATGACCTGCCGGTGCTGGGCGTGCCCGCCTGCACCCACGCCGATCAGGCCGGCTGCATCATGACGTGGACGACATTTGCCAGCCCCGCCGATCCGCGCGAGGCCTTCGCCATGGCCGCCAATTACCCCGCGCTCGACGGTAGCCGGCGCAATAATCCGCCGGTGTGCACCAATCCACTGAACGGAGGCGCGGCGCCTGATGCGCCCGCATCGGCCAACCTGGGCAGCCTGGTGATGGCCGACGAACGCCATGGCGCGGCGCTGGTTCGAAAGTCGGTCGGGGCGCGCTGCGACCCACGCAACGGTCTGCTGATCGTCAGCAAACCGCCGCATCTGGGCGACGACGTGATGCCCGGAAACAATTTCTCGTTTTACGATTTTCCGCTGTTCTGGCTCAATCTGCGCGGCGATCTCGCCCGGCGGGAGGCGACGTGGACGCGCGCGCACCGTCAGGCGTGATAACCACGCGCGCGCCGGAATTCCGCGATGCCCTGCCCGCAGGCGGCGTGCTGATCGGGCTCGACCCGGGCACCAAGACCATCGGCCTGGCGCTGTGCGACGCGGGCTGGCGCTTTGCCACGCCCGACAAGACGATCGTGCGACGCAAGTTCCGCGATGACAAGGCGCACATCGCCACTGTGATCGCCGCGCGCCAGGTTGTCGGCATGGTCATCGGATTGCCGCTGAACATGGATGGCAGCGACAGCCCGCGCGCGCAGTCCGCGCGCGCGATGGCGCGCAACCTGGCCGATTTCGGACTGCCGGTGCTGATGTGGGACGAACGCTGGTCGACCAAGGCCGCCGAACGCGCGATGATCGATCTCGACATGAGCCGCGCGCGCCGCGCCGAACGCATCGATGCCCATGCGGCTGCGCTGATCCTGCAGGGTGCGATCGACGCGCTGTCGGGGGCGCTGTTCTAATCGGTTGCCAACCGCAATCTGTCCATGCAGGACGGCGCCATGAGTGAAGACAACGCCGACGAGGCCGCGCTGCGGCGCTTCAACAGCATCGGTCCGTTTGATCCCGCACTGTTCGCCCAGCGCATGAACATGGGCGGGCACGGCAATTTCCTCGGCATGCGCTATCGCGATCACGGCGATACCTGGATCGAGCTGGCGCTGGACTGGCGCGCCGATCTGGTCGGCGATTCCGATACCTGTGTGATCGCGTCGGGTGCGATCATCAGCCTGCTGGACAACACGACGTCGCTTGCGGTGTGGACCCGCACCCGGCAGTTCCGCCCGCAAGTCACGCTCGACCTGCGAATCGATACCATTCGCGACGCCGTCCCGGGAAAAACGATCATCGCGCGCGCCGAATGCTATCGGGTGCGGCGTGCGATGGCGTTTGTGCGCGGGGTTGCGCATGATGGCGATCCGGCCGACCCGGTGGCGAGTGTCGTGGGTATTTTCATGCTGATCGACGGGCAATGGGGCGAGGAAACGCCATGAAACGCGATCAATTGCCACCTTATGCCTTGACCATGGGCATGACATTTGCCGGAATTGTCGATGACATCCCGGTAATCGCGATGGATTTCGCCGAGCGCGTGCTGGGCCGGCCGGGGTTTCTGCACGGCGGCGCGATCGGGAGCCTGCTTGAAACAGCAGGCTTTGCCGCCCTCGCGGCCGATCTGGCGCGCCGCGGGGTCGAGGCGCACATCAAGCCGATCAATATCAACATCGAATACCTGCGCTCGGGCCTGCCCGAACCGATTTTTGCGGTGGGCAACGTGCTGCGTGCCGGGCGCCGCGTGGCCAATGTGCAGGTCGAGGCGTGGCAGGGTGATCGCACGCGCCCGGTTGCAAGCTGCTGGATGAATATCCAGCTCTTGCCGGTGATGGATTAGGGCCTTTCCCCATATCGCGTCATATGGGGTTCTGGGCGCCGGGTTTGGTCTGACTATCGGGTCATATCCGTAGTTCTATCACCAACCCCTCGGGCTCGGCGTCGCCCGGCGCCAGCCGCAACGCGTCGGCGCGGGCGCGAGATGTGATTGCGGCGGGAACGCCTGTCCCCACCACCAGTGCGTCTGCCTGCCCTAGCAATCGCGCCTGGCGCAAGGTCAGGTCATCGGGATCGCCGCTCGTCAATTCCACCACGTAGCGCCCGGTTTGCGCCGGAACCGCATCGCCGATCCATAGCGCAACCGCGTCTGCACCATGATCGCGCAGCGGATCGAGCGCACCGCCTTCACCCAGCGCGCGATCGAGCGCGCGGCGGCGCGTCGCAGCGTCGGGCCAGCGCGCGCGCAACGCACCGCGCGCGGCCTTCAACGCATCGGCCAGTGCGCCGAGGCCTTGCGGCAGCATCGCGTCGATCCGCAGCCGGACGGCCTTGGCCAGTCCGGCGCTGGCCCCGCCGGTGCCGACCGCGATCAGCAGCGGGGCGCGATCGACCAGCGACGGCGTGGTGAAATCGCACAGCTCGGGCCGATCGACGGCATTGACCAGCAGACCAGCGCAGCGCGCGCGCACGGTGTCCGCCTCCACCGCCGTCTGATCGTCATGCGCGATGAATGCCAGCCGCGCGCCGGTGTCGATGCCCTGCGCCAGGTCGTCGACCACCACCCCGCCCGCGCGCTCGACCAGCCGCCGCTTGGCCGCCGCGGCATCGCCATGGCCCAGCACGATCACCGGCTGACCCGCCACGCGATGGAACAACGGGAGTGCAGGCAACATCGGGGCTGGCAACATTGGCGCAGGCAACATCAGCGCAGGAAATCCGGCACGCGCTCTGCCGCCAGGATCGTGGCGGGCACGATGCGATCGGCCACGACGGCCCAGCGATCGCCATCGACCATGACTTCGGGCACCATGTCGCGAGAATTGTACGTGCTCGCCATCGATGCGCCATAGGCGCCGGCGGTACGGAACACGGTCAGGTCGCCGCGCGCCACGACATCGATCTCGCGCGCCATGGCAAACGTATCGCTCGATTCGCAGATCGGCCCGACGATGTTTGCAGTCATCCGCGCGCCATCGGGCGTGACGGATCCGAAATCGTGCCAGGCATCATACATTGCCGGGCGCGCCAGGTCGTTCATCGCCGCATCGACCACCACCCACGGATGGCCAGCCCCTTCCTTGACCCGGATTACCCGCGTCAACAGCACACCGGTGTTGCCGGTGATCACGCGGCCCGGCTCGAACATCAGCGTCACACCCCAGCCGTCCGTGACCCGCGCAACCATCGCGGCGTAATCCTCGGGGCTCGGAAACAGCTCGCCCGCCTTGTACGGCACACCGATTCCGCCGCCCAGATCCATGTGCGTGATCGTGTGCCCGGCATCGCGGACCGCGCGCATCAGGCCGCCGATTTTGGTGAACGCCGCCTCCAGCGGATCGAGCCGCGACAGCTGGCTGCCGATATGCAGCGCCAGCCCGCGCATCGCCAGCCCCGGCTCTGCGGCCAGCCGCGCGTAGATCGCCGCCGCTCGGTCGAACGGCACGCCGAATTTGTTTTCCGCCTTGCCTGTCGAAATCTTGCCATGCGTGCCGGCATCGACATCGGGATTGACGCGCAGCACACATGGCGCGACCACGCCCTGCCCGCGCGCGATCTCCGCCAGTTCGAGGCCCTCTTCCAGGCTTTCCAGATTGAACTGGCCGATGCCGGCCTGCAACGCGCGCGCCATTTCGGCTGTGGTCTTGCCCACGCCCGAAAACACCACGCTGCCGGGCGCCATCCCGGCGGCAAGTGCGCGCTCCATCTCTCCGCCCGAGACGACATCGGCGCCATAGCCTTCTGCCGCCAGGACTTTGAGCACCGCCAGATTGGGGTTCGATTTGACCGCGAACGCGATCCGCACCGAGGGCAAAATCGCCAGCGCATCGCGAAACACGCGCGCATGGCGCGTCAGCGTGGCGCGCGAATAGACATAGACCGGCGTGCCGACCGCATCGGCAATCGCAGGCAGGCTGACGGCTTCGGCATGCAGCACGCCGCTCTGGTACTCGAAATGGTCCATGGAAAACTCGGCCTCAGCTCAATGTTCGGGCGGCAGGTCGAACGGATCGTCCGCGCGTTCTTCGGACCGGACGCGCGCGTCGACAGTGCGTTCGGGTTTGGCCTCGACCGGTTGTTTCAGCAATTGATCGGCATTGGGGCGATAGCTGCTGCCATAAGGTTCGCGCGGCAAAGTGTGCCCCGCCAGCGGCTTGAGCACGCGGCGATTGCCGCAGCCCGGCAAGGCCAGCAGGCTGAGCCCGGCGAACAGCAGCACGGCGGTTCTCGAAGCACGCATGATCACAACTCCAGACCGAGCGACAGGGCCGCCTCGGCCACACGCAGATTGACTTGGGCCGGCGCAGTGCCGCCATGGCTGGCGCGCGCGGCCACCGATGCCTCGACACTGAGCGCAGCATAGACCGTTTCGTCGATCCGCGCATCAATCCCGCGCAGATCGTCGATCGACAACTGATCGAGCGCGATCCCCCGGCTTTCGGCCAGGCGCACGGCCGTGCCGGTGATGTGATGCGCCTCGCGAAACGGAATGTCCGCCTGGCGCACCAGCCAGTCGGCCAGGTCGGTTGCGGTCGCATAACCCAGTTCCGCCGCCGCGCGCATGCGATCGGTGCGAAAGCGTGCCTCGGCGACCATGCCGGTCATCGCCGCGACTGACAGCGTCAACAGCGATGCCGCCTCGAACACCGGGGGTTTGTCGTCCTGCATGTCCTTCGAATAGGCCAATGGCAGGCCTTTCATCGTGATCATCAGCGCGGTCAGACTGCCGACGATGCGCCCGGAATGGCCGCGCACGAGCTCTGCCGCGTCGGGGTTTTTCTTCTGCGGCATGATCGAGCTGCCGGTCGACAGGCTGTCGGGCAGCGCGACGAAGCCGAACGGCTGGCTTGCCCAGATGATGAATTCTTCGGCCAGGCGCGACAGATGCAGCGAGATCTGCGCCGCGGTCATCAGGAAATCGAGCGCGAAATCGCGGTCGGACACCGAATCGAGGCTGTTGGCAGTCGGCCGGTCGAAGCCGAGCGCCGCGGCGGTGGCTGCGCGATCGATCGGAAAGCCGGTGCCGGCCAGCGCCGCTGCGCCCAGCGGGCATTCGTTCATCCGCGCGCGCGCATCGGCCAGCCGCGACCGGTCGCGCCGGATCATTTCGTAATAGGCGAGCAGGTGGTGCCCCAAGGTGACCGGCTGCGCGGTCTGCAGATGGGTAAAGCCCGGCATGATCGAGCCGGCATGTTCGCGCGCGCGTGTCACCAGCGCGACCTGCAAGGCGATCAGCCCGGTTTCGAGCTCGTCGCAGGCATCGCGCACCCACAGCCGGAAATCGGTCGCAACCTGGTCATTGCGGCTGCGCGCAGTGTGCAGCCGCCCGGCGACCGGGCCGATCAGATCGGCCAGCCGGCTCTCCGTCGTCATGTGGATGTCTTCGAGATCCCAGTCCTCGGGCACGCCATTGGCCGCATATTCGGCTGCAATCTGGTCGAGCCCGGCGGTGATCGCAGCGGCATCGGCGGCTGTGACGATGCCTTGCGCGCTCAGCATCGCGACATGCGCCTTTGACGCGGCGATGTCCTGCCCCCACAGCGCCTTGTCGAACGGGATCGAGGCATTTATCTCGCGCATGATCGCCGACGGCCCGGCGGCGAAACGCCCGCCCCACATCTGATTGGAACCGGAATTGCCACTCATCTCGCTACGTCTGCCCCTTGCCATCGCGCTGGCCGGTTTAAGCCTGTGCGCGTGCGATAGAGAGCAGCGCGCCCCGGCGCAACCAGAGAGCGCGACCGCGTCCGACGCCGGCAGCGCCTCCGGTGAAGCGTTCGCCGGAAAAATCGACCGCAGCCACAAGGGCGCGGCGCTGCCGCAGGCAACCGTCCACGATGGCAGCGGCGCCAAACTCGATATTCAGAGCCTGCGCGGCAAGCCGGTGCTGATCAACCTGTGGGCCACCTGGTGTGCCCCTTGCGTCAAGGAACTGCCGACGCTCGACGCGCTGGCCGCACGACAGGCCGGCCATCTGGCGGTGGTGACAATCGCGCAGGACATGGCCCAGCCCGAAAAGGTCAAGGCCGCACTGCATTATGCCCACCTGCCGGCGTGGCTCGATCCCGACAACACGCTCGGGTTCTACTACAACAGCGGCGAACTTCCGACGAGTGTCCTCTACGATGCGCAAGGCCGCGAAGTGTGGCGCATGGTCGGCGCGCACGACTGGGCGGGCAAGGACAGCGACGCTCTGATTGCGCCGGCGTCGAAATAGAAACCCGGACTGGCGGTCTCGTATCCACGCCGGCGATAGGCAAGTGCTATTTGACCGCGACCGCAATCACGGTCAATCCGCAGCCATGCCCTCCATCGCATGCATCGGGGTTTGTTCGAACGTGACGGGTTGTCCGGCATTTCCGTAAAGCGTGGCCGTCAGCGGGGCGCCGAGCATGCCGTTCCCGATCTTCACGGTGATCCTGGTCGCGCGCACGCGCCGGCTGTGCGGAAAGACGGGGCCAGCGACCCACCGGATTTCGGTCGCCGCGCGGTGACCGGCGGCGAGCCGCACGGGCACCATGACCGGGCCGGGATGCATGCCGCGCGGCGCCTGGCGGATCGCCGGCAGCACGCGATTGCGTGCATCGCGCAACTGCACCACAGGCAGAGCGACCAGCGTGCAATCGGGGCCCGTGTTTCGGATCGACAGCTCCGTTCCCGAATGCGACATGCCGTTGAATTCGCCGTCGCGCCCGTCGAGCGACACAGCAAGCTGTTCAGCGCGGCACGGCGCCAGCGCGCCAGCGGGCGCCGCAAGCAACAGCATGGCAAGAACGGGCATAACAGGTCTCCATCAAGGTGGGGGTGATCGACCAGCAGACCTGAACCGGCAATGAGCGCCCACGGGGAAAGCAGCGCGCCGTAGCGGAACCGATAGCCTGCGCCAAAGCCCCTTTTCGCAGGTCCAAAGTTACCCTAATCAAGCGCTTAAATTTGCCGGCAGGCAGAGTCGGAAAAAGAGGGTCGCGATGGATCAGGGCCAGTTTGGGGACACCGCCGTCCCGCTGTCGCATCTGGCGCAGGCGCTGGTCCGTGATGGCGACCGTTTCACGCTGCATGGCGCGGCGGGTTGGATGCAGGGGCGCACGATGTATGGCGGTGCGTCGTCGTTTATCGCCTATGTCGCGGCACAGCGCGCTTTTCCTGATCTGCCGCCGTTGCGCGCTGCGCAGATCGGCTTCATCGGCCCGGTGGGCGAAGATATCGAGGCGCGCGTGACGATGTTGCGCACGGGAAAAAGCGTCAGCCATGTCGAAACCGCGCTGTGGTGCGAAGGCGCACTGGCGTTTCGCGCGACCTGGCTGTTCGGGCGCGCGCGACCGGGCAATGGCCATAATCCGGCAGCGCGCCTGGACGGAATGGCCGCGCCCGAAACGAGCGAGCCGGTCGCCCATTCACCGATGACACCGGCCTTCATCGAACGGATGGATTTGCGCCAGGCGGGCCCGCGCGGGGGGGATGGCCGGATGGCGATACGCCGCTGGGTGCGGTTGAAAGACCGCGAGGGGCTCGATCCCTATGCCGAAATGATCGCGATCGGCGATACGCTGCCGCCAGGATCGATTCGCGCGATCGAGCGGCCCGGCCCGCTCAGCTCGATCAACTGGTCACTGACCGTACTGGGCGAGGATATGGCCACGCGCGATGGGTGGTGGCTGCTGGAAACCGAATCCAACCATCTGGCCGACGGGTTTTCCAGCGAGACCTTGCGGATGTGGAACACCGATGGTGTCGAAGTGATGCGCGGACTGCAATCCGTTGCGATCTTCGGCTCAAAAGACGGGCGCGCACGAGCATGACGATGGACCTGGCAAACCCCGCCGACCACGGGTTCGACGCAGCGCGGCTCGATCGGATCGGCGCTTTTCTGGAACGCGATTACGTCGGCCCGGGGCGTTTTCCCGGCGCGGACATCATGGTTGCGCGCGATGGTGTGCCGGTGTGGCGTGCGACGCTGGGCGCGATGCGCGCGGATGGCACGGCGTGGCGCGACGATGCGATCTGCCGCATGGCGTCGATGACCAAGCCGATCGTGTCGATCGCGTTCATGATGCTGGTCGA
Organism: Novosphingobium sp.; assembly: GCF_965214355.1. Lineage (GTDB taxonomy): Bacteria > Pseudomonadota > Alphaproteobacteria > Sphingomonadales > Sphingomonadaceae > Novosphingobium. Next base: position 867,355 of record NZ_CBDCBI010000002.1, on the reverse strand, counting down.
ACGCGGGCTGGTCGCGCTCGATGATCCGGTGACGAAAGTCGTGCCCGAATTTGCCGATCTGCGGATCTATGCGGGCGGCGGCGGTGAGGCGCCGTTTTTGCCCGGGCCGCTGGCCACACCGATGCGCATGGTCGATCTGCTGACGCACCGGTCGGGGCTGACTTATGGCATCCAGAACCGCAACACCATCGACGCCGCCTATCGCAAGGGGCGGCTGGACGGGCATCCTGCGCTGGATGGCAACGATGCGTTCATTGCGGGCCTTGCGCGGATACCGTTGGAATTCCAGCCCGGCGAGGCGTGGCAGTATTCGGTCGCGACCGATGTGCTGGGCGTGATCGTCAGCCGGCTGAGCGGCAAAAGCCTCGGCGCATTCCTGCACGACGAAATCCTTGCACCGCTGGGCATGATCGATACCGCGTTTTTCTGCCCCGCAGGCAAGATCGACCGGCTGACCGATGCGTGGATGCATGTCCCCGGCGGCAGACCCAGACCGTTTGACCAGGCCGCGACATCGTTTACGCTGCGCGAGCCCAAATTCGAAAGCGGCGGCGGCGGCCTGTTGTCGACAATGGCCGATTATCACCGGTTCTGCCGCATGCTCGCAGGCGGCGGTGCCACGGATGGCGTGCGCCTGATCAGCCCGGCCACCTTGCGGCTGATGACCGCCAACCATTTGCGTGATCGCGATGGCGCACCCGCCGATCTGCCGCAGGTCGCCCGCGCGCTGTTCAGCGATCCCGAACAGGCCGGCATCGGCTTTGGCCTGGGCTTTGCCGTCGTGACCGACCCGGTGCGCAACCTGACCCCGGGCAGCGCGGGCGAATTCCATTGGAGCGGGATCTATTCGACCAAGTTCTTTGTCGATCCCGCCGAGGGCGTGTCGATGGTATTCCTGACACAGGTCATGCCGTCGATCGTGTTTCCGATTTCGCAACAGCTCAAGACCCTGATCTACGCCGCGCTGACCGACAGCCGCGCCTGAACCACGAGAAGGAAAAAGCCATGTCCGACCCCATCACCGGCGCCCGCGAACACATCGACGCCGCGCGCAAGGCCGCTGCCACGATCGCCGATATCCCTGCCGACACGCCGCTGATCCCGATCACGCAGGTCGGCGTGATCGGGGCTGGCACGATGGGCGGCGGGATCACGATGAATTTCCTGACCGCCGGCATCCCGGTGACGATCGTCGAAATGACGCAGGACGCGCTCGACCGCGGCGTCGCCACGATCCGTCGCAATTACGAAACGACGGTCAAGAAGGGCAAGCTGGACGCAGCGCAGGCCGAGGCCGCGATCGCACTGCTGACGCCGACGCTTGATTTCGGCGCACTGGCGCCATGCGACCTGGTGATCGAGGCGGTCTATGAAAGCATGGACGTCAAGAAAGAGGTGTTCGGCCGACTGGACAAAACGGTCAAGCCGGGCGCGATTCTCGCCAGCAACACGAGCTATCTCGATATCGACGCGATCGCCGCGATGACTTCCCGGCCCGCGTCGGTGCTCGGCACGCATTTTTTCTCGCCCGCCAATGTCATGAAACTGCTCGAAGTCGTGCGCGGGCGCGAAACCGGCGCGTCGGAACTGGCGACGGTGATGGCGCTGTCGGTCAAGATCGGCAAGATCCCCGTGGTGTCGGGCGTATGCCACGGCTTTATCGGCAATCGCATGCTGTCGCCGCGCCAGGCCGCGGCGCATGCGCTTATCATGGAAGGTGCGAAATATTGGGAGGTCGATGAGGCGCTGCTCGAATTCGGCTTTCCAATGGGCCCGTGGCAGATGGCCGATCTCGCCGGCATCGATATCGGCTGGCACCGCGATCCGTCGCGCATCGAATCGATCCGGGACGCGCTGTGCGCGGTCGGCCGCTGGGGACAGAAGACCAAAAAAGGCTTCTACGACTATGACGACAATCGCCAGCGCACGCCGTCTGACGAAGTGAAGGCGATCATCGCCGAATTCGCCGCAAAGGAAGGCAAGCTGCAGCGCGACATCGGCAAGGACGAGATCCGCGAGCGCCTGCTGTACCCGATGATCAGCGAAGGCGCGCTGATCCTGGACGAAGGCATTTCGCAAAGCCCCGGCGATATCGATACCGTGTGGCTCAACGGCTATGGCTGGCCGGCGTGGACCGGCGGGCCGATGTTCTGGGCCGATGCGATCGGCTTGCAGACCGTGGTCGATGGCCTGACCCGCCATGGCCAGCCGGTCGCGCCCTTGCTGGCGGCCAAGGCCCAGGCAGGCGAGACATTCGGATGATGGAGACCGCCTATCTGAGCGTGGCCGATATCGTGGCGGCGGACTTCATTCCGCTGCCCACGATCCTGGCGTCGCATGCCGCGCGGCGTGGGCCCGCGATCGCGTTGGCCGACGAACAGCGCCAGGTCAGCTGGGCCGAGCTTGGCGCAATGGCCGAACGGATCGCCGCCGGGTTGCAGGCGGCGGGCGTTGGCCTGCACGAACCGGTCGCGCTGGCCGCGACCAATTCGGTGATGGCCGCGCTGGCGTTCCTGGGGATCCTGCGCGCCGGTTCGCCGGCAGCGCTGCTGACATCGTCGGCATCGGGCGAAACGGTCATGGCGATGCTTGGCGACAGCGGCGCGCGGGTGCTGTTGCTCGATGCGGCGATGGCAGACGCGCTGGCGCATCTGCCGTTTCCGCTGGGCGTTACGCGGATTGCCATCGATGACAGCCATGCGGGCCTTGCGCTGTCGCAATGGTTGCCGCCGGTCGGAACGATCGCGGCGCCGGTCGCCATCGCGCCTGGCGATCCGTTCAACATCATTTATTCATCGGGCACCACCGGCACGCCCAAGGGCATCGTGCAAAGCCACAAGATGCGCCATGAATATGCCAGGCGCACGGTCGGCGGCGGATACAACGACGATACGACGGTGATCGTATCGACCCCGCTCTATTCGAACACCACGCTGGTCAGCTTTTTTCCGGCGCTGGCCGGCGGCGGCAAAGTCGTGCTGATGGCCAGATTCGATGCACAGCAATTCCTGGCGTTGTCGCAGGCCGAGCGCGTGACCCACGCGATGCTCGTGCCCGTGCAATACCGCCGGATCATGGAGCTGCCCGATTTCGGCAGCTATGACCTGTCGTCATACCGGCTCAAATCCTCGACATCCGCGCCGTTTCCCGCTGCGCTGAAGGCCGATGTGCTCGCGCGCTGGCCCGGTGGCCTGCTCGAAGCGTATGGTATGACCGAAGGCGGCGCATCGGCGCTGCTGCTGGCGCACGAGTTTCCCGACAAATTGCACACGGTCGGCCGCGTGGCGCCCGGGCATGAGATGAAGATCATCGACGAGAACGGGCAGGAACTGCCGCGCGGTGCGACCGGCGAAATCGTTGGCCGTTCGCCGACGATGATGACCGGCTATCACGGGCAGGACGACAAGACGCGCGAGGCCGAATGGCATGACGCCGATGGCCGCCGCTTTATCCGCCACGGCGATATCGGCCGGTTTGACGAAGACGGCTTTCTGATCCTGATGGACCGGTCGAAGGACCTGATCATTTCGGGCGGGTTCAATATCTTTCCCACCGATCTCGAAGCGGTGCTGGCCCAAAACCCCGCCGTGCGCGAAGTCGCGGTGATCGGCATTCCGTCGGAAAAATGGGGCGAGACGCCGTTTGCGGTGGTGGTGCTGGCTGATCCGGCGGGTGCGTCACAAGGGATCCTGGAACACGCCAACGCGCAATTGGGCAAGACCCAGCGAATCAGCGGCATCGCGGTGATCGATCAATTGCCACGCAGCCCGATCGGCAAAGTCCTGAAACGCGAATTGCGCGATCGATTTGGCGGCAACCCGATAACCCACGCCTTTCAACCAGAGGAACACAACAATGCGTGATGCAGTCATCGTAGCCGGCGCGCGGACGCCGATCGGGCGGGCCTACAAGGGCGCCTTCAATGCCACCGGCGGCGCCACGCTGGGCGCGCTGTCACTGCGCGCGGCGGTCGAGCGCGCGGGGATCGAAGGCGGCGAAGTGGATGACGTGGTGTGGGGCGCCGCTCTGCAACAGGGTGCGCAGGCGGGCAATATCGCGCGCCAGGTGCTGCTGCGCGCCGGGCTGCCGGTTTCCGTGTCGGGCCAGTCGCTCGATCGCCAGTGCTCATCAGGCCTGATGGCGATCGCCACCGCGTCCAAACAGGTCGTGATCGACCGCATGGATGTCGTCGCCGCCGGCGGCCAGGAATCGATCAGCCTGGTGCAGACCAAGGACATGCGCGTCCAGCCCGATCCCGAGCTGTATGCCATGCACAACGCGATCTACATGCCGATGCTGCAGACCGCCGAAGTGGTCGGCACGCGCTATGGCATCGGCCGCGAAGCCTGCGATGCCTATGCCCTGCAATCGCAGCAGCGCACCGCTGCGGCACAGGCCGCCGGCGTATTCGCCGATGAAGTGATCACCGCCAGCACGGTCATGGCCGTCGCCGACAAAGTCACCGGTGAAGTGACCATGCGCGACGTGACGCTGAACAAGGACGAAGGCAACCGCCCCGAAACCACGCTCGAAGGGCTGTCCTCGTTGAAACCCGTGCTGCCTGGCGGCATCGTTACCGCAGGCAATGCCAGCCAATTGTCGGACGGTTCGGCCGCGGTGATCGTGATGGAGGGCGCACTTGCTGCCCAGAAGGGCCTGACGCCGCTTGGCCGCATCGTCGGCATGGCAGTGGCCGGCACCGAACCCGATGAAATGGGAATTGGCCCGGTGTTTGCGATTCCCAAGCTGCTCAAGCGGTTCGGCCTGACCATCGATGACATCGGCCTGTGGGAACTGAACGAAGCGTTTGCCGTGCAGGTGCTGTATTGCCGCGACAAGCTGGGCATTCCCGACGACCTGCTCAATGTCAGCGGCGGCTCGATTTCGATCGGCCATCCGTATGGCATGACCGGCGCCCGCTGCGCGATCCACGCACTGCTGGAAGGCAAGCGGCGCGCTGCGAAATACGCCGTCGTGACGATGTGCGTCGGCGGCGGCATGGGCGCTGCGGGGTTGTTCGAGATTTTTTGAAGGCCCCTGGAGAGCTCCATCAGCTGCGGCACCTCGGATCTGATCCGGGGTGCCGTTTTCCGTTGGTTTGGTTCTGAAAAGCCTCCGGCGGGCAATGGTTGGCAACCATACGCGCTGAGATAAGCTGGGTGTGTTGTAAAAAGACCCCCGCTCATCCTGAGCCTGTCGAAGGATGCGCGCGACGTTCGATCTTGGCTTAAATACCTTGCGGGTTGGGCAGACCTCAGCGCGCATCCTTCGACAGGCTCAGGATGAGCGGAATTTGTTATTTTTAATCCAAGCTAGCGCCTATGGCCCCGGCCCTTAACCGCCCGCCGTGATCGCCGCCTCGACTTCGACTTTGCCCGATCGGCCGGCAAAGCCCGCCATACCCATCCACCATTGCAGCGCGATGATCGCGCCTTTGGCCGGTTGCAGCAGACCCATCAGCATCGCGACCGCCATGACCGTGGCCCCGCCGATTTCGAGCCACATCGAGATCGCGGTCATCGCGCCCAGGATGATCAGGAACGGCGCCATCACGTGCCCGGTGACGATGATCGCGACATAGGGCGGGAAATCGTCCGCCGCGTGCAGCGTCCAGTCCTGTCCGCACAAGCCGCAGCGATCGACGGGTTTGAGAAACCGGGCAAACAGATGCGTGCCGCCGCAACGCGGGCATTTGCCCAAAAACCCGCGCTTCATCGCCACCGACAGCGTTTTGGGCAGATCGGGCACGAATGCGGTCATTTGGGCGCGAACGGGTTCTTGGCGCTGCGCAAGGTCAGGCGGATGGGCACCGCGTCAAAACCCAGCTCGCGGCGGATGCCATTGACCAGGTAGCGGCGATAGCTTTCGGGCAGCTGGTCGAGCCGCGTGCCGAACATGACAAAGCTCGGCGGCCGGGTCTTGGCCTGCGTGATATAGCGCAGCTTGATCCGGCGGCCACCTGGCGCCGGCGGCGGATTGGCCTCCAGCGCGGTGTCGAACCAGCGGTTGAGCGCGGAGGTCGGCACGCGCTGGCTCCACGCATCGCGCAACGTGAACGCGGTCGCGATCATCTGGTCGAGGCCCTTGCCGGTCATCGCCGACACCGCGATCAGCGGCACGCCCCGCACTTGCGCCAACCCGTCTTCGAGCGCGGCGCGGATACCGTTGAACAGCGCACTGGGGTCTTCGGCAATGTCCCACTTGTTGATCGCGATCATCAGCGCGCGACCTTCCTCGAGCACCATCGAGGCAATTTTCAGATCCTGATGTTCGAGACCGCGCGTGGCATCGAGCAGCAACACGACCACTTCGGCAAAGTCGATCGCGTGGCGCGCATCGGCGACCGACATTTTTTCGAGTTTCTCGACGACATTGGCTTTTTTGCGCATGCCGGCGGTGTCGATCAGGCGCACCGCGCGCTCCTCGCCCGCATCGTCGTGCCAGGTAAAATCGACCGCAATCGAATCGCGCGTGATTCCGGCTTCGGGCCCGACCAGCAGGCGGTCTTCGCCCAGGATGCGGTTGATCAGCGTGGATTTGCCGGCATTCGGGCGGCCGACGACTGCGAATTTCAGCACGCTTTTGGGGTCGTAGGTGTAGTCTTCGTGTTCTTCTTCGTCCGGCACCGCCTCGGTTTCGCCAAGCACGGGCAACAGCGCTTCGAACAGATCGCCCAGCCCCTGTCCGTGTTCGGCGGAAAACGCGACCGGATCGCCAAAGCCGAGCGCATAGGATTCGAACAATCCATGATCGCCCGCGCGGCCTTCGGCCTTGTTTGCCAGCAGGATCACCGGGACATTGCACTGGTGCAGGTGCCGGCCGATTTCCTCGTCGAGCGGGGTCAGCCCCGATCGCGCGTCGATCACGAACAGCGCGACTTTGGCACCCGTCAACGCGGCCTCGGTCTGCGCGCGCATCCGTCCGGGCAGGCTGGCAGCGTCGTCGTCTTCCCACCCGGCAGTGTCCACGATCGTGAAGGCCAGGCCCAGCAGGTCGGCATCGCCCAGGCGGCGGTCGCGCGTGACGCCGGGCTGGTCATCGACGAGCGCGAGTTTCTTGCCCACCAAACGGTTGAACAGAGTGGACTTGCCGACATTGGGTCGGCCGATGATCACGACATGGGGCAGAATGGGGGCGGACATGGTCATGCCGTGATCGCTTGGCGGGTAAAAGGCAAGCAATTGCAGCGTTTGGCGTGCGCGACGGCAAACCTTTGCCTTCGCTTGCCGGCTTGGACACGCATTTCCGCCATAAAAATAATTTCTCGTAGAACCAACATTTTAAGCCCCGATAAATTGCTTATGTGCGGTTAACCTTATCAGAATGGGCGGCTTTAACGCGGCTGACCCAAAATCAAGACCATGAGGAACAGCGCATCACGAATCGACAAACGGGCCGGTTGGCGGCTTGCCGCAGCGCTCGCGCTGGTCGTGCAATTCGCGCCGCACGGTGCCATGGCAAAACCGGCTGCGTTCGCGCCGAGCGCCGAAGCCGGCAGTGATGACGGCGATGCCCTGCCTTATGTGGAATGCGTGCCGTTTGCCCGCCAGGCGTCGGGAATTCAACTGTTCGGCGATGCGCACACCTGGTGGGACCAGGCCGACGGGCAATACACCCGCGGCCATGTGCCCAGCCCCGGCGCAGTGATGAGCTTTCGCCCCCACGGCGCGATGCGGCTGGGCCATGTCGCCATGGTCAGCCGCGTGATCGACACCCGTACAGTCCTGCTGCGCCACAGCAACTGGTCGCCGATCGGCGGCCGGCGCGGCCAGGCCGAACTTGACGTGCGCGCGGTCGATGTGTCGGATGCCAACGACTGGAGCGAAGTGCGCGTGTGGTACGCCCCGATCGGGGATCTGGGCACGACGCGCTGGCCGGTCAACGGGTTCATCTACAAGCACGGGGCGCGCCCGCCGTTGCTGTCGGCCCGCACGACACTGGCGCAGGCCGATGCCCCGCGCGTGACGCGGCTGGTGGCGATGCGCCCCGCCGCTGCCGCCGCGCGCCCGACCAGCCTGATCGACAACGATTTCCTCGATGGCATCCAGCCCGAAACCGGCGCCATCGCCCCGCGCATTGTCAAGGCTGTGGCCCACGCCCCGGTCCGCATGGCCGCTGTCGCACCCGCGCGCACGTATCTGATGGCCCGCACGGCGCCGACGCCGGTGGTACTGGCCCGGAATTCGGACGACGAGGATGCGGTTCCCGTCTCGGCCGCGCCTGCGCTGCGCGACGATCCGATCGGCCGGATCATCGCAGCACGGATGACCCGCAGCGCGCGGTAGTTACCGCATCATCTCCTCTGAATCCCGGATCTGATCAGGCACGCGAATCTCGCGCCATTGCCCCACGGCCAGGCCATCCAGCGTCCACTGCCCGATCCGCCAGCGGACCAGTCGCAGCGTCGGCAAGCCCACGGCAGCGGTCATGCGCCGTACCTGGCGGTTGCGGCCTTCGCAGATTGTCAGGCGGATCCAGCCATCGGGCACCGATTTGCGAAAGCGCACCGGCGGATCGCGTGGCCATAACGCCGGCGCATCCATGCGTTCGCATTGCGCGGGCAACGTCATCCCGTCTTTCAGCGTCACACCGTTGCGCAACGCGGCCAGTTGCGCGTCGTTCGCCTCGCCTTCGACCTGCACCCAATACGTCTTGGGCAATTTGAACCGGGGCTCGGCAATCCGCGCCTGCAACCGGCCATCGTCGGTCAGCAGCAGCAGCCCTTCGCTGTCGCGATCGAGGCGCCCAGCGGGATAAACGCCGGGCACCGGCACGAAACCCGCCAATGTCGGACGATCGCCGCCATCGGTGAATTGCGACAGCACCCCAAAGGGTTTGTTGAGCAGGATCAGCCGCGCCATGGGATCTGCCGGATCGGGCCGACCAGCGGGCCATAAGCGATCAGCGCGACAAAGCCGAGCACGGCCGGGATCAGGAAGGCAAGCTGGTACGATCCGGTCGCTTCGACGACCAGCCCCGTCACCAGCGGCGCTGTCACGCCCGACAGATTGCCGAGCAGGTTCTGCACGCCCATCCACCGCCCGGCCGCACCTGGCCCGGCCAACGTCTGCCCCGCGCCATAGTTGATCGGGCTGATCACCCCGCAGCCAACGACCGCCGCCGCCAGCCACCATACGACGGTGTCATGCGACGCAAGCGTCGCGCCAACGAACGCCAACCCGACACCCGACACCCCGCCCAGCAGCCAGCGCTTGGTGACCACGCTGATATCGTGGCCGGCGGCAATCGCCCGGTCGGACAACGTTCCGCTGACCATCCCGCCAAGCCCCTGACCCAGCGGGATCGCCGCGCCGACCACTGCCATGCGCGGCAACGCATAGTGCTCGGACGAAACCAGGAACGTCGGCAGCCAGGTCAGCAACAGATACGTGGGATAGGCATAACAGAACTGCCCCAGGCCCATGCCCCACAGGCCGCGCTGCGACAGGATTTCGCCCCAGCCCGGCGTCGGCGGGCGGGCGACGGCAGACCCATCGCCAACGTGCCGTTCGGTTGGCAGGCGCGTGGCAAACCACAGCGGCAGCCACAGCACCGAGGCCGACCCGATCACCCAGAACACCGGCCGCCAGCCATAGCGCGCCAGCACCAGCCCGCCGATCAGCGTGCCCGCCACCGGGCCCAGCGCCAGCCCCAGCGAAATTGCCGCATTGGCGCGCCCGCGCTGATGATCGGCGGCATTTTCGCACAGGATCCGCGCATTGGCGGGAAAGATCACGCTTTCGCCCAGGCCCATCACCATGCGCAATACCAGCAGGCCGGCGAAACCGGTCACCAGGCCGCAGCCGATCGTCGTCGCCGACCACACCAGCAACCCCGCCGGCAGGACCCAGCGCAGCGGCAGGCGTTGGACCACCGCGCCTGCCAGAGGCTGGATCAGCGCATATGTCCAGAAAAACGCCGACAACAGGATCCCCAGATTGCGGGGGCCTATCGCCAGTTCGCGGCTGAGCACGGGCGCTGCTACCGCCAAGCTGCCGCGATCGGCATAATTGATGAACATCGCCAGCGCGAGCAGTACCACCAGCCAGGTCGATACGCCGGGTTTGTGTGGTTCGATCGTTGCCATGCCGCGCCCCCGTCTGCGCTCGACGATCACGGCGAACAGGGTTGCGGTCAAGGGGCAAGGAGAAAAGAGTGACGCAACCTGCTCCCCTCCCCTTCAGGGGAGGGGCTGGGGGTGGGGCCTCGCCCCACTCGCCAACGCTGATGGGATCATCGCAGGTGGGATTGTAGCCGAGACGCCCCTCCCTGGTGTGTTACTTGCGCAGGGTCTTGATGATTGCCGAGAAATCCTTGCCGGCATTGCCTGCTGAAACGAACGCTTCGTACAATTCCGCCGCGCGGTGGCCCATCGGCACATTGGCGCCGGATTCCGCCGCAGCGGCCATCGCCAGGCGCAAGTCCTTCAGCATCAGCGCCGAAGTGAACCCGCCCTCGTAATCATTGTCCGCAGGGGTTACGGGACCGACGCCCGGAACCGGGCAATAGCTGGTCATCGACCAGCTCTGACCCGACGATTTCGACGAGATGTCGTAAAACGCCTGCAAGTCGAGGCCCAGTTTTTCGGCCATTGCAAACGCCTCGCTGGTGGCGACCATCGTTGCGCCGAGCAGCATGTTGTTGCAGATTTTCGCCGCCTGCCCCGCGCCATCGCCGCCGGCATGCACGACCGCGGCGCCCATCGCGCTCAGGATCGGCTGCGCCGCCGCAAACGCCGCATCGCTGCCGCCGACCATGAACGTCAGCGTGCCGTTTTTCGCGGCCGTGATCCCGCCCGAAACCGGCGCATCGACCATCGGGTGGCCATGCGTGCCGGCCATGGCGATCACGGCGTGCGCGCTGGCCACGTCGATCGTCGAGCAATCGATGAACAGCGCATCCCTGGGCGCCCATTTCAGCACGTCGTTCTGATAGACGCTGCGCACGATCTTGCCGTCGGGCAGCATCGTCACCACCACATCGGCGCTGTCGAGCGCGGCATTGATGCTGGTGTGCACGCCGCATCCCGCCAGCTTTGCCCGGCCGAGCGCTGCGGTATCGAGATCGAACGCTTCGACCTTATGACCATGCGCGACGAGGTTGGCCGCCATTCCGCTGCCCATATTGCCCAGCCCGATAAAGGCGATGCGCTTGGCCATAATCAACTCCTGTGTGCGGCCCGTGGTCACGGGTCCGGTTATCATGTGGCCCTGCCGGATTAGCGGCCGGTGAATACGCCGGGGCGCTTTTCGACGAATGCGGCCATGCCCTCTGCCTTATCTGCGGTCGCGGTCAAGACCTGAAACAGCCGGCGCTCGAACACCAGGCCTTGGTCGAGCGTGGTTTCGAATGCTGCATTGACCATCTCCTTGTTGGCCATTGCGGCCAGCGGCGGCATTGCGGCGATCGCCGTTGCCGTCTTCAGCGCATCGTCGATCAGCCCGGCCAGCGGCACGACGTGCGCGACGAGCCCTGCGCGTTCGGCCTCGGCCGCATCCATCATCCGCCCGGTCAGGCACATTTCCATCGCTTTGGCCTTGCCGATCGCGCGGGTCAGGCGCTGCGACCCACCCATGCCCGGCGCCACGCCCAGCTTGATTTCGGGCTGGCCGAATTTGGCGTTTTCGGCTGCAATGATGAAATCGGCCATCATCGCCAGTTCGCACCCGCCGCCCAGCGCAAAGCCGTTGACCGCCGCAATCCACGGCTTGCGCGTGGTCTTGACCAGGTGACTGGTCCAGCGCGCAAAGAAATCCTGCGCATAGAAATCGGCCGTCGCCTTTTCGGCCATTTCCTTGATATCGGCGCCGGCGGCAAAGGCTTTCTCACCTGATCCGGTCAACACCGCGCACCGCTGCGCCGGGTCGGCCTCAAACGCGGCAAACGCGGCGATCAGGTCTTCGGCGACCTGGCTGCTCAGCGCATTGAGCGCTTGCGGCCGGTTGATCGTGATCAGCGTGACGGCGCCCCGCGCCTCCACCAGAACGGTTTCGTAACTCACAGCGGTTTCCATTCTTCATCGGCGCCCAGCGGCGCAAAAATCGCATCGATCAGGTCGTCGGTCACAGCCTCGGCCGTGGGCGGCTTCCATTTGGGCGCGTGATCCTTGTCGACGATCACCGCGCGCACGCCTTCGGCAAAATCGGGGCGGACCAGCACGCGGCTGCCGATGCGGTATTCCATCGCCATGTTTACGGCAAAGTCGGTGCAATCGAGGCTGTCGCGCAATTGGCGCAGCGCGACCTTGCACGCCTGCGGGCTTTTGGTGCGCAGCGTAGCGAGTGTCGCATCAGCCCATTCGCCGCCATCGGCAGCCAGCGCGGCCAGAATATCCTCGTAGCGGTCGGAGGCAAACAGCCGGTCGATGTCGGCGCTGGTCCCGGCGATCCTGGCCGGTGGCGGGGCAACCGCCGCACGGTGCAGGATCGCCGCCACATCGCCCGGATCGGCCATCAGCGCCGCCTTGACCTCGGCCAGCGCGGCCGCAGGCAGGTAATGCGTCGCCAGCCCGGCCCACAGGCACTCTGCGCCATCGAGCCGCGCGCCAGTCAGCGCCAGGTACTGCCCCAGTCGCCCGGGCAGTCGCGACAGATACCAGCCGCCGCCGACATCGGGAAACAGCCCAATCCCGGTTTCGGGCATGGCGAGGCGCGTCGCCTCGGTCGCGATGCGGACCGACGCCGGGCCGGCCAGGCCAACCCCGCCGCCCATCGTGATCCCGTCCATCACCGCGATAACCGGCTTGGGATACGTCAGGATCAGGTGGTTGAGCTGATATTCCTGATAGAAAAACTGCCGCCCGGCCGTGCCCTGGTCCTCCAGCGCCGACGCCCGCAAAAACGCGATGTCGCCGCCGGCGCAAAATCCGCGCCCTTCGGCATGGTCGATGATGACGGCCTCCACCGCCGGATCATCACGCCACGCCAGCAGCGCGGCAATCATCGCCTGCACCATCGGCAGCGTCAGCGCATGCAGCGCACGCGGCCGGTTGAGCGACAGATGCCCGGCTTTGCCCGTAATCGTCGCCAGCACCGGCGCATCGGTTGGCGAACTCATTTCAGCAGGTCTCGCCCGACAATCATCCGCATGACTTCGTTGGTGCCTTCCAGAATGCGATGCACGCGCAAATCGCGCCAGAACCGCTCGATCGGATAGTCCTGCAAATAGCCATAGCCGCCGAACATCTGCAACGCCTGGTCGACGATCGCCGAGCCGCTGTCGGTCGCCAGCTTTTTGGCCATCGCCGAAAACCGGGTCTTGTCGGGCGCATCGGCGCTGACTTTGGCGGCGGCCAGATACAGCAGCGCGCGCGCCGCCTCGAGATCGGTGGCCATATCGGCGAGCTGAAACTGCGTGTTCTGGAAGTCGGCGATCTTGCGCCCGAACTGCTCACGCGTTTTGACATAGCCGATCGCTTCGTCGAGGCACCGCTGCGCCCCGCCCAGCGAACACGCGCCGATATTCAGCCGCCCGCCGTCGAGCCCGGCCATCGCAAAGCGAAAGCCATCGCCCTCGTCACCCACGCGGTTCGCCACCGGCACACGCACGTTGTCGAACATGACTTGCGCGGTGGGCGATGCGTTCCAGCCCAGCTTGCGCTCGGGCGCGCCGAACACGACGCCCGGCATGTCGCGCTCGATCACCAGGCACGAAATACCCTTTGGCCCCGGCTCGCCGGTGCGGACCATGGTCACATAGATGTCGTTGACGCCCGCGCCCGAAATGAACTGCTTCGTCCCCGACACGATATACGCATCGCCCTCCCGCCGCGCGGTCGTGCGCAATGCCGCTGCATCGGATCCGGAACCCGGCTCGGTCAGGCAATAGCTGGCCATCAGCTCCATCGTGACCAGGCGCGGCAGGTAGCGCGCCTTCACATCGTCGCTGCCGAACTTGTCGATCATCCACGAGGCCATGTTGTGGATGGAAAGAAACGCCGATGTCGTGGGGCAACCATACGACAGTGCTTCGAAAATCAGCGCCGCCTCCAGCCGGCCCAGGCCGATCCCGCCCGATTGCTCGCTGACATAGATCGACGCGAAGCCCAGTTCGGCCGCCGCGCGGATGGTTTCGCGCGGGAATTCGTGGGCGGCGTCCCAGCCCGCCGCATGCGGCACGATGGCATCGGCCGCAAACCTGCGTGCCATCTCCTGGATGGCCAACTGGTCCTCGGTCAGGCTGAACTGCGTCATTGCGCTCTCCATAAGCCCCTCCCCTTCCGTGGAGGGGGCGGGGTGGGGCCTTTCGGCTACATTCCACGCTCGGATTGGTCCATGAGCGGCGGGGAATGGGGAGAGGCCCCACCCCCAGCCCCTCCCCTGAAGGGGAGGGGGGAAGCGTTACCCCCCCGCCCCTCCCCCTGAAGGGGAGGGGAAGCGTTACCCCATCGTGGGAATAACAAACGAATTGCCCATTTCGGCCGATCCATCGGGCCAGCGCTGGGTGATCGTCTTGACCTTGGTCCAGAACTTGACGCCTTCCATGCCGTGCTGGTTGGTATCGCCAAACCCCGACCGCTTCCACCCGCCAAAGCTGTGATAGGCGACCGGCACCGGGATCGGCACGTTGATGCCGACCATGCCGACCTGCACCCGCTTGGCAAATTCGCGCGCGGCATGGCCATTGCGTGTAAACAGCGCGACGCCGTTGCCGTACTGGTGCTTGCTGGGCAGCGCGACCGCTTCGTCGAAGTCCTTGGCGCGCACGATCTGCAGCACCGGGCCGAATATCTCGTTGTGATAGCTGTCCATCGTGTCGGTCACATGGTCGATCAGCGTCGGCCCGACGAAAAACCCGTCCTCGTGGCCCTGCAACGCAAAGCCGCGTCCGTCGATCACGATCTCGGCGCCTTCGTCGGCGGCGCGACCGATCCACGATTCGATCTTCGCCTTGGCCGCAGCCGTCACCACCGGGCCATAATGCGCATCGGTATCGGTCGATACGCCGATACGCAACGCCTGAATTGCGGCCACCAGCTTGGCACGCAGCCGCTCGGCCGTGTCATGCCCCACAGGCACCACCACCGGCAATGCCATGCAACGCTCGCCTGCAGAGCCGAACGCGGCGCCCAGCAGATCGTTCACCACCTGGTCGAGATCGGCGTCGGGCATCACGACGCCGTGGTTCTTGGCCCCGCCCATCGCCTGCACGCGCTTGCCGTTGGCGGCGCCGCGTTCGTAGACATAGTTGGCGATGTCGGACGATCCGACAAAGCTGACCGCGGCGATCGCGGGATGATCGAGGATCGCATCGACCATTTCCTTGTCGCCGTGCACCACCTGGAAAATCCCGGCGGGAAGGCCAGCCTCGAGGAACAGTTCAGCGAGCCGCACCGGCACCGAGGGATCGCGCTCGGACGGCTTGCAGATGAACGCATTGCCCACCGATACCGCGACCGCGCCCATCCACAGCGGGATCATCGCGGGAAAATTGAACGGGGTGATGCCGGCGCCGATGCCGATCGGCTGACGCATCGAATAGACATCGATGCCGGGCCCGGCGCCTTCGGTGTATTCGCCTTTAAGCACATGCGGCGCGCCACATGCGAATTCCACGACTTCGAGCCCGCGTTGAATATCGCCGCGCGAATCCGCGATCACTTTGCCGTGCTCGCTCGACAGCAGATGCGCGAGCTCGGCCATATGGGTCTCGACCAGTTCCTTGAACCGGAACAGCACGCGCGCGCGGCGCTGCGGATTGGTCGCGGCCCAGGCGGGCTGTGCAGCCTGCGCTGCGCCAATCGCGCGTTCCAGCGTCACGGCCCCGCCCAGCACCACTTCGGCCTGCACCGCACCGGTGTTGGGGTCATAGACCGGGCTGCGGCGGGTCTGGCCGAGCCCGGCAGTGCCGCCGGCGATGAAATGGTCGATGATGCGCATGGAGTTGGCGTCCTTATGGGCGAAATTCGTCATACGCGCCCTGCACCCGTGAACTGTTGCACGCAACACACGAAAATGCGATCCATACCTGCAATTATGCAGGCACCCGACTGGAATGATTACCAGGCCTTTCTCGCCGTGGCGCGCGGCGGGCAACTGGCGCGCGCCGCTGCGGCGATGGGTGTCGATGCGACCACGATCGGCCGGCGCCTGCGCCGGCTGGAAACGCGGCTGGGCGCCACGCTGTTCGAACAGACGCGCGAAGGCCAGGTGCTGACCGAAGCGGGCGAGGCGCTGCTGGCCGAAGTCGACGCGATGGCGCAATCGGCCAGCCGCATTGCCGAACAGGCGGGTGGCGAAGGCGCGCAAGGGCTGCTGCGGATCAGCCTGACCGAGGGCCTGGCCAGCGCCATCGTCACGCCGGCGCTCAAGAGCTTCATCGAGGCGCATCCGCGCCTGACCGTCGACCTGATCGCATCATCGGGCCTGCTCAGCCCGTCAAAGCGCGAGGCCGATCTGGCGGTCACGCTGTCGCGCCCGCGCGCCGGGCCGGTGATCGCGGGCAAGCTGTCGGACTATACGCTGCGGTTGTATGCCACGCGCGGCTATCTGGCGCTGAACGGCACGCCCACCGTGCCCGCCGACCTGTCGCGCGGCCATCGCCTGGTCGGCTATGTGCCCGACCTGCTCCACGATCCCGAACTGCGCTACCTGACCGATTTCGAACCGGGGCTCAGCGCCAACGCCCGCTCGCCCTCGATCACCGCGCAGGCGCGGATGATCGCGGCCGGTGTCGGCGTCGGCGTGCTGCCTTGCTTTATCGGCGATGCCGACCGCCTGCTGGTGCCGGTGCTGCCGGACCGGCGTATCGTGCGCAGCTTCTGGCTGGTTACGCACAAGGACACGCACAGCCTGGCCCGCGTGCGTGCATTCAAGGACTGGCTGACCGCGCTGATCGCGCGCGAGCATCCCAGGCTGTTGCCGCTTTAGAGCTTACGAACCGGTGCGTCTTCGCCCAGGTCTTCGTACCAGGCTTCGACCGGGCCGCTCAGCTTGATCGTCAGCGGGTTGCCCTTGCGGTCGAGCGAACGCCCGGCCTGCACCCGCACCCAGCCTTCGGAAACGCAGAATTCCTCGACATTGTGCCGCACCACGCCCTTGAAGCGGATGCCGATGCCGCGCGACAGCTTGTCGCCGTCGAAATACGGGCTGCGCGGCTGGATCGCCAGGCGATCGGGCGGCACGTCTGCGGCCGCAGGCGGCGCAGCGGGGGTTTCGATTTCGGCGGGGGTGATGTCGGACTCGGTCATGCCAAGGCCAATTATCTTTCCGCCCCCACTTGTCAATCACAGACCAAAACGATAGGGGCCTGCGCCTGTCCAGACGACACGTCCACGCGACCTGTCGAGCCGGAACGGGCGCGTAGCTCAGTGGTAGAGCACACCCTTCACACGGGTGGGGTCGCAGGTTCAATCCCTGCCGCGCCCACCATAATTCTGTGCAAAATCAGAAGCTTATGGCCTCTTAACCACATGAAAAGCGTCCCCTCGCTGCCCGGTGGTCAGTGAATGGTCAGCGCCGTAGGCTCGTGCCTCCTTGCTGACCACTTTCCAAAGAGCTGTCAGCGACCGCACTGCGCCCCGCAACCGGGTAGGACTGTACTTCGCGTACGCCTTCGTCGAGGGCGCCAGCTTGCCAACGTGCCCCAGCAATTCACTTACCTCGCGCTCCAGCACCGTTTCGTCGGAATATAGAAGTGTCGCGATAGTGTGCCGGATTGTCTTGGGATGAACGTCAGACGATAGACCAAGCGTGCGGCGCATGACCCTCCACGCCGTTTTGTGCGAGCAAACGGGCGTGGCTCCTTCCCTCGCCCAGGCAAGGAGCACTGGCCGAAGGGGTCGGATCGCAGGCACGATGGCGTTCCGCTTCTTGGTCACTGGAGATGCGTGAGGGTGCAGATCGATCAACCCGGTCTTCGGATCATATTGGATTGCCGGGTCAAATTTTAGGGCAGCTTGGGGCCGAACCGCAGTGGCAAATTGTAAGGCCACGAACCTGAACAGGTCGGAGTTATGTGATGCATACCAGGCGATACGCGCCATCTCCTCGATGGTGAGCACCCGATCTCGCGGAGCCGACTGATATTTCTCGTCGATGTCCTTGATCTTGGGCGCCCTCGGGATCCGCAGGTTGTCCTCAGCATGATGAACGGCTGCACGGATATCGTTGATGTTCCTTTGCACGGTCGCGCCGGCTACGCCTTCGCTGGCATAGACTATAGTCTTGCCCGCCCACGGCACATCGAATGCATGCGGCCCCATGCGCCACTCCCGAAACCGCTCGAACATTGCCGGCCCCATGTCAGTGATGACAGCGCGCACACCAGCACGATCCTGCACCAGAAAGCCGATAAATGTTCGAATGCTGCGGCCGGTCTGGTCGAAGTTGATCAGTTTCCGGCCATGCTCAGTCCAGTACGCCATCAGCATCGGGATCACTTCAGCGTCCCGCGCATCCTGCCTCGAGAGAGCCTTTTCATTTGCCACATGGCCATCGAGCGCAGCCTTGGCTTCCTCTAGGCCTTGGCAGTGAGTGCTGCGATAAAGGACCGATCGCTTGATGGCACTGGCAATTTGCCAAACCTTTTTGGCGCGACCGTCGCGCCGCTTATCGAGCCAGAAGTCGCCAACGATGTAGGGGCTGTTGTCGCGGGACATAATTCCTGGGTCTCGTGTTTTGAGAGGATATCGAGCAGGCCGAAACCAACCAGTTCACGCAAGTGCGCAAGAGAAAGTTGAGCCCCCGTCTCATTGCGCAAGGCACGACGGACTTTCGAGGCGATGTGATGGGCTGTCATGATGTCACGAGTACATCGCTGGCCGGATGCACGTAAGAAAATACCCTTACTTTTAGATGGTAAGCCATGTAGATTTCTTGGATCGGAGCCAATCGCCTGGTTCCAACCAAGATCAAACGGTTGGCGCTCGACCGGCAACAGTGGCCTTCGAGAGCCAGACTTGGCCGCAGGTCTGCCGGACCTTGCTACGTTGGGTTCGCCCGGTGGTCGCTATCGCCACGCGGGCGGCATCCCTGCCAGCGTCGCAGTCATCAGGGATGCCTTGTCTGTTCGATGTCTGCAATCTGGGTAAGGACCGCGACGATGAGTTCGCCCGCGGTTAATTGGCCAAATTTATTTGATCGCGCCACGCGTTTCCAACCGCAGCAGATCGCTTATAATTGCCCTGGTGCCTATCCCTTCAGGGAGTTCGGACTGAATTTCATCAGTCCACAGGATTTCAATCTTCCAGATCACAGCCCTTACGTTCGGTGCTGGCAGTGCCAACAGTTCTTCCCGCCGCTCGTAGTAGCTATCGAATGTACCATCCCAGATCGCGTCATCGCGCGTCATTTCAAGTTTGTCGCATTCCGCTTTGGCATTCATGAACAAAGCGGATGCGAGTTCCCAAGCAATCTGAGTGGCGCTGTTGGATCTTCCATTCATGAAAAAGCACCAATTCGACGAATGTCTCCAATAACCCGACATCGCTGAAGGGACTCAGGCGCTCCAGAAGCCAAGTCTTCGTTCCAGAGGAGCATGAGCTTCTCGATTACCGCGTTGAGGTCCGGCGCTGGCAAAGTCAGTAGGGCGGACTCGGCTACGAAGTACGTCTCCCATTTATCATTCTGAATATCCCGGTCCCGTGGAATTTTCATCGCCGCGCATTCCGCTTTCGCAGCGCGAAGTTTTGAAAGGGCCAGTTTCCAAGCAGCAGTATCGGCTTTAAGGACATGATTAGTCATATTGTCTCTCCAGAAGACTTTGTGGTGAGGGCCGAGGCAAGGTTGCCGCCTTGTCTCGGTCCGTTATTTTGAGTACGAGTTATTTATGAAGGATGCAATACCTCGTACGAGAAAAAGAGGTCGACCCTCAAATGGTGCCGTTTCAATTCACCTACGCGTTGAGCCGGACCAGCTCGCGCGGATAGATCTTCAACGCGGTGACCGCACCCGACCGGACGAGATCCGACGCCTCATCGATGTCGCGTTCGAGGCTGAGAAGTGACTTGGAATGTTCCTGGCTTGTAGAGCCTTGCCGTGGCAGAATTTGAGCGATCGGCGCCGTGGGAACAGGCCATCCCGTGCCACAACGAAATCCTCAGAGTGCAGGTATTTTTGTTTCTGCACCGATCGAAACTATCTGCGCACGCATATTCTGGTCGCACCAAGCGGGAGCTTGGCTTTAAAACTGGGCCGCTGCTTGACAGGGGTACCAGGCATTTGCGGCAGGCAAATTGGCCGTTTGCTTGGCTATAGAAACGCCGTCACCGGGGATTTTTCGAGATTTTCCGAATTAACTAATAAGATAATGTGGCGAATAAGTCGATTCCCCAGCCTGGCGCACCCACGCTTTGAAGGCCGGCCCGTCGCTCAGAGTTATCATTGCAACCAATCTGAGCGTCAGCGAATGGTTTTGGGTCTGTAAGTGCCACAATGCCAACCGCACTACTCGACCGTCCCACTCATCACTGTTGCGTGCCCGCACACCAGAAACGACACCTGCCGATCACGTGCGAGCACAGCTGCGTCCAAAGCCAGAAAGGACAAAACCTGAACCTGTTCCTGTGCTACAAGCGCAGCACTTAACCGGACTAGGAGAGGTCAATTCTCAATCAAAACCCTGAGTTACATTTCGCCAAATACAACATGTTAACAACCAGGCTTTACGGAAGTTCTCACAAACAATCATAATCGAGCTGATCCGCAACCTATCGAATGCTGCCTGACGTACCTGAAAACAACTGGCACAGGTTGCGAAAGCGGATGTTGGTGATAGCTTGACCCGATAGGTGACCGAACCGTTTCAAGGGCAAGAAATCTTGGCAATGCGGACTTCGTGATACCGATGGAGGCACGCCGTGCGAGCGCAATGACGGACGAGGAAAAGGCGTATCACGTTTGCCGTGATCGCGATGCGTTGCACCGCGTCGATGGCTCAGGTCGCACACTGCTCCATGCGGCCGCCCGCGCCGGCCAAACTGCAATCTGCCGAATATACATGAATGCCGGACTAGATCCCGCTGCAACCGACAAGGCCGGACTGGCACCTGCGGATTTGGCGCAAGCTGCAGGCTACAGCTCCTTGGCTCGAACACTTGCAGGCGCGGCAGCAAACTCCTTGACGGGGGCAAGGGGAAGTGTCGCTTCCTCGCCTGGGTCACTGCTCGATGCCCGGGAGCAGCGAGGATTGATCTCAGGAGAATCCGCGACCGTTGACCGCATCGTGGTTTCCGCCAGAGTCATGGTCCGAAATGCAAAGGGAGACACGCCTCTCCATCTTGCAGCAGCAGGTGGTCATTTGAGTTTGTGCAGTCGCCTTTTCGAAGCTGGCGCCGATTCCGCGACACAAAATAACGCAGGGCAAACGCCAGGCGACGTGGCGGCTGAGGCTGGTTACGATCAATTGGCCGCGCTCTTGACCGGACGGATCGCGACGACTTACCGGATTGAGATGCAGGGGCCACCTGATGAGCCGGATATGTCTTTTGAAGCAGAAACACTCCCCGTTCAGGATCATGAAGATTTTGCTCAGATTGATTTTGAGGGAGAAGATGACCCGCTCGAATTTCACTCCCGACAAGGATTGGCGACGGTCTCGGCGACGTTTGTCGCCATACCTGCGGGCAACGAAATCAACAGCGATCGCGCTGGCGACAACAGTGATTGGGATTTGCCCAATGCACTCGCCACAGTCAGGCCAGCCGACCCATTCGCCGGAAGTCGCACTTCAGGTCTCGCCAATGCAGAAGTCGCTGATTTCTCGTATTCGAGCAGGCATGCGGCGCGACGGCCTCAAAAACTTAAGGACACAAATTTCAGCCTTGCAGATCGAACCGCACGCCTTTGGGCACGCGAAGTCTTAGCGAACGGGATCGCGGACGACGTCGCAATCCGGACGTTGATCGGTGAATGCCACGGCAACCACACGGTCGGCGACCTTGAAGTCAACGTCAGAAGAATTCTGCGGGATGCAGGCGTTGCAATGACTAGGCATCTGAGCGCATTTGAACAGCTCATGCCTGCCGTGGAGCCATTAGTTGAGGCTGGAGAACTTGCCGATTCGATTTGTGCGGCCTGTAACCGGGACACTAACGTACCGGGACGTAGGGCCTTTGATGTTGATCGCTCGAGCGAAGCGAAGCTGATAGGGGAGATCGCCAATGCAAGGCACCATTTGCTGAACGCGATCCTGGGCAATAACCATCTGCTCTCAGGAATTGTTGGCATGGGAGAGCAGGTCGCTGCCGGTGAAATTCCGCCGGATAAATTTACTGACTCGGGTATCGACTTGGCTGATGATGACCATGCCGGATCCGAGTTTGCTGCCAGCTTGGAATTGTTGCGAGCTGCACGTGATGTCGGGCTGGAGGCCGGTGGCCGAGGACGCCGCCGGGCATTGGAAGCCCTCGACATGCTCGAGATTTCGCGCACCTGTCTCGAAGCTCTTGCAAATGATGCGGGTATCGGACCCGAACTTCATCGTTTGCTGGCCGACTGCGACCGCTCGACTGAACGGTTCGTCCTTGCCCATCTCCCCTTTGCGAGGCGCGAAACGGCAAAGATGGCCGCACCGGGCGAGGATCCGGAGGAATTGTTTCAGGAAGCGTATTTTGCAATCCGACGGGCCGCCGAACGATTTGATCCCGATCGCGGCGTCAGGTTCTACATGTATGCTTCGTTCTGGATACGGCAGCAGGTGAGCAGATGGCGGCTAAACAATGGATCACTCATCCGCGTCCCCGTTCACCGTTACGAATTGTACGAGAAGATCCTCTCGTTCGTGGAGGAATTCGAGAAAATTAACCCGTGCACACCGAAAGAGGCGGAAATATCTGAAGCCGTCGGCTGCAACATCCGGACTATCGACTCGCTCCGTACCGCGTTTTCCGAACCGCTGGAATATTGCCGAGCGATGGCCAGCAAAGCGGACCGCGGACCATCGCCTGAAGACGCCGCTCTCGAGCAGCAATCCGTAAGGCTCCTGAAAGAGAAACTGACTGATCTCGACGAGCGGCAACAAGATATAGTCCGGATGAGATTCGGTATCGACCGCCCTAGCGACATGACGCTTGAGGAAATCGGCGAGATCTATGGCGTAACCAGGGAACGCATCCGACAAATCGAAGCGAAATCGCTCAGGACACTCGGCCACCCATCGCGGGTACGTTTCCTGCGGGAGCTGCTGTAGCCATGGCGACAAGGAACGTTCCCCCGGCAGCTGGTGCCATGCTCGAATCATTGCGGGGACTGGGATACAACACCGCAGCTGCTATTGCCGATCTGATAGATAACTCCATCAGTGCAGAAGCGACGACCATTGAAATTCTTTTTGCCTGGCAAGGCGACCGCAGCTGGATCCGAATTATCGACAACGGCAGAGGAATGTCCGATTCTGAACTTGAGTCCGCCATGCGGCTTGGGGCGCGCGACCCGCGAAATGTGCGGAAAGCCGGTGACCTAGGCCGTTTCGGAATGGGTCTCAAGACTGCAAGCTTCTCCCAGGCTCGCGTTCTTACAGTTGCCAGTCGTGTTGTCGCAGGCACCAAGTGCTGCCTGCGATGGGACCTAGATGATCTGGGAGGAGAGACTGGAAGCTGGCTGCTGCATGAAGGTGCCCGCCCCGGTTCCGAGCCCCGACTTGAAGCGCCCTGCGCAACGAGAAGCGGCACTGTGGTCCTGTGGGAGAACCTCGACAGGATCGTAACCGAAGGGTTCAAGCCTGATGACTTCATCGAACTTTCCGGTCACGTTGAAGCGCATCTGGCGATGACATTTCACCGGTTACTTGACGACGGGATTGAGGTTTCCCTGAACGGGCGTGCAATCAGAGGTTGGGATCCCTTTCTTACCGGCCACCCCGGCAAGGCCTTGCAAAGCGTCGAATACAAAATTCTCAATGCTCCTGGCGTTGTCGCGCAATGCCATGTGCTCCCGCACAAGGATCTGCTCAAATCATCCGAGTTCGAGTCCGCTGCAGGCCCCAGCGGATGGACGGCTCAGCAGGGTTTTTACGTCTACCGAAACCGCCGGCTCCTCCTTACTGGAGGATGGCTCGGCCTTGGCGAGCGTGGTCGGCGCTGGACTCGCGACGAGCCGCATCGGCTCGCGAGAATTCGGCTCGATATTCCAAACAGCGCGGATTTCGATTGGAAAATCAATATCCTGAAGTCGACGGCGAGCGTGCCAGTGCGGCTGCGCGGTCAGCTTGTCAGGCTGGCTTCCGAAACCCGTGAGGTCGCAAGAAGGGTTTTCGCTCACCGCGGTCGGCTCATGACGGGCGGCGGTCATGGCGCGGGCCGTTTGCCCGATGTCTGGCAATCTCGGCATTCGTCAAAAGGGATCTCGTACGGCATTTCCCGAGATCACGTTCTGGTAGCGTCCATCCTTGACCGGGCGGGTCCATTGAAAGGCGATTTGGTTTCGCTTCTGAGGCTCATTGAGGAAACGGTACCGGTGCAGCGGATTTGGCTGGACACTTCGGAACAGAACCAAACTCCAAAGGGAGAGTTTGCGGCAGCGCCAGCCGCGGAAATCGAGGAAACCCTCATCAGCCTTTACGAAGCATTGGTCGAGTTTCGCGGTATGGCGCCCGATGAGGCCCGGGAGCGCCTCGCCAGAACTCACCCATTCGATCAGTACCCGGAAATCGTCGACAAGATTGGCAGGAACAATTGATGACCACCAGCGACCAGCGTGCGTTCGATGCCATCCTCAGCATGGCGCAAAACTTGCTGCGGCGCAGAGCGGGCAAGACTGGTGAAGCGATCACTCCTGAAATGATCAACTCCGAGCTCGCCAAGCTGGAAATGATCCTCGAGGACGACTTCAAGGTCGTGGATCGCGAGCAACTCGTCGATGAGCTGATCCGGAGGTCCAGCCATACGGTTGGCCGGAATGCGACGCTTTCGGACGATTCCGACCATGTGCCCTGGCTGACAGCGGAACGGAAACGCGATTGGCTCTACTGGCGACGATATTCCGAATACATGGAGGCAAGAATACCCGAGGTGGCGCTGGACGCGCTGGATGAAGCGACGGATGAAGTGCTTGGTCATCTCGAAGATCCGAGGCGAGATGGCAGTTGGGACAGGCGCGGTCTGGTCGTTGGTCACGTTCAGTCGGGCAAGACCGGCAATTACACCGGCCTGATCTGCAAGGGTGCGGACGCCGGCTACAAGATTATCATCGTGCTTGCGGGGCTGCACAACAATCTCAGGGCTCAGACGCAAATCCGTCTCGACGAAGGCTTCCTTGGTTTCGCCACGCTGGCGAACGTTGAGGACCTGCCGGCCATCGGCGTGGGTCTTATCGATGCCGATCATTCGATCAGACCAAACTACGCAACCAATCGCACGGATAACGGGGATTTCACGAAAGCTGCAGCAGCGAAGCTCGGCGTGACCCCGGAGCAGCGGCCGTGGCTATTCGTGGTCAAGAAGAACAAGACTGTCCTTGAACGACTGCTGGGCTGGATCCGGAATCGGGTTGCTGATTACACCGACCCAGTGACCGGGCGAAGGCTGGTTACAAACTTGCCGATCCTGATGATCGATGACGAATCCGACCATGGGTCAGTCGATACCGGTGAGGACGTCGTCGATGAAAATGGCAGGCCGGACATGGAGCACCAGCCCACAACCATAAACAGGCTGATCCGTTCGATCCTGAACCATTTTGCGCGCTCAGCATACGTCGGCTACACCGCAACTCCGTTCGCCAACATATTCATTCACGACAAGGGCGCGACGGAAGATCACGGCCCCGACCTGTTTCCATCTGCGTTCATCACCAACCTTGCCGCGCCTTCGAACTATATCGGGCCTGGTCGAGTTTTCAGTTCTGCCTCATCCACTGCTGCAGACCTCCCCCTCACGCGGCCGCTTGGTGAAGCCGAATATACTCCGTGGATGCCGCCCCGCCATCGCAATGGGTACCATCCGCGATGGAATGGTGAAGCAAAGTTACCCGATTCACTGGAGGAGGCGGTGCGCTCCTTCATCTACGCCTGCGCAGTGCGCAAATTGCGAGGCCAGGGAAATCGTCATGCTTCCATGCTGGTGCACGTCACCCGCTTCACGTCTGTTCAGAACGAGGTTGTAGCTCAGATTGCAGAATATGTGCGGGAATTGAGGGGGCGGTATCAACGTGGGATCGACCTCGCCAGCATCGAAGGACAGATGCGGTCCGAATACGAGGATAGCTTCAAGCCAGGTATGGCACGCATACGGACGGAACTTGTCGAACACGAAAAGCTTGCAGACTTTTCCTGGGCGGAGGTTCGCGAGGTACTCCCGGATGTCATTGCGGACATCAAGGTGCGGGAGATCAACGGAACAGCGAGAGATGCGCTCGATTATACCGACAACGAAGGGACTGGCCTCAAGGTGATAGCCGTTGGCGGCGACAAGCTGGCCCGCGGGCTGACCCTTGAAGGGTTGTGCACCAGCTATTTTCTGCGATCAGCCAAGATGTACGACACTCTCATGCAGATGGGGCGCTGGTTCGGATATCGCGACGGGTATCTTGATGTCTGCCGGCTCTACACCACGCACGAACTGATCGAGTGGTTCGGGCATATTGCGGACGCTGCCGAAGAGTTGAGGCAGGAGTTCGACAACATGGTCGCGGCGGGCGCAACTCCCAAGGATTTCGGTTTGCGGGTTCGGTCGCACTCGGTGCTGACGGTGACCTCGCGAGCAAAGATGCGCAACGCGCGGCCGGTATCCTTCACTTATTCCGGCGACCTCCTTCAGACGATCGTCTTTCCCAATCGCCCAGCGGAGATCCGCGATAATTTCCGCGCGACCGAACGCTTCATCTTAAGCCTGGGGGTGCCCCGCGACCTGAACGCCCAGCACCATGTTCCCGATGGTCAGAAGTGGGCCGGCCATCTCTGGCGTGAAATACCAGCCCAGCAGGTGACCGCGTTTCTCAGGTCATACCGGACACACCAGGCGAGCTTTCGGATCATGAGTCCGCTCATCGCCGAATTCATCGATGAGATGAACAAGGATGGCGAACTTACCCAATGGACGGTCGCATTGGTGGGAAAGGATTCTGCCGAGCAATCAGGCTACGCCTCGATCGGGAACCACGACGTCGCCATGCTGACCCGCAGAAAAACTGTCGATCACGACGACCGCTATTCCATCAAGACGCTGATTTCGCCGCGGGACCAGGCAATCGATCTGACAGAAGACCAGTGGCAAGCAGCCCTTGAGCTGAGCCGGGATACCTGGCGGCGAGATGCGGAGCGAAATGAAGGACGGGAACCGCCAGATGAGCCGCGCGGCCCTGCCATTCGCAAGGTTCTGGGGGATGGATGGGCAAAATCTGGTGTTCATGCGTCTCCGAAACGCGGCCTGCTTCTTCTGTACCTGCTTGATCCCAAGGCAAGCGAAATACCCGAGCTGGAAAACGCAGATCCGATCGTGGCGTTCGCCATCAGCTTCCCGGGCAGCTCGTCGGACCGCAGGGTCAGCAATGCTGCGTATGTAGCAAACAGTGTGATGTGGGGGGCGTTGAATGACTGGGTGGACTGAAGATGGTCTGATCCGTGCCTGGCGGGCACTGGCCGAACAGCAAGGTGACGAGGAATGGCGGTTGGTCAATCTCGCGACCATCGAGGCAGTTGCGGTGCATGCTGGACGTCATTTTCCGGATAGCCGGGAGGCGCTGGTCGTGGCCTTTCCGACCGGATGGATCGGGAAGCTGGACAGCCTTCCGGAAGGGAGGGGTTTCGAAGCGAACCTGATCGAAGGGCATCCTTCATTTCATGGCAGGGATGTTATCGCCTTGATCCGCAGGCTCGAAGGTACTTTCGACATTTTCGCCATCATGGTCGTGGATCTGCTTCGATTCCTGGAGGACAGGAAGGCAAAGGATGCCAAGACCCTTGCCTCCGGATTCCTGCAGCGGGTCAGGGATTGGCAGAGTTTCATGTCTCGCGGCCTGCGGCCGCTTTCGCAGGAAGCGCAGGCTGGTCTGTATGGTGAACTTGCCACCTTGAAGCTGCTGGCGGACGTTCTGCCAGGCGGAACGCCGTTCGACGCATGGAAAGGCCCGATGCACGCGGCGCAGGATTTCCATTTGGGATCGGGCGCGATCGAAGTGAAGACCACGACAACGACCGATGCGTTCAAGGCCAGAATCAACAGCATAGAGCAGCTTGATTCCGAACGGCAGCCGATGTTCCTCGGTGCCATCCGGCTGAAGGAGGACACAACCGGTTTGAATCTCAATGACATGGTTGACGGACTGCGAGAAGTCGCGGGCGAAAGGGGGCGGAGGAGATCCTTCGATGCTCTGCTTGTGATGAGCGGCTACTACGACGAGCACTCCGCGCAGTACGAGCGTAGGTTGCTCGTGGATGAATTCAGATGCTACAATATTGATGAGGAATTTCCGGCAGTTCGCCGAGCCAAATTGCCCCCGCAGGTCACGGCCGCTACCTACACGCTCGATTTGAGCTCGCTTTCGCATCCGGATATCGAGTTTGAAGGCGCCTTGAGTACACTGGGGATGGCCGGATGAGCATCGAGGAATTTCATCGGGGCATCCGTTCCGAAATTCAGGCAATCGTCGCCGACCGGATTCGGAATGATGAAGGGACCTTCCCCTCCGAAGAACTGATCTATGCCGAACTGGCAATGGATCAGATCGCGAATGCCAACATCTGTGAATCGCCGACCATCTGTCACTGGACCGGCACCATCGGCAATGCCCGCCTCAGGATCACAGGTTATGCGCTATCCGCTGATGAGACATGCCTTGATCTGTTCGTCACCCGATACTTCGGGTCGGACGAGATCGAAAGCCTGAAGGACGCTGAAGCCGCTTCCACTGCCAAGGAAGGTATCAAGTTCCTGTTCGAGGCGGCCAGCGGTCGCTTGGCCTCAAAGATGGAGACCAGCGGTGACATCTACGAGCTGGTGGTCTTCATCCGGGAACGCTGGGCAACCCTGGAGCAGTTGCGCGTATTCGTGGTCACTGATGGCCTGACCAAATCGAAGCGGTTTTCGCCAAAGGAAGTGCAAGGCAAGATCGTCGCGATCGAAGCGATGGATATCGAACGCCTGTATCGGCACACGACCGGAAAACCGCGGGACGAGGTCGCGATAAGTTTCGAACAGATGCTTGGACGCCCGCTTCCGTGCATACATGTTCCCGATCCTGACGCCGACTACGAGTATGCGCTGACAGCCATTCCGGGCCACGTTATCCGTGAGCTTTACCTTCGCTACGGCCCACGCCTGCTGGAGGCCAACGTCCGCACGTTCCTCGGTTATCGTTCAAAGGTGAACCAGGGAATTGCGGATACTTTGCTTCGTGAGCCCGAGCACTTCATGGCTTTCAACAACGGGCTCGTCGTGGTCTGCGACAGCGCCGAACTCAGCCGTTGCGAAGATGGCGGCTTGGGCTTCTCGCTGATCAAGGGGCTGCAAATCGTCAACGGCGGGCAGACCACGTCCTCGATCTTCTTCGCGTCACGAGACAAAAAGGAAATCGACCTCAGCCACGTCATGGTTCCTGCCAAGATCATCATCCTCAAGGGGAACGATGACGATGCCAGAGAACGTCTGATCTCCAACATTTCACGGTTTGCCAACAGCCAGAATGCCGTGAAAACATCCGATCTGTCTGCCAATCGACCGTTTCATGTTCAACTCGAAAAGCTGTCGGAAGAGGTGTGGTGCGCTGACGGTGCAAGCAGGTGGTTTTACGAACGTGCAGCCGGCGCCTATCAGGTGAGACTGCTTCGCGAACGCACTGATGCCAAGCGCCGCGAATTCCAGCAGATGGTACCTCAGAAGCACAAACTTTCGAAAAACGACATTGCCAAGTTTCACGAGGCCTGGCGAGGCAAGCCAACGCAGGTGGCACTTGCGGGCGAGAAAAACTTCGCGGCTTTCATGGCGGCTTTGGACGAAAACCCGGAGCTGGTTCCCAATCCCCTTACACCTGATTGGTATCGTGCAATGATCGCCAAGGTGCTCATTTTCCGGGCCATCGAGACCATGATCAAGAAGAAGGATGCCAAGGACACTTTCCGGCAGGGCTGGGTAAACATCACGACCTACACGGTTGCGGTGCTGGCTGAGAAAATGGCGGGCAGGATCGATTTCGATCTGGTCTGGCAGCAGCAAGGCATTTCCGAGAGTTTCGGCAAGCTGCTGTGGGATTGGGCAAGAGTGGTGAATTCCACCTTCGAACGCATTGCACCAGGCCGCCAGATTTCGGAAGTCGCGAAACGCCCTGACACGTGGAAGGCTGTCAGGGCCTGCGAGTTTCCTGAGGGCAGGGGCAGTGTCCTGGAAATCAAAGGCAGATGAATGCTTTCTCCGCCTGCAAGGCACTAACTTGCAGGCGGAGACTCATCCGCCCGACGTGATCAGGTCATGCACGACGTGGGCGATCCGCTTTGCAAGCAAGCATGGGACAGCGTTGCCAACCTGTTTGTATTGCTCCGTTCGAGGCCCGCAAAAGTGATAGTTGTCGGGGAAGGTCTGAAGCCTGGCGGCTTCGCGGACAGTTAGAGAGCGGCACTGCTCCGGATCCGGATGGATGAAATAATGGCCATCCTTCGATATGTGACTGGTCACAGTCGTCGATGGCAATTCAGCGAGTTGAACCCTGAAACGATCTGCAAACGCCCCGGTTGCCCGGTTCGCGTGGTCCGGTTGGAGAGCCGAAGGAAATTCGTGGAGCTTCGGGGAATATCCGTACGTCTTGGCAAAGGCCGAAGCATACAGATAGCGCCCCAGGTCATCGGCTATGTGACCACGCGTCTCATGCTGGATCGAAACTTCGAGCATGGGATCTTCCAACCATGCTGCAAGTTCGCTGCCGACGACATGGCTTGCCATGGCCGATGTAGCACGGGGAAACGTGCCGGGCTCGCTTGCTCGCACGATCCGGCGAAACAATGGTGCCAATGCGGCAGGTAGTGAAGAATCGGCCGCCAGCCTGCGCGCCCAACCTTTGACAACGTTCTCCCAGGCATCGGGACTGTCTTCTCGACTCAGGCCGCTCCGCAACCGCGGCATTCCACCTATTGCGGCGACAACCGAATTGATCGCCGATGGCTTGGTCTTCACGAGCAATGGCCCCACAAACTTTCGACCTTTGGCGAGGTCCAAGCGCAAACCCACGATAAAAACCCTGTGCCGTGCCTGCGGAACACCATGCTCCTCAGCTCGGACAATAAACTCGCCGGCCTTGCGATCAGAAAGAACGTTGCCTTCAACGGTAAGTGGCAGAAGCGCGTAGCCATCGCCTGCAAGCCGGAGATCCTCAAAAACCCGCTCAAAGATTGGGCCGCCATTTACTTGGCTCGACAGCATGCCTTTGACGTTTTCCATCACGAATGCTGCAGGTTTCAGTCGATCGAGGATCGACACGTATTCCCGGTACAGAAAATGTCGCCCATCACTCTCGGGGACATAACCCTTCTTTCCGGCGTTGCGAGCCCGTCCGACAACGGAGTATGCTTGGCAAGGGGGGCCTCCGATCAGCACGGTGCGGCCGCCGCACCTTTCGCGAATTTTGTCCAAGATTGGCGTGAGATGCTCGAACACGCCGTCACCGCCCAATTCCATTTGCTGGGCTTCTTCCAAGGCGAGCTTCCAGTTATCGCCGTGGGTCTCTGACCAGTCCGGCAAAGTCTGCGATCGATTTAATGCGTCGTAATATGCTGCCGGAAACCTTCCTTCAAAGCTCCGAAGGAACGCGCGAAGCCGCAATGTCTGAATTGCGAAATCATCCTTTTCTACAGACAGGCGTATGGACATGGGCACTGTGGTTTCGCGGCCTGCCGCCGAGAAGCCCTCACCCAGTCCGCCCGGTCCGGCAAACAAATCTACAATTTCAATTTCGTTGCTCAAGTGGCCTCCATCTCGATCCCTCCTATATGACGGTGAGCAAGTTTGACCAGGCTGCAATCGCAGGAGCTCCACATTGGCCGACATCGTTTCGATTGAAGTTCGTTCCCGGATGATGTCGGGCATTCGAGCAGGCAACACACGGCCTGAAATGCTCCTGCGGCGCGCACTACATGCGCTCGGGTTCCGTTACAGGCTTCACGCAAAGGATTTGCCCGGCAAGCCGGACCTGGTGTTTCCGAAATACCGGGCGGTGCTGCAAGTGCATGGCTGCTTCTGGCATCGACACGGCTGCAATCGGACAACCAACCCTTCGTCCAACTCGACGTTCTGGCAGGAGAAATTTCGCCGGAACATCGAACGGGATCTTGAGGTCGAAGAAAGATTGAGGAGCTTGGGCTGGCGAGTCGCCGTGGTGTGGGAATGTGATTTGGACAAAAAACGGCAAGCCCGCACGATCGAACGGGTCAACCACTTTCTGAAGGGCGATTGCGACTAATAGTGAGTCTTTTTATCACATGATTATAAACAATTGCGCTGTCATGTCAGAATTTGGTCTGGGTTACTTGGACGCGCTTCAGGTCTCCTGTGTCACTCAGTCGGATCGACAGAAATCGTCACTTTCTCGCCTTCGTCATTGAAAAAAGTCACCCGCCTGTCAGCGTCGAAAATGCCTTCCGCTTCGTTCCGGCTGAGCCTCTGTTCGCCGTCCCGATCTAGGAACATACCAAATTCGCTGGTCCCAAAGAAGATTTCCAGCGCGGATGCCAAATCCGGCTTGGAGTAATACCCATCATCGTTGCGACCACTCAGATCTTCGGCATATACAATTACTCTCATCAGATGCCCTCCAATCGGATTGGTGCCCGCACAGCTGAAGATCTCCGCATTTCGTCCGGCTGATAGTCGAAACAATCACGAGCCTCAAGGCGGCGATTGGAGGGTAAGGCCGTTTGGATGCAATTTGGTAAACTCCCACTTTGGCAAAACGACCGTCAAGCCTCCGCATCTGACCATGATGGCAACGCGCCTGCGGGTAACCCAACGCTAGTCGCTCCAGCCAATGGCCACCTGTTGTTGGCACCGCGCCTGCGGTGGAAAATATGATCCCCACTCAAGCAAAATCGCGAAAGATCTCGCCGCCGTCGACGCGCCTCTTGAGTCGGCAATCCAATGTGACTGAGCGCCTCAGTCGAAGGCTTCAGAACGCCACGATATTGTCAGGCGTGATCCACTTTGGCTGCGGTCGTTCGAGCACGTAGGTCGCTCGAAGGTCGGCGACATACGCGAAACCGCTGTCTTCCGATTTCCTATCCAATCGACCGTGACCACGAGCCGTGAAGTTGAAGCAGATGCCCGATTCCGGAACGGTATCAACAACTGAACATGCGCCCCAACTCATACACCCCCGGTCGTGATCTGGTGAGAGACTGGTCAAACCATGGAATTCGCTCTCGAATTTATAACCAAGAAAGTTCGGCCCAGCGCAAATCGCATACCAAGGTCCCCAATCTGTCCCGAAACCAGTCTGAACGGGTCCGGACGAGACTTCGAAATTTACCCGATCCTGCGGATATAAGTCATATGCGATGTATATTTCCGCGAACGGGAGGTCATGGCTCGTGAACACGATCTTGGAGAGTGGCACACCGTTCTTCTTGATCTCTTCGAAGTTTGGAATGACCACCGTTGCTTGAACGGTCTTTGTTGTCCCTGCGCGGAAGGTCAACCCATTGCTCGGGATCCTTTCCTCCCGCGCCATCGAAATGGTCACTGGGCCGGATGCGAATGTGGCCAGCACAGTGTCGTATTGCGCGTTCGACGTGAGCTTGAACGTAATCTTGTACGTCTCGCCGGGCAGGACATTGCCAAGATGGTAGACTTGCCGCCGCCCGGTGGGCGCCGCACCTTCCGCCGAAGAAAACTGGACACCGTCGTCGCTATCCACGGATATCTTGGGCGTCCCTTGCGTTGACCCGCCGCTTAGCGCTGCCGCGACATTCGAAACGCGCGCCCGGCCGATGAAGCGGCTCGTGCCACTCGGTGGGAATGAGGTTTCTACACAATGGTAAAAGCCACAAGGCGTCGGCGATGGCGTGGGTGTCGGCGCGCCAGGGCCGCCGCCGCCGCTTCCTGAGCCACCGCCCGCGCCGCGACCGACACCCGAGTCGCCCATTCCCGCCTCAGTCGAATACACGGTCTGTGTCTGAACCTTCTCGAGCATCGCGCGCGTTTTCGCATCGATCTCCGCTTTCCCCGCCGCAGTTTTTTTGGCCTGCCTCGCCGACTCGTAGTTATTGTAATTTGCCCGCTCCTGCACCGTCGTTCTCCGGACATTTTCGAGCGAGCTGATTTGCGTCCGACGAGCCGCATCACGGTATGCACTCATGTTGACGAAGGCCTGATCCATTGCGGACCCATAGGCCGCTGTTCCTCGCGCGCCCGACCACGTCGCCGCGCTCCTTAGCGCAAGATCATTTTCGATTGCATCAAGCTGAGCTGCCGACAACGGCGAGGGATCGGAGGAGCGATTCATTGCAAATTCGGGGTTCTCCCGAGCTATCCTGCTTACATACCATGTCGGTTCGACGCCCGTGGTGGGGGGGGTCTTCAGCCCCATTTCCTTTGCGATCGCGCCGACGAAATCCATGCAGTTCCTGAAATAGCCGTGATAAGTCGAACTTTTGGAACTCCATGCGTCAGCCATAGCCTTCAGCTTGCGATACTCGGCATCCGAGACGGTTTTGCTGACATAGGGCGTAGAGCGCGCAAGCAGATCCGAGTCATCTTCCACGCCGCCTTGTGCGCCAATTACGTAATCAAAGAGACCATCGCCGCTTGAGGGGGCTCGGTTAAATCCCAATGTCTCATCAATTTCTTGGCTCGATGCCCCATCGTGCAAAGTACCGGTAAACCGTATGAAGGCGTGCGGGAAGTCGCTGTTGCCGTTAACTCCGTTCTGACCCCAGAGCGAACTGTAATAGACGAAATTGACAGTATAGAGGCGAACGACGATATCGGCCCGCGCTGGGGCCGCAAAAACGAATAGGGCAAAAATCAGTGCCAAGAGTCTTGTCACAAGGTGCCTCCATTGGCCCGCAGGTCTGTCAGTGCTTTCGCAGAAAATTCCTTAGGGTCGGCGCAGTTACTTGCGATTCGACGCGCAAACAGATAGTCCGCCTTCTTGGTCGGGATGCCTATTTGGCTCATACCTAAGCCGGTAACCGGCGCTGGAAGATCCTTTCGAAAGAACAGTTCGCTTGAGAGCTTCAGCGAAGCTGCAAGCCGCACATTGATCAGAAGGACCATGGTTTGGTTGGTCGCCGTGCATACAGCCGCCGGCAGCACGTATGGCGCTCCTCGCGCGTCCAGCGGAAGAAATTCGTCGAACTGGTCCAGCGTGGTCTTGCCGAGACTCCGCGTGTGAGACGTGGTCAAGCGACGGGCCCATTGCATCGCGACGGTGGCATCGCTGGTATCCACCTTCAAGACGGTGACGCATTCCCCCACGTCGAACTGACTATCCTGATGGAGCACCATGGCGCCCGCACCGGCTGTCGCCAGCGACACCGCAGAGGCTATCTTAGGTTGACGATTGCATGTGCTCAGCGCCAGAAAATTATAGAGATCCAGACCCGTCACCGCTCGATCATCGACGCTCGCAAAAGCTTGGAAGCCATTGATTGCATCGACATTGTCTAGATAGGTCGTCGGCTCCTGCCGCCGCGGAATAACTATGGAACTCCGCACCTCCGGAAATTGGTTCGGAAGCATGCCAGGCAGTCGACCGACGGCAGGGATCCTGGGTCCGGCATCGATCGGTATAGGTCCACCGTCGTCAGTCGGAATCACTCTTCCGCCACGGGCGTTGTCCGGCACGCCCCTGGTGGTCAGCACGTTAGCTCCGGGGGCTTGGCCAACAAAATTTTGCCGATTCTGCAATCGTCGAGAGCCGGCCCGTAGATCCCCGAACTTTCGGGCTCCGATCAGACAATCCATGTACGACTGGTATGATGCAAACTCCCCAAAACAATTTGGCGGGGGGGCAGCGCGATAGTCGATATCGACGACCTTCACCCACCCATCATCGGGCGCCGGCTGCTGCGCGACAACACTCCCGACAAAGGAAGTACCCAACAGAATCACAACGAGCGATTTGAAATACCTGAGCATCGATAGCGTCCCCCCACTTCAGCATACGCCAAATTCTCCGCATCGCAATGCCCGTGACCGCTAAGCAAAACGCCTGCTGGTCAATCCGAGATGACACTTTTTAGTGCAATCAAGCCGTCAAGGATACGCTTATCTCGGCGATCAACCCATACCTGCAAGCGGTCAAGATCAGGAGGTAACAATCGGTAAGGTCTAAATTACCGTCATTTGACGATCGATCGTTGGCGTGGTCAGCGACTTTAAAGAGCCCATGCCATCCTGAAATAATATTTACTACAGAACAAAAATAGACGATTGGATTTTCATTAAACTTATAAACTAATTTGTTCAATTATTAGTAAATTCGACACTTGCGATTCCAAAGTGAATTAATTACATTGCCGAGGCTCATTTCGCCACTTCCCCGGTGGCTTGGTCTGCCTTGGGGTCAGGCGTCTTTCACCTGTACGGAAGTAGCGCCAGCCTCGGCCTTGTAGTACGCTGGCCACGGTACCGACAGAGCACATGAAAGCCTTTGCAATTTCGACGCGAGAAAATCCGCGTTTGCGCCAATCGTACATTGCCAGCCGTGACCAATGCACCAATTGCGCGCTGCCTCGCGCCCGAGCCATAGCCAAGCCCTGCTCGGGGCCAATTGCCCGGACGTTGGCCGTGACCAGATCCAGGATCGTGGGGTCGTTCTGGGCGGCTTGGAGCGCCTTGGCGCGGTAGGTGGCGATGGAGGTGAGCGATCGATTAAGGGTGGCCGCGTGGAAGGCCCGGGAGAAGCCTGGGGTCAGGATGTGGGCGTGAAACCTGTTGAGTTTTCTTGTGTCGCGCTCACAGCGAGCCGGTGGGGGGACCGGCTGCCAAGCTGCTGAGACCGGCTTGATCGGCGGCATGTGTCGGTTTCCCTTTGTGAAAACTGATTTCTTTTCGGAACAGTTATAGTTCGCGCGCAAATTTGTGGGGTTGCGCGCGAAGCCATTTCGATCAAGTCGCGCGAAGATACTCTTGCAGCAGAAGGTTGAGGTGGAGGTGGGGTATCGCATCAACGCGCTGCTTCTTGCGGTTCCGGCATTTCATCCAGCAGTCGTCTCCTAGCCGGAGGCCGATGCGCCGGTCGAAGCAAGCGATGCCCAAAGCATCCCCGGGCCACTTGTCCGTGGGTGAGCGGGGGACTGTCACATCGTCCGATCCAGGCCACATGACCCAACCGACCGAGCAGGTGCCTGCATTCCAAGGAAAAACTTCGATGACGGCGGGGATATCATCGATCTGGGCCCAGAATCGGATCGGCGGGACCGAACTGTTGCCGACCCAAGGAGCCGAGGTGTCGATGAACCCTGAGGAGACCACATCATAAAGGATGACGTCCCGCATGAGGAGGGCGCGCTTGCTTGGAACGTACATGGTCGAATTCCCTGAACTTGATGACGTTTGCGGGGGGCGGTTGGGAAGGTGGCGAGTTGGTTTTTGGGGGTGACCAAAACAACCAAAATCATGTATTCGGCTTTCTTGGTTTTCCGGACCAAAGACCAAAAAGACCAACGACTCTAAGAGTTGGTCTTTTTTGGTCACCACGATCTCGATTCTCAGGGGCCAATACAGGTTGAGTTTTTCACGGGCACCAAACCCACGATTCACCAACATCATCAACCCCGGTGCGCAGGTGTGCATCGGTGATAAGGTCCTGTACTCGGCCCTTGGCACGATGCATGCGCCGGTTGGGGTCAACGGTGACAAGTGTGGCTGCGTATTCGGAGATTGCGGCATTGACGCTCATGCAGGGCGTTTGTGGACCACAGCCACCTTGGCCTATGTCTGATGACCGCCCAAGGGCGCGCCGGATCGTGGACAGGGCTGCTTGCTGCGCTTTCCCGGAAGGTTCGCGACGTAGCGGAACGCCATCGGCATCAGGCGCAACCACACAGCTTGTAATGATGTCACCGTCAGAATCATTACCGAGTTCAACGACGTGCAATTTGAACGGTACAGCCAGTCCATCTTCACCATCCTTGACCTTCGCAGCACTCCACGCGCGACGGTTGTCGGCACGGGTGACTTCGATCGCGCAGTCAAGCGCGGCATGAAGCGAGCTGTGCCCCCGCATGCCCCTGCCGGGGTCCTTGCCGGTATGATGGACGGCCAAAACCAACCCTTTGGTCAGCTCTTGTAGGCGCTTCATACCGCCGACGATCAGTCCCATGTCGCGACTAGCGTTTTCGTCCAATCCCGGAGCTGCGCGGTTCAATGTGTCGATGATGACCACCCCACCCTGGGGCAAAATGGCTGCGAGGTCGGCTACATCTTGGGGGTTGGAGAGCTCAAACGCTTGGGTGATGGCACGAAAGTTTTCCGGAATGGGCCCACCTTCGAAAGTTGAAAGGGCCACTACTCGGTTGCGAAGCCCTGCTTCCCCCTCCAGCATCACGTAGGTTACTACACAGGCCCTGGTCCGACGCCCGAACCATGCCCGGCCAAAGGCAAAACAGAAGCACAGGTATAACGCGAGAAAAGACTTGCCCGATCCGCTGGGGCCGAAGATCACCCCGATGCCGGTCATCGGAAACAAACCCTTCACGCGCCATTCAATTGGCTCGATTGCCAAGATTGCGGCCCTATCAAGCAGGTGATAGCGAGTTGTCGAGGGCACCGGGGGCAGATCAGCAGGGGCGCTCCCCACCCATCCGTGTGCCCTGGAAAAATGAAGGATCGAGCCTATCCCGACTGGGTTGACGTGGTCGGGGTCATAGGCGTTCCAAGCATCCTCGAAGCCCTTGCGATCATACCTGTTGCTGGTCTTCGACCATTGCCTCAGCACGTGCTTGACCGTATCTCCGTAAGCTCCACGGAACGCCCAAATCACCGCAAGCCAGATATCGGTCAGCGGCTTGCCGTCGAGCCCGAGCAAGCTTCCGTTGCCGCGACCTGTGTCAGCGGAGATACACGACAGGAAATCTGCAGGCGGTGGCAAATTGTCGTTGTGGGCGCCAGCCTGACGAGCTGGCCGTGCCATTGGCGATGAAGATAGTGAGGCGCTCAGACAGGCGCTTCCACTTGATAGGATTGGTTGCCCAAGATTGGCGACGACAGCTTCCAAGGCCGCTAAACAAGGAGCACTCACAATACATGCGCCATGCGGAAGGGCCGATTGGCCGTCTCGATGCCCTTGCGCGCTATGGTCCCGGGGACCTTGGTGATACGGGAAGCATTGTAAACTGACCGATCCACCTTGATGGTTTCTGTGTCGAACCGGTCACCAAGGCCATGGAGCAGGCGTTGGCAGCAATTGGCGGAAACGGCATCGTTGGGTAGGTTGTCGATAGGCAGGTAAACGTGGAAACCGTTTCCCGACATTACACGCCAAGGCTCGATTTGGAGCTCTTCCCTGAGAAACGCAGTTATTTGTTGAGCAACAATGGCAGCGTCCGCCACTTCCTGATCGGTGGCAGGCCCATCAAGTACACCGGTACGATCAAGGTCGATGAAGATCAGCCGCCTACAAGCGATGTCTTTGTCTGTGACCGCAAGCCCATTATGGAGATCTCCAAGAAAGCTGGGTTTTACCGGATTGACCGTAGTATAGGTGTTAAAACCGGCTTCGTTGAGTTGAATTGCGGCGTCTGAGAATGCCTGCAATCTGTCCCCAACACAGGGATAGTCATTTGCGTTGAAAGTCAGGTTTTTAGCGTGACGTTGGCGTGGCATGCCTTTGGGCCAAATTCCACGAAGTGGCATCGGTGTTTCTCTGTCCCTGCTAAAGAGCAACGGCATCTTCGCGATTTCTACGGTCGCGATCACCGTTCGATTTTCCCAGATGCGATGAAGATGTCGAGTTCCGCGACGGCATACCTCACGGCAGCGCCCAGCCTCGAATAATTTGGACCCTTGCCAGCCCAACGCCAACGAGCAAGGGTCTTGGGGGCTAGTTGCAGGTAGCCGGCGGCTTCAGCTTCGCGCATCATTTGCATGGGTAATCTCCGAGGCGCGCTTCATTGCGCTTGCAAACGATCTACCCTTGAAAGTTTCCAAGCCGCCAGAACTCAGCTGCGAACCGCGTGTAACCACTCCAGGAAATTGACGCCCTACAAGCTATCAGGGGGAAACAAACCGATCCGTCGGAGCAATTCGGTGTCAATCGCACGTGCGTCGAACTGTACCGAATGTTTGAGAGGGTTGCGTAGCGGTTGGTTGTCGCAGATTGTGTCTCAGCAAACGTCGCGGCAAAGCAATGCGCATGTCGTGTCCTGCGCCGATGCTTCATAAGCATCGCCGATGCTGCCTAGTGCCGTCATCATCATGCTCCTCCCCTTCGCACAACTGGAGGAAAGATGCGCACCTCAGTTAAAATGAGCCCTTGCAGCGCAAGCAGCGGTATCCATGATTACGTGGTCAGCATGTGGTCAGCGCTTTAGGCTCTGTTCGTGGTAAATCCATGGTTTGTTCTGATTTCGCACGACGGTATTCCGTCGTTTTGCCGACCTTTTCACCCTTCACACGGGTGGGGTCGCAGGTTCAATCCCTGCCGCGCCCACCATAAATCTCTCTGAAATAACGAGATTTTTTGGAACCCGCCGAAGCGACGATTATTCTCGATGCAGCAAAATGCGGCAAAAAACGCCTCATTTCGCCTCATCCCCGTACATATCCCGTACACGGCCAAGACTATTTACCGCTCTTTGGGTGTGGATCGGCGTGCAAAAAGGACCCGGCTAGCGGGGTGATCGGCGTCCAAAAGGGAACCACCATTCCGATGGTTTAGACAGCGGCCTGGATTTTCAGGTGGCGAGATCGGGATGTTGGTGGTGGAGACAGTTGTACGGATCAGGCGCGAGCACGCGGGCGGGAAGGCGATCAGGGAGATCGCGCGGGATTTGCGGCTGTCACGCAAGGTGGTGCGCAAGGCGATCAATGCCCCGGAAGTGGCGTTTGACTATCATCGCACGGTCCAGCCTCGGCCTCGGCTCGGGCCGTTTCAGGAACGGCTCGATACGCTGTTGAGCGAGAACGAGGCGCGGCATCGGCGTGACCGGCTGCGGATGACGCGGATCCACGATCTGCTGCTGCGTGAAGGGTTCGAGGGTTCGTATGATGCGGTGCGGCGCTATGCCCGGCGCTGGGCTGATGGCCGCCGCAAGGATCCCGGCGGCGATGTGCCTGCGTTCATCCCGTTGCTGTTCAAGCCGGGCGAAGCCTATCAGTTCGACTGGAGCCACGAGGACGTGGAGATCGCGGGCAAGCCGATGCGCGTGAAGGTGGCGCACATGCGGCTGTGCGCGTCGCGGGCGGTCTATGTTCGGGCCTATCCGCGTGAGACGCAGGAGATGGTGTTCGACGCCCATGCCCGCGGCTTTGCGTTCTTCGGCGGGGTGCCGTTGCGCGGCATCTACGACAACATGAAGACCGCGGTGACGACGGTATTTGTCGGCAAGGAGCGCGTGTTCAACCGCCGCTTTCTGGTCATGGCCGATCATTATATGGTCGAACCAACCGCCTGTTCGCCAGCGGCAGGCTGGGAGAAGGGCCAGGTCGAGAACCAGGTCCAGACGATCCGTGGTCGCTTTTTCCAGCCTAGGCTGAAGTTTGCCAGCATCGAGGAACTGAATGGCTGGCTTGAGGCCGAGTGCCTGCGCTGGGCGGCGATGCACGCGCACCCCGAGCAAAAGGACATGACCGTGTCCCAGGCGCTGGAGGCCGAGCGGCCCGCACTGCAACCAATGCTGGCGTCGTGAGCCAAAGTCGTTTTGGGGCTTTCACGAGACCAGCCACGCGGTCACCGGCACATGCCTGATCAGCTTTGACCGCAACCGCTATTCCGTGGCGGCACGCGCGGTGTGCCGTGCGGTTCAGGTCCGCGCCTATGCCGACCGGATCGTGGTGCGCCTGGGGGATGAGGTTGT
Source organism: Novosphingobium sp. (assembly GCF_965214355.1). GTDB lineage: Bacteria > Pseudomonadota > Alphaproteobacteria > Sphingomonadales > Sphingomonadaceae > Novosphingobium. The sequence continues at coordinate 825,481 of NZ_CBDCBI010000002.1, read as the reverse complement.
CGCCGAACACCCGCGCTGCTTTGGGCGCGACCGGACGCTCTATAATCCGTGGCACTATTTGCCGGTACTGGTGCACAAACCCGGTGCGCTGCGCAACGGCGCGCCATTTCAGGACTGGGCCCTGCCGCCGGCGCTGGCGCGGTTGCGGCGCAAGCTGGGCAGCGGAGACGAAGCCGATCGCCGCTTTGTGCGGGTTCTGGCCGCCATATCCACCGACGGACTGGAGGCGGTCGAGGCCGCCATCGGCGAAGCGTTCGATACCGGCGCTGCCAGCGACGAGGTGATCCTCAATATTCTGGCGCGGCGGCGCGAACCACCAACAGATCAGCCACTCAGCGTCGTAGTCGATCTCAAACTCAAGCATCCGCCCCGCGCTGATTGCGCAATCTATGACACGGTGCGAGGCCACAATGCAGCGGCATGAGATGATCGACGCCATGCGCGCGCTGGGCCTCAAGGGGATGGCCAGCGCGTTCGACGAGGCGGTAACCACCGGCGTGCAACGCCAGCGCACCACGCCCGAGATCCTGACCGATCTGCTGCGCGCCGAAGCCGCGCACCGCCACGCGGCCTCGATCCGCTACCGCATGAGCGCCACCAAACTGCCGGTGATCAAGGATCTCGACGCGTTCGTGTTCGATGGCACGCCGATCAACGAGGAACTGGTCCGCTCGTTACAGGCCGGATCATTCCTGCCGGGCAGGCGCAACATCGTGCTGGTCGGCGGCACCGGAACTGGCAAAACCCACCTGGCCATCGCCATCGCCGCCAGCGTTGTGCGCGCCGGCGCCCGTGGCCGCTACTTCAACACCGTCGATCTGGTCACGCGGCTTGAGGATGAGGCGCGCATCGGCAAGGCTGGCTCGCTCGCCGCCCAGCTCAGCCGCATCGAACTCGTCGTGCTCGATGAACTGGGCTATCTGCCGTTCGCCCGTTCAGGCGGCCAGCTGCTGTTCCACCTGATGAGCAAGCTCTACGAAAAGACCTCGGTGATCATCACCACCAATCTGGCGTTTGGCGAATGGCCGACCGTGTTCGGCGATCCCAAAATGACGACCGCGCTGCTCGACCGCACCACCCACCATTGCGACATCATCGAAACGGGCAACGACAGCTGGCGCTTCAAACACCGCAACTGACCCGGCCAAACCTCGATAAAAATTTACTTCGCGCTGGGGCTGCCTCCGGTCGGGCTACGCCCTCCCTACGCCAGCCCCAGCGCGAAATCAGCGCCCGGCATCAACCCAAGTGCAACGCCGCCAAGTGGTCCCCTTTTGCACGCCGATAGCGGGTCCCGTTTGGACGCCGATTGACAACCCAACCTTTTCAACTCACGCCCCACGGTCGTCTCATCGAGCGAAACCGCAAATTCGTCGTGCAGCCACTGAACCAGATCAATCAATCGCCAGCGAACAACGCCGTGGATCGACGGGATTGGACCACTTTCGACAATTAGGGCGAGCGCCTGGCGCTGGGTATCGTTGAGCAACGATTGCCGACCGGGTGCCTTGCCATCGAGCAAGCCATCGGGGCCGCGATCATTGAAGCGTTCAACCCAGTCGCGAACAATCTGCAAGCCAACCCCGCCAATCCGCGCCGCCGTAGTCCGGCTCGCCCCGTCATAAATCTCTGCAAGTGCCAAAAGCCGTCGCGCCTGGTTCGCACTCTTCGATGCCCGCGCCAATCGCCTCAGCGCCGTCCCATCATAATCGCCCCGTAAACCGATCGCAGAACCCATGATCCCGACCCTCCATAGTCGGCAACCATAGATTCAGACTTTTCGTGATTTGGGAATCCCCCACGTGAGTCAAACTCATCGCGGGTTGGTATTATCCCCCCGAACGATGGAAAAATATGTTTGGCTACTGAAATTGTTTGGACCGGAATTCGGCCGCAGGCCAATTGCAGACATCACCCCAGCCGAAGTCTTGCACGAATTGAAGCATCACGAGCGCCGGGGCCGACTGGAGACAGCCAAACGGATGCGTTCATTTGCCAGTCGCGTATTCCGATATGCAGCCGCCACAACGAGAGCCGAGCGCGATCCCGCGCAGCTACTTCTGGGAGCTCTCATCCAGCCAAGAGCAAAGCATTTCGCAGCGATCACCGACTCAGTAGAGTTCGGCGCTTTGATCCGCGCTATCGAAGACTACTCTCGTGAGGTGACCCTAGTGCCGCTTGCGGATGTGTTCGAAGTCCTGCTGGATTTTACGCGAAGATCGCTTGTTGGCCGTCTTGCGAATTGGTCGACGCTATTGAGGTCGACGTCATCAAACTGAACGATTGCGTCATAAGCGCCGCTCAGTTTCGAGAATACGAAGCGTTCACATAACCGTCCGTGCGCTCTCCTGGCCTGCTGTTTGTAGCAGCAGGCCAAGATGTTTGCGGATCTCTGCATCACTCATGCCGATCCCGCGCAGGCAGAACCATGTGGCCTGGCGCACGAGCTCGTCACCAGCGACACCATAAGGCTGGGCCGCAGGTGGCAATGCGCCGATCGCGGCGATCATCGAGCCGACATGTTCGAGAAACATCGCGGCCGCCGGCACGTCCAGCGCTTCGCCCGACAGTCCGCCATCGGCCCGCGCAGCGGCATAGGCGGCATCCATGGTCTGGCCATTGCGTCGCTGCGACCGTCGATAGATAAGGCTGGCGTATGAACCGTCACCGGCAAGGCTGGCGAGCATCATCCGATTGGTGTCGAGCCTCTCCGGATCGGTGGCATCGGCGACCGATGCTGCGATGAACCCATGGATCGCTTGCACCAGGCCTGGCGTGCCTTCATCGCGAATACCCTGTTCGCGCCAACGGTCGTCCTGATCGGCAAAGACCTGGCGCAGTACGGCCCGATAAAGCGCCAGTTTGGACGGGAAATGGCGATAGACCAGCGCTTCGGACACGTTGGCTTCGCGCGCAATCTGCAGAGTCTTGGCCCCATCATAGCCATGCCGGGAAAAAACCCGTCGTGCCGCCGTCACTATCTGGGTTCGCCGTTCGGTGCCGGGAATACGCTTTCTCGTCATGACCGCTTACTCACCGCCGCAGCGCGGCCTGTCAATGGATTGACTTGGCCTTCCGCACCCCGCTAAAGTGAGTGTATACTAATAAAATCTATCGGGAGTGAGCCGCAACGATGGCCGTCGATCCACAAATAGCCGCAATGCTAGCTGCCATGCCCGAATGGCCCGGGGTGCGCGCCGTACCGCTCGATCTGCTGCGCCAGTCTGTGCGCGACAGTTCGATCGCGATCCCGCCTGCCGCCGATGCCATTGTCGCGCGAACCGAAGACAGGTTGATCAGCGGTCCTGATCGGGACATCGGGATCAGGTGCTATTGGCCCATGGGCGAAGGTCCGTTTCCGATGACCGTCTATATGCATGGCGGCGGCTATGTCGTTGGCGATCTCGATACACAGGACATGATCGCCCGCGCGCTTTGCGCCTGGGGTCAAACGCTGGTCGTATCGGTCGACTATCGCCTGGCGCCGGAACATCGTTTCCCGGCGGGTCCGGAAGATTCTTACGCCGCACTCGAATGGGCTGCTGCGCATGGGCGCTCGTTGGACGGCGATCCCGCACGCATCGCGGTGGCCGGCGACAGTGCGGGTGCAAACTATGCCTGCGCGCTGGCGCTGATGGCGCGCGACCGGGGCGGGCCGCCCTTGCGCGGTGTCGTTAATATCTATGGCTCGTGCAATTATCCATCCGATGACACCCCGTCGGCGCGCGAATTTGTTGATGGGCCGATCCTGCGCGGTGACGACGTCACGTGGTTTTGGGAGCAGTACCTGGCCGATCCGGCCGAGCGCGATGACTATCGGGCTTCACCATTCCGCGCCGCCAGCCACGCGGGACTGCCGCCGCATTTTGTCGGCACGGCTGAATGTGACCCGACCCGTGACGATGCCGAGGCCTATGCTGCGAAGCTCGGCGATGCGGGCGTTCCGGTAACCATGCGGCGCTATGCCGGCATGGTCCATGGCTTTGCCTCATGGGTTGGATTTTTACCCGGCGCCCGCGCGGTGATGCAGGATGCAGGCGCATTTCTAAAAACCGTTTTTGGCCAATAATCTGTTTTGTTGATGATGAGGAGCAATCGAATGACGCGTGACGTCGAAGTATTTGCAGGTGGCGTGGCCGTCATCACAGGAGCAGGGTCGGGAATTGGCACCGGTCTGGCCCGGCGCGCCGGGGTCTTGGGCATGACGGTGGTCGTGGCGGACGTGAACGAGGCGACGGCGCAGACGACTGTCGATGCGATCGTAACCGAAGGCGGAAAGGCGGAGGCCATCGCTGTCGATGTGTCGCAGCCCGAAGAACTCGATCGCCTGGCCGAAATTGTGTTTGCGCGCCACGACGCCGTGCGCCTGTTGATCAACAACGCCGGGATCGAAACGGTCGGCTATACCTGGGAAGTCCCGACAGCCCGCTGGGAAGCGACGCTGAATATCAACTTGCACGGGGTGATCCATGGTGTGCGCGCGTTTGTTCCGCGCATGATCGCCAGCGGCAAGGAAGCGTGGATCGGCAATCTGTCGTCGGTCGGCGCGTTTGGCCAGATGCCCGCGCAGACCGCCTACACCGTGACCAAGCACGCGGTGCAGGCGTTCAGCGAATGTCTTTATCTGGAAATGGAACTCAAGAACCTGCCGATCCATGTGTCCACGATCGTGCCCGGGATGATGCGTACCAATATCTTCAACGCTGAAGGCGGCGAAGGCGAGCCCGGCCAGTCACAAGGCCATCGCCGCGCCATGTTTGCGATGATGCGCGATTACGGTATGGATCTGGACGAAGGGTGCCGCCTGTTCCTTGAACAGATGGCGGAAAATCGCTTCTGGGTCCACAGCCAGCCGGAGATGAGCACGCAGATCATTGGCGGGCGGGTAAAATTCCTGACCGAACAAACCGCGCCCTTGATGCCTGATCTGGCCAGGGAGATTGCCGTCGATTGATTCAAAAGGCTCAGTCGGTTTGCGGAGTGGGAATGCCGGCATTGCGGCATGCCCATTCCAGCATCGCGGAATAGTCCTTGGTTGCAAATTCCGGAACAGCGCGCGCGCCGCCGTAGACTGCGTGTGCCGCGGCGCCGACCGGCAGACCCATGCGGTATTCGGCGGCGGCGGTCATGGCCAGGGTCATATCCTTGAACGCCAGATCGATCGTGAACCCGGGCGTTGTATCGCCCTTGAGCACTTTGTTGACCATCAGCGTGTGCAACTGGCCGTTTTGCGCGGTGGTCGATCCGGTCACCTTGAGAATGGTGTCGATATCGAGCCCCAACCGCGTGCCCAGCGCGACCGCTTCGGCGCTGACTTCGGCAATCGTCAACAGCAGGAAATTGTTCACCAGCTTCATTCGGCTGCCCATGCCCTGCCCGCCGCACCGCAAGATATCCTTGCCCATCGCCTGCAACAGCGGCTCGACCCGGGCAAAGGTGGCATTGTCAGCGCCGACCATGAACAGCGATTCCCCGCGTTCGGCGTGGAGCACGAGCCGACCGATCGGGCTGTCGACAAATGCCACGCCTTTTGCCGCACAGGCTCGCGCGACACGGTCGGTGCCATTGGCATCGATCGTCGACATGTCCATCAACAGCGTACCTGGCGCCATCTGAGCCAGTGCACCGTCCGGACCTAGCACGACCGCCTCGACATGGGCTGTGGCTGGCAAGCAGGTGATGACCACATCGCAGTCGCGTGCCGCTTCCGCAATCGAGGCCGCCTTGCGCCCGCCGAGTTCGACAATGGTGTCGGCGCGCGACGGATCGAGGTCGCAAGCAATGACATCATACCCGTTTCGCACAAGGTGGCCGGCCAACGGCAGGCCCATCGCGCCAAGCCCGATATAGCCGATTGTGATGGTCATGGTCGTACTCTCCCGCGCAGGCGCTTATATCGCGCCGTGATTGATGTAGCTGGTCTTGCTTTCGGTGAAGAATTCCGCGGTGGCAGCGCCGGTTTCGCGCGGGCCATAGCCAGACGGCGACCGTCCGCCGAGCGGCACATGATATTCGAGGCCGGCGGTTGGCGCATTGATCATGACCATGCCTGCCAGCGATTCGCGGCGGAACCGTTCGGCATTGCGCAGGCTGCTTGTGGCAATCCCGGACGACAGCTTGTAGGCGCAGGCATTGGCGACCGCGATCGCCTCGTCGAGGTCATCGACCCGGATAACCGAGGCGATGGGGCCGAACGATTCGTGCTGGTTGCAGCGCCACGCGCCTTGCGTGCCGACCAGCAGCGTCGGCGCCATGAACAGCCCGCGCGTGCGGCACTCAACCGCGCCACCGCCCGCGACAAGCTCCGCGCCTTCGGCCTGCGCATCGAGCACGAATTTCAGATTTTCGTTGAATTGCTGTGTATTTGCAACGGGGCCGATCTGGGTCTGGGGATCAAGCGCATGGCCCACGCGATAGGCCTTTGCCACCCCCGCCATCCGCTCGACAAAGGCGTCATGGACACCGCGCGTCACGATCAACCGCTCGGTGCCGGTGCACCGCTGCCCGGTCTGGATCCACGCGCCGTTGCTGGCGATGTCGACCGCCAGATCGAGATCGGCGTCATCGAGGACGACCAGCGCATTCTTGCCGCCCAGTTCGAGCTGGCATTTGGTCATCGTTTCTGCGGCGCGCGCCAGCACCAGCCGGCCCGTCGCAGTCCCGCCGGTAAACGTCAGCGCGTCGGCTTCGTCGATCATGATATTGCCGGTGGCGCGCCCGTCGCCCATTACCAGATTGAACACGCCCGCCGGAAGGCCTGCGGCTTCGAGCACTTGCGCCAGCATGACCGCGCACCCGGGCACGAACGAACTCGGTTTGAGCACGACCGCGTTGCCATAAGCCAGTGCGCCGGCGACTTTCCACGACGGCAGCGCGATCGGAAAATTCCAGGGTGTGATGGCAGCGACCACGCCAACCGGCTCACGCGTGACCAGCACATTGAACCCGTCGCGCATCGAATGATAAAATTCGCCCTGCGCCCGCACCACGTCGCCGGCAGCATAGTGAAAACACTGTGCCGCGCGGATCGTTTCGCCGATACCTTCGGCGCGGGTCTTGCCCTCTTCGCGCGACAACAGCGTGCCGATCTCTTCGCTGCGCGCGAGCAGGATATCGCCGGCCTTTCGCAGGATGTCGGCGCGGACCTGCATGTTGCACGCGGCCCACCCCTTCTGGGCGGCGCGCGCAGCGGCCATGGCTTCGCGCACCTCGCTCTCGCCAAGTTTGGAGTAATGACCAACGGTTTCGTCAAGATCGGACGGATTGGCCGTCGTGAACGGCGTGATGCCGTCAATCCAGCGTCCGGCGATGAAATTCTGCCCTTGCATCATAGTGTCTCCGCAATCACGCCCGCGGCCAGCAGGCTTGCAATTTCGTTGTCAGCGAGCCCGAACTTGTCGATCAGAACTGCGCGAGTGTCCGCGCCCGCACGCGGCGGCGCCCGCCCGTATCTGGCGGGCGTGGCAGACAGCTTTGCCGGAAATCCAAGAACTTTTACCGGTGTCCCGTCGCTGCGATGCATGTCCTGCACCAGATCGCGGGCGGCGATCTGCGGCAGATCGAGTGCTTCGGGAATAGTGTTGATCCGGCCTCCGGGCAGGCCGGCGGCCTGCATTGCGGCGATCAGGTCGCCCGCCAACCAAGTGCCGATTGCCGCTTGCATCGCAGCAATCAGGTCATCGCGGTTGATGCTTCGTCCGGGGCTGTTCGCAAAGCGATCGTCGGTACCGAGCTGCGGCAGACCGATCAAAGCTACGAACTGGCGGAATTGCCGATCGTTACCCAATGCCACCAGCACATTGCCATCGGCGCAGGAAAAATCCTGATAAGGCACTGTGTTGGGATGCTGGTTGCCCAACCGGCGCGGGATCATCCCCCCGTTCATCCAGTTCGATGCTTGGTTGGACAGGAGCGCGACCTGGGTATCGAGCAGGGCAAGGTCGATATATTGACCTTCGCCGGTGGCGTGCCGGTGATTGAGCGCGGCCAGGATCGCCACAGCGGCATAAAGCCCGGTCTGGAGATCGGAAACCGGCAACCCGACCTTCATCGGCCCCGCGCCCGGCACACCATCGGGCAGGCCGGTCACGCTCATCAACCCGCTCATCCCCTGGACGAGAAAATCATAGCCGCCGGTCGAACGCATCGGCCCGGTCTGGCCAAATCCGGTGATCGAGCAATAAATGGAGTCAGCGCGAAGGGCCCTGACTGATTCATAGTCCAGGCCATAGCGTGCAAGGCTGCCCACCCGAAAATTTTCGACCACGATATCCGATTGTGCGGCGAGCCTGCGCACCAGTTCAGCCCCGGCAGGATCGGCAAGGTTGATCGCAACCGAGTGCTTGTTTCGATTGGCGCACAGATAATAAGCCGAATCGCCACTGCCATCCGGGACGAACGGAGGACCCCAGCGGCGCGTGTCATCTCCTTGCCCAGGTTGTTCGACCTTGATCACTTCGGCGCCGAGATCGCCCAGGATCTGCGTGCACCACGGCCCCGCAAGCACACGCGACAAGTCGAGCACGCGCAGGCCTGCCAACGCCCCTGCGGTCACGGTCATTGGTCGCCGAGCGCCGCAGGGCGCCGTTCGAGGAACGCGGCGACCGCTTCGTGATGGTCCGCTGTATGGTGCGCCAGCGCCTGATAGGCCGCCGACAATTCGAGCAGCGGCGCCAACTTCATGTCCTGCCCTTCGCGCAGCAAACGCTTGGCCATGCGCGTGGCGTGTCCGGGATTTGCAGCAATCGCGTGCGCCACTTCGAGCGCACGGTTCACCACCTGATCGGGCGCGACGACTTCGCTGACGAGCCCGTATTCCAACGCCTTGGCCGCATCGATGGTATCGCCGGTCAACGTCATCAGGCTGGCGCGCGCCATACCGATCACGCGGGGGAGCAACCACGCACCGCCGTCGCCCGGAACGATACCGAGCTTCACAAAGCTCTCTGCAAACAAGGCGCGGTCGGATGCGATCCGCACATCGCACATGCAGGCAAGATCGAGCCCCGCACCGATCGCCGGACCATTGACCGCAGCAACGACCGGGACCTCGAGTTCGTAAAGCGCGGCCGGGATGAGCTGGATGCCGGTGCGATAGGCGTTACGCAGCGCATAAGGCGCGCCGGCGAACATGCCGCTGCGATCGTGCATGTGTTTGACATTTCCGCCCGCACAAAACGCCTTGCCCGCACCTGTCAGCACGACTGCGCGCACTGTTGGGTCGCGCGTCATGGTGGCGCAGAATGCTGCAATCTCTTCGCTGTGCGCAGTTTCCGAAATCGCGTTGCGGCTATCGGGCCGGTTGAGCGTGACGATGACCACCGGGCCGTCGCGCTCGATCAGCAGAAAGGGGGTATCGTCCATCGCGCTGCTCTCCCAGCTTTATATCTCGCATCGGGCTAGAAAAATCGGACGTAATAGGCCAATATTGATTTACCTGATTTCGATATCGATTGACTATCAAGGATGCACGCCGTGGATTTGCGTCAACTCCGCTATTTTTCGGCGCTGGCCGATACGCTCAATTTTCATCGCGCAGCGGAACAGTTGCACATGTCCCAGCCACCGTTGACAGTCGCGATCCGCAAGCTCGAAGAGGACCTCGGCACCGCGCTGTTTGTGCGCGAACCACGCGGGGTACGCCTGACCGCCGCGGGCGAAGCCGCCCTGCCCTCGGCGCGCGCGGCACTTGCAGCCGCTGATGCCTTTCGCGATTCGGTTCGACAAGGCGCGGCCGGTCTGAGTGGGCGGTTGACCATCGGCTTTATCGGTTCGGCCATCGGGCAGTTGTTGCCGCGTATCATCAGTCCGTTTCGCGCTGCCTTTCCGCTTGTCGAACTGACGCTGGCCGAAATGAACAGCGTCCAGATCGTTGCGGCGATCGCTGCGCGGCGGCTTGACCTCGGCCTGGTCCGGCTGCCGCTGATGGATGGCTCGCTGGTCGAGATCGCGGTCATCGAGCGCGATGCACTTGCCGTCGCACTGCCCGCACAAGACCCCCTTGCCGGACATGCAACGCTGCCACTTTCGGCACTCTCAGGGCATCGTTTCATCATTTACAGCCCGGTCAGCGTGCTGAACGCCACAATCCGCCTCGCCTGTCAAAGCGCTGGCTTTACACCGCGTATCGCGCAAGAGGCCGTACAGGTGCAAACGATCCTGAGCCTTGTCGAGGCAGGACTTGGCGTCGCGCTGATCCCGGCACGCAGCGCACGCTTTGCAACCGAACACGTGCGGATCGTCGCGCTCGACCAACCGATACCGATCGAAATGGGCTTGGCTCACGCGGCCGATGCCGGACCACTGGTCCGCAATTTCGTGGCGGCGGCTCGCGCAGTTTACGATATCGATACACTATCGCAAACTGAGAAATGAATATTTGATTATACCCTCTGGCGAGGTCTACCTGCCACCAAAGCAAGATGATAACACGCTGAGGAGCCGGAATTGTGTTCGACACGCTGACACTGGCACACTTGCCGCAAGCGGACGAAGACTTGCGCCCCATCGTGCGCGACCTGGTCGCGCGCTGTTTCGCCGGCATCCCGGCCGATCGGCGGGCGCGGTCGTGGCAGGGGTTCGACCCCGGGTTTAGCCGCGCGCTGGGTGCCGCAGGGTTGCTCGGTCTTACACTGCCCAAGGCCTATGGCGGCCACGAGCGGGGCCCGTTTGCGCGGTTTGTGGTGGTGGAGGAACTGCTGAGTGCAGGCGCACCGGTCGCGGCGCACTGGATCGCCGACCGGCAAAGCGCACCCCTGATCCTGAGGTACGGCACCGAGGCGCAGCGGCAGTTTTATATTCCGCGGATCTGTCGCGGCGAATTGCTGTTCTGCATCGGCATGAGCGAGCCCGGGTCGGGGTCCGACCTTGCCAGCGTGCGCACGCGCGCCGATCGGACCGACGCGGGATGGGTGGTCAATGGTCAGAAAATCTGGACCACGAATTCGCTGCATTCGGACTACATGATCGCGCTGGTCCGAACCTCGGGCACGGTGGCCGATCGTCAGGCCGGGCTGTCGCAGATCATCATTGACCTGAAAGCACCGGGGGTGACGATCCGCCCGATCGTCGACCTGACCGGCGATGCGCATTTTGCCGAAGTGTTCTTCGACAATGTCGCCTTGCCCGCCGATGCGCTGATCGGCGGCGAAGGCGAAGGCTGGAAACAAGTCGCGGCTGAACTGGCGTTTGAGCGCTCGGGCCCCGAACGGATCTATTCAAGCGTGGTCCTGCTCGATGCGTGGGTCGGTCATCTCCAGGCGGCAAGGCGCCGCGATTGCGCAGCTTTGGTCGGACGCCTGACCGCCGAATTGGCGACATTGCGCGCGATGTCGATTGCCTGCACCGCGCGGCTGGCCGCGGGGGAAAGCCCGGTGGTCGAGGCCAGCATCGTCAAGGATCGCGGCACCGGCTTCGAACAGGAATTACCCTCGGTGATCGGCGACGATCTGGCTGCGCATCCCGACCAGCCGGTCAGTGCCGAACTTTACCGCACACTGCTGTATGTCACACACATTGCGCCCAGCTTTTCGCTGCGCGGCGGCACGCGCGAAATCCTGCGCGGCATTATCGCGCGTGGCATGGGCCTGCGTTAACACGAATGAGAGACGTCATGGACGCGATGGAACTGCTCGACCCGTTTGTTCGCATGCTCGACGATGTTGCGAGCTCTGACGCGATCCGCACACTAGAGTCTGGCAAAGACATCGGATCGGTTTGGCCAGGTATTGTGCAATCGGGCTATCTCGACGCGCTGGTCGACGAAGCCAGTGGCGGCGCCGGATTGTCGCTGGCCGAAATCGCGCCGCTGATCGGCGCGCTTGGCGCGCATGCCCTGCCTCTGCCAGTCGCCGACACCATGGTTGCGCGGGCGCTGCTGGCGCAGGCGGGCGTTTCGGCACCAGAGGGGCCGATCGTGCTGGCACCCGCGCTGGCGCAACCGCTGGTCGGCGTGCTGCTTGCCGATCATGCACTCGTCGATACCGGTGATGCGCTGATACTGTCGCCGATCGCCGCGCTCAACCCGCAAGTCACCGGAGTTCATGGCTCGCTGGCGGGGTGGCTGTCAGGTGATCCGCAAGGTCCCGTGCTGGAGCGTCCGGCAGGCGGATTACGACCAATTGCCGCAGTGCTGCGGGCCTTGCTGATGGCCGGCGCGGCGGAGCGGCTGACCGCCATGTCTGCAACATATGCCAACGACCGGGTACAGTTCGGCAAACCGATCGGGCGTCAACAGGCGCTGCAGCAGATGCTGGCGGTGATGGCGGAGGATATGGTGGCCTGCCGGATCGCCGCGCAATTGGGCGCATCGCACTGGCCGCTGGTGCCGGCCACCCTGGCAGCGACGGCGAAGATCACCACCTCTGCCGCCGCGATCCGGATCGCAGCCAGCGCGCATGCCGTGCATGGCGCGATCGGCATCAGCGCCGACCATGACTTGCAATTGCTGACCCGGCGCCTGCACGAATGGCGCCTTTCCGATGGATCGGAAGGGTATTGGTCCGCCGTGCTGGGCGAGGCACGGCTGAATGACCCGGCATCGACGGTGGATTGGGTCCGCACCGCGATCTTTGCCTGATGGTTGCAGGCTGCCGGGCCAGGATTGCCGGTCGGGGAGAACGAAATGACCTACGACACGTTGCGTTACGAAGTCGATGCGGACGGCATTCTAATGCTGACATTGGCCCGGCCAGACCAGATGAACGCGTTCACGGTCCGGATGTGCGAAGAGCTGATTCATGCCTATGGCCGCGCCAGCATCGACGACTCGGTACGCGCGGTCGTCGTTACCGGCGAGGGCCGCGCGTTTTGCGCTGGCATGGACCTGTCGCGGCCGGGCAATGTGTTTGGCCTGAATGAAAGTCTCGCCCCGACGCTGGCAGATATGCGCGAACAGCTCGATGATCCGGTGATCCACAACGGCGTGCGCGACACTGGCGGGCGGGTAGCGCTGGCGATGCTGGCCTGTCTGAAACCGATAATCGGCGCAATCAATGGCGCAGCAGTGGGTATCGGCTCGACGATGCTGTTGCCGATGGACTTTCGCTTCGCCTCGCAAAAGGCGCGCTTCGGCTTTGTGTTCGGCAAGCTGGGGATCACGCCCGAGGCCTGTTCGACATGGTTTCTGCCGCGCATTGTCGGCATGGAACAGGCGCTCGAATGGTTTTATCGCGCCGAGGTTTTCGATGCTGTCGAAGCTCTCGACAAGGGACTGGTGCGCAAAATCTGCGCGCCCGAAACCCTTGTCGAAGAGGCGTGCGCCTTTGCGCTTTCGCTGGTCAAGGATCGTTCCCCGGTCTCGATCGGACTGATCCGGCAGATGGTGTGGCGCAACAGCGCCTATGCCGCGCCGCTGGAAGCCCACCTGGTTGAATCGCTCGCGATGTTCTATTCCAGCACCGGCGACGGCAAGGAAGGCGTCCAGGCCTTTTGCGAAAAACGCAGGCCGCAGTTTGCCGGAGTGGCCAGCCAGATGCCGCCGTTCATGCCGTGGTAGGCTGTGACGAGCGCGAGGAGTGTCATCATCCTGCGGCGGATCGCATCCCGGCTTGCAGTCATGGCGGCATCATGAAGTAGGCACTCATAAATGGCGGGCAGGATGGTTGTCCGCCGGCGACACGTGAAGGATTTTTCTCAATGCTTTCAAATGTTAAACTCGGCCAAACCGATCTTTCGGTCAGTCCGTTGTGCTATGGCACCAACATGCTCGGCTGGCTGCTCGACCAAGGCAAATCGAATGCCATTCTTGACACATTTGCCGATCTTGGCGGCAATTTCATCGATACCGCGCGCTCGTATGGCGACTGGTCCTCCGAGGCTCCCGTCGGTGCCAGCGAACGCGCCGTGGGTGGCTGGCTCAAGACCCGGCAACGCAGCGATCTCGTCATCGCCACCAAGGGCGGCTTTTTCGACATGCGCGTGGGCGACTGGCGCAATCGCGTCACGCCCGAGGATGTGACCGCCGATCTGATGCAAAGCCTCGATCACCTTGGCATCGAGACGATCGACCTCTATTTTCTGCACGCCGACAATCCCGAAGCGCCGGTCGAACCGATCATCGACATGCTGATCGCGCATCGCGAAGCGGGGCGCATCCGCCATTTTGCGGCATCGAACTGGGCGGCCGCGCGCATCGCGGCCGCAAACGCCTATGCCGCCTCACTCGGCAAGCCAGGGTTTGTGGCCTCGGAAACGTTCTGGGGCCTGGCCGTACCCGAAGTCGCCGCTGCCGCTGCGCAAGGGTATCAGCACTATTACGAGGGCGAGTACGAAGCGTTGCACGCCACGGGCCTGCCGATCATCGCCTATGCGGCGCAATCGGGCGGCTATTTTACCAAGCGGGCCGCTGGCGCCGATCTTGGCGCGCTGGCCGAACGCTATGGCAATCCGGTCAACGATCGCCGGTTCGCCGTCGCGCAAGACCTCGCTGCTGCCCACGGCGTATCGATCAACGCGGTTGTGCTGGCCTATCTGCTCAGCCAGCCGTTGCAAACCATCGCGATCTTTGGCGGTTCCAGCCCGGAACAGGTGCGCGACAGTGTCGCCTCTGCCGCGCTTGTCCTGACCGGCGAGGAACTGGCGCGGTTGCGCAACGCCTGAACCGCGTCAATCGATGTCCGCGCGACGCAGGTCCAGCTTGCATCGCGCGGTCGATCTCGACACCTGCCCGATCCCCTGGCGGCATAAGACAGTGTGGGTATTTAATACGCATATCACTGACAACCGTCGAACATAAATCAGTAGTGCGTTAATTTTTAAAATTTATTTTGCGCGTATTATGCAACGTGATGCTTGCCAGACCTTTCTCGGTTGTGGAGCGCCGCTATGCTTGAACCGCAATAGTCGCTGCTCCGGGATCACCCGTTGCGTGTGTGAGAGGGTTTATAAACATGGCAACGCTGGCCCCCGATCGTCCGAGCCCGGTTTCCGATAGAAGTCTGTCGATGGGCCATGTGGCCTTGCACTATGCAACGTCCGAGGATGGTCCGCTGGCAGCGCGGCTGTTGCGGCTGATGGGCCTGGTCGAAACGCAAGTCCTGCCCCTGCCAAATGGCAATTTCTATCGGTTTGTCGCCAACAAGAGCCACTTTGCGCGCGGCGATGGCATTATCTTCCTGTCGTGCCTGCCCGAACCGCAAGCCCGCCTGATCGCCGCGATCCATAGCGCTTTGCACGTCGGCACCGATCACGAAAACGCTGCGGTCACGGACTATCGCGCCATGATGGCGCAGGATTTCGAGGCCAGCTTTCACTTCGGCTTTCTGGTCCCCTCGCTCGGCGAGATCGAGGCGCTCGTCGTGGCGCTGCGCGAACTCGAAGCCGATCACCCCGCGTTCATGGGGCGCCTCACTATCGGCATGAACCGTGCCCGCCGCGGCGATCCCGAAATCGATGCGCAGCTCGACGCTTCGCCGGTGTTCGGCAATGCCGAGCGCTATGCTTATGGCAGCGCGGGCGTACAGGTGTTTGTCGAAACCGATCTGGTCCGCAACGGTCCGCTTGGCGAGAGCATGGTTTTCGAATTCGATTACGTTTTTCCCGAGCGGGCGAGCCATATCCTTTCGGTGGTCGAGCTTTGAGCCCGCGTCAAAAGCTGCTGCCCGGACAGCCAAGCCGATGACGATCGCGCGCGCCGTGATGGATGCCGCAATGGATAACTATGTCGCGCGGATCAATAGCGGCGACGCCGAAGGCGTGCTGGCTCTGTTCGCACCCGAAGCCGTGATCGAAGATCCAATCGGCAGCGCGATCAAAACCGGTGACGAACTCGCAAGCTGGTTTGCCAACACCGTCGCCTATTCAACGCGCATCACACAGGTCGCGCCCCTGCGTGGCAGCCATGCCGACGAAGCCCTGCTGGTGTTCGATGTCGAATTCACCCCGCCAGGATCACCGCGCCTGCGTATCCGCAGTGCCGACGCCTTTCGCTTTCGCGCCGACGGACTGATCGTTTCGCTGCGGGCGTTCTGGGGCCCGGAGGACTTGCAGCCTGCCTTCCCCGCTGCGTAGATTCGGCGGCGTTGCCGGCTTACTCGATGGCAACCTTCGCAATTCAATCATTGTCGGGCCACACTTGCGCAAAGAACGGGTTCCGGCCCGCGTTGGCATCGTATGTGGCGTGATCGATCATGCAGGTCGGACACCAGTGTCCACCCTTGAGATAAAGCCGCGCCGTCATCGCAAAGTCATGGCCAAGCGCGCACCGAAACGGCGTCAGATCGTCGGGTTCGCGGGGTTCGCCAAGACATGATCCGCCTCTGAACGCGGCTGCCGAATTGAGATCGGCGGTAGTGCACGCTTCGATCGGCAAGGCGGCATCATACCCGTGGTCAAGCAGCGAAACGGTGCGAGAGGGCTGGCGGAACGTGAAATCCTGCCACTGCGTCGGCAATCGTTCCCACGCATCACGCGATCCGAAATAGGCGTTGATATGGTCGCGGTCGTCATTGGCGATCCAGTTCAGCGTACCGCCAGGGCCGCGTGCCAGCTTTTCCATCCGCTTGCGACCCGCGCCCGGGAAAAGTCGCGCCAACAGTTTGATGACGCCGGGCATGGACGCGGCGACCCCGCGTGCAAAATCATCCATCGTTTCGCGTCGGAACGGGACCATCGCTTCGAGCCGATCAGAATCCGCATACCATTGCCCATGAAAATTGCGTGTCGCCGACCAGTTCGGGCGATAGCTGGAAAATGGATCGGCGACACCGAGCGCCTCGCCGGTCAGGCGCGCGAATTCGTGGTTGACGAGGCGCATCGCCGCGCCTCCTCCGATGTTGTAGAAATCGCGCCAGAAGCCATCAGGGACGGCGTCTTCACAGGAATTGGCGGCAAGCCGGGCGGAGTCGCCCACCGTGACCCATTCAAACACGCCGTTGAACGGATTGTGAAAGATGATCGGGTCGAAAGTTTTCCACAAGGTCGGATACAAAATGCCGGTCTGGCGCAGCGAGACCCAGCGTCGTAGCCCCGATTGCGCGACGATAGCTTCGGCCTGGGTCTTGCTGATCGCATAATGGTCGTAGCGGCTGATCTTGATCGGGTCGCCCGTGCGCCCCCAGTGGACCGGCGCGTTGCGGTGCCCGGTCTGGGCCACAGTGCCGATGTAGACCAGTGCGGTGGCATCCGCCTGTCCGGCGGCTTTGATCGCCTCGACGATGTTGCGCGCACCGCCGACATTCACCTTCATGGTCAATTCGGGAAAGGGATCGGCCTGCGGCGAGACAAGCCCGCCGATGTGCAACACCTGATCGGCTCCGGTCACGCCGGCGAGCACGTCTTCATACCGGGTAAGATCGCCCCACACCCATTCCAGTCCCGCGGCGCCGCTATGACGCTTGACCACCGGATGGTTCTTCTCTTCGGGACGAACGAACGCCCGCACCCGAAAACGATCACTGCGCGTCAGCAGTTCGGCCAGCGTCGCGCAACCCATGTTGCCGGTCGCGCCAGTCAGAAGGATCGTTTTCTTTGTCGAACCGATCATCGCAAACATTCTGCCTGAAAAAGAGCCGCAGCGACAGATCGCTGCGGCTCGGTAGAGATCAACGCGTCGAAAGTATTACCATTTGAACTTCAGCGTGGCGCCGAATTCGCGCGGGTTCATCACGTTGACCGCGCGATAACCCGAATTGAAGGTTCCACCGAGCAGAGCGTTGACTGTGCCTTGCCCCAGAGTCGTATTGGTAATCCGCTGCTGGTTGAGCAGATTGCGCGCAAACACATCGAATTCCCAGCGGCTATCTTGTATCCGCACACCCGCAAACAGATTGAGCAGTTCGCGGTCCTGGTACTGATATTGCACACGCTCGGAATAGAACGACGGGCGATAGGTGAACAGGGCCCGCACGAACGGTGTATATGCCCCCATCGGGAAACGGATTTCGGTGTTTGCGGTCAAGCTGAAATCCGGCACTTCGGCCAGCGGTCCGTTCGAGCGGCAAAAGCTGACATTGCCCCCACCTGTCACGGCCGGCGCACCATTCTGGTTCGGTGTGCCGGTCCCGGCAAAATCGTTGCAGGGCAGCAACGCGTTCTTGTACCGCGCATGATTGTACGATGCACTGATGCCCGCGTCCCAGTTGCTGGTCACGCGATTATCGATGGCAGCTTCAATACCCTTGATACTGGCATTGCCGTTGTAATTGAACTGAAAGAAGCCGGTCGCCGGCTGGGCGGCGGGCGCATCATAATAGATATTGGGAAACAATGACAGATAGTTGCTTAGCGTCTGATAATACGTCGATATGCTGAAATTGATCCGGTGATCCACCGCCGAGCCCTTGAAGCCGACTTCGAACGAATCGGTCTGTTCGGGCTTGGTCTGAATCAGGTCGTTCGAAATGCCGGCCGGAACAGCCACTCCGGTGCTTCCGGAACGATAGGAATGACCATAGGCCGCATAGACATTGAGCGTTGGCATCAATGCATAGCTGATATCCGCGCCGCCGGTCAGCGGGTTGTGATCGTTCCTCTGCAATGCCGCCGGGATGATTTCATAGGGGCCCTGGGTCACCGCCCCCGACAGCGTCAGTTGGGTTGTCTGGACGATCCGCAACAGCGAATAGCGCAGGCCGCCTTCGATCGTCAGGCCGCCGGACTTGTACCGCACGTTGCCGTTGAACGACCACGTCTGCGTGTTCACGGGCACATTGACCAAGGTGGCGATGCCCAGCGTGTTGGACAATGTAAACGGCGTAAACCCCGCGAGCGGCACACCGATTGCGGCATAAGGCAGATTGACCGGCGTGCCGGGTGCGACTGGGTACCAGAATTGCGATGAATCCTGCGCAACCGTCGTGACGCCCGTTTGCTTCGTGTAGAAAGCGCCGAGGCCCCAGCCCAGGCCTTCGCGATTGTTCGAACTCAGACGCACTTCCGCGGTGTTGACGATATACGGCGTAATGACATTGGAATACTCGACATAGCCCGGCAGAGCATTCGTGTCATCGAGATCGCGGTTGATCGTCAGCTTCGAAAACTGGTGCGCACCGACGAATGACAAGGTTGCCGGACCCAGATCGGCTGCGACATTCAGATTGACGATATGCGTGTTGTTGACGTTGCGGAACTCGCCGTCAGCGACCGCTGCATAATCCGACGCCTTCAAAGGCGGCCCGGATCGGACCGTGGTATCCGGAGTAAAGGGATGCCCGCCATACGCCGCCGGCAAAAACGACACCGGCGTTCCGAATTCGGTTTCATACACGCCATAGGGATTGGCCCCGCTGCCGACGACCTGCTGAAACTGGACATTGTCGGCATAGAGATGCTGATAAGTCAGATAAGCCGTCACGGTGTCGGTGGGTTTCCAGCCGAGCGTCACCCGCTCACTCTCGGTGCGGCTTTGCGAGCGCTGCCCGTTGCGGTTGATATCCCGGACGTTGTTGTTGCGGTTTCCGTCGAGCAGACCTGCAAACCGGATGGCCAGCTTGTCGTTGATCGGTATCGAAACGCCGAGTTGGGCATTGTAACCGGCGCGGTCGGTGGCTGTCGCTTCGGCATAGCCTTCGATCTTGTCGAAGCTGGGACGGCGCGTCGTGATCGTAATCGAACCGGCGGGAGCCGAAAGGCCGCGCAACAGGCCCTGCGGTCCACGCAGCACTTCAATTTGCTGCACGTCATAGATCGCAGTGTACGCGGTCTGCGCGTCGGTCGGAATTTCGTTGAAATAGACCTGAACCGCAGGCGCAGTTCCCTGGTCGGGGTCGAATGTGACCCCGCGCAACGTGGTGGTGTTGTTGCGGCCCGTGGTGTTGGTCAGTTCAAGACCAGGAGCAAGCTGATCCACATCCTTGATGTCGAATATCTTGTATTTGTCGAGCTGTTCGCCCGTCGCGACGTTCACCGTCATCGCGACGTCCTGCAACCGTTTCGACTGGCGCGTGGCGGTGACAATGATCTCGTTGATGCTGACGGCAGGATCGACCTGCGTTGCGGTCGCGGGCGGCACATCACCGGCCGCAGGCACCGCGGCGCCGGTTGCACCGGGTGTTGCGGCATGGGTCAATGCAGGCATGGCAAGCGCGACAACACTGCAGCACAGCAACAGAGCCTGTCTGGAACAAACGGATTTCATTGTTTTCCTCCCCTTTTGATGAAATTGCCGCGTCGATTTTTCGACCTGCGGTCAGAGCAATTGGAGGAGTGGGCACCGGTTTTTCGCATCAACGACCGGGCACTGCAATCTGCACGCAGCGCGACCGTAAGCGGCCAGCGCGACGGCCAGCCGATCATGCGTCTACTCCCAACGACCACCCCTGTTATAGTTCGAGGTGTAAGTTAGTTTAGACTTACCAGTGATACGCGGCCCGTCAACCGGGCATGTCGCACGGCAGTCAAAAATCGTGCGGTTCTGTTCGATTTCTGCCGATAAGGGCGTTCAGGTTGCAAATTGCGTAGACAATTCGGGCTATGTGTTCGCGCAAAGCCCAAGAAACAAAGTCGAACGACTGGAATGCGCGAATCGGACACACCGGCCATGGCCTGATTCGTCGGCGAGTATTTGCAAAATCGTAACGCGGGAGCGCTATTGCACAACGCTGACCTGGCGGCCTAAGTTGGTCCCATGATCCGCAGAAGAATTTCAGGTCCGGAACGGAAAGCGTTGATCCTGGACCACGCCCGGCACGCATTTGCCAAATTTGGTTTCGAAGCCACCCGCACTCAGGACATTGCCCGCGCCGCGCAAGTTTCGGAGGCTTTGGTCTATCGCCATTTCCCGACCAAACAGGCGCTCTATCGCGCTGTCCTGCGGCGCGCGATCCGGGAACAGAACGCAAACCACGATATTATCGGACTGAAGGAGATCACAGCCCGGGGATTGATCACAAATTTGCGTGTCTATTTTGAAGTCGCTGTCGGGCAAGGACCAGAGGAAATCAAGGAAGGTTTCCGGTTGTTGCTGGCAAGCGTAGCGGGCGATGGCAGCTTTGCCAGTCTGATCTATCGCCGCGCCAATCGGATGATGAACGAGCGGGTAAGGCGCGCCCTGATTCAGGCCCATGACGATGGCGATATCGTCGGCAAAGTTCTGGACGCGCGCAACACGTCGATGTTCACCGAACATATCGGCACGATGGCCAATACACTCGCCGGACTTGCGACCAAGGATTCGCCTTACGCGGGCGACCGCGAAACAATCATCCACGATGCGGTCTGGTTTTGCTGTCGCGGGCTGGGCTTTACCGAGGAAGCGATCCGCCGATGCCTCGAAACGGACCCGGCTGAACCGTCGTTACGAATAAGCGCCGAGTGCGGAGCACAGCTATTTGGGGGTAATTGAAACGACCACGCGGCCATATCGAGTTAGTGGCGGCGTGCCTTTGTCGGTAACTCTCAGGATGAAGTGTGCATCACACGCACGATCGACTTTCGGAGCGGTGAAACTGGTTTGGTAAACATTGTCTGCGCTCGACAACGGGATCGCCATCGCGCAAGTGCCTGCCTCGGGATACACAAACCAGTGGTAGCTCAAGCTGTCGCCGTCCGGGTCGCTCGTACCCAGAGCGCTGAGCCGTACAAAGTCACCCGCTCGCGCCGCAAGATGGTCGCCATGGGCAAGTCGGATAATAGGCGGGTGATTGGCATGTGCTCGATCCGTCACCGTCCAATCCATGCGCGCGGCAAAATCGTTCTGGAAGTCATCACGCCAACGCCACAACGTCTCGCGGAAACCGGTGTAGCTTCGGCTGGTCGGGCCGGTTGCTCGTCCAAACGGCTTTGCGATCATCGGCGTTATCGTATCGACAGTATTCGTCCAGATCGGGCGGCTTTCGGGCACCACCGGAACGCCGCCATTGAATCCTTTTGGGTCAGTTTCGCTGAGAGGCGGCATTCTGAGAGTATATCGACCACCCCAGCCGCCCCAATCGGGGCGCTCGGGCACGTTGAGCCCATTTGGGATCAGGGCAAGGAAAGAGGGGGTGTCCCCTTCCATGCCATACGCGACGTCGGGGTACGCGGCGCCCAGCGGCCCATGGCCCTGCTGAATGTGCGAGGCTAACCAGCCGTTCGAAACGGTCGTGTTGTCCATGCCGTCCACAAAAATGCTCATGCCCATCCAGGTGGCTGCGCCATAGCCGCCCGGGCTGACGATATAGAACAGTTCGGGGAATTCCTTCCTGATCCAGGCTCCGCTGTCGTCCTGGTCGGAGATCGCATAGACGCGCAGCTTCGATATCAGGCGTTTTGCCTCGACCGGGGATTCGGTTTCCCGGATGTTGAACAAAGCTTGGGCGAGCGTGTTGGCTCCGCCCCAGTCAGTAATCCACAATGGTCGGGTGTCCGGTCGCTTCAGCGCCGCGACGATACGCCGCGATCCTTCGGAGGCCTTTCCCTCACCAACGGCCGCCTGGCCATATGCGGGCTGGCCCGTCGCGACGAGCGCCAGCAGCGCATGAGCAGTCGGATAGGCCACGTCATGAAGCGAGAGGTTGCCTTGAACCTGGGCATATTGCCGGAGCACGCGCCGGATCGAGTCCGGTTCGAGCAGGGTCTTCTGATGGACCGAGGTAACTGCAACCAGCCCTTCCATGTCGATCTCGTTGGAATAGAGCAGCAGACGGATAAGCGACTGTGTGTCGTCAGGGTCAGCACCTATATCGGTGAGGACGAAAAGCCGACTCTTCATCTGCGGCACAACTCCCCGCTCGGGCGCAGAGCTTGCGTCGACAGAGGCTATCAGCAAGGCAAAGGCCAACACGGCACGCAAACGTGTAGTCGCCATTTTTCTGTTCCAATTCTTGTGCGTGTCTATGTCTCGACCAGCGCCAGCGCCCTGAACCTGCCAGCCCTGGACATATCTGCGGTCGTTCGGGTCGGGCAAAAACCGTGCGGCGCGCTATTTGCCGACACCAACGTGCGCGCCGATCATGCCCAGCCCGTCCAGCCAGTTCTGCAGCAGCGTCGGCCACACGCTCAGCGCAGGATCGGTCATGCCCAGCCCCATGCCGTGCCGCCCTTTGGCAAAGATATGCAGTTCGGCGGGCACTTTGGCCGCAATCAGCGCATCGTACATCAGCGTAGCATTGGTCGAGGGCACCAGTTCATCAGTCGTGGTCGCCCACAGGAATGTCGGCGGCGTATCCGCGCGGACATGGGCGGCTGGATTCAACTGAGGCAATGCCGCGGGGGGAGTCTTCGGCCCGATCAGACCACGCGAATTCCAGCGGTTGTCCGATAGCGCGATCGCCGCATACCCCAAGACCGCAAAATCGGGCCGACTGCTGACACGCTCGACGGGATCGGCCGCGCTGCCATCGCCGCCATCGAATTGCGTTTCGGCCATCGCGGTCAAGTGGCCACCCGCCGAAAACCCGATCATCCCGATCCGCGACGGATCCACGCCGTAATCGCCGGCATGCGCCCGCACCCAGCGGATCGCGCGCTTCGCATCGGTCAGTTGCGTTGGATGCCCATAGCCGAACGGCGTCAGGCGATACGTCAGAACGAAGGCCGTCACGCCGTGCGCGGCAAACCAGTCAGCCACCTGCCGCCCCTCCAGGCTGCTGGCCAAGGCCTGGTACCCTCCGCCAGGCGCCACGATCACCGCCGTACCGAACGAGGTCGTTTCGCCAGGCGTTATCACGGTCAAAGTCGGCACATCCTGCGGCCGCGTGCCCAGCGCGCCCGGCGCGGGGCCATCCCACAGCGGCATAGTGCGCAAAGTCAACGCCTCACGCGGATCAAGCATGGTCGCTGCGGCGACCGCCCTTCCGCTGGAAACCGCGCCCGGCGCCCGGGTGAGCGCGGCGTTGATCGCCGTCAGCTTCGCCTCGGTCAGCACAGTCGGTGCATAGTGCGCCAGCGCCCGCAACGGCAACGCTGCTGCCGCCTTGATCTGCGGGTTGCCGACCAGGATCGGCACTTCGGTGCGGAGCACGGCCATTGCCGCGGGATTGTCGAGCAATTCGCCAACCGTGGAATCGACCGTCAACGGCCTGCCCGCTTGCGCCTGGGCGGGTGTCCCAGCCGCAGACCACAGTGCCAGCGCCAGGCACGCGGCAACCACTGAACGTCCTGTCGTCATGATCAGGCGACCTCGTCCATTGCATCGGCCGGAATGTTGGTCGGCCCACCGATGTCGTAGGCTTGTGCGACAATTCCGACAAAGGCATTGTCGTGCAGCGGGTCGGTGGGCACTTCAAACGCGATACCGCGCTTTTTCATGTTGTCGATCAGCATGCCGATGGCGGTGTCCGCAGTGATATCGTCGGTGTGTTCGTATGTACGCTTCAGGTCGGCCATATCGCTGAACAACCGCGCACCCCAATGCACGAGAAAGCGCATGTCCTTGCCAGCGACCTTCTGGTTGACCTGGCCGAATGTTTCCAGTTGCCAGCCGGTGGCATCCTGCGGGTCGGCGCCAAAGGTCGTGGTAATGTCCATGCCCTGCGGAGTACGCTGGCCGACAGGGCCCGTCGCCTGGCCATGGTGGAACATCATCTCGTTTTCCACGACCACCGCCTTGCCCCACATCGGCGCGTTGATCTGCAACGGCGCAGCGCTGGGTCCATTGGGCCAGCAGTTGAACCCCCCGCCAATCCTGCCCTGATAATACCAGGCAAAAACCTGGCCCTTCTTAGACCGCCAGCGATCAAACAGGCAGGATTTGGCCATTGTCAGCAGCAGCCACAGCGGGTTGTTATCCATCGTCATGCCGCGAAACACTGTTCCATCCAGATGTGGCGGCCCACCGATCGGTGTTGGTCCCTGGATGTTGAACAGGAACGTTTCCGGCTCCGCATACTGGCACCCCCAGTACTTGCGCACCAATTCGAGAAAGCGGGGATTGTAATAGCAATCTTCGAGTTCGGGATAAAGGCACACCCCGCCACGCCCGAGATAGCCGCGGAACACCGGGTTCAGCCCGATCATCTCCCAGGTGAACTTCACCCCCGGCGGGATCGAGCCCGAAGTGGTCGCGATGACTTCCTCGGGCGTCTTGAAGTTTTCCGCCAGGATCAGCGGCCAGGGACCATTGTCGCGCACCACTTTGAGCAGGCGGGCGTGCTGTTCAGGGCTATAGGCGTCATCGATCAGTTGCGGGGCGGAAACCGGGCGAAAGTTTTCGGCGAGCTGGTGAATCAAGGCACGTTCTCCGGTCAATGTTTCAAACGGTGGCGAGCGTCGTCTGCTGCGCGACGATCTGGCGGCACGCAGCACCCGGCGTCAGGTCGTCGAGCCAATCACGCAGCATGTTGTCGATCCAGATGATCGCGCTGTACAAACCGGTCGATGTCAGCCGCGCGTCATGGCGGTCGTTCATCCCGGCATATTCTTCTTCCGAAAACTGGAAGAGCATGTCGGTGATGTAGTCGACGATGATCCAGATTGCGGTCGAAAACACCGAAGCCTTGTAGTGAAAACGCACCGTTTCGGCATCGAGTGCGATCCCGCCCGCCGCGCGGTATGCGGCGATAAACGTCGCGATCGTTGCGCGCTGCAAGGCGATATAACCCTCCGGCTCAGGCATCATCAGCATGCTGCTGAGCGCCTGGCCAATGCTCATCTGCCCGGCTCCGCCCCAGTCGAGCAGGCCGGCATGCAAGGTGCCCGCCGCATCGCGCCAGTACCAGGCATTGTCGATGTTGAGATTGGAATGGCACAAACCGGTATAGTCGGGGTCGGCGTGGAGGAACGCGATGACCGCGTCCTTGTTGGCCAGGCCAAACAGCACATCGTCGCGCCAACGTGCCAGAAACGCAGGATCGCTGCCCTCTGCGATGAACAACTGCGGCGCAATCCGGCCGATGAAATCGATCAGGCGGTCGAGCCGGTCCGCAGATTCGTCCGACGGCCAGAAGTCCCGCGCGGCACGGGCATAAGGAAAGTGCGCCTCGATATCATGGCCCATCGCGCCAAGTTTGTGCGCAGCGACAAGGCGGGCCAGCGCTTGCGTCAACACCTGATAGTGGTTGCCCGCATCGGGCACCATGAAGTCATACCCCTTATGGTACGCAGGCTCGATCGGATCGACACCAAATGCGATCTTGCCGGTGATCAGGATATAATTGGCGGTATCCGTGCAATAATCCGCGAAATAATATTTGGCGGTGTCGACCGGCACGATGCCCTTCTGCGACAGTTGTGCGATCTGCACCTCTCCGTGTGACATCCCGGCCAGCCCGAATTTGCGATTCATGTCCGCCGGCGACATTTTCACGAACAGCTCCGTTGAAATCGCGGGTTCATCCTTGGCATAAGAGACTGTCATCAGGGCATTTTCGGATGCGCCTTTCACTTCGATCGGTTTCATCGCCAGAATCGCCGTGACCCGGTTGTCCGCGCCCATGACGCCCGAGGCGTGGAAGGCGCGGGTCAGGAAATCAGGGCCGTACGCTTCGAGCATGGCCAGCGAAAACGGAAATTCGATGCCATAGGTATCACCTGGCTGCACCAGCGCATGGCGCTGCTGAAACGTCTCGAAATCGATCGTCAGCGCCGGCGCGGGATCGGCGCGGTCCAGCACGCCGGCGTCCAGCCAACCCGCCGGGCTGCTGATCCGGACCCGTGCACCATCGCCCGGCGCCTGCGCGCAAACGATCACTGTCCCGGCCGGCAGAGTATGCATAATCGGGCCGGACGGATCGCACGTCGCGGTGACCGGCGCGGGCAACCTGGCCATGTATCGCGACCCCACCGCGAGAGTCGGCCGTTCAGCCATGGCCGCAGCACCCTTGTTGAAAAAATCCGTCCGCACCTGGATTTATCCGAGCATCTGCGTGACTTGCAGAACATGACCCTCGGTATCGGCAACAAATGCGACGCGCATGCCCGCACCCTGAATTTCGCGTGCCGCCTCGATCACTTTTCCGCCCGCCTGCTCTGCACGGGCGACAAATCCGTCGAGGTCCTGCGTTGCAAAACCCATAATCAGTTCCGCCGTGGCGGGTGTGACGACGTCGTAAAACCGGGCGAGGATGAACATCGGACCACCAGGATACGTCGGCATGTAAACGACTTCTGTCACCGCACGTCCGTCGATTGCCGCGTCCACGCGCGTCATTTCGACCAGTCCGACCACCGAGGCATAAAATGCGGTCGCCGCGTCCAGATCGCGCACGATCAGCTTGGTGAACATGAAATCGGTGTCGAGCGTCCTGGCGCTGGGAATCTGCTGAGCCATGATATAATCTCCCGGTGGGTTGGGTTTGGGGTGACGCCGCGCCGCAATTGTCAGATCGTCAACAGATCCGGTTCGCGCACCTGAACCGGCTCTGCGCCGGGCACCCGCTTGACTGTAAAATCCCCGGTGCGCGGCAAACGGGTCACGTGCCAGATATGCGAATTGTGGCGGGGCACGGCCAGGATCACCTTCTTGCCCTTGTCCCGGTAATAGCCATGGGCATCCCCGCACTGGACCCAGGCCGTCCGGGCCAGATTGGTGTCCATCTCGTCGACGAAGGCGCGCGTCGCGGCCTGGGTCACGTCGACCGACGACAAGTTCTCATCCACCATCCACTGCAGCAATTCGATGATGTAGTGGACCTGCTGTTCGCTGACCACGGCGTGATTGGCGACAAGATAGCTGTAGGGCGCGCCCATGAACACGAAGTTGGGAAAGTCCGGAATCAGCATCCCCTCGTACGAATAGGGATAAGGATCGAACGCATCCTTCAGAGTCTTGCCGCTGCGCCCGGTGATGTCGAACTGGCGACCAAAGAACAGATTATAGCCGGTCGCGAGCAGGATCGCGTCGCAATCGATCCGGGTCCCGTCTGCAAGAACAATGCCGCCGTCATACGCCTCGGCCAGCGAACCGCGCACGATCTTGACATGCTGCTTTTTGAGCGTGTCATAGAAGCCGCAATCGAGGATCGGGCGTTTCGCAAACACCGGATAGGTAGGCCACAGCAGCGCCCGCATGTCCGGGTCATCGGGAAAATGGCTTTCCAGATACGCCTTGCACATCCGGCGCATGGCATCATTGATCGGACCAAAGCCGCCGGTTTTGGCAGCATAATCCTCGTCCTTCATGATCATGCCGTGCATATCCGACAGCGCGCTGGCCAGACTTTGCAATCGCTTCCACTGCACCACAAATGGAATGTTTTCCATCTGCCAGATTTCCAGCGGATCGACCGGATCGTGCGCGGTGGGATTGGGGATGATGTGTTCGGGCTGCCGCTGGATGATCGTCAATTCCCCCACTGTGTCGGCGAGCGCAGTCGCGATCTGCACGCCCGAACACCCGGTGCCGACCAGAACGACCTTCTTGCCGGTCAGGTCGACCGATTTGTCCCAGCGTGCACCATGGAGCACGGGACCTTTGAACGTCTCAAGGTTGGCCACATCGGGATAATGGGGGGTATTGTTCG
The DNA here is from genome assembly GCF_965214355.1 of Novosphingobium sp. Classification (GTDB taxonomy): domain Bacteria; phylum Pseudomonadota; class Alphaproteobacteria; order Sphingomonadales; family Sphingomonadaceae; genus Novosphingobium. The sequence goes on along the minus strand of NZ_CBDCBI010000002.1, from coordinate 797,165 downwards.
GCCCCACCGCCATGATCAGTTCATTCGCCTCGTATGTCACCGACTCGTGGCCGCGCCGTGCCGACACCACCCACAATTGCCGCGCCTCATCCCATCGGGCACCTTCCACCGTGGTGCCGAACGCAATGTTGGCGTTGATGCCGTAGGTGTCCGCGACGCGCGTCAGGTACGACAGGAATTCGGGACCGGTGGGATAAAACCGGGTCCACGACCCATTGGGTTCGAACGAAAACGAATAGACTCTGCTGGGCGTATCCACAGCGGCGCCCGGATAGGTGTTTTCCAGCCAATTGCCGCCCACCGCATCCAGGCGTTCGAGGACGGTATAGTCAAACCCGGCCTGCTGCAGCTTTACCGCAGCATTGATACCCATCATACCGGCCCCGACCACCAGGACTTTGAAGCCTGCCGGCGGCACGGCTTTGGCCTTTTGCACGCGTGTGTCGGTGGTGAATCCGGCGTGCTGAAAAGCCGGGGCGAGCGACATTTCGGGAATGTCCATGCCAAGGGCAAGGTGTGACATCACACGAAACAGCGGCATGTCGAGGTTGGGCAAAACGGGCGATTTCGCCGCAAGCAGCGCAAGCTTCAGCCGATTGCGCACGTCTGCCGCGATGTCAGCAGAAGCCGCACCCGGCCCGTCCTGGTCGCCAAAGCTGACAAACGCCTCGCGCAATTTGTGCTGTGTGCCTTCAAGTGCTGGCCCGAACTTGTGCAGCAGCGTGCGGTCGCCCGTGATCTGGACCAGCGAAAGCAGCGCGACCACCGGATCGAGCTCGGCAATTGCCTGATCAAGCATGGCCACATCGCCATTGAATTGCGCCAGCATCCTCGGCTCCTTGGATAACGCGCGCTGCGGCGCTGTTCTGATTTAAATTACAACCGAGTGTGTATTTCGTCAACACGGCTTTGGTGGCTTGCATCGGAACCTGGGGTCGGCAAAAGAGCCAACATGACAGGGGCGAGGATCATCAACGAACAGCCTGGCGAGCAGGCCAGGAAAGGCGCCGGCCGGCCCAACGCCGAAGCGGCAGAGCGAAAACACACCGCGCTGATCGAAGCCGCACTGGAAGAATTTGCCAGTCGGGGTTTTCGTGGCGCATCTTTGCGCGCGATCGCGGCCAAGGCGGATATCTCGACGCGCACGCTCTACAATCATTACGCCGATAAAGTCGCGCTGTTTGCGGCGTGTCTTGAGGCATCAAGTGCGCAGTTGCACCGCGTTACCTTGCGATCAAACATGCCAGCCGCATCTGCGCCGGACACAGATCTGGCAGAAGCTCTGATCGCGCATGTGGTCGCGGTGCTGGAACAACTATCACAGGAACGCAGCCGGCAAATTACGGCACTGCTCTATCGCGAAGGTGCCGAATTTGCCGACGTCCGCGCCATCGCGCGCGTGCAGTTCGAGCGCTATCAGGTTGATCCGGTGGTCGACATCCTGCACCAGCACGGCATGAGCGGCCCTGCCCTTCGTGACGAAGCCACGCAGTTCGTTGCCATGGCCTTTGGAGAATGGCAGCGCCGCCTGTTGTTCGGCGGCCCGCCGATGATCCGGGCCGAAATGGAACAGCAGGCGAAATTCGTCGTGCGGCTTTTCCTTTGCGGTGCGGGACGCGGCACACAGCACACGGTCTGATTGATCGGCAGATGCGATCGCAGGTATCGCGTCCCAAGGCCGCGGCTCAGGCCAGTTCGATCAGTGCCACGCCTTCTGCTGGCAAATCGATCACCAGATTGCCATTGGCGTCGCATTGCCGCCGCTCGGGCGGGGCAAGTTCGGCTGCGCTGCGGATCTGGGCGATCTGTTCGGGACCGGGATAGCGCGGCGAACCCAGCTCGCGCCACATGGGAAAGGGCGATCCACGTGCCATGTCGACATAGCTGATAGAGGCCGCCTGGCCGGCCCGGGCGCCGTGTATCGCCACGTCAAGGCGCCTAGGCTGTCCCACGACTTTGCGTTCGTTCGATGCGCCCGGAATTCCGCCGGGTTGCTGCGCCTCGGCAAGGTTCCAGACCAGCGCGGCGATGCCTTTTTCCGTGCGTGATGCCAGCACCGGCCCGGTCGATACCAATTGACGGTTACCGAGCCGGTGAAGCAGTTTGTAGGTGTTGAAGGCAGGCTTGGGAATATTGCGCTGGGCGATCATGCCCCAGCCGTTGTCCCCTTCCTTGAGGATAAAGGCGGGCACGTTGATTTCCTCGAACACGCTGCTGATCGCCCATTGCGACATCGCCTGGCAGTGCGGCAGCGCCCCTTTCAGAACGTGGGCAATCATCGCCGGGCTGTCGGACGACCATTCCGAAATCCACAGTTCGGTGCCCTTGAACCGGCTGGCATCGATCTGCGCGCGCACTTTTGCGACGGCGGCCGGGATCATGTCGTTTTGCGAATAGGCGCCGGCCGTGCCGAACACGGGGCGCTGATCATCCCCGGCGTAAATGTGCGTGGAGACGAAATCGACCGGCAGCGCTTGCACCGCACAATAGGCGAGAAACGGCTCGATCCAGCCAATCGATGCCGTAGCCGGGCCGCCGACGCGAAGATCGCGATCGACGGCCTTTACGCCCGCGACGCTGGCCTTGTAGAGCTCGAAATATTGCGCCTGGTTGCCCGACCAGAAAAAGCTCAGGTTGGGCTCGTTCCATACTTCAAAATACCATTTGCCAATCCGCGCCTTGCCATAGCGATCCATCAGGTGACGCGTGAAAGTGGTAATGAATTGCTGCCATTGGCCCAGATCCTTGGGCGGCGAGATATTGGCGCCATAGAATCCAAAATGGCGCGACGCGCTCATCAACCGCCCCGGCATGAAACTCAATTCGACATAAGGATCGACTCCGCGTTCGATCAGGCCATCATACACTGCATCGACATTCTGGAAATTGGGTTCGCCGCCCGCACCAAACCCGCCCCACACGCCCAGTTCATCGGCAAAGATGCCGTGGAACCGCACTCGCTCCAGCCCCGTTTCGCGATGAAACCGCATCAGGTCATGCCGCCAATCCTCGCGCAATGTAATCGCCGCGCGATCGGACCCGGCGCATTTGGACCATATATGCGGCAAGGGCCCGATCTCGCGGTGGGCATCGATCATAACGCGCTCGGCGTTCGTCTGCGCCGCCACCCCGCGCGATGCCAACGCGGCGCTCGCTGTCGCAAGGCCACCGGCCATCACATTGCGCCTGTCGAACATGGTGAATCCTCTCGTGGTCATGCGGGTAATTTCAGGAGAGGCCGGCGGCTTCGAGCACGACTTGTCCGGCGAGGCCAACCGCCTCGCCCGCCTTGACATGCAGCACCAGCGCGATGACGATATCCCCATCATGCGGCGGCAAGGCGACCGACAGCGGCGCAGCAGCGGCATCGGGCTTGGTCGCGGCGACGCGCCCGTCGACCAGTACATCGCCCGCCCCCTGGATCGCTTGAAAACGCAACACCGTGCCACGACGCCGCATCGGTTCTGTCAGCACCGCCTTTGCCAGCACCATGACATAGCCCACGCCCGTAGCCGGTTGCGGCGGCTCGCCCGCTATCACCGGCGCCCAACTGTTCATATCGCTGTCGGCGATGCCCTGGATCAGGCTGGCACGGATCGGCATGACAGGCGACTGGCGCCACAGCCGCACGACCTGCGACAGCAGCGGTGGCAACGACCGGGCCACTTGCGCCGGCGTGATCGCCATGGCCACGCCGGCCCCCGCAAGCCCGGGCGCGCTCGCCGAAAGCAGCATTTTGCCGCTCGTCCCGGCGATCGTTTGAACAATCGTCTGGGCCAGGCCGTTGAACGTCTCGACGCGGTTGCCTTTCGACGGCGCCAGCGACGTGGGATCGCCATTGCCCACCCCGATCAGACGACCGTTGCCGATGGTCAGCGTGACGGCAATATTGGCCGTCGGCACCATCCTGCCCCGCGCGTCCACTGCCTCGATCCGGACCGGCTGCGCATCGAATCCATCACCCAGCAGCCCTTGCCGATCGAGGATCAGCCGTAGCGCGGTGGCCGGGCCGGTCGTTTCGACCACACTGCGCGCAATTTGCGCCCCGTCTTTCCAGCCGATCGCTTCCAGCCGCCCCGGCGCATAAGGCACGTCGAATGTAATCATGTCATAGGGATCGGGCTTCCCGTCGCCCACGACGCGCCCCCCCAGCCGCAGTTGCACGCGATCGAGATTGGTTGCGATCAGCACTTTGAGCGGTTTGCCCTCGTCCCCTGCCCGGTTCCAGTGCGGCAGGATATCGAGCACCGGCACATCCTTGCGCCACAGCGCCCGCCGGATGGAAAACGCCGCCTTGGGAAACCCGCACAAGTCTAAAATGCCGAACAGGCTGGAATTCGAAGGCCAGGCATAAGGCGTCGGTTCGCCGTGATAATCGAACCCGGTCCAGCAAAACCCGCCGGCCACGAACGGGCGGGTGTCGATCGCCTTCCACGCGGCACGGTGCGACAGACCCCAGGCGGCGTGTTCGCTGTCGTCGCCCGATGCCACATGTGCCGCCTTGTCACTTTTCACGGCGCCGCGGGTCATGAAGGCGCTGCAATCTTCCGAACTGAGCATCGGTTTGTCGGGATAGCTGGAATGAAACCGGTCATAACCGGCATTCTGATAGTTGAAGCCGACCACATCGACCGCTTGCGCGACGCTGGCTTTGGAATTGGTTACGGAGCTCATCGCCGCAGTGACCGGGCGACTGTCATCCAACGATTTGACCAGCGCAGTGGACCTGCGCGCCATTTCATAACCCTGAACGGAATTCTGGATCGGCTCTTCGTTAAAGATCGACCACAGAAACACACACGGGTGATTGCGATCGCGGCGCACCAGCCATTCAAGCTGCGCCAAGTAATCGGGGCTCGTGTTGAAATTGCGGTTTTCATCCATCACCAGCAGACCCAACCGGTCACAGGCATCGAGCACCGCCCGATCCGGCGCACCGTGCGCGACCCGGATGGCGTTGCATCCCATCGCCTTCAATTGGCGCAACCGCCAGTCAACCAACGCGGCCGGGATCGCAACGCCGGTCCCTGCGTGATCCTGGCGCAGGCACACGCCCTTGATCTTGAGCGGCTGGCTGTTGAGCAGCAGGCCGTGCGCCGGATCGAAGCGAATGGTGCGAAACCCGCACGGGGTCACGCGTTCATCGGTGATCCGGCCATCCACGACCAGCCTGGTGCGCACCGTGTAGAGCACCGGGCGATCGGGCGACCACAGATCTGGCTGAATCTTGTCAAGCATCAGGCCCAGCGCGGTGCGCTCCAGCGGCGCAGCGTGCAACGCGCCGCGCGCCGATGCCACGACGTGCCCGTCCGGACCCAGCAGTTCGGCGACAACGTCGACCATGCCGACCGCATTGCCGATCGAATAGACCGTCGCCTCGACCGGAATGTGCCATATGCCGTCCTCGCCCCGGCGCGGATCGGCGTGCACCCCATCGGTGACCAGTCCGATCGGCGGGCGATCGATCAGCCACACATCGCGGTAGATGCCGGCGCCTTCATACGCCCAGGCTTCGGCGGCCTGCGCGTCAACCCGCACTGCCAGCGTGTTGGGCGCGCCGAAATTGGCCAGCGCGGTGACGTCGATGGCCATGCTGTTATAGCCGGACCAGTTATGCACGACCGGCGTGCCATTGAACCATATTGTCGCATTTGTGGCGATCGCGCCGAACTGGAGTTCCAGATAACGGCCGGCCAGCGCCGGATCGAACACCAGCGATCGGCGGTACCAGCCAAACCCGCGGTGGCGATAGCCCAGCGTGCCGTTTTCATCGGACGACAGCGGGGATTCGATCGCCCAGTCATGCGGCAGATCGAGCAGACGCCAAGCGGTATCGTCGAAACCGACGGCCGCAGCGCCACGCGCCCCGCCCGCCTTGGCGGAGAGATAGCTGTCCTGAAACGTCTTGGTGGCGGGTGCCTCGATGTCGCCAGGGTGAAATCGCCAGCCGGCATTCAAGTTGATCGCGCCACGTTCCGGCAAGACCACCGATGGCGCGGGCGATGGCGCGGGCGGTGACCCAGGCACGAGCGATGGCGCGGACCGCGCGGCATGACCAGTCCGAGCCGCATAAGCGACCCCCGCACCGGGCAGGACCGAAAGCGCAAGACCGGACCCGGCACCCTGCAATACAGTGCGTCGATCCATCATCGATCCTTCCCGGGCGCAATCAAGCATCCCGCACAGCGGTAATATGGCTTGCACAACTGCGGTACGGTGGTTGCCCGCGCAGCCGCAGGCAGCGACATGAAGGGTTAGCTGCCCAACTTGGCAAAATCCGCATCAATTGCGGCCAGTCGTTCGTCGGTCACGTCGCTGGCCGCATAGGCCTGAATGGCTTTGAGCGTCATCGAACGGGCCATATCGATCTGCGGGTTGGTGGTCATGCCGGGGATATGCTTTTCGACAATCGCCTTTGCGGCTGGATCATCGAGCAACGTGCCGATGTCGGTATCGGACGTGCTGTATTTCGCGGCGGCTGGCTTTGACGTGGCAGCGGGTGCCGGGGTTTGGGCCGATGCAGGCAAGCACACGCCCAACGCCAGCGCGGCGGCAACGAGCAACGATCCGGAAACAGCAATGCGCATTGAACTCTCCCTACGCGCGAACATTCGCGTCGGCACTATATCGCACGACACCGTTCGAAAAACAAGGGCCGCGTTGCGCGCATTTACCAGGATGACCGCGCGGCGATCAACAGATCGACCACGCGCTGACCAAACTGCGTGATGTCGACCCCGGGCGCAGACTTGTCGCCCCCTTCGACCAGTTGAAAACCAGTGAGCGATTCGACCAGCATGCGGGCAACCGAAATCGCATCTTTTACCGGCAGACCATCGCGCAATGCCGCCGCCTCGATATCGCGAACAATGTAATGCACGGTGTATTTCGCGCCAGTTTCATGCATTGCCTGCGACAACGCCGGAAACCGGTCCTGGACCGAAAAAATCAGACGCTGAAACGCAACGACATCCGGCCACTGCAGCGCGCCGGCGATTGTGCGCGCATGATGGCGCAAGCGCTGTTCGATATCGTCGGTGAACAGGTGATTGTTCTGCGACGCGATGTCCGACCAGCGCTCGACGGTCGCCTTGATGACGGCCGCGAACAACGCCTCTTTCGACGCGTAGCGGGCATAGAGCGTACCCTTGGAAACGCCGGCAATCGCGACCACGCGCTCCATCGTCACAGCGTCGAAGCCCTCGTCCAGGAATAGCCGTCGCGCCGCCTCCAGGACAAGCTGATCAATCGAATTTGCGCGCTCTGCGCTCGGTCGTCCGCGTCGGGCAGGCATACGTTTGGCAACTGGTAACATCGCATTGCCTTATCCCGATCGGCTCGTGCGGCCAACGATTATCGCGGTTACGGCAAAAAGGGCGCTGCCCAAGTTAATCGTACGGACTCGATCATTTAATTGACATTCGCCCACTTATCGGCAAGCCTTTGCCGAACCGGGGGCGCAAGGCGCCGTGCGGGTTGGGTTACGGGGAGCGGCATATGATGGTGCGCAATTACGCCGGTTTGGTTTGCTGCCTGGCGCTCGTTTCGGGAACGGCCGAGGCCAGACCCCATCAAACGCAATCGCCCGCCATTTTGCGCGCCCGGGCCACGCTCGCGCGGATGACCACCGATGAAAAGGTAACGCTGCTCCATGGCCCGATGCTGGGAATGGTACCGCAGGCCAAACGTCCCCCAGGGGTGACCATTGGCGCAGGCTATATTCCTGGCATTGCGCGACTTGGCATACCCGCACTGGTGGAAAGCGATGCCAGCCTGGGTGTGGCCAATCTCGGCGGTGTGCTGCGCAAGGGCGATGTCGCAACGGCGCTGCCGTCGGGTCTGGCGCTCGCGGCGACCTGGAACCCCGATCTCGTCTATGCCGGAGGCAAGATGATCGGCAGCGAGGCGCGGGCCAAAGGATTCAATGTGTTGCTGGCGGGCGGCGTGAATTTGGTGCGCGACCCGCGCGGCGGACGCACTTTCGAATACCTGGGCGAGGACCCTTTGCTCGCCGGCCGACTCGTGGCCGCCCAGATCGGCGGTGTGCAGTCCAACCACATCATGTCCACGATCAAGCATTTCGCGCTCAACGATCAGGAAACCGGGCGCAATATCGCATCTGTCAATTTCGACGAGGCGTCTGCCCGCGAAAGCGACCTGCTGGCGTTCGAACTGGGTATAGAAGGCGGGCATCCGGGCGCAGTGATGTGTTCCTATAACCGGGTCGGTGACACTTATGCTTGCGAAAACCGGTTTCTTCTGACCGATGTGCTGCGGCGGGACTGGGGATTTTCCGGTTTTGTGATGTCCGACTGGGGAGCGGTGCATTCTGTCGGTGCCTTGACTGCCGGTTTGGATCAGGAATCAGGCGAAGCCCTCGACACCAAACGTTTTTTTTCGACCGAACTGTCGAGCGCGCTGTTGGCCGGCGAGGTGCCCATGGCCGCAGTCGATCGCGCGACGCTCGGCATCCTGACTGCAATCTATAGCCAGGGGCTGGTTGATCACCCTGTGATCGGAAAATCGGCCATCGATTACGCGGCCGATGGCGCAGTGGCGCTGCGTGCCGAGCAGCAGGGCATCGTGCTGCTGCGCAATCAGGATGGTATTTTGCCGCTGAAAGCGCACCCACGCACGATTTTGCTGGTTGGCGGACATGGCGATCTGGGTGTTCTGTCCGGTGGCGGGTCGTCACAAGTCTCCCCCGTCGGCGGCTTGCGCCGGCGCGCCACGGCAACGGGATCGTTCACCGGGTACGGTTATGGCGGAACACCCCCGCTTGAGGCGTTGCGCACCGCGTTTCCCGACAGTGTCATCACCTACATCGACAGTACCGACTTGCCCGCTACGATCGCGGCCGCAGCCAAGGCGGACATCGCCGTCGTCATCGGAGAAAAATTTTCATCGGAAGGCGTCGATGTCCGCGATCTGTCGCTGGGCGGGGGACAGGATGACCTGATCGCCGCAGTGGCCGGCGCCAATCCCAATACCGTCGTTGTGCTGGAGACCGGCAATCCGGTGGTCATGCCCTGGCGCGACAAAGTCGCCGCGATCCTGGAGGCTTGGTACCCTGGACAGAGCGGTGGGACCGCAGTCGCGCAGGTCCTGTCGGGAGCGGTGAACCCGTCTGGCCACCTGCCGGTGACGTTTCCCGCCGATTTCGGACAAATACCCAACCCGGTGCTGCCCGGCTCGACAATGGGCCCGCCCAGCAAGCAGGACAAAGCCCTGTATGGCAGCGCGGTAACCTCCCCGACATTCGATATCGGCTATCCCGAAGGATCGGACGTCGGCTATCGCTGGTATGACGCCCGCCACGCCGTGCCGCTCTATCCGTTCGGATTTGGCCTCAGTTACACGCACTTTGCCTATGCCGGATTGCAGGCGCACGGCGGGGCGGCCGTGCGCGTCACATTCCGGGTGACCAACACCGGCACCGCGGCAGGCGCCGACGTGCCGCAAGTCTATGTCACCCTGCCCGGCAAGGCACGACGCCTGATCGGCTGGAGCCGCACAGACCTTGCGCCCGGCCAGACCAGAACGGTCACCGTCGTGGCCGACCGGCGGCTGCTCGCGCGCTATTCGGTGCAGAACCGCGGCTGGCTTGTGGCAGCGGGGCCGGTCAAAGTGGAAGTTTCTCGCGCGGCCACCGACCCCGTGTTGACCGCCAGCGTACGGATTGCCGCTGCGCAACTGCAACCTTGAACGGGCCTGATGGAAATCCTGCAACCTGGGTAACAACAAAGCCGCCATGCCTGTCTGGCACGGCGGCTTCGCCTGAGCGTATCGCGGGCCCTACTACACGGTGCTACTTGTCACCATTTGACGTGCGCGGTGATCCCGAATGAGCGCCGGTTGGTCGCATTGATCGTGCGATAGCCCGAGTCATAGGAAACCCCGGCCGACGTCGGTTGCTGCGCATTGCCAAGCGAAATGTTTGTAATGCGCTGCTGGTTGAGCAGGTTTTTCGCAAAGGCGTTGATTTCCCATTTGCCGTCATTGGTCCGCAAACCGAGGTAAAGATTGACGTTCTCGCGGTCTTCGTAATTGAAATTGACCAGTTGCGAATAGAACCCCGGGCGATACGACAGCAGTGCCCTTACAAACGGAGTGACGGTCGCCATCGGGAAGCGGATTTCCGTGTTCGCGGTCAGGCTGAAGTCGGGAACGTCGGCCAGGCGGGAGTTGATGACACAATAGCTGACATTGCCGGGCCCGGTCACTTTCTGCGCGCCATTGGCATTGGGAATGCCCGTGCCGGCAAAATCATTGCACGGCAAAGTGGCGTTGTTGTAACGGCCATGGGTATACGACGCCTGGACACTGATATCCCAATCGCGGGTGACATGGCCGTCAAGCGAACCTTCGACGCCCTTGATCGTGGCGTTGCCGTTGTAGTTGAAATCAAACGAACCCAGTTCCTGCTGACCGGTGCCCGACTGGTTGGCCGGAACATCGTAGAAAATATTCTGGAACCGCGACAGGTAGTTTTCGAGTTTCTGGTAGAAGCCGTCGACGGTAAAGCTCAGCCGGCGATTGGCAAACGACCCCTTGAGACCGGCTTCGATGGAATCGGTGGTTTCGTTCTTGGTGCGGATCAGGTCGGGGCTGATCCCCGAGGGAACACCCACACCCGTACTGCCCTGCCGTGCCGAGTGACCATAAGCCACATAGCCGGTCAATGTCCGGGCAAAGTCATAGCTGATGTCGGCCCCGCCGGTTAGCGGACGGTACGTGCTCTTCTGAAGATTGGGCGGAATGATTTCGGATGTCGGCAGGGCAAAGGCAGGCACACCGGCAAATGTGTTGCCCGGACTGCTGACCCCGACTTGGGTGGTCTGGTCGTTCTTTTCGATCGAATAGCGCACACCGGCCTCGGCCTTGAATGGTCCGCTCTTGTACCGCAAGTTGGCATTGAACGAGGCCGTGCTGGCGTTGGTCGGTACAGTGATGTTGGTGTTGATCGGTAAATACGGCGGCGCCCCAAAGGCCGCCTTGGTTCCGGCAACCGACGTCGGGAAAAAGAACGTATTGCTGTTGCCGCCATCGAGAATCGTCAGACCCGACTGCTTGGTGTAGAATGCCCCGACACCCCAGCCAAGACCTTCTGTATTGTTCGATGTCAGCCGCAACTCGCCGGTGTTGTAATTGAACGTGGTATGCTGCGGTCCGTTGGAAATGTACCCCGGCACGGCATTGCCATTGTCGAGATCGCGCTCCACGACGATCAGGCTGGATTGATGTGCACCGACGAATGACAATGTCGCCGGCCCCAGGTCGTAGTCGGCGGCCAGATTGACAATATCGGTCCGGTTGTTGACTTCATCCAGCCCTTCCGAAACCGCCCCGTAATCCGATACAGTCAGCGGCGGCCCCGAACGCGCGGAGGTATCAGGAAGGAGATAGCCACCGAGAAAAGGAAGCAACTGATAAGCAGGCGTGTTGCCGCTACCCACGACTTGCTGAAACTGCCGCGTATCGACATCGAGGTGCTGATACGTCAAAAACGTGGTCAAGCCGGGCAGCGGCTTCCAGCCGATTGTGATACGCGCGCTTTCGGTCCAGCCATACGAGCGCTGGTTGTTGCGGTTCACATCGACGACGTCATTGATGCGGTTGCCGTCGACAAGGCCCGCGACGCGGATCGCCAGCGTGTCGGAAAACGGAAGCGAAACCCCTGCCTGGACGTTGTAACCTTCGCGGTTGGTCGCCGTCGTCTCGGCGTAGCCTTCGACATGATCAAAATTGGGGCGGCGGGTCGCGATCGTGATCGAGCCGGCCGGCGCCGACAGACCGCGCAGCAGGCCCTGTGGGCCGCGCAGCACTTCGATATCCTGAATGTCGTAGATCGGCGCATAGATGACTTGCGCGTCGGTCGGTATTTCGTTGAGATAGACCTGAACAGCCGGTGCTGTCCCCGAATCCGGATTGAAAGTCACGCCCCGTAAGGTGGTCGAATTGCTGCGCCCGTCGGTGTTGGTCAGGTCGAGGCCAGGAGCCAGTTGACTGATGTCCTTGATATCGAAAACATTGAGCTTTTCCAGCTTGTCTCCGGTTTCGACGTTCAATGACATCGCGACGTCCTGCTGCCGACTTTGGATACGTGTCGCAGTGACGACGATCTCGCTGATCGTAGGAGGCCCGTCGTTCGTCGACGCAACGGTTGGCGTCGCCGCCTGCGCCCAAGCCCCGGCCGGCACGGCAATGACAGCGGCGCCGCACAGCAGCAACGCCGCCCGTTTCATTGAAAATTTCTGCATAAAACCCCCTCAACTGATCCGGTATTTCAATTATTTCTTATGTATCAATGCTTAAGCTGCGCTGGCATAGACCGGTGTAACCGGCGCTTCGGTAGGGTACATCGCGGGCGAGCCAAAATCATAGGCAGCGACAAGTGTACGGATGAACGCCTGGTCATGAAGCGGATCGGCGGGGGCTTCGACCGCGATCCCGCGCGCGCGCATATCCTTGATGAAGGTGTCGAACACCTGATCGTGCGTCAGATCATGGGTACCGTCCATGTTCATCTTGAGCTCCGCGAAATCTTCGAACACTTCGCCCGACCAATGCACCAGGAACCGCAATTCGTCGGTGCGATGCTGCGCGATGACCGTCTCGCCATTCATCAGGCGCCAATTGTCCTTGTCCGCCGGATCGCCGGTGAAGCGCGTTTCGAACGACAGGCCTGCCGGACGCTGCAGCGCGATCGGCCCATTGGCCTCCCCCCGGTGCATCATCATCTCGTTCTGGACCACGACACCGCGATTGTAGATCGGCGGTTGCAAGCGCGCTGGTGGTTGCGCAGGCCCGTTGGGCCAATACGTGAAACCGCTGCCCGCATCGTGGCTGAACCAGGTTATGACTTGCGCCATCTTGATCAGATAGTCCTGGAACAAGCCGGACTTTCCCATCACCGAACATAGCCATGTGGGCGAATTTTCATGGCGCACCCCGCGAAAGCTGGGCGAATCGAGGTGGCCCGGATCGGTGTTGCCGCAAGGGCCGTTGATGTTGAACAGCATCATCTGCGGCTTGGCATAGGCCGCCCCGCCCCAATACGCCTTGGCGTGCTCCAGAAACACCTGGTTGTAGAAGCAGTCGTGCAGTTCCGGGTACAACACCGCCGAATAATTGGCGTAATAGCCTCTGAACGTCGGTGTCAGGAACATGTCGAGCGATGGCTCGACGTCAACAGGCATTGCGCCTGACATGGTTGCGACCAGCTCTTCGACCGAGGCGAAATGCTGCGCAATGATAAGCTGCCACGGTCCTTGCGTGCGCACGACATCGAGCAGCCGCGCGATCTGGTCAGGGGTGTAGACCCCGGCGATCTCGCGCGGCGGCGATGCTGGCCGCAAAACGTCGGAAAGATGCGAAATCTGCGTGCTGTATATCACGTGCCACTCTCCCGAATGCCTGCCGGCTTGGTGCGCGGCAGTTTTAAGTGAGTGTACACTTGCAATTATCAACTCGTCCGTCAACAGTCGGAGCGAGGCTTGGGGAAAAATAGACGGTCGCGTAGGATTGTGTTGTAAACATGCACCAGTGAACGACTTCCGCCGGTCCACGGGCACGATTGCACACGGGTTTGGCTTCTCCCGAATTTCCAGACTTGCGCGGTCAAAAAAAATAGGTGAGTAATGACTTACAAAAAATTTGGGAGACACTTGTGATTGCTGAGCCTATCCGCACCATCGATGGCGAAACACCTGCACCGCTCGCCGACACACCCGAATTGCGCGAGGGGCTGGCCGAGGCCAACGTGCCCACTTTGCTGGCCGCCTATGTGCAGTTGTCCCATGACGAGGTCATGCTCGATCGCTTTGCGCCCTTCATCAAGCCGGCATTTTCGCCTGAGGCCGTGCCGGTTCCTGACGACCTGGTTGCAGACTTGCGCGAGCGGATGCGGCGCCTGCTGACCACCGGCGAAGGCCGACAGTCAGCGCCGGCTGATGACCGTCTGGTGCAACGGATCATGTCGGTCAGCGTCGGCGAACCGGTTGCCGACGAATTCCTCGAACTGGTTTATGACCAGTGCGGCTTCAAACCGTGGATCGATCGCTCGCAGATCGAAGGGCGCCGCCGGCCGCCCGCCGATTTCAAGGTGCTGGTGATCGGCGCGGGACTGACCGGGATCGCCGCCGCAATCAAGCTGGGCGAAGCCGGATACGACTACGTCGTGATCGAAAAGAATGCCAATGTCGGCGGTACGTGGTGGGAAAACCGCTATCCCGGCGTGGGCGTCGATACGCCAAGTCACTTCTACAGCTTCAGTTGGCAGATCTGGACCAACTGGCGGTATTATCATCCGCACGGCGCCGATATGCGGCAATATATGCTCGAAGCTGCCGAAACAGGCGGCATCGGCCCGAACCTGCGTTTCAACACCATAGTTGAACAACTGCGCTGGGACGAAGCATCGTATATGTGGCACGTGACCGTCAAAAAGCCGGACGGCGCGCGCGAAACGCTGATCGTCAATGCCGTGATCAATGGCCACGGCCCACTCAATCGGCCAAAGTGGCCCGATGCGCCCGGCCTTGGCGATTTCAAGGGTCAGGTCGTGCACACCGCCACCTGGCCAGAGGATCTCGATGTGCGCGGCAAACGTGTCGCGGTGATAGGCACCGGCGCCAGCGCGGCGCAACTTGTCGGGGCGATCGCGCCGCTGGTGGAAAATCTCACACAATTCCAGCGGACGCGTCACTGGGTAATCTACAATCCCGAAATTGCGCATGAAGTCAGTGCCGGGATGAAATGGGCGCTGGCCAATATCCCCACATTCAAGCAGTGGTTCCGTTTCCGCGTGTATTGGTCGGCGGCCGATGGCCTGTTCGAAAATGTGGTGATGGACCCGGCGTGGGCAGGCAACGATCTGGCCGTGTCGGCCTCGAACGCGATGACACGCGAATGGGCAGTCGGGTATGTGCAAGCGAAATTTGCCGACCGGCCCGACCTGATCGAAAAACTGACCCCCAATTTCCCGATCTTTTCGAAGCGCATCATTCTCGACAACGGCTGGTTCGACGCGCTCGCCCGCGACAACGTCCATCTGCAGGACGCGGGCATCGCGCGTATACTGCCCCACGGGATCGAAGCTAATGACGGCAGCGTCTATGACTGCGACATCATCGTGTGCGCAACGGGTTTCAACGTCGCAA
The DNA here is from genome assembly GCF_965214355.1 of Novosphingobium sp. Lineage (GTDB taxonomy): Bacteria > Pseudomonadota > Alphaproteobacteria > Sphingomonadales > Sphingomonadaceae > Novosphingobium. The sequence goes on along the minus strand of NZ_CBDCBI010000002.1, from coordinate 782,004 downwards.
AGATGACCGGCAACTTGTCGATCAAGGGTGTCGGCGGACGCGACCTGGGCGAGGAATGGGGGGAAGAGGATGCCCGGTCCTATCTTGGCATGTGCGTACCCGGATTCCCCAACTATTTCCACACTGTCGGCCCCAACAGCGCGCCCAACCATGCCGCCGGACAGAACCTGGTGTCCGAATGCCAGGTTAACTGGATCATCGAGGCGCTCGACGCAGTCGTCGCTGCCGATGCCCGCGCCTTCGAAGTTACCGACCAGGCGTTTACCGACTGGAACCGCACGGTCGATGAACGGATGCCGCAAATGATCTGGCTGCACCCGAGGGCAAACAGCTATTACAACAACTCGAAAAAGCGCAATTTCATGAGCTGGCCGTGGCGGCTGGTCGATTTCTTCAACGCCACACGCAGACCGGCCGAGGGCAGTTACACCTTGCGCGGTTGAGGTTTGGCAGGGCCCGGCGCGAGACCCGCGCCGGACCCTGTTCCAGCCGGACCGTGCTCGATCAGTGCTGTGCGGCCACCATCTGCACATTTTCCGACAGGGCGCCTTCGGGATCTTCCGAAAATTGCACCCGGATGCCGTGCTCCGGCATGTCGCGCAACGGGCCGACCAGCGTTCCGCCATGGGCGACGATCCGTCCGTTCAAGGCTTCGATGTCGTCGGTTATCCAGCCGACGATCGACTGTTGATCACGCGGTTTGGGCCTGTCGACGAATTTGAACAGCACCACGGTTTCGACAATGTCGGGGTTCGGGCGCATCAGGATGACTTCGCGGAACGCCTCGTCCACGCCGACGCTTTGCCCAGCGACGCGCTGCCACACCTGAAGACCATAAACCTTCATATAGTAATCGGCCATTTTTTCTTCGTCATCGCAGACGATCTTGATGAAAATGCTTGGTGTTTTGGGTTGTTCAGACATTTCCGTTATGCTCCCTTGGCGGCATTTGCGCCCGACGTCATATAAGCGGGCACTTACTATTGAATTGACAGCCCCATGGCCTTGCCGCAATCCCCTGAATGAAAATCACTGCGAAAAATGGGAGAGAATGTGGTCGCGCGCGCTGCCCGCAAGCGGATTTCGGCGGTGGACCGTCGTCAGACCATCCTGGTCGCGGCGCGCAAGCTGTTTGCGCACAACGGCTATGAAAGCACCAGGACGTTCCAGATCGCTGCAGCGGCAGGCACATCCGAAGCCCTGCTCTATCGCCATTTTGCGTCCAAAGAGGCGCTTTATCGCGCGGTGCTCCGCAAGATGATCCGCGATCAGGATTACATTTACGATGTGTTCGGCATGCCCGATGCGACCACCGAAAGCCTGGTCAAGGTGATCCGCGCCTATCTGCGGCAGTGTATAACCCCCACCGACGAAGCCGTGCTCGAATCGGTGCGGATCATGCTGGCCAGCCTGTCAGGCGATGGCGGCTATGCCGGCGTTGTCTATCGCCGGGCCATGCGGCTGCAACTTGCGCCGGTGACCCGTGCGCTTCATGCCGCACGCGCCGCGGGCGACATGGCAGGGCCTGCGCTCTTGCCCGAGCATGTCAGCATGCTGATCGAACACGTCGGCACGATGGTCGCCGCCGCCCGCGCGCTGCCCGGCGCGCTGTCGCCGTATCAGCAAAGCCCCGACCGCTTGCTGCATGATGCCACCTGGTTCTGTTGCCGGGGGCTTGGCATGACCAATGCCGCCATCGAGCGCTGCGTCGCGCATGATACGCAAGCCAGTGCCAAGGATTTCGGGCACTCGCCTGCGCAGATGCAGACCGTCGAACTGCCCTGTTTACCCCTGATCGAAAGCCAGTAGCATGGGATCCTATCGTATTGACAATGGTGTCGTAGACCTCGGGGCCGTCAAACTGCCCGTGCCTGATACGGTCAGCGCCGAAGCGCGGATATTTCTGTCATCGAACCCCTGGGGCGAAATGGCCGATAGCGCACAACCCGTACCGATGTGGGAAACGCGCGAGGCCACCAACCAGGCGTTTGCGATGCTCAACCACTATGCCCTGTCGATCTGGCCCTGTGCGGTGGAGGAAACCACGATTGCCGGAGTGCACTGCCACCGCGTGCGCAAGGCCGACGCGCCGGCGGCGTTGCGGTCCAAAATCATGATCAACTTGCACGGCGGCGGATTTGTCATCGGCGCCGGAGCGTTGGGCGAGGCGATCCCGATCGCCGCGCAGACCGGGATCGAGGTCGTCGCGGTCGATTACCGGCTCGCGCCCGAACACCCGTTTCCTGCCGCTATCGACGATATCGTGGCGGTCTATCGCGCGCTGCTGACCGATCACCTGCCAGCCGACATTGCCATCTTCGGCACATCGGCCGGCGGGTTCCTGACCGCGATGACGATCATGCGGCTGAAGCGCGACAATCTGCCGCTGCCGGTCTGCTGCGGCGTGTTTACCGCGGGCGGTGATGTCGCCACGCTCGGTGATACGTACAATTATCTGACACTTGGTGGTTTTTATGACCATGTCGGGGCGCCGGTCGATGATCCGATCAGCGAGCGCGGGGTATTTTTGCGCGATGCCGATCGCAACGATCCGCTGGTCGCACCGATCAAGGGCGACCTGTCGGATTTTCCGCCGACCTTGCTGGTCAGCGGCACGCGCGATGCGATTTTGAGCGCATCGGCCCTGTTCCACCGCGCGCTGCGCCGGGCCGGGCGCAACGCGGAACTCTATGTGTTCGAGGCCATGCCCCATGCGCACTGGTACAATTTCCAGCTCCCCGAAACGCGTGAAGCAATCGACATAATGTCCAATTTTTTCACCTCTCACCTGGCTGGCTGAATCGGAAAGCGAACGACCAATGGCTTGCAATCCAGATACCAGGGCAAACGTCGGCCAGCGCCGCCTGCCGTTGCTCAGCCTGGCTATCGCGCTGATGTTGCAACCGCACAATGCAGCGATTGCCCAGACCGCGGACCCGCTTGCGCAAGCCTTTCTGGCGCCGCCCAAATCGGCGCGCGCGATGGTCAGATGGTGGTGGCCGGGCGGCGCGGTCACCGATGCCGAACTGGCGCGCGAAATCGGCGTGCTCGATGCCGCCGGGTTTGGTGGCGGCGAGATCCAGCCGTTCAACCCGGGCATTCCCAACCTGACCCCGGACGAGCGGATCGCGGTCAACGATTACGCTACGCCCACATACTTTGCGCACGTCGCCCATGCGCTCGGCGCCGCACAGACGCATGGTCTGCGCCTCGATATGACGTTTGGATCGGCGTGGCCGTCGGGTGGTGGCTATGCCATCACCCCCGAACTCGCCCTGCCCGAACTGACCGCCAGCACCACGCATGTCACTGGGGGCCAGGCCGGGCCGATCAAACTGACATTGCCGCCACGCACCCGCAAACTCGGCGCATGGTCGACGCTCGATACGCGCTATCGCGGGCCCGAAGTTGCCGACTGGCCGGCGCGGATCGATGCCCGGCAAAAGATCGTCGCGGTGGTTGCGGTCAAAGGCACCGACCCCGGGCTCAAGGCGACCACGCCGGGCGGTTTTCACTTCGATCCCTGGGCGCAAGTGCTGACGCCGGGCCAGTTGCAGGCCGGCAGCGCGCGCGTCCTCACCGATCGGTTGCGCAGTGACGGCACGCTGGACTGGACGGCGCCTCCGGGCGACTGGCAAATTCTGGTGTTCAAGCGGTACATGGCCGATTCCGGCGTGTCGGGCGGCGTGGGCGCGGGTCCGCAACTGGTGCTCGATCATTTCCGCAAGGACGCCTTTGCGGCCCATGCCCACCGCGTCGGCGATGCTGCGGTCGCCGAACTGGGCGCCAGTTTCGGCAAGAGCTTGCGCGCGACGTTCGTCGACAGTCTGGAATTGATGCCCGATCTCTACTGGAGCGAGGACCTGCTGGCGCAGTTCAAAAGGCGGCGCGGCTATGACCTGACCCCCTATTTGCCCCTGATCATCCAGCCCGGTTGGACCGAGGCCTGGACCGCGCACTGGAGCCCGCCATATTACCGGATGGGGGGCAGCGCAGGGGATATGGGCGAACGCGTGCGCGAAGACTATCACCGCACCGTTTCCGACCTGTTCAACGAGAATTTCGTGGCGCCGTTCGTGGCCTGGAACCATGCGCATGGCCTGCTCGCAAGATTTCAGGCGCACGGCGCGCCATCCGACACGCTGCGGTCCTATGGCTTGGCCGATATTCCCGAAACCGAGGACCTTGAGTCCACTGCCGATGTCGACTTCATGAAACTGGCGCGCTCGGCCGGTGACATTTATGGCCACCGCGAAATCTCGGCCGAGAGCCTGTGCTTCATGGGCAGACCCTATGCAGTTACGCCTGAAGACCTGAAGCGCCGCGCAGACCTCATCTTCACATCCGGGGTCAACCGGTTGATCATTCACGGTTTCCCATATGCTGTGCATCCCGAACAGTGGCCCGGCTGGCATCCTTTTGCGCCGGGTTTCGGTACCGGGTTCAGCACCATGTTGAGCGAGACCAATCCAATTTGGGCTGTGGTGCCAAAGCTCACAACCTATCTCGCGCGCACCCAGAGCGTGCTTCAGACCGGGGATCCGGTTGTGCCGGCGGCCGTGTTCATGCAGGATTTCGCCTATTATCAAGGTCACGAAACCGAAGGACATCATGAGCCAGCCATGCTGGCCGCATTGGTCCACGCCGGCTATGACTATGACCGGATCAATACCGATGGCCTGACGCGCAGCCGCGTGGTCCATGGCGAACTGGTGACGCCCGGCGGCCATCATTTTGCGGTCGTAGTTGTGCCGCGCAGTGATGTGCTCGATCTTGGCGCGGCGCAGGCTTTGGCTGGTTTTGCCGCAGAAGGCCTCAAAGTGATGTTTGTCGACAAGCCACCGGTGCGCAGCGAAGGGTTGCATGACGCGGCCCGGCGCGACCATGAACTGCGCAACTTCGTGGCCGATATCGTGGCGCACGGTGGTATGGCGATGACCGAAGCAACGCTTCCGGCGGGCCTTCACACCATCGGGGTGATGCCAAACCTGACATTCGATCCCGATGCGGCAACGCCGTTTGTCGAACGGGCCATCGGCAAACGACGCGTGTTCTTCTTTGCCAACGTCGGTGAGGGTGACCGACACATCGGCTTTACCGTGCCGGATGCTCATGGCGGCGCGCAACTGTGGGATGCCTGGAATGGCACGATTGCGGCGCTTCCGGTCACCGGTGCCGCTGGCGATACGCATCTGGCCCTGTCGCTCAAACCGGGTGCGTCGGCGATCGTGGTCGTAGGCGAAGACTTGCCGAAATCCGCAGTTGCAGCGGCGCCGAGTGTCTCTGGCACCGCACAAAGCCTGGTGTTGGCTGATGGCTGGACGCTGGCGGCCAGCGGGCACGGCGCCAATGGACGGGTTATCGATATCGCCGCCCATCCGGCTGTCCCGGGTGACTTGCGCACGATCGCGGCACTTGCCGATTTCTCCGGGGCGATGCATTACATCCGCGATGTCGACATTCCGGCCGCGTGGCTGGCGCCGGGTGCAAAGGTATCGCTCGATCTGGGCGAAGTGCATGATGCCGCGCTCGTCAAAGCCAACGGCGCAGATGCGCAACCGCTGCTGCTTGCACCATTTGTCATTGACCTCACCACCGCGCTAAAACCGGGCCGCAACCACATCGACGTGACGGTGGTCAACACCCCGCAAAACGCCATGGCCGCGAGCAAGGGCCCGGGGGCACGCTTTTTGCGTCCGAAACCTGCCGGTCTGGTGGGTCCGGTGCGCCTGCTGTATCAGGCGGTTGCCGGGCCATTTCCCTGATGCCACGCCGCGTCCAATCGGCAGGATCAGCCCGGCTGCCCGCAAGCCGGGCCATCGTGGCGCACTGCCCAGCCCAGAGCATTCGTCAACATCTGTTGGTAGACAGGATCGGTATACAATTCAGGGCGATGGCCGATGGCGGAATAGAACATCCGCCCCTTGCCGATGCACCGGCTCCAGGCGATCGGATGATCGCCCATGCGCAAGCTGCGTTTCATAAACAGCGGTTCGTACGAGTTTTCGTCAAGCGTGGCGAGGATATGGCTGCCGGTGGCGCGCGGATTGTTTTTGAACGAATACCATTCCTCGGTCACTGTCCATTCGGGCGGCAGTCCTTTGGCAATCGGATCGGCAGGATTGTCGATCACCACCCGGCCCGGCTGAAACTGCTTCTGGAAAGGATGGCCGGCAAATCGGGCACCGATCAGCGTATCGACATACCAGTCCCACCAATAGACCGGATCGCCCGCCGAGCCATGCACGCCGACAAAGCTGCCGCCCTGCTCGATATAGCCCTTCATCGCGGCGCGCTCTGCCAGCGTCAGGACATCCCCGCTGATATTGTTCCAGATCACCGCATCGAACTGGCGCAAAGTGGCGCGGTTAAATGCGCCGCCCTTGTCGGTGGTGACCAGCGTCCAATGGTTGCGTCGCGCCAGATCGACAAATGCCGCGTGCGCCGCGTTGACCGAGGGGGCATCGCGAAAACCGTTGATCTTTTCGAAGAGCAGCAGGCGCGGTTGGCCCGCAGGCAGATCGAACCGCGGACGATCGTTGTCATAGCGCGCGCAACGCGCTTCCCGGTCGGCGGCGGTGACCGGCAACGGACGCAATCCGGCATCGATCGCGACCTCTGCGGCGGTGATATCTGCCTCGCTTTTGCCGATCAGGCCCAGCATTTCACGCAAAGTGACGATCGCCGCAAAACTAGGAGCGGCGGTGCTCACCATCATTGCCGGGACATGCGACAGCAGCCCGGGTTGGTTGCGCTCGACCACTGCACGCGCCGCCGGATCGAGCAGCAAGTCGATCATCGGCGACCGGCTTGAAAACGGTGCATCGCGCAGCGGACAATCGATCACCGGCCGGGCCTGTGCCACAGAGACGGCCGCGCAGGAAAGCATCGCCAGCGCAACAAGCGCAAGCCGCTTCATCACGACACGTTTCGCACCATCGGCGCGAATCGCGGTCTGGTCGGGTATTGGCATGCGGTTCCCCACGATCATCGTTCCGGTGTGTTTGCTTTTGGCAGGCGTCGGACTTCAAAAGGCTGCCGCGTCAAGGACGGCCCCCGAAACGAACGCGACCACGCCGCAGACGCAATTCGTCCTTCATCCGCTGGGGAAAAAGTGCGGCGGATACACGGCTCGAAGTCATGTTCTGGATTGCATCGCCTATACGACATATGTTACGCGTTCAGCAGTATAAATGCGTTATCATGCGGCTCATGCCGCGTGTCAATGGCATTTTATTGCGCAATCTTCGAATGATCGGGCCGAGGAACAGCATGATGCATCGGGCACTGGGCCGCTTGGCGATGGCCACCGGATCGCGGTTCGTCCGGCCACGCTCGACTGAAAGCTGCACGTGCCGTGCACGCCGCCCGATTGCCTGCCTGCGCGCCAGCGAGTGAGCCTGTTGCGCGCCTCACGCGGACGCTTCTACCATGCTGCGCAATTTGCGCACCGCAGCATGAGGTGTGGTCAGCAGCGGCGCGTGCACGGTCGCGGCCACGGCCGCAGCCGCGCGCGCCATCGAAAACTGTCCGATCACAACCACATCGGCCGACGCAATCCGGCTGGCCGCAGCGGCAACGATACGGTCATGCGTAGCGCCATCGCCGCTTTGCAACGCCGCGAGCGCGCCATCGGCGACAATTCCGTCGACGCGGGGCAAATCCTGCCCTCGCAAGGCGGCAATGGCGTGTACCTCGTCGATCAACGGGGCCAGCGAGCCGGCGAACGTCAGCATCAGGGCGATGGTCCCGCCGGCCGGGCGACCGGCGCAATAGGCCAGTGCCTCCTCGAAAGCGCCTTCATTGGGCGAAACGACCGGGATGGCGAGCGCCGCCCTGACCCGGTCGATTGCCGGACGAAACGCCGAACAGGTGAACATGACCCCGGCTGTGGGCGCAGTTTCCGCACCCGCCGCTGCGGCATAGCGCCCCAGAGCAAGAAAGCGTTCGACGATACCGGGCGTGATCGCGCCCAGCGTCGCCAGATCTCCGGCCAGCGAATCATCGAGCAGATTGTGGAACCGGGCTTGCGGCCAGGCTTCGCGCATGGCCGCAGCGGCGGGCCCCGGCGATTGGGCGAGTGCGCTGATCAGGTGGATCCGGGGGCCTTTAGTCATCACGTGGCGGTCCTTGTTGCGACCCGGCCCGGCCTATCGCGGGACGGGCGTGCGCTCAAGCGCCAGTTCAGGCGCCGGCTCAAACACTGTTCGCCGGCATGTTGAACCTGGCGGGTAAAGTCGCGATCGTCACCGGCTGCGGATCAAGCGGACGGGGATGGGGCAACGGCAAGGCCATCACCGCACTGTTTGCACGCCAGGGCGCGCAAGTGTTTGGCGTCGATCGCGATCCGGCCGCTGCCGAAGAAACCCGCAGCGTGCTGGCCGAGGAAGGCCTGGCGCTGGACGTTGCCGCCTGTGACGTGACTGCACAAGGCGAAGTCGAGGCGATCGTGGCGGCGTGCCTGGCGCGCTATGGGCGGATCGATGTGCTGGTCAACAATGTCGGCCAGTCCGAACCGGGCACACCCGCCACAATGGACCCGGCGGTGTGGCAGCAACAGTTGACACTCAACCTGACCAGCGCCTTTCTCGTCAGCCGCTCGGTCCTGCCCATCATGGAGCGGCGGGGCGGCGGTGCGATTGTCAATGTGGCGTCGGTGGCGGGTCTGCGCTGGGTGGGCAAGGACCAGGTTGGATATGCCGCCGCCAAAGCCGGGCTGATGCAGTTCACGCGCGTCACCGCGATCGCATACGCAGCGACGGGCGTGCGCCTCAACTGTGTCGTCCCGGGGCTGATGCTTACCCCGCTCGTGGAACGGCTCGCCGCGCGCTACAACGCGGGCGACTACGACGGCATGGTGGCCAAACGCCACGCACAAGTGCCGATGCGCCGGATGGGCGATGCCTGGGATGTCGCGCATGCCGCGTTGTTCCTCGCTTCGGACGAGGCCCGCTACATCACCGGAACCGAAATTGTCGTCGACGGCGGGTTAACCGCGTCGACCGGACATAGCTGACACCCCTCAAACACCTCAAACCCCTCAAACCCCTGATATCAAGGAGACAATCATGACCAGCATTCCCAACGTGTTCCGCCCGGTCGCAGACCCGCAGATCATCGAAAATGCCTATACCCCCGATCAGCATGCGCGCATGCTTGACGTCGTGCGTCGTAATGGACCGTGGTCGCTGATCCTGGCGCAGCATTTCAAATCGCCCGAAGAAGTGATCGCCACGACGTCCGGCCTCATTCCCGAAGGATTCACGCCGACCTGGGATATGTTTCTGAGCCCGGTATTTCGCGGCTATTTCGGCCGTGCCAGCACGATGCTGTATCCCGAGATCGAGGATTGCTTTTTCAACACCAAATTTCTCGATCTCGTGCGCAATTACTGGGGCGCCGCTTATGCCACGCCTGAAAATATGCTGTTCAACATTCAGGGACCTTGCGGCGGCAGCCGCAATCCGCATGTCGATGCCACCCGTTTCCGCGGTGTGTCGATGGACAATTCGCCAATCTGGCTGATGAACATGATGGTGAAATGCGGACTGTTCACGCATTGGCAGGCCAAGAAGGCGCAAGTCATTACCTGGTATTACAAAGGCCAGGTCGGCGGCGGCTTCAACTATTGGCCGCACGGTCCCCAGGCCGCGCCGCAGCAGGTCAAGGCGCCGATGTGGGGTCGCGCGGTGGTGGTCGAAAACGAGATGATGTTCCACACGGCAGAGGCCAATGGCCCGGCCGCGCTGCGCCGGCCAGCAGGTCTGACCATCGCTTCGATGATGGAGGCCGATCCCGATCAGCCTGCGGGCTGGCGGATCACCACCGATGGCCAGGTCATCCAGCACGTCCCCGAAGAAGAATTCCGGTTCCTCGTCCACTGGGGCGCCGACATCTATATGGACTATGCCGAATTGAAGCGCGGGCTCGACCATACGGATGACATCACACACGAGCAGGTGTTCGACATGCTGATTGCCGATCTGCGCGCGCGCGGCGAAACGTTCGAAGTGCCCAGCGACCCGATGACAGACCAGAGATTCATCGGCCTGCTGACCCGCGTTTATGACCCGGGCACCCCGAGCATGTTCCCGCCCGAACCCGAAGACGTGCTGGCGGCCTGACCAGCGACAAACGATGCGAAGGTGCACGCGTGCACCTTCGCATGACGCCAGGCCGGTTATTCCAGTTCGCGGAATTTGTCGTGGCACGCCTTGCAGGCGTTGCCGAGCGTGTTGCGCGCCGCCGTCATCGATGCCAGATCGCCGCCGTCGGTCGCGATCTGCAGCGCCTTGGCGGCGATTAGCATATCGCTCTGGGCTGTGCCGAACGTTGTGTAATCGGTCCAGATTGCGGCCTTGGCCCTGGTTTTTTCACCCGATTCCGGCCCACTGCCGGCGGGGAAATACTTCAGTTGCCCCGAAGCCCGGTTCACCAGATCGCGCGCAGCCGAGCGCACGCTGGCCAGATCGGGCGCACCGGTCTTGATCTCGTCGCTGATGGTTTTCATATCGCCACCAATCTCTTTGTAATTGGCCTTGCGCGCAGCGATCGCTGCGGCAATCTCGGGCGCCGCCGCGATCGCCAAGCCCGTGGTGCCCAGCACCGCAATGGCCGTGGCCAAGGTCACCTGCCGTTTCAAGCCAAGCCTCATCACGTTTCCTTTCATCGTGTCATGCCAGTATCTCAGAGACAGGCTGCCTGGCCTGCATCGCATCAAAGCCCCAACTGTCGGTGCCGACCCCCATGACTTGTTGCGCGGTCAGGCCGATCCGGGTTATCGGCTGCCCACCACCGCGCACATGGATGCCCGGTTTCAACCGGCCGCCGGCGCGGCCCGCGATCATCACCGGAACGCCCGACACATCGTGGTTCTTGGCGTACGAAACCTCGGAATGAGCAAACACCATGCAATTGTCGAGCAAAGTGCCGGCCCCTTCCCTGACCGACGCCAGCGCGGTCACGAATTCGGCAAAGGCCTCCATCGAATAGATCGCATAACGATCGACTTTGGGCTGATACCCGATCGCGCGGTCGATCAGTTCCTCGTGAGTCAACTGGTGGTACCCGGTGGTCTCGCCTGCCTGGTGAAGATCGGCGGCAGCCGCGGAAAAGGTCATGTTGAACGCCCGCGTCTGGTTGCAGGCGAGCCCCATCGCGAGCAGTTCAGCCATCAATTTGTGATTGGTGCGGCGCACGCTCTGGTCGGTCATGTCGATATTTGCCGGCAGGGCAGCGGGTTCGACCGGGCGGATGCACGCCTGCGCCGGAGGCGGTTTTTGCAATTGCAGTGCCAGCTTGCCCTCCATTTCACGCACAGACGTGAAATACTGGTCCAGCCGCGCGCGATCGGCCGCGCCGGCGCGCGCGATCAGCGCACGGCGCTGTTCGCCCACCGCCGACAGCACGCTCTGCCGCACCAGCAATTTGGGGTCCGGTGTAAAATCCGCCTTGTTGGGATCATGGAAATCAGGACCGAACAGTTGCTGATACAGCGCCAGCGCGGTCGGTGTGGCCGCATTCATGCTGGCCCCATTGCGGAACGAATAGCTGGTCTTGGGATTGCCGTCGGCGGTCATATCGAGGCATCGCATCACCGATCCACCGCCAATCGCATCGCCGATCAGCACGTCGAAGGTAGGCGCGCGGATCGCCTGCCAGGTGTCGGCCGGCGCGCCAGTACGTAACGCCGTATTGCCGGAGATATGCGGCAGGTTGCCTTTGCCGTCGAGCATGACGTCAAACCCGCTCAACACTGATACATGCTGCTGAACCGGGGCGATCGGCGCGAGTTGCGGCGGCAGATCGTAACCCGCACCTGCATTCTTGGGTTCCCAACGCGACGGGATCATGCCGCAACCCCAGAACCAGGTGCCGAACCGCACGGGCAGCGCGCCGCCGCCCACGCTGGCCGCAAACGCATCGCCATTGGAGCCCAGGACCATATCGAGCAGCGGCAGACCAACGGTGACCGCCGCCCCGCGCATCACAAAGGCCCGCCGTGTGGGATGATCGCGTGTCATGATCGGTCTTTCCGGTTTGCGCGGGCCGCAACGACATCGGGCCCTGCGGTTGGCGAAGTGGCATAGAACGCTGGCTCCACCGCAATCGCCCGCATCAGATCGACAACGCGATAGCCTTGTGCAGCAAAACGCCGGTCGAGTTCGGCAACGACAGGAGCGTCGGCGGCGGTGATATTGCGCCCGGTGGCATAGCGCCAGGTGGTCGCGACGAGGCAGGCAGCAACTTTGGGACTGTCGTGAAAAATCTGACCGAGGCCGATGGCATTGTCGAACCGGCGCTGATCGAAACTGCCGCTGGCATCGATCACATCACCGCGTTCGGCCACGCGAAACTGACCCGCGCCGTCGAAATTTTCCAGGCCAAGCCCGAGCGGATCGGTCAGCTTGTGGCAACTGGCGCATTGTTCGTCATCGAGATGCGCGGCCAATCTTGCACGCGTTGTCCGCAGCGTGGCATTGTTGACATCCTGCACCACCGCAAAATTGACATTGGCCGGTGGCGACGGGATTTTCTCGCACAGCAGCGTCTCGCGGATGGCCTTGCCGCGCAACGTTGGCGAAGTGCGTCCGGGATGGGCATGCAGCGCCAGCAGGCTGGCGTGGGAAAGAAGTCCGCTGCGTGGATCGCCTACGGGGAATTCGTGGACGCTCCAGCCGTCGCGTGCGACCGGAACCTGATAGATCGGCCCCAGCGTGCGCGTCATCGCGATGCGCCGCGTGGTAAACAGATCGCGATAGTCGCCGCGCTGGGTAACCAGCAGATCGGTGATCGTGCGCAGCGTCTGTTCGCGCAAGTCCGCAGCCACCGAGGCGTTGAACGCAGGATAGAGCAAGGGGTCTTTCGACAGCCCGTCCATATCGTCGAGCGCGAGGAAATCGCTGAAAAACGCGCGAACGCCACGCGCGAACTGCGGCGCAGCGATCATGCGGTCAACCGTGTGTGCCAGGCCGTCGGGCGTATCAAGCGCGCCGGCGCCCGCAGCGGCCAGCAGCGCGTCATCGGGCCCGGCATTCCACAACAGATAGCTGAGTCTTTGTGCCTTGGAATACCCGTCGACCGCGTGCCCCGCAGCACGGTCCATGCGAAACAGGAATTCGGGGCTGGTCAGCATTCCAGCCAGTGCGGTTGCCAGGCTCTGGTCGAAATTGCCCAGCCCCCTGCCCCCGGCAATCGCCAGTCGCGCCAGACCGGCCGTTTCAGCCGAGGTCAGCGGGCGGCGATAAAGCATCCGCCCCACGCGCGCAAAAAACGTTGCGGCGCACTTGACACCGCTCGGATCGGCTGGCCCGGGCGCGCAGCCGACCAGCCGGTTGCGATGGGCCGCGTCGGTCACCTGTTCGGCCACACCGCGCGCGAGATGTTCATATTGGTCAAGACCGCCCGGAGTGACAGACACCACACTTGTGCCGACCGCGATCAGGCCATCAACCCGCAGATCCGGTTCGAAGCGACCGATGATTTTTATGTCGTCCCCGAACGTGTCGGCAATGGCGGCCCGATATTGCGCTTCGGTCAGCCGGCGCACGCTGCCTGGTTCAGGCGCGGAGTGTGTGTCGCCGTCGGCGGTTGCCAAACCCGCGCTGGCGGCTCCCAAGGCAACGGCCGCCAGCGCCAGCACCATCCTGGCCAAGACGGTGTGACGCGCGCCGCGAATGACGTGCCGGATCATGATGCTGGCTGCCCGGCATTGCCCACGATGAACGCGGGAACGCCAAAGAAGTGCATGGCGGTCGAAATCGCGGTGAACCGGCCTGTGCGGGGATCGCGCGCCCCGTCGGCATAACGCGTGATTGCCCGGTGAATGGCCGGGCAGGACATACCCGAAACATCGGCACCGACGAGCGTCATCTGTTCTATCGAATTGTAAAGGCTGGCGATCGTGTAATATCCGTAGAAACCGCCTTCGACGCTGCCATCGGGCTGAAACACCAGGCGAATACGCGTGCGCAGCAAATGGCGCGGGGAATCGATGATCTGCTCCTTGTAATTGAGCACCAGATCGACCGGATCGCTGAGCAGCACCCCGTTGACAATGCGGCCATGCGTCGTGGCATGCAGCGCGGAATCGGGATCGGGCCGAAAACTGGCGTAGGCCAGCGCGCCCTTGCGTCCATCGCGCGTAACCGGGTCAAGTGCGCTATAGACATTCACCGTCACATCGCCGGCGTCGTGCAGATTGTCCGTCCCGCGCACTTCGATCAGCGTGGGTGCACGCGCCGATAGGAACACGCCCTTTGCCGTCGCCGGATCGCCTTGTTCGCGAAACGTCTTGGTGCAACCCAGCACGTGCCATACCTGGTTATCCACACCGCGCGTGCCGTCGGGCGCGGTAAAATCGGCAGGCCCGACTTTGCCATCCAGATCAATCCCAAACGCCCGTTTTCCGTCGTAAGGCACATAGCCTTTGGTCAATTGCGGAAAGTCGCCGGGATCCGTGCAGGCGTCATACGCGATGACAGAGCTTTGGAAAGCGGGGTTGCCGCGATCGTGCGGGAAGCCATTCATCGCAGCAATCTGGCGCGCACGAGCAATGGTCAGATGTTCGCCATGGCGATAATCGGCGGGAACTTTTGCAACATTCGCCCTGCCGGCTGAATTGCCCCCCGGATTGCCGCCGGACAACGAAATGCGGCGAAACCCCAGATCCTTGTTCATCTTTTCGAACAACGGGCCATATTGCGCCGGTGCGGCATAAGCCGCCTGTTCGGGTTTAGGCAGCGTGAGCCGAAACGCCTCCGTACTGCGCGCCGACATCGTCGCGCATGCTCCGGCTTCGGGCGCGCCGGCAAAATAGATGTGGCTGAGCACAAAGGCATGCACGCCGCGCTCGCCGCCCGTGGGCGAATCGGCGCCGATCGTTGCGGCACCCGCGAGCAAGGCGAACCCTGCTGTCGCCACCGCGCGCCAGCCGCGATGATGCAAGGCACGGTATACAGTGTGTTTCATCACATCCCCTGCGGGCACGCCCCGTCTTTTCAGCCTGCGGGAACATGGCCCGAAGGATCGGCCAAAACCACCCTGTTATCGCTCAATACAAACCCCGTTTATGGATCATTCGATTAGCCATTGTTGGAAAACATAGATTTTACGGCACACGCTTTCAGGATGACGTGATCCGAAACACAGGGTATTGCGCGGCGCCATGGATGATGCGTATGGCAATGCCGATCTGTCCCGCCGGCTGTGGCTCACGATCGCGCAGATCTTTGCCCGCACCACCGGTGATCTTGACCCGTTGTTGCGTGACGCTGGCCTGACCGCGGGCGATCTGGGCGATTTGCCGACAGAAGCGCTGCGCCGGTTCAGCGCACCGCTGGTCGCACGGATTGCCATCGATCTCAATCGTGCCGACAACCGCGAACCGATGCGCCCAGGCGACTGGAGGCTGATCCTGTATTGTCTGGGCAGCGCGCGATCGCTGCGCGAGGCGATCACGCGTTGTAGCGAATGCTTCGACGCGATCGATCAACGCATGGGCCGGATGGCTTTGCACACTTACGCCGACGTGGCCGAATTGCGGCTCGATTCGCTGCGCTCTGCCCCGACCATTGCCGGCTGCGTCATCGATCTGGTGGGCGTGGCACACTTTCACGGCATGCTCGGCTGGCTGATCGCACATCGGCTGCCGTTCGGCCGGATTGCGCTGAATTATGATCGGGCATTATTCGAGGCGCTGGACTTGCCCACATTGCCGTTGCCGGTGGTGCTGGACGCGGGATGGACCGGGTTCGCGTTTCCTGCTGTATTCCTTGATTATCCGATCGTGCGCGCGAACGACGAAGTCATCGACTGGCCGCAACAGGGTTTTTTGTTCACCGGGTCAGCAGGGGTCCCGGTCCTGCCCGCCGCCGATGCGGTGCGCCGCTTTGCCTACAAAGCCTTGCGCGAGGATCACCGGTTGCCTGCGTTCGAGCACGTCGTGCGTCACTTGCGCAGTAGCAATGCCACCTTGCGCCGCAGGCTGACCGAGGCAGGCACGTCATGGCGCGCGATCAGAAACAGTTGCCGACGCGAACTCGGTCTGGAACTGCTGCGCGGATCAACGTTGACCGTCGAACAGATATCCGACCGGCTCGACTTTGCCGATTCCGACGCGTTTCGCAGCGCATTCCGCGAATGGATGGGGGTTTCGCCATCGCGCTATCGCCAAAGCGTGCGCACCCTGGCGGTCGCGCACGCTGCGCCGACGAGCCCATCAGATGACGGTCAGCCGGGTTGATTTGAGCATGTCGGAAGCGGGCCCCGCGAAAATCGTGAAAGTGCCTGGCTCGACCACAAAGTTCATCGCGATATTCCAGAACGCCAGCGCATCGGGCGGCAAGGCAAACCGCAGCGTGCGCGTTTCGCCCTGACGCAGCGTTACCCTTTGAAACGCCCGAAGCTCAAGTACCGGACGCGGCACCGAGCTGACATCGTCGCGAATGTAGATCTGCACCACTTCGTCGCCCGCGCGCGCGCCGGTGTTGGCGACATCGACATCGAGCACCGCCGTATCGCCCACCGCGATTTGCGGATTGACAAGGCGCGGAGCAGAAACCGCAAAGCTGGTGTAGCTGAGGCCATGGCCGAACGCGAACAGCGGTTTGGGTCCCCCTTCCACATAAGCGCGCAGCCTTGCCGAAGGATGCTGGTCGTAAAAGTCCGGCAATTCGCCCACCCCATGCGGGATCGTGACCGCGAGTTTGCCGCCGGGATTGATCGCGCCGAAGACCACGTCGGCCAAGGCATGCCCGCCCTCCTGGCCAAGATACCACCCCTCGATCAGCGCATTGGCCTTTTCCGCCAGCCGCGTTACCGCCAGCGGCCGACCATTGATCAGCACGGCGACGATCGGCTTGCCGGTCGCGATCATCGCTTCGACCAGGGCGTCCTGATCCCCAAACAGCCCAAGCGTGCTGCGGTCGCCGGCCGCAAACCTTGCGACCGATTCGCGCGTGATTTCCGGCGCGTCGCCGACCACGAGCAGGATCATGTCTGATCGGGCGGCAAGGGCAACTGCCTCGGCGATGCGCGCGACGTTCGCGGCCGGATCGACGAAATGGAGCGGCCGTACATTCGAATGTTGCCCGCTGGGGTCGGGTTCGACAATGCGTACACCCTCGGCATAGCCGATGGTCATGCCCGCGCCTGCCGCCGCCCTGATTCCATCGAGAATGCCGACGGATCGGGCGTTGACTCCCGAATAGCCGCCAAGCAGCGCCTCGGCTGCATTGGGCCCGATCACTGCCAGTTTGAGCGGAGCATGACGGTCGAGCGGCAGGACGCCATCATTCCTGAGCAGCACGATCGATTTTTGCGCAACCGTTCGCGCCAGCCGGATATCAGTCGGCGTGTTGACGCGGTGCACCGCCAGCGCCTTGTCGATATAGGGGTTTTCGAACAAGCCCGCTTCGAATTTCAGCGCGAGGATGCGCGCGACAGACCGGTCGATCTGCGCCTCGGACAGGCGCCCGCTGCGCACCAGTTCGGGAATCCGTGCATAAGCCTGTCCGTCGGGCATTTCCGCATCGACCCCCGCCGTGATCGCCAGGACCGCCCCATCATCATTGTTGGCGGCCATCCTGTGGTCGCTGACCAGATTGGTCACACCGCCGTAATCACTGAAATAGGCGCCTTTGAAGCCAAGGCGCTCGCGCCCGGTGTGCTGGAGCAATTCCACATTGGCGTGCGACGGGACGCCCTCCAGTTCGTTGTAGGACGGCATGATCACTGCCGGGTCGGTTTCGCGGATGATCCGTTCGAACGGCACCAGAAACGCCTCGCGCAGCGTGCGTTCGCTCATATCGGCGGGCGCGGTGTTCAGGCCGCCTTGCGGCGCGCCGTGGACAAAATGCTTTAGTGTGACAAACACCTTGTCCTTGCCCAACGGGCGGGAATGGCCCTGCTGTCCGCGCACGGCGGCTATCCCCATGTGCGCGACATGCCAGGGATCTTCGCCAAAAAATTCTTCCACCCGGCCATAACGCGGATCGCGCGCAAGATCGACCACCGGGCTCAAAGCGACAGTCGCACCCCGCAGCCGCGCTTCGCGTCCCGCGACGGCGAAGGCCTGTTCGACCAGGTCCAGGTCCCAGGTGCTGCCAAGCCCCGGAGGAATCGGAAAGATCGTCGTATCGCGGGCCTTGAGGCCATGCGCGGTTTCCTCATGGCACAGCGCCGGGATTCCCAACCGCGTGTGCAAGGTCAGATGCCGCTGGATCGCGTTGACCAAATCGACGGTCTCTTCGGGGCTGCGGTAATAGTCCTTGCTGGAGCGTGGCGTCCCGATGGTGTCGCCGGGACTGCCGATCTGGCCAATTCCCTGGGCCAGGACGGTTTGGGCCTTGGCGGGCGAAAACTGTCCACCGTCGAGAATCTGGTATTTGGTCAGCCACATGCAGCGCATCTGCGCCGCCTTTTCCTCCAGCGTCATCCGGCCAAGCAAGTCGCGCACCCGCTCGCCGATCGGCGCATGCGGATCGCGATAGACCACACGGTCACCGGTTTGCGCCATTCCCACCGCCGGCATCATGGCCGCCGCCGACGCCAGAAACAGCCGGCGATCAAAACTTGGGAAATCTGGCATGGCAATACACTCCGGCTCGCTGGTGCTACGCACGGTCAACGGCATTGGACGCCAGAGCGCAAGGCGAAAATCGAACGCATTCGAGCGATTGACGTCTTGTGAGTAAATCTTCACAACGCGCCACACCGAAAAAATTTTGGGAGCCGGAGATGTTGGACAAGGCGTTGGCAACCGTTTCGCGTCGCACGAGCATGAAATTGTCGTCCGGCGTCGCATTGGCAACGCTTGCAGGGCCATGGGCCAGGGCCGAAACCCCCAGGTCCGCAACGCTCTCGGCCGATCTTCGCGATCAGCCGTTCGATGCCGATTGGCAGTTTTCTCTCGGCGACGGCGACGATTTCGCGCAGCCCGCCTTCGACGATCAGGCCTGGCGCAGGATCGACCTGCCCCATGACTGGAGCATCGAAGACCGCCTTGCCGATCAGAGCTTGGTCAACGCCGAAATCCGCGATGTCGATACGGCCCCGATCGGGCAAACGGTCAAAGCGCCGCCACGCGCGATCGGTCCGTTCAACGCGGAATTTTCGATCCTGGGCGACTCGATTGCGAGCGAAGGCGGCGCACAGACCGGCTTCACCGTCGGTGGCATGGGTTGGTACCGCAAGCATTTCCGTCTGCCCGCGCTCGTTCCCGATGCACGGGTCGAGATCCTGTTCGACGGAGTCTACATGAATGCCGAGGTCTGGCTGAACGGGGTTCAGCTCGGCAACCATCCTTATGGCTATACCCCGTTCGGATTCGACCTGACGCCGCATCTCGACCACACCGGCGACAATGTGCTGGCCGTGCGGGTGGCCAATCTTGGCCGCAACAGCCGGTGGTATTCGGGATCGGGCATCTATCGCCACGTGCGCCTGTCGATAACTGGCCCGGTACGTTTCGAACGCTGGGGTGTGAGGCTGTCGACGCCCTCTGTGTCGGCCAGCACCGCGTCGGTACAAGTGCGCACTGTGGTCGCAGGGCCGGTGCCGGGGACCATGCTGGTCACGCGGATCAAGGACCCGGCGGGCAAAGTGGTCGCCGAAACCCGTGTGCCGGCCAGCGACGGCCAGGCGCTGCTATCGGTCAACGCGCCCCGCTTGTGGTCGCCCGCAACACCGCAGCTCTATCATGCCGAATGCGAATTGCTGTTGGCAGGCCAGTTGGTGGACCGCATGGTCACGCCCTTTGGCATCCGCCATGTCGAGATCGACGCGGCGCAGGGGCTGCGGATCAATGGCGAGCCGCACAAGTTGCGCGGCGGCTGCGTGCATCACGACAACGGCCTGCTTGGAGCGGCCGCGCTCGACCGGGCCGAGGGGCGCAAGGTCGAACTGCTTAAGGCGCGCGGCTTCAATGCCGTGCGCACCTCCCACAATCCCCCCTCGCCGGCGTTCCTCGATGCTTGCGACCGGTTGGGCATGCTGGTTCTCGAAGAAGCATTCGACACCTGGCGCGTCGGCAAGAATGTCGATGACTACAATATCTATTTCGACGGCTGGTGGCGCAAGGATCTGGCCGCGATGGTCGGCCGCGACGGCAACCACCCCAGCGTCATCATGTGGAGTATCGGGAACGAGATCGCCGACAAGCACAAGCCGCAGGGTATCGCGACGGCCAAAATGCTGCGCGACGAATTGCGCCGGCTCGATCCGACACGCCCGATTACCGAAGCGATCGACGGGGTCGCCGGCGCGCCGGTAACTAGACCCGACGGCACACCTGACCAGGATGCCACCCAATTTCTCGACGTCGCCGGGTACAATTACAAATTGCGCGACTATGAACGCGACCACGCAAAATTCCCGCAGCGGGTGATGTTGGGCACCGAAAGCCTGCCGGCCGATGTCGATGCAATCTGGCGACTGACCGATCGCAGCCCGTGGCTGATCGGCGATTTCGTGTGGACCGCGATGGATTATCTCGGCGAATCCGGCATCGGCAAATCCGATACCAGCGGCAATCCGCTGGAATTCAGCAGCAAGTACCCGTGGTTCAATGCCAATTGCGGAGATATCGACGTGATCGGCCAGCAGAAACCGCAATCGCTGGCGCGCGATGTGGTGTGGGGTTTGAGCCCGCTGGAACTAAGCGTGCACCGGCCGCTTGATGGCCAAATCGAGCGCGTGTCCATGTGGGGCTGGCGCGATGAATTGCGGAGCTGGACCTGGCCGGGCGCGGAGGGCAAAGCGGTCAATGTCATCGTCTACACCCGCGCAGACCGGGTCGAACTGACTCTCAACGGCAAGATCGTGGGCGAAAAAGCGATGACCGATACCGACAAATCGACCGCACAATTCGCGGTGGCCTATGCGCCGGGCACTCTGACCGCAACGGCGTTTCGCAACGGCCGCGCCATCGGCAAACGCGTGCTCGAAACCGCCGGGCCAGCGGCTGCGCTGCGATTGCAGATCGACCGCGCGCAGGTTCGGGCCGATCGCGGCGATCTTTGCTATGTGACCGCAGACATTCTCGATAGCGCAGGCCGACCGGTCCCCGACGCGGTCCATGTGCTGGACGTGAAACTGATCGGTCCCGTTGAGCTCGCGGCGTTCGGCAACGCCAACCCGCGCGGCGTCGGCAGTTTCCGGCAAGCGGTGGCCAAGACCTGGCATGGCAAGGCCCTTGCCATCGTTCGTCCCACAGGCGAACGGGGCGCGGCAGCGGTGACTGTCAGCAGCGCCGGTCTGGCCCCGGCCATGGCCCGCCTGCGGATCGGATAAGCGCAAGAGGCACCAGGCAAGGATCGCGGCGCACTCCCAGTCGTCTCGTGCATGGCGCGCTCCACCGGATTTCCTTGATTATCGTAACGATACGGACCATAAATTACGCAATAACAAGATACGCTGCCCGAACCAGAGGATGAATGCGGTTTTCAAGCTGGTGCACATGCGCCGGCTGTCGGATATCGCCCAAAGGACCAATGCGCCATGACATCGAATCTCTATCCCCACTTGCTTGCCCCCGGCCGCATCGGCACGCTGGAGCTTCGCAATCGCATCGCGGTTACCGCCATGGGGGTCAGTTTATCGGAGGATGACGGCACGGTCGGCGAGCGGCTGATTGCCTATCACGAGGAACAGGCCAAAGGCGGCGCGGGGCTGATCATTTCCGGGGTCGCCGGGGTCGCCTGGCCGGTTGGCGCAGTGGCAGTGGGGCAAACCGCGATTTCGGACGATCGCTATATCCCCGATCTGCGCCGCCTGGCCGACCGCGTTCATGCCCACGGTGCCAAGATCGCGATGCAATTGCACCATGGCGGGTTTGTCGCGGTCTATTCGCACGCACGCTGGGGGCATCCGCTCTGGGGCCCGGCTGTCCCGCCCGAGGCCAAGGGCAATTTCACCGATTATTTCCTGATGGAAGAAATGGCCGGGCTGGCGGGCATGAAAGTGCCCGAACTGAAAATTCTGGACCAGGCCGATATCGATTTGGCGGTCAGCCAATATGCCGCCGCCGCACGCCGCGCCAAGGCCGCAGGGATCGACGGCGTCGAAATTCATGGCGGACACGGGTATCTGCTGTCCTCGTTCACATCGCCTTATACCAACACCCGCACCGACGCCTATGGAGGCATCCTCGAAAATCGCCTGCGCGTGACGCTGGAGGTCATTGCGGCCGTCCGCGCCGAAGTCGGACGCGATTATCCGGTGTGGCTCAAGCTCGATTCGCGCGAAATAGGCAAACCCGGCGGGATCACGATCGAGGATGCCCAGGAAGCGGCCAGACTGGTTGAAGCGGCAGGGGTCGATGCGATTACCGTCACCGCTTATCACGATACCGGCGTGGGCAAGCTCCATTCGGAATCGAACATTCCCCATATCGAAGACACCAACCTGCCCGCCACTGCCGCGATCAAGCAAGTCGTCTCGATTCCGGTGATCGGGTCGGGCCGCATCGAAGTCGCCACTGCCGATGCGACAATCGGCAAAGGCGGCGCCGACTTCATCGCCATGGGTCGCAAATTGCTGGCCGATCCGCAGTTGCCTGCCAAATTGATGCGTGGCGAACCCGACACGGTTCGCCCCTGCATCTATTGCTACACCTGCGTCAGCGCGATCTACATGGGGCAACCTTCGCGGTGCGCGATCAACGCTTCGCTGGGGCAGGAATATCTCGGCACGCCGGCAGCGGCGCCTTCCGGCGCGGTGCCGATCGGCGTGATCGGCGCAGGCCCTGGCGGAATGGAAGCGGCGCGCCAATTGTCCGCGTTGGGCTACAAGGTTGTGCTGTTCGAAAAATCGGACCGTCTGGGCGGAACGCTGCGCTTCGCCAGCCTGGCCTATGAACCAAACGAACGCTTGCTCGAATGGTTGCGGCGCCAGGTGCGCGAAGCCGGGATCGACGTGCGCCTGTCGACCCTGGCCACGCCTGACATGCTGCGATCGCTCGGTATTGCCACCGTGGTGGTCGCCACCGGCGCCATCCGGGGCATGCCGCCAATCCCGGGCAATGATCAGGCGCATGTCTATTCGGGCGATGACTTGCGCGGCCTGATGCTGGGCGAAAGTTCGGACGAATTGAAGCGCAAGACCGGGATGTTCACCCGTCTGGCAACCAGATTGGGCGCGGCCACCGGCGCCACGGCCAATCTGGCACTGGTGCGCAAGGCCACCCACGCCTGGATGCCGCTGGGCCAATCCATCGCGATCATCGGTGGCGAACTGGTCGGGCTTGAACTCGCCGAATTCCTGACCGAACGCGGTCGCACCGTGCAGGTGATCGAAGCAGCACCGCGCCTGGGCAAGGGGCTGACGCTGGTGCGGCGCATGCGGTTGCTGGCGGAACTGGCAGAACACGGCGTCGGCCTGTACGGCGGCACCAGCGATGTCGTCATCGAACCGGCCAGCGTCAGCTTTGCCGATGCCGCCGGTCAACGGCAAAGCGTTGCGGCGGACAATGTGATTGTCGCGCGCGGGGCGCAAGGCGACATGTCATTGGCCGAAAGCCTGGAACACGCGGGCTTCGTCGTGCATGCGGTGGGCGATATGCGCGGCGTTGGGTATATCGAAGGCGCGATCCATAGCGCCAACGAAGCGGTCCGTGCCATCGCTGGGACATGATCGTCCAAATTCGCGCCGGGCGCCAGGATCCAGACCGTGCCCGGCTGGACCTGTTCGTTCACCCGCTGATCGTATAACCGCCGTCCACCGCCAGCGTCTGTCCGGTTATCCCGCTTGCCGCAGGGCTGGCAAGGATTGCCACGGCCCCGGCAATGTCATCGGCCTTACCCAGTCCGCCAAGCGGTGTTCGCGCCAGCGTGGGCGCGGTCCACGCATCCTGCGCACGCCGCGCGCTGCGTTGCGCTGTTTCTTGACGGTGCCTGCAAACCCTGACCCACGCAAGGCAAAACCGGTGGCTCCCCGTGTTTACCTATCCATGGGCCGCAACCCGATCAGTCACAAGCGAACCACACAGCGGAAACCGATGTGGCTCGTCGACGTGTCGACGCTCTGGGCCTGCCTCGCCGCGGGCCGGTAGCGTTGGCAATAATTCGGTGCACACAAGTGTGATCCACCCTTGATGACGCGCCTGGCGATCGGCATGGGCAAGAGCGGATCGTAGCTATCCTGCTCGCAGCCGCCGCGCGGGTTTTTCGGGACACAGCACGATTTGGCAGGTTTTGCGATTGGCGCCCCCTGCTCGTACCAATCTGCCGTCCACTCCCAGACGTTGCCGATCATGTCATGCAGGCCGTAACCGTTGGGCGGAAACGAGCGCACCGGCGAGGTTCTCTCCCATCCGTCAAGCAAGCGGTTTTCATGCG
Organism: Novosphingobium sp.; assembly: GCF_965214355.1. Lineage (GTDB taxonomy): Bacteria > Pseudomonadota > Alphaproteobacteria > Sphingomonadales > Sphingomonadaceae > Novosphingobium. The sequence continues at coordinate 757,669 of NZ_CBDCBI010000002.1, read as the reverse complement.
GGAACCTGCCCTGCCAGTAGTTGGCGAGCATGCGCCCCTGCGGTGCCAGTTCATCTCCCCAGGCATATTCAACGCCCTCCAAGCCTCCGCGAGCCGCACATTCCCATTCGGCTTCGGTGGGCAGAGATTTGCCGGCCCACTCCGCATAAGCCTCCGCGTCCACGGCGGCGACATGACAGACCGGGTGGTCTTCCAGTCCCGCGATCGAACTGCCGGGCCCGAGGGGGTGCCGCCACTGGGTGCCATGCGCGAATCGCCACCAGCGAGACGGATCGCGCAATCCGGTGGGTTCCATGGGCTTTTCGAAAAGCAGCGAACCCGCTCGCGCCATTTCAGCCGGCATGCCAGGATAAAGCGAAGGATCGGGCGGGATTTCGGCAAACGTCACATAACCTGTCGCACCCACGAAATTGGCAAAATCCGCATTGGTCACGGGGATCTCGTCGATCCAGAACCCGGTTATGGCCACTTTGCGTGCAGGCCGCTCTTCGGGATAGAACCGGTTGGAGCCCATTGTGAATTCGCAGTCCTGAATGAAGCGCATGCGGTCGCGCGCGGCCTTTGAGTGCGGATCATCGACGGTCATCTTTGCGTTTCCCAGTCCCGTTACGCTGGGCCGCACACCCATGACCCTTGGTTTTGTAGGAGTAATACGATAGCCCATGGCAGGCTGCCACTCCGTTTCGAATACGAAATCCGGACGCACCAGCATATCAGCGCAAAGGAGTGTCGGAGAGTGGAATTTTCACGCAGGGACGCGATTGCGGCCGCATCGGGCGCGCTTGTCGCAGGCATGGCGACGAGCGCCGCAAACGCGGCGCAGCCCGGCAACATGACAGCGTTGCCGAACATTGTGTGGATCGTCAGCGAAGACAATAATCCCTATCTGGGTGCTTATGGCGATACGCTGGCCCATACTCCCAACCTTGATGCTTTGGCGAAAAAAGGCGTGTTGTATCGCAACGCCTTTTCCAACGGCCCGGTGTGCGCAACATCACGTTTTGGTATCCTGACCGGGGTCTATGCTGAAAGCTGCGCCCCGGCGCAGCACCACCGCGCGATTGCTCACCTTCCCAAAAACCTGAAAACCTACCCGCAATATCTGCGCGAGGCCGGATATTACTGCGTCAACAATGGCAAGGAAGATTGGAACTGCGACGCGGTCGGCAAGGAAATCTGGGATGAATCCGATAACCGCGCGCAGTGGTACAAGCGCCCGGCTGGCAAACCGTTCATGGCGGTTTACAACGATTTCACCACGCATGAATCGCAGCTTTTTTTCGAGACACCGGGCCGGGTAAAGCCCGAAGATGTCCGTGTCCCCGATTATCTTCCCGATACGCCGGAGGTGCGGCAAGATATCGCCAGCTATTACAACCGCATCGAAATCATGGACAAGAATTGCGGCGATCGGCTCGCGCAAATCGAGCGCGAAGGCGTCGCTGACGATACCATCGTTTTCTATTATTCGGACAATGGTGGTGTTCTGCCGCGCAGCAAGCATTTCGATTACGACGAAGGCTTCCGAACCGCGCTTATCATTTACGTTCCGCCCAAATGGCAACACCTGGCGCCTGCTCCGGCAGGTAGCGAGGTCACCACCCCGGTGAGCTATATCGATCTGGTTCCGACGCTGTTGTCGCTGATCGGGCAACCGAAGGCGGCCCATATGCCGGGGCGCGCGTTGCTGGGCCCCTATCAGGGAGCACCCGAGACGTTGGCGTTTGGCAGCCGCGACCGGATGGACGAGCGCTATGATTTCGTCCGATCGGTCTGTGATGGCCGGTTCCGCTTTATCCGCAATTACAATCCGGATCGTCCCTGGGGCATCAACGAGGCCTACGCCTGGTTGATGAAAAGTTACCAGTCGTGGGAAAGCGGGCATTTGGCAGCAAGGCTGAACACTGTGCAGGACAGGTTCTTCCAGACAAAGCCCTACGAGGAGTTCTACGACCTCCACGAGGATCGCGACGAGGTCCACAACCTGATCGGCGATCCCCGCCACCACAGCCGGATCACCGCGATGCGCAGTGCGCTCGATCGGCATATGCTGGAGATCAACGACAATGGCTTCATTCCCGAAGGCGCGCCGGAACAGGGCTATTTTCCGAGCCGGGATCGGGCCGTCTATCCGCTCGAAGCCTTGATGGTGCTAGGCGAACGCGCGTCGCAACGCCGGGTCGCCAACTTTGCCTATTTCATGGCGAAACTGGCGGACAACAATGCGCTGGTCAGGTATTGGGCCGCAAACGGCATGCGTGGTCTGGGCCAGGCTGCTGCAAATGCCCGCCCGGTGCTGGAGAAGATGGCAGCGGGCGACCCATCCGTTCACACCCGCATTTCGGCCGCCCATGCGCTGGCGGCCGTCGGCGCCAGCAGCGAGGGTGTTGCGCAATTGATCGCTATCCTTGAGAGCCTGCCTGCTGCTAACGCCAATATGCCCATGCGCCTGCAGGTCGTGGATGCGCTGACATTGATCGGTGAACCGGCACGCGCGGCGCTGCCCTTGCTGCGCGTTTACGCATCCGAGCATTTGCCTCCGGCAGGCGTGGGCATTGACGATTATGTCGCGTTGGCAAGCCGCTATCTCGTCGCCAGGCTCGACGCCACCTACAAGCCTGAAACGCCGATATACACGTCCTGGCCGACGTTCAAATTTCCGCCGCCGCCGCTCTGACGCGATCGGACAGCGCGGCCGACAAGGATAGCGCGGTGCAAGCCTGGGAGCGTACCGGGGACATGGAACATCTGGACGGTTGACCAGACATATTATTCGGCCATACAGAGTGTATAGTCGATAAGCTTTGGAATTCGTGCAAATGGCACAAGGCTCCATGATGGAGGCAAAATCTTTGCTCAAGCCCGCATTGCGCCGGTCCGCGTTTCAGGAAGAACAGCGTCGTCTTACCCGTCACGCAATCTGCACGGCCGCGTTGGCCGTTTTTGCGCAAAACGGCTTTGCTGGAAGTGCAATCGAGCCGATCCTGCTCGGTGCAGGTGTTAGTCGTGCGGCATTTTACAGCCATTTTGATAGCAAGCTCGCGGTCGTCTATGCGATTGCAGAAGATTTCGAGCCGCGCTGGTTACCCGTATTCCAGCGTCTAACCGAATTGGGCGACCCGACCCTGGCGGACTTGGTCGAATGGGCCGAAAGTTTCCTCGATGTGCATCGCTCCAACATCGCGACCTGCAGCCTGCTGACCCAGATCGCGGCGATCGACCGGCACCTTTATGCTCTGATTGCGCGACAGAGGGACGAACTGATTTCCATGTTGGGGCAGCATTTTCCCGCATTTGCTGATGCACGGACATCGCCGAGACGGTTGCTGGAGGCCAGAATGCTGCTGTGGCAGGTCGATCAGATCTGCTTTCGCGTCGTCAATCGCGATTTCACCGATTGCGAGAGCGCCGCGCCGCGCGTGATCGCCGGTCAACTGCTCGATTTTCTGCGCCAGTCGCAAACACCGCGGTCCGGCACATAGCGTAAAACAAGAGGGTCAAAGGACGTGGAGAGAGACCTGCAAGGCAAGATCGCCTGGATCACAGGCGGCGGATCGGGTGTCGGCCAGGCCGTCGCGCGGACGCTGGCGCAGGCCGGCGCCCATGTTTATGTCAGCGGTCGTCGGCTTGAGCCGTTGGCCGCGACAGTGGCACAGATCGAGGCGCAAGGCGGACAGGCCAGCGCCATCGTCGTGGATGTCGCGCAGCCCGATCCGCCGCGCGCCGCTGTCACGCAGATCATGGAAAACCATAACCGGCTGGACATCTATGTCGGAGCGGCAGGGTACAATATCAATCGGCGCCAATTCTCCAATCTGACCGCGCAAGAGGCCGGCGCCATCATCGCCACCAATTTGGGCGGCGCCTTCAACGCCAGTTCGGCGGTGCTGGTGGCGATGCGTACCGCTGGCGACGGCTTGCTCGTCCACATCGGATCTTGGTCCGGGCGCCGGGTCCGCACGTTCTCCGGCCCGGCATATACCGCGGCGAAGGCCGGACTGCTGGCGATGAGCGAATCGCTCAATCTGGAAGTCGCGCTCGAAGGGATCCGTTCAACAGTGATCATTCCGGGCGGGATCGACACGCCGCTGCTCGACAATCTGCCGATGCCGCCGCCACCGGAACAACGCGCCAGACTGCTGCGGCCCGATGACTGCGCCCAGGCGGTGCTGTGGGTTGCCCGCTTGCCCGCACGGGTGCGGATCGACGAGATCACCATCACCCCCACCATTCAGAACGTTTGACGCTGCGCTCACGCGCCAGGGATACAGCACGATGCACGATACGATCGATCTCTTCATCGACGACATGGCCGATCCGGTCATGACACCCGCTTTGCAGGCCGCGCGCAACGGTCCGGCCGACTTTCCCGACCATTTGTCGCTGGACGAATTGCTGAAACGCGCAACTGCCGAGGCCAACGGCCTGTCGGATTTCGGTGATGACGAGTTTCGCGAACGGATGACCATTATCCTGCAAAGCTGGGACGAGGATCAGGGTCTGACGCGCGGCGGACGCATCGTGCTGTTGCAGCATGCGGTCAAAGTGATGGCCAACCGGCTGATGATCGAGGACCTGGTCAAGCGCCATCCCGAAATTCTCAATATCGCAATAGACCGGCCGATCATCATCGCGGGTCTGCCGCGTTCGGGAACCACCCACCTTGTCAACTGGCTGGCGCGCGATACCCGCCTGCGCTCACTCGAATTGTGGGAAGCGGAAGAGCCGGTGCCGATGCAGCCAGCATCCCCGGGCCAGCCCGACCCCCGCATCGCCAAGACAGCGGCGCTGTGGGGCAGTTTCGGCGCGCTCGTTCCGCATCTGGCGGCGATGCACGGCATGGAGGTGAGCCTGATCGAAGAAGATAATGATTGCATGTACATGGACGGTCTGGGTCAGAATTGGGAATGGCAGGCGCGGATGCCGCGCTGGATCGACTATTATCTGGCGATCGATCGCACACCGTGTTTCCGCTACGAGAAAAAGGTGCTGCAAGTCATGACTTGGCTGCGCGGCCCCAACCGCTGGTTGCTTAAGGCACCGCATCATATGGAAAATCTGGCTCCGCTCAAGGCGGTCTTTCCCGATGCAACGATGGTCATCACCCACCGCGATCCGATCGCGGTGTTGCGGTCGCTGACCACGATGCTGGGCTATTGCGACCGCACCCGCCGCGATCCCGTCGATCCGCCCGGCCTGGCGCGACTATGGATCGACCGGATCGAGGCGCTGTTGCGCGGGTGTATTGCACAGCGCGACGCGTGGGGTGCCGACCAGTCGATCGATCTGATGTTCCACGACTATATGGCCGATCAGGAAACCGTCATGCGTCGGATCTATGCGATGTCCGGGCTTGACCTGACGCCCGACGTGGAAGCTTCGCTCGATGCTTATCTCAATGACAATCCGCGGCACAAGCACGGCAAAGTCATCTACGATCTCGAACATACTTTTGACGTCGATGTCGCGGCGTTGCGCGATCGTTTCGCATTCTATTACGAGCGTTTCCCGGTGAAATATGAGGGTTGACGCGCGCAATTCCCTTCACAGCGGCATCGGCCCGGCTGACCTCGCTCCGAATTCCGGCGATCAGGGAAAGGCACAACCATGAAGCGTTTCGATGCAAAAACGGCAATCGTGACCGGTGCGGCCTCCGCTACCAAAAATCAGTCTGCCAGCACATGCCGATGATTGAAAAACCCCTGATTTCCGTTAGTTTATGGACATTCGTTGGTTGTCAGCGAATGCCTTTATCTGCCCGCAGCCGCGGAAGATGGGGGCCTATTTTGGGGGCCCTGAGAAGCCCCCGCAGAATCGAGGCCCCCAATGGCGCTGACCGATACCGCGATCCGAAATGCCAAGCCCAAGGAAAAGCCCTACAAGGTCACTGACTCACTGGGCCTTTATCTCCTGGTCAATCCGAGGGGCAGAAAGCTCTCAGCAACCCCGGTTTCTCACTTTTCTGCTTGCAGATGGTCAAGACGCAGTTCGATAGAACAGCTCCTTACCGCCGCCCTGGGTCGTCTTGAGGTTAGCGAAATGTCGGGCAAGCAGCGGTGCTACTCGTGAACGAGACATCGCACCAACATGCGTTTCTGAAACACCAGCGCACTTGTTCCTGCGCGTCCGACCGTGGCGCTTAGCAAATTTACCGGAAGTTGATGTTATCCGACTTGCGCGTGAGACGAGATAGCGCGCTCGTACAAACCCAGTACACACCTCTTTTGTGAATTATAATTTTCGGCTTATTATCAGTATTTTAGAAGATTTCGTCAGTTCCCTTCACACGGGTGGGGTCGCAGGTTCAATCCCTGCCGCGCCCACCATTCCAGAGCGGTGGCGTATGGTTTGCCTGGCAATCAGGCGTCGGGCAGCGCGCGATACGCAAAGTTTTCGAAGCGGGCGTGTCCGGGGCCGGTGGCAAACAGCGCCGGGCGCAAACTGGCGAGATCGTCCACGGTGTTGGCCTGATAGCCCGAGGTTTCGCTGCGCAAGCCATGGCGGGTCCATTGGCGGCGGTCGGTGCTGTAATAGAATTCCACCAGGTTGCGCCGGTTGACGATGCGCAAATGCAGGGTCCGCACCGCCGGCGCCGGCTCCTGCCAATAGCTCGCCTTGCCGCCGCGCCAGGTGGTCATCCGCGTGCCGTCGTGGCCCATGCCCAGAAACAGGCGATCGTTGTAGAACAACAGCAGGCCCGCCTGGCATTCGCCGACGGTGGTCATGGTCACGGTGATTTCATAGGCGGGGTCGCCCACCATCTGCGTCAGCGGGGAACTGTCCTGCGGGCCGGTGCCCTTGCCCGACAGCGCCAGGCCGGTGGGGCCGAACGTCGCGCGCCGTGCTTCTGCCGGGGCGGCGGCATAGAACGCCCAGCGGACGCCCAGTGAATTGTGCGCAAAGTCATCGGATCCGGCGATGCCATGCGGGCCGCCCGGGCGGCCGGTGGGCATCGGCAGCGGCCGCGACAGATCGCCGCCGAGCGCGCGCGGCCAGCCATCCGGCCCCCAGGCAAACGGTTCGAGCAGCGTCTGCCGGCCGAGCGTGCGCAGGCCGTTTTCATAGCCGTGATAGACCAGATACCACTGGCCGCCCGGGCCCTCGACCGCCGTCGCATGGCCACGCGACCACCACGGTTCGCCAGCGTCCGCCGTATGCACGATCGGGTTGTTCGGCGCATTGTCCCACGGCCCGTCGATCGAACGCGAGCGTGCGACGATCACCATGTGTCCCGTCGGCGGGCCGCCGGTGCCGCCCACCGCGCTGAACAGATAGAACCAGCCGTCGTGCCGCATCAGCTTGGGCCCTTCGAGCGCGTAGGCCTCGGTTATCCAGTCGTCCGGATAGTGCCAGCCGTCATAGACCTTTTCGATCGGGCCCGCTGTCTGCAGCCCGTCATCGCTAAGGCGCACGCGGCTGACGCCCGATAGAAACAGATAGCGGTGGCCGTCCTCGCCGACGATATGGCACGGGTCGATATAGCCCCCCACGCCCAGATCGACCGGTGCGCTCCACGGCCCGGCAATCGTGTCGGCGTGGATGACATAGACATTGGCCCAGCTTTTCAGCCCTTGCGACCACGGCGCGCGCATGAACGGAATATAGATGTAATAGCGCCCGGCGTGCCGCACCAGATCGCAGGCAAAGACCGTGCCCAGCGGCTTGTCGAGCGCGGTTCCGACCGGCGTCCAGTTCACGAGATCGTTCGACCGCCAGATCAGCAGGCCCGGCGCCGCGTCGAACGAGGAATGCGTCATGTACCAGTGTTCGCCATCGCGCAGGATGGTGGGATCGGGATGGTCGCCGGCCAGCACCGGGTTGCGATACGATCCGTTGCCAAGATCCGCGCGGCGTTGCCCTTCCTCGCCGGCCCGCCATTGCGGCACAGGCGCGGCTTTGCCGGGTGGCGGCGCCGCGGCGGGCGTGTTGCCGAGCAGCGACAGCGCCGATCCGGTCAGTGCGCCTTTCAGAGCGTCTCTGCGTGTGGTCATGTGCGATCTCCAGAACGGGTTCGGCCGCGCGCGCCGGCCGGCTGCGTGCGCATCGGTGCGGTGTCGCTATGCGCCAAGCGCGACCCAGCCCGCGCGGGTGCGGCTGGCGGCGACGGCGGTCGCGATGAAGGTCATACCGCGCAGGCCTTGCGCAATGCCGGGCAGCAACGGCGCGGGCTCGCCGCGCAGACAAGCGGCAAAATCGCGATAGATATTGGCAAATGCTTCGAAATAGCCCTCGGGATGGCCGGCTGGCGTCCGGGTGCGCGATGATGCGTCGAGGCCAAGCTGCGGTCCGCCCGCGTGAATGATTTCAGTGCGCCCGTCGGGCGTGTGCAGCGTCAGCGTGTTGGGCGTTTCCTGCTGCCACACCAGCCCGCCACGCTCGCCATAGACGCGGATACGCAGCCCGTTCATTTCTCCGATCTCGATCTGCGACGCCAGCAGCACGCCGCGCGCGCCCTGCGCCGTGCCGTTGTCGAGCCGCAGCAGCACGGTGCAATCGTCGTCGAGCAGCCGACCCGGCACCACTGCGCCAAGATCGGCCATGATGTCGGTCACGTGCAGCCCGGTCACGAATTCGGCGAGCTGAAAGGCATGCACGCCGATATCGGCGATACACCCGCCCTCGCCCGCGCGCGCCGGATCGACGCGCCATTCGGCCTGCTTGCCGACGGCTTCGCCCGCCAGCCAGCCTTGCGGATATTCGACGACGACCTTGCGGATCGTGCCAAGGGCCCCCGCCAGGATCCGGGCACGCGCTTCGCGCACCAGCGGGTAGCCCGAATAGGTGTAAGTCAGCGCATAGGGCAGGCCGATCCGCGCAATGATCGCGGCCAGGTCGTGCGCTTCGCCCAGCGTTGCGGTCATCGGTTTGTCGCTGATCACCGGCAGCCCTGCCTCCAGCGCGGCGCGAGCAGCCGGCAGGTGGTGGTGGTTGGGGCTGACGATCGCAACGAAATCGATCCCGTCGTCACGCGCGCGCTCGGCGGCAAGCATCGTCGCCAGATCGGCATAGGCGCGTGCCGGATCGATGCGATAGCTGTCACCCGCCGCGCGCGATCGCGCCGCATCGCTGGAAAACGCGCCCGCCACCAGCTCGATCTCGCGATCGAGTTCGGCGGCGATGCGATGCACCGGGCCGATGAACGACCCCGGGCCGCCGCCGATCATGCCCATCCGCAGACGCCGGTTGGTGATGGCGATCATGCCGCTACACCCCGCACGGTCAGCCGGTTCTGCACAAACCACGCGTTGAGCAGCGTGCTGGTTGCCGGCACCGGGCTCTGGTCGCTTTCGACGACCACCCAGCCGCGATAATCGTGCGCCACCAGCGCGGCATGGACTGCGGCGATGTCGACGATGCCGTCCTCATCGCCCAGTTCGGTATACCACCGCGTGATCTTGCGCGCGCCGCCGCCGGCCAGCAGGAATTTTTCGGGAAACGGCAGTTTGTATTCGTCCAGCGTGTCGCGATACAGCGCGTTTTTGAGCTGCACATGGCAGATCCGGTCGGCAAAGCGTTCGACCATCGCCGCCGGGTCGATCCCCATGATCGCGGCATCGGCGGTATCGAGCGACAGGCCGACTGTGGCCGGATCGCACTGGTCGAGCAGCAGCGCGATATCGTCGGCACTGCGCGCCATGGTCACGCAATCGAAGTTGAGCGCAACGCGCACGCCGTGTTCCGCAGCCATTGCGCCGACCGCGTTCCAGCATGCGGCGGCCGTGGCCATGGCTTCGGGCGTAACCGCAGTATCTGCCGCCCAGTTGGGCAGCGCGCGCACCACCAGCGTGTCACCGCCAAGCGCGGGCAACAGCGCGGCATACTGGACCAGCGTGGCGAGGATGCGCGGATGGTCGGCAGGCTTGAGCACGGAAAGGCCGAACGCGCCTTCCTCGAAAATCGGCTCGGCGGGATTGAACAGGAAACTGGACACCGCAGCGATGCCGCATTGCGCAAGCGCGTCTTTCAACCCTGCGACCGAACCGTAGAATTTCTCGATCCAGTCCTTGCGGCCCAAAGGTTCCCACCGGCCCGAGCCGCAGGGAATCTCGACCGCATCGAACCCGCCGACAGCGACAGTCTTGAACGCGCGTGCGTGCTCTTCGCGCAGCACGAAGCGGTCGTGGCCGTTGTTCCATTGGTTGAGCGCATAGCTCCAGCGCATGGTCATGGGTTCGCCCTCAGGAATAAATCGGAGAAAGTACGTTGCGGGCATACCACATAGCCAACGCCGTGCTTTCGGGATAGCTGCCGCCGCCGATGTCCGCCTTGTCGTGCTCGACGCCGATCCAGCCCTTGTACCCGTGCTCCTTGAGCGCTGTCATCAGCGCGGGAAAATCGACCAGGCCGCCGGGCGTGCCCATTTCCCAGAACCAGCGCGACGTAGTGGTCGCGACCAGTTCCGGATCGGGATTGGAACGATAATCCTCCACAAGATCGACGTGTCTGGTATCCTTCAGGTGAAATCCGTTCACGCGGTCTTGGTATTGCCGGTACAGCGCCACCGGGTCGACGCCGGCGATCACATGCTGCGCGGTATCGATGTACAAGTGCACCAGTTGCGGATCGGTCAGCGCATAGAACTGGTCGATCTCGTCCTGGCTGCGCAAGCCGCACCAGAATTCGTGATGGCAACCCAGCTTCATCCCGTGACGCGCCGCCATGGCGCCGGCCTTGTTCCACAGATCGGCCAGGACCTTGATCCGGTCGGGATCGACCGGCTCGGTATCGGCATAGCTGTGCGCGGGCATGACGATCAGGTTTTCGATGCCCAGCCCGTCGGCCTGGCTGACGAAATGTTCCAGCATGCCCAGCACGCGCGGCTGATGTTCGGGATTGTGGACCTGCATTCCGGGCGATGCCTGCGGCTGGCACCAGAACAAGTCGACGATTTTCTCCAGGCCGCGCTCCACCAGGAAATCCTGGTAATTGCGCATCGAGCCGAACATCGCCGACACCGCCATCAGGTTCCACGCAAACATGCCGATACCGGTGAAGCCGACCGCCGACAGCTGCTTGATGAACCGGTCCATTTCGCGGCGCGACGCGAACTGGTTGATCGGCCCCTGCGGCGATTCGGTCCGCCAGTGATCGGCGTATTGCCACTTGATATTGGTCAAGACCTGTTCCCGATGATCAAATTCTGTAGCCGGGTGGGCGCTTCGTCCGCCCGCTTACTTACCCGATTTCCCAACCGTATTCACGCAACCGCATTCCAGCTGTTGCAAAGCCTTAGAATTGGAATATGATTCTAGATATCGCTTGCGGTTGTGCTGTCAAGCACCGTTGAGCGATGGCAGCAAGATTAAGCGGGCCGGCTACGAGACCGGGATCATCGAGGATAACCGGAATATGGACCTGCCACTGGGCCCTCGATGGATGTCTGCCGATACGCAAACGGCCCGGGGGGATCGTGCGCGCGCGGTCAGCGAGCCGGAGTGCCTCCATCTGCAGCGCGACAGGCATGTCGCGGACGCGGCGATTGAGTTGCGTATGACAATGATGGATAATGCCCGACAATGAAGCACCCGTCACCGCAGGCCGCATCATCAGACCCCGATCCGGATTTCCCCAAACCGGCCGATGCCAAACCGGCGGGCGCCGTTTCGCGCGCGCCCAGCCAGCCGCGCAGTGTCGCGTCGCAGCAACGGATGATCGCCGCGGCGCGTCAATTCATGCTCGAACGCGGCAGCGAGGATTTCACGCTGCAAGAGGTCAGCCACATCGGCAAAGTGTCGATCGGTTCGATCTATCACCGCTTCGACAGCAAGGAAAATCTGGTCCGCGCGGTGCTCGCGGCCGAACTGGCACGCATGGCCAGCGCTGAACGCGACATGATCATCGCAACTGCCGCCAGATCGCGTTCGTTGCGCGAATACGTGCCCGGTTATGTCGCAGCCTATGCGGAAATCCTGCGCGAACATTCGCTGATGATGCGGCTGGCGATGAAGCGCGCCAGCTTCGACGTCGAGGTTTCCGGATCAGGCGAGCAGCTCGAGTTGCAGGCGGCCGACCAGTCGACCAAGGCGCTGATGGGTTTTCGCGACGAGATTTTCGGAAATGCCGAGACCAAGGCGCGCATCGCGTTTCAGGTGATCTTTGCAACCGTCGCGCGCCGGCTCAGCCTCGATACGCAGGACCGGGTCGCGACCAACCAGCACTGGGATCTGCTGATCGGGGAGCTGAGCGCGATGACGCTGAGTTACCTGGTCAGCCAGCCGCTGCCCGAAAGCTGACGTCTCACTACGCCTGAAGCGTCACCGCACGGCCGCGCAAGTCTTCGAGCGCGCGGCCGCGCCTTCAACGATCCAGCCGCTCGCGGCGTTCGGGCAGGCCCTGCGCACCGTCGCCGCGAAAAGTTGGCGGCACGCCTTTTTATCGTCGCCGAACGGTAGCATTTGGCGTAGATAGTGTGTGTGCGGGTGGGACTGCAGGAGTAAGACTGTTGGCGACGCACCCACTCGATGCGACCCCATCGAACCCACCCAGGACAGGCCGGTCGTTCGATCATAAAATCCATCCCGCCGGCGTTGCCGGGTTTCTCGCCGTCCTGCTGGGCGGCCTTGTCTATGCCGGCATCAGCATTGCCATGGATACCAACCATGTCGGGGAACCGCTGGCGATCGGCGCATTCCTGTTTCTGGGCCTGGCGCTGCTGATCGCGCTGGGCTTCGAATTCGTCAACGGCTTCCACGATACCGCCAATGCCGTGGCGACGGTCATCTACACCAATTCGCTGGCGCCGGTGTTTGCGGTAATCTGGTCGGGCGCGTGGAACTTCATCGGCGTGGTGATTTCGACGGGTGCTGTCGCCTATTCGATCATTACGCTGCTGCCGGTAGACCTGATTCTGGGGGTCGGATCGGCCGGTGGCTATGCGATGATTTTCGCGCTGCTGATCGCGGCGGTGGCATGGAATCTGGGAACCTGGTGGTTCGGCCTGCCCAACAGTTCCAGCCATGCGCTGATCGGCTCGATCCTGGGCGTCGGTCTTGCCAACCAGCTGATGGCGACGGGCCCGGGCGGCGCAGCGGGCGTGCAGTGGGATCAGGCGGAAAGCGTGCTGCTGGCCCTGCTCTTCAGCCCGGTGATCGGTTTTGTCGGCGCGGCATTGTTGCTGTGGGCGATGAAGCGCGTGATCCCCAACAAGGCGCTGTATCAGGAGCCAAAGGCCGACACGCCGCCGCCCTGGCCGATCCGCGCGCTGCTGGTGTTCACCTGCACGGCCGTGTCGTTTGCGCATGGCGGCAACGACGGGCAGAAAGGCATGGGGCTGATCATGCTGATCCTGATCGGCGTGGCACCGACGGCCTATGCGCTCAACCGCACGATGCCCGACAGTTCGACCCCGGCGTTCATCCAGGCGGCGGGCGCGGCACAGAGCGTGTTCCGCGCCAAAGTCGCAACCGCGCCGGTGGTCACACAGGACCAGGCGCGGGCAACGCTGGAAAATGCGTTGCGCACGCGTAACGCCGATACGCCGCAAGTCTATGCGGCGCTCGATGCCAGCACGTCCGATATCTCGAAAGAGCTGAAGAATTATGGCTCGATCCGCCATGTGCCCGCGGCGGCAACCAAGAATCTGCGCAACGAAATGTACGTCGTGTACGGCACGCTCCAGATGCTGACCAAAGATGCCGACAAGGCGAAAGCCGCCTATCCCGGTGGCGGGGACGCAAAGCTGAAAGCCTATCGGGACCTGCTGGAAAAAGGCACGCGGTTCATTCCGATCTGGGTGAAAGTGGCCGTTGCGCTGGCGCTGGGACTGGGCACGATGGTGGGGTGGAAGCGGATCGTGGTCACCGTGGGCGAAAAGATCGGCAAGACGCACCTGACCTATGGCATGGGCGCCGCGGCCGAACTGGTCGCGGCGAGCACCATCCTGCTCGCCCAAGTCAAGGGCATGCCGGTTTCGACCACGCATATCCTGTCGAGCGGCGTTGCCGGGACGATGGTGGCCGATGGCGCCGGGCTGCAGGCGAGCACCGTGCGCAATATCGCCATGGCCTGGGTGTTGACGCTCCCTGCGGCCATGGCGATCGCGGGGCTGCTTTATGCGCTGTTCATCACCGTCGTGCGCAGCATGGGGCTCGGCTGACCGGCGGGGTAAAACAGCGAAGGCCAAGGAACACCGCCCGCGCCGAAAGCTTGTACAGACACACCAGTCGGAGCCAGGGCCATGACCAGGACACCCCCTAAAAGCGGCGATCGCGTAAGCTGGAAAAGCCATGCCGGCGAAGCGCACGGCAAAGTCTTGAAAAAGATCACCGAGCCGACCACGATCAAGGGCCACAAAGTCGCCGCTTCGCCCGACAATCCCGAGTTCATCGTCGAAACCGACAAGGGCAAGCGCGCAGCCCACAAGGCGGATGCGCTGTCCAGGGAATGACAAATGGCTGCGGAATCGAGCGTGTGTGTGACCGCGATAACCGCGGTGATTGCCCCGGTCTAGCCGGAACGCACGCAAGCATGGGGCGTATTCGGCTAAGGCCGTGGAGGCCGCGCGCTATACCAAGGCGATTGCACGGCGGGTTCGGGAGGCAGAGTTTTAGGCAATCGCCAAATGAAAACGCCGCCAGCCTTTCGACCAGCGGCGCTCCCAAGATTGAATTGATCGATCAGGCGTAGCTGACAGTCGTCCGCACATTCGAACGCTTGCGCATGGCGAAGCCGATCATGCCGAAGCCAATGAGCAGCATCGCCCAAGTTGCCGGTTCGGGGACAGCGCCGGTGACCGAGACATTGTCGATAAAGCCATCAACACTGTTGGTAGGTTGCCCTGCGAGTGTGAATGACACCGAAGTGGGGGCGCCTGTTCCGACAAACGAGCCTGTCAGGGTGCTAAAATCTGAATCAAGATTGCTACCGCCAGACGCCGATACGGTGGTGTAGGGATTGCTGCCGATCTTGTAGGTGAAGGTCTGCGAGCCACCGAATGCACCAACGTCGAAGCTATATTGGTACGTCGCACCACTTACCGTGTTAAAGCTCTGAGAAAGCGTGCTTACATTGGCACGGTCGCCAGCTCCGAATGCCGCAAACGTATTGGAGGGATCTGAGCTACTTCCCCCAGCACCGTTAATGTAGTCTTGGCCAGTCAGCGCCAAAATGTCATTTCCGCCGGTTGGGGCGACCGTCCAGCCGGACAACCCACTGCTGAACGAGCCATTCGAGATAAGCTGCGCCGCCATAGCTGGGGAAGCGATCGATGTTGCTGCTGCTGCTGCAATGACAAAAAATTTCATTAATCGAATCCTCAGATCAACAGTCTTTTCGTAACAAGCAGGCTTCGTGCCAATCGCTCAATTCAGTCGTTTTTTGTAACCGAATTTAAACTATGTAAGCGTGGGCGACAGCTGGCACGCGGATTGGTCTCCTGCCGAATCGTTCTGCATTCGTTCTCATGCGCCGATGGGAAGCAAGCGCCTCGACTCGATAAGCGACTACTCGCGCCACGGCTTCAATCTGCGCTTAGTCTGCCAAGGGTGCGGACGCGCGGCGGTGCTCTATAGTCTGGCGCCCAGCCTGGCGCGATCGAAGGCGGGCAAGAGCCGGGATATGGGGGCGGTGCAGCGCTACCCGAAATGCCGGGCTGGTGGATCGCGGGACGTGAAGTGCGCGCCGATCGAACGGCCAACGGAATGACCGAACAGCGTCTGGCCTACCTGATCATCGGTCGTGACGGGCCGCCTTTCCGCGATGAGCACGGCACTGAGTTTACCTTCGCGAGCCGAGCCGTTTTGCATCACTTTGATTGAGAAGTGACGAAGCACCGAATCAACGAGATTGCCGGGTGCGCTCAATGGGTTACCGCCTGCGAGGACTCGCGTACGGTGTGCTTGATTTTTGATTTGAGGTAAATCACCCGGCAAGCTGGCCTGCACTGCTTCAGGGAAACGGAAAATCTATCCGGCCGGGAATGCAGGGCATTTTGACCCCTGTTTTAAGGGATACCGCGTAGGCCACCAAATAAGTCATTGAAAAATGGTGCACCCGACTGGATTCGAACCAGTGACCCCTGCCTTCGGAGGGCAGTACTCTATCCAGCTGAGCTACGGGTGCAGGCCGGATCGCGCAGTTAGCAGCAAACGGGAATGGCTGCCAGCATTTTTGGGTTTGCCGCGCGCGTTGCAAAGCAGGCTTGGCATGTTGCCGATTTGTTCTTATGGTGCGGCATGGACAATGCGTTGAACGTGGTGCCGCAGATCGGCGAAATTCAGTCGCGCCAAGCGGTGATGGTCGCGCGCGGGATTGCGCGGCTGTTTGCGCGCAACGACATCTGGTGCGTGCCCGAAATGATGCTGAAGGGCGGACGGCGGGCCGATCTGATGGGGATCGATGCGCGCGGGCAGGTGATCATCGTCGAGATCAAGGTGAGCAAGGCCGATCTGCTGGGCGATGCCAAGTGGCCCGATTATCTCGATCACTGCGACCGGTTCTACTGGGGCCTGGCCGCGCATCTTGATCGCGCGGTGATGGAAACCGAGGTGTTCCGGCCCGGTGATTGCGGGATTATCGTGGCCGATGGTTATGACGCCGAAATCCTGCGGCCGGCGCCGCTGGTGCCGATGGCTGCCGCGCGGCGCAAGGTCGAGGTGGAACGGCTGGCGCGTGCGGCGTTGCGGCGGTTGACGGTGTTGGCCGATCCGGCTTGTGCGCCGCGCGGCGAGGATTTCTAGGGCTTTACCAGTCCGAGCAATTGCGCGCCTTGCCACAGGCCGAGTGCGATCAGCAACAGGGCCGCCGCAAGCCGTATCTGGGCGATCGGCACACGGCGGGTGATTTCGCGGCCGAACAGCACGGCGGGGATATTGACCAGCATCATGCCCGCAGTCGTGCCTGCCGCAACGGCCAGCGTATCGTGAAACCGCGCGCCAAGCCCGATCGTTGCGATCTGCGTCTTGTCGCCCATCTCGACGAGGAAAAACGTGATCAGCGTTGTCAGGAATACGCCCCTGCCGGCGCGCGGAACGTCCTCGTCGGCATCGAGCTTGTCGGGGACCAGCGTCCAGATCCCGGTCGCGATAAAGCCGATCGCCACGGCCGCGCGAAACCACAGGCTGTCGAGCAGCGAGGCCGCTTCCGATCCGATCAGTGCGGCCAGCGCATGGTTGGCCAGCGTCGCCACGAAAATCCCCGCGATTACCAGCCAGGGGCGATTGAAACGGGTGACCAGCACGATCGCCAGCAACTGCGTCCTGTCGCCGATTTCAGCGAGCGCGACCACTGCGGCGGAGGTAAGAAATGCAGGAAAGAGAATGGGGCAAATCCCGGCAGCGCCGGCACAGGCCGCCGGCTGTATGTTGCCCTGCACAAATTTTATTGCTTTCGAAAGCAATATTGTTTAAAGCCTCCCTTGCAAGGACGGCATCGACCCATTTGATGCAGGCCCGGGCAGCGTGAGATCCACCTGATCCATTCAGCAGTGATCCGCCCCGGCTTCGCGTTCCCGGCACCCGTTTGCTTCCCATTCACGCGAGGGTCGCTCCACGAACCTTGGGGCTATTTTCGCCGTTGGGGTTCACCCCGCGTCCGCGCCTTTTGCGCCGGACGCCCAGCCCATTTGATGTGAAAGACTATCCATGTCCTATTTTTCCGACCTCGGCCTCGCCGAGCCCATCCTGCGCGCGCTTGAAGCCAAGGGCTACACCGATCCTACCCCGATCCAGCGCCAGGCCATTCCTGCGCTGATGGAAGGGCGCGATCTGCTCGGCATCGCGCAGACCGGCACCGGCAAGACCGCCGCATTCGCGCTACCTTCGCTGCACCGCCTGGCCGCCGACCCCACGCCGCGCAAGCCGGCCGCATGCCGGATGCTGGTGCTGTCGCCGACCCGCGAACTGGCGGCGCAAATTGCCGAAAACATGGAAGGCTATGCCAAGTACCTGAACCTGCAAGTCGACTGCGTGTTCGGCGGCGTGCCGATCAACAAGCAGGCGCGGCGCCTGGTCGCCGGCACCGATGTGCTGGTGGCAACGCCGGGCCGCCTGCTCGATCTGATCGACAACCGCGCGCTGACGCTCGGCCGGGTCGAAATCTTCGTGCTCGATGAAGCCGACCAGATGATGGACCTTGGCTTTATCCATGCGCTGCGCCGCGTGGCGAACATGCTGCCCAACAAGCGCCAGAGCCTGTTCTTTTCGGCCACGATGCCGCGTTCGATCGAAGACCTCGGCCGCCAGTTCATCAAGGACCCGGTGCGCGTCGAAGTCGCGCCGCAGGCGACCACGGCCGAGCGCGTCGAACAGTATGTGACATTCGTCAACCAGGCCGAAAAGCAGGGCCTGCTGACCTTGCGCATCCGCGCGCTGCTTGCCGACCAGACGCTCGACCGCAGCCTGGTATTCAGCCGCACCAAGCATGGCGCCGACCGCATCGCGCGCCACCTGGTGGCCGCGGGCATCGATGCCCGCGCGATCCATGGCAACAAGTCGCAGGCGCAGCGCACCGCCGCGCTCGATGCGTTCCGCGCCGGCACCTGCCGCGTGCTGGTGGCCACCGACATCGCCGCGCGCGGGATCGACGTTGCCGGCGTCAGCCATGTGTTCAATTTCGAACTGCCCAATGTGCCCGAACAGTATGTCCACCGCATCGGCCGCACGGCGCGTGCGGGCGCCAACGGCATCGCGATCAGTTTCTGCGCGCCGGACGAAAAGACCTATCTGCGCGACATCCAGCGCCTGACCCAGATCAACCTCGACCCGATGTCGCTGCCCGGCGATTTCCTGGTCGAAGCGGCCAAGCTGCCCCAGCCGGCACGTCACACCGAAAGCGATGACCGCGGCCATGGCCGCGGCGGCGATCGCCGCGGCAGCGGCCAGCCGCGCGGCGGCAATAGCGGTCACGGGGGCCAACGCAACGGCGGCGGCGGCAAGACCGGCGGCGGCGCAGGCGCCGGTGACGGCGAAGCCAAACGCCGCTTCCGCCCGCGCGGCGCGCCGGGCGTCGGCCAGCACCGCAGCAAAGTGACGCGCGTCAACTGATCGCGGCACCGAAGTAAAATCAGCCGGCCCGGAGGAAACTCCGGGTCGGCTTTTTCTTGCACGTCTTACCCCTTCTCCTTCAGGGGAGGGGCTGGGGTGGGCTCTTGGCTGTATTCCACGCCAAAGGACGCAACCAATTACGCTGCCAGCCGGTGCGACGTGGAACCACCGGAATCGCCCCACTAGCGGCCCTTAAGCTTTTTTCAGACATCGCCTCTAATCATACGATTAAGGCATCCCACGGTCATCCGAAGATCGTCCTGATTGCAACAATATTCGTCGATCTTCCCGTAGGCCTGATATTTCGAAATGTTGAAGCCTTCTTCAATATCATTATACCAAATCACGCTTCTACCTATTAACCCCACAGCCCAGAAGCCTTCCCCTTGGGAACCATACGGCTCTTGCTCCCATTTCTCGGGTATGATTGAGACATGTTCCCACAATCTCTTTTCAGTGGTGCTCATGTCGACTTGGGCTTCATTTATAATTTCACGGATCTCTTCTGCTGATATTGGCGCCCAGTCCATTCCATCCTCGTGCGTGGTAGCGTCCATGTTCGCACTATGTGCCCGCTATAGGTTAAATGGCAATGGCCGCTTTCCTCCACTTTCCGCCGTTCCAGTGCCTCGGAGTCGTGCCGTGGCCGCAAAGGCAGCTAACGGCCCAAACTACGCCGTTCTTCCATCACTGTCGTCGTCGGGATTGCGGACATTGTCGTTTTGGCGATAGGCTTCTCCCATGCAGCCAATTCCCCGCTTTCACGATGGCAATGTGACCGGACTGCGTCTTCGAGATGGGGCCGCGACGATATATCTTCGGGACGTGAGCGGCTCCGATTTTGAACTTCTTCTCGAAGGTCTGGAGGCGCTGCATGTTGAGGATTTTCGTGAGGGCAACATCATACTTGTCGCCGAGGTCGTTACGGGACGCGCACCTGATGCGGACACCGATTTCGACAGCCTTTTCACTCCGCCTCATCCCTCCGCAGATGCTAAGTATCACGACGCACATGCGCTCCAATTGAAACGGCAGATTGCGCGCATTGAAAGCGGCGAAGTCAGTTTGGTAATGATCGTTCCATCTTATGGCGCAGATTTGTTGGCGACTTGCCGTGAGGTGATCTGCCGCCCAGCATGACGGCTATCGCCCAGTTGCGGACGTTCCCCGTTTGCGTATTCTTGGGTTTACATGCAAAGTTGATATATGAGGGATCGAGGGCTGGCAGAGCGAGCGCGACGAGCACGTGAGGCGCACAGCGAAGTGACCGCCGCCTTTTTACAGGTAAAGCACAGGAAAGATGAGGCTGACCCCCGTACCAAGCGGTGGCTCGAAGCATTGAAATGTTTCGCGGTAGCAATGGAAAATGTTCTTCCGCCCGCGCTGGCGGAATATGTCGTGGGAATTCGGCCAATTTCCTAAGTTCATACCAGTGAAATTCTTGAACTGCTTGATCCTGATATATTGTTCTTTAGGTCAGGATATATAAAACAGACTGTTCTTCGGGATATTAAACGACGCCATCTGTCTCCGGCTGAATGGCAAGCTTTGCAGGGTATACTGCTGAAGCTTGTTAGAAATCGAGATTGCCGAGAATTTCGTATATATTGCAATGCCGCAGCAGCCGTCGATGATGAGAATTTTCGAAGCAACCTAAATTCTATCGTTTGCTCAAGCGACAAAGCAGCTCGCCGACGAGCGCAATGGATGTTGGCATCAATGGATCAGGCGACACGTATCAAAGAGAGCAGGCTGAAGCCGTGAGAAAACATGCGGCCCTGACCGTGCCAGTCATCTCACCGTCATTTCAACTCAGCGCGATTTGTGGAGCGGCAGCTAGCCGAGCCGACGCGCTGAGACCGATAGCCGCCGTTGGTTCAGGTCGGGCGCGAAGGGCAGCTTTTAGGTATTTTGGATAAAAAGGTGTCTGTCAGGACACGCCCCAAGAGCGGACGCAACAGCACTGGGCGTACGCCGTATCAGCCATCTCGCCCCAGAGCTTGCGACACTAAGCCCTCTTGTGCAGGGTGCTTCGTATGATAAAACTCTGGTTGTTCGTAATAGCGCTCGTGTTGATCGGCATCAGTTTGGCAGCCATTTCGTTTGATTGGCAGCCAATCAGTTCAGTGCAATCTAAGGCGAAGACGCCAAAAGCAACTACGCCCGACAAAGATGAGATCGTTCGGCTCCAATATCTTGCTAATCACGCCTGCAACTGTGAAGTATCGATCAAAACTGACGATAGCACAAATTGTTGGCGAGAATATGAATCCGCTGTGTCCAAGTACGCGGTGACAGAATCCGGCACAGCGTGCGACCCTATCTCAGAGACAAAGGACTGCTTTGGCAATGGCCTCGACGATCGACTTTGTGTGTCTAGAGGTTTTGATGTGGCTGGCGTTCCCTCGAATGTTAAGGGGAAAGTCTGCAGCGCTGCGGAAGCGCAGGCTGTCGAGGCAGCAGGTTCTGCGGCTTACAGACGTGCAAAAGGCACCAATTCCAACGATCCACATGCTGCTGAACGGACATCTGATAATGCCATGGCCGAGGCTATTCTTGAGATCAGAGCTAAAAAGCTGCATCCAATAACCGGCACAGAGAAAATTTGTGGATAAGCCCAATTCGTGTCCGGTGTCCGCAATCTTGGGGAGTTCCGGGGACAGTTTATTCAATTGGGGGAGTTCCGGGGACAGTTTATTCAATTGGGAGGCGATCACCTGCGATGGCATCTGACCGGCGCTAAATACATATACTGTCCCGGGAACTCCCCTGTCCCGGGAACTCCCTGTCCCGGGAACTCCATTGTCCCGCGAACTCCAAGCGATTGCTGGAAATCCAGCGACAGCACTAAATTGACCTGACGTCCGCTTCCCTCCACTTCCCGCCATTCAAGCTAGCGGCGAATTGCCCTCGCTGCCTTGCATAAGCGCTGGCGAGTGGGGATAGGCCCCACCCCAACCCCTCCCCTGAAGGGGAGGGGCTTTGAGGAGCGCGCGCTGTGGCGTATGGGGGGCCTCCGTTTGCAAAGGCGATGCCATGTCGGTTCTGATCCTGTTTTCCTTGCTCGGCGCATCACCCCCGGCGTTTGACATCGCAAACCGTACGGTCGCTGCGACCTTCCACGCAGAGGGCGTCCAGATCTACGAATGCAAACCGGGCACCAACGGCCTTGCCTGGACCTTTCGCGAACCGGTCGCCGCGCTGTTCGAGGATGGCAAGACCGTTGGCCGCCATTTCGCCGGCCCGCGCTGGGAATTGGACGACGGAAGCCTGATCAAGGGCAAGATCGCCCAGACTGCGCCCGGCGCGACCCCCGCAGACGTGTCGTGGCTGAAACTCGATGTGGCGCAGAACGCCAACACCGGACGCCTGGCGTCGGTTACGGCAGTTTACCGCATCAACACGCGCGGCGGCGCGCTGCAAGGCCCATGCTCTATGCCCGGTCAACTTCAATCAGCGCCATATACCGCAGACTATGTCTTCGTCCGGTAAGGCGCACGCGTAAACGCCCAAATGACATCTGGGCATCGCGCACCACACTTGCCATAAGGCGCGCCATGATCCCCCCCATCCTTTCCGCGCTCGCGATGACCGCGATTGTCGCGCTGCGGTACCTGATGGTCAGCGGTGGCTTTGCCTGGGCGACGATGCGCGTGCGGCCCGGGCATTATGCCGCCCTGGGCAAGCAGATCCGCATGGAAATCGGCTGGAGCCTGGTGGCCAGCGTCATTTACGGCCTGCCTGCAGGCGTGATCGCATGGGGCTGGCAGCAGCACGGGTGGACGCGGATCTACACCGATCCCCGCGCCTATCCGCTGTGGTGGATGCCGGTATCGCTGCTCGTCTATCTGTTGCTGCATGACACCTGGTTCTACTGGACGCACCGGTGGATGCACCGGCCCGCGATATTCCGGCGCATTCATGCGATCCACCATGCCAGCCGGCCGCCGACCGCGTGGGCGGCGATGAATTTTCACCCCATCGAGGCCGCGATCGTCGGGCTGTTCGTGCCCGCGCTGGTGTTCGTCGTGCCGATCCACGCGGGCATGCTGGCGGGCGTGCTGATCGCGATGACAGTGATGGGCGTGACCAACCACATGGGGTGGGAAATGTTTCCGCGCGCGCTGGTCCATTCGCGTGCCGGGCACTGGCTCATCACCGCCAGCCATCACGAGCGCCATCACGAGCAGTACCGGGGCAATTACGGGCTCTATTTCCGCATCTGGGACCATATCTGTCGCACCGACCGGGGAATTTCCAATCCATGATCTGGCGCGCATTCATCATCGCCGGGCTTGTGATCCCGCAGATCGCGCGCGCCGAAGAGGGCGCCCCCGCCCCAGCCACCGCCACCGCCGCCGCCGCCGCCATTACGGTTATCGTGACCATAACCATCGCCGGCCTGCGCAACACCCATGGCAACATCCTGGCGTGCCTGACGACCAGGCCCGCGACATTTCCCGATTGCGACAAGGACCCGCAATCGCTGCGCCTGACGGTGCCGGCGCGAAACGGCCCGGCGCTGGTGTTTCGCCATGTCGTGCCCGGCATTTATGCGGTGTCGCTGTTCCACGATGAGAATGCCAATGGCCGGCTGGACAAGACGATGGGCATCCCGTCCGAAGGCTACGGCTTTTCGCGCGACGCTGCGATCTTGTTCGGGCCGCCCAAATTCGATGCCGCCAAAGTTGCCGTGGGCGCGGCCGATATCGTGCTGCCGGTAAAAATCCGCTACATCCTGTGACGACAGCGTCCCGCCCTGCGCCCCCGCCCATCGGCGGCGCGATGGCGCCGTTTCGCAACACGGTGTTCCGGGATATCTGGATCGCCAACATGCTGTCGAGCATCGGTTCGGTGATGCAGGCGGTGGCAGCCGCCTGGATGATGACCGAGCTGACGTCGAGCCACATGCTGGTCGCGCTGATCCAGGCATCGAGCGTGATCCCGTTTCTGGTGCTGGGCGTGTTTGCCGGCGTGATTGCCGATGCCTACGACCGGCGGCTGGTGATGCTGTGGGCGCAAGTGTTCATGCTCGCCGTGTCGGCGGTGCTGTCGGTGATGGGCTATGCCCAGGCGATCACGCCGTATTCGCTGATCCTGCTGACGCTGCTGGTGGGGCTGGGCAACGCGCTCAACGCGCCGGCGTGGCAGGCATCGGTGCGGTTGCAGGTCGATCGCGCCGATCTGCCGCAGGCGATCGCGCTCAATTCGATCGCATTCAATATCGCGCGCAGCCTGGGGCCGGCGCTGGGCGGCATCGTGATTTCGCTGTGGAGCGTCAACATGGCGTTTGCGCTCAATGCGATCAGCTATGTCGCGATGATCGTCGTGCTGATGCGCTGGCATCCGGCCGAGCAGGATCGCATGCGCGCGCCGATCGGCTCGGCGATCATGGTCGGTTTGCGCTTTTGTTTCGGGTCGAGCCCGATTGTCCGCATCCTGCTGCGCGGGCTGGTGTTCGGGTTGGGGGCGGCCGGGTTTCAGGGCCTGCTGCCGGTAATCGTGCGCCAGCAATTCCACGGCAACCAGATTGGATACGGGCTTGTGGTCGGCGCTTTTGGTGCAGGGTCGGTGCTGTGTGCGCTGTGGGTCGGCGCGGTGCGGCGGCGGATCGGCAGCGAAAACCTGATCGGGCTGTCCACGGTGCTGTTTGCCGGATCGCACATGCTGCTGTCGGTCGCGCATGGCCTGCCCATCGCGCTGGTTGCGGCGATGATCGCCGGGGTCGGCTGGATCGCGGTGCTGACCAGCCTCAATGTCGCGATGCAGCTGCGTTCGCCCGATGCGATCCTGGCGCGGTGCATGTCGATTTATCAGGCGGTGGTGTTTGGCGGGATGGCGATCGGCGCCTGGGCCTGGGGCGCGCTGGCGGACCAGGTCGGGCTGGTCGCAACCTTGCGCCTGTCTGCGCTGTGGCTGGCGGTGTCGCTGTTGCTGCGCCTCGTCGCGCCGATGCCCGCGCGTGACGAAGGCCGGATCGAGCCGCCGGTCGTGATCCGAGAGGAACCTGTATGAGCCAGCCCGAGCCCGCACCCCAAACCGCGCCGATCCGTTCGGTGCTGTACATGCCCGCATCCAATGCGCGCGCGATCGCCAAGGCTCCCACACTGCCCTGCGATGCGGTTGCGCTCGATCTGGAAGATGCCGTCGCGCCCGAGGCAAAAGTGGCCGCGCGCGCCGCATTGGTCGAGGCGGCGCACGCCGGCGGGTTTGGCCATCGGCGGTTGATCGCACGGATCAACGCGCTGGATACGCCGTGGGGTCATGACGATCTGGCCGCACTGGCCGCCGCGCCTGTCGATGCGGTGCTGGTGCCCAAGATCCAGAGCGAGGCGGATATTGCCGCGCTGTCGCAGGCGATGGATGCGCTGGGATTTGGCGCGCATGTCGCGCTGTGGGTGATGATCGAAACGCCGCGTGCGGTGCTGGCGATCGAGCGCATCGCCGCGATGACGAGAATGGGGCCGGCGTCGACCCGGCTGGCGGGCTTCGTGCTGGGGCTCAACGATCTGGCCAAGGAGACCGGGATGGTGCAGGCGCCGGGCCGAGCAGCGTTTGTGCCGATCATGGTGCAGGTGTTGCTGGCGGCGCGCGCCAATGGTCTGATCGCGCTTGACGGCGTGTGCAACGCGATCGACGATAGCGAGCGGCAGCAGGCCGAATGCGCGCAGGCGCGCGACCTTGGCTATGACGGCAAGACGCTGATCCACCCGGCGCAGATCGACATCGCCAACACGGTGTTTGCACCCGATGCCGCCGAACTTGCCGAAGCGCACGCGATTGTCGCCGCGTTTGCCGATCCTGCGAATGCAGGCAAAGGCGCGTTGAAAGTCGGTGGCAAGATGGCCGAATTGCTGCACCGTGACATCGCCGCGCGCCTGATCGCCAAGGCGGCGGCGATCGCGGCGCGTTAGAAAGGTCAGAATGGAACATCCCGAACAGTGGCAGAGCTATCTGCCGTTCATCATCATCGCGCTGGTGCTCGCGATCCGCTTGCGCCGGATCAACCGCGAGCGACGGATGCATCTGGGCCGGTTGCTCGTGGCGCCGACGATCATCGTGGTGGCAGCAGGGTACCTCATCGCCGCCGCCACGCCAGATTTGGTCGGCTTGGGCATCGCCGCCGGCGCGATGCTGGTCGGTGCCGGGGTCGGCTGGCAGCGCGCGCGGTTCATGAAAATCGCCTATGACCCGGCGACCGATATTTTCATGATGAAGCAATCGCCCGCCGCAGTGCTGTTCCTGGTTGCGATCATGCTCGTGCGCCGCGTGGTCTTGGCCGAGCTGCCCGTGTCGCACTTTGGCGCGGACGTCTCCCTGGCGCGCGCGATGTGGCCGATCGACGGGTTGATCGGGTTCGGCCTGGCGATGGTGATCGCGCACAACGCGGAATTGTACCTGCGCGCGCGGCGGATGAAAGCCGCGCTCATTCAATAGGCGCTATACCGCCGCGATATAGGCAAAGCGCAACACGAACAGCACTGCCAGCACATACAGCAACGCATTCTCGCGGGTGAATTCACGCCGGAATGCCTTGATCAGCGCGTGCGTGGTAATCCCGAACGCCAGCCCGTTGGCGATCGAAAAGGTCAGCGGGATCATTACCAGCGCCAGAAATGCCGGGATCGCCTCGTCGCCCTTGTTCCAGTCGATCTCGGTCAGCGGCGCCATCATCAGCGCGCCCACCATGATCAACGCGGGCGCTGTCGCGGCCAGCGGCACGAGTTGCGCATAGGGCGCAAACGGCAGCGCGACCAGGAACAGCAGGCCGGTGACGACCGCAGTCAGTCCGCTGCGCCCGCCGGCCTCTACCCCGGTCGCGCTTTCGACATAGCTGGTGACCGTGGTGGTGCCGAGCAACGCGCCAATCATCGTCGCCAGGCTATCCGCCTGGAGCATCCGGTCAAGCCCGGGGATCGAGCCGTCGGGCCGCACCAGCCCCGCCCTGCGCGTGACCGCGACCAAAGTGCCGATGTTATCGAACAGATCGACGAACAGGAACACGAACACGACTTCGAGTATGCCCCAGCCGTGCCCGAACAGCCGCCATGCCCAGGCCGGATCGAGCGCCAGCATCGTGGCGCCCATGTCGGCCCAGCCATGGTGCACCGGCGTGATCGGCGCCATGCCCGTGGCAATGCCGATCGCCGTCGTCATCACGATCGCGATCAGAATCGCGCCGCGCACTTTGGTCAGCGTCAGCGCGATGATCACCGCCAGGCCAAACAGCGCCAGCAGCGGCCCCGGCGCGGTCATCGGGCCCAGTGCGACCAGCGTGTCGGGATTGGCGACGACGATGCCGGCATTTTTCAGCCCGATCAGTGCGATGAACAGGCCGATCCCCGCCGCCACCGCCGCCAGCAGGTGATGCGGGATCACCGAGATGATCATCTGACGCACGCCCAGCTGCGTCAACACCAGGAAAAACAGCCCCGACAGGAACACGCAGACCAGCCCGACCTGCCACGGCAGATGCATCTGCTGCACCACGGTAAAGCTGAAATACGCATTCAGCCCCATGCCCGGCGCCATCGCGATCGGCGCATCGGCCAGAAACCCCATGATCAGGCAGGCCAGCAACGAGCCGATGCATGTCGCGGTCGCCACGCCCGCCACCGGCATGCCCGCCAGGCCCAGGATCGCCGGATTGACCACGATGACATAGGCCATCGTGACAAACGTGGTGAGCCCCGCCACCACTTCGGTGCGGATGTCGCTGCCGCGCGCACGATAGGAAAACCGGCGATCCAGCCAGGTTTGCGTGGCGGGTTCGCAGACGGGGGCGGCGACTGGTGACATGGATTCAACCGGAAAAAAGCGCGCGGAATGTCGCGAGGCACAAATCCTAGCGACCGCAAGGGCATCGCGCCAACGCCCTTTTGCGGGTTTGCGAAACGCACCCGACCGCCCGGTTGGCAGGCCGTTGGCCCGGAACTCCCCCTGCCTGCATCCACGGTCGAAATTCCGGCACAACTTAGTCTTATTTTTACCATGTTGCGCCACAACCGTGGCGTTATCGGTGCGGCCCTCGACAGGACCGCGCCTGCCAAGAGGTACGAATGTCCATGGATGCGCTGCGCGGCTCAAATTTCGGATCGGAAAACAGCTATGAAAACGCCGGATACGATGCCGACGAGGTAATTGTCGCGCCGCCGCCCGCAATCGGAACCGACGAGCGGCGCATGCAGGTCCGCGCGTACAATTACTGGGCGGGTCTGCTGGGCAATCGGCGCTTTCCCGTGCCCGACGATCTGATCGCGGGCAAATTGCCGGACTTTGGCGCCAATGCGGTGCTGCTGCATTTTTCCGACGGGATCGAAGACCCTGCGGTGCTGTTGCTGGGATCGACGCTGGCCGCCGAATGCGGCGCCAGGACGTCGATCGCGCGTCTGAGCGAAGTGCCCGGCCGGTCGGTGCTGTCGCGGATTACCGACCATTATCTGCAGATTATCGGCAACGAAGCGCCGATCGGGTTCGAGGCGGAATTTACCAATGCGCGCGGCCTGGCGATCCTGTATCGCGGCATCCTGCTGCCGTTTTCGACCGACAACGCCAGGATCGATTACATTTACGGCGTGATCAACTGGAAGGAACTGGCCGACCAGCGCACCACCGACGAACTGATGCTCGAAATCGGGCACGCGCTCGACAAGGGGGCGCTGGCGCAACCGGCCGCCGCGATGGCACCCGCGCGCGACGCCTGGCCCGATCTGCCCGAGGAAGCGCCGGCGTACGGCGGCTGGGCCGATGGGCCTGCCGCGTTCGAAACCGAAACCATGCTCGACCTGTCGCCGTTCATCGACGGGCCGGCGATCCCCGCCCTGCCCGATCCGCTACTCGCCCCGCCGCCGGCGCAGGCAGATCCGCACACGCTGACCGAATGGCTGGAAAAAGCGCGCGCCAGTGCGTTGCGCGCGATCGCCAACGAAGATCGCACCCGCCAGTCGCTGTATGGCGCGATTGCGCGCGCGTGGGATTTTGCGCTGGCGGCCGAACATGCGCCAGATGAATACACGCGCCTGCTGGCCGAGGCGGGCTTGCGCATGCAGGACCGCGCACCGCTGATCCCGATCGTCAAACTGGTGTTCGGCGCCGATTACGACAAGACCCGGCTGACCGAATACGCCACCGTGCTCGGCCATGCCCGCCGCGTGAGCCTGGCCAAAGGCGAACTCGCCGATGTGCTGGCGCAGACCGCCGGCGGGATCAAAGCGATCATCGCGATGGAGCGCGCCGCGCGCCGCGGCGACCGGGCGGCGCCCGATACGACCGGCTGGCAGGCCGCGGCACGCGCGCTGCCTGCGCGCCCGTTGAACGAACTGTCGCGCGATGGCGCCGAATTCGCGCTGGTGCTCGTCCGCCGCCTGCCCGGTGGTGATCCGGCGATTATCGGCGAAATCAGCGATGATGCCGCGTTGATCGCGCGCGCGGCCCGGCAGATTTCGGCCGCCTGATGCGATCCCGGTCAGGAGCGGTTCAGGCAGCCGGAGCATAATTGGCTCCGTGCTCCGCAACCCTGTCCCCCGCGCCGCCCTTGCGCTCGTCCTCGCGCTGGGGGCGGCCCCTGCGCAGGCACAGGAAGTCTTGCGCGATGCCGAGACCGAGGCGTTCTTTCGCGAGATGTCGGCGCCGATCGTCACCGCCGCGGGGCTCGACCCCAGGAATGTCAATGTCGTCCTGCTGAACGATGGCGAAGTCAACGCGTTCGTCGCCGGCGGACAGACGGTCTACATGAATTCCGGCCTGATTGGTGAGGCCGACCATGCCGAAGAAGTCCAGGGCGTGTTTGCGCACGAGCTCGGCCATATCGTCGGCGGTCATGCGATCCGTGGGGGCGAAGGATCGCGCCCCGCGGTCGCGATCACGCTGCTGTCGCTGCTGTTGGGCGCGGCGGCGGCGGCAGCCGGATCGCCCGAGGCGGGCCTGGGAATTTTCATGGGCGGAATGACCGCGGCCGAGGGCAAGTACCTGGCGTTCAGCCGCGCGCAGGAGGCAACGGCCGATGCGGCCAGCGTGAAGTTCCTGGCGGGCGCGGGGATTTCCGGGCGCGGTTCGGTCAATTTCTTCCAGAAACTGCAGAACATGGAATACCGCGCCGGCTATCGCAAATCGCCCGATGACGAATGGTACAGCACCCATCCGATGACCGATGACCGACTGACCACGCTGAAAGATGCGTTCGAGCAGGACCCGGCATGGAAGCGTCCCGAGGACCCCGCGCTGCAACGCCGGTTTCTACGGGTAAAGGCCAAATTGTACGGCTATCTGGCCGAGCCGCAGCAGACGCTGACCGCGTACCCCGAATATGTTAACGATATACCGGCGCATTACGCACGCGCCTATGCCTATCACAAACAGGCGTTCATGGACAAAGCGCTGGCCGAAACCGACGCGATTCTGGCGGCCGAACCCGACGATGCCTATGCGCTGGAACTGAAGGGCCAGGTCCTGCTCGAATCCGGGCGACCAGCCGATGCGATCCCCCCGTTGCGCCGTGCGGTTGCGCTGACGCAGAACCAGCCGCTGATCGCCACCACGTTCGGCCACGCGCTGCTCGCGACCGAAGACCGCGCCAATTTTCCCGAGGCCGAGCGCGTGCTGAAAGCCGCCGTGGTCAAGGACCATGACAACCCGTTCGCCTGGTATCAGTTGGGCATGGTCTATGAAGCGAACGGCGACACCCCGCGCGCGCGGCTGGCCAGCGCCGAGCAGGAAGCGATGCAACTGCAGTACGTCGAGGCTTTGCGCAATGCCGAAGCGGCGCAGGCGGCGCTGCCCGCGGGATCACCCGACTGGCTGCGCGCGCAGGACATCGCGATGAGCACGCGCGCGATGGTTGAGCACAAGCGCAAGAAGAAGTAGGCCCGGCGCCATGCAGATCAATCCCGGAAAAAATCCGTCACGCCTTCGCCTCGTCCTCTTGGCGATAGTGCTGTTTGCGCTTGGCGCGGGCTCGGTCGGGCTGATCGGCCGGTTGCGCCCGCACGGCGATGATACGGTTTCGGCAGACCTCGCGCGCGCCGGAATCGATCCGGCCAGACGCGTCGCATTCGAGGAACTGGTTCACGCCTATATTCTCGACCACCCTGAAATCCTGCCCGAAGCGATGGACAAGTTGCAGGCGCGCGAGGCCGCTGCCCGGCTGAAACCCGTACGCGCGGCAGTCGAATCACCCTTTCCCGGCGCGATCCTGGGCAATCCGGCCGGCACGGTGACCATGGTCGAATTCAGCGATTATTCGTGCACCTATTGCCGGGGCAGCGTCGCCGATATCAATGCGTTGGTCGCGGCCAATCCCGATTTGAAAGTCGTGCTGCGCGAATTGCCGATCATCGCGCCGGCCAGCGAACCGGCGGCAAAGATGGCGCTGGCCGCCGCCGCGCAGGGCAAATTCGGCGCGTATCATGCCGCGATGTTTGCCGGCGAGCGGCCCGACGATGCCAGCATCGCCGCCGCCGCGACCACAGCCGGGCTCGATCTCACCTCGGCGCGCGCCTATGCGGCGCGGGCAGAAGTGCAGCAGGAAATCGAACACAACCTGGCCTTTGCCCGGCAACTGGGCGTCAGCGGCACGCCGGCGTTCACGATCGGCGGGCAGATCATTTCGGGCGCAGTGGGCAAGGACAAGCTGCAGGCGGCGGTCGATGCAGCGCGCAAGGGCGTGACGCCGGCGTGATCTGACTTTGCCGCGCGTGTCGCAACGCCGGCGCGATTAACCAGGTTTTTGCGCGAAATCGCCCATCTTCGGGCCACGACAGCGCCATTTGGAAACCGATCCTTAAACCCCTGATGCTTATAAACGTCTGGTTATGGACCAGAAGGCATCTTTTTGCGGGCGCTTTGACCCGTCGCGCAGGCCGGACGCGCCGGCGCGCGGGTTCTGGTGGACTGTGCTGATCGGCGACGAGGCCGGTGCGTCGATCGAATTTGCGCTGCTTGCCCCGATGTTCATCGCAGTGCTGCTGGCCATCATGAACACCGTGCTGATCTACCTGGCGCAGGAAGGGCTTGAAAGCGCGTCCGAACAGGCATCGCGTCTGCTGCTGACAGGCCAGATCCAGACATTCCAGTCCTATAACGGTGCGACCCAGAACACCGGCATGACCGCCGCGCAGTTCAAGTCCGCCATCTGTGGCACGCTGTCGTACAGCGCGAGCGCCAATGCCTCGACCCAGACCAGTTTCGGGGGGAGTTTGCTGCCGCCATTTCTGGATTGCAGCAGCCTTTACGTCAATGTCGTGCCGGCGAGCAGTTTTACATCGAGCAACACGACTCCGCCGACGCTGTCGGTCGATGCCAACGGCAATATCGTCGGCACCAGCTTTTCGGTGCAGAGCGGCGCGACCACGCAAAACCAGGTGCTGGTCGTGCAACTGCTGTACCTGTGGCCGACCGTCACCGGCCCGCTGGGCATGTCGATGGGCAACACGCCCGCCGGCAACCGCATCCTGACCGCAACCGAAGTCATCAACACCGAGGGCTATCCATGCCCGCCAGGGACGGTCGGCACATGTTGAGACGCCTTGCACGCGAAACGAATGCATCGGTCATTCTGGAATTCGCCATCGCCCTGCCGCTGTTGCTGACGCTGTATATCGGCAGCTACACCGTGACCGACCTGATCGCCTGCAACCGCAAACTTGGCGTTGCCGCACGCACGCTGGCCGATCTGCTGGCGCGCGGGCAGTCGCCCGGCGCGATTACGGCGAGCCCGAGCACATTCAATGCCACCAGCTACATGAACGCCGCTGTCATCACACTCACGCCTTATGGCGTGGCCAGGGCGACCGAAGACGTGGCCCTGCTGCGGATCTGCGACGCGACGCATGCCTATGTCGTATGGTCGCAGGCCCAGACCCAGGATGGCGCCGGCACCGTGACGGCCACGACCCCGACGGAGACCGCGGGGAAGTTGAGCGCGGCCAGCGTCGTGCCGATACCGTCGACGCTGATCCCGGCAGGATCGCCATTTATTCCGGTTTCGCCCGACGGCAGCAATGTCTGCACTAATTATGCGGCCAGCACCAGTACCACGACACAAGTCGGGACTGCCGGAGGCTATATGTACATCGGCCAAGTATCCTATACTTATATGCCATCCTATACTTATGGTTTTACGTCGGTCATTCCTTTAAGCTATTATGTGTACATGGTTCCAAGGCTTACTTGAGGGTGCGTTCGTGATCAAATTTCTTTGTTCTTGTGCGCGCCGGTTCGTGGTGGATCTGCACCGGGATACCGGAGGCAATGTCATCATGATGACCGCCATCGGCATGCTGACGCTGACGTTCGCAATGGGTTTCGTCGTCGATTACAGCCGTGCGCAAACCGTGCAGACGCAGCTCAATGCGATTGCCGACTCTGCCGTACTGATGGCCGTCGATCCGCAGATGCTGTATGTCAAAGCGCCGCAGCCCCATGATGCCGCCGCTGCGGTGTTCAATTCGCAAGCGGCGACGCTGAGCGGCATCACCAACCTGCAGGTGGCGGTCAACGTGCTCGACGGGAATGGCACCGGCAGCCTGCGTTCTGCAACGGTGGGATATACCGCCCAGTCCACCAACATCTTTGCCAGCCTGCTCGGCATGCCCAGCCTGTCGATTTCGGGAATTGCGGCCGCGACGGCGGCGCAACCGCCAAGCCTCAATTTCTATGTCGCGCTTGATACCAGCCCGTCGATGCTGTTGCCGACGACAACCACCGGCATCTCGTCACTGGCAGGTGGCGCGATCTGGTCGGGTGAAAAGTATTTTTACGGACGCAGCGACGGCTGTGACTTTGCCTGCCATGCCACCAACATGCAGGTCTGGAACCTGGGCACGTATGTAATCGACAATAACAAGAACGCGATTTATCTTACCAGCAGTGGTTCGGTCCCGTTCTATCGCGTTTCGTGTTCCAGCGGCACCACGTACGCAGTCTATGACAACAACAATGTGCAGGTTGGTACAAATGGGTCCATCCTGAATTCGGAGAGCTATTGCACGACCACTCCAGCATCCGGTCCGGCGAACAATCCTGTTACATTGAAATATCTGCCACTCAATAAAACAAACATCGCTACGAACTATGTCACGGTTTCGGTCAGTTTCCCCGACACCTGGTGGCTGGCGCAAAACTACAGCGTGGTAAACCCCGGCGCTGCAGCGATCACCTTGCGCAGCGATGCCGCAACGGCCGCGGCCGCCAGCGTTATCCAGACCGCATGGACCGCCCAGCAGAACCTGGCAGCGCAGCAGAACCTGACCGCGCAGAACGCGTCGGTCGTCTACAATATGCAGTTCTTCACGTTCAATATCACGCCTGTCGCAGGTAGCGGTGCATCGACCAGCAGCAGCCCGATCCCGCTGAGCACCACCTCGCCGTTCAACGCGATGACCGGGGTAGAGACTCTGGCGAATTCGGCGTTTCCTGACTTGGGTGACAACGCACCGCAGATCGTATGCAGCGGAACCTGCGCCTATTGGACCAGCACCTCGATCACGACCAACAACCACGACACCGATTTTGGCGCCATGCTCAAGGGCATGACCGCCCGCCTACCCAATCCGGGTGGCACGGGCCTGACCACCGCCACGCCCCAATCGGTAGTGCTGATCGTGACCGACGGCCTGGAAGACACCGCGGCGGGAACAACGGCGCTGACCACCAGCGACCTTGCATTGTGTACCAAGATCAAGGCCGCAAATACCTACAACGCGCGCATCGCGATCCTGTACACCCAGTACGATCCGGGTACGATCAACTATACGGCCAATCCCAGCTTCAATTCGACCGCGAGCAATGTCGTGCCCAATATCGCAGCGGCGCTGCAAAGCTGCTCCACCCAGAATTCCGACGGGTCGTACCTGTTCGTCACCGTTGCCGCCAATGGCGACATTGCTGCCGGGCTCAACCAGCTGTTCCAGTCGGTCGTCCAAAGCTCCTACCTGGCGCGCTGAAACAACCCTGAAAGCGGGGCCCCGTCAGGGGAGGGGGGTGGCCAATGCTGCGATCATATCGAAAACCCGGTATCGGCCGGCCGTTCCAGGCCATGCCCGTCCGGCCCGGTTTCGTGCCGCCACAACATCACCACCGACAGCAGCGCCGCCAGGCTGATCGCGCCGAAAAACAGCAACACGGCGTCATACCCTTGCGGATGCAGCGGCCCGGCCCCGGCGGCATCGGCCAGCGCGCCCGCCACCAGGTTCGACAGCGCGATGCCCAGCGACTGGATCAACGTGATCAGTCCCAGCGCCGTGCCCAGTTGCGCGCGCGGCACGATCATCGTCGTCGCCGGCCAGATCACGGCGGGCACCAGGCCCCAGCTGATCCCCATCAGCACGGTCGAAACCCACGGGCTAAGATCCGTCAGCCCGAGCACTGCCAGTGTCACCGGCAGCAGCAATGTGCCGAACACCAGCATCATCGCGCGATTGCCGAACCGGTCGGCCACCAGCCCGAACAGCGGCGTGGCAAAGATCGCCGCGGCAAAGACGCCCGAATTGACCTGGCCCGCGGCCGCCAGCGACAGATGCTTGGCATGCTGGAAATATTCGACCGCATAGGTCTGGCGGAACGGAAAGAAGACGGCCGCATAGAGCACATGCAGCCCCAGGATATACCAGAACGCCGCATCGAACCGCAGGCGCGCCCAGCCCGCCGGCGCCGGCGCAGCCCTTGCGGACACGCGCGCCACCGGACGGCGCGCATCGAGCATGGCGAACACCACTGCCGCCGCCAACCCGACCACGGTCATCCCCGCGCCCAGCCACAGCGGCGATTGCCACCCTGCATCATACAGCGGCCGCGCCCAGGTCGACGATGTGTTGCACAGGAACGAGCCGACGCGCGCCAGCGACAGGAACACGCCCGTTGCCAGCGCAATCCCTGCACGCCCGAACCACAAGGCCAGCCCGGCGACCAGCGCGATGAAGATCGACCCTTCGGCAATGCCGAAGATCAGCCGCCCCAGCCACATCACCCAATAGGGCGATCCGATCGCGGTCATCACCGCGCCCACCACGCCGATCGCCGCTGTCCACAATGCCACCCGTGCCGCACCATGCCGGTCGATCAGCACCCCGCCGACCAGCGCCAGCACCACGTTGGGCCAATACATCGCCGCGTTCAGGCTGCCGATCTGTCCTTGCGTAAACCCGCGCTGGCGGATCAGCAGATCGGCGATTTCGCCAATGACATCGGTTTCGTAATACGTCGCCAGGATCGCCAGCGCCGCCACCAGCAAGGCGATCCAGCGCGAGGGAAACGCCGCATCCCCCAAACCATCGGCATCCGGCCAGGTTTCGATCCCGACCGCCTGCTCCACCACAGCCGACACGCCTTGCCCTTTCCGTCACGCAAACCTGTCGCCACAAGCGCAAGGTTGCGTGTCGCAATGATGACAATGCGGGCAGCGCCCCGCGCATTCACAGCCTGTTATCGACACCCGTGACCGTAAAAAGCGACCGTTCGCGTCGTGCGACTACCGTGAACCCCGGCTATCTCCTGCAGGCGCCCAGGTCTGGGTCTGGCATAACACCCTGATGCACCCCGCTGAGTGCGAGGTTCCGGTCCGCCATGATCTGAAGGTACGAGAGGTATGTCTTTCCAGCGCGGCGGCGGATAGCCGGGTCAGCCGCTAGCGGTTCATCGCGGGGGCTTCTCGCAGGTCAGCTTTGCATCACGCAGGACATATCCTGCGATCAGCGGGTTCCAGCCGATATCGGGCTTGCGCACCAGACGAAGGCCGGGAACGCGGAGCAGGTGATCGAGAAAAATCGCGGACTCCTGCAATGCGACCTGCGCCCCGGGGCAACGATGTTCGCCATCGCCGAACGCAAGTCCGGCCCCCGCACCTTTGGCAGAGACCGCCCGGTCCAGGTCGATCGCGTGCGGGCAACTGCCGAACACCGCGGGGTCACCATTGGCGCCGCGCACATCGATCATGATCCTGGGTGGCGCAGCATCGCCGGGTATGGTCCGATACAGCATCCCCACAACCGGCTCGAGCCGCAGGATTTCTTCCAGAATGGCGATGCGCGCAGGCTCGTCGCCACCCAGAAACCGCGCACGCAGGTCGTCGCGCTCGAGCAAGTGCCATCCGGCCATCGTGATGAATTCCCGCGTCGTGATCATCCCGGCTGCACCATACGTCAGGCATTCCGTCAGGATGTCGCGGTCGCCATAGCCCTCGTTCAGCAGGTGCGAGATGACGTCGTCGCGCCGCTGGCGCCGGCGACTGCGGATCGCCGGTTTGACATCGCGCCACAGGAAATTGAGCGCCCGGACCTGGCCGCGGGCAAACGCAAGCAGCATGCGGACGCGCGATCCGCCCGATGGCATCCCGTCAACGAGCGCCCCCAGACGCTTTGCCATTCCGGCAGGATCGCTGTCGGTCAGCCCGACAATCTCCGCAGCGATCGTTACGGCCATGTCCAGGCCCATGTCATCGAGCCGGGCCGATCCCTTGGCCTCGAATTGCGCGACCAGCTGATCGGTCGTGCGCACCATCAGCGCGCGGTAGCCCGAGGTGACGACACGCGGGGCGAAAAAGCGCGCGGTGGCGCCGCGCTGGCGCCGGTGTTCCGCGCCATGCTGATAAAGGACCGGGGCACGCGTCAACGAAACCTTGTTTATCAGCTCTGCCATAAATCCCGCCTGTCTCGCTTCGGGATTGCGCAAAAGCGCGCGCGCGCCGGCAAAATCAGTAAGGGACAAGAGCGACTCGCTGCCACCGTTGGCCTGGGCGACACCACCCGACTTGCGATCGTCGCGTGCGGGACATGGCGATGTTGCGATAGATTGATCGGGCACCTTGCGCTCCACTTTTGATCCACTATAGATCAAAAGTAGCATCGTTATGTCGGGAAACAAGGGCAATGACGAAAGCCGATCCACGAATAGCCAAAACGCGCCAGGCCTTGCGTTCCGCCCTGATGACGCTTGTTTGCGAACAACCGTTCGAAAAAGTGACCGTGCAGGATATCGCCGCGCGCGCCGGGCTGGGTTACGCAACGTTCTTTCGCCATTACCCCAGCCGCGAAGCATTGCTGGCAGATATTGCCGAGGGCCTGATTGGCGACCTGGTTCTGCTGGTTGCCCCGCTCATGCACACGCGCGACACGCCTGCGGCAGCACGGACCTTGACCGAATTTGTCGAGGCGCGCCGTTCTGTGAGCAGGGGGTTGCTCGTTGGCGCAGGCGACGCAATGCGGCGTGATATCACCCAGCGTGCGATTGCGATGGCCAATGGGGTCGACGCGGATACGCCTGCCTGGTTGCCGCGTGGACTGGGAATTGTCCACGGCGTCGGTGCCACGTTGTCGATCCTCGGCTGGTGGCTGGAACACGAGCCACAGCGGCATCATGCCGACGTCGCCGGGCTGATCGATCGGCTGGTCTTTG
The DNA here is from genome assembly GCF_965214355.1 of Novosphingobium sp. Classification (GTDB taxonomy): domain Bacteria; phylum Pseudomonadota; class Alphaproteobacteria; order Sphingomonadales; family Sphingomonadaceae; genus Novosphingobium. The sequence goes on along the minus strand of NZ_CBDCBI010000002.1, from coordinate 719,303 downwards.
CGCCGCTGTCGGCCAGATGAAAGTGGCGTGCGGCGTGCACAACCTTTGCGTGCAGTGGCTGGTGTTCGAGATGACGCCCCGCGCTCAAACAAACACGAAATTTGCCGATGTCAGCTGCCCCATTGTTTCATGGCTCAGCGTGATCTGGTCGTGCGCATCGTACGCTATTACGACATTGGCGCCCGATTGCGTCATCGCGTGGGCGACGGCGGCGTAGTTGGCGAACAGGGTCTTGTCGAACTGCAACACGTCGTGTGACGCAGCGCCCGGCGCAAAGCCATTGATCTGTTGCAGACCGAAACCGCTGTGGAACGCAAAGGTGTCCTGAATGCCCGAGGCGGTGATCGTGGCGCCGGCGGTGCCGGTGATGGTCATGCCAGAGGCGACGGCGGCGATCGACTTGGTGCCCGCCACCGTGCCCCTTGCCGCTGCCGGCTGGTTGGTGATTTCCACGACCAGCGGATCGGCGCCCACCGCCAGCGTGATCGCCGACGTGTTGGTATAGACCGCGATCGGCGCGGTGCCCAGGATCGGGTCGTAGACATTGATCAAGGCCTCGACATTGCCGAAATGGATCGTGTCGCTGTGCGACACGGCCGCGATTGCGGTGTGCGTGGTGTTGTTCCAGATCTTCTGTTCGTCCCACAGCACCACGTCGAACGTGTTGGTCGATTTCTGCAGGACCATCGAGCTGGTCGTCGCATCCGCGCCGCTGATCGTATAACTCACGGTGCCGGGGGTATACGTCGCCGGACCGCCGCCCAGGATCGTGGTCAGGTCATGAAGCGCTGTGGCCGCGGGCTTGGCGGTGTTGGTATAATCGAACAGACCGTAGTGGTTGCCGGTGCTGGTGCCCGTGGGATCGGCATAGGCATCGAGCAGTTCGTAGACGAATACCGTCGCCGCGCCTGCCGATTTCGCATCGAAAATCATGTCGAGATTATAGATTGCCTGGGTATGGCCATCGACCCCGCCCGATGCGGAGTTCAAGGTCGAATAGCCGGTTTCGGTAACGACGAACGGCTTGCCCGCAGGCACCGCCGCCATGTTCGATTTCAGGTAGGCCAGCGGCGCATTGGCGTTGTTGGCATAAGGGTGGATCGCGGCGTAGTCGTAGCCGGTGGTCGAGGTCGCGCCGGCATTCATCGTGTAGCTGTAGACCGTGGTGCCGTTCAGCGTCGCGTTGGCCCCGATGTCGGTATAGAGCGCATTCTGAAAGGCCACCGCAGCGGCCGCGCCGGTCAGCCCGTTGTAGCTGGCGGCGAAATTGTTGACTTCGTTGGGCCCTTCGATCGCCGCGATCGATCCGGGATGCGCGGTGGCGAACGCAGCGAGTTGGGTGACACTGTTGGCAGGCGTGCTGTTGGCATAAAGCAGCATGTCGAAGCGGATGCCGCTGCTGGCCGCCAGATTGTACGCCGCCTGGCCGGTCATGCCGGTGAAGTAGGCGTCGGTGCGGATCAGGCTGACCCCCAGGTATTTCAGATCGGCCAGATCGGTCTTGATGTTGGCATATTTGCCATCGGTGTAATCGATGGCCGCGTCGACGCCGATGGAGGCGACGAAAGCGGCGGCGGAGGTCGGGGTTGCGTTTGTCATGACCGTTCGAATAGTCGGCAAGCGTCTGACGCCGTTTTACCAGACCTGGTGAAACGGGGATTCATTTCCAAAAATATGTATTGCCAACAAATACATGAATACCGTTTATCGCGATGCGGGGCGATACGATTACGTACCTCACCGCATCGTCGATAGAGGCGTTCATCCGTCGCGGCGATGGCGCCCCAGCCGTGCCAGCGCCTCGCGCACATCGTCGATACGATACGGCTTGCGGATCCAGTCGGTGCAGCGATCGTCAGCCAGCGACGGATCGGGCAGGTCCTGCGCCCCGCTCAGCAGCAGGATCGCCAGATCGGCATGCATCGCGCGCAATTCGCGCGCCAGGCCGATTGCACGACCATCGGGCAGATCGAGATCGAGCAGCACCGCATCGTAGCCGCCGCCGCTGGCGCGCACTTTGCCCAGCGCTTCGGCGGCATTGGCCGCCTCGTCGATCGCATGGCCCGCGCGCATCAGCGCCTCGGCGCTGAGCACCCGCACGCGCGGGTCGCCCTCGACCAGGAGCAGCCGTCCCGACCGCCCCGAATCGAGCACATCGCGCACTTTTTCCGACAGCGCCTGATAGGTGAACGGCTTGGGGATCATTTCCACGCCCGGATCGAGCCGCCCGCCATGCACGATCGCATTGCGGGTATAGCCGCTGGTGTACAGCACCTTGAGCTGCGGGCGGATCAGGTGCGCCGCCTCGGCCAGTTCGCGCCCCGACATCATCGGCATCACCACATCGGTCAGCAACAGGTCGATCGCGATATCCGCGCGCTCGATCGTGCGCAGCGCGGTCGGCCCGTCGGGCGCTTCCAACACGCTGTAGCCCAGCTCGCGCAGGATTTCGACAGTGTACACGCGCACATCGTCATCGTCTTCGACCACGAAAATCGTCTCGCCGTGCCCGTCGTGCGGGTCGGCAATGGCGGCCTCGTCATCGGCCAGCACCACCTCACCCACCAGACGCGGCAGGTAGATCTTGACCGTCGTGCCCTCGCCTTCTTCCGAATAGACTTTGACGTGGCCGCCCGACTGCTTGACGAAGCCATAGACCATCGACAGCCCGAGGCCGGTGCCCTTGCCAACCTCTTTCGTCGTGAAAAACGGTTCGAACACGCGCGCGACCACATCGCGCGGCATGCCGCTGCCTGTATCGCTGACCGCGATCACGACATAACTGCCGGGCGCGACTTCGGCAATCGCATCGGCATAGGCCTGGTCGAGCCAGGCGTTCGCAGTCTCGATCGTCAATTTGCCGCCGCCGGGCATGGCATCGCGCGCATTGACCGCCAGGTTGAGCAGTGCGCTTTCCAGCTGGTTGGTATCGGCCTCGACCCGCCACAGGCCCGGCGCGGTCACCGTTTCGAGTTGGACCGTTTCGCCCAGCGTCCGCTTGAGCAATTCGGACATGCCCGCAATCAGCCGGTCGGCATCGAGCGGTTGCGGCGCCAGCGGCTGACGCCGCGAAAACGCCAGCAGCCGCTGGGTCAGCCCGGCGGCACGATCCGCGCCTTTCAGCGCATTGCCGATCGCGCGGCGAAGACGGTGGTTGGCATCCTCGTCGCCGAGCATGCGCAGCGCCATGTCCATATTGCCGGTGATCACGGTCAGCAGATTGTTGAAATCGTGCGCGATGCCGCCGGTCAGCTGGCCGACCGCCTCCATCTTCTGCGCCTGGCGCAGCACTTCCTCCACCTCTTCGCGCTCGGCCACTGCCGCTGCGATGCGTTCCTCCAGCGAGGCGTTGAGATCGCGCAGCGCCGCCTGCGCCACGCTGCGCTGGTTGATCTCGCGCTGCGCAGCGTCGAACAACCGCGCGTTGTCGATGGCGATTGCGGCCTGCGACGCGATCGCGACCGCCATCTGTTCATGCGCGTAGGTGAACCGGCCGGGCTCGACATGGCCGAAGAACAGCGCGCCGATGACCTCACCGCTTCGCGAAACGACCGGCAGGGTCAGGTACGAACGCACCGGCAGATGGTCTGGCGGCATGCCCTTGTACGGCGGGTTCTGGCCATAGCGCGGGTCATTGAGGATATCGTCGGAGCGGATCACGGGACCACCGCCGAAGGTCGGCTCGAACAGCGCGGTAATGCGCGGCATCGGCAGGTGGGCAAAATCCTCCGGCGGCGCGCCCGACAGCGTGTACAGCATATAGGCTTCGCCATCGGTGTTGGTGTGGTTGTAGAAAAACGCGCCGAAGCTGGCGCCCGACAAGTCGACCCCGGCATCGGTCACCATCTGGACCACGCGCTGCAATTCCAGTTCGCCCGCGATCGCAGTGCCGGTCTGGTACAGGCGTTCGAGCACCAAGTTCTGCCGCGCCAGATCAGCCTCGACATCGACGCGTTCGGTCACGTCGGTACCCTGGACGAAAATGCCCGAAATCTGGCCCAGGTGGTCGGTCATCGGCTGATAGACGAAATCGAGATGCCGCCGGTCGAGCGGCGCATCGGCCGTGCGCGCCAGATTGACCGCAACCCTTTCGGCAACAAACGGCTTTCCGGTGCGGTAAACCTCGTCGAGGACCGCAATATAGCCCTGCTCGGCAACTTCGGGCAGCGCCTCGTGCATCGGTTTGCCGATGATATCGCTACGCCCGGTCATGGCCAGATATTCGGGATTGGCCAGTTCGAACACGTGATCGGGCCCGCGCACCACCGCCATGAATGTCGGTGCCTGCTCGAACATCTGGCTCAGCCGTTCGCTCTGGCGGGTCAGCTGCGTGTTGACTTCGCGCAGCGCGGCCTCGGCCTGGCGGCGCACCACGGCCAGCTCGACATTGGTCGATACGCGCGCGATCAGCTCGCGCGCGCTGAACGGCTTGACCAGGTAATCGTCGGCGCCCGCCTCGATGCCGTCGACCCGCGCCTCTTCGCCCGCACGCGCCGACAGCATGACCACCGCCAGATCCTGCAACGCGGGATCGTCGCGGATGATCCGCAACAGTTCAAACCCGTTCAGCCGCGGCATCATCACATCGGTCAGCAACAGATCGGGCCGCGCGCGCCGGATCTGTGCCAGTGCCGCCTCGCCATCGGGCACGGTTTCGATATCGAACCGCGGCTCCAGCAGTCGGCGGACATAATCGCGCATATCGGCATTGTCGTCGGCAAACAGGATCTTCAGTCGTTCGTCACGTGGCCGGCCCGAACCAACCGGCCACGCGCGCAGTTCCCGCTCTGGCGGCGCGCTTGCGTTGTCTTCGGGAATCCAGCGCAGCGCTTCCTCGACAAACCCGGCCGCGCGGGCGGGCACGGCCGCAAGCACCGTGGCGGTTTCCTGCACCCGGATGTCCGATTGCATCGGGATGGCGATGGTGAAGGTGGATCCCGCGCCCGGTTCGCTGGCGACCGTGACATCGCCGCCGTGCAGATTGACCAGTTCGTGGACGAGCGCCAGGCCGATGCCCGATCCTTCGAACGTGCGCCCGCGCGCGCCCTCGATGCGGTGAAACCGTTCGAAGATCCGCGCCAGGTCGCCTTCGGCAATGCCGATCCCGGTGTCGCGCACCGTCAATTGCGCCATGTCGCCGATTTCGCGCAAAGTAATCGCGATTTCGCCGTCGAAGGTGAATTTGAACGCATTCGACAGCAGGTTGAGGACGATTTTTTCCCACATCTCCTGATCGATATCGATCAGCCGCGACAGGGGCGGGGTATCGACGCGCAGTGCCAGCCCGGCACGTTCGGTTGCCGAGCGGAATGACGAGGCCAAGTCTGCGGTAAACGCGCCAAGGTCGGTCGGGCGGAAATGGGTCTTTACCCGTCCCGCCTCGATCCTCGAAAAATCGAGCAGGGTGTTGACCAGTTTCATCAGCCGCACGCCGTTGCGATGCGCCGCCTCGACAAGGCCAAGGCTGGCCGCGGGCAACGTATCTTGCGCCAGCATTTCCTCGAGCGGGCCGAGCAGCAGCGTGATCGGCGTGCGGAATTCATGGCTGACGTTGGAAAAGAACGCGGTCTTGGTGCGGTCGAGCTCGGCCAGCGCCTCGGCCCGGCGGCGTTCCATCTCATAGGCTTCGGCGCTGACGAACGCGGCGGAAATCTGCCCCGCCACGAGGTTGAGGAACCTCTGGTAGCCGTCATCGAACAGCCGCAGCGGGTTCAATCCGACGATCAGCACCCCGCCCCGGCCCTGATCGCCCACCACCGGCAACAGCACCGCAGTCTTGATCGCGACACCCTCGACGCCGGCAGGCGCATTCGCGCCCAGCCGCTGTGCCGCATCATCGATCACGATCGCCTCTCGCGCCGAAAGCGCAGAACCGATCGGCCATAGCAGCGTATCCAGCGCGATGTGCGCAGGCGCGCAGGCGCTGCCGCCCGCGATCTGCGACGCAGCCGTCAATGTCAGCCCGCCGCGCTCGGCATCGGCCATGTACAACAGCGCAAAGCCGATATCGCGCGGGTTGCTGCCCAGCGCCTGTTCGACCGCAAGCCCGGTCTCTACCCGGGTTCGTGCATCGGCAATCCGCGCGCCAAGGTCGCTCAACAAGGCCAGCTGGCGTTCGCCGACGACCCGCTTGGTGTCTTCGGTGTTGAAGCAGATCACGCCGCCAGGCTTGCCATCCTCGCCCGGGACCGGGCTGTACGAAAATGTGAAATACGTTTCTTCGGGATAACCGCTGCGCTCCATCAGCAGGAACTGCGATTCGACATAGACCCCCTCGCCAGCGATAGTCACCTGATCGAGCAGCGGGCTGATATATTCCCACAGTTCCGCCCAGACTTCGCGGGTGGGGCGGCCGAGCGCGGCCGGATGGCGGTCGGCGATGATCGATTTGTAAGGATCGTTGTAAAAATAGGTCAGGTCCGCGCCCCAGCCGACCCAGGTCGGCTGGCCCGAGCTCAACATGATCTGGAGCGCGGTTTTCAGGCTTTGCGGCCACTGCAGCGGTGGCCCAAGCGGCGTTTGCGACCAGTCGTGCGCGCGGATTCGCTCGCCGAGATCGCCGCCGCCCTTCAGAAATGCCCACGTCGCGGTATCTGTTTGTTGGTCACCCGCCGCCATGCACCATTATCCTTTGCACGGAGATCGCACCCAAGCGCGCATCACCACAAATGCGAATCCGTACCATTATCATCAAGGCATTCTATTCATGTTGGCAGGTCTTACGAGGCAAGGCGATAACCCACATGGGGCGGATGCGTGACAAAAATGTGCACTTGTACACGAAGATGTCGCGCGTTTCTTAGCTGTCAGATCTGCGTGAGATATACCGGATCGCACCACAGGTTCCAAAACTTAGTAATATCTTGCGCGCATACAATGATCGCTTGAACACCGGCCCGGGCCTGTGCAGTGTCGCCGCAGAGATCGCCACCCGGCCAGATCCATAGCAAGAGGCCAGGAATGTACCACGCGCTGGTTGCCGAAGACGAAGTGTTGATCCGCGAAATCCTGTGCGATGAATTGACCGATGCAGGCCTGGAGGTACAGGCGTTTGCCAGTGCCGAAGAGGCGCTCGCGTTGATCGAGAGCGGTGCACCGATCGATCTGCTGTTCACCGACATAAACCTGTCGGGCGCGATGACCGGATGGGACCTGGGGCTGAAAGCCATCGCGATCCACCCGGGTTTGCGCGTGATCTATGCGACCGGCGGCAGCGAGCCGCCGCGTGCGCTGTCCCCGCTGGAACGCCGGATCATGAAACCGTTCCGCTTTACCGCAATCGTGGAAATGCTGCAGGACCTGGGACTGGCCGCAGCCTGACACCGTCACCTGTGTCCTGACGGCCGTGTCTGCCGGATTGCCCCACGTCGCACTTGTGTGCGGGGTGCGTTTGTGAAATTTTTCCGCAATGCAATCGTTTGAAATTCAGTGGGGCGGCAAAAATGACTGACTTTTCAAACGAACTATCGCGCCGTGCAGTCCTGATCGCGCTGGCGGCCGGCGCGGCCGCGCTGCCGTTTATGCGCCTTGCACACGCCGCCGGCTTTCCGGGGATCGGTGCGGGCGGTTTCGGCACGTTGCTCAATCACGCATCCGATTCCGCACTGAACAAACTCGGCGTGCCCGGCGCATTCTATGGTGACCCCGTGGTACGCATCGGCCTGCCCACCGGTGGCAGCAGCAGCGGTGGCGGGCTTGGCGGCATGCTGGGCGGCGTCATGTCTGCCGGATCGAAATTCGGCCTGACCGATGGTCTGACGCACAAACTCAACCAGGCTGCCGGCGTCGCGGCGCTTCAGGCCAAGCCGGTATTCCACACCGCCATCTCGCACCTGTCGCTATCCGATGCGCCCGGCATCATCGGCAAAAGCGACGGCGCCACGCAATACCTCCACACCAGCGCCGGCCCCGACCTGCACCACAAATTGCGCCCGATGATCGACGACGCGCTGAGCCAGGTCGGCGCGTTCAGGATGCTCGAATCCAACACGCAGCTATCCGCGCTGATCGGCGCCGGCCGCGACAAACTCGGCGAATCGGTAACCCGGCAGGCCCTGAACGGCATCTTCACATACATTGCCGCCGAAGAACGCCACTTGCGCGCCAACCCGATGGGCCCGGCGGGGTCGGTGTTGAAGGGGATGTTTTAGAGCGTGCCTCTGGCGGGCAAGGGCTGATCAATACCTCATCGAGCTTTGATGCGGGGAAATGGCGCTAGCTGTGCACGCTGCGCGGAAATTGGCGATTGCGGCCGGACATGCCGCGCTTACCGCAAAGCGCTGCGGGCGAGCGCTTTGATCTGATCGGGATCAGTGATGCCGAGCGCGCGGCCCACTTCCGCTTTGCCCTTGTAGGCGATCAGCGTGGCCTGTTTGTTGACGTGCAAAAAGGCCAGCTCAGAATTCTGGTGGTCAAAATCGACGCGCAGTATGACCAGACTGCTGGTGGATGGATCGGTTGCCAACGCATCAATTGTCGGTGCCTGCGCCCGGCAGGTGGGGCACCACGGTGCGAAGACATCAACCAGAACAGGTTTTCCCGCCGCTTGCGCGGCCTTCAACGCACCAAAGCTGAAGGGCCGGATCGGCTGGGCAGAGGCGGTCGTGGCCGCAATCAAGGCGAGGGGCAGACACAAAACGGTGGCAAATGTGCGGGACATGGTTTTCTCCTGAAATTCGTCTTCCGGGGCGGATTCAGACCGCGGTTGTCAGATTGGTGAGCCATTGCGGCGATATGGCCAGCAAGGCGCCTTCGATCGTATGGTCGCCCCCGGTGACAAGCAGCACGCCAACCACCAGCAACAGCGCGCCAAGCGCCTTCTTTCCGCCGGTACCCGCCCTGGCCAACCGCGCGCGCCAACGCGTAAACAGGCTCCTTGCCGCCAGGCCGAGCACCAGCAGCACGGTGGCGACCCCGAGACCAAAGCTGAGCATGACCAACGCAACCGCACCCAGATTACGGCCTTGCGCCGCAAGCAACGTCGCTGCGCCCAGCGTCGGGCCGACGCACGGGCTCCACACCAGCCCCAGTAAACCACCGATTCCAACTTGTCCGGCCAATCCAAAGCGTTCGAGATGGCCCTTGCGCTGTCCGGCCCAATTGGCAACCGGTGCAGCCGCGCGCTCGGCCACGGCCTGCATCGCCGGGATCAAAAGCATTGCGCCAATGACCATCAGCAGCACCGCACCCAAACCGCGAAAACGGTCGCTATCAAAGCCCAGCGTAGTGCCCAGCGTGGCAACGGCCAGACCGGTGAGGGTGAACGAAGTGACCAGGCCCGCTGCGAGCGCCAACGGCCCGAACCGGTGTTTTTGCGCTGCGCTGCCAAGCACGATCGGCACCAATGGCAGCACGCAGGGGGAAAGGATCGTCAGTGCGCCAGCCACATAAGCCAGCACGGGGTTCAGCACGCCGGTCATTATAGCATCCTGGCGGCAAGGATTGGCCCGGCAGATCCTTGCTGGACCAGCACGGCGGCGCGGTCGGCCCCGTCTTCGTGCAGCAGGTGTGCGGCAACGGCGACGACGGCGTGGTTGGTCGACCAATTGGCAAGAACATGCTCACCCAGCACCACATTGGTATAGCGGACCTGATTGCCGCCGTTTTCACCACGCCCGATGTGCACCGCAACGCTTGAGCGCAGCGCCACCACCGTCACCCGATCACCGGGGCCAGCTTTTCCGTCGATGGTGATGGTGCGGCTTCCGTCGGGTTGGCTCGCCACCGAAATCGCCGGCCCGATGTGCGCCCGCGCCTGCGCGATGTAGCTGCGGACGGCGTGTTCGTCGGAACCCACCATTCCATACGTGCCCTGCACCATGATTTGCGGTGTATAAACTCCGGCTCCCACTCCGCCCCGCGCTGCATAAGCGCGCTGCAGGTTGGTGTTCCCCTCGCGGGCAAGCGTGTCTTTCCAGCCGAGATTGTCCCAGTAAGTCACCGGACGGGTAAGCGCCAGGACGTTGGGGTTGGTTGCCAGCCGCTCGAGCAACGCGTCGGCGGGAGGGCATGAAGAGCAGCCCTGGCTTGTGAACAACTCTATCGCCACAGGTCCGGCGCTGCCACCAGGTTGTGGATTTGCCACGCGATCGGCGAGCGCCGGAATGGCACCAAGGGCACACACAAGACCCGCAATGAGGCCAGCAGAGGCAAGATTCCAGCGGGTGATCATGGCAGTTTCCAACAGCGAGGATGAACCCTATTCGCTGGCAAGCGCCATGCGGTTACACATCACGCCAGGCTGGCAATCAGTTCATGATGGATCCGGCCATGGCGTTCGGTGGGTCGCCTTCCATCTCGGCAGCCAGCAGCATGCACAGAGCGCCGAGGGGTTCGTTCAAGTAGCTGAATCTTTGGAAAAAGCTGGAGCGAACGAAGGGATTCGAACCCCCAGCGGAGCACCTTGCTGCGCAGCGCAACAAAAACTCAGAGGGTTCCGCCAGGTCGGGCAAGACGCTGCAAAAAAGCGCCCGGCCCGGAGGCCGCTGGAGCGGGCGAAGGGATTCGAACCCTCGACCCCAACCTTGGCAAGGTTGTGCTCTACCCCTGAGCTACGCCCGCTCGTGCGTTGCGCCGAAACCGGTGTTTTTCCGCAGAAAAAGCGCCGTTCGGCTGGGGTGAGGCGGGCCAATACCCAGCTTGCCGCAGGCGCGCAAGCCCTGATGTGCGATTCTTTTGCACATTAGCGCACCGGCATGGCCCTAGCACGGGTTTGCTCTTGTCGAATGGGGGGGCGATCCCACATGGTAGGGCGAACATTCATTCGTTGCGAAAGATATCCGCGTGGCAAGCCTGGGGCTCAATCTCGAAGAACAAAAAGCGGTCGACCGGTTTCGCTCGGCGGTGGTCGAACCGTCGATGACCAAACTGGTGATCGTCGATTTCTGGGCGACCTGGTGCGGGCCGTGCAAGGCGTTGAGCCCGACGCTGGAAAAGGTCGCGGCCGATTACGCCGACAAGGGCGTCATCCTGGTCAAGATCGATGTCGACGAGGACCAGTTCATCGCCGCGCAGTTCCAGGTGCGCTCGGTTCCGACGGTCTATGCGATGTTTCGCGGGCAGCCGGTCGCCGACCTGACCAAGGCACGCGGCGAGACCGAGCTGAAACAGATGCTCGACCAGATCCTGGCGCAGATCCCCGTCGAAGCGGGCGCGGCGCCAGTGCAGGACCTTGTGCCGTTGCTGGCGATGGGCGAAGATTTGATCGCGACTGGCGAGGCCGAACGCGCGATCGACGTGTTTGCGCAGGTTATCGAGATCGCGCCGGACAATGCGCCGGCCCATGCCGGCCTGTTGCGCGCGCTGATCGGTGTCGGGCATATCGAGGAGGCGCGCGCACTGCTGGCTGCGCTCGATCCCGAAATGGCGAAGGACCCGGTGTTTGCGCAGCCGCGCGCGGCATTGGCGCTGGCCGGGGATGCGCCTGAGCCTGATGAACTGATGGCCTTGCGCGCGGCGATCGCGGCCGATCCCGACGATTTCGATGCGCAGCTGGCGCTGGCTAACGGGCTGTATGCCAGCGGCGACCGCGATGGCGCGGCGGGGCTGTTGCTGGCGATGGTGGCAAAGGATCGCGCCTGGCATGAGGGCGCAGCGCGCACGCGGCTGCTCCAGATTTTCGAGGCGATCGGGCTCGAAGACCCCTGGGTTGCCGCGACGCGGCGCAAACTGTCCGCGGTTTTGTTCGGATAACTCTGGATGAGGGCAACCATGACTACGGAACGGCTGTCGATTTTTCCGCTGGCGGGCGCCCTGCTGTTTCCCGGGCTGCAATTGCCGCTGCATATTTTCGAGCCACGCTATCGCGCGATGGTGTCCGACGCGCTGGCGCGTGATCAGCGGATCGCGATGATCCAGCCGCAGGGCACGCACGACGGCGCACCGCTGTACCGTATCGGCTGCGTCGGCAAGATCGGCGAGTTCGAAACCAATGACGAGGGGCGCTATACCCTGGTGCTGCAAGGCATTTCGCGGTTCCGCGTGTTGCGCGAATTGACCGTCGCAACACCGTTCCGCCAGGTCGAGGCCGAGCTGATCCCCGACGATGACGATACCGCGCTCAGCGCGATCGAACGCGCCGGGTTCGAACGCGAGGCGCGCAGCTTTGCGACGTCGCAGGGCTATGCGGTGGATTGGGAATCGGTGGGCAAGCTGGATGATGCGGCGCTGATCAATGGCGTGGCGCAGATTGCGCCGTTCGACATTGCGGCAAAGCAGGCGTTGCTGGAAACAGGCACGCTGGCGGCGCGTTGCGAGATGCTGGTGCAGCTGATGCAGTTCTTCGGCCGCCGTGACCGCGATGATGGGAAAGTGACGCTGCAGTAGTGATTCCCCCCGGAACGGGCAGGCTTTCCTAACGCGCGACGACAGCCTTCATGGCGCCGGCGTGGTAGACCCAGACGGTCAGGTGGTGCGTGCCGTCGGGCAGCTGTGTGCTGCGCCACACCAGCGAGCCGTCGTCGGAGCGGCCGTCGTGGCTGTCTCCGCCGGTCGCCGCGGGGATTGTTGCGGGAAGTGGGCGCAAGGCTGGCGGACCTGCTGGTGCCGGGCCAGCCGGGCGCGGGGCACGCGCCGGGCAATCGGCGAGTTTGCCGGTCACCCAGTCCGGAGCCTGCGGCATGGTCGCCAGTGGCCCGGCATCGGTCAGCGCCCATTTGTAATTGAATTTCTTCTGCTGCTTCCACACCGTCGCAAACCAGCCGCCGCGCCACAGCCCGGTGCTGACCCCGGCGGTGCCGTCGCACGAAGCCCAGACTTCGCCGGTCTGGCGGTCGGCGAACCATGGCGCGGCGTCATGCGTCTTGACCCACGCGCGCGCGGGGCTGCGCACAGGCGCGAGAACTTCGGCGCTGTCCTGCGCATAGAACAGCAACGCGGCATTGGCGCCCTTGTCGTGCGCGAGATGCGCCAGCGCGCTTTCGGCCGCCACCAGCTCGCCGGGGTTGCCGCGCGGTGCCGGCTGCGCGTGCAGCGGCACCGGCGCCAGTGCCAGCAGGATGCCGTATTTAAATCGCATTTTCGGGCAGATCGATCCCCGCATTGCGATAGGCCGCGACCAGTGCATTGCGCAACAGCACCGCAATCGTCATCGGGCCCACACCGCCCGGCACCGGCGTGATCGCGCCAGCAACCGCACTGGCGCCGGCAAAATCGACATCGCCGACCAGCCGCGTCTTGCCGGGCTCCGAACCCCCAACGCGGTTGATGCCCACATCGATCACGGTCGCGCCCGGCTTGATCCAGTCGCCCTTGACCATTTCGGGCCGGCCCACCGCAGCCACGACGATATCGGCACGGCGCACGACGTCTGCAAGATTGCGCGTACGGCTGTGCGCCACTGTCACCGTGCAGCTTTGCGCGATCAGCAATTGCGCCATCGGCTTGCCCACGATGTTCGACCGGCCGATGACCACGGCATCGAGCCCCGACAGATCGCCCAGCCGGTCGCGCAGCAGCATCAGGCAGCCCAGCGGCGTGCATGGCACAAACCCCGCCTGCCCCACCGCCAGCCGCCCGGCGTTGATCACATGAAAGCCATCGACGTCCTTGTCCGGATTGATCGTCGCGATCACTTTGCCTTCATCGCAATGCGCCGGCAGCGGCAATTGCACCAGAATGCCATCGACGGTGGGATCGGCATTGAGCGTTTCGACCAGTGCGATCAGATCCGCCTCGGGTGTGTCGGCCGGCAACCGGTGTTCAAAGCCGGCCATGCCCGCCTCGATCGTCGCCTTGCCCTTGGAACGGACATAGACCTGGCTCGCCGCGTCTTCGCCGACCAGCACCACCGCCAGCCCGGCCTTGCGCCCGGTGCGTGCGGTAAATTCGGCGGCAAGCACGCCAACGCGGCCGCGCAGCCCTTCGGCAAATATCTTGCCGTCGATCCGTTCGGCGGTCATCAGTACCCCGACATCGCAAGGCCGCGCAGCAGCAGCGACAACAGCTGCAAGGCGACGATCAGCACCAGCGGAGAAAAATCGATCGCGCCGGTGGCCGGCAGCATCCGCCGCACCGGCCCGAGCACCGGCTCGAGCAGGGCATTGAGCGAGCGGTAGATCGTTTCGACAATCTGGTTGCGCGGGCTGACGACGTTGAACGCCATCAGCAGACCCAGCACGAACTGGATGATGACGATCGTGGTGATCACGCTGATCAGCAGATCGACCATCTGGACAAGAGTGTAAAGCAACACGTGGCAGCCCTCCTTCAGGCGCGGATCAGCGTTCCGGCGCCGCGCGCGGTGAATATTTCCAGCAACATTGCATGCGGCACGCGCCCGTCGAGAACAACGGCCGCTTCGCACCCGGCCTCGACCGCCAGCACGCACGTTTCCAGCTTGGGGATCATCCCGCCGCTGATCGTGCCGTCGGCGCTCAGCTGGGCAATGTCCGCGGGATTGAGATCGGTCAGCAGCTTCTTGTTCTTGTCGAGCACGCCTGGCACATCGGTCAGCAGGAACAGCCGCGCCGCGCCCAGTTCGGCCGCGATCGCGCCCGCCATCGTGTCGGCATTGATATTGTACGTACACCCATCTTCGCCAACGCCGATCGGCGCGATCACCGGGATCATGCCCGAGGCGCAGGCGGTATGGATGATCGTCGGGTCGATCTTCGACGGTTCGCCGACAAAGCCCAGATCGACCGAAAGATGATCGCCGCTGTCGGGATCGATGATCGTTTTTTCGACTTTGGTCGCGGTGATCAGGCCGGCATCCTTGCCCGAAATCCCCAGTGCCTTGCCGCCGGCGGCCGCAATCCAGCTGACCAGTTCCTTGTTGATCCGGCCCGACAGCACCATTTCGGCGATCTCGGCGGTTTCGGCATCGGTGACGCGCAAGCCATCCACGAACCGCGATTCGATCCCGAGCTTTTTCAGCATCGCACCGATTTGCGGGCCGCCGCCATGCACGACCACGGGATTGATCCCGATCGCCTTCATCAGCACGACATCCTGCGCAAAATCCTGCTGCGCCGCCGGGTCGCCCATTGCATGACCGCCGTATTTGACGACGAAGGTCTTGCCCGCATAGCGCTGCAGATACGGCAGTGCCTCGATCAGCGTTTCCGCCTTGTCGAGCATCGCCTGGCGATACACGTCGCTGCTGTCGATATTTGTCGCCATGATCGTCCGGGCCAATAGCTGTTTGCGCGCGAAAGAGAAACGAAATCCAGGCTTATTGATCCAGCCTGCGGCCCAATTTTACCCCCAGCCAGACCAGCACCGGCACCATCACGGTAGACAACACCAGTTTGGCGATGATCTGGCTGCCCATCATCGCACCCAGCGGCAATGCATGGCCATCACCGCCCGCCACACCCCAAAACGACAAAGTGATGAAAATCACCGTATCAACGACCTGGCTGAGCAGGCTGGCAAGCCAGGCGCGCACCACCAGCACGCGGCCCACGCTGCGTTGCGCCAGCTGTGAGATGATCGCGACATTCAGCGTCTGCGACACGCCATACGAACACAGCCCCGCAAACTGCATCCGCGCGCCCTGTCCCAGGATCAGCGCAAACTGGCTTTGATACGACCACACCGGCGCCGGCGGCACCAGATCGATCACCGTGCGGATCAGGATCATCGACAGGATCAGCGGGACGAAGCCATAGCGCACCATCCGCTGCGCCACCGCAGTGCCGTGCAATTCGTTGACCGTGCTGGCCAGCACGATCAGCAGCAGGAACGCAAAGATTCCGCTTTCCACAGTCATCTGCCCGATCACCGGCCACACACCGACATTCGCCAGTTTTGCGCCGAGCACGCCCGCCAGCACCGCCATCCCGCCATAGATCAGCGCATAAAGAAACAGCGAGCGGGGCACGTTGATAGGGGAGGCATCGGTTTTCATCGACCGGCGATAGCGGATTTTGACCGCGTGCCAAATTGCCATTACCTCCCAAATTGCCATTACCTTATTGTACGCACCTCTTTGTGACGCATGGCCGGAGCACGCATGCATATTTTGTCGAGTCTGGCCGGAATGCTGCTGATCGTGGCAATCGCATTTGCGCTATCGCACAACCGGCGTGCGATCAGGTTGCGTATCGTCGGCCCGGCGTTTGCGCTGCAGGCCGGGTTGGCCGCGCTGGTGCTGCGCTTTGCACTGGGCAAGTTCGCGCTCGAGGGCGCGGCGCATGGCGTGGAAAGCCTGCTCGGGTTTGCCCGCGCCGGGGTCGTGTTCCTGTTTGGCCCGCTGGCCGCGCCCGAAATCGGCGGGCACAGCTTTGTCATCGCCGCCTTGCCCACGATCGTGTTTTTCGCCTCGCTGATCTCTATCCTGTATTACCTCGGCGTGATGCAGCAGATCATCCGCTGGATCGGCGGCGCGCTCGAGGCGATCACCGGGATCAGCCGGGTCGAGGCGCTGTGCGCGGCGTCGAACATCTTTGTCGGGCAAAGCGAATCGCCGCTGGTCATCCGGCCCTATCTGGCGGGCCTGGCCCCGGCGCAGATGTTCACGGTGATGACCGTCGGCATGGCCGGCGTTGCAGGCACGATCCTGGCCGCATACGCCGCGATGGGCATCCGCATCGATTACCTGGTCGCCGCGGCGTTCATGTCGGCCCCGGGGGGCGTGTTCATGGCCAAGCTGATGTATCCCGACGAACCGCCGATGCCGCCCGAGATTCCGGGTGATGCGCCGTTGCGCGATCCGCATGAGCCGGTTGTGCTGAACGCAGATCCCAACGAGGAGCGCCCCGCCAACCTGATCATGGCGGCAGCGCAGGGCGCCCAGACCGGCGTGCGGCTGGCGGTGGCAGTCGGTGCAATGTTGCTGGCCTTCGTGGCGCTGGTGGCGCTGGCGAACGGATTGCTTGGCTGGGCGGGCGGGCTGTTCGGTCATCCGGGGCTGGCGTTTCAGCAGATCATCGGCGCGGTGTTCGCCCCCTTGTTCCGGCTGCTCGGCGCGCCCGACTGGCGCGAGGCGCAGATCGCCGGCGGCCTGTTCGGCACGAAGATCGTGCTCAACGAATTCGTCGGGTTCATCGATCTGGCGGCTGCCAAAAACCTGAGCGCGCAGACCGTCGCGATCGTGACATTTGCACTGTGCGGCTTTGCGAATTTCAGCTCGATCGCGATCCAGATGGCCGTTGCCGGCGGCCTTGCTCCCAACCAGCGCCCGGTGATCGCGCAGCTCGGCATCCGCGCGCTAGTGGCAGGCGCGCTGAGCAATCTGATGAGCGCGGCACTGGCGGGGTTGTTCCTGGGGGTTTGATCTGAACAGACCCCCGGCACCGCGCATTACGCCCTCATTTGCCCGCAACCAGTGGGCACAACGCCAGGTCGGCCAGCGGCGCTGCATGCACCGCCGTCCCCAGGTGCATGACCGGAACCGTTGCGATATCGTCGGCCTGCGCCGGCCATCGCGGCCAAGACGGCAACCCTGGCCCGTTCGGGTTGCCCGTACGCGCAAAATTGACCCAATAGCGCATGACCTTGTCGGACAGCGCGCGATCGGCACCATCGGCTGGCAACCACGCAGCGCCGGTGCCGAACACATAGGGAATTTCGGCGCCGTGGTATGCGCCGAACCCGTGGTTGCCAGGGCGCACCCGGTCGAACCGGTAGACATAGGCGGGGAGCTGCCCAGCGCTGTTTTCGCCGGCCAGTGCGGCCGCCGGGCAGTGGAACACCGGCGCGCTCGCCAGCAGATCGGCGCGCGTGGCGCCATCGTCCGACAGGCGCTTCAACAGATGTGCGGCATCATCGCCGCGCTTCAGCCCACCCAGCATCGCCGCCTCGGCGTCGCCGCGGGTCGCCGGATCTGAAGGCAGGAACATGCGGAATTCGTCCGAATTCGTGCCGATCAGCAGCGGGACGCGGAACGCCGCCCTGGCCGGCACCAGCGGCGCGGCGAAGGCGCCCTTGTGCTTTGTCGTACCCAGTTTCACCACGTCTGCCACCGGATGGGCCTGCATCGCATCGGCAGTCGCATCGCGGGGATAGAGATCGATTGCGGCGCGCGTCGCCGCGGCCGGCGTCGCCAGCGCAGTGGGCGGCAGATAGCCGCTTTCGATGATCGCGCGCGCAAACAGCCCGCGCGCCACATCCATGTGCATCAATGCGACGACATCGGTGCCGCCCGCCGATTCGCCAAACACTGTGACTCTTGCCGGATCGCCGCCGAACGCCGCGATATTGTCATGCACCCAGCGCAGCGCCGTGATCTGGTCGGACAGGCCCTGGCGCCCAGCGCTGACATCGGCGATCGCGGGATGCGCAAAGAACCCGAGTGCGCCCAGCCGGTAATTGAGCGTGACGACGATCACACCTTTGCCCGCCAGCCGGCTGCCGCGATAATCGGGTTCGCTGCCAAAGCCGCTGGTGTTGGACCCGCCATGGATCCACACCATCACCGGCAGGCCGGCGGCATGCTTTGCAGGCTGGGCTTTGGCGGCAGGGGCCCAGATGTTGAGCATCAGGCAATCCTCGGCCCCGCCGCCTGCCGGATGCACGACATCGGCATCGCTGCCCATGCCCACCGCCAGCCGCCGAAAAAACGCCGTCGTGCCGTCGCCCTGCGGACAGATCGCACCGAAATGCGTGGCATCGACCGTGCCTTTGAGATGCGACAGCGTGGACACATGCCAGCGCCGCGCGCCCACCGGCGGATCGGCGTAAGGGATGCCCAGAAACGCATTGATCCCGCCGGGCATGGCCTGCCCCTTGATATGCGCCGCGCCCACTTTGACATCGGCGCCGGGACTGGCGGGCGTTTTCGGCGTTTCCGCCTGCGCCGATCCCGCCAGCGCAATGACCAATGCCGCGCCTGCTGCCAGGCGGGCGAATGCGGATACCCCGATCATGTGCTGTACCGTCCCCCGTTGTGCATCACAGGCGCCATATTAGCTTCAAATTAACCATGCTGACCAGCAGACCCTCGTAATTACACTTATGGATCAGGACCGGTTCGCCTCGCGTTTCAGCTCGTACAGGCAATCGAGGGCGGCGCGGGGGGACAGCGCATCGATATCGAGGCCGTTCAGCTTTTCGCGCAGAGCGTCCACCTTATCCTCTGCCGCCTCGATCGCGGCGGCAAAAAGTGGCAGATCGTCTAATCCCGCCGCCAGCCCGCCCGTCGCCGAACGGCCTTTTTCCAGCCGGTCGAGCACGCCCTTGGCGCGGCGGATCACGGTCGGCGGAACCCCGGCCAGCTTGGCCACGGCCAGGCCATAGCTCTTGTCCGCAGGGCCCTGCGCCAGCTCGTGCAGCAGCACCAGGTCGCCCTTCCATTCGCGCGCGCGGACGTGATGCAGCGTCAATGCGCTGCAGCTTTCCGCCAGCCGCGCAAGCTCGTGGTAATGCGTGGCGAACAGGCAGCGGCAGCGGTTGACCTCGTGCACCGCCTCGACCACCGCCCAGGCCAGTGCCAGCCCATCATAGGTCGACGTGCCGCGCCCGACTTCATCGAGGATGACAAAGCTGCGCGTCCCCGCCTGCGCCAGGATCGCGGCGGTTTCGACCATTTCGACCATGAATGTCGATCGCCCGCGCGCCAGGTTGTCGCTGGCGCCGACACGGCTGAACAGACGGTCAACCACGCCGATCGTGGCCGCCTCGGCCGGCACGAACCCGCCTGCCTGCGCCAGCAGCACGATCAGCGCATTGGCGCGCAGGAATGTGGATTTACCGCCCATGTTGGGCCCGCCGATCAGCCATAGCCGGTCTTCGGGCGCCAGCCGGCAATCATTGGCAACAAACCGCTCGCCCCGCGTCGCCAGTGCCGCCTCGACCACCGGATGCCGGCCGCACGATATATCGAGCACGGGCTCGTCGACCATGCGCGGCAGGGTCCAGCCGCCTTCGGCCGCACGTTCGGCAAGGCCGGCGGCGACATCGAACCGTGCCAGCGCCGCCGCCGTGCGCGCAATCGCCTCGCGCGCTTCCACTGCCCGCCCTGACAGATCCTCGAAATGCGCCTCTTCGGCTGCAAGCGCATGGCCCCCGGCTTCGGCAATCCGGCTTGCCTCGGCATGCAGCGCCAGCGCATTGAACCGCACCGCGCCCGCCATCGTCTGGCGATGGGTAAACCCCGAATCCGCCGCCATCAGCCGGTCCGCGTGCCGCGCGGGCACTTCGATGAAGTAGCCCAGCACGCCGTTGTGGCGGATCTTCAGCGCGGCAACGCCGGTCTCGTCGCGATATTTCGCCTCCAGCGCGGCGATCGCGCGGCGCGAATGGCTGGCCATGGTGCGCAATTCATCGAGCGCCGCGTCGTACTGTTCGGCGATGAACCCGCCGCTGCTGCGCTCGGTCGGCGGCATCGGCACCAGCGCGCGGGCAAACAGATCGACCAGTGCCGCATGCCCGCGCAGATGCGGCAGCAACCCGGCGGCCAGTTGCGGCAGGTCGCCCGCGCCATGCGAACTGTATGCGCCCAGCAAATCCGCCAGCCGCGCCGCTTCGCCCAGACCATCGCGCAACTGCCCCAGATCGCGCGGGGATCCGCGCCCGGCCACGACCCGGCCGATCGCGCGGCTGATATCGGGCGAGGCGCGCAGCAACGCGCGCAGATCGCCGCGCAACAGCGGATCATCGTGCAGCCAGCTGACCAGTTCCAGCCGCTGGCGGATCGCGATGATGTCGGTAAGCGGCGCCGACAGGTCTTCGGCCAGCATGCGCGCACCGGCCCCCGTCACACAGCGATCGACCGCTTCGAGCAGGCTGCCCTTGCGCGCCCCGCTCTGGCTCTGCGTGACTTCCAGGCTGATCCGCGTCGCCTCGTCCATCGCCATCGTCGCATCGGCCATGCGCGCTGTCGGCGGCAGCAGGAACGGCAGGCGCCCGCGCCCGACATGATCGAGATAATCGACCAGGCCTGCTGCTGCCGCCAGCATCGCGCGCGAAAACGTGCCGAACCCGTCGAGCGTGGTGACGCCGTGGATATCGCGCAGCAGCGTTTCGCCCCGCGCAGAATCGAACCCGCGCGATGGCCGGCTGATCGCATCGGGCACTGCGGCAAGGCCTTCTGCCGCTTCGGCCACGATGACTTCGCTCGCCCCGATCCGCGCCAGCGCCGCGCCCAGCGCATCGGGCGCACAGTCTTCCAGTTCGACCCGGCCGGTCGAAATATCGCAGGCCGCCACGCCGATCCGGCCCGCCACCATGCCAACCGCCGCCAGCACATTGGCGCGGCGCGGTTCGAGCAGCGCGTCTTCGGTCAAGGTGCCCGCCGTGACGAACCGTACGATATCGCGCGCGACCAGCGCCTTTGACCCGCCGCGCCTTTTCGCCTGTTCGGGCGTTTCGACTTGCTCGGCGATCGCCACGCGGCACCCGGCGCGGATCAGGCGCGCCAGGTACCCCTCGGCGGCATGCACCGGCACGCCGCACATCGGGATCGGCACGCCGTGGTGTTCGCCCCGGCTGGTCAGCGCGATATCGAGCACCTGGCTCGCCCGCCTGGCATCATCGAAAAACAGCTCGAAAAAATCGCCCATCCGGTAGAACAGCAGGCAGTCTTCGGCCTGCCCCTTGAGCGCAAGATATTGCGCCATCATGGGAGTTGGGGCATGGGATGGCGAAGCTTGGGCGGTCACGGTGTTGGCCGCTAGACCAGAAACGGGTTCGGCTCAAACCGCCACCCGGAGGATATCGACAATTGCGCATTGTGGGATGCCAACTTCGTGGGCAGGTCTGATTAAAATGCGGCGTTTGCGGTTTTGGCCGTTTCACCAGGCCCCGTTCAACGAGACGATGGCGAAACTGCCGTGGCTGAGCGCGCCGGGCATTGTCGCGATCGTGCTGCTGGTCTGCCTGCCGTTCGTGCTGGTCACGGTCCCGCCGCTGATCGACATCCCCGGGCACATGGGCGCGGCCGCGATCGAGGCGGCCGGACCCAACAGCCCGCTGGAAAAATATTTCGCGTGGAAATGGGTATTTACGCTCAACATCGGCGATGGCGTGCTGATGAAGCTGATCGGTGCACCGTTCGGGGTGCTGGCGGCGGGCTGGTGGTCCACCGTGCTGGCAACCGCGCTGTTTGCGGGCGGATGCCTTGCGACCATCCGCATGCTCAACGCGCGCGGCGGGCACGGCGCCGGCTGGGCGCTGATGTATGTGTTCAGCTTTCCGCTGTTGACCGGATTTCTCAATTTCATCCTCGCGACGGGGCTGGCGCTATGCGCGTTTGCCGCCTCGGTCTGGCTGGAGCGCGATCCGCGCCGGCGCGCGATCATGCTGATCATCGTGCAGCCGATCGCGCTCTTGTGCCATGCGATCGGCGGATTGCTGCTGCCGTTCCTGATCGGCGCCAATGCGGTCGGGCGCGAAATCGATGCACTGCCCGCCGGCTGGTGGCAGCCATCGCGGTATCACGAAACGATCGCGGCGCATGACTGGCGCGCCGCAGGGCGCCGGCTGTTCGTGCTGCTGTGGCCGCTCGCCATCACGCTGATCACGATCGCGCTGTGGAAAGTGCTGTCGCCCGCCCCCGCGCGCAGTTTCAACCGCTGGCGCTGGGACGAAAAGGAATGGTACCTGTGGCTGACGCTGCGCGACCAGTCGATGATCCTCGACAATATCACGACGGCCGCGTGCTATGCGCTGATCGTGTTCGGCTGGGCGATCGGCGGGCGGTTCAAATGGGCGACATTCCTGCCCGGCGCGCTGGTCCTGGCAGAATTCGTGGCGATCCCCAGCGACATCAACGGCAGCAATTTCGTCGATGTGCGGCTGCTGCCCGTCGCCGCGATGCTGCTGCTCGGGCTGACGGACTGGAGCCGGGCGCGCCCGCGGGTGGCGATGGCCGTGGCCTATGTCGGGCTGGTGCTGCTCGCGCTGCGGCTGGTGGTGACAGGCGCCAGCTTTGCCGATTATGCCGACGATTACCGCCGGCAACTCGTCGCGTTGCAGCATATCGAGCCGGGCAGCCGCGTGCTCGCATTCGTCGAACATTCGTGCCTGGACGAATCATGGCGCAGCACGCGGCGCGATCACCTGGCCAGCCTCGCCAGCCTGTATCGCCAGGCCTGGGTCAATGACAACTGGGCGGTGCCGGGGCTGCACATGGTCGTGCCGCGCTTCCGCCCGGGGCGCAATTTTACCGCCGATCCGTCGGAATTCGTGTGGTCGCAGGCGTGCGCCGGCGGCCGCTTGCGCCGGGTCGATACCGCGCTGAAATACGCGCCGATCGAACGCGTGGATTATGTCTGGCTGATCGATACGGGCATGCCGCAATTGCCCGATCCACGCCTGCAACTGGTATGGCAGGACGGCCGCAGCCTGTTGTTTGCCGTGCGGCCGCTGGCGATCCCGAACTGGCAGCCACGCGGGTTGTAGAGCAACCTGCTCCCCTCCCCTTCAGGGGAGGGGCTGGGGGTGGGGCCTCTCGGCTGCAATCCACATCCGCATGAACGTCGGCGAGTGGGGAGAGGCCCCACCCCAACCCCTCCCCTGAAGGGGAGGGGCTCTTGCGCACCCTTGACGTAGCGGCCAAGTGGGCACAGTGGCCAAGCCCTGTCAGACCGAGGAATTCACGATGTCCGATGAAAGCAACGTCCGTTTTACCGAACGCGAAGCGCTGTTCTATCACAAGACGATCCGCCCCGGCAAAATCGAGATCATCGCGTCGAAACCCGTTGCTACGCAGCGCGACCTGTCGCTCGCCTATTCGCCCGGCGTTGCGGTGCCGGTGCTGGCCATCGCTGCCGATCCCGCGTTGGCCTATGACTATACGGCCAAGGGCAACCTGGTCGCGGTCATCTCCAACGGCACCGCGATCCTGGGCCTGGGCAATCTGGGCGCGCTGGCATCGAAGCCGGTGATGGAGGGCAAGGCAGTGCTGTTCAAGCGCTTTGCCGATGTCGATTCGATCGACATCGAGGTCGATACCGAAGACGCCGACAAATTCATCGAAGCTGTCGCGCTGCTCGAACCCAGCTTTGGCGGGATCAATCTGGAAGACATCAAGGCGCCCGAATGCTTCATCATCGAGCAGGCGCTGCGCGAACGCATGAACATTCCGGTGATGCACGATGACCAGCACGGCACCGCGATCATTTCGGCGGCCGGCCTGCTCAACGCGTGTTTCCTGACCGGACGCAGCCTCGACCAGGTCAAGGTCGTGGTCAATGGCGCAGGCGCGGCGGCAATTGCGTGTACCGCGCTGATCAAGGCGATGGGCGTACGGCATGACAATGTGATCATGTGCGACCGCCAGGGCGTGATCTACCGGGGCCGCGAAACCGGCATGGACCAGTGGAAAAGCGCGCACGCGGTCGACACGCCTGCGCGAACGCTCGAAGAAGCGCTGAAAGGCGCGGATATTTTCCTCGGGCTGTCCGCGGCAAAGGCCCTGAAACCCGAATGGGTGATGGACATGGCGCCGCAGCCGATCATCTTTGCGATGGCCAATCCCGATCCCGAAATCACCCCGCCCGAGGCCAAGGCCGCGCGCCCCGACTGCATCATCGCCACCGGCCGGTCGGATTATCCCAACCAGGTCAACAATGTGCTGGGCTTTCCGTTCATCTTTCGCGGCGCGCTCGATGTGCGCGCCACGACGATCAACGAAGAGATGAAGATTGCCGCTGCCCAGGCGATCGCCGAGCTCGCGCGCCGGTCGGTGCCCGAGGAAGTCGCCGCGGCCTACGGCATCAACCACAGGTTCGGGCTCGACTATATCATCCCCGCCCCGTTCGATCCGCGCCTGATGGAAGTCGTCTCGTCCGCCGTTGCCAAGGCGGCGATGGATTCTGGCGTGGCGCGCCTGCCGATCGAAGATTTCGATGCCTATCGCAACACGCTGAAGGCGCGGCTCAATCCGACGACATCGGTGCTGACGAGCGTTTATGCGCAGGCCAAGGAAAACCCGAAACGGGTGATCTTTGCCGAGGCGGAAAACGAAGTCGTCCTGCGCGCCGCGATCCAGTACCGCGATTTCGGCTATGGCACGCCGGTGCTGGTCGGCAAGTCGCAGCCGGTGCTCGACAAGCTGATCGAGCTCGGCGTGTCGAACCCCGAAAGCTATGAAATCCACAATTCGGCGGTGTCGCCGCTGGTCGACGACATGGTCGCGCATCTGTATCGGCGCCTGCAACGCCGGGGTTTCCTGGAACGCGATGTGCGGCGCATGGTCAACCAGGACCGCAATGTGTTCGCCTCGCTCTTGCTCGCGCTGGGCCATGGCGATGCGATGATCTCGGGCATGACGCGAACCTTTGCACAGACCTTGACCGATGTGCGCCGCGTGCTCGATGCGAAATCGGGGCACGTGCCGTTCGGCATCCACCTGATGGTCGGCAAGAACGACACCGTGTTCCTGGCCGATACCACGGTCAACGAACGCCCCTCGGCCACCGACCTGGCGCAGATCGCGATCGAAACCGCCGCCGTTGCCCGCCGCATGGGGCACGAGCCGCGCGTGGCGTTCATGTCGTTCTCGAACTTCGGCAACCCTTACGGCAAATGGATCGACAACATCCGCGGCGCGGTGGCGATCCTGGACGAACAGGCGCCGGGCTTCGAATACGAAGGCGAAATGTCGCCCGATGTGGCGCTCAATCCCAAAGTCATGGCCAATTACCCGTTCAGCCGCCTGTCGGGCCGCGCCAATGTGCTGATCATGCCCGGCCTGCAATCGGCGAACATCTCGGCGAAGCTGCTGCGCGAACTGGGCGGCAACGCGGTGATCGGCCCGATGCTGATCGGCATGGAAAAGCCGGTGCAGATCGCGCCGATGACCGCGCTTGCGCCGGATATCCTGACCTTGGCGGTGCTGGCCGCGGCGGGGATTGCGGGCTGACCTTGAGGGGCTACTGCACATACGTCAAAAGAGAAGGGCCTCCGGCGGCCAAGGGCCATCGCCCTTGGAACCCGAAACTTTTGAAACTTGCGCACGCCGCGAAGCGGCTGGAATATCTGCCGCTTCGCGACGGATAACCAAGGCTAAATCGGCTAGTAGTTCAATGTATTAACGGGATCCAAGGGCAATGGCCCTTGGCCGCCGGAGGCTCTTCAACCACTTATGTGAAGCGGATGGGTCAAGAAGTCCGCTTGCGCAACAGTCGGTGCACCAGCGTCACTGCGGTCAGATCCCCCGTCACCGAGGTTGCGGTAATCACCGGATCGGCCAGGGCGATTACTGCAACATACAGCGGCATGATCGCCATCGGCGCGCCCAGCACATGCAACCCCGGGCCGTAGATCGCATAGATCACCGCCGCGCCCGGCAGCCCGGCGCCGCTGATGCTGCCAAGGATAACCGCCAGCCCCGCCAGCACCAGTTGCACCGGCCCCGGTTGCACACCGACCGCATGCGCCGCGACCAGCACGGCCGCAACCGCATGCGCGACCGTGCCCAGCCGAAACAGCGACACCGCCATCGGGATCGTCAGGCCCACGACATCTTCGGGAATGCCCAGCCGTTCGGTCGCGACTTCGATCATCACCGGCGTGGTCGCGAGCGACGAACAGCTGCCCGCGCCCATTGCCTGCGCCGGGATGATCGCAGCGGCGAATATGCCAAGCGGCGCTGCACCGGTGACTTTGACCACGACATAACACAGCGCCGCCATCATCAGGGTGGTGGCAAAACACAGGGCGATGAACACCCCCAGCACGCGTGCCACGCCCAGTCCGGATGACAGGCCCAGCCCCAGCGCGAGCAGGAATATCCCGGCCGGCGCGATCATCAGCACCCAGTCGACAATCTGCATCATCGCCGCCGCCAGCTCGGCGAGCACGCGCATGATTGCGCCCTGCTTCACATCGCCCTCCCGCGGCATCCGTGCCAGCGCGATGCCCAGCGCCAGCCCAAACACCACCAGCGGAAAAATCTGCCCCTGCGCGGCCGCGCCGACCGGATTTTCCGGAATGATCGCCATCAGTTGCGCCGCCAGCCCCGGCACCGGGGCCGGCGCATCGGCGCCAAGCAGGCCATCGAGCGCATGCGCCGGGATCGGCCAGGTGTGCAGCGCGCTTTCGACCAGGATCGTCGACAGGATCACCGTGACGACCATCGCGGCCAGGAACAGTCCCAGCGTCGTACCGATCAGCCGGCTGCCCTGCCCGCCCGCCACCGCGCTGGCGACGCCATGCGTGATCATTGCGAAAATGAGCGGGATCAGCGTCATCTGCAACGCGCGCACCCACATCTGACCCAGCGGCAGAAAGGCTTGCGCCGTCGCGGTCAGCCCGGGCGAACCGATCCAGCGGACCGCGATGCCGGCGATCGTGCCAAGCACCAGCGCGGCCAGGATGATGTGTGTGCGGCTGATTTTCATCGGGATCGTGTGGCATCCGCCCCAGTCTTGCGCAACCGTCCGAGTCTTGCGCAACCGGCTCACCCCTCGCCGAACATCCGCTTTTGTGCGGCCTCGATCTCTTCGAGATATCGCCGCCGCGCATAACTCTCGCTCAACACGCCGATCACCCGGCCGTGATCATCGACCACCGCCAGTTCGTCGGCACCATCATCGTCGAACGCGCTCAGCATCGGCTTGATCGCGGTGTCGGCCAGCAGCATGATCGTCGTCTGGCGCGCCAGCGGCGCGATCGGGTCGGCGGGATCGAGCGTCGGGTCATAAGCGGCCGGCGTCGGCACGATTCCCTGGTAGACGCCGGCCGCATTGACCATGACCGCCTTGCTTGCCGAGCCCAACGGCACGGTTTCACGAAATTGGCCGATCGTCATCGTATGGGGCACGGTGACGAAATCGCGCCGCATGATCCGCTCGGCCGTCAGGCTGAGCATCCAGCCGATGTCGCGCGGCGAACGGATATCCGACCCGCGCACATGCAGCCGCCAGGTCGAGAAGGAATAGCCGAATGTTTCGCGCGTGACCGCGCTCGCGATCAGCGCGGCGGTCATGACCACGCCCATCAGCGAAAAATCGTGCGTGGTTTCCAGCGTGAGCAACGCGAGCGTCATCGGTCCGCCGATCACCGACACGCACATCGCCGCCATGCCGACCAGCGCGAAATCGGTGGGATCGAACTCGACACCCAGATGCGCCAGATTGAGCGCCTCGGCAAAGGCCTGCCCCGCCAGCGAGCCCAGGAACAGCGAAGCGAAAAACAGCCCGCCGCGAAACCCGCTGGCGAGCGAAATCACCGAGGCGAGGATTTTCAACCCCAGCACCAGTACCAGGAACTGCACCGGCGGGCGGGTCATCAGATCGAGATGCAGCGCGCCATGCCCTGCCGACAACGCCTGCGGCGTGATCCACGCGATCGGCATCAGCAGCGCGCCGCCCAGCACCGGGCGCCACTGGCTGCTGCGCGTCGCCACCTGAAACGCACGCTCGGCCAGCGTAACCAGGCGCATCACCACGATGCCAAGGCCTGCGCAGATCAGCCCCAACGCAACCGCCGCGCCGTAATCGAACACCGTGCGCGCGCGGTTGACCGTCGCTGCGACCAGATACGGCTCGACCCCCAGCCAGCGCAGCACCAGCACGCCCGCCAGGCTGGCCGCGATGACCGGGGCGACGGCCGCGATACTGTATGATCCGATCACGATCTCGAATGCATAGAACGCGCCCGCCAGCGGCGAACCGAACGCCGCGCCCACCGCTGCGCCCGCGCCCGCGCCCACCAGCGTGCGCAGATCGGCGCGGCGCAAATTCAGCTGCTGCCCCAGCAGCGAGGCCATGCCGCCGCCCATCTGCGCATAGGTCGCCTCCAGGCCCACGGACGCGCCGCAGCCGTTGGACACGATCGTCTGCGCCGCGATCACCACATTGTCGCCGGCCGGGATGCGCCCGCCATGCAGCGCATTGGCCTCCACCACGTCGACCGGTGCCCAATTCCCGCCATCGCCGCGCCGTGCCATCCAGCGGCCCATCAGCACGAGCAACAAGCCGCCAAGCGGCAGCGCGAGCAGGCGCCAGGGATGCGCGATCGCGGTCAGCGCGCTCAGCCGGTTGATCTTCACGCCGTACAGCACCTGCTGCATCGCATGCGCCAGCCAGCCTTGTGCCAAGGTCGCAGTGCCGGCGGCCGAGCCGACGATAGCGGCCAGCAGGATGAATGCTGCCTCGCTTTCGCGCAGCCATCGCCGCACGCGCACCGCCACTGTGCGTACCGGCCGGTTCATGCGCCAGCCTCCGTCACGATGTCCGATGCCCTCATGCGGCCGCCATAGCGCGCGAGGCGCCGATTTGCGACCCGGTTGATGCACAACGATGGACCGATGGCCTTGCAGCTAATATTGCCCCTCTTGCACGCCTGCGGGCGCGCGGGCATAGGCCGCACATGCATGATATCCGCCTGATCCGCGAACACCCCGCCGCCTTCGACGCTGGGCTTGCCCGGCGCGGCAGTCCCGCTGCCTCGGCCGAAATCCTGGCAATCGACACCGCACGGCGAGCCCTCGTGACACGCATGCAGGAGGCGCAGGCGCGTCGCAACGAAGCATCCAAAGCGATCGGCGCGGCGATGGCCAAAGGCGACAGGAACTCCGCCGAGGCGCTGAAGGCCGAAGTCGCTGCGCTGAAAGAGCAGTTGCCGGCGCGCGAAGACGACGAACGCCGCCTGACCGCCGAACTGCACAATGCGCTGGCCGGGCTGCCCAATCTGCCCGCAGACGAAGCGCCCGACGGCGCGGACGAGGCCGACAATGTCGAAGTGCTGCGCTGGGGGACACCCCGCTCGTTCGATTTCACCCCGCGCGAACATGCCGATATCGGCCCGGCGCTGGGCCTCGATTTCGAAACCGGCGCGATGATTTCGGGCGCGCGGTTTACCTTCCTGCGCGGGGGCATGGCGCGGCTGCACCGTGCGCTGGCGCAATTCATGCTCGATTTTCAGACCGGTACCAATGGCTATGTCGAATGCATCACGCCGCTGCTGGTGCGTGACGAAGCGGTGTTCGGCACCGGCCAATTGCCCAAGTTCGCCGATGACCTGTTCAGGACCACCGATGGCCGCTGGCTGATCCCGACCGCCGAAGTCAGCCTGACCAATTCGGTGCGCGAACAGATTCTCGCCGATGCGGCGCTGCCCTTGCGCATGACTGCACTGACACCGTGTTTCCGCTCCGAAGCGGGTGCAGCCGGGCGCGACACGCGCGGGTTCATCCGCCAGCACCAGTTTGAAAAGGTCGAGCTGGTGTCGATCACGCGCCCCGACGATTCCGCCGCCGAGCACGAGCGCATGACGTTGTGCGCCGAAGCGGTGCTGCAGGCGCTTGAGCTGCCTTATCGCAAGGTGCGGCTGTGTACCGGCGACATGGGCGCGACCGCGCGGCTGACGTATGATCTGGAAGTGTGGCTGCCGGGGCAGAACGCCTATCGCGAGATCTCGTCGTGTTCGAATTGCGGCGATTTCCAGGCGCGGCGGATGAACACCCGCTATCGCCCCGAAGGCAGCAAGAGCACCGAATTCGTCCATACGCTCAATGGGTCGGGCCTTGCGGTCGGGCGGACGTTGGTTGCGGTGCTGGAGAATTACCAGCAGGCCGATGGCTCGGTCGAGGTGCCGGCGGTGCTGGCGCCTTATGTCGCCGGGTTGACCCGGCTCGTGCCTGCCGCGTGATCCGGCGGGCCGCCCGCCTGACTTTGGGCCTGGCCCTGCTGGCAGCGGCGCCCGCTGCGGCGCACGACTACGCGATCATCGCGTGGACCTATACCACCGAGCGCGGCGACACGGTTGCGGAAATCGCCGCGCGCATGGGCGTGTCGCCGGGCGACCTGGCGCGCGCCAACGGCATCGATCCCGACTCGCGGCTGACCCCGGGCACGGTGCTGAAGCGCCCCGACCCCAATATGCCGCGCGGACGAAAATTTCCGCCTGCGCGTCCACCGCACCGCGTCGCGCCCCCACCGCAGATACCGGTGCAGGCAACCCGGCGCGCGCCCTATGTCCCCACCCCGATCGTCCGCCCGGACTTGGGTACACCGCGTCTGATGTGGCCGACATCGGGCGCCGTGGTCAGCAAGTTCGGCGCCGATGTGCGCGGCCGGCCCAACAACGGGATCGACCTGGCCGCGTATTCCGGAATGATCGTGCGCGCCGCCGTGTCGGGCCGGGTGATCTTTGCCGGCACCGAGCCCGAACGCTATGGCCAATTGATCGTGATCGACCACGGCAACGGCTGGGCCACGGCCTATGCGTACCTGGGCAAAGTCGAAGTCAAACAGGGTACGATCGTGGCCAGAGGCACGCCGATCGCACGGATCGGCAAAAGCGGCGAGGCCCGGACGCCGGCGCTGCATTTCGAACTGCGCCACGACAACGTCCCGCGCGACCCGCTGCGCGCGCTGCCGGTCAGACTGTAGAAATCCTCCCCGGGACGGGGAGGGGGACCGCCCGAAGGGTAGTGGAGGGGCAGGGCCTCATGACACCAACCTTACGAAAGCGCGCCAGCGCGGTAATGCCCCTGGGGGGGAAATGAAATGGTCAACCTGAAATGCATCATTGCTATATCGATTGCAGGCAATATCGCACTTGCAATTTTGGCTTATCACTACGCCATCAAATCCAACATCGATGATTATTACCAGTACGGCATACAAAAAAAGTTCAATCTGTGATGGTTCACGAAAAACAAGACCCAAAATCATACACACCTTCAAAGGATATGCCGATTTTTACGGGTCATAAATTGGTATGTGCGTTTATGTATCGCGGAGAATGGCACGAATCCTATTGTTTTTATCGTGACACGGGGGAATTTTTTGGCCACCTTTGATATTCGTACGGATCCCGGGACCGTACGCGTGATCGCCGCGGCCTTTTCATAACGGAGCGCGAGATCTATACTGCGCACCGTCGAACGGTTCGCACTATGAGGCACCGCCCCTCCACCACCCTGCGGGCGGTCCCCCTCCCCGTTCCGGGGAGGATTCAGCGCATTACGAAGAAAACCAGCCCCATCGCCAGGTACGCCAGCAGCCAGAACCCGGCATCGATCAGCGCCATGCGGCGGCTGACGCGCAGGTTCATGTAATTGAACCACATCGCCGGGATGATGAATGCACCGGCCAGCCCGCCGGTCATCATGAAATACAGCCATGGCTTGACCGCCAGCGTCGGCGCTCCGACGCGCGCAAACATGTGGCCGATCATCGTCGCCGACACCAGCAGCAGCACGCCGCTGGCCATGAAGTTGCGCCATGGCGCGATCCGCTGGCCCAGACCGCCCGGGCCCAGCTCTTCCACGCGGGCGCGGCCATGGATCGGCCCGTACCACAGCGCCGACACCGCCAGCGCAACAATCGTGGCCACCACAACGCCCAACCAGTTCACTGGACCCATCGACAGTTCTCCCGGGCGCCAGATCGTGCGCAGATGAAACCGATCTGGCACATACATAGGGTGGCCCGCGTTGGCAAATCGCGTGGCGCGTGACGCGCCCGCCAAAACACGCTATGCGCCGCCGCCTTATGGCAACCACCGCACACCCGCTTAAAATTCCGGACTCGCCGCGCGTCGGCATGGTCAGCCTCGGCTGCCCCAAGGCGCTGGTCGACAGCGAACGCATTCTGACCCGGCTGCGCGCCGATGGCTATGCGATGAGCCCCGATTACCAGGGCGCGGATGTCGTGCTGGTCAACACCTGCGGCTTTCTCGATTCGGCCAAGGAAGAGAGCCTGGCCGCGATCGGCGAGGCGATTGCCGAAAACGGCCGCGTGATCGTCACCGGCTGCATGGGCAACGAGGCCGATGTGATCCGCGCGCGCTTCCCCCAGGTGCTGGCCGTGACCGGCGCGCATCAGTACGAAGACGTTGTCGATGCGGTCCACGCGGCAGCGCCTCCGGGCCTGGGACCGTATATCGACCTGATCCCGCAGGCCGCGCCCGGCGATATCAAGCTGACGCCGCGCCACTACAGCTATGTGAAGATTTCCGAAGGCTGCAACCACGCCTGTGCGTTCTGCATCATCCCGCAATTGCGCGGCGGGCTGGTCAGCCGGCGGATCGACGCGGTCTTGCGCGAAGCGGAGAAGCTGGTGGCCGCGGGCACGCGCGAACTGCTGATCATCAGCCAGGACACCTCGGCCTATGGCGTCGACGTGCGCCACGAGGACCGGCAGTGGAAGGGGCAGACCGTGCGCACCCACATGACCGACCTGGCGCGCGAACTGGGTGGCCTGCGCACCCCCGACGGGCAGGTGCCCTGGGTGCGGCTGCATTATGTCTATCCTTATCCGCATGTCGAGGCGGTGATCCCGCTGATGGCGCAAGGCCTGCTGACTCCGTATCTCGACATTCCGTTCCAACATGCCAGTCCGAAAGTGCTGCGCGCGATGAAGCGCCCGGCAAACGAGGCCAAAGTGCTGGAACGGTTGCGCACCTGGCGCGACATCTGCCCCGATATCGCGATCCGGTCGAGCTTCGTCGTCGGGTTTCCGGGCGAGACCGAGGACGATTTCCGCTATCTGCTCGACTGGCTGGACGAGGCACAGCTCGACCGCGTCGGCGCATTCCGCTTCGAACCCGTCGCCGGCGCGCTCGCCAACGACTTGCCCGATCCGGTGCCCGAAGCGGTCAAGGAAGAGCGTTATGCGCGTCTGATGGAACGCACCGAAGCGATCAGCCGCGCCAAGCTCGCCGCAAAAGTCGGGCGCACGATCCGCGTGATCATCGACGAACGCGGCGAACCCGACGAAGACGGCGACATCGGCGCCACCGGCCGGTCGCAGGCCGATGCGCCTGAGATCGACGGCGCGGTGCATCTGCGCAATGTGCCCGCGGGGCTGAAAGCGGGCGATTTCGTCGATGTGGACATCGAGGATGCGGACGACCACGATCTGTTCGGGGTGATCGCCGACTGATGTTCCTCCTCCTCGTGAAGGGGGCTTTTCAATCGCTGGTCTCCGCCGCCGATTTGCCATAGACTTTAACTCGTCGATTAAAAAACGCGACGGGAGAGAAGCATGGATACGCCGTTCGACCTGATCATCGTCGGCGCGGGCATTTCGGGTATCGGCATGGCCGCGCATATGGAAAAATTGTGCCCCGGGCAGCGTTATGGCGTGATCGAGCGGCGCGCGGAACTGGGCGGAACGTGGGATCTGTTCCGCTATCCGGGCGTGCGCTCGGACAGCGACATGCACACGCTGGGTTTTGTGTTCGAACCCTGGCGGCACGAAAAATCGATCGCCGATGGCCCGGCGATCCTCGATTATCTGAACCGGATCGTCGATGAACGCGGGATCCGCCCCAAAATCCGGTTCGGCACACGCGTGGTCTCGGCCGATTGGGACAGCGACGGCGGGGTCTGGCGGCTGGAACTCGAAACCGGTGGCACAATCAACCGGATCGCGACGCGGTTCCTGTATCTGGGATCCGGCTATTACGACTACGACGACCCGCACGACGCGGGCATCCCGGGCGCGGCGGATTTTGCAGGGCGCATCGTCCATCCCCAATTCTGGCCCGCCGATCTCGATTACGCGGGCAAATCGGTCGTGGTTATCGGGTCGGGCGCGACGGCGGTGACCGTGGTGCCTGCGATGGCTGCAACTGCGGCGCATGTCACGATGCTGCAACGCACGCCGACATGGATGGCGGCGCGCCCGGCGCGCGATGGCCTGGCCAATTTCCTGCGTCGCGTGCTGCCCGAAGGATGGGCGTACCGCCTCACCCGCTTCAAGAATATCCGGCTTCAGTCGTTCTTTTTCCACCGCGCCCGCGCCGATCCGGCAAAGACGCGGGCCTACATGACCAAAATGACGCAAAAGGAACTTGGCCCCCATTTCACCGAGCGCGATTTCACCCCGCCCTACAATCCGTGGGATCAGCGGCTGTGCCTGATCCCCGACGGTGATCTGTTTGCCGCGATCAAGGCGGGACGCGCCAATGTGGTCACCGACCGGATCGACCGGATCGATGCGACGGGTGTCCTGTTGCAATCGGGGCAGCATCTGGCGGCCGACGTGATCGTCACGGCGACCGGGCTGAGCGTGACGATGGCCGGCAAGATCGCGATGCGCCTCGATGGCGTGCCGATCGATTGGTCGCAGCATTATTATTACAAGGCCTGCATGTTTTCCAACGTGCCCAACCTGGCGGCGGTGTTCGGCTATCTCAATGCGTCGTGGACATTGCGCGCCGATATCGTGGCAGACTATATCTGCCGCCTGATCAATCTGATGGCGGCACGCGGGGCGACCATCGCCACCCCGGTCCTGCCCGCCGACCACGGCCTGATCGACGAGGAGGCGTTTGATCTGTCGTCGGGCTATATCAGCCGCGCGCGCCATCTGATGCCAAGGAGCGCGTCGGACATGCGCTGGCGGCTGAACCAGGATTACATGCGCGACCGGGTGTGGATGAAACGCGATCCTGTGGATGACGGCGTGCTGCGATTCGATCGAGCCCCGGCGATCATGCAAGCCGCCGAATAGGCGGCTTGCATGGGCCCGCCATTGCTTTATCCCGACTGGCGATGACCAACACCGATCGTATCTGGACCGCCGCGCTGATCGTGGTGGGTGACGAAATCCTGTCCGGCCGCACGCAGGACAAGAACATCGCGCAAGTGGCCGCATGGCTTGGCGTGCAGGGTATCCGCCTGCGCGAAGTGCGCGTGGTGCCCGATGTGATCGACGCAATCGTCGAGGCGGTGAACACGCTGCGCGCACGCAACGATTACCTGTTTACGACAGGCGGCATCGGCCCCACGCACGACGACATCACGGTCGACGCAGTGGCGCAGGCGCTGGGCGTGCCGGTCGTGATCCATCCTCGCGCACGTGCGATCCTGGAGGCGTATTACGAGACGCGCGGCGGGCTGAACGATGCACGGCTGCGCATGGCACGCGTGCCCGATGGCGCCGATCTGATCGAAAACCGGGTTTCGGGCGCGCCGGGCATTCGCGCAGGAAACGTGTTCCTGATGGCCGGCGTGCCCTCGATCACCGCGCAGATGCTCGATGGCCTGACCGGCAAGCTCGAAGGTGGATTGCCGGTGATCAGCCACACGGTCGGATGCTGGGTCGCCGAAAGCGAAATCGCGGTGATGCTGGGCGACACCGAAAAGCGCTTTGCCGGGGTCCAGATCGGCAGCTATCCGTTTTTTCGCGAGGGCCGGACGGGCGCGAATTTCGTCATCCGCTCGGTCGATGCGGATGTCCTGCTGGCCTGCGCGCAGGACCTGAGTGCGCAACTGGCCGCGATCGGGCGTGAACCGGTCGACGGGGGGATATGATCCGACGGTTCTGCGCGATCGCGTTCGTGCTGGCCGCCGGGTGCGCACGCGATACTGCGCTGATCGATTTCCGCCACGAACTGGCTGCGCATGACAGCGCCACGCTCGCACTCGAGGTGTGGTGCGCAAGAGCCGGCATCGCCAACCCGGCGCATGTCGACGCCGCAAACCAGGACGATGCCGATGCGTTGCCGGCAACGCCGGCGATCCGGGCGATGCTGGCAGTGGGCGCGGGTGAACCGGTGCGGGTGCGCCATGTGCTGTTGTCGTGCGGCGGGGTGGTGTTGTCCGATGCGCGCAACTGGTATGTGCCGGGGCGGCTGACGCCGGCGATGAACCAGACGCTTGAGACGACGCGCATGCCGTTCGGCAAAGTCGTCGTTTCGTTGGGCTTGCACCGGCACTATCTGACGTCATCGCCCGCATCATGCCCCGCAGGCACGATCCAGCACAACACCGCCGTGCTGCGGCGCGATGACGGCGTGGCGTACAGCCTGGTCAGCGAATGCTACACCCGGGCGAATATTGCGCGCCGCTCTTCTTGAAGCCCCTCCCCTTCAGGGGAGGGGTTGGGGTGGGGCCTATCCCCACTCGCCGACGCTTATGCGACCATGGACTGTAGCCGAGAGGCCCCACCCCCGGCCCCTCCCCTGAAGGGGAGGGGGGAAGAAAAAAAAGGGGCCGGAGCTTATGGCCCCGACCCCCATTTTCAATCATCGCCGCGAAAAATCAGGCGCCGTAGACTTCTGCTACATCGACCTTGATGCCCGGTCCCATCGAGCTCGACAGGCCGACCTTGCGCAGATACTTGCCCTTGGCACCGGCTGGCTTGGCCTTGACGATCGCGTCGACGAAGGCGTCGAAATTGGCGCGCAGGGCGTCATCGGAAAACGACAGCTTGCCGATCCCGCCGTGAATGATCCCGGCCTTTTCGACGCGGAATTCGATCTGGCCACTCTTGGCGGCCTTGATCGCATCGGCGACGTTCGGAGTCACCGTGCCCAGTTTCGGGTTCGGCATCAGGCCCTTGGGGCCCAGGATCTTGCCCAGACGGCCAACGATGCCCATCATGTCGGGCGTGGCGATCACGCGGCCGTAATCGACATTGCCGCCCTGCATTTCTTCGAGCAGGTCTTCGGCGCCGACGCGGTCTGCGCCTGCGGCAAGGGCCGCTTCGGCCTTGTCACCGCGGGCAAACACCGCAACCTTGACGTCCTTGCCGGTGCCCGAAGGCAGCGTGACCATGCCGCGCACCATCTGGTCGGCATGACGCGGATCGACGCCGAGATTGAGCGCGACTTCAAGCGATTCGTCGAACTTGGCGCTTTTCAGATCCTTCAGCAGCGCGATCGCTTCGTTGATCGAATACAGCTTCTGGTTGTCGCCGAGCTTGGTGGTCAGGGCCTTTGATTTTTTTGTCGTTGCCATCGGATCAGCCCTCCACAACCTGAATGCCCATCGAACGGGCGGAACCTTCGATGATCTTTGCCGCCTGCTCGATCGAGTTGGCGTTGAGATCCTTCATCTTCAACTGCGCGATATCGGCAAGCTGCGACCGCTTGATCGTGCCGGCCGAATCCTTGCCCGGCAGCTTCGAACCCGATTTCAGGTTCAGCGCCTGCTTGATGAAGAACGTGGCCGGCGGGGTTTTCGTGATGAACGAAAACGAGCGGTCCGAATACACCGTGATCACGGTCGGCAGCGGCGTGCCCTTTTCCACTTCCTGCGTGGCGGCGTTGAATTCCTTGCAGAAACCCATGATGTTGACGCCGCGCTGACCCAGTGCGGGCCCGATCGGCGGCGAAGGCTTGGCTTCGCCAGCCTTGATCTGCAACTTGATATAGGTATCGATTTTCTTGGCCACGATGGCCTCCTTGTCTTCCTGTTGGGGTTGCCCCCGCAGAGTGAGCGGTCAGACAGCATGTTGCCATGCCTCCCGCAGCGGATTTAACCAGGGCGAAACGCCCCGGCGAAGTGCGCGCGCATAACGACATACGCACAGAATGCAAGATTTTATGGCGCCACGGTATCGGCTCGTTCCGCCAGCTGAGCGTCCTGCGGTATGATCCGGGCGGTCGGGTGGAGGGCGGGCCGGTAGCGTCTTTCGCTTACTTGACCAGCTCGACTTCCTCGAACGCCAGTTCGACCGGTGTTGCGCGACCAAAGATCGACACCGACACCTTGACGCGGCTCTTGTCGAAATCGAGATCCTCGACCACGCCGTTGAACGAAGCGAACGGCCCCGCGTTGACCTTGACCGAATCGCCGATTTCGTAATCGACCACGATCTGCGTGCTCGGCTCGGCCGCTGCGGCATCGCGCGCGCCGAAATACCGCTGCGCCTCTTTTTCGGAGATCGGCTGCGGCTTGTTGTTCGTGCCCAGGAAGCCGGTGACTTTGGGCGTGTTCTTGACCAGGTGATATACGTCGTCGTTCAGCACCAGCTTGGCCAGCACGTAGCCGGGCATGAATTTGCGCTCGACCTGGACTTTCTTGCCGCGCTTGACTTCGGTCACGGTTTCGGTCGGCACTTCGACCGCTTCGACCAGCTGGGTCAGGCCCTTGCGTTCGGCCTCGGCGACAATCGCTTCGCGAACCTTGTTTTCAAAGCCGGAATAGGCGTGGATGATGTACCAACGGGCCATAGTGATTTCCTGAACAGATCGGTCGTGAGTGATCGCGCTTCAGCGCGGATCAGGCAAGTTGCAGCAAAAGCCGGACGGCGTAGCCGAACAGAGTGTCGATACCCAGGAAGAACACCGACAGGATCAGCATCATGACGCCGACGAATATTGCGGTGGTCACGGTTTCCTGACGGGTCGGCCACACGACTTTGCGCGCTTCGGCCTTCACCTGGTTGAAAAACTCGCTCGGACTGGTCCTGGCCATGGCTCTTGTCTTGCCTTCAACGAAAAAGATCACGCGTTCCGCCTAGGGGTCATCGCCGCCCCGGACAAGTCCGGGAGGGGCAAGTAACACTCCAAATCTGCGGGGAGAGATTCGCATTTAGGCGGCGACAGAAAAAAAGGCAAGAGAGGGGCCGTTTTCGAAAGTCGCCAAGAGCGACTTAAGCGCCACCCACCGCCCCGCACCCCCGGCCCATCCGCCCACGAGAGTACCCTGAATGGGCGGATGGGCCGGGGGTGCGGGGCGGTGGGTGGCGCTTCCCAACAAAGACTTTCAGGTCTTCACCCTTGCCCGCTTTACCCGCACGCTGTTGCGCCCCGATCGCTTGGCTTCGTATAGCGCGACATCGGCGGCGTCGAACAGTGCCTCGCGCGTCATGCCGAGGCGCAATTGCGCCAGCCCGCACGAGATCGACGTCAGCACGCGAACATTGCCGATCGTCACGATCGGCTCGGTCGCCACCACGCGCGTGATGCGTTCGCAGATCGCTTGCGCCGATTCGAGGTCGCAGCGAAACAGGATCGCGAATTCATCGCCGCTCATCCGTCCGACGACATCGTCCTGGCGCGTGCCCGCAAGCAGGCGCCGTGCGATTTCGACGAGCGCGGCATCGCCCGCGGGGTGGCCATGCGTATCATTAACCGATTTGAAATGATCGACATCGATCAATGCCAGCGTCACCGCGCCGATCGGCGAGATCACGCTCGCTGCCTCGACTGCGCGGGTGATCCGCTGGCGAAACCCGGCGCGGCTGAACACGCCGGTCAGGTCGTCGATTTCGACCCGCCGCGAGATCGCCATTTCGCGCGCCTTGCGCAAGGTAATGTCGCGCAGCGTGATCACCGAGCCCACTGCCGGCGCATCGTGGCCATCATGCCCCTGCCGTGCGGTGCGCAGCGATGCCTCCAGCGTGATCTGGGGTTGGCTAGGCGACCGGAATTCTGCCGTGCGCAGTGTGTAGTCGCCGCCGGGATGATGCCCATCGGACACCGGCGGGATCTGGTCGAGCCGGATCCCGGCGCGCGCCACCACCCGTTTCAGCGACACGCCGACCAGATCGTGCGGCGCCAGACCCAGATAACCAAGCACCGGCCCATCGGCCCAGCGGCAGATATCGGAACTGTCGAACCCCAGGATGGCGTCGGGCGAATGCGCCATGACCAGCCGCAACAGCTCTTCGCGCTCGGCCAGTTGCGTGCGTGCCTCTGCGCGCGAGGCGACGATCGCAACCACCGGCATCGTCGTGCACATCATCACGGCCAGGTAAAACTGAAAGAACACCGTGTGAAACATCGCCCCCTGGTGCAACAGCGCCATCGGGCCACCCATATGGATCGAGGCGATCGTGCCGATCAACTCGACCACGATCACTCCGGCCAAAGTCGCCAGCCGCCCCTGCCCGAACGACAGCAGCAGCAGCGAGGAGACGGGCAGAAACAGGATCGGCAGACTGTTTTGTGAAAACACGAATGCCGTTGTCAGCGCATGAAAGGCAAACAGACCGAGCCCGCGCATCTGTGCCGACGATGTCTGAGTCTCGATCGCGCGGACATAACTGTTATCGAACAGAGCCTTGAAAAAAGGCGTAAAGATCACCGCGCCAAGCGCGGAACATCCAAACCAGGCAAGAAACGATTCCAGCATCGGCGACCCATACGTCAGCGCGGACACCACCGCGCCACCCGCCGCGCCCAGCGCCGGTGCGACCAGCCCTGCCGCAAGCAGAAACTGTGCGGTCGTGCGTCCGTCGGCCAGCATATCCTTGCCAAGCCGCGCCTTGGTGATGAGCCACGCGGCCAGCAGCGTCTGGCCCATATGCGCCGCGCCATAGCCCACGATGCCTGGTGCCCAGTCGCGACCGAAACCGTTGGCCAGCGCATTGGCCACCCAGCCGACAAGCAACAGCAACGACCATTCGCGCCGTGGCCGCGACAGCAGCAACGCCAGGATGACCGCATCTGCCGGCCACACCGCCGCATGGGTGCGCGTTTGCGTGGCGTAAACCACAGTCCACGTCGCGATTATGAAATAGCCGAACCCGCCCACAAGCACCCACCACAGGCGATCGCGCAGCTTCCGATATTCCAGCGCCAGATCGTGCAGGATATTCGCGCCCAGAATTCCCGAATCGAGCGCGTGATCGCCCAGGATTTCAGAATTCAGCACCTCGGCAGGCAATGCGCGCGCCACGGCCTCCGGGCCAAAATTTCGCATTTCGGTCATCGCCGCACCTTTGGCCAAATCCGTTAACACAAAGTTGCGATCGGGCGCCAAAACCGGTGAAAATGCCTATAAAGGCAATAATACAGGAGAAACCAAACCCGGCGCCGCGCATATGCGCTGCGCCCTCCCCGACCGGCGCGATTACGCAGGGGCGCCGGGCAATTCGCGTGCCTTTGCCAGCACCGGCTTTCAGAAAAAAAAGGGCAGGAGTGAGCGAAATGCCCGAATCGTGCTTTTACAGAACCCTTATCGCGGATAACCCTGTAAAACCGATCCACCGAATCCTGCGGTGCCCCGGGGCAAATGGATAACCTTTTGGGTGCCGTTTGGGAAGTTTCAGGGCTCGAACATGTCGGGTTGTGATTGCGGTGGTGGCGGCGGCAGGTCAGCGATCCCATACACCGTGAAGTCGCTTCCGGCCAACTTTCGAATATCAACGTCGTCTGAGTAGATCTCATCAGCGCCGACGACCCGCGCGATCGCGATGATCTGCTCATCGAACTTGGATTTCGCCCTATTAGAGTCCGGGTTGCGCGCTTTTCTGGTCGCGGACATCGCGGCGCATTCAACCGCTGCCATCAAACCAAACGGCTCAATCCTGATCGCCCGCTTTCCCTCGATCGCGCCAAGCCAGACAGGGCCGGCAGCGCCCGCACGGGTCAATATTTCGGCCAACGTTGGAGTGGGAACGATCAGAACGTCGCCATCCCTCGATAATCGCAATATTAACGCTTCTACGCGCTCCTTGCATTGCCCGATCTGCTGGCCGTCATCACCCAAGGGCGCGCGGCAATCTGGGT
The DNA here is from genome assembly GCF_965214355.1 of Novosphingobium sp. Taxonomy (GTDB): domain Bacteria; phylum Pseudomonadota; class Alphaproteobacteria; order Sphingomonadales; family Sphingomonadaceae; genus Novosphingobium. The sequence continues at coordinate 677,273 of NZ_CBDCBI010000002.1, read as the reverse complement.
CGAAAAAGTGGAGTAGAACCGACGTATCGGCTACGGCGATCAATGCAGTGCCTCCTCTCCGCCCCGCACGCGCCGCAATTCATCGTGCGGATCAGCAAGCTTACTCCATTCCGATGGGCCAGCGCGGCGCGCCTTGTCGATAACGTCCGAGAGCGGGCTATTATCGAGGGGCTCGACGCGAGCAATGACGAACTTTTTCAGATGCCACCGTCCATCGCCCTGCCGGCTCCATGTGCCAACCCCATGGAACCGAACAGGTCCTGCGTGAAAAAGCGCGGCCAAGCCACGCCCCATACTCGATGGCGCTTCAAGCGACCAGGCGCGCCCGTTGTCGACGATGCCCACATGGACAGTGGCATCGCGCCCTTCAATCCGCACGACAACCCCGTCGAGCGTGCCGCTTTGCTTCATCGGCCCATATACCAGGGGCTCAGGCCGATTACGCCCGGCGAAATTGACCCGGATGACGTTGTCTGTGGCGAGCAATTCGCCGGTCGCATTGTCTTCGGCCAGCATGCGATCGAGCTTCTCGACCGCGGCGAAAAGCTTATCGTCAGCCGCATTTGTTGCGATGGCCATGACACGATGAGCGACCTTTGGCACTGCCGGATGGTCAACCGCGATATGAGCGACGACCGAACCTTCTGTGAGATTGCGAAAATGCACGTTTGCCGGCTCGCCCAGCACATCGGCCAGCGCCTTCAGGTAATCGCCTAGGCGTTCCAGCGGGATATCGTCGGGCTTATATTGGCCCTCAATCTTGAAGGTGTATGCCTCGCTCATTGGACCGCGTCACTCCTAGTCGCCTTTTCGGCGCGCGTACGACGTTTGTCGAGCCATAACGAGAACGTCTTGCGTTTTTGTAAGCCAGGGTTCGGCACAGCGACGGCTTACAATGCTTTGAGCGTCGCCGCTGTCGAACAAAAACGCATCGCAGAGCTGGCCATGGCCCCTGTCATCGAGTTCGATCGCACGACTCGCGAACAGGCCAAATCAGAAAAAATGGATAACCCCGTCAGAGAGGTTAGCCAAATTCACCCAAAAAACGGCTGATTTCTATGGTGAATGGCAGGAGTGAGGGGACTCGAACCCATGGCCCTCGGTTTTGGAGACCTAACCCACCCCCAAGCACCGCCTTGATATACAGCGTTATTTTACTGAGCGCAACTTTGGTCCGGGACTATTCCGGTAGGAGACCCCGCTCTGTGCCTTTTCCATGGCTTCACGGAGGTCATCCTCGGAGGCATGGGCATAGCGGGCGGTGGTGGCAATGTTGCTGTGGCCGAGGAGGCGCTGGGCAACCTTGAGGCTTCCCGTGGCCCGAACGATGCGAGTCGCGGCTGTGTGGCGGAGGTCGTGGAAGCGGAAGCCTTCAATCCCCGCCTCGGCCAACGCCTTGCGCCACCTCCGCGTCCACCCCTGCTTCGAGAGCGGGTAGCGTTTGCCTTTGATGCGGGCAATGTCACCGTGCATCGACGGACGATCATCCCGGCACTCGTAGGTGAACACCTGGTCGATGCCCTTCACGCGCGGAAGGCCCTTCAGGATCGCAAGCATACGTGGGCTGAGCGGGAAGCTATGGGGGTCGCCACCTTTGAGGATCGTCCGCGCCCTCGCTCCCTGCAAGTCCACCTCGGACCACTTCAGGTTGACCAGCTCGGTACGCCTCTGGCCGGAGAGCATGGCGAACTCCGCGAAGGCTGCCAGGTCTGCATCCAGCACCGCGAACAGCCGCGCCTCTTCATCCCCAGACAACTCCCGGATGCGCTCCGCAGCTTCCTTGCCCAGAGCGGCCTTCCATTCGAGCCTGGGGACTGTGTAGCCCCGGCCCGGCTGCCCCAGCCACAAGACCACCCGGCGAAGGAGCTGTATCTCACGGTTGACCGAGGAGCGGGACAGGCGAGCCTCGTAAGCGGGCTTGTCCACGATCAGCTTGCCCTTGGCCATGTGGGTCTTTGCGGGGATCGCACGAGGAGCCATGCGCTGGGCCACGTAGGCGTCCAGGTCGCGGAGGGTGAGGCTGGAGAGGAGGCGGCTGCCCCCGAGACCAGCTATCAGGGCTGCCAGTCGGTATTCATCGGTGGCCTTGTTGGCCTTCAGCTCCCCCACAGCCTCCCACCACAAGCCGCACGCACGGTCGATTGTGGGGCTATCCACTACCGGGGTTTCGCCAAGGGTTACCTCGCGGCGCTTCTTGTCGATGAAACGCTGAGCGTCCCTTTGAGACGTGCATCCCGTAGAGCCGTGAAATCGGACCCCTTTGAACTGGAAGTCGTATTGCCAGTACGGGCTCTTCGGGGTTTTGATGGGCTTGGACATGACGGTTCGATCCTCTGGAGGCGGCTGAGGAGGTAGGCGTCACAATCCTCCAGCCTATAACGAATGATCCCTTCGGAGACCTGGACGAAAGGGATGAGGCCCTCTTGCCGTAGTCTCCGAAGGGTCTTCTCCCGGACGTGCATCCGGGCCATTGCTTGCTTTGCGGTAAGCAGCTCAGTCACCCTCATCCTCGTCCTGGAACGCGAGGTGGTAACCCTCCCAGTTATCGACCCCCGCAGCCTCCAGCCGCGCAAGAGTATCCTGGGCCTTGAACGCCAAGGTTACCCCCGCGTGGTCTTCAACCGGGCTACGCTCGAACCGAACCGAACAGCCCTGCCCATACTCTTCGGGGAGCAGGACCTCGTAGACCTTGTGGACGGTGGTCTCATCCGGGATTGAGGACCAGAGGATGACTGGAAGCGAGTCTCCACTCTCGGTGCTCCCGTGGGTTGCCCACAGCCCCGTCACTTCACTGCTCCCCAGGCAGCAAATTCGTGGGCGTACCAGTCGCGCCAGGTTTCGGCTTCGATCCGGTATCCCCTGCACACCCCGTAGTTGTCGGAAACTGTGCCGATAAGGGCAGGCAGCTCAATTCCGGTAGGGGCTCCGACAGGTTCACTGGTGGGGGCGGGAATGGGGGGAGTGGTGCCGGTGGCTGCATAGTCGTGCAGGCGGAGAGCACCGAGAGGCACGCTCCAAGGCTGGCCAACCGGAGTGGGTGGCAGAACGGATGGAACATAGTACGGCACCTCCTTGGTGATGGTCTGGTAGACCGTGCGGGTTTTGGCTTGCTGGGTGTCGCCCTCATCGCGGCTCGTTTGGGTGATGGCCGTTGCAGTCCGCTCGTGGGTGAGAGCTACAGCTTTGGCCTTGTCGGCTGCCTTAGCCTGGGCCACGAGGGACGCATCCCAGCGGAGGCTCTCCACTTTCCACCCTGCGTATCCCGCTCCGGTGAGAGCCGCTGCGGCCACCCCCAGCTTGAGATACGTGAGGTAGGGCTGGAGGATGGTGGGGATGAGGCTCACAAGCGCACGCCCAGGAGCATGACCACGCAGAACGCGATTACGAGAAGAACCATGCAGACTTCCTCACTTCGGTAATATCGAAGCTGCCCCTGTCTGGGAAGGCCACACCTGCGGCCTCTGCCAGCTCGTGCCAAGTGAGGTATTCGATGTGAGGGCTACCGTCAAGAGGGATAAGCCTCACCGGTGACATGAGGGGATCGGCCTCGTACAGCTCCACGAAGCTATCCCTCAGCACCGTACCCATTAATCCAGCCTGGGAAGGGCGCACGAGCAAGCAATCGTGGACAGCTCCCACGCAATCTCCACCACGGGCACGGAATGTCACAAGCGCACGGGAGAGGTGAGCCGCATCGAGTGAGTGTATGAAGTTGGCCACAATGCCCGAACGGTGCGCCTTGGGGTCCACCTCGTTGGAGTTGCTCATCAGCGTCAACCGCCTCACCATGTCCGGCAAGTGGAAGCCCCTCATGGTCACTTGTTTGCGGCTCGCCTTGCTTTTGGCCTGAGTAACCCACAGCGGTTTGTCTCCTGTTCCCACGCGCCAGCTAAGGCCACGTTCACCCACGAACCCACCAATCGCCTGCAAGGTGGCCATAGCGGCCATGGCCTTGGGGATTGCTGGTGCGATAGACTCCCAGATGAGCCCCGAGAGAAGGCCAACATCAGTGTTGAAGAGGGGGTGGTCGTGTAGGTCCCTATCCCGGAAGACCGCGTAGTTGGCCTCGGTGACCTTGCCCCAGGGTGTTTCCAGCGCACAGGTGGTCCCGTAGCGGTCCTTGATCTGGGCGAGCACATTGGTCTTCACAGCCAGGCGCACAGCCTCACGGGTTCCCCCGTAGGGCAAGACCATGACCGGGCCTTTGCAGAGCTTGCGGTCGATCTTGAGGCCGGTCTGGTTGAAACGCCATTCCCAGTCCCGGCTCTCGCAGGTGCGCCCAACTTCCCACTTCCCGAGGACAATCTCCGCGACTTTGCCATACAAGTCCGCTGGGGGCTCATTCAACGTGCTGGCCGTGAGGTTGACCAGTCCCGCCGCCCCCTCATCCCGGAACAGAGCTGAGAGGTGCTGGAGGCCATTGCAGGTGCCATCCAGTTGGATGGGGATGCGATCAGTTTGCCCCGCTTCGCCAAGCTCATGGTGAGCGCGCAGAGTGAGGGGTTTGTCGGCCTCCTCAAAAGTGGGGGCCTTGTTCCATTTCGACCACCAGCCTAGCCGGTCAATCAGAGGTGCCTTGTCCACCTTGTTCCCGTAGAGACCACCCATGTGCATCACAAAGGCAATGAATGCTGTCTGGGCCTCATCGTCCGTGTACAGCTTGCCCTCGTGCGCCTCACCCTCCAGCGGAAAGCACAGCAAGCTCTTGCCCATGTCCGCACTCTGAGGGCCACACCACGCGGGCCGGTAGTAGAGCCTCCCCCTGAAATCCATACTCGTGGGCAGATAGATGGCATCCTCCCCAGCAAGCCTCCGGTGTTCGGCCAAGCGCATGACCGCAGCCGTGTCACCCTCAGCCAGCTCCTCAGGGTGTTCCCGGAAGTGTGCGAGCGCGTAGGGGTTGATGGTCCAGGGCGTGTCCGCAAGGATGCAGGCAGCTTCCCACGCATCGGTGTTCTCAGGATCGGTGACCAGTCCCTTGGGAGGTCTCTGCCCGGTGATCTTGCGGTGTTTCACGGTGAGGTAATCCCCTTGCTCAGGGGCAGCGACCATCGGCTCAGCGTAGAACCCCAGGCCCATCCACCGTTCCACATCCTTGCTAATCGCCTCGTGGGCCTTCTCGGACAGCACCAGGAGCTTCGTGGTTCGGGTGTGGCCCTTGCGACCAACCCGGTTCTCAGCCACCTCAAACCATCCGCCTGTCTTCTGGGCACATGAGAGGAGGAGCCCTGCAAAGCCAATCCACAGGTTCCGGCTCTCGGGTGTCCCGCTGTTGCCCTCTTCACGGAAGCACAGGGCGAGTATCTCCCAGGCGGTCTCATCGGGTGGCACCAGGTCTATCCGCCGCAGCTCGCCCCGGTGGTCCAGGACCTTGAGCACATGCTTGCCGGTGGCCTTCAGCGACCCATCCTCCTGGGCTTGTTGGAGCTGGGGACGGACCTGGGAGAGGAGCTGAGAGGATATGCGCCGAAGGGACTTCTTCTGCTGCCACAGCTCGGGGCTACGCTCACGGAGAGCCTGCATTGCAGTGGCCCCCTGGATCGACACGATGAACTGCCCGTGGACGGTATCCCGGAGGCAGTCTGCGGCTGAGCACAGCGAACTCGATAGGGTGGCCTTGTCCTGGGCTACGCGATTGAGGGTGGAGGCCATGAAAGCCAGCACCAGGTCTTCAGCATGGGTTGTCGTCTCTGCCCGGCCTGGGGACTTGCCTCGCAGGCACCATTCCATGAGTGGTAGGAGTGGGCGTTCCCTGGCGCTAAGCTCTGCGGTGGGCGTGTCCAGCAAGACAGCCACCTCCCCCATATCACCCCGAATGTAAGCCTGGGCTACTTCCCGCAGGAGGGCCGCGATGGGCACCACGCCTGCATTGATCCACCGCTTGAGAACCGGCCCGAGATGACCTTCAGCTATGCTCTTGGCGCGCTTGCCCAGGGCTGCATCTCGGGCCGCAGCTTCGCGTGTCCGCTGGCGATCCCTAAGTGTTTCGTCCTGTGGGCGGTTCATCTTTGTGTGGCTCCGGGGGTTTCTTGAGGGCCTCCAAAGCTACATCCAATGCGGCCACTGCTCGGGCCAGCTCGTGGGCCTCATCCATGGGACCCATCAATCGGATACGGTGCTTCTCGGGGAGGAGGTGGTGAATGTCATCGAACAGGGAGCCGAAGTGGGCTCGTACCTGGAAGCGTTCTCGGATCGACTGAAGTAAATCTTCTGCGGTATCGTAGGCTGGCATCGGCGGTCCCCCTGTTTAGCGGCACCTCCCAGTGGAACCCGCAAAGATCACACTGGGAGGGCAACAGGGATGCTAATCAGTTGAAGTAAAGAACTTCCGCAGTGAGCTGCGCATTGTAGACGGTGAACGCTGCGGTATCACCCGACACGCCCTGGAGCTTGACCACGAAGCTCGTGGCCACTGGGCGGGCCATCACGTAACAAGCAGCCGCATCGCCACGAGCCGCATTGAAGTTGATCTGGCGAGCCGCATTGGCGATGGTCACGCCATTCACCACCAGGTTGATTGTGCCCGTGGTGGACGTGGCCTTGCCCGCATCCGCGTAATAGCAGAGGCGAAGGGCCGAGGCGATGCCCGTGGGACCGCCCGAGGTGTTGCCGACCAGGGGCTTGGTTGACTTCGGAATGGTGAGCGTGGCCCCGGTGATGTCCGAGGCTGTGGTGGTCGAGTTGGTGTAGCCAGCCACCGCATCCGCCACACCGAAGACAGTTGTGGTGGGCAGGAAGCCAACCGGGGAGATGTTGTCCGCCATGGCCACCGAAGGCAGGCACAACAAGGCCACCGAGGCGAGGGTTGCCAGGGTGGCCGTGGTGCAGCGTCGAAAGAGGTTCTGTTTCATTCGGGGTTCCTTGCAAGGATGTTCCCCTCGGTGTCAGTCCTCGGGGAACGTGAGGTGTGCCACCTTGCGAGTGGCAACAGCCCTCATATGACCCCTCAGGACCAGCACGTCAATGCATAATGAGCGAGACCTCATGATAGCCCTCAGGTTGATCGACCCGGCTACGTGTTTGGGTGGTTTGGGAGCGTGTTTGCTCACGAGCGCCCCCTTGTCTGCTCCGCTATCTGGAGTAACTGGCCGGTGGTAAGCTCAGGATACCCGTCCACCCACCACAGCCCTGGGATGTCAGCCGGGCGCGCATTCATCGTACTAACCGCCCACCTTAGCCGGTTGCCTGTGGACCGTGGGGGGTTGGTTGGATCATAGATAGTGATCATGACACAGCACTCCTCATCCGCTCAATATCAACCCCGATATACCGGGCAGTTGTTCCATAGTCCGCGTGACCGAGCAAGTCCTGGACCACCCGAATGTCCTTGCACTTGGCATAGGCCTGGGTGGCATAGTAGTGGCGGACAGCGTGTGGCGTTGGTAGCTTTGACCCAATCTGTGCAGCCTCTACAGCCCGCTTCCAGTTACGGCTATGCGTGCGGTAGCTGAGCTTCATCATGGGGAGGTAGCGGTCTGGGTCGGACAGGATGGACCACGCTACAGGATCGGTCACAGGTACAGTCCGCTCGTGCCCACCCTTGCCGGTGATGTGGAGGGTCTGGGTAGCATCCCGCCTCGCCCACCCGTCAAAGCTCAGCGCCTCGCCATCCACCCGCATTCCCGTAGCGGCCAGCACCCGCGCCAGGTCCAGGGTTTGCATCGACCCGTGCGCCTCTAGGGTTTGCATCAGGAGCCCCAGAGCGTCAACGCTGAGTGGTTCCCGTGATCGGCGCGGAGGGGTTGGACCGGATGGCCATAGTGGGTAGGTGATCCCGTTGAGTGACAGCATACGCCGGAACGCTGCGTAATGGCCCGCCTGGGAGCTTGTAGCGAGGCCCCTGCGTTTGAGACCGGCGAGCACGTTGATTGCATCCGCTGGGGTGAGTTTGTGGGCGAGGCGGGTTGATCCTAGCAGGCGCACGCAAGTGGTGGCCCGTTGGAGCATCTTAGCGCCGTCCCGCTTGGTTTCCCAGTAGAGGGCAGCTTGGGTGAGGCAGGCTGATAGGGTGGTCACGAGCGCTTACGCCCAATGGTGTGCCCTTGATCCCATGCATAGGCCAGCTTGCCACCAGCCGGATAGGGGTTATCCCACCACTTAGTCCCCTTGCGCTGCGCGTCTAGGCCCTCCAAGGTCACCAGTTTGAGTGATCTGCGGGTGTCCATGTCGTATCTCCTCTGGCCGTTCATCCCCGACCACCTCCCCAAGCGTCTAACCTGAGGGCGATGGGCGGGAGGAAAGGTCAATCCCAATTGATGGCAACCTCCCGGAGCGTGGCCTCACCGTTGCCATATCCTAGGATGAACTCTTGGCCCTCGTAGTCGATGGATACCCTACCCACCTCCTCCTGTATGGCCTTGTAGAGGTTGAGACCGGCGAACCTATCTCCAAAGCGCCGCTCTGCCTTACGAAAGCCGCTGCGCATGAGGTGAAGCGCGTTGTCGAGGTAGGCCTCCACAGGTGCGTCCCTAAGGTCTTCCGCATTCAACTCCTTGGGGATGTCTTCCCGCGCAATCCTAAGGATGTCTGCAAAGTCGTCCTCGTAGTAGGTGGAGTGGGTGCGATACCTACCCAGCTCAGGCCACCAATCGGACCCGTCTAGGTCCCTCAGCATTCGAACTATATCCGAGGCAACGCTAGAGGCGGGGGAGTGGAAGGAGGCATACTTCTGGCACATATCACCCCACCTCCCCCGCACATGCCACACACCCCCGAGGGCTTCCAATTCGTCGTCTATAGGGCCGATGTGACTAGGGCCGTTCTGGTGCTCAAGAATGTCGTGTGCGATGAGACCACCCTCCCGGTCTGCCATCACCCCATCACACATGGGAGTGCCCTTAAGGATGAGACCCGGTGTGTTGTCGTACTCATCGGCCACTGCGAGCAAGCGAACGTAGCGCATGGTCAAATATCCTCTTCAGTGTCATGTGAGTAGTTAGCCTTGATCCACGCCCACGCCCGATCAATGTCACCCGCGATGGACCACACTGAATAGACTATAGCGAGCATCATGAGGGCGCGGGTGAGGGTGGTGATGAGGGCTTGTGTCATAGAGACGTGGCCCGAATTAGGGCCTTGATCCCCGCAAGGGTATCCGAGAAGAGATAGCCGCCAAGGCCCCATGCCCGGTACATCCCGGAGTGAGTTACTCTCTCGATAGTGACCCCCTGATAGGTCCATTGCGTGGCACGCTTGCGCTTAGTCATGAGGTTAGGCTCCCTGAGATTATCCTAAGGCACCACCTTTGCGGGCGATGCATTAGGGAATGACAGGAGGTTAGGCCTTGCGGTATCCCGGCCAGTGCAACCCGTAGGCTCGCAACAAGCCCCCACCTCCACCTAAGGCCCCTGTGGGATTATTAGCCTTGTCAAGCGCTCGCCCCATTGCATCCGCGCTGTCATCGTCCCTTGCCCAAAACCTGAGGGTTAGGGGCTGATTAGACCACCCGTGGTGCCAGTGCTCTTGCACGCGGATCGCCCCAGCTTCGCGAAGGATGCGGGCTTGCTCATTCAGGGGGAGGGCTTCACTGCTGCCCACCCCCGAACCGGTTATCTCGTAACGAGGCATGGCTCAGTACCCCCTCAGTTTGTCTTCGTAGGCATGAGCATCCGCCCAGCTATCGAACCGCTTGATCGTCACCTTGCCGCAATCCATGGAGATGAGGTCTTTGCGCTCCCGATTGGCCTCCAAAGGCGTAGACACAATCTGGTCCACTTCACGGGACATGCCATTGGTCACGATGAGGGCGTATGCCGGGCCAGATGCGAGGGGTGATTGGCTGTGGGCGAAGTCGATAGATGCGTGATCCATCGCGATGAGTGCGTTAGTGGTCACAGCTCAAGCCTCCCCATCTGCGAGGGGCTGGACACGAGCGGCCTTGTAGCTGGCCAGCTTCATGAAGGGCTTAGCCTTATCGAGACCCTTGCGAGCGGCCTCTTGGGTCTCGTAGCGAGTGGCCCGGTCAAGCGCCCCTGCGAATGTCCAGACTGTGGACCGCAAGTAGCATGTGCCAGCGGGTGAAGCGAGGGTAACAATGAAGTGGGACATTGGGAAGGCTCCTTTGTGAGGCCTCCTCTTTAGTCCCTGCCACAGCCCCCAGTCAATCCACTGAATGAGGCCTCATCAAATAAACTCAAAAGGCCCATTTGCCGCAGGGACAAACAGGCTTGGGCTTAGGCGATGATACAGTGTCACATTCACCTGGTAACGCATGGCAGGGACTACCTAGTCCATGACAAAGGGCGGAGTGATGCGGGTTTGCGAGGGGGATCGGCCCGAAATGAGTACGCGGGGGCTGGCCGAAAGGGGGCATTGGGGGTAAACGCGGCCCAGGAATACGCGCTAGGGAGATGCAAGTCCGTAGCGAATTATTTCCACCCCATCCTCCCAACAGAAAGCCCCCAGAAACACCCTACAAGCGTCTCTGGGGCCTCCATCAGGTCCACCGGAGGGTTATCCCACCCGGATCATGTCACAGATGCGCTGGGAGCGTGCGCCCACCTGGGAAGCCCACTTGGACTTGGCGAGGTTGACGGCTGCGAGGGCGAACTCTCCAGCTTTGAGGTACGCGAGGGTCTGCGTGAAGGTGAGGAGCGTGTGCATCCCCATATTGAAGACCATGTTGACGAGTGCCCGCTGGCGAGGATCACTCAGGCGCGACCACCAGGGGAACTCCCGAAGCGCCTGCCTCACAGCCTCATCAATGTCGTTGTCCAGGAGGAGGAGCGCCTGGGGCTGGGTAATCGAGTGGCCGTTGATGAGCTGTTGGGTGGTGAGGTGGAGGGCTTTCTGTTCCGCCTCCGACAACCCACCTCCAACCCTGTCCAGGTTCCTGCCCACCCCAATGGTGTGCTTCCCCACGGTATCCTTGTAGACCCGCAACTTCAGGCCCTCATCGGCAATCAATTCGTGTTCCAAGAGGTCCCGGTTCATAGTGGCACCTTTCGACCGCACCGGCTGCACTCCATGGTCTCTCGGTCATGGGCGTACCGGTAGGTGTAGTTGTGGGGGCAGTGGGGGCGGAGGGAGAGGACAGCCCCAGTGAGCAGCATCGCGATCCCCGCCCAGAGCATCAGTAGAGAGCCCGAAGGTTCGTCGCGGTGGTGGCCGCTGAGAGCTGACTGAATTGGTAGTAGAGGATTTGCCCCACCGATGGGGTGTTGAAGGTCACGTCCACCGTGTCATCCGGCCCCCGGCCCACCACATTACCAGCTCCCCCGATGTACAGCCCAATGCAAGGCCCCTGAGGGAATGGAACGCTGTCCGTGGTGGGGATGAGCGCTTGGCTGGGCGGAGCCAGGATGCTGTTCTTGTCCTGGTAGTCCGGCTTGACCTGAGCGAAGGGTATCTTGGGCATGGTCTTCTCCTTGGGTTACACGAGGGGACAGATGTAGTGGCGGGTGGGGAGGCTGGAGTAGTCACCCTTCATGGCCTTCAGCGAGTTGGCCACGAGGAGCGGGATATCCTTGCCCCAGTCAATCCCCGAGGCTGTGGTCCCCACGTTGTAATCGGGGACTGGCAGGCACTTGCGGAAGTAGGGGCTCCACTCGGACTTGCGCTCCTGGAGGGCCTTGGCGAACTGGTCCCAGTCGGTGTCCGCCATCACGGTCTCGTTAAGCTCCTCGTAGAGGTAGGCCGTCTCCAGCCACAGCATCTCCAAGCAACGAATAGGAGCGTTCCATGGGGGCTTGCCGAGGAGCACCCGCTTAGGCATTCACCCGGCCCCTCGTCTTGCGGGAACCTGGGGTCTTCAGGAAGGCGACCAGGGCGTGGATGTCGATGTGACTGTCCGCCACCGCCTCCCCATCAAACTTGAACATCTCCCGAGCCTCATGCTCCAGAGCGGTGATGAGGGCCTTGAAGACCGTGAAGACCACCTCCCCATCGGTCATATGCTGAGACAGCCGCCACTTCCGCCCACACCAGTCCATGGGTTCGCCGGTCTTGGTACAGAAGCCCCCCGGACACTCGATGCGGAGCCAATACTGGGGCGCTTCCTGGTCCCCATCCATGCCTGTAACGAAGTCGAATGCCGGGTATTCGCAGCGTTCGACCAAGGTGGCGAGGCGGGAGAGGTGGTCGTTGGGGGTCATCATCACTTCCTTGTGCGTGGAGTAGCTCGGCCCAGTGTCCGCTCATGGCGGTCCAGTCCAAAGAGGGGCATCCCTTGGGCTTTCCTGAGGGTTATCATCTCCTCGGCCTCACGTTCTATAGCCCTCACCTTACCTGCATCAGCGGCCAATGCAAGCTGTCTCGTGAGCACTCCCACGAAATGTTTGCAGAGGCCTGCAAGTCCATCCACGCGGTCATCGAAAGGGACGCACCCCTTCTGTTTGTTCATGCGGGAGAGCTGGTAGGTGAGGCGGTGGTAGCGGCGTTTCATCGCTTCCAGGTCCTCATAGTCCACGTTGAAGTCATCCCTGAGGAGCTGCGCGGAGACTACCAGGCGGTGGTCCGTGATGAGGGGTTCGAGGGTGGCCACGATGCGCTTCTCCTTGGAGACCGACCCGGCCCGCTCCTCCACAATCTCCACCTGCCAGCTAATGTCGGCGAAGTGGGGCTGGAGTAGCTCACCGAACATGCCTTGTCCGAAGTTGCTCTCTACGATGACCGTCTGGACCCTCCACCGCTTGCAGTCCGCAGCAATAGCCTTCATGACGTCCGAGGTGTGGCCATCTGTGGAGGCCCCCTGGAACAGCGCGAAGACCCGGCCTAGGAGACCCGCTCCGATGGTCCAGGTGGTCTCGTCACTACCGGCACCCGAGGGGTCGATGTAGCAGATGGTCTGTTCGGCTGGGACCCAGATGTCTGCCTGGGCGGGGGCGTAGAGGTGGCTGTCCCCAGTGAGAGAGTCTACCGTGATGTCCCAGCGATTAGCGGGCATCGGGTTGTAGGCGATCTCACTGGGGAGGAGATGCTGGGAGGTGGTGGCGGATGGGGCCGGTAGCTCCATAACCACGAGGTCCCGCAGCTTGAGCGGATTGCCCTTCCCCAACCCCGCATCCAAGAACATCTTGAACTGGCGATCGAACTCAGTCTTGCCCCACAGTTTGCGCCTCGCAGCGATGTCCACCTCCGTAAACCGGCTGGGCTCCGTGGAGGTGCCTGCCAGCTCGGGGTTAGCGGCCAGCGCCTTGGCGATCATGGGGGCGAGCCGTGGCCCGTACTTGACCAACTCGTCCTGCTTGGGGTCGATGGATGGAGTCGGGTAGAGGATGGGCCAGATACGGAGTTGGAACCCCTTATCCTCCGCATAGAGCTTGTAGATGGTGTCCTCGGTCTGGGCTGTCCCCAGGAGGTAGATGCCACCACCCGGAAGAATGATAGCCCCAAACTCACCCACGCGCTTCCTCAGGTCCTCCCGTGCGGTCTCTGTCTCGGAGGTGTTGGGGGTCTCAAGGTCGTCCCCAATGATCTTGGAGGCGCGTCTCCCGGTGATCTGCCCAAAGATGCCCTCGGAGGCGAAGCTCTCGTCCTTGGCCTGGGGAGCCCCTGCTACGTCGAACGCCAAGGCTGACTGCCTCTGGTCGTTACTGGGCTTCATGTCGGCGAGCCACTCGAAGTTACGCACCATGGAGTACGCGAAGGTGGCGATCCCCCCGGCAAACTTGGAGGTGGCCGAGGTGATGAGGATGCGCTCGGTGCGATCCCGCCTGAGGCAACACACAGCGAAGGCCGTGGTGACGTAGCTCTTGGATGCGCCCCGGAAGGCCATCATGATCTTGCGGTCACCCTCAACGTGGGGATTGAGACCCACCGCCCCCGCATCCAGATACTCGCAGAAGTCATACTGGAGGGGGGTTGGTGGCGGGAGGCCGATGGTCTTCCAGGCTCTCCAGAGGAAGTTGGGGAAGTGGTCGAGGGGGTCAGACATTCACCGCCTCCAGCCACACCTTACACACCCGGATGGGGCGCAAGTGCGCGTGGCGTGAGTAAGTGGTGGCCTGCCCCTTAGCTGTGGCTTTGGAGGTGGGCTTACAGAGGACTGCACCTTGGGCCGAGACAGCCACATACTTGCCGGTGTCGATCACTTAACGATCCTCAGTGGACCCTCAGGGAAGGGGTATTCCTCCTCCACCGACTGGGCCAGCTTCCCGAAGTCACCCTTGCGGATGCTCGCCAGGGTCACCGTGTTGTCGGAACAGAGCTTGCGGATAAGCTCCATCTCGGAGGCGCTCATCTCGGAGGCAATGGCCGGGTCTTCCAGCCTGCGGAGCAACTCCAGTACAAGACCCTTGAGGAGGCGCGCTCCGGGGTCCTGGGGGAGGTCAGTGCTTGAGGATGACATAGCGGACAATCTCCATGAAGGGCACGATGAGGAACACGATGACCGCCCCACCTCCCAGCGTCCGCCCCTGCCACACCTCCAGCTTGCGTATCCGGTTGTTGTGGTCGTGATCGGTTTCCCTGAGGGAGGCCAGTTGGGGGAGGAGAGTGGCCATGAGCTGGTCGAGCTTGCCGTTCATCTCACCTACTACATAGTGTAGTGAGGAGCTTGGGCGACCACCTCCCCTAGTAGGGTAGCTACCAGCGGTAAATCCTTCGGTCATAAGGGGTTAGCTCCTGAGGGGTCACATCCCGTTGTTGGGCAAGTACCCGTTGAAATACCGCTGGAATTGAGCGTAGTGCGCGGCAACCTCTACGGGGGTAAGCGCGACATTATGTACTACCTGGGCTGAAATCTTGCGCTGGCCAGAGGTAGTTGTGTTGTTGGTGGAGGGCTGCATCGACCCCGAGCACAGCGCCACGTTTGGCGTCCCTGACTGTGCTATCGCGGCTTGTGTTGCTGTTGCGGAGGTTAGGACCCCGTTACTCCCGCAATAGACTGTCTGCGTTGCATTGCCTCCTGAGACCCAGTTTTGTACTACCGCATAGAACTTGGCGGACGTGGCGTAACTGGCGTCAAGCGCTAGTGCTGGGCCATTGTAACCCGAGCTTGCCGCACCCTTAGTCTGTGTGTTGGTAACGAGGCTGCCACCGATAACATCGAGACCCAGCGTGATATTGCACTGGGCGTCGGTGTAATAGTTGCTCATCGTTGCGCCATTGAACCCGACACAGAGAAGCGTTGCGGGCGGAGGTGGGGAAGCTGCGGCTGCTATCCCCGGAGCATACCCCCCAAACGAGTAGCTTGTGCCCATCGCCGGGAGGATGTCGTGGGCTTCGCGCGTGTTGTATGTCGTACCATTGAGCAGGTTGCCGGAGACACCAGAGCCAGCCAGGTCGAGGTCGCCGAAGTCCTGAGAACCGGGCAGGTAGTAGCGTAGCAGCCCGCGTGTGACAGGGATGAAAGGCCCTGTGCTGGCTGTGGAGATGAGGTCGCTGAGGTTGAGGACGAGGCCTGTCATGGGGTTTTCCTTTAGGTGAGTGCAAAGGCTGCGGATGAGGGGACTGCGGCTGACATGATGAGCTGCATGGCATCGGAGGGGTGGATACCGTCTGCGCTGGCGTAACCAGCTGTCCCATTCACTGGCCAGTATCCCCCAGTCCCCGCCACCTGCTGCCCATTCCCGTCAAGGGCCAGGGCGGTGCCCGTGCTGTTCCGCTCGATGAGGGCTCTCCCGTCGATGATCCCACCCCACTGAGCCGCCCCATACGGGAGGTTCGCCTTGAAGAACGATGCGGCCCCAGTAGATGTGGCGTCCATCAGCCAGTTGTTGCAGACGATCCGCAGAGCCTCCGCCGACATCGTTCCCCCTGGGACGTTCGTGGTGTTCGCCCTGGTCTGGTTTGCGTAGGTCTGGAGGGTATCCGTGCTGGTGACACGAGGGAGGAGCGTGCAGAACCAGACCTTGCATCCGGGCCGTGCCCAGTGTTTGGCGAGGAGGAGGAAATTGGCCTGGAAGGCTGCGAGGGTAGGCGAAACGGGCGTTCCAGCATATATGTCATTCGTGCCCACATGAGGGATGATGTGGTCTACATAGGCGGCCAAGTACGCGGCTATTTCATCCTGCATGGCAAGATTGTACGCATCGTTGCCGGGCATCGCTCCATTCCACCAAGCTACCCCAGCGGCGTCGAGCCCTCGCGTGATGTAACTGCGGCCAAGAGACGTCCCTCCGTAGCCATAGCCGATGCTGTCACCCCCAACCATCACAACAGGCGCAGGCGTAATCTGCTCCCCGAGGATGGCCACGGCTTGCCAGGCTGAGACACTACCGCCCGACCCCGAGAAGGCCCCTAGGCCGGTTGTAGCGAAGGTGTTGGACTGGTCGGAGCCGTCAGTGACGGTAGAACCCATCACCGTGTCCGTAGTGCCCACCCCACCCCAGGTGTAATCCGAAGCAACCTTGCTGTACGGCCAGAACTGTCCCGCAGAGACCTTCTTGTGCAGGCGATAGTAGTTTGTGTCGCCCTTGTTGATGGGGTTGGTAGGGAACGGTTTGCTGTGCGCGATTGCCCCATCTCCGATGAAGTAAGCGGTCTTGCCTCCCGATGAAATGGGCTGCCCCGAACAACCCCCAATCTCGGGATACATCGAGGCGTAACTGTGGGATGCCTCAACAGCCAAGGCCACTTGGACCGCGTTGCCCGTGGGCTGTAACACCCCCGCAGCTCCTATTGCACCGTTGACGAACACGAACTCCGGGGATCGGCAATTGGCATTAGCACTCCAGGAGAACCGGTCAGTCCCCGTGAGCTGAGTTGTCCCATTCGATTTGGTCTGGCCGGTCTGCCCACCCCACGCACCATGATTGGAGACGATGCGTTTACGGGAGGCGACGGTGGAAGTGGGCGGGGTGTACGAGGACCCTCCTCCCAAGCCTCCCCCAGAGAACATCGGAGCGGAGAGCACCCCCGCAGCCGTAAGCTGGAGCACAATGAGCCCGCGCTTGTCGATGATGCGGAATCCATCGGGGCCATACGAGAAGTTGGCATTGTTGATGTTCAGCACCGGGAAGCTACCCACAGGTGCGGTTACGGTGCCAGCGGTGAGGCTCCCTGCGAGGGTCACACCACCCGCCCCTACTGCCCCGATCACCAACCCCCGTTTGTCGAGGAACTGGAGGCCGGAACCACTTCCTCCTGGTGTAGGGACTAGAGCTGCAAGGACCGCAGCTAGGGAATTGGCAAGAGGGTACTTTACCTGGGCACCCGTGGCATCGGCCACCAGCGTGACCACTCCTGCGGTGTTCTGCCAGTAGAGGAGGTAGGAGCCAGTGGTGTCCGATGTCGTATAAATCTGGGCACCACCGGGGGCAATCTGGGAGCCGATGACTGCGGTGAGCGTGGTGCCCCCTGGGAGGCCCGCACCTGAGGGATTAGCCCAGGTGGGAGCGGTGGGGGTCGCTGAGGTTGTCCGGCCTGGGTTGGTCACCACAATGGTTGCCGCCGTGGCGCTCGTAACAACAAGGTTGGCTGTGACGCCTGTGAAGGACCCACCCGTAGGTGCCAGGGGATAGGTGCCTACTACCGCCCCGGTGATAGCTGTTCCGCCCACCGCCCCACTGGTGATCCCCTGAGGGAGGATGTTTCCGCCACCCGCGCTGGTGCTCCCGTTGAGTGCCAGGGGGAAGTAGGGGAGACCGAGGATGGTTGCCTGAGCGATGGACGCGGAGTTAGCCGACAATCCGGCTTCCAGCTGCGAGAAGGCCGCGCTGGCGCTTGATGCCGTGGCGCTGGTAGCGGATGCACTGGCTTGCGTGGTAGCCAAGGCCACCTGAGCTGTAGCGAGGACCACTTGGGCGGCTGCCACCCCGGCCTGAGCTGTAGCGGTAGCTGCCTCATTGGTGGCGATCCCCGCTTGGGTAGCTGCGGCCAAGGCTGAGGCAGCGGATGAGACAGAGTTATTGGGGATGAGTTGGAGTTGTCCCCCAAGCGTACCCAACACCAGCCCGTCCGCCGCTCCCGCTAAGTCGGCCACCGGTAGGGGCGTCCCTCCCACAGGCACCTGAAGAACCCGTGCAGTCAAATCCGCAGCCGCATCCGTCACCTCTTGCGTGAGGTACAGGAGTTGGAGGTCGATGCGGTTCTGGGCTTGGGCGGTGAGCGTACCTCCTGAGAGAGCATCCACCTGTGAGGGCGTGCTACGGCGGATATGGATATCGAACCCATCGTGGGGAGCCGTCGTGGCGATCACCCCCGAGCTGGTCCAGTTGTAGTCCACACTGGGGACCAAAGGGGTGGCCTGAAAGGGGTCACCCCCAACAACCCCCACGAACACCCCCACATGCGTCTGGTCGATGTACGGGAAGGTCACCGGGAATGCAGTCTGCCCACCGGACACACTCAGGTAGGTCACGCGGGAAAGGTATGCCATGGGTAGGTCCTACTTCTGGAGGGCAGTGGACAGCTCACCGGCTGCCCCCGAGGTAATCTTGTCGGCGTATTGCTCTGGGTCTACCCCGTGGGCTGCGTAGAGCCCTGGGTTGTTCACGAGGTTGTCCAGAGGGATGGTGCTGAGATACGCATCATCGCGGTGCTTGGCGGCTGCTGCGGTGAGGTACTTGAGGGCGATGGGGGAAGCTGCGCCCACCTCCGCCTTGATAGCCCCCGAGTATTGGTGGAAGACTGCGGCCACCATGGCAGCCCGGCTCTGGTCGCCCAGGGAGGTAACCGCCTGCCCCGCATCCGCATCTACAGCGGCCTTGTACTCGGGACTGGAGATGAGCTGCCCGAGGGACTGCTTCAGGGTCATGCCGTCCATCTTGTACGTGGCTCGGGGCTGCATGAGGTGGGAGTAGAGGCTCTGCCCATCCTCCAGCTTCACATCCGCAGCATCCTTGTACCCGAAGAGGACTGAGCGGGGGTCTGCCCCGGCTGCATACCCTGTCTTCTGGTATAGGCGGCTCAGCTCGTTGAGGACCGGCTCGTGCTGCCAGGTGGCGACTGGGGCCATGGTGATGGGGAAGACTGCCTCACCCACGGTGTTGTTGGGGCGGTTGACGGGCTCCCCCAGCACGTTCCTCATGGGTTCGAGCTGCTGGGACAGGCCGGGGATGCCCGCCTTGATGTAGTCCTCCCACCCCCGCTTCATCCGCACATACGGGTCAGTGGTGTCCACCCCAGCGGTACGCAGGAAGCCACTCGCCGGGACCATCCCCGCAGCGATCTGCCCGAACATGCTCTCCATGGCCTTGCCGGGGTCCTGCGTAGGAATGTCGCCCAGGGTGAGGAGCTGAGTGGCAGTCCGCATGGAAGCCTGGTCCTTGAACCATGTGGCCAGCGCTGCGGTCCCGGCCAGAGCCACATTCTGTTGGTCGCCCTGGTCCAGCTTGTGGTAGACCGAGAAGTCCGAGATGGAGGCGGGGATCGAGAGGAGCCCACCCAGGATGTCCAGCTTGCGGTAGCTCACCCAGGTATCCCCGATGCGGATCGAGTAGGGTTCGTGGGTCTGCCTCCAGATTACGCCATCCTTGGGGTTCTGGGGACCGGAGCCGGTGAGCACCCCTGCCTGGTTCATCAGGTAGCCCGCTGTGAGGAAGGCTCCACCCAGGAGCGTCCGCCCATGAGCCTCGGCCTGGGCCACCACTCCATTCTCGCCGGAGAGGTCGGCCAGGTGGGTGTTCATCGCCGGTATGGTGTTGAGGCCGGGGACACGCTTGAGGGTCTCGCCCAGGGCATTGGCGGGGACGTTGAACACGGGCAGCACGAAGCGCATCATCGGGTAGTCGTGGCGGAGGCCCTGTACAAAGTCCGAGAAGTTGCGGGTGAGTGTGCCGTCCTCGCTAAGGCGACCGGTGAGGGTGGTTCGCTCCGCAGACTCCAGCACCCCCGCATTCGTAGCGGCTCCTGCCTGGTCCAAGCTCCCCTGCATCGTCTGCTTGACAGCCGCATGGAAGTCATCCCCGGACAGCCCATCGGTGGTAGCCTGGACCATGGCCCGTAGACGTGTCTCGCTAAGGTAGGTGAACCGCTTGGCCATCTCATCCAGGCCAGCATTCACGCGGGCGAACGCCTTGGGGAATACGTTGATGGCGTTCCCTAGGGTGTACTGCCAGTTAGGGTCCGCTCCGGCTGCGTTGAGGAGGTTGGAGTTGTAGGGGCCAAAGGACACGCTGGCGTCCTTCACCGTCCCTCCCCCACCCAACACCGTGCGATTATCCTGGAAGGCTTGCACCCCAGAGCGGAATATGTCGGCCACGTCCCCGACAGTCCTGAAGAGGGCGATGGGGGTGTACTTGGCGGTGGCTGCGTACTCGGCTCTCTCTGCGGATGAGATGGTAGGGTCGAGGGAGAGGACAGCCGCCCCGCTCATCTTTTCCAAGGCCCGCAAGGTGTTGATGAAGGCAGGCCCCACCACGTTGAGGAGAGCGGTCTTCGGCGCTGAGAGGATGGATGCGGTGAAGAAGTTGGCGAAGCTGTTTGCCAGGTAGTGCCCGCTGGTCGGAACCGTGAGCGTCCCTTGGAGCAAGTCCGACTGCATCTCCGGGTTACCGTTGGTCATGCCCCACAGGTCGAAGAAGCTCTGTAGCTCCTCACGGGTGGATGGTAGGGGCGGGATGGTGCGCTCTGCCTGCTCAGCTACCAGCGACCCTGGGTTCGTCCCCAAGCTCACCCCATTCTTCAACGCTGCGAAGTACGTATCGGAGTTGGGCAGGGAGAACACACGCAGGGCCCGCCCCACGCCGACCTTCGCGGACTGCACCAGTTGGTTGATGCGCTGCACGTTGTAGATGGCCGAACCCACCTCCTTCACCATCTCGTCGGACGCGGTGCTCCAATCGACCCCGGCCTGGTGGAAGGTGGTGACCGTATCTGCTGCTTGGCGCTGGACGGTGCGGAGGAGGGCGATGGACCCTTCGATGTTCCCGTCTGGACCGGCCATCTGGGAGGCCAGCGCGTGGAGGGCTTCGGGGTCGTTCGTGCCAATGTCCTTAGCGGCTGCCTGCGCAGTGGCCCACATCTCGGGATCGGACTTGGTGGCTACTGCGGGGAGTTGGCGGACCAGGGCACCCAAGAGGCTCATCGTCTCGGGACCGTCTCCGAGGTTACCCAGGCGGAAGGCTCCGAGGGTGGGGTGTTCGGGGGTGGCTGGGGTTACGTCAACCGCCCGCTCCCCATCAGCCCCCACGCTGTCCCGGAAGTGCTGCACCTGGGTCTGTAGATCGTCCAGGCCAGCCCTGGAGATAGTGCCCACGGGTTCGCCTTCGGGGGCTTCCGGGGTGCCTGCGGTATGGAGCGGTACGGGTTCATCGCCCTCCGGGGTCGGGGCAAGGTGCTCCGCTGCGGCCACCGGCGATCGGTTCCCCTCGGTGTCCGGGTGGGTCCACGCTGTAGCGGGTGCCTCGGGCGTCCCTGGGGTTATGTCTGCGGGGTTCGGTGGGGTCGGATCGGAAGGGCCTTCGCCTGCGGGGGTCACCGCTGGGCTGTCATCCGTAACTTCACCCACGAGGCCACCGTCTGGGGCCACCGCGCCAGCTTCACCCGCAGCCGTACCCTCTGTGGCAGCCGCATCCTCCAGGCCCGCAGCACCGCGCCCAAGGAGCTTGCCCACGAGGCCGCTCACTCCGGCGATGATCGGGTGGAGGGCGGAGGCTGTAACACCCCCAATAACCGCCCCCTCGCCCGCCTGGGCCACACGATCCCCAACACCCTCCCCAGAGCCCAGCCCATAGGCAGCGCCCTGTAGGGCCCCCGTGCGGGCAATCTGGAGGGCACCCTTGGCACCCGTCCCGGCTGGCACGAGGAATGCACCACCGATCTGGCCCCCGTGGTAGGCGTAGGGGTGGGCAGCCGCATCGGCCTTCTGGAGACCACGCTCGTAGGCGATGTTGGAGGCGAGCGTGTCGGAGAACGACTTGCCCGAAGACCACGCACTTGTGGCTTGGGTGCCTGCGGTGACCCCCAAGGTTTCCAGGAGGCCTGAGGCTTCGTCCAGGAACCCTGAGGTGGCCGTATCCCCGATGCCGGTTAGGGCTGAGCCGAGGGCTCCTTCGGGGGCTACGGTGGGGGCGGCTGGAGTGGCTGGCTGTTGGGCCTGTGGCTGGGGGTTGAGGCCGGGGTTGGCGAGACGTGCCAACTTGAGCTGGTTGATCTGGGCCATGGTGTTGTCGAGGTTGTCGGCCATGGGTTAGAACCCTGCATCTGGAGAGGACGGTTTCGCGGGAGTTGCGATGGTGGCCGGGGCGGGACCGGCTGCGGTGAACCCCGCGTGACCGTGCTGAGCCATGACCCGCTGGGTGTGTGCGGCAACAATCTCGCGAGCGGCGGCTACCGCCCCATCGTATTCCCCTGGGTGGGCTGCGAGGTAGGCCCCAGCGGTGTCCGTGATCTGCTTCTCCACCCGCTTCCGCTCGAAGTCCCCAATGGGCCTCCCCGCGATCGCCGCGTAGTTGGAGGCTGCCAGGCCTGCCAGATAGGAGGACTGCTGCTTGAGCTGGGCGTAGCTGTGGACGTGGGTGGGGTCCGAATTGGCGATGAGCTTGTCTTGGCGGGCATTGGCGCGGGCCTCTGCGGCCATCTGCCTGGAGTAAGTCCGGGAGCGCGTTACAAAGCCGATGCCCTCCGATGCAGAGATGTCCCCATTGAGCACCGCTTGGCCCACCTTCTGGTCGTATGCCGGGGTGTAGCCATTGGCCTCTCCCTCCCCTGCCAAGTCCAGCACCCGCTTAGCTCGCACAGGGTCAGCTCCATTGAGGGCGATCCGGTTGTTCATCACCCCGACTGCGGCTGAGGTGTCCTCGTGGAGAGCTGCCAGCGTGGCCCCAATCTCCTGGGGCTTGTAGCCCTTGGCGGTCAGCTCCTTGGTGAGCGCCACGGTGTCGTAGTTGCCCAGGAGGAGGCTGTTGCCGTGGGCCGTGTAGAGGTCACTCAACCCCTTCTGCCCCGCCACCTGGAGTTGGGCGTGCTGAGCCCGTGAGCGTTCCGTGATGTCAAACTCCTGGGCTTGCTGGATACGGTAGCGCGCGGTGCTCACTGCCTCGGCCTGCCCTGAGATGTCGTAGAGGGATGGTCCTCGGGCGATCACTGGAGCCGGAGCTTGGGCGTCTGCGGGAGGCGCGTTGAGGTCTGTGGTGACCTGAGCCGCTGGGTCCTGGGGGGCATTGGGCTGTGGGGCGTTGCCCTGCGGGAAGGCCACCGACTGGGGATTGACCGGGGTGCCGTTCACCGTGGTCTGCCAGTGAAGGTGTGGCCCTGTGGAGTGGCCGGTGTTGCCGCTAAGCCCGAGCTGCTGGCCGGGGGTCACCTGGTCGCCCACCTTGACGGCTTGGCTCTGGAGGTGGAGGTAGGATGAGACCACCCCATCCCCATGATCCACCCGCACGAAGTTACCGTTGGGGCCGGAATTACCTACCTCCGTTACGGTGCCCGTGCCGGGAGAGACCACGGTGGTTCCCAGCGGGACGGCCAGGTCCAGGCCGTGGTGGGTTTCCCCTGGGCGGTGCGCCCCGAACTGGCCCCCTGGAACGGTCACCCCTCCTTGGACTGGCAGGGCGTGCGCGGGGGGTAGAGCTGCGGTGGCAAGCTGGGGGCGAGCTGAAGGTGCGACTGGTGGAGGGTCCATTGCCGCGCCCGATCCCACCGGAGCATCCAGCACAGGCTTCCCATCCAGGCCGATGGACTTGGTGAGGTCGATCAGGCCGGGGTTGCGGGTGGAGGACGCTGCGGAGATAATCGCCTGGGTGGACATGGTGTGCCACTCCTGCTCCGTCCCACCTGTGCCAATGAAGAGGTTGTGCGCGGGGGCCATCGCGTCGATGCCTTGCTGGGGAGTGAGGACCCCGCCATTCTGCTTGGCCGTGGTCGCCAGGGCATCCGCTGCGAGAGCGCTATTGTTCTGCCCCCGCTCGGTGATGATCCGGTGTTGGTTCTGGGCGACATTCCCCTGGAGGGCTTGCTGGGTGAACTGAGCTTCGACCGGAGCGAACCCCGCGATGGAGTCCTTGTCGGTGTAGTCCTTGGCGATATTCGCCACCCCATCCCGCCACTTCTGGGCAAAGGCTGCGGGGTCGTTCTGTTCGGCCCAAGTGGTGCTGTCCGTCTGGAGCGCGGAGAGGGCAGTCTGGGAGCGGATTGCAGCTCCCTCCTTGGCGTAGGCCTCCATGTACCACGGGTTCTGGGTGGCACTGATCTTGCCGTCCCTCACCGCATCCGCCAGGACTTGCCCCTGGGTCATCAGCGCGTCCCGGTGGGCCAGCTCCCGTTGCTTCAGGGCTTCCTTGTCTGCGATACCCTGAAGGGTTCCGGCCAAGGCAGGCTGGGCCTCCTTGAGCGCCCCTGCGAGCTGCAAGGCGGTGTTCGTCTGGGGAGCCTGGAAGCGGTCTCCAGTGTCGCGCGCCTGGACCGCAATGGATTGGCGCTGGAGAGGATCGGTGGAAACGGCCATGGGTTAAGACCCTCCTGCTCTGGATGCGCTTTGGCCCGCAGAGATACCCTTGAGGACATCCGAGCCGAGCCCGATACCAACCCCCAGGATCGAAGCCTTCGGGGCTCCTGCGATGGCGGAGTTGCGGGTGACTTGCGCCCCTTCTATTTCCTGGGCGAGTTGTGCGCGGGCGTTCAAATCGTTGGTGTCCGCCACCCCCTGCTGTCTCCCGATCCCGAACATGGCTGCATTGAGCGAGCTGGCGATCGTGGGCGCACCCAAGCCTTGGTTGGCCGCTGAGTTGGCAATCTCGCCTTGGCTCTTGGCTGTGGTGATCGCGGTGTCCTCAGCCGTCTGGGACTTCTCCTGGTCGAGCTGTCCGGCTTTCTGCTGGGTGATGCCTGCGGTCTGGGCGTAGTTGAGGTTGGCGGCTGTGCGCGCATTGGAGGCCGCTTCATTCTGGCCAATGGTCTGCATGACTGTGCCACCCACTGCGAGGGCTGCGGTGGCGACTGCGATGGTTACTGGGTCACACATTGAGGAGGTCTCCCAGAGGCTTCACAAAGAACGGCATGTAAGGCCTATCCTCGAACATGAAGGGGTTGTCAAGGAAGGTGAAGCACTTTGAGGCCTTGAGCCATGAGATAACTCGGGAGTTGCCCTCCCAAACGACATTCCCGAGAGGCCTCCCCGCATCCTCCGCGAGAGCGCGGACTACCTCGGGTGTCAGTTTGAGAAGGCGCTTCTGCTCACCTCGGGTCAGCTCTCGCCACATCGACCAGATACTCCCCTCCTCGGTCCACCCAAACGCGCCCCACAGAGGTCCATCGTGGTATCCCGCAGCCCACGCCCCACCGGGCACCTGGAGAGCGGTTGCCAGGGCTGCCCCCGCGTCCGATCCATGGGCGATCAAGTCGAGGCGATCCGCTTCACACACTAAGGGGGCGAGGAGCTGGCAGTGGTGCTTGGCCAGGGGCGCTATCCAGATGGGCCTCATAGCCTGCGCGCCTTGGGGTTGAACTCACCGCGCCACTCGAAGCCAAGAACCTGGTGGCCCTGGTGGCTATCGTTGATGAACTCGATGTAGGTCTGGTCGTTCTGGCCCAGGAGTGGGACATCGAAGACAGCATCGCTGTTAGGCGGCTCATCGTAGCCACTGTCCGGGTCATCGTAGCGGTAGCCCGAGAAGGTGTAGGTGCGGATGGGTCGGCCCCTGGGTGTCACCTCCACCCGCAAGTAGCCGGTCTTGGCCAAGTCGATGGATAGCCTCCGAAGGGACAGCCTCCCGGATCGCAATGGGGTTCCGTCCTGGGCGAGTGCGTAGAAGCGGGTGAGGCCGTGGCGGGCCGTGTAGGTCTGGCCGAGGAAGAGAGCGCAAGCGGACCAATCCCCTGCGAGGAAGAGCTGGTTGGCGTTGGCCGTCCCCGACTGGTCCGCAGCGAGGGGCACGAGGAAACCCTCAGGGGCCGTGGGCAGGGGGCCACCGTTTACGCTGAAGCCCCCTACTCCCCCAGGAGCCCGCACCACGGCCTTCGTCCCCGAGGTGACTGGGCAGGGCAGGGTTACCCGTGTGCGCGCTGTAGCGTGCTCGTAGGCCACCACCACCTGTGTCTCCGAACACCTCAGGTCCAGGTACGTCAGGGTGAGCGAGGATGGGTCCGGGTCTCGGAGGTCGGGGGCCAGGTCAGTCATCACCACCGCAGCCTGCGACCCTTGGCAGACCAGGGCATAGAGCCGGGTGTTGACGAACCACTGGCCCCCAAGCGTGTACCCCGTGGGCAGGTTCCAGGTGCCGAACGCATTCTGGACCCGCTGCTTGTCCCTGTAGCGGAACAGGTGAGGCACGACTGTGCTATCCCCACTCCTCCCATAGACAATCGTGTAGTTGACCGGACAGTTAGCCACACGGTCGATGCCTGCGGGAATGTAACGGGGCAAGCTCTCGCTCAGGTCATCCGCAGATGTCGTCCCGTATATCTTGTCCGTGGCTATCTCGTAGATCGTGGAGTAGTTGTCCCCATGCGGAGCCACGAAGTATATCTTGCCGTTGGAGGCCTGGGGCCTTGCGTTCTTGGCAAACTCGTAGGTGGTGAGGATGTCCACCTCCCCGGTCTTGGCTGAGAGGGGGCCGGAGGCGGAGATGGCCAGTTGGACAATATCCGAGAACACCACCAGGCGGCTATCGAAGGGCACCGCGTAGCGCTGGGTTGATCGGCTGGGGTAGGGATTGATGAAGGCTACCGGGTCGCTGTCCACCTGCGTGGAGAGGGTCTTGGGGTAGAGCCGGAACAGGTCTTCATCGGAGGACAGGGTAGTGCCTTCCCCAGATACCACCGCTAACCGGCCCTTGAAGAAGGTCAGGTCCGCAAGGGTCTGCCCCACAAAGTCGGGATCGGGGGCGATGACCTCGGTGCCTGTCTGGCGCGGCTTCCACGGGAGGACCTGGAGGGACCACGTTCCGGCTGTCTCGATGAGGCCCACGGGCATGGTCGCAGGGTCGAGGCCAAGCTGTGCTCCTGGAGCCAACACCTCCTGCCATATCCCCGTGTCCGGGCCTGCGGTCTGCTGGTACTGGACATAGAAGTCGTCATCCGAGGTGGAGGACTGCTGGGCAATCTTGACGGTGAACCCCACGGGAGCCTTGATGGGCAAGTCCGAGAAGGTCTGCACTGCGGTCTTGATTGCCTGGAGAGCGAGCCCACCCTGGCCATCCGTAGCGGTGACCGTGAAGTCCCCACCTGAGGAGCGCACGAGGGAGATAACGCCCCCCACCACAGATACCGTAAAGCCTTGGCTGCTGAGGGCGTTGAGGTTGCCGGTGATCGTGGCACCATCCACGGCTGTGTACGATCCTGTGACCAGGGCCTTGGCGATTGTGTCAGCATCCACCCAGTTGGTGTCCACTGTGTTCGCGCCTGTGGGCGTGGTCAGGCTGGCAGTAACGGGGGTTCCGCCTGCGGGGGTTACGGTGACCGCGTAGGTTCGGCCATACGAGGACAGCCGCACCCACAGCATCGCCTCGGGGGATCGCAGGGGGTTGACCTGGGGCACGCCGCCTGTGCGCAGAATGTCCACCGTCACCTTCCGGTTCACGATGAAGGTGTAATCCTCCACGGTGAGGATGGTGAGGTCGATTACGGGGTTGGGGTTGCCGGAGTTGAGGTAGGCCTGGGCTCCGGCCTGGATGGTGAGCGCTTCGGGGGCTAGGCCCGCAGAGCTGTACGCCTTGGGGAAGCCCGCCATGTCGTACACTCGGGGCACAACCACCCCACCCTCGTTCGTGGCCGTGAGCATCACATCCCCAGTCCTCGCGGCGATCCTCTCGAACAGCCCACTGGTCTGGCCGGGGTGGCCCTGGAGGACCGCCTGGAGCATCCACGGGGGGCGCTTGGTGGAGCCTTGGGGGATGGCCGTCATACAGTCGATAAGGCTCTCGGCCTGTTCAGGCTGGCGCGCTAGGGGCGGGGCCTGGGAGACGCCACCGTAGGGAGCTGGGATGTAGCTCGAAACCTCGCCCATCAGTTTTGCCTCCGACGAAGCCGCCCGTTGAGACGAAACGCTACGGATGCGTTGCCGGTGATCGAGTTGGACTCCTGGACCTCATCCTCCTTGTGCCCACACTCGGCCCGCGCTTCATCCACCGCAGAGTCGAGAATTTGCCCAACCCCTTGGCTCGTCTGGATGCGGCCCTGGTACTGCTGTGCAGCCCAGATGGTGATGTACCGGCGCATGACCTCGGGCATCTCTTCCCAATCCAGCCTCAGCACCATGTCCACCTGGACCGGGAGGGCAAAGATGTAGGTGTGGTTGGTCATGTCGTAGAGTTGACGGCCCCGCTCCACGATCAAGGCAGCGTCCCCCGAAGGGTAGGCCTTGACGATTGACAGACAGTTGGTCGGGAGCGGGATCGTCCCATCACTGGAGGGCGTGAGGGTGAGGTCGATTTCCTTGTTCCACCACCACCCCCGCATCTGCACCGCGCGGTCAAACTCATCGAGACACTGCGAGGCGGCGGACACATCCACGGCTTCTGAGGTGTCGATCGAATTGACCGGACTTTCCCCGATGGCCTGGAGGAGCACGTTCACAGCATCCAAGCGATTGGACACAGAGGGGGGTAGCGTGAGAGTGCTCACGGGATGGTCTCCTCATGGATTTTTTATGGGGACCGGGGGTTTTACGTCTCCCCGGAGATGACGGCCATGGACTCCCAGGCGGGATATCAGGCGATACGCAGCTCCACACCCGACTCTGGGCGAAGGCTGCCATGGCCGACCAGGTACTTGCCGACCATCAGCGTACCTTGGCGGCGGATGTCGTAGGCGCTTTCCATGGTCACATCCTGGAGCTGCACGGTGCCGACTGCCGACTTGTGCTGGATGAGGCCGTAGGTGTTCGAGTAGTTGGCACGCCGACTGGCTGGGATGTCCAGATTGTTCGTGTCGTCGGCACCAGGCAGATTGTTCGTTTTGACGATCTCGATGCTGTTGACCATATCGACATTGCCCTGGGCGATCGAGCCGTTGTCCCGTGTCCAACCGTTGAGGTCGCGGTTGATGGGGTTGCCCGACTGGACGATCAGAGCGTATTGCACCGGACGGAAGAAGGCCGAGCGGTCCTGCGAGGGGATGTCCTTCGTGTCCAGGGTGATGCCCGCGTTGAACACCGCCTGCCACAGCTTCGTGCCATCCGTGGCATATCCCGCGTCGATGGCCACAGCACCCGGCTGCAAGTCATCCAGGATGTTCGTACCGCGTGCGTTCAAGAGGCCGACCCGTGCGACATTCTGGTCGTAGGTCTTGGCGAGTGCCTGTCCGATGTCATCCGAGTAGATCGACCGGACATCGTAGTGGTTCATCGCTTCGTCAATGTTCGAGATGAAGGCCGGTGCCAGGAGCAAGTCGTCGATGGTGATAATGCGTTCACCCGCGCGGATCGTCTGGCCGGTGATTTCGGTGCCGGGAACATGGTAGGCTGCCTGCGCGAGGCCGGTGACGGGGAACTGAGCGGACTTGCCCGAGGGGATGACACGCACGGTCGAACGGGGACGGAACACGGATACGCGGTCGAATGCGGTGAGGATTTCGCCGGAGAAGACCTTGAGGAAGAGAGCTTGGACGTCACCGGCTGCGTTGAATTGACCGAGCCGTGAGGGAGTGGCGTTAGCCATTAGAGGCACCTTTCATTGAGAGCCCCAGAGGGCGGAGTTACCTGAGTGCTACCCAGGATGGGGTGTTAGAAGGTGGACTTGTCGATCCGGTTGATGACCTTGTTGCGGAAGGCCTCATCGGACTTGTAGCGGGGGTCCGCCTGGTCGCGCTTCTGTTCGGCAAGGGAGGCGTAGCCCTGGTTCTCCGAGGAGGATGGGCTGCGGTTCTGGGCGGTGAGGTCGCGGGGTGCGGGGCCATTACCCTCGGCCTTCCACTGGTCCACAAACTTCTGCTGGAGAGCGAGGGCCGCTGCGGGGTTGCCTGCCTTGTAGGCCGCATTGAGCGAGTCCTGTTCGGCCTTGGTCATCCCCTGCGCCGACCACGCCTGGAACTCAGCGTAGCCTTCGGCCCCACCAGCTTGCTCCAGGAACGGGGCAGCCGAGGAAGCTCCCTCCGCTGTAGCCCCTGCGAGATACTGGCGGACCATATCCTCGGTGACCCCGAAGTCAGCCGCAGCCTTGGTCACGCTCTCCGCGCTCAGGGTGCCGGTCTCGGTGAACTCCGCATTGAACGGCTCGAACTTGGCAGCCACTTCGGGTGGGATCACGGGGCCGTCTGGGGCCTTCGCAGGTTCCTCCGTGGTAGCCGCAGCCGGGGGAGTAACCTTGCCCTCCGCCACAGCCTGTCCGTATGCTGCCCAGTCGGCGTAACCTTCGGGGAGCGTGGGAGCGGTTGGGGCTGCGGGAGCTTCCGCACCAGTCTGCTGCGTGGGCGGAGTGTACCGCTGGGTGCCACCTGCCAGGGTCTCCATGCCGGAAGCCGGAGGAACTGCGAGGGGTGCGCCATCTGCGGGAGGGGTCGATGCCATCTGGATAGTCTCCTGGGGTTACTGCTGTGAGGGGTCTTGTTGTGAGGGATCGCCCTGAGCTGCGACTGGTGAGGTGGCAACCTTTGCCGAGGCATTGGTATCCGCCACCTGAGTGCTCGTCAAGTTGTTTCCGAGCTGCTTCACCGCCTCGGGTGCTACCTGCTGAGTGAGGGCCTGCTGCTGCTGCTGCTGAGCTGCGGCCTCGGCTTCCTGCTCCGTGGGGATAAGGCCGTCCGTGCTCACCCCGAGAGCTGCTGCCCTGCGGTTGAAGTAGGTGCGGATGGACTTGGGGCCGAGAGCCTGGGAGACTGCCTCGGGGCCGAAGAGCTGTTCGGTGCCCTGCAAGAGGGAGTCCAGCGCGTTGAGCATCGCGGAGCGGCCCAGGGCTGCGAGACCCCCAAGGATCGTCATCTTGACCGCCCCCTTGGGCAAAGGCTGGACCCGCTTGGTGCGCTGGAGAGCGGCCAGTTTGAGGCGGGCATAGGGGGCCTGGTAGGAGACCACGAGCTGGGAATAGATGGAGCCGAGCTGGGATTGCAGGTCTTGGATGTCTGCCCGTATCTCCTCTGCGGTCACCCTCTCGCCCTGCCTCCGGGAGCCGACCAGGAAGGCCTTGTTGAGGCGGTCGGATGCGGAGTTGATGACGTACTGTTGGCTCTGAAAGTCAGCCGCCTTGTTCGTGATGAGCGTGGTGACATCCTCGGCCCGGCCCGTGAGGACTGCTCCGTTGGCTGCCTGCTCCACGGCCTTCTTCGAGGTGAGCCCGCCTGGGTGGACAAACTGGATGAAGCGGGCGATGGCTGCGGAGCCTTCGGTGATGGTCTGGGTTCCACCCTCCACCGACTGCAAATCCCCCTCGTACATCTCCACGTAGGAGCGCCCGTAGTCTTCCCCATCCAGGAGGATGAAAGGGACGAACAGGTAGTCCAGCGCATCGGGCAGGAGCACCCGTTCGCTCCCTGGGACCTTGGCTCCGAACACCTCCTGAGAGATGTACCACATACCGGCCCTGAGGCGTCCCCAGGTATACACGCAGATGACGTTCTTGGGGCGAGCCTCTGCGGCCACGTAGCCCTTCTCCTCCACCATCGCGCGGATGTCATCCGGGAGAGTATGGAACGATAGGGGGTCTTCGATGGCGAACTCGATCAGGGAACCTGAGGGGTCGCGCTGCACGCAGAAGCGGTCCAGGCTAATCCCCCGCATGGTGCCGTCCTGGTAGAACTGAAAGCCATGGTTGCCCCCCACGAGGAGCTTCAGGGCGGCGATGCTGTGGTAGCCCCGGTCACCATCCTCATCCATGCACTCCGCGAAGTCCTTGCCCACCTGGACCAGGCCCGCGTCGATCTGCGTTGAGAGTGTTTCCCGCTGGTCAGGATCGGGGATGGCCCGCATGGCAGCCCTGGTCTTGGCGGACTGGCTGAGGAGCATCGGGGGGATGCCTGCGGGGAACAGAGCATCCGTGAGTTTGGGTCCCATGTTGGTGAATACCAGGAAGGCTCCGAGGGTGTTCCAGGGGACCAGCTCATCGGATGACCCAGCTTCACCCTCGGGGCGGAACAGGTAGGGGATGGTGACTTCGGACATCCGGCGAGCGCGTTGGAGGAACGGGTCACGATCCGCCCGCATACGGCCATAAGCACTTGCTGCGGTACTCTCGTCCTCGGTGGGGTCGTATGCGGGTTCGGATGCCATTGCGATTAAGCCCCCGTGCTCGGCGCAGCACCCACGCGGAGGGCCAAGCGTCCGACTGCCCCGGTCGCGTTCGGTGCGTTCGCTGCGCCTGCGGGGCCTACTGCGAGGGCATCAGCGCCTTGGGCGGCTGGAGGGGGCGTGGCTGCGGGTGGATTGAGGGTGGGCGTTGAAGGGAGGCATCCCATGGTTATTCTCCGCGTGCTTGGGTGGTGAGATTGGTGAGGAACTGGATGACATCCTGCTGGCCGAGCATTCGCTGGACCATGCTGAGTGTGTACTCTCCTGCCCCTGCTGGAGAGCCCAGGCCGCTGGCATCGGGGAGCGTGACCGGGAACGCCTTTTGGAGGGCCTCCAGGGTGTCGAAGGTTGGAGGGGTGATCTTGCCGAAGGGGTCTTCGGTTGCGTCCACCACGCGACCCGCCTGGGCTCTCCGCTCGTGAGGCCGCATCACTTGCTCCATTCCGTGTTGCCCTCTTCACGGGCAATGAGCATCTCCAGGAAACGCTTCGCCTTGCGGAGGTCCTCCACTCCATTCTTGTAGCGCCAGCGCGCCACGTACTTGATGATGGAGCCCTCGATGAAGGGGAACTGGTTCTCGGCTATGAAGTGGATGGGTTCGATGGGGAACCTGGAGTAGTGCTCCGGGAGGTGGACCGCATCATAACCCAAGCGCTGGGAGTCCGTGACGTGGGGCAGTGGAGGAAGGCTTGCGCCCTCCCCCGCCGTTCCTGTACTCAGTGAGATGGGGGTTCCCAAAGGATCGGTTCCTTCTTGATGGGGTCCCAGTCAGAGACCCGGAGGATGCGAGACACCCGTGCTTGTACCAAGGCCTCACTTGCTGTCAACCCTGAGGCCTCATAAAGTTTCACTATTTCTTCCCACCGCTGGGCAGGCGTGAGACCATCCTCCTTCCACTGGGCCAACAGCTTGCGAGCCTTCACCGGGCCAATCCCTGGGCAGCCCTTGTAGCCGTCCACCGCATCACCCATGAGGGTCTGCTTCATGTGGAAGTCATCGCCCTCCTCCTCGGTTACATCGACCACCTGGAGCTTGCCTGCGGTCGGGGTGTTGAGGCGCGGCCCGTAGACCTTCCCTGGGATTTGCAAGAGGTCCTTGTCGGGGGAACAGATGACAGTCTCCCTCCCGGCCTTCATCAGCGTGCCCGCTGCGATCCCGCACACATCGTCGGCCTCCAGGCCTTCGATCAGCCAGACCTTGTACGGAGCCTCCTCGTTAATCATCCGCCTCAGCTCATCGAGCATCAGAGGCCGGGGACCATCCTTCCGGTTCGACTTGTATTCGGGAAAGATCGCGTACCGGAAGTTGCGGCGATCACTGAGGATGATGAAGGCATCGTCCGCATCCACGGCATCCACGAGCTTTTCGATGCGGTCGAGACAGTCGCGGTACACATGGTCGGCATCAAGGAGCTGGAGCTGCTCCCCATCACAGGTAGTCTCGCCCTTGAGGGCTGCTGCGTAGAGGATGCCATCGGCGTCGATCAGGGCAATACGCTTAGGCGCAATGGGTTTCTGCATAACGAGACTCCTCGCTGGCCACATCGGTGGCGTGGTCGAACAGGAATACGAGGCCTTCGGGGGTGAGCTTCCAGAGCCTCCCAAAGATGGCTCCTCGGGGGACGATGGACGTGGTGATGAACCCCCGCGAAGCTGCCTCAGCAACCTCATCGGCGTACTCTCGCACCTCGTTAGCTTTGGTGGTCAGGGCGTAGGTCCACAGGCGGTGAAGCATATGGACAAGCGCCCTCTCTCGCTCCAACCGTTCGGCTGGGCGTGGGTCTTCATGGGATGCCATTGGTGGTTGGTCACTCTCGGGTACTTGAGGGTGACTACGTGGAGTGTTGAACCCCTAGTGAGCCTAGTGGGTTTGCATCCATGAGCGCGCTGGGCGGTGGTCCGGTGAAGGAGCCACTTCAGCTTTAAGCGGACATTTGACCCGGAGGGCTGTGCCTGCATTGGGTACGCAGGCGAGTGCTAAGCGGCTATACAGCGGCACATGTTCTGGGAGGACTTCTGCTTGCGCTTCGTCGTGGACATTGACAACAAATTCGTAGTCGGTTCCGCATCGGAGTCCATGCGCCTGCACGGAGGCGTCTAACAGGATCAAGCTCTTTTTCATCACCACTGCACCAGCGGACTGGAGGAGGGTGTTAAGGGCTGCGTGAGGTTTCCTCACTCGTAGGATGCGACCGTCTAGTCCGGTCAATCTGCCTGTGGCCTCTACGGCCTGTTCGATAGCTTGCTGAAGTTTGCCCATGGCGGTAAACGCCCCCATGACCTTAGCCTTCACTTCGGCCCCCACTTCCCTCTTCTCAGAGAGGGTTCCGTGAGGCAATACGATGGAGCCGAGCTTCTCGTTCCCTGCTCCATAAACGAACGCATACATGGTGGTCTTGGCATTGTCACGCCCTAAATCACCAGCCCCCAACAAATTCGTTCCTACGAGGTCTCGCAGCCAGGAGTGAGGGTCAGTGCCCTTGGACTTGTCGCCCTCACTCACCACCGTTGCGTACTCACCCTTGTCCCACGCTGAGGTGTAGTGGGCGAGCATACACAGCTCCAGGCTCGATCCGTCGAACCCTACCAGCTCATACGGAGCGGCTGCCTCGAACAGGTCACGACAGGCGGAACCATGGAGCATCGGTGCATCGGGGTACTGTTTGGTGCCCGCTGTGTTCTTCGGCACCTGGGCAAGGTTGGGGTCGGAGTGGGTGCATCGGCCAGTGCCAGCCCCACAGGTGTTGACCCTCCCGTGGATGCGGTAGGTCTTCTGGCCATTGGGTTGCTCGGTCTCCCGGCACACCTTGAGCCACGCCTTCTTGCCCGCAGAGAGCATCCCGATCCGCTTGAGGACCAGGTAGTATTCTGCCAGGAGCTTGGCCTCGGGGTACGGCAATGCGCTGAGCACATCGTCATCGACCACCGGCTGTGGAGGGGTGTCCTTCCCGCCCTTGGTGAACTTGCTGGGCTCCCAACCGTACTTGACGATCAGGCGTTGGCGCACATGGGCGCGGCTCCCAGGGTTGAACTGGATGCGCTTGACCGGGGTGTAGGCGGAGCCTGCGGTAATCTCCCGCAAGGGTGGCCCCACGTAGTCCTTCAGGGGTTTGCCCGTGGTGGCGGAGAACCTGGGGAGCGTCACATTGGGAAACTCGGGGAGCTTCACGCGGCGGGTCTTCGTGGGGATTATCACATCACCCCAGTCCTTGCGGGCCAGCCAAGCGAGCCTGCGCTTCTCCTGCTCCTCAGGGTCATCCGCCAGGTCATCGTCATCGTTGTCCTTCTCGGGCTTCCCCGCACCCGAGTTAGCTGCCTTGCCATACGCCCACCACTCCCCGAACGCCTCTATGAGCTGCGCTTCGAGATAGGTCTCTCGGGTTTGGAGCGCCGCAAGGAGGTTGAGGGCTTTAGTGTGGTTGAAGGCGAACCCTCGGGTCTCTTGCCTTCGTATCACCGCAGCGAAGTCATGCTCCACGGCCACTGAGCGAGGGTCTGGCTTCTGGGCCATGAGCCACTTGAACAGCTTGGCGAGGACCACCGTGTCCTGCTCACCATAAGACTGCATCTCCTCGGACCACGCAGCCCAGCCACCCTTGTACTCGCCCTTGTGCTCACCCAGGCGTTTGCCCCAGGCGGACAGCGAGTGTTGGCGCTTCTCGAACCCCATCAGCTTGTGAGGGTTGGGGCCGGTGCGGTGGATGTCTGGGTAGAGCACGCGGGAGAGGAGGAGCGTGTCGAACAGCATGGAGCCGGGCTTGGGTTTGAACCAAGGGTAGATCAAGGGGATGGCGCGCTCATCGAAGTCCTGCCCGTTGTGGGCTACTCGGACATCAGCCAGCTCCAGGATTTGGAGGGCGTCCACGATAGGCATCCGCTCCCAGCCACGCCCTGAGGTGAACCGCTCGTAGCCGGGTTGGTTGCACGCTGAGATGCGCCGCTCATCCTCGCCAGGGCGCTGCAAGATAATGGTGACCGTGTGGACCCGATCCATCGGGGGGCAGACTGAGCCGTCCCGTTCGCGCTTCTCGGTGAGGAGCCCATTGGACTCGATGTCGTAGATGGCTGTGGTGGTCATACCCAACGCCTGCTTTTGTGGTCCATGACGGCCAGGCTAATAAGCTCAGTCATCGTGACGGTGAGGATTTGCCCGTGTCGATCATGGGTGAGTATGGTGCCATCGCCACATGCCCAGAACTTCCTCACAGTGGGGGTGCCTCCAGGTCCGCTTCCTCATCCAGCATCGACACGGCCACCTCCAGCATCCCGGTCAGGGTGTTGTAGCGGAGCACCTGGGTCTTGCCCGTAGAGTCTCCCGTGAAGCGATCCTTGAGGCAGCGCAGGGTGGTGAGCGACCTTGCGTCCTCGTCCCCCTGCTGATCCCGCTCCAAGGCAAACACGTAGCTCGCCCACATGCCAATGGCGTTCGACCCCCGCAGGTGCTTGAGGGTAACCCGGCCACCTTCCTCGTGGGACTTGCCTTCGCTGGGCCGGGTAACGTGGGTGTTGAACCACAGGCCGATCTTAAGCTCCTCCGCAAGCATCTTGGCCTCGGCCATCAGGCGGTCCAGGGCCTTGCGTTCGTCCTCCTCGGTGGCCACGAGGGCTGCCATGGGGTCCACGAATGCGTCCTTGATGCCCTCGGTGTGGGCGAGGAAGCGGATGCGCTCCTTCACGCTCCCCCAGTCGGTCGCCCCCTGGTGGTCGTTGATGAACAGCTTGGCGCATTCGGTCGTGGCGTAGCGCACAGCTTCCCGCAGCTCGGCCTCGCTCCAGTAGATGTCCTCGGGGTCGGGGATGTGGAGGCGGCGCTGGATGAGCTTCCCTGCCACCTGCTTGCCGGTGACCTGGGGGCCTGCCTCATAGTTGAATATCGCCGTGGGCAGGAAGTTTCCTCCCCGCTCCTGGGTCTCGATATTGTGCGCTGCGATCTGGACGGAAAGGTCAGACTTGCCCACCCCAGTACCAGCGGCCAACACCAGCACCTCCCCATCCCGCCGTCCATAGGTCCAGTCCGTGAGGAACCGGAAGGGGTAGGCGCGCCCGGTGACCGTGGGGGACAGCATCTCCCCGGCCAGGTCCGCTAGGGTTGTGATCCCATCGGGGCGGTAGGGGGCTGCATTGTGGAGGGCTGCGATCAGCGCCGCATCCTGTCCCGCCATGTGCATCTCGTTGATGTCTTTGTAGGGGAGCGTGGCGATGAAGGCCTTTCCCGCAGGCAGGAGCTTTGCACAGTCCACGCACGCTGTCCGCCCAGGCTCATCCATGTCAAAGGCGAAGACCACCTTGTCGAACTTGGAGAGCCGGTCGAGGTAGCGCGCAATGTTCTTCTTCGCGGTCTGCACGCCGTGGATGATCCCGACCACGGGAAACTTGTTGGCCCAGAGCTGGGAGGCGGTGAGCGTATCCTTCGCCCCCTCGCACACCACAATCATCTTGCCCCCATTGCCCATCAGGTGGAGCCCGTAGAGGCCCACGGCCTTGTCATCCCCCAGCCAGCGGAACTGTTTGTCCTCGCCATCCTTGCCCACATTGCGGACGTGCGCCCCGACTATCGACCCGTGCTCATCCCGGACTGTGGCCAGGTGCTCGCCCTCGCCTTTGGGGTTTACGCGCACGCGGTAGTCCCAGTGACGGGCCGTGGCCTGGGTGATGTTCCAGCGGGACAGGGCGAGGATTTCGCCATGGTCCAGAATAGCGAGGTCTTCGGATGCCATCTGGGGCCTTCGTGGTCTGGAGGGGTTGTGGGTGACAGCTTCGTAGCCGTCCGTGCCGAGGCCATCTGAGAAGCCACACTTGATGAGCTTCTGGGCGGACCAGTGGGGGAATGGGCAGCCACCTGCGAAACAGTAGCCGTGCCCATCTCCGTACATCTGGAAGGACTCCGAGGGGTCATCGCACGGACAAGTGCCTTTGTGCCCAACCGGCTCGGAGTCCTCCCTCTCCATCACGCGACCGGGGCTTCCGGGGCCGTATCCGCAGGGGGGTTCGGATCGGACACAGGATCGGGGGTCAGCGGAGGAGGAACTGAAGCCTTGCCTTTCTTGGGGGGCGCTGCGGGGGCATCTGGGAAGACGAACTTGGCTGCACACTGGCCGAGCTGGCAGGTGGTCAAGCGATTGCCGGTGCCCTTCATCGTCTCCGAAGCGGAAACCACGAAGGCCTTGCCGCAGGGGATGCACGCCACGCGCACCACAGCATCATCGGCCACCTCGGTCACCACGGGGCATTGAAATTCGGGACCGAATGCGGAGCGACCGCAGGTGTCCATCAGGTCTTCGGGGAGTTTGCACTGGGCGCAATAGCGCATGGCTCAGGGCCTTTCGGTGGAGGTGGGGACGTCGATGCCATTGGTGACACGGACCATTGCGGCTACCGCTCCAGCCACCCCAGCAAGCTCCAGGGCGATGTCCCCAAGGGGAACCGGAGTGGTGGTCTGGATGGCCTTGGCCGCTGCGAAGAGGCCCATCAGGAGGACCGGGATGGAGTACACGCGGCCCAGGGCAAAGGTGGACTGGTCGGGTCCGGTGTAGAGGTCGGAGAAGAACTTGGAGTAACGCATGGGGTGCTCCTGGGTGTCTCCTCCGACTTCCACCGGGGAGAGGTTATTCGGCGGCTTCGGCCAGGGGTGCATCCTCGTCCACGTTCGAGAACATGAGGAGGTTGAGCGTAGCGGCCTGCCCGCGCATTGCGATCTGGTCGGACAGGCTCTTGCCTACCATGTCGATCATGTGCTCCGTGGTCTTGAGCATCGAGCCCTCGCCCACCTTCATCATCAGCACGGCCCAGACATCCGCATCGCTGACCACCTGGGTGTTCTCCGCAGTGTGGAGGATGAAGACCGGGAGGCCCACGCCGTGCATCGACTTGGCGAACATCTCGTGGGTGCTGGCGACCCGCAGCAAGCCATCCAGCTTGTAGTAGTCGATCAGGCCGATCACGCTCTCCACGAGGCTCTGGGTGGAGCACACGAACTTGTGGATTTGGTGACCGCCTGGGTGGGGTGTCGCTGCGAGATGGTCGATGGTGAGGACAATGGAGGAGAAGTCATCCACTGCGGGCGAGGCTGCCTGTGCGGTAGTGTCGGTCATGTAGGGGTTGCTCCCGGTGAGCGCTCCCCAGGACTATCCGAGGGAAGCGACTGCCCGAGACCTAGCCTCACATGAGGCCTCAGTCAACCACGTAGGGTCGATTATTTTGTGAGACCATTTGAGGCCGTGTTTGTCGCACCAGTCCGCGTAGGTAGTGGGCGATCCCTTGTTGAGCTTCGCCTTGGCGTTCGAGAACACGAAGCGGATGTCGAGGTCGGGATGCTGAGCCCTCACCCATAAGTGCTTCTGGCGATCCTCCGCAGCGAACAGCCCCTTGGTCTCGATGAGGATGCCGTTGGGGAGGAGGAAGTCGGGCGTGTAGTGGCGCTTCTTCTCGGGCTGCGTGAAGGGCACCTTGAGGGTCTCGAACAGGACCGGGATGTTGGCCAGGGCCAGGGCCGCAGCGAGTGCAGCCTCCAGCCCCGACCGATACGCAGCCCGCAGGTGCTTGAACTTAGGACCACCAAAGGAGGGACGGGCCATCTTGTGTACCTTCAGGTTCGCGCTGGTGAGGATGCCTGGGGACGATCACGGGGATATGCTCCCGCTCCCGCCACATCTGAGCATTATGCTCTCGCCGGTAATCGGACCCGGCTTGGCTCTGATCGCGCCTCAACGGGGCAGGTGCTCGTAATCGAAGTCGAAGCAGAGCTGGGGGCTGGGAGGGTCCAGCGGGATGTTGTCGAAGGCCATCCACAGGAGGAGAGCGGCGATGGCTACCAGGAGTACGATCATGAGTAGGTCTCCTCAACGGTCACACCCTGGCAGACCACACGGGTAACTGTGAGGCCGGGGTTGCGGGTGACTTCGCGGGTGAACAGGAAGGTGGACATCTTGAGGTCTTCGTTCGGCGGTTCCTCATCCATGTAGCCACAGGGCTGGGTGAGCAGGGGCATAGGGATGTGGATTTCCCAGCCGTAGCCCTTCCAGTCCACCCGCGTGCCGTAGCGAGCCCACGCGGCTTTGATCCGTTCGGGGAGTGGAGCTGTGCCATCCCGGAGGCGATCCTCAGCCTCGTACTTGGCGCGTTGTTCTGTGTGCTTCGCGTAACTGCGGGCCTCATCGAGCGCCCACGGGCCGAACGAATTGAGCATCCGTACAGGGATGGTGATGGTTTCCTCGGGGGTACGCATCAGGCATTCACCTCCGTGTCCAGGTGGAACTTCATGGCCTGGAACTGAGCGCCCATCCCCGAGGAGGTGAGCGGGTCGGCCATCAGGTTCTTGGTTGCGGTGAAGGCATCCTGAGCCGGGATGCGAGCGGACATGCACGCCAGGAGGAATGCTGCGGCGAGCGAGAGGATTTGGTTCTCCTTCGGCCAGCCCTGGATGCGATCAAAGATGCGGACGCAACCTTCGGATACGGTGCGCTGGCTTGCGTTCACCAGTCGGTCGTGGTCGTAGAGTGCCTTGGTGGCTTTCGGCATGGTGCTACCTCATGGGAGATGAGAGGCGGCGGAGGCTTCAGCACAAGCCGAGGCGATGCTCTCCGTCTAGGGTAGCTACCAGCGGTAATAGAACGATGTGAGGCTTTACCGTTTCATTTAGCCGTGCAGTGGCCCCAAACGCAAAGCGGCCCCGGAGACCCTTCCCATATCATGGAGAGCTTCCGGGGCGGCAATGCGGTTTGTAGCCCTAGCGGGATAGGTGGCACTTCAGGGAGCCTTCCCCTTCGTGCCGATCTGGGAGATAGTCGAGGTGAGGGTTCTCGTCAACCCCCGATCACAATAAAGTTTCGACAATCTTGGCCTTGGTGGTGAGGGCCTTGTCGGACTCCTCCATCAGGGCCTTGGCGCGGGAGACCAGAGCTTCCGCTTCGAGGTGCAACTCGTTGGCCTCCGCAGAGAGCTTGCCTGCGTGGGCTTCGAGGCGTGCTACCAGGACGTAGAAGTAGCTCATGATGGAGGCCACGTCCCGGTGAAAGAGGCTGAGGAGCCATGCGGAGAGGCGGCGCATCAGAACATCTTCTCCACCGCACCCGCATCGTCCACAGGGGGACCATCCGGGGTGTCCTCGTCGTCCTGGCCCATGTAGGCGCTCAGGTCGTCCGCTTCGTAATCCGCGCCGAGCACGTTGCGGATTTCCTCATCGTCCGCCTCAGGAGCGCTCGCCCCCGAACCCGACCAGGTGACCAGCTTGAGCACGCGCACGCCGACCAGCTTGAAGGTGGGCTGTACGAGACCGGCGAGGGCCTTGCTGTAGAACAGGCTGGGAGCCACGATAGCCTGCACCGTCGATCCCCGGCTCATGCGGAGCTTCTTCAGGTTGAGCTTGCGGTTCTTGCCGTCCCAGGCTGCCACCTCCTTCATGTGGACTTCGCCGGACTTGTCCTTCCAGGTGGCTGGCATGGCGAACTGGAGGAAGGGGAGCGCCTGCCAGTCGGTCTTGGCATCCTCCTTCGCGGGCTTCAGCTTTGACTCCAGCCACTCGTCCGCAGACATGGGCTCCTTCAGCTTACCCTTCGGGTTGGCCTCCAGGAACTCCGCCTTGAGCTTCGCGTAGAGGCCTTCGATGCAAGCGGTGTTCACCAAAGGATGCAAGGCCTGGAATGCTGGTGGGGTGTAGTGGAAGTTGCCCTTGAACTTGGGCTTGTCCGGGTCGTATGCGTCCGGCTTGTCGAACTCGTGGAAGCCCAGAAGTGAGGGCGGCAGTGCAATGGTCTTGGCAGCACGCACAACGATGACGGCTGAGCTTTTGGCTGGGGTTGCCATATGGGTTCCTTCGGTGAGGGCTGTTGATGTGAGCCCTGAGGAAGATCATATGGTGAGGCCTCTTTGAAGGCAAGAGGGAAATGTGATATAAATACCACATTCTGTTGGCGACCCCGTATCTCTAGGGAACCATTGCCTAGGTGAGGCCTTATAGCACCCTCCCCCAAACCCCCTCCCCTAAGGGTATCCTCTGGGTTGCTCCTGGATGGGGCTGGTTTAGGGGGTGTGGTGGAGGGGATGGCTGTCTGGGAGGGTCTCTCGGGGTGGCCCTTAACTGGGACCACTCAGTGCTACGAGAGCGATGCTTCGCTTCTAGGGTAGCTACCAGCGGTTATCCCAATGATTTCAGTAGGGGAGGCACGCAGGCGTCAACCACCACCCAATGACAAACCACATCCCGAATGTCCAAGCTCCAAGGCCCAGAAAGATGTGCCAGGCACTCAGAGAATACCTCCGGGGCTGCTCAACGGTGACCCACTTATTCACCGCCACCCTCCAGCCGAGCCAACTCTTCCCGCACCTGGAGAGCCTGCGCCTTGGCCCGCTCAGCGAGGCGGATTGCCTGGGAGTATTCCTGTTCGTGCGCCACGAGACCTGCCTGGAGCTTCGCCCGGTACTCGGCCTGGATGCGGTCGAAGGAGGCTTCTGCGGGGGTGGGAGCTGCGGGGGTCTTCATCCGAGGGGCGGACACTGCACGGCGAGGAGACAGCTCGCCCACGTCGATGTCCGGGCGGTTGCCCTTCATGTATTCGACCACATGCCGCTGGAGGGTCGATACGCCCATGTCACACAAGCGAGCAATCTCAGCTTGGGGCAACTCCCCCGCCTTGATGAGGTTTAGAGCTTTGGTGACACTGGTGACATCGTACTTGGGCATCGGGGGTCTTCCGTGGACTGGAGGGACCCGCTAGGCGCAACAGAGGTCGCCACCCCTTATTGCACCTGCGAGGTAACCTCACCTCCCACCCCTGTCAATCCAGAATGGTGGAAAAGGTGCATCCGACTCGGGATCAGTCTGGGATTATTCTGGGACTACATTCGCCGGGAGGTGCCTATCAGCGCCTAGGGATGCCGTCCGATGCCACTCCCTCCTGCCTCACAAATGGCGGAACTCTGCGGTTTATATGGCAGGAGTGAGGGGACTCGAACCCATGGCCCTCGGTTTTGGAGACCGATGCTCTACCAACTGAGCTACACTCCTGCGTCCGGTGTTTGCACGTCCGGAAGAACGCGCCCTTAGTGGGTTGACGAAACGGATGCAACCGGAGAAGTCATCAACCCATCCATCATGGCCCGCGAAGAACCCCAGATCATCCCGCCCGAGCTTTTGCTCCGGGCCTATCGCGCCGGGATTTTTCCGATGGCCGACAGCCGTGACGATCCCGAAGTGTATTGGGTGGAACCGCGGATGAGGGCAATTTTGCCGCTGTATGGCTTTCACCTGTCGCATTCGCTGGCAAAAACCTTGCGCCGCGACCGGTTTCGGGTGACGTGCAATGCGGCGTTCGACGCGGTGATCGATCATTGCGCGGCGCCGCGTCCCGATGCGGCCGAAAGCTGGATCAGCATGCGCATCCGCGACAGTTATCGCGAATTGCACGCACGCGGTGCGGCGCATTCGATCGAGACGTGGCAGACCGGCGCAGATGGCATCGAGCGACTGGTCGGCGGATTGTACGGCGTGGGCATCGACCGGGCATTTTGCGGCGAGAGCATGTTTTCGCGCGCGACCGACGCGTCGAAAGTCGCACTGGCCTGGCTGGTCGCCGCCTTGCGCGCCGGCGGCGGCGAATTGCTCGATTGCCAGTTCACCACGCCGCATCTGGTGTCGCTGGGTGCGGTGGAAATGCCGCAGGCGGAGTATCTGGAGCTGTTGCGCCACGCCACGCAAGAGTCTGCGCAGAATGCGCGCGCGCGTTACTGGGGCGGTGCGGCTTCGGCCGGAGTGTCGTCGGTATCGGCGCCAGGCTCGGGTGCCGGCGCGGGCTCGCTTCTGGCCTTGGGCTTTGCCGCCTTGGCTGCGGCGGCTGCGGCTGCGGGATCGTCCTCCTCGCCCGGGAATTTCATCGCGCAGTCCTTGACCCAGACATCATAGACCGGGTGCTCGACGACATTGAGCGACGGCGTGTTCTTGAACAGCCAGCCCGAAAACACCTTGTTCCAGGCCAGACGGTTCTGCGTGGTCGCGCGTTCCTCGACAAACACCTGGACGAACGCGCCGGTGTCCTGCGGGTCTTCCCACGGGGCGGTGCGTTCGCATGTCGCCAGCTTGATGATGACATTGCCCACGCGGCGCGATTCGCCCGGCTTCAGCACCACGTCCTGCGTGATGTTGTTGCGCTTGTTGATCAGGCCGATCGTGGCGACGCGGTCTTTTACCGGGGTGCCGTAGTTGTTCTGATCGACGCCGCTGGCTAGCGCCGACGGGCCGGCGGTCTCGGTCGCTTCAGCCGGCGGCGGCGCTTCCGTCGCGCGATTGCACCCGGCAAGCAGCGCAACAGTCAGCATTGGCGCGCAGCAAGCGGCAACGGCGATGCGCGATACGGAACCGGAGCGTTTCATCGGATGTTTAAGCCTGGTCGGGCGACCAGGGCTCGTAATCGCCCGTTGCGGGCGCGCGGTGGCCGCCGCGTGCCAGCGCGCCGGCCGGCAGATAGGCGTCCGACGTGCCGGTGGCGTTGGGGGTATAATCGACTTCCCACACCCGCGCCGGTGGC
Source organism: Novosphingobium sp. (assembly GCF_965214355.1). Classification (GTDB taxonomy): domain Bacteria; phylum Pseudomonadota; class Alphaproteobacteria; order Sphingomonadales; family Sphingomonadaceae; genus Novosphingobium. The sequence continues at coordinate 632,778 of NZ_CBDCBI010000002.1, read as the reverse complement.
AGATTGCTCTCGGGCACGCCGACAAAGCTGCCGTGCAGCCATCCGTGCCATTCGGGCGGCACGCGGCTGGCATCGTTCGCGCCGTTGTAGATCACCCAGCGCTGTTCGCGCCCGGCAAACGGATGACCCATGGGATAGGGCTTCAGCCCGCGAAAATAGACATTGCCCTGCGCATCATGGCCGACCTGTTCGCCGTTGCGCGCGCTGAACAGCCGCGTGCCGATCGTTGCGCCGTTCCACCAGGTGAATATCGTGCCGAGAATGCTCATGGGGTCTGCGCTTAGCCTCTGATGAGGGGGTGAGGCAAGGATGTCGTGCGGGCTTATTACCAGCTCACCTTGTCGCCCGCCACGATACCCAATTGCGCCGCGCGGCCCGCGTTCAATTCCAGCACGCCCGAGACCGCGCCCGCCGACGGCAGCGGCGTTTCGTCATAGGGCACGGCATTGGCCGCGATGTTGAGAATTTTGTGGTCCGCGCCGATGTAGATGATGTCGAGCCCGATCACGGTGTTTTTCATCCAGAACGCGGTGCGCTGTGGCGGAGCATAGGGAAAGATCATGCCTTCGTCGGCACCCATTTTAGTGCGGAACATCAGCCCGTGTTCCTGTTCGGCGGGGGTCGCGGCGACTTCGACCTTGAACGCGTGCACCCCGTGTGCGGTGGCGATGGTCAGCGGGATGATCGCCAGGCCCGAGATCGGGTGCAACGGGCTGGCGGCCGACGTGGCGGCGTTGCTGGCCGCGACCGGCGAGCAGGCGGCAATTCCGGCGAGCATCGCGCCGGCGGCGAGAAACCCGGTCAGCCCGGTCGAAAATTTACGAATCATCGGCTTCATCCACCCATTCCTGTGCCGCGGTACCAGATCCCGCTTCGACCATCGCGCGCGCCGATGCAAGCGGGTGGCCCGCGCGCATCATCGCGGCGACCTGCCGCGTGCGCGTGGCGGGGTCGAGCCGGCTATCACCGCCGTCCGCTGAACCGCGCCCGAATGGCCCCAGTCGTTTGCGCCGCGCAAATTCCAGCGCGGCGGTGCGCCGTTCCAGCTCACTGCCCCCGGCTTGCGCAATCAGCGGCGCCGCGATTCCGTCGCGTGCCAGTGTCTCGGTAATCCGCCGCGCGCCAAACCCCCGCCGCATCAGCCCTGCCCCTCGCGCCTGCGCAAACCCGGCATCGTCGATATAGCCCAGCGCAACCAACCGCTCGACCACGCCCGCCAGATCCGCCGGGGCCTCGCCATCCCACCCGCGCTCGCGGATCTTGCGCTTCAGATAATCGGTCAGCCGGCCAGCACTCGTCGCAAACCGCGCGACATAACCCAGCGCCATCTCGTCGATCTGGCGCGCGTCGAGCGGCCGCGGCGCCTTACGCTGTTTTTGCTGCCATTTTTTGGGGCCGGCACGTTTGTGTTCATCGTCGTCCATCGCCGCGCCTTATTCGTGCCACTTTCCCGGATATAGAAGGACCATGGCCCAATGTACGTGTTTGTGCGAGGGTCCTTGAACACCATTTTGGGGTAGCCAATGACCGTTCCCACAGTCGCCGACCTTGCGGCGGACTTGGTTCCAACGCCCAATGATGATGCACAGCCGCGGCGCTATGCCGATTTCGCGACGTTTTGCGATGCGCTCGATTTTGCGGCCAACGGTCTGCGCGGTTTCAATTTCCACGATCCGCGCGGCACGCTGATCCGCGCCTATCCGTATTCCGAACTGCGCGCCGATGCGCTGGTCGCCGCGCGCCGCCTGATCGCGCGCGGGATCGCACCGGGCGACCGCGTCGCGCTGATCGCCGAAACCGGGCCCGAATTCGCCGCGCTGTTCTGCGGCGCGATCTATGCCGGCGCCTGGCCGGTGCCGCTGCCGCTGCCCACCAGCTTTGGCGGCAAGGACAATTATATCGACCAGATCGCGGTACAACTGGCCAGTTCCGACCCGCACGTCCTGCTGTTTCCCGACGAAATCGGCGCAATGTGTGCGGTCGCCGCTGCACGGCAGGGCTGCCCAGGGCTCGCCTGGACCGAATTCGCGGCGATCGAGCCCGCCACCGCAGACCTGCCGCGCGCCGATCCCGATGCGATCAGCTATCTGCAGTATTCCAGCGGATCGACTCGCTTTCCCCATGGCGTTGCCGTTACGCACCGCGCGCTGATGGCCAATCTGGCCGGACATTCGCACGGCATGTTGGTGCAGGATGGCGATCGCTGCATCAGCTGGCTGCCGTGGTATCACGACATGGGGCTGGTCGGCTGCTTCCTGTCGCCGATCGCCAACCAGGTATCGGTCGATTTCCTGCGCACCGACGATTTCGCGCGCCGCCCGCTTGCCTGGCTCGATCTGATCAGCCGCAACCAGGGCACCACGCTGTCGTATTCGCCGACGTTCGGTTACGATATCTGCGCGCGCCGCATTTCCAGCCAGACCGATGTCGCGCAGCGTTTCGACCTGTCGCGCTGGCGCGTGGCGGGCAATGGCGCCGACATGATCCGCCCCGACGTGATGCAGAGCTTTGTCGATGCCTTTGCGTCATCGGGTTTCCGCGCCGCCGCCTTCCTGCCCAGCTATGGCCTGGCCGAAGCGACTTTGGCGGTCACGCTAATGCCGCCGGGCGAAGGCATCCGTGTCGAGCTGGTCGAGGAAGAGCGCCTGTCGGGCACTCCGCGCGATCTGTCGCGCCCCGCGCGCTATCGCGCGATCGTCAACTGCGGGCTGCCCGTGCGCGGCATGGAAATCGAGATACGCGGCGAAAACGATGCGCCCGTTGCGCATCACCACATCGGCAAAGTGCTGTGCCGCGGGTCGTCGGTGATGCATTCGTACTTCCGCGATCCCGCTTCCACGGCAGCGGCGATGATCGGCGACTGGCTCGATACCGGCGACATGGGCTATCTCAATTCCGAAGGATACCTGTTCATCGTCGGCCGCGCCAAGGACATGATCATCATCAACGGCAAGAACCACTGGCCGCAGGATATCGAATGGGCGGTGGAACAGCTGCCCGGGTTCCACCAGGGCGACATCGCCGCGTTTTCGATCGAGACCGAATCGGGCGAGGAAGCCCCCGCCGTCCTCGTCCATTGCCGCGTCTCGGATCCTGAGGAACGGGTGCGGCTGCGCAACGAAATCCGCGACAAGGTCCGCGCGATCACCGGCATGAATTGCGTTGTCGAACTGGTTCCGCCGCGCACCCTGCCACGTACCAGCTCGGGCAAATTGAGCCGCGCCAAGGCCAAGACGTTGTACCTGACCGGCGCAATCGAGCCTTACGACCTGGCAGCCTGACGCAAACGCCATGAGGCGGGATTGGTCGCGATCCGCATGACCGCCGCCAGCACCGCTTCGTCTGCCGGCCGGATACCTTCGGTCGCGGCGTAAGTGTTGCCCATGGGCTCATAATAGGCGGTCACGGCGAGCGGCGCGCGAAAATGGCGGTCTTGCGCCGGGGGAAGCACCAGCGCGAGGTCGTTGATCTTGGCGCAAGGGCCAGGGTCGCCCGCCATACCGAACCAGGTGCCGGACTTGTCCCCCGCCTGCCAGCCGACCGGTATGCCGGCGCGCAACCGCTTCAGCCCCGTCGGCGATGCTTTCATCCAGCCCCACAGCAGCGCGCGCGATTGGCCCGACAGCGTAGTGCCGGTCAGCAGCCGGGCGACCGTCGCGGCCATTGCGGCAGGCGTCGTGGTATCATGCACCGCGCCGGGGCCGACGCGATTGAGTTCGGGCTCGGTGTGATCGAGCCGGCTGACGCTGTCGCCAAGGCTGCGCCAGAATGCCGTTACCGCCGCCGGGCCACCAAACCGTGCCAGGAGCGTGTTCGCGGCCAGATTGTCGCTGCGTTCGACAGCCGCCGCCAGCAGCGCAGCAATCGGCATCCCTTCGGTGCCTGCCAGTTTTTCGTCGGCGGCGACTCTGACCGCTACGGGCTCGGTCACAGGCGATGCGGGCAGCACGTCGAGCACCGTAAACGGCACGACTTCGTCGCCGCGCGCGTGGCCGGCATCGATCTGCGCGAGCACCATCGCGGCCAGCGACAGCTTGAACGTCGAACACTGCGTAAACCGCTCGTCCTGCCGCCAGCCGAAACCGTGGCCGGTGGCGGAGTTCAGAACCATGACGCCCAGCCGGCCGCCCGCATGCTGCTCCAGTGCGGCCAGGCTTGCGATACCGGGATGGATGGCCACAGCCAACGCAGGCGCGGGCACGAGCGCCGCCCCAATTCCCACAAGCACAGCCCGTCGATCGATCACGGCCAAAGCGATGCCCCCTCCTCCTCGTCATCCCGGGCTTGACCCGGGATCCCGCTGCCTTTTTGCGCGCTCTCGCCAGACAAAAAGCGGGATCCCGGGTCGAGCCCGGGATGACGTATGATGGGAGGCTGGGTACCGGCTTCGTATTCCGGCGACCAGCACGTTTTCCGACCAACTGCCAAGCCCCATCGACGCGCCGCGTGACACCGCGGCTTTGGCTCTTGCAGCCGCGACCCCGGCAGGCCATCTTGGCGTCACCCGATTTGCCTCCACACGAGTTGACAGCCATGGCCAGCACCGGCGCCGACAGTCTCCCCACGATCACGCTTACCCCGCCCGACCCGGTGCCGGTGGTCGCGCCTGCGCAAGCCGCCGGGCTGGTGCCGATCGACGACAGCAAACGCACAGAGCTCGACAAGCGCGCCGATGCATTTGTCGCCGACCTGGTTGCACAGGATGCCGCCAGCCCCGAATTCGGGCAGCGCATCGACCAGTTGACCGCGATGGGCGCCCAGGAAATCAGCGCGGCGGCGGGCATGTCGAACCGGTTTCTCGACCGCCCGGTGCGCGCGATGGACAAGGACAGCGGCGTCGGATCGGACCTTGCCGCGCTACGCCGCACGGTCGAGGATCTCGATCCGGGCAAGAAAGGCGTGACCACCGGGGGCCGCAAGTTCCTGGGGATCATTCCGTTCGGCAACAGCGTGAAGAAGTATTTCGACGGCTATGTCTCGGCGCAGGGCCATATCAAGGCGATCCTCGACCGGCTGGCGTCGGGCAAGGACGAACTGCTGAAAGACAATGCCGCGATCGATGTCGAACGGTCCAAATTGTGGGATGCGATGGGCAAGCTGGAGCAGATGATCCACATCGCGCGCACGCTCGACCAGAAGCTGGAGGATGCGGCGCTCGATCTCGATCACACCGATCCGGCCAAGGCCAAGGCTGTGCGCGAATCGGCGCTGTTCTACACACGCCAGCGCACGCAGGACCTGCTGACGCAAATGGCGGTGACCGTGCAGGGTTATCTGGCGCTCGACCTGGTCAAGAAAAACAATGTCGAGCTGGTCAAGGGCGTCGACCGCGCCAGCACGACCACCGTCGCCGCGTTGCGCACCGCCGTGACCGTGGCGCAGGCGATGACCAACCAGCGGCTGGTGCTGGCGCAGATCACCGCGCTCAACACCACGACGGCCAATATCATCGATGCCACCGGCAAGATGCTGAAGGACAACACCGGCAGGATTCACGAGATGGCGGCATCGAGCACGATCCCGCTCGAAACGTTGCAACGCGCATTCCAGAATATCTATGAAACGATGGATTCGATCGACACGTTCAAGCTGAAAGCACTCGATTCGATGAAACAGACCGTGACCACGCTGTCGAGCGAAGTCGAAAAGTCGAAAGGCTATATCGCACGCGCGCAGGCGACCAGCACCACCCCCGGAATCGCCGCGCCGCATCCCGCGCTTTCGCTCGACGGCGGCGTGTAACGATGGCGGGCGAAGCCACCGACCATGCGCAGATTCTCGCTTCGGCGCGCAGCACGCTGGCGTTTCAGCAGACCGGCGGGCGCCGGGTGCCGGGCCGTTCGATCGGGCGGCGCTCGGCCGAACTGAAGCGCCAGCATGCGTTGCGCAAACTGATGCGCGCAAGCCTGGCCGTAGGCGTGATCCTGCTGGCCGCGATCCTTGTCGGGACCGTGATCGGCGGCATCGGCATCGGCGGGTTCATGCTCACGCTGCTGGCAATCGTGGGCGCGCTTGCATTTTTCGCGGCCTATCCCCGGCTGAAAATCCCTGATCTTGGCGCGCTCAATCGCGGCGCCGATGTGCGCGCAACCGTGGGCCGCACGCAACTGTGGCTGGAATCGCAGCGCGCCGATCTGCCCCTGCCTGCCGCGCGGCAACTCGATGAAATCGGCACGCGGCTCGATGCGCTGGGCACGCAACTGGCAGGCGTCGATCCGTCCGAGCCGGCGGTCGGCGATGTGCGCCGGCTGATCGGCGAACATCTGCCCGGCATGGTCGCCAGCTATACCAAGATCCCGGCGCATCTGCGCAATGAAACGCGCAGCGGCAAGACCGCCGACGTGCAATTGACCGAGGGCCTGGCCAAGATCAGCGACGAGATCGACGCGCTGTCACGCCGCCTGGCCGAAGGCGATATCGATTCGCTGGCGACCGAGGCGCGGTATCTCGACTATCGCTATGGCAACACGCTCGAAGACGGCACGAAGCAACCCTGATGCGCATCGAAATCCCGCATACCCTGAGCAAGGACGAAGTCCGCCGCCGCATCGCCGCGCGAATGGGCGATGCGCAGGACAAAGTCGGCGGCATGATCGGCGGGACAGTCGATCTGGCGCTTCACTGGATCGACGAAGATCGTCTGGCTGTGGATGCGACCGCGATGGGCTATACCGTGCCATCGACGATGGACATTACCGACGATGCGCTGGTGTTCGAAGTCACGATCCCGCCCGGCCTGGGTTTTGCCCGTGGCATGATCGAAACCATGATCCGCAAACGCGGCGAGAAACTGCTGGCTTAATCCTCCCCGGAACGGGGAGGGGGACCGCCCGCAGGGTGGTGGAGGGGCCTCGCCTCATGCCGATAACCCGGCGAGCGGGCACGGACACCGGCGCGACCAGGCGCAATTTGCGTCATGAGGCACCGCCCCTCCACCACGCTTCGCGCGGTTCCCCTCCCCCAAGGGGGAGAATTTTTAGAACGCTATGCTGCCCTGGTTGTGGAGTTGCACCAGCAGCGCGACCGTCGCCTCAGATTTCGCCAGCGCGGCATCCACCTCGAAGCACGCCTGCGCGCACACCGCCCGCGCAAAGTCTGCGCAGGGCCCGGCACATTCGTGGCATTCGCCGTCCACCATCAGCAGCACGTCACCGCCCGGGTGCGCGATAAACGCGAACCGGCTGGCCGGATTGCGCTGCAGCCATGGCCCAGTCGCAATCGTCCGCCGCATACCGGCCGCATCGATCTCCGCATCGGGTGCCCAGTCGATCTCGGGATATTTGCGCGTGGTGGTATAGCGCCCGAACCAGCGCGCAAACGCGGCGGGATCCAGCAGCGTCTGCGCGATCATCCCCTGCAATTGCGTAAGCGCGGCGGGGGTGATCTCGCCGGGATTGTCCTGCAGCGCGAGGCCCGGATCGGCATAGCGGTCGTCGTCGACCAGGCCGCCCAGCACGTCATCGACCCACAGCCCGATCAGTTCCTGCCGCGACGGCGCGCGAAACCCGATCGAATAGGTCATGCAATCGTCGCCCACCGCGACACCCTCGTGCGCAAACCCGGGCGGCACATACAGGATATCGCCCGGTTCCAGCACCCATTCGTCGGTCGCCGCGAACCGGGCGAGCAGGCGCAAGTCGTCGTGGTCCAGCAGCGGCGTGCTGTCATCGCAGCGCGCGCCGACGCGCCAGCGGCGCCGGCCCAGGCCCTGCACCAGAAACACGTCATAGTGATCGAAATGTGCGCCGACCCCGCCGCCATCGGTCGCATAGCTGACCATCACGTCGTCGATCCGCCAATTGGGGATGAACCGGAACGCATCGATCAGCGCAGCCACTTCGGGCACCTGCTGGTCCACCGCCTGCACCAGCATGGTCCAGTCGCGGTCTTTCAAGCCGGCAAAGCGGGTTTCGGCAATCGGCCCCTGTTCGACCGCGAGCGCGCCGGCGGCGCCGACGATCATCCGCGATTCGACATCGGGCTCACACGCCAGGCCGGCCAGTTCGTCGGGCGTCACCGGGTTGTGCCACTCGGCCCAGCCCTGCCGGATCAGCATCGGTTTTTGCTGCCACGTGTCGCGCAAAAAGGCCACGGGATCAAAATTGTCCAACGCCATCACAAGTCTTTGCGATCCAGTTCGAGCAATTCGCGCGGCAGGCGCAAGGTCTGCGCCACCAGCCGCGTTTCCAGCAGCAGATAGACCAGCGCGACCATCAACAGCGTGATCGCGCCAAAAAACGTGACCTGGACCGCGATCCGCAATTCGTGCCCGAGCAGTTCGCCTAGAAACAGCGTGCCCACCGTCACCCCGATACCGATCCCGCTGAGCACCAGCACCAGCAAGGCGTGGCCGATCAACTGGATACGCCGGTCGACATAGCGCATTTCCACGACCACCGCATCGTGTTCGGCGCCGGAGGTCTTGCCATGCAAGGCCTGCAAAGCGCGCGACCGGTCGACAATCCGCCCCAGCCGGGTGGTCAGGATATTCATGATATTGCCGATGGCGACCAGCACGAACACCGGCGCGAGCGACAATTGAATGGTCTGGGCAATCATGGCCCCGTCATGGCAGTGCGGTGCGCGGAATGCTAGGCGGCGTTGACAGATTCACGGCTCGCTTGAACGGGGGAAAGGGGAGGAAAGCTGCCATTGCATCAGAGCGGGCTTCGAGCCATGATTTGAGCATGTTTCCGCCCCTACCTTTATTGCTCAGTTTGGCAACACTCGCAGGCACTTCAATCTGGGATGGCAAACTTGCGCCACCAGGCAGTGCCAAAGGCGAATATTGCAATATAGCGGTCGTTCGAAGCGCCGAGCCGTTAGTTGTGCGTTCGGGTCCGGGGCGAGTTTTTCAAAAGGTTGGCGCTGTGGCAAGTGGTGCGACCGTCTACACCTGCAATGAGGCTGCTGATCTAAAAATTGGGCTGAACCGATATTGGGTTGGAATAGCTTACAAAGGCCGGGCCAACGGATGCGCCGGTGCAACGAATGCCGGTCTTCCCGTCCAGCTGTCCCGGCAATGTCTGACTGGATGGGTCGAGCGCAAATGGATCGAAACATTGACAGGCTGACTTTAATATCTGCTTTTGGTCCTGAGCAGCCATTGTGTGTCTCGCGCCAACCTTAGGCTCGGGAACGGCGGAATGTGGAGGGAAGCCGACTAGCAGCTTCCATTCCCGGACGGCATGATTCAGACCTTGCGCAAGCTTGATCTGGCAATATGCTGGAGGCGTGGATCACGAGGCATTCGAAGACGAAATCCGTTCACCAAGAGAGGTCGCGTTCCGCGCACTCGGCCTGTTTTCTGTCGTCGGACTGGCGCTCGGCGCTGATCGCTCAGACATATTGGATTGGCTAACTGAGCACGATCTCTGGCAGAAACTTTCAGCTTCCGAAATTGGATTTGTCGACACACTCGACCCATCTCGACAGCAATTGGTCAACATAAGCTGGTTGTCCGAACGGCTGGTGATGATCCTGTGGGCACTTGGAGCGGTGGACGCGCTGCCGCCGCCTGACGAACAATGTAACACCGCACTTTTCCAGGAGAAGTTGCCCCCCTTTGCTCTCATCAGCGTTTCGGATTTTGTTACCGCCGCTCAACTTCGGTCACCGACCGAGTTGATCGCAATGGCGGATGATGTGCTGGGGCTTCATTGGGAGGCAAGGGACGCAAGACATAAGGGCCGCACAAGCAATCCGCGCGTCGACATGGAAATCATTCAAGAACGTCATCACGCGATAAATTGGGTCATCGGTTATGACGGACTTGATTGGGACGATGTCACTACCGACACCTGACCATCTGAGCGGCGCCTAAAAAGCATTCGTCCGCAATTAGGCAAATCTCATTACCGCCTGAACGGCGAGAACTAGGCGGTTCCGGTCGCCCAAACTCGTTTCCTCTGGTAGCAGATTTTCTCCTCACCGCTTAGAAAAACCGCTGTTGCCAGCCGTATACCGCCGCGATCGGATCGCCGTTCTGGTCGACTGCCGGGGTAAATCGAAAGCGTTGCGTCGCCAGCTTGCACGTGACCGCGTCGGCTTCGGGATCGCCGCTGGGCTGATGCACAGCGCAATCGCTGACCCGCCCATCGGTGCCGACGGTCAGGATCACGATCACCGCCGTGCCGAGCCGTTTGGCCCGGCCCGCTTTGGGATAATCGCTTTCGACCAGGTCGCCTGCGATCTTGACCGGTTTGGTCCTGGCGTACCGCCCGCCCGAGCCATTGCCGGCGCCGCCGCTACCAGGGCCCCCAGCCGTGCTGGCACCGCCGGTGCCTTCGCCACTCGCGCCCGCACCCGACCGGGTTTCGCTGCCCGCCCCGGCAACCGGCGCGGCGGGTGGCGCAGTGATCGGCAATCGCGGCGCAGGCGCAACGATCTGGTCCGCGCTGGCGCGCTTGCCCGCCGCGCCGCCGGCCCCTTCGTGCGCGTGTTCGGCGACGCTATTGCTGGGTGGCGGGGGCGCGGCGGGCGGTGCCATTGCCACCAGCACCGGCCCCAGTCCGACCTGCTCTGTCAGCGCACGTACGCCACCAAAAGCGCGCATCAGCGCAATCCCCAGCAGGATATGTAAAGCCGCGATCGCCACAAGCGCGCCGATCCGCGCGCGCGGCGACAGGGCAGGAGTGTCAGCAAACCCGGACATCGGCCGACCGCTATCAGATTTCGAGCAGGCTGTCCTCGCGCGCCAGGCTGTACAACGTGAGGCCATGCAGATGCGCCTGATCGACCGCCATCGTCGATGCGGCCGAAATCGTCGCCAGCACCGGCACATTGGCGATCACCGCCTTTTGCACCAGCTCGAAACTGCACCGCGCGGTCAGCACGACAAACCCCGTCGCCGGGTCGATCCCGCCATGCGCCAGCGCACCGATCAGCTTGTCGAACGCGTTGTGCCGCCCGACATCTTCGCGCACCATCACGATCGTGCCGTCCACATCGCAGAACGCGGCAGCGTGCGCCGCGCGCGTCGCGCGGCCCAGCACCTGGTGATCCCCCAGCGCCGCAACGGCACGGAAAATCGCGGCCTTTTCGACGGTCAACCGCGCCGAAACCGGAGTCAGCGGGCGCAGGACCTGTTCCAGGCTTTCGATCCCGCACAGCCCGCAGCTGCCCTCGGCCAGCCGCAAGCGCGCGCGATCGAGCAACGGCCCGGCCGCCGGCGCATCCAGCGCAACGCGCAGCATCCATCCGCCCGCCATGCCCGCAACAGGCGGCACTTCGAACGCATCGGACGACAGGTATTCGCCGGCGCTGACAATCAATTGCTCCGACAGGCAGAACCCCAGCGCATAGTCATCGAGATCGGCCGGTGTCGCCATCATCACCGCATAACCGATGCCGTTGATCTCGATCGCCACCGGCGCTTCATCGACCAGCGGCCGGGTCAGTTCGCGCGGCGCGCTGCCATTGGCGAAATGCTCCGTCACCGGCGCATCGCGCGCGCCGTCAACCACCATCCGCGCCATGATCCTTCGGATCGGTCGCGGCGACCTGGTGCGCCGGATGGATGCCCCGCGCCAGTTGCGCGAACGCGGCCGCGCCGACCGGACCCAGTTCGTGCGTGCCGTGATCGAACACTTGTTTCTTCATGGCCTCGGTCCAGAACGCGTGGATATGGTCCGCCAACGTCGCCACCGGGTCCTTGTCGTGGCGCAAGTTGGCCTCGATCTGGTTGACCATGCGCACCAGCTTCGCAGTGGTATCGACGTGGTACCCGCCCTCGCTCATTCCGCCGCCTCAGCCGAAATGCGCCGCGACAGGTCGGAATGCGCTTCGTACTCTTCCTGCCACTGGCTCGGGCCGTTCGATGGCGTGATCTGCACCGCGGTCACTTTGTATTCCGGGCAATTGGTCGCCCAGTCCGAATTGTCGGTGGTGATCACATTGGCCTGCGTCGTGGGGTGGTGGAACGTGGTGTAGACCACGCCCGGTGACACCCGGTCGGTGACGGTCGCGCGCAAGGTCGTCTCGCCCGACCGGCTCGCCAGCCGCACCCAGTCGCCGGTGCGCACGCCGCGATTTTCGGCATCGGACGGATGGATTTCCAGCAAATCTTCGGCATGCCATTGCGCGTTTTCGGTCCGGCGCGTCTGTGCGCCAACGTTGTATTGCGACAGGATGCGCCCCGTCGTCAGCAGCAGCGGGAAGCGCGGACCCGTGCGTTCATCGGTCGGAATGTATTCGGTGACGATGAACCGGCCTTTGCCGCGCACGAACGCATCGGCGTGCATGATCGGCGCGCCATCGGGGAATTCGGCGTTGACCGGCCACTGCAGCGATCCGGCCTCGTCGAGCCGGGCAAAGCTGACACCGGCGAATGTCGGGGTCAGCCGCGCGATCTCGTCCATGATCTCGCGCGCGTGGGTGTAATTCCAGTCGAGGCCCATCGCGCGCGCGAGCAGTTGCGTCACTTCCCAGTCTTCATAGCCGTTGAGCGGCTCCATCACCTTGCGTACCGGCTGGATGCGGCGTTCGGCATTGGTGAATGTCCCGCTCTTTTCCAGGAACGTCGATCCGGGCAGGAAGATATGCGCGTAGTCGGCTGTCTCGTTCAGGAAAATATCCTGCACGATCACGCATTCCATCGCCTTCAGGCCGGCCACGACATGCCTGGTATCGGGGTCCGACTGGACGATGTCTTCGCCCTGGATATACAGGCCCTTGAACTTGCCATCCGTCGCGGCATCGAGCATGTTGGGAATGCGCAGGCCCGGCTCAGGGTCGATCGGCACGCCCCACGCGGCCTCGAACATGGCGCGCGCATCGGGATCCGACACATGGCGATAGCCCGACAGCTCGTGCGGGAACGAGCCCATGTCGCACGCGCCCTGCACGTTGTTCTGCCCGCGCAGCGGGTTTACGCCCACGCCGCGCCGGCCGATGTTGCCCGTCGCCATCGCCAGGTTCGCAATCGCCATCACGGTCGAAGAGCCCTGGCTGTGCTCGGTCACGCCGAGGCCGTAGTAGATCGCAGAATTGCCACCTGTAGCAAACAGTCGCGCCGCACCGCGCAGCAATTCGGCATCGACCCCGGTGACCGGCGCCAGAAATTCCGGGCTGTTGCGATGATCGGATACGAAATCGGCCCAGTCGCGGTATTCGTCCCAGTCGCAGCGTTCGCGCACGAACGCTTCGTCAGCCAGACCTTCGGTGACGATCACATGCGCGATCGCGGTCAGCACCGCGACATTGGTGCCTGGACGCAACGGCAGGTGATAGTCGGCCGCAACATGCGGCGAGCGCACCAGGTCGATCCGGCGCGGGTCGATCACGATCAGTTTCGCACCCTGGCGCAGACGCTTTTTCATGCGGCTGGCAAACACCGGATGCCCATCAGTCGGATTGGCACCGATAACCAGCATCACGTCGCTGTGTTCGACGCTGTCGAAATCCTGCGTCCCGGCCGATGTGCCGAATGTGTTTTTCAGCCCGTAGCCGGTCGGCGAATGGCACACGCGCGCGCATGTATCGACATTGTTGGTGCCAAACCCTGCGCGCACCAGCTTCTGCACCAGGAAGCCTTCTTCATTGGTGCAGCGGCTCGACACGATCCCGCCCAGCGCGTTGTTGCCGTATTTCGCGCCGATCCGCGTGAATTCGCTGGCGGCATGGGCGATCGCCTCGTCCCAGCTGACTTCGCGCCAGGGCTGGTCGATCTGTTCGCGGATCATCGGCTTGGTCATGCGGTCCTGATGCTTGGCATAACCCCAGGCAAACCGGCCCTTAACGCAGCTGTGCCCGCGATTGGCCTTGCCATCCTTCCACGGCACCATGCGCACGACCTCTTCGCCGCGCATTTCGGCGCGGAAGGTGCAGCCCACGCCGCAATAGGCACAAGTCGTGATGACCGAGCGTTCGGGCTTGCCGATCGTCTTGACCGCTTTTTCATTGAGCGTCGCGGTCGGGCAGGCCGAGACGCAGGCACCGCACGACACGCATTCGGATGACATGAAATCGTCGCTGGCCAGCCCCGCGCTGACCTTGGAGCCGAACCCGCGCCCGTCGATCGTCAGCGCAAAGGTGCCCTGCACTTCCTCGCACGCGCGCACGCAGCGCGAACAGACGATGCATTTCGACGGATCGAAATCGAAGTAGGGGTTCGAAATGTCGGTCGCCGCGCCAAGGTGGTTGTCGCCGTCATAGCCGAACCGCACATCGCGCAGGCCGACATTCGCGGCCTGGTCCTGCAATTCGCAATCGTTGTTGGCGCTGCACGTCAGGCAATCGAGCGGGTGATCGGAAATGTACAATTCCATCACGCCGCGCCGCAGCTTCTGCACCTTTTGGCTTTGCGTGTGCACGACCATGCCTTGTGCGGCGGGCGTGGTGCACGACGCCGGCGTGCCGCGCATGCCGTCGATTTCGACCAGGCACAGCCGGCACGAACCGAACTGTTTCAGATTGTCGCTGGCGCACAATTTGGGGATCGACCCGCCCGACAGCGCGGCGGCGCGCATGACCGTGGTGCCGGCGGGCACGCTGATCTCGCGGCCATCGATCGACAGGGTGACGATCGTGTCGCTGTGTACTTCGGGAGTGCCGAAATCGGCCTGGGGTTCATAGCCCATGCGCGTGGTCCTTTGCCGCGATCAGATCGCCGGGGGTGTTGATATTGAACGGTTTGCGCGACAGATGTACGCCGCGCGCGCCCGTGCGCAAGGCAAAGGCGCGCATCGAATGCATGGTATCTTCGGCCAGCAGCGCATCGAGCGTGGCTCGGACTGCGACCGGCCACAGCCCGATCACCGGCGCGTCGATCGCATAGGCCGGCCCGGGCGACAATTCGCCGACCAGATCGGCTGGCAGATCGAAGCCATCGACGGGGATTGCCAGCACCGCATCGAAACCGTGCGCAGCCGCGTGATGCAGCGCGCCGTTGAGCCCGCCCAGCGGACCCATCCCGGCCTGCGGCCGATCGGCAACGCCCGGTTCCCGGCCCGCGACGATCACCGCATCACACTGGCGTTCCAGGCTGGCGACGGCGCGCGCCATCAACGGCCGCCCCGCAAGCTCGGCCAGCGCCTTGTCGCTGCCGAAACGGCGTGACTGGCCGCCGGCCAGGACCACGCCCATGATCCGCTGCGCGATCATTCGGCCGCTTCCTCCGCCGGCACGGCAATGCCGAAATCCTCGGGAAAATGGCGCAAAGCCGATAACACCGGATAGGGCGTGAACCCGCCGAGCGCACACAGCGATCCGAACTTCATGGTTTCGCACAGATCGGTCAGCAGTTCGACATCATCGGCCAGGCTGCGCGGGCCTTTGCGGGCATTGTGCATCTGCGGCAGCGTTTCGACGCGATCGGCCGTCCGGCCCGACCGGGCGCGGATGCGGTCGATCACTTCGACGCCGCGGGTCGATCCGATCCGGCACGGCGTGCATTTGCCGCAGCTTTCGACCGAGCAGAATTCCATCGCAAAGCGCGCCATCGCCGACAGATCGACCGTATCGTCGAACACGCTGATCCCGGCATGGCCGATCAACCCATCGGCGGCGGCAAAGCTTTCGTAATCGAACGGCAGGTGAAAATCGGCCGGCGGATGATACGCCCCCAGCGGCCCGCCGACCTGCACCGCGCGCACCGGACGCCCGCTGGCGGTGCCGCCGCCGATGTCGAGCACCAGTTCGCCCAGCGTGATGCCGAATCCGACTTCGAACAGCCCGCCATGGCGGACATTGCCGGCGATCTGGATCGGCATCGTGCCGCGCGACCGGCCAAAACCGATGTCGGCATAGGCCGCGCCGCCATGCGCCATGACCCAGGGCACGGCTGCCAAAGTCAGCACGTTGTTCACCACCGTCGGTTGGCCGAACAGCCCTTCGAGCGCAGGCAGCGGCGGCTTGGCGCGCACTTCGCCGCGCTTGCCCTCCAGGCTGTTGAGCAGTGACGTTTCCTCGCCGCAGACATACGACCCGGCGCCGACGCGCACCTCGATAACGAACGGCGCAATGATCGCCGCCGAGCGGATCACCGCCTCGCGCATCTTGGCGATCGCATGCGGGTATTCGCTGCGGATATAGACGTAACCCCGCTGCGCGCCGACCGCGAACCCGGCGATCGCCATGCCCTCGATCAGCAGGAACGGATCGCCCTCCATCACCATGCGATCGGCAAAGGTCGCGCTGTCGCCTTCGTCGGCGTTGCACACCACGTATTTGCGGGCCGGCGCGGCCTTGGCGACCGTGGTCCACTTGATCCCGGCGGGAAACCCCGCGCCGCCGCGCCCGCGCAGGCCCGACGTGGTAACTTCGGCAATCGTCGCCTCCGCGCCCAGTCCGCGCGCGCGATCAAGCCCGGCCCATCCGCCGGTCGCGGCGTAATCATCCAGATTCAGCGGCCGGGTCTTGCCCGCGCGCTCGAACGTCAGCCGCTGCTGGCGCGCGATGAACGGATGTTCGGCAATCGAGCCGATCGCCAGCGCGCTGGTGCCCGCCAGCACCGCGGCGACATCGTCCACGGTCAGCGGGCCAAATCCCTGCCCGTCAATGTCTGCCATGGGTTCAAGCCAGTGCATGCCCCAGCTCGACACCCGCTCCACCGTGGCGCCGGCTGCAGCAAACGCCGCTGCCACATCATCGGCGCCGCATGCCAGCGCCAGCGCATCGTCGCTGATCCGCACGATCATGCCGCGTGCTCCCCCGCCATGGACCGATGTGCGGCGGCGGTCTCGACCAGCGCCGAAAACCGAGCCGGCGTCAGCCGCGCATGCAACGTATCGCCGATCAGCGCATTGGGCCCGACGCTGCACAGCCCCAGGCAATAGATCGGCTCGATCGCGACGCGCGTTTCGCCCGCAAATTCCGCAGCCAAGGCCTCGACCCCGCGCGCCTTGCAGCTTTCTGCGCGGCATAGTCTGATCACCGGCCGGGTGTGCGGCTCGACATGGAAATCGTGATAAAAACTCACCACGCCATGCACTTCGGCGCGGCTGAGATTGAGCGCCAGCGCGATCGTGCGCTCTGCCTCTTCGCTGACGTAGCCAAAGGCCGCCTGCACATCGTGGAGGATCGGCAGCAAGGCGCCTTCTGTCGATGCGTGGACCGTCAGAATGCGGTCTAGTTCGCCAAAGTCCCTGGGAGTGTCGGTCATGCCTGGTCTGTCGCTCATCCGTCATAATCGGGCAACCTGCCCCTGTGAGTCAAATCGAAACCCCCAATGCCTGATAGGTTCCGTCTATCACAAACGCCCGCGCCACCGCCAGCGCGGCTTGCGCGCGCGGCAGCAGCGGGTCGCGGTCAAGCGCTACCAGCCCGACCCGGCGTGCCGGCTCGAGCGGATCGAGCGGCAGAAACCGCGCCCAGGCAACATCGCCGAACAGATGCGCATAGCTGTCGGGCACGATCGACGAAAATGCACCCGATGCCACCAGCGCAAACAGCGCGATATGGCTGTCAGCCGTGGCACGGGGGCGCGCGACATGTCCAAGCGCAGTCAGCCGCTGATCCAGAATGCGGCGATACAACATGGTTTCGTCGAGCAGGCACAGCTCCTGCACCACGGCCTCGTCCCAGGTCACGCTGGCGCGATCGTCGAACCGCCCGCCGCGCCGCGTCAGGAACCTATAATCTTCGCTGGTCAGCGGCACGCTGATCAGGCCCGGCGAAGGATCCTTGGCCAGATAGGTAATCCCGGCATCGATCTCGAGTGCGTGCAGCCCCTGATCGATCTCACGCGCAGTCGCCGATCGGACCGACAGCACCAAGGCCGGATTGGCCGCCAGCAGGGCCGCGCCGAACCGGCCGATCAGCGGCAACGCCGCAGGGATCGCCGCCAGCGTGAACGGCCCTTCGAGCGGCGCGGCCAGAACCGCCGCATGCATCGCGCCCATCGCACCCAGGATCTGTTGCGCCCAGGGCAGCATCGCCTCGCCATGCGGGGTCAGCCCTATGAAACGCCGGTCACGATCGATCAGCCGCTGGCCGAATTCATGCTCCAGCGCGACCATGCCCGCCGACAATGTCGGCTGCGACACGCCGCATTCGTCGGCCGCGCGCGCAAAATGGCGCGTGCGGGCAAGCGTTACGAAATAGCGCAAATGGCGCAGTTGCATGGGGTGTGTGGCTCCGCGTCAAAGACGCCCTTACCAAGGCTCGCGACAAGCCGAGGGTAGCGACAATCGCCCTGACGGGCAATCAGGCGATCAGGCGGCGCGCGATGCGATTGCTGGGGCGTTCGACCACGCGGTACATCACCAGCGCCAGCGCCAGCGCGCCCCCCACGCCAAGCAACGTGGCGAGCACGCCGCGCACGTCCGGGCCGAAGGCATGCACCTTGCGGTTGACGACTTCGAGTACGTACGGGTGCAACAGGTACAGCGAATAGCTGGCATCGCCGATCGCCAGCAGCCCGGCTGGCCAGCGAAGACGCGGACCCAGGCCCAGCAGCGCAAGCAGCAGCACTGCGCTGACGATCCCGCCCGTCGGCAAAGGACCGCCGATGCCGTGGTTGGCGCCTGTTGCCAGGATGCCCATCGCAATGATCGCTATGCCGGTCGCGAGCCCGTGGGGAATGCGCATCAGGCGCGCTTTCATCGTGTGCCAGATCAGCCACGCGACGATGCCGCAGGCGAAATTGAGCACGATCGGCGCGGTCCAGAACGCCAGCGGCCAGGTTGCGGGCCAATGCATTGCAGCGCCGTGGAGCGAGGCGATCAGCACCAATGCGGCAGTTGCGAGATACGGCGCAAGGCGTGCCGACACGCCCAGGCACAGCGCAAACACGACGTAGAAAAAGGCCTCGTAATTCAGCGTCCAGCCCAGGAACAACAGCGGCATCCATGCGCCGTCTGCGCGCAAGTACGGCCAGAACACCAGCGATCGCACCAGGTTCAGCCCCGACACTTGCGTCGAGGACAGCAGCGACGGCGCGACCGTGGCCAGCGCGAACACGCCCAGCGTCGCCAGCCAGTAGAGCGGCACCACGCGCGCGATGCGTTTCAGCAGGAAATGACGCGGGTCCTGCGCGGCGGCATGGCAGATGACAAAGCCCGAGATGACAAAGAACAGCTCCACGCCAAAGCTGGCGACGCCGGTCCAATGGCAATGGAACACCACCACCGCCAGTGCCGCCACCGCGCGCAAGACCTGCAAGGCGTCGAGACGGGTGGCATGGCGTTGTTTCATCGCTTGCCCCTAGCATGACGCCCGCCAACATTTCCTTTACGCCCCCAGGGGAATCAGCGAGACAGCCCCGATGATCCGCACCATCACCGAACCCGCCCGCCAGATCGATGTCATCCATGAAACCGATGTGCTGGTCGTCGGATCAGGCCCCGGCGGCCTGGCCGCCGCGCTGGCGTCGGCGCGCGCCGGCGCGAAAACCACATTGGTCGAACGTTATGGCTGTTTCGGCGGCAATATCACGCAAGTCGGCGTCGAAGGCTTTGCCTGGTATCGCCACCCGGCCACGATCGACAGCGAGGGCATCGGCCGCGAGTTCGAGGATCGCGCCGTGGCGATGGGTGCCGCGCTGCCCGAACCGCAATCGATCAGCCACGCGCTCGATGCCGAAGCGTTCAAATATGTCGCCGATTGCCTGGTGACCGAGGCCGGGGTGCACCCGATGCTGCACCGCATGTTCGTCGCGCCGATCATGGACGGCGAAGACATCCGCGGGGTCATCGTCGAGAGCAAGGCGGGGCGCGAGGCGATCCTGGCCAAATACGTGATCGATGGCAGCGGCGATGCCGATATCGCCAAACGCGCCGGCGCGCCGGTGTTCAAGATGCCGCGCGCCGAAATGATGAGCGCATCGGTGATGTTTTCGATGTCGGGCGTCGACAAGACGCGGTTCATCGACGCGGTCAAGGCCGACCCGCAGACCTATGCCGACTGGGCCAAGGACGGCGAATGGAGCGTGACCACATCGGGCAAGGAAGACGCGCTGTTTTCGCCGTTCCTGCGCAAGCCGTTCCAGGCCGCCCACCGCGCCGGCGTGCTGCCCGACAATCTGGCGACGATCGCGGGCACCTGGGGCACGGTGTCAGACCAGGGCGACCTGACCTATCTGAACCTCGTCCACATGACCAAGGATGGCACCGATCCCGACGACCTGACCAGCGGCGAAATCGAGGGCCGCGCGCAGGCGATGCAGGCGATCGCCGCGCTGCGCGGGTTCATGCCGGGGTGCGAGGGCGCAAAGCTGCGCAATTTCGGCATGACACTTGGCATCCGCGACACGCGCAAGATCGACGCGTTGTACAACATGACCGACGGCGATGTGCGCGGCCAGGGCCGGTTCGAGGATTCGATCGGGATCTTTCCCGAATTCATCGACGGCTATGGCCTGCTGATCATTCCCACCACCGGGCGCTATTTCCACATCCCCTATCGCAGCCTGCTGCCCCGTTCGGGCCCGCGCAACCTGATCGTGGTGGGGCGCAGCACCGGCGGCGACAAGGTCAGCCACGCCGCGGTCCGCAACATGATGGCCTGCGCGGTGTCGGGCCAGGGCGCGGGCGTGGCAGCGGCGGTTGCGTTGCAAAGCGGGCGCGACCTGCATCGCGTGGATATCGCTGCGGTGCAGGCCGAATTGCGCCGGCAGGGCGCGCGGCTTGACTGATACGCAGGCGAATCCACGCCGCTGGATCCTGCTGGCGCTCGCCGCCATCGCCAATATGGCCGCCTATTACAGCTACGATGCGATCGCGCCGATCGCCGGAATGCTGCATGCGCGCGGGCTGAGCCACGCCGATATCGGCCTGCTCAACGCGGTGTACTCCCTGCCCAATATTCCGCTGGCGCTGCTGGGCGGCGTGCTGATCGATCGCATCGGTGCAGGGCGTGCGGCGGCGCTGGCGTCGGGCCTGTGCCTGGCAGGCGCAGTGCTGACCGCGATCGGCCAGCCGTTTGCGTTGATGGTGACAGGGCGGCTGGTGTTCGGCATCGGCAGCGAAACGCTGTATATCGCGCTGCTGTGTGCGATTGCCGGGTGGTTCACAGGTGGCGGCGGGGCGCTGGCAACCGCTCTGTTTTTTTCGCTGGCGCGGGTCGGGTCGTATCTGGCCGATACCTCGCCCGGCTGGGCGGCGCCCGTTTATGCGCGCGGGTGGCAGGCGCCGTTGTGGCTGGCGGCGGGGTTATGCGGCGCAGGATTTGGCGCGGCGCTGTTGTGCATGCGGTTCGACACGCGGCGCGCGGGCGAACCGTCCGAGCGCATGAATTGGCGCGATATCGGGGCGTTTCCGCGCGCGTTCTGGTATATCCTGTGGCTCAATGTGCTGTTCGCGTCGGTGTTCTTTCCGTTCCGCTCGACGTTTTCGATCCAGTATTTCCAGGACGCGCGCGGGCTGACTCTGGCGCAGGCCGGCCTGACCAACAGCTGGGTGTTTTTCGCCGCGATCATCGCCACGCCAGTCTTTGGCCTGATTGCCGACCGCTGGGGCCACCGCGCCGCGCTGCTGCTGGCCGGCGCCGCGCTGATGCCGCTGACATTCGTGCTGCTGGGCACCGCCGCCAGCCCGCTATGGGTGACGACGGTGATGATGGGCGTGAGTTTTTCGGTGATCCCGGCGGTGATCTGGCCGACCACCGCCATGCTGATCCCCGCGCAGCGCCTGGGCACCGCGTTCGGACTGATAAACCTGCTGCAAAGCCTGGGGCTGGCGGGATCGAACCTGATGGCCGGCGCGCTCAACGATCACTTTGCCGCCGGGCCACTCCATCCGGCCGGCTATGGCGCGATGTTCGTGTGGTTTACCGTGCTGGCGATGATCGCGCTGGTCGCCGCGGGGGCGTTCTGGCGGGCGCGGTCCACCTGAAATCCTCCCCGGGACGGGGAGGATCAATCAGAACGTTTTCGACACGCCGACAAAGAATCCGCGCCGTGGGCCGAACGATGGGGCGCCGACGCCGACGCCGGTGCCGTCACGGATTTCATACACCGCGTTGGCCACGTTCTGCACGTCGATATGCACGTCATAGCCGCTGCCCGCGAACTTGTGCCCGATCGAGGCGTTGAACGTCACATAGCCGGGCAGCGCCGATCCATTGGGCACATTGCTGCCATCGGGCGCGGTTTCGTCGCGGCGCAGGCCCGAGCCGTAGACCATGTCCGCGCTGACCCGCGTTCCATCCAGCGCGCCGCGATTCCAGTGATACGACGCCCCCGCAGAGCCGGTCCAGGTCTGGTTGTGATCGACGTAGATCCAGTGGTTGGCGATATACGCCAGGTCGGCCGCGCTGAAATTGTACTGGTTGCTGTCGATCTGCGTCCCTTGCGCCTTGTCGTACGACAGGTTGCCATAGGCGCTTAGCCCACCCTTCGCGTAGTTCGCGGTCAGTTCGACGCCGTAGATACGGCCCTTGGCGTAGTTGAACGGGGTCAGGATGATCGGCGCGCCGAACTGGCCTTCATCGACCATATGCGTCAGCGTGCGGTAGAACCCGTCGAGCCCGAACGAGAAATGGCGGCCGATCTTCTGCTGAAACCCGGCATCCCAATAGTTTTCGCGCTGGGCATAGCTGGCAACGTCAAGGCTTGCCTGGGGTGCGGCGGTGGTGCCGGCGACTTGCGCCAGATTTTGCGAGGCCACCAGTTCGAACGGCGCGGGCGAGAAATTGCGCGCAAATCCGGCGTGCCCGGTGAACCCGCCCGGCGGGCTCCACACCAGATTGATGCGCGGGCTCAGCTGGCGCTCGTCACGAATACCATCGACTTCATCGAAGCGCAGGCCGTAATTGAGCACGACATGCGGCACCAAGTGCCATTCGTCCTGAAGATACACGCTATAGCTCCGCTGCGCGACATCGGTGAAGTCGTTCAGCAGTGCGGGAGCGCCAAAGATACCGCCGTCCGCGTTGGTCTGGAACACGGCCGTGTCGGTATAGCTGATTGCACGGTCCTGATTGATCAATCCGCCAAAACGCAGCGTATGAAAATCGCCCAGCTTGTAGGCGCTGTCGAGTTGCGCACCGACCGATACGACCCGCTTGCTGGCATATTGCGCGGTGCCGTTGAACAGCAGTTCGCCGGTGTAATCGGGGCGATAATCGAGCGTTGCAACCCGCCCGAAGGCCGAGACCTGCGACGAAAACGCCCCAGCACTGTGCAGCCAGCTGAGCGCGGCAAAGCCGAAGGTCTGCAGCTGCTGTTCATTCAGCGCTTCGCTGGGGAATTGCGTGACCCCGCCGACTGACACCGGATTGCCGGCGAAATCGGTTTGCGACCCGATCTGGCCGGGCGGGTTGGGGATCTGGTAATGCTGGTTGGTATAGCCGCCGGTCAGCGAAATGCGGTCGCTGTCGCCGACGATGCGATCGACATAGCCAAAGCCGTTGAACTGGTTGGATTTGTCGTGAAGCGCGGTGTTGCTGCCGGTGACATTGTCGATGCCAAGCCCGGTGTGCTTGTAATCGCCCGATACGAACCAGCTCGACGCACCCGAACTGCCCGACAGCTGCACGCTTGGTTCGATCGTATCGTGGCTGCCGCCATACAGGCTGACCGTGGTCGAATCCTTCAGGCCCGATTTGGTCGTGATATCGATGATACCGGCGGTGCGCAGGCCGTATTGCGCAGGCAGCGTGCCGGTGACGAGATCGAGCCGCTGGATCAGGCGCGGCGACAGCGTTTGCCCGAACACCGCGACGCTTTCGGGAATGATCACGCCGTTGAGGCGGTACTGCACGCCATTGTGTTCGTCGCGCACGTGGAACTGGCCGAACTGGTCCTGGCTGACGCCGGGCATCTGCAGGATGATGTCCTGGATCGGCTGGTTGTCGCTGCCCGGCAGATTCTGGATCGCGGCCTCGCCCAGGGTGTAGACCGAGGCGCCCAGGCTGGGCTTGATGCTTTCGCGCGCGGTGTCGAGCCGGTGCGCAGTGACAACGATCTGCGAAGGGGGCGACGGCGGCGCTGCGGGGGTGGCCGGTGCCTGATCCGCTGGGGCGGGATCAGCGGCGAACGCAGGTCCGGCAACGCCCAGTGCGACTGCCAGGGCAGTTCCGGCCAAAAGACAACGGGAAATCATGATCATGCGGATGTCTTCATGTCGGGGATGCGGGAACGTGTGCACATGCAATATGTTATGTTATAGTATTACACAAGCAGATATTCGTGACAAATCGGTCAGGAGATGGGGTACGCTGGCGTCGTAAGATTACAATCGGCGATATATCTTTTACTCTTGCAAATTCCTCACTCCGATATATCTTAGACGTATTGACACGCGAAAGACCGGAAACGATGACCGAAACAACCCGCCACCAGACAACCCGCATGCGCCACGAAACCCGCCGCCGCACGCTCACCATCGCCACGATCGAACCGCTGGGCTCGCACATGCGCCGGATCGTGTTTACTGCGCCTGAACTGCACGATTTCGTCAGCGCCGCGTTCGACGATCATATCAAGCTGTTTTTTCCCGATGCTTCGGGTGAAAAGGTCATGCGCGATTTTACCCCGCGCCGCTTCGATACCGCCGCAAAGACGCTGACGATCGATTTTGCCCTGCACGATTCCGGCCCTGCCACGCAATGGGCGGCCTTGGCCGAAGTGGGCGATACGCTCGATATCGCAGGCCCGCGCGGATCGACCGTCGTGCCCGACGATTTCGACTGGTACCTGCTGATCGGCGATGAAAGCGCCCTGCCCGCGATCGGCCGCCGCACGGAAGAATTGCGCGCCGGGGTTCCGGTCATCACGCTGGCCGTGGTTGATGGCGCCGATGACGAACAGACGTTTGCAACGGATGCCGCATGGACCGGGCACTGGGTTCACCGCGATGGCGGCACCGACGCCGACCTGCTGCTGGGTGCGCTTAAAGGCCTGACTTTGCCCGAAGGCGAAGGATTCGTGTGGATCGCTGCCGAAACGTCGGTCGCCAAAGCCTTGCGCACGCACGTAGTCGATACGCTGGGCCACCGCCGCGAATGGACCAAGGCCGCCGGCTACTGGACCAACGGCCTGGCCGACGCAGCCGACAAATCGCTCGACGGCTGAAAAAACCTGACGCGCGGGCTACGCGATGCACCCATCTCGTTGGATTTTGTTTTTCCAACATCATCCGCTCATGCTGAGCCTGTCGAAGCACACGCGCTGACGCCCGCCCGACACGGAAACTGCGCGAATGCAAACCTCGCGCGCGTCCTTCGACAGGCTCAGGATGAGCGGGATTGGAATTATCTGGCACGTTTGTCGGGCACTCAGGCGACTGGTGTGATTGCCCTAGAGGTCAAGCCCAAAAGGCGAAGGTGGTGCCTGCATGGCTGCCCTTGCCCCTGCGTCGTCGCCTGCTAGTTCTGTATCCCGATCAGATCGAGGGATTACGGATGAGACAGGCAATCGGCAAATGGGTTCAGGCACTGGCGGCGGGCGTGCTCGTCGCGCAGAGCGCATTCGCCGCCGCCCCCGTTCCCGTTGCCGCCGATCATGGCATGGTCGTCACTGCGCACCGTCTGGCGACCGCTGTCGGCCTCGATATCCTGCGCCAGGGCGGCAATGCGATCGATGCGGCGGTGGCGGTGGCCTATGCGCTGTCGGTCACATTTCCCGAGGCGGGCAATCTGGGCGGCGGCGGGTTCATGACCGTGCGGCTGGCCGATGGTACCACGCATTTCCTTGATTTTCGCGAAACCGCGCCGGGCGCTGCTACCGCAAACATGTACCTCGACGCCTCGGGCAAAGTCATCCCCGCCAAATCGACGCGTGGCTGGCTGGCCGCCGGCGTGCCCGGCACCGTGGCGGGCATGGAATATGCGCGCACGCACTGGGGCACGCGCCAACGAGCCGCTCTGATGGCGCCTGCCATCAAACTGGCCGCCGAAGGCTTCGTGCTCGACCGGGGCGATGCCGAAATGCTGCTTGAGGACGCCGCCGAATTGCGCCGGGATCCGGCGGCATCGGCAGTGCTGCTGAACGCCGGCACGCCGCGTCACGCGGGCGACCGCCTGGTGCAGGCGGACCTGGCGCATTCGCTGCGCCAGGTTGCCGACAAGGGCGCCGATGCGTTCTACAAGGGGCCGATCGCCGCTGCGATGGTCGCCGGCAGCGAAAAAGGCGGCGGGATCCTGACGATGGCCGATTTCGCCCGGTACACTGTGCGCGACATGCGGCCGCTCGAATGCGATTATCGCGGCTATCACGTGATCGCCGCGCCACCGCCCAGTTCGGGCGGCGTGGTGATCTGCGAAACGATGGGCATCGTCGCGGGCTATCCGATGGCGCAATGGGGCTGGCATTCGGCCGATGCGACGCATGTGCTGATCGAGGCGATGCGCCGCGCGTATCACGATCGCAATGTCATGCTGGGCGACCCCGATTTCGTAAAGATGGATACCGCAAAGCTGGTCTCGCCAGCGTATGCGCAAACCCTGCGCGCCGGGATCCATATGGACCGCGCCACGCCGTCGCTGTCGCTGGGCGGGGTCACGCAAAGCCCCGAGGGACAGAACACCACGCATTTTTCGATCGTCGATGCTGCCGGCAACGCGGTGTCGATGACCTATACGCTCAACGACTGGTTCGGCGCGCATGTCACGGCGCCGGGCACAGGCATCCTGATGAATGACGAGATGGACGATTTTTCGGCCAAGCCGGGCGCGCCCAACATGTATGGCCTGATCGAAGGGCCAAACAACGCGATCGCGCCGGGCAAGCGCCCGCTATCCTCGATGAGCCCGACGATCGTCACCAAAGACGGGCAGCTCGCGCTCGTGATCGGCACGCCGGGCGGCAGCCGCATCCCGGCCGGCGTGTTGCAGGTGATGCTCAACATGATCGACCACGGCATGACACTGACCGAGGCGATCGACGCCCCGCGTATTCAGCAGCAATGGCTGCCCGACGAGACCTATTACGAACGCTATGGCCTGTCTGCGGACACGCTGGCGATCCTGCGCGCGCGCGGCCAGAAAATGGTCGAGCGGCGCCACGGCAACCATGTCGCCGCGATCGTGGTGGGCGGCCCCAGGATCGCCGGCGCGCAACAGCCGCCGCGCGATGACGATGGGTTGGACATTGGCGCGGCGCATCTGTTCGGCGCGATCGACCCGCGGTTGCCAATGGGCTTGGCCGAAGGGTACTGAACGGGTAGGCTAGTCTCATGGCGATGTTGCCGCTGCCCCCCACGCCGTTTTTCGGCAACAAGAACCGCGCATTCTGGCGCCTGCAGTTTCTCGGCTGGATCGGGGCGCTGTTGCTGCGCGCGATGTCGAGCCTGGCCAATGCGGTGCCGTGGTCGTTCCTGATCATCGTGATCATCGCCACGATCACCGGATTTTCGATCTCGCTGATCCTGTCGGTGATCTATCGCGCGCTGATCAACCGCCGCGCGATCGTCACCTGGGGCGTGACCGCGATCGTGCTGGCGATCGCGGTGGGCTTGTACGCGTTCATCGACAGCTGGGTGGTCAGCCTGTATCGCTCCAATGCGGGAATCAGATTTACGCAGCTGTTCCTGGGTGTGTTCTACCTCGACCTGACGCTGCTCGGCGCATGGTCGGCACTGTATTATGCGATCAATTTCTACATTCAGGTCGAGGAACAGAACGACCAGCTGCTCGTGCTCGAAAACCAGGCGACCAGCGCGCAACTGGCGATGTTGCGCTATCAGCTCAATCCCCATTTTCTGTTCAACACGCTCAATTCGATATCGACGCTGGTGCTGCTCAAACAGACCGAGCCGGCCAATGCGATGCTGTCGCGGCTGTCGTCGTTCCTGCGCTACACGCTGATCAACGAGCCGACCGCACGCGTGACCGTGGCGCAGGAAGTCGAAACACTGAAGCTGTATCTGGGGATCGAACTGATGCGCTTCGAGGAACGGCTGCGCACCAGTTTCCACATCGAGGATGCCGCGTGCGACGCGCTGATGCCGTCGCTGCTGTTGCAGCCGCTGGTCGAAAACGCGATCAAGTACGCGGTCAGTCCGCTTGAAGAGGGCGCCGAAATCACCGTGACCGCGCAAGTCCTCGGCCAGGCCTTGCGTATCATCATATCCGACACCGGGCCAGGACTGCCGCCGGGGGTCGATCCGGCCGATCTGTTCGGCGCGAATCACGACATGGGGCAGGATCTGCGCACCAAGCCGACCGGATCGACCGGCGTGGGCCTGGCCAATATCCGCGACCGTCTCGTACAGGCCTATGGCGAAAACCAGCGGTTCGATATCGCCACCGGCACCGAGGGCGGGGTGATCGTCACGATCGAACTGCCGTTCGAAGCGCGCGAGCCGGCGCCGCGCACGCCTTCGTCTTTCAACCGATCCGTTCATCAACCGCTCAACCCGCTGGTGGCAATCTGACAGACCGCATTCAGAATCTGACCAAAATAGAACCACAGGACACGCCATGACCATTCGCACGATCCTTGTCGATGACGAGAAACTGGCTATCCAGGGCCTGCAATTGCGCCTGGCCGCGTTTCCCGATGTCGAGATCATCGAAACGTGCTCGAACGGCCGCGAGGCGATCCGCAAGATCAAGACCGAAAAGCCCGACCTGGTGTTTCTCGATATCCAGATGCCCGGGTTCGATGGTTTCAGCGTCGTCAAGGGCGTGATGGAACTGGAACCGCCGCTGTTCGTGTTCGTGACCGCCTATTCCGAACACGCGGTCAAGGCGTTCGAAACCAACGCTGTCGATTACCTGCTCAAGCCTGTCGACACCGACCGTCTGGCCGATGCGCTCGACCGCGCACGTACCCGGTTGGCCGAAAAGCGCGGGCTGGAAGAAGTCGAGAAGCTGAAGATCGTGCTGGCCGAAGTCGCCCCCGATGCGGTCGCCGAAATGGTCGACGATGCCGAGCCGGTGGCCGGCCGGTTTGAAAAGCTGATCAACATCAAGGATCGCGGGCAGATCTTCCGCGTCGATGTCGAATCGATCGAACGGATCGAGGCCGCCGGCGATTACATGTGCATTTACACCGGCGACAATTCGCTGATCCTGCGCGAAACGATGAAGGACCTCGAACGCCGGCTCGATCCGCGGGTGTTTCAGCGCGTGCACCGCTCGAAAATCGTCAATCTCGACCAGGTCCGCCAGGTCCGGCCGCACACCAACGGCGAATGTTTTCTGGTACTGCAATCGGGCGCCGAGGTGAAGGTCAGCCGTTCGTACCGCGATGTCGTGGCACGGTTCGTTCACTGATCTACCATTTATAAACAACGCATCCCGGACTTGATCCGGGATCCATCAAGCCTGCGGGTGCTTTGCCATGGGTGACATCGTAATTGTGGGCTATCGTCCGAAACCCGGCTGCGAGGCGGCGCTGCTAAATCTTGTGCGCACGCATGTTTCCGAATTGCGCGCGCTTGGGCTTGCCACTGATAGGCCGCCCGTGGCCATGACAGCACAGGACGGCACGATCGTCGAAGTGTTCGAATGGGCTACCGGCGCGATTGCCAAGGCGCACGAAAACCCCGACGTGCTGGCGATGTGGGGCCGTTATGCGCAAGTGTGCGACTATGTCCCGCTGCGCGAATTGCCCGAGGCGGCACAGATGTTTGCGCAGTTCGTGCCGATAGACCTTTGAGCCGGTTTGCGCAGACAGCATTATTGCCGCGTCGGCTTTATGGTCATTTGACGCCACGCCCGCTATGTCGCGCTCATGACCGCATTCATCCTCCCCGGTTTCGACCTTGAAGCCTTTGTCGCCCATACGCTCGCCGAGGATCTGGGCGACACATGGCCCGGTGGCGGGCGCGATGTCACGAGTGAGAGCGTGATCCCGGCAGACGCGCGGTTTGCCGGCGTGATGGACAGCCGCGATGCGGTGACCGTATGCGGGCTGCCGATCGCAGCGGCGTTTATCCGCAAACTCGACCCTTCGGCGACTATTGAACTGCTGGTGAGCGAAGGCAGCGCCGTCGCGCCCGGCGCGCCGCTGATGCGCATCGAGGGCGCGGCACGCGCGCTGCTGACCGCCGAGCGCAGCGCGCTGAACACCGTGCAGCATCTTACCGGGATCGCCACCATGACGCGGGCGTATGTCGATGCGATGGGCGATACCCGCGCAAAGCTGCTCGATACGCGCAAGACCATTCCGGGGCTGCGCGTGCTGGAAAAATACGCGGTTCGTACAGGCGGCGGGCACAACCATCGCATGGGCCTGTGGGATGCCGCGATGATCAAGGACAATCATGTCGCGGTGGCGGGCGGCGTCGGCGAAGCGGTGCGCCGCGCGTTGCACGCCGGCGTGCGCGATGTGATCTGCGAAGTCGACCGGATCGACCAGATCGAACCGGCGCTGGCCGCTGGTGCGACGCGGCTGCTGCTCGACAACATGGACCCGCCGATGTTGCGCGAGGCGTTGGCGCGCGTGGCGCAGCGCGTGCCCTGCGAAGCATCGGGCGGCGTGCGGCTCGATACGATCGCGGCCATCGCAGCAACGGGGGTCGATTTCATCTCGGTCGGGCGTCTGACGCAATCGGCACCGGCCGCCGACATCGGCCTGGATTTCACCCCGCTGTGATCCGCCAGGCCGCGTTGCTCGCTCTGGCTCTGTTCGCCCGCCCGGTTTTTGCGCAAGCTCCGTCATGCCAGATCCCCGACCATGTCACCGCGCCGCCGATCGCCGTGCCCGACGGCCCTGCGCGCAATCTGCCGATCACGCATTATGTGCTCGCGCTGACCTGGGCGCCCGATTTCTGCGCGACGCACGGCGCGACTGCCGATGCCATGCCGGAATGCGATTTGCATGGGGCCCGCTTCGGGTTTGTGCTCCACGGGCTGTGGCCCGATGCGGCGCATGGCACCTGGCCGCAATGGTGCCCGGCCAAGGCGCCCGCGACATTGCAGGTGCCTGCCGATGTGACGCGCGGCATGCTGTGCACCACGCCCTCGCCCGGCCTGATCGCGCACGAATGGGCCAAGCACGGCACCTGCATGGCCCCCCGTCCGGAAGTTTATTTTACGCAGAGCGCCGCGATGTTTCACGCGCTGCACTTGCCCGACATGGCCGCGCTCTCGCGGCGGGCGCATCTGACCGCCGGCGATCTGCGCAGCGCCTTTGCCGAAGCCAACCCGCTGTATCCGCGCGCAGCGATCGGTGTGGCCACAGGCGAAGGCGCTTCCTTGCAGGAGGTGCATGTGTGCTTTGACCGGCGGCTGCGCCCGGCGGCGTGCACCGATCGCGGCACGGCCGATACCGCCCCGTTGCGGATCGTGCCCCAGGGCCGTTAGGAATTCAGGGGCGGCAGGGATTCAGCGGCGGTCTTGGAAGAATTGGCGCAACAGCGCCGCCGATTCGCTTTCGCCCAGCCCTGCGTAGACTTCAGGCTTGTGCAGCGCGGATTCGAACACACGCGCGCCGTGTTCGACCGCGCCACCTTTGGGGTCGGGCGCCGCATAATAGACGCGGGCCACGCGGGCATGCACCATCGCGCCGGCACACATCGCGCAAGGCTCCAGCGTGACCCACAGGTCGCAACCATCGAGCCGGTCCTGCCCCAACGCCGCCGCTGCGGCGCGTATCGCCAGGATTTCGGCATGCGCGGTGGGATCATGGCAATCGCGCGGGCCGTTGTGTGCTGCGGCAATCACCACGCCGTCCCTGACCACCAAGGCGCCGATCGGCACGGCGCCGGCGGCTGCACCCGCGCGCGCCTGCGCCAGCGCGCCACGCATCGGTTCGGGCAATGGCCAGCGGGGTTCGCTCATGACGGGCTGCTAGCATGCGCAACGCGCTTGCGCGAATCCTTGACTTCGTCGTTCGATGGGATAAGAGCCCGCTTTCGAAATTCAATCCTGCGAACACAAGCGAGTTTTAAGCCATGTCGCGCATCTGCGAACTGACCGGTAAAGGTCGTCAAGTCGGTCACAACGTGAGCCACGCCAACAACAAGACCAAGCGTGTGTTCCTGCCCAACCTGCAGAACGTGACTCTGCTGTCCGAATCGCTCGACCGCAGCTTCAAATTCCGCGTGTCGACCCACGGCCTGCGTTCGGTCGAACACAACGGCGGGCTGGACAACTGGTTGCTGAAGACGCGTGACGAATCGCTCAGCAAGAACGCGCTGAAAGTGAAGCGCGAATTGAAAAAGACGGCCACCGTCGCCGCCTGATTGTTCGGCTTTGGCCGGCAGACAAAGCCCCGCTTCGGCGGGGCTTTTTGCGTTTTCGGCGGGGGTGTATCCTGCCCTCCCGCTGGCCGCTTTCCGGCGGCGATCCTTCATTGTCGCAACCGCTTTGCCTTGCGGCACACCCTCTCCTCCTCGCCACATCCCCTCCGTCGTCGTCCCGGACTTGATCCGGGACAAGGCTTCTTTTGGCGTGAGGTCGAAAAGAAAAAGCACAACCCCGGATCAAGTCCGGGGTGACGTAATGGGGTGAGGCTTGCGTGTCGCAGTGGGGGTTGTGGATTCTGCGTGTGACGGCGAGCACCATGAAACGCTCTGTACGCAAGTTGCCCCGCGGTGGATCAGGTCGGGGGGGCAAGCAATCCGACCGCGGGACAACGGCCACTAGGGCCCCGGCACATGAACGCCAGATGACGCAATTGTGCCCGTTCCAGATCAAGCGCGTTCGACCGTGACCTCCATGCGACGAAAGCCATGGACGAAGTTTGCACGCACGCGTTCGGTCGCGCCGGTGACATGCACGCGCATCCGCCGGGCATGCATTTCTTCCAGCAAGACTCTCAGTTGCAGCTCGGCCAGGCGCGCGCCGACGCAGCGGTGGATGCCGTGGCCGAACGACAGATGGCGCCGCGCGTTTTCGCGGGTGACGATGAACCGGTCTGGGTCGGGAAACACCGCTTCGTCGCGGTTGGCCGAAATGTACCACATCACCACTTTGTCGCCGGCGCTGATTGGCTGGCCCAGCAGCTCGGTATCGGCGGTGGCGGTGCGCCGCATATGCGCAAGCGGCGTGACGAAACGCAGCGCCTCCTGCACGGCATTGGGGATCAGCGACGGATCGTTTTCCAGCACGGCGCGCTGATCGGGAAACTGGTCCAGCGCGTGGATCACGCCCGACATGGTGTTGCGCGTGGTATCGTTCCCGCCCACGATCAACAGCACCAGATTGCCCATGAATTCCTGCCGGCTCATCCGGTTCATCGCGGGCGAATGGAGCATCATCGAGATGAGGTCGGGCGTCGGCGGCTTGCCCATGCGGTCGGCCCACAGCCGCCCGAAATAATGCGCCATTTCACCCAGTATCGCAAAGCGTTCGTCCGACAGTTCGCGCGCCACGGTTAATTCGACATCACCTGCCCAATCGGACCAGAACGGCAACAAGCGGCGATCTTCCCAGGGAAACCCGAACAGGATCGCCAGCATTCCGGTGGTCAGCTCGATCGACACTTTGTCGACCCAGTCGAACTGTCTGCCGAGCGGCAGCGAATCGAGCACTTGCGCCGTGCGCGTGCGCAATTCGCCATCCAGCCGCAGGATCTCGCTGGGAGTGAATGCGGGCGCGACGGTGCGCCGCTGGCCGGTGTGTTCGGGTCGGTCCATCGCGATGAACATCGGCAATTGCCGTTCGGCGAGGACCGCCGGATCGATATGCGCGGGCGGGTCGCTGATCGTGATGCCGCCATGCCGCCAGCTCGATGAAAACAGCTCGGGCAACGATTCGACGTGCAGGATCGCCTTGTGCGAGGCCACGTTCCAGTAATCGCCATAACGCGATCCGGTAATGCGGTTGATCGGCGCGCGCGCGCGCATATCGGCAAAGACTGGCCCCCAGGTGTCGTCGCGGTATATCTCCGAGCGGCTGACGTCCCAGGGTTGGGGGTGTGCGACAGCGTCCTGGGGGTGATCTTTCAACCACTGTTCCAGCGCTGACGATGCGCTGGGCGA
This sequence comes from Novosphingobium sp., assembly GCF_965214355.1. GTDB lineage: Bacteria > Pseudomonadota > Alphaproteobacteria > Sphingomonadales > Sphingomonadaceae > Novosphingobium. The sequence goes on along the minus strand of NZ_CBDCBI010000002.1, from coordinate 599,026 downwards.
ACGGCGATATGTAAACGGCGCAGGCGCGGTTGCCATCGGAATTCCCCCGGGAGCGGGCCTTGGTCGCCAGCTGCATGACCGGAGTATTCCTGCAATTTACATCAGTGTCAATAACTGGCCGAAAGCGCGTCCCCTGAAGGGGAGAGGTAAAGCCTCACGCGGCGGCTTCGGCCAATTTTGCGCGTTTCGCCTTTTTGCCCCCGCCCGATTTCATCACATTGCGCCGGAAGATCGCGGCCCCGCCCCGCACCATGACTGCCACGCACAGCGCCTGCCACCCCAGCGCCAGCACATGCGGCATCAGCGAGGGATGCTCGGCCGCATGCGCCAGCATCGCATAGGGCGAGCTGATCGGGAACACCTCGGCCAGCTTTTCGATCCAGGTGTTCGGCCGCGCCAGCGCAAAGCTGGCGAGAAAGAACACGACCAGCTGCATCATCGTGGCGGGCATCGACAGCGTCTGCACTTCGCGCACCGTGTTGGCCATGCCGCCGATCGTCAGGAACATCGACCCAAGCAACAGATACGCCATCGCGAAATACGCGAAACCCAGCGCCAGGAACAGCGGCCAGCCTACCGCGGGCGTGGCCAGCAGCGGAATGTGGCGCGCGCCGGCCAGCACCATCATGCCATACCCGCTGCCCCACACCATCACACCGACCATGCTGACGCCAAGCATCGCAAACAGCTTGCCCATGAACAGCGCGTCGAGCGGGATCGAGGCGGCCAGCACTTCGATGATCTTGTTGGCTTTTTCTTCGACCAGGTTCGACAGCACCATGCCGGCCAGCAGCATCGTCAGCAGGAACAGCAGCAATTGCCCGGCCTGCGCCGTGACGACTTGCCCGGAGTGTTCGTGCGCGGCGCTGGTGGCAACGACATCGGCGCGGATCTCGGGATACTGGTCGGGATGATCGGACCGCGCGCGGCCGGCGAACATCGCGATCATGCCGCTCCAGTCGTCGACTTTGCCCTGCGTTCCGGTGATGACAGGCGCGTCGAGCGTCCCGGTAACGACGGCCGACATCTGGCGTTTTTTGAGCACGGCGCGCGGATCAAATGCGGAGCCGGGCGCGATGTCGGCGATCACCTGCATATCGGGCACATTGCCCGCCATGTGGTCGATCATCGCATTGCGCGCCGCGACCAGGCGTTCGCCCTGCTGCGCGGGCATGGCCACGCCGATCACCGCCTTGTCGAGATCGTGCTGCACACTGGCGCCGACGGCCCCTGCAAAAAACCCGATGATGATCGGGAACAGCGGCCCGAGCAGAAAGAAGATGAACGCGCGCGAAAACACCACCGCGACGAAATCGCGACGCGCGATGACCCAGATGGCCTGGAGCCGTGCAGAACCCATCAGCGGCGCCCCTTCTTGACGTCGATTTCTTCGCGATTGACTTCAAGCGCGCGCGCGGCGGCTTCGCCCGCGATTGCGACGAACGCATCGTGCAAGCCCGCACGCTCGATCGACAGGCTGAGAATCCCCGCATCGCCCTCGATCAACGCGCGCAACAGCGGCTCGACCCCGGTTTCGGGCAAGGTGAAATACCAGAACGCGCTTCCGGTTGCTTTGACATCGCACCGCGCATCGGCGGGCAAGGCCGCGCGCCACAGCCCGTCGCGCACGCGCGTTTCGAGCCGCACTTGCGGGCGCAGCCGGTCGCGCGCCACGTCGACGGGGCCTGCGAACGGCACTTTACCGCCGGCGATGATCGCGATCTGGTCGCACATGCGTTCGGCATGCGCGATCACGTGCGTGGAAAACAAGACCGTCGCACCGCGCGCCGCGAGCCCGCGAATCATTTGCTCCAGCCGGCCCTGGTTGATCGCATCGAGCCCGGAAAACGGTTCATCGAGCACGACCAGATCGGGCTTGTGGATCAGCGTGCCGATCAATTGCACCTGTTGCGCCATACCCTTGGACAGATGGCGGATCTGGCGATCGGCGGCATGGCCAAGGCCTGCCTCGTCGAGCATTTCGCGCGCGTGCGCTCGGCCTTCGCCCAGTGGCACACCGCGCAGCGCGGCCAGAAACGCAATCGCCTCGACCGATTTCATCGACGGGTACAGCCCGCGCTCTTCGGGCAGATAGCCGATGCGCCGCGCGACGTCGGTCGGACGTTCGCTGCCGAGCACGCGGCGATAGCCGGCATCGGGATCGATGATGCCCAAGAGCATCCGCAAGGTCGTGGTCTTGCCCGCGCCATTGGGCCCGAGCACGCCGTAGATCGCGCCGCGCGGCACCGAAATATCCACGCCATCGACCGCGAGCGTGCCGTCAAAGCGCTTGACCAGCCCGCGTGCCTCTATCGCCAGATCAGCCTCATATGGCATCAGATCGGCTTCCTTGCCCATCCCGGCCAATTCCCCCACAAAGCGTGCTGCTGGTTCGTATCGCATGGACCTGCGTTAACTGTAAGCGATGAACGGACGGGACAGCAAGTTTGGTTAATGCCGCGTCAGGATTTGGCTCTGGATTTGGCCAGAGGATCAAGGCGCAGGCGCTCGAACTGGGCTTTGGCGCCTGCGGATTTGCCCCTGCCCACGAAGACCCGCTGCGCGCGCACCGCCTGGAACAATGGCTGGGCGAAGGCGCGCACGGGTCGATGGAATGGATGGCAACGCGGCTCGAACACCGGCGCAGCCCGCAGGGGTTGTGGCCCGAGGCGCAAAGCGTGATCGCGCTGGGCATGAGCTATGCGCCGGCGATCGACCCGCTGGCGCTGGCCGCGCATCCCGACGTGGCGCGGATTTCGGTCTATGCGCAAGGCGCGGACTATCACGATGTCGTCAAACGCGCGCTGAAAGCGCTGGCGCGTTGGATCGTTACCGAAGCGCCTGGCACCGGCGTCAAAGTGTTTGTCGACACCGCGCCGGTGATGGAAAAACCGCTCGGCGCGGCGGCCGGTATCGGCTGGCAGGGCAAGCACACCAATCTGGTCAGCCGCAGCCATGGATCCTGGCTGTTGCTCGGCGCGATCTTTACCACGCTCGACCTGTCCGCCGACGCGCCGCACGCCGATCGCTGCGGATCGTGCAGTGCGTGCCAGGACGCCTGCCCGACGCAGGCGTTCCCGGCGCCCTATCGCCTCGATGCACGGCGCTGCATTTCATACCTGACGATCGAACACAAAGGCCCGATCCCGCACGAGTTCCGCGCCAGCCTGGGCAATCGCATCTATGGTTGTGACGATTGCCTGGCAGTGTGTCCGTGGAATTCGTTCGCGAACGCTGCTGCGGCGAACCGCGCGTTCCTGCCCCGCGCAGAACTGGCGGCGCCCAGCCTTGCCGATCTGCTCACGCTCGACGATGCAGGCTTTCGCACGCTGTTCTCGGGCTCCCCGATCAAGCGTATCGGGCGCAACCGCTTCGTACGCAATTGCCTCTATGCCGCCGGCAACAGCGGGGATGCCGCGCTGTTTCAGGCAGTCACAAAATTGCTGAACGATCCGGACCCGGCCGTGGCTGATGCAGCAGACTGGGCGCTGGATCAATTGGTCGCGGCTCTACCGGTGCCGTGATGCCCCGCACGGCGTCAGCCAGAACTGACGCTGTCCAGGCAGGGTCAGCCGAAGCTGACGCGGACGGCCTGCTTGCTGCGGCGACGCAAGCCGAAACCGACCATGCCAAAGCCCAACAGCATCATCGCCCAGGTCTCCGGCTCGGGGACGGCGCTTACGTCGAACTTCAGCGCGGTCGAGTCGCCATAATACACGCCATTGTCGTCGATGATCACGCCAAACACGTCGCCCTGCGCAAACGCACCCGTACCGGTGATCGTCGTCGCCGCGCCATAAGTCGTCAGCGTCGCGCGGTTGCCGAACGTCAATGCGCCTTTGTCATCGACGAAGAAAGTGTAGCCGATCCCGTTGGTCGTATCGATTCCGACCGATTTAAGGTCGATGGTGTACTGATACGTCTGGGCGACTGGGGCGACGAAAGCGCTGAAAACCGAAAGCGAGCTGGAATTGCCCGGGTGCAGCACGATGGCATCGCCAGGAATGCTGACCGTCGGATAACTGCCGCCGGTCGAAGCCTGCGGCAGATTGGCAGTCGCGGAATGCATGCAGGTTGAGCCCGGGCCGAATACGCAGCCACCCGTGGTGTCGAACAGCGTAGACCCTGCAATGCTGCCATCGGTCGAGCCGTAGTAGAAATTGCCATAGCCGTTCATGCCGGTAAACGAAGTCACGGCGCTGAAATCCGTCGCAAGCGCCGGTGAGGCGGCGAAGCTGGCGGCAACCAGCAGAGCGTTGCGCAGAACATTCTTCATTATATTTGCCTTTCGGACACTATGCCTTGCCGCTCTTGCAGCAAATATCGTGCCAGCCATGGAAACCCTTGTTATAGTGCGATTAATCAAGCACCCATTGGCCGCGTGTAATCGGCAGCGACACGCAAACGCTGTATTTGTCCTAGGGCGCAGGGGGCTGGACATCTTGCAGCAGCCTGCCTCGAAACGTGTCGCCGCCTTTCGCTCCATGGCCATGCGCACTATAGTCGTGATCCCGCCGATCCACTGCGCGTTCGACGATCACAGCCGGGCGGCCGCATCCCGGTAAAAGGAACCACCAGCATGCGCTACGAAGTTTCCGGTACCACGATGCAAATCGTCTCGATCGACCTCAAACGCGGCGAGCAGCTCTACAGCCAGACCGCCACCATGGCCTGGATGACCCCCACCATCCGCATGGAAACCCACACCGGCGGCGGGCTGATGGCGGGGCTTAAACGCGCATTTTCCGGCGGCGGCCTGTTCATCACCGAATTCACCGCGACCGACACCGGCCACATCGCGTTCGCCCCGCGCTTCCCCGGCCAGATCGTGCCTGTGCCGCTGGCCGCCAGCCAGTCGCTGGTCTGCCGCAAGGAAACGTTCCTGTGCGCCGAACACAGCGTCACGCTTGATGTGTTCCTCCAGCAACGCCTGGGCGCCGGCTTCTTCGCCGGCGAAGGCTTCGTCATGCAGCGCGTCACAGGCCCCGGCGTGGTCTTCCTCGACCTGTCGGGCGAAGTCGTCGAAAAAACCCTGGCGCCAGGCGAACGCCTGCTGGTACACGCCGGCCATATCGGCATGCAGGACACGACCGTGGGCATCGACATCCAGATGGTGCGGGGTTTCCGCAATGTGCTGTTCGGCGGCGAAGGGTTGTTTCTTGCCACGCTGACCGGGCCAGGGCGCGTGTGGCTGCAATCGATGCCAATCCTGAACCTCGCCGAGGAAATCGGGCGGTATCTGCCCAGGAGCGAGGCCAGCGGCGGCGGCGGCGGCGGCGCTGGCGTGATTGGAGCGGTTGCGGCGGGCGGGTTGCTCGGAAGTTTGTTTGGCGGGGATTGACTGCCTGCGCAGCTTCATGGGGGCGTCAGCCTGCGCAGTGGCGCCAGACAAAGCTGACATCCCTGCGCGGTGGCGTCAGCCAAAGCTGACGCGGGCAACCTTTCTGCTACGCCGGCGCTGGCCGAAACCGACCATGCCAAAGCCCACCAGCATCATCGCCCAGGTCGAAGGTTCCGGCACGCTGGGGCTCTGAACGGAAGCAATGGAAACCACACCTGCCAAGTCCAGGTTGTCCGCGAATATTTCAAAAACTAGGAGGCTGGAGTAGTCGTGGAGCTAAGCAAGGCTGATTACCGGCTCATCGTGAACGCACGGATATACGGCGGCATCTTTTGGGCTGTTATATCGCTTGGGATAGCGTGGATGCTGAGTTGGTGGCTTGCGCCACAGGCGTCGGACATTTTGCAGATGGCTTTGTCTCTTCCGACCGTGGCCTATTTTATAATCTACTTTGCGGGCTTGCTACGCCGTCGCCGGTCGACGAGGGAGCCGGGGACTTTTTAGGTCACACACGTATATAGGTCCCTAAAAAATCCCCCCGGAAAACCTGACGCACGAAAGCAGTCAGAATGGCGCCCAGCCCTACGCCGGTTCCCGGAGCAAAATTCATGCCATAGAAAATTAACCATACTTTACAGCAACACCATTGATCATTTCGAGACGGTGCATGTGTACTGTAATCGCCCGCGACACCTTGAATAAAAAACTCCGCGCGTGTTGGCCCATGGTTGCTCGTGAACGAACGCATCCCCAGACTAATTTGGCGAGAAGGTGACGAATTCGCCATGATTTCGCACGTCTGTCGACGCGCCAATGCCGATCGCAAGTATCAAAGCATTTCTTTTAGCAACACGCCCGTATCAGCCAGCCGCTCCGCAGCAATCACCGCGCCGGTTTCAACCAGCTTCTTGCCCTGGACATAGTCCTTGACCGCATTCACGCAGTCGAGCGCAATTACGCGGCCCTGTTTCAGGTACACCACGGAGAAGCTGCGCGTCGCCGGGTCGCCGCGGGTGACGGTGGCGTCGTAGCCGATCGACAGGCCGACGGTTTGCAGGCGCAAGTCATACTGGTTCGACCAGAACCACGGCACGGCCTTGTACGGCACGGGATTGCCGGTGATGCCTTTCGCGACAGTGGTCGCCTGGTCGTTGGCGTTCTGCACCGATTCCAGGCGGATCGTCGCGCCGTCGGCATAGCTGTTGGCGTGGGCGGCGCAGTCGCCGATGGCATAGACGTCGGGTAGGCTGGTGCGGCACAGCTCGTCGACATTGACGCCGTTCACGCCGGTCGCGCCCGCTGCGATCAGCGGCGCGGTGGCCGGAATGATGCCGATGCCGACGATCACGATTTCAGCGGGCAGGACGTGGCCGTCGGCGAGGCGCACGCCGATGACTTTGTCATTGGCCCCCCCCATCAGCGCCGACACCGCGACGTCGGTGCGCAGATCCACGCCATGGGCGCGGTGTTCGGCCTGGTAGAATTCCGACAGCGTTTCGCCCGCGACCCGCGCCAGCACGCGCGGCAAAGCCTCCAGCAACGTCACATGCACGCCGAATTTGGTCAGCACCGCGGCGGCTTCGAGCCCGATATAGCCCCCGCCGATCACCACCGCGCGCTTGGCGCCGGCGTCGAGTTCACTCATCAGCCGGTCGGCATCGGCGCGGGTACGCACCGCATGGACCCCGCCCAGGTCGTGGCCGTCGAGCGTCAGCCGGCGCGCATCGCCGCCGGTGGCCCAGACCAGCGAGCCATAGGCATGGTCGGCGCCATCGTCGGTCGTCACAGTCTTCGCTTCGGCATCGACGCTGACGACTTCGCGGCCGAGCGTGAACGTCACGTCTTTGTCCGCCCAGAACGCCGCCGGGCGGATCATGATGCGATCGAACGTCTTGTCGCGCGCCAGGTATTCCTTCGACAGCGGCGGGCGTTCGTAGGGATATTCAGTCTCGCGACCGATCACTTCGATCGATCCGGCAAAACCGTTCTGGCGCAAGGCGATCGCCGCCTGCGCGCCGCCGTGTCCTGCGCCCACAATCACCACGTCCGCCATTTTCTTGCCTTTGCGTCAGCTTATCATGCGTCGGATTGGGCAAATTGGCGGGCGCGTCAACTGATCGTGATTGTTTCGGCGTGACAGTGGCAAAATTTATCATCCTCCCCGGCACGGGGAGGGGAACCACGCGAAGCAGTGGTGGAGGGGCGGTGCGGCTGGACGCGACTACGCCGGGATGCGCCGTGGCGCTCGCGGGGATCGTGCGACATCGCTTGCGATGCATGATGAGGCGCCGCCCCTCTACCACGCTTCGCGCGGTCCCCCCCCGTTCCGGGGAGGATTTTTAACGCATCAGCAGCGTCCGCGCCTGGCTTGCCAGTTGCGCCAACATCGCGGGAGACACGACACCTGTTGCCTGCGCACGGGCGATCAGCGCGCGGAACTGGCTGACGGGACCCGATTGCAGGTCCAGCCAGGTCTGCGTGTGCGCGGCGGGGTCGGCGTGGCCGGCGCGGGCGAGGAATTCCAGCCGCATCTGCTGAAAATCGCGCGCGAGCCCGGCGACGAGCAGGCGTTCCCACGGGTCCGACGGGCTGGCACGGCTGGCAGCTTGCTGTGCCCAATCGAGCCCGAGCGCAGCGCCCAGATCAGCGAAAGCAGCGGTCAGCACGCTGGCATCGACTTTGCGTTCGGCCGCCAGATGCGCCAGGCCGATCGCGCCATCCATATCGTAGAGATGGACCACACGCGCCGCGATCTCGTCGGGGATACCCGCCGCGGCCAGTTCGGCGGCCTGTCGCCTCCCTTCGCTCTGCGCTTCGCCGCGCAGCAATTCGGCGGCGGTTAGCGACAGCAGGCCGACCCCACCGGCCAGATTGTCGATCAGGTCATCGATCGCCTCGGTCCCGCGTCCGGCGCGCAACACATCGGCGATATGCCCGCGCAATGCGCGCGCAGTGCGGTCGAACATCGCGAGGCGTGCCACTTCGGGCATGTCGGCATGGTCGAGCAGGGCCCAGGTCGCCTGGCAATCGAGCAGGCGTTCGGCCGCAACAAAGGCAGCGGCGACTTGCGCCAGCGAGCAGCCTTCTTCCTCGACCAGTTCGAACGGATGCACCGGGCCGAGCCGGTTGATCACGCGGTTGGCCAGTTTGGTCGCGATGATTTCGCGGCGCAGCCGGTGATTGGCGATCTCCGTGGCATAAGCCTCGTGCATGGCAGCGGGGAAAGCATCGACCAGTTCGCTTTCCAGCACCGGATCATCGACGACGGTGCTGTCTTCCAGAGCGCGTTGCAGCGCCAGCTTGGCGGTGGAGAGCACCACCGCGAGTTCGGGCCGGGTGAAGCCCTGGCCCGCCGCCGCGCGCCGCGCATAGTCTTCGGACGAAGCCAGGCCTTCGGTCTTGCGATCGAGTTCGCCGGCCTCTTCCAGCATGTCGATCAGGCGCAGCAGCGACGGCACCGCCGGCGCGCCGCCCCGTTCGGCAATCGACAGCGCCAGCGTCTGTAACCGGTTGTCGGCGAGCACCAGTTCCGCAACCGCATCGGTCATTTCGACCAGCAGCGCGACGCGGCCGTCTTCATCGAGCCGTCCGGCACGCTTGGCAGCGGCAAGCGCGATCTTGATGTTGACCTCGTTGTCCGAACAATCGACGCCGGCCGAATTGTCGATGAAATCGGTGTTGATCCGCCCGCCGGCGCCGCCCGCACCGATCAGCGCATATTCGATGCGCGCGGCCTGCGTCAGGCCCAGATTGGCGCCTTCGCCCACCACCCGCGCGCGCACTTCGCCCGCGGCCACGCGCACCGGATCGTTCGCCGGATCGCCCACGGTCACGTTGTTTTCGTAGGCCGCGCGCACATATGTGCCGATGCCACCAAACCACAACAGATCGACCCGCGCGCGCAGGATCGCCGAAATCAGCGATTCGGGGTCGATTTCGGCCTGTGTCAGGCCTAGCATCTGGCGCACCGCATCGCTCAGCGGGATCGATTTCAGGCTGCGCGGGAAAATCCCGCCGCCCGCCGACAGCAGATCGCGGTTGTAATCGTCCCAGCTCGACCGGGGCAGCGCAAACATCCGCGCGCGCTCTTCCCACGAGGCCAGCGGATCGGGCGTGGGGTCGAGAAAGATATGGCGATGGTCGAACGCCGCGACCAGCCGGATCGCCCGGCTGAGCAACATGCCGTTGCCGAACACATCGCCCGACATGTCGCCCACGCCGATCGCGCGCACCGGATCGGCCTGCACATCGACGCCCAGCTCGCGGAAATGGCGCTGGACCGACATCCACCCGCCGCGCGCGGTGATGCCCATGGCCTTGTGGTCGTATCCTTTCGAGCCACCGCTGGCGAAGGCATCGTCGAGCCAGAAGCCGTGATCTTGCGCAATGGCATTGGCGATGTCGGAAAAGGTCGCTGTGCCCTTGTCGGCGGCGACGACGAAATAGGGATCGTCGCCGTCACGCAGCACAATACCGGCGGGATGCGCGATGGCACCCGCCACCAGATTGTCGGTGATCGACAGCAGCGCGCGGATGAACACCTGATAACTGCCGCGTCCTTCGGCCAGCCAGCCATCACGGTCGCGCACCGGATCGGGCAGGCGCTTGGGATAAAACCCGCCCTTGGCACCCGTCGGCACGATCACCGCGTTCTTCACGCGCTGCGCTTTCATCAGGCCCAGCACTTCGGTGCGGAAATCGTCGCGCCGGTCGGACCAGCGCAGGCCGCCGCGGGCAATCGCGCCCGCACGCAAGTGGATGCCCTCGACGCGCGGCGAATACACCCAGATTTCGCGCCAGGGCACCGGACGCGGCAGCCCGGGGACAAGCGCCGAATCGATCTTGAACGCCAGCGCTTCTTCGCCCGAGGGCACGAACGCATTGGTGCGCAGGATCGCGGTAATGGCGGCATGAAACGCGCGCAGCAGCCGGTCATCGCTGATCGCGGCGACTTCGGCCAGGCCCGTGCGGATTACGGCTTCGATGTCGGCCACAGCCACATTGCGGTCACCGGCAAAGGCCGGATCATGCCGCACGACGAACAGATCGATCAGCGCACGGGTGACGGGCGCCGCACGGCGCAGCACCGCGACCGCGCTCGCCAGATCGACCGACAACCCGGTCTGGCGCAGATAGCGATACCACGCGCGCAACCAGTTCGCCTGTTGCGGCGACAGGCCGACACTGGTGATCAGGCGGTTGAAACCATCATTTTCGGCCACGTCGTTGAGCACGGCGGCCAGCGCGTCCTCGATCTCGCCTTCGCGGTCGAGCAGCGTATCGACATCGGCGTCGGCCGGCGCGCCGACCAGGAAATCGTGGATATAGCCCAGCTTGCCGTTCGCGATCGCGGTTGGCACCTCCTGCATGACCTTGAACCCGAAATTTTCGAGCACCGGTACCGCGTCGGACAGCACGATCGCACCATCGAGCTGGTACAGTTTCAGGCGCAGGTCGTCTTCGGCAGCCAGCCGGTGCAGCCGTGCGGCGCGGTGCACCCCCTCTCCCGAGCTGGTGCCTGTCGCCAGGCCGCGCAGCACGCGGATATCGTCCGCCGCTTCGACCGGGCCATAGGCGTGGCGATAGCCGAGCGGAAACCCGTCGGCATAGCGCGCGGCGATCGCAGCGGCGCGCGACGGGTCTTCGGATTTGACCAATTCGGCCTCGACCGCAACCTCCCAGCCGCGCACCATCTGTTGCAGCGCCAGGTCGAGCGCGGCGCCATCGAGTTCGCCGACGCCATCGCGAATATCGAGCACGAAGCGCGTTATCGCCAGCGCATTGGCGTCGATCTGCATGCTCCAGTCGATCACTTGCGCGCCGGCGGCATCTTCCAGCATCGCTTGCACCCGGTGGCGGACTTCGGTCGATTGCAGGTCGCGCGGCAACCACACAAACGCAAACAGATGCCGGTCCAGCGACGATCGTACCAGTTCGATGCGTGGGCGCGGCCGGTCGAGCAGGCTCATCATCGTCGTCGCGATGCGTTCCAGATCGTCATCGGCAAAGCTGATCAGCAGATCATGCGGCAATGTCGTCATCGCGTGGACCAATGCCTTGCCCGCGTGGCCTTGCGATCCGACGCCGAGCTTGGCCGACAGGTGCTCAAGCTGGCTGCGCAACAGCGGCACGCGATCGGGCGCGGCCGACAGCGCATTGCTGGTCCACACCCCGGCATGCACCGACAGCGCGACGACCTGGCCCTTGTCCATGACCGGGATGATGAACAAATCGATCGGCACGAACCGGTGCACCCGCGCGATGCGGTTGGCCTTGACCACCAGCGGGATCCGCTGGCGTTCGGCGGCGGCTGCGCGTTCGAAATAGGCAAAGGCGCGCGCGTATGACCCGTCGCTGAGCAGCGGCGCGGCGCTGGCCCGGCACATGCCCAGCTGGTCTTCCTGGCGGCCGTCGCGGTGGTAGACCACACGGCCCAATTGCGTCAGATGCCCGTCCGCCAGCCAGCGCAACAGCGCCGCCGCCTCCGGATCGGCCAAAACGCGCGCATCGTCGAGCATCGCGGCCTGCATGCGCGGCCAGTCGGCGACAGCGGCGCGCACATCGGCCAGAGTCTGGTGCAGTGCCTCGGTCAATTCGCGCCGGGTGCGCGCATCGACCCGCTCGGTTTCAAGGTAGATGACCGATTCGCGCAATTCGCCGATCGCCTCGCCATCGGGCAGGCCGAGCAATTTGCCCTCGGGTCCGCGGCGAACTGCCATCACCGGATGCACCAGCCGGTCGATCGCCAGCCCGTGCAAGGTGACCGTGGCACAAACCGAATCGACCAGGAACGGCATGTCATCGTTGATGACCGCGATCCGCAGATAGCGTGGGCTCGTGTCGGTGCCGGCAACGCTCTCGATCGCCAGCGAGGATTCGATGCCCTTGCGCCGGGCCGCGGCGCGAAGCGTGAACCGTGCTGCCTGCGCCAGTCGCGCCGCGTCGAAATCGGCAGCTTCGGACGGGAGCAGCGAATCAGCGAACCGCTGCGCCAGTGTCGCCTCGAGCGCGGGGCCGGAAGCGGAGTGCGAAACGGTATCGGTCACGGGTGTCATGATAGTCCTTCCCGCGCAGCCCGCCTTTTGGCAGTGTTGTTATTTTATTATAAGGCCGCGCATTATTCGAACGGGCCTAACTTTGCACGCCAAAGTCTGCAAGCCCCATCGACCCGCCCGTCCTTAACGCGCGCATATTAACCTGCTGTTGCAGATCCCCGCCAGTGGATTTGCCTAGCCGGATGACATTTGTTCGGAATGATTGGCCGTTTTGACAAGCCAAACGCAATGATCAGGCCAGTTCGTGTAGCGCTTCCATCATCAGTGCCAGGCTGCGGCGGCGTTTCGATGGATCGAAGGTCGCGCCCGACACGATCAGTTCGTCGGCGCGGGTGCGCTGCTGGAATGCGGCCAGCCGGCCGGCCACGGTGCGCGGGCTACCGATCGCCGAAACCTGGCGCATGTGATCGAGCATCGCCAGCGACTGCGGCGGCAGGGTTTCGCGATAGCCCGGCACCGGCGGCGGCAGGCGGCCGGGGATGCCGGTGCGCAGGCGAACGAACGACTGGTCCATCGAACTGGCCAGCAGCACCGCCTCGTCATCGCTGTCGGCGGCCAGGACATTGATCGCGGCCATCACGTATGGTTCGGACAGCGCGGCAGAGGGCTGAAATTTCTCGCGGTACAGCGCCAGCGCCGCATCGAGCTGATCGGGGGCGAAGTGCGAGGCGAAGGCATAAGGCAACCCGAGCATGGCGGCCAATTGCGCGCCGAACAGGCTCGATCCCAGGATCCACAGCTCGGGATTGGCCCCCTTGGCCGCGGTGCCCTGCAGCGGCAATCGCGGATCGCCGGCAAACTGCGCCTGCAATTCGACGACATCGCCCGGAAAATCTTCGGCCGCGCGATTGATATCCTTGTGCAGCGCGCGCGCCACGCGCTGGTCTGCGCCGGGCGCGCGCCCCAGCCCAAGGTCGATCCGGCCCGGGAACATCGCATCGAGCGTGCCGAATTGTTCGGCTATCACCAGCGGGTTGTGATTGGGCAGCATGATACCGCCCGACCCGATGCGGATCGTGGAGGTGGCATTGCCGACATGCGCAAGTACGACCGCAGTCGCGCCGCCGGCAATGCCGTCCATGCCGTGATGCTCGGCGATCCAGTAGCGGTGATACCCCGCCTCTTCGGCCGCACGTGCCAGCAGCGCGGCGTCGGCCATGGCCTGAACCATCGTGCCGCCTTCGGTCACGGGGACAAGATCGAGCACAGAGAGTTTCATCGGGGTTCTGCCTGAATTTATGGGGTTGTTCCCGATGTGGGGCGCGGCGATGCAGGTTCAAGGGACGCGGGCGTTTCCGGGCCCAGTTGGCCAAGATACCCGCGCGCGGTTTCGGCCTCGCTGCTGTCGGGCGCGGCCGATACCACCGATTTCCACGATTTGCGCGCCGCCGCTTCGTGGCCGGACAGCATCGCGATCACGCCCGCCTCCAGCCCGATCGCCGGATCCCGCGCATCGATCGATGCGGCGGTTTCGATATAGCCCTGCGCAGCTTTCAGATCCTTTGTCCGCCGCGCCAGCGTTGCCGACAGCAGAAACACCCCGGCGTCGCCCGGCGCCAGCCGGCGTGCCTCGGCCAGCGCTGCGCCTGCATCCGCCATGCGATCCTGCGCGACCAGCGCGCGCGACCGGTCGGCCTCGATCGCGCCGCGTGCCGGGCCGGCATCATAGCCTTTGACCGCCAGCGCACGATCGAACCACGTCAACCCCAGCGCCGGATCGCCGTTGGCCATTGCCGCATTGCCCGCCATGGCCATGATCGGCACTGCGGTTGTGGCATCTGCCGGCACCGCTGCGACCGCATCGGCAAATGCAGTTTGTGCGCCGGCATAGTCGGCCAGATCGTTGTCGATCAGGCCGATGCACTGGTTGGCGCGCACACGCGCATCGGCGGACTTTGCGCCGGTCAGCCAGTCATGCGCATAGGCCAGCCCCGCCGCCGGATCGGCATGCGCGCGGGTCATGCATTCGGACAGCGGATCGGCAAGCGGCATCGGCGTGGTGGGAACCGGCGCATCACGACGCTGCTGCGTGATCAACGGCAGCGGCGTCTGCTTGTAGACATGCGGATCGGGCCCGATCTGCATCAGCATCATCAACAGGGCAATCATCAGACAAGTCCTTGCGGCTGCGCAAACAGGCCGCTCAATGTGGTGATCAGCACGTCGATATCGGCGTCACGCGACAGGCGGTGATCGCCGTCCTTGATCAGGTGGATCTGCACATCGGCTGAACACAGCGCATCGGCCAGGCGCAGCGCTATCGTCCAGGGCACATCGGGATCGGCCTGCCCGTGGATCAGGCGCACCGGCCCGGAGTACGGGATCGGCATGGAGAGCCTGCGCGAAGCCTGCGCGTCGAGCCAGAAGGCTGGATACATCGGCGTCGGCTCGTGACCATAGGCATTGGCGTCATGGACCACCTGCCCCTCGGCCAGCGCCGCCTTTGCCACCGGATCGCGGCCCCAGTCGGTAAAATCGGGCGCCGCGGCAATACCGATCATCGCCTTGACACGCTCGCGCAGGACCTCTGCCACCAGCAGCATCAGCCACCCGCCCATGCTCGACCCGGCAAGCACGACCTGGCCCGGCCCGCACAGCTCGACCAGCGCCACGACCTCTTCGCACCAGCGCGACAACGTGCCTTGCGCAAAATCACCGTCGCTCTGCCCGCAGCCCGAATAGTCGAGCAACAGGCACGCGCGACCGTGGGTATGGGCCCAGTCGAGCACGGCATTCGCCTTGCCGCCGTTCATGTCAGACCGGTATCCGGGCAGGAACACGACCATCGGCCGCGCGCCGGCCAGGCGGCGATAGGCCAGACGCCGGCCATCGGGCATGGTGTGACAGGCGACCGGGGCGGGAATGGCGTAGTCAGGCATGGCCCGCGTGATAAGCGCTCGTTTTCGCCGATGACAGCGGATTTATCCCAAGGTCCGGTCACTTTTCTAAAGCCCCTCCCCTTCAGGGGAGGGGTTGGGGTGGGGCCTCTCGTCTATAACCCCAGGCTGCGATGATCTCATCGGCGTTGGCGAGTGAGGCGCGGCCCCTCCCCTGAAGGGGAGGGGGGCAGGTCGCGCTTTGGGATGCGTTGGCACACATTTTTTAACCCCCCCGCGCGTATAGTTGCCAACATGCTCGACCGTCTTTCCGACCGTATCACCCGCGCGCTGATGGCGCCTTTCGCGCTGCCCGTGCTGTTTGGCGTGTACCTGGCTTTGCGCGCGATGGTGATCGCCGCTGCCGTGGTCCCGTCGTCCGATGCCGATTGGTATTATGCCCACGGGGCGATGCTGGCGCATGGGCTGGGCTATTTGAACGGGCGCGGGATGCCGACGGCGTTCTGGCCGGTGGGCTGGCCGTGGCTGCTGTCGCTGGCGTTTCGTGCGTTCGGCGTGTCGATCTGGACCGTGGGCGCGATCAACTGGGCGGCGAGCGCGCTGACCGCGTGGCTGACGCTCGATCTGGGGCGGCGTCTGACCGGCTCCGAACTGGCGGCGCGTTGCGGATTGCTGTTGCTGGCGGTCTATCCCAACGCGATCCTCTATGTGCCGCTCGCGTTGACCGAAGTCCTGTACACCGCGTTGCTGATGGGCGGGATCTGGCTGATGATCGCGCGACCGCAATGGCTGGCGACGATCGCCGCCGGGCTGGTGTTCGGCGTCGCCACGCTGGTCAAGGCGCAGACGCTGGTGATCATCCCCGCGATCGCGCTGATCATGCTGTACCGGCAGGGCGATGTCTGGCGCCGTGCGCCGCATGTCGCCGTGCGCACGCTGGTGATTTTCCTCGCCGCCGCGCTGGTGATCGCACCGTGGACATTGCGCAACCACCGCGAGCTCGGCGCATGGGTCACGGTGTCGACCAATGGCGGGATCACGCTGCTGACCGGCAACAACGATTCGGCGCGCGGCGGCTATACCCCCGACGACGCGCTGGTCCACAGCATCGACCCGCTGAAAGAGCGGGACGAAGTGGCCTATGATGCGCAATCGCGGGCGCTGGGCGCCGGCTGGATCAAGGCACACCCTGTGCGTTTCGTCGCGCTCGCCCCGCTGAAAGTGTGGCATCTGTGGGGCCCGGACGGCGAAGGCCAATGGGCCTATGAAACCGGATCATGGGCGTTCAGGGCCGCGCCTCATGCGTTCCTGGCCGTGCGCGCGATCAACCAGGTGTGGTACTGGCTGCTGCTGATCAGCTTTGTCGTTGCGCCCTGGCCGATCGTGGTCGCGCGGCGCAAAGCGCGCGTGCGCGTGGTCGACTGGTGGCTGGTCGCCTATGTCGTCGCGCTGTTTCCGACCGCGATCGCGGTGGTGTTTTCGGGCCAGTCGCGGTTTCATTATCCGGCGATGCCGTTTGTCTGCATGATTGCGGGATGGCTCATGGCCCGATGGCTTGCGCGGCGGGGCACCTTCCCCCCTTCCTGAACCGCCCGCTTTCTGCCAAAGCGTGCGCGTTTACGCGCAAAGGCAATTTCTCCATGTCCGATATGCTGACTATCACGCTGCCCGATGGTTCCGTCCGCGAAGTCGCGCCCGGCACCACCCCGGCCGCGATTGCAGCGGCGATCGGCCCGGGCCTGGCCAAAGCGGCGATCGGCGCGCGCGTCGATGGCGAATTGGTCGACATCACGCGGCCGCTGCTGCACGATGCGCAGCTGTCGCTGGTAACCGCGCGCGACGAGGCCGACGCGCTCGAACTCGCGCGCCACGATTTCGCGCACATCCTGGCCGAAGCGGTACAAGCGCTGTTTCCCGGCACGCAGATCACCTTTGGCCCGTCGACCGACGATGGGTTCTATTACGATTTCGCACCACCAAAGATCGACGGCAAGGATCGCCCGTTTACCGAGGACGACCTGCCCGCGATCGAGGCGGAAATGCGCAGGCTGATCGCCGCGGACAAACCGCTGCGCCGCGAAGTGTGGGCGCGCGCCGACCTGATCGCGCGCTGGCAGGCCAGCGGCGAGACGTTCAAGGCGCAGTGGGCGGGCGAGCTTCCGGATGGCGATGAACTGACCGTCTACTGGTCGGGCGACGACTGGTTCGACATGTGCCGGGGCCCGCATCTCGCCTCGACCGGAAAGCTCGATCCGGCGGCGTTCAAGCTGACGCGCGTGTCGGGCGCCTATTGGCGCGGGGACCAGAAAAACGCGATGCTCAGCCGCATTTACGGCACCGGCTGGCTCAACAAGAAACAGCTCGATGCGCATCTGCTGCGCCTCGAGGAAGCGACGAAGCGCGACCATCGCAAGCTGGGCGCGGAAATGGACCTGTTCCATTTGCAGGCCGAGGCGCATGGCTCGGTGTTCTGGCACCCCAAGGGCTTTCGCATCTGGCGCGAGCTGGAGGCATACATGCGCCGCGCGATCGACGGCGCGGGCTATCGCGAAGTGAAAACCCCGCAAGTGATGGACGCGCGCCAGTGGGAGGCGTCGGGCCATTGGGGCAAATACCGCGAAAACATGTTCGTCATCCCCGACGAAGTGCCCAACGTGGCAGACGAAGGCCCACTGGTTTCCGACGATGCGCAATGGATGGCGCTGAAGCCGATGAATTGCCCCGCGCATGTGCTGATTTTTCGCCAGGGCATCAAATCGTACCGCGAACTGCCGCTGCGCTTTTATGAAAACGGCTGCTGCCATCGCAACGAGCCGCATGGCGCGCTGCACGGGCTGATGCGCGTGCGCCAGTTTACCCAGGACGATGCGCATATCTTTGCGCGCGAAGACCAGATCGTCGAGGAGGTAAAGAACTTCTGCGAACTGGCAGACCGGATCTACAAGGATTTCGGGTTTACCTATGCCATCAAGCTGGCCCTGCGCCCCGAAAAACGCTTCGGCAGCGAAGCGATGTGGGACATTGCCGAGGAAGAATTGCGCCAGGCCGTCGCGACGGCGGGCCTGGCCACGCCCGAATACGGCTGGGAAGAACTGCCCGGTGAAGGCGCGTTCTATGCGCCCAAGCTGGAATGGCACCTGACCGATGCGATCGGCCGCACCTGGCAAGTCGGCACGATGCAATCGGACCGCGTGATGCCCGAACGGCTCGATGCCAGCTACATCGCCGAGGATGGCGAGCGCCATCGCCCGGTGATGCTGCACCGCGCGATCTTTGGCTCGTACGAACGCTTTATCGGCATCCTGATCGAACATTTCGCCGGTCGCCTGCCGGTGTGGCTGTCCCCGGTGCAGGCGGTGGTCGCCACGATCGTGTCCGACGCCGACGATTATGCGCAGACCGCCGTTGCGCAACTGGCCGCAGCGGGCATCCGCGTCGAAGCCGATCTGCGCAATGAAAAGATCAACTACAAGGTGCGCGAGCATTCGCTGCAGAAAGTCCCGTACCTGCTCGTCGTGGGCAAGCGCGAGGCCGACGAAGGCACTGTCGCGATCCGGCGGCTGGGCGAGCAGCAACAGCGCGTGGTGCCGCTGGCCGAAGCGATCGCCATGTTGAAAGCTGAAGCGCTGGCGCCTGATTTGCGCGCCTGATGGCACGGGCGTGACAGAAGGACGCCTTGTAAAGCAGTCTTAAACCCCAATCTGCGATGACCGTATCCACTTAGGGACAAGTGGGTACGGTCATGACGATGCAATTTCGCCCGTTAGCGGCCGTAGCGCCGCCCGAATCGCCGGACCGATTGCCGGCCCGGTCAACCGACGACGTGCAGGCCGACGAACATGTCGATGGCCTGGTGGGCGGAGCGATCAGCGACGAGGCCGTGCTGGCGCTGCGACGCCATATCTGGCCCGCCGGCGTCACCGAGACCGCGCAGGCCGAGGACATCCTGGCGATCAACGAACACGTGCTGGTGCCAAGCGATGCCTGGACCATGTTTTTCGTCGAGGCGATCAGCGAATTCCTGACCAATACCGGCAATCCGCGTGGAACGTTGTCGCAGATGCAGGCCGATTGGCTGATCGTGCACATGGATCGCGGCGGTCTGGTCCCGACGCCGGCCAAAATCGCGCTGCTGGTCCATCTGCTGGAAAAGATGGCCGCGCCTGCCACGATGAAACGCTATATCCTGGCGCAGATCGAACGCGCGGTGATCACAGGCGGCGGGGTCAGCGCGCAGGAATGCGCGCTGTTGCGCCGGGTAATCTTTACGCAAAGCGCGTCGGGCTCGGCGCGGGTCGATGCCGATGAAGCCGAATTGCTGTTTCGCATTAAGGACGCGACGCTCGATGCGGACAATGCGCCCGAATGGACGACGCTGTTCGTGCAAGGGATCGCCAATTACCTGCAAAGCTGGCAGGGCCTGACCGGGGTGACGTATGCGCCGCACAACGAGATCGGCCCAGAGCCGGTACCGATGCGCCGCGCGACGGACCGCCCCGTGGCCTGTGAACTGCGCACCAGTGCCAATGGCCTGGTTTCGGCGGTACGCGGGCGCGGGGCTGGCAGTACCGGCGGATTTGGCCGCCGCCGGACCGATCGCCCGACACCCGATTTCGTCGCCGAACAGCGTGCGGAATACCGTGTCTCGGCCGACAACCAGCAATGGCTCGATGACCGCCTGCCCGCCGATGGCGATCTCGATCCGATGGAACAGGCGTTGATGGCCTTCATGCGCTCTGAACGCAGGAGTTGAAATGGAACGCAAGCACGATACCGCCCAGGCCGCCTCGGAACGGCGCATACGCAAACGGCAGGATCTTGCCCCCGCCAGCAACGCGAACGCGGTGCGTCTGGTCGACCTGTCGACCCACGGCTGCTGCCTGCATTTCGCCGCCGCAATCGAATACCGCCCGGGGCAGTTCATCCGGCTGGGCTTTACCGGCGAAACCGAAGCGATCCGCGCGATCGTCCGCTGGACCAACAGCGATCGCGTGGGCGCGGAGTTTACCAGCGATCTGAGCGATGCGCGCGTGAAGGCGATCTTGGGCCAGGGCGCCGCGCCGATGGTGGGGCTGCTGTAACAAGCTTACCCTAAAAATTCCTCCCGTCGAATCAGACGGTAAAGCTTTCCCCGCAGCCGCAACTGCCCTTGGCATTGGGGTTGGCAAACACGAACCCGGCCTGAAAGTCATCCTCGACCCAGTCCATCGTGCTGCCGATCAGGTACAGCACCGAAGCGCCATCGATAAACAGCGTACCGCCCGGCGTCACGATGCGCTCGTCCATCGCGATCGCATCGGTTATATAATCGACCGAATAGGCCAGGCCCGAACAGCCCCGGCGCGGCGTCGACAAACGCACGCCGATCGCAGAATCGGGCGCCGTCGCCATCAACGCGCCGATGCGCGCCTGGGCCCGCTCGGTCAGCAGGACGGCGGCGGGGCGCTCGCGCGCAGGACGGGCCTTGGTGACTTCGATCATCACAACATCCCCAGTTCGAGTTTCGCGTCGTCAGTCATCTTTTGCGGATCCCATGGCGGATCCCACACCAGCTCGACTTCGGCATCGCGCACGCCGGGCACCGCGCTGACGCGCAGTTCGACTTCGGCGGGCATCGTTTCGGCAACAGGGCAATGCGGCGTGGTCAGCGTCATCTGCACCGAAGCATGGCCCTCGCCATCGATCTCGACGCCATAAATCAGGCCCAGGTCATAGATATTGACCGGAATTTCGGGATCGAAAATGTCCCGCAACGCCGCGATCACCGCTTCGTAGGTTTCGCCGCCGGGCTCGCCCGCGTTCACACCCGACGGGGTTTCGGCCAGAAACCCTTCGAGGTAATCGCGTTTGCGCGCCAGTTTGTCGCCCGAGGTTTCATCTTCAACCTTGGCGCGCGGCGGCGGTGCAACCGCATCGACTTCCTCGATCGTAAACTTCTGGTCGGTCATGCGAAAATCCTCAGGGTGCGCTCGATCCCGCGCACCAGCGCGGCGATATCGCTGTCATCACTGTACAAGGCAAAACTGGCACGCGCTGTCGCAGGGATATCGAGCGCGGCCATCAATGGCTGCGCGCAATGGTGCCCGGCGCGGATCGCGACGTTCTCTTCATCCAATATAGTGCCGAGGTCGTGCGGGTGAACCCCCTCGATCGTAAAACTGACGATGCCGGCGCTGTCTTCGGGCCCGAACAGCCGTACCGCGTTGATCCGGCCAAGCTCGCTGCGCGCACGTTTGACCAGCGCGGCTTCATGCGCATGGATCGCGCCGAGCCCTTGCGCCTTCACGAATCTGGCTGCGGCCGCAAACCCGATCGCTTCGGCAATCGCGGGCGTCCCCGCCTCGAACCGTTGCGGCGCCGGGGCCCAGGTGGTTTCGGCAAACGTCACGCGGTCGATCATCGATCCGCCACCCTGCCACGGCGGCATCGCACCCAGCAGTTCGGCCTTCGCCCACAACGCGCCGATCCCGGTCGGGCCGTAAAGCTTGTGCGCGGAAAACACGTAGAAATCGCAATCGAACGCCGCGACATCGACTGGCACCCGCGCCACCGCCTGGCACCCGTCGATCAGGATGCGCGCGCCGACCGCATGCGCCATCCGCACCGCGCGCGCGACATCGAGCACGCCGCCGAGCACATTCGACACATGGGAAAACGCCACCAGCTTGTGCGCCGGGGACAACATCGCCTCGGCCGCGTCGAGATCGATCCGGCCATCGGGAGTCAGCGGGCAGACATCGATTTCGGCGCCGGTGCGATCACGGATCAGCTGCCACGGCACGATATTGGAATGGTGTTCGAGCAGCGACAGCAGGATGCGGTCGCCAGGGCGCAGATTGGCGACGCCCCAGGTCTGCGCGACCAGGTTGATGGCCTCGGTCGCGCCGCGCGTAAACACCAGTTCGTGCTCGGCGCCCCCGATCAGCGCGGCAACTTCGCGCCGTGCCGCCTCGTACGCGGTCGTCATCTCGGCCGAGCGCGCATAGAGCCCGCGATGCACTGTCGCATAATCGGGGCCGAGCGCGCGCGCGACCGCATCTATCACCACATTGGGTTTCTGCGCGGTGGCCGCGCTGTCGAGGTAATGCCAGCGCGCGCCTTCGCGCGTGACCATTCCCGGAAATGCATCGGGTGCGTGGGCGACAATATCGGTATGCAGGGTCACAGTATCGCCTCCAGCGCAGTCAACGCCGCTGCGGTCAACGCCTCTTCATCGGCCGCACCGGCGAACGCTTCGGCCAGAAACGCCTGCAGCATCAGCGCCTTGGCCGCAGCGGGCGGTATGCCCCGGCTGGCGAAGTAGAACAGCGCGCCGGCATCGAGCTCGCCAATCGCGCAGCCGTGTGCGCATTTGACATCGTCGGCATAGATTTCGAGCTCTGGCCGCGCATTGGCCGTCGCGGTGCGATCGAGCAGCATCGCGCGGATCGACTGTTCGCCATCGGTACCGATCGCACCGCGATCGACGACCACACGGCCGAGATAATTGCCTGTGGCATGGCCCGCCAGCACCTGCCGCACGATCTGGCGCGACACGGCATCGGGTTCGGCATGGACAACTTCGGTCACGATCTCGACAGTCTGCTCGCCGCCCGCAATCTGCGCGACGCCCAGATCGAACCGCGCGCCCGCCGCCAACGTCACGCGCATCGCCACGCGGCCATACCCGCTCCCTGCGTTCAGCACATGGAACGCCAGCCGCGCACCGGCGCCCAGCATGATCGCGATATCGTGCACCGCGGCATCGCCAACCATCAGCGAATGCGCTGCGGTTTCGCCCGGCGCGACCGTGATCGTGCGGGTTTGTGCCGGCCAGAGCGCTTCAAGCGCCGTCAGATCGGCGTAGCGCCAGGCCTCGTCATGCCGGGTGGGCAGCGCCGTCATGCGACCAGCGCCTCATAACCCTGCTCTTCCAGTTCGAGCGCCAGTTCGGGTCCGCCCGAGCGCACGATCCGCCCGCCCGCCAGCACATGCACATAGTCGGGCTTCACGTAATCAAGCAGCCGCTGGTAGTGCGTGATCAGCAACACGGCTTTATCGGGCCGGCGCATGATCGCATTGATCCCCTCGCCCACCACTTTCAGCGCGTCGATATCGAGCCCCGAATCGGTCTCGTCGAGGATCGCCAACTTCGGATCGAGAATGCCCATCTGGACCATTTCCGCGCGCTTCTTCTCGCCGCCCGAAAACCCGACATTGACCGGGCGCTTCAGCATCTCGGCATCGAGCTTGAGCAGAGCCGCCTGTTCGCGCGCCAGTTTGAGGAACGCGGCACCAGACAACGGTGGCAGCCCTTGCGTCTTGCGCTGCGAATTGAGCGCCTCGCGCAGGAACTGCACCATCGACACACCGGGGATTTCGACCGGATACTGAAACCCGAGAAACAACCCCGCCGCCGCGCGCTCATGCGGCGCCATAGCGAGCAAATCCGCGCCATCGAGCGTCGCGCCGCCGCCGGTCACCGCATACCCGGGCCGGCCGCCCAAAGTATAGGCCAGCGTCGACTTGCCCGCGCCATTGGGGCCCATGATCGCATGGATCTCGCCGCCATTGATGGCGAGTGAAAGGCCCTTGAGGATCGGCTTGTCCGCGACGGTCGCGTGGAGATCAGTGATTTGAAGCATGGTCATATCCGGTTAAATCGGGTGGGGCAGCCGCAACATAAAGCCCCTCCCCTTCAGGGGAGGGGTTGGGGTGGGGGCTATCCCCACTCGCCAACGCTGATTGCAGAGCAGTAAGGATGAAGCGAAGCGCTCCATCAAGGTTGTCCATGACATCCCGGTTGGTCACCCGAACCACACGCAAGCCATAACCCGCCAATGCCAGATCGCGCTTCCGGTCCTGATCCACATCATGCGTATCACCATCCACTTCAACGATCAGCGCCTGCTTGGGGCACAGGAAATCGGCGATATACGGTCCAACCACCGCCTGCCGACGGAATTTGTGCCCTTCCAACTGGCCGTTGGACAGCGCGCGCCACAACCGTTTCTCCGGCTCGGGCGGGTTGCGGCGCATGTCCGACGCACGGCTGTTCAACTCAGCCTGGAATGCAGCCGAGAGGCCCCACCCCCGGCCCCTCCCCTGAAGGGGAGGGGAGTTCAGGCGGCGTGCATCGTGTTGGGGGGTGAGGTTATCCAACCGATCCCTCCAGGCTGATACCCAGCAGCTTCTGCGCTTCGACCGCGAATTCCATCGGCAGTTGCTGCAGCACTTCGCGGGCGAAGCCGTTGACGATCAGCGTCACCGCGTCTTCCTGCGACAGGCCGCGCTGCATGGCGTAGAACAGCTGGTCGTCGGAAATTTTCGACGTCGTCGCTTCGTGTTCGATCGTCGCGGTCGGGTTGCGCACTTCGATATACGGCACCGTGTGCGCGCCGCAGTCGGCGCCAAGCAGCAGGCTGTCGCATTGCGTATGGTTGCGCACGCCATCGGCATTACGGCCGACGCGCACCAGCCCGCGATACGTGTTGTTCGAATGCCCGGCGCTTATCCCCTTGGACACGATCGTCGAGCGGGTGCCGCGCGCGTTGTGGATCATCTTGGTGCCGGTGTCGGCCTGCTGGTAATTGTTGGTCACTGCCACCGAATAGAATTCGCCGACGCTGTCTTCCCCGTTCAGCACGCAGCTGGGGTATTTCCAGGTGACCGCCGATCCGGTCTCGACCTGGGTCCACGACACTTTGCTGCGCGCGCCCTGGCACAGCGCGCGCTTGGTGACGAAATTGTAGATCCCGCCTTTGCCCTGCGCATCGCCGGGGTACCAGTTCTGCACGGTCGAATACTTGATTTCGGCATCGTCCATCGTCACCAGTTCGACCACGGCAGCGTGGAGCTGGTTTTCATCGCGCATGGGCGCGGTGCAGCCTTCGAGATACGAGACATACGAACCCTTGTCGGCCACGATCAGCGTGCGCTCGAACTGCCCAGTGTTTTCGGCATTGATGCGGAAATACGTCGACAGCTCCATCGGGCAGCGCACGCCTTCGGGAATGTAGACAAACGTCCCGTCGGAAAACACCGCGCAGTTGAGCGTTGCAAAGAAGTTGTCGTGCATCGGCACGATCTTGCCCAGCCAGCGCCGCACCAGGTCGGGATATTCGCGGATCGCCTCGCTGATCGAACGGAAGATCACGCCGGCCGATTCGAGCTCCTTGCGGAACGTCGTTGCGACCGACACGCTGTCGAACACCGCATCGACCGCGATTTTGCGCGCGCCCTCGACGCCGGCCAGCACCGCCTGTTCGGCCAGCGGAATGCCCAGCTTTTCGTAAATGCGCAGGATTTCCGGATCGACTTCGTCCAGGCTCTTGGGCCCGTCCTTGGTCTTGGGCGCGGCCCAGTAATACGCCGCCTGGTAATCGATCGGTTCGATATTCAGCTTGGCCCAGTCTGGCATCGGCATCGTCAGCCAATGGCGATAGGCCTTCAGCCGCCATTCGAGCATCCATTCTGGCTCGTTCTTCTTGGCGGAGATATAGCGCACGGTGTCTTCGGACAGGCCCTTGGGGCCGTATTCCTGCTCGATATCCGACGACCAGCCGTGCTCGTAATCGGCGGCGCGCGCCGCTGCGTCATGCGCGGCCTGATCACGGATGGGCAGTTCGGTATCGAGTGTATCGGTCATGCTTCAATCCCAATGGTGGGGGCATCAACAAACAAGGGTCTTGCCGGGGCGGGCGCGGGGCGGTCATGTCCGGCCAGCTGGCTGAGCGAGATGCCAGCCAGCGCACCGCGCAACGCGGCATCGACCAGCGGCCAATGCGGCCGCACCGAACACGCGCTTTCCAGCGAACATTCCTGGCGGCCGGCGGGATGGCGATCGCTGCACGCGACCATCGCGATCGGGCCCTCGACCGCCTCGATGATATCGGCCAGCGAAATCGTCGCGGCAGGCCGTGCCAACGTCAGACCGCCGCCCGCGCCGCGCACCGCGCGCAACAGCCCGGCAGCCGACAGCTTGCTGACCAGTTTCTGCACGGTCGGCGTGGGCAAGCCGGTTTCATCGGCCAGCTGCTGCGCCGAAACGCGCAAACGTCCGCACCGTTGCGCAGCGGCGGTCATCGTGACCACGGCATAATCGCCCATGCTGGAAAGACGCATTGCTGAAACGCACCTTTGGCCGGGAGATACCCGCCGAATTCAAATCAGACTGATTCGGTCCGGTATCTAGGTATCGCGGCGCATCATGGCAAGGTACTGATGGTGCACGGACCCGATCGTGTGACAAGACAGCAACCTTTTGCGCAGGTTTTTCGCAGATCGCACCATTTTCGCGAGATTGGCAGCATTCCCGCTTGCGTGCCGCAGCATGTCCCCCAACAGTGATCTCACCTGATACCAGATAGTGAACCCTCAACACCGATGTCTTATCGCTTGCTACGGCCCTTGCTGTTCACATTGCCTGCGGAAACCGCCCATCGCCTGACGATCGCCGCGCTGCAGGTGGCACCCTCGTTACGTCCGCGCGAAATGGCCGCCACGCTGATCCAGCGCGTTGCGGGCATTCCGTTTCCCAATCCGGTCGGGCTGGCCCCCGGGTTCGACAAGAACGCGGTCGCGCCCGATGCGATGCTGTCGCTGGGCTTCGGCTTTGCCGAAATCGGTACGGTCACCCCGCGCGCGCAAGCGGGCAATCCGCGCCCGCGCCTGTTCCGCCTGGTCGAGGATCGCGCGGTGATCAATCGGATGGGGTTCAACAACGATGGCGCCGACGCGGTGGCGCGGCGGTTGCGCGCGCGCAAGTCCGGCGCCAGCATCATCGGCGTGAATATCGGCGCCAACAAGGATTCGCCCGACCGCATTGCCGACTATGCCGAAATGACCCGGATCATGGCGCCGCTGGCGCGCTATCTGACCGTCAACATCTCGTCGCCCAACACGCCCGGCCTGCGCGATCTGCAGGACGAAGGCGCCCTGGCCGCGCTGCTCGATGCGGTGATCGCTGCGCGCGGCAGTGTGCCGACGCCGATCTTTCTGAAACTGGCGCCCGATCTGGCAGCGGCGGATATCGATGCGATCTGCCGGATCGCGCTCGACCGCCGGATCGACGCGCTGATCATATCCAACACCACGATCACCCGGCCCGCCTTGCGCTCGGCGCATGCCGCCGAAACCGGCGGACTGTCGGGCGAGCCGCTGCGCGACCTGGCGCTGCAACGCCTGCGCGATTTCCGCAAGGCCAGCGGCGCGCAGATCCCGCTAATCGGCGTCGGCGGGATCGCCACGGTCGATGACGCCTGGGCGCGGATCCGCGCGGGCGCCAGCCTGGTGCAGATCTACAGCGCCCTGGTCTATGAAGGGCCGGGGCTGGTGCGCCGGATCGTCAAGGGCCTTGCCGAACGAACCCGCATCGAAGGCATGGGAAGCATTGCGGAAGCGGTGGGCAGCGAATAGCTTGGCCGCCATGGCCATAGAATCGTTACGCAAACGCGCTGTTCGCGCTGCCCTGATCCCCTTGCTGGCGTTTGCACCGCCGATATTTGCCAGGACAGCATTGCCGCAACCCGGCGTCGTGTCCGCCGCCGACCCGCGCGCGGCGGCCGCGGGCGCCGAAATCCTGCGCGCCGGCGGCAGCGCCACCGACGCGGTCATTGCGACATTCCTGGCCTTGAGCGTGGTCGAGCCGCAAAGCACCGGTCTTGGCGGTGGCGGTTTTCTCGTCACCGGCAGCGCCGATGGCCATGTCGATACCTATGACGGGCGCGAAGCCGCGCCCAAGGCCGCCGATGCCCATTGGTTCTACCGCGATGGCCAGCCGCTCGACCACAGGGCCGCCATCCCCGGCGGGCGCAGCGTCGGCGTGCCGGGCAATCTGGCGCTGGCAGCGCTCGCGCATGCCCAGCACGGGCATCTGCCCTGGGCGCAATTGTTCGGCCCGGCGATCCGCCTTGCCCGCGATGGGACGGCGATCACGCCCCGCCTCCACGCGACGCTGGCTTCGGCCAAAGACATCGCCGGGCTCGATCCGCAAGGCCGCGCCTTGTGGTTCGATCCGCAGGGCAACCTGTTGCCTGTCGGCGCTGTCGTGAAAAACCCGGCGCTGGAGCACATGCTGGAGCGCGTTGCCGGCGAAGGTCCGCGCGCGTTCTACACCGGTGCCAATGCCGCCGCGATCGCCAAGGCGGTTTCGGCCAGCCCCATCAACCCCGCGCCGATGACCGCTGCCGATATCGGCGCCTATCACGCGCGCACCGCGCCGCCGGTATGCGCGCCGTACCGCACCTGGCGCATCTGCGGCATGGGCCCGCCGTCATCGGGCGGAATCATCGTGTTGCAGACGCTGGGCATGCTTCAGCGGTTCGACCTGAAGGCGCTCGGGCCCAATTCGCCGGTCGCCTGGCACCTGATCGCCGAGGCCGAGCGGCTGGCGTTTGCCGACCGCGACCGGTTTGTCGATGATCCCTCGTTCGTGCCGGTGCCGACCAAAGGCTTGCTCGATCCTGCGTATATCGCCGCGCGATCCGCGCTGATCCGCGAGGACAGCACGATGGCAGAGGCGCCGGCGGGCACGCCGGTCGGCACCGATCCGCACTACGCGCTGGGCACGCCGATCGACGAACACGGCACCACGCATTTCGTCGCGGTCGACGCCAGGGGCGACAGCGCCAGCTTCACCTCGACAGTCGAAAGCGCGTTCGGATCGGGCCTGATGGTCAGCGGCTATCTGCTCAACAACGAATTGACCGATTTCGACTTCGTGCCCGATCGCGACGGCAAACCGACCGTAAACGGCGTTGAGCCCGGCAAACGCCCGCGCAGTTCGATGAGCCCGGTCGTGGTCTACGACGCGGCGGGCCACATCGTGCTGACCGGCGGCGCGGCGGGCGGCATCACGATCCCGGTTCAGGTCATCCGCCTGCTGATCGGCACGCTCGACTGGGGCCTGGATGCGCGCGCGGCGATCACGCTGGGCGTGGTCATGCCGTTCCCCGGCGGCATCGCGGTCGAGGCGGGCACACCGGTCGGCGCAATGGTCCCTGCCCTTACCGCGCTGGGCCATCCCAAGATCGTCGCGATGCCGATGCGGCTGAAAGCCAATGCGATCCAGCGCACGCCGGACGGCTGGGTTGGCGCGGCCGACCCGCGCAGCGAAGGCGCGAGCGTATCGCCGTAATGGTAATGACGCAGGCGCTGGTCTAAGGTCAGCGGCAGAGGCCACGCAAACACGACAGAGGGTCTGGCGCAGAGGAGCATGCAAGCCCATGCAACTGACCGATTTCGATCATTTCCCCAATCTTGTCGCGATGTTCCTCGATCGCGCGCACACGCGCGGCGCGCTGCCGATGCTCGTCGCCCGGATCGACGGCGCATGGCGTCCGACCAGCTGGACCACGGCGGAAAACCAGGTGTGTCTGCTGGCGCAATCGCTGCGCCGGATCGGGCTGCGCGATGGCGACCGCGTCGCGCTGGTGTCGGAAAATCGGCCCGAATGGTGCATTGCCGATCTGGCGATCATGGCCGCCGGGCTGGTCACAGTGCCGACCTACACCACCAACACCGAGCGCGATCACCATCACATCCTGGAAAATTCGGGGGCGCGCGCGGTGATTGTGTCCAGCGCCAAGCTGGCGCCGCCGCTGCTGGCCGCGGCGATGCGCGCGCCAAATGTCGAACATGTGATCGGCATCGAGCCGCTGCGCCAGATGCAATCGGGCATGCTGGCGTTCCACGACTGGGCCGAAATGACCACCGGCGACGCGGCCCAGGCCCGCGCCGAGGCCGAGGCGCGGATCACCACGATCGGCCGCGATGCGCTGGCGTGCATCATCTACACCAGCGGCACCGGCGGCGCCCCGCGCGGCGTGCGCCAGCATCATGGCGCGATCCTGCGCAATGTCGATGGCGCGGCGCGGATCCTGGCCGAGGATTTCGGGTGGAAGGACGAAGTGTTCCTGTCGTTCCTGCCGCTCAGCCACGCGTATGAACACAGCGCCGGGCAATTCCTGCCGATCGGCATGGGCGGCACGATTACCTATGCAGAGAGCCTGGAAAAACTGGCCGCGAATATGGAAGAGGTGCACCCCACGATCATGGTCGTGGTGCCGCGCCTGTTCGAAGTGCTGCGCACGCGGATCATGAAACAGGTCGAAAAACAGGGCCGCCTGCCCGCCGCGATGATGCACCGCGCGCTGGCGATCGCCGGCCGCCGCGCCGCCGGCACGAGCCGCTTGACCGATCGCCTGGTCGACATGGTGCTGGAACGCACGTTGCGCCCTAAAATCCGCCAGCGGTTTGGCGGACGGATGAAGGCGCTGGTGTCGGGCGGCGCGCCGCTCAATCCCGAAGTCGGCATTTTCTTCGAGGCCATGGGCCTGACGCTGCTGCAGGGCTATGGCCAGACCGAGGCCGGGCCGGTGATTTCGGTCAACCGCCCGCGCGCTGGCGTGCGCATGGATACCGTCGGCCCGCCGATGCGCGAAGTGACCGTGAGGATCGCCGACGATGGCGAAATTCTCGTCCAGGGCGAGCTGGTCATGCATGGCTATTGGCGCAACGAGGTCGAAACCTTGCGCACGATCCGCGACGGTTGGCTGCACACCGGCGATATCGGCCATATCGATGCGGGCGGGCGGATCGTGATTACCGATCGCAAGAAAGACATGATCGTCAATGACAAGGGCGACAACATCTCGCCGCAGAAACTGGAAGGCATGCTGACACTGCAACCCGAAATCGCGCAAGTCATGGTCAGCGGCGACAAGCGCCCCTACGTGGTCGGCCTGATCGTGCCCGACGCCGAATGGGCACTGGATTGGGCGCGCGCGGCCGACGAACATTTCGATCTGGTCGCGCTGCAGGACCTGCCCGCGTTTCGCGCCGCGATCCGGGCCGCGCTCGACCGGGTCAACGCCGATCTGTCGGTCACCGAAAAAGTGCGCCAGTTTGCCTTTGCCGACGAGCCGTTCGCCATCACCAACGAAGAACTGACCCCATCGCTGAAAATCCGCCGCCACAAGATCCGCGACCGCTATGGCGCGCGGATGGATGCGCTGTATCGCGGTTAGCGCTCTGTTGCGTCGTCACGGACGTGGCGCAAACACACAACATCCGCTCATCCTGAGCCTGTCGAAGGACACGCGCCCCGTTCGCCCAATGGCTGGGGTTCTTGCGTCCAGGTCAAATGTTGCGCGCGTCCTTCGACGAGCTCAGGATGAGCGAACTTGGGATTTTGGAAAAATTGGGCCCTCGGACCAATTTAAGGCCTATGAGGTCAAGCCCGCGGTGCCGCGCGAATATTACGCCGCCTCGAGCTCGACGAATTCCGGAAAGAACGTCGGCTCGCGCCGCGACCAGCCGGGCGCCGTCGCCGCGGCTTCGCTGATCGATTGGAGCAGCCGCTTGCGCCGTTCGGGGCGGATCTGTGGCAAGGCCGCCGCGCCGCAGAACGCCGCGGGCAGCCATGGCCGCACGCCGGCGCCCAGCAGACGCTCGTACAAAAACCGATAGGCGCAAAAACCGCTCAGCCGTTCCTGCGCCAGATCGAATGTCGAAAGGCGCAGCATCGGGCCCATGATAGCCTCGATCCCGGCCAAGCCTTCACCACGGCCGGGCCCTTCGGCGTCGGCCAACGCAGGGCGCAGCAGTTTCAGGTCCTGATAGACGACATACTGCGTGCGGATCGATGCGGTTTCCTCCGCATTGCGTGCCCACACGCGAAACGCATCGCTGCGGCCCAGGCCGATGTCCAGGCTGCGGCGGATGTAGCGCTGTTCGCATGATGAAAACCCTGCGAATTCACGCATTTCGGCAAGGATCAGCTGCGCGCTTGGCGGATACGACATGACCGGCGATGCTCCCGGACAGGCCACCAGGCCCGTCCCATGCGCCCAAGTCTACGCCTCGATGGTTAGCGGGAGGTTAAATGGTTAACCGCATCCTTCGCGCGCGCATCACCGCCGGCGATAGCGGAAGTACCAGACCTCGTGACCCTGCGCGCGCGCCTTGGCTTCATACCGCGTCTGCGGCCAGCCGCCGGGGCGGGTCTGGAAATCGTCGGGCGCGCTGATCTGCCAGTCGAACAGGTCGACATGGCGACGCATGACCATCAGCGCGTGGCGCAGATAGACCGGATGATCGGTGCCGAAGCGGAATTCACCGCCCGGTTTCAGCTTGGCCGCGATCAGCGCCAGCGGGCCGTCGTTCATCATCCGCCGCTTGATATGCCGCGTCTTGGGCCAGGGATCGGGGTGCAGCAGATAGACGAACGACAGCGCGCCATCGGGAATGCGCCGCAACACATCGAGCGCATCGCCATGCTGGATCCGCACATTGCCGATCGGGCTGTATCCGCTTTCGCCATCGATATGCGACAGCGCCTGCGCCACGCCGTTCAGAAACGGTTCGGCGCCGATAAACCCGTGATCGGGCAGCATGTCGGCGCGATAGGCCAGATGCTCGCCCCCGCCGAACCCGATCTCGAAATGCAGCGCGCAATCCCGGCCGAACAACCGCTCGGCGGTGATTTCCCCCTCGGCTGGAACCAGCAGCCGGGGCAACAGATCGTCGACCAGCCCCTGCTGATACACGCGCAAGGGCTTCCCCTTGGCACGACCATAAAGCCGGTTGAGCGTAGTGGGGTCGTGGATAAGCGCCATGGCGCGGGCGGATGACAAATGTGGGTGGGTTGGTCAACCGGTTAGGACACGTGGATGGAACAGAAAGCCCGATCAAAGATTTTGAAGAGCGATATGTTCAGATCGATCTTCCCTTTCAGGCTAACCCAGTGGCTCGGACCGCTGCTTGTCGCGGCTTTGCTGGCAGCCATCGGCGCCATCGTCATCGTGACGAGCGGCATCGTCGATTTGTCGGCAGCAAAGCCCCATCCAGAGCTGTGGGCGCGGTTTTTGCATTACACGTTCACGCGTTCGACGGCATTTCATGCGGACGAACAGCCCCCGGCGGATCTTGATACGCCGGTGCGCGTTGCGGCGGGTGCAGGATATTATGGGCAAGTGTGCGCACGGTGCCACGGCGGCCCCGGTTTCGGTCAGAACCCCGTGGTCTTGTCGATGCATCCCAAGCCGCAGTATCTGGTAAACGATCTGCCCGTCGCAAAATTTACCGCGCCCGAACTGTTTCGTATCGTGAAGGCGGGCGTGAAATATAGCGCCATGCCGTCATGGCCGGCCGATCGGCGCGACGATGAAATCTGGCAGCTCGTCGCATTCCTGCGGGCCATGCCGACCATGTCGCCCGCAACCTTTCAGAACCTGGCCCTGGTGTCGCACGCGCAACCCAACGCGACAGCGCCGTTTGTCGATCCACCAACGCTTGCCCCGTATGCGCTGCGCAACGACAAAGAGCCGCCGCTGATCGCCAACAGTTATAAAACGCCTGTTTTCGGATTTTCGGGCCTTGCGCTCAGCGGTGACGTAACCGCGACCTGTGCGCGCTGTCATGGTGCCAATGGCGCGGGCGGCGGGGCGTTTCCCAATCTGACCTTGCAGAGCCGCAACTATCTCGCACGAACGCTCACCGCGTATGCCGCCGGCCGGCGTCGCAGCGGATTCATGCAAATGGTCGCGACAGAGCTTTCGCCGTCGCAGATCGATGCGCTCGCCGGCTATTATTCTTCGCTGCCACGGCGCTCGACCGAAGCGGCACCTGCAAACGGAGCAGCGGGCGATATGGCCACCGGCCAGAAACTCGCGTTGATCGGCCTGCCCTCCGCCGGCCTTGGTGCATGCGCAGGCTGCCACGGCGTTACCCGCGCGGCGGATAAAGCCTATCCCCTGATCGAAGGACAGGCGCAGTGGTACATTGCCAACCAGTTGCGCGTGTTCCGCGCTGGCGGCCGTGGCGGGATCGAGGGCGATCGCCCGAATGATCCGATGGTCGCCATCGCCAAAAAGCTGAACGATGCTGAGATTTCGTCGGTCGCTGCCTATTATGCCGCGCAGCCGCCAGCCCTCGTTCAAAGCTTTGCCGCGGTAGAGCAGAAGAAATGACCACGCACGCCGGCGCCGACAAACCGGATGATGAGGGCAAGGAGGCCGGCAGCAGCGACGACGAGCAGGATCTGGCCCCCGACCTGAGTCAGGCTGACCGCGAGACAGTCGAAAAGCGCAAGTCACCGCCGGCGCGCATCGTTCACGAGGTGATCCGTCAGCAAGGCATCGAAGAACTCGATCGGCCAGCCGCGTCTCTTGTCTGGTCGGGTGTGGCGGCCGGTGTGACGATCTGGCTGTCGCTGATTGCGCAGGCGGCACTGATGCTGAAGCTGCCCGATACGCCCTGGAAGCCGGTGATTGCCGCGCTCGGATACAGCGTCGGGTTCATCGTGACGATCCTGGGCCGCCTGCAATTGTTCACGGAAACCACGATCGTCGCGGTTCTGCCACTTGCCACCCATCTGAGTTGGCCAAACCTGGGCCGAACGCTGCGGCTGTGGGCATTGGTGTTCGGCGCAAACATGCTCGGAACGCTGGCGGTTGCGATTTTGATACCACATGTCAATCTGGTGACGCCCGAGCTGCTTGGCGCGATGATCGATGTGTCTTCGCATCTGAAAGAGCTGACCCCGGGCGATGCATTTGCGCGCGGTATTCCGGCAGGCTTCGTGCTGGCAACGATCGCCTGGCTGCTGCCAAACACCCGGGGGCAGGAAGTCTGGGTGGTGACGCTGCTGACTTATATCATCGCGCTCGCCAGCTTCAGCCATGTTATCGCCGGATCGGCCGAGGCGTGGCTGCTGATGATGACTGGCCATGCGACTTTTGCATTCGCAGCGTTCGGTTTTATTCTTCCCGCGCTTGTCGGCAACATCGTGGGAGGAACCGGCCTGTTCGCCGTCCTGGCCCATGCGCAGGTCCGATCGGAACTTTAGGATCGCCAGACGATGCCGGCGCACCGTGGGCGATGGCAAAGGCAGAAAGCCTGACCTCGCTTATGGATGTGTTCCCGCCGGATGCGAGATGACGTTCAGCATGAGACGCCATTTCGCCCAGCGCGAGGCTGTTGCCCGCCACTTTCTAAGATCACAAAAAAAGACCCGCCAAAAAGCGGGTCATTTTCCAGGGAGTTGGTCCATCCGGGCGCGTGCCAGCGGCCCGGATACACCCTTGTAAACGCACAAATCAGGCGGCGACGGTTTCCGAAATTTCTTCCGGATCACGCAGCACATAGCCCCGGCCCCAGACGGTTTCGATGTAATTGTCGCCGCTGCAGGCGTGGGACAGTTTCTTGCGCAGCTTGCAGATGAAAACG
Organism: Novosphingobium sp.; assembly: GCF_965214355.1. Classification (GTDB taxonomy): domain Bacteria; phylum Pseudomonadota; class Alphaproteobacteria; order Sphingomonadales; family Sphingomonadaceae; genus Novosphingobium. The sequence goes on along the minus strand of NZ_CBDCBI010000002.1, from coordinate 563,585 downwards.
TCGATGATCTTTAGTTCGGGTTCGTCCATGCCGCCATACAGGTGGTTCAGGAACATTTCCTTGGTGAGCGTCGTGCCCTTGCGCAGCGACAGCAGTTCCAGCATCGCGTATTCCTTGCCGGTCAGGTGGACGCGGGCGCTGTCGACTTCGACGGTTTTCGCATCGAGGTTGACCGACAGCTTGCCCGTGCGGATGACCGATTGCGAATGGCCTTTCGAGCGGCGGACCACGGCGTGGATGCGCGCGATCAGCTCTTCGCGGTGGAACGGCTTGGTCACGTAATCGTCGGCGCCGAAGCCGAACGAGCGGACTTTGCTGTCCATTTCCGAAATGCCCGACAGGATCAGCACCGGCGTCTGCACTTTGGCGACGCGCAATTTCTTCAGGACATCGTAACCGTGCATATCGGGCAGGTTAAGATCGAGCAGGATGATATCGTAATCATACAGCTTGCCCAGATCCAGGCCTTCTTCACCCAGATCGGTGGAATAGATGTTGAACCCTTCTGCAGACAGCATGAGTTCGATTGCTTTGGCTGTAGTCGGCTCGTCCTCGATCAGCAGAACCCGCATGGATCAATCCCTTCTTGCCATAACCCCCGAATGACTTTTCCCGTCTTTCCGGGGGTCGCGCCATTCATTAACCATATGAGCTATGAACATGAAAGGTTAATTTTTGGTTGAGCGGCCTTGGGATTCCAGCATGTAGGCAAATGAAACTTAATGACTTGACGCCGCAGCCGCCGGTTCTCTCCCGGAGGAACCGGGGCGCGGCACATTCTCGACCGCGCGCATGCGGTCGCCCGCCGGCTCGGGCACGCTGACTTTGGCCGGGCCCGGCACGCTGGCGGGCAGCGCGCCATTGGCGGGAGCTGCAAACTGCGCCTCGGCCAGGCGTTTTTCCACCTTGATATGATGCCGCTGCGCGACGGTGCGGATGACCGCGCGGATGTCGCCGGCATAGGGCGCGTCGGCCGGCGTGTCCTTCAGCAGCGAAAACCACGCGTTGATCGCGCGGCGGTGTTGCCCGGCCAAGTCCCAGCCGACCGCACGGTAATAGCGCGCGCGGGCATCCTTGGGGTCGAGCTTGATCGCCTCGTCGAACGCCAGGCGCGCCTCGCGCGGCATGTGCCCTTCGGGATGATGCGCCTGCAACAGCGCCTCGCCCAGGAACGACAGCGTGCGCGCGCTGGTCGGGTCGAGCCGGGCGGACTGGCGCAAGGCATCGGCACTCTGCGTGTATTGTGCGCGCTGAAAATACGACCAGCCCAGCGTGCGCCAGGCATCGGCGTTGTCGGGGGTCTGCGCGACTTCGTTTTGCAGGTGGGTGATCGCGTCCTCGACTGTGGGCGCGGCGGTTTCGCGCGGCGCAGGGGCGGCGCGAAACACCGCCACCGGCATGCCCGACCGCGGGCGCTGGTTGTGATAGATGGCGAGGCCCGAGCCCACGATCGCCGCGATCACCGCGCCTGCCGTGCCGATGCGCAGCAACGCGGTGCGCCAGCCTACCCCTTGTTCGGTATCAACCATTGCCCGGAACCACCATGCATCGGCCATATGCTCCGGACCGCGCGAATGGCAAGCATGACCCCACTCGATTCATCGCACGCGGCCGATGCCATTCTGGTTACGGGCGGTCTGGTTGAGCGCTTTCTGGCGGCGGCGCTGGATCGAGCTGCCCAGGCCGATCGCCTCGCGATATTTGGCGACCGTGCGCCGCGCAAGGTCGAACCCCTTGTCGCGCAACAGATCGACCAGCGTATCGTCGGACAGGACCGCCTTGGCCTCTTCGGCATCGATCAGGCGGCGGATCGCGTCCTTGACGGCTTCGGCCGACACCGCGCCTTCGCCATCAGCCGAAGCCACGCCCGAGGTGAAGAAGAATTTCAGCTCGAACGTGCCGCGCGCGCAGGCCAGGTATTTGTTCGAGGTCACGCGGCTGATCGTCGATTCATGCAAGTTCACCGTTTCGGCGACCGTGCGCAGCGTCAGCGGGCGCAGATGCGACACGCCGTGGCGGAAGAACCCGTCCTGCTGCTTCACGATTTCGGCCGAGACTTTCAGAATCGTCTTTTGCCGCTGGTCGAGCGCTTTGAGCAGCCAGTTGGCATCGGCCAATTTTTCGCCAAGCCACGCGCGGGCATCCTTCGCCACGCAGCCTTTGCGCAGTTCGACATAATACGGCCGGTTGATGATCAGCCGGGGCAGCGTCGCCTGGTTGATCGCGATGTCCCAGCCGGGCGTCCCATCCTCCAGCAGCGCCTCTGCCACCAGCACATCGGGCACGACCGTTTCCGCCGCGCTGCCGCCAAACCGAAGCCCGGGCTTGGGATCATAACCGCGCAGCTCGTTGAGCATATCGGCGAAATCCTCGTCATCCACCGCACACATCTTCTTCAGCCGTGCGAGGTCGCCGCGCGCGATCAGGTCGAGATTGTCGAGCAGGCGCGCCATGCACGGGTCATAGCGATCCGCCTCACGCGCCTGCAATGCCAGGCATTCGCCCAGGTCGCGCGCGCCGACCCCGGTGGGATCGAGCGTGTGGACCAGTGCCAATGCGGCCGCCACCTGGTCCAGCGGCACGCCGAGCATCTCTGCCGCCTCGCGCAGCGGTTGCAGCAAGTAGCCTGCGTCATCGAGCTGATCGATCAGCCAGCGCGCGATAAACACCAGTTGCGGATCGCGCGATGTCGCGCCGATCTGCGCGTGCAGGTGTTCGGCCAAAGTGAGCGCGGCCGAAGCATGCGTATCGTATTCGGGCGCATCGGGATCGCCGCCGCTTCCGCCCGCGCTCCAGTCGCCATTGTCGGCCGCCGCTTGCGCCGCATCGCCGGTGTCGCGGTCGCGATCCAGCGTGGCCGGGTCGATGTCGAGCGGGCGATCCTCGGCGCCGCGCCCTTCGCCGACGAGTTGATCGATCGGCGAGGTTTCCAGCGACGTGCGGCGCAGGTCGGGGTCTTGGGCGGGTGCGGCTGCGTCGGCAGGCGCCTCGCCGATATCGAGCAGCGGATTGGCATCGAGCGCCTCGCCGATGAACGCTTCAACCTCGAGGTTGGACAAGGTCAGCAGCTTGATCGCCTGCTGCAATTGCGGCGTCATCACCAGCGACTGCGACTGGCGCAGGTCCAGCCTGGGACCTAGTCCCATGAGCGCCCCCGGAATATGTTTCCCCTCCGCGTCATCTCAGGGTGCCCCTGCCCACCTTACTATGTCATCCCCGCGCACGCGGGGGTCCGGCCGCACACATGTCGCACACTATCGCAACGCCAGCGCGCCTGGATTGCCGCGTTCGCGGTAATGACGAAGGGCGGTGGGGCGTGGCCATCTCGATATATCCAGTGCTCCTTACAGCGTGAAGCCCTCGCCCAGGTACAACCGGCGCACATTGGGATCGGCCACCAGCGCCTCGGGGCTGCCGGTAAACAGCACTTGTCCGCCATAGATGATGCAGGCGCGATCGACGATATCGAGCGTTTCGCGCACATTGTGATCGGTGATCAGCACGCCGATGCCGCGCCGGGTCAGGTCCTTGACCAGATTGCGGATGTCGCTGATCGACAGCGGATCGATGCCTGCAAACGGCTCGTCGAGCAGGATGATCGACGGCCGCGCCGCCAGCGCGCGCGCGATTTCGCAGCGCCGGCGTTCACCGCCCGACAGCGCCATCGCCGCGCTGGTGCGCAGCCGGGTCAGGCCGAATTCGTCGAGCAGGCGTTCGAGCTCGGCCCGGCGCAAGTCCTTGTCGGGCTCGATCAGCTCGAGCACCGTGGCGATGTTCTGTTCGACAGTCAGGCCGCGAAAGATCGAGGTTTCCTGCGGCAGATAGCCCAGCCCCAGGATCGCGCGCCGGTACATCGGCAGCTTCGTGATATCGACGCCGTCGAGCAGGATGCGCCCCGAATCGGGCCGCACCAGGCCCATTATCGAATAGAAACAGGTCGTCTTGCCCGCACCATTGGGGCCAAGCAGGCCGAGCACTTCGCCCTTGGCCACCGACAGCGAAATATCGCTGAGCACCGCGCGCTTGTCATAGGATTTGGCGATCGAGACCACTTCGAGCCCGCCATCGCGCGCAATCAGGTCAGCCTCGGCCCGGGTAGCCACAGGGTCCGGGGTAAAAACGGGAATCGCAGTGTCGTTCATGTGTCGCGCAACCATGCTGAGCACCGCCTTGACCTGCGGCACGCGTGCCATAGCCGCTGAATACGCGCTGGCAAAGCCCGCGAGGCGCGTCTGGCACGATTTGTGCGGCCATCCGTATTGGTACACGTGGACGAAGCGCGTGGTTAAGCACCTCTTGCAACGTCCCTCGCGCCATGATCTAGTGTTCGCCAGACCAGGGGGGCTTGCGATGGTCAAAACCTATAGTCCGTCAAGTGCCAGGATGCCGCCTGCAAAAACCAGCGCCAAAAACGGTAATGCAATTCCGTCGCGGCAGGTGAACTGGCGCAAACGGATGAGCGACACTGTCGCCCACGCCTTGCTCGTCTATACCGCTTTGCAGATTGTCGTGACGATGCATACGCTGTCGCAGAACACCGCGTCGATGCTGCCGCTGTTTGCACTTGTCGTGCTGGTTGCCGCGATCATCCCGCTGTTTCGGCGGTATGAGCGCAAATGGGAAAGCCTGGACGATCCGGCCGCGGCCGATCCGGCATGCGGCGCGCGGTTCCGCCGCGACCAGCTGGCGGTATGGTTGTTTGCGATAGGCCTGCCGTTTGCCGTGACCGGGGTGTTCAAGGCTGTTGTTGCCCTGCTGGGCTGACCATGGCCCCATGGGCGAACGCGTAAATCAAGCGCCGGGCGCCATTGAAGAACGCCGGCCTTGGCGCTAAGCGCAGACCTTTCCCCCATATCGACCGGACCCTTCCCCCAATGCTATCCCCCAACGACGCGAGCGAACGGTGCGAGGCGCTGTTGGCCCGTGCGAAACTGGCCGGCGCCGAGGCCGGCGATGCGGTTTATATGGCCAATGGCTCGCAAAGCGTCACGGTCCGGCTGGGCGCGCTGGAAGATGTCGAGCGCTCCGAATCCGAACACATCGGCCTGCGCGTGTTTGCCGGCGGTGGCTCGGCCTCGATCGGATCGACCGACCTTGGCGATGCGGCGCTCGATGAACTGGCGCAGCGCGCGGTCGCGATGGCGCGGCTGGCCCCGCCCGACCGCTTTGCCGGGCTTGCCGACGCCGAACTGCTGCTTCGCGATGCCGCGCCCGCGCTAGATCTGGATGACGGTGGCGAAGCCGAACCCCAGGCCTTGCGCGACATGGCCCACGCCGTCGAGGCGGCGGCCATGGCCGTCGCCGGCGTTACCAACAGCAACGGCGGCAGCGCCAGCAGCGGCCGATCGGTGTTTGCGCTGGCCACCAGCAACGGCTTCACCGGCGCCTATGCCGCCAGCAGCCACGGCTTTTCCGCCAGCGTCGTCGCCGGCGAAGGCAGCACGATGCAGCGCGATTACGCCTATCGCAGCGTGCGCCACGCCGCCGACCTGCCCGGTACCGACCTGATCGGGCGCGAAGCGGGCGAGCGCGCGGTTCGCCGGCTGAACCCCGGCAAGATGCGCAGCGGCGCCATGCCGGTGGTGTTCGATCCGCGCGTCGGCGCCTCGCTCGTCGGGCATCTGATCGGCGCGATCTCCGGCAGCTCGATCGCGCGCCGCTCCAGTTTCCTGCTCGACAAGGCCGGGGCGCAACTGTTCGACAGCGGCGTCACGATCCAGGAAAATCCGCACATCTTGCGCGGCTTGCGTTCGCGCCCGTTCGATGGCGAAGGCCTGCCCACGACCCCCCGCGCGCTGATCGACGCCGGCCGCCTGACCGGATGGCTGATGGATTGCGCCGCCGCACGGCAGCTTGATCTTGCCCCCACCGGCCACGCCGGGCGCGGCGGATCGGGCGCGCCGCATGTCAGCACGGCCAATATCGCATTAGCCAACGGGAGCGTCACCCCCACCGCGCTGATCGCCGACATCGCCGAGGGGGTGTATATCACCGAACTGATCGGCAGCGGCGTCAACGGCGTGACCGGCGATTACAGCCGGGGCGCATCGGGCTACCGCATAAGCAATGGCGTGATCGGCGAGGCGGTCGCGGAATTCGCAATCGCAGGCAACCTGATCGACATGTTCGCCGCGCTGGTGCCGGCGAACGACCTGGAACTGCTCAACGGCATCGACGTGCCGACGCTACGGATCGACGGGATGACTGTCGCGGGGGATTGATTGCCCGATAGCGGACCATCCTGTCACCACGCGTCACCCCGGACTCGATCCGGGGTCCCGCTGCTTTCTCGCGCTGACCAGTCGCAAAAGCGCTTCATGTCTGCGTCGGCGCAAACAGCTGGCGCCGAAAGAAAGCGGGATCCCGGCTCAAGGCCGGGATGACGTATGGCGTGGGGTGGGCGTTGCCCCCTTACTTCGGCTCGTTGTTGTAGCGTTCGATCGCTTCCAGAACGATCCGGCGCGCTTCGTCGGCGCCGCCCCAGGTGCCGACACGGACCCACTTGTCCTTTTCCAGATCCTTGTAATGCGTAAAGAAATGCTCGATCTGCGCGAACGTGATTTCAGGCAGGTCGTCCTTTTCCTTGATGTCCGAATAGTACGGAAACGTCTTGGTATCCGGCACGCAGACCAGCTTTTCATCGCCGCCATGTTCGTCTTCGAGATTGAGCACCGCGATCGGCCGCGCGCGCACGACCGAGCCGGGGACGAAGGGCGAGCGCGCGATCACCAGTGCATCGAGCGGATCGCCATCGGGCGACAGCGTATGCGGGACAAAGCCGTAGTTGGCGGGATAGCGCATTGGCGTGTGCAGGATACGATCGACAAACAGCGCGCCCGACGCCTTGTCGAATTCATATTTCACCGGCTCGCCGCCGACCGGCACTTCGATGACGACGTTCAGGCTTTCGGGAGGATTATCACCGGTCGGAATCAAGTCGATGCGCATGCTCTACCCTTGTGGCGTGGACCGTTGACAGGTCCGGTTGCGTGGTACGGCGCACGCTCTAGCCTGCCGGGTTGTGCATCGCAACATGCGTTGTCACGGATCAGGTGTTCCCGGCGCCGCCAATGGCGTTGATGGTGAACGCAATCACGCCGATGTTGTAGATAAACGCAGCGAACGTGTGCAGCATCGCGATATGGCGGATCGGCCGCCCGCTGATCCCGACATCGGCGGTCTGAAACGTCATGCCGAGCGTGAACGCGAAATAGGCGAAATCGAGATAATCGGGGTCTGTGTCGCCCGGAAACTCCAGCCCACCCGTATCCTTGCCCGCCACTTCACCCGCCGAGTAATATAGGTGCGCATAATGCAGCGCATACATCACGTTGGCGAACAGCCAGGTGAGCAGCAGCGTGGCGATCACCTTGACCAGCACGATCGGCCCGCCATGCGCCACATGCGGCACTTCGCCCGCGATCGCGGCCATGACCACCACCGACAGGGCCGAGGTGATGCACAACACCACCACGCGATTGGCATCGTTGCGCGCCGATTGGGCGCGGATCGACGCGGTATCGCGATGGGTCAGGAACAGCGGCACCACACTGACCAGAAATGCCAGCGCCGCCCCGTCGAAGCCAAGGTCGACCGCATCGGCGATGCCATGCCCCAGCCAGCGCCACGCGCCGACCCCCAGCGCGAACAGCGCCAGGAACATCAGGAAGCGCGGCGGCGCCAGCCATCCGCCAAGTTGCGCCAGATGCCGTTGCGGCCGAGCCTGCGCCGCCGGTTTACGCGTGGTCAATGTTTCGCCGTCGCGGGCTTTGTCGCAGAGGATTGGGCCCGGTGTGGATCGAGCAACAGGTCAAGCCCGCCCGGGCCCTTGATGCCGCCCGAACGCTCCAGCCAGGGATAGCGCAAACCGTCGCGCCAGGTGATGCTGACGGTTTCGAAATGGCTGTCGCGTTTGATCAGCAGGCTGATCGGCTTGTCGGTGCCTTTGGCGGCCGTAATCGCGGCCTTGATCGTATCGGCGCTGTAGGCATCGCCATTGACTGCGACCACCTGTGACGATGGCACGACGCCGGCCTTGAACGCGGCGCTGCCCCAGATCGTCGACATCACTTTGCCGTCGCTGTCGAGCACCATGCCCAGTGAATAGGCCAGGCTGAGCATTTTGGCCTCGGTCGCGCGGCCCGCATCATACGGGTTGGGCTTGTCTTTCCACACCAGATGATACCCGCCGCGTTCGATGCCGCCCACCGGCACCGGTTGCCCGGGGGTCTCGATCCGCGTCCTGAAGAACGTGTCCCAGTCATAAGGGTAGACCTGGTTCATCGTGGCGACGACATCGGCGCGAGTATAGGGCAGCACGCCCCAGTCGCCGTTGCGCATGCCGTAGAACGCCTTGGCAAAGTCATCGAGGCCGCGCGCCCCTGCGGTGCCGGCGCGGATGATCTGATCGGCCTCGAGCCAGACCAGCGCGCCTTCGGTATAATAATCCTCGTTGCGCGACATCGTGGCAAACGGCTTGGGCCGGCGCGCGGCAAAGATCGGGTCGGTCGTGGTGTCGACCACCGGCCGCCATTCGCGCCCTGCGGTTATGCCGAACGTCCCGGCATAGGCCGCCAGTTCGCCCAGGATCGTCTCTTTGGTCTGCACACCCGATCGCGCCGCGAGCACCAGGCCCCAGAACTGGGTCTGGCCTTCATAGACCCACAGCAGGTCGTCGATCATCGGCTGGCGATAGTCTGGCGTCCACAGCCGTGCCGGGCGGCGGTATTTGCCGTCCCACGAATGCGTGTATTCGTGCGGCACGACATTGCGATCCCAATCGGATGCCGCCCAATCGGTCCACGCCTTGGGCAGATATTCGCTTTCGTTGGAGCGGTGATGCTCCAGCCCGACGCCGCTCATCCGGTCGCTGAACGCCAGCAGGAAATCGTAATGATCGTAATGCCGCGCACCGAACAGCGTGTCGGCTTCCTTGACCAGGTTGCGATAAGTTTCGAGGTGTTCGGGCGCGATCACCAGGTCTTCGGGCTTGTCGGCCACGGTATCGAGCCAGACCTTGTTGCCGATTTCGAACCGGCGCGCATATTTGCCCGCAAAGATCGGCGAATCGACCAGCGTTTCGTAATCGGTGACGTCCCAGGTGTTCTTGTTGCCGCCCCCGGTTTCATGACCGTCCAGCGCGGTATAGGCGGTAAATCCGGCCGGGAACGTCACTGTCGGCTTGATCCTGATCTGCCGCACATAATGCCCGGCGGGATACAGCGTGAACTGGTCCCATTCCAGATTGACGATTTCGCGCGTGATCGTCACCCGGTCGCCGGGTTCGCCTTTCAGCGCGGGGGTGTGGATCATGTGCGCGGTCACTTCGCGCGCGCCCGCGGGCAGGTCCACCATGTAGGCATAGACGTCGACCGGATCGCGATGCCAGGTCAGCTCCTTTCCATCGGCAATGAAATGCACGCCGACCAGCTCGGCCGGCTTGCCCGCCGCGCTGTGATTGCCGGGAATCCATTCCGGGAGCAGCAGCGCGAGCTGCTTCGTGCCGGGCTCGACCGGAATTTTCTCGGTCACGCGCGTCGCGCCGGTTTCCAGATCCGTCGCATCGACATCGAGCGCGATCACGCCGGGATAGGCGACATCCCGCGCATCGGGCACGTTGATGGTGATCGGCACAGCGGCGGGAAAGCTGTTGGTGGCGGGCTGCACTTGCGCCTGTGCGGCGGATGACAGCAGGGCGGAGGCGTACAGCGCGGCGCTGCACAACAGGTGGGTCGGTTTGATCATGCGCCGATCATGCCGGGGCGACGGGAATCGCGCAACTCCCGCCCCTGCCTTTTCTTGTGCGCGCCCATCCGCTAAGCGCTGCGCGATGAACAAGCCGACCGACACCGCCAAAGCCACCACGCCGCAAGCCATTCGCGGCACCCAGGACATTTTTGGCGCAGAAGCCGAAGCGTTCGGCCATGTCGTTGAAACCTTTGAACGCGTGCGCCGCCTGTACCGGTTTCGCCGGATCGAGATGCCGGTGTTTGAAAAAACCACGGTGTTTTCGCGCTCGCTGGGCGAGACCACCGATGTCGTGTCGAAGGAAATGTATTCGTTCGACGATCGCGGCGGCGAATCGCTGACGCTGCGGCCCGAATTCACCGCCGGGATCGCGCGCGCCTACCTGACCAACGGCTGGCAGCAATATGCGCCGGTGCGGCTGGCCACGCACGGGCCGCTGTTCCGCTATGAGCGCCCGCAAAAAGGCCGCTATCGCCAGTTTCACCAGCTGGACGCCGAAGTGATCGGCGCCGGGGAACCCCAGGCAGACGTCGAATTGCTGTGCCTGGCCGATCAATTGCTGCGCGAACTGGGCATTGCCGATGGCGTGACGCTGCAGCTCAATACGCTGGGCGACGGGGCCAGCCGCGAGGCGTGGCGCAGCGCGCTGATCGCCTATTTCCGCGATCATGCCGCCGACCTTAGCGAAGACTCGCAGGACCGGCTCGAACGCAATCCGTTGCGCATTCTCGATTCGAAAGACCCGCGCGACAAGCCGTTTACCGCCGATGCGCCGCGTATCGACGATTTCCTGACCGGCGAAGCGCAGGATTTCTTCGGCCAGGTGACCGCCGGGCTGCACGCGGCCGGCGTCGCCTGGGTGCGCGCGCCCGCGCTGGTGCGCGGGCTCGATTACTACCGGCATACCGCGTTCGAATTCGTCACCGACCGGCTGGGCGCGCAAGGCACCGTGCTGGGCGGCGGGCGCTATGACGGGCTGATCGAGGCGCTGGGCGGGCCGCACACACCGGCAGTCGGCTGGGCGGCCGGGATCGAGCGCCTGGCGATGCTGGTCGGCACGAAGGACGAAGTGCCGGCCGATGTGGTGATTGCGGTCGAGGACGATGGTGCGCTCGATGCCGCCACCGCCGCTCTGGCCGCGCTGCGCCGCGCCGGATTGTCGGGCGAGATCGTCGCGACCGGATCGCCACGCAAACGCTATGACAAGGCGACGAAGATCCCGGCCAGGGTGCTGATCGGATTATCGCTGAGCGAGGATAGGCCCCAATGGCGCCTGCGCGGCGACGACACCGTACAAGCCCACGTAAAGATGATCCTGGGCGAATGAGCGCCAATCTTCTTGCCCCCCTCCCCTTCAGGGGAGGGGCTGGGGGTGGGGCCGCGCCCCACTCGCCAAAGCCGATGGGATCATCGCATGCCTGGGTTGTAGCCGAGAGGCCCCACCCCAACCCCTCCCCTGAAGGGGAGGGGCTCAGAAGGTGAGCATCGCCGACACCCGGCTCGAACAGATCGGCGCGCGGTTTGCCGAGCTCGAGGCGCGGCTTGCCTCGGGCACGCTTGAGGGCGATGCGTTCATCGCCGCCAGTCGCGACTATTCCGAACTCGAACCCGTTGCGCAGACCGCGCGCAACGTTCGCCTGCTGCGCGACGAACTGACCGCGCTCGCCGAATTCGCCGACGGCGATGCCGACATGCGCACGCTTGCCGAAGAGGAATCCGTGCGCCTGCGCGCCGAACTGGCGCAGGCCGAACTGGCGCTCGCCTTGGCGATGCTGCCGCGCGACACCGCCGATGCGCGGCCCGCAATGCTGGAAATCCGCGCCGGCACCGGCGGCGATGAGGCCGCGCTGTTCGCCGCCGACCTTTACCGCATGTACGAACGCTATGCTGCCGAACGCGGGTGGAAAGTCGAGCTGATCTCCGCCAATGTCAGCGATATCGGCGGGTTCAAGGAAGTGGTCGCGCACGTCGCGGGCCAGGGCGTGTTTGCGGCTCTGAAATACGAAAGCGGCGTGCACCGCGTGCAGCGCGTGCCGGTGACCGAAAGCGGCGGCCGCATCCATACGTCCGCTGCGACCGTGGCGATCCTGCCCGAACCCGACGAAGTCGATGTGACGATCGACGAGCGCGACCTGAAGATCGATATCTACCGCGCGTCGGGCGCGGGCGGACAGCATGTCAACACGACTGATTCGGCGGTGCGCCTGACTCACCTGCCCACCGGCATCGTGGTCATTCAGCAGGACGAGCGCAGCCAGCACAAGAACCGGGCCAAGGCGATGCAGGTGCTGCGCACGCGCGTCTATGACTTGCGCCGCGCTCAGGCGCAGGGCGCCGAGGCCGAGGCGCGCCGCGCGATGGTCGGATCGGGCGACCGGTCCGAACGCATCCGCACCTACAATTTTCCGCAAGGCCGCGTGACCGACCACCGTATCAACCTGACGCTGCACCGCCTGCCCGAAATCCTGGCCGGGACCGGGCTTGGCGAACTGATCGACGCCCTGATCGGCGAAGACCAGGCCAAGCGGCTGGCGGCGCTGGGCCAGTGAACGTCGCCCAGGCGCTGGTCGCCGCGACCCGGCGGCTGGGCCAGAGCAGCGATACCGCGCGGCTCGATGCCGAAGTGTTGCTGGCGCATGCGCTGGGCGTGACGCGCAGCGAGATGATCCTGCGCCATATGCAGGGGGCCGTTCCTGACGGGTACGATACGCTGATCGAGCGGCGCATGACCCACGAGCCCGTCGCCTATATCACCGGGCACCAGGAATTCTGGGGTCTCGACTTCATCGTCACGCGCGATGTCCTGATCCCGCGCGGCGATACCGAAACCCTGATCGCCGTGGCGATCGAGCGGCGGCGCCCGCCGTTGCGGATACTCGATCTGGGCACCGGGTCGGGCGCCTTGCTGCTCACCGCGCTGAGCCAGTGGCCGGGCGCGACCGGCGTCGGGATCGAGCGGTCGCACGGCGCGCTGGCGATTGCGCGGCGCAATGCCGACGCGCTGGGGTTATCGACGCGGGCCGAAATGATCGCGGGCGACTGGACACAAGACCATTGGGCCAGCGCCCTGGGCCGGTTCGATCTGGTGCTGGCCAATCCGCCCTATGTCGAAACCGGCGCGAGCCTCGATGCATCGGTTTTGGCACACGAACCGCATGCTGCGCTTTTTGCCGGCGCGCAGGGGCTCGATGATTATCGTGTTTTCGTTCCCGTACTTCGCGATCTGCTGGCTCCGGACGGCACCGCGCTGGTCGAGATCGGCTGGACCCAGGGCGAGGCGGTCATGGCGCTGGCCCGGGCCGCCGGAATGGCCGCGCGTGTCCATTGCGACTTGGCCCAAAGGCCGCGGGTTGTGGAAATCGACAGTGATAATGACATAATTCGCCCGATTTGACTGAATATTTCACTTGGCAAGCCGGTTCGGCCCTACTAATCAACGACCCAGACTTGGGGACGGATGATCGCTTCCCGCCCCGGTCTGCTCCACCATTTGACTTGTTGGCCGACACTCTGACGGCACACCACAGATGCTGGAATACCCACCTGCCACGTCGCAGTGTGGGCGCGGAGGCAAAGGCATGCGCTGCATCGGGGCTACGCACGTCCATCCGGCCTGAAAAACCGGACCACTCCTGAGGACTACTGGCCCTGGCGATCGCTGGCCCAAACAAGGACGTGCCTGAGTTGAACAACAATCGTGGTAGCAGCAGCAACAATAACAACAACAACCGCAGGCGTGGGCGTGGCAACAACAACCGCCCGCAAAACGGCGGTGGTGGTGGGCAGCAGGTCAACCGGATTGACAGCCGCGCACGGGGCAATGCGCCCCAGTTGCTCGAAAAATATCGCAAGATGGCGCAGGACGCGCACATGAACGGCGATCGCGTGCAGGCGGAATACTACCTGCAATTCGCCGATCATTATTTCCGCGTCACGGCCGATACCCGTGTCCGCATGGAAGAGCAGCGGCTGCGCCAGACCGGCGGCCAGCCCGGCGCGCCCAATGGTTCGGGATACGTCCAGGGCTATCAGAACGGTGGCGGCGTCAGCGGCGACCAGTGGCAGGACCAGGACGGCGAGGACGAAGCGCTGGAATTCGGCATGGATGCCAATTTCCCGACGTATGATCGCGCGCCGCGTGAAACGAATCGCGAACAGCCAAACCGCGAGCAGGGCCAGCGTGATCATAGCCAACGTGATCAGACCCAGCGTGATCAGGGCCAGCGCGAGCAGGCGCCCCGCGATCAGACCCAGCGTGAGCAGACCCAGCGCGACCAAAATCGCCGAGACGAACAGCCGCGCCGTGATGACCGCGAGGCCAATTATCAGCCGCGTGAGCAACAGCGCGACAATCGCCAGCGCACACCCGAACCGGTGGCCGAGGGCGCGCCTGCCGAAGGCATGCGTGCGGATGAAGGCGATCCGATTGCGCAAGGGGGCGAAAACCCGTTTGTCCGGGACGGCCGTGGCCCGCGCGGACCGCGCGGCCGCACCAACGATCGCCGCATCGGCCGGCGCGAAGACAACGATGCGCCGCGTCCAGACAGCTATCGCCAGGATGCACCGCGCACCGATACACCGCGCGCCGAGGCACCGCGCAACCAGGGCAATCCACGCCCCGAGCGCTCCGAACGGGTTGCCGAAGCGGCCCCGGCGTTCGATCCTTCGATCCTGCCGCCGGCAATCGGCATCCGCAACGACACCGTGATCGAAGCGCCTGCGCGCCCCGAGCGGACCCGGGTGACCAAGCCGGTTGCGGTGGCCGCGCCGGTTGTTGTGGTTGAGGCGCAAGACGCTCCAGCCGCGCCCAAAAAGCGCGGCCGCCCGCGCAAGAACCCGTTGCCCGAAGCTCAGGTCGACGCCGAAGGCTAACGCATGACCCCGCTTTCCTTGCCCCCCTCCCCGTCAGGGGAGGGGCCGGGGGTGGGGGCTCTCGGCATCATTCAGTCCAGGCGTCGGCGAGTGGGCTTTGCCCCCACCCCAACCCCTCCCCTATGACCATCCTTCCCCGCCTCCGCTGGCTCGCGCCGCTGTTGCTTGGCGCCTTGGCCGCGACCGGTTTCCAACCGTGGGGCCTGTGGCCCCTTACCCTGCTCGCGCTGGCGCTGCTGATCCCGCTCATCGCCGCAGCGCCGCGCGCGCGCGACGCTGCATGGATCGGGTGGCTGTTCGGCGTCGGGCACTTCACGCTGGGCAACACGTGGATCGCCACCGCGTTTACGTTCCAGGCGCAAATGCCCGCCTGGCTTGGCCACATCGCGGTTGTGTTGCTTGCGTTCTATCTGGCGGTCTATCCCGCACTGGCCATGACCGCGGCGTGGGCCTTGCGCCGCCGCACAGGCATGGTGCCGGCGCTGGCGGCATCGTGGGTCGTGGCCGAATGGCTGCGCAGCTGGGTGTTTACGGGGTTTCCGTGGAACCCGCTCGGGGTCGTTACGCTGGGCCCGTTCGATCGGCCGGGCCTGGCGCGAATCGCCGCATGGTGCGGCACGTATGCGCTGTCGGGTGTTGTCATCCTGCTGGCGGGCCTGTGGCTTTGGGCCTGGCAACGCGCGCGCGAACGCCGGTTTGCCGCCGCAATCCTTGCCGCACTTGTGCCGCCGGCACTGATGCTGCTGCCCATCGCCGGCATCCCGGGTGACAACACGCTTGCCTATACGCTGGTCCAGCCCGACCTGAACCAGAACGATATCAACAACGCCCGCCTGTTCGAGAGCCAGTTCCGCACGCTGGCCCGGCTATCGGGCCGCGTGCCGGCAGACGGAGCGGGCCCGCGGATCGTGCTGTGGCCAGAGGGCGGCGTGCCCGACTACCTGCGCCCCGGCTATGACCAAACATGGTATCAGCAGACCACCTTTGGCGGCGATCCGGCGCTGGCGCGCGAGCGCATGAGCGAAGTCGTGGGCCAGCAAAGCCTGCTGATGACCGGCGCCAGCGATCTGTCGCTGACCAGGCGTCAGGTCACCGGCGCGTACAACGTGATCACGCTGATCGACCCGCTCGGCACGATTCGCGGCGGTTATGCCAAGGCGCATCTGGTGCCCTATGGCGAATACCTGCCGATGCGCGCGTGGCTGACCCCGCTCGGGTTGTCGCGCCTGGTCGGGGGCGATCTCGATTTCATCGCCGGGCCCGGGCCGCGTACGATCCCTGTCCCGAATTGGGGCAGTCCCGGTTTTCAGATCTGTTACGAGATCGTCTTTTCCGGCCATGTCGTCGATCGCGCGCATCGCCCCGACTATATCGTCAATCCGTCGAACGACGGCTGGTTCGGCCCGATCGGCCCGCCGCAACATCTGGCGCAGGCACGGCTGCGCGCGATCGAGGAAGGCCTGCCAGTGCTGCGCTCGACCACCACCGGCATCAGCGCAGTGATCGATGCAGGCGGCGGCGTGCGCCAGTCGATTCCCTATTTGGCCACCGCGCGGATCGACGGGCGCGTGCCGCGGGCCCTGCCGCCGACGCTGTTTGCGCGTGGCGGAAATGCCCTGCCGCTTGCGTGGTGCATAGTTGTTCTTGTCACCGGACTGGTTGCAACGCGGCGCAAGGCTCGCTAAGGGACGTCACATAAAGAAACCTTTATATGTGATTTCGACCTTTGACGGCGGGTGCACCCATGCGCAGCGATTACCTGTTTACCTCGGAAAGCGTGTCCGAAGGCCATCCCGATAAAGTCGCCGACCAGATCAGCGATGCAATCGTCGATCTGTTCCTGGGCAAGGACCCCGAAGCGCGAATCGCCTGCGAAACGCTGACGACGACGCAACTGGTGGTGCTGGCCGGAGAAATCCGCGGCAAGGGCATCATGGACGAGGCAGGCAACTGGGCCGCAGGCGTGCAGGACGAAGTCGAGCACGCGGTGCGCGACACCGTGCGCCGTATCGGCTATGAACAGGCCGGGTTTCACTGGAAGACATTCCGGTTCGAAAACAACCTGCACCCGCAATCGGCGCATATCGCGCAAGGCGTCGATGCCGGCGCAAACAAGGACGAAGGCGCCGGCGACCAGGGCATCATGTTCGGCTTTGCCTGCGACGAAACGCCCGACCTGATGCCGGCGACGCTCGATTACAGCCACAAGATCCTGGCACAACTGGCGCAAGACCGCCATTCGGGCGCCGCGCCGTTCCTGGAACCCGATGCCAAAAGCCAGGTCACCTTGCGTTTTGCCGATGGCCGCCCGGCCGAAGCGACTGCGATCGTCGTTTCCACCCAGCACAAGGCCGGCTGGGATGAAGGCGCGGGCGAAGCCGAGCTGAAAGCCTGGGTCAAAGCCGCGATCGCTAAAGTGATTCCGGCCGAATTGCTGACCGAGCGGACCGTCTATCACATCAACCCGACCGGCAGCTTCGAGATCGGCGGGCCGGACGGCGACGCCGGGCTGACCGGGCGCAAGATCATCGTCGACACATACGGCGGCGCCAGCCCGCACGGCGGCGGCGCGTTTTCGGGCAAGGACCCCACGAAAGTCGATCGTTCGGCGGCCTATGTCACGCGCTACCTGGCGAAAAACGTCGTTGCCGCGGGGCTCGCCACGCGCTGCACGATCCAGGTCTCGTATGCGATCGGCATTGCGCGTCCGCTGTCGCTGTATATCGATACGCATGGCACCGGCATCGTCGCCGATGATGCGCTCGAAGCCGCCGTCACCAAAGTCGCGGCCGAGCGCCTGGGCGGCCTGACCCCGCGCGGCATCCGCACCGCACTTTCACTGAACAAGCCGATCTATTCGGCCACCGCCGCCTATGGCCATTTCGGCCGCAAGGCCGAGGGCGACCTGTTCCCGTGGGAACGCACCGACCTGATCGACGATCTGAAAGCCGCGGCGGCCTGATCTGTTCCGCCTCCCCGAAGAACGGGGAGGCAGAACGCCCTGCGGCTGCGTCCGGATGAATACCCAGGCCTATCGCGGCAATCCGCAATCGTTTAGTAACCCCCCTTGGCGTATGGATAATTTGTCGTTGGGCAAACGCCCCGCGGATCGATCGCGGCGACAGACAGGGTTGGCTATGGTGGGGCGCGCATTGCGTATTCGAAAGCTTTCGCTGGCGGCCTTGGCGCTGGCCGCATTCCCCGCGCTCGTCATCACATCACCACAAGTCCAGAGTCGCGCGCCTGCCACGATGCAGGACCAGCGCGATCTGGCCATCCAGCAATCGGTCGAGGCCATTGTCGCGCATTCGCGCGGCCGGGTCGGCATTGCTGCGGCCGATCTCGATGGTGGTGGCCAGGTTCTGATCAACGGCGACATGCCGTTTCCGATGGCCAGCACCGCCAAAGTCGCGGTTGCCGCGACGTATCTGAGTGGTGTCGAACAGGGCCGTCTGCGGCTCGATCAACCGTTTCCGATGATGATGATGGCTCCGGGCGGCGCACGGGGCAGCCCGGCGCCGTTGCGCGCCGGCCCGGTGATGGCCGCGCAGCAATTGATGGAACTGTCGATCACGCGCAGCAACAACAACGCGACCGATGGCCTGATCACCGCCGTGGGCGGCGTGAATGTCGTGAATGCCTGGCTGACCAGAAGCGGGATCATCGGCCAGCATCTGGACAGCACGATGGCGACGCTGGTGCGCGATGACGGCCGCTACAACCCGGTAACGACGATCGACACGCGCACCGCCAGCACGCCGCGCGCGATGCTGTCGCTGCTGTCGGCGATCGACCGTGGCGGCGTGCTCAGCCCGCAATCGCGCGCGGTGCTGCTCGACACGATGACCCGCACCAGCACGGGCAAGAACCGCATGCGCGCCGGCCTGCCCGATGGCACGGTGTTCGCGCACAAGACCGGCACGCTGGCAGGCGTTACCGACGATGTCGGCATCATCCGCCTGCCCGATGGCCGCCACCTGGCACTGGCGATCTTCATCGCCGGGCCCGAAGGACACACCAGTCACGCGATCATGATCGCCGAAGTGACCCGCGCATTGTACGACGGTTACGCGCAAGCCCTGCCGCACACCGAAATGAGCGACAGCCGCCGCTGATCAAAAACAGGCGCTCTTACTTAAGCCCCTCCCCTTCAGGGGAGGGGTTGGGGTGGGGCCGCGCCCCACTCGCCAACGCTTATGCGACCATCGCGACGTGGGATTGTAGCCGAGAGGCCCCACCCCCGGCCCCTCCCCTGAAGGGGAGAGGAGAAGAAGGGACACCCGAACACCACGCACAAAAAGGGAGCCCGACCGAACGGCCAGACTCCCTTTCCATATATCGTCGAACAAACGACGCCGGTAACTTGTCCTTGCGGACAAGATTACATCTTGGCGGCGGTGCTCGCGTCCGTAGCGGAAGCCGAGCTGGCGTCCATTGCATCAGCCGAACCGGTGTCGGTCGCTTCAACAGCTTCGGTGGTGGCCGTTTCTACCTTCGTCTCGTTGCAGCCCGCGAGAGCAACAAAAGCAGTGCCGGCGACAGCGGCGAGGATGAGCTTGCGCATGCGTTAGAATCCCTGGATTGAAGTGAACCGCGCCGGGCAATTACGCCCGATGCAAAGCCTACTCTGGCGATAGACTTCCAGCCCCAATTAATCGGCAATTCATCGCGTTGCAAGCTTTCAACGCATGTTCACGCACACCCTTGTCATATCGCGTGGGAAGCCAACGGTTTTTTGCCGCTTTGTCGCGCGCTGTGACAGGACCGTTTGCGGCGAGCGACGGGCCGTTCTACGCCAGAGCCAGACCGTTGCCGGGGCGAGGCACCTTCGCGCAAATCCCCTCTGGTCAATTCCGGTCGATAGCCTAACAGATGGCACATGGATGCCCCCGTACACCCCCGCAATCACCTCTATCTGGTCGATGGATCGGCCTATATCTTTCGCGCCTATCACCGCCTGCCGCCGCTGACCAATCCGGCCGGCACGCCGGTCGGCGCGGTCTATGGCTATACCACCATGCTGTGGCGCCTGGCCGAAGATCTCCATATAGCTCAAGGGCCTACGCACCTTGCGGTGATCCTCGACAAGGGCTCGATCACGTTCCGCAATGAAATGTACGAGGCGTACAAGGCGCACCGCCCGCCCCCGCCCGAAGACCTCGTGCCGCAGTTTCCGCTGATCCGCGATGCCACCCGCGCGTTCAGCCTGGCGTGCATCGAAGAAGCCGGGCTGGAGGCCGACGACCTGATCGCGTCCTACACCCGCGCCGCCTCTGCACGCGGGTGGGACGTGACGATCGTGTCGTCGGACAAAGACCTGATGCAGCTGATCGGCGAAGGCCCCGGCGGCACGCGTGTCGACATGCTCGACACGATGAAAAATCAGCGCATTTTTCTCCCCGAAGTTTATGAAAAGTTTGGCGTGGAGCCCGAAAGAGTCGGCGATGTGCTGGCGTTGATGGGCGATGCGGTCGACAATATCCCCGGGATTCGCGGTGTCGGCCCCAAAACCGCGACCAAGCTGATCCAGGAAAATGGCGACCTCGAATCAGCGCTGGCCAACGCGCCTGCGATGAAACCGGGCAAGCTGCGCGACAGCCTGATCGCCGAGGCCGAGATGGCGCGCCTGTCGCGCCGGCTGGTCACGCTGAAGGAAGATTGCGACCTGCCCGTGCCGCTCGATGATTTCCTGCTCGGCCCGATCCCGCCCGATCCGCTGGCCGCGTTCCTGGGCACGCACGGCTTTACCAGCCTGCTGAAAAAACTGGGTGCGGCCAGCCCTGTACAGACATCAGCGCCGGGCATCCTCAACACGCGCGTGTCCGCAGACGCGCCCGACATGTCCTCCGGCGATCGCCAGCCGCCGATCCAATGGGCGGCGATCGACCACGCCGCCTACCCTTGCGTGCAGGATGTGCCCGCACTGGAGGCGTGGATCGCGCGTGCGTTTGCTGCCGGCGTGGTCGCAGTCGATACCGAGACCAGCGCGCTCGATGCGATCGGGTCGGACCTGGTCGGTATCAGCCTGGCCACTGGCGCTGGCGAAGCGTGCTACATTCCGCTCGGCCACAGCGGCGGCGACATGTTTGCCGAAACGCTCGACCAGATCGACCGCGCCACCGCCTGCGCGCTGCTGAAACCGCTGCTGGAAAGCGATGCGGTGCTGAAAATCGGGCAGAATATCAAATACGACCTGGTCGTCCTGGCGCGCCACGGCGTGAACGTTTCACCGATCGACGATACGCTGGTGATGAGCTTCTGCCTCGATGCCGGGCGCGGCGATCTGGCGCCGTGGGGCCATGGCATGGACGAACTGGCGCGGCGCCACCTCGAACACGATCCGATCGCGTTCAAGCATGTCGCCGGCACCGGCAAGAAAGCGATCTCGTTTGCACAAGTGCCGCTGCCCGAGGCGACGCGCTATGCCGCCGAAGACGCCGACATCACCTGGCGGTTGTACAACACGTTCCTGCCCCGTCTCGCCGATGAGGGCGGTACACGGATCTATCAACGCGTCGACCGCCCGCTGGTGCCGGTGGTGGCACGGATGGAAGCAGCGGGGATCAAGGTCGATCGCCAGCGGCTGGCCGCGCTGTCGGGCGAATTTGCCGCACGCATCGCCGATCTGGAAAGCGTGATCCACGAAAAAGCCGGCGGGCCGTTCCTGATCGGCAGCCCCAAGCAACTGGGCGACGTGCTGTTCGACCGGCTGGGCTACAAGGGCGGCAAGAAAGGCAAGAGCGGCCAGTATTCGACCGACCAGTCGGTGCTCGAAACGCTGGCCGCAGACGGCTCCGAAGTGCCGACGCTGGTGCTCGAATGGCGCCAGTTGTCGAAGCTGAAATCGACCTATACCGACGCATTGCAAGCCGCGATCAACCCCGTCACGGGCCGCGTGCACACCAGCTATTCGCTCGTCGGCGCGCAGACCGGGCGCCTGTCGTCGAACGACCCCAACTTGCAGAACATTCCGGTGCGCACCGAAATCGGCCGGCAGATCCGCGATGCGTTCGTTGCCGAGCCCGGCAATGTGTTGTTGTCGGCCGATTACAGCCAGATCGAATTGCGCCTGGCCGCGCATATGGCCGATGTGCCCGCGCTGCGCGATGCGTTCGCACAGGGCGAGGACATTCACGCGCGCACCGCGATGGAGCTGTTCGGCGAAGTCAACCGCGACACCCGCGGCCGTGCCAAGACGATCAATTTCGCGATCCTGTACGGCATCAGCCGCTGGGGCCTGGCGGGCCGACTGGGTACATCGCCGGACGAGGCGCAGGCGATGATCGACCGCTATTTCGAAAGCTTCCCCGGCATCCAGCGCTACATCCACGAAACGCTGGAACACGTGCGCGAAAACGGCCATTCGACCACGCTATTCGGCCGCAAGACCTGGTTCCCGCGCATCGCATCCAAGATCCAGGCCGAACGCACCGGCAGCGAACGCGCCGCAATCAACGCCCCGATCCAGGGCACGTGCGCCGACATCATCAAACGCGCGATGGCCCGCATGGAGCCGACCCTCGCCGACGCCGGCCTGGCGCACGTGCGCATGCTGCTGCAGGTCCACGACGAACTGGTGTTCGAACTGCCCGAAGCCGATGTGGCAGCGGCAAGCGACGTGATCCGCCACGTGATGGCGACGGCAGCGGAGCCGGCGATTACGCTGTCGGTGCCGTTGGGGATCGATATCGGGTTCGGCGCATCATGGGGCGCGGCGCATTGAGGCCATCAATATTAGACAAGGCCCGCTCAGATTATGGCAACGCCTTGTCGCCTCAACGCGTAGCCACCGGCACCGCACCGCTGTAATCGTAGAACCCGCGCCCGGTCTTGCGCCCCAGCCAGCCGGCCTCGACATATTTCATCAGCAGTGGCGCCGGGCGGTATTTCGAATCACCGGTCGAATTCAGCAGCACGCGCGTGATTTCCAGGCATGTGTCGAGCCCGATGAAATCCGCCAGTTCCAGCGGGCCCATCGGATGGTTGAGCCCCAGCTTGATGCCCTTGTCGATATCGGTCATCGTCGCGGTGCCGCTGCCGAGGACGAAGATCGCCTCGTTGAGCATCGGCATCAGCACGCGGTTGACGATGAAGCCGGCCTCGTCCTGCGACATCACGACCTGCTTGCCCAGCCGCTCGGCGGCAAAAGCGCGCACGGTTTCGAGCGTGGCGGGCGACGTCGCAAGGCCGGGGATCAGTTCGACCAGATCCATCACCGGCACCGGGTTGAAGAAGTGTACGCCGACAAACCGCGCCGGATCGGTCGTGGTGGCAGCCATGCGCGTGATCGGAATCGAGCTGGTGTTCGATGCAAGGATCGCCTGCGACCCGAGCACTTTGCCCACGCTGGCAAAAATGCGCGCCTTGATCTCTTCGCGTTCGGTTGCCGCCTCGATGATCAGGTCGGCTTCGGCCATTGGCGCATAATCGGCGACCGCGCGAATCCGTGCGATCGCGCTGTCGGCGGCGGTGGCCGTCATCTTTTCCTTTTCGACCAGCCGGGCCAGCGTCTTGGCAATCTTCGCTTTGGCCTTTTCTGCCAGCGCGAGGTCCACGTCGCACAACAGCACATCGAGCCCTGCCTGGGCGCAGACTTGCGCGATCCCCGCGCCCATCTGCCCCGCGCCGATCACGCCAATCATGTTCATGCTATTTTTCCTGCGAACGGGATGCGCCGGGTACCCACAGCGGATCGGCACCAGCGTTTATCGCGCGCGCGACGACAAACAGGTAATCCGACAGCCGGTTGATATAGGCGAGCGCCGCCGGGTTGACCGGTTCGGCCACGGCCAGCGCGGTCGCCCCGCGCTCCGCCCGGCGCGCGATCGCCCGCGCCAGATGGACACGTGCCGCAGCATCGCTGCCGCCGGGCAGGATGAAGCTGCGCAGCGGAGCCAGGGCATCGTTATGCTGATCGAGTGTGTGTTCCAGCCATTCGACTTGCGACGGCACAATCCGCAGGACCATGTCCGACGGCGCAAAATCGGTCGTATCGAATGCGCCGAACGGTGTGGCGAGATCGGCGCCGAGGTCGAACAGATCGTTCTGTATCCGCGCGAATTCATCCGTGAACGGCGCCGCAACCGCGATCGAGGCCAGGCCCAGCGCGCTGTTCAATTCATCGACATCGCCGATCGCGATCATGCGCGGGTGGTGCTTGGCGATGCGCGAGCCATCGACCAGCCCGGTCGTGCCGTCATCGCCGGTGCGGGTATAGATCCTGTTGAGCCGGACCATGGTTACTTGTGACCGCCGCCGACAGCGAGCAGGATCGCGACCACGACGATCGCCAGTCCCTGGTATTTGATGCGGTTGAACATCATCCGGTTCTGCAGTTCCTGCATTTCCTTGATGCCTTCGTCCCCACGTTCCAGGCCGGCGCGCGTGGTGTTGAGGAAGGCGGCGATCCCGCGAACCAGCGACCAGACGACAAGGCCCATAAGGACGAGCAGGACGGGGATGAGGACAAATATCATGGACCGATATCTAGGGATTCGGACAGGCGAATACCAGTGTCAAATCGGGCGGCGCGCAAGGCCGCCGCGAGGCTGAGGCCCGGCTCCCCCGCGCGGCGCCGTTCGGCCAGCGCGGGCGCGCCGCGCCGCTTGGCCAGTTTGCGCCCGTCGGCCTCGATCAGCACCGGATGGTGATGCCACACCGGCTCGGGCAGACCGAGCAGGGCCTGCAGCAGGCGGTGAATGTGCGTTGCCGCAAACAGGTCGGCGCCGCGCGTCACGATACTGACGCCATCGGCGGCATCATCGACGGTCGCGGCGAGGTGATAGCTGGCGGGCGCGTCCTTGCGCCAAACCACGACATCGCCGGCCAGATCCGGCCGGGCCATTTGCACGCCGGCCCGTTCGTCGTGCCAGGTCAATGCGCCGGAACGCGCCATCGCTGCCGCGATGTCGATACGCCACACGACGTCTGGCGTACCAAGCCCTTCCTTGCCCATATCCCCCAACCCCGCTCGTCCTTCGACAGGCTCAGGATGAGCGAGTTTGGAAAAGTCGGGCCTGCACGTACCGGGATAGACCGGGCCGTCGGGGCCCGTTCGCGTGGCCGCGCGCGCAATAGCGGCGCGCGTACACCGGCACGGATAGACCAGGCCCATCGCCCGCAACCGCTCGAACGCGGCACTATAATGCGCAATACGCTGCGACTGCGGCGCGACTTCGCGCCATGTCAGCCCAAGCCAGGCGAGGTCGGCGCGAAATTCGTCGGCAAGTTCGGGCCGGCTGCGCGCGCCATCGATATCCTCGATCCGCAACAGAAATTCGCCGCCCGAGCGCACGGCCCGGTCATGCGCGACGATCGCCGCATAGGCATGGCCCAGATGCGGCGGCCCATTGGGACTGGGGGCAAAACGGGTGATCGGCGCGGTCATGGGCGCTGTATCGGATGGCCCGCGCCAAAATGCAAAACGGCCGGTCCGTCAGGACCAGCCGCTGTGCTGAATGATCGTTTGCCGAACCTTCACGCTTGTTTCGTCTGTTCCTGGCCAGATTGCCGGCCAGGACGCTTCAAACGAGCGTGGCGGTAAAAATCAGGCCGCTGATGCCAGCGGCAAGAATCATCGGCAACACGATTGTGGTGATGCTGCGCATGGTGTGCTCCTATGGTGGTGCACTTCCAGGCCCTGTCCCAAGTCCATTGCGCCGGCAGGGTGTAATGCAGGAGCGACTGAACGAGGCTGCCAATACGCCTTTTGGCGTATGTGACAATTGTTGTTACAGCTGCAACGATTGCATTCCATGCAACTGCCGTGAAAGCGGTGGAGTCTGGACGAGGGGCCCTAGACTCAGGGAAGCCCGTTCTCTATCCGCTGGCCATGAACACACCGGCATCAAACCCCGCTCATTCGGGCGAATCCATCCTGATTGTCGATTTCGGCAGCCAGGTGACGCAGCTGATCGCGCGCCGGGTGCGCGAATCGGGCGTTTATTCCGAAATCGCGCCTTATACGCATGCCGCAGAGGCCTTCGCCCGGATGAAGCCCAAGGGCATCATCCTGTCGGGATCGCCCGCCAGCGTGCCCGAAGACGGGTCCCCGCGCGCCCCGCAAGAGCTGTTCGACGCCGGCCTGCCGATCCTGGGCATCTGTTATGGCCAGCAGGTCATGTCGCAGCAGCTGGGCGGTACCGTCGAACCCGGCGATTCGGGCGAATTCGGCCGCGCGTTCCTGACCGTGACCGAACCCTGCGTGCTGTTCGACGGGCTGTGGCAGGTCGGCGAACGCCATCAGGTGTGGATGAGCCACGGCGACAAGGTCACGACGTTTGCCCCCGGTTTCCGCATCGTCGCCGTATCCGACGGTGCGCCGTTTGCGGTCATCGCCGATGATGCGCGCAAATATTACGGCACGCAGTTCCATCCCGAAGTCGTCCACACGCCCGATGGCGGGCGCCTGATCGCCAATTTCGTGCGTCATGTCTGCGGCTGTCGCGGCGATTGGACGATGGCCGAATTCCGCAAGACCAAGATCGCCGAAATCCGCGCCCAGGTCGGCGATGCGCGGGTCATCTGCGGCCTGTCGGGCGGGGTCGATTCGGCAGTTGCCGCCGTGCTGATCCACGAAGCGATCGGCGACCAGCTGACCTGCGTGTTCGTCGATCACGGCCTGATGCGCCTTGGCGAATCCGAACAGGTCGTCAGCCTGTTTCGCAACCACTACAACATCCCGCTGGTCCACCGCGACGCCTCGACGCTGTTCCTCAATGGCCTGGCCGGCGTCACCGACCCCGAGGCCAAGCGCAAATTCATCGGCAAATCGTTCATCGACGTGTTCGAGGAAGAGGCGCGCCAGGTCGGCGGCGCCGAATTCCTGGCGCAAGGCACGCTGTACCCCGATGTGATCGAAAGCGTGTCGTTCACCGGCGGGCCCTCGGTCACGATCAAGAGCCACCACAATGTCGGCGGCCTGCCCGAACGCATGAACATGCAACTGGTCGAGCCGCTGCGCGAACTGTTCAAGGATGAAGTGCGCGCGCTGGGCCGCGAGCTCGGCCTGCCCGACATCTTCGTCGGCCGCCATCCGTTCCCCGGGCCGGGCCTGGCCATCCGCATGCCCGGCGAAGTGACCCGCGAACGCTGCGACATCCTGCGCAAGGCCGACGCGGTCTACCTCGACGAAATTCGCAAGGCCGGGCTGTACGACGCAATCTGGCAAGCGTTCGCGGTGCTGCTGCCGGTGCGCACGGTCGGCGTGATGGGCGATTTCCGCACCTACGACTTCGTCTGCGCCTTGCGCGCGGTCACCTCGACCGACGGCATGACCGCCGACATCTATCCGTTCGACGCCGGCTTCCTGTCACGCGTCGCCACGCGTATTGTCAACGAGGTAAAGGGCATCAACCGCGTGGTGTATGACTATACGTCAAAACCACCAGGTACGATCGAATGGGAGTGACGCCATGGAATTGAAACGGGCGGGATCGCAACCGTCGCAAAAAGGTCCGGAGGCGTATTTTACCGGCACCGTGCGCATAGACCCGCTGAACACGGCAACCGCGCCGGCACGCCATTCATGTGCCACGGTGACGTTCGAGCCCGCCGCGCGGTCTGCCTGGCACACCCACCCGCTGGGCCAGACGCTGGTCGTCACTGCCGGATGCGGCTGGACCCAGTGCGAAGGCGAG
The DNA here is from genome assembly GCF_965214355.1 of Novosphingobium sp. Lineage (GTDB taxonomy): Bacteria > Pseudomonadota > Alphaproteobacteria > Sphingomonadales > Sphingomonadaceae > Novosphingobium. The sequence continues at coordinate 536,328 of NZ_CBDCBI010000002.1, read as the reverse complement.
CCGATCGTGGAAATCCGCGCCGGCGACGTGATCTGGTGTCCGCCAGGGCACAAGCACTGGCACGGTGCATCGCCCACGACGGCCATGACGCATATTGCCATTCAGGAATCGCTCGACGGCCGTAATGTCGTCTGGATGGAAAAAGTAACCGACGAAGAATACCTCGTCGGACCGCCACAGCCCTGAGCGATCAGGCGGCGTTCTTGGCCAGCCGGTCGAACCCGGTCGGCGTCGTATCGTCGCCAAAGCGCCACGCCGACGCGGTGATCCCGCCGCGCAGATCCGCCTGCGAATAGATGCATGTTGCCGGATCGCCGCCCGCAGCGCCTGTCGCCACCATCAGCGGGATCAGGTGATCCTCGCGCGGATGGGCGATGCGCGCGGCAGGGGCCGTATCCCAGCGTTCGAGCGCTGCAATTCGAGCCGCCGGATCATCACCGGTCAATGTCGCGCGCAACCACGCGTCGAACGCCGCCGATGGCACTGCCGCACGCGGGTCGAACATCCGCAGGTTGTGATACGACAGCCCCGACCCCACGATCACGACGCCCCGGTCGCGCAGCGGCGCGAGCGCTGCGCCAAGCGCGATATGCGCGGCGGGATCATAGCTGTGGCGCATCGACAGGCTGACCACCGGGACCTGTGCATCGGGATAGATCGGCTGCATCATCGAAAATGTGCCGTGATCGAACCCGCGCGACGGATCGGTACCGATTGCAATGCCTGCCGCCGCGCCCAGCGCGACCACCTCTGCCGCCACTTCGGGCGAACCCATTGCGGGATAGGAAATGTGATAGGTGTGTTCGGGAAAGCCCGAATAGTCATAGATCATGCCCGGCCGTGCCGCGCTCGACACGGTAAAGTCGGTTTCCTCCCAATGCCCGGACACCGCCAGGATCGCGCGGGGCACTGCGGGCAATTGCCCGGGAAGCGCCTTTAGCGACGCCTCCAGCCAGTCGAAATCGCGACGGAATTCCCCCTCGAGCCACGGCCAGGGGCCGCCGCCATGAGACAGGAAGAATACGGGCTGGCGGTGCATGGTCATGTCTTGCGCCTTATCGCCATTTCCGGCCGGTGCGCAGTTGGAAAGAACCACAGGCAAGCGTTCGAAAACCTCGAACACTTCCCCGCGCCCGGTCCGCCTGCCGGGCAGATGTCCAATTGGTAATGAACTGCTCACCACCCGTTCGCAGCCGCCCATTTAGGCAATTAATCCGGCGGTGGGCAGCCGGGCGGAAGGCGCGACATGACGGTCCCCTGTACGGTTTCCAACCCGACTGTCCATCGCTACCCGGTTGGGCTATAGGCGCAAAATTAAGCGGCCCTGGAATAGACCCAGAAAACACACCGAGGTTACCGAGTGCAACGTCCGATTTTCTTTGACCCCACCGGCCGCCGGCGCCGCTGGACCCGCCGTATCGTCTTTGCGGGGATTGCACTGCTCATCATCACCGCGCTCGCCTTTGCCACGACGGTGGCCACGGTTCCCGCCTCTCAGCCGCTGAAACTCGGGTTCGAACGGCCCCAGCCGCTGCCTTTGCGCACCCAGGTCGGCCGGCTGTCGCGGCGCCTGACCTCGTTGTTCGGCCGCCCCGCGATTCCCGCCGCAAAGCAGGCACAGAACCTGACAGTCGGGTTCTATTCGCCCAATGGCGGCAGCGGTCTGGAAAGCCTGAAGCGGCAGGTCGGATCGCTCGACTGGATCGCGCCGACGACGATGACGATCGACGCCAAGGGCAATTTTGCCGCGATCGATTTTCCGCCGATGCGCCGCGTGCTGTCGGGACAGGTCCGCCGCCCGCTCGTGATCGACGTGGTGCAGAACATTTCCGACGGCACCTGGGGCGGCGCGGCGACCGCGCGCGCGCTGCAGAACCCGGTGCAGCGCGCATCGATCATCCGCAGTATCGACGCCGCGCTGGACGCAAACAACGACGCCGGCGTGATGATCGATTTCGAAACTTTGCCGCCGAACGGCATCGGACTGTTGCGCCAGTTCATCGGCGAACTGCATGCGCGCCTCGCGCCCAAGCACCGCCTGGTCAGCGTGACCGTGCCGATCGACGACGAAGCCTGGAACGTGCGCCAGTTTGCCCAGGTCGCCGACAAGGTCGTGCTGATGGCCTATGACGAACATTACATGACCGGCACGCCGGGGCCGATTTCATCCAACAACTGGTTCGTCACCCATGTCGCCGACGCGATCCGCGGCATCCCGGCAAACAAGGTCATCGTCGCGCTGGGCAGCTATGCCTATGACTGGCACGGCGACGCGCATGGCAAGAATGTCGAAGCCGACGCGCTGACTGTCGAGGAAGCGTGGCTGGCGGCGCTCGATTCGGGCACTCGCCCGTTGTGGGACAAGAACAGTGGCAACACCGGCTTTGCCTATAACGACGACGACGATGCCAATCCTGCCACACCGGGCATTCGCCACGATGTGTGGCTGATCGATGCGGCAACCAGCTGGAACCAGATGCAGGTGCTGGGGCAATTGGGCATCGGCTCGGTCGCATTGTGGCGGCTGGGCTCCGAAGATCCCGGATTCTGGCCCGCGCTTGCCAGCTGGCGCCAGGGCGGCGTCAATGCGCCCGCCAATTTGCGCCCCAACCTGGGGCCCCTGGCCGAACTGACCAACGTCGATATCGAGGGCAATGGCGAAATCCTGCGGGTCGACGCCGTGCCCACCCCCGGCAGCCGCACGCTGACCTATGGCGCGCATTCCACGCTGATCGCCAACGAGGTCTATGACCGGCTGCCGATGCCGTATGTCGTGCGGCGCACCGGCGACAAGCCCAAGCAGATCGCGCTGACGTTCGATGACGGGCCCGACCCCAAATACACGCCGCAAATCCTGTCGGTGCTCGAACGCAATCATGTGCCCGGCACATTCTTTGTGATCGGCGAAAACGGCGTGGGCAATCGCGGCGTCCTCGAACGCACACTGGCCGGCGGCAGCGAAATCGGCAATCACAGCTATACCCATCCCAACATGGCGGATATGAGCGACACCGGCATCCGGTTCGAACTCAACGCGACGCAGCGCCTGATCGAGGCCTATACCGGCCGATCGACCCGGCTGTTCCGCGCGCCCTATTTCGGCGATGCCGAGCCCAGCACGCCCGACGAACTGGGCCCCGCACTGATCGCACAGCAGCAGGGCTATACGATCGTGGGCCTGCACGGCGATCCCGGCGACTGGCAGAAACGCACCGCCGACGACATCTACCAGCGCACCATCGATGCAGTCGAAAACGCCACGCCCGATCGCACGGTCAACATCGTGCTGATGCACGACGGCGGCGGCGACCGCAGCCAGACCGTGCTCGCGCTGCCCCGCGTCATCGCCAAACTGCGCGCCGACGGCTATACCTTTGTGCCCGTCTCGCAACTCGCCGGGCTCGCTTTCGACCAGGTCATGCCCAAGGTCGAAGGCTGGGATCTGGTCGCGGTGCGCCTCGATGTCGGCATTTTCGTGGCGCTGGCTGCGCTGCTCGCCGGGCTGAACTGGATGTTCTTCTTTGCGATCGCACTGGGCGTGATCCGCGCGATCGGCATGACCGCGCTCGCACTGTTTGCCGAACATGACGAAGACATGCAGCCGCCCGAAGCGGAACCCGACATGCCGGAAGGCATGCTGCGCCCGCTCGTCTCGGTGATCATCCCCGCGTTCAACGAGGAACGCGTGATCGAAAGCAGCGTCCGCCGCATCCTGGCCAGCGATTACGACCAGATCGAAGTGATCGTCGCCGATGACGGATCGAAAGACCGCACCAGCGAAATCGTCGCCGCCGCGTTCGGCGGCGAACCGCGCGTGCGCCTGATGACGATGGTCAACGGCGGCAAGGCCAGCGCGCTCAACCGCGCGCTGCGCGAGGCCAAGGGCGATATCGTCGTGGCCCTCGATGCCGACACCCAGTTCGAGCCCGCCACCATCGCCAAGCTGGTCCGCTGGTTCGTGCGCGAAGATGTCGGTGCCGTCGCCGGCAACGCCAAAGTCGGCAACAAGGTCAATATCGTCACCCGCTGGCAGGCGGTCGAATACATCACCGCACAAAACATCGAACGCCGCGCGCTGACCCGGTTCGACGCGATCATGGTCGTGCCCGGCGCCGTCGGCGCCTGGCGCCGCAAGGCATTGGAAGACGTCGGCGGCTATCCCGAAGACACCCTGGCCGAAGACCAGGACCTGACCATCGCGATCCAGCGCCACGGTTGGAAAATCGCCTACGACGAAGAAGCCGTCGCCTGGACCGAAGCCCCCGAAACACTGCGCGCGTTGGGCAAGCAACGCTTCCGCTGGGCCTACGGCACGCTGCAATGCCTGTGGAAACACCGCTCGATCCTGCGCACCCGCACCCCTTCGGGCCTGGCCTTCGTCGGCATGCCCCAGGCCTGGATGTTCCAGATCGTGTTCGCCATGATCTCCCCGCTGATCGACCTCGCGCTCGCCGTCTCGATCATCGGCACCATCGTGCGCACCTGGCAGCACGGCTGGGCCCAGACCCAGACCGACGTGCTGCGCATGGGCGTCTACTGGATCGGCTTCACGTTGATCGACGTCGCCTGCGGCTGGGTCGCCTACCGGTTGGACGTGCGCGAAAAGCACTACCCGGCGTTCCTGCTGCTCGCCCAGCGCTTCGTCTATCGCCAGCTGATGTACGGCGTCGTAATCCGCGCCGTCGGCGCGGCGACCGCGGGGCTGGGCATCGGCTGGGGCAAGATCGAACGCACCGGGCGGGTCAATACGCAGGCTTGAGTCAGAGCCTCCGGCGGCCAAGGGCCAGCGGCCCTTGTATCCCGTTACTGTTTTGCTGCGGGTACCGTTCAAGCCATTACACCCCGCCGCACCGGCAATGTGGCGCGACATAAGCCCCTCCCCTTCAGGGGAGGGGTTGGGGTGGGGCCGCGCCCCACTCCCCAGCGCTGCCGATATGAATTACCCTCGTCGAGTATAGCCAAGTGTCCCCCACTATTTGGACAGAAGTTCGCAATTAGAGCGTGATGACATCAGATTGACCCACCGTGACGGAGCCGATTTTGGCCCAGCGCGAGGAGAGAGGAGGGAGCAATGCCCGCCATTGTGACCGACGATCGACGCTGCGATGGGCCAAAAGCGGCCCGCCCCTTCGGGGTTGCCCTGAAAAGCCCCGTGACAGCGTCGCAGCACTTGCACGGGGCAACCAGCCCGCGCTGCGTGCTGCTTCTCGTCACGAGACTTTTCAGGGCAATCACGGTGGGTCAATCTAATGTCATCACGCTCTAAGGGTTTCCGGAGCACGCCGAAGTCAAGGGATGCAAGGGCCAAGCCATTGCACCCCGGAGGCGCTTCAGCGCGGCAACCGCAAAGTCGCCAGCAACCCGCGCCCGGCAGTCACCGGCCCCGGCCCGTCCGACAGCACCAATTCCCCGCCGTGCAGCCGCGCCACCGCCTGCACCATCGCCAGCCCCAGCCCGCCGCCGGGCAACGTGCGCGCATTATCCAGCCGGACGAACCGTTCGACCGCGCGCCCGCGATCTTCGGCCGCGATACCCGGGCCATCGTCGAGCACCGCGATTTCGGCCATTGCGGGTGGGGCAATACCTGGCCCTGCCACCGTATTGGTCAAAACACCCGGCGACGTGCTCAGCACCACGCGCTTTGCGCCATATTTCAGCGCGTTGTCGATCAGGTTGGCGATCGCACGCGACACCAGTTCGCGGTCGGCAGTGACGACCACGGGATCGAGCCGGGTGGCCAGCACCACGCCCGATTGTTCGGCCAGCGGCTCGTACAGTTCGGCCATGTCTTCGGCGACGCGCGCCAGATCGATCGCCCTGCGCCGATCGGTGATCGCACCGCCTTCCAGGCGGGTGATTTCCAGCGCGGTGTCGAGCATCTGGCGCAGGCCGTCGGCGTTTTCGCGGGCGAGTTGCAGCGCTTCGAGCGCGGCTGGGTCGTCCACTTTTTCGAGCGCGGTGTCGATTGCGGCGGACAGGCGCGCGACCGGTGAGCGCAAGTCGTGCGCCATCGAGGCCGAGACCGAGCTGAGTTCGGACACCAGCCGGTCGATGCGTTCGGCCATGCGGTTCATCTGCAGGCGCAAGTGGTCGAAGCCGTCGCCACTGCGTGTATCGGTCAGGCGCGCGCCGAAATTGCCTTGCGCGAATTGCGCGGCGGTTTCGGCGATGGCGTGGGTGCGGCGGCTGATTTCGAAGCCGAGCAGCAGCGCGCTGGCGGTGGCGAGCGCGACCGCGACCAGGATGGTCAACCCGGCGGCGGTGGCGAACGCCAGGTTGAACCGGCTCTCGGTTGCGCCCATCACCCCCACGATCAGGCGCTCGCCATCGGGCAATTGCCCGGCGATCGCCATGCCCTCGATATCGGGGATATCATTGCCGAGGTGCACCATCACCGGCCGCGGGCGCGGCGCGATGTCGAGCGCGGGGGCCTTGCCCAGGTTGCTGAGCAGCGGGACCGCCCCGCCAGTCAGCGCGATGAACACAGTCGGATCGGCGGCAGAGCCTTGCTGGCGCACGATCATCTGCGCCAGCGACGGGCGGCCGCCCTGCAGGTACGTCGCAAGCAGATCGTCGCGCACATCGAGCACCTGACGCACGCGATCGGTGCGCACGACTTCGAGCATCTGCCCGCGCAGAAAGAAGATCGCCGCCGCGCTCGACAGCAATTGCAGCACGAACACCGCCGCGACCAGCCACAGGATGGTCGGCGACAGGCGACGCGGCCTGAACACGGTCGGCACCGTTCCGTTAATCGGCCGCCAACCGGTATCCGGCGCCGCGCACGGTGTGGAACAGCACGCTTTGTTCGCCATCGTCGATCTTGCGGCGCAGGCGGCTGATATGCACGTCGATCACATTGGTGCCAGGGTCGAAATGATAGTCCCACACCGCTTCGAGCAGCATCGTGCGCGTCACGACTTCGCCCTGGTGCAGCATCAGGTATTCGAGCAGGCGGAATTCGCGCGGCTGCAACGCGATCTTGCGCGTGCCCCGGCGCACCACGCGGGTCAGCCGGTCAAGCTCCAGCGCGCCGCAGCGGATCGTGGTGTCCTGAACCTTGCTGGTGCCGGTACGGCGGCGCACGAGCGCCTGAACCCGCGCCAGCAGTTCGGCAAAGGAAAACGGCTTGCCCAGGTAATCGTCGGCACCCGCGGTCAGCCCCGACACGCGATCATCGGTGCTGCCCAGCGCCGACAGCATCAGCACCGGGGTATCGACCTGCGCCGCGCGCATCGCTTTCAGCAACGACAGCCCGTCCATCGCGGGCAGCATGCGATCGAGCACGACGACATCGAACTGGCTGTCGGTGGCCATGAACAGGCCGTCGCGACCATTGTCGGCGCGATCGATGATGAAGCCTTCTTCATCCAGCCCGCGCGCGATGTAATCGCCGATCTGGATATCATCTTCCACCAACAGGATTCTGGCCGACACGGGAGGTATCTTTCTGTTGCAACAGGTCTGCGCAAGGACCGGTTTACTCATGCGCGCGCCCCTTGTGCCCCGCAAGTGGTTTGGCATTACACCTTGTACATACAGCCATAGTCTTGTTGCCAAATTGCGCTATGAGACGCTGTGCTTTCCCTATCGAGCCTCATTCTGACCCTGGGTGCCGCAGGTGCCCTGGCCGCACCGGCGCCCGGCCAGGCCCCCGCGCCGCACTGGCCCCAGCCCGATCCGCTGCAGGGCATGTGGCGCAATCCGACGGGCTCGGTCACGATCCGCATCGATGCCTGCGGGCCCAAACTGTGTGGCTGGGTCGCGACGGCCAGTGCCGAGGCGATCGACGATGCCAAGGCCGGCGGCACCGACCATCTGATCGGCACGCGCCTGTTCGAAAACTATGCCCGCGACGCCGCCAACAACTGGACCGGCGAGGCATTCGTGCCCGACATCGGCAAGCGCTTTGCCTCGCACATCATGCTGATCGATCACAATCATGCGCGGGTGGCCGGGTGCCTGCTCGGGGTGTTCCTGTGCCAGTCGCAAGTGTGGACGCGCCTGTAAACCGCGTCACCTCGGGCGCGCCCCGGTCCACCACACTGCGTTCGATCTGCCCTGCGTGCACCAGGTCGCGCCATGCCAGCTCGCGCTGTTCCAGCACCACGCGCATCTGGCGCCGCGCGCGAAACAGCAACGATTCCAGCGCTTTGATATTCAGGCACAGAATATCTGCCGCTGCGGCATTGGAATGGTTTTCGAAATAGCACAGCACCAGCGCCGCGCGATAGCGCTCGGGCAGCGCGTTCAGCGCGCCCGCCACCGCCGCGCGCGCCTGGTCTGCTTCGATCAGGCGATCGGCGAGCGGCGCCTGGTCCTCGATATCGGGCAGATCGTCCGTCGTGATCACGCGGAACCGCCGCTTGCGATCGAAACACAGGTTGATCGTGACCCGGTGCAGCCAGCCGATCAGCCCCGCCCCGCTCGGTTTCCACCGCGCGGCGTATTGCCACAAGCGGGCAAAGGCATCCTGCACGACGTCCTCGGCTTCGTGGCGGTCGCCCAGCATCCGCACGCCCACCCGGTAAAGCCCGGCACTGTGCCGTTCGACAAGCACGGCAAACGCCGCAACCGACCCGGCACCGACCAGACCGACCAGCTCGGTATCGCCGCGCAGGGTCATGTCGCGCAAACCGGCCGCAGCAATCCGGCTGGCGGTGGGGTCATCGCTTGTGGTAGGGGCCGTTTTGACAATCGCGGCGCTGCCGACCGCGAAGGTCACTGAGCGCACCATACACAGATGACCAAATTCAGAACCGCAAAATCTTGCCGATCGATCGCGCACGAGGCTTGCTCCACCACCCCCTGACCCGACCAAACCCGCCCGCCCAGGTGCTGCCCGGTTGCAGATGAATGGGGAATTTACGGTGAAGCGAGCGAAGTTTGCGTTTCGAACGCTTGCCTTGCATGGTTTTGCCACTATCCACGTTTGAGGTTGAACCCGGCCAAACCGGGATGTCAGATCATGGCCATAACCCGGCCACAATCTGCGATAAAAAGAATTCACAGGTGCCGACGATCATGAGGGTACCGATACAATTTCGACGGTTGGGGGGGCCTGGTTTTTCACATCCCACCGCCATTCAGACCACGGTCCGACAGGTCTTTTGCCTGCCGACCCATTGCCGGATGACCCAATGCTGATTCAGCGCAAGATTTCGCAGTTCCTCGGCTCGGCCGCACCGTACGCAATCAAAGCCGGCGGGCTTGGCGTATGCGCAGGCCTGATGGCGGCAACGCCAGCACATGCCGATACGACCGTTTCCACCGGCACCACCGGCACGTATGTCACGTCGACCGCGGGCAGCGTCACGATCGCCGGAACCGGTACACTGACCGGCGCCAGCGGCCCGGTGATCACGGTCAATTCAAACAACAATGCGACCGTCAATGCCAACGGCAATCTCAATGCCGGCACCGCGACCGCGCCCTCCAACGGCAATATCGGCGTTCAGATCAATCCCGGGGTGACGACGACCGTCACCAATGCCGGCACGATCTCGGTCCTGGAAAACTTCACGCCGCAATCGATCGACGGCAACCTGGTCAAAAGCCCGGTTTCTGGCGTCAGCGGCCGTTATGGTATTTATGGTGCAGCGGGCGGCGTGATCAACGCCACGATTTCGAGCACCGGCGCCATCACCGTCGATGGCGAAAACTCTGCCGGCATTCAGCTCGACAGCGCGCTGACCGGTTCGATCAACAACCAGGGCGCGATCACCGTGCTCGGTGACAACAGCTTTGGTGTAAAGCTGTTGTCGGTGACGGGCAACGTGACGGTCGGCGGCACAGTCACCGCGATCGGCTCGGCCGCGCAGGGATATGTGCAATCGGGCGCAGTTTCCGGCGCAATCGTGATCGATGGCGCGATTTCCAACTCGTTCAGCTATACCGACACGAGCGGTACCGCACTGATGATTTCAAAGGCGCTGTTCAACACCTCGACCCCGGTTGTCGAAATCGACAGCAACGTCGCGGGCGGCATCTTGATCAACGCACCGTTGACCTCGACATCGACCGACAGCAATCGTGGTTCGATCTCGGCGCTCGGCAACAATCCTGCGCTGCAGATCGGCGGCGCGACCAACATCACGATCGGCGCCAACACCGCCACCAACAACGGCAGCTATGCGCTGGGCATCGACGGCTCGGTCACCGCCAGCAGCGCCAATTTCACCGGCACGCCGGCCTATGGCGTGGTGATCGGCGGCAAGGGCGGCAATGTCACCCTGACCAACGGCATGGAAGTCTACGGCTCGGTTTCTGCGACCACCGCAGATACCTCGGCAACGGCAATCCTGATCAACGCCGGATCGAGCGTTCCGGTGATTTTCAACACCGGGACGATCAAGGCCATCGCCAGCAGCGAAGCGAGCGGCAGCCTGACCGGCATCCTGGATCTGTCAGGCTCGGTCAAATCGTTGACCAACCAGGGCTTCATCACTGTCGCGGGGCAAACGGACGGGGCCTCGGCAGCAATCAACCTTTCGGCCAATACCACCGGCGTCACGCTGACCCAGGCCTACACCTCGACCAACGCGTCGACCGAAGCCACCGACAAGACCACCACCGGTTACAACGCCTATACCGCCACGGAATATGCCGGGATCACCGGCAACATCATGCTCGGATCTGGCAACAACACCATTGCCATCGGCAGCGGCACGGTCAATGCCCCGACCACGTCTTTCGCTGCAGGCGGCAGCAACACGATCACGATGGCCGATACCACGCGCTGGGTCGGCAATATCGTCTACGGTGCCGGCGGCACCCAGAATATCACGATGGGTGACTATGCGCAGTTCAACGGCAATCTGGCGCTCGCCAACGATGCCGGTCTGCTGACCATCAACAACCAGGCGATCTTCCTGGGCGCGATCACCGGCGGTGCCAATTTCAATGTCGCAGTCAACGGCACCGGCATTTTCGGCGCCAACACCACCGGCACCAGCACGATCAACGCGCTGACTGTCGCCGCGGGCGGCAACTTGCGGGTGTTCATCGACGGAACAACGGAAACATCGTCGAAGCTGGTCGCCAACAGCGTGAACTTCGCCAGCGGCGCCAAAGTGTCGTTGACGCTCAATTCGTTGAAGACAAATGGTACGTTCGATGTGCTGACCTCGGCGACGCCGATCGTGGGTGCCAGCGCGCTGGCGATCGGGCTGCCCGTCCTGTTCTCCGGTTCGGTCAACACCACCGCGAACGACGTGACGATCAATATCGCCCCCGCGTCGGCCTCGCAGCTTGGTCTGACCAGCGCGCAAGGGTCGGCGTATAACGCGATCATCAACGATGCCAGCGCCAACACCAACCTGCAGTCCACGCTGCTGCAGATCTATGACACGCCCGATCTGCGCGGCCGCATGAACGAATTGCTGCCCGATTATTCGGGCGGCACGTTCGACGTGGTCAGCCGCGCGACACGCATCGCCAACAAACATTTCGACAACGATTCGACGATGTTCTCGATCAGCGACTCGGCGGCCTGGCTCGAACCGATCGTGTTCAGCGGCACGCGTGCCTATGGCGCCACCCCGGGCTTCAAGGACAGCGGCTTCGGCATCTCGACCGGGATCGAAAAGGTCACACCCGTCGGCAACATCGGGTTTCAGCTGGCGTACTTGTCGGGCAGCGTGAAAACCGCGACCTACCAGCACGTCAAGGCCAGCGAAGTCGATATCGGCCTGTTCTGGCGCAAATCCGCCGGCCCGCTGTATCTGTGGGCAGGTGGCAACCTTGGCCGTGAAGCGTTCGATTCGACGCGGACCTTCAATGGCGAATTCTCCACAACCACCAGCAACGCGGTCACCGTCACCAACTTTGCCTACCACGCGGCCGGGCATTGGGCCGGCTGGTCCGGCGCGGCCACCGGCGGTGTGTCGTATACCGCACCGTTCGGCGAACATTTCAGCCTGCGCCCGCGCGGCTTCATCGAATATGATCGCCTGAACGAAAACAGCTATATCGAAAGCGGCGACACCCCGATCGCGCTGACCGTTCTGGCGCGCAAGAACACCCAGACGACCGCCACCACCACGCTGACCGGCATCTGGAGCGTCGGCCCCAGCAGCCACGAAGGCCGCCCGTTCTCGGTCGAAATCGAGGCCGGACGCCGGACCTGGCTGGCCGGCGACGTCGGCACCACCACCGCCACGTTCGAAACCGGCGATACCTTCTCGGTCAGCGGCGGCCACCTGCCCTCGGCCTGGCTGGGCGGTCTGAGCATCATGCAGGGCGGTCTCGACTACACCTGGCGCCTGGGCACCGACTTCGAGCGTGGCAGCGACAAGGGCGTCGCCTATGGCGTTCGCGCCTCGATCGCGATCGCGCTGTAATCACGGTGCTTTGATATAAAAAAGGGCCGGGCAGCATTCACGCTGCCCGGCCCTTTTTCATGAACATCCTCCCCGGAACGGAGAGGATCAGCGTATAGGTTGCGCCGCAAACCACGGCACCATCCGCGCGATCGCCTGCTCGACCAGCGGTGTCGACACCGCAAAGCTGAACCGCACGAACCGTCCCCCTTCGACCGGATCGAAATCGATGCCGGGCGCGATCGCTACGCCGGTATCCTCCAGCAGGCGCAGGGCAAAGCCCAGGCTGTCATCGGTCAGGTGGCCAACATCGGCATAGATGTAGAACGCACCATCTGGCGGAGCGATATGGTCGAGCCCGAGCGCGGGCAGCGCCGCGAGCAGCAGGTCGCGATTGCGCGCATAGGTGGCAACATGGCTTTCAAGTTCTGCCGTGCAGTCGAACGCGAGCAGCGCGGCCTTCTGGCTGAGCACCGGCGGGGTGAGGAACAGGTTGCCCATCCGCGCGCGCGCCTGGTCGACCATCGCAGGCGGCACGACCAGCCAGCCGAGGCGCCAGCCCGGCATGCTGAAATATTTCGAAAAACTGTTGACGATCAGCGCGTCGGGGGCGACCGCGAGCACACTGCGCGCGATTTTGCCGAAGGTGATGCCGTGGTAGATCTCGTCAGCGATGATCGCGATGCCGCGCGCGGCGCAGACTTGCGCGATGCGCGCCAGTTCGTCATCGGCGATGACGGTGCCGGTGGGATTGGCCGGGCTGGCGAGGATCAGCACGTCGGGTGCCGGATCAATCGCGGCAATGGCGGCCGCACCGATCTGGAACCCTGCCTGCGCGCCGCAGGGCACTTCGACCGGTTCCATAAACAAGGCACGGGCGCTGTTGCGATAGGCGACATAGCCCGGCCGGGCAAAGGCGACGCGCGCGCCGGGCCAGCCGGTCAACGACAGCGCCATCACCAGCGCTGGCGATGCCCCGCATGTCAGCACCACGCGCGCCGGATCGATGTCGATGCCATCGCGGTCGAGGTAATGGCGCGCAATCCGCACCTTGAGCGCATGGCTTTCCCAATAGCCCATCGCATCGGTGTCGAGCGTATCGTGGGCGCAGGCGATCGCCGCGGCCGGCGCACCCGTCGATGGCTGGCCATATTCCATGTGGATGATCGATCGGCCCTGCGCGCCGAGGCGATGCGCCAGCACCGAAACGGTCATGGCGTGAAACTGTTCGAGCTGCGCGATCCGGGGTTTGAGCATAGCGCGGCCATAGGCCATGACGCGGGCTTTGGAAATATTGCGGTGCCCCGGGAATGGGTGGAGACTGCGCTTTTCTCAGGCGAACTGCGGCAACTTGCGCAGATGCTGGTATGCCTCCACCACCGCGCGCAGCGCCGCCTCGTGCGAACGATCCCCGCCATTGCGATCGGGGTGATAGCGCCGCACGCGTTCGGTGTACCGCGCCCGCAAGTCGCGCCGGTCCGCCTCGAAATCGAGGCCCAGCGTATCATAGGCTTGCCTGTCGACCGGGTTCAGCCCGCGCCGCTGCGCATCGCGCGCGCGGGCATGATCCTGCCGGCGGCGGCTGGCGCGCGCGGCGATCGCATCGAGCGGGTCGGCGAAGTCGGCCCAGCTCGGCGCGTCGTCGATGCCGGCGGTGGGGCGGAACGCGCGGGTTTCGCTCGCCCATCCGGCCAATGGCGATTGCGCCCGCTCGATCTCGTCGCGCGACATGCCGCGAAAGAAATCATAGCCCTGGTTGAACGCGCGCACATGCTCGAGGCAGAACCAGCGGTACTGGCCCGGGCCGTCGGCCCCGGAGCCCTCCCCCGATGGCGCGCGAAACTCGCCGGGCTCGGTGCAGCCCGGGGCATCGCACAGGCGGCCTGAATTTTTCATCCGGCCATGGAATCGGTCTTGCGTCATTTCTCTTTCCCATGCCGCGACTTGCGCTAGGATGGAAGCCATGACCGGACCGCTTGCCCATGAAATCACCACGCGGCTGACCGCCGCGTTTACCCCCGACCATCTCGAGGTGATCAACGACAGCGCCAGCCACCATGGCCATTCGGGTGATGACGGCACGGGCGAATCGCATTTCACCGTCGTGATCGAATGCGGCGCCTTTGCCGGGCAATCGCGGCTGCAGCGTCAGCGGATGGTGATCGCGGCGCTGGGCGATATCCCCGGCCAGCGCGTCCATGCGCTGGCGATCAGGGCGCGCGCACCCGGCGAATGATCGCCCTGCGCATCACAGGCTTCTGAACGATGCCCAGGGGCCTGCTGCGCAGTCGGAGCGATGATGATTCCGAAGTCAGCAATCTCGAACTGTTTTTCGATCTCGTCTATGTGTTTGCGATCACCCAGATCGCGGCGTTCGTGCGCGAGCATCTCAGCCTGCCCGGCGTGATCGAGGGCGCGCTGCTGTTCATGGCGGTGTGGTGGGCATGGATGTTTACCGCCTGGGCGACCAATTGGGCCAATCCCGATACCGTGCGCGTGCGCCTGATGATGATCGTCACGATGCTGGCCAGCCTGGTGCTCGCCGCGGTCCTGCCGCGCGCGTTCGATGGCCACACGGCTGCGCTGGTGTTCGTGGCGATGTATTGCACGATCCAGATCGGGCGCACGCTGTTCCTGAGGTGGATCATGGCGACAGAGCGCCCCAGCGGCGCGCGCAACATGATGCGCATCGCGATATGGTTCACAGCATCGGTTCCATTGTGGCTGGCCGGCGCCATGGCCGACAGCCAGGCCTGGCATATCGCGCTGTGGGCAGGCGCGCTGGTCATCGAATACGCCGGGCCCTTCGCGTTTTTCCGCGTGCCGGGTCTTGGCCGATCGACATCCGAAGACTGGGATATTTCGGGCAGCCACCTGGCCGAGCGCGCTTCGCAATTCGTGCTGATCGCGATGGGCGAAGGCATCGTGGTAACCGGCGCCGCGTTTGCCGGCGCAGTGCCGACGCAGGCCAGCACGGGCGCGTTCCTGGCCAGCTTCGTGGGATCGGTGCTGATGTGGTGGATCTATTTCGACATCGGCGCCGAACGCGGCGCCGAGCATATTTCGCACAGCGACGATGTCGGCCGCATCGCGCGCAACGCCTATACCTATCTGCACATCCCGATCGTCGCGAGCGTGGTGGCGGGCGCCGTCGCCGACGCGCTGCTGATGGCGTCGCCCGGCG
The DNA here is from genome assembly GCF_965214355.1 of Novosphingobium sp. GTDB lineage: Bacteria > Pseudomonadota > Alphaproteobacteria > Sphingomonadales > Sphingomonadaceae > Novosphingobium. The sequence continues at coordinate 520,824 of NZ_CBDCBI010000002.1, read as the reverse complement.
TCACGGCCAGCCGGGCGCTGATCATCGCGGGTGGTGGCGGTCTGGTCGGGTTTCTGCTCGGGCTCGCGCTGTTCAAGCGGTTTTCCAGCGCGCGCGGCAATCTGCCGCTCAGCCATCTGGTCGGGCAACTGCTGCTGGCCCCGGTCATCGTCGTGGCCTGTTTCGGCCATTGGTCTGCGACGAAATTCACCGCGCTGTGCGATGGGGCGCTGTTCGTCGTCGCGCTGTGGGAATGGGGATCGTACCACGGCGGCTGGCTCGAACGGTTCGACCGGTGGGGCGTGCCGTTCCCGATCAAGCCGAAACCTGCTGAATAGCGAACCATTCGATCCACGCACCGTGCGCATGCGCAGCGCCGAGAACGACCTCTTCCTCACCGCCCGGCCAGTAGCGCACGTTCAATTCGTGGCGAAATGTCGTGCGGTTGGTTTCGAGCCGTATCCAGGCGAGGCGCCGCGACGCGGTGGCCAGCGCGCCGGCCGCCTCGATATCCGCGGTTATCGCCTCACGCGTTGCCTCGGGCAGATATTGCCAGACGATAGAATGAAACACGACCCGCGTGGTATCGATGGGTTGCGGTGCAGCCAGGCGCGCCGCAACCCAGTCGCCCGCATCGCACCGGTCGACCCGGGGCGGTTTTGCCCGCGCCAGCGCGATCGCCGCATTCAGCCGTTCCATCCGCACCGGCGTATCGGGCCAGACATAGGATTTCAGACGCAGCGCCTGCGCCGGATCGGTCAGATCGAGCGGCGCGCGATCGCAGCCGCGAATCGCCTCGATCACCACCGGATGCCCGGGCGGCGGTGGCCCGCGCCATTCGGGCGCTATGCATAGCGGCGAATCGGCAGGCCCTGACCTGACCCCGCCCAGATCAAAGGCAAACCGGTCCATCATCGTGTTGACGCCGGCGCTCGCGCCCAGCTCGTTCATTTCAAAGCGTGGGCCCACCCGCCCCGACAGCCATTGCAGCGCGGCCATCACGCTGCCCGACCGCCCCGCCTCATTGGTCTGGGGCGGACCATCGAGCCAGGGCAACAGCACCGCATCGTGATCGGCAACGACATCGCCGATCACCCGATCGACGGCGTCCTGGTCGGTCAGCTCGCCCGCATAGATCGGCGCCAGCCGGTCGTCGCGCCCGGTCAGATGCAGATTGTGCAGCGCGCCGTTCAACCGCAGCGGCAAGGCATCTTCCATCGCGGTATCGGGCCAGGCTGCCAGGCGCTGGCCGACAGCGGTCGTGCCCGTGATCAGCGCCAGTTGCGCGCGCACGGTGCGACTGGTGACCGGCGCATTGTTTTGCGTGGCATAGTCGGCCTGCCAGATGATCGCCTTTGCGACTTCAGGGTTGGGATGGGTCGGGGGGTCTGGTTCCGGACGTTGCACAAGGTTGCCCTTTCCGGCCCTTTGCCATAGGGCGCGTGGGCCATGACCGCGTCCCCTTCCAACCTCGTCTTCGCCATTCCCAAGGGCCGCATCCTCGAAGAGGCGCTGCCTTTGCTCGAACAGGCCGGCGTTGTGCCCGAGCCCGCGTTCTTCGACAAGGGCTCGCGCGCGCTGAGCTTTGCCACAAATCGTGACGACGTGCGCCTGATTCGCGTGCGCGCGTTCGATGTCGCGACGTTTGTTGCCCATGGCGCGGCGCAGGCCGGCATCGTCGGCTCCGACGTGATCGACGAATTCGACTATGCCGATCTGTACGCACCGGTCGATCTGGACATCGGCCATTGCCGTCTGAGCGTGGCCGAACCCGCCGGTCTGGCCATCGAAACCGCGCAAGAAAGCCACGCGCGGGTCGCAACCAAATACCCGAACCTGACGCGGCGCCATTTCGAGCGGATGGGCGTACAGGCCGAAGTGGTCAAATTGAATGGCGCAATGGAACTGGCCCCGACGCTCGGCCTCGCCAGCCGGATCGTCGACCTGGTATCATCGGGCCGCACGCTGAAAGACAACGGCCTGGTGGAAACCAGTCGGATCATGCCGGTTTCGGCGCGGCTGATCGTCAACCGCGCGGCGCTGAAGACCGACAGCGCACGGCTGGGCGCGCTGGTCGATGCGTTTCGAGAGCTTGTCGCGCGACGCCGGGGCGCCTGATGCTGCGGCTGATCGCCTCGGACCCCGGGTTTGCCGCTGCATTCGGCGCGATGGTCGATGACCGGCGCGAAAGCGACGCCGGTGTCGCGCGCGATGTCACCGCGATCATCGCCGATGTGCGTGCGCGCGGCGATGCCGCGCTGTCCGAATACACCACGCGGTTCGACCGGTTTACGCCCGCGACCGACGCCGACTGGCGGATCGATGCCACGACCTGCCGCGAAGCCTACGACGCATTGACGCCCGACTTGCGCGCCGCGCTGGAACTGGCGGCGCAACGCATCCGCGCTTATCACGCCGCGCAATTGCCTGAAAACCGGGACTATACCGATGACCAGGGCTTGCGCCTCGGTGCGATCTGGCGCGGAGTCGATGCGGCAGGGCTGTATGTCCCCGGTGGCCGCGCCGCGTATCCCTCATCGCTGTTGATGAACGCGATCCCTGCCAAAGTCGCCGGCGTCGCGCGGCTGGTCATCGCCACGCCAACGCCCGATGGCGAAATCAATCCGCTCGTGCTGGCCGCCGCGCATCTGGCCGGTGTCGACGAAATCTGGCGCATCGGCGGGGCGCAGGCGATTGCCGCGCTGGCCTATGGCACCGATCGCATCGCGCCGGTCGATGTCATCACCGGCCCGGGCAACGCCTGGGTCGCCGAAGCCAAGCGCCAGTTGTACGGCGTGGTGGGCATCGACATGGTCGCCGGCCCATCGGAAATCCTGGTGATCGCCGATGCCCAAAACGACCCGCAATGGATCGCCGCAGATCTGCTGAGCCAGGCGGAACACGATCCCGCCGCGCAATCGATCCTGATCACCGACGACGCCGCCTTTGCCGATGCCGTGATCGCCGCGATCGACAGCGAAATCGCGCTGCTGCCCAAGGCGCAGATCGCGCGCGCCAGCTGGGACCGTTATGGCACGGTGATCATCGTCGGTTCGCTCGACGAAGCGCCGGCGCTGGCCAACCGCATCGCCGCCGAACATGTCGAAATCGCGACCGACGATCCCGAAACGTGTTTCGCGCAGATCCGCCATGCCGGTTCGGCGTTCCTGGGCCGCCATTCGCCCGAAGCGATCGGCGATTACGTCGCCGGCCCCAACCACGTCCTGCCCACCGGCCGCCGCGCGCGGTTTTCGTCGGGGCTGTCGGTGCTCGACTTCATGAAACGCACCTCGTTCATCGCGGTCAGCGACGAGGCCCTGCACGCCATCGGCCCGGCCGCGATCCAGCTGGCCAATGCCGAGGGCCTGACCGCGCACGCACGATCGATCGAATTGAGATTGGGAATATGAGCCGCATTGAAGCCAAAGCCCGCTCGGCCGCGCGGCTTGCCGCCGTCCAGGCGCTGTACCAGCTCGACATGGAAACGCCCCAGCTGCCGATCCTGCTCGACGAATTCCACCGGCACCGGCTCGGCGCCGAAATCGAGGATGTGGAATACCTGCCCGCCGATATCGCGTTTTTCGACGACATTGTACGCGGCGTCGCTGCGCGGCGAGACGAAATCGACGGCGCGCTGACAACCAGGCTCGCCACGGGGTGGTCGATCGCGCGGCTGGACAAGACAATGTTGCAGATCTTGCGGGCGGGCACCTGGGAATTGCTGGCGCGCGCCGACATCAGCGTCGGCACGGTGATCAACGAATACCTCGATGTGACGCACGCCTTCTTCGACGCGCGCGAGGCGAAATTCGTCAACGGCCTGCTCGACGCCGTGGCGAAGGATGTGCGCTGAAAAAGCCATCTCGCTGAAGGGGTGTGCATGTCCTGGCCCCCGTGGAAAGGGGCCAGGCAGGATTTACAACCGCGCGGCGTGCCAGCGGATGTGGTCTTCCATGAACGTCGAGATGAAATTGTAGCTGTGGTCGTACCCCGGCTGCATCCGCAATGTCAGCGCGATACCCGCCTTGTCCGCCGCGTCGCGCAGCAGTTCGGGCCGCAGCTGCTCGGCCAGAAAATTGTCCGCCCCGCCCTGGTCGACCAGGATGTCGCCGGCCGGGCGCTTGCCATCCTCGATCAACGCGACAGCATCGTGCGCGCGCCATGCGGCGCGATCATCGCCCAGATACCCGCCCAGCGCCTTGTGGCCCCACGGCACCTGGCCCGGCGCAACGATCGGCGCAAAGGCCGACAGCGAGCGGAACCGGTCGGGGTAAGTCAGCCCCAGCGTCAGCGCGCCATGCCCGCCCATCGAATGCCCGGTGATCCCGGCGCGCGCCGGATCGATCGGAAAATTGGCCGCGATCAGCGCCGGCAATTCGTCGGCGATGTAATCCCACATGCGGTAATGCTTCGAAAAATGCGGCGTCGTCGCATTGACGTAAAACCCGGCGCCGAGCCCGAAATCGTAGGCGCCGGCCGCATCGTCGGCCACGCCTTCGCCGCGCGGCGACGTATCGGGAGCGACCAGGATCACGCCAAGTTCGGCGCAGGCGCGGCGGTATTCGCCCTTGTCGGTCACATTGGCGTGGGTGCAGGTCAGGCCTGACAGGTAATACAGCACGGGCAGTTTTGCGCCGGCTTCGGCCTGCGGCGGAACGTAGACCGAAAAGGTCATGTCGGTCCCGGTCGCGGTCGAGGCATGGCGATAGACGCCAAGCGTGCCGCCATGGGCCTTTGCAGTCTGTACCGTTTCCATCACCAATTCCCGAGCGCTGATATGTCGTGCCAGGCGGTGCGACAGGATGCGCGATTGGTCAATCCCGCACCCTGCCCCATCAGCCTGTCATCACAAATTCTGTTGGCGCGATTACCCCTGGTAATGCAGCGCGCACAGCTTGTTGCCGCTCGGATCCTTCAGATACGCCAGGTAATACGGGCTGCCTTCGCGCGGCCCCGGCGGATCTTCGACCGCAGTGCCGCCATTGGCCTTGCCCGCGTTCCACCAGGCATCGGCCTGTTCGGGCGTCATCGAAAATCCGATCGTCCCGCCGTTGGCACCGCATGCCGGTTCGCCGTTGATCGGCTTGGTGATCAGCAGCATGCCGCCCTTGTGCTGATAAATCAGCCGCCCGCTGGGATCGAGCGTACCCGGCGTACCGCCGAATGCAGCAAATGTGGCATCGTAGAATGTTTTTGCGGCGTCCATGTCGTTCGCGCCGATCATGATATGACTGAACATGCGTCCTCTTCCCTTCTTGCTCCGGCACGGTGTGTGCCCGCTGTAGCCCGTGCCGGTCAAGGCTATCCGGCACGGCCCAGCGAAAGGTTGCCAAGGCCAATTTATCTACTATTTGAGTTGAGTTAAGCTTGAAGCCCCCAATGTCCTTGATGACAAGGTTGCCCGCATGCCATTGCCTGTTCACGACAGTCCGATCGTTATCATCGGCGCGGGGTTTTCCGGCACGCTGCTGGCGGTAAATCTGTTGCGCCACGGCGCGCGGGTCGTGCTCGTCGAGCGCGACCGCGCGCATCTCGGGCGCGGGCTGGCCTTCGGCACGCCGCACCCCGAACATCTGCTGAATGTGCGCGCCTCGAACATGAGCGCCTACCCCGATGACCTGGGCCATTTTCAGCGCTGGATGGATTTCGACAGCCAGCAACAGGCCAATCTGTTCGTGCCGCGCGCAACATACGGCAGCTATCTGCGCGAACAGATGATGGCGGCGATCGCCAGCGCGCCCGCGCGGTTCACGATCAAGGAGCAGGAGGCCGTCGGCATCGACTGGCCGGAAACCGGCGGCGCAGTGGTCCATCTCGACAGCGGCGAACAGGTGGCGGCGAGCGCTGTCGTGCTGGCGCTGGGCAATCTCGAGCCGGCGGGGCTGGCAGTCATGCGCGGGCTCGACCGCGAGGTGGCCTTTGCCAACCCGTGGAACCCGGCGGCGACCGAAAATCTAGGTGGGATCGAACAGATCGTGTTGATCGGTACCGGGCTGACCGCAGTCGATGTCGCGATCAGCCTCGACAGTGCCGGGTATCGCGGGCGGATCACCGCGATCTCCCGCCGGGGCCTGCGCCCGCGCGCCCATACGCCCAGTGGCCCGCATGTCACGCCGGGGCCACGTCCCGAAGCGCGCGGGTCGGCGCTGTTGCGCCAGGTCCGCCACCGCGCCGCCGACATCGGCTGGCGCAGCGCGGTCGATGAATTGCGCCCACACATGCAAAGCCTGTGGCGGCTGCACGACCCTGTCGCGCAAGGCCGCCTGTTGCGCCACGCGCGGCCCTGGTGGGATGTCCATCGGCATCGCCTGGCGCCGCCGGTCGCGGATCGCGTTGCGACGATGCAGGACGATGGCCGGCTGCATTTTTGCGCCGGGCGGCTGGTTTCGGCCACCGCACACGGCGGCGATGCGCACATCGTGTGGCGCCCGCGCGGCAGCGACACGACGCAGACGCTGGTCGCGCAGCGCGTGATCACGTGTACCGGGCCCGAAAGCGATGTTACCCGCTGCACGCAGCCGTTGTTGCAGGCGCTGCTGGCGCAAGGACGGATGCGCCCCGATCCGCATCGACTAGGGGTCGAGGTCGACCAGGCCGGCCGGGTCGTCGATACAGCGGGCACGGCGCAGGACGCGTTGCTTGCGGTCGGCCCGGTCACGCGCGGCGCGGTGTGGGAAATCGTCGCCGTGCCCGATATCCGGCGACAGGTGTGGACGCTGGCCCGCGCGCTGACCCATTCGCAATGGGTGGGCGGCGAGGGTTTGTAACGCGCAGCCATTGCAGCTACGTCTCACCTGATGAGACAGGGGACGCCCCATATCGGCGCGCTGAAGCGCACGCTGGCGATGCTGGAGGCGGTGATTGCCGACAATGGCGCCAGCAATGCCACGGCGCTGGCGCGCGCGCTCGCCATGCCGCCGGCGACCGCGCACCGCCAGATCGCGACGCTGGTGGCCGAGGGGTATCTGGCGCCGGTGGGCAAGGGACGGCATCTGGCGGGCCCGCGCCTGCTGAACTTGCTGCACCGGCTCGACGAGAAACAGGTGATCGCCAATGTCGCAGCCCCGGTGTTGCACATTTTGGCGGCCCGCGTGCGCGGCATTGCGCAACTGGGCACATTCGAAAACGACATGGTGACCTACCGCATAAAGACCGGGCGCGGGGCGACCGACCTGTTCACCAAGATCGGCATGCAGCTGGAGGCGTATTGTTCGGGCATCGGCAAAGTCCTGCTGGCGCATTTGCCCCCCACCGAGCGCGAACGCTATCTGGCGGGCGGGCCATTCGTCGCGCTGACCCACCGGACGATCACCGCGCCGGCCCTGCTGCGCGAAGAGCTCGATCGGGTCCGGCGCGAAGGCTTCGCGCTGGACCAGGGCGAAATCGTCGAAAAACTGCACTGCTTGGCCGTAGCGATCCGCACCCCCGATGGCGCAGTGCCCGCCGCGATCTCGTTGTCGCTGGCCGACACGGCGAAATTGGACCGCGATGACTTGCTCCGCCTGCTGCAAGACGCCGCCCGCAAGATAGAAAACGCAGCATTTCCCGCGTCTTAAAGCCCTCCCTCCGTGGGGTGGATGGGGGTTTACGACGCCGATGGTGGTCAGATCATTGCGACCGGGGGAAACGCGCGTCATTGCTGGCTTCGGGCACCGCGGAATTCAGCGTCAAATAGCCCGGCCCATGTTGACCAGACCGCCATGCCTGTGGCAAGGCCGCTCCAGCCGAAGGCCAACCGCCATGCGGCGACGCGAAAACCCCGGTTTTACGAAAATCGGCGGGTGTAGCTCAATGGTAGAGCAGCAGCTTCCCAAGCTGAATACGAGGGTTCGATTCCCTTCACCCGCTCCAATAGATCCCGCCCTGATACAGGATCCAAATAGTCGTTGCCAAATAGTCGTTGGCACCGGCAGCGCGATGTCATACTTCGTTAACCATTCGGGTTGGCGGGGGATTCGCCCATTTTCAGGCGTTTTGGAGTTGTGTTTGCGTCGGCCTCGCTGGCTTTGCTGGCGGGCGCGGTGCTGTCTGGTTCGTTGCTGACAGGCGCGCGCGCCCACGGGCAAGCGGCGCCTGTGGCATTGCCCGTGGCCGCGCCATCGCCCATCGCTCTGTATGTCCCGCAAACGCCAACGATTGCGCAAGCGCTGGACAAGGGCGTGCTGATCGTGGTCAGCAAGGCGTCGCAGCGGATGCAGGTGTACCGCGACGGCGAGCCCTGGATGACATCGCCGGTTTCGACCGGGCGGCGCGGGCATGGCACGCCGGCAGGCGTGTTTCCGATCATGGAAAAGCAGCAGTTTCACCGTTCGAACATCTACAGCAACGCGCCGATGCCGTTCATGCAGCGTCTGACGCGGGGTGGCATCGCCATTCATGCGGGGCATTTGCCAGGCTATCCCGCATCGCATGGCTGTATCCGCCTGCCTTACGGGGTGGCGCGCGCGTTGTTCGGGCTGACCGCGCGCAGCACCACGACTGTCGTCATCCTGAACCAGCCGATACAGTCCGACGAGCAGACGCGCCAACTCGCACGCGCCATGCAGCCCGCCCTTCCCGACCGCGCAGCACCAGTCGGCCTGGCCTATGCGCCGGTGCAGATGCCCGCCACAGCCGCAAGCCCGGCCCTGCCGCGCCCCCCCATGCCCGTGCCCGTGCCCGTGGCGGTTGCCCAGGCGCGGCCCGCTGGCGGGCAAACCGTGCAGTTGGCGGCAGCCCAGTCCCCGCAAGAGGCTGAAGCGCGCTGGAGCTGGCTGGTCAGCCATCGGCCGGACCTCGGCCGGTTGGACAAGACTGTCGTGCCGGCAGTCGTCGGCGCACGCCGCTATTTCCGCCTGCGTGCTTCGGGTGCCGATGCATTTGCCACGTGTTCGCGGCTGAACGGCGCGGGGATAGACTGCTTCAGGGTGCTGTGAACGCCAGAGCGACAAGCCCCTTGACGCACCCCCCGCCACGCCGGATAGCCTTGCGCACATGGACCTCGATGATCAATTCCGCCGGTTTTTCGGCACGAGCGACATAGACACGCTGACGCCGGCGGCGATGGCCGGCGGGATCGAGCATATGCGCGTCGAGCTCGGGCTGGAAACCGACCCCGGCCGGCGTTTTGCGCTGTGGTCGATGCTGCACATGCTCGGCGCGGCGCCCGATCTGGATATCGCGTTCAAAAATCCGGCGGAACGCGATGCCGCGCGCAACTTCATGGATATGCTGGATCGCGTGGGGCCCGAACAATGACACATCCATATGCGATCATCATGCACGAGCATGGCGGCCCCGACGTGCTCACAGTCGAACCGTTCGAGCCGGCGCAGCCGGGGCCTGGCCAGGTCTTGGTCCGGCAGACCGCAATCGGGCTCAATTTCATCGACACGTATGTCCGTTCGGGGCTCTATCCCGGCAAACTGCCGCAGGGCCTGGGCGGCGAAGCGGCCGGCGTGGTCGATGCGATCGGCAAGGGTGTCGATGTGTTCAAGGTCGGCGACCGGGTCGGCTATTGCACACTCGGCCCTGGATCATATGCGACGCACCGCCTGGCCGACCAGGACAAGCTGGTACCGATTCCCGCCGATATTTCCGACGAACAGGCCGCCGCTGCGCTGCTCAAAGGCTGCACCGCGGAATACCTGATCGAACGCTGCGCACACGTCAAACCGGGGCAAAGCGTGCTGGTACACGCCGCTGCCGGCGGGGTCGGGACGATCCTGGTGCAATGGCTGAAAGCCATCGGCGCCACCGTGATCGCGCATGCGGGCAATGCGCAAAAGGCCGCGCTGGCAACCGAGCTTGGCGCCGATCATGCGTTGTCGTGCCCGATCGACGAGCTGGGCGATGCTGTCAAAGCCCTGACCGACGGCGCGGGCGTTTCGGTCGTGCTCGACGGCGTGGGCGCGGCCAGTTGGAGCGCATCGCTGGCCTGTGTCGCGCGGCGCGGGCTTATCGTCAGCTATGGCAATGCCTCGGGCGCGGTTCCGCCGTTCACCGCACTGCAATTGATGCAGCACGGCTCGATTTTCGTGACCCGGCCGACACTCGGCGATTATTGCCACGACGCCGCCGAAATGCGCGCCTCTGCCGCGCGAATGTTCGCCATGATCGCCTCGGGCGCGGTCACGCTGCGGATCGACCAGCGCTTCAAGCTGACCGATGCCGCCGAGGCGCACCGCGCCCTGGAATCGCGCGCCACCACCGGGGCATCGGTGCTGATTCCCTAAATCCCGTAATTGACCTGCATCTTGAACATCACCGGGGCCACCAGTTGCCCCGCCGTACCCTCGATCGCGGGCGACCTGGCGGCATTCACATATTGCGCCACCGGAAATTCGACATCGCCGTACACTGACAGGCGCGGCGTGATCTGCACCCGCAGCCCCGGCGCCAGCAGCATCCGCTGATACCCCGAATTGAGCGGATCCGAATTGTCGCCACTGTCATGCGCGCGTACGGCACCGATCACCTGCATCACCGGCGACAGCGTCGTCTTGCCGGCCTGCAAATCGTACGTCAGCCCGGCCGCACCATCGACTTCGTCGCCTGGGCGATACGCATCGCGCGTGGCGACGGCAAAGCGGAACTGCGCATGCGCAAACCAGCGCAGCGCCGGCGAGATTTTACCGACATGATAGGCCGAGACCTGCAAGTCGGTGCTGCCGGTACCCGGCACCGTATCGCGATCATACGGCAGATCACCATAGCGATCGACCGGGCCGGTATAGCGCCCGGTCGGCAGCTTGATGCCCAGCCCGATCCCGGTCGACTGGTCCGCCGCAAACCCGGCGTATGTCACGCTGATCAACGCATCGCCCAGGCCGGTCATCGGCACTTTCTCGATCACCGGATTGCCCTGCGCATCGGCACCGGTGGTGGTGAAATTGCGATGGATCACCGGCAATTCGGCCAAAATCTGCCACTTGTGCGCAATCACGTAATTCAGGCCAACGGTGTAGAATTCGGTCTGGATCCGCTTGTCGGCGTTGTCGTCGGCGCTGGCGGTGTGCCCGCCCTCGTGATTGCGGTCCTGGTCGAGCGGGCTGAAGCGGACAAACGCCGACAGCCCGCTGGCGGAATCCTGCGGGGTGATCGATGTGACGCCGGTGTCGAAAATTCCGCACCCGCAGGCGCAGGCCAGGGCATTGGCGGGGGCAAGCAGAGTCAGGACGGCAGGTGCGCCAACGGCGCGCATGAAACGATGCATGGGAAAAATCCTCGAACCTCGAAAGAGGATGAGGGCCGGCGTGGCCGGCCCGGTCTGAAACGGAAAGATCAGGCCGGGAAAGGGGGCGCGCGCAACGGTGGCCGCAGCCGGGCAAACGCGCGCGGGGTCACTGCGACCGGCGCGATAATGCCAAGAAGCACGCTGAACGCCAGCGCCAGCGCCAGCTGGATCGGATCGGCGCCGCGCATATGCGCCAGCGCCAGCGCGGAGAACGGACAGGCCTGCTGGTCGTGCAGCGCCTTGCCCGCGTCGCTGTGCGTCGCGCCTTTGGTCACGATCGCGATAGCGTGGTTGTCGCCATACCCATCACAGACGCGCACCGTCAGCACTTTGGCATCGCCGCCGATCATGTACCCGGCGGGAACCAGCGCCTTCATCGCCAACGCTAATGCGATCACGGCCAAAGCCAGGGCGCGGTGACGCAGGAAAAAGGCGCGAAAGCAGGTCATTGCCCGGGCGGTCTAGAGGGGTGATCCCGCGATGTCACCCCCAACTTCTTCCCCCCTCCCTGTCAGGGGCTGGGGGTGGGGGCTCTCGGCTGCATTCCACGCCTGAGGCAGCGTTGGCGAGTGGGGATAGGCCCCACCCCAACCCCTCCCCTGAAGGGGAGGGGCTTCGACGTTATCCCCAGGCCGCGCGCATCGCGATCTTTGACCGCCTCCATTACCACGAAAGTCGAGGTCGAGCTGACATGCGGCAGCCGCGAGATTTTCTCCCCCAGCACCGCACGAAACCGCGCGATATTGGCCGTGCGCACTTTCAGCAGGTAGTCGAAGCTGCTGGCGATCATATGGCATTCCTCGACCTCGTCGATCGCGCGCACCGCGCGGTTGAAATCCTGCAGCGCCGCCTCGCGCGTGTCGGACAGTTTCACTTCGGTATAGGCGATATGATCGAGCCCCAGCGTGCCCGGATCGATCACCGCGCGAAACCCCAGGATCACCCCTGTCGCCACCAGTCGATTGAGCCGCTGCTGGCACGGGGTGCGCGACAGCCCGACGCGTTCGGCCAGTTCGGTCACGGCAATCCGGCCATCCTGCGCGAGAACGGCCAGGATTTTCTGATCGAACGCATCAAGTTGCCTGTTTGATTGGCTATTACCAGTCATGTTACCCGCCAAAAGCTCAAAAATCAGTCATAGTACATATCAGGCGGACGCAATCAAGGCGGATTGCCGCAAGATTGCGTGATATGATTGGGTCATGTCACCATTTTGCCAGTTCGCCCCGCCCTTGCGCCCCGCCACCCCGCTGCGCGCCGCGATCACCGCCGTGACCCGCAGGCCGGAGGCGCAATGCATGGCTGCACTGATCCCCGAGGCCACGCTCGACGACGCCGCCGCCACCGAGGCGCGTGATATCGCCACGCGGCTGGTTACCGCCTTGCGTGCCGCACCCGCCGCTGGCGGCGTCGAGCAACTGGTGCAGGAATACGCGTTGTCGACCAACGAGGGCGTTGCGCTGATGTGCCTGGCCGAGGCACTGTTGCGCATCCCCGATGCCGGCACGCGCGACGATTTGATCCGCGACAAGGTGGCCGGCGGCGACTGGTGGGCGCATCTGGGTGCCGCGCGGCCGGTGTTCGTCAACGCGGCGACCTGGGGCCTGGTGATGACGGGCAAGCTGGTCGGCAGTATCGACGAACGCGGGCTCGGCGCGGCGCTCACCCGGCTGATTGCGCGCGCGGGCGAACCGATCATCCGCCGTGCGGTCGACCTGGCGATGCGGCTGATGGGCGAACAGTTCGTCACTGGCCGCACGATCGACGAAGCGCTCGGACGCGCGCGCATGCAAGAGGCCAAGGGTTTTTGCTACAGCTACGACATGCTGGGCGAGGCGGCGCTGACGATGGCCGACGCCGATCGCTACATGCACGATTACCGCACCGCGATCGCTGCGATCGGCGCCGCGTCGGCGGGGCGCGGGATCGAGGCGGGCCCAGGCATTTCAATCAAGCTGTCGGCGCTGCACCCACGCTATGCGCGGGCGCAACTGGCGCGCGTGCATGACGAACTGCTGCCGCGCGTCAAGGCACTGTGCGTGCTGGCGAGAGCGCAGAACATCGGGCTCAATATCGACGCCGAAGAGGCCGACCGGCTCGAACTCAGCCTCGATCTGCTCGAGGTGCTGGCGAACGATCCCGATCTGGCCGGCTGGGACGGGCTCGGCTTTGTCGTGCAGGCCTATGGCAAGCGATGCCCCGCGGTGATCGACTGGATCATCGATCTGGCGCGGCGCGCGCGCCGCCGGATCATGGTGCGGCTGGTCAAGGGCGCCTATTGGGACGCAGAAATCAAACGCGCGCAGGAAGCCGGGCTGACGGATTACCCGGTCTACACGCAAAAAGCACATACCGATGTCGCATACCTGGCCTGCGCGCATCGGTTGCTAGATGCACGCGACGCCGTGTTCCCGCAATTTGCCACGCACAATGCCCAGACACTGGCCGCGATCATCGCGCGTGCGGGCCCCGATTTCACCACCGGCGATTACGAGTTCCAGTGCCTGCATGGCATGGGCGAGCCGCTGTACGCGCATGTGATCGCCAGCCGTCCGTGCCGGATCTACGCGCCCGTCGGCGGGCACGAGACGCTGCTCGCCTATCTTGTGCGGCGCCTGCTGGAAAACGGCGCGAATTCGTCGTTCGTCAACCGCATCGCCAATCCGGCGATCCCGATCGAGGACATCGTCGCCGATCCAGTGGCGCAAGTCGCGCGCGATGGCGGCCATCCGCACCCGTTGATTGCGCTCCCCGCTGCGATTCTGGGCACGCGCAGCAACAGCGCCGGGATCGATCTGGCCGACGAGGCGACGCTGCTTGCGCTCGGCAAAGCGTTTGAGCGCGAAGGCAGCGCGCACCACGGCGAACCCGGCGCTGCTCGCGTGATCCGCAATCCGGCCCGGCTGGATGATCGCGTCGGCGCTGTGACCGATGCCACGCCCGACGAAGCGCGCGCCGCCGTCGCCATCGCCGCAGCATCGCACTGGGGCCAGATCCCGGTCGGCACCCGCGCTGCAATCCTGCGCCGCGCCGCCGACGCATTCGAAGCCGACACCGCGCCGATGCTGGCGTTGATCGTGCGCGAGGCGGGCAAATCGGTCGCGAACGCCGTCGCCGAACTGCGCGAGGCGGTCGATTTCCTGCGCTATTACGCCGACGAGGCCGAACGCATCGGCTGCGCGGAACCGCTCGGCCCGGTGGTGTGCATCAGCCCGTGGAATTTCCCGCTGGCGATCTTTACCGGGCAAATCGCCGCCGCGCTGGTCGCGGGCAATCCTGTGCTGGCCAAACCCGCCGAAGAAACCCCGCTGATCGCCGCGCACGCGGTACGCCTGCTGCACGCCGCTGGCATTCCTGCCGATGCGTTACAACTCGTGCAAGGCGATGGCACGATCGGGGCGGCGCTCGTGGGCGCGCCCGAAGTCGCCGGTGTCATGTTCACCGGGTCGACTGCGGTGGGCCGCCTGATCCAGCGCCAATTGGCCACGCGCCTGTCGGCACACGGCCGCCCGATCCCGCTGATCGCCGAAACCGGTGGGCAAAACGCGATGGTGGTCGACAGCTCGGCGCTGCCCGAACAGGTCGTTGCCGACTGCATCGCCTCGGCGTTCGACAGCGCGGGCCAGCGCTGTTCGGCGCTGCGCGTGGCGTGTTTGCAGGACGATATCGCCGAGCCGGTGCTGGCCATGCTGAAAGGCGCGATGGCCGAATTGCGGCTGGGCCCGACGGATGTGCTGGCGCACGACATCGGCCCGGTGATCACCGCCGAAGCACGGGTCGGGATCGAAAACCACATCGCGGCGATGGCCGCGCGCGGCGCCCGCGTGCACCGCATTGCCTTGCCGCCGTCTGCCGCGAACGGGTATTTCGTCGCACCCGCGCTGATCGAACTCGCAGCGCTGTCGGATCTTGGCGATGAAGTGTTCGGTCCGGTGCTGCATGTCGTGCGCTATGCGCGGGCCGATCGCGCATCGCTGATCGATGCGATCAATGCCTTGGGCTATGGCCTGACCTTCGGGCTGCACACCCGGCTCGACACGACCATTGCCGAAGTCACCGGCGCGATCCGCGCGGGCAATATCTACGTCAATCGCAACACCATCGGCGCGGTTGTCGGGGTCCAGCCGTTCGGCGGGCACGGCCTGTCGGGCACCGGGCCCAAGGCCGGCGGGCCGCTGTACCTGGCGCGGCTGAATGCGCCGCGCTGCGATGCGGCGCTGTCGGGCGGGGCGAGCGATCCTGCGGCGGCGCAATGGCTGGCGCTGTGCGGCGTTGCCGGGCACATCGATATGCCGCTGGGGTTCGAGATCGAGCTGCCGGGCCCGGTGGGCGAGCGCAACAGCTATCGGCTCGGGCCCTGCGGCACCGTACTGGCGCTGGCCGAAACGCGCGAGGCACTGGTCGAGCAAGTTGCCTGGGCGCTGGCTGCGGGCAATTACGTCGTGCTGGGCGACGGGGCACCCGTGGCGGACCTGATCGCCCGCCTGCCCGAAGCGTTGCGCGCGCGGATCGAAGTGCCGCGCGACTGGCGCAACGCCGGGCCTTATGCGCGCGCACTGGTCGCCGGGAGCGAGGCGTTCCTGCGCACAGCGCTCGCGCATATCGCCGGATTGCCCGGACCGATCGTCACCGCCGAAGCGCCCTGCGCAGGCGGGTATGCCGGCGCGATGCTGCTGGGCGAAACCAGCATTTCGATCAACACCACCGCCGCCGGCGGCAACGCCAGCCTTATGGCGTTGGCCTGACGGCCGCTGCGGAGGATATGCGGCATCCGCTTCCCCACCCACTGAGTCATTCCCGCGAACGGGAATCCAGTTCGACTGTGCGCCTTGGCGCGACCATCGCTGGTTGCGCTGCATTCAGGGGTCGCGCAACCGGCTATGATTGCGTCTCGCCGGCCCGTTGAACTGGATTCCTGCGTTCGCAGGAATGACTCGGTTTGTTGGGGAGTGTTGCGCCTCAGATCGGCGCCAGCGTTTTCGCCAAACCCGCATCGAACGGAATGCTGCCGTCGCGGAAATCGGCCGCGTCGATCCGCGCAAAGGCGTTCTGGATATAGCGCACGCCCACCCAGCGTGCAGGCTCGATCTCCCATAACTGCCCGGGCGCGCGGATCATCGGCAGGTCCGGGACCATCGCGGGCACATCGCCGATCAGCCCGGCCAAGGCCCGCCCCGCCAGCGCAGTCGTTGCCACCCCGCGCCCGGTATAGCCGTAGATATTGGCCAGCCCGCGCGCCTTGTCGAAAAACACCGAGGGCAAACCATCGCGCGGCACGCCCAGGTATCCGCCCCACGCATGCGTTATCGGCACATCGGTCAACACCGGAAACCATTCGCGCAACGTCTTGATGATCGGCCCATACAGCGCCGGATCGGCCAGCGCCGACTCCGGCATTTTCGATCCGAACAGATACGGTGCGCCCCGGCTGCCGAACAGGATGCGCCCGTCGCGCGTGCGCGTCAGGTAATCCTTGGTATAGGCGCCCGAGCTGATGCCTTCGTACCCGTCCCAGCCGATCGCCGCCCAGGTCGCATTGTCGAGCGGCGCGGTCGCCACGATCACCGACGACATCGGCAGGATCTGGCGGTGCCAGCCGGGCACGGTGGACAGGTACGCCTCGCCCGCCATCACCACCGCGCGCCGCGCCGTCACGACACCGCCGCTGGTTTCCAGCATCGCCGCCTGCCCACTGGACAAATTTCCCGGACGCACCGCCGTCACCGCGGTGCCCTCATAGATCCGCCCCCCGCGCGCCTCGACCGCGCGCGCCAGGCCACTCACCAGCCGTGCCGGATGGATCGACGCGCCCGCCACCGTGCTCATCCCGCCCAGCACTTTGCTGATCCGCACTTTGGCCAGCGTCGCCGCCGCATCGATCAGCGTGACATCGTGCGCCAGGCCAAGCCGGTCATACGTCGCAAACGTCGCCTGCAATCCCGCCCATTGCCGCGCGCTGCGCGCCACCGACAACAGCCCGCCCTGGCGGAAATGCGCGTCGATGCCTTCCTCTTCACAGATCCGCCCGATGTCCTCGATGATCGCGTATTGCGCCAGGATCGTTGCGCGTGCGGCCTCGGCGCCAAACTTGCGCTCCAGTTCGTCGACAAGCACCGGATAGCGCGGGCTGCACCAGCCGCCGTTGCGCCCCGATGCGCCATGGCCGCATGTGTGCTTCTCGATTATCGCCACCGACAGCCCGGGATTGGCACGCAACAGGAAATACGCGGTCCACAGGCCTGAAAACCCGCCACCCAGGATCGCAACATCGACCGTTTCGTCGCCCGTCAGCGCAGCGCGCGGCAAAACTTCGCCCAGGCTGTCTTTCCAGAAAATCGTGCCGTATTGCGTATCACGCAGGGATTGCGACATGGGGGGCGCCTCTCAATTGCGGTTCAGCACGCGCGCCAGAAACCGCGCAGTGCGGTCCTCGCGCGGGTTGGTCAGGACCTGGGCGGCAGGGCCCTGCTCGGCGATCACACCCTGGTCCACGAATGCCACGGTATCGGCCACGCCGCGCGCAAAATCGATCTCGTGCGTCACGATCAGCATCGTCATGCCCTCCTGCGCCAGTTCACGCATCACGGCCAGCACTTCGCCGACCCGTTCGGGATCGAGCGCCGACGTCGGCTCGTCGAACAGGATCGCATCCGGGCGCAGCGCCAGCGCGCGGGCGATCCCGACGCGTTGTTGCTGCCCGCCCGACAGCGCATGCGGCAGGCTGTGCGCATGGTCGGCCATGTCCACGCGCGCCAGCAGGTCCATCGCGCGTGCAGTCGCAGGGCCGGGCGCCTCGCCATGCACGAACACCGGCGCCTCGATCACATTTTGCAGCACGGTGCGGTGCGGAAACAGATTGAACCGCTGAAACACCATCGCTACGCGCCGGCGGATCGCGGGGAAGCTGGCATTGGTAACAGTCACGCCATCGACGCTGATGGTGCCGCCATCGTGCCGTTCGAGCCCGTTGATACAGCGCAACACTGTCGATTTGCCCGAGCCTGACGGGCCGATCAGGCACAGCACCTCGCCCTTTGCCACGGCAAGATCGACGCCGTTCAGCACCTGCCGCGTGCCGAATGCCTTGGTTACGCCCTTCAGCTCGATCATGGCTTTGATCCGATCATGTCAGGCGCCCCCGGCGTTCGAGCGTGCGCACCAGCGCCGACAGCGGCAGGCTGGCGGCAAGGTACAGCAGCGCCAGCAGCGCATAGACCGAGCCGTTCTTGAACGTCGAAATCGCCAGCAACTGCCCCTCGCGCGTCAGTTCGGCGATGGTGATGGTCGACGCGATCGAGGTATCCTTCAACAGCATGACCATCGAATTGCCCGTCGCCGGCAAAGCATGGCGCAGCCCCAGCGGCAGGATCACCCGGCGCCACAGCGTGATCCGCCCCATGCCGAGCGCCTCGCCCGCCTCGACCAGCCCTTTGTCGACCGCGCCGATTCCGCCGCGAATGTTCTCTGCCTGATAGACCGAATACGCCAGGCCCAGCCCGAGCACCCCGGCCAGGAACGGCGGCAGATCCAGCCCCCAGTCGGGCAGCACGAAATAGATGAAGAACAGCTGCACGATGATCGGAATCCCGCGCACCACGGTGATCACCGTGCGCGCGATCCACCGCAGCGGCGCTGCCTGTGCGCGGCCCATCGCAACCCACACCAGCCCCAGCACAAGGCTGAGCGCCAGCGCGCACACCGTCAGCTCCAGCGTGACCAGCAACCCGCGCAGCAGCACCGGTGCAAACCGCACCGTATCAGCAAAAAATTCGGTCATGCGTGCCCTTCCGACGGCTCTAGGCCCCAGCGTTTCAGCACCGGCGCGATCCGCCCCAATGCCGGCCCACCGAGTTCGCCATCGATCCGCGCCAGCAGCGGCGATCCCTTGCGCGCGATCAGACACAATTGCTCTTTGCCCGGCCCGTGAAACTCGGCCGGCATATGCACCGCCCAGCGCGGCCCGATGCGCAAAATCATCCGCAGGATCGGATCATCGCCATAGGCCGCATCGATCCGCCCGTGCGACAGATCGCGCAACATGTCGCCCAGCCCCTGATACGTCGAAACCTGGTTCACCCCCGCCTCGCGCAATTGATCCACAAACCGCGTGCCGATCTGCGTCCCGACGCGCAAAGGCCGCAGGGCCGCCAGATCGGGATAGACCCCGCGCGCATCATTGCGCACCGCCAACCCGCCGGCATAGGCAAACACCGGCGCCGAAAACCCGACCAGCGCCTCGCGCGCGGGCGTGCGCAACATCGCCGCCGCGATCAGATCGATCCGCCCGGTCATCAGCGACGGCACCAGCCCGGAAAACGGCACGATCCGGAACTCGGGATGCAGACCCAGCTGTCTGGTCAGCTGCGCGGCGATATCGACCATCGCCCCTGTCAACTGGTTGGTATCGGGGTCGACATAGCTGAACGGCACGCCGGTGGGCGACGCGCCGATGACCACCCGGCGCGGATCGGCGGGCGCACCGGTGCATCCCGCAACCAGTGCGGCGCCCAGTCCCGCAACAGTCGCGCGGCGCGTGATCACGCTACCCCCCAAAATCCGGCCCCGACAGTCTGGCATGAATTTGCCACAAAGCACGATTATGCACGCCCCGCGCCTCGACGGGAAGCCGTCGCGGCGTACGGGGGTGGTGTTTTGGGTACACCATGGGCAAGGGCTGATAGGGGCAGTCCGGGCCGATAAAAGCCGAACGTTGCATAGCGGCAATGTTGCGATGCGGCACTTTACGAATCCTTAATGCGCCGCGCCGCAATAAACCTTGCATCCAGGCCCCAAGCCCACCATCCGACACCACAAGATTTTCTAATTGTGCGGGGCTTAGCAGTATGGATCATACCCCAACCGACGGGCAGGACGTACCGGTGCGCAAGCTGACGACGCGCGCCCAATGGCGTCTGGCCGGCCTGTTGCTGGCGCTGGCGATCGTGCTGTTCTGGCTGGTACCGGTGGTGTGGAGCGCGCTGACACCGCCGCCGCCACCGCCCCCACCGCCGCCCGCCGACGGCAGCTTCGTCGCCACCGACAAACAGTGGCAGACGCTGAGCTTTGCGACTGCGCAATCCGCCATGGTCGGCGACAATCCGACCAGCGAAGGCAAGATTGCCGTCGATGACGATCTGACCACGACGGTCTATTCGCCGTTCACCGGCCGCGTGACGCAGCTGATCGCCAAAGTGGGCGATCATGTCCGTGCCGGCCAGGTGCTGTTTGCAGTCGCAGCAAACGAAGCCGCGCAAAGCAATGCCGATATCGCCACCAGCGCCGCGCAAGTGACCGTGGCGCGCGCGGCCGAGGCGCGGCTGCACGATTTGTACAACAACCAGGGCGCCGCGTTGAAGGACTGGCAGCAGGCGCAGGCCGATCTCGCCGCTGCACAAGCCAACCTGGCCGCCGCGCAAGGCCGCCGCAATGCGCTGGGCGGTGTGATCGCCAAGGGCCAGGGCCTGGTGCGCGCGCCGGTCAGCGGCATCGTCACGCAGCGCTTGATCGGGCAGGGGCAATACGTCGCCAGCTCGACTGGCGGCACCGCGACGCAGGCGTTCACCATTTCCAGCTTCGACAAAGTCTGGCTGGTGGGCAACCTGCGCGAAGAAGACGCGGGCCGCGCGCATGTCGGGCAATATGCGCAAGTGCGCCCGCTGGGCAGCAACGAAGTGCTGCACGCGCGGATCAATTACGTCGGCCCGTCGATCGATCCAGGCACGCGCCGCCTGACCGTGCGCGCCGAGCTGCCCAATCCCGATGGGCACCTCAAGCCCGAAACGCTGGCCACGTTCACGCTCGATTCGGGCAATGAGCACCCGTCGGTAACCGTGCCCGAGGCGGCGGTGATCTTCGAGGCGAACACCGCACGCGTCTGGGTTGCAATGCCCCACGGCCACAAGCTGCTGCTGCGCCAGATCAAGACCGGTCAGGTGAGCAACGGCACCGTCGAAGTGACCGGCGGCCTGCGCGCGGGCGAAGTCGTCGTGACGGCCGGCAGCCTGTTCATCGACCGTGGCTCGAAAAGCGATTGAAGGGCAATAGCCGATGAACCCGATCGTCACGTTCGCGCTGCGTCAGCGCCTCATGATCCTTGCCGTGCTGGCGCTGTTCCTGATCGCCGGGTTCTTCGCCTTCAAGCAGCTGAATATCGAGGCCTATCCCGACCCGGTACCGCCGCGCGTCGAAATCATCGCGCAGACGGCCGGGCTGTCGGCGCAGGAAATCGAGCGCACGATCACGATCCCGATCGAAATCCAGCTTGCCGGCATCAAGAATGTCACCAAAGTCGAGACGATGTCGCTGTTCGGCCTGTCCGACGTCCGCGTGCAGTTCACCTATGACTACACGTACGAGGAAGCGCAGCAGCGCGTCCTGAACCAGCTGTCGCAATTGCCGCCGCTGCCCGGCGGCACGCAGCCGCAGATTTCGCCGACCAGCCCGATCGGCGAAATCTATCGCTATCAACTGGTCGGCCCCAAGGGCTATTCGGTCACCGATCTGAAAACCATCCAGGACTGGATCCTGCAGCGCCGGTTCAAAGCCGTGCCGGGCGTGATCGACGTCAATGGCTGGGCCGGCAAATCCAAGACCTACGAGATTACCGTCGATCAGCGCAAACTGGTCGGATACGGCCTGTCGCTCGCCCAGGTCCTGGCCGCGATCAACAACGCCAATGTCAACGTCGGTGGCCAGACGGTCAATATCGGGCCGCAGGCCGCGGTCGTGCGCGGCGTCGGCCTGATCCACACGCTCGACGATATCCGCAACACGATGATTTCGCCCAACAACGGCAAGCCCGTGCTGGTCAGCGATATCGCGACCGCGCAGGTCGGCAACGTGCCTCGGCTCGGCATCGTCGGGCGCGACAACGATGACGACATCGTCCAGGGCGTGATCCTGATGCGGCGCGGCGAGGAAAGCCTGCCGACATTGCACCGGGTCGAGGCCGAAGTCGAAAAGATCAACAGCGAAGGCATTCTTCCGCCAGGCGTGCGCATCGACAAGATCTACGACCGCACCGAGCTGATCGGTGTCACCATTCAGACCGTGCTCGAAAACATGATCAGCGGCATCGTGCTGATCTTCATGGTCCAATGGATATTCCTTGGCAGCCCGCGCTCGGCGCTGATCGTCGCGGCGACGATCCCGTTCGCGCTCGCCTTCGCTGTCATCCTGATGGTCATCCAGGGCGAATCGGCCAATCTGCTGTCGATCGGCGCGATCGATTTCGGGCTGATCGTCGATGCGACCGTGATCATGGTCGAAAACATCTACCGCCATCTCAGCCAGCATTCCAGCGACCGCTTCGGCCGTGGCGTGCTCGACCGGATGGGCGGCGTCCCGACGTTTTCAGGCAAATTGGGCGTCATCGCGCTATCGGCCAGCGAAGTGAATCGCGCGATCTTTTTCGCAGCGGCCATCATCATCGCCGGGTTCCTGCCGCTGTTCACGCTGACCGGCGTTGAAGGCCACATCTTCGGCCCGATGGCGCGCACGTATGCCTATGGGATCATGGGCGGGCTGATCGCGACGTTCACGATCACGCCGGTGCTGTCGTATTTCATGCTGAAGGACAAGGAAGAGGAAAAGGAGACCTGGCTCGTCCGCAAGATGCGCAGCGTCTACGATCCGGCGCTGCGCTTTGCGCTGGCCAACCGGATTTTGGCGATGGGCGGCATGGCCGCGCTGCTGGTTGCGGCGGGCATCGCCGTCACCGGGCTCGGCCTCGAATTCCTGCCCAAGCTGGAAGAGGGCAATTTCTGGGTCCGCGCCGAGATGCCCAATTCGATCGGGCTCGACGAAGCGGCGGTCTATGCCAACCGCATGCGGCACATCCTGATGAAATTCCCCGAAGTGAAAACCGTGGTCAGCCAGCTTGGCCGCCCCGACGATGGCACCGACACCACCGGGTTCTACAACGCGGAATTCTATGTCCCGCTCAAACCATCCAGCCAGTGGCCCGGGCACCCGACCAAGGAAGCGCTGACCAAGGAAGTCAATGACGCCTTGTCTGCGCCCTTCCCCGGCGTCTCGTTCGAATTTTCGCAGAATATCGAGGACAACGTCGAGGAAGCGGCCTCGGGCGTCAAAGGCCAGAACTCGGTCAAGCTGTATGGCAACGATCTCGATGCCATTCAAAAGGCTGCGTACCAGATCAAGAGCGTGCTGGGCAGCGTGCGCGGAATTACCGACCTGAACGTGTTCGATGCGGTGGGCCAGCCGACCGTGAACATCAAGGTCGACCGCCTCAAAGCCGCAAAATACGGCCTCGCGCCGGGCGACATCAACGCCGTGGTGCAGGCCGCGATCGGCGGCCAGGCAGCCGGCAGCAATCTGTACGAATACGGCTCCGATCGCAATTTCCCGATCGTGGTCCGCCTCGCGCCCGAATACCGCACCAACCTCGATGCAATCCGCCGCATTCCGGTTGCGGTCACCAACCCCGCCGGCGGCGTCACGCAGATCCCGCTGGCAAGCGTTGCCGATATCCAGCTCGTTGCCGGATATTCGCTGATCTATCGTGAAAACCAGAGCCGCTATATCCCGATCGGGTTCGCCGTGCGCGGCCGCGATCTGGGCGGCGCCATCCTGGAGGCGCAGAACAAGATCGAAAAGCAGATCAATCTGCCCGCCGGATCACGGCTGGAATGGGTCGGCGAATTCGGCGAATTGCAGAACGCGCTGTCGCGGCTCGAAATCGTCGTGCCGATCGCGTTCCTGGCCATCGGCGTGCTGTTGTTCATCAATTTCGGATCGCTGCGCGATACGCTCCTGGCGGCCAGCGTCATGCCGATGGCGCTCGTCGGCGGGATCTTTGCGCTGTATTTCACCGGCATCCCGTTTTCGGTTTCGGCCGCGATCGGGTTCATCGGTCTGTTCGGTATCTCGGTGATGGGCGGCATTCTCGTGCTGTCGTATTACAACCAGATGCTGCTGGCCGGGATGCCGCGTGACGAAGCGATCCTGCACGCCGCGCGCACGCAGTTCCGCCCGGTGATGATGACCTGCATCGCGGCGTGCGTCGGGTTGCTGCCCGCAGCTGTCGCCACCGGCATCGGCAGCCAGGTGCAGAAACCGCTCGCGCTGGTTGTCGTCGGCGGCATCCTGTTGGCGCCGATCCTGATCCTGGTCGTGCTGCCCGCGATGATCAGCACGTTTTCGAAACGCCCGGAAAACCCGCAGCATCGGCCCCCGCTGGAGAAGCCAGAATGACCCGCGCGTATCGTTTTCTGGCCGTGGCCCCGTGTTTTCTGGCCGGCGCGCTGGTCACCGCGTGCTCCGTCGGCCCGAATTTCCACGCCCCGGCCGCGCCTGTGCAAACCGCGTATGACAAGGAGGGCACGGCGCCGATGATCGCGCCGGCCGGGGTGGCCGGCGGCGCCCAGCAATGGGTCGCCGGCATGCCGCAGGACAAATGGTGGCTGGCTTATGGCTCGGCGCAGCTCGACACGCTGGTCGACGAGGCGCTGCGCGCCAATACCGATCTTGCCGCGGCCAACGCCGCGTTGAAAGCTGCGAACGAGACCTACCTGTCGACACGCGGCATCCTGTTGCCCACAGTCGATGGCGCGATCAACGCCACGCAGAACAAGAGCAGCCAATACCTGTCGCCGGTGCCCAATGCGAATTCGTTCCATTACGGCCTGCAAACCGCGCAAGTGACTGTCGGCTATCAGCTCGATCTGTTCGGGCTGAACCGCCGCACCGTCGAACAGTCGCGCGCCCAATACGACATGCAGGCGTATCAGACGCAGGCCGCGCGGATTTCGCTGATCAACAATGTGATCGCCGCCGCCCTGCTCGAAGCATCGCTGCGCGCACAATTGGCCTCGCAGGAACGCCTGATCGCGATCCAGCAAAAGACACTCGACATCCTTCACCGCCAACTGGCCGCCGGGCAGATCGCCGGCGCCGACGTTCTCGCCCAGGACGCCGCCCTCGCCGCCGCGCAGGCCGCGCTGCCCCCGTTGCGCCGCGCTCATGCCCAGGCCACCGACCTGATCGCCTACCTCACCGGCCGCAGCGCCGCCACCGCGTTGCCCGACGTGATCAACCTCGCCAGCATCGCGCTCCCCCGCGACCTGCCGCTGTCGCTACCCTCCGAACTGGTGCGCCAACGCCCCGACATCCGCGCGGCCGAAGCCCAGCTCCACGCCGCCAGCGCCGCAGTGGGCATCGCCACGGCAAACCGCCTGCCCCAGATTACGCTGACAGCCGCCGGCGGCGCCAGCGCGGGCGGTTTCGGCAGCATCCTGTCCGCCGCCAATTCATTCTGGACCCTGGGTGCCGGCCTGGCCCAGCCGATCTTTCAGGGCGGTACCCTGCTGCACAAACAGCGCGCCGCCCGCGCCGCCTATGACCAGGCCGACGCGCAATACCGATCGGCGGTGCTCGCCGCGTTCCAGAATGTCGCCGACACCCTGGCTGCCCTGCGCACCGACACCGAAGCGCTCGATGCCGACGTCAAGGCCCGCGATTCGGCCCAGGCCAGCATGAAAGTCTCAGCCCACCTGTTCGAACAGGGCCAGACGTCGTTCGCCAACGCGCTGATCGCCGAAACCGCGCTGCGCCAGGCGGAACAGACTCTGGTCCAGGCCCAGGTCGCGCGTCTGACCGATACGGCTGCTTTGTTCGAGGCGCTTGGCGGGGGGTGGAGCGGGGGGAAACCCTGAACAGGGCCTCCGGCGGCCAAGGGCTATTGCCCTTGGATCTTGTTTTTTTGAGTTTCCGCTCCCCATCCCTCCTGTCGTCATCCCGGGCTTGACCCGGGATTGTGCTTCTTTTCGCGCCGGTAATGCGATGTCTTACGTCGCCCCTGGCCGGCGATCAGCGCGAAAGAAAGCACAATCCCGGGTCAAGCCCGGGATGACGAGAGAGGGAGTAGCCCTTGGCCGCCGGAGGCAACCTACGCTTTTCACCAGACCCCGGTGTTCGCCATGCTCGCCCAGGGCTCCGCTGGCGCCAGACGCCCGTCCTGCAGCAATTCGATCGAAATACCGTCTGGTGATTTGACGAAGGCCATGTGCCCGTCCCGCGGAGGCCGGTGAATGATATGCCCTGCCGCCTGCAGCCGCGCGCACGTCTCGTAGATATTGTCGACCTGGTACGCCAGATGCCCGAAATTGCGCCCGATGCCATAGACTTCGGCGCTGCCGTCCTCGGGCGGCCAGTTGTACGTCAGTTCGACTTCGGCGACGCCCGCCTGCCCCGGCGCGGCGAGGAAGATCAGCGTGAACCGCCCCGCTTCGCTTTCATGCCGGCGCACTTCGCTCAGTCCGATCAGGCCGAAAAACGCGATCGTCGCATCGGGATCGGTCACCCGGATCATCGCATGGAGAAACTTTGTCACCGCACATCCTTTTGAAAGGTCACGACCGCATTATGTCAGAACGATGCGCTCAGGGATACGACCGCGACGGGCTTTCCCTGCCGATAAAACGCATCGAGTTTCAGCGTGTCGACGCCGCCCGACGCGTTTGTGGCGATGCCCGACCTGGCAATATCGCTGCGGCTGACGGTCGTGCCGACCAGCGACAGGTCGAGCGAAAGGCGTTTCCATTTTGCGGTCGCGCCCACGATGTAGTCGAAATACGGCGTCGCATAGTCGAGCCCGCCGCCGGTATGCGCCAGATGCGTGTGCAATGTGACCGGGCGGTTCGGGATGTCGCCGGAGACTTCTCCATAGACATACAGATTGTCGCGCGCAGCCGAAGACAGATTGTAGTTGAACACTTTCTGCGCCGGCGCGAACGCCGTGCCGACTTTGGCCGTGACCGGGCCCAGCGTTTCCGCCAGCGAACCGTAGACTTCGTAGAAATCCAGGTTCGGCGCCCCGGCATAGATATAGCCGAACAGCCCGCCATCGACGACCAGGCCGGAATGGCCGAGCGCATGGGTGTATCCGCCATAGATATCGAGCTCGGACCCGCCGATATTGACCGGACTGTTGTGCAACTGCGCACTCGACGCCCAGGCGGCGCCATAAAACCCGCTTTCGTGCGTGACGGTGATCGTACCTTGTATCACCGGGCGATTGTCCGATTGCGAAATGCCGCGATAGCGATACTGGCTGGCGACGTCGGCGCTGCCGGTGATCGTCCATTCGGCAGGCGGCGCGGTGGGATCGCTGTTGGCGTGGGCTATCGCCGGAATAGTTACAGATAAAACCAATACTGCGGAGACCTCGCGCAGTGTTCGTACAGTCAAACGCAGCATTCTCTACCCCTGGCGTATCGCTGCGATTTACGCGCAGTGATCGCAACTGCTGACCTTTGTTGTCTGGCGGTCTTGTTGTGTTGCGCCGCTGCCCCTGACCTGCCGCCGCGACGCAGGCAAGCACCACACGCGCGACCATGCGGTTTGATTAAATATGCGGTACTTTTTTGCATCACGCATCCTTTGGCCGCACGCATAGGGATGAACACGCATGGACCGCGCATGGTCCCTGAATTCGCATGACATTCGGCACCAGTCGGGCCGGCCCGTCGTTCTAGGTCCTTGCAACCGGGCTCGAGCGCACCGATATGAGCTCACGATCGTGACCGTCTGGCCCTATTTCCAAAGTCCTATGTTCAAAAACCTCCGCAATCTGTTTTCATCGTCGCAGCCCACCGCGCCGGATGTCGTCTCGGCGCCGACACGCGTGCCCGCAGGCGAGCGGGTCTATGCGATTGGCGACATTCACGGCCGGCTCGATGTGTTCGAGACGATGATCGCGATGATCGACGCCGACGATGCCGCGCGTAACCCGGCCGAAACGACGGTGATCCTGCTGGGAGATCTGGTTGACCGGGGCCCGGCCAGCGCGGGCGTGATCGCGGCGGCGCGCGCATGGGCCGCGCGCCGTACCGTTCGCGTGCTTGCCGGCAATCATGAAGAGATGTTCCTCGCCTCGATGACCGACGAAGGCACGCTGCGGCATTTCCTGCGTTATGGCGGGCGCGAGACGCTGCTCAGCTATCCGATCAGCATGGATGAATACGGGCCTGCCACGCTGGCCGAGTTGCAGGACCTGATGCGCGACCGGATTCCGGCGGCGGATATCGCGTTCCTGCTGGGGATGGAGGATCTGATCCGCATCGGCGACTATGTGTTCGTTCACGCCGGCATCCGCGCCGATGCCCCGCTGGAAGACCAGGTCACGGGCGATCTGCGCTGGATCCGCGGCGAATTTTTCGACGATCCCACCCCGCGCGATTTCGCCGTGGTGCACGGCCACACGATCACCCCCGAGCCCGAACTATCCCCCCACCGCATCGGCATTGACACCGGCGCTTTTGCAACCGGCTGCCTGACCGCGATCGGTCTGCAAGGCACGGACCGCTGGCTGATCACCGCGCAAGGCGAGAATGACGCGCGGCACGCTGTGGAATTCGCGTAAACAAGCCCTCCCCTAGCTCTTGAGGAGAGGGGCTCAGGGTTACTTGTAAACGCACACGTCGTAATCCCCGCGCACCGTGCTCTCGCGCGCGGCAATGACATTGCCATGCCGCCGCACGCGTCCGGTCGCGCCAATTACCGCGCGCACCTTGGGCTGGGGAAACGCTGCCGCGATCCGCGCCGCTTCCAGAGTTCCCAAATTCTTCGCCGGCTGGTTGAAATACCGCTGCGCCGCCGCCTCGACACCATACGTGCCGATGCCGGTCTCGGCGACGTTGAGATAGACCTCCATGATCCGCCGCTTGCCCCAGATCGCTTCGATCAGCACGGTATACCACGCCTCGAGCGCTTTGCGGACATAGCCGCCACCCTGCCACAGAAACGTGTTCTTGGCGGCCTGCTGGCTGATCGTCGATCCGCCGCGGATCCGCCCGCCATCCTGGTTGCGCTGATACGCGGCGCGCATCGCATCGGTATCGAAGCCGAGATGGCTGCAGAATTTGCCGTCTTCGCCGGCGATCGCGGCATCGACCATCGCGCGGCTGATCCGCCCGATCGGCACCCAGGCGCGCCGATCGCCATTGGTATCGGCAAGCATCGTGACAGTGACAGGCACCGGCACAAATTTATAGATGACGACTTGCGCAACGCTCAGCACGATAAAGGCCAGCAGCAATTGCACCACGATGCCGATCAAGCGACCCGCAAAGCCGGATCGCGCAGCGCCACCGCGTCGGCGGTGCTTGACCGAGATCGGCTGTCGCTCGTTGCGCAATTCATCCCAGTCGCGGTTGCCGCCCATTCAACGCTGGCCCCTGTTCACACCAGGGGCCACCAGACCGCATTCGCCGCAGGGATGCAACCCGACTGTTTCAGAGCGCGGGCAGCATGTGCCGCTCGCCGGCGATATGCTGGATCGCCTTCTGCAGCTTTTCAAACGCGCGCACTTCAATCTGGCGCACGCGTTCACGGCTGACATTGTAGACCTGGCTCAACTCTTCGAGCGTCTTGGGCTCGTCGACCAGACGACGATCGGTCAGGATGTGGCGTTCGCGGTCGTTCAGCCCGTCCATCGCCTCGACCAGCAGACCGTGGCGCATCTGCGCCTCTTCGGCATCGGCCACGGTCTCGTCCTGCAACGGACGATCGTCGGCCAGCCAATCCTGCCACGAACCTTCGCCATCCTCGCGCACCGACACGTTCAGGCTGGCATCGCCGCCCATCATCATGCGCCGGTTCATCGAAACCACATCAGCCTCGGGCACGCCCAGGTCGGTCGCGATCTTTTTCACATCGTCGGGATGGAGATCGGTGTCCTCGAACGCTTCGAGGTTTTTCTTCATGCGGCGCAGATTGAAGAACAGCTTCTTCTGCGAAGCCGTCGTGCCCATCTTCACCAGCGACCAGCTGCGCAGGATGAATTCCTGGATCGACGCCTTGATCCACCACATCGCATACGTCGCCAGGCGGAACCCGCGCTCGGGATCGAATTTCTTCACCCCCTGCATCAGCCCGATATTGCCCTCGGAAATCAGCTCGGACACCGGCAGGCCATAGCCACGATAGCCCATCGCAATTTTCGCGACGAGCCGAAGATGGCTCGTCACCAGTTGCGCAGCGGCCTGCGAATCACCATGTTCCTGGTACCGCTTCGCCAGCATGTATTCGGTTTCGGGCGCCAGGATCGGAAACTTGCGAATTTCCGACATGTAGCGGTTGAGACTCTGTTCGCCCCCCAGTGCGGGGACGGTCAGTGCCTTGCCAGCTTGGGCTTTATTCGTATCACGCACCGGACATTCCTTTCGAGACGTCAGTACCTCTATGTCACAACCCCTAACGGGCGTTGTGCGGGAGAACCACACATGAAATCTACTAAGTTGCAAACGACAACTGAATTACCGCCTTTCCTAACCAGCCGACTCGGATCGGTGCAAGCGCAAACCTGAACGATACCCTGCGAACTCAGGAAGCCAGTTCGACAAGCAGTTGTTCCATATCGACGGGCGTCGAGCTGATGAAATGCACAGGCCGTCCGTCGATCGGATGCAGAAACCCAATCTCGGCGGCGTGAAGCGCCTGCCGGGCAAAACCGAGTCGGGTGAGAATGGGGCGCAACCGCGCGGGAGTCTTGCCATAAACAGGATCCCCCAATAGCGCATGGCCAATTGACGCAAGGTGAACGCGCACCTGGTGGGTTCTCCCGGTTTCCAGCCGGCATTCGATCAGGGCGGCGCCCCCCAGGTCTTTGGCCAGGACCTTCAACGTCCGGTAATGGGTTACCGCGTGCTTGCCCCGGCCGTCGTCGACCAGCGCCATTTTCTTGCGATCGTGCGCGCTGCGCCCGATATGCCCGCGAATGGTTCCGGCCGGCGGGATCGGCACCCCGGCAGTGATCGCGCGATAGGCGCGCACGATCGAATGATCGGCAAATTGCCGCGCCAGCCCTTCGTGGGCAGCATCGGTCTTGGCCACCACCAGCAGGCCCGACGTCGCCTTGTCGATCCGGTGCACGATACCGGGCCGCGCGACGCCCCCGATGCCCGACAGCTGACCCCGGCAATGGTGCAGCAGCGCATTGACCAGCGTGCCATCGAGATTGCCCGCCGCCGGATGCACCACCAGCCCCGCCGGCTTGTCCACCACGATCAGCGCATCGTCTTCATAGGCAATCACCAGCGGAATATCCTGCGCCTGCGCGCGCGCGGCTGTCGGCGCCGGCACGGCAATCGCCCAGGCCATGCCCGCGCCCGACTTGGCCGATGCGGATGCCGCCGCACGCCCGTCGATCGTAACCGCGCCCTCGGCGATCAGCGCCTTGACCCGCTCGCGCGACAGCCCCGACGCCTCGGCCAGCGCCTTGTCCAGCCGCTGCCCGGCCTCGGCGAAAGTGCCGGTCAGAATATCCGATGTTGCCCCCATTATCCGCTCGATATGGGGCGCTGCGCCGGTCAGACAAGGTTTGCCCATGCGCCCTTTTTCCGCAGGTATCCCCAAATGTTGTCGATTTGCATCACCGCATCCTCCGGTGCGATGATGCCGTATTGCCGCGTGAACCGCTTTCCTATGAACGCGTTGACGGTTAAGGCAGTGTTACGACGCACGCCAGACGCGATACCAGAAACACGAAGGCCCCGATCCCGGATGACACTCGCTACGCTTGAACTCGCCAGCCTGCTCTGCTCGCGCCTGTGCCACGATCTGCTCAGCCCGGTCGGCGCGCTGTCCAACGGCCTGGAACTGCTGGCCGACGAAAAAGACCCCGACATGCGCCAGCGCTGTTTCGAACTGCTGGAACAGAGCGCCAAGACCTCGGCCGACAAGTTGCGTTTTTTCCGCCTCGCGTTCGGCGCCGGCGGCGGTTTTGGAGAAGCTGTCGCGATGCACGAGCCGCGCGCGGTGATCGACGCGCTCGTCGGCAACAACGGCCGCATCGCCGTCACGTGGGCGCTCGCCAGCGAAACGATGCCCAAACCCGCAGTCAAAGTGCTGCTCAACCTGGCGATGATCGGCATCGAAGCACTGGTGCGCGGCGGCACGCTCGATATCGTCGCCGAAACGCGCGACACCCCCCAGGGCCCGGTCAGCGAAATCGTCATCCGCGCAACAGGCGCGCGGATCGCGTTCGATCCCACCGTCGGCCAGGCGCTCGACGGCACGCTGGCGACATCGGCCCTGTCGCCAAAAACCGCGCCCGCGTACATGATCGAGCAACTGGTCACAGGCTTCGGCGGCGGATTGCAGACGCAAGTGTCGGCCGGGCAGCTGGTCATGGGCGCCGTGTTGCCCGCTGCATGACCTGGTGCCTATGATCCGATGGCCGTAAACCGCTGGCTGGTCCATCGCGAGGCGCCCTCGCCGAACTGGAACGCGCGCAAGCTGCCGATAACGCTGGTCGTGCTGCACTACACCGGCATGACCAGCGCCGCCGATGCGATCGCGCGGCTGTGCGACCCGGCCGCCGAAGTGTCGGCGCATTACCTGATCGACGAAGACGGCACCGTCGTCCGCCTGGTCGATGAGGCCCACCGTGCCTGGCACGCGGGCCGTGCCTACTGGCGCGGCGTGACCGACATCAATTCGGCCAGTATCGGCATCGAGATCGTCAATCCCGGTCATGAATTCGGCTATCGCCCGTTTACCGACGCGCAGATGGAGGCGCTGGTGCCGCTGCTCGCCGATATCATGCGTCGCCACGCGATCGCGCCGGCCGACGTGATCGGCCATTCCGACGTCGCGCCGGCGCGCAAGACCGATCCGGGCGAACTGTTCGACTGGGACATGCTCGCGCGCTACCGGCTGGCGCTGGCACGCCCCAAGCCGCGCATGCGGCTGATCTACGACAACGACGGCGCATTCTACCTCGCGCTGGAACGCCTCGGCTATGACATCGCCGACCGCGCCGCCGCGATCCGCGCGTTCGAACGCCGCTGGCGCCCGCATCGCATCACCGGCGAAATCGACGGCCACATCGGCGCGCTGCTGTTCGAACTGCTGATCCAGCGAGACATGGCACGCGATGACTGATTTGACCGCCGATTTTGACCCGGCCGCAAACACCTGCTAGGCGCCACATCGCCAGGGGGCCGGGCAGCCGCGTTATCGCTTGCGATACCGAGGAAAGTCCGGGCTCCATGAAACAAGGGTGGCGGGTAACGCCCGCCGGGGGTGACCCCAGGGAAAGTGCCACAGAGAACAGACCGCCACACCGGAGCAATCCGGCGGCAAGGGTGAAACGGTGCGGTAAAAGCGCACCGCGCGCGCCGGTAACGGCCGCGGCACGGCAAACCCCACCCGGAGCAAGACCGAATAGGGGCGACGCGCCGGATATCCGGCAGGCATGTTTCAAGCCAAGGAGAAATCCTGCGGAGCCCGGGTTGGTTGCTTGAGCGGCGCAGCAATGCGTCGCCTAGAGGAATGGTTGCCCGTGCCGATACGGTCTGTGCAGACAGATACCGTCGGCACGACAGAACCCGGCTTACAGGCCCCCTGGCACATTTACTGGGCAAAATTCCGATGCCGGGTTAGAAGCCCGCCATGGCGCATTCGCACGATCATCACGACCATTCGCACCACGGCGCCAGCCACAGCCACGCCGGCCACGGCCATGTGCATGCGCCCGCCAGCTTTGGCCGCGCGTTTGCTGTGGGTATCACGCTCAACATCGCGTTCGTGGTGCTTGAAGCGCTGTACGGCGTGCTGGCCGGGTCGATGGCGCTGGTCGCCGATGCCGGGCACAATATGTCCGACGTAATGGGGCTGGGCATCGCGTGGAGCGCGACTGTCCTGTCCGCCCGCCCCCCCACGTCGCGGTTCACGTATGGTTTGAAAGCCAGCTCGATCCTGGCCGCGCTGGGCAACGCGTCGATCCTGATGCTGGCGCTGGGCGCGATCACGCTGGAGGCGGTGCAACGCCTGTTTCACCCGACGCCGATCGCTACCGGCCCGGTGATGGTCGTCGCGGCGATCGGCATCATGATCAACACCGCCACCGCGCTGATGTTCATGGGCGGCCGTCATCACGATATAAACTTGCGCGGCGCATTCCTCCACATGGCGGGCGATGCGGCGGTCTCGGCCGGCGTGGTGCTGGCGGCCCTGGTGATCACCTTTACCCACGCCTGGTGGATCGATCCCGTGGTCAGCCTGGCGATTGTCGCGCTGATCGGATGGAGCACGTGGGGCCTCGCGCGCGATGCGCTGCACATGGGCCTGCTGGGCGTCCCCCCCGGCATCAGCGAGCAGGACGTGCGCGCCTGGCTGGGCCAGCAGACGGGCGTGACCGCGGTTCACGACCTGCATATCTGGCCGATGAGCACGACCGAAACCGCGCTCACCGCACATCTGGTGATCCCCGGCGGCCATCCCGGTGATGGGTTCCTGCACACGCTGGCGGACAACCTCGATCACAAATTCGGCATCTGCCACGCCACGGTGCAGATCGAAACCGAAGCCCACGCCCACGACTGCGCGCTGATCAGCGAATCGGTCGTATAAAAAATCCTCCCCGGAACGGGGAGGGGGACCACGCAAAGCGGTGGTGGAGGGGCAGTGCCTCATGGCGCCACACCGGCAAGGAAACGCCCGGGAGAGTTAACCCCCGGGCGCGACATTTCGATAGCAAATCGCGTGGGGCCAGGCCCCACCACCACGGCTTCGCGTGGTCCCCCTCCCCGAAACGGGGGGGATTTTTATGCCGCTTCCTTGTCCTTCAGCACTTGCATCGGTTCCTTGCGGCCCTCGACGACATCCTTGTCGACGACCACTTCGACCACGCCTTCCAGAGTCGGCAAGTCGAACATCGTATCGAGCAACAGGCTTTCGACAATCGAACGCAAGCCCCGCGCGCCGGTCTTGCGCTCGATCGCGCGCTTGGCGATCGCTTCCAGCGCTTCCTCGGTAAACGTCAGCACCACGTCCTCGAGCTCGAACAACCGCTGATACTGCTTGACCAACGCGTTCTTCGGCTCGCGCAGGATCAGCACCAGCGCCTCGATATCGAGATCGTTCAACGTCGCGATCACCGGCAGGCGACCGACGAATTCGGGGATAAGCCCGAATTTCAGCAGATCTTCCGGTTCCGCCTTCTGCAGCAATTCGCCGACCTTGCGCTTGTCGGGATCGGCGACATGCGCGCCAAACCCGATCGACCGCTTCTGCAACCGGTCCGAAATGATCCGTTCCAGCCCGGCAAACGCCCCGCCGCAGATGAACAGGATGTTGGTCGTGTCGACCTGGAGGAATTCCTGTTGCGGATGCTTGCGCCCGCCCTGCGGCGGCACGCTGGCAGTGGTCCCTTCCATCAGTTTCAACAGCGCCTGCTGCACGCCTTCGCCCGACACGTCGCGCGTGATCGACGGATTTTCGGCCTTGCGGCTGATCTTGTCGATCTCGTCGATGTAGACGATGCCGTTCTGCGCCTTTTCGACATTGTAGTCGCTGGCCTGCAACAGCTTGAGAATGATGTTCTCGACATCTTCGCCGACATAGCCGGCC
Source organism: Novosphingobium sp. (assembly GCF_965214355.1). Taxonomy (GTDB): domain Bacteria; phylum Pseudomonadota; class Alphaproteobacteria; order Sphingomonadales; family Sphingomonadaceae; genus Novosphingobium. The sequence goes on along the minus strand of NZ_CBDCBI010000002.1, from coordinate 485,255 downwards.
TCGGTCAGCGTGGTCGCATCGGCCATCGTGAACGGCACGTCGAACGTCTTGGCCAGCGTCTGCGCGAGCAGCGTCTTGCCCGAGCCGGTTGGGCCGACGAGCAGGATGTTCGATTTCGACAGCTCGACTTCGCCGCCCTTGCCGCTGTGCTTCAACCGCTTGTAGTGGTTGTGAACCGCGACCGACAGCACGCGCTTGGCGCGGTCCTGCCCGATCACATAGTCGTTCAGCGTCGTAAAGATGTCACGCGGGGTGGGTACGCCGCCGTCCTTCTTGCCGGCGATGCCCGACTTGGTTTCTTCACGGATGATGTCGTTGCACAGCTCGACGCATTCATCGCAGATGAACACAGTAGGGCCGGCAATCAGCTTGCGCACCTCGTGCTGCGATTTCCCGCAGAAGCTGCAATACAGCGTGCTTTTGGTATCCGATCCGGAAAGCTTAGTCATTCTTTGTTCCCAAACGCTTCTCTCGCGAGAAGCACGGCCAAACGCTTCTCCACGAGAAGCACGCCTGTTTAACCTCAGGCGAGAGGCGTGTCCGGCTATCCTACTACCCCAAGGGCATTAATCAACCGGGCACGAAAGTGCACAGAAATACCTTAAAATACGGCACCCGGAATGGCCAAAGTGCCGCATTTTCAAGGGGTCTTACGCTGGGGGCGCGGCGCCCGAGCCATCGGCCTGCCCGGTCTGCTCCGAAGCGGGACGTGATTCGAAAACCTTGTCGACCAGACCGAACGCCAAAGCCTCGTCGGCCTCAAGGAACGTATCACGATCAAGCGCACGCTCGATCTCTTCCAGCGAACGGCCGGTGTACTTCACATAAAGGTCGTTCATGCGCTTGCGGATGCGCAGGATTTCGCGCGCCTGGATCTCGATGTCCGACGCCATGCCGCGCGCCCCGCCCGAAGGCTGATGCACCATGATCCGCGCATTGGGCAACGCCACGCGCAGGCCCGGCTCACCGGCCGCAAGCAGAAAACTGCCCATCGAGCACGCCTGGCCGATGCACACCGTCGACACGCGCGGACGGATGTATTTCATCGTGTCGTGGATCGCCATGCCCGCGGTCACCGCGCCGCCGGGCGAGTTGATATAGATCGAAATGTCCTTGGAAGGATTTTCCGATTCGAGAAACAGCAACTGGGCGATCACGACCGACGCCATGTGGTCCTCGACTTCGCCGGTCAGAAAGATGATCCGTTCGCGCAGCAGGCGCGAATAGATGTCGAAGCTGCGTTCGCCCCGGCTCGATTGCTCGACGACCACCGGGATCAGGGCCCCGGTGACGGGGTCGTGGGTAAATTTGCCTTGGGCGCCAGATGAGCCGAACACGTCGAGCATGGATTTCCTCATTCGATGATTTGCGCCCCTATGTCGCGTGCCACGGCGCGATGTTCAAGGGCGTTAACCCCGACATGCGCACAATTGCCCCGCGCAGTTGCGAAAGCTGCGCACAATAATGGGCCTGTGCGCCAAACGCCCCCTTGCAGGGCAGCCTAAAACCCGCACACTCTGCTTGCGATAGCGTTTTGGGGGATGATCCGCGATGTACCACACCACCACCCGCGGCTTGCTGCTGGCCGCCGCCGCGTTTGCCGCGTCACCTGCACACGCCGATGACTCGGTCGAATTCTATCTGTCGCGGATCGCCGCGCTCAATCATGCAGGGCCGCACCTCAATGCGGTGATCGCGATCAACCCCGACGCGGCGCAGGCGGCACGCATTGCGACCGGCGCTGGCACCGGGCCGCTGGCGGGCAAGCCGATCCTGATCAAGGACAATATCGAAACGCGCGAACCGATCGCCACCACCGCAGGCAGCCTCGCGCTGGCCGACAATGTGACCGGCCGCGACGCGCCGCTGGTCGCGCGCCTGCGCGCGGCCGGCGCCGTGGTGCTGGGCAAATCCAACTTGTCCGAATGGGCCAACATCCGCTCGAGCGCATCATCGAGCGGCTGGAGCGCGACAGGCGGCCAGACGCGCAACCCCCATGCCACAGACCGATCCCCGTGCGGATCTTCATCGGGCAGCGGCGCAGGCGTCGCCGCCGGCCTCGCGTGGGCGGCGATCGGCACCGAAACCGACGGGTCGATCACCTGCCCCGCCTCGATGAACGGTGTCGTCGGATTCAAGCCCACTGTCGGCCTGGTCAGCCGCACCCATGTCGTGCCGATCAGCCATAGCCAGGACACCGCCGGGCCGATTGCGCAAAACGTCCACGATGCCGCGCTGCTGCTGACCGCGATGGCCGGCAGCGACCCCGCCGATCCCGCGACCGCGATGGCCGATGCGCGGCGGACCGACTACGTCGCCGCGCTCAAGACTGCGAACCTGAAAGGGCTGCGCATCGGCGTGCTGCGCAAGTCCGCAGGATCGGATGCCAAAGTCCAGGCGCTGTTCGCAAAAGCGCTGGCCGACCTGAAAGCCGCCGGCGCCGATCTGGTCGAGATCGATTACGACCGCGACCCGGCCATGGGCCGCGACGAACTGACCGTGCTGCTGTACGAATTGCGCGTCGACCTGGGCGCCTACCTCGCCGGCCTGCCCGGCAAAGTCGCCGTGCGCAGCCTGGCCGATGTCATCGCATTCGACACCGCGCATGCCGACACCGAACTGCGCTGGTTTGGCCAGGACACGTTCGAACAGGCGCAAGCCGCGACCGACGCGGCCGCCTACAAGGCCGCCCGCGCCAATTCGCTGCGCCTGGCCGGCAAGGATGGCATCGACCACCTGCTGGCCGCCAACCATGTCGCGCTGCTGATCGCGCCGACTGCCGGCCCCGCCTGGCCGATCGACCTGGTCTCGGGCGACCACGGCGTCGAAGCCGGCGCCGGCAGCCTGCCTGCGATCGCCGGCTATCCCCATCTGACCGTGCCGATGGGCGCGATCGAAGGCATGCCGGTCGGCCTGTCGTTCATTGGCACTGCGTGGGACGACGCGCGCGTGCTGGCCGCCGGCGCAGCGTATGAAGCAGCACGGACCGTGCCGCTGGCCAAGCCGACCTTCGCGCCGTGGCGGGAACGCGCGCTGCGTTGACGCGCGACAGATCAGCCCGCCTTGCGCACCCGATCCTGCAATTCCTGCAATGCGGCCAATTGCGCCTCCATCGCGCGCATCCGCGCTTCGGCACGAACCAGCTTCTCCTTCATGTCATCGGCCCGCCGCCGCGCCGATGACCACCGCGCCAACCGCCGCCCGCTGTCGCGCAAGGCAAACGCAATCACATCGACAAAGCCGCGCCGATGCGGCACGAGCGCACGCCCGGCGGGAATGGGTTCGGCGATCGTAACGGGGTCCGGCCTTACAGCCTCGGCCAGCGGCGCAGACGGTTCGGGTATCGCCGCCACGATAATCAGCTGCTCAGCCGTCGGCGCCGCCATTGCGGCGCGCGCTTGCGCAGCCGCCCGGCGCTCTGCATTGCGCAACGCCTTGCGCCCGATCGCGGCTGGCACCGCTTCGCCCTGCAGCAGGAACCCCGACGTGATCACGGCCCCGCGATGCGGCGGCACGACCCAATCGGCCGGGAACCGCGCCGCCGCGACCTTGACGGGCCCATGGCCGTCATCGTGTTTACCGGTATTGCGCCGGGATCGCGCAGCCTCGGCGCGGGATTTGTCGGCTTGGCGATTGCGAACAGTGTGCATCGACGACCCCCCTGGGTTTCCGCGATGGGTGTACTGTCTCATGCAGCGATTCGCCGTGGCAATACGTAGGAACGCTGTCACCCCGCATTTTACGGGGTGATCGCGTCCTCGATCAGTTCGACCACACCCTTCGCCCGCTCACCGCCCGCCAGAATGCCTTTGGCTGAATAAAGCGCGGTGCCGAAAACTTGCGCCAGTTCGATTTTCGCCGGCATCACCAGCTCGTTGCGATCGACCACCACATCGAGCAGCGCCGGCCCTGGCGCCGCCAGCCAGGCGCGCACCGCCTCGTCCAATTGCGCCGGATCCTCGACCTTGCGGCCCCACATGCCGATCGCTTCCGCCACTTTGCCGAAATCCGGGTTTTTCAGATCGGTATAGGTATCGAGCAGCCCGTCGACTTTCTGCTCGATCTCGACAAAGCCAAGCGAGCCATTGTTGAACACCACGACCTTGATCGGCAGGTTTTCCTGCACCGTCGTCAGCAAATCGCCCATCAGCATGGCGATTCCGCCATCCCCCGACAGCGAAATGACCTGCCGCTCCGGGAACGCGGCCTGCGCGCCCAGCGCCTGCGGCATCGCGTTGGCCATCGTCCCGTGGCTGAGGCTGACCACGGTGCGGTTGCGGCCTGTCGAGGGCACATGGCGCAGACACCATACCATCGGCGATCCGCCATCGGCCGTATACACCGCGTCAGGCTGCGCATGGCGGGCAATCGTTTCGGTCAGGTACTGCGGATGGATCGGCCCGCTGCCGGCCACTGCCCGCTTTTCCAGGTTGTCCTCCGCCCGGGCCGCGCGCGCCAGTGCGTCGTCCAGAAACGCCCGGTCGCTGCGCTGCGCAACCAGCGGCAGCAGCGCATCGAGCGTCGGTGCAATATCTCCGACCACCCCGATATCGACCGGATGCCGCCGCCCCAGATGCGCGCCGTTGATATCCACCTGGATGATCGTCGCATGTTCGGGATAGAACTGCCGCCAGGCGAAATCGCAGCCGAGCAGCAGCAGCGTGTCGCACTCGGTGAGAGCGTGATACCCGCCCGCCGTTCCGAACACCCCGGTCATCCCCACATCGAACGGATTGTCATGCTCGAGAAAATCTTTCGCCCGCGACGTCCGCGCAACCGGCGCGCACAATTTGCCCGCCAGCGCCATGACCTGGCCATGTGCATTCTCGCACCCCGATCCACCATAGATCGCGATCTTCCTGCCCGCATCCAGTGCGCTGGCGATCCCCGCCAGTTCGGCTTCGTTGGGGCGAACCACCGGCGCGGCACGATGCACCGAAAAATTGGGTTCGGTCGGCGCCTTGGCCGATGACACATCGACCGGCACGATCAGCACGGCAACGCCGCGCTTCGACAACGCCGCCTGCGCCGCCATCGCGGTCATGCGCCGGGCCTGCGCGGGGGTGCGTACCTCTTCGCAAAACACCGTTCCGGAAGCATAGATCGCCTTGAAATCGACCTCCTGCGGAAAATCGAAGCCGATCTCCGCACTGACGATCTGGCTGGCAATCAACACCACCGGCGCCCGGTTCCGATTGCTCTCCCACAGCCCGTTGATGAAATGCAGACTGCCCGGCCCGCATGACCCGGCACACAGCGCCAATTCGCCGGTCAGCAACGCATCGGCGCCCGCCGCCATGCCGCCCGCCTCTTCATGCCGCACATGCACCCAGCGCAGATCCGACCGCCGCACCGCATCGGTGAAATAATTGAGCGTATCACCCGGCACGCCATAACACCGCTTCGCACCTGCCTGCGACAGCACTTCGACCATTACATCTGCGACCGTCTGAGTCATGTCCATGTCCTTGGATTAGCTGGACTTGGAACGCACGACTGTGGGCCGGGGTCCGTCATGGCAATAGATGTTATTTGCAAAGCAATCAGCAACAAGGCCTCCGGCGGCTCTACGCAAAAGGGGCGCGACCCTCGCGGATCGCGCCCCTTGTTCATGGCCCGGGCCAGGTGGCGTTATTCGCCCGAAGCATCTTCCGCAGGAGCGGCTTTCTTCTTCGGCGCAGCCTTCTTCTTAGGTGCAGCAGCGTCCTCGGCAGGAGCAGCGTCCGGTGCGGGCTCCGCTTCGACCGGCGCCTTGGCAGCGGCCTTCTTCTTCGGCGCGGCGGGCGCTTCGTCTGCCGGCGCAGCGTCCTCGGTCGGCGCTGCGTCCTCGGCAGCCGCCTTTTTCTTCGGCGCGGCCTTTTTCTTGGGCGCCGCTTCCTTGGCTTCCGGCTTCGCGACATTGCCGTCTTCGTCGGCTTCGATCGCAGCCTGCAGCTCGTCGCGCGTCACTTCGCGTTCGGTCACTTCGGCCTTGTCGAACAGGAAATCGACGACTTTGTCTTCATACAGCGGCGCGCGCAGCTGGGCGGCGGCCATCGGTTCGGAACGGACGTATTCGACGAAACGCTGACGATCCTGTTCGCGGTACTGCTGCGCCGCCTGGCGGACGAGCATTTCCATTTCCTGGTTCGAGATCGTCACGCCATTGGCCTGGCCGATTTCCGACAGCAACAGGCCCAGGCGTACGCGGCGCACGGCGATGCGGCGGTAATCGTCCTTCTCGGCCTCGATTTCCTTCAGCGCGTCCTCGGGGTTTTCTTCCTGGCTCGCTTCCTGGGTCAGCTGCTGCCAGATCTGCTCGAACTCGGCCTCGACCATCGACGGCGGCACTTCGAAATCGTGCCCCGCGGCGAGCAGGTCGAGCAACTGGCGCTTCATCTGCGTCCGCGTCAGCCCGGCGGTTTCCTGTTCGAGCTGGCCGCGCAGCAGCCCGCGCAGCTGTTCGATGCTTTCCAGACCCAGCGACTTGGCAAAATCGTCATCGGCAACAAATTCACCCGCGACTTTCACGGCCTTGACCGTGATGTCGAACGTCGCGGCCTGGCCCTTCAGGTGCTCGGCGGGGTAATCTTCGGGGAACGTGACGGTGATCGTCTTTTCCTCGCCGGCTTTCACGCCGACCAGGTTTTCCTCGAACCCGGGGATGAAGCGACCCGCGCCCAGTTCCAGCGGCGAATCCTCGGCGGTGCCGCCTTCAAAGGCCACGCCGTCGAGCTTTCCGACGAAATCGATCACGATCTGGTCGCCATCGGCGGCCACGGCGCCTTCGGGCGCGTCGATGAAAGTCTTCTGCCCTTGCGCGATACGCAGGACCGCTTCATCGACTTCGGCATCGCTGATCGGCACAGTCAGCTTTTCCAGCTTCAGGCCATCGGTCGATGGCGTTTCGATCACCGGCAGCACTTCGAGCGAGACCGCCAGTTCGGCATCCTTGCCCTGATCATAGCCATCGGCCAGTTCGACCGCAGGCTGGGTCGCGGGGCGCAGGCCCTTGTCCGAAACCAGCTGGTCGATCGCTTCGCGAATCGAGGTCTGCAACGCTTCCTGGTGCAGCGCGGGGCCATGCATCTTGCGCACCAGATTGGCGGGCACCTTGCCGGGACGAAAACCGGGCATCTTCAGCGTCGGCGCGATCTTCTTGACCTCGCCGTCGATGCGCGCGGCGATATCTGCGGCCGCAATGGTCACGGAATAGGCGCGTTTCAGGCCTTCGTTGCTGGTTTCGACGATCTGCATCAGCTACATCCAACTCTATACTATCGACGTCATGTCTTGTTCGAAAATCGGCGCCGGGCTGAAGGTGCTGGTGCGGGCGAAGGGATTTGAACCCCCACATCTTGCGATACTGGAACCTAAATCCAGCGCGTCTACCAGTTCCGCCACGCCCGCATCCGGTGAAAGGCGAGCGACGCCCCTATCGTAGCGGCTGCAAAAGGGCAAGTGCGCACCGCTGACGCGCGGACGGGCCATTTGCGGGCGATCGTGACGGCATTCATGAACTCCAGTTCATGTTCGGCTCAGATTGGAAACGCCACCAAGCGCGCGGAGTTCAAGGAGACCGGCATGAAGCAAATCGTCATCGTCGCGGCCTGTGCCACGCTGGCCGCGGCCGTGCCCGCCAACGCCCAAAGCGCCGGGGCATTCATGAAAAATCCCGCGTTTCAGGACCCACCGCCGGCGCAATGCATCTCGACATTCGATCTGCAGCATTGCGCCGCGCATGATCTGCGGGTCGCGGATGCCCAAATGACGACGCGCTACAATGGCCTGCGCGCAACGCTGCCCACGGCCGCACGCACCGCGCTGCTTGCCGAACAACGCGCGTGGCTGCGGTCGCGCGACCGCGACTGCCTGGCCAAAGGCCGCGGGGGCGGAACGATCGCAGGGGTGAACGTGGCGCAATGCTGGGTCGATACGACAAAGTTGCGCAGCAATGTGCTGGCCGACCGGGCCCGGCAACCGTCAGCGGGAGCAACCATCTATACGGCATCGGCATTCGTGGGCCGCTGGCGAGGCGGCGAAGGCACGACCATGACCATCACGCGGCGCGGGCAGAATTTTGTCATCGACAACCAGTGGGGCCTCGATGCGAACATGCATGGCACGTTCACCGGCACGCTTACCCGGTCGGGCCTGCGCTTCGTGCGCAACAGCATTGTGGAAACCGCGCGCCCGAGCAGGGGCGACGCGGTCAATCGCAGCGCGCTGCGTGGCAAGACCGACTGCTTGATGGTGTCGCGCGACGAGGGGTATTGCCGGTATTAGACCGCGCTGCGCTAAATCAATGACCGGCGCGCAGCAGCCATAGCAACCACGGTGCACGGCCGATGGCCCTGCCCGCGCCGACAATGCCCGCGCTGTTGCTTTGCGGCGCATCGGCCGGGTTCATCAGGCCCGCGCATTCCAGGCAATAGGCCTGCGCGCCCTGCCCGCCGAGCAGGCGATCAAGGTCGGCGGAGAATTGTCCCGCCAGCGCAAATTGCGCCGAGGCGACGCGCCCCGCCAGATCGCCAGCCATGGCGCTGCTGTCGCTGGTATCGCCGCTGTCGGAATTGTCACCCGACAGCACGTCTTGCACAAATCCGCTGAACCCGCTGGGCGCATCGGCCAGAAACACCGGATGCCAGGCATTGGCCCCCGCACGCTTCGCCGCCCAGGCCACCGCCTGATCCAGCCCGCCCATTTCGTCGACCAGCCCGTTTTGCAGCGCGGTTGCGCCATCCCACACGCGCCCTTGCGCGATCTTGTCGATCGCTTCCGGCGTCTGGTGCCGCGATGTGGCGACCAGTCCGACAAACCGGCGATAGCCCATGTCGATCTCGCTCTGCAGCACTGCAGACATTTCGGGCGTGAGCCCGCCGACCGGATCGGGCTGGCCCGACAGCGGCGTCGTGCGGATGCTGTCCGTCCCCACGCCGATTTTAGCCAGCGCATCTTCGAAACTGGGGATGATCGCAAAAATGCCGATCGACCCCGTGATCGTATCGGGCTGCGCAAAGATGCGATCGCCGGGCGTCGACACCCAATATCCGCCGCTTGCGGCCAGACTGCCCATCGATACCGCGATCGGTAGACCCTTCGCCTTGAACCGCGCGATCGCGGCGCGGATCCGCTCGGCGCCCGTTACCGACCCGCCCGGCGAATTGACTCGTACGACCAGCGCGGAATAATTGCCGCTGTCGCTCGCCTTGTCGATCAGCGCGGCAATCCGGTCGCCGCCCGCCGCGCCCGGCCCCGCCTTGCCATCGACGATATCGCCCGCAACCGTCACCACCGCGATCGCCTTGCCCGGCGTCGGATTGCCGATATCGGCCAGATACGCGCCCAGGCGCGTCATCTTGTAGCCATCGGTCTTGTCGGCGCCGACCAGTTCCGCCACGCGCTTTTCAAACATCGGCTTGTCGCCGATTTTGTCGACCAGGCCCGCGCTTTGCGCCGCCTTGGCCGCATCGTCGCCCGACGCGTGCAGCCATTTGACCGGATCGCCCGTAACCAGCGCCAGATCGGCCTTGGGCCGCGCGCGCTTCACATTGTCGAGCCAGTCATGCCAGATCGCGGTATAGACTTCCGTTTCGGCGGTCTTCGCTTCGGGCGACAGATTGTTGCGCACATACGGCTCGACCGCACTTTTGTACGTGCCGACCTTGAACACGTGCGCCTTGATTTTCAGCCGGTCGAGCAGATCGTGATAGAACAGGATCGTCCCGCCCGGCCCGCGCAGCATCACGCCGCCCAGCGGATCGACCCACACTTCGCTGGCATGCGCGGCCAGCAGATAGGTGCCGTCGCCATACAGCATCGCGCGCACCAGCACCGGTTTGCCGGCATGGCGCACTTTGTCGATTGCCGCGCCGATCCGCGCCAGCGAAACCTGGCTGCCGCCGCCGAACGCTTCGAGATCGAGCGTCAGTGCGTGGATCCGCCCGTCGTTCGCCGCGCCCTCGATCGCGCGCACCAGGTCGCGCTCGACAAACTGATGCCGCACCGCGCCGCCAAGCAGCAGCGCGGTCGGTTCGATGCGCGAGCGTTCCTCTACCACCGGGCCGTCGATCGTCAGCGCCAACGCGCCGTCCTGCACCCGCCCCGCCTGCGGCTTCATCGACAGGGCCAGCGACAGCAGGCCGAAGAAGAACAGCAACAGGATGAGCACGAGCCCGTCCTTGATGGCGACGAGGATTTTCCAGACTGCGCGGGCGAATTTCATGGCCCTGTGTCTATGAGGCGTTTTGCAAATGCGCCAGCCGAAAGAAATGCGCGCTGGCGTAATGGCACCTGTGTGCTTATTGCCCGGTCTTTGATGCAACCATCGAACCCCAGCACCACCCCGAAGCGCCAGTACCCCGAAGGCGGCCATGCGTTTCCCCATCGCGACCTGACCGGGATCGGCCGGCTGGAACGGCACGAGATCCTGTATCTGCTCGACGAAGCCGAACAATGGGTCGAACTGAACCGTCAGCCACACAAACGCGCCGCGCTGTTGCAGGGCCTGACGATCATCAACGCGTTCTTCGAAAATTCCACGCGCACGCTGCTGTCGTTCGAAATCGCGGGCAAGCGCCTGGGCGCAGATGTCGTCAACATGCACGCCGCGACATCGAGCGTGAAAAAGGGCGAAACGCTGATCGACACCGCGATCACGCTCAACGCGATGCGCGCCGATGCGATCGTCATTCGCCATGCGAGCTCGGGCGCGGTACGGCTGATCGCCAGCAAGGTCGATTGCCCGGTCTTGAACGCCGGCGACGGGCAGCACGAACATCCCACGCAAGCCCTGCTCGATGCACTGACCATCCGCCACGCGCTCAAACTGCCGCCGGGCAGCGATCTGAATGGCCTGGTCGTGACGATCTGCGGCGATATCCTGCACAGCCGGGTCGCGCGGTCGAACATTCTGGCGCTGGGCGCGCTCGGCGCCGATGTCCGCGTCTGCGCCCCGCCGGCGCTGCTGCCCGCCGAGATCGAGGCGATGGGCGTGACCGTCTTTCACGATTTCGATGCCGCGCTGAAAGGCGCCAATGTCATCATGATGCTGCGGTTGCAGATGGAGCGGATGCAGGGCCAGTTCATCCCCTCTCCGCGCGAATACCGCCACCTCTATGGCCTGACGCTCGACCGCTTTGCGCGCGCGCTGCCCGATGCGCTGGTCATGCACCCCGGCCCGATGAACCGCGGCGTGGAAATCGACAGCCAGGTCGCCGACGATCCGGTGCGCAGCCTGATCACCCGCCAGGTCGAAAGCGGAGTCGCGATCCGCATGGCCTGTCTCGACGTGCTGACACGGCGCGCGCGCGGATTGCCCGGCTGGCCGATGCTGGCAGGAGTCGGCGCATGATCCCGCGCCCGATTACCATCACCGGCGGACGGCTGGTTTTGCCTCGCGGCGAGCCCCAGCCAGGCGCGATCCGCCTTGTCGACGGCCGCATCGCAGCGCTGGGCGATATAGCATCCGGACCCGATGACATCGTGATCAAGGCCGGCGGTGCGCTGATCACGCCGGGCCTCGTCGATCTGGGCGTGTTCGCGATCGACAAGCCTGCATTCCATTTTGGCGGCATCACCCGCGCCGCTTTGATGCCCGACCAGGGCCCGCCGCTCGACCATCCGGCGCGCGTGCGCTTTGCCGCGCTGTCGGGCAAACCCGACATGTGGATTCACCCGCTCGCAGCCGCCACGCGCGGGCTGGAGGGCAGCGAACTGGCCGAACTCGCACTGATGCGTGAAGCCGGTGCACGCGCGGTTGCGACCGGCCGGCGCTGGATCGGCGATTCGGGCGTGATGGCGCGGCTGCTGTCGTATTGCGCGATGCTCGATCTGGTCGTGGTCACGCATGCCGAAGATGCCGGGATGACTGGCAATGCCGTGGCAACCGCCGGCGAAATGGCGACACGTCTGGGCCTGCCCAGCGCGCCCGCACAAGCCGAGGCGCTGGCCGTGGCGCGCGACATCGCACTGGCCGAATTGACCGGCGCGCATGTCCATTTCCGCCAGGTGACGACCGCCGCCGCGCTCGATCTGGTGCGCGCCGCCAAAACACGCGGCATTCGCGTAACCGCAGGCGTCAGCCCGGCGCATTTCATGCTGTCGGATCTGGAACTCGCCGATTTCAGAACTTTCAGCCGCATGTCGCCGCCGCTGCGCCAGGATGCCGACCGCCGCGCGGTGATCGATGCGATTGCCGATGGCACGATCGACGTCATCACCTCGGGCCACGATCCGCGCGGCCCCGAAGACAAACGCCTGCCGTTTGTCGATGCCGAGCCGGGCATGGCCGGCGCCGAAACGCTGTTGCCCTTGACGCTGACGCTGGTGCGCGACGGGCGGATCGATCTGGCGCGTGCGTTCGACCTGCTGGCCGCAAACCCGGCGCGCCTGCTGAAAGTCGATGCCGGGCTGCTGGCAATCGGCGCACAGGCCGATATCGCGATCATTGATCCTGCACGGCCCTGGGTCGTCAATTCGGGCAAGATGGCCGCCAGCGCCGGCAACACCCCGTTTGACCGCCGCCCGGTCGAAGGCCGCGTCACCGCCCTGTTCAAAGGCGGCACGCAGATCGGTTAGCGGTACTTTAAATTCGGACGTTTCCGCGCCGAAGAAGCGGGACCCCGGGTCAAGCCCGGGGCGACGGTATTGTTATGTTGGCGCCTATGGGCCATCGCCCTTGGCCGCCGGAGGCGCTACTCTTTTGGCGTGTGTGAATCCAGTAGCCCTTCAGGCGAGGGGCTTGAAAAAACGACCTATTTCAGCGCTTGGGCGCGGCATTCATGCTCAGCCGCACCGGCGCGTGCACCGCCGGCTGCGCCGTTGCCGTCTGCACGCCGCTGACCTGGCCAGCAACATTGATCGCCATCACGAAACACGCGCCACCACGCTTACGCCACGAACCGCATGCCGATGTTGCCGTGGCTTGCGCGCCGAAACCGGCTGCCTGCAAGCGCCAGAAATCATGGCCGCGAACGTTGACCTTGGTCACCAGGCTGGGGTGCCCGGCCAGTGCGGGATTGCGCGCCAGGATATGCTGCCATGCGCGATGCGCCGATTCATCGCTGTTGTATGCGCCGATCTGGACGACATGCGTGCCCAGGCCTTTCACGGGCATGGCCACAGCGACCCTGGTCTTTGCGGCGCGGGCAACGTTCTGGCGCGGTGCAGGCATCATATCTGCCCGGTCCGTGACATGCACCCCAACCGGCAAGGCCGCAGCCGGACGCGATTCGGGCAGATCGATCCGCGCGAGCGCGCCCGATGCCGTCGGTGTCTGCACGGTTGCGACTTGTGCCGGCTGCACCGGCGCCAGTTCGGCCGCAGCGGCCTGAACCGGCGCGGTTTTCGCAAGGGGGGTTGCTTGTCCGGCGGGCGCTGGGAAATGGGCCAGTGCCAGGGCTTCGGGCTGACCCGTGTCGCCGACCAACGGCGCACCGACCATGGTGGCCACGCGGCGGCGGCCATCTTCGGGCCGAATCATCGCGGCCCAGGATTCCAGCCGGGCATCGACCTGGTTGGCGGGAATGTCTTGTCCGGCCATCACGCGCGCTTCGGCCCAGAAGCCCGACAGCGCATAGCCATAGGCCAGGTTCTGCCGCACTTTGGGGCCGGCCTTGCCGTTACGCACCGCAGTGGTCAGCACGGTCAGCCCGCGTTCGTTCTGCCCGGTCATGACCAACGCCAGTCCCAGATCGGCGGCGGGGATGACATCGCTATACGTGTTCAGCGTGTCGAGCGCAGCGCGGTTGTGCCCCAGCGCCAGATCCGCCAGCGCCAGGCCAAGCGCGGCGCGGCTGCTGTCGTCGCCCAATGCGATGGCATCGGAATAGGCAGAACGTGCGGATTCGAACCGGCCCCCGCGCAGGTAGGCATTGGCCAGCATCAGCCGCAGCCCCGCATTGCGCCCATCGGCATGCACGGCCTGTTCGGACAACGCGATCGCCTTGCCGTTGTTGCCCTTGTGCATCGCGTCGCGCGCCTGCTCGGCCAGCTTTTCCGGGTGCGGCGCGCTGGCGCATCCGCTGACGAGCATGGCCGCGGTTGCCCCGGTTGCCAGAACGGCACCGCGGGCGAAACGCGAAAGACGAAAGGAAGCGTGGCTGACGGTCATGGCTGGTTTCCGGTCGAACGAGGCGCGCGCGACGATGGTGTCGCAAGTGTACTCGGCGTTGAGGTTGCATCGAGATAGTGATCGAGCGCGTCGACCAGCACGCGTTGCGCACTGGTCGCGCGGGCGTTGGCGATTTCGCGCATACGCGCGTGGCGGGTGGCATCGAGCCGCACGGTGCACGCGATACGCTGTTTGGCGCCGGGCTGCGGTTCGTGCGTGCCGATCCCCAGCGCCACTGTCAGCCGCTCGATCTGGCGCAGGACTTCGGGAATGGCCGCGTCGGGCACGTCCGCATCGATGGGCGCAAACGACAGCGGCACGCGCCGCCCGCCGGCACGACGGCCGAGCAGGCTGGACCCGAGCGAGGCCATCGGTTTGGGCCCGCTGCCTGTCATGATCCGACCATGCGGCGGCCAAAGCCCGCTGCGGCTGGCCGTGCGCTGCCGGACGGCCGGGACGGGCCGCCCGCGCCTTGTCCGTGCGGCACGGCAAACACCGTGCGGCGAAAGTTCTTTTCCAGCCGTTCGGATACATACGTCCACAGCTCGGCCATTTCGCGCGCGGACTTGCCGCCGGGATCGACCTCCATCACGGTGCGGCCATCGATCATCGACGCGGCAAAATCGGTGCGGTGATGCATGATCACCGGCGCAACCGTGCCATGCTGGCTCAGCGCGACAGCGGCTTCGCTGGTGATGCGGGCATTGGGCGTGGCGGCGTTTACGACAAAAATCAGCGGCTTGCCCGCGCGGTCGCACAATTCGACCGTGGCGCCCACTGCGCGCAAGTCATGCGGGCTGGGCCGGGTCGGGATGACGACGAGTTCGGAAACCTGGATTACCGCCTGGATCGCCAGCGTGATCGCCGGCGGGGTGTCGATCACCGCCAGTTTGAAACCCTGGCTGCGCAACAACGCCAGATCGGTTGCCAGCCGCGCGACGCTGGTCTGCGCAAGCGCGGGATAGTCTGCCTCGCGCTCGTTCCACCATTCGGTCAGCGAGCCCTGCGGATCGATGTCGACAAGCACGACCGGTCCTGCCCCGGCGCGCTGCGCCTGCACGGCCAGGTGGCCGGACAAGGTTGTCTTGCCCGCGCCTCCTTTTTGCGATGCCAGTGCCAGTACGCGCACAACAGTTCCCCGATCCTGTCAAAACGAGTCGTCAAATCCCGGTTCCCGCAAAGACCCCGGGACAGTCTCGGTAAGAAGTATTCCAGATCGGTCTAAAATTTTGGTTAACGAAGTTTCGAATGCGCGGGCCTGCCGGGCAAAACGACCGATTCGCTCCCCCGCCAAGCACCACAGGGCCATTTATTGCTGAATATGGCGCTCTACGGTGCGCGTTTGGCCTTTAGGACCATGACGAATGACACAGATTCGTTTACGGATCGGCAAAATCGGGTTTCGGACGATCAGGGGCGTATTCGTGATGGGGTATTCGGCGGGGCATACGGGATTGGCACTGGCGGGATTGGCACTGGCGGCGCGGAGCATTGGCGCGGCCGTTCTGCTTGGGTTGATGGTGGCAGGCCCGGCGCAGGCCGACGTCAAGGAAGGCGTCGATGCGTGGAGCCGCGGCGATTACGACACCGCCGTGCAGCAATGGCAGATCCCCGCGAACAAGGGCGATGCCGACGCGATGTTCAACATGGGCCAGGCCTACAAATTGGGCCGGGGCGTGCCGCGCGACATGGGCAAGGCCGAGGATTATTACCGCCGCGCCGCGCAGAAGGGCCACGTTCGCGCCGCGGACAATTACGGCATCCTGCTGTTCCAGACCAGCCGCCAGTCCGAAGCGCTGCCCTGGCTGAACGCCGCGGCCGACCGGGGTGAACCCCGCGCGATGTATATCCTGGGCATCGCCGCCTATAACGGCGATTACGCGCCGAAAGATGTCGTGCGCGCCTATGCCTTGATGACCCGCGCTGCCGCCACCGGGCTGCAACAGGCGCAAAGCAGCCTCGCGGCAATGAACGACGGCATCCCGCTGGAACAGCGCCAGCAGGGCGTGGCGATGGCCGAAGAACTGGACCGCAAGGCCGCCGCCAACCGCTCGCGCGAAATGGGCGCCGCCGATCTGGGCGCCGCCGCGCCGGTTGCGGCCGCATCCGCAGCACCCGCCGGCCCGAGCCCGCGTGTTGCGCAGGCCCCATCGACGATGGCACTGGCCGGCCCCGCAACCGCCGGCGCCGCCTATGCGCAGCCGGTCACGATGCCGGCCCGCCCTGTCGTCGCGGCGCGCCCGGCTGCAACCAAGCCCATGAAACTGGCACCCGTGACGGCCCCTGGTGCTCCCACCCCCGTCGCCGCGCCGGCCATGCGCCACGACAGCGGCGGCGACTGGCGCCTGCAGCTTGGCGCATTTGGCCAGAAAGCCAATGCCGACGGGCTGTGGGCCAAAGTCCGCGGGCGGCCCGAAATCGCAGGGCACGCGCGCATCGATGCGGGCACCGGCATTTCGCGCCTGATGGCGGGCGGCTATTCGCAGGACAGTGCCAAGGCGGCCTGCGCCTCGCTCAAAGCCGCGGGCCTGACGTGCGTTGTCGTCAATCGTTAAGGCCAGGCAGCCCAGAATTGCCGCGATCGATTTTGTGCGCGGGGTCGCGCTGCTCGGCATCCTGACGATCAATGTGACCGGGTTCTGGGGCCCGACATTGGCCGGTTTCAGCCCGCATCTGCCGCGCGCGGAACCGGGTGGCGATGCGTGGTTCCTGATCGCGTTCGTGCTGTTCGAGGGCAAGATGCGCGCGCTGTTCACGCTGCTGTTCGGCGCAAGCATGCTGCTGTTCATCAACGCCGCCGATGCACGCGGCGCATGGGGCCCGGGGATGCAGGCGCGGCGGCTGGGCTGGTTGCTGCTGTTCGGCTATGCGCATTATCTGTTGCTGTGGTGGGGTGATATCCTGTTTCCCTATGCGCTGTGCGGGCTGGCTGCACTGCTGCTGTGCCGCATGCCGGCCGCCATGCTGATCAGCATGGGGCTCATGCTGTTCGGGCTCAGCCATGGGCTCGACGCGATCGGCGCAGTGCAGGGCATCATCGCCGAACACGCGGTCCTGACAGGGGCCCTGGCCCTGCCAACCGATCGCGCGGACGAGGCCGCGATGATGGCCCGCATCGCGCGGTCGCTGGCCGAGGACCACGCGATCCTGATTGCGCCGTTTTTCGCCGCGATCCGCCTGCGGCTGGCCACCGCGCCGTGGCTGCCGCTGCAGACCACCGGAGCGACCTTTACCGAAACGCTGCCGCTGATGCTGATCGGCATGGGGTTGCATCGCGCCGGGCTGTGGACCGGCGCGTGGCGCCGGCGCACGCTGGCATGGATGGCGGGGCTGGGCATCGGCCTGGGCGGCGCGATGACTGTGGCGCTGGCGTGGTGGATCGCAGCCCGCGATTTTCCACCGCGCGCGATGTTCGGCGTGATCCAGACGCTGACCGCGCTGCCGCATCTGATGATGGCGCTGGGCTATGGCGCGGCGCTGATGCTGTCCTGGCCGCTGGTTTGCCATACGCGCATCGGGCTTGCGCTGGCGGCGGCGGGGCGCACCGCCTTTACCAATTACCTGGGCACGACGATCGTGATGACCGCGCTGTTTTCGGGCTGGGGCCTTGGCCTCGCGGCATGGTTACCGCGCGGTTATCTGCCGCTGTTCATCCCGCTGGGCTGGCTCGCGATGCTCGCCTGGCCGCAGCGCTGGCTGACGACCCATGCCCAAGGACCGTTTGAAATGGTGTGGCGCCGGCTGACCTGGCTGGGTGTAAAGGACGCGAAGATAACCGCGCGTTAACCGCGAGGATCAACCAATCGGCACCTGCCGTGCGGCTATGATCCGGCAATAACGCTCTCAAGGGGTTCGCAAAGATGTGGGCTTTGCCGCCCGGGTGGCGCAAATGGACGAAACGCCGCTGGCCGCTGCTGGCCGTCGGCGCGGCGGTGGCTGTGCTGTCGCTCGACATGGCGATGCACGTTCTGAAGGATGTCGCCGGGCTGGTGCTGCCCGCGCACGCGCCGGCGCATCCGGCAGCGATGATCCAGGCCAGCGCCACCATACCCCGGCCGGCAGCAAGTCCGACCGAAGCGCTGCAACCGGCCGCCGTCCTGACCCCAGCCCCGCCCCACACGGCGATGGATGGCCCGTTCGTGGTGCGCTCGATCCTGCCGATCTCCGGCGCGATCCCTTTCGGCAAATATTACTGGGACGAATCAAAGGACGAACCCGGCCCGCTGGTGGTCACGGTCGACCTGACCGCGCGTGTGCTGTCGGTGTTCGAAAACGGCCACGAAGTCGGCGCGACCGCGATCCTCAAAGGCTATGGCGACAAGAAGACACCACTCGGCGTATTTCCGATCACGCAAAAAGACGAACACCATATCTCGAACATCTTCAACGTGCCGATGCCCTACATGATGCGCCTGACCAACGATGGCGTGTCGATCCACAGCAGCAAAGTCGAACGCGGCTACGCCACCAACGGCTGCATCGGCGTCCCCAACGGCTTCGCCGCCAAACTGTTCGCCAAGGCGCAAGTGGGCGACCGCGTGATCATCACCGACGGCAAGCAGCTGAAACTCGGCGACCCGATCATCAACGCGCCAAAATCCTGACCTTTTGGCCCTTCCCCTGAAGGGCAGGGGGAAGAACGACACCATCGGCCGCTCACCATGAGCGCGAATGCTCCATTCTACACAATCTCGTATTCGCTCCCCAGACTACCGCGCAACCGGTCGAGCGCCTGCGCCTTCAACTGGTGCACGCGCGGCACGCTGACTTCGAGCACGGCTGCGATTTCGGCCAGGTTCAGCTCCTCGACGAAATACAATTGCACGACCATCTGCAACCGCTCGGGCAGCGCGCCGATCGCTTCGGCCACGGTATGGCGGGTCTCCTGGTCGGCAATCTGCGCAAAGCTGTCGGGGCGGTCGTCGGCAAAGGCCATCGAGCTGTCCGAATAGGCATCGTCGATCGGTTCGAACCGCAACGGTTCGGACGCCGCGCGCAAGTCGCCCAGATCGCCGAGCGTCACGCCCATCGCTTCGGCCAACTCGCTTTCGGTCGGTTGCCGGCCCAGCACGGCGGCCAGGCTTTCGGTCTGATCGCGCAACGTACGGCGCCGGTCCGAGGCCGATCGCGACATCGGCGACGTGCGCCGGATCAGATCGACCATGGCGCCGCGCACGCGCAATTTGGCATAGGCGGCAAAGCCGTCCTCGGTCTGGCCGTTGTGTTTCTGCGCGCATTCGGTCAGCGCGACGAGGCCCGACTGGATCAGGTCGTCGACCTCGATCCCCGCGCGGCCAGAGCCATGCGCGTGCCACGCCAGCCGGCGGACCATCGGCAGGAAACGGCGGATGCGATCGGCGGTATCGTCGCGATACGCGCGCGCCGCGCCCAAACTGCGCATTTGCATATTCATGCGGCAAGTCCTTCGGGTAATGCCTGGCCGGATCCGGCCCCCCGGCCGGAACGGGCAGATTGATCGGTGAGCGCCGGAATTGGGGGCGCCGGGGAATTTGCCTCTCCGCCGATTACCGCGATCACTTCGATCGGCTGGCTTTGCGGCAGTTCGGAAATCGACAGGACGAGGCAGGCCGGCGCGCGAAACCGCAAGGCCGCCGACAATGTGCGCCGCGCACGCGGCTGCACGATCAGCGCGGGCGGAATCGCGCCGGCGCCGCGCTCGGTAATCATCGCTGCGATACGTTCGCCAAGGCCGCGTGCCAGATCCGGTTCGATCACCGGCAGGCCGGATACGGGATCCTGCATGCCATTGACGATCATCGCCTCCAGCCCGGCCTCCAGCGTGATCACCGGCAGGCGATCGTGCGGGCTGCACACTTTGCCCACCATCATCGGGCCGAGTTCGGCGCGGACCAGATCGATCAGCCGCTCGTGCTCGGTGGTCTGCTGCACCGCCTGGCCGAGTGCGGCCAGAATAGGGAGCGGATGGCCGATGCCCACGCCGTCTTCGAGCAAGGCGCGCAACACGCGGGTGATCGCGCCCAGCGACAACGGGTTGGGGTGGATCGTTTCGACCAGGCCCGCCGCGCGGGTGCGCACACCTTCAAGAATCGCGCGCACCTCGTCGGGCCCGAGCATCGCCTGCGGCCGTTCGCCAAGCAGCTGGTTGAGATGCGTTGCAATCACGGTGCCGGCATCGACCGTCAGGAACCCCTCGGCAATCGCGGTGTCGCGGCTGGCGGGGTCGATCCACAGCGCGGGGCAGCCGAAGCTGGGGTCGGTGGTCCGTTCGCCGCGCATCGTGTGGAAGTCATTGGCCTCGCCTGCGTTGATCGCCAGGATCCGCTCGGGCTGTACGGTCGCGCCGCCAATCGCCACCCCGCCCAGCAGGATGCGGTACTGGTTGGGCGGCAGCTCCAGCGAATCGCGCACGCGAAACTGCGGCACGATAAACCCGCAGGCCTGGCTCAGTTGCTTGCGCACCCCGGTAATCCGCGCGACCAGCGGCGATCCGCGCTTGGTATCGACCAGATGCACCAGGCCATAGCCAAGCTCGATCGTCACCAGCGTATGGTCCGACACATCCTCCAGCGTGATGCGCGCGGGGTCGGCCGCGGCTTCGGCCTCTGGCGTATCGGCAATTTTCTGGCGCGCGGCGCGCTTCTTCAGGTTCCACCACAGCCAGCCCGACAGGCCGGCGGCAGGCAGGAACACCGATTGCGGCATCGCCGGGATCATCCCGATCGCGGTCAGGATCACCGCGACCGGCAGCCAGGTCGAGGGGCTGGCAAATTGCCCGCCGATCTGCCCCGACAGATTGCGGCTGTCGGCCACGCGCGTGACGATCACCGCCGCCGCGATCGACAGCAGCAACGACGGCACTTGCGCGACGAGCGCATCGCCGACCGCCAATGTCACGTATTTCTGCGCCGCATCGGCCGCGGTCAGCCCGTGGCTGAGCATACCCAGGCAAAACCCGGCGATGATATTCACCCCCAGGATCAGCACGGCGGCGATCGCATCGCCTTTGACGAATTTGCTGGCGCCATCCATCGAACCGTAGAAATCGGCTTCGGTGGCGACATCGCGCCGGCGCTGCTTGGCCTCCTGCGCGTTGATCAGCCCGGCGCCCAGATCGGCGTCGATCGCCATCTGCTTGCCGGGCAGGGCATCGAGCGTGAAGCGGGCGGACACTTCGGACACACGCCCCGCGCCCTTGGTCACCACGACCATGTTGATGATCATCAGGATCGCAAACACGAACAGCCCGACCGCGAAATTGCCGCCGATCAGGAACGCGCCAAAGCTTTCGATCACGCGGCCCGCCGCTGCGCCACCGGTATGGCCATGCACCAGCACGACACGCGTCGATGCGACATTGAGCGCCAGGCGCAGCAGCGTGGCAAACAGCAGGACGGATGGAAACGACGAGAAATCGAGTGGTTTTTCCGCATTCATCGCCGCCATCAGCACCGCCACCGAAAGCGCGATGTTGAACACGAAAAACACATCGAGCATGAACGCCGGGATCGGGACGACCATCAACGCGATCAGCGTCAGGATCCCCGCAGGCAGCGCCAGCGCGCCCACATTGCCGAACAGTTTCAGCATTACAGCCCAAGCGCCCGGATCTGGCCATAGGCGGCGCGGACATTGGCCGGCATCGCATCGCCGCCTGTGCCGAAGGCAGAGGCGAGCGTATCGGCCATCGAGCTTTGTGCGAGCGGCGCGGCGGCCGCGAACTCCTGCGCCAGCGGGCCACCGGCCGGACGGGGCGATGCGGCAGGCGCGCCTGCCGCCAGCGGCAAATATCCGCCGCTGATGCTCATATGCGGTTCGGGCGCGGTGCTCTGCATGGCGGCGTCGAATTTGGTGCGCAACAGGTCCATCACTTCGCCCACGCTGCGCGGGGCCGATCCGGCAAAGAAGATCGCGTGATTGGCGCCCGCCGCCTTGGGCAACAACGCGGCCGCGCTTTGCGAGG
This sequence comes from Novosphingobium sp., assembly GCF_965214355.1. Classification (GTDB taxonomy): domain Bacteria; phylum Pseudomonadota; class Alphaproteobacteria; order Sphingomonadales; family Sphingomonadaceae; genus Novosphingobium. The sequence continues at coordinate 463,221 of NZ_CBDCBI010000002.1, read as the reverse complement.
GATCGGACGACAGCGCGCCCAGGAACTTGCCCGCTGCTTCTGGCCCGAGAAAATGCGCAAGATACAGCTCGGCATTGTCGGGATCGCGACCCAGTACGTTGTAAAGATAGCCGCAATTGTCGTTGGCCAATGCTCCCGCCATCAGCGCCGAAAGCTGCGGGTCCCCGCGCAGCGCCAGCAATTGCGCGCGCCCCGCCGGGTCCGCCCCGGCGGCAGTGGCATCGAAACCCAGCTCGCCGCCATGGCGTTCGAGCGTGCGCAACCAGGTCGATCCGGTAAACTGGTACAATCCCCGCGCGCTCGACGTGCGCGCCCGGGCCGAAGGATCGAGCCCGGATTCGATCCGCGCCTGTGCCAGCAGATAGGTAAAATCGACTCCGGTGGCAGACGCTGCCCGCGCTATCGCGGTCTGCACCGGCATCTGTGCGGGCAACGACCCGACAGCAGGGGCGAGAGAATTGGGAAGAGCTGCGTCGGGCAAGCTGGAAACACCCCTGTGACAAGCGCGGACTGCGCCATTGTCAGGTGTTCAGCAAAAGCCGTGCCAATCGCATCCTCCCCCAAGGGGGCAGGATCATTCAGCGCAGGCGCCGCACCCGCGCGGCATCCGTCTGCGCACGGTACAGCGCAGGCTGCCCGGTCAGCGCGTCGAGCCGCGTGGCGACATTGGCCGCGATCAGATTGCGCACCTTGCGGTTGGTCTCATTCAGCCGCCGCGCCGCATCGACGAGCCCGCGGCATTCGTCGGTCACGTCATCGGCCGTGGTCTTGTCCAGCCGGCCGCACAGCACGCCCTTGCGCACCGCGCTTCCGACGATGCCATCCACATCGAGCCCGGCAAGCGCCTGCCGTTCGTCTTCGAGCACGGCAAGCATCTGCCGCAGCACTTCGCGCAGATCGAACGGATGCAACGGGCCGGCCGGATCCGGGCCGGCCGCCGTGCCATCAAGCGTTTCTGCGTGGAATGCAAAACCCATCAGCTCGTCTTTCGCAACATCAAACCGGCGGCCACCATGGCGTCGCCGATCTTGGCGGGGACCAGCGGGTAATTGCCGCTCTGGATGGCCTTGCGTATCTCGTCGACCCGGGTGTGGTCGACCGTGACTGCCCCTGCTTCGACGCTCAGGCTCGTCTTGACCTGGGGCGCGGCGCTGGATGCGGCGATAACGGTCGCCTCGGTGGGTATTGGCGCAACTTGTGGTGTTGCCGCCGGCTGGATTGCGGGCTGCACGGTACTGGACTGAACCGCGCTGACCGGGAGGTTTGCTCCGATGTCTAACGATGCCATGGTTCGCTCCCTTGCGAAGAATGTATCGTCAAGTACGGCTGTGTTGCCACCCGTTTAAGCCCGGCGGAAAAAATCTGCCGGTCGGGCTGCAATTCGTCGCCTTATTCGACCGGCACCTCGACAAAACCGGGGCGTACCACACGCGCCTGCAACGGTTCGCCCTTGGCCACCGTGCGCACCCGGATCCAGGCATCGATTGCCCCGTTTTCAAGCGCTTCGCCCGATTGCGTGACGGAAAATCCGTCGCCGGTCAGCGCGACGGTCACCGACTGCCCGCGCTCGATCACCGGCGCGGCAGCGGTTTGCCGGGCGCCGGTGGCCAGCGCGACAAACAGGTGCCAGCCGCCCGCATCAGGACATTCGACCAGGATGCTGGCATGGGCTTCGCCGCGCCACGACAGCGCGAGCGGCGCAGCGCACGCGCCCAGCCGCAGGCGCCGGTCGATCGGCCGTGCAGCCCCGCCCGGCGCACCGATCGGCTGCCCGGTAAAGCTCGCGACTGCACGATCGATCGCGCCCGGATCGTGCAGCCCCGGGGCCAGAGCCTGGGCATGGGCGTGTGGAGCTTGCGCCAGCAGGCCCGCGATACACAGCGAGAGGGAAAATTTCATGGTCATGGTCCTGGATAAGCAATCTGCGTGCCATCCGCGTCATAGCCGAGCATCGCACTGGCGCCGGCGGGCAGGCCCGGCTCGACCACGACGCGCGCATCGGCGGCATGCGCGCCCGCCGCCGCATCGAGGTGCAGCGCCTGCGCCAGCGCGGCCTTGCGCAAGGCAGGCCCCGCATCGGGCGGATAATGCACGGTAATCGTCAGCCGTAGGCGCGGATCGCGCGCGACGTCATGCAGCCATTGTCCCAGCGGCGGCGCGCCCGCAGCGGCGCGCCAGACACCGATCGGTTCGGCATGCACCAGCGCCGCGATCGGTGCAGGTTTTGGCGCAGGCCCCGGCGCGCCCGGATGCGAGGCCGGAAGGGGATCGCCTGCAGGCGCCAGCGGACCGTCGGGCGCGTTGGCCAGCGCGGACGCGGTGACCATGAACAGGATCAGCGACAGATCGGCCAGGATCGTCTGCCAGCCGGTGCTGGCCATCCGGGCGATCATGCGGCGTGGGTCCCGCGCCGCAAGCGCGGCGCAACCGCGGCAAATTGCGCCGCGATCCAGTCGATCAGCTCCTGCCGCACCAGTTCCTCGCGCTCGGCATGGCGCTCGATCGCGCGCGCCAGCGGCGCGAGCAGGATATTGGCGAGCAACAGGCCATACAGCGTCGCCAGCACCGATTGCGAAATCGCAGCAAGAAACATCGCGCGCGCAATGCCGCTGCCCGACAATCCGGCCAGCGAGATCAGCGTGCCCGCCAGGCCGAACACCGGCGCCAGGTCGGCCGCCTGTGCCAGCGTGATCGCAGCGCGTTGCGCGCGGCCCAGGCGTTTCTTGCGCTCGGCCGTATGGTGCATCATCAGCATCGTGGCCGAATGTCCATCGACCATCGCCTTGATCGCCCCGTCGAGCGCCCGGTCACCGGTATTCCGCGCGGGTGTGCGGAACACGCCGTCGGTGCGGATGTCATTGGCCAGCGGCACCAGGTCCTGGCGCATCCGTTCGGCATCGAACCGGCGGCGGCACAGCGCGGCCAGGCACACGCCGGTCTGACGCAGATCGGCACGTCCGGCGCGCAAGGCAGTGGCCAGCAGCGTGCCGCCAATGACGATGGCGGCCGGAACGGGATCGAACAGATGGGCAAGCATGAAGCGCCTTGGTCCTGTGTGACAGAAGCGCGCGGCTCCCGGGCGCATGTCAGAACGGCAATTCACCGCGCGTTTTCATCTTTTTTCCAATGAATGCAAAGATTTGCCGGTCATCCGGCAAAGCGGCAAAGGCTTGCCGGATGCGCCGGCCAAGGCTTTCGTCCAATCGCATGCAAAAGCCGCGTTCGCCCGATTTGGCACGCACCTTGCTGATCCTGTCGCATCGCACACTGGCGAGGAGGCACGAGACGCTATGGGCGACGCCCTGTTTGGTATTCACGGCATGGCACTGGAGCTGCGGTCGCAGCGGCTGGGGCTGTTGACGTCCAACATCGCCAATGCCGGCACCCCCGGCTACAAGGCGCGCGACATCGATTTCGGTGGTGCGCTCAAGGCCATGGCGCAAGGCGCCAGCGCGACCCAGGCGGTCGGCGGCGCAACGCAATACCGCGTGCCGGTCATGCCCGCGCTCGACGGCAACACTGTCGAGATGGCGACCGAGCAGACCGCCTTTGCCGAAAACGCAATCGGCTACGAAGCGACGCTCAACATGATCCAGGACCGCGTCAATACCGTCAGCCGCGCGCTGAAGGGGGAATAGAACGATGTCCCACACGCCCCGCCCGCTGACACTGTTCGACGCATCCGCGCGCGCGATGTCTGCGCAACTCGTGCGCATGAACGCGGCGGCTTCGAACATGGCCAATGCCGGCACCGTCGCGGGCAGCGCGCAAACCGCATACCGCGCATTGCGCCCGGTGTTTGCCACCGTGCTCGACCAGACCACCGGCCTTGCCACCGTCAAGGTCCAGGGCGTGTACCAATCCAATGCGGCGCCGGTGCGCCAGCACGATCCCGACAATCCGCTGGCCGATGCCAACGGCGACACCTGGACATCGGGCGTCGATGAAAATGCCGAGATGATCGAAATGTCCGAAGCCTCGCGCCAGTACCAGAACGTGGTCGAGGCCCTGCAAACCGCCAAGCAGCTCACGCTCGATACGATGAGGATGAAAACGTCATGACCGCGATTTCCAGCATCACACCGCCCACCGGTTCCACGCCGACAAGCTCGACCAATGCCTACAGCAATCTGAACGAGGCCGATTTCATGAAGCTGCTGACAACGCAGTTGGCCAACCAGGACCCGACCGCCCCGACGGACAACGCGCAGATGCTGGCCCAGCTGGCGCAGTTTTCGACGTTGGCCGGGGTCAACCAGACCAACACCGATCTGAACACGATTTCGGGCCAGATCAGCAGCGTGACCGGCACCACCGGCGTCAGCGCCTGATACCTTTCCTAAAGCCCCTCCCCTTCAGGGGAGGGGTTGGGGTGGGGCCTCTCCCCACTCGCCGACGTCCATCACGTCCATGCAATCGTGGGTTGTAGCCGAAAGGCCCCACCCCCGGCCCCTCCCCTGAAGGGGAGGGGAGAAGAAAACACCACGCACCACCACCGGAGAACACCCCATGTCCTACGCCACATCCCTCACCGGGCTGCAGAACGCTCAGACCAATCTCAACGTGATCGCCAACAACATTTCCAACGCCGACACCACCGGGTTCAAGCAGAGCACGGTCCAGTTCGCCAACCTGGTCGCCACCAGCGCCTACACCAATCCCAAGGAGGTCGTCGGCATCGGTTCGGCCGTGGCGCAGATCGAGCAGGATTTCAGCCAGGGTGCGGTCGAGACGACCGGTTCCGCGCTCGATCTTGAAATCAGCGGCCAAGGGTTCTTCGCGGTCAAATCGCCGATCACAACGCAGACAGCGTATACCCGCAACGGCAATTTTTCGCTTGATTCGACCAATGCGGCAGCCACCGGCAACAGCTATATCGTCGATACCAACGGCAACCGCCTGCAAGTTACAACGTCCGGATCGAGCACACCGGGCGATGCCATCGTCGCCACGACCGATTCGACCGGCGCCGCATTCGCCGGCGTCACGGTTTCGGCATCGGGCGTCGTCAGCGCGTCGTATTCGGATGGCGGCAGCACGCCTGTCGGCACGATCGCGCTGGCTTCGTTCATCTCGCCCGACGGCCTGCTGCAGAACGGCGACCAGGATTACACCGCGACCGGCCTGTCGGGCCAGCCCGTCTATGGCCAGCCCGCGACCGGCACCTATGGCACGCTGCGCTCGGGCGCGCTGGAAGAATCCAACGTCGACCTGTCGACCCAGCTCGTCGACCTGATCACCGCCCAGCAGTATTTCGAGGCCAACTCCAAGGCGATCGACGCCAACACCACCACGGTCGAGAATATCATCAATCTGCATCAGTGATCGGACGCGCCGTGGACCACCTGATCTATACCGCCTATTCCGGCCTGAATGCGTCGATGACCCAGCAACGGGTCATCGCCAACAACATGGCCAACGCGCAGACCACCGGGTTTCGGGCCGAAATGCTCGTGACGTCGCCCACCACGATCAAGGGCACCGGGCTGGAGGCGCGCGCGATGAGCGATGCGCAAGTGCGCGGGTCCAGCAGCCGGCAGGGCGAGTTGATGCCCACCGGCAATCCGCTCGACGTGGCGATGACCGGCGACACGATGCTGGCGGTGCAGGCGGCGAATGGAGATGAGGCCTATACGCGGCGCGGCGACCTGTCGATCGACGTCAACGGCACGCTGGTCAATGGCGACGGCCTGCCCGTCCTGTCGGACAGCGGGCCGATCACCGTGCCGCCGGGCAACACCGTCAGGATCGCGCCCGACGGCAGCGTGCTGGCAAGCGACCCGGCGCAGCAGAGCGGCCTGGCCGAGGCGATCGGCAAGCTGAAACTGGCGAGCACGACCGGAACCCAAATAGAGAAAGGGCTCGACGGGCAATTCCGCGTCGTCGGTGGCGGGGTGCTGCCTGCCGATGACAATGCCAAAGTCATCGGTGCCACGCTCGAAAAATCCAATGTCAACGCCACGCAAGTGCTCGTCGACATGGTCTCGGCGCAACGCCTGTTCGACATGCGCACGCGCATGGTGGCCACGGCGAAGGACGATGACGAAAAATCGACCGCGCTGATGGGTCTTCCCGGCTGATTTCCTTCCATTCCTGACGTTCAACGGAGTATCCCGTCATGCCATCATCGGCTCTTTATGTCGCACGCACCGGGCTTCAGGCCCAGGATACGCGGATGCAGGTCATCGCGAACAACCTGGCCAACGTCAGCACCACCGGGTTCAAGCGCGACCGCGCCAATTTCGCAACGCTCGCCTATCAGGACGGGCGCGTCGCCGGCGAACAATCGTCGGGCCAGACCGCCTATGCCACCGGGGTCAACCTGGGCACCGGTGTCGCGCTGCAATCGACCAGCACCGACACCAGCCAGGGCACGCTGCAGGCGACCGGCAACGGGCTCGACATGGCGATCAGCGGCGACGGATATTTTCAGGTCACGCTGCCCGATGGCTCGCTCAGCTATACCCGCGCGGGCAATTTCACGACCTCTGCCGAAGGGCTGGTGGTCACCTCGCAAGGCTATCCGTTGCAGCCGCAGCTGACCATTCCGCAAGGCGCCACCGCGATCACGATCGGCCAGGACGGCACTGTGTCAGCGGTGTTGCCGGGCGCGACAGCCTCCAGCACGCTGGGCCAGATCACCACCGCCACCTTTGCCAACCCCGCCGCATTGCAGACCGCCAGCGACAATTTCTTCAAGGAAACCGCAGGCAGCGGCGCGCCGCAAGTCGGCGCTGCCGGCGCGACCGGGCACGGCACGATCCGCCAGAACTTCCTCGAACAATCCAACGTCAGCGTCGTGACCGAACTGGTCGACATGATCGAATGCCAGCGCGCCTATGAAGTGAATTCAAAAGTCATCAGCGCCGTCGACGACATGCTCAAGAACGCCAATCAGAGCCTTTCGTGATGCGCAACGCTCACATTCCCAAGGTTTTGCCCAACACCAAAACATCCGTTCATCCTGAGCCTGTCGAAGGACGCGCGCAGGTCTTGAGCCTGATCTGCGGGCTTCTTGTGATAGTGCTGTCGCCTGGCCTGGCGCACGCGACCCAGCCGAAAAAAGGCTTCGAACCCACGCTGCCGGTGGCGATCCCGCCGCCCGCAGCGAACGGTGCGATCTTCAATGTCAACGCAGGCTATGCCGGGCTCGTCGAGGGCCCGCGCGCGCATTCGGTCGGCGATCTGCTGACGATCCAGCTGGTCGAAAACATCAGCACGACCAAGCAGGCGGGCGGCAAGATCACCAAGAGCGGCAGCTACAGCGTAACACCCCCAACCGCCGGCCCGATCATATTCAACCCTGCTGCCCTTAATGCTTCAGGCGCTTCGGCGTTCAATGGTTCGGGCAACGCTTCGGAAACGAGCCAGCTTGGCGGCGAAGTTTCCGTGACGATCGCCGAAGTCCGCCGCAACGGCACGGTTTTTGTAAAAGGAGAAAAGCGCCTGCTGCTCAGCCAGGGTGAGGAATGGGTCCAGATTTCGGGCATCGTGCGGATCGCGGATATCGATCAGAACAACACGATCCAGTCGGGCCAGCTCGCCGATGCGCGCGTCGTCTATACCGGCAACGGATCGATCGGGCGCGCCAGCCGCCCCGGCTGGCTCGCCCGGTTCTTCAGCGTCATCAACCCTTTCTGACCATTGCGGGACTTTTGCCATGATCACGCCCTTCCCCTTTCGCGCCATCGTGCAACGCCTGGCTCTGCTGGCAGGCCTCGCGTGCGCCGTGGTCCTGGCGCCGCCCGCGCAGGCCGATCGCATCCGCGACCTCGGCTCGTTCCAGGGCATCCGAACCAACCAGCTGACCGGATACGGCGTCGTTGTCGGCTTGCCCGGCACCGGCGACGATACGCTGGAATACGTCACGCAGGCCATGCGCGGCGTGTCGGGGCGGCTCGGCCTGCAATTGCCGCCGGGCGTGCAGCCGGGGCTGAAGAATGCCGCCGCCGTGATGATCACCGCCGACCTGCCGGCGTTTTCCAAACCGGGCCAGCGCATCGACGTGACCGTGAGCACGATCGGCAAGGCCAAGTCTCTGCGCGGCGGGGCTTTGATCCTGAGCCCGCTGGTCGGCGCCGATGGGCAAATCTATGCGATGGCGCAGGGCAACCTGGCGGTCGGGGGTCTTGGCATCACGGCCAAGGATGGATCGCAACTGACGGTCAATGTGCCGACCGTGGGCCGCATCGCCGACGGGGCCACGGTCGAACGCGCGGTCGAAACCGGGTTCGATCATGGCGACACCTTGCGCTGGAACCTGTTCCAGGCTGATTTCCTCACCGCGTCGCGCGTGCGCGATGCGATCAACGGCAAATACCCCGATACCGCAAAAGTCGAGGATGGCGTGACGCTCGCGCTGAAACTGCCCGCCGGCGCCGACCGCCGCGCCAGCCTGATGGCGTCGATCGAAATGCTCGAGCTGACACCGGGCGAAGCGCAGGCCAAAGTCATCGTCAACAGCCGCACCGGCACGGTCGTGATCAACAGCGCGGTGCGCCTGACGCCGGCAGCGATCAGCCACGGCAAGCTGGTCGTGCGGATCGACGAGAAACAGCACGTGTCGCAGCCCGGCCCCTTCAGCCAGGGCAAAACCGCGATCACCCCCAGCAGCGCGATTTCGCTAAGCGAAGGCGATGGCCACGTCGCGCTGTTCAAACCCGGCGCCTCGCTCGCCTCGCTCGTCGATGCGCTGAACAAGCTGGGCGTCAGCCCGTCCGATCTCGTCGCCATTCTCGAAGCGCTGAAGCAGGCCGGATCGCTCAAGGCGGAAATGGAAGTGATATGACGACGATTTCGCCCATCGCCGCCGCAGGCGCCAGCGCAGCAGCAAAGCCGCTCGACCCGCGCCTGAAACAGGCGGCACAGGGGTTCGAGGCGATCTTCGTGCGCCAGATGCTGGCCTCGGCGCGCAAGGACAATTTCGGCGATACGCTGTGGGGCAGCGACCAGGGCCACGACACGTTCACCGCGATGCGCGACGAGAAATTCGCCGACATCACTGCGCACAGCGGCACGCTGGGCCTGGCGAAACAGATCGAAGACCAGCTGGCGGGCAAAGGCTCGCCGGCAATCCCGGCAACAGGCGCAAAACCATGACCAGCAATCTGCTCTCGATCGCCTCCAGCGGGGCGAAAGCCGCCGAAATCGCGCTCGACATCACCGGGCAGAACATCGCCAACGCGTCGACCGCGGGCTATGTCCGGCGCAGCGCCAGCATGACCGAACTGGCCTCGCCCGGCACCTGGAGCACGGCCAACGACGTGTCGCTGTCGGGCGTCATCGTGTCGGGTGTCGTGCGCAATGCCGACAGCTTCCTGCAATCAGAGGCGCGCCGCACCGGGTCCGACACCGCGCAGGCGACCGCGACGGTTGCAGGCCTGACCGGTGTCGAAACCGCCGTCGAGGATTCAGGCGTGTTCACCGCGATCGGCACATTCACCAATTCGCTGAAACTTCTCGCGCAAAATCCTGCCGACACCTCGCTGCGCGCCACAGTCATCCAGAACGGCACGACAATGGCAGGCTCGTTCCAGATCGCAGCGCAAGGCCTGTCGGCCGCGCAGGCCGGATTGCAGGGCGCAGGTTACGACGGCGTCAGGCAGGTCAACACGCTGACATCGCAACTGGCGACGATCAACACGCAGCTGTCGGCGACAGCAGCGCAAGCCGCATCGAGCGCCGGCGATGTCACCACCAGCGACCGCGCGAGCCTGCTGGACCAGCGCGACAGTTTGCTCGATCAGGTGAGCCAATACGCCAATATCGCCACGACGTTCCAGGCCGACGGCAGCGTCAATATCAACATCGGCGGCGTCAGCGGTCCGCCGCTTGTCACCGGCAGCAGCACCAACACGCTGACCGCGACGACCAACAGCGACGGCACCGTAGCGCTGACAGTGGGCAATGCCGCCGTCACGCTGGGCGGCGGGTCGATCGCGGGCAACCAGGCCGCGCTGACCAAGCTGGGCCAGATCGGCACCAATCTCGACAGCCTGGCGTCGTCGATCGCCACCACGGTCAACACGCAGCAGGCCAATGGCGCCGACCTGACCGGCGCCACGGGCACAGCCCTGTTTTCGGGTACGACGGCAGCGACGCTCGCCATGACGACCAGCAAAGGCAGCGCGATCGCGACCGCCGCCGCCGGCTCGGCGGCGGGCAGTACCGATGCGACCAACCTGACCGCGATGCAGGGCGCGCTCGCCACGCTCGATCCGTCGGAAACGATGAACGCCATCCTGACCGACATTTCGGGATCGGTGCAAAGCGCGACCACGACGCAGGCCACGCTGCAGACGCTGTCGACGGCCGCATCGTCGAGCCTGTCCGCGCAGGCCGGCGTCGACCTGAACAGCGAGGCGATCAACCTCGTCAAGTTTCAGCAGGCTTTCCAGGCGTCGAGCAAAGTCATGCAGACCGCCAGCACCATTTTCGACAGCATTCTCAACCTGACCGCCTGATCGGTAGCCGCAACAGGCAGCCCCAACAGGCAGAGAGGACCACGCCATGACGATTTCCACCGCGACCAGCACAGCCGCGTTCTATTCCACCGCCACGCAGCAACTGTCGTCGCTGCAGGCGCAGGCCAATGCGGTCAACCAGTCGATCAGCACCGGCAACCAGTACGCGGCCGCGTCGGAAAATCCCGAGGCCGCCGCGCAGATGCGCATGCTGCAACTGGCGGACGCGACTGCGGCCGTGGATACCACCACCGCCAACAAGGCGACCAGCACGCTGCAACTGGCCGATGCGACGATGACCACGATGGTCAACGACATGAACACGGCAAGAACGCTGGCCACGCAGGCGGCGAACGGCACCCTGTCCGATACCGACCGCGCCGCGATCGGCACGCAGATGGCGCAGATCCAGGCCGACATGATCAGCCTGGCCAACACCACCGATTCGAACGGCAATGCGCTGTTCGGCGGCGGAGTCAGCGGCAGCGCCTATACCACCGACGCCAGCGGCAAGGCGGTCTATGGCGGCGCGGCCACGTCGCAGACACTGGGGATCGGCGGCGGGCAAAGCGTGCAGACCAGCCTGACCGGGCCCGAAATCTTCAATATCACCGATGCCGATGGCAACTCCACGAACGTGATGGACGCGATCGGCGCGCTCGCCACCGCGCTGAAGGCTGGCGGCACTGCAGCGCAGACCGCTGCGTCGAACGGGCTGGCCACGCTGTCCAACGGGCTGGATGCGGTAACCACCGCGCAGACCGTGATCGGCGCGCGCGAATCGTGGATCGCGCTCAACACGCAGAACCTGACCGCGCAAGGCACAGCGCGCGCCACTGCCGAGAAATCGATCGGCGACACCGACATTTCGTCTGCCGCGATCCGGCTGCAACAGCTGACCACCGCGCTTCAGGCCAGCCAGTCGTGTTTCGTGCGGCTGTCCTCGCTCTCGCTGTTCAACGTCATCGGCAACTGAGCGCGGTTTAGGGGGCGAGATACAATATGTACGCAGGTCTGGGCATCGTCGTTCTGCTCGTCATGGTGTTTGGCGGTTTCGCCTTTACCGGCGGTGCGCTCGGCCCGGTGATGGAAGCCATCCCGCACGAAATGCTGATCATCGGTGGCGCGGCGCTGGGCGCGACGATCACCGGCAATTCGCTGCACGAGCTCAAAGGCCTGGGCGCTGGCCTTGGCAAAGTGTTCAAGGGGCCCAAGCATTCGAAGCAGGACCATATCGACGCGATCGTGCTGTGCACGCGCCTGATGAAGATCCTGCGCAGCGATGGCCCGGTCGCGCTGGAAGCGCATGTGACCGACCCCGCCAATTCGCCGATATTTGCCGAATTTCCCAAGATCGCCAGCCACAAGGCGCTGGTCGCGCTGATCTGCGACACGCTGACGCTGATCGTGGTCAGCTCGGGCACGCTGGAAGTCCACGCGGTCGAAGACGTGATGGACCACGCGATGAAAACGCATTTCCACGAAGGCGCCGAGGCGCATCACGCGTTGCAGGGCCTGGCCGACGCGCTGCCGGCGCTGGGCATCGTCGCCGCCGTGCTCGGCGTGGTCAAGACAATGGGCTCGATCGACAAACCGCCCTCGATCCTGGGCGCGATGATCGGGTCGGCGCTGGTCGGCACGTTCATGGGCGTGCTGCTGGCCTATGGCATCGTCGCGCCGCTCGCGGGCCGGCTGAAACAGGTGCTCGACCAGGACGAGATGATCTTCCAGGCGGTCAAGCAGGTGATGATCGCCTCGCTCCACGGCTGGCCGCAACCGCTGGTCGTCGAAAGCGCGCGGTCGGGCCTGGGCCATGCGTTCCGTCCCGGCTTGTCGGAACTGCTCGACGCGCTGCGTGGCAAGTAATCATGGGTGGTAAATGAAAATGGGCGGTAATTAAGCATGGCCAAGCCCAAACCCCAGGTTATCCCTGCGCCGATCATCGTCAAAAAGATCACCATCGTCGCTGGTGGGCATCATGGTGGCGCGTGGAAGGTCGCCTATGCCGACTTCGTGACCGCGATGATGGCGTTCTTCCTGCTGATGTGGCTGCTGGGCGCAACCAGCGAAAAACAGCGCAAGGGCATCGCCGACTACTTCACCCCCACGCTGGTCAAGACCCGCCAGGGCAGCGCCGGATCGTACGGCCTGCTCGGCGGATCGTCGCTGACCGATGCCGATACCTATCAGCATCGCGCGGGCCAGACCGGCACCAAGACGCTCACCATTCCGCGCGACATGACCGGCGGGCCCAAGGATGGCGGATCGAAAGCCAAGCGCACCGCGCAGCTCGAAAAGAAGCTGCAGGAGAAACTGGCCGCCAAGGCGACCTTGAAAAAACTGGCCAAGCAGGTCCACCTGACGATGACTCCCGAAGGCATCCGTCTCGACCTGATGGACGATTCGGATTTCTCGATGTTTCTGCTCGGCACCACCGTGCTGACCACACAGGCATCCGACCTGATCAGGACGATCGCCGAGACGATCGCGCCCGAACCCGGCGGGCTGACCGTGCGCGGCCACACCGACGCGCTGCAATGGCGCCCGGGCGACCCCGCCAACAACTGGTCGCTGTCCGCCGGCCGCGCCGAAACCACCCGCCAGGCGCTGATGCATTCGGGCGTCGCGGAAAAACGCTTCCGCCGCATCGAAGGCGTCGCAGACCAGGAACCGCTGATCCCGGCCAACCCCAGCGACCCGCGCAACCGGCGGATGTCGATCCTGCTGATGGATCCGTAGGACGCGCCACGTTCCGGCGGGACACGATTACGAGTGCCCGATGATCGCGAGATCGTCGGGCATTTTTTCGTGTGCGCCGCGGGTGTGGGACGGATAGAGGCCCATGCCAAACCGGTCAGCGTACCCGCCACTGGATACGACTTGGCGGTCGTGCCGCCTGGACAAATTCGCGGCCCGAGAAGACGGGATCGAATGACCGGAATTGTGCGTTGCGCCCGTAAGCCGACAGGCGCATCCTGTTCGCGTTCCGCAGGAGGGGTGGTATGCACGTTCCAGACGGGTTTGCGGTGGTGACGCCATACATTTTCGTAGAAGGCGGCGACGCTTACGTTCGCTTCCTTGAAGCAGCGTTTGGCGCAATAGAAATCGGGAGAAGCACGGCTCCCAACGGACGCATCGCCAACTGCCAGATGAAATTTGATACCGCGACGATCATGATAAGCGAAGCGTCGGATGAGTTTCCTCCCAGTTCAGCAGCCTTCTACCTTTACGTAGATGATGCCGACGCTTCGATGGAGCGGGCGCTGACAGCGGGCGCTGAGAAGATAATGGACGCGGCGGATATGCCCTACGGGGACCGACAGGGAGGCGTGCGCGATCGCTCCGGTAATATATGGTGGGTATCGCAACGGTTGAGCGCCAATCCTTATTTTTAACGTCCGCTTTCCTCCAAATCCGCCGTTCCTGATGCGATGCAATATAGCCCCTCCCCTTCAGGGGAGGGGTTGGGGTGGGGCCGCGCCCCGCTCGCCAACGCTTATGGGACCATCGCGACGTGGGATTGTAGCCGAGAGGCCCCACCCCCGGCCCCTCCCCTGAAGGGGAGGGGGGAAAGGAACTCGGGTATTTAACCCACAAAAAAACCCCGCTGCCCGGCAGCGCCGGACAGCGGGGGGGTGGTATCCGGCCGCGCGGTCGAGGCGCGCGACCGGGCCGGAGGGTGACCTTATTTCAGCAGGCTGAGCACGTTCTGCTGGCTCTGGTTGGCCTGGGCGAGCATCGCGGTCGAGGCTTGCGCCAGGATCTGCGATTTGGCGAGCTGTGTCGTGGAGGCCGAGTAATCGGTATCCTGGATCTGGCTGCGCGCCGATGACAGGTTGGTGATGTTGGTGTTCAGGTTGTTCACCACCGACGTCAACCGGTTCTGCGAAGCGCCCAGCGACGCCTGCGTCGCGTTGACTTCGGTCAGTGCGGTATCGACATTGGTGATCGTGCTGGCCGCTGCGGTCTGCGTCGAGACGTCGAGCGACTGCGTCGTGCCGCTGGCTGCGCTGTACGACGTGTTGCCCGCGCCGAAGAACGCGGTGCCGTTGAACGCGGCCGAATCGATCACCACGGTGTTGCCGGCAAGCGCCGACGAATTTGCGCCGGTCTGGATCGTGAACTTCTTGTCCTGCGAACCGTCGGCGGCAGGCGCGCCAGAAGTCACGCTGAACACGTTCACGCCGTTGAACTGCGTGGTGTTGAGGATCGAGGACATCTGCTGCGTCAGGTTCGACACTTCGACCTGCATCGAGGTGCGATCCGATGCCTGGTATGTGCCCGAGCTCGACTGCACGGCCAGCTCGCGGATGCGCTGCAGCATGTTGGTCACTTCGCTCAAGCCCCCGCCGGCGGTCTGCGCCAGGGCGATGCCGTCGTTCGAGTTCTGCACGGCCTGCGTCATGCCTTTGATCTGCGAGGTCATCGAGTTGGTGATCGCCAGGCCCGCGGCATTGTCGGCGGCGCTGTTGATCTTCAGCCCGGTCGACAGCTGCTGCATCGCCGACCCTTCCATCATGCTGGCGCGGTTCGAGGCGTTGGCAGCTTGCAGCGCGGAAATGTTGGTGTTGATTACGGTCATGAAGTGTCTCCGGTCATGGGCGTTGGGTTACTTGGGATTGTGGCGGGGGCCAGGTCTGTCACAGCGACCCAACTCTCACGGCAAAGACCGGCAAAACGCCGCCGCTTTTAACCCCCCATTGGCGACCCATTGCCGTCGATACGTAATTTTCCTCAGGCAACGCCCATGACTTAAATTTTCAGAACCTTTGTCGTTTTCGCGCGAAAAGGCCTCAGCCAGACATGGTTAAAACGGGGCAAAAACGAATGACGCGCGAACAGACAGGACTGCAGATTTCAGCACAGGCGAGATCCGCGCACAGCCCGCTGGTGCAGCGCGCGGCCTCGGTCATCGGTTCGCCCGGCCCGCTGTCGCAGGTATTTCTGCTGGATGGCGACGAGATCACGCCGCTGCCGCTGGCCCGCACCGTGCGGCTGATGCACGGCACGCCGGCGATCGAGCGCAGCACGGCCGATCGCCTGACCCTGACATATGATGACGGCGCAAGCGAAGCGGCGCTGGCCTCGCTCGTTGCCTGCGCGATGCCGGCGGGCAGCCCGGTCGCGGCCGATCCCGAAAGCCTGTCGGTGCTCGCGCTGGCCGAACGCATCGCCGCCAGCGACATTCCGGTGCTGATCAACGGCCCGACCGGTACCGGCAAGGAAGTGCTCAGCCGCTTTATCCACGACCGTTCGGCACGCGCGAAAAAGCCGTTCATCGCCATCAACTGCGCCGCGATGCCCGAAACCATGCTGGAGGCGATGCTGTTCGGCCATCAGAAGGGTGCATTCACCGGCGCGAGCGCGGCGGGCGAAGGCTTTTTCCGCGCGGCGCACGGCGGCACACTGCTGCTTGACGAAATTGCCGAAATGCCGCTGTCGCTGCAGGCCAAGCTGCTGCGCGCGCTGCAGGAGCGCGAAGTCGTGCCGATCGGCGCGACGCAGCCGGTCAAGGTCGATGTGCGCGTGATCGCGTGCGCCAACCGCGACCTGCCGCTCGAAGTCGAGGAAGGCCGCTTCCGCGCCGACCTTTACTATCGCCTCAATGTCTTTCCGCTGATGCTGCGCCCGCTGCGCGAACGGCCCGACGATATCGCACCGCTGGCGTTCACGATGATGCTGCGCCATGTGCCGACCGGCTTTGCGATCCCGTGGATCGGTGAAGCCGCGATCGACATGCTGGCCGGGCACCCCTGGCCGGGCAATGTCCGCGAGCTGGAAAACGTGGTGCGTCGCGCGCTGCTACTGGCGGGCGATGCGGCCGAGATCGGCCCGCACCATATCGTGTTCGACCGCGCGGTGCGCACCGCAACCGATAACGGACCTGCCGATACCGGCATGACCACCGGCAGCGGCGCGCGCCTGTCGAATATCGTGCAACTGTCGGAAGCGCGCGCGATCCTTGCCACGCTCGACGCCTGCGGCGGCAGCCGGATCGCCGCCGCGCGACAACTGGGGATCAGCGAGCGCACCTTGCGCTATCGCCTGGCCTCGTTTCGCGACGCCGGCATCGCGGTTGCAGGTGGTCGGCGATGACCGCGATATCCGGCATCGGCGCTGCCACCGGTGTCAGCGACATCATGCATTTGCGCCAGCAGATCATCGATCGCAGCCAGGCGCTGCAACAGGTGCATTCGGGCAATGCAGCGATTGCGATAACGCCATCCGAATCCACCGGCAGCTCGTTTACCGGTGCGCTCAAATCCGCGCTCGAAACCGTAAACCAGACGCAGACCCATGCCGATGCGGTCACCGGGGCCTATGAAACCGGGCAGGTTACCGACATCGCGCAAGTGATGCTGGCCCGCCAGCAATCGAGCGTCGCGTTCGAAGCCACGCTCCAGGTGCGCAACAAATTGTTGTCTGCGTACCAGGACATCATGAAGCTGGGGATGTAATCCGTCATGGCCGATCCGAACCACGGCACGTCGTTGCTCGCCCCGCTGACCGATTCCGGCGGCGGCGGTTTCGCCGCGCGGATAAGCCTGTTCCTGGCGCAAAATCCGGTTCGCCGCGCGCTGCCGTGGTTTGCCGGGATCACTGCCGCGGGCCTGGCCGGGCTGCTCTGGCTGGAAATGGCGCCCGCGCCGCAGCGCGTCTTGTATACCACCTTGTCCGACAGTGAACGCGCCACTGTCGTCGCCGCGCTCGACAAGGCAGCGATCCGGTATCAGATCAACAATCAGACCGGCGCGGTTACCGTCGGCGAAGACGACCTGTACAAGGCGCGCATGGTTGCCGCGGCCGATGGCGCGCTCGCCACGCCCGAAACCGGCGAACAGATGATCGACAAGCTGCCGCTGGGCGTCAGCCGCACGGTCGAAGGCCAGCGCATGGAGGCGGCCCGCGAGCGCGAGCTGGAACTGACGATCATGCAGATCGACGGCGTCGAAGGCGCGCGCATCCATCTCGCCGAGCCCGAAAAATCGGCGTTCGTGCGCGACAGCGCGCCGCCGACGGCCTCGGTCATGGTCAAGCTGGCCAAAGGCCGGCAATTGTCGGCCAGCCAGGTCACTGCGATCATCAACCTGGTCGCAGGCTCGGTACCCGGGCTGTCGCTCGAGGCGGTCAAAGTCGCCGACCAGCAGGGGCATCTGCTGTCGGCCGGCCAGCCGGGCGATACCGACCGCATCGAAATGCAGACCCGGCTGGAGGCGCAATTGCGCGACCATGTCGAGACACTGCTGACGCCGATCCTGGGCACAGGCAATTTTTCGAGCGAGATCCGGCTCGATCTCGACATGGACCAGCAGACCAGCGCGCGCGAAAGCTATGACAAGCAGGGCGTCGTGCGCAGCGAAACACAGACCGCATCGGGTGCCGGCACCGGGGGCGGAGCCGGTGCCGGCGCCATTGGCGTACCGGGCGTCCTGTCCAACACGCCCCCGCCTGCGGCCACCGCCTCGCCTGGCGCGCCGACCGCCAACACCGCTCCGGCCCCTGGCGCAGCGCCGAGCCCCGCGCCCACGGCAGCCCCGGGCGCTGGCGACACCTCGTCCACGCGTACGTATGAACTGGGCCGCGAAGTCGCCGTAACCAACGCCGGACCCGGCAAGATCCGCCGCCTGTCGGTCGCCGTCGCGCTGAGCGCAGCGGCGATGGCCAAGGCCAAGCCGGGCGAGATCGACCAGATCAAGCAGCTGGTCAGCGCCGCGGTCGGCGCCGACCCGGCGCGCGGCGACCAGGTCGCGGTGGTCGTGCGCCCGTTCCAGGTCGCCACGATCGACCAGCCCAAATTCTGGGAAACCCCTTGGTTTGCGATGGCGGTGCGCAATGTCGTTGCGTTGCTGGCCGTGTTGCTGACCCTGCTGCTCGGCGTGCGCCCGATCATCAAGGCGCTAAAGCGTGAACCGGGACAACCTGGCGAATTGCGCGCGCTGCCAGGCCCGTCGGCAGGCGAACTCGTAACCGGCGGCGGCACGCGGCCGGGCAATGCGCCACTGCAGATCCAGCAAGCCGGCTTCGTCGACCCCCAGCAATTGGGCCGGCAGGTCGGCATCGCCCAGCAACTGGTGCGCGAACAGCCCGATACGGCCGTCGCCGCGCTGCGCCAGATGCTCAAGAACCCTGAAGCGGAGCCTGCATGATGAGCGATCTTTCCCCCGGCACCATGAACGTGACCGACGCCGAGCGCGCCGCCGTGATGATCATGCTGCTCGAAGACAACCAGGCCGCCTCGTTGCTGGGTCAGCTCGATCCGGGCGAATTGCGCCTGCTGGGCGAACGCATGGTCGCGCTGGGCGAAATCGGGCCGGCCTCGATCGCCGATGCGATCGGGCGCTTCATCGAGAAGACCGAGCGCATGGGCCTGATCGTGCCCGACCGCGTCAGCCAGGTGCGCGACATGATGACGCGCGCGATCGGCGAGATCAAGACCGACAGCCTGATGCAGCGGATCGCGCCCGAACAGCGTACCAATTCGCTCGAACTCGCGCGCTGGCTGACGCCCACGGTGCTGCTGCCACTGGTCCGCGACGAACATCCCCAGGCAATCGCGGTGCTGCTGGTGCAGCTCGAAGCCGAAGTCGCCGCCGGCGTGCTGCACGGCCTGCCTGAAGATATCCAGTCGCAGGTGGTGCAGCGGGTTGCGACGCTGGGCCGGGTATCGCCCGATGCGATTTCGATGCTCGAAGACATCCTGGCGCGCCGGATCACCGAATGCCACGGCCGCGCCGCACTGACGATGGGTGGCCCGCGTGAAGCCGCCGACATCATCAACGCCGCCGTGCGCACGGTCGAACGCCGGGTCATGCCCGAAATCGCCAAGGCGGACAAAGCGCTGGCCAAGGCGATCGAAAACGAGATGTTCAAGTTCGAGCACCTGTATGTGCTCGACGAAAAGTCGATGGGCACGCTGCTGCGCGAAGTCGACAGCGACACACTGATCTCCGCGCTGAAGGGTGCGCCCGAAGACCAGCGCGACGTGTTCTTCCGCGCAATGTCGTCGCGCGCCGCCGACGGCGTGCGCGACGAGATCGGCGCGCGTGGCCGCATGAAGATGGCCGAAGTGATCGAGGCGCAAAAGGCGATGATCACCGCCGCGCGCCGGCTTGCCGCCGAAGGGTCGATCGTGTTCGGCGCAGGCGACGACGATTATGTCTGAACGCGCCACGTTTGCAGCGCTCGGCGCGCGCACCAGCATATTTTCGCGCGACGCCCGGTTTACCCCGATCCTGATCGAGCCCGCTACGCCGTTCGATCCCGTTGCCGACGCGTTCGCCCGCGGCTATTCCCAGGGCGCGCAGGACGGCACCACCGCCGCGCAGGCAAACATGGCCAGCAACGACGCCGCGCGCCATCGCATCGAAACCGCGCTGTCGCATATGGACACGTCGCAGACCGAGGCGTTTGCCGCGCGGCTGAAAGATACCGTGCTCGCCTTATGCAGCGCGGTGCTGGGCGAAGCGGCGATTGCGCCGGCCAATCTGGCCGCACGCGTCGAAGTGGCTGCGGCGCTGTTCAACCGCGCGACCGATGACCGCGTGATCCGGATGCATCCTGAAGACCTGGCGCTGGTCCACGGCCGCCTGCCCGAAACCTGGCATTGCGAACCCGATCCGGCCGCCGAACGCGGCACCGTGCGGATCGAAACCGCCACTGGCGGTGTCGAGGACGGCCCGGCGCAGTGGCGCGCGGCGCTCGATGACGCGATCCGGTCGTGCTGAACCCGGCATTTCCGCTGCTCGACCGCCTGGCGCGCGCGCGGCCGGCGACCGGCCCGCGCCGTTATGGCGTGGTCTCGGCCTGCGATGGCGGCCTGCTCGAAGTCAGCGGACTGTCGCTGCCGATCGGCGCGCATTGCCGTATTGCGCATGGCACAGGCGCGCTCGCGGCCGAAGCGATCGGGTTTCGCAACGGCCATACGATGATGATGCTGCTCGGCGATCCGGTGCTGTTGCGCCCCGGCGCGCGTGTGCGGCCCGAAGGTCGCCCGGGCATGTTGCCGGTGGGCGCGGCGTTTCTGGGCCGCGCGGTCGATGGCGAGGGACATCCGATCGATGGTGGCGCACCGATCGCATCCGGCGATGAATGGCCGGCGGGCGGCGTGCGCGCCGGCGCGCTCGACCGCGCGCCAGTCCGCGCCCCCTTCGACGTCGGAGTGCGCGCGCTCAATGCGCTGACGACGTTTGGCGTGGGGCAGCGCATCGGCATCATGGCCGGATCGGGCGTGGGCAAATCGGTGCTGCTCGACATGATCGCGCACGGCACCGAGGCCGAAGTGGTGATCGTGGGCCTGATCGGTGAACGCGCGCGCGAGGTCTCCGATTTCGTCGAGCGCCATATGAATGGCGAAAAGCGCGCGCGCAGCGTCATCGTCGCGGTCCCCGCCGACCATGCGCCAAACTTGCGTATTCGTGGCGCGATGCTGGCGACCAGCCTGGCCGAACATTTCCGTCAGCAGGGCCGCCGCGTGCTGCTGATCATGGACAGCCTGACCCGCGTGGCGCACGCCGCGCGCGAGATCGGGCTGTTGCTGGGCGAACCGGGCGCGGCACGCGGCTATCCGCCATCGGCGCTGGCGACGATCACCAAGCTGGTCGAACGCGCGGGCAATTCGGCCGCGAGCGGCGGATCGATCACCGGCATCTACACCGTGCTGGCCGACGGCGACAACCAGGACGATCCGGTGGTCGATACCGCGCGCGCGATCCTCGACGGGCATGTCGTGCTGTCGCGCGACCTGGCGCAGCGCGGGCAATATCCCGCAATCGACATCGCCGCATCGTTGAGCCGGGTGATGAACGACATCGTCGCGCCCGGCCATGCGCAAGCCGCGCGGCGGTTCCGCGCGCTGATCGCGACATACGAGGCCAACCGCGACCTGGTGCTGATGGGCGCCTATCGCCCGGGCACCGATCAGCAACTCGACCGCGCGATCGCGATGCACGACCGGCTGACCGCTTACCTCGCGCAAGCGCAGGCGCAGATCGTGGCTTTGCCTGCCAGCATCGACCAGTTGAGCGAATTGATCGGCCATGATGGCTGATCACGCACACCTGCGCCGCCTGCAACGGCTGGAAAAACTGCGCGGCATCGCGCGGCACAATGCGCTGGCCGAGGCGGGTCGTGCCGAAACCCGACTGGCCAGCCTGGAAATGCTGCAGGCACGGACCAATGCGCTGATCACCGGCTATGCCGCGCGCACCGATGCACAATGCGGCGCGGATCTGGCGCGCCAGCGGATTTACCTGGGCGAATTGCAGGGCATGGTCGGCCGCAACGACAGCGATGTCGCGCGCGCGCGCGACCAGGCCGACGCCCGCGCCGCCGAAGCCGCCGCCGCCGAGCGCAGCCGCGCCGCAGTCGAAACCCGTGCCAACGCCACCGCGCAAGCGATCGCGCGGGCCCGCAGCGCGGCGGCGCTGCCGCTGGGCGCACGCAATACCCGCAAGCCCTGACGCCCTGTCCTGAATTGGCACGGTTCTCGCATAACTAGCACTGACCATCTCGGGAGCGCCCAATTCATGACCGTTTCAATTGCCGCCCCCACCCTTCCTGCCGGCCCGCTTTCCGCAGCGAGCCCGGCACCGCTCAGTCTTGCAGGCCTGATCAACTCCGCGCCAAATCAGAATTCCGGCGCAAAAGCGCCCGCTACCGCGCCCTTTGCCGCGACATTGTTGTCGCAGCAAATACCAGCTGCCGTGGTTACGATCCCGGCACCGGCCTTGCCGGCGGCACCGGCAATCGCGACGCCCCCGACGGCAACATCCGGCAAAATACTGCCGGTGGCCACGATGATGGTGGCAGCGGCAAACCCATCCCGTGTCACCACCGGCACCGGCGTTGCGACCCCCCACGAGAAATCCGCGAAGGCTGCCGCCAAAGACACCGGGCCTGCGACGCCGGATCTGGCAGCTGCAGCACTGCAGCAGACCCAGCCGTTGCAGCCCGCCGCGATACAGCTTGCCGCGGTTCAACCTGTTCCAGTTCAACCCGCCCGAATTCAGCCTGTCATCCTGTCGCCTGTCATCGTTCGCAGTGCGCAACCCCAGGTCACAACCATCACACTGGCTGCCCAGTCCGGGCCTGTTCTGGCCGCGCAACCCCGGGCCCCGGCTACGCAGACAGCACCCGCGCAGCCAGCATCCGTGCCATCCCCTGTCCTGCAGAGCCCGGCCCCAGCCCGGCCAGCACCCGCGCAGATTGCGCCGGCACAAATTGCGCCCACAGTGGCCGCGCAGACGCAGGCTGTGACGGCGCCTTTGCCGCATTTTGCCCCGGCGCAGGCCACGGCTGCATCGGCGGCACCAGCGCAAGCACCAGCACCAGCATCAGCGCAAACCGCGTCCTTGCCGATTGCACAAACGCAAATGGTGTCGGCACCAACGCAGCGACCTGCAACGGTACAGGCCGCGCTGGCACTGGCAACGCCGCAGCAGGCCGCGCAAGCCACAGTTGCCCAGTCCCCCACGGTACCGGCCGCAACGGTACAGGCCGCCACGGTACCGGCCGCCCCCCTATCGGCAACGCCGTCGCAATCTGGTCCTGCACCAGTCGCGCAGGCACAGATCGAGCAAGCACCAGTTGTGCGATCCGCGGCGGACCCTTCGGCCACAGACCCGCGAACCGCCCCCACGCCTACGCCTACGCCTACGCCTACGCCGGTGCAGATCGCACCGGCGCCATCGATGCAACTCTCGGCACTGCAAGCCGCGCCTGCACTGGCACCACTGCCGCAAGCCACGCCGGCACCAGCACCTTCGGTTCAAGCTGCCGTTGCGCACGTTGCCCCCGCTCCGGAAACACCGGCGCTGGCCACACCGACGCTGCCCGCCCAGCCGCTGCCCGCCCAACCGCAGACGGATTCCTCGCTCGCGGCATCCACCCAGGTCGCCACCAATCCGGCAACACCGCCCCCCATCTCCGCATCGCGCGAACCTGCGCCCGTTCCTGCCGGACCGGCACTGGCTGCACCCGCCGCAGCCCCAGCCGACGCGGCCATGCTGATCCTCGCGCCGCTGCTGGCGGCAGCTGGGGTTCCGGCAGCACAAGTCGCTCCCGCCGATCCCGCAAGCGCGCCTTTACCCGATGCGGATGATGCGCCTGGCCAACAGCCTTCAACCCCGCCCGTCGCAACGCCTGTTCCCGTCCGCATGGCCAGCGATGTCGCGATTGCATCCGTCCTTGGGCTAGTCATCGCCGGCCAGGATGCGCCATCGGGCACCACACCGCCAGCCCCGACCGCCGCCCGGATCGCCACGCAACCCGCGCGTGCGGCTGCCATCACCGAGCCGCTGCCCGGCACCCCCGCCTCGCCGGCCGCTGTGGTTTCACTTGCGGCCACTGTGGCCCAACCGACGCCGACCGCCACGCCCGTCCACCTGGCCGCAGCACCCATCGGCACCCAGCGTGCCCCGGAAAAACCTGCCGAACCCGCAGTGCCGATTCAGGCTGCAGCGGTGACCTATACCGCGGCGACGAGCACGGCAGCCGTAACACCCGAACCGGTCGCGCCTGCAACGGCTGTACCGGCGCAAGGCCCGGCCGATTTCGCCACGCTGGTTGATGCGATCGCCCGCGCGCGCGACGACAACGCGCTGGCCAGCGCGGCACCAGTCGGCGTGACGATGCAGCATGCCGATTTCGGTCCCGTGGCGATGCAGTTCACCGCGCGCGACCAGGGCCTGGCGGTCACGATGCGCAGCGCCGATCCGGGCTTTGCCCCCGCCGCCGCAGCAGCGGCAGCCACGAGCAGCAGCGCCGGCACAAATAACAGCCCGAGCGACACAGGCCATAACCACGCCAACACGCCCGATCCATCGCCGATAACGGCGCCCGCACAAACGGCCGGCACGCCGCACGCCAACACCCATGCCGAACAATCCGCGCGGCATAACAGCTCGCTGGCCGACAACCAGTCCGGCCAGCAGTCCGGCCAGCAGCCACGCAACCAGCCGCGCACGCAGCCAGCGCAGGCCAACCCGGCCGCGGCTGCACAGTCCGGCGACGCTGCCACCGACAATTCCGCCATTTTTGCCTGAGGGGGCGCGTGACACACCATGAGTGACAAGAAAGACAAAGAGCCCAAGGCCAAGAAGAAGGGCGGCAAGATGATGCTGATCATCGGCGCGGTCGTGCTGCTTGCGGTCGGCGGCGGCGGGGTTTTCGGCCTCGTCGCGGCGGGCGTGATCGGCGGCGGCAAAGCCGCGATGAAGGAAGACAACCACCCCAAGCTGATCAAGAAAGGCGCGACCGACCCGTTTGCCCCGGCGGCCAAGGAGGGTGAAGGCGAAGGCGGCAAGAACACCGAAGGCGATGGCGGCAGCGAATACCGCACGATCTATTTCAGCTTCAGCGAAGATTTCACCTCGAATCTCAAGGGCACCGAATCGCTGGTGCAACTGTCGATCGCGTGTTCGACCAGGCGGGATTACCGCGTGGTGCTGTGGCTGAAAAAGCATGAGCTGGCGATCCGTTCGGCGATGCTCGCGGTGCTGGCCGACACCACCGACGATTCGATCCAGAGCCCCGCCGGCAAGGAAGCGCTGCAACGCCGGCTGACCGCCGCGATCAACAAGGTGCTGACCGAGGACGAAGGCTTTGGCGGGGTCGACGCGGTCTATTTCAAGAATTTCATCATCCAATGAAGGGCAATTTCGACTTTGTCGCCGAGCGCGCGCTGGCCCGGCACAGCCCGGCGCTGATGCGCCCAGGTCCCGCCGAAGCCGAAGTGCTGGCAGCGCTTGGCGCCGCGTCGGCGCGGCTGGTCCGGACGCTGCCCGGCGCCCTGTCGCGGCTGTGCGGGGTCGAACTGCTGAAAGTCGGGATTGCGCCGCCGCAGGATATGACATTAGCCGATTTCGCGTCGGAAAACCTGTGCTCGTACAGCCTCTACAGTGCCTCGACAGTTGGCGAGCGGCTGTTGAGCGCGATCGATGCCGAAGCGGTGCTGCGGCTGGTCGATCGTGCCTTTGGTGGACCCGGCGATGTGCCGCGCCCGATGCCGCGCGAATTGCCGATGTCGGCCGACATGATGCTGGCGCGGATCGAAACAATCCTTGCTGCACAACTGGGCGCGGCGCTGGGCAGCACCACCGGTGGTCGTCCGGTCATCCTGCCGCTGCGCCGCGAAACCGATCTTGCCCAATTGCAGCCGTTTGCGCGCGACACCCGCGTGGCGATGATCGAAATCGCCGTTGCCGACGGCGCGCGCGCACCCTGGCCGATCCGCTTTGCCCTGCCAATGACCGCGCTGCCGATGCTGACCGGCATGGCCGGCCTGCCCGCTGGCACCCGCGCGCCCGGCCCCGCATCGGACCCGGCGCGCGAACCGTTTGCCGC
The DNA here is from genome assembly GCF_965214355.1 of Novosphingobium sp. Classification (GTDB taxonomy): domain Bacteria; phylum Pseudomonadota; class Alphaproteobacteria; order Sphingomonadales; family Sphingomonadaceae; genus Novosphingobium. Next base: position 437,416 of record NZ_CBDCBI010000002.1, on the reverse strand, counting down.
CATGCCGCTGCGCCTGACCGCGCTGCTCGTCGACACCCGCGTACCGCTGCATGTCGTGACCCGGCTCGAACCCGGCCAGGTGCTCAACCTGCCGATCGCGCGGGCTGTCCCGCTGATCGCGGGGCGCCAGGGCAAGGGCCAGACCGTCGGTCACGCGATCGGCCACGGCACGATCGGCGCGATGGACGACCGTGTCGCAATCCAGATGACCCAGCTTACCTGATCCGATCTTGCAAAAATGAGGCAATCATGACTTTCACCCCGCGCGGCTTCGACCTGATCAAGGATGTCGATGTACGCCTCACCGTCGAACTCGGCCGCACCGACATGAAGCTGAAGGATGTGCTCGGGCTGAGCACCGACAGCGTGGTCGTGCTCGACCGCATGACCGATGAATTGCTCGACGTGATGGTCAACGGCAAGCTGATCGCGCGCGGCGAAGTCGTGACGCAGGGCGACCGCTTTGGCCTGCGCATCGTCGAACTGGTCGGGCAGGACGCGATGGCGCCCGACGAACCGCGCCGCGGTGCCGCGTAATGGCCTGGTACCTGATCAAGCTGGTGGTGCTGCTGCCACTGATCGCGCTGTTCGCCTGGGGGTCGTTGCGGCTGGCCAAGCGGATGGAGGGCAGGTTTGCGATGAGCGAAGGGCCGTCTTCGGGGTTGCGCATCGTTGAATCGCGGATGCTGTCGCCGTCGCTGCGGCTGGCGGTGATTGCGTTCCACGACCGCGAGATTTTGGTCTCCACTTCGAAACAGGGCCTGGTCCTGCTCGGCGACGCCCCCGCGCGCAAAGGGGGGTCCGATGATTGATCGTCTCTTCCTTAAGCCCCTCCCCTTCAGAGGAGGGGTTGGGGTGGGGCCTCTCCCCACGCACCAGGGATTATTGCGTGGAGCAACACCAGCCCGGTCATGGAATCCTTGGCGAGTAGGGATAGGCCCCACCCCCAGCCCCTCCCCTGAAGGGGAGGGGGGCAAGAAGAAGCGCTCGTTCTGGCGTGTGGTGATGATCGCGTTGATCGTGTTCCTGGCGATTCAGTTCACCGCCGCGCATGCGCAGGCCGCGCCCGCCAACGCCATGCCCGGCGCGCTCGATCGTGCGTTCGGCGAACTGTCAGGCGCGCAGAGCAAGGGCAGCATGGCGCTGTCGTTGCAACTGCTGCTGATCATGGGCCTGCTGACGATCCTGCCCAGCCTGTTGCTGATGATGACCAGCTTTACCCGCATCCTGATCGTGCTGTCGCTGCTGCGCCAGGCGCTCGGGCTGCAGCAGGCGCCGCCCAATCCGGTGCTGATCGGGCTGTCGCTGTTCCTGTCGCTGTTCATCATGGCGCCCACGCTCGACAAGGTGAACGCCAATGCGATCGCGCCGTATTCGGCGGGCACGATCGGTGCCGAACAGGCGTTTGTCGCCGGCGGGCGCGAATTCCACACGTTCATGATCCGCCAGACGCGCCAGCGCGACCTGCTGATGTTTGCCGACATGGCGCACGCCCCGCGCTTTGCCAGCCAGGCCGATGTGCCGTTCTCGATCCTGCTGCCCGCGTTCGTCACCAGCGAGCTCAAGACCGCGTTCCAGATCGGGTTCATGCTGTTCCTGCCGTTCCTGGTGATCGATATCGTCGTGTCGTCGGTGCTGATGAGCCTGGGCATGATGATGATGAGCCCCACGGTCGTGTCCTTGCCGTTCAAACTGTTGTTGTTCGTGCTGGTCGATGGCTGGTCGCTGCTGATGGCCTCTCTCGCGCAGAGTTTCGCGTAGTGGACGACACCACCACGCTCCTTGCGCTCGCCGACCGCATGCTGTGGACCGCCGCGCTCGCCGCCGTGCCGGTGCTCGCCGCCAATCTTGCGGTCGGCCTGGTCGTCGGGATCATCCAGGCGGCTACCTCGGTCAACGAACAGACGCTGACGTTCGTGCCCAAGCTGGCCGTGACCACGCTCGTGCTGGTGCTGCTGGGCGGTGCAATGCTCGCGTTGGCAGGCGATTTCCTCAAGGATGTCATGGCCCAGATCGCGATGATGGGAAGATGAGGCTCCGGTGATCGGCATTGATTTCGGTTTCGGCGCGCTCGAGCTAGAATTCTGGCGCTTCATGTTCGTCATGACACGCATCGGCGCGGCGCTGTTTGCCGCGCCGCTGTTCGGCTCGGCTGCAGTCACTGCGCAAGTGCGGGTGATCCTGACCGGCGCGCTGGCGATCTTCGTGTGCAACTGGACGCATGTCGCGGCGCCGCCGCAACTCCTGTCGCTGGGCGGGATGGTCGTGGTCTCGGGCGAAATCCTGATTGGCCTGGCGATCGGCTTTGTCATGCAGCTGGCATTTGCCGCGCCGCTGATCGCCGCCGAAATGATCGGCGCAAGCATGGGCATGGCGATCGCGGCGAGCGCCGACCCGGTCAACGGCACGCATTCGGCGATCTTCGGCCAGTACTTCACCGTCGTACTGACCGTGCTGTTCTTCGGCGTCGGCGCCCATCTCGACTGGATCAGCCTGCTGGTCGAAAGCTATCGCACATTCCCGCCCGGCACCGCGTGGATGACGCCCGACCGGCTGCACCTGGTCGACCGGTTTGCCGGCGACATGTTCCTGACCGGGATCATGATCGCGCTGCCCGTCGTCCTTTTGCTGCTGGTCGTGCAGATCGTGACCGGGATCATCGGCCGTTCGGCACCGTCGCTCAATCTGATGGCGCTGGGCCTGCCTGCCGGCGTGCTGGCCGGAATTGCCGCGCTGGTCGTCTCGGCGCCGCTCATCGGCGACCGCCTGACCGATCTGGCGCACACCGCCGTGGCGTACAGCGCCGCGCTGCTTCATTAGGAGCGCGATGGATGGCTGACGACGGCGGCGAAAAAACCCTTGCCCCGACTGCAAAGCGCAAACGCACCGCGATCGAGGGCGGCGATGTCCTGCGCAGCCGCGAACTGACGATTGCAACGGGCACGCTGGTCGGGGTGGCGTGGCTGATCCTGGCGGGGCCGTGGGTCATGCGCGGGCTGACCGAGGCGATGCGGCTGGGGTTTGTGTGGGACCACGATACATTCGATAATTTCGACCCTGGCGCCATGCTCGTTGCGGCGCTGGGCAGCGCCCTGCCACCGGTCCTGGTGCTGGGCGCGGGCGTGCTCGCGGCCTCACTGTTCGTGCAGCTGGGCCTGGGCGATGGCGCCTTCGTGGCGAGGAACCTCGCGCCAAAGACCTCGCGCCTGTCGCCTGCCAAAGGCCTGAGCCGGATGTTCGGCACGCAAGGGCTGATCGAGATCGGCAAGGGCCTGGCCAAGCTCGCGCTGCTTGGCGTGCTGACATTCGTGTGGTTCCGCACGCGCATCGCGGGGCTGGTCGGGCTCGGTTCGGGGCAATTGCATGTGCAGCTGGGCTTTGCGTGGAACGCGCTGGCGATGTTGCTGGTCTATCTGTCGGTCGGCCTGGTGCTGATCGCGCTCAGCGATTTTCCGATCCAGTGGGTCCGGCGCCAGGCGCGCCTGCGCATGAGCCATCAGGAAGTGCGCGACGAACACAAGGAAACCGAAGGGAACCCGCAGGCCAAGCAGGCGCAGCGCCGCCGCCAGCGCGCGATCGCCAAGGGATCGATGCGCAAGGCCGTGAAGGACGCGCAGTTCATCATCACCAACCCGACGCATTTCGCCGTCGCGATGAGCTATGACCCCGATATCGCGCCCGCGCCGATCCTGCTTGGCAAAGGGCGCGGCGAAACCGCGATGGCGATGCGCGAACTGGCCGCCGAATTCGGCGTGCCGATGCTGGAATACCCGGCGCTGGCGCGATCGGTCTATTACACCACGCGCGAAAACCAGGTGATCCGTGAGGAGCTGTATATCGCGGTCGCCGCGGTGCTGGCGTTTGTCATGAGCCTCAAACGCGGCGAAAGCCCGCCGGCACCGCGTGTCGACGTGCCGCTGTCGGTGCGCTTCGACCCCGAGGGCAATCCTGAAATCAGCGCGGAATGAATCCCCTCTCAACAAACCCTTAACCCGCCCGCAGACCGGTCGTTCTTGCCCGTATGACCAGCGTATCCTCCACCAGTTCGACCGGCACCACGACCCCTGTCGCCACCACCTCGTCCAGCACGTCGGCCACCTCGGTCGGCAGCGCGACGCAGGCGCTGCTGACCGAACTTGGCGTCAGCGGCAATATCAACGCCAGCAGTCTGGCCGATCAGCTGTCGACCGCCGAATACTCGGGCCAGGTCGATCATCTGAACAGCAATAACAGCACGCTGGGTACGCAGATTTCTGACGCGTCATCGCTGATGAACATGATGTCGACGCTGACCAGCTCGCTCGACTCGCTGATCAACGCGGGCAGCCTGTCGTCGCAGCCGCAGATCGCCAACAGCGCGGTCGCCACGGTCAGCGCGGGCACTGTCAGCGGCAGCGGCACCGCCACGCTCGAAGTCGACACGCTGGCGCAAGGCCAGACCATTGCCAGTCAGAGCATCCCCGCCACGACCACCGATGTCGGTTCGGGCAGCCTGACGATCACGCTGGGCACGGTTTCGGGCACGACGTTCACCGCCGGCAGCAAGGCGGCCATTAACGTCAACGTGGGCGCGGGCGATACGCTGGCGCAGCTCGCCAGTGCGATCAATCATTCGGGCGCCGGCGTCAGCGCCTATGTCGCGACCAATTCCACCGGGCAACAGCTGGTCATCACCGGGCCGCAAGGCGCCGCCAACGCCTTCACGATCAGCGCCAGCGAAGACGCGGCGGACCCCGGCCTGGCCAAATACGCCTACAACCCGTCCACGACTGGAACGTCCGGCGGGGCAACGCTGGCTGCGCCCGCCACCGATGCCAGCTATATCCTCAACGGGGTGTCGCGCACGGCGACATCCAATTCGATCACCGATGCGGCGCCCGGAATTTCGCTCAACCTGACCGGGACCAATGTCGGCAGCCCGACCTCGATCAGCTTTACCAGCCCGACCAGCGCGATCAATTCCGCGATGACCGACCTCGTCACCGCGCTCAATTCGATCGTCGGCACGCTGAACACCGACACCGCCATCGGCGGCCCGCTCAACAACAATCCGGGTGCGCGCGCGATGATGCGGGCGCTGTCTTCGCTCAGCTCGACCAAGATCATGCCCGATGCCACCGCCGGACAGCCCTCGACCCTGGGCGACCTGGGGCTGACCACCAATCGCGACGGCACGTTCACGCTCGATGCGACAGTGCTGGGCAAGGCTATCGGTGCCAATTCGGCTGCGGTAACCGCCATGTTCACGACCGGTATTCATGGCGTCTACGCGACGATCTATGACCTCTCGGCCTCGTTCAGCGACCCGACCAACCCCAATTCGCTCGCCGGATCGAGCGCGGACCTGACCAGGCAGCAGACCGCCAACACGACGCTGCTGGCCAAGATCGCAACCGAGCAGGCAACGCTGCGGACCACGCTGCTGGCTCAGTTTTCGGCGCTGAACGCGGCGGTAACGGCCGACAAGTCGACGCAGTCGTTCCTGACCCAGCAGATCGCGCTGTGGACCAACAGCAGCAGCACGACGGGCGGTTGACATGCTGCTCAGGTGCGATCCCTCCGAAGCCTATCGCCGCGTCGATTTCGATGCACGGGTCAGTGGTGCAACCTCGCGCCAGCTGGTCGATCTGTGCCTGGAACAGGTCGCGGGATCGGTCGGCCGCGCGATCCATGCCAGCGGGCGCGGCGACAATGGCGCCAAGAGCGCCGCGCTGACCCGCGCGATCGCCGCGCTGACTGCGTTGCAGATGGGCGTCGACGCCGATGCCCCGACGGGCCAGGCGCTGTTGCAGCTGTATGCCTCGGCCCGCACGACGATCCTCGATAGCGTGCTGGCGTTCAATCCAGCGGGCCTGACGCAAATCCGGCAGGATTTCATTGAAATCCGCATGGCCATGCTGGGCGCCGCACCTGCATCCTGATCAGGACATCGCGCAAGCGGCCAGCACCTCCGCGCCCAGTTCGGCCAGCGGCAATTCCACCGCAGCGGCACCATGCGCGACCACCGCATCGGGCGTTTCGCGGACAAGCGCAGTCTGGCGGTCCTGTACGAATGTCGCGCTGCCCGCTTCGCGCAACAGCCGCAGGCCGCGTGCGCCATCACTGCCCATGCCGGTCAGCACCGCGCCGACCGCCGGAATCGCACCGCGCGCGATCGATCCGAACAGCATGTCGGCCGATGGCCGTGCGCCATCGACCGGATCGCGCGCAATCAACCGCAGGCGCGCGGGTGCGCCGCGCTCGACCACGACATGCAGTTCGGGATGCGCGGCGATATGGATCGTCCCTGCAACCAGCGCAGCGCCATTTTTCGCTGCGCGCACATGGCACGGCAATGCGGCATCCAGCTGCGCGATGAATGCCTCCACCAGCATCGGTTCGGCCTGCAGGCACACCACCGTTGCCGGGCAATGCGCGGGGAACGGCGCCAGCGCTGACGCCAGCGCGTCGATCCCGCCCACCGAAGCGCTGAGCGCCGCCAGATATCCGTTCCATTCGAAATGCGCGTGGCTCGGTTTGTGGTCGCCGCGCGCGCGGCGGTGGCGCACATTGGCGTTTGAGGCGGCCCAGACCACCCGCCCCAGCCGCGCGGCCGATCTGGCGAATTGTTCGGGCGTGGCGCGTAGCGGTTTCGAAAAGCATTCGACCGCGCCAAGCTCCAGCGCGCGCAGCGCCATTTCGGACCCCGGCTGGGTCAGCGATGACAACATGACCACCGGCAGCGGATTGGTTTCCATGATTTCGGCCAGGAATTCGATCCCGTTCATCCCGGGCATCTCGACATCGAGCGTGATCACATTGGGCTTCAGATCAGCGATCAGGGCGCGCGCATCGGCGGCATTGCGCGCCGTGCCCACCACCCGCACATGCTTGGCGCGATCGAGAATATCGCTGAACAACGCGCACATCGCCGCAGAATCATCGACGATCAGGACGCGCGCTTCATACATCGATCAGCGTCTACGCCAGGCGACGACCAGAAACCCTGATCCCGGCCCTACGTAACTCACCGTAAGTGCCATGCAAGCCGACCTTTGCCGCTGCGCGCTATGCCAGCTGCACGACTGTTGTTTTGCGGGGGGAGTTGCAGCCATGCCGACGATCAGCCTGCCCGCCCGCTGCGACCGTGCGGCCGCGCAGGCGCTGTTGCCCCAGATGATCGCGGTGCAGACGGTCGAGGTGCAGGGCAATCTGCGGATAGACGCCCGCGCCTGCACCCGCATCGGCCAGGCGATGCTGCAGCTGCTACTCAGCGCGCGGCGCGCGGGCGCCGTCATCGACGGGTCCCCCCATCTGCACGCCACCGCAAGCCAGCTCGGCCTGACGACGCCGCTGTTCGGCGACATCGCGCGCGCATGACAATCGAAGACATCCAGGCGATTTTCTTTGCCGAATGCGACGAAGCACTCGCCGCCGCCGAGCAGGGCCTGGCCGCATGCCACGCCGGGCTGCACGACGACGACACGATCAACGCGGTGTTTCGCGGTGTGCATTCGATCAAGGGCGGCGCGGGCGCGTTTGGCTATGGCGCGTTGCAATCGTGCACGCATGGGCTCGAAACGCTGTTGTCCGACGTGCGCGACGGCGCCGTGCCGATTACGCCGCGACTGGTCGACCTGCTGCTGCGCGCGCTCGACCGGGTCGGCGATCATGTCGTCGCCGCGCGCCAAGCCGCGCCAGCGCCCGAAGACGCCGCGCCAGCGCCCGAAGACGCCGCGCTGATCGCCGAACTGACCGCCGCGCGCACAGCGCCCGCCGCCGATGACGCCGAATTCACCGCTATGCTCGATGACGTGGTCAACGCCATGGCCGCAGGCGCAACCACCCCGCCATGGACCCTGACCATCCGCCCGCACGCCGGTGCGATGGCCAATGGCGGCGAACCGCTGCTGATGCTGCGCGAAGTGCTCGATCTGGGCGGCGTATGCCTCGGCTGCGACACCGATGGTATCCCCCTGCTCGAGGCCTTCGACCCCGGCGACGGCTATCTGGCCTGGCACTTTGCCATGCCCGGCGCCGTAACCGAAGCCATGGTGCGCGACGTGTTCGAGTATGTCGGCGACGATTGCGGGCTGGTGTTCGGCGTTGCCGTGCCGCGTGCCAGCCTGCCCGCGCCTGGTGCGGAACCGGCATTTGCCGCGCCGCCTGCCCCACCGACTGCCGGCCCCTCGATCCGCATCGACCTGGCCAGGCTCGACACGCTGGTCGACGCGGTTGGCGAATTGCTGATTGCGCAGGCAATGATGGCGCAGCGGGTGGGCGATATGGGCGCCCGCAAGAACCCCGCCCTGACCGAAGCGCTCACCCAGATGGAGGGCCTGACCCGCGACATTCAGGACACCGCGATGGCCCTCCGCGCGCAGCCGATCGGCACGGTGTTCAGCCGCGCGCCGCGGATCCTGCGCGAATTGCAGAGCAGCACCGGCAAACAGGTTCACCTGATCGTTTCGGGCGAAACCACCGAGCTCGACAAGACCGTGATCGAGCGGCTGGGCGAACCGCTGACCCACCTGATCCGCAACGCGGTCGATCATGGCATCGAGCCCGCGGCCGATCGCCTGGCCCTGGGCAAGCCGGCGCAGGGCACGCTGACCCTGTCGGCTGAACACAGATCGGGCCGGATCCTGATCCGGATCGGCGATGACGGGCGCGGCATCGACCGCGCCCGCGTGCGCGCCAAGGCCATCGATCGCGGCGTGATCGCGGCGGACGCGGTGCTGGGCGATGACGAGATCGACCAGCTGATCTTTGCTCCCGGATTTTCGACCGCGCCTGCCATCACCAATCTGTCGGGTCGCGGCGTCGGGCTCGATGTCGTGCGCCAGATGGTCAAGGACCTGGGCGGGCGGATCACGATCGACACCAAACCCGGGTCGGGCACGACGTTCACGCTGGCGTTGCCGTTGACACTGGCGATCGCCGACGGCATGGTCGTCACGATCGGCGATCAGACACTGGTCCTGCCGCTGGCCCATGTCGTCGAAAGCCTGCGCCCCGCACCGGCGCAAGTCAAAGGGCTGGGCGCGCAGCGCGCGATGATCGATGTGCGCGGGCGGTTTGTCCCGGTGGTGCCGCTGCACCAGGCAATCGGCGCGGCAGGCGCAGTGCTGCGCCCGGACCTTGGCGTGCTGATCGTGGTGGAAACCGAAAGCGCCGGCCCCGCCGCGTTGCTGGTCGATGCGATCTGCGACCAGCGGCAGGTCGTGATCAAGAGCCTCGACACCCATTTCCGCAAGCTCGATGGCGTTGCCGGCGCGACCATCCTGGGCAATGGCCGCGTCGCGCTGATCCTCGATGTCGATCGCCTGGTCGCGCGCCATCTGCTCGAAACCCCTGTTCCCCTGGCGACAGCGGCATGACGATGGGGCCAACGCCCTTTGCGCAGGCCCTGCCCGGCATCAGCCCGGGCATCTATGACGCGCCCGATTTCCACGCGATCGCCGATATCGCCTATCGCGAAGCCGGCCTCGTCCTGTCCGAAGGCAAGGCGATGCTCGTCTATTCACGGTTGGCCGCGCTGGTGCGCACATCGGGCTGCGCAACATTCGGATCGTATGTCATGCGCATCCGCGAAGATGCGCACGAGCGCGGCAAGGCGATTGGCGCGCTGACCACACAGCACACTTTCTTTTTCCGCGAGGCCCATCAGTTCGACCACCTGCGCGATGCGCTGCGCCCTCAGCTGATCGCGCGCGCCGAACAGGGCAGGCCCGTGCGGCTGTGGTCGGCCGGGTGCTCGACCGGCGAGGAAGCGTGGTCGCTGGCGATGACCCTGCTCGGCCCGGATCGCGTTGCGGGTGAACGCATTGCGCGGCACGATATCCGCATTCTGGCCAGCGACATCGCCGCACCCGCGCTGGCAACGGCGCAGGCGGCGCGCTATCGCGCCGCCGACCTGAAATCCGTGCCCGACGATCTGGCCCTGTCCTGGGCGACGATCGACGGCGACAACGCCCGGATAGCCCCGGAATTGCACGCAATCGTCCGGTTCCGCGCGCTCAACCTGCTTGCCCCCTGGCCGATGGCCGGGCGCTTCGACGCGATATTCTGCCGCAATGTCATGATCTACTTCGACACGCCGACCAGGGAACGGCTGCTGTCGCGCTTTGCCGAAATCCTGACGCCCGGCGGCACGCTGTATATCGGGCACAGCGAACGCATGACCGGCGCACCGATCGCGCAGTTCACCCAGATAGCGCCGATGATCTACCGCGCGGCGACCGCCGCATGATCCGCGTCGTCATCGTGGAAGATTCGCCGACGATGCGCGCGATCCTGACCACGCGGCTGGAACGCGAAGGCGATATCGTCGTGGTCGGCGCGGCCGCCAACGCGGTGGAAGCCCGCGCGATGATCCGCGTGCTCGATCCCGACGTGGTGACGCTCGATATCGCAATGCCCGGGATGAACGGGCTCGATTTCCTCGAAAAGATCATGGCCTTGCGTCCCATGCCAGTGATCGTGGTGTCGGGCTCTGCGCAACAGGGCGCCGGGGCGACCGCGCGCGCGCTCGCGCTTGGCGCGGTCGCCTGTTACGCCAAGACCGAAAGATCGGGCGGACTGCCGTTCGACGATTCGGGCAAGCTGGCCGCGCTGGTGCGCAGCGCCGCGCGCCAGATACCCGCCAACCGCCCCCGCCTGATCGCGATCGGCGCCTCGTCCGGCGGGGTCGAGGCGCTGCAGATCCTGCTCGGCGGATTTCCCGCCGATTGCCCGCCGACAGTGATCGTGCAACACATCGCCGCGCGATTTGCCCCGGCCGTCGCGCGCGATCTTGCTCACCATTGCGCGCCCGGCCTCGTTCTGGCCGAACCCGACATGCCCTTGTGCAACGGCCGGATTTACCTCGCCCCGGGCGATGATCGCCACCTGACCGTTACCGGCGGCCCCGCCTTGTCGTGCCGCCTCCAGCCCGGCGCGCCCGTTTCGGGCCATGCGCCCTCGGTCGATGTCCTGTTCGAGTCGGTCGCGCGGCTGGTCGGCGCCGATGCCGTCGGCATCGTGCTGACCGGCATGGGCCGCGACGGCGCGCGCGGATTGCTGGCCATGGCGCAGGCCGGCGCGCGCACAATCGTGCAGGACGAGACCAGCTCCACCGTCTTCGGCATGCCCCGCGCGGCAATCGCGCTGGGCGCGGCGGGCGTCATCGCGCCGATCGGCCAGATCGCGCGCCACGCCTTTGCGCGCGCCGCCTGATGTTTCACACACGCATCCTCTCCGCCCCGCCGGACCAGCGGATCACGGTCATGCAGGGCCAGGCGCGGGTCAGCGCCGACCCGCGCGCCGAATTCTCGACCGTGCTGGGCAGTTGCGTCGCGCTGTGCCTTTACGACCCGAAGGCGAGACTGGGCGGCATGAACCACTTCCTGCTTGCCGAACCGCCTCGCTGCGATGCCGGCCCCCATCTCGATACCACCATGATCGATGACCATTTCGGCACTTACCTGATGGAGCTGCTGGTCAACCACATGCTGTTTTGTGGCGGACACAAGGCCCGGTTGAGGGCGCGGCTGTATGGCGGGGCGCAGATCATCCGCCAGACGTGGCGCATCGGCGCGGCCAATGCCGACTTTGCGCGCGGGTTCATCGCGCGCGAAGGCATCGAACTGCTGGCCAGCGACCTTGGCGGCAGCGGCGCGCGCCGTGTCGATTTCCGCCCGGCATCGGGCCAGGTGCGTTGCCGCCATGTCGATGACTGGTTTGCACCACCCTGCCGCCCGACCATCCGCCCCGCCATATCCACCGGCGATGTCGAACTTTTTTGAAACACCAACCCAAGCCAGCGAGCACAGCCCGATGACCAACACCCGCATTCTCACCGTCGACGACAGCCCATCGATGCGCGCCCTGCTCAATCACGCGCTGTCGGCGCAAGGGTTCGAGGTGGTCCAGGCCGAAGACGGCATGGCCGCGCTCGACTGGCTGAACACCAACGACGTCGATGTCGTGATCACCGATATCAACATGCCACGGCTCGACGGGTTCGGCCTGATCGAGCGCCTGCGCGAAGGCACGCGGCATCGCGACCGCCCGATCCTGGTGCTGACCACCGAAAGTAGTGAAGACAAGAAGGCGCGCGCCCGCGCCATCGGCGCCACCGGCTGGATCGTCAAGCCGTTCGACCCGGCCAAGCTGGTCGCTGCCGTGCGCCGCGTCACGCACTGACCGCCGGGCCGACAGGACGCGCACGATGCATCGCGAGTTGATCACATTCGAAGTCGCAGGCCAGGTGTTCGCGCTCGACATCATGGCCATTCGCGAAATCCGCGCGTGGAGCCCGGCCACCCGCCTGCCGCATGTCCCACCTTACGTGGCGGGCGTCGTCAACTTGCGCGGCACCGTGCTGCCGGTGATCGACCTGGCCGCGCGGCTCGGCTGGCGCGCGACCGAGCCCGGCCCGCGCCACGCGATCATCATCACGCAATCGGCTGTCAGTCATGGCGCGCAACTTGGCGGATGGATCGTCGATGCGGTCAGCGACATTATCGCCGTGCCCGCCGACGCGTTGCAACCGCCGCCGGCCGGCACCGGCCACGACGGCGTCATGCCGTTTCTCCATGGCCTGATTGCAGCCGGCGACCGCATGGTCATGGTGCTCGATCTGGCCGCGCTGCTGGGCCCGCCCGCGCCCGGCACGCCCCGCGACGCCGACGCGCAGGCCGCCTGATGGCCGATGCCGCCACCCACCGCCAGATCGCGGTCGTGCTCGAAGAACTGTCGCACGACATCGAAACGCTGGGCACGATGCTGTGCAGCGACATGGACCTGGCCATGCGCCATGTCGCCGCGCTGCAGGCGTTCGACATGATCGCACAGAAACAGCGCTCGCTGGCGATCCTGCTCGATGCCGAATCGCCCGAAGCCCACGTCGAACAGATCGCGATCGACACGCTGCGCGACCGGATGCGCCAATCGCCCTGAGCAGTGCCGTTGTGGCACGATAGCGCAGATCTTCAGCTCAGTTACGCATTGCGCCGCGCCGGCAATTCCCCGAAAAACGAGGCAACTGCGTTGGCGCGCACAAATGAGCAGGATTACATGGCGGTCATTGGCGTGTGGAGCGTCAAAGGAGGTGTGGGCAAGACCACGCTTGCAGTCGATCTGGCCTGGCGGGCGGCAACCTGCTTTGGCCATCGCACGCTGTTGTGGGATCTCGATCCGCAGGGTGGCTGCTCCTGGCTGCTCGGCCACGAACCTCCGAGCGCCCAGCGCGCTACATCGCTGTTCCACCGCGCCGCCCCGCCCGCCGATCTGATCGAGGCCACCCGCTGGCCAAACCTGTCGCTCCTGCCCGCCGATCCCAGCCTGCGGGGCCTGTCGCTGGTCCTTGCCCGCATCGGCCAGCACCGCCGCCTGGCCCAGATGACCGCACGGCTGAACGCCGATTACGAACGCATCATCCTCGATTGCCCGCCCGTGCTCAACGAAATCAGCGACCAGGTGATCGGCGCTGCCGACCTGCTGATCGTCCCCCTGCCGCCATCCCCCCTGGCCTCACGCGCGCTCGACACCATCCGCAACGAACTCGTCCGCAACCACCAGCGCCACCCCCCGATCCTGCCCGTGCTCTCGATGGTCGACAGCCGCCGCCGCCTCCACCGCGACGTCCACCAGGGCTTCGCCGCCGGCTGGCCCGTCATCCCGATGGCCAGCGCCATCGAACAGGCCGCCGTCCGCCGCATGCCCGTCGGCGCCTTCGCCGGCTGGACCGACGCCAGCCGCCGCCTGCAAATGCTGTCCGACGCCATCGAGGACAAACTGCGCCTGCGCAAAACACTCGCGCCGTGAACAAGGCCTCGGCGGGCGTTCAAAGGCCTTGTCTGGGCGGCGCTCCTCGTCAAGGCCCTGACTTTCCCCATCCCTACCCCCGTAGGGGCTTGGCAACACGCGCCCTGCCACTATGGCTGGGACAATGTGGTATCTCTACCAGTTCCCGATCTGCCCGTTCAGCCGCAAGGTGCGGCTTCTGCTGAGCGAAAAAGGCGTCGGCTATGAGCTCGTGCGCGAAAATCCGTGGGAACAGCGCGAGGAATTCCAGACGCTGAACCCCGCGCTGCGCACCCCGGTGCTGACCAATCCGGAACGCGGCCTGGTGCTGGTCGACAGCCGCGCTATCGCAGAATTTTTTGAAGAAACCGTCGACAAGGCACCGATGATCAACGGCACCGCCGCCAATCGCGCCGAAATCCGCCGCCTGGTTGCGCTGTTTGATGAAAACTTCTTTGCCGGCGTCACCGGGCCGCTGCTCGACGAGCGGATGAAAAAACGCCTGATCACGCGGCAGCCGCCCGATGCGCGCAGTTTGCGCGAAACGATCCGCCTGGCCAACGACTACCTCGACTATGTCGATTTCCTGATCGACAACCGTCCCTGGCTGGCGGGCGCGACGATGAGCCTGGCCGATCTCGCCGCTGCCGCGCAGATTTCGGTTGCGGATTACCTGGGCGGCATCGACTGGTCGCAGCACGAGCAATCAAGGGGGTGGTATTCGGCGCTGAAAAGCCGGCCGAGCTTTCGCCCCCTTCTGACCGAGCGGATGGACGTGATCAAGCCGCCAGACCACTACGGCGACGTAAACGCCTGACGATCAGGATTGTATGCCCATGCGCGTGCCGAACCGGCCATGCTTGCGATACGTGACCAGCCAGCGCTCCAGCAGCAAACCGAGCGGACGCGGCTGAATCCCCAGCTCAGCCAGCCCCGGCAACGCGCCGGACGCGACATTGCCCTTGCGCAACAGCGCCAGTTGATCGCTCGAGATCGGCGTCAACGGCAGCGCGGCGATCAGCTTCGACACGCCATCGGGCAAACCGATCAGCAACGGCGAACGGTGCGTCGCCCGCGCGATCCGCTGGTTGATATCGAGCATCGTCATCACCTCGGGCCCGGCGATTTCGTACGTCGTGCCGGCATGAGCGCCAGGCGATGCCAGCACATTGCCGATGGCGCGCGCCGCATCTTCGACATCGAGCGGCTGCAACTTTGCGTCGGGCGCAAACACCGGCAGCACCGGCATGCTCATCAACCCGGCAAACATCGTCAAAAAGTGATCGTCCGACCCGAACAGGATGGAGGGCCGCAGCACCGTCGCACCGGGAAAGGCCGCCAACACCGCGGCTTCGCCCGCCGCCTTGGTCCGCGCATAAGCCACCGGCGATTGCGCATCCGCCCCGATCGCCGAAACCTGCATAAACGCCTGCGCGCCAGCGTCCCGCGCTATCGCCGCAACCCGCCCTGCGCCCGCACCCTGCACCGCATCCAGATCGCCGGCAAATGCGCCAACCAGATTGACCACCGCATCCACACCCGTCAGCGCAACCCGCACCGAGTCAGGCTTGGTCACATCCACGGCAACCACCTGGACCGACCCCAGATTGCCCAGCGGCTTGATCGCGTAAGCTTTTTCCGGCCGCCGCGCGCCAATCCGCAACCGCGCGCCCCGCGCCAGCAGATGCTGCGCCAGATGCGTCCCCAAAAACCCGGTCCCGCCGATCACCGCGATCAGCTTGCCATCCAGATCGCGCGTTGTGGTCATGTCCGGGTCCTTGCAATTCGATTCGGAGTGCACCGACAATACCGCCATCCGCACGCCAGCGCCAATGGCACACACCCGTTACCGGTATCAATGCCCGATCATGCAAACGGCCGCGCGCCCTCGTCAAATTGCACCCTGTCACAAGCGGCAATAACCAAAGTGAGTTGACAGCCCCGCCCCCACCCCGTATCCGCCCGCTCCTACCCGGCGAAAGGCGCTTTGCCCCAGCCCCGTGCCCAGATGGCGGAATTGGTAGACGCACCAGCTTCAGGTGCTGGCGCTCGCAAGGGCGTGGAGGTTCGAGTCCTCTTCTGGGCACCATTTTTCTGTTTCACAGCGATCCCTATCATAGCTTGATAGGTCGAAAACATCGCGGGATTCCGCTAATCCCGAGCGTATGCAACGTCTGGATGGGTCTCGATGAGCTCCCGTGATCGACGACTCGTGTTCATGCAGACGTGTAGATTTCTGCCGGTTGCCGCACGTCGATATATACAGCACCTGCTCCTGCAGCGCCGCCCGCCGCGCATATCGAACCACTGCCCCGCCCGCGTTGTTAGGCCTGTGCTTCGGACTGCATCAGCTGGTCCAGTTGTGCGTATTGCTCGGTCCAGCCGCTGGTGGCGCCCGATGCCATATCCTGGTCCAGCGCGTCTTTCGATGGATAGCGTTCGTGGACAGTGACCAGCGTGCCGCCGGCGTGGTCTTCGAACGTTACCGTGCTGACCGGGCCGGGGCCGGTGCCTTCGTCGTTGGTGCGCACGATGCGTTCGCCGGGCACGACTTCGAGGTATGTGCCGTAAAACGCCATCGGCGCCTCGAGCGAGGCGTGGTCCATCATCAAGCGGTAGCTGCCACCGGTGCGCATGTCGGATTCGTGCGACACAATCGTCACGCCGAACGACGCAGGCGCCCACCACTGGCGGAACAGGTCGGGTTCGGCCCAGGCGCGGTAGACGAGGTTGCGCGGGGCGTTGACGATGCGCGTGACGACCAGTTCGGTGTCGGAGGTGCGCTGGGTGGTCGTGATGGCGTCATTCGGGGCCATTGGGTGTCTCCTGGCGTTGCAGCTCTGCGACCAGCCGGTCCAGCGCGGTGAAGCGTTCTTCCCATTGTTCGCGGTGGCGGTGCAGCCAGGCGGCCTCTGCCTCCAGCCCGCTGGCGCCCAGCTTGCACATGCGCACCCGGCCGACCTTTTCGGTCATGACCAGGCCCGCCTGTTCGAGCACATTCACGTGCTTTTTCATGCCGGTAAGCGTCATGTGAAAGCTGTCGGCGAGCACCGTGATCGAGGCGTCGGCGCGGCCGAGCCGTTCCAGCACGCCGCGCCGGGTCGCATCCGACAGAGCGGCAAACGAAGCGTCGAGATGTGGCGCGTGATACTGAACCATATGGTTCAGTGTTTACAAAGGCCCGTGCGTTTCGCAAGCGAAACTTTTGGACCTGCGCGCGATTGTAACCAATATGCAGGTCGTCGCGCGTTTGTTGCGCATGCAAGGATTGCTGGTCATGGTCCCGACTGAACTCAAAGTGCTTGCGCTGGGCGCGGTGCTGCTTCTGGTTCACATTTTTGCCGCCGGGCATTTCAAGACGAAGCAATACGGCCTCGAATGGAACATGGGGCCGCGCGACGGGGCGCCCCCGCCGCTGAATGCCGTAGCCGGGCGGATGGTGCGGGCGCAGGCCAACTTTCTGGAAACGCTGCCGATTGCAATAATTGCATTGATCGGGGTGGTCGTGGCGGGGCGCACCAACAGCAGCAGCGCGATTGGCGCGTGGGTCTGGCTGGCCGCGCGGGTCGTGTATCTGCCACTGTATGGGTACGGCGTGCCCAAGATTCGCACGGTCGTCTATCTGTTGAGCCTGATCGGGCTGGGCATGGTGATATGGCCGCTGCTTATCGGATGAATTGCATTTTTTGCAATCGTATACGCCGTTTTCGCACTTGCGAGACAAACGCTTGCGGTTCATTCAGAGGGTGCCTTTCAGGCATCCTCTCCCAAACTTTCAAAGGCCGGTCGGGCAACTGACCGGCCCTTTTTTTGTCTTTTTCCCGCGGACCCCTTCCCTGCGGGAGAGAAGAGCAAACGGGCTTCTCATTTGCGGCTTTGCCGATACGATGGGCCGGTTGGTCATCCAGCCGGGGGCAAAGCTGTTTATGCGTATTCGCACGACAATCGCTGTTTGGGCGCTGGCCTGTGCCAGCCCGGCGCTGGCCGATGCTCCGCCCAAACCTGTTACCGCCGCGCTCGGCGCGATCAGCGAAACCGAATTGCGCGCCGATGTCACATTTTTGGCATCGGATGCGCTGCTCGGGCGGATGTCGCTGGAGCATGGCGACGAGGCGGCGATCGCGTGGATCGTCTCCGAATTCACCAAGGCCGGGCTGCAACCGGCGGCGCGCGACGAGGCGGGCAAGCCCAGCTATCTGCAAGCCGTCCCGCTGATCGAATATCGCCCCGATTATGACGCCAACTTCCTCGCGCTGGGCGGCCAGAAATTCAGCCCGCCACAATTCGCCGGCGGGTATCGCGACGATATCGACCTGACCGCGCCGATGGTGTTTGCGGGGTACGGCATTACCGTGCCGGGCCTCGGCTATGACGATTACCGCGGGATCGACGCCACCGGCAAGATCGCGCTGGTGTTCGACCACGAGCCGCAAGAGGACGACGCCGCGTCGCGCTTCAACGGCGCGGGCAATACGCGCCACGCCACATCGCGGGTGAAAGCCCTGAATGCGCAGGCACACGGCGCGATCGCTGTGCTGGTGATCCCCGAACCAAATCGCAAACACTTGTCGAATGCCGAACGCGGAAAACGCATCGGCGGCAGTATCACGCGCACGCCGTCGCTGCCGTTCCAGGCGCGCGCCGATGATGAGGTGCATATCCCAATCCTGGTGCTGTCCGATCCCGTGACCAAGGCGCTGTTTGCCGCAGCCGGGCTTGATGCCGGCGCGTTGCAGGCGGCGATCGACCGCGACCTGGCCCCGCATGGCGCGCTCATGGCCACGCCCGCGCCGCTGCATCTGCACCTGCAAAATACCGAACGGACGCGCGGTATCAGCTATAACGTCGCCGCGATCCTGCCGGGATCGGACGCGCGGCTGGCGGGCGAAACGCTGATCGTGTCGGGCCACCACGACCATGATGGCGAAACCGGGAATGGCGACCATATCTGGCACGGCGCCGATGACAATGCATCGGGCACGGTCGGCGTCGTCGCGCTGGCGCACGCATTTGCCGCGATGCCGGTTCGGCCCAGACGCTCGATCCTGTTTGCGGTGTTTGCCGCCGAGGAACGCGGATTGCTGGGCGCGTATGAAATGGCCGCGCATCCGTTGCGGCCGCTGGCAACGACACGCGCGATGATCAATTTCGACATGATCGGCCGCAACGAAACCGCCAGCCCGCAGACCGACGGCCTGATCACGATCCCGGCCGACACCACCAACCGCCTGAACCTGATCGGCGCGCCCTATAGCCCCGATTTCAATGCGGCCATCACGGCAGCGAACAGAAACGTCGGCCTGGTGCTCGACGACCGGTTCGACCGCGACAATGTGCTCAACGTGTTTTTCCGCTCCGACCAGTTTCCGTTCGTGCTGCACGATATCCCGGCGTTCTGGTTCTTCACCGGGTTCCACCCCGACTACCATCACGAGACAGACACCGCGGACAAGATCAACTATACCAAGATGGCGAAAATCCTGCGGCTGAGCGGAACGACGTTGTGGGACCTGGGCAATTCCGCCAAAGTGCCGGCGTTCGTGCCCAATCCGGCTGGCAACGCGACGCACTAGAGCGTGATGCTCTAACCCCCTCACGCTGATGGAGATTGCATGTTCGACTTTCTCAAAAAGCAGTTGATCGACAATATCGAGTGGCTGGAGACGCCGGGGCAGCTGGCGTGGCGGGTGCCGTTTGCCGATCACGAGATCCGCAACGGGGCGCAACTGACAGTGCGCGACGGGCAGATCACCGCGTTTGTGAATGAAGGCCAGCTGGCCGATTATTTCGGGCCGGGGCTGCATACGCTCGATACCGCCAACCTGCCGCTGCTGACCGATCTGCAGCATTGGGACAAGGGGTTCAAATCGCCGTTCAAGTCGGACGTGGTGTTCTTTACGCTGAAGGAACAGGTCGGGCGCAAATGGGGGACGGCGCAGCCGATCACCGTGCGCGATGCCGAATTCGGCGCGATCCGGCTGCGCGCGTTCGGGTCGTATTCGTTCAGGATCGAGGCGATCGATCCGTTTATCAAACGCCTGTTCGGCACGATGAGCGAATTGACCGTTGCCAGTCTGGAGCCGCAATTGCGTGCGGCGATCCAGACCGCGATCGCGACTGCGCTGGGGTCGAGCGGGATTGCGTTTCTGGATCTGGCCGCCAACCAGCAGCGGCTGTCCGACACGATCAAGGTCGAAGTCGACAAGGCGTTTGCCCAATGGGGGCTGTCGTGCCCCACGTTTTATGTCGAGAGCATTTCGCTGCCCGACGAGGTCCAGGCGCATCTCGACAAGGGCAGCGAGATGCGGGTGATCGGCGATCTTTCGCGGTATACGCAGTTCCAGGCGGCCGAGGCGATCGAGGCGGCCTCGCACCAGGATGGCGGGATGGCCGCAATCGGCGCGGGGGTTGCCGGCGCTGCGGTGTTGGGCAACGTGATGGCGCAGGGGTTGGCGCCTGCCGGAGCCGCCGCCCAGAGCGATCCGTTCGAGCAGATCGAGCGGTTGCACAAGTTGCTGACCATGGGCGCGCTGAGCCAGGCGGAATTCGACGCCAAGAAGGTGGAATTGCTCGCGCGGGTGAAATAGCGGGACAAAACCTGCAAGACCGGCTTGGGTATGGCCGACGGTCGAGGGAGAGCAGCGCATATGGTGGACGAGGGTGCCTTGCCGGAGATTTCGTGCCCGTCCTGCGGGGCGGCGGTGCCGTTGCGGCGGGCGGCGGTGCCTTATGTGGTTTGTCCCCAATGCCAGAGTTTGTTGCTGCGCGGTGATGATGGCCTGAAAACCGTGGGCACGGCCGCCATCCTGCCCTTCGATGTGTCCCCGATCGTGATCGGCACGCGCGGGACAACAGATGGCCAGGCGTTCGAAGTTGTCGGCCGGGTGCGGTGGGGCTGGACCGATGGCGCGTGGAACGAATGGTTGCTCACGCTGGCCGATGGCAGCACGCGCTGGCTGGGCGAGGCGATGGGCACGTTCATGCTGCTGGCCGATGCGCCCTTGCCTGCACTCCGGGACTTTGCCGATGGCGGCGCGATTGCGCCGGGCCTGCGCGTGACGGTGGACGGACAGGATTTTGTTGCCACCGATGTGAAAACGGCGACGTGTATAGGCGCCGAAGGGCAATTGCCGTTCGCCGCACCCGCGCACTGGACGATCACCAGTGTGGATTTCCGTAACCCCGACGGCGCGTCGCTCAGCGTGCAGCGCGATGATCGCGGCACCAGCGCCTATTGCGGCCGCTATGTCGATCTGATCGATCTGGCCCCAACCGGCCTGCGCCGGTTCGACGACTGGGCAATGCCCAAAGGTCTGCAATGATCGCGGCGAAAACCGTTTCCTGTCCCAATTGCGGCGGCAGCCTCGATGTGCGGGCGGCGGGCTATACCGTGTCGCTCGCCTGCCGCTATTGCGGCGCGCTGATCGATATTGCCCATCCCGAGGCGCGCGTGATCAGCCAGTATCACGAGGCGGTGGCGCAATTGCCGCTGCCGCTGGGCAGCCGGGGCACACTGTTCGGGGTCGAGTGGGAAGCAATCGGATGGCAGGAGCGCCAGACCAGCGATACGGTGTGGAGCGAGACCCTGCTGTTCAATCCCTATGCCGGGTACCGCTGGCTCGTGCATTTCGGTGGGCACTGGCAGTTCGGCACGATGCTGACCGGCACGCCGCAAAGCCATACCGATGGCAGCGTGATCTGGCGCGGCCAGGAATGGACTTTGGACGATGCGCGGGTAAGCGCCGTGACCAACCGTGTGCTCGGCGAATTCTATTGGCGGGTGCATGCGGGCGAACGCGTCGATACGGCCGAATACGTCCATGGCAACGACACGCTGTCGCTGGAGCGCACGGCCGACGAGATCAACTGGACCCGCCTGGTCGCCCTGCGGCCGCGCGATGTGCTCGGCAGCTTTCGCCATGGGCCCGATGATCCGGATGAGGCACCCGCAACACCGGCGCCTGCGGGCAATTGGCGCGCACGCTGGGCCGATATGCCTTTTTATGGCGAGAACGATGCCGCGATGATGCTGTGGACGGCGCTGGTCGCGATCGTGATCGTGCTGACCGGGATGATGACCTTCGGCACCGTCACCGCCGCGATCAGCAGCCGGATGACCGTGCAGATCGATGGCCCGGCAACACAGGCGACGATCGGCACGCTGACCATCGACCGCGCGTCGCAGCGCGTCGAGCTGACCGCGCAGACGTATCCCGGATTTGTAAACACCTGGGTCGATTGCGATTACGCGCTGGTCGACAAGCGCACGCAGCAGGCGATCCGCGCCGACGGCACTGTGGAATTCTATGCCGGGCGCGATACCGATGGCAGCACCTGGACCGAAGGCAGCCACCACACCACGCTCGACATTTCGAACGTGCCGCGCGGCACCTACGATGTGATCGTGCAGGCGCAGGGCCACCACTGGACCGACCCCAAGGCGATTGCGCCGGCCACGACCAATGGCTGGGAAGGAATCAGCAACGGGGCGAGCGAAGTCACATTCGTCGTCAGCGCCGGGGGCATGGACTGGGGCATGTTCTTCACGATCCTGGCGCTGCTGATCACGCCGCCGCTGGTGCTGATGTATTGGCAGTTCAAGCAGAGGCAACACGCATGAGCAAACGCCTCGTCCTGTTTGGGTTGTGGTGCCTGCTATGGACCGTGATCGCGCTGACCACCGCGTGGTACGGCTGGTCACCCTATGCCGATGCCAACGGCCGCGCGGCGCAGCCGCCGGTCGGCGGGCATGGCGGGTTTGGCTATGGTCATTTCTACGGACCTATGCACAAATAGCGTGATGACCGACATGGAACCAGCGCCCGGCGAAACCGGGCCTTCACGCGCGCATACCGCGATCCTGCTCGTGTCGGTGCTGGTGGTGGCGACCTGCGGGCTGATCTACGAATTGCTCGCCGGCACGCTGGCCAGCTATCTGTTGGGCGACAGCGTCACCCAGTTTTCGATCGTCATCGGCAGCTACCTGTTTGCGATGGGCGTGGGCAGCTATCTGTCGCGCTTTGTCCGCGATGATGAACTGGGCGCGTTCATCCGCGTCGAAGTGCTGATCGCGGCGCTGGGCGGGTGGTCGGCGGCGGGGCTGTTCCTGCTGTTTCCGCTCGTCGATGATTTCCGCCTGGTGCTTTACGCGCTGGTGCTGGCGATCGGCATTCTGGTCGGCCTGGAAATTCCGTTGCTGATCCGCATCCTGCGCGGCCGGTATGCGTTTCGCGATCTGGTGTCGAACGTGCTGACGTATGACTATGTCGGCGCGCTGGTCGCTTCGCTGCTGTTTCCGCTGGTGCTGGTGCCCCGGCTCGGGATGATCCGCACCGGCATGGTGTTTGGCCTCGCCAATGTCACCGTTGCGATCGCGCTGACCTGGGTGTTGAAGGAGCGGCGCGCGCGCGCGTTCGACCTGGCAGCGGGGGTGGCCGTGCTGATCAGCCTGGTGTTCGGGCTGTTCATCGCCGACAGCCTGCAACGCTGGTCCGAAGTCGCGTATTATGGCGAAGGCGTGATCTATGCGCATTCCACCCCGTATCAGCGGATCGTGCTGACCCGGCGCGCGAACGATCTGCGCCTGTATCTCAACGGCAATCTGCAATTTTCGTCACGCGACGAATACCGCTATCACGAGGCGCTGGTGTGGCCGGTGCTGGGCCGCGTCGCGCATCCGCGCCAGGTGCTGATCCTGGGCGGCGGCGACGGGCTGGCCGCGCGCGAAGTCTTGAGCGACCCGCAAGTGGCGCATGTCACACTGGTCGATCTCGATCCCGAAATGACCCGGCTGTTTCGCGACAATGCCGAGTTGGCTGCGCTCAACCGGGGATCGCTGTCCTCGCCCAAACTGACCGTCATCAACACCGATGCATTCCGCTGGGTGCGTCACGCGCGCGGGCCCTATGATGCGGTAATCGCCGATTTTCCCGACCCGACCGCCTATGCACTGGGCAAACTGTATACGCTGAGTTTCTATCACGAGCTGGCGCGCCTGCTGGCCCCCGATGGCATGATGACAGTGCAGAGCACATCGCCGCTGATCGCGCCGCGCACGTATTGGACGGTCGCGACCACGCTGGAGGCGGCGGGGCTGAAGACGCGCGGCTATCACGTCTATGTGCCCAGCTTTGGCGAATGGGGGTATACGCTGGCCGCGCATGTCATGCCAGCCGATGCGGTGCGCCTGCCACCGACCTTGCGCTTTCTCGATGCCACCGCCGAGCGCCTGATGTTCCAGTTTCCGCGCGACATGGCGCGGCGGCCGACGCCGGTAAACCGCCTCGACAATCAGGCACTGGTGCGCAGTTTCGACGAGGAATGGGCGCATTATGAGGGGTAGCGTGACCCGGCGCGGTGCGCTGGCCGGCGGTGCGCTGCTGACAGGGGCGATGGCGTCGGGTTGTTCGCCGTTCGGGCCGCCACGGTATGCCGGCACGCTCGATGGCGCGGATTTCGTGCGCGGGCATGCCCTTCGCGATCGCATGTTTCCGCCGGCGACCGGTCCCGAACGCCATGGGCGCGTCGTGATTGCAGGCGGCGGCGCGGCGGGGCTGGCGGCGGGATGGCGGCTGCGCGATGCCGGGTTCGACGATTTCGTGGTGCTGGACCTGGAAGACCATGTCGGCGGCAATGCCCGCGGGCGGCGCAATGCGATTTCGGCCTATCCGCTGGGTGCGCACTACTTGCCGATTCCCAATCGCGAGGCAGTGGCGCTGCGGCGGATGCTGGGGCAATTCGGGATGATCGTGGGGGCAGGCGCCGACGGCGCACCGATCTATGATCCGTATCAGGTCTGCGCCGATCTCGACGAACGGCTGTTCTGGCGCGGAGCGTGGCAGGAAGGGCTGTTCCCGCAAAGCGGACTGACCGCAGGCGAACGCGCACAGCACGACGCGTTCGAGCGCGCGATGGTCAATTACGGCCGGGCGCTGGGCCGCGATGGCCGGCCGGCGTTTGCGGTGCCGCTGGCCGCATCGAGCAGCGACAGCGAATTCACCTCGCTCGATCTGATCAGCTTTGCCGCCTGGCTCGATCAGCACGGATGGACCAGTGCACCTTTGCGCGCCTACATCCGCTATTGCTGCCGCGACGATTACGGCACCGAGCCCGATGCGGTCTCGGCCTGGGCCGGGGTGCATTATTTTGCCGCGCGCCGGGGCTGGACCAGCGCGCAGGACCGCGACCGCGAACTGACCTGGCCCGAAGGCAATGCGCGGCTGATCGCGCTGATGGCGGCGCGGATCGGCCATGAGCGGATCATCCCGGCGCATTCGGCTTTCAACGCGCAAAGCGATGGCGGGGACGCGCTGGTCGATGTCTACGATCACACCGCGAGAACCAGCCACCGGTATCGCGCCGACGCCGCGATCCTGGCGATGCCGCAATTCGTCGCTGCGCGGATCTGCAACCAGGTCGGCGGCGCGCGCGGGTTTACCTATGCGCCGTGGGTCGTCGCCAATATCAGTGTCAGCCGGCACCCGCGCGGGCCCGGCGTGCCACTGGCATGGGACAATGTTTCGGCGGCAAGCGACAGCCTGGGTTATGTCGTGGCGACACACCAGACCGACAGCGATGCGGACGGGCCCACGGTGCTGACCTGGTACATGCCGCTGTCGGCGCTGACGCCGGCGCAGGCGCGGCATGTGATGCTCGGCCGGCCGCTTCACGAATGGCAAACGATCGTGGCGGATGACCTGCTGGGCATGCACCCCGATCTTGCCGGTGCGATCACGCGGATCGATGTGTGGCGCTGGGGCCATGCGATGGTCCGGCCGACTGTAGGCTTTCTGACCGATGCCGACCGCCTGCTGACCCAAAGCCTTACCCCGCCGCTGCTGCGCGCGCATTCCGACATGTCGGGCATGTCCATTTTCGAGGAAGCGCATTACCGCGGGACCGCCGCGGCCGAGGCGGCGATGCGGCATCTGGGGCATGCGTTCGAAAGCGTGCTGGCGTGATTCTGGCCAGAAATCTGGGGTGTCATCTGATTGCGGATCTCGCCTGCGCGCATGGGCTCGACGATGGCACGCATATCGAAAACGCGTTGCGCAGCGCCGCCGAAGCGGCACGCGTGACCGTGATCGATGTGCGGCTGCACCATTTTGGCGAAGGGCACGGAGTAACAGGCGTGGTCCTGCTCGCCGAATCGCATATTTCGATCCACACCTGGCCCGAACACGGGTTGGCGGCGATCGATATTTTCGTGTGCGGGGCGCATGCGCGGGCCGAGGCGGCGCTGGTGGAACTGTGCGGAGCGTTGCACGGCACTGTCGTGATGCGGCGTGACATCGACCGGCTGACCCTTCCGGCGATTTGATTTGCCCCGACTTTTTCATGCCCTTTCCCGCAGGGGAAGCCCATGCGGGGCCCTTCCTCGTTTAGCGGGGCGGCATTCCCTTGCGCGCCCATTGCAGTTGGCCCTCATCTTGCGCTAGGCTCTGCGCGCAACAGGCGCTTTCGGCATGTCGCCAGGGCGCAGATACCGGAGAACGCACATGAGTTTGTTGGACGGACTGCTTGGCCAGTTGGCTGGTTCCCCGCAGGTTGCCAATCTTGCGGCCAAAGTAGGCCTGACGCCCGACCAGGTCGAAGCGGCGGTGGCGGCATTGAGCCAGGCACACACCGAACCCGGCGATACCGTGGCAAGCGCGGCGGACAGCACCGGATTGCCGGCCGACACCTTGCAGCAGATCGTCGGCCATATCGGCGGCGAAGGTTCGCTGGGTCAATTTGCCGGCATGTTGAACAACCAGGGCGGCGCGGGTGGCCTGCTGGGCAGCCTGGGCTCGTTGTTCGGCAAATCCTGAGCGCGCGGTAATTTTGGCGCCATTCATATTCGCGATCTTATAACAATCGAACCGGAACACCGGTCAAAGTTTCGGGCGTGTGTTTTTGATTTTTTAACAGGTGGAGGACCAGTTCTATGCACAAGATGATGATCGCTGTTCTTGCGACAGCCGTTGCGGCCATTGCAGTTCCCGGTGCGGCCAGCGCTGCGGTATGTAAAGATGCCAAGGGCAAGTTTATCAAATGCGCGCCCGTCGCCGAGACGCATAGCACTGTCACCCATGCAGTGATGACGCGCCAGACTACGGTCGTTACCAAGCCGGGCCTGTTTTCGCATCCGGTGATGAATGCCGCCTATATCAAAGACAAGAACGGCCGTTGCCATTATGCGAGCGGGCCGAAGAAGGGCCAGTTTGTCAAATGTGCCTGAGCTGACGTTTTTGGTTTGTGAAAAGCGGCGCAGGCGAAAGTCTGCGCCGCTTTTTCTTCGTCCGGGATGACGAGACAGGTGGGGGCAGGCCAGCCGTTCTATGCAAACGGGTCACTACCCTCGGCCGACACCAGACCCATCCGGACGATCCGGAACTGCCACCAGCACAGCCCCGCCACCAGCCAGACCACGCCCAGCACCAGCGCCGCGTGGTTCATGCCGGTCAGGATCGCGGCGACCACCGCTATGCCCAGCACCGGCGACAAACCGTGCAACACCCAGCTGCGTTTCGGCGATCGCGCAAAGTGGACCATCACGCACACGTGGATCAGCGCAAAGCCGAACAGGGCGCCGAAATTCACGAACGCCGCCAGCTGGTCCATCGCATCGCGCAACCACAGCGCGACCGCCAGCGAGATCGCGGTCGAGACCAGCATCGCGACATGCGGGGTGTTGTATTTCGGATGCAGGCGCGCGAGGGCCCCAGGCAATTGCCGGTCGCGCCCCATCGCATACAGCACGCGCGCAACGCCGACCTGCATCGGCAGTGCATTGGAAAGCCCGACGAGGATGGCATAGGCCCACGCCAGCGCTATCCCGGCCCACACCCCGCCCATCTGCCCGGCGAGTTCGTAGGCCGCGGCATCGAGGCTGATGAAATGCGCCCCCTGCATCGCATTGCCCAAAATCCACGCCGCCAGCACGAACAGCGCGGTCGCAAACGCCAGCACCAGCAGGATCGCGCGGCCTAGGGTCCGCCCGGTGCGATCGGCGGTATCCTCGGCCAGCGTGGAAATCGCATCGAACCCCAGGAACGACATCACGCAGATCGACGTGCCGGCCAGCACCGCCGACAGGCTGAACGGCGTGGCATAAAACGGCGCCGCACCAAGGCCGGCCGCACCGAATGCATGCAGCCGGACATGCACGGCAAGGCCCATCAGCGCCGCCAGCACCGCGACCTGCACCACCACTGCGCCCGATGACACGCGCGTGGTCGAGCCGATGCCGAACCAGTTGACCGCGGTGGTGAACGCCGCGAGCAGCACGATCCACACCGCCCGGTCGATCCCCGGCATCAGCTGGCCCAGCGCGACCGCCATCACGACATAGACGAATGCGGGGATCAGCAGGTAATCGAGCAGGATCATCCATCCGGCGACAAACCCGGCAAACGGCCCCAGCACCACCCGTGCAAAGCCATAGACCGAGCCCGCGCTGTGCACTTCGCGCACCATCGCGGCATAGCTGAACGCGGTAAACGCCATGCACACCCCGCCCAGCAGATAGGCGAGCGCAATCATCCCGTGCGAGGCTGCCCACACCAGCCCGAGCGTCGACAGCGGCGCGATCGGGGCGATATACGCCAAGCCATACGCCATCAGATCGGCCAGGCCGAGCTGCCGGCGAAAGGTTGGTCCGCCTCCTGCCGGGGCCACACTCAACCGGCAAACCCGGTCAGCACGGCAACGACATTCGTGCCGATCTGCGCGACGGCATAGCCGCCCTCCATCACGAACAGCGTCGGCCGGCCAAGGCGCGCGATACGCTGCCCGATCTGCGTGAAATCGTTGTCGCGCAATTTGAAATGGCTGATCGGATCCTCGGCAAAGGTATCGACGCCAAGCGAAACGACGATCATGTCGGGGCCGAATGCGGCGATGTCGGCCATCGCCAGATCGAGCGCGGCTAGGTATTCAGGGCCGGTGGTGCCCCAGGGCAACGGGAAATTGCGATTGGCGCCGGTGCCCTCGCCCACGCCGCATTCATCGTGATAGCCCAGGAAAAACGGGTATTCGACCGCCGGATCGCCATGGAGCGAAGCAAAAAACACATCGCCGCGGTCGTAGAAGATCGACTGCGTGCCATTGCCATGGTGGTAATCGACATCGAGGATCGCCACACGGCGCGCCCCGTGATCGCGCAGGTGTTGCGCGGCGATCGCGGCATTGTTCAGATAGCAGAACCCGCCCATCGCGCGCGCGCCGGCATGATGCCCCGGCGGGCGGCACAGCGCGAATGCAGTCGCGTCGCCGTCGATCAGCCGTTGCGCAGCCGTCAGCGCGACATCGGCGGCGGCGCGCGCCGCACCCCAGGTGCCCGCCATGATCGGCACGGCCGCGTCGATCGAATAGAACCCCAGCTTGCCGTCGATATGCGTCGGCGGCACATCGCGGCGCAGCGCGCCGGCGGGCCAGACATAAGGCAGCGCGTCGCCGGTTTCGCCAAGCGCCTGCCATTCGTCCCACGCGGTTTCCAGGAATGCGACGTAATCGTCGGCGTGGACGCGGGTCAGCGCGCCGCGATCGAATTGGTCTGGCGGCAACACAGCGCCCAGCCCGGCCGCGCGTACGGCATCCAGAACATGTTCGGCGCGCGCGGGACTTTCGAAACAGGGGACCAGCTGCCCGCGATACAGTTCGGCGGCGCCATGATGCAGCAGGTGGTCGTCGCTATAGATCGTCAGCATGGCGCTTCCTGTCGTGATCACAGTTTATACGCAGCGTGCCTGCGGCCGGGCGGCAATACAAGCGTGATGCGCAAAAGGATTTGGGCGACTGCGCCTAGCGATAATGCCCGAAGGCGCTGTCGCTCACCCCTTCGAGCTTTCGCAGCCGGCACGTCAGTCGCCCGCCCTGCAGCGTCAGGTCGTTGAACGTCGGCGGGGTCGTACGCAGCCGTTGCGACAGCGTGCCGGCGCCGATCATCCGCACCGGGCCCGCCGGGGTGTCCTGGATCAGGTCGAACGCGTCGTGGACATGCCCCGACAACACGGCAAGCACGCCGCGGCTGGCCAGTTCGGCCAAAGCCCGGTCACCGCCGCTCGTCAGGGCGCGGCCACGCGTGCCGACCTCGACCAGCGGGTGATGGCACGTCACGATCACCGGGGTGCCCAGCGGGATCGCATCGATTTCCGCCAGCGCGCGCGCCAGCGCGCCCGATCGCGCGATGCCGCGTGACCAGTTCAGCCGCCATTGCGCCGCTGCCGTCGTCGGCAGGCGCACGATGACCAGGCCGGGCAGGACCAGCGGCCGCGTGATGCTGGCTTCGAGCGCGCGAAACCGGCGATAGGGATCGACCAGGCGCTCGACCGGATTGAAATAGGGCAAGTCATGATTGCCCGGATCGATCCGCACCGGCACGCCCAGCGCCGCGATCCAGCGCGCAGCGGCGGCATATTCGGCGGCCCGCGCGCGCATCGTGAAATCGCCGGTGATGACCACGCCATCGGGCGCCTCGTCGCGCACGGCCTGGACCACCCAGTCGAGCGCGCGGCCGTCTTCAAGCCCGAAATGCAGGTCGCTGATGTGAAACAGGCGGATCATGCATGCCTTTTCGCGTGCCCACCGCGCAGGTCAAGCGGCAAACGCCATGCCGTTCGACGCCGCCCGATACCCGTTTGTCCGTTGATCGGCATGGTGGCCACGCCGGTCGACCCGGTGCTGCGCAGCGCCCCTGCCCTGCCTAGACGAAACTCAAGCGGCGACGCTGGCACCCCTCCCCCGGAAAGATTGGGGTGCCGGCCAACCGCGGCCGGCGGGGGGCGTTGGAGGCGACCCCCGCCGGTACCTGCCCTCATTTTGAAAGGAATTCGACCATGATGCATGCATCTGCATGGCGCCCCGCCATGCTTGCCGCCCTGATCCCCGTACTGGCGCTCGGCGCCGTGCCCGCATTTGCGCAAGACGCGCCCGAAGTGCATCGCATGGAAGTACGGTATGGCGATCTCGACCTGACGACCACAAAGGGTCGCGCCACGCTTGAACGGCGTCTGCGCCACAGTGCGGCCGACGTGTGCGATTACAATCTGTCCGAACGCCTGATCCTCGACAGCGCCGCAGAGCGGACATGCTATACCACGGCGCTGGCGCATGCGCGCGTATCGATGGCCAGCGCGGTCAGCCGGACGCGGATGGCGAGCAACCATTGACCGTCAGGCGCGGGCGCGCAGGTCCTCCGGACCGGCATCGCCCGACAGCATCAGGCGATCGCGCCACACCAGTTCGCCGGGCCGGACAATGCGATCATCGTGCGCGCGCACGGTGATCGGCGCGATCGGCAGGCCGTCGCGCGCGTCGCACAACACCGGATTGGCCGGCTCGCCCATCGCGTATTTTTCGCCCCACTGGCGCAGCGCGAGCATCGCGGGCAACAGGTCCTGACCTTTGGCGGTCAGGCGGTATTCGATCCGCCGGCGGTCATCGGCGCAATGATCGCGTTTCAGGATGCCGCCCTCGACCAGCCGCACCAGCCGGTTCGACAGGATGTTGCGCGCAATGCCCAGTTCGTCGAGCAAGTCCTCGAAATGGCGCACGCCGTTGAATGCTGCGCGCAGGATCATGAACGACCAGCGTTCGCCCATCACTTCGAGTGCGAGCGGCAGCCCGCAACTGGCATGGCACGACAGGGTTTCATGCAATTTGTCCATGCTGCCCATATAGACCCGTTCTGTCACAATTATAAGGTCCGGTGTGCACCCCGGCAAATATAGGTCGCATTCAAAAACCTGTTAAATTAGGTACGTATTTGCAACTGATCTTGTCAGTTCGGACGGCCACGCCCTTTTGAATTTTCCCGGGCTGGCCGTGGCACTCGACCCCCGGATCAGCGATGGTCCGGGGGGCCTTTTCGCCGGCCGCGCACGGGTCTATGCCCGGCCCATGGCGTCAATTTTCCGTTTCTGTCTGATTGCAATGGCCGGCCTGGCGCTTGGCGCAGCCGGTCAGCCCGACCTCGGCCGGATCACCCCGGTCCACACGCACGATATGCGCTGCGCCGCCGCCTTTGCCGTGGTCGCCGCGCGCCAGGCGGGCGGCGACCCTGCCGCACTGGCGCTGCCCCCGTTTGGGCTTCGCGGGCGCGTGTATATGGGCAAGGTCGGTGAACGGGTCGCGCGCGAAGCGGGATTGCCGGGGGACGCGGTGCATGACCTGCTGGCCAGCGCGGCGCAGAAACTGGGCCCGCAAGGCGCGCTTGCCGTCGCCGGGCCGTGCCTGGCCGAACTCGATGCGACGGTGCCGCGCCGCCCCGCGCCGGGACCGGTCGATTGCTTTGCTATCCTCGACGCCTATGCCCGGGTGCTGACCGGGCGCGATCCTGCGTCCCCGCTGGGCGCGACCTTGCGCGGCGAGGCTGCGGCGCTTGCGCCAACCGCGCACGATCCTACAACCGACCGGCTGGTCGATGCGGCGCGCGCGCGCGTCCGCGACGCTTTGACCGGGGGCGATGGCACAATCGACGCCGACGACTTTGCGGCCTGTCGCGCAAGGGCGCGCGGTTGAACTGGCATCACTCCAGCCCCAGATAGCTTGCACGCAATCAGGAGAACAGACCATGGCCGAAAAACTCACCCTGACCGATGCCGAATGGCGCGAGCGCCTGACCCCCGAACAGTACCAGATCCTGCGCAAGGCGGGCACCGAGCGCGCATTCACCGGCAAGTACGACGGCAACAAGGCGGCGGGCGAATATTTCTGTGCCGGCTGCGGCGCGGCGCTGTTCTCGTCCGACACCAAGTTCGACAGCGGCTGCGGCTGGCCCAGTTTCAACCAGGCCGAGCCCGGCGCGGTCGAGGAATTGCGCGACATGTCGCACGGCATGGTCCGCACCGAAGTGCGCTGCGCCACATGCGAAGGGCATCTCGGCCATGTGTTTCCCGATGGCCCGGCGCCGACGGGCCTGCGCTATTGCATGAACAGCGCCTCGCTGGCGTTCGAACCCGAAAACTGAACGGCCGAAAACTGAACGGCCTAAACCGAAAGTCTGGCCATTGCCGTTTTCGCCCGGATGCTGTTAACGCTACGTTCCACTTCGCTGCGCCACGTGCCCGAAAGGGCATGGCCCGTCCGGCGGAGTCGCACGCGCCGCGTTTGAGGGATCCGAAGCACTGCAATGGCCAACAGGGATGCACCCCGCCGCCGCTCCGGCGGGCCCGAACCCCGCCGCACTGCACTCTGGATCCGCGTGATCAGGGGCGTGTTCATCTGGACGTTCGCACTTCTGCTGCTCGGGGGCCTCGCCCTGACGGCAGCGGTGATGGTTACCGCGCGCTCGCTGCCAAGCTACGACCGGCTGAAATCGAGCCAGGCGGGACAGATGATCGTCGTGCGCGCCGCCGATGGCTCCGAAATCGTCACGCTGGGGCCAAGCTACGGCAAATGGATTCCGATCGCGCGCATACCCAAGACCATGCAGGACGCGATCGTTTCGGTCGAGGATCGGCGGTTTCGCGATCATTGGGGGGTCGATCCGATCGGCATCGTCCGTTCGATCGCGGTCCGCTTTGAAAAAGGCCACTGGCGCCAGGGCGGATCGACGATCACGCAGCAGCTGGCACGCAACACGTTCCTGAATTCCAGCCGCACGTTCGATCGCAAGGGCCACGAGATCCTGCTCGCGCTCGCGCTGGAAACCAAGTTCAGCAAGGACCAGATCCTCGAGCTGTATCTGAACAAGGTCTATTTCGGCGGCGGGGCGTACGGCGTCGATTCGGCCGCGCGCAAATTCTTTGGCCATTCGGGCGAACAGATGAGCCTGGCCGAGGCCGCGATCGTCGCGGGCCTGGTGAAAGCACCATCGCATTATTCGCCCACCGCCGATGCGCAGGCCGCCGTCGGCCGCGCGCAGATCGTGCTGAAGACGATGCGCGAAACAGGCGACATCACCCCCGCCGAGGAACAGGACGCCGATCTCAAGGGCGTGAAACTGGCGCAGGAAGTCGGGCAGAATTCGGCGCGCTATTTCACCGACTGGGTGCTGCCGCAGCTCGACCTGATCCTGCCCGACAACGATCAGCCGATCGAAGTCTGGACAACGCTCGACCCCACCGCGCAACACGCCGCGACCGAGGCCATCCAGGCCAATGCGCCAAAGGATGCCCAGGGCGCGCTGATCAGTGTCGATCGCGATGGTGCGGTGCTGGCGATGGTCGGCGGCACCGATTACGTCACGTCGAACTACAACCGCGCGACCAATGCCGTGCGCCAGCCGGGATCGGCGTGGAAACTGTTCGTCTATCTCGCCGCGCTGGAAGCCGGGTACAAACCCGATGACAAGGTCAAGGACGAGCCGGTGACGATCGACGGGTGGAGCCCGCGCGATTCGGGCGGGCATTACGCCGGCCAGATCGATGTGCGCACGGCCTTTGCCTATTCGAAGAACACCGTCGCTGCGCAATTGGGCAACGAAGTCGGGTTTGGCGCGGTCGCCAACATGGCGCGCCGGTTCGGCATAACCACGCCGATCAACACGATGCCCTCGATGGTGCTGGGCACCAGCGACGTGCGCATGATCGACATGGTCCGCGCCTTTGCCGAAGTGTCGGCCAAGGGCCAGTCGCTGATGCCCTATGGCATCCGCAAGGTGACGACGACCGAGGGCGAAGTGCTGTACAGCCATCGCCCCGATACGCCGCAGCAGCTGGTGCCCGATTACGTCGCTGCCGGAATTACCGACCTGTTGCAGACGGCGGTGTCGATCGGCACCGGCCGCGCCGCGCAGATCGGCCGCCCGGTCGCGGGCAAGACCGGGACCACGACATCGAACAAGGATGGCTGGTTCCTGGGCTTTTCCAGCGGGATCACGACCGGCGTGTGGATGGGCCGCGACGATGCCAAACCCGTCCCGGGCCTGCAGGGCGGCACTGCGCCGGCGCGGGCGTTCGCCGCATACATGCGCGTCGCCACTGCCAAGCGCCCGCCCGAAAAGTTCGACACCGATCTGAAGCTGCCCGCCTACCAGATCGAGCCCGACGACGAGGCGATGCAGAACAACCCCGATTCGTATTTCTATGTCGATCCGTCGGGCAATATCGTCAATCATCAACCCAATACCCCCGCCGATGGCACCGACCAGGGCGATACCCGGCCCGCGCGCAACCGCGACGACACGGTTCCGGTCGGTGACGATGGCGGCCATGCCGCCAATGACGATCTGCTCGACCAGGCCACCGGCCGCCGGCGTGCGCCACGCATCACCCCGCCGCCACGTCCCGCGCCCGCCTACGGCTACTGACGATGATGCCGACGGCCGCCTATATCCGCCGCGAAACGCTGATCAGCATGGCGATCAACACCGCGCTCTCGCTCGCGTTTTTCTGCCTGGTGTTCGGGCTGGGGCGCCGGGTGCCGGTGTGGGGTGTGGGCGGCTATGTGTTCGATTTCGGCCCGCAAGCGTTCATGATCGGATTGATGGCGACCCTGGTGCCGGGCGCGCTGGCGCGCAACGCGCTGCGCAAGGGGCTGGTTGCGCCGTGGACCGGTGGCAGCCGTTTGCCCCATGCGCTGTTGCTGCGCGCGCTGGCGGTGGCGCTGGCATCCACGCTGATCGCTGTGGGCGTGAGCGCAGGCATTCTGACGATCGCCGGATGGACTATCCTGTCGCCGCCGTTTGCGCTGCTGGGAAAACTGACCTTCGGCGCCGCGCTGGCACTGGTCGTCACCCCGCCCGGTTTGCGCGCGGCACTGACGCCTCGATAACGTGATCCCCTGTCCACCAGGGGAGGGGAGCAAGATGTGCTTTCCACAGGCGTCGTAAACCCCTGGCCATGTCAAAAGAGAAGGGCCTCCGGCGGCCAAGGGCCATCGCCCTTGGAACCCGAAACTTTGGATTTGCGCAAATTTTCGGATGTTGCGCCCGCCGCTAAGCGGCTGAAAGATCTGCCGCTGCGCGGCGAAATGCCAAGGCCAAATTGGATTTCAATTCAATGTATTAACCGGATCCAAGGGCAATGGCCCATAGGCGCTAACATAACAATACCGTCGCCCCGGGCTTGACCCGGGGTCCCGCTTCTTCGGCGCGGAAACGCTCAGATTTGAAGGTACCGCGAAAGAAAAGCGGGATCCCGGTCAAGCCCGGGAAGACGAGAAAAAACAAAGTTAGCGCCTATGGGCCATCGCCCTTGGCCGCCGGAGGCCCTTCAGCGGGAGGGCTTTTCACGAACCCAGGTCTTTTTCCAAAATCGCAAACGCCAGATCATCGCGCAGCGGCGTGCCAAAGCGGTTGTCACCATACGGAAACGGTTCGGTTTCGCCGGTGCGCCGATAGCCACGGCGGTCATACCACGCGATCAGGCCCTCGCGCACATGGACCACCGACATCCGCACGCGCCGTCCGCCCCGGGCGATCACCCATTGCTCCGCCGCGGCCAGCAGCGTCTTGCCCAGCCCCGCATTCTGCGCAGCAGGATCGGCCGCCAGCGAGCCCAGATACCACACGCCATCGGCCAGCGGTTCCAGCCATACGCAGCCCGACAGACGGTCGCCATCGACCCATTTCAGAAACGATCCCGCAGGTGTCGCTGCGATTTCGGCGCGCACCAGCGCCGCATTGGTCCGGTCGCCGGCGATATGGCCCGCCTCGGTGCTCCAGCCCGAGCCGCGATACGCGGCATTCATCAGTGCGACGATCGCCGGCACATCGGCATCGGTGGCAGCGGTGTACATCATTCCCCGATCGCCCGCTCCGCCATGGCGGAGCGGGCCTATTGCGTCAGCGCAGGCGGACCGGGAAGTAGAACGCGGGCTGACCCCGGCGCTGGATGCGCAGGAGGATCGCTTCGCGGTTTTCGGTCTTGGCCTGCTTGACGATCGCATCGAGATCGGTGCGGCTGGTCACCGGCTTGTAATTTGCCGACAGGATGATGTCGCCGCGCTGCAGACCCTTGGCAGCCGCATCGCTCGATTCGTCGACTTCGGTGATGACCACGCCGTGGACATCGTCACCCAGGCCCAGCTGATGCGCGATCTGCGTGGTGACCGGGATCACCGCGACGCCGAGCGACGTCTGCATCGCAGGCGCGTTGTTGGCATGCGGCTTGGCCGTGCTGCCCGGGCCGAAGTCCTCATCGCCCTTCTGTTCGGGGTCGAACGTCTGCTTGGCCAGGTCTTCCTCGCTCGGGCGTTTGCCGACAATGGCGTTCAGCGTCATCGTCTGGCCATTGCGGATGACGACAAGCGGAACGTGTTTGCCCGGCGACGTATTGGCCACGATATATGACAACGACTGTTCGGGCGTAACGACCGTGCCGTCCACGCTGACGACGACGTCGCCCGGCAGCAGCCCGGCCTTGGCCGCGCCCTGGCCCGGCTCGACCGACTGGACGAATTCGCCGCGCTTCTTGGGGATACCCAGCGACGCCGCCAGATCGTCGGACAGCGGCTGGATGCGCACGCCCAGATACCCGCGCTCGATCGCGACGCCCTTGCGCAATTTTTCGACAATCGGTGCGGCGGTTTCGGCCGGAATCGCAAAGCCGATGCCGACACTGCCGCCCGTGGGCGAAAAGATCGCATTGTTGATGCCGATCACATTGCCGCGCATGTCGAACATCGGACCGCCCGAATTGCCGCGGTTGATCGAGGCGTCGGTCTGCAGATAGCGATCATAGGCGGAGCCTGTGCCGGTGTTGCGATAGACTGCCGAGATGATCCCTTGCGTGACCGTGCCGCCCAGCCCGAACGGGTTGCCGATCGCAATCACCCAGTCGCCAACGCGCGAGCGTTTCGAATCGCCAAAGGTGACGAATGGAAACGGCTTGGGCCCGCTGATCTTCAGCACGGCGAGATCCGATGCGGCATCCTTGCCGATCAGCTTTGCGGGGTAATCGGTGCCATCGGTCATCGTGACGGTGATCGATTCGACCTCGCCCTGGCCTTCGGCCGTGATCACATGGTTGTTGGTGACGATATAGCCGTCGGACGATATGACGAAGCCCGAGCCCAGCGACTGTGCCTCGCGCGTCTGGCCGCCGCCCTGGCCGCCCTGGCCGCCGCCACCCTGGCCGCCGAAAAGATCGCCGAATGGCGTGCCGGCAAAGGGATTGGCCTGGGCCTGCACCTTGACGCGCTGGCGGGTCGAAATGTTGACGACCGCCGGCTGCAATTGCTGGGTCAGATCGGCAAAACTGGCAGGCGCGCCGGCACGCGGCACGACTGCAGCGATCTGCGCGCTGTCGTTTTGCGCGACCTGGGCACCGGCGGGAAAACCGGTGGCGATCGTCAGCGCGCTGCCGGCGAGAAGCAGCGCCGTTGTAACTCCATAAGCATATCGCACGTGGCAATGTCCTCTTGTTCAGATTGTGATTGCCCGGCTCTGGGCGAATCCGGATCCATCACCGCTTCAAATCACCTGTTCTGCCTTAACCGCAATTGAATATTCGCCACAATGACCTTTGGGCAAACGCCTATTGGCCGTGGAACTGTTTGAGATAGGCGTTCGCGGGCGAGATTACGACCGTCGTGCGACTGCCTTTTTGCGCGAAGATCGCATCGTAGCTCTGCATTGCGCGGTAAAAGTCATAGAATTGCGGGTCTTTGACAAAGCTGGCGGCATAGATTTCAACCGCGCGCGCCTCGGCATCGGCGCGGATCAGCCGCGCATTGCGGTGGCTTTGCGCGGTAATGTCCTGGCCCGCGCTGTCTGCGGCCACGCTCATCCGCGCATACGCCGCATCGAGCGGTGCGCCGTCGGGCAAGCCCAGCCGCGATACGCTAAAGCCGGTGACATGCGCGCCATAGACGGCAAGGGCACGATCGAACGCATCGCGGATCCGGACAGTGCCCTGCCCGCGCTGCAACGCGGCCACATCGCCCATCGTGATATGCCCCAATTGCTCGCGCACGACCGAGGCCAGGATATTGCGCAATTGTTCAGCTGCATGGTCGTGGCCCGAATGATCAAGATCGCCCAGAGCCTGGTAGAACCGCACCGGATCGGTCACGCGCCACGTGGCATAGCTGTCCACCACCAGCGGCTGTCCGTCGCCGGTGGTCACGTGCGTGTTCTCGATCGACACCGTCATCAGCCGGCGATCGAGCCAGACCACGCGTTCGGCGATCGGCCAGCGCAGCGTCAATCCGGCGTCATCACCGCCCGCGCGCCACGCGTTGATCACGCGCACCGGCAGGCCCAGCCGCAGCACCAGCGCGGTGCGATCGGCGGGCACCGGTGTGACGACGAGCAACGCCAGCACGGCAAGCGCCGCAGCACACAGCACCAGCACGACCGGTCGGCGATCCAGCCGCTCAATGACCATTGGCAGGCCCTGTATCGGGTCTGGGGGGCACGACCGGTGGGGCCGGCGCCGGCACGGTCTGCGCAGGAAGGGCAATCGTCGCGCCTGGCGCATCGACGATCACCTTGTCGCTTTGCGCCAACACGCGCTCCATCGTCGCATAATACATCTGGCGGTGGATCACATCGGGCGCATGGCGATACTGCTCGTAGACCTTGTCGAACGCGCCCGCCTCGCCCTGCGCCGTCGCGATCAACTGATGACCCCAGCTTTGCGCCTGCGTGGCCTCTGTCTGCGCATCGCTGCGCGCCGAGGTGATCGCGCGCAAGGCCTCGGCAACGCGCGCGGGCGGATCGGCGCGGCGGATATCGATCCCCGTAACCAGGATTCCGGCGCGATCACGGTCGAGCAGCACCTGCAACCGCTGCGCCGCATCATGGCCCAGCGCATCGCGGCCAGAACCCAGACCCGCGCCGAAATCGACCCGCGCCACCGCGCCACGCATCGCGTTTTCGGCCGCCAGTCGCAGCAAGCCATCAGGCT
The DNA here is from genome assembly GCF_965214355.1 of Novosphingobium sp. GTDB lineage: Bacteria > Pseudomonadota > Alphaproteobacteria > Sphingomonadales > Sphingomonadaceae > Novosphingobium. Next base: position 397,874 of record NZ_CBDCBI010000002.1, on the reverse strand, counting down.
CCGCCGCCCCCAGCGCATGATCGCGAAGATTGCCGATTCGCCAGCGTACGTCATAGCCCACGTCGATCAACGCGCCATCGCGCGTCAGCATCAGGTGTTCGGCCTCGCCCTCGGGCAGCACCAGATGGCGCACACTGGTGACATCTGCGACCACCACCGACCCCACCGGCCACGGCCAGCTGACCGCCAGACCCGGGCCTTGCACCGGGCCCCACGCGCCCGCGGTAACCACGATCGCCTGTTCATGCGGGCCCACCGGGTGCAGCGACGTCGCGCCCAGCCACCCCGCCACCACCGCGCCGGCAATCCACGGCAGCCACGACCGGCTGAAGCCAGGATACAAACGCGGCACCCGTACCCCACCCAGATGCCGCGCGGGATTGCCCGCCGCGATCGTGGCCAGCAACCCCTTGACCCCGGACACCCGCGCCGCATCGCGCTTCGGCCCGCGCCTGGCCCCGCGCCCGGCACGCGACTGGTGCCATGGGCCCGGCACCGGCGCGGCCGTGCCCGGCGCATCGGGCGCAGTGTCATCCGCATCCACCACCGGCGGTTCGGCATCGCGCGCGGCCGGGGCTGGGTCAAAACCGTTCATCCCATGGGGTATAGGGCGCCGGCCTTGCAAAAAACAGGCCCTCAAGCATGATTCCCAAATGAGGCTGGACCCTCTAAGGGTTGCCCGCAGCGTGTGCGAAACACAGGCGCCCCCCACCAAGGACCGGATCGACGCCATGACCGATGCAACAGCACTCGAAGCAGCCTTGCGCGATGTGGCGGGCGACCGGGTGCAGGCCGTGCGACTGGCCGCCGACGGCACCGCCAGCACAGTCATCGATGTCCAGGGCCTCGATAGCGCCGCGCGCGCCGCCATGGAAACCGCGCTGATCACAGCCGCGTCAAAACTCGGCGTGACCGGATTGCGCGTCGGCATGACCGCATCGCGCCGCCAGCGCCGGATCATCGCGGTCGGTTCGGGCAAAGGCGGCGTCGGCAAATCCACGCTGTCGGCCAACCTCGCCATCGCCCTCCACCGTCTTGGCCGCCCTACCGGCCTCGTCGACGCCGATATCTACGGCCCCTCGCAAGCCCGCCTGTTCGCCACCGAAGACCAGCGCCCCGAAGCCAGGGACAAGAAACTGATCCCGGTCATGAGCCGCTTCGGCGTGCCCATGCTGTCGATGGCGCACCTCGTCAAACCCGGCCAGCCCATCGCCTGGCGCGGGCCGATGGCGGGCAATGCCCTTGGCCAGCTCGTCGATGCCGAATGGGGCGAAATCGAAACGCTGATCGTCGACCTGCCCCCCGGCACCGGCGACGTGCAACTGACCATGCTGCAGAAATACAAACCCGCCGGCGCCGTCATCGTCTCAACCCCCCAGGACCTCGCGCTGATCGACGCCACCCGCGCGATCGGCCTGTTTACCCAGGGCGGCGTTCCCCTGATCGGCATGGTCGAAAACATGGCCGGCTATATCTGCCCCCACTGCGGCCAGACCAGCGACCCGTTCGGCCACGGCGGCGCCCAGGACGCCGCCAGCGACAGCGGCATGCCGTTTTTGGGGCGGATCCCGCTGGCCATGGCGATCCGCGCCGGCAGCGATGCGGGTGAACCGCCCGCCGCCGGCGAAGGACCGATCGCCGATGCATACCGGGCGATTGCGGTGCGGATCGCCGCCTGGCTCGACGCGACGGCATGATGTCCGGCGGGACCTGCGCGCCCCCTTCCCCAACACTCGTCATCCCGGGCGAAAATCCTCCCCGGAACGGGGAGGGGGACCGCGCGAAGCGTGGTGGAGGGGCGGCGCCTCATGACGCAAGGCCGGAGAAGACCACCGGCAAACGGCGCCCGACGGGCGAGCTGTCGCAGGCACACCGCATGGGGCAACGCCCCTCCACCACGCTTCGCGCGGTCCCCCTCCCCGTTCCGGGGAGGATAAGTGAAGGCTCCGCGCCGATAGACCATAGCCCCTATTCCCCGGAGGCGCGATGAAGCCCCTCACGCGCCGCGCGCTGGTGATCGGCTCGGGCGCAGCCGGCGCGCTCGTCATCGGCCTTGCGCTGGTCCCGCGCCACTACCGCGCACCGCTTGTCGCCGGAAAAGGCGAACATGTCATCGACGGCCTGATCCGGCTTGGCCGCGACGGCAGTATCAGCGTCGCGGTGCCCGCGACCGAGATGGGCCAGGGCGTGACCACGCTGGCTGCGCAGATCGTCGCGGTCGAACTGGGCGCAGACTGGCGCCGGGTCGGGGTCGAGCCCGCCCCGCTCAGCCCGTTTTACGCCGATCCGGTGATTGCGTCGGCCTGGTCCGAAATGTGGCTGCCGCGGGCGATTGCGGGCATGCCATTTGTCGGCGATGCGCTGAGCGAGGCCTTGGCCGGCGCTCCGGGCGATGCGCTGGTACGCTACAGGGCCGATACGGCGCCGGTGCTGATAACCGGCAGCGGCACGACTTTGGCGGCGTTCGAGCCGCGTCTGCGGCTGGCAGCGGCGGCCCTGCGCGGCGCGCTGATTGCGGCGGCTGCGCGCGAAGCCGGGGTGGCGGCAGGCGCATGCGACACGCGCGATCATCATGTCGTGTGCGGCAAGACGCGCTGGCCGTTTGCGCAATTGATCGATGCGGCGCTTGGCAGCGCATTGCCCGTGCCGGTGCTCCGCGCGACGCCGGCGCGCGAAAGCGTCGATGGAGTGCCCGGAAAAAGCGCCGCGCCCGATTTCCCGCGGCTCGACCTGCCTGCCAAGGTCGATGGCAGTCTGGTGTTTGCCGCCGATATCCGCCTGCCCGGCATGGTCCATGCGGCGATTGCGCATGGGCCGCAAGGGCTGTGCCGGCTGGCCAGTCACGACGAGGCTGCCGCCGGCCGTGTCCCGGGGGTCATCGCGATCGTTGCGCACAGGCGCTGGTTGGCCGCGGTGGCCGACACCTGGTACGCGGCCGATCGCGCGCTGACCGCGATGGACCCGCGCTTTCGCATCGATCCAGGTGAAGGCGGCCACGTGGTCGAGACGAGCGCGGGCGAGGCCGCGATCGAAACCGCGCTGTTGCACGGCGCGGCGATACGCATTGCCGCGCAAGGCAATCCCGACCCCCTGCTCGCGCATCCCACGCTGACCGCGCGCTATGATATCGAGCCGGCGCTGCACGCCCCGCTCGAGCCGGCGAGCGCCACCGCGCGGTGGAGCAATGACCGTCTGGAGCTGTGGATCGCCAGCCAGGCGCCCGACGTGGCTGCGCATGCCGCCGCACGCGGCGCGGGGATTTTGCGCGCGGCGGTCACGGTGTATCCGCTGGCCGCAGGCGGCAGCTTCGACGCGCGGCTCGACAGCCGCATTGCCGAAGAGGTTGCGGTGATCGCGCGCAAGCTTGGCCGGCCGGTGCAATTGACCTGGTCGCGCTGGCAGGAAACGCTCGCCGGATACCCGCGTGCGCCGCTGGCGGCGCAAGTCAGCGCCGCGTTCGATCCTGCCAGAGCCCATGTGATCGGCTGGCGTGCGCGCTATGCGATGCCGGCCAGCGCGATCGAGGCGGGTGCGCGGCTGTTTGGGGGGATGGATGCGCGCGCGGCGCAGGACCATGCGGCCGGCTGTGCCGATCCGCTCGCGCTGGCGGGCGCGCTGCCGGTCTATGCCATCCCGGAACGCGCGGTGGATCATGCGCCGGCGCCGATCAGCCTGCCGAGCGGGCGCATGCGCGGCGGCGGCGATGCGATGACCGCGTTTGTCACCGAAAGCTTCATCGACGAATGCGCGCATCTTGCCGGCGCCGAGCCGCTGTCGTTCCGCATCGGCATGCTGGGCGGCGAACCGCGCCTGGTCGCCGCGCTGCAGGGCGCGGCACAGTTGGCGATGTGGGGCGGCGGGGGCGGCGGATCGGGCCAGGGCATCGCGTGTCATCGCATGATGCTGGCCGGGCCCGAAGGCCTGCGCCTGGGCACTATCGCGGTGATCGCGACCGCCCGGCTGGACGCGGGCGCAATCCGCATTGAAAGCCTGGCCGCGTTTTGCGATATCGGCCGGATCGTCAATCGTGATATCGCACGCCAGCAGATCGAGGGCGGGTTGTTGTTCGGCACGGCGCTGGCGCTGGGTGGCAGCACGCGCTGGAGTGCGGGACTGCCGGCGATGGGACGGATCGGCGGGATGGGCCTGCCGTTGCTCGCCGATTGCCCCAAAGTCACACTGGCTTTTGCCGCCAGCGACGCCGAACCGTTCGATCCTGGCGAGCTGGGCATGGTCGTGGCTGCTCCTGCGATTGCCAATGCGCTGTTTTCCGCCAGCGGCACGCGGTTTCGCCGCTTGCCGCTGCTGTCGGCGCCCACCACACGCGAAGGTCCCTGATGTCCCAGCTGCTGCCCCACAAGCCCGCCGATCATCCCGTCATCGCGACGGGCCGGGTGGGCGTGCTGATCGTCAACCTGGGCACGCCCGACGCGCCCGATCCCGGCGCGGTGAAGCGCTATCTCAAACAGTTCCTGTCCGACCGCCGCGTCGTCGAGATACCGGCCCTGCTGTGGCAGCCGATCCTGCGCGGGATCATTCTCAACACCCGGCCCAAGAAGTCCGCACATGCCTATGCCCAGGTCTGGACCCCCGACGGATCGCCGCTGGCTGCATTGACGCAAGGCTTGACCGGCGCAGTGCAGGCCGAGCTTGCAGACAGCCATGTGATCGTGCGCCATGCGATGCGCTATGGCCGGCCCGCGATTGCCACGCAGCTCGATGCGCTGGTCGCGCACGGCTGCGAGCGCATCTGCGTCATGCCGCTCTATCCGCAGTATTGCGCCGCCACGACCGCCAGCGTGCTCGACGATGTCGCACGCTGGGTCATGGCGACGCGGCGCCTGCCGGCGCTGCGCACGGTCCCGCCATGGCACGACGATCCCGGCTATATCGCAGCGCTCCATCGCGATCTGTCGCGCCAGATCGCCGCGCTCGATTACGCGCCCGAACTGCTGATGCTCAGCTTTCACGGCATGCCCGAGCGCACCTTGTCGCTCGGCGATCCCTATCACTGCCACTGCCGCAAGACCTCGCGCCTGCTGGCCGAGAGTTTTGCGCAAAGCCATCCCGGCCTGCGGCTCGAAACCACGTTCCAGTCGCGCTTTGGCCGCGCAAAATGGCTGGAGCCCGCGACCGACGCCTCGCTGGTGCGTGAGGCGCAAGCCGGGACGCGGCGGATCGTGATCGCCGCGCCCGGATTCTCGGTCGATTGCCTCGAAACGCTGGAGGAGCTGGGCATTCGCGGCCGCGATGACTTCATCGGGGCGGGCGGCACGCATTTTGCCGCACTGTCATGCCTGAATGCCACGCCGGACGGGGTAAACCTGACAACGGCGCTGATCCGGCGCGAGCTGGCGGGGTGGCTGTGACGCGAATCTGTTGACGTTGCCCCCGGCTGCCGGTAAGGGCCCCGCTTTCCCGCGGGTTTACCCGCCTGTCGCGTCGCGCCATTTCGGCCCCGGATTCCGTCCTGGCCAGAATGTCCGCAACGGGGCATGAGCCGGATCCGCCAGACCCGAATGTTGCGGGCCCCTCGCCGAGCGGGCCGCCAGAGCACGAGAAGCAAAGAGACCTATGGCCAATACGCCCCAAGCCCGCAAACGCATCAAACGCAACGCCAACCGCGCGCTGATCAACACCGCCCGCCTGTCGCGCATCCGCACCTTTGTGAAAAAGGTCGAGACCGCGCTCGAAGGTGGCGACAAGTCGGCAGCGTTTGATGCGCTGCAAGCGGCGCAGCCCGAACTGGCGCGCGGCGTGGCGCGCGGCGTCATGCACAAGAACACCGTGGCGCGCAAAGTGTCGCGCCTGTCGAAGCGCGTCGCCGCGCTCTGACGCAATCCGCACGAGGGGTGTTGCGGCACCCCCCGCTTGCGAATCAGGTACCGCGTTTGTGATGCCCTGCCCGTTTTCGGACGAAGGTGTATCAAACGCGAGCCTGTCAGACAGGCATGAGACTGGCGTGGTTCACGCCAGTCTTTTTTTGTTCCAAATTCGATGACACAACGATGACGTTACGATGACAGTGCGATCACACCGGAATGGCGGTTTACTCGCGATTCGCCGTCGGTACTGAATCAAAGTCTTTTATTTTCAACGCTTTGATAAAATTCCTAGCCGCCATCAGTGTCAAGGCGATTTATTTCAGTTTCTTTTCGTCTCGCGGCTTGCGAATCTTCTGGATCAGCCAATAGACAGTACCCACGCCCTGCGATCAGACCAACAGGCTCTGCCGGTTTATCCGGTACAGTCGATGTTCGGATCGTGGCGCGGGGGAAAAGACACTACCAACGGACAGTATGCGGCCGTGTGACAGTGCTGGTGACATCATTGTCACCAGCGACGCGAGCGGCCAACCGACCAGCCACCAGTGACAGCGCATCGCGCTGCCGCTTTCGGGGAAGTTGTGTATCGAGTGGCCGGCCGGGCTTGGGCCCGGGCGGAGGGGGAACAATTGCTGTCGCAAACTGGCGCCACACCCGGCGCCACGGGCAACACACTTGAACTGGCGGGACCGGACAGACGTGAAAATCGATGATTACATGAATTCCGCATCACCCCAGCCGCTCGGCGTGGCTCCAGCGGTGCGCCCAGTACCTGAACGCTCCGCACCCCCCCGCCCGATACCCCGTAAAGCCCACGACGGTGGCGGCCGCGACACCACCCCGCAGGCCGGCGCCGAAGATGGCGATGCCGTCGATCTTGCCGCCGACTGGGCCGATATCAGCCAGGGCCTCAAAAAGGACCTCGGCCCGCAATTGCACACCCAATGGATCAAGCCGATCCAGGTCGGCAGCTTCTGCAAGGAAACCGGCACGCTCGACCTGTTCCTGCCCACCGAATTTTCCGCCAACTGGGTCGGCGACCGCTTTGCCGACCGCCTGTCGCTCGCCTGGAAAATCGCGCGTTCCGAAGTGCGCCAGGTGCGCATCAGCGTGCACCCGCGCCGCCGTGCCCAGCCCGATCTGCGGATGCCCGACTTGCGTATGCCCGGCGACACGGCCACGCAGTCAAGCCGGCCCGCCGCCTCGGCCCTGTTGCGCGGCCCCGCCACCGAAATGGCCTATGGCGCGCCCAGCGGGCTCGACCCCTCGCTCACCTTCGCCGAATTCGTCAGCGGCACCGGCAACGTCCTGGCCGTCAATGCCGCCCAGCGCATGGCCGCGATCGAAACCCCGCAGTTCTCGCCGCTGTACCTCAAGGCCTCCACCGGCCAGGGCAAGACCCACCTGCTGCACGCGATCGGCCACGCCTATGGCGCCGCGCGCCCCGGCGCCCGCATCTTCTACTGCTCGGCCGAACGCTTCATGATCGAATTCGTGCAAGCCATGCGCAGCAACGAAATGATGGACTTCAAGACGCGCCTGCGCAGCTTCGACCTGCTGCTCGTCGACGACATCCAGTTCATCATCGGCAAATCCAGCACCCAGGAGGAATTCCTCCACACCATCGACGCGCTGCTGAGCGCCGGCAAACGCCTGGTCGTCGCCGCCGACCGCGCCCCCCAGGCGCTCGACGGCGTCGAACAGCGCCTGCTGTCGCGCCTGTCGATGGGCCTCGTCGCCGATATCCAGCCCGCCGATATCGACCTGCGCCGCAAGATCCTCGAACACCGCCTCGCCCGCCTCGGCTCCCACGCCGGCGCCGTCCCCGCCGACGTGATCGAATTCCTTGCCCGCACGATCAACCGCAACGTCCGCGAACTCGTCGGCGGCCTCAACAAACTGATCGCCTACGCCCAGCTCACCGGCCAGCCCGTCAGCCTGACCCTCGCCGAAGAACAGCTGACCGACATCCTCTCGGCCAACCGCCGCCGCATCACCATCGACGAAATCCAGCGCGCGGTCTGCCAGTTCTACCGCGTCGACCGCACCGAAATGGCCTCCAAACGCCGCGCCCGCGCAGTCGTCCGCCCGCGCCAGGTCGCGATGTACCTGGCCAAGGTTTTGACTCCGCGCTCGTACCCGGAAATCGGCCGCAAGTTCGGCGGGCGCGATCATTCGACCGTGATTCACGCGGTGCGGCTGATCGAGGAACTGCGCACGCGCGATGCCGAGATGGATGGGGATGTGCGGACTTTGTTGCGGCAGTTGGAGGATTAAGCGGTTTTCGAAGGGCCTCCGGCGGCAAAGGGCTATTGCCCTTTGATCCCGTTACTGTCCTGACCTGCATGTCGTCGTTGCGCGGCGTCTTATCGCGACGCGGCTTTGAAGTCTTCCGACGAGGGGTTTGACAGAAACAACCCTACGCGCGAACCCGCCCCGGGCGTACGATGACGAATTGCCTGCTGTAAGTCCTGAGTTGGTGGAAAGCCGCCGTTGACATGAGAGCCGAAATTGCCTCATTTATCGAGCATGTTTGAGGGCAAGCCGTCTTCCCGTGCCGATTTGAAATCCGGAACGCTTTACGCTGTCTACGGCGAAAGGCAGTCGATTTATTATGGTCAAGTAACGTCGGATAAGCGCATCGGTTTCTTTCGACGCCGCGACCATAATGTTGCTTCACCCATTGATATTCTTTCGTCGCCCGTGATGGCTGTCGTAACAGTCGTTTACCCGTCAATCACGCGAGCGCTGCGCTCGGGAGCTTGGTCTAGGCTCGGAAGGTTTGAATTGACCAGTGCCCTCAAGGAACCATGGCCGATGGTTCGGTGGTCCGCAGGGACGCTGATTGTAGGCGTGATGGATGGTGACATGGAATATGATGCCAGGGTTGAAGATCAAGCGATCCAAGCGATGGAAATTATTGCAGGCTGGGATGCCGAGGAGCACATCCCCGCAAGACTGACTGCTGACTTTGGGAAAGAGGAAGCTGCTTGGAATATTGGGGGACCGGTTTGGCGACAGCGGCGGGTTAAAGAGGAATATGCTCGGCGATTTCCGGACAGCCCTTGGCATCAACTGCCCGCTGATTGGGTTCGGACGGACGTCTCTTAATGGGGCGTTTGCTGCCGTTGCGCCTATCGCGCAGGCCCACGCTATGGGACGGTGGAAAATGGTGGTTAGCTGCCATCAATTGTCACAGGGAATGCGTCGAATGCCGCACCAAAAGCGGCAAATTCGGCACCATAAGATGGTGTGATCATGACAAGCACAGCTTCTCCCGCCTGCACGAGGGCGGACTTGGCGTCTAGCAGTCTGGCATGGGCAGCGTGATATTCCTCAGCGGCACTAGGATGTGGCGGCGTGAACAGGATTTCGAGAACATTGCGCGGTACTTTTTCACCGCTGACCGCTTCAAAATAGCTGATAATGTTACCTTCGCGGAACTCATCCATTTGAAGCGCTTGAACATCATGAATGGCAACCTGCCATTTCTCGCCATTCACTTGCATGACGATGAGCGTCGCTCGTTTGCCATCAAGCGCGACCCCGATAAGCTTGGCGTCATGAAAACTAGGAATGCTTGCCATCGTTAGCAGTTACACCAGAAGTGGTTTGACTGCTATTGGGCGTAAGCAGTCATTGACGGGACCCAAGGGCAATGGCCCTTGGCCGCCGGAGGCATGAAACCGCATATCGCACCCCAAGCATATCGCTCGATTCCAGCCCTCGTCTCCGCAACGATCCCGACTACCCCCGACCTGCACGATGTCTCGGGCTTGACCCGAGGCCGTGCCGTTCTAGCTTCGCAATCCATGACTCAGGTACGGCGAGGGACGCGATGACCAGACAGGCGATTGGCAATTTCGACATCACGATGACGCCGACCGGCGCACCGGGCAACCCGATCGGGACGATGGCCTTGGCCAAGACGTATCATGGCGACTTGTCGGGCACGAGCACCGGGCACATGCTGGCCTTTCGCAGCGCGGTCGAAGGGTCGGCGGGGTATGTCGCGATGGAGCGGGTGACCGGCGTGCTGGAGGGCCGCACCGGCGCGTTTACGCTGCAACACAACGGCCTGATGGACAAAGGCGTGCCTTCGCTGAGTGTCGTGGTCGTGCCTGATTCGGGCAGCGAAGACCTGGTTGGCCTCACCGGATCGCTCGACATCATCATCAGCCCTGGTCGCCACGATTACAAATTTACCTATAATCTGCCGGAATGACGCTCGGCCGGCATGCTGGATAGCCAAATGCGATATTTGCTAGCCATTTGCAATCCACCCGTGTATATGCCCTCCATGGGTCGCATCGAAAACATTCAGCTTAACGTCCGTTCGGCATTCGCGCGTGACCGTGTGCAGGCGCTGACCAAACTCACCGGCATGACCGCCAGCGAAGTCGTCGAGGATGCGTTGCGCGGCTACGTTCCGCCCGGGCTTCCCGCCAACACCGGTGCTCTGGTCCGGCGCGGCGCGCTGCTTGTCCGGCCCGCCACCGGCGCAAGCATCAGTCTGGCAGAGGCCAACGACGCGCTGGACCGGGCCCGGCAGCTGCCGTCACGTGGCGGAGGGGCCGATCTTGACGATTGACGCGCTGATCGACAGCAATGTCATCATCGCAGCACTCGCCGGTGACCACGACCATCACGTGCCTTCGGCAGACCTGTTCGGCCTTGCGGATACCGCGACATTGGCCGTGACCGCGCACAGCTATGCCGAAGCCTACAGTACGCTTACCCGGCGTGGGGCCCACGCACCCTTCCGCTTCTCCGCCGATGAAGCCTGGGCCGCGCTGGAAAGCCTGCGCGCGATAACCCAGCTGGTCGGACTGACGCCTGCGCAGAGTTTCGAAACGGTGCGCAGTTATGCGACCGCCGGCGGGATCGGGGCGCGGCTTTATGACCGGATGATCGGCGAGGCTGCGGTGATCCATGGTATTTCAACGATAGTGACCTGGAACGTCAGCCACATGCGCAGCCTTTTCCCGACCATCGATGTCATGACACCGCCTGAATACGGGCGGCGCCGATGACCCCCGATCGGCTCGACCGTTTCGCCCGCCACATCGTCCTGCCCGAAGTGGGCGGCATAGGCCAGATGCGGCTGGCGCAGGCGCATGTCGTGCTGGTGGGCATGGGCGGGATCGGCAATCCGGCGTTGCAGTACCTGGCGGGCGCGGGGATCGGCCGGTTGACCGTGATCGATGACGATGTGGTCGCGCTGTCGAATTTGCAGCGCCAGACGCTGTTTGCGCCGAACGATGTCGGCCGGCCAAAGGCGCTGGTTGCGGCGGAGTGGGCGCGGCGGTTCGATCCTGCGCTGACGGTAGTGGCGCATGTCGCGCGGGTCGATGCCGACAATGCGGCGGCATTGCTTGGCGGCGCGGATGTGGTGCTCGACGGCACGGATACGTTTGCCTCAAGGTTGGCGATTGCCGATGCGTGTGTTGCACTGGGCGTGCCGCTGACCAGCGCGGCGCTGGCGCGGTTTCAGGGCCAGGTTGCCAATTTTGCCGGGCATTTGCCCGACCAGTCCTGTTATCGCTGCTTTGTCGGCGACGCGTTCGATGCCGATGATTGCGATACGTGCGCGGATGATGGCGTGCTGGGTGCGATGGTCGGGATGGTGGGTGCATTTGCGGCGATGCATGCGTTGCGGGTGGTGCTGGAGGGGCGCACGACGCTGGGCGATCCGCTGTGGGGCCGGCTGGTGGTGATCGATGGGCTGGCGCCGTCGTTGCGGCCGATGTTCATCGCCAAGGATCCGGACTGCCGGACATGTGGTTGCCAGGCTTAGCCGTTAACGGCTTGATCGACGTGCCACAGCAGCCTTTGTATCGCGCCGCAACGCGGCAGGCAGCTTGCCGCTTCGCGGCGAGAAAAAACGCCAGATGGCCTTACAGTTCAAGACGGTAACGGGATCCAAGGGCCCCTGGCCCTTGGCCGCCGGAGGCACCCAAAACGGCCGCCGGAGGCCCGTTAACCGAGCAAACCATCCACCCACGCGGCGACAACTTCACTCGCCGGCCCCAGCCGCGTCTCGTCAAACCACGCCGACCCCTGCGAGCGTTCCAGGTTAAGCTCGAGCGTCTGCGCACCGAGTTCACGCGCCAGCCGGACGAAGCCGGCGGCGGGGTAAACCGCGCCCGAGGTGCCGATCGAGACGAACAGGTCGGCGCCGGCCAGCGCGGCCTGGATGTCGTCCATGCGGTAGGGGATTTCGCCGAACCAGACGATATCGGGGCGCAAGGTTGGCGCGGCGCACGCGGGGCATGGCGGGCGGTCGGCCAGCGGCCCGGTCCAGCGCGTGCGGGTGTCGCATGTGGCGCACCACGCCGACAGGTGTTCGCCGTGCATGTGGATGACGCCGTGCGCGCCGGCGCGTTCGTGGAGGTCGTCGACGTTTTGCGTGACGATGGTGACGTGGCCGGGCCACGCGGCATCCAGCCGGGCGAGAGCAAGGTGCGCGGGGTTGGGGGCTTTGGTCTGGATCGCGGCGCGGCGCATGTCGTAGAAGCGCAGCACGAGATCGGGATCGCGGGCAAAGGCTTCGGGGGTGGCGACATCCTCGATGCGGTGTTGTTCCCACAGGCTGGGCTGGCCGTTGGTGCCGGCGCGAAAGGTGTCGATGCCCGATTCAGCCGACACGCCGGCGCCGGTCAGGACGACGATATGGGGGGGTATGGTCATGAGTCGTTTCGTCGGTCGAAATGGCGGCTAACGCAATGTTTATGGCTCTGCGGTATCGTCTCCTCAAGGGGGCAGAGCATGATCATATCGACATATCGCAATATCGCTACGGGCGCCGTTGCCGTGCTGGTTGTGCTGAATTTTGCGATGAGATGGGTCGATCTCGACTCGCCTGTCACATTCATCATCGGTACGTCTGCGTGTCTGTCGGTGTTTCTGGTCGCATGGTATTTCCTGGCCCGCTACCGCGCGGCGGTCAGGACGGGTATCGGCGAGGTCAACGCCAACGCGGATGCGCTGCGCAGGGAAGCGGCCGAGATGCGGCGTCGCCTTGCCGATCTGAAAGCCTATCAAGCGCTGGTGCCGGTGCCGGAGACCGAAGAGCAGCGGGCGACGCTGCGCCAGCTGATCGATGCGCTGAAACAACAACGCCTGATTGTTGAAAGGCGCAGGAAGGATACAAAAACAGTTACCGCAGAGTTGCTTGTATCCTCGGGGATAAAGCCCATTCCGTAAATGCGGGCCCATGTGAAGCCGATTTTACTTGCTTGCTGCCGGTGCCGGTCCGAGGTCTGCGGGGGCAAGCAGATGAGAACCCGGGCCCGATGGCACATATCCTGGTCGTAGAGGACGATGGCGAGACCGCCGCGCTGATCTGCGCCGCGCTCGAAGCCGAACAGCACGATGTCGTCCACCTGGCCGACGGGCTGCAGGCGCTTGGCCGGCTGGGGGCGGAACGGTTCGATGCGGCGACGGTCGATCGGATGCTGCCAGGGATCGACGGGCTGACGCTGGTGGCGCGGATTCGTGCGCGGCAGATCACGACGCCGGTGCTGGTGATTTCGGCGCTGGGCGATGTCGATGAACGCATTGCGGGTTTGCGCGCCGGCGGCGATGATTATCTGGCCAAGCCGTTTTCGCCGGCCGAGATGGTCACGCGGATCGACGTGTTGCTGCGCCGTGCGCGCGATTACCCCGAGGACGGGTTCTTGCGCGCCGGGCCGATCGCGCTCGATCTGGTCAAGCGGCGCGCGTGGGTCGATGGCGAAACGCTGGATCTGGTGAACAAGGAGTTCCGCCTGCTCGAATTCCTCGTGCGCCATGCCGGGCATGTCGTGGCGCGGCAGGTGATTTTCGAACAGGTCTGGGGCCGGTATTTCGAGGCCAGCGACAATCTGATCAATGTGCATATCGCCAAATTGCGCCGCAAGCTGGAGCGGCCGGACCGCGCGGCGATGATCGAGACGATCAAGGGCGAAGGGTATCGCCTGGCGGTTTCGCAGCCGCCCATCTCGTGAACACGCCGCAGCGCCTGATCGACTTGCGCCATACGACTGCGTTCCGCCTGACCGCGGGGCTGACGGGCGTATTCGTGGTCGCGATTTTTGCCGCGCTGTGGCTGATCTATGCGCAGACGAGTGCCGAGCTCAACCATCGTACCGACCTGACGATCACCACCAAGGCGCATATGCTGGCGCTGGGCGATAACGCCCGCACGCTGGCGGCGGCCCATCTGGCGCTGGACGATTCGACGCATCTGCTCGAAAGCGTGGCAGTCTTCGATACCGCGCACCGTCTGCTGGTCGGCGAACCGTCGCTGGGGCCGCCGTTTCCGATCGGGCAGATGTTCGAGCGCGTCCATGGCCCGCGCGGCGTACCGGTGCGCGCGCTGGCGTTGATGACGGGTGGCGGGCTGATCGTGGTGGTGGCGCGCGATATCAGCCCGATCCACGATCTGCGCGCGCGGATCCTGGCGATCATGTGGATTACCGGCGCCGGCGCTGTCGCGGTGGCGCTGGGCGCGGGCGTGTTGCTCAGCCTGGGGCCGATGCGCCGCATCCGCCGGCTCGAGGCGACGGCGGCGCGGATTGCGATGGGCGAGCTCGATTTGCGGATCGCGATCGGCGGTCGCGGCGATGAATTCGACATGATCGCCGCGATCATCAATGTCATGGTCGAGGAAATCGAGCGGCTGCTGCGCCAGGTGAAAGGCGCAACCGATGCGATCGCGCACGATCTGCGCACGCCGCTGTCGCATGTCCGTACCCGGCTGGAACGCATCGCACTGCTGCCGGTGCTGGCCCGGCATCCCGATGGCGAGGCGGCGACCTTGCTGCTGGGGGCGCGTGACGAGCTCGACGCGGTGCTCGCGCGGTTCCGGGCGTTGCTGCGCATGTCGGAGCTGGAGGCATCGCGGCGCCAGGCGCATTTCGCCAGCGTCGATGTGTGCGACATGGCGCGCGATCTGGCCGAATTGTACGAGCCGCTGGCCGAAGAGCGCGGGATCACGCTGGTCGCCAGCGGCTATGCCACGATGTGCGTGCACGGTGACGAGCGGCTGCTGTTCGAAGCGGTCAGCAACCTGGTCGAGAACGCGATCAAGTTCAGCCCGGTGGGCGGCACGATCGCGATCAGCGTGACCGAATTGGGCGAGCGGATCGCGATCACCGTGACGGATCAGGGCCCGGGCATCGCGCCGGCCGAACGCGCGCTTGTCCTCGAACGGTTCCAGCGCGGCAGCGGCGCGGCGGCGACGCCGGGGTTTGGCCTGGGGCTCAGCCTGGTCGCGGTGATCGTTGCGGTGCACGGGTTTGTGCTGGAGCTCGACCCGGCGGGCGATGGCGCCAGCCCGGGCCTCGCCGCGCGGATCGTCGCGCCGCGGGTGTAACAGAGGCCTCCGGCGGCCAAGGGCGGTATAGACCGGCTACATAGGTAACACTTTGGACCGGCAACATGGGTAACAGTTCAGAGTATCGGGCGGGAGGACCGTTCGATGCCCTTTACAGGTCAAAGTGTTATGGACAGCCGGCTTGGGTTTGTGGCTGCGTGCCTCAAGAAAGAGGTGCCGATTGGTGATTTGTGCTCGCAGTACGGGATCAGCCGGAAGACGGGGTACAAATGGCTTTCACGTTATCTGGAGCTGGGAGCGTTGGGTCTGTCGGAGCAGAGCCGGGCGCCAAAGACGATACCCTGGCGCATAGACGCACAGACCGAAGCGGCGATCCTAGGGCTTCGCGAGCGCTTTCCGACATGGGGGCCGCGCAAGCTGCTGGCGCGCCTGGCGCTGGATGTTCCGGATGGGCACTGGCCAGCGGCAAGCACGATCGGCGACCTTTTGCGGCGCAAGGAACTGAGCCAGACGCGGCGTATTCGGCGCTCCGGGGGCGCGGGCCATGGCCAGCCGGCGATCCCGCAGGCCGCCAACGAGATATGGTCTGCAGATTTCAAAGGCTGGTTTCGGACAGGTGATCGTGTGCGCTGCGAGCCGCTGACGATCACTGACAATTACAGCCGCTACCTGATCCGCTGCGAGGCCGTGCCACGCGCCGACATGGAAAGCGTCATTCCACTTTTCGAACAATCTTTCAAAGAGTTGGGTTTGCCAGCATCGCTTCGCACGGACAATGGCCATCCGTTCGGGATGAGCCGGGGGCTCGGCGGACTGACCCGGTTTTCAGTGTGGTTGGTGAAGCTTGGCGTCATGCCCGAATACATAACCCCGGGCCGCCCTGATCAGAATGGTCGTCACGAGCGGATGCATCGTACCCTTGCCGAAGACACCGCCGCACCACCGGCAGATACGCTGCGTGAACAGCAGGCCCGGTTTGACACCTGGCGGCACCTCTACAACACCTACCGCCCTCACGAAGCACTGGGACAGATCTGCCCGGCGTCGGTCCACACAGCCTCGACCAGGCAGTTTCCCGACAAGATCGACGCATGGGACTATCCTGACGACCACTACGTCCTGCCCGTCACAGCCAAGGGTCTGGTTCGCTGGCGCGACAAAACACTCTACATCACTGAAGCTTTGGCCAACGAAACCGTAGCCATCGTCCAACGCGACAATGGAGACTGGACCGTACGCTTCCGCTGGATCGATCTGGCAACCCTGAGTGATCAGTCAGCCCAGATTGTGGGTTCAAAGCTGGCTCGTACGAGCCAGCTTTGAACCCACAATCTGGGCCAAATCTGTTACCTATGTTGCCGGTCTAAAATGTTACCTATGTCTCCGATTGCACCGGCCATTGCCCATAGGCGCGAACTATCGCGAAATTCGTCGCTCCGGGCTTGACCCCCTACGGCATTCACACATCGTATTCTCGCTCGTCATTCCTGCGGACGCAGGAATCCAGACTGGGCGCCAAGCACCGAACCAACCGCTTGGCGCCCAGTCTGGATTCCCGCGTCCGCGGGAATGACAATATATGGGTTATTGAATTATATAAATTTTCGAAGGCATGCGAAATGTGTGAATGTCGTAGGGGCTTGACCCGGGGTCCCGCTTTCTTCTTGCGGCGTCGCTTCAAATACTGCGCTAACACAACAAAAAGCGGGACCCCGGATCAAGTCCGGGGCGACGACAGATGTTAAGTTAGCGCCTATGGGCAATGGCCCTTGGATCCCGATAGCTTTGGATGTGCGACGCCGGAGGCACTGCGTGCGTGAACTTTTCTTTAGTTGCCCCGCGCACCCCCCGCGACCACACCGCGCACCATGCTGCAACTGGTCAAAATCGCCCTGTCGAAGCCGATCACGTTCGTGGTCATGGCCATTCTGATCATGCTGGGCGGGACGATCGCGTGGCTGACGACGCCGACCGACATCTTTCCCGATATCCGCGTGCCGGTGATTGCGGCGGTGTGGCAGTACAACGGCCTGGCGCCCAGGGACATGTCGGGCCGCGTCATCTATTATTACGAGCGGCAGCTGACCTCGACGGTCAACGACATCGACCATATCGAAAGCCAGTCGTACAACGGTATCGGGGTGGTGAAGGTGTTCTTTCGCTCCGGCGTCGATATCCGCACTGCGACAGCGCAAGTCACGTCGGCCTCGCAGACCGTGCTGAAGCAGCTGCCCGCCGGGATCACCCCGCCGCTGATCCTGAACTACAGCGCGTCGACCGTGCCGATCCTGCAAATGGCGCTGTCTTCTAAGACCCTGTCCGAGCAGCAGATGTTCGACGTGGCGCAAAACCGGATCCGGTCGGGGCTGGCCACCGTCCAGGGCGCGGCGATGCCTTCGCCCTATGGCGGCCGGGTCCGCCAGATCCAGATCGATATCGATCCGCAGGCGCTGCAGGCGCGGCATCTGTCGGCGGCCGATGTCGGCACCGCACTGGCCGCGCAGAACCAGATCATTCCGGCCGGCACCGCGCGGATCGGCGCGTTCGAATACAACGTTCGGCTGAACAATGCGCCAGAGGCGATCGCGGCGCTGAACGGCTTGCCGATCCGCACGATCGACGGCGCCACGGTGTTCATGCGCGATGTCGCCAATGTGCACGATGGGTCGCCGCCGCAGCAGAACGAAGTGCGCGTCAATGGCCAGCGCTCGGTGCTGATGACGCTGCTCAAGGCCGGCAGCGCATCGACGATCGCGATTGTCGAGGATGCGCGCGCGGTGGTTACACGCATGCGCCCCTCGCTGCCCGACGGGTTGAACATCGATTTCCTGTCCGACCAGTCGCTGTTCGTGAAGGCTGCGATCGACGGCGTGGTGCGCGAGGGTGTGATTGCGGCCGCGCTGACCAGCCTGATGATCCTGCTGTTCCTGGGCTCGTGGCGGTCGACCGTGATCATCGCGATCTCGATTCCGCTGGCCATTCTTGCCGCAGTCATGGGCCTGGCGATCAGCGGCGAGACGCTGAACATCATGACCCTGGGCGGGCTGGCGCTGGCGGTCGGCATCCTGGTCGATGACGCGACGGTGACGATCGAGAACATCAACTGGCATCTCGAACAGGGGAAGGCGGTCGAAACCTCGATCCTGGATGGCGCCAGGCAGATCGTGCAGCCGGCGTTCGTGTCGCTGCTGTGCATCTGCATCGCGTTCGTGCCGATGTTCTTTCTGGGCGGGGTCCCGGGCTATCTGTTTGCACCGATGGCCAAATCGGTGGTGTTTGCGATGATCGCCTCGTTCGCACTGTCGCGCACCCTGGTCCCGACGATGGCCAACTGGCTGCTGCGCGAACATGCGAGCGCTTCGACGCAGGCGCAGATGATCAGCCATGACGCAACCACGGGCCATCCGCACACGCGCAATGTGCTGCGCCGGTTTCAGCACGGGTTCGAACGCCGCTTCGAAGGCTTTCGCACCTGGTACGTCGGCGCGCTGCGGCTGGCGCTCGATCATCGGCGGCTGTTCGTCATCGTGTTCATGGGGATCGTGCTGGGCAGTTTCGCACTGGTGCCGTTTCTGGGGCGCGATTTCTTTCCGGCGGTCGATTCGGGCCAGATCAGCATCCATGTGCGCGCGCCCACCGGAACCAAGCTGGAGGAAACCGCCGCGCTGTTCGACCATGTCGAGGCGCGCATCCGCGCCGATCTGCCCGCATCCGAAACCGGCACGGTGATCGACAACATCGGCATGACCGTGTCGGGCATCAACATGGCCTATTCGAACAGCGGCGGCATCGGCCCGCAGGACGGCGATATCCTGATCACGCTGAACGAAGGGCATCACCCGACCGCCGGCTATGTCCGGCGGCTGCGTCAGGACCTGCCCAATGCGTTTCCGGGCAGCACCTTTTCGTTCCTGCCCGCCGATATCGTCAGCCAGATCTTGAATTTCGGCGCGCCGGCACCGATCGACGTGATCGTGGCGGGCCCCGACAATGCCGCCAACGAAGCCTACGCCGACAGCGTGCTGGGCCGGCTGAACGCCATTGCCGGCATCGCCGACGTGCGCGTGCAGCAGCCGAGCAATTATCCCGAGCTGCAGATCGATGTCGACCGTTCGCTGGCCGATCGCGTCGGCATCACCGAAAACGACGTGACCCGGGCGCTATCGGTCAACCTGGCCGGATCGTTCCAGGTCGCGCCGACCTTCTGGCTCAATCCCAAGAACGGCGTGTCGTATCCGATCGTGGTGCAATCACCCGAATACCGCGCCGACACCCTGAGCGCGCTGAACAATGTGCCGATCACCGGTGCCGGCGGCGGGTTCCAGACGCTGGGCGGGCTGGGCCAGGTGCATGAAGCGCGCACCGCCGCAGTGGTCACCCATTACGCGATCCAGCCCGCGATCGATATCTATGCCACCACGCAGGGCCGCGACCTGGGCGCGGTGGCGGGCGATATCCAGCGCGTGCTCGACCAGACGCATGGGGCACTGCCCAAGGGCGCGACGGTGACTCTTCGTGGCCAGGTGCAGACGATGAACGCGGCGTTTTCGGGGCTGATCCTGGGCCTGATGGGCGCGGTCGTGCTGATCTACCTGCTGATCGTGGTCAATTTCCAGAGCTGGATCGATCCGCTGGTGATCATCACCGCGCTGCCGGCGGCGCTGGCCGGAATCGTGTGGATGCTGTTCGGCACGCACACCACGCTGTCGGTGCCCGCGCTGACCGGCGCGATCATGTGCATGGGCGTGGCGACCGCCAATTCGGTGCTGGTGATCACCTTTGCCCGCGAACGGCTGGAGGCGACCGGCGATGCGCTGCGCGCCGCGCTGGAGGCGGGCGCGACGCGGTTCCGCCCGGTGCTGATGACGGCCCTGGCCATGATCATCGGCATGGCGCCGATGGCGCTGGGTCTGGGCGAAGGCGGCGAACAGAACGCGCCGCTGGGCCGCGCGGTGATCGGCGGGCTGGTGTTTGCGACCGTCGCCACGCTGGTGTTCGTGCCCGTGGTGTTCTCGATCGCGCACCGCCGCCGCAGCGGTCATCCTGAAATCGAAAATCACAAGGAACTGCACCATGTCTGATCCTCACGGCGTTCCGGACGCAGCGCCCCCCAAGGGTCTCGGCCGTGTCGGCCTGATCGTGGCTGGCGCCGCGCTGATCGTCGTGGCCGGCGGGATCTATGTGCGCACGCGCGATGCCGATGTCGCGCAGACCGCGTCCGACGGCCAGGCCACACCGAGCGTGCGCCTGATCACGCCGGCCACCGGGGGCGCCAGCGACGAACTGGTACTGCCCGGCACGATGCAGGCATGGAACACCGCGCATATCTATGCCCACGTCGGTGGCTATGTTCACGCCTGGATGCGCGACATCGGCGCCGAAGTCGGCCAGAACGCGCCGCTCGCCACGATCGACACCCCTGAGTTGGACCAGCAGATCATCCAGGCGCGTGCAGCGCTCGATCGCGCGCGGGCCGAGGCAGGACTGGCACGGTCGACTGCCGCGCGGTGGAACGACCTGCTGAAAAGCAGGGCCGTATCGGTGCAGGAAACCGACGAGAAGAACGCCGACGCCAAGACTCACGCTGCTGGCGTCGAGGAGGCGGTCGCCGCGCTGGGGCGCCTGCTGGCGGAAAAAAGCTATGCCACGGTGCGTGCGCCGTTCGCCGGCGTGATCACCCAGCGCACGGCCGATATCGGCGATCTGGTGGGACCTGGCGCAACCAACCAGACTCCGATGTTTGCGATGGCCGACGAACGACGCATCCGCGTCTATGTCAATGTGCCGCAACAGTATTCGGCAGCGATGCACAGCGGGCTGAGCGCGACGCTGAGGCTGCCCGATTATCCCGACGAATCCTTTACCGCCACGATGACCGACCAGAGCCACGCGATCGACCAGCGCAGCGGTTCGTTGCAGGTGCAGCTGAAGACCGACAATCCGCAATTCAAGCTGAAGCCCGGTGGCTATGCCCAGGTCCATTTTGCACTGCCCGGTGTCTCGACGCAGCTGGTCGTCCCGTCGGGCGTGCTGGTGCTGCGCGAACATGGCAGCCAGGTCGGAACCGTAACCGATATCCGCAATGGCCAGGGGCGCGTGCATCTGATCCCGGTGGTCGTAGGCCGCGATCTGGGCGGCAAAGTCGAAATCGCCTCGGGGCTGACCGCCGCGACGAAGCTGATCGCCAACCCGTCGGATTCGATCAGCGAAGGCCAGATCGTGCGCGTGGAGAGCCGGCGTGATTAGGCGCGCCGCGCTGGCCGGCGCGGTGCTGCTGGTCGCGGGATGTGCAGGGGCGCCCGCGTATCATCCGGTGACGGTCACAGCGCCCGCAGCGTTTCGCGAAACCGGGCCCTGGGCGCCTGCCGATGCGGCGGGCACCACGGCCGCGATCGCGCCCGACTGGTGGCACGCGCTGGGCGATCCGCAGCTCGATACGCTGGAGGCGCAACTGGCCAGCGCCAGCCCGACCCTGGCATCCGCGCTGGCGCGCAGCGACGAAGCGCGCGCCGCGCTGCGCATCGCGCAGTCGCAGGCGCTGCCGACCGTGGGCGCGACCGCCAATCCGGGCTACAACCGGCAATCCGACGACCGGCCGCTGCGCGGCGGCGCGACGCAGGAATCCGAATATGGCAACAACCAGATCGGCCTGACCGCCAGTTACGAGCTCGATCTGTGGGGCCGGGTGCGCAATGCGATCGCGTCGAGCCGCGCCCGGGCCGTGGCCAGCGCCGAGGATACCGCCGCGATCCGGCTGAGCCTGCAGGCGCAATTGGCCACCAGCTACATCATGTTGCGCGGGCTCGATGCCGAATCCGCCTTGCTCGAACGCTCGATCGCGGCGTTTGCGCAGGCCGACACCGTGGTGAACGCGAGGTTCAGCGGCGGGGTCGCAACCGGCATCGATGTCGGGCGATCGGGTGCGGCTCTCGCCGATGCGCAGGCGCAGCGCGCCGATGTGCTGGCCGCGCGGGCCAGGCTCGAACATGCGATCGCCAGCCTTGTCGGCACGCCGGCCTCGGCCTTTGCCATCGCGCCGCAAAAAGACACGCTGACCGTCGCCATCCCGCCCGCCGGCCTGCCCGCAACGCTGTTGCAGCGCCGGCCCGATGTGGCGGCGGCGGAACGGCGGATGTATGCCGCAAACCGGTCGATCGGCGTCGCCCGCGCGGCGTTCTTCCCCACGATCGATCTGGCCGCGCAAGGCGGGACCAATGCGACGACGATTGCCGGGCTGGCGATGGCGGGCAATGCGTTCTGGGCGCTGGGCCCGGCGCTCGCGGTGACCTTGTTCGATGGCGGCCGCCGCGCCGCTGCCGTGCGCGAGGCGCGCGCGCGCTGGGATGAAGCCGCCGCCGACTATCGCAGCACCGCGTTGACCGCATTTCAGGAGGTCGAGGACAGTCTGTCTGCGCTCCACCATTTCGGCGATGAAGACAGCGCCGCCAGCCGCGCCGCCGCGCAGGCGCAAGACGCCGCGAACCTGTCGATGATCCGCTATGAAAAGGGCGCATCGAACTATCTTGACGTCGTCACCGCGCAAACGACCGCGCTGTTCGAACAGCGCCGCGCGATCGAGGTGCATACGCTGCGGCTGAACGCGGCGGTGTCGCTGGCGCGCTCGATCGGCGGAGGATGGAAGGCGTAAGGGGGCTGCGCGCTTTCCCCAATACATCATCATCAACCCGGTTTGGGCGGGGGCATTGCGCCGCGCGCAAATGCTGGCACAGTGCGGGGATGAACCGCACTGTGATCTTCGCTGCTCTCGTCGTTGCGGCATCCCGCGCCTGGGCCGCGCCGGCCGCGATCACCCCCGATGAAGCCGCCTTCCGCACGACCTATCGCACGTTGGTCGAAACCGATACGACGCTGGCGCACGGTGATTGCACGCTGGCCGCCGCACGCATGGCCGACACCTTGCGCGCAGCCGGCTTTTCCGATGACCGGCTGATCGCCTATGCCGCGCCCGATCATCCCAGGGAGGGCGGGCTGGTCGCGATCCTGCCCGGGCATTCCAGCGCGCTCAAACCGCTGTTGCTCGTCGCGCATCTCGATGTTGTGGAGGCAAGGCGCGAAGACTGGCCGCGCGATCCGTTCGTGCTGACCGAAACCGGCGGATATTTCCACGCGCGCGGTGCCTTCGACGACAAGGCGCAGGCTGCGATCTTTGTCGATGCGCTGGCCAATCTGTCGCGCGCGCATGCCAAGCCCAAACGCACGATCAAACTGGCGCTGACCTGCGGCGAGGAAACCAATGGCGCGTTCAATGGCGCGCAATGGCTGGCGGAAAACCGCCGCGAGCTGATCGACGCCGCATTTGCGCTGAACGAAGGCGGCGGCGGGCGCACCGATGGCAGAGCGGGCGGGGCCAAGGTCATCGCCCAGACGATCCAGATCGGCGAGAAAACCTTTGCCAATTTCGTGCTCGAAACGCGCAATCGCGGCGGCCACAGTTCGGCCCCGCGCCCCGACAACGCGATCTATCAGCTGGCGCATGCGCTGGACCGGATCGAAGCCTATACGTTCCCGGTCGAATTTACCCCGATCACCACGGTCTATTTCCATGATGTCGGCACCGCGCGCGGCGGCGCAGTCGGCGCAGCGATGGTCGCGCTCGCGGCCGATCCGGCAGACGGTCCCGGTTATCGGGCCGCACTGTGGCAGGTCGATACCGATGCGTTTTTGCATGCGAACATCCGCACGACTTGCGTTGCGACGATGCTCGATGCCGGGCATGCGCCCAATGCGCTGGCGCAGCGCGCGCGCGCGACGGTCAATTGCCGGATCTTTCCCGGCCACAATGTCGATGCCATCGGCCACGAGCTGGAGCGCGTGATCGGCGATCCCGAAGTCGGCGTGACGGCGCTGGCCCCGCTGCGCCCTGCTCCGCCCCCGCCGCCGCTCGATCCGGCGGTGCTCGATCCGGCGCGCAAGCTTGTTGCCAAATACTGGCCCGGGGTCGCGCTCGTGCCGGCAATGGCCAACGGCTATACCGACGCGACATTCCTGACCGCGGCGGGTATTCCGACGTATGGCGCGCCGGGGCTGTGGGGCGATCCCGATGGCAACGGCGTGCACGGCCTCGACGAGCGCATTTCCGTGCAATCGCTGATGACCGGCCGGCTGTTTCTGGATGACCTGATCCGCGCTTATGCCTTTTGACTTTTGAGGACCTGAACCGATGCCAAAACCGATCATCGCACGCATTCTGGCCGGCGCCGCCCTCGCCGCAATAGCCACCTCCTCCGCCTTTGCTGCGGACGATACCGGCGAAGCCGCGTTTCGCGCGACGTACAAGGAACTGGTCGAAACCAACACCGCGGTGTCATCGGGCAGCTGCACGCTCGCGGCGCAGCGCATGGGCGCGCATCTGAAAGCCGCCGGGTTTGCCGACAGCCAGATCACCTATTTCGCCACCCCCGAACATCCCAGGGACGGCGGCCTTGTCGCCGTGCTGCCCGGAACCGCGCCGGGCACGAAACCGATCCTGCTGATCGCGCATCTCGACGTGGTCGAGGCCAAGCGCGCCGACTGGACGCGTGATCCGTTCACGCTGGTCGAGGAAGGCGGCTATTACTGGGCGCGCGGGTCGTTCGACGACAAGGCGATGGCCTCGGTCTGGGTCGACACCATGGCGCGGCTCAAGGCCGGCAATGTCAAGTTGCGTCGCACGGTCAAACTGGCGCTGACGTGCGGCGAGGAAACCAGCGGCGCATTCAACGGCGCGGAGTGGCTGGCCAAGAACAAGCGCGAGCTGATCGATGCCGAATTCGCGCTGAACGAAGGCGGCGGCGGGCGCACCGATGGCAAAGGCGTGACGCAGGGCGGCAAGATCGTCGTGATGTCGGTCCAGGTCGGCGAAAAAGCGTCGCAGGATTACCGCGTGGAGGCGCGCAATGTCGGTGGCCACAGCTCGATTCCGATCAGGGACAACGCGATCTACGAGCTGTCCGACGCGCTGCTTCACTTGCGCGATTTCGATTTCCCCGCCGAACTGAACGACACGACCCGCGCGTTTTTCGCGCGCCGCGCGACAGCCTTCCCCGGCGAAACCGGCAAGGCGATGCAGACGGTCGCGACCGCAGCGCCAGGCAGCGATGCGTTCAAGCAGGCGGTTGCGGTGCTCGACCAGGATCGCGGGTTTCATTCGACCTTGCGCACCACCTGCGTCGCGACGATGCTCGACGGCGGCCATGCGACCAACGCGCTGCCGCAACGCGCAGGCGCGATCGTCAATTGCCGCATCTTTCCCGGCCACAGTTTCGAAGAGGTGCGCAGCAAGCTGGCACAAGTCTTTGCCGACCCCAGATTGACCGTCACCACCGCCGAGCCCGACCAGCCGATGGGCAAGGCCCCGCCGTTCACGCCCGAAGTGATCCGGCCGATGGAAGTGCTGACCGAGAAATACTTCCCCGGCGTGCCGCTGGTCCCGACGATGTCCACCGGCGCCACCGACGGCATCTATCTGGAGGCCGCCGGCATCCCGACTTATGGCGTGCCCGGGATCTGGGCGAACCCCGATTTCAACGGCATCCACGGCCTGAACGAGCACCTGGAAGTGGCGTCGCTGCTGAAAGGCCGCGCGTTTCTGTACGATCTGGTGCAGGCTTATGCGAAGTAGGCAGGGTGCGGAGAAACGCCATGGACGTCATCAGCTTTTCGCACGCCCGCGCCAATCTGAAGCAAGTGATGGACCGGGTTGTCGCCGACTATGCCCCCGTCATCGTTTCGAGATACAAGGCCGAAGCCGTCGTAATGGTGTCGCTGTCAGACTGGAATGCGATCGAGGAAAGCATGCATTTGCTCTCGACACGAGCGAATGCCGAGCGTTTGATGCAAAGCATCGCCGAGTTCGATCGGCGCTAGAGTATCGCGCCGTTGATAAGAACCAGCGCTACCATGAAAGAGCCCTTCCCCTGAGGGGTTACAGCACTCACACGTCGTATCTTTGTTCGTCATTCCCGCGGACGCGGGAATGACGAAAGGCATAAATTATTGAATCCTTGTCGATTTTCGAAGTCGTACGAGATGTATGAATCCCGTAGCCTCTGACGGGAGAGGCGTATTTGGTCGCCGGTGCTTGTCAGAAACCTTGCCCTAATTCCGCCCGCTCATCCCCGGCATGCGCATGCGCGGAAGCACCAGCTTTTTCTGTTTGTCCGCCAGAAACGCAAACACCGCCTCGTTGATGAACTTGTCATCCGCCACTGTCGCGCCCGCACCGGCGGGATGGCCCCACAGCGACGGGATCGGTTTGAATGTCACGCCGGGGATCAGGCGCGCTTCGTAACGGGCATCTTCGACCGGGAAATACAGGTCGGTCAGGCTGGGCATGTACAGGATCGGCGTGCGGATTGAGCGCAATGCCGCCTCGATCTGGCCGTTGTAGCGCGAATTGCCGCTGATGTCGTGGCGTTGCCAGGCGCGCATCTGCAGGATCAGGTCGTTGGCATCGGCGTCGGGAATGAACTTGGTGCGATAGGTTTCGATGACCTTGCCAAGCGTGATGTCGGCCGGCGCACCCACGCGCCACAGCTCGCGGCGCCACCATTCCTGCGAATACAGCCACGCGGTCCACACCAGATTGAACGCCTCGATGCCTTTGGCGGGCTGCACCTTGTAGTCACCATTGGCAAACACCGGATCGGCCTCGATCGCGGCGATCTGGCTTTCCAGCCGGACGATGCCGTGGCCATACGTTTTTGCGGTGGACGATGTGGCGACGATGCGATCGGCGTAGTCGGGATGGCTGATCGCCCACTGGAACGCCTGTTGCCCGCCCATCGAAAACCCGATGATCGCGCGGACATGCGTGACGCCGTACTGGTATTTGAGCAGGGCGCGCACAATTTCGACATTGTCGCGGATAGTCGTGACCGGAAAGCGCGGGCCATGGTACGGTTCGGGGGTGTTGCTGGGCGAGGACGAGCGCCCGTTGCCGAACATTTCGGTCGCGACGATGAAATAGCGCGCGGGATCGAGCGCGCGGCCCTTGCCGATCAGCCAGTCATAGCCGTGCCAGGTCGCCATGTAATGCGACGGCACCAGGATGACATTGTCGCCCGCCGCGTTCAGCGTGCCGTACGTGCCGTAGACGATCTTGGCATGCGGCAGGACTGTGCCCGATTCGGTGTGAAAATCGGCGACTTCGTAAGTGTGTTCTTCGCCCCCCGAGGAAGATTGCGCGATCGCTGCCGACCCGGCGCACAGCGCCAACGCAGCCGCGATACGGCAGATCGCCCTGCCCAGTGTCGAAAATGCCATGCGACCGTCCCCCGCAACCGGTTACCGGCCGCTGGTGTGCCATTGGCCGGGCGAAGCGCGCAACAACCGATTTGGTGTGATTACGGCTGCCAGGACAAGACTGGTCGGCTGGCGCCATTGCTCTGTCTGATCGGCGGTGAATCGACCGCGCGAACGCCGGTGACTTCACGAACTGCCGCGACGCCCTGCTGGCCGGTCACACCGTTCCGGCGGTTGGCGCCACCGACTGACGCCTTGGCAAGAGGGAACAGACCGTCGCGCGTCAATGGCGTGGCAGCGGCGGTACGGCCGGGGCGATAGCCCGTATCGGGGTTGACGACCGTTCCGGGCAAACCGGGCGTGCCGGGAATCGTACGGTTGACCTGGCCGTTGTTCATCCCCGGCAACAGCCGGATGCCGATCGGCGTGCTGGCCTGGATCGGCTGGATCGGCAGCATGAGTGAGCGCACGGTCTGCGCGCAGGCGGGTGCGGCGCTGGCAAGCACAAGCGCGCATGTGGCGATCGCAACAGTCTTGATCATCGGGCGTCTCCGGCAACCGGCCGCATGACAATGCGGCCGGGCACTGGGGGCATAATGCACGAAACCGCCGATTCGATCCATCCCCGACATCGAGTATCATGTCGCGACCGGTATCATGCCCGGACAAGGCATCAGCTGACGTATGGCGTCAGCACGATTTCCACCCGGCGATTGGCGGCGCGGCCCATGACCGTGGCGTTCGATGCCACCGGCTCGGTCTTGCCGAAGCCTTCGACATGCATCCGCGCGTGCACGACGCTGCGCTGCGCCAGATAGCTGGCGACGGTGTCGGCGCGCTGTTCGGACAGAACCTGGTTATAGGCCTGGCTGCCGATCGCATCGGTGTGGCCGTCGACATCGATATAGGTCGCGGGGTATTTGGTCAGCGTGTGCGCCACGGCATCGAGCACGGGCTGAAAGCGCGGCTGGATATCGTGCTTGTTGAACGCAAACGTCACATCGCTTGGCATTTCCAGCACGATCTGCTGGCCGTGGCGGATCACGTCGACCCCGGTGCCGCGCAAGTCGTTTTGCAGAACCTGGTACTGGTTGTCGATATAGGCGCCGGCATCGTCATACCCGATCGGCGCAATGCCCGCGTCATAGATCGCGACCCGGCGCGCGGCATAGTCGGGGATCGCCGGCACCACCGCGATGCGCGTGACATCGCGCTCCAGCACGGGGCGCACGGTTTGCGTGGTGGCGACAACGCGATTGGTCGCGCCGGTCGCAGTCGCCACGACGTGCGTGTCGACCTTGTCGACCAGCCTGGTCGGTGCGGTGACTTTGGGGGGCTTGGGCGTGCGGATGTGGGTGTTGGCATGCGCGGCGCCGTTAACCGTGTTGTTGGTGATATCGCCGTTGGCGCCTAGTTCGCCGCGCACGGCGCCGGTCGACAATCCGCCACCCAGGCCGCCCAGCCCGCCGCCAAGGCCGCCACCCAATCCACCGCCAATATGCTGGGCATGGCCGGGGGCCGAAAGCACCAGCGCGAGAGTGAGCGCGGTCGTCGCTGTAAGAGCCTTGATCATCGTTCGTCTCCAATGTGCGCCGGTGGAGTGCAAAAACCGGCTTCTGGTGGGGAGACGGATGGCCGCCGGATTTTAATCCGCGCGGCTTGCAAATTTTTTCAAAGGCCCTTGCGGCACGTGTCGCACAATATGCCGCGCCCGGTGCGCGGCCCCGGCAAAATCGCCTCGCGGTTGGCCTGTTCCAGCATCATACGGGTGTCGCCGCTCTCCCCTGCCAGCGCGGCCAGCCGCGACGCCACCAGCGGCGCGGCAAATGACGTGCCGCGCAGCCGCGCCGCGCGCCCGTCGAGACCGATCGCGGTCAGGTCTGCGCCGGGGCCGGCGTAATCGAGGTGCAGCGCATGGCCCGCCTCGAACAGCACACGGTTGCGCGCATCGACCCCGGTGACGGCGACGACACCCGGATACGAGGCGGGATAGGCGGCCGGCGCGGCGGCGCCGTCGTTGCCCACTGCGGCAACGACGACCAGCCCGCGCGCCTGGACCAGCGCGATCGCCCGCGCCAGCAGCGGATTGGCCGGCCCGACCAGGCTGATCGAGACGACGCGCACGCCGTGGTTCTGCATCCACCCCAACGCGCGCGCGATGGCCAGCGCATCGCCGCCCGCCGGATCGGTGCCATAGACATCGGCGACATGGATGTGCGCGGTGCCGGCGCCCGCCAGCAGCGAGACAATCGCCTGCGCATGGGCATCGGGATGCGGCGCGCCTGTGGCAAACCCCGCCTGATCGGTGATCCGTGCCGAAGGGCGCACACCGCCGTCGATGATGCCCAGGCTGGTATTGCCAGCCGCCGGTCTAGCATCCGGCGGTCTGGCAGATGCCGGGCCACTGGCTCGCGCGGCGCTGCCGCTGGCGAAATGGATCTGGTCGGAGGTGATCGTGCGGCCGGGCAGCGCGTTGCGCAAGGTGCGCAAGGCGCCGGATAGGCCCTTGCCCGGCGGCGTACGCAACCGCGCATAGCCCAGGCCCAGCCCATCGAGATCGCCCTGATCGATCAGCACAAAGCCGCTGTCGGCCGCAATCCGCAAGGCCGCCGGATCGGGATCGAGCAGCAGCACTTCATGCGCGCGCGCGGGCGCGCCGGTGTCATCGCGTTCGACCGTGGCGCGATGCGCCTGGACAAAGGTATCGAGCCGGTCGAGCCGCAGAGTCGCCAGGCTTGCCACTGTCTGGCCCAGCGTGGCGGTGGTGCGCAGCACATCGCCGGCCGCGCCCGAAACCCGGCCGACCACGCCATTGACCGCCGGGATCCCGATCCCCTGCGCCAGCGCGGCGACGGGCAGCGCGATGGCCAGTCCCCACAGAACGGTGCGTTTGATCATGGCCCTCTCGCTTCCCACGTCCCGGTGCCCGCCGATCAGAAATTCGCGATTTCGCGATTTTTGCGTGAGACCTTATGGATGAAACGACGATGCCCGTCCGTTTAATGCAGCGAAAGGCATAAATAGTTGGACCCGGACGCGTTTGGTGACGAGCTGGTGCAATTGCTGCCGCGCATGCGGCGGTTTGCACGCGGGCTCGCGCGCGATGCCGCCGATGGCGACGACTTGTGCCAGGCAACGATCGAGCGCGCGCTCAAATCCCGCCAGCAATGGCAGGGCGGCACGCGCCTCGATGCATGGGTGTATACGATCATGCGCAATATCTGGGTCGATCAGGTGCGGGCGCGCAACCGGCGCGGGCAGACGTTCGTCGCCGAGGAGGCGGGGCATGGCGTCGGCGATCCCGGTGATGCGGCGATCGAGGCGCATGTCGAACTGGGCAATGTCGGCCGCGCGATGGACCGGCTGCCGCCCGAACAGCGCGAAGCGGTGATGCTCGTGCTGGTCGAGGGGTTTGCCTATAAGGAAGCCGCCCAGATCATCGGCTGCCCGATGGGCACGCTGACATCGCGGCTGGTGCGCGGGCGCGAGGCGCTGATGCGCCGTTTGGGAGACGTTGCGTGACTGTTTCGGGCGAAGACGTGATGGCCTATGTCGATGGCGAACTCGATGAGGCAGGCCGGGCGCGGGTTGCGCAGGCTGCGCGCCATGACGCGGTGCTGGCCGCGCGAATCCATGCCGAACAGGCGTTGCGTGATCGGCTGGCCACGCATTTTGCCCCGATCGTCGACGATCCGGTGCCCCCTGACTGGATTGCGTCGATCCGCGCCGCGACCGTGGCGCCGGCTGCGGGATCGAATGTCCTCAGCATGGCCGATGCGCGCGCCGCGCGCGCCAAGCCGGCGCCGCCCCCGCATCGACGGGTCTGGGCCGGCGCGGCGATCGCGGCATCGCTGGTGGTCGCAGCGATAGTCGGCGACCGGATCATGGCCCCGGCAACGCCGGGCGCAGGCAGCAACACGATGCTGGCCTCGGGCGAACTGGCGCATGCGCTCGACCGCCAGCTGGCCTCGGCGCAGGCAGGCGCACCGGTACAGATCATGGGCACGTTCAAGCGCCAGGGCGGCGATATCTGCCGCGTGTTTGCAGGCGGCGGCGCGTCGGGCATCGCCTGCCACGATGGCGCCGGCTGGCACCTGCAACAGACCGCGCCCGGCGCGACCACCAGCCAGAATGCCTATCGCCAGGCGGGCTCGGAGCAGGCCGGCTTGATGGCGCAGGCCCAGGCAATGATGGCGGGCGATCCGTTCGACGCCGCGCAGGAACGCGGCGCGCGCGATCACGCCTGGCAATGAACGAGGCTGTGCAAAAGCGCAGCATGGCCTACAGAACGCTTGACGAGCATCACGCTCGTGTGTTGCAACCAGCGCATGCATAATCCCATGCGTCATCAATTGGTCATGCGGGTATCCCATGTCTTCCACTGCGTGGAAGCAGCGGAGCTTTCACGATGAATGTCCGGGTCGGAGCATGCTTCACAAGGCGATGATCGATAGGGCGGCTGCGGCCAGGCCCAACAGCGGCGATTTCGCCGAAGGTTTCAATATTGCCCGCTATGTGGCGGATGCCGGGTTTGCCGGCCACGGCAGCAGCCGGCATCTGTCGAACTGTCCGGCGCTGGTGTTGAACGCCGACTACACCCCGCTCAGCTATTATCCGCTCAGCCTGTGGCCGTGGCAGACCGCGATCAAGGCGGTGTTCCTGGAACGCGTGGACATCATTGCGAGTTACGAGCGCGAAGTGCATTCGCCGTCGCTCGACATGAAGATCCCCTCGGTCATCGCGCTGCGCCAATATGTCCGGCCTAGCGAATTTCCGGCGTTCACGCGGTTCAACCTGTTTTTGCGCGACCGGTTCACATGCCAGTATTGCGGCAGTTTCGACCACCTGACATTCGATCACGTCGTGCCGCGCCGGCTGGGCGGGCGCACCACCTGGGAAAATGTCGCGGCGGCATGTGCGCCCTGCAACATGAAAAAGGGCGGCCGCACGCCCGAGCAGGCGCATATGCGCCTGATGGAAGAACCGATCCGCCCGACCACCTGGCAATTACAGGACAAGGGCCGCGCGTTTCCGCCCAATTTCCTCCACGAAAGCTGGCGCGACTGGCTGTACTGGGATGTCGAGCTGGAGGGATAATCCTCCCGGAAACGAGGAGGCTTACGCCAGCTTCGACGCGCCTTTCAGGAACAACCCCAGGGCCACCAGGCCGATCGCCGCCGACAGCAGCATCGGCATCGTCGGCAGATAAATCCATGCGTCGGCGCCGCTGCAATGCGCCAGCGTCTGCGCATAGAGCGGCGGGCCGATGATCTGTGCGATCGATCCGATCGACTGGACCGCGCCCTGCAGTTCGCCCTGGCTGCGCGCATCGACTGCGCGGCTGCTCAGGCCCGAGATCGACGGCTGCACGAACCCCTCCACCGATCCGACCACGATCGCGCCATAGACCATGCCGGTCGTGGTCGCGATGCAATACAGCACCGCGGCCACGCACATCCCGCCGACGCCGAGCATGACCGCGCGGCGTTCGCCCAGGCGCGGCAGCACGCGGCCGAGCAACACCCCCTGCACCAGCGCCGATGTCAGCCCGACGACCGCCAGCGCCAGCCCGATCGAGCGCGCGGTAAAGCCATAAGCCGCAATCGCCATAAACGACCACACCGCCGGATAGACGATATGCGCCAGTTGCCACGTGCCCAGCGCCGCGACGAACCACAGCACGGTCTCGTTCTGCCGGCGCAGCGCGCGCAGCGCACCCAGGGCATTGGCCGTGCGCCAGTCGAACGGGCGCCGGTCGGCAGGCGGCAGCGATTCCTTCAGGAACACCAGCCCGAATCCGAAATTCAGCAGCGCCAGCACGGCGGCGGCCAGGAACGGCAGCCGTTCGCCGTACGAGCCGACGATCCCGCCCAGCGCCGGGCCGACCACGAAGCCGATGCCGAACGCCATGCCCATCATGCCGAAACGCGCCGCGCGCTGTTCGGGCGGCGTGATGTCGGCGATATAGGCATAAGCCGCCGAATAGCTGGCGCCGGTAACCCCGGCGAGCAGGCGTCCGACGATCAGCCAGCCGAACACCGGCGCTGCAAATTGCAGCAGATAATCGAGCCCGAGCGCCAGGATCGACGCCAGCAGCACTGGACGCCGCCCGAACCGGTCGGACAGATTGCCGATGATCGGCGCGAAGACGAACTGCATCGCGGCGTACCCTGCCCCCAGCCACCCGGCATACCCAGCCGCAGCGCTGATCGGCCTATGCGTCAGGTGCATGATCAGCCCGGGCAGCACCGGAATGACGATGCCGAACCCCAGCATGTCGATCAGCACGATGGCAAAGACAAAGCCCATGGATGCGCGGTGTCGGGCGTGGTGTGACATCGAATTCTCCCCCTGCGAGGAGATGCGGAAATGTCAGGCAGGCTGCAACCGCTTTTGCAGCGCGCCTTCGCATTCGCCCAGCAGATTGGCCAGGATCTGCGCCACGGGCAGTTCTTCCGTCACCAGCCCGACCGATTGTCCGGCCATGACCGAGCCGCGCTCGACATCGCCGTCGATCACCGCGCGGCGCAGGGCGCCCGCCCAGAAATGCTCGATTTCCAGCTGCGCGGCCATCATGTCGAGCGTGCCGGCGTCGATCGCCTGCGCCACTTCGATCTGCTTGGCGGTAAATTCCTCGGTGCCCTTGTTCTTCAAGGCGCGCACCGGGATCACCGGCAGGCGCGGATCGACCTGCACCGACGTGATCGCATCGCGCGCATTGGCACGAAAGAACGCCGTCTTGAACAGCGGATGCGCGATCGATTCGGTTGCCGCTGCAAACCGCGTGCCCAGTTGCACGCCCGCCGCGCCCATTTCCAGATAGCTCGCCATCGCTTCGCCCCGGCCGATGCCGCCGGCGACGAACACGATATGCTCCTGCGCCAGCGCCGGCAGGAATTCCTGCGCCAGCACGCCGGTCGACACCGGGCCGATATGCCCGCCCGCTTCGCTGCCCTCGATCACCAGCGCGTCGGCGCCGCTGCGGAACAGTTTTTTGGCGAGCGCCAGTGTCGGCGCAAACACGATGACTTTCGCACCGAAGGCCTTGATCGCCTCGACACTGC
This sequence comes from Novosphingobium sp., assembly GCF_965214355.1. Lineage (GTDB taxonomy): Bacteria > Pseudomonadota > Alphaproteobacteria > Sphingomonadales > Sphingomonadaceae > Novosphingobium. The sequence goes on along the minus strand of NZ_CBDCBI010000002.1, from coordinate 363,423 downwards.
CTTTGGGCGGGATACCCCCGGCCAGCACGACATGGCTGACGCGGTGGCGCGCGGTGACCGCGATCAGGTCGGTCAGCGCGGGGTGCATCGTGATCAGGTTTACGCCGAACGGACGATCGGTCATCGCGCGGGTCGCGGTAATCTCGGCATCGAGCAGCGCGGGCGTCATTGCCCCGCAGGCAATCACGCCGAAACCACCGGCGTTGCTGATCGCGGAGACGAGATGCCGTTCCGAAACCCAGCTCATCGCGCCGCACATCACCGCATAGTCGCTGCCCAGGAATTGTGCGCCACGTGCCATGAGGGCCGCTGTTTTCGAATAGGCGGTCATGCTGATGTCAATTCCTAGATGCACGGATTATAACCCTGACGCGGGCTGTTTGGCGCGACCTTTACGGCGGCAGGCCCAACGGGGCAAGGGCCACGCATCGGTCAGCCTATTGCAAATAATCGACCAAGGCGATCTCTCTGACGATTTTATACCGTTTAGTCGATTACCCGCGGGCTGCTACCATGCTCCCAACGCATCACGAGAGGATCAAGCCATGAATGCCGAAAGCAAGTGTCCGTTCCAAGCCGGCATCAGCCAGGCCGCCGTTGCCAATGCCGTGTGGTGGCCAAACCGGCTGGACCTGTCGGTCCTTGCGCAGCATTCGCGCAAAGTCGATCCGCTCCCTGCCGATTTCGATTATCGCGCCGCATTCGTCAAACTCGACCTGGCAGCGGTAAAGGCCGACATTTTTGCGCTGATGACCGATAGCCAGGACTGGTGGCCGGCCGATTACGGGCATTACGGCCCGCTGTTCATCCGCATGGCGTGGCACAGCGCGGGCACCTATCGCATCTTCGACGGACGCGGCGGGGCCGGCACCGGCAACCAGCGGTTTGCCCCGCTCAATTCCTGGCCCGATAACGTCAATCTCGACAAGGCACGGATGTTGCTGTGGCCGGTCAAGCAGAAATATGGCGCCTCGCTCAGCTGGGCCGACCTGATGATCCTGACGGGCAATTGCGCGCTCGAATCGATGGGCCTGCCCACCGTGGCCTTTGGCGGCGGGCGTGAAGACATCTGGGAGCCCGAAACCGACATTTACTGGGGGCCGGAAAGCGAATGGCTGGGCGAACAGCGTTACAGCGGTGACCGCGAACTGGCCGATCCGCTGGGCGCGGTGCAGATGGGCCTGATCTACGTCAATCCCGAAGGCCCCAACGGCACGCCCGATCCGCAGGCCTCTGCGCACGACATCCGCGACACCTTTGCGCGCATGGCGATGGACGACGCCGAAACCGTCGCGCTTATCGCAGGCGGACACACGTTCGGCAAGGCACACGGCAACGGCGATGCCAAATTGCTCGGGCCGGAACCCGAAGGCGCACCGATCGAGGCGCAGAGTTTCGGCTGGATCAGCAAGAACGGCACCGGCAAAGGGTTCGACGCAATCACCAGCGGGCTGGAAGGCGCGTGGACGACCGATCCGATCCGCTGGGACAATGGCTATTTCGACGCGCTGTTCGGCTATGACTGGGAACTGACGTTCAGCCCGGCCGGCGGTCACCAATGGCAGCCCAAGGGCAATGCAGGCGCGGGCACCGTGCCCGATGCGCATGACGCCAGCATCCGGCATCAGCCGATGATGTTCACCAGCGACATCGCGCTGATCGTCGATCCCACCTATCGCGTGATATGCGAGGACTATCATCGCAATCCGGCGAAACTGGCACAGGCCTTTGCCGAAGCGTGGTTCAAGCTGACCCATCGCGACATGGGCCCGATCGTGCGCTATCTGGGCGCCGAAGCGCCGACGCAGCCGCGAATCTGGATGGACCCGCTGCCGGCGCTCGATCATGCCGTGATCGATACGGCCGACATTGCCGCGTTGAAAACGCAGATCCTGGACAGCGGGCTGTCGGTGTCGCGGCTGGTCGCGACCGCGTGGGCCTCGGCCTCGACGTTCCGCCATTCGGACAAGCGCGGCGGTGCCAATGGCGCGCGCATCCGCCTGGCGCCGCAAAAGGATTGGGCGGTCAATGAACCGGCCGAACTGGCCAAGGCCCTGACTGTGCTGGAGGGCATCCAGCAGGCGTTCAATGCGTCGGCACCGGGTGGCAAACGGGTCAGCATGGCCGATCTGATCGTGCTGGGCGGTGCGGCCGCGATCGAAAACGCGGCCAGCGCGGGCGGGCATCCGGTGTCCGTGCCGTTCACCCCGGGCCGGACCGATGCAACGGCTGACGATACGGATATCGCGTCCTTTGCCGTGCTGGAGCCGACGACCGATGGATTGCGCAACTATCGCAACATCAAAGCCTTGCGGTCCGAAGAAGAGCTGCTGATCGACCGCGCGCAATTGCTCGGGCTGACCGCGCCTGAACTGGCCGTGCTGACAGGCGGCCTGCGCGTGCTGGGCGCCAACACCGGCGGCAGCGTGCTGGGCGTGTTCACCGATCGCGTCGGCGTGCTGGGCAACGATTTCTTCCGCACGCTGATAGCGGCCAGCACCAGCCACGCCTGGCGCGAAACCGAACCCGGCGTGTTCACCGCGTTCGATCGCAAGACCGGCAAAGCCGATCTGGTCGGCAGCCGTGCCGATCTGATCTTCGGATCGAATTCGCAACTGCGCGCGTTGAGCGAAGTTTATGCCACCGATGACGCGCACGGACGGTTTGTCGACGATTTCGTCAAGGCGTGGGTAAAGGTGATGGACGCCGACCGGTTCGATCTGGCGGGATGACCCTGTCCCGGGCGCCAGGGCGGACCCGATCCGCCCGCGCGAAGGGCACGATGGGTTGCGGATCAAGTCCGGAATGACGAGCACGATAAAAAAAGGGCGCCGTCTTTGCAGACGGCGCCCTTTTTCGTTCGGCAATCGCAGCAATCAGGCAGCCGGCAAAGCAGCCCGCGCCTGGGCGATGATCGCGGTGAAGATGCCGCCTTCGTTCATCGCCAGGTCGGCCATCGACTTGCGATCGAGTTCGATCCCGGCCAGCTTGGTGCCGTGGATGAACTGCGAATAGGTCAGGCCTTCGGCGCGGACGGCAGCGTTGATACGCTGGATCCACAGCGCGCGGAATGTGCGCTTTTTGACCTTGCGGTCGCGGTATGCGTACTGGCCGGCCTTTTCGACGGCCTGGCGTGCGACGCGGATCGTGTTCTTGCGCCGGCCGCGGTAGCCCTTGGCGGCATCAAGAAGACGCTTGTGCTTGGTGCGGGTCGTCGTGCCGCGTTTGATACGGGTCATCTGTCAGTCTCCTCAGCCGAGCCCGTAGGGCGCCCACTTCTTGATCACCTTTGCGTCTGCATCGGAAATCACTGAAGTGCCGCGGTTCTGACGGATGTACTTTGCATTGTGGTTGATCAGGCGGTGGCGTTTGCCGGCCACGCCGTGCTTGATCTTGCCGGTGGCGGTGATCTTGAAGCGTTTCTTCACACCGCTCTTGGTCTTGAGCTTGGGCATTTTGGTCTCCTTTGGGTTCGGCCTCCTAAACCCGCCGTGGCAGCCCTTGTGGCCAGGCGAGTCTCATCGGTGTGCCGGATGAAGCTGGGGCGCATAGGCACAAGCCGGACAAAAGGCAAGCGGCCAGGCCATTTTATCGCGGGCCGATTATCGCGTGCCGATCTCGGCGCGGTCGAACGGGGTGGTCTGATAGACTTCGTTGATCCAGTTGCCGAACAGGATGTGCCCGTTGCCGCGCCAGGTGTTGAACGGGCGCGCGGCCGGATCGTCGCCGGGGAAATAGTGGCGCGGCACATAGGCGCCTTCATCGCGCGAAAACTCGTGCGCGAGAGTCAGCGTGTCGTATTCCAGGTGGTTGAGCATGTGCAGCGCGTGGTGCGCCGGGTCATCGACCAGACACAGCCCGACCTCGTCGCTGTGCGCCAGTACGGTCAACCCGCGGCCTGCAGGCAGGTCGGCCGCGCGCACTTCGCTCCAGCGCGAGACCGGCACGTCGAAGCGGTCGGGAAGCCCGCGCAACCAGGGCGAGGCGGGCACCAGGTTGCTGTGGGGGAACACGCCCGAGGCCTTGGCGGGCAACCCATGCTTGTCGACGCCGTGGAAGTGGTACAGCGCGGCCATCGCGCCCCAGCACAGCGTCAGCACGCGGTGGACGTGGGTCTGGCTCCAGTCGAGAATGCGCGTCATCTCGTCCCAATAGGTGACGTCGGTATAGGCCATCGTTTCGACAGGCGCGCCGGTGACGATCAACCCGTCGAATTTCTCGTCCTGCACTTCGCTCCACGGGCGGTAGAATTCGGCGATATGGCCGGCCGCAGTGTTCCTGCTGACATGGTCGGAAATGCGCAGCAGTTCGAATTCGATCTGCAGCGGTGTCGCGCCCAGCACACGCGCAATCTGCGTTTCGGTGGTGATCTTGTCGGGCATCAGATTAAGCAGCGCAATGCGCAGCGGCCGGATGTCCTGCCGCGCCGCCTCGGTCTCGGCCATCACGATCACGCCTTCGGCTTCGAGCGTGGCGCGGGCGGGCAGCGTATCGGCAATACGAATGGGCACGTGCTTGTCCTCATGGTGCCGGAAATCGGCAGCGCGGCGACGCACGATGCAAGAAATGGGGACGCGTTGAGGCTCCGTAGGGTTGCCGCTGCGGCCACATCCCGTTCATCGCTGAAAGGCGCCACCTTGCCCGGTTGCCGGCAGGTTGGCGTTGGAGGATTTGACCTCCAACTCTTGATGCTGGATGCGATCTAGTCGCGCGCGCGGCTCAATGCAAGCCGGCGAGACCTTCGACCACGTCGTCAAGCCGCGCCGGATCGCCCAGCGCGATCACATGGCCATCGGAACCCAGGCGCAGCGGATCGCCGTTCCAGTCGGCCATGACCCCGCCGGCGCCTTCCACGACGGGAACCAGCGCGGCCCAGTCGTAAACCTTCAGATTGGATTCGCACACGATATCGAGATGGCCGCTGGCCAGCATCGCGTAGTTGTAGCAGTCGCCGCCCATGACCATGCGCTTGTGATCGGTCAGCGCGGCCAGCGCCATGAAATGTTCGCCGTCGTGATTGCTGAAATAATGCGGGCCGGTGGTGGCGATCGAGGCCTCGGCCAGAACCGGGCAGGCACGGGTCCGCACTTCGCGACCGTTGAACAGCGTAGGCTGGCCCACCACGCCGACCCAGCGTTCGCCCAGGATCGGCTGGTCGATCACGCCGAGCACCGGAAAGCCGTCGACGAGCAGCGCGATCAGTGTGCCGAACAGCGGCCGCCCGGCAACGAACCCGGTGGTGCCGTCGATCGGATCGAGCACCCATTCCCGCCCCGAAGTGCCCGGCGCCACGCCGTATTCCTCGCCAATCACACCGTCTGCCGGCATGGCGGTGGCCAGGATTGCGCGCATCGCCTGTTCGGCGGCGCGGTCGGCGGCGGTGACCGGGGTCTGGTCGCCTTTGCGCTCGAACGCGGCCACGCGGAAATGCGGGCGGATCGCGGCGCCGGCGGCATCGGCGAGGCGGTGGGCGAGGGCGATTTCGGCGTCGAGTTTCATGAGGTGGGCATGGCCATGCACGCGCCGGTGGTCAAGGGCATGCCTTGACCGGCGCAGCGTGCCCGTGCGAACGGCGGCGCATGGATGACGCCACACAGATCGATTTGTTTCGCCAGGCAGTCGATTGCATCGGCGGCCAGACCGCTGCGGCCGGGGCCCTGGACATGAGCGAACGATCGGTGCGGTTCCTGCTGGCCGGCGAACGCCGCCTGCACGCGGGTATCCTGGAGGCGATGTCGCGCGCGCTGATCGATCACGCCAACGTCTGCCGGGCGCTGGAACGCCAGCTATCGCCGGCGTTTATCGAGAACCGCACGGCTGCGCAGGCGGTGCCGCCCAAGCACGACGGCAATCGCTCGGTGAAGCCGGTTTAATCGAACAGCGAGCTGACCGAGCTTTCGTCTGCCGTGCGCCGCACCGCCTCGCCGATCAGCGGGGCGATCGTCAACAGGCGGATACGGTCGCAGTCGATCGTCGCCTGGGTCGGCAGGATCGTGTCGGTAATCACCAGTTCCTTCAGCGCGGAATTGCCGACGCGCGCGACCGCGCCGCCCGACAGCACGCCGTGGGTAATATACGCCGCAACGCCTTTGGCGCCGGCATCCATCAGCGCCTGCGCCGCGTTGCACAGCGTGCCGCCCGAATCGATGATGTCATCGATCAGGATGCACATGCGCCCTTTGACTTCGCCGATGATGTTCATCACTTCGGACTGGCCGGGGCGATCGCGGCGCTTGTCGACGATGGCCAGCGGCGCGTTGTTCAACCGTTTGGCAAGCGCGCGGGCGCGGACCACACCGCCGACATCGGGCGAGACGACCATCAGGCCATCGTCGCCATAGCGCGTCTGGATATCGGCGGCCATCACCGGCGCGCCAAACAGATTGTCGGTCGGAATATCAAAGAAACCCTGGATCTGCCCAGCGTGGAGGTCGACCGCGAGCACGCGGTCGGCACCCGCGGTGGTGATCAGGTTCGCGACCAGCTTGGCCGAGATCGGCGTGCGCGGGCCGGGCTTGCGATCCTGGCGGGCATAGCCGAAATAGGGCACGACCGCGGTGATCCGCTTGGCCGAGGCACGGCGCAGCGCATCGATGCAGATCAGCAGTTCCATCAGATTGTCGTTCGCCGGATAACTGGTCGACTGGACCAGGAACACGTCTTCGCCGCGCACGTTCTCGTGGATTTCGACGAACACTTCCTCATCGGCAAAGCGCCGGACCGAAACATGCGTCAATGGCATTTCGAGATAGGCCGCGATGGCGCGTGCGAGCGGCAGATTGCCATTGCCCGACATGATTTTCATCTGGTGCCTGCTTTCGTCTGGTGCTGCCCGATGCCGACCCCAACATCCGTGCACACGCCGAGTCCTTGTTGGGCGCGCCTAAGCCCATGGTGACAACATTGCAACATTTGCGATGCTCTAAAGCGCCACCCACCGCCCCGCACCCCCGGCCCATCCACCCATTCAAGGTACCGTGTGGGCGGATGGGCCGGGGGTGCGGGGCGGTGGGTGGCACTTTCAGCACAGACGTGGACAGCGCTTGATGCGTGCACCGATTTGACCGTAGTACAGGGCCCATGGCAGATAAATTGATCATCACCCTGGCGCAACTCAACCAGCAGGTCGGCGACCTGGCCGCCAATGCGGCGTCGGTGCGGCGCGTGCGGGCGCAGGCATCGGACAGCGACCTGATCGTGTTCCCCGAGATGCATCTGATCGGCTATCCGCCCGAAGACCTGATCCTGAAGCCCGCGCTGGTCGAACGCGCCGCGCAGGAGCTGGAAAAGCTGGCGCTCGATACCGCCGATGGCGGCCCGGCGCTGCTGGTCGGCAGCGTATTCGTGCGCGACGGGGCGCTGCATAATGGCGTGGCACTGCTCGAGGGCGGGCGGATTGCTGCGGTGCGGTTCAAATACGAATTGCCCAATTACGGCACGTTCGACGAGAAACGCTATTTCCTGCCCGGCCCGCTGCCCGAGCCGGTGCTGTTCAAGGGCGCGATGATCGGCCTGCCGATCTGCGAGGATATCTGGCAGCCCGATGTGTGCCGCCACCTGGCGCAACTTGGCGCGGAAATGTTCATCTGCGTCAATGGCAGTCCCTACGAGATCGACAAGAACGTGCTGCGCATCGATGGCGTGGCCAAACGCCGCGCGATCGATACCGGTATTCCGCTCGCATTCGTCAATCGCATCGGCGGACAGGACGAGCTGGTGTTCGATGGCGGCAGCTTTGTCGTCGGGCCCGAGGGCGCGCTATGGGTGCAGGCGCCCGATTGGGAAGAAGCCGTCGTGCGCACCGAATGGAGCCGCGTGGCGGTCGGAAACGGCCACCGTTGGCGCTGTTCGCCCGGCGACATGACCGAATCGACCGAACATCCCGAAGACATTTACTGCGCGATGGTTCTGGGCCTGCGCGATTATGTGAACAAGAATGGCTTTCCCGGCGTCGTGCTCGGGCTGTCGGGCGGGATCGATTCGGCGATCACCGCAGCGATTGCGGTCGATGCGCTCGGCGCAGACCGGGTGTGGTGCGTGATGCTGCCCAGCCGCTATACCAGCCAGGAAAGCCTGGACGATGCGGCTGCCTGCGCCGCGCTGCTGGGCACGCGCCTCGATACGATCCCGATCGAGGCGGCGGTCAGCGGGTACACCGACATGCTGGCGCCCGTGTTCGGCGACCGCGCGGCCGACACCACCGAGGAAAACCTGCAATCGCGCATTCGCGGCACCACGTTGATGGCGCTGTCGAACAAGTTCGGCCCGATGCTGGTCACCACCGGCAACAAGAGCGAAATGAGCGTCGGCTATGCGACGATCTATGGCGACATGAACGGCGGGTACAATCCGATCAAGGATGCGTACAAGACCACGGTTTTTGCAATCTCTGCCTGGCGCAACACGCGCCGGCCCAAGATCGGCCTGGGCCCTGATGGCCCGGTGATGCCGGCAAACGTGATCATCAAGCCGCCGAGCGCCGAATTGCGCGAGGACCAGAAGGATTCGGATTCGCTGCCCGAGTACGGCGTGCTCGATGCGATCCTGAACCATCTGATCGAACAGGAACGCAGCGTCGACCAGATCGTCGGCGAAGGGTTCGACCGCGCCATCGTGACACGGATCGAACGATTGCTGCACCTGGCTGAATACAAACGGCGCCAGGCACCCCCGGGGGTGAAGCTGGGCATGCGCAATTTCGGGCGCGACCGTCGCTATCCGATCACCCATGGATTTCGCACCGCCTGAATCTTCCCGATAACAACCCCGCTCATCCTGAGCCTGTCGAAGGACACGCGCGACCATTTGCCCGAAGCGCAAAAAATGTTGCGTCAAGTTCGCATGTCACGCGTATCCTTCGACAGGCTCAGGACGAGCGTATATGGTCAAAATAACGGGGGTTAAACCGCCGTATCCTCGCGATAGCGCGGCGCGACTTCCCGGCGTGACAACTGCCCGGCAAGGCCGATCCGCGCCGCCTCCATCGCGTCCCATCCTGCCAGGTCATGCAGCGGCGGGATCGTGACCGTTTCGCCGCGATCGAACCCGAGCAGTGCCGCATCGACCAGATCGTCGGCCGACATCACCATGTCGGCAGGCATGGCATCGACATCCTTGCCCGACCGTTCCCAGATTTCGGTACGCGTGGCGCCGGGCAGGACGGCCTGGATATGGATGCCGGTGCCTTGTGTCTCGTGCGTCAGGCCCTGGCTGAGATTGAGCATGTACGCCTTGGTGCCACTGTACGCCCCGTCGAACATTTCGGGTGCCAGCGCCAACACCGAGGCGATGTTGATGATCGCGCCCGCCGCTTTGGTCTTGAAAGCCTGCAGTGCCGCCTGCGCCAGCAATGTTGGCGCCAGCACGTTGACCATGACCAGGCGCGCGGCCTCTTCGGCCGATGACGTGCCCAACGTGCCGGTCAGCGAAATCCCGGCGTTGTTGACCAGCAGCGCGATGTCGGGCGCGGCCGCGATGGTCTGCGCGACATGCGCGATCTGCGCCGCATCGCTCAGGTCGGCCGGCAGCACGACGACGCGGCTGCCGGTGTCGCGATGCAGCCTGGCAGCCAGCGCCTCCAGCCGCGCCTGATCGCGCGCGATCAACACCAGGTCGTAGCCGCGTTTGGCCAGACGGTCGGCGTAGATCGCGCCAAGGCCCGACGAGGCGCCGGTAACGAAAGCTGTTCCTTTGAAGGATTCGGTCATGGGTTTGCTCCGTAGTTATGAGGGAAGGCGGACTTTGGCAGTGACGGACAGGCCGGGGCGCAGCACGTCGAGCCCCGCCTGGTCGGGATCGAGGCGGATGCGCACCGGCACGCGCTGGACGATCTTGGTGAAATTGCCGGTGCCCGGCTCGAACGGCAGCAGCGAAAATGTCGATCCCGATCCGGGGGCGAGGCTGTCGACGGTGCCGCGCAGGGTCTTCGCTCCCAGCGCATCGACCGCGATCGTCGCCGCTTCGCCCGGCGCCATGCGGCGGATCTGCGTTTCCTTGAAATTCGCGGTGATATACAGCGCCTGCATCGGCACCACGGTCAGCAACAGCGTGCCGGGCTGGACATAATCGCCGACGCGCACGTGGCGATTGCCGATCACACCGTCGACCGGCGCGGTCAATTGCGTGTGGCGCCGGTCCTGTTCGGCCAGCGCCAGCGCGGCGCGCGCATTGAGCAACGCGGCCTGCGCCTTTTGCACCGCCGCCTCCAGCCCCGGGCGCTGCGCACGGGTGACGCCGGCCTCGCTTCTGGCCACGGCCAGTTGCGCGCTGGCATGCGCGGCCTGCTGTTCGGCGCCGACGGCGGTGGTGCGATAGGTTTCGGCATCGCGCCTGGCGACGGCGCCCGAGGCGACCAGCGCGTCATAGCGCGCCTTGTCCGCTTCGGCATGGGCGGCATCGGCGCGGGCGGAGCGGATGCCGGTTGCGGTCGAGGCGACGGTGGCATCGCTGGCGCGTTCCTGCGCCGACAATGCGACCAGGGCGGCCGCCGCAGCGGCGACATTGGCCTGCGCATCGGCAACACCCGATCTGGCCGCCGCCAGCCGTGCGTCGAATTCCTCGGGATCGATCGTCACCAGCGGATCGCCGGCGCGCACGGTCTGGTTGTCGCGCACCAGCACTTGCGTGACGAACCCCCGGATGCGCGGGGCGACGCTGGTGGTGTCTGCCGCAACATAGGCATCGTCGGTCGATTCGGCCGATGGTTCGGCCAGGATATACGCAGCGCCGGCTGCCGCCACGATCAGCGCGACCCCGGCCGCGAGCGCCGCGCGCGGCACGCGGCGGCGGGTCGGCGTCGGCGCCATTGCGGCTTGGTCGATTGCCTCGACACTGTCTGCGGCCTGCGCTGCCATGGGCGGTTTCCTTCGCTCTTGCGTAAATGATGGTCTTCATATATATGCTATCCATCATATTTCAAGCGCGGAGTTGCCGGACGCCATGACATCCCTGTTCAAACGTCTGTTCGCAACGCAAACGGACTGGGCCGACAATCCGGCCGCGATGCCCGATGCGCGCAAATTCATGATTTTCGGCGTGATGGCGGTGGGTCAGTTCATGGCGCTGTTCGACATCCAGATCGTGTCGGCGTCGCTGCGCGATGTGCAGGCGGGCCTGTCCGCCGGGCCCGACGAGGCGAGCTGGGTCCAGACCGCGTACCTGATGGCCGAGCTCGTGATGATCCCGCTGTCGGCCTATCTGGCGCGCGCGATCTCGACGCGCTGGCTGTTTGTGACTTCGGCGGGGATGTTCACGTTTTCCAGCCTGCTGTGCGGCCTTGCGTGGAATATGCCGTCGATGATCGCGTTTCGCGCGCTGCAGGGGTTTACCGGCGGAGCGATGGTGCCGCTGATCTTTTCGGTCGGGTTCGGGCTGTTTTCGGGCAAGCAGCGCGCGATGGTTCCGGCGATCCTGGGCACGATCAGCGTGATCGCGCCCACTTTGGGGCCGACGGTCGGCGGGTTGATCACGCAGAGTTTCGATTGGCGCTGGCTGTTTTTCGTCAACATCGTGCCCGGCATCATCGTCACCATAGTGTCGGCGGTCATCATCCGCGTTGATCGGCCAAACCCTGCGCTGCTGCGCCAGATCGACTGGGCGCATTTCGTCGCGATGGCGATGATGCTCGGCGGCGCCGAATATGTGCTCGAAGAAGGTCCGCGCCACGACTGGTTCGGCGATCCGACGATCGCGATTGTCGGCTGGCTGGCGCTCGTCGCGCTGGTGCTGTTCCTGGAGCGCGCGTTTTTCTCCGCGCGCCCGCTGGTCAGCCTGAAGCCGTTTCGCAAGCCGATTTTCGCGTTTGCCTGCCTGTTCAATCTGGTCGTCGGGTTCGGCATGTATTCGTCGATCTATCTGATTCCGGTGTTCTTGGCGCGGGTGCGCGGATACGATTCGCTGCAGATCGGCACGACCGTGTTCGTGGTCGGCGTGGCGCAGATCGTCAGCGTGTTCATCGCCTCCTCGCTCAGCCAGCGGGTCGACATGCGCTGGATGATCACCGCCGGGCTGTCGCTGTTTGCATGGAGCCTCTGGCTGACGTCGCAGATGACCAGCCAGTGGGGGTTTTGGGAACTGGCGTTTCCGCAAGCGGTGCGCGGCCTCGCGCTGATGCTGTGCATCGTGCCGAGCGTGACGATGGCGCTGTCGTCGTTCGGTCCGGCCGAGCTTGGCGCAGCATCCGGACTGTTCAACCTGATGCGCAATCTGGGCGGCGCGATCGGCATCGCGGTGGTCAACACCTGGCTGCAGGATGACACGCGCATCGCCGCCGCCCGGCTGGGCGAGGCGATGGGCCACAGCCGCACGCTGGCCAACCAGGCGCTGAACGGCCTCGCCACCGGCATGGCCCCGCACGCAGCGGCGCCCGCGCAAGCCATGGAAATGGCGCGCGGGGTGTTTGCGCAAGTGGTCGGGCGCGAGGCGGCAACGCTGGCGTTCGACGACTGTTTTCGCGTGATGGCATGGATGTTCATCGGCGCGCTGGTGCTCGTGCCGTTCTGCCGCATTCCGCCCGGCGCCACCCCGCCCCCGCCCGAAGCCGCTGGCCACTGATACTTAAAGGATATCTGTCATGAACCGCATCCTGGTCACCCTGCTTTTGTCATCGGCGCTGTCGGCCTGTGTCGTCGGGCCGAAATACACGCCCCCCGTGGCCGATCTGCGCCCCGCCTATTCCGCCGATCAGCCACTCGCGGCTGCCGATGCGGCATGGTGGCAGCATTTTGGCGATCCCGTGCTGAATGGCCTGGTCGAGCGCGCGCTGGCGCAGAATTACGACCTGGCCGCCGCCGCCGCGCGCATCCAGCAGGCACGCGCGATGGCCGGCGGCGCTACCGCGCGGCTGTTGCCAACGCTCGATGCCGCCGGCAGTGCCGAGGCCGATCGCCAGTCGCTGCACACGCCCTTTGGCGCCGCGTCGCACGAACTGGGCTTCCCCCGCAATTACGAGCTGTATCAGGCGGGCGTTCAGGCCTCGTGGGAAATCGATCTGTTCGGCGGCCTGACGCGTCAGCAGCAGGCGGCGCGTGCCGGGCTGGCGGGCACGATTGCCGATGCCGCCGCCGTGCGGCTGGGTGTCGAGGCCGAAACCGTCGATGCCTATCTGCAACTGCGCGGGCTTCAGGCGCAAGTGCAGGTCGCGCAAGGGCAGTACACGGTCGCCGACAACCTTGTGACGCTGATCCGGGCGCGCGAAGAGCAAGGGCTGTCGGCGCCGCGCGATGTCCTGCGCGCGACCGGCGACCGTGATGGCGTGGCTGCGCGCATTCCGCGGTTGCGCGGCGCGATCGCCGCGCAGATCAACGCGATCGACGTGCTGACCGGGCAACAGGCAGGCGTGGCCGACCCGGCGCTGGCACAGACCGGCGCGATCCCCGCTCCGCCACAGCCCAGCGGCAGCGCAATCCCTGCCGACCTGATGCGCCGGCGCCCCGATGTGGTCGCCGCCGAAAGCCGGATGGTCGCGGCCAATGCGCAGATCGGCGCGGCGCTGTCCGAATACTATCCGCATCTCAGCTTCAGCGGGCTGCTGGGGTTCGCCAGCGTCGGCGGCGCGTCGTTCCTCAGCGGCGGCGCGGTGGCGACCACGGGGCAGGCAGCGCTGCGCTGGCGGTTGTTCGATTTCGGGCGTATCGACGCCGAAGTGAAACAGGCCCGCGGGCACAAGGCCGAAACGATGGCGCAATACCGCGCGACCCTGCTGCATGCGACCGCCGATGTCGAAAACGCGATGGTCGCGCTGACCCAGGGGCGCAACGAAGTGACGATCCGCGAACAACAGGTCGCGGCGCTGACCCGGTCGCGCGACCAGGCGCAGCAGGCCTATGGCGCGGGCACCGTCGCGCTGATTGAAGTGCTCGATGCCGATCGCGCGCTGCTCGATGCATCGGACAATCTGCTACAGGCTCGCGCAATGGCCGCGCGCGCATCGCTGGCGACGACACGTGCGTTGGGCGGCGGATATGGAGTCGATCATGGCTGACAAGACCACGCACAAGGAACGGACCCGCGCACGCATCCTGGACGAAGCGGCGCGCGCATTGCGCCTGTCGGGCACCGATGGCGTCAGCGTGGCCGACCTGATGAAACGCGCCGGGCTGACCCATGGCGGCTTCTACGCACATTTCACCTCACGCGATGACCTCGTCGATCACGCGATCGGGCGCATGTTCGAAGACAGCAGCCGGATGCTCGAACGGTTCATCGGAGCAGGCGCCAACGCAAAAGGGCTGTCTGGGCTGATCGACTATTACCTGGCGCCCCAGGCCTGGCGCGTGCGCGACCAGGGCTGCCCGTTGCCCGGCCTGTCGAGCGAAGCCGCGCGCATGCCCGACGCGGCGCGCGCCCGCTACCAGGCGGGCGTGGTGCGGTTCCGCGCGGCCATCGCCGCCGCGCTGGCCGCAATGGGCAAGCCAGGGCCCGAGCAACTCGCAGCATCGGTCATGGCCGAAATGATCGGCGCGGTCAGCATGGCCCGCTCGTTCGACGCCGAAGCCGATGGCCTGGCGTGGCTGGAAGCGTGCCGCGCCGCGCTGCGCGAACGGCTGGGGTTGGACGCTGCTTGAAAAGCCCTCCTCTTCAGGGGAGGGGCCAAACCAAGGGTCAATCGTCCGGATCGGCGACCTTGAACGGATCGGTCGGCACGGGCTGGGTCGGAATCTGCGGGCGGGGCAGTTCCTTGTCGCTGGTCGCCGCTTCCCACAGCACCCCTGCCAGCACGACCGACATCTGGCGCATGTCATCGCCGCGCATGTGGTCCACCGTATCGAGCGTCGAATGGTGCACCCGGCTCTCGTAATCGAGCGGATCCTGGATGAACTGATACCCGGGCAGGCCGATCGCCTGGTATTTCTCGTGATCGGTCCCATCGGTCCTGCTCGCCACCAGCGTGCCCGCGCCCATCGACTTGAACGGCGCCAGCCATTCGCCCAGCAGCGTGCCCGCGCCCGCATTGCCTTCGGTATAGATGCCGCGCAGCTTTCCCGAGCCGTTGTCGATGTTGAAATAGGCTTTCAGCTCGGCGTATTCGGGCTTGGGCGTGATCGGAAAGGCTTTGGCCCAGGCGTCTTCGCGGTGCCAGTCGGTCAGCGCCGGGTCGACCGGGCGTGAGGCGAAATGCCGGCTGACATACGCGAGGGAGCCCAGTTCGCCCTGTTCCTCGCCGGTCCACAGCACGATGCGGATCGTGCGCTTCGGCTTGAGCCCAAGCGAATGGATCAGGCGCGCCGCCTCGATCACCGCGACCGTGCCCGCGCCGTTGTCGCTGGCGCCATCGGCCGCGATCCAGCTGTCGAAATGGCCGCCGGCCATGACCACGCCGGCGCGCGGGTCGCTGCCCGGGATTTCGGCGACGATGTTGCTCGCCTCGAGGTTTTTTGCGTCATAATGCGCCGCGACCGTCACGCTGATCTGCGGCGCGGGGCCCGTAATCGCCAGCCGCACCAGCCGCCGGTAGTCCTCCTGCGCCATCTGCACCGTCGGCAGCGCCAGCGTGTGCCCGGGCTGAAACGCATAGCCTTCGCCAGAGACCAATTTGCCATCGCGGCCCGACCGGCGCACCACCGCGACCGCGCCTTCGGATTTCAGGAACGCGCTCAGTTTTTCGGAAAACGTCAGCGCTTTCATCCAGCCCGATTGCTTCAGCGGATCGTACGTCGGCTGATCGAAATGATCGAGTTCGCCGATCGCCTTGTCGCTATAGCGTTCGAACACCGGGTCCTTGCTCTCGCTGGTTGTGCCGGGCATCGACACCAGCACGATCTTGCCCGCCAGCTTGCCTTTCCATTTGGCGAAATGCTCTTCCTTCGCCATCGGCGCGACGATCACCGGCGCGACCAGGGTGCCCGTCGTCGGCGGCGACCAGGCCACCGGAATGACCGTCAGCGGCAGCACGCGGGGGCTGACCATCGCCACCGCATAGCTGTCGAGATTCCAGCCGAGCCCGAAATAATACGGTTCCTCGTGCACATTCGCCAGGCCATAGCTCTTGAGCAGCGCGACCGCCCAGGCCGTCGCCTTGCGCTGGTTGTCCGAATTGGTCAGGCGCGGCCCGACCCCGTCCATCAGCGCGGATGCATTGATCATCACCTGGCTGCGGTTCATGCCCTCGTCGATGATTTTTGCGATAGCGGGACTGTGGTCAGGCTCGGCCAGCACGGGCAGCGGCAGGGCCGTCATCGGCAGGGCCACAGTCAACATGGCGGCGATGGCAAGACGTCTGGCCACGGGGGCGATCCTTTCGTGAATGGGTATCGGCGCAGATTACCCACCCGCCGCACATGTGCAATGGCGCTCCGCGACGGGCGCGCTATAGGGCAGACATGACGATCGTTACCCGTTTCGCCCCCTCGCCCACCGGCACGCTGCATGTCGGCAATATCCGCACCGCGCTCAACAACTGGCTGCTGGCGCGGCGCCACGGTGGCCGGTTCCTGCTGCGCATCGACGATACCGATGCCGAACGCAGCCGCGAGGAGCATGTCCATGCCATCCGCGCCGATCTCGCGTGGCTCGGGCTCGATTACGATGACGAACAACGCCAGTCGGCGCGGTTTGCGATCTATCAGGCGGCGATGGACCGCCTGATTGCCGACGGACGCGTCTATCGCTGTTACGAAACGCAAGCCGAACTCGACCTGCGGCGAAAAGTGCTGTTGTCGCGCGGGCTGCCGCCAATCTACGACCGTGCGGCGCTGAACCTGACAGATGCCGACCATGCCGCGCGCGCCGCAGCCGGCGAGGCACCGCACTGGCGCTTCCTGCTCGATCATGACACGCAGATCACGTGGGACGACGGCATCCGCGGCCCCCAGACATTCGATCCGCGCACGATGTCCGACCCGGTGGTGCGCCGCGCCGACGGATCGTGGCTGTACATGCTGCCCAGCGTCATCGACGATATCGCGATGGGCGTGACCGATGTGTTGCGCGGCGAAGACCATGTGTCGAACACCGCGACGCAAGTGCAGATGTTCCAGGCACTGGGTGATCATATGCCCCACTTTGCCCACGCGGCGCTGCTGACCGGCACCGAGGGCAAGCTGTCGAAACGCCTGGGATCGCTGGGCGTGGCCGAATTGCGCGAAAGCGGCATCGAGCCCGAAGCGCTGATCGCGCTGCTCGCGCGGCTGGGCACATCGGACCCGGTCGACCCCGCCCTCGATGCCGACCACCTCGCCGGCGCTTTCGACCTGTCCCGCTTCGGCCGCGCGCCCGCGCGGTTCGACGAGCTCGAGCTCGAGCGCGTCAACGCCGGCGTCATCCACCGCCTGCCGTTCGCCCGCGTCGCCGACCGGCTGCCGGCGGGCATGGACGAGGCAACGTGGCTGACAATCCGCCCCAACCTGACCCGCGTGTCCGAAGCGGCCGACTGGTGGCAGGTGATCAAAGGCCCGATCGCGGCGCCCGATTTCGACGCCGAAACGCGCGCATTCCTGACCGAAGCCGCCGCCTGCGCCGCAACGAGCGACTGGACCCAGGATCCATGGAGCGCCCTGACCGCCATGCTGAAAGACCGGACCGGCCGAAAGGGCAAGCCGCTGTTCCTGCCGCTGCGCCAGGCGCTGACGGGTATGGACCATGGGCCGGATATGAAGGCGCTGCTGCCGCTGATTGGCCGGGACGAGGCGCTGGCGAGATTGCTTACCTAGGGCGCGGAAGCGAATGCCGTCAGAAGGCGTATCGGCGGTTACCAACCAACTCAAGACATTCAGCGTCGTTGATGTGAGCGTCAGCTTTTTACGAAACACGCCGTTCAAGTCGCGTAAACCAGCCGATCGGCTTTGCGCCCTACTTTCGGCCGTTCAAACGTGGTGCGAGCGCGCCGAAAACGTCCGTTCGTTTATTCAACCCTGACGACCCGACCAGCGTAGCGACATGCACGAGAGTCCCGCATCGATCAGCCCGATTTGTCGGGTGTCGAGCGGGACGACGGCATAGCCCCGCTCGACACCTTCGTCCATTAGCATCGCCAGCGTCGCCGGGAACTGGCTGCCGACGAAGAGCCGGTCGTTGACGCGGAGCGCATTGGCGGCGGCTTCCTCGCCTGCCGGCACGACGATCTGGCGCAAGCCCGCGAACAGCCCGCTGTCCGCGCCGGCGCGCGTGGTCAGCACGCTGTCCTCGTCGATCAGGCTGACCGCGGTCTTGAGGTGCAGCGCGCCTTCGGGCGGCAGCACCACGCGCGCCTTGCGGCCGATCGCACCAAGCGCGCGGACCAACGCTTCCGCACCCACGCGGTCGGTCCTGGCCGACAGCCCGATCAGCACCAGATCGGGCGTGACCAGTACGTCGCCGCCGTCGGCATGACCCTCGTCGATCTCGCGGACAAGCGAGAAATGCCGCTCGAGCGCCGTGCGCAGGTGCACCGCCTCGCCGAGCCGCGTCCGGGTGCCCGGTCGGAGCAGGATCGCGCCCTC
The DNA here is from genome assembly GCF_965214355.1 of Novosphingobium sp. Classification (GTDB taxonomy): domain Bacteria; phylum Pseudomonadota; class Alphaproteobacteria; order Sphingomonadales; family Sphingomonadaceae; genus Novosphingobium. The sequence continues at coordinate 345,007 of NZ_CBDCBI010000002.1, read as the reverse complement.
CGGCAATGTCAGCGCGGGGTCCTCGACGAACAGGCTGTCGGGGAAATCCTCCAATGGCGCAAGCATGTCGACCGCGACGCCCGCATCGGCGAGCGCCGTGGCATAGCCGCGATGTTCCGCCGCGACCCCCTCGAAGCTTGGCGAGGGCCCGTCATGCGCGCGCAGCCCGTCGACGACGGAGCGCGCCGGCGCCCGGAGGATCGCATGGTCGAAATCGAATACCCGCATCGGAACGCCTTCTATCGGGCCGGGCTTCGCAGGCCGGATCGGTGGATGGAATAGGTGAAGTAGATCAGGAGTGCCACCGCGATCCACAGCGCGAACAGCGCGAAGGTGGCGCCCGGTAGCCCCACAATCAGATACACGCAGAAGGCGGCGCTGAGCAGCGGCAGCAGCGGGAACAACGGCACGCGATATCCGCGCGGCAGGTCCGGTTGTCGCCGGCGCAGGATGATGACACCGATCGACACCGCGGCAAAGGCGATCAGCGTGCCCATGCTGGTGAGATTGATCAAAACGTCGAGCGGCACCACTGCGGCGAGCAGCGCGACGCCGGCCGCCACGATCCACGTATTCTGGCGCGGCACCTTGCTGACCGGATCGACCCTGCGGAAGAACGCCGGGAGCAGTCCGTCCTGGCTCATCGCATAGAGAATGCGGGTCTGGCCGTAGAGCACGACCAGCGTGACGCTGAAGATCGAGCCGATCGCACCCAGGGTCAGGATCAGCGACGGCCAGCCCGCGCCGGTCAGATCACGCAGGATGACCGAAAGGCCCGCCTGCTGCCCGGCGAAGCGCGTCCAGCGCTGCGCACCGATCGCTGCGACCGCAACGAGGATGTAGGCGGCGGTGACGATCAGCAGCGAGAAGATGATCGCCAGCGGCAGGTTGCGCCGCGGGTTCTCGACCTCTTCGCCCGCGGTCGCGACGGCGTCGATCCCGATATAGGAGAAGAAAATCGAAGAGGCGGCCGATCCGATCCCGATCATGCCCCTGGGCGCGAACGGACGGAAGTTGACGGTCTTGAAATGCGCCAGTGCGATCGCGACGAACATCGCCAATACCGCAAGCTTGGCGATCACCAGAATGCTGTTGGCGCGGGTCGATTCGCGCGCGCCGCGCAGCAGCAGGACGAGGCACAGGCCGATCAGCGCGACCGCAGGCAGGTTGACCACGCCGCCGCTGCCGGGCGGGTTTGCGAGCACTTCGGGGATGCGCCAGCCGATCGTCACTGCGAGCAACTCATTGAGATATTGCCCCCAGCCGACCGCGATAGCCGAGGCCGAGACGCCATATTCGAGCAGCAGGCACGCGCCGATCAGGAACGCCGCAAGCTCACCCAGCGTCGCATAGGCATAGGAATAGGACGATCCCGCAGCGGGCACGACCGAGGCCAATTCGGCATAGCACAGGGCGGTGAGCGCGGCGGTGATGCCCGCGATCACGAACGACAGCGTCACCGCCGGCCCCGCCTCTGGCACCGCGGTGGTCAACGCGATGAAGATGCCGGTGCCAATCGTGCCGCCGACGCCGAGCATCGTCAGCTGGAAGAGACCGAAGCTGCGCACCAATGACGAAGCGCCTTCGCGTTCAGCGGGCTCGAAGAAGCCGACGACCGGTTTGCACCGGACGAGCGCCGTCAGAAGGGATTGTACCGTCAACGCCACTGCCTCGACCTGGTTGCGAATTGGCCCCTCCTTCCACGATTGCCGCGCCCCGGCAACTTCGCGTGTGCGATTAACGGGCGGAACGCCGCCCAATTGCCCTGCCTTCTTTGGAAGAACTGCCGTTACGTCTCGGGGCGCAAAACCCGCGAGGACATCAGTGCCGCTCGACGTCACACAAGCGTGGAGTTCTGGGCACAGGGGGGAGTTCTGGGGACAGTGAGTTCTGGGGACAGAATACTCATTTATGCCGGATAATTCTATATACTGTCCCCGGAACTCCCCTGTCCCCGGAACTCCCATGCTGTCCCCGGAACTCCCATGCCAAATTTCAGACCAAGATGGACCAGAGTTACACCACACCATCTAACTGCTCCATATAAATAAAATTACTGGTGAAATACGCCAAGAAAAAATATTGAAAAATGACATTTTTCATCAAACCCGCAATTTACCTTAACTACATCATTTCCTATTCTATAGTAATCCCCGTTGCGTTCCATCATCGATGGAAATCCATATTTTTTTGCTTCGGTGAATTCATATTCTTTGACGAAGCATGCTTTTGGAATACCATTCCCAGCAGCATGATCCCAGGAAAGTATCACTTTAGGACAACCTGGCGGGGGTACGTATGGCGGGGCTTTAATATGAGGAGGTTTAAATTGAGAAAGTGACTGGGTCACTATAGTAGTTTCTAATAGAAAAACTACAAATGCCGCTAAAATCAGATATTTTAAAATCTTTGGCATTTTTATATTTCCTGCAGGGAATTCTGAGGAATTGAGTTGACAGGTACGTAGACCCCCCAGTTTTCTTTAACTGATCGACTAGAGACGCCATGGCTGCCAGGGTCGATTATAAATCGGGGTAATTGCACCATCACTTCGATCTCACATGGAAGAGTTCCGGGGAAGAGTTCCGGGGACGGTATACTTATCTACGCCCGCCCAGTCGCCGCCACCAGATGCGCCGGAGTTCTGGGGACAGAATACTCATTTATGCCGGATAATTCTATATACTGGCCCCGGAACTCCAGCAGCCCTTCGACATTCCGCAAGACAGCGGAATGCCAAACCCGAGATGTCAAGAGTTAGGCGGGACGGACCTTGCCGTAGACGCAGGCCCGGTGGGCGAATTTTTCGGTGGTTCCGTCGTGCCGATTTACCCAGAAGCACTTGGTACCATAATCAGCGGTCCTCACGCTGAATCCAGCTACGCCGGAACCAATCTTCTCATCACCCTCGGGGTGGCGAGCTAACGCTGCGATCAAAACCTTTGAGTCTTGCGCACTTACTTTGTCCCCGACATCGTACTTCTGCAGCATGGCATTGAGGTAGGCGGCTGCATCACCTTTTTTGGCGAAGTGTAGCTCACCCAAGCTGAAAGGTTTCGCAGGCATGTCTGTCCTCCCTGGTTACGAACTAACGGTATCCGGACTGTCTTGATCGGTAGCAAGTATCTTCTCTCGAATTTCCCGGACGATGATCGCTGGGATATCCATTGTATCGAACTGGTCGTCACGCTCGCGAACCCACTCAATACATTCTTCTTTGGTGAGATTATCTCGCGCGATCTTTTCGAAGAGGCTTACGGCACTCATACGAGATAGGCCCAGCTCCATGAGCGACAGCAGGGTGCGCGTTGACACGCCGAACTCCAGCTGGGTGCCGATATCGAGATCGGTGTCGATCAAATCTTCACGACCGATCGCGCGGAAATGCAGATGCAGGATATCCATGTACGCCGAGAGATATTTTGGCGCTTTGAAGCGAGCCACCTGTTCGACGTGTTCCATCGTTTGTCTGATCAACGTCGGCAGGACGAACTTCCGACCATGCGTGTTGTGATATTCAATGTTCTTTCTGATCATGGCCGCGAGGGAAAAACCTTTCAGCCACTGAACAACGATCACGACGTACAGGGGGATCAGGCTGTCCGGCATGAACGCCGGATAGAGATGCTCGTTGATCCTCCGCATGATGGTAACGAAGCGATCGTAACTGTCCTGGCTTTCTACCGGCGCCGGTATCAGGTTTTCCACATCCTTTTCGTAAGCTCGAAACGCCTCCAACAATGACTGAAGGCCAAACGCACTCACGCCTGGATGCCGCTCTGCGATGTCTGATCCGATCTCGATCTTGTCAGCCAATGCAGCGAGCTGCTCATCGATCTTTGCGATGGTGTTAGGATTGTGACGCTTTGCGAAGCTCGCCTGCGCAATCGAACCCAATCGCAAGTAGGTGGACAGGAGGTATGCGCCAACCTGTTCGAACTGGCCGACGTCGGCCAATTCGGAGAAGGGTGTATCTGCCCTTCTCTCCAAGTACTCGGCCATGCCATCACCCGTCTCCAAAACAGCATCGCTCTCGCGTTTGATCGGATAGCGCGAGCGGATAGGCACGCCATTGGGCCAAGCTGTTGTGTCATCCGGGTCGATGCAAACGATATTGCCCTGAAACTCGTTTCCCCATCTCCCGGCACGACCAGCTAAGTTCCAAAAATCATGGGGCTCCATCGGATTTCCCATGCCTTTTCGGGGACCACGGACCACAATGGTCCGACAGGACAAATTGACGCCCTCGATCAGGGTGGAGGTGCAGACAAGAAAGCGGATTTTGCCGCTTCTGAAAAGCCGTTCTACTTCCTGCCGGATCAAGGACGGCATGTTGCCGTAGTGGAAAGCAACACCCTTCAGAACGAGCGACGCAAGGGCAAAATTTGGGTGAACACCCTTCCGTGCCAGGTCTGCCAATTCGGCCAGTTCCTTGTCGGTCCCGTCGATCGGGGGTACAAGCTGGGCGATCAAGTCGGCAATATCTTCGGCATCGCCAGCTCGGTTGGCATAAACCAGCGTACCGCCTCGCTCGCCCACTGCGGCGGCAATAAAGGCCAGCTTTTTGGTGAGGTTGCCGGGGGAACTGGCAAGCTCCAAAACGCCGACGGGCTGGGATGCCGTCCCCTGCCTTAGCGACAGATTCCAGAGCTTCGGTTTGCGCGGGACTTGCTCAGCGACGATCAGGTTCTGAATGACCGTCGGGGAGTCGCTATCAACGGCATCCGTTTTCGCAGTCCCCGGGGCATCGGCTAACAACTCCTCGGGATTTTGCGTGGCCGGGCTGATGAAGATCACTTTCAGATCATCATTCGAGCGCTCTAGCCGCTCAATGGCATCTTGCAGAATGACGCCGCGTTGATTGTCCCCGATCTTGTGAGCCTCATCGACGATGAGCAGATCGACGCGGATGTCCTTTCCGAGAGCATTGGCTAACAGATGCAGGCGCTCCTGCGTGAACACCAGGATAAGCTTCTTTCCGCCCGACTGAGCGGCATCGTACTTCGCTGGTAGAGGAAGAGACGACACCTCAATCTCTGCCGCCTTGCCCAAGAGCTGGGTCAAATTTGTCTCGATCTCCGAAACAAGCGCACGCGTGGGCGCCAGATAGATCGACACCCGCCTTTCGGCCGAACGCATATGATTTATCAGCCATTGCAGAACGAGGAAGGTCTTGCCGGATGCAGTGGGCGCCGAGGCTGACAGCCAGTTATTCAGCGTGGCGCTATCCCAGAACCGTTGCTGAAAATCATTTACCTGAATCCAGCGGCCGCTGGATTCTATCAGAACCGAGTGGTCCAGTTTGCGACGCTGGGCCTCCATCCGTAGACCGAACCCTAACCGGCCTTCCAGGTCCGCTTCGAGCAGCTTGCGGTCGTTCGCCAGGGCAACAGCCCGAAAATTTGTGAGCTTGTCGAGAAGGACGGCTCCGGCGTCCTTCACTGCTTGCATGTCACCCATAATCACGGCTCCGGTCGCGATGCGCAAAGCCGCTTCCTGATGCTGCCGAGATGCTGACCGAGCCAAAATGCTCCCCGCGAACAGCACACGGTGCCAATCGATTGGAGCTGTTTCCGCAGGCTCGGGCGCGAGGTGGTCAAGTTCCGTCCGAACGATCAAGCGCGTGACGGTTTCGACATCATCTTTAACGCCCTCGTCCATCAGCCATGTCGCGAGTTCTTCAAGGCTCATTTAGTGAGCCCCATCGCTTTGAGGAACGCCTTTCGAAAGCCATCAGCCGAGGGCAACGGGATGCACAGTACCTCGATTTCAATTTGATCCAGCTTCGCGGCTATCAGTCGCTTACCGATACGGATCCTCAAATTTTGGAGTTCGGCCTTCGCCGCTTTGGCGATCTCTTCAGCTATGCCCTTCACGCCTTCGACCGGGTAGTAATCCGCATCATACCCGATAAGAGCGATACCGCAGTAGCGGACGCGCTTGGACTGCTTTGAATCCTTGTTGAAATATTGCCGGAGAGCTGCCGTGACGACGGGATCGGACAGGTCAGCTTTGTCGCTCAGAAGGATCAAGTCCTTCTCTCGCTCTGCACCCTCATGATCGGGCTCGATCAGGAAAGGCGCGATTGACGCGAAGCACTCTTTGATGCCGACTCCGACATCCTTGTAAACCTTGGACTCACCCCAAAAGAGCTTCAAAACTCCGTCTTCTGTGACGCCAGCGTAAACGCCATCTGCGCCATGATAATGCAGCCGGGTGTCGGTTTTCAGATCCATTTTGCAGAGGATTTGCGGGAGCTTCAAAAAGCGCTCAGCCAGCAAAAACAGCAGCATCTCCCCGCCCTCGCCAGTGAGGGCAAGATCGGTGAAAGACCGTTTCGCTTCTTCGTGGAGAGCGGCTACCGCCTCGCCGCTGTTCCATTTCTCGTCGCGCGCCTTGGCGTCAGCCATTCTGGCGCGTGGGATGGCGTAATTGGTCACTGCGTGTCGCATAAACTCGGCGAGCCGATGCGGATCGACACGGCCGTTCGCGTCAACTGTCAAACAGTGACAGTGTATCTTTACTTGGTGTCCATCGAGAACGACATCACGCTCGACGAGTTCAAGGTGAACTTCGAGGGCCTCAGGATTGCCGGTAAGCGCGGCATTCAAATTCTCAACGGTGATATTTGACAGATTGTCCCCTCCAACGTCGCGACCTGCATACGATCGGCTTCCATACCTAGGATATTTGCCAAGCCATGTCCCAAGGGTATTTATGATCCGGTTTGGGTCGAACAGCGAGTGCAGCGGCCCTAGACGATCGCCATCATGCGCAAGCAGATCGCCAGCGAGGAGCCGGACGCCCCCCAGCTCGAAAAAGCGGAATCGACGTTCCGCAATGTGAGGAGTTCTGGTGACGGTATACTCTTTTATGCCGCATAATTCTCAATACTGTCAACGGAACTCACCGCCGACCAGATTCGGTCGTTCGATTGTCCCGCCGGCAATCCGGAAAGCGGCCGTTGCTTCGCCTGACTGGACCGCGGGGGAATTGGTGGGTTAAAGCCGCGCCCTCGTCCCGGCGATGGCATTGACCCAGCGCCATACGCGGTCGCGCTGCGGCTTTGCGAAGACGATGACGGCATTCGCGAACAGCGCGGGCAGCCCGATAAATCCGAACCACCACCTCTGCCCGCTGACGAAGGCGACGAGCAGCAACACGGCAATGGCGGGTACAAACAAGAGAATCAGGAGGGCCAATACGCGCGTCGCGATCAAAAGCGTCTTCAACGGGAAACCTCGGCAATTAGGGGACTGAACATCGAACGAGCGCGTGTCCCGCTCCCATCCGCCTGACCACGGGGCACCGCATACCAGCCCGCATGCGGACCGCGTTGCCAGGATGTCAGGGACACAGCGTACAGGCTGGTCGGGGAAAGCCAACGCTTTTGATTTTGAAAAAACGTCGCTCTGCCTCCCGATGCTGCCAGTGCGCATCAGCGAGGGGGCGATGACCCAATATCGCCTTACACCCATAAAATAGATATGCTAACGCCATCCAGGCTTGTGCGGCGGTACGGCCTGCCCAGCATAGCCAGAGCGAGCCAAGCCATGTTCGATGAATTCGGTTTTCCAGGCGACGCTGACTTCGACGTCACTGCGCCCAGGCTGGAGACTTTCGTATACTGCAGTCGCGCCGCCCAGGGCGTCGACGAAGCCGAGGTCGGCCGCATGGTCGAGAGGGCGCAAAGCCGCAATCTCACGCGCGACATCACCGGCGCGCTGGTTTTCGGCAGCGGCGTCTTCTTCCAGTGGATCGAGGGCCCGCCCGCTCAGGTGAAGGACCTGATCGCGAGCCTTCATGGCGATGCGCGCCATTACGATATCGTCGTGCTCGACCGGAGCGAGGAACAGCGCGAGCGCCTGTATCCGAACTGGGAAATGGAGCGGGTCGCAGCCGACAACATCCGAGCGGTGCTGCAAGACGCACTCGAAAGCAGCGAAGACGAGACCAACATCGCAGCATTGACGCGTATTCTCGCACACCTGGATTCGCGGCCACTGGATTCGCTTGGGCGAAGCTAGTCAGGTCGGCCAATGCCAGCTCCGAGCCGATCTGCTGCGCGCTCTGAAACCTCATTCCGGCGAAGATCTACGCCCGCCCCGTCGCCGCCACCAGGTGCGCCGGGTCAATCCCCTCACCCTTCCAGGTCGCGCGCCAGCGCATTTCCGCTGCGGTATCGAACAAAACTTCCGCCTTGCCCGCCGCCGCATACCACCCATGCTGGCGCATTTCGCCCTCCAGCTGCCCCGCGCCCCATCCGGCATAGCCCAGCGCGACCAGCCAGTGCGCCGGCCCGCGCCCTTCGGCGATCGCGCGCAGCACCTCGAGCGAGGCGCTAAGGCTCCACTGATCCGACACCGGCAAAGTGCCCGGTCCGTTCCATTCGGGGCTGTGCAGCACAAACCCGCGCTGCTGTTCGACCGGCCCGCCCGCATGGATCGGCGCGTCGGGCGCGACGCCTGTGGGGATCCCGGTATCGGCCAGCAATCCATGCAGCGTGACCCCGGGCAGGATCGCGCCCACGCCAATGCCCAGCGCGCCGTTCTCGTCGTGCACGCACATTGCGATCACCGCGTGGTCAAACCGTTCATCGCCCATGCCGGGCATGGCGAGCAGGATCCCGCCGTTGAGATAATGCGCTTCGGTCATGGACCAAAGATAAGGGCAATACCGGGAATTGAAAGTGTTGGCCCGCTTACGCCGCGACTTTGGCGGTGGTGCCTTCGGCCGCCTCGATCAGGCGCCGCTCGATCGTGCGCAGGCGTTGATCGCCGCTAACCTTGCTGCCCAGCACATCGGTCACATAGAACGTATCGACCGCGCGTTCGCCATAGGTCGCGATATGCGCCGAATGAACGATCAGCCGCGCCTCGAACAGCGCGCGCGCCAGCCGGCTGAGCAGCGCGGGACGATCGAGCGCGCCGATTTCGATCACGGTGAACCGGTCCGACGCCTTGTGATCGAAAATCACGATCGGGTGGATTTCGAATGCCTCCGCGCGCGTGCGCGCCAAGGGGCGCGCGGCGAGCTGCGGCGCCAGTTTGACCTTGTTGGCCATCGCATCGGCGATCGCGGTTTTCAGCCGGGCGATCTGGTTGTCTTCCATCAACGGCCGGCCGAGCGGGTCCTGCACCAGGAAATTGTCGAGCGCGACGCCGTTGCGCGTGGTGTGGATGCGCGCGTCGATGATATTGCCGCCGGCCAGATGGATGCCGCCAGCAATGCGGTAGAACAGCCCGGGATGATCCGCCGCGGTCACCGTGACCAGCGTCGCGCCGCGCGCGGGATAATACCTTGCCTCGACCGACAGCGGCTCGTCCAGCGCGATATCGAGCTGTTGCAGGTTCATCGCGATGATGTCTTCGGATTCGGCGATCCAGTACGCATCGAGCAATTGCCGCCCGACCGTGCCGATCAGCGCGTCGCGTTCCTGCAACAGCGCCGCGACCGCGCGCTTCTTGGCCGCGATCCGCTCGACCCGGCCGAACTGCTTGTGCCCCAGCCGCAGCACTTCGTGCGTGTGCACGTACAGATCGCCCAGCAGCTGCCGCTTCCACGAATTCCACACCCCCGGCCCGACCGCGCGGATATCCACGATCGTCAGCAGCAGCAGCAGGCGCAGGCGTTCGGCGCTTTGCACTTGCCCGGCAAAATCGGCGATCGTCTTGGCATCGGTCAGGTCGCGCTTGAACGCGGTCGCGCTCATCAGCAGGTGCCAGCGCACCAGCCACGCGACCATTTCGGTTTCGGCCGGGCTCATCCCCAGCCGCGGGCACAGTTTCATCGCGATGTCGGCGCCCAGCACCGAATGATCGCCGCTGCGGCCCTTGGCGATATCGTGGAGCATGACCGAAACATACAGCACGCGCCTGGATGCGATTTCGGCAACCACTTCGATCGCCAGCGAATGCGCTTCGCCATCGGCGCCCTTTTCGATCTGCGCCAGCAGGCCGATCGCGCGGATCGTGTGTTCGTCGACCGTATAATGGTGATACATGTCGAACTGCATCTGTGCGACGACCCGGCCGAAATCGGGAATGAACCGCCCGAACACCCCCGCCTCGCTCATCCAGCGCAAGACCGTTTCGGGGTCGCGGCGGCTGGTCAGGATATCCATGAACATCGCATTGGCGCGCGGATCGCGCCGCACCGCCGCATCGATCAGCCCGGCATCGCGATGCGCCTGGCGCGTCGTTTCGGCATGGATTTCAAGGCCTTCGCGATCGGCAACATGAAACAGCTCGATCAGCCGCACCGGGTCGCGCGCGAAAAAATCATCGCCTTGCGCCGCGACTTTGTCGGCCACGATCGCAAACGCCCCGATCGTGCGCCCCGCGCGCCGCCGCGCGCGCAGCTTGGCAAAAAAGCCCAGCCGCTGCGCCGCCCACTGTTCGTCCAGCTGCGCCAGGAATACACCCGTCAGCGATCCCACCTGCCGCGCATGGAGGAAGAACAGGCGCATGAACCGCTCGACGCCGCTTTTGCCCGGGCGGTCGGAAAACTTCATCCGCGACGCCACTTCGCGCTGCAGATCGAATGTCAGGCGGTCTTCGGGCCGCCGCGTGATCGCATGCAGGTGGCAGCGCACCGCCCAGAAGAAATTTTCCGCGCGGCGGAACGCGCGGTATTCGTTGGTGCTCAGCAGCCCTACTTTGACCAGTTCCGACGGGTCGCGCACTTTGTGGATATATTTGCCGATCCAGTACAGCGTATGCAGGTCGCGCAGGCAGCCCTTGCCCTCTTTCACATTGGGCTCGACGACATAGCGGCTGTCGCCCTGGCGCTTGTGCCGGGCGTTGCGTTCGGCCAGTTTTTCGGCGACGAATTCGCGCTCGGTTCCGGCGGCGACATCGTCCCAGAACCGTCGCTGCGCCTGTTCGTGGATGGCGCGGTCGCCCCAGACATAGCGCCCTTCGAGCAGCGCGGTGCGGATCGTCAGGTCGCCTTTCGCCTGGCGCACCAGTTCGTCGAGCGAGCGGCTGGAATGGCCGACTTTCAGCCCCAGATCCCACAGGAAATACAGCGTCGCCTCGATCACCTGCTCGCACCACGAGGTCGGCTTGTGCGGCGTGACGAACGCGATATCGACATCCGAATGCGGCGCCATTTCGCCCCGCCCATAGCCGCCCACCGCGATCAGCGCGATGCGTTCGCCGGTCGATCGGTTGCGCGACGGATAGACCCGGGTGACGACATGATCGTGGATCAGGCGCACGATCTGGTCGATCAGGAAGGCGTGGCTCTGCGCGCATTCGGTGCCGTGCGAAGGATGCGCGGTCAGCCGCTTTTCCAGCTCCCCGCGCCCGGCATTCAGCGCCTCGCGCAAGGCGTCCACGATCAGCGGCCGCGCCTTGTCGCCGTGCATGTCCGCGATCGCGGCGATGTCGTCGGCCAGCGTGCGGCGATCGATGATCGCGCGTTGATTGGCAATTCGCAGGAGAATCATGCGTTCTCCTATCGCATGATCACTTACCAGTCGCGACCCATTCCCGCTGGTATTTTTCGCGCAGCGCCCGCTTGTCGACCTTTTCGGTGCCGAGCCGCGGCAGGGGCTCGTCGACCGGCCAGAATTGCACCGGAATCTTGAACGGCGCGATATGTTCGCACAGGAAGGCGCGCAAAGCCTCGGCGTCGAGCCCCGATCCCGGCTTGGCCAGATAGACCGCCGCCGGAACTTCGCCATACAGGTCGTGCGGCAGGCCGAACACGCTTGCCTCGGCGATTGCAGGATGCGCATAGATCGCGCTTTCCACCTCGATGCAGCTGATGTTTTCGCCGCCGCGAATGATGATGTCTTTCTTGCGATCGACAATGAACAGATAGCCGTCTTCGTCGATATACCCCAGGTCTCCGGTGCGGAAATAGCCATCGGGCATGATCGCGGCGGCCGTCGCCTCCGGGTTGTTCCAGTACCCGGTGAAATTGCCGACGCTGCGGATCGACACTTCGCCCACCTGCCCCTGCGGCAGCGCGGCGCCGGCATCGTTCAGGATCGCCAGGTCGACCAGCGGTGGCGAGGCCACCCCGGTGCTGCCCGGTTTGGCCATGTAGTTCTCGTTGATATTGCCACAGCCGATCGCGTTGGTTTCGGTCAGGCCATAGCCCAGGATCGGAAACGCATGCGGCAGTTCGCGGCGGATGCGTTCGACATGATCGAGCGGGCGCGGCGCGCCGCCCGCGGCAAAGGTCACGCACGACGACAGGTCGTATTTCGCATGATCGGGATGCGTCGCGATCTCGAAACTCATCAGCGGCACGCCGACAAAATACGTGACATGTTCGCGCTCGATCAATTCCATCGCGCGAACGGCATCCCAGCGCGGCATGATCACCAGCTTTCGCCCCATCGCAAACGACTGCAGCAGCACCGGCACTTCGCCCGTGACATGGAACAGCGGCACATTGACCAGCGCACACGGCTGTTGCGCGGGATCGGGCGCCTGCCCGCGCGAGGTCAGCACGCCCAGCGCCGCCAGCGTCTGCGCCAGGTAGTTGAACGTCGCCTGCACCACCGCGCGATGGGTGGATACCGCGCCTTTCGACATGCCGGTCGATCCCGACGTGAACAGCACCGTCGCCGGGTCGTCACCGCCAAGGTCCGGCAACGCCACACCGGCATCGCCGCCTTTGGCATTCAGCACCGCCAGGCCGATCGCCGGCGCAACATCATGGTCGATCACCAGCACCAGGGCGCGCGAGGGATGCGACGACAGCCGCTCCGCTCGCTGCCGGTCGGCCAGCACCAGCGCGCAATCGACCAGCGCGATCCCATCCGCCAGCTCTTCGCCCGACCACCAGCCATTGAGCAGCACCGCGATCCCGCCGGCCATCAGCACGGCCATGTACGCGACCACCCAGTTGCCCGAATTGCGCGCGGCAATCCCCACCCGGTCGCCCGGTTTGATGCCATACCCCGCGATCAGCCCGCCCGCCGCCGTTTGCGCGGCGGCAAGCGCCTGCGCAAAAGTCAGCCGCACATCGCTGTCGACCAGGAATTCCCTGTCGCCGTGCTGCGTACAGAAATGCGCAAAGAAATGCGCCAGGTTCGACGGCGCGGTCGCGATCATCGGCAGATCGCGGCCGAACTGCCGGTGCGTGCCCAGCGCGAGCATTCCGCCCGGCGCCACCAGGGTTTCGACCACATGCGCCAGGCCCAGATCGAGTTCGGTCTTCATCGCAGCACCATCTCCACCTGTGTCGCAGCGCCTCTCCATGCTTCGCCTGGCGAAACCCGGTGCGCACGATCTGTTTTTGCACGTTCACAACAGCCCCCCCGCTGTGCCAGAAGGCCGCGCGGCAGACGCGCAAGCCAGGGCACCCGGTGGGTTCCGATTCGAAATGTCTAAGGAGTTCGCCCGTTGCTGTCACTATTGGTCACCACCCCCGGTCCGGGCTTTCAAGGGGTTGCGATGCTGGCCAGTGCCCTGCCGATGCTCGCTGACGCTGCGGCATCCGCGGTTGGCGCGCATGTCCCGCTGCGTTTCGAAAATCTCCATCTTTCGCCGATTGCGGTGGATTTGGGCTTTTTTACCATCAAATGGTACTCGCTGGCCTACCTCGTCGGCATCCTGTTCGCCTATTGGCACCTGACTCGCGAGCTGCGCCTGCCCGGTGCGCCAATGGCCCAGCGCCATGCCGAAGACCTGTTTTTCTACGCCACGCTCGGCGTGATCTTCGGCGGCCGGCTCGGCTATGCGCTGTTCTACGATCGTGACCTGCTGACCCATCCGCTCGACCTTCTGAAACTGTGGCAAGGCGGCATGAGCTTTCACGGCGGCCTGATCGGCACGACGCTGGCGATCGCCTATGTCGCCTGGCGCGGCCGGCTCGATTTCATCCGTGTGTGCGATTACATCGCGCCCTGCGTGTGCGTCGGGCTATTTTTGGGCCGCTGCGCCAATTTCGTGAATGGCGAGCTGTGGGGCCGCGCCACCGATGCCGCGCTGCCCTGGGTCATGGTGTTCCCCGGCGGCGGCGCCGTGGCGCGCCACCCCAGCCAGCTTTACGAGGCCGGGCTCGAAGGCCTGCTGCTCGGCTCCGTCCTGATCGCGCTGTTCTGGACGACTCAGGCACGCTGGCGCCAGGGCCTGCTGATGGGCACTTTCGCCACCGGCTACGGCATGGCCCGCTTCATCGTCGAATATTTCCGCGAACCCGATGCGCAGCTGGAAAACTTTGCCCACGCCACCGGCCTGTCGATGGGCCAGTGGCTGACCCTGCCGATGATCGCCATCGGCCTGGCCCTGATCATCCGCGCCCTGCGACGGCCGCCTCTGGCCGTGGCGGTGCAGTCTTTGCCGGCATGATGAGCCTTTGCCAAAGGCGTCAACTTGAAGCGAAATATAACAATTTCCGCTTGGGTGTTTTGGGCACAGGGCAGGTTGCGTCAGCGCCAGCAACCGTAAATCCAGCATGACCCCCAAAGACCGCTTCACCCGCCTGATCGCCACAACCGGCCCGATCAGCGTCGCGCAATACATGGCCGAATCCAACGCGCGCTATTACGACAGCCGCGACCCCCTGGGCAGTGCCGGCGATTTCATCACCGCCCCCGAAATCAGCCAGATGTTCGGCGAGCTGATCGGCCTGTGGCTCGCCGATATGTGGGACCGCGCCGGCCGCCCGGCCCACGTCCACTACGTCGAACTCGGCCCCGGGCGCGGAACACTCGCCCGCGATGCACTCGGCGCGGCACGGCGTTTCGGCCTGACGCCAGACGTCCATTTCGTCGAAGCCAGCAGCGCGCTTGCCGCCCTCCAGCGCGGAACTATCCCGGACGCGACCTGGCACGCCGACCTGTCCACCATCCCCGATGACGCCCCCCTGCTGATCGTCGCCAACGAATTTCTCGACGCGCTCGCCATACGCCAGATCGTGCGCACGCCATCGGGCTGGCGCGAACGCATGGTCGGGCTCGATGGCGACAATCTGGTCCCCATGGCCGGCGATCGCCCGATGGACGCTGCCGTGCCCGCCGCCTTCGCCGACGCGCCGCCCGGCACCATCCTTGAGGCGTGCCCCGCCGCCGCCGCGATCACCGCCGAACTCGGCCGCCGGCTTTGCGTACAAGGCGGCGCCGCACTGGTCATCGACTACGGCCGCGCGCAGATGGCCAGCGGCAGCACGTTGCAGGCCCTGCGCGCGCACAACCCGGTTGATCCGTTCGCCCACCCCGGCGAAGCAGACCTGACGGCGCACGTCGATTTTTCCGTGCTGCCCGAAATCGCGCAGGCGCAAGGCGCGCGCTGGCTGGGCACGGTCGAACAGGGCGCGTTCCTCACGGCGCTGGGCCTGGCCGCCCGCACCCAGGCGCTATGCCGCGCCGCGCCCGCAAAATCGGCCGCGATCGAGGCCGCCGCACACCGCCTGGCCGCGCCGGAGGAGATGGGCGCACTGTTCCAGGTCATGGGCCTGTGCGCGCCCGGCTGGCCCCCCGGCGCCGGGTTTTGAACCCGGGCAACGCCCGATCGGACCGATCCTTAACGTCCGATGACCCTTTTTGGCTGCACCAAAATGGCTGTTGGCAAATTGGGTTATTTATGGCTATCAGGCCCGATAATGTGGGGACTGCGGACCGGATGCACGATCGTGCCATCGCCATCCAGGCCCCCGCAGAGACCACGGTAAACCCCCGATAAGGGGCACGAAAGTAAGAAAATGCAACCGCATTCGCCCGGGCAAATGCGGCATCAGGCAAGGACTTTCAATGGCTGAGCTGCTTAAGGCTGAAGGGGGGAGCATCACCCCGACAGATGTGTCTAATGATGGCGTCAGGCGGCGCGATTTCATCAATATTGCCGCGGTCAGCTTTGCCGGTGTCGGCGCGATCGCCGTCCTCGTCCCGCTGATTTCGCAGATGAGCGCATCAGCCGACGTGCTGGCCGAAAGCTCGACCGAAGTCGATATCTCGGCGATTGCAGCGGGCATGGCGATCGTGACGATTTTCCGCAAACAGCCGGTGTTCGTGCGCAATCTGACGCCGAAGGAAATTGCCGAGGCCGATGCGGTCAACCCGTCGACGCTGCGCGATCCGGCGACGCTGGAACAGCGCACCAAACCGGGCAAGACCAATTGGCTGATCACGATGGGCGTGTGTACCCATCTCGGCTGCGTCCCGCTTGGCGCACGCGCGGGTGAAGTCAAAGGCGAATATGGCGGCTACTTCTGCCCCTGCCACGGCTCGGTCTACGACACCGCAGCCCGCATCCGCAAAGGCCCGGCACCGAAGAATCTCGAGGTGCCGCCTTATGTTTTCAATTCCGACACTGTCGTGAAGATCGGCTGAGGATATCTGGCCATGAGCTTCCCCTGGGCAAAACATTACAAGCCGTCGCATCCGCTGATGGTCTGGTTCGACGAAAAGCTGCCTTTGCCGCGGTTCGTCTACAACGCGGTCGGGCCGGGCTTTCCGGTGCCGCGCAATCTCAACTATGCGTGGAATTTCGGCGTGCTCGCCGGGTTCTGCCTGATGCTGCAGATCGTCACCGGGGTCGTCCTGGCGATGCATTATGCGGCGAACCAGCTGGTCGCGTTCGACAGCGTCGAACATATCATGCGCGATGTGAACTGGGGCTGGATGCTGCGTTATGCGCACGCCAACGGCGCGTCTGCCTTCTTCGTGGTGATCTACATCCACATTTTCCGCGGCTTTTTCTATTCGTCGTACAAGGCGCCGCGCGAAATGATCTGGCTGCTGGGCGTCACCATCTTTCTGCTGATGATGGCGACGGCGTTCATGGGCTACGTGCTGCCGTGGGGCCAGATGAGCTTCTGGGGTGCAAAGGTCATCACCGGGCTGTTTTCGGCCATTCCGCTGATCGGCACGCCGCTGCAACAGTGGCTGCTGGGCGGATTCGCGCCGGATAACGCCGCGCTGAACCGGTTCTTTTCGCTGCACTTCCTGCTGCCGTTCGTGATCGCCGCCTTTGTGATCCTGCACATCTGGGCGCTGCACATCCCGGGCTCGTCGAACCCGACCGGGATCGAAGTGAAGACCGAATCCGATACGGTGCCGTTCCACCCGTATTACACCGCGAAGGACGGTTTCGGGCTGGGCGTGTTCCTCACGCTGTATTGCCTGATGCTGTTCTTCTTTCCGAACGCGCTCGGCCATCCGGACAACTATATCCCGGCCAACCCGCTCTCGACGCCCGCACACATCGTGCCCGAATGGTATTTCTGGCCGTTCTACGCGATCCTGCGCGCGTTTACGTCGGACTTCTTTTTCATCCCGGCAAAGCTCATGGGCGTGCTCGCGATGTTCTCGGCGATCCTGGTGTGGTTCTTCCTGCCCTGGCTGGATACCTCGCCGGTGCGTTCGGGCCATTATCGTCCGCTGTTCCGCGTGTTCTTCTGGATCCTGCTCGTCGACGTCCTGGTCCTGGGATATTGCGGCGGGTCGCCGGCCGAAACAAAATACGTGCTGATCTCGCAGATCGCAGCGACGTATTACTTTCTCCATTTCCTTGTCATCCTGCCGATCGTTTCGTCGATCGAGAAGCCACGGCCGCTGCCGTTCTCGATCACTGAATCCGTGCTCGGCCCAGATGCACCAGGCCATGTACCAGCCCATGCACTAGCCGCCGCCTGAGCGGACCGAAGAACACGAAAGCGAGTTTTCCCGTCATGGTCCGCATCTTTGGCCCCCTGGTTGGCCTTTTCTTCGCCGCCGCTCTGCTCTGGTCGTTCGCAATCGGCGCGATCGGACAGATCCGCGAGCCCGATCCCTCGACTGCGGTCAAGGAATTCCACCTTGCCCCCAAGGAAGACATCGCGTTCAGCTTTGACGGTCCGTTCGGAAAGTTCGACAAGCAGCAGCTGCAGCGCGGCTTTCAGGTCTACAAGGAAGTGTGCAGCAACTGCCACGCGATGAAGCAGATCGCCTTCCGCAATCTGGTCGACCTGGGCTATTCCGAAGCGCAAGTGAAAACGATCGCAAAGGACTGGCAGACCAAGGCCAAGACATTCGATCCCAAGACCGGTGACGCCGGCGAACGCGTCAACACGCCCGCCGACCATATCCCGCCGGTGTACTACGCCGGCACCGGCAACCCGCCGGACCTGTCGCTGATCACCAAGGCCCGTCACGGTGGGGCGAACTATGTCGAATCGCTGCTGACCGGCTACACCGACCAGCCCGCCGAATTGCTGAAGAAATTCCCCGATTCAAAAACGCCCGACGGCCTGTACTACAACCCGTACTTCGCGAACCTCAACATCGCGATGCCCCCGCCGCTGACCACGGCCGGCCAGGTGACGTACTCCGACGGCACCAAGTCGACCGTCCCCCAGATGGCCACCGACGTCGCCGCCTTCCTGGCCTGGACCGCCGAACCCAAGATGGAAAAACGCAAGCAGACCGGCTGGGCCGTCGTCCTGTTCCTGATCGCCGCCACGGGCCTGGCCTACCTGTCCAAACGCCAGGTGTGGGCCGACCTGCACTAAACGCGGGGCCGCACCCAAAATGACAAAAGGCCACCGGCAACGGTGGCCTTTTTCATATGCGCCCCAACCGCAAGATTGACGAAACCCGCCCAACCATGCCAAAGCATCGGCCAGGACGCGGGTATAGCTTAGTGGTAAAGCCCTAGCCTTCCAAGCTAGTGATGCGGGTTCGATTCCCGCTACCCGCTCCATGTTCAGCGCCCAACCAATCGGCTGTGATCGCGCCGCTATGCCCCTCGGGCGCCAGCGCGGCGCGCAGGGCCTCCAACAATGGCGGCAGCGCCTGCGTGAAAGCATAGGGAGGGTTGACGAAAAAAAGACCCGCGCCGTTATAGATGCCGGGCTGGTGGTCATCGTACAACCAATGCTCCACCGTCAGCAATTTCGGGATGCCGATCTTGCGCAACTGCGCCTTCCACTGCCAATGCGCGGCGCGGTCTTTCAGCGGATACCAGATCACCGTCACACCGTGCGCCCATTTGCGGCAAGCCGCAGCGAGCGTGGCTGTAATCCGTTCGCGCTCGTCGGTCTGCTCATACGGCGGATCGACCACCACCACCCCGCGCGCAGTGCGCGGCGGCACCATCGCCAGCCACAGCTCATAGGCATCGCGCTCATGCACGGCCGCCGATGTGCCACGCATTGTACCGCGCAGGGCATGAACATCCTCGGGATGTTTTTCGTTGAGGACCAGAAAATCCTGCGGCCGCAGCAGCTGCGCCAAAATCTGCGGCGAACCTGGATAAAGCCGTACCTCGCCCCCAACATTCACCGCCTGCACTGCGGCGCGATATTCGTCCAGCAACGGGTTCGGATCGGCCAACACCCGCATCACGCCCTGCGAGGACTCGCCGGTGCGCTGGGCCTCATCGCCATAAAGGTCGTAAAGCCCACACCCGGCATGGGTGTCGATCAGCGTCAGCGCGCCCTGCTTGTGCTGCAAGGCCCGCACGAGCGCGATCAGCAGGCTGTGCTTCACGACATCGGCGCTGTTGCCGGCATGAAAGGAATGACGATAATTCATTGCCGGTGCTCGTATAGTGTCGCGCGGCAACCTTCAAAACACTTCTGTGCAAGGGCGAGGCGACAGAAGACCAGAACCGCACATCCATTTAATTTGCAGCCGCCCGCCACCAACCCGCTGGCCGCGCGTTTCCCTGTCATGTCCGACACCATAGAAACCCTGCGCGCGAAAATGGACGCAGCCGTCCAGGCCCTCGATTTCGAGGAGGCGGGCCGATGCCGCGACAGGATCAACCTTATGCGCGGGGGTGCGTCGCCGGACGAGGCGGCGGGGGCTGATCTGGCCGGGCTGGAGCGGCAGAGGCCCGGCGCGATGGGGTTGGGGACGAACAAGGGCGGGGTGGCGCCGGCGCCTGGGTGGACCTTGCCGGTGAAGCCGGATCCCATGGTGGCCAACCGGTCGCGGCGGAGCGGGAAGCCCCGGTGATGGGGGACGCGCGGGCGGCGGCGTTGGCGTTGCTGGGGCAGCGGGCGGCGGGGGCGACGATTTGTCCCAGTGAGGTTGCCCGGGCGGTCGCGGTAGACGGCGCCTGGCGCGACAGCATGCCGGCGGTTCATTCGGCGGTGGACGACCTGGTTGCCGACGGCGTGATCAATCTGAGCTGGAAGGGCCAACATCTGTCAAAGCGCAGCGGGCCTTATCGCGTCAGATTGCGCACCAATGGCTGAGGGGTATTGCGGCAACCCCGTGCGTCAGGGCGCGTTTGGCGCGTGCGCGGTACCAGATGCGACCAGCAACGACGACAGCGCCACGACGATCTGGGCAGGGGCAAAGGGCTTTGTGATGAACAGGCTGTTGGGCACGCCTTGCGATGCCCATTGGTGGCCGCTGGCGCCGCTGACATAGACCACCGGCAATTCGCCGGCTTGTTCGCGGGCGGTTCGCGCAAGGGCCCACCCATCGATGCCCTCGCCCAGGTTTATATCGGTCACCATACCGCGGATATCCGCGCTGTGTTCGGCGAACAACTGCGTGCCTTGCGCGCCATCATCAGCGGTCAGGACGGAAAAACCGGCATCTTCCAAAGCACCGACAACCACTTCGCGGATCAGGAACTCGTCCTCGATCACAAGTATCAGCGGTTTTGCGGGGCTATCCGGAATGTCGTCATGCATGCAAATGGCCTTCTCGACTGATCGCCAAATATACGGCACCATTCGCGTCGATGTACAAGTGCTTCGCGTGCCCGATTGTTCCGGTTAAACAGTAACTTTTGTATAAGTCTCCATGTCAAACGGTGCAAGCGCCCCGCAGACCCGGTTCCGCCCGCTCGCCTTGGCCAGATACAGCGCCTGATCCGCGGCCTCGACCAGCGCGTCTGCGGTAGCGGGCGCGCCGCTGTCCAGCGATGCCAGCCCCACGCTGATCGTGACGCAGTTGCCCAGCGGGGTGCTGGTGGCGATGCACGCGGCCTTTACCGCCGCGACGAGGTCCTGCGCGACATGGTTGGCGCCGGTGATGTCGGTGGCGGGCAGCAGGATGGCGAATTCTTCGCCGCCATACCGGGTGACCAGGTCGGCCTCACGCGAGACGCCGTCGGCCAGGATGCGGGCGATTGCGACAAGGCAGCGGTCGCCGGCGGGGTGGCCTTGCGCATCGTTGAGCATCTTGAAGTGATCGACATCCACCATCAGCAGCGACAGCGCGGCGCCCGAGCGTTGCGCGACTTCGAAATGCGATCGCAGCGCCAGGTCGAAACGGCGCCGATTGGCAAGACCCGTCAGGCCGTCGAGCAGCGACAGTTGTTCGAGGTGGGCCTGCGCGATTTTCAGGCCTTCCTGCACGCGGATATAGCGGCTTTGCATCATCGCACCGCGCAGCGCAGATAGCGTGATCGCGATCAGGATGGCGCCGATGCCGATCCACACGCGCTGGTGCGTGACCGCGAGGCCCAGGCCCAGCACAAGCGCTGTAAAGAACGCCGGGCCGACGCTGTCGATGATCAGCGCAACAATCGTGCGATCGGTGTTCTGCGCCTCGACCGGCGGCAGGGTGCGCGATTGGGCCCACAGGATCAGGAACGGGATATCGATCAGCGCATCCTGCGCGCCGGGGTGAGAGGCGAACACGTGGTTGTAGATCGTGATGATCGTTTCAAACAGCACCAGAAACAGGATCAGCCGTTTGTCGAACACGTGGCGCCGGCAGTTGTGCGACCGGCCGATCAGGCGCGCGAGCGCGGCAATCACCAGCGCGCCGTTGACCAGATCGTATGTCCGTACCAGCGTGTCGGCGCGGATCGGCTGGGCCGCGTCGTTGGTGAACGGCAGGATATTGAAGAACAGGATATAGCTGAGCAGCGTCGCCAGCATCGCCATGGCCAGGTCGAACCCGAAGAACCAGCTGCCGGCAACCTCGTCTTCCGACCAGATGACCGCCGAGGTCAGCGTGATATATTGGAAGATCAGCAGGAAATCGGAAAAATTGACAGTATCGTACGACAGTTTTTCGACGCGGAACGCCCACAGGCACGCCACGGTGTCGAGCGCGGTCAGGACCATGGCGAACATCAGATAGGCCCAGCCCGGGCGGGCGCGCGCGTCGCTCTTGCGCGCCATGACCAGGCAATAGCTGGCCGCAAGCATTTCGGCGCCGATCTGGAAGGGCGCGGAAACGACATCGGCCCATGGGCCCGACATACCTGTAACGACGGCATGGACGGAAATAAACGCAACGATGAACAAGGCGCTTTTAAGCACCGCAGCGTTACCGATCGAGGCTTTCCATCTGTCCATTGCATCCCGGTTCAACGGCGTGATAGTATACGTTAGCCTAAAAAAGCTAATAGGACATTGCACGATGCAACGGCGTTGCGTCGGTTTGGCCGCCGGGTGCGATGGTTTACGGCCGGATGTCTTCGCTCGTATCAAATTGTCGCGCGTACTGCGTTTCCGGGACGAACTGCCGACCGTGGAGCATAGGTTAACACTTGTTTTACCCGGACCAATTAAATTCCCTGCCATACAACAGACTGGCCGTCACGTGCCACCAAGGGGACATCGCATGAAACTGATCAATCGCATCCTGAAAGATGACGCCGGTGCGACGGCGATCGAATACGGCCTGATGGCAGCTTTGATCAGCGTGGCGGCAATCACCGCGATGGGTTCGCTGGGCAATTCGCTGTCGAACACGTTCTCGTACGTTTCGGGCCAGATGACCAATGCGCAGGCCGGCAAGCTGTAACGACTGCTGCATCGTCCGATATTCCCGAAAAGGGGGCGGGGCAACCTGCCCCCTTTTTCTTTGGCAGCGCCCTGGCGCGATTTGCGTGGCCAGCCGCACCAACTGGCTTCGCCATGCCGACAACGGACAGGTGCCCGATCAGGTCTGCCATAACAGTGCGTATTGGGCTGATGGCGCGCGTTACGCAGTTGCACGCATGGCGTCATGTGCGATTCGTTTGCCAAGCGGGGCCAAACGACAATGGCGACCGATTGATGACCTTCGTCCAGCATCGGGACAGCTTTATGGTCCATTTACCAGCAGGCACCGCCGTTTGCGCCGAAATACGCGCGATAATCGTGATTCATTGCGCCGGCTTTAACGGGTGATTTACGACTTTTGCCTAGAGACGGTCTTGCCACTCCGGGGACATGAGCGGCATCTTTAGGGGAATAACCATGACACTGATCAATCGCATCCTGAAAGACGAAGCCGGCGCAACTGCAATCGAATACGGCCTGATCGCCGCTCTGATCGCTGTCGCTGCAATCACGGCTATGGGTTCGCTGGGCAACTCGCTCTCGAACACGTTCTCGTACGTTTCGGGTCAGATGACCAACGCTCAGGCCGGCAAGCTCTAAGAGCTAGCCGATCGAGACGAATTAAGGGGGGCAGGGAAACCTGCCCCCCTTTTTCGTTTGTAATGAGAAGGGCCACACACCTTCGAAACAATCGCTTACTTTTGGCAGCGTCGGCAGAAAAACGTCGATCGCCCGCCCTGAACCATGCGCTGAACCGTGCCGCCGCACGCGCATGGCTCGCCCTCGCGGCCATAAACGCGCCAGTCTTTCGCAAAATAGCCGAGCTCGCCATCGGGCCTGGCATAATCGCGCAAGGTCGATCCGCCCGCCTCGATCGCCTCGGTCAGGACATTGCGGATTTCGGGCACAAGCCGCGTCAGCGCCGCGCGCGACACCGCGCCCGCCGGCTTGGCCGGATCGATATGCGCACGGTGCAACGCTTCGCACACATAGATATTGCCCAGGCCCGCCACGATCCGCTGATCGAGCAGCAGCAATTTGATAGCCGCGATGCGCGATTCGAACGCGCGCGCCAGATGCGCCACGGTCAGGCCGGGGCCCAGCGGTTCGGGACCGAGCACCGCAAACGACGGCCAGGCGTCCAGCAGCGCGCTATCGACCAGATCGACCGACCCGAATCGCCGCGCATCGTTCAGCGCCAGCACATGGCCCCTGGCCGTTTCGAGCACCAGATGATCGTGTTTGCCGATTTCGCCCGGATCGATGCGCCACCGGCCCGACATTCCCAGGTGAAACACCATCGTCTGCGCGCGATCGGTATGGAGCAGGCCATATTTTGCGCGCCGCCCCAGCGTATCGATCCGCGCGCCGGTCATCGCCTGCACCAGATCGACCGGAAACGGCCGGCGCAGATCGGGGCGATGGACCGCCACGCGCACCAGGCGGTCGCCGGCGAGCACGGCCGCCAGGCCCCGGACAGTGGTTTCGACTTCAGGCAGTTCAGGCATCGCAATCCCTGTGATGAGGAGCGCCCTCTTAACCCCAATTCGCCGATTGGCGAATTTGGAAACAAATACTAAAGCCCATGGATGACACACAGCGATATTCACGGCGACGCGCCGGGCGAAACCGCCTCCTTCGGATACGACGACATTCCAGCGGCCGATAAAGTCGCGCGCGTGGGCGCGATTTTTTCCAACGTTGCCAGGCGCTACGACGTGATGAACGACGCCATGTCGGGCGGGATGCACCGCCTGTGGAAAGACCGCTTCGTCGCGCGCGTCCGGCCGCAGCAGGGCGAAGCGATCCTCGACATGGCCGGCGGCACCGGCGACATCGCGTTCCGCATGGCCAAACGCGGCGCGCATGTCACCGTGTCCGACATCAACCAGGACATGCTGGACGTCGGGATCGAACGCGCCGAAAAGCGCGCAATCAGCGGGCTCGACTGGTCATGCCAGAATGCCGAAATGCTCGATTTTGCCGATCGCCGCTTCGATGCCTATACGATCGCGTTCGGCATCCGCAATGTCACGCATATCGATCGCGCCCTGGCCGAAGCGCACCGCGTGCTGAAATTCGGCGGACGGTTTTTCTGCCTGGAATTTTCGACCACGCAGTGGCCCGGTTTTGCACAAGTCTATGATGCCTATTCGCACCATGTCGTGCCGCAAATCGGCAAGGTGATCGCCGATGACGCCGATTCGTACCGCTATCTGGTCGAATCGATCCGCCGCTTTCCGCCAATGCCCGCCTTTGCCGCAATGATCCGCGAGGCTGGATTCGTGCGCGTCAAAGTCGAACCGATCCTGGGCGGCCTGGTTGCGATCCATTCCGGCTGGAAGGTTTAAACCCTTCACCGTGACGCTGTCAGATCTCGTCCATATCCGCCGCCTGCTGGGCTGGGGCCGGATCCTTGCCCGCCATGGCGCGCTGCGCGGTATCGAGCGCGACCGGAACACGCCTGCGCCCGTGCGGCGGCTGTGCCGGATTGCGCGGCTGGGCACGGTCCAGCCCAAACAGCCCGATTATGCCGGTGCGTTCCGCGCGATCGGCCCCGCGGCGATCAAGCTGGGCCAGACGCTGGCCACACGGCCCGACATCGTTGGGGACGTGGCCGCGCGCAACCTGCTGAGTTTGCAGGACCAGTTGCCGCCGGTGGAATTTTCCGCGATCCGCCGCGAAATCGAAGCGAGCTTTGAAGTCCCGCTCGAAACGCTGTTTGCCACTTTCGATCCAGAACCGGTCGGCGCCGCGTCGATCGCGCAAGTTCACCGCGCCACCACGATCGATGGCCGCGATGTCGCGGTCAAGGTGCTGCGCCCCGGGGTGCGTGAAAAATTCAACGCCGATATCGCGACTTACGAATGGGCGGCCGCGCATCTCGAAGCACTCGGTGGTGAAACCCGCCGCCTGCGCCCGCGCATGGTCATCGCCAACTTGCGCCGCTGGACCTTGCGCGAGCTCGATTTCCGGCGCGAAGCCGCCTCCGCCTCCGAACTCGCCGACGTCATGCACGCCTTCCCCGGGTACCGCGTGCCGTCAATCGACTGGGACCGCACCAATGGCCGGGTGATGACGCTCGATTGGGTCCAGGGCGTCAAGATCAGCGATGTCGCCGCGCTCGACGCTGCCGGCCACGATCGCCAGGACCTGGCCAGACGGCTGGTCCTCGCTTTCCTGACCCAGGCGATCAGTGGCGGATATTTTCATGCCGACATGCACCAGGGCAACCTGTTCGTCGCCGCCGACGGCACGATCGTCGCGATCGATTTCGGCATCATGGGCCGCATCGACCGTCGCGCACGGCAGTGGCTTGCGGAAATTCTCTACGGCCTGACCACCGGCAATTACAAGCGCGTCGCCGAAATCCATTTCGAAGCGCAATACGTGCCAAGCTACCACTCGGTCGACGAATTCGCGACTGCCCTGCGCGCTGTCGGCGAACCGATGCGCGGCAAACCGGTGAGCGAACTGTCGGTCGGCCAGATGCTGGAAAGCCTGTTTGCGATCACCCGCGATTTCGACATGGCGACACAGCCACACTTGCTGTTGCTGCAGAAAACCATGGTCATGGTCGAAGGCATCGCGACACAACTCGATCCCGCGATCAACATGTGGGACACCGCCGCGCCATTCGTGCGCAGCTGGATCCGCGACGAACTGGGCCCCGAAGCCGCTATCGCCGACCGCCTGCGCGAAGACGGCGCGACACTGCTGCGCATCCCCGACCTGGTCCGGCGGATCGAGGATCGCTTCCCCGCCAAAGGCGGCGCGCCCGAGGCACCGCCTTTGCCCGATATTTCGCTGATGTGGGACAAACGCGAGCGTTCCCCGGAGCGTGGGTGGTTTGGCACGCTGGTCACGCATGCGGCCGCCGCCGGGGCGGGCGCGGGGATTTATGGGCTGGGGCTGGCTTCGGGCTGGTGGGGTTGAAGGGCCTCCGGCGGGCAAGGGCCATCGCCCTTGCATCCCGTTACTGTCTTGACCTGCGGTTTGTAACCTTGCCTTTTTTTAGCCCCTCCCCGCGGGACTACGAGATTCAAGCACTGCGCATGCCTTCGAACATCTATCCAAATTCGATAAGCCATTTCTCTCGTCATTCCCGCGGAGGCGGGAATGCAGACTGGGCGCCACGCACAAACCTCACCACTTTGCGCCCAGTCTGCATTCCCGCCTGCGCGGGAATGACGGACACGATACGATGCGTGCATGGCGGTCCCGCCACCGGCATCGTAATCCCCCACCCAACTCTCCCCCTTCAGGGGGAGCGCTTTTTGAATGGGCCGGCGGGAACCCATTGAATGCCCCCCATCGCAACACCCCTGCGCCTGCCCAAACGCCATTTCAACGCGCTCGATTTCTCACGACTGCTTGCCGCATGCGCAGTGCTGTTCTGGCATTACCAGCATTTCTTCGTGCCGCCGGTCACATTCGAATTCCATGTGCGGCGCTCGATTTCACCGTTCTATGCGCAGATCGCGTGGCTCTATGATTATGGCCATGTCGCGGTCGAATACTTCTGGGCCGTGTCGGGATTCGTCTTTGCGCATGTCTATCTTGCCGATACGAAGGGGCGCGGGCGGTTCTGGCTGGCCCGGCTGGCGCGGTTGTGGCCGCTGCATCTGCTGACATTGGTGATCGTGGCGGTGCTGCAGGGGGTTTATGCCCGCACGCACGGCATGGCATTCATCTATAACCATCAGGATCTGCGCCATTTCCTGCTCAACCTGGAGATGGCGCAATACTGGGGCATCCAGGACAACCAGTCGTACAATGGCCCGACGTGGTCGCTATCGACCGAAATGGTCGCCTATATCGCGTTCTGGCTGTTGTTGCCCGCGCTGCGACGCGTGCCACTGGGGCTGGCCATGCCGGTGGCGGCCGCGATGTTCGTGCTGATCTTCGACAATGTCCTGCCGCCCAACGCGCCGCCGCAGGCTTTGGCGGCAAAGCTTGTTCCGGTGGCCAATTGCGTCGGCTATTTCTTTGCGGGTGCAGCGTTGTATGGCGCCGTGCTGCGGGGGTGGCTGTCCATTCGCGGGCTGATCGTGCTGTCGCCGGTGCTGGGGCTGTCTGCGTGGTGGCTGTCGGGGGTCAAGGTTCACGGGCACGACGCCGCGATCCTGCTCGGCACATTTGCGGCGCTGTGTGCCGCGCTGGCGATCGACCTGAGCGATCCGCACGACCGGTTGCGGCTGGGGCGCAAGCTGGGCGATGCGTCGTATGGCATCTACCTGTGGCATTTTCCACTGCAGCTGGCGATCGTGCTGGCGGTCGATGCAGTGTGGCACACGCGCCATGTGTTTCGCGAGCCGGTGGTGCTGGTGGGGTTCATCGTCCTGGCCATCGGCGCGGGGTTTGCCTCGCATCGCTGGATCGAGCGGCCGGCGCAGCGCATGGTGTTGCGCTGGGCTGAGCGGATGAAGCACGAGCCCTGACGCCAGAATGGCAGCTGCCCGCCGCCGTTTATAAACCCTCGGTCAGCTCCGCAATGCGATGGTGCGGCAGGAAACGCCAGCCGGCGAGCAGCAGCACGACTTCGACCAGTTCGACCGCCATCGGCGCCGGCCAGCCCGGATAGGCACCCGTGATCACCAGGTCGAACGCACGCGATGCGAACGCAACCGCAAACAACAACAGCGGCACCAGCATCAGATCGGCATTGCGGCGCCATGCGCCCCACATCATCGCGGCCCCGGCCACACCGAAAAACGCGGTAAAATCGGCGCGCAACGTCGAAATGCCCGCCGCTGCGATCGGCACGACGCCCAGGCTCTGCGCGATCGAAAGCGGGTTGAACAGGAATGATGCGGCGACGAACAGATCGAACAGGCCGATCATGAAAATCAGGGCAGTCAGGGCCAAGCGCATCGCGGGTTTCCGTTTCGGTTTCGGGCGGGGGGTGCAAAGGGATTGCGCCAGTCGCCGCGCCAATGCAAGAAGCAGCCATGTTGCCATCCTCCACGCGCATCCTGTTGGTCATCGGCGGCGGCATCGCGGCCTACAAGGCGGCAGAGCTCATCCGTCTGATCCGGCGCGACGGCGGCGATGTGACATGCGTGCTGACCGAAGGCGGATCACATTTCGTCACCCCGCTGACGCTGGCCGCGCTGAGCGAGAACGCGGTGCACACCACGCTGTGGGATCTGAAAAACGAAGTCGAGATGGGCCACATCCAGCTGTCGCGCCAGGCCGACCTGGTCGTGGTGTGTCCGGCGACGGCCGACCTGATGGCGCGGATGGCGGCGGGCATGGCCGACGATCTGGCGACGACACTGTTGCTTGCCACCGACAAGCCGGTCCTGGCAGTGCCGGCGATGAACGTGCGGATGTGGCAGCACGCCGCAACCGTCGCCAATGTCGCGACGTTGCGCGCGCGCGGTGTCTCGGTGATGGAGCCCGCCGAGGGCGCGATGGCCTGCGGCGAATTCGGCCCGGGCCGCCTGCCCGAACCGCTGGCGATCCTGGACGCGATACGCGCGCACCTGTCTGCACCGCAGGTGTTGGCGGGCAAGCATGTGCTGGTTACGGCCGGGCCGACGCACGAGCCGATCGACCCGGTGCGCTATATCGCCAACCGGTCGAGTGGAAAGCAGGGCTTTGCGCTGGCGGCTGCGGCCGCGCAGGCGGGCGCGCGGGTCACGCTGGTCGCCGGCCCGGTCGCGCTGCCCACACCGCCGGGGGTGATGCGTATCGACGTCGAAACCGCGGTAGACATGGGCCATGCAGTCGATGCCGCGCTACCCTGTGACGTTGCAATCATGGTCGCCGCCGTGGCAGACTGGCGCGTCGCCGGCGCATCGCCGCAAAAGCGCAAGAAGGATGGCAGCGGACGTATCGCGCCACTCGAACTGATTGAAAATCCCGATATTCTTGCAGGTCTTGGCGCGGCAGTCATGCGCCCGCGCCTGCTCATCGGGTTCGCCGCCGAAACCGAAAACGTGATCGACCATGCCCGGGCCAAACGCGCGCGCAAGGGCGCCGACTGGATCATCGCCAACGATGTGTCGGGCGATGTGATGGGCGGCGCAGACAACACCGTTCATATCATCTCCGCGGCAGGCACCGAAAGCCTGCCGCGCATGGCCAAGGCGGACGTTGCCACGGCCATCATTGCAAAGGTTGCCGATGCACTCGCCTGAAACCGTCCCCGTCATGGTGCGCCGCCTGCCCGGCAACGCCGATCTGCCGCTGCCCGATTACGCAACCCACGGCGCGGCAGGCATGGATGTGGTCGCGGCCGAAGACGCCGCGATCGCGCCGGGCATGCGCCACGCGGTGGCCACGGGCCTCGCGCTGGCAATCCCGCCCGGGTTCGAAATCCAGGTGCGCCCGCGATCGGGGCTCGCGCTCAAACACGGGATCACCGTGCCCAACACCCCGGGCACGATCGACAGCGACTATCGCGGCGAGCTGAAAGTGATCCTGATCAATCTGGGCGATACGACCTTCGTCGTCCAGCGCGGCGACCGGATCGCGCAGCTGGTGCTGGCGCCGGTGACACGCGCGTCGTGGCTGGAAGTCGACGAACTGGATGACACCGTGCGCGGCATCGGCGGGTTTGGCTCGACGGGCCAGTAAAGCCTCCCCGGGACGGGGAGGTGGCAGCCCGCAGGGCTGACGGAGGGGCGTCTCGGCTGGGCGTGACGCTGCAGGCGCGTTGCCGCAACGTTTGCGCCATGAGGCACGGCCCCTCCACCACAGCTTCGCGTGGTCCCCCTCCCCGTTCCGGGGAGGATTTTTTACTTCTTCTTTTCAGGCGCGATCGAAATGCGCACGGTTTCGCCCGAATGGCCGGGGAACCCTGCAAACAGTGCCTCGACCAGGTTGGGCACGACATAAGCCAGCCGGTTCGACGGCGACACCGCCTGCGCCTTGCCTTCGAACACGCGCTGTCCATCGCTGCGACGCTTGATCACGATATCGGCGCCGCTGGTATACACCGTCGTCACATCGACATCGTTGAACCACGGATCGTACAGGCCGTAACCCCAGCCGCGCCCGTAGAAACCGCCACCAAACCCGCCGCCATAGCCCCAGCCGCGCCCGTATCCGCGACCGTATCCGCGCCAGGGGCCCCAGAACGGATCGGGGCCGAACATGCTGATGCGGTCGCGACCCTTGTCGACACCATAATCGAATTCGACCACGAGGTCCGATGTCGCCGGATCACCCGCGACATAGCCCAGCTTGCGCAACTGGTCGCCGACCAGGCTGGCGTATTGCCCGAATTCGAGGCCCCCGGCGTTGCGCGGATTTTCGGCGACGACGGCAAAAGTCTGACCCTGCGGCGCGGGCAATTCGCGGTGAAAGCGCGAGACATTGGCATTGAACGGTTCCGCGCAGCCCGACAGGCCGGTGGCGACGAGCGCCAGCGGCATGGCGATCGCTGCGATCGACCGAAACGGAAACCGGTGCTTGCTACCCATGTCTTACCACTCCCGATCGGCCTTGCGGCGCCGTGACCACGGTTAAACGCGGACGGTACTGCAGACCCTTTGCATTTGATAACGAAAGCCAATTTGCCCCAGCTTTGCCCGCTTGACCAGCCCCTGTGATACCCGGGGCAGGCGAATTACGCAGACGTCACCAGGCCCAGCGCCGCATAGGCTGCCTCAAGCGTCGGCCGCGACAGCACACGGGCCTTTTGCGCACCCCGCGCCAGGATCGCATCGAGCGCGGACCTGTCCGCACGCAATTCGCGATACCGCGCGCCGATCGGCGCCAGCCGGTCGACCAGCAGATCGCCCAGCGCGGGCTTGAACGCGCCGAACCCCTGCCCGCCGAATTCCGCCAGCACCGACGCGACATCGCGCCCGGACATCACCGCGTAGATGCCCACCAGATTGCGCGCTTCTGCCCTGTCGGCAAGGCCGGCGGCTTCGCCGGGCAACGGCTCGGGATCGGTGCGCGCCTTTTTCACCTTCTGCATGATCGTGTCGGCATCATCGGTCAGGTTGATGCGGCTCTGGTCCGACGGGTCGGATTTGCTCATCTTGGCGCTGCCATCGCGCAGCGACATGATCCGCGCGGCCTCCGGCGGGATGATCGGATCGGGCAGGGTAAACACCGGCGCGTCTTCGCTGGCGAAATCGTTGTTGAATTTCTGCGCAATGTCGCGTGCCAGTTCCAGATGCTGTTTCTGGTCCTCGCCCACCGGCACATGCGTCGCCTGATACAACAGCACATCGGCGGCCTGGAGCACCGGATAGGTATACAGCGCGACCGAGGCGCCTTCGCGGTTCTTGCCCGCCTTGTCCTTCCACTGCGTCATGCGGTTCAGCCAGCCGGTGCGCGCGGTGCCATTCAGCAGCCACTGCAATTCGGCGTGCGCCGGCACTTGCGCCTGATTGAACAGCACCGAGCGATCGGGATCGATGCCGCAAGCCACCAGCGCAGCAACCATGTCGCGCGTGCTGGCGGACAGATCGGCCGGGACATGCGGCATGGAAATGGCATGCAGATCGGCCAGGAAATACAGACACGTC
The DNA here is from genome assembly GCF_965214355.1 of Novosphingobium sp. Taxonomy (GTDB): domain Bacteria; phylum Pseudomonadota; class Alphaproteobacteria; order Sphingomonadales; family Sphingomonadaceae; genus Novosphingobium. The sequence goes on along the minus strand of NZ_CBDCBI010000002.1, from coordinate 312,836 downwards.
GCGCCCTTGGCAGTCCATTCGTCCTGCATCGCCACCCAGTTGCGGATCGCGCCCAGGTAATTGCCGAGGTGAAGATCGCCGGTCGGCTGAATGCCCGAAACAATACGCATCGAAATCACACTCCTCTGGCCGGGCGGCGGCGGCGCACCAACATGGCGATATCATCGCGCGAAAACGCACCCATCACCACCGTGGCCAGCCCATAGACCAGCATGCCGCCGGTCACCAGCGCGCCCAGCGCCGCAAACCGCATCATCCACGAGCCATGGACATACGGCACGATCAGCAATTGGCCGCGCCACAGCACCGCGCCCATCACCAGCGCGGCCAGCACCAGCCGGGGCGCGCGCCGACGCAAGCGCCGGTCGGCGATGAAATCCCCGCGCCGCACCAGCCGGCGGTACAGCAGTGCCACATTGACCGTCGACGCGATCGCGGTCGCCAGCGGCGGCCCGACATGGTGCAACGGCACGATCAGCACCAGATTGCCCACCAGATTGACCGCCATCGAGATCAGCGCATAGCGCACCGGCGTGCGCGTATCCTGCCGCGCGTAAAACCCCGGCGTCAGCACTTTGACCAGGATATAGCTGGGCAATCCGATCGAAAACGCGCCCAGCGCCTGCGCGGTGAAATGCGTATCGGTGGCGGTAAACCGGCCATAGCCGAACAGCGCCGCCGCGATCGGTTCGCCGCACACCACCAGCGCGGCAGTGGCGGGCAATGTCAGCAGCAACGCCAGTTCCATACCGCGATTTTGCGTATCGAGCGCGGCCAGATCCTCGCCCTTGCCCAATTGCCGCGAAATCGTCGGCAGCAGGACCGTGCCCAACCCGATGCCGATCAGCCCGAGCGGCAGCTGGTTCAGCCGGTCGGCCATGTAGATATACGTGACCGAGCCATGCGGCAGCAGCGACGCCGCCAGCGCGGTCGAGATGACCAGATTGATCTGCGCGGCGCCCGCACCCGCCGCCGCCGGCAGGATCAGCGCCATCAGGCGTTTGACCGCAGGATTCAGCTGCGGCCAGCGCAGCCGCAGATTGACCCCGTTCTGCCGGCACGACCAGCCCAGCCACGCCAGTTGCAGCGCCCCCGACACCGATACTGCAATCGCCTGGTTGCGCGCGGTCGCCATCGGATCATGATCGTGAAACACCACCAGCGCACCGATCAGCGTAACGTTGAGCAGGATCGGCGCCGCGGCATTGACCCAGAATTTGTGCAGCGAATTGAGTATCCCGCCGAATAGCGACACCAGGCTGATCAGCATCAGATAGGGGATCGTCATCCGCGACAACGACACCGCAAAATTGAAATCCTGCGCCGAAACGCCATGGAACTTGCCCGACAGCAGCAACGTCACCGGCCACGCAAACACTTCCAGCAGCACCGTCATGCCGATCAGCACGGGCAGCAGCACCGCCAGCGCCTGTTCGGCAAAGACCAGCCCGTCGGCCAGTCCGCGCCCCTTTTCATCGCCGACCTTCTGGTTGAACATGGGAATGAACGCCGAAGCAAACGCGCCTTCGGCAAACAGCGCGCGAAACATGTTGGGCAGGCGGAATGCGACCAGAAACGCGTCCGACGCAAAACTGGCGCCGACATAGCGCGCAAACAGGCTGTCGCGCACCAGCCCGAGCACGCGGCTGATCAGCGTCAATCCGCCGATGGTCCCGGTGGCTTTGAGCAGGTTCATCGGGAGTGGGATGCCTCCGGCGGCCAAGGGCTATTGCCCTTGGATCCCGTTACTGGCTTGACCTGGAGACCGACCTTGCGTTTGCGCCCCGCCGCGAAGCGGCAGTCGTCAAAGCCGCTTTGCAGCGGGAGCGCGCAGGCCAAGTAGCGCGAATCCAAAAATCCCGGGATCCAAGGGCAATGGCCCTCGGCCGCCGGAGGCCCTTTTTGCCGCAGATGGCGGGACCCGGCAATGATCCGGGCCCCATCCACGATCAGGCTTCGCCCATCGGGTTGGCGACCGAGGCTTCGGCCTGCTGCTGCAATTGCGCGAAGTACAACCCGTTGAAATCGATCGGTTCGAGCATCAGCGGCGCAAACCCGGCATCGCGCACGGCATCGGCGATCACCCGGCGGGCAAACGGAAACAGCATGCGCGGCGCTTCGGCAAACAGGAACGGATGCGCCTGATCATCGGGGATATTGCGCATCGCGACCAGGCCGCCGAATGCCAGCTCGACGATATAGGCGGTGCCCTGCGCGGCTTTGGCGACGGCTTTGATCTTCAGTTCGACTTCGTGAACATCGGGGCCGACGTTGCGCGCGGCGATGTTGAAATCGATCGACATTTCAGGGGCATCAGGCCACTGGAAGCTTTCGGGCGCGTTGGGATTTTCGACCGAAAGGTCTTTCACATACTGCGAAATGAACCCGATCGCGGGGCTGGTGTCTTCACCATTCGGGGCCGGCTGGTCGAAATTGAGGTTGCTGATGATGTTGCCTTCGTCGGCCATGGATCGTGCTTTCGTCGTAGCTGCTCTCTGACCGGCGCGCCTAGCACCTGCGCCGGGGATCGGCAACCACCCGGCGGGTTAACCCAATGCGGCGCGCGCCAGCTTTTTTGCCTCGGAAATGCAACAAAGCTCCGTCCATCGGTTGTTCATTTGTAAATCGTATCTATCTCGGGCACACTGTGTTTCGAATGTTTCGGCAGGCGCGCGATTCTTCGCGAGTTTGCCGCCCCCCGTACCGAAACGGGTGCAGAAGCGGGAATTGGCGCGTGATTGTTGAAATTGTCATCCTGGCGATGATCGCTGTGTTTCTGGTCCTCCGGCTTTACGCCGTTCTCGGCCGTCGCTCGCAAGACAGCGATGAGCCGCTGCGCCGCCGGCTTGAACAAGCCGACCCGCAGGCAACGCCGCGTCCGATGCCGACAAAGCTGGCGGACAAGACGCCGCTTGCGCCGCGCGCGTCAGCTCCCGCGCCCGAACCCACCGGATTCGACGCCGGTGCCGAAACCGGCATCCGCGCGATCATCTCGGCCGATCGCCGGTTCGACGTCACGCTCTTTCTGACCGGCGCCAAGGCCGCCTATGGCATGGTGCTCGACACGTACTGGCGCGGCGACAAGGACGCGCTGGCCCAATTGTGCGAACGCGCGGTCTATGAAGGTTTCGCCGCCGCGATCGATGTGCGCAGCGAAGCGGGCGATGCGATCGATGCACGCCTGATCCGCATCAACGACGCGCGCATCGTTTCGGCCGATTACGAAACACCCGTTGCACGCATCCAGGTGCGTTTCGTTGCCGACATCGCCTCGGTCACGCGCAATGGCGACGGCCTGGTCGTCGCCGGATCGCTGAACGATGCGATCGAAAGCCGCGATCTGTGGACCTTTACCCGCGATCTGACTTCGCGCGATCCCGACTGGCAGCTCGACGAAGCCGACCAGGGCTGAACCCCTGATCCGGATCAAATCAGCAGCACTGCTGCTGACGCTCGCGCTGATGTCGGCTTGCGGCCACGTCGTTCCTCCCACGATCCAGGTCAACCCGCCGGTTGCCACGAATGCCGTCCGGCTGAGCGTGCAGCATGGGCCGGCCGTCGCCGCGCTGTCGCTGACGCCTTTTGCCGCCTCGGCCGCGCTCAAGGCGTTTTTGGCAAGCTGCCCGCGCCTCGCGCTGCGCACCGACGCCAGCGGATTGACGATGCCGCAGGATTGGGCGCCGGCTTGCCGGGCGGCGGTGACATGGCCACAGGGCGATGCCCCGGGATTTTTCAACGCGTGGTTTGAAACTGCGCAAGTCGGCAGCGGTGCGACATATGTCACCGGCTATTTCGAGCCCGAAATCGCCGGCTCGCGTGTGCCGCTGCCCGGCTACACGGTGCCGGTCTATCGCCTGCCGCCCGATCTGGTGCGCGCCAAACCGGGCGATGCCCCACCCAATCCCGATGGTCATCAACCGCTTGGCCGCTATGACGCCAACGGCCTGTTCGTGCCCTATTGGGATCGGGCGCAGATCGAGGCCGGCGCGCTTGCCGGACGAGGTCTGGAAATCGCCTATGCCGCCGATCCCGCCGAGCTGTTCTTCTTGCAGGTGCAAGGCTCGGGCCGGTTGCGCGCGCCCGACGGCACGATCATGCGCATCGGCTATGCCGGGGAAAACGGCTATGCCTACACCGGCATCGGCAGCGTGATGAATGCGCAAGGCCTGATCGGCACCGGACCCGGGCAATATCCCGGATCGATGCAGGGCATCCTGCGCTATATCCGCGAAAACCCCGAACAGGGCCAGGCGCTGATGGACCAGAACCGCAGCTATATCTTTTTCCGCGACACCACCGCGATCGCCGGCGACCCCACCACCGGCCCGGTGGGCGCAATGTCGATCCCGGTTACGCCGCGCGTCACGCTCGCTGCCGATCCCGCCTTCGTGCCGCTGGGCGCACCGGTGTTCCTGACCACCGACCGCGCCGAAGTCGGCGGACTGTGGATCGCGCAGGATACCGGCGGCGCGATCAAGGGCGCCAACCGGTTCGACAGTTTCTGGGGCGCAGGCGCCGATGCGCGCCGGATCGCAGGCGGAATGAGCGCGCGCGGGCAGGCGCTGATCCTGCTGCCGCGCGGAGTGCTTGCGCGCGTTATCGGGCGATGAGCCGCCCTCCGCGCGGATTGAGCGCGGAGGAAAGCGCGCTGTGGCGCAAAGTCGCCGCGACAGTCACGCCGCTGCATCCGGTGAAGCCTGCGCCGCCGCAGCCTGTTCCGGCGCCGGCCGTGGTACCCGGCGTGCCTGCCAATCTACCCGTCGTACGCGTGCGCGGGCGGGTTCCCGCGCCGTTGCTGCCCCCACCCGCGCCTCCGAAAAAGCAGGTGTTGACGACCGATGGGCTCGACGGTTCCTGGGATCGCAAACTGGCGCGCGGCACGATCACGCCCGATATCACGATCGACCTGCATGGCATGACGCTTGATACCGCACATGCGCGGCTCAACGGCGGCATCGCGCAGGCGCTGGCGATCGGCGCACGCGTGATCCTCCTGATCGCGGGGAAACCGCGTCCGCACGACGAACAGGACCAGCGTGGCAGCCGCCGCGGCGCAATCCGCGCCAAGCTGGTCGACTGGCTGGCCCACAGCCCCCACGCGGGCCACATCGCCGCCGTACGCGGCGCCACCCCGCGCCATGGCGGCACGGGTGCAGTGTATATCGTGCTGAGAAAACGGCGCTGATTGCTCCCCTGAAGGGAGGGGGCTTCACGTCTATGCCAGCGCCGCCACTGCTATCCGCCGGTAAATCCGCGCCAACACCACCAGGTCCGCCATCGCCACCGCTTCATCGGTCTTGTGCATCGTCGCGTTGGACAGGCCGAATTCGATCACCGGGCATACCGCGCGCAGGAACCGCGCATCCGACGTTCCGCCGGTGGTCGACAGTTCGGGCGTGATCCCGGTTTCCGCCTCGACCGCATCACCCACCAGCGCCGAAAATGCACCGGGCATCGTCTGGAAGGCCTCGCCCGAAATCACCGCGCGCACCGCCACACGGTGGCGACCGGCGATATCCGTCACGCGCGCGACCAGATCCGCGCCGCTGTGCAGATCGTTGAACCGGATCGACGCGCGCGCCCGTGCCTCGGCCGGAATGACATTGGTCGCGCGGTTGCCAACTTCGAGATCGGTTATCTCCAGGTTCGAAGCCTGAAACCAATCGCTGCCCTGGTCGAGCTCGATCGCATCGAGTTCGGCCAGCAGCGCGATCAGCCGTGGGATCGGATTGTCGGCCAGATGCGGGTATGCCACGTGGCCTTGCGTGCCTGGCGCGGTGAACCACAGGTTGAGCGATCCGCGTCGGCCGATCTTGGCCATATCGCCCAGCCGCTGTGCCGATGTCGGCTCGCCCACCAGGCACAAGTCGGGCATCTGGCCGGTCTGGCGCAAATGCGCGATGATCTCGACCGTGCCGAACCGTGCCGGGCCTTCTTCATCGCCGGTGATCAGGAAACTGATCGTGCCGGCAGCCGCCGGAATCGTCGCGACGGCAGAAACCATCGCCGCGATTGCGCCCTTCATGTCGACCGCGCCGCGCCCGTACAGCAGATCGCCGCGCCGTTCGGGCGCAAATGGCGCGCTGGTCCAGCCTTCGCCGGCGGGCACGACATCGAGATGCCCGGCGAACGCGAAATGGCGGCTGCCGGCGGGACCCGCGCGCACGGCAACCAGATTTTCGACCGGACCGTCGGGCGCTTCGCCTGCCACGAAGCGGTGCACGGCAAAGCCCAGCGGCGCCAATTGCGCCTCCAGCTCGGCAAACACGGCGCCGGTTGCGGGCGTCACGCTGTCACAGGCGATCAGACGTTCGGCCAGGATAACCGGGTCTGATGTCATGCGATTTCAAACCGTTCTATGGTCCAGGGTTCGGCATCTGCCTGCGCGCGCCATGCTACGATCCAGGGGTGTTCGTTCAATGCGGCAACATAGCTCTGCGCAAAGCCGGGCAGTTCCACGCCATAGCTGACAAAGCGCAGCGCCACCGGCGCAAACGCAATATCGGCGGCGCCGAACGTGCCGAACAGATACGGCCCGCCCTGTCCGAACCGCGCGCGTGCTTCCGCCCACAAGGTCAGCATCCGGTCGATATCGGCAACCACGGCGTCCGACAGCGGCACCGGCGCGCCATTGCGGCCCAGATTGAACGGCATTGCGCTGCGCAGCGCCATGAACCCGCCATGCATTTCGGCGACCAGCGAGCGCGCAAGGGCAGCGGCGGCGCGACCCTGCGGCCAGAACCGTTCGCGCCCGACCCCATCATCGACCAGCCGATCGACAAGATAGTCCATGATCGCCAGGCTGTCCCACACGACGGTTTCCCCGTCCCACAGGATCGGTACCTTGCCGGCGGACGGCGCGAGCAGCGGATTGGTGCGCTGTTCGTGGTTCCAGTCGCCGTCGTACAGCGAGACCACTTCGACATCGAACGGCAGGCCCGATTGGCGGCACGCCAGCCAGCCGCGCAACGACCAGCTCGAATACCTGCGATTACCGATCACCAGTTTCATCATGACCCGCCGTTGTTCAGATTTCGGAATCTTCCAGGATCGCGGCGCGCAAGGCGGCTATCCCCGTGCGTTTTTCCGCCGACGTGACCAGCACGCCGGGAAACGCGGCGATATGCTTGCGTGCGACCGCTTGCGTCGCGGCAAGCGTTTCGGCCAGGTCCTCGGCGCGGACCTTGTCCGATTTGGTCAGCACGATGCGATAGCCGACCGCGGCTTCATCAAGCATCGTCATCATCTCGCTATCGACCTCTTTCACGCCGTGGCGCGAATCGATCAGCAGCAATGTGCGTTTGAGCACGACCCGCCCGCGCAGAAAGTCGCGCACCAGTTTGCGCCAGGCCTCGGCGACCTTGATCGGCGCCTTGGCAAAGCCATAGCCGGGCATGTCGACAAGCCGCATGACCGTGGGCTCACCGACCTCGAACCAGTTCAATTCCTGCGTACGGCCCGGCGTGACCGAGGCGCGCGCGATCGACTTGCGCCCGGTCACGGCATTGAGCAGCGACGATTTGCCGACATTCGAGCGGCCGGCAAACGCGATCTCGGGCTCGACCGGATCGGGCAGGAATTTGAGCGCGGGTGCCGATTTCAGGAACTCCACGCGGCCTGAAAACAGCGCACTGGCCCGTTCCTCGAGCGCTGCGAGGCGCAGGCCTTCCGCATCGGGTCCGGTTTTCGATACCATCGCTCAGGTCTTCTTTCCGTCGCGCTTGACGACGCGGTCGATGTCGGTCTGGTCCTTGTTCGCCTGCGCTTTCAATTGCGGATGACGACTATACAGATAGCGCTGCTGGCCGATCGTCAGCAGGTTCGACGTGATCCAGTAGATCAGCAGCCCCGAGGCGAATGTCGACATCACGAACATCATCATCCACGGCATGATCGACATCACCTGCTGCTGCGACGGGTCCATCGCGGCGGGCTGCAATTTGAACTGCAGCCACATCGTCGTGCCGAGCGCAATCGCCAGCACGCCCAGGCCGAAATAGCCCGACGGTTCGAACGGCAGGAGGCCGAACAGATTGAGCACATGGCTCGGGTCGGGCGCGGACAGATCGTGGATCCAGCCGACAAACGGCTGGTGCCGCATTTCGATCGTCAGCACGAGGACCTTGTACAACGCGAAGAACACCGGAATCTGCAAGAACATCGGCAGGCATCCGGCCAGCGGATTGACCCCTTCGGACTTGTACAGCGCCATCACTTCCTGCTGCGCGCGCGGCTTGTCGTCCTTGTAGCGCTCCTGGATCGCCTTCATCTTCGGCTGGATCGCGCGCATCGCCGCCATCGAGGCAAACTGGCGCTGCGCAATCGGGAACATCGCCCCGCGCACGATCAGCGTCAGCAAGATCAGCGCGACGCCGAAATTCTTGACCGCCTTGAACAGGCTGTCGAGCAGCCAGAAAATCGGCTTTTCAAACCAGCGGAACCAGCCCCAGTCGATCGACAGCGACAGGTTGGCAATGCCCTGTTTTTCGTACGCTTCGAGCAGCGCGTTTTCCTTGGCGCCGGCAAATACGCGCAAATTCTGGCCGATGGTCTGATGCGGCGCGACGACGACCGCCGGATAGACCAGGTCGGCGCGGAACAGTCCGCCACCCAGCGCGCGGTAGCTGCCCACCGGATGGGACGCCGTATCGGGGATCAGCACCGACAGCCAGTAGATGTCGGTGAACCCGATCCAGTTGGGCACGCCGGCATGGGTTATCGCATTGGCAGCGGCGACACCTGTGTACTTGCTGGAAAAATCGACCGCGCCATCGAATGCGCCGATCGGGCCGGAATGCACCTGCCAGGTGTCGAGGCTGGCGGTGCGGTCGGTCCGGTTGACTTGCGCGAACGGGCGCACCGACACCGGCGTCGCGCCATCGTTGGTCACGTTTTGCGCGACAGTGATCATGTAATGATCGTCGATCGCGTATTTCAGCGTGAACGTCTGCCCGGTCGGGTTGGTCCAGTGCAGCGTGACCGGGGTTGCCGGCGTCAGGCGCGGGCCATCGGCCTGCCACAGCGTGCTGCCATTGGGCGTCGCCAATCCGTTATCGCCGATCCAGCCGACTTGCGCGAAATGCTGCGCCGGGCTGCCGGCGGGTGAAAACAGGCGCACCGGCGGGCTGTTGGGGTCGGTGGTTTCGCGATGGCGGTTGAGCGTCAGGTCATCGAGCACCGCGCCCGACAGATTGATCGAGCCCATGACGTCGGGCGCGACGATCGCCACGCGCGTGGGCGAGGCCAGCGCAGTTTTCAGGTCGCTCGCTTCGGCGGCAAGATCCTGGGGTGCCTGCAATCCGCCTTCGCGCGTCGGCTTGGCCGGCGCAGCATCGGCGCCGGGCGCGGCGGCATGCGCAAGCGGGGTGGAGGCAGGCGTGGCAGGCGCGGTTGCAACGACGGCGGGCTTCGTGCCCATGTGCGGATAGATATAGCCCAGCCCGAATTGCCAGCCGATCAGGATGACCCCCATCAGGACCACCGCCAGGATCATGTTGCGCTGATTTTCCACTGTGCCTCGCATTCAATTTTTCGATGTGGGGGTAAAGGGAACGCAGCGCGCCCCAAACCGCCGTCAGACAGGTCTAGGGAACCGGATCAAACCCGCAGCCACCCCACGGTTGGCAGCGCAATAGCCGCTTCAACGTCAGCCAACCACCCCTAAACGCACCGTGCCGTTCCAGCGCCTCGATCGCATAGGCCGAACAGCTCGGGCTGTAGCGGCACGAGGGCAGCATCACCGCCGAAGGGCCGATCTGCCAGCCGCGCACAAGCAGGATCAACAGGCGTTTCACCGGCCTTTGCCGCCGTGCTTCGGCTTGCGCGGTGGATCGCCCTTGCCGGCGGCGATACGCGCCAGCGCCGCCTGGAGCTCTGTGCGCAGCGCCGCGAAATCGCGCTCGATACCGCCTTCGCGCCCGATCAGTACGTGGTCGGCGCCGGCGATACCCTGCTCGGGCAGGATCTCGCGCAACAGTGCGCGAAAGCGGCGCTTCATGCGATTGCGCGCGACCGCATTGCCGATCTTGCGCGTGACCGTCACGCCAAAGCGCACGCCGTCCCGGTTGGCTGCGGGCTGTTTTACCAACAGCACAAAGCCGGGCCTTGCGACCCGGACTCCATGGTTTGCTGCGACAAAATCCGCGCGTTTGCGGACAATACCCAGGCTCAGGCGCGTACCGGGTACTGCTGCGCGGTCATCCGTCACAGCGCAGCCCCGAATACTCCGGCGTCAGGCCGACAGCTTTTTCCGGCCACGGGCGCGACGCGCACGCAGGATGTTGCGGCCGCCCACCGTTGCGGTGCGTGCACGGAAACCGTGGCGGCGCGCGCGGACGAGAAGGCTGGGCTGGAAAGTGCGCTTCATGGGTATGCTCTTTTATGTTCGAATGGACAGATTTATGCTCGAATGGACGAATGCCCCCCTTGGGGTCGCACACGGGAATCAGGGGGTGGCCGATACGCAATCGCGGGCTTTGCGTCAAGTTCGCAAGGCAGGTCATGCACGACCCCGCCCACACACCCCCCAATTCCGGCGAAGGACACGGACGGACAAAAAAAGCCCGGCCGTTGCCGGCCGGGCTGAAAAGTTTGGGAGAGGATGCCTGAAAGGCAGCATCGGTATGCACCACATACCGTTATTGTGCAAGTGCGAAATGAACGCTCGCATATGCAAAAACCTCAAGTGCGACCTTTTATCTTTGCGGCTTGATGAAGCGCATGGCGAAGCGATCAGTATGGCCACGCACCTTGGGGTCGAACACCACCGCGGTCCTGGGATCATCCTCACGGTGCAGCGCGGTGCTTTCGCCATCGAGCACAAACCCCGCACGCGCAAAATCGGCACGCACGCGCGCCGGATCAATGCGGTGGAACTTGTCGGCGGTTTCGCGCGGATCGCCGCCCGTCGCGGCATGATCGATCACCACCACGCGGCCGCCGGGGCGCAACGCGGCAAACCAGTTGCGCAGGACCGCGTCCACATCGCGCACCGGATAATGGTATTTGGCCGAAGACCAGTACAGGTCGTGGTATTCGAGATGCGCAAAGATGGCGTCAAGACTGGCCGGCGCCAGCGATTCGGCCTCGCCCGGCACATACAGCGGGCGGATGTTGTCGTGATGCGCCAGCACCGGCGCCCACGCCTTGGCATCGTAATTGGCCGCCACGCCGATCGCATAGACAATCCCCCTGGGGCCGACCGCATCCGCCAGCATTTCGGAATAATACCCGCTGCCCGCGCCCCAGTCGGCTACGACATCGCCGCGGCGCAATTTCGCAAAGGCGAGCATGACATCAGGCATGCGCCCGGCATCGAGCGCGCGATTGGCCGGCTCGCGCGTTGGATCGGCGACAGCGCCGGCGATCTGTGCGGCCGAAACCGGCGCGTGATCGTCGTGCAGCGGCTTTGCCGCAGCAGGCGATGCCACCGCCAGCGCGGCAAGAGCGATCGAAACATATCTCGATGACATACGACACCTTCCCCAACCCGGCGCAGTTTTGCGCCCAGGTTGCAGCATCGGCGCGAGGCCCCGTGCCCGTCAATCGCAATTGCACGCTTGCCGTGCACGGTTGCCCGGTTAATCAGGACCCCGACACAGGAGATCAGGATGCTGGCATCGCACACGTTTTCAGCGGTGATATTCGATTTCGGCGGGGTGATCACCACATCCCCGTTCGAAGCGTTCAATCGGCTGGAGGCGGAGCGCGGCCTGCCGCACGATTTCATCCGCCACGTCAATTCGGCCGATCCCGATACCAACGCCTGGGCGATGTTCGAACGCGCCGAAATCAATGCCGCGCAATTCGATGCCCTGTTTGCGCAAGAGGCTGCGATGGCCGGGCATACGCTCGATGGCGCATCGGTGCTGGCCGTGCTGGCCGGCGCAGTGCGGCCGGCGATGGTCACGGCGCTTGACCGGTTGAAGGCGGCAGGGTTCCGGCTGGCGTGCATCACCAACAATGTCCCCACCGGCCACGGCGCCGGCATGGCGCGCGATCCCGGCGATCCGCTGGAGGCCGTGTTCGCGCGGTTCGAACATGTCATCGAAAGCGCGAAGGTGGGTTTGCGCAAACCCGATCCGCAGATCTACACGATGATGACCGAGTATCTCGGCCTGACGCCCGAGGCGTGCATCTATCTCGATGACCTGGGCATCAATTGCAAACCGGCCAGGGCGCTGGGCATGCATGCCATCAAAGTGACAAGCGGCGAACAGGCGCTGGCCGATCTGTCCGCCCTGCTGAACGTGCCGCTCGCCTGAACGGCCGGCCTGCGCAGTCTATTTTTTGGATTGGATTGGCGGCGGGGAGCGCATAAGGATCCCGCGACCAAACGGAGTGGATGATGGCCAGAAAGCTTTTTCCCGATGCCGCAAGCGCGCTTGACGGGCTGTTGCGCGACGGCCTGCTGATTGCGTGCGGCGGGTTCGGCCTGTGCGGCGTGCCCGAGCGCCTGCTCGATGCGGTCCGCGCATCCGGGGTCAAGAACCTGACTTTCGCGTCGAACAACGCCGGGATCGATGGCGAAGGTATCGGCAAGCTGCTGCGCACGCGCCAGGTTGCAAAAATGATCTCTTCCTATGTCGGCGAAAACAAGGAGTTCGAACGGCAGTTCCTGTCGGGCGAACTCGATGTGGAATTCTGTCCGCAAGGCACCCTGGCCGAACGCATGCGCGCCGGCGGCGCGGGCATTCCGGGGTTCTACACGAAAACCGGCGTCGGCACGCTGGTGGCCGAGGGCAAGGAGGTCAAGAGTTTCGACGGGCAGGATTATATCCTGGAACGCGGGATTTTTGCCGACCTGGCACTGATCAAGGCGTGGAAGGCCGACGAGACCGGCAACGTCGTGTTTCGCAAGACCGCGCGCAATTTCAATGTGCCGGCCGCGACCTGCGGCAAAGTGTGCGTCGTCGAAGTCGAGGAAATGGTGCCCACCGGCAGCCTCGATCCCGATGCGATCCACCTGCCCGGCGTCTATGTGCAGCGGATCATCGTCGGCGCGCCGTACGACAAGAAAATCGAGTTTCGAACGGTTCGCCCCAGATCTGAATCACAAGCGGAGAGTGCATGATGGGCTGGACCCGCGACGAGATGGCGGCGCGCGCCGCGCGCGAACTGCATGACGGGTTTTATGTGAACCTGGGCATCGGCATTCCCACTTTGGTCGCCAATCACATCCCGCAGGGGATGACCGTAACGCTGCAATCGGAAAACGGCATGCTCGGAATCGGGCCGTTTCCCTATGACGACGAAGTCGATCCCGACCTGATCAACGCCGGCAAGCAGACGATCAGCGAACTGCCGCAATCGGCCTATTTCGACAGCGCGGCCAGCTTTGCGATGATCCGCGGCGGGCATATCGACCTGACCGTGCTGGGCGCGATGGAAGTCGCCGAAAATGGCGACATCGCCAACTGGATGATTCCGGGCAAGATGATCAAGGGCATGGGCGGGGCAATGGACCTGGTCGCCGGCGTCAAGAAGATCATCGTGCTGATGGAGCATTGCGCCAAGGACGGCAGCCCCAAATTCATCCCGGCGTGCACGCTGCCGCTGACCGGCGTCGGCGTCGTCGACATGATCGTGACCGACCTTGGCGTGTTTGCCCGCGCCGATCATCACACGCCGTTCCGCCTGGTCGAATGCGCGACCGGCGTTTCGGCAGACGAGATCGCGGCAAAGACGACGGCACACTATCTAGCCTGAACAATCCGGCGGTGATAGGCGTGGCACGATGTACACGCTGATCACCGCCAACCGGAACTATTCAAGCTGGTCCTTGCGGCCGTGGGTGCTGATGCGCGCGCTCGGCATCGTCTTTGCCGACCGCATCGAGTCGTTTACCAAGCCGGCGAACTGGACGGAATTCCGCGCGTTTTCGCCAACCGGACAAGTGCCCGCGCTGATCGACGGCGCGGTGACGATGTGGGATTCGCTGGGGATCACGCTGTACCTGGCCGATCGGCACCAGGGCGTATGGCCGCAGGATCCGGCCGCACGCGCCTATGCCCAGGCCATCGTCGCAGAAATGCACGGCGGCTTTTCGGCGTTGCGCAACCGGTGCACGATGAATGTCGGCGTGCGCGTGAAAATGCCCGCGATCGGCGATGACCTGGCGCGCGATATCACCCGGATCGCCGAGATTTTTGCCGAAGGGTTGACCCGTTTCGGCGGGCCGTGGCTGGCTGGCGCGGCCTTTACGGCAGCCGATGCGTTTTATGCGCCGGTCGCATTCCGCATCCGCACATATGGTCTCGATGTCGGGCCACAAGGCGCGCAATGGGTCGCCGCCGTGCTGGCGCATCCGGCGATGCTGGAATGGGAAACTGCCGCGCTGGCCGAAACCTGGCGCGAGGCGGAGCACGAGGCCGATCTGGCGCGCTGCGGCACGGTCACCGCCGATTACCGGACCTCCTGACCCAAACTCCTATGCGTCAGGCCGCTTCGTTCAGATATTGCGACGCGACCAGCCAGCCCTTGAACGGGCGCAGCGACCCGAGGCAGCCGAATGCCAGGATCGGCACCGAGACCAGCGCGTGGACCCACCACGGCGGACTGAATTCCACCTCCAGCCACACCGCGACGAACACCAGCGGAAACGCGGTCAGGCACAGCGCAAAGAATGCCGGGCCATCGTCGGCATGCGCAAAGCTGTAGTCGAGCCCGCACGCCGGGCACGTGTCGGCCAGCTTGAGCCAGCCCTTGAACATCGAGGCCTTGGCGCATTTCGGGCATGTCCCGTGCCACCCGGACTGGAGAATGCGTTTGAGCGTTTCATTGCGGATCAGGCCCAACGGCATAGCTCCTGTGGTCTCGATCACCCCCTGTAGGCCTGCATCGGCCTGTGCGGCAAGCCGTTCGACTCGAGGGACCGGTGTGTGTATGCGCGAGGGCCAACGAGGGCCAAACGGGGGCTTGGCGGGGGATTTGAAGAATGTCTGACGATCGGCCGATCGGCCTGGGGTCGCGCCTGGCCAAGGCTGCGCTGCTGTCATTCTATCGCCGCCAGGGCTGGCGTGCGCAAGGATCGCCGCCCGCCGATGGCCGCTATGTGATCATCGCCGCGCCGCACACTTCCAATTGGGATTTCGTCTATTTCCTCGGCCTGGCTGCCGAACTGGGAATCAATCCGCACTTCATGGCGAAGGACAGCCTGTTCCGCTGGCCGATCGGCGGGTTCATGCGCGACATGGGCGGGATCGAAGTCAATCGCGGCGCGCGCGGCGACATGGTCGGCGCGATGATCGCGGAATTTGCCCGGCGCGATCGCTTTGCGCTGACCATCGCGCCCGAAGGCACGCGCAGCAAGGTCGGATCGTGGCGCAGCGGGTTCTACCATATCGCGATGGGCGCTGGCGTGCCGATGGTGGTCGGCTTCATGGACTATGCCAAGCGCACCGGCGGGCTGGGCCCGGCAATCATGCCGACCGGGGATTACCAGGCGGACATGGCGAAGCTGGCAGAGATCTATCGCGGCGTCACCCCGCGCCATCCCGGGCGCGGCATTGCCGATTGGGGCTCGCTAAGCGCGCGGTAAAGTCCTCCCCCCTCCCCCTCCCCCTCCCCCTGAAGGGCCATTGAGGAAGGGCTTCAGGTCAGTCAGCTGCCGGATCGTGCACCGGCGGATCCAGGCGGTATTCCTCGACCACGCGGCCATCGCCCAGGTGTTCGGTGATGATCCGTTCGAGCACTTGAGGGCTGCACGAATGGTACCAGACGCCTTCGGGATAGACGACCGCGATCGGCCCGGCGAGGCACACCCGCAGGCAGCCGACCTTGCTGCGCAGGATGCCGGCATGGCCGCCAAGGCCGACTTCGCCCAGCCTGTGCTTTAGAAAATCCCAGCTTTCGCGGCCCGCCTTGCGCGGGGCGCATTTGTCCTTGTCGGGATCGACGCACAGGAAAATGTGGCGCTGCGTGGCAAATCCGCCCAGCTTGGCCAGCGTGCGCTCGGCCTTGGCAATGGTGTCCGGATCGGCGGCTTTATGCTTGCTCATGTTTCAGGTCTTTTTCTGCACGATTCGCGCGATTTCGGCGCCGACCATCTGCTCGACCATCGGCGGCAAATTCTGATCCAGCCAGTCGGCCAGCATCGGGCGCAACATTTCGCGCACCAGCCCTTCGAGCGACGTTTCGCCCGAACGCACGATCTGCGGCCGCGCCCCCGGCTGCGCCAGCATGGCGAGCGCCGCCAGAGAATCGCGCATCGCCGCAGTGGTCTCTTCGCCGAGCAGCGCGTCGCCGTCACTGCCTGAATCGGGGCTCATATCGGCGCTTGTATCGGGCTCATCCGCAGCAGGCGGCGCTGCCAGCACTTGCGCGGCGACTTCGCTCAGATCGAGCACATCGTTGCCCCGCCCGATCCGCGCGCCATCACGCTTTCCCGCATCGATGCGGCTGTCGCGCGCGATCACTTTCTTGATCGACGACAGGATTTCTTCGACCGAGGGTTCACCCGCCTGACGCATGTTATGTGTGATCCCCGACCTGAAATTCGCGCCCTGCCGAATCAACGCACAGGCCCCTCGATGCCATCACTATCACGCAGCCCGCCGTCACGGTAGAGCCTGGGTCTTCGAGGGAACCTTGGCCTGGGTCAGCGGCTGCGAAAGCGCCTCGGGCGGCACATCGGCATTTTGCGCAGGTACCGTATTGGTCGGCGTCGATTCGGCCCGTGGCGGCGGGTCGCGATGCCAGTCGTTGGCATCATGCGCGGTGCGCTCATAGTGAATCTGCGGATCGTACAGCGCGGCGCCAAGATCGGCGTCGAGCGCCAGGTCCTTCGACTGCGCGCGGCCCATCGCCGCCAGCAGGTTGAATCCGGCGACATAGGCATTGCGCCGCGCGGTCACCAGATTGACTTGCGCATTGACCAGCTCGCGCTCGGCATCGAGGATATTGAGAATCGTGCGATTGCCCACGGTGTTTTCCGCGCGCACGCCCTGCAAACTCAGCGCCGCAGCATCGACCGCGGTCTGGTTCAGCGCAATCGAATCGTTGGCCGCCTGGTACGAGGCAAAGTCGGCGCGCACGGTCGCGATCACTTCGCGTTCGACCGACAGTTCGTGGTTGTCCGCCGCGCCGGCATTGGCCTGCGCCTGGCGGATCTGCGCGCTGGGCAATCCGCCCTGGTACAACGGGATCGTCGCCTGCAAACCGACTTGCGCGGTGCCGGTGTGGGGCAGCGAGCCCAGAAACATGGCCTGCGCCGGCAGCGTGTGGAGATCGTTGGTATAGGCCGTCGACCCGACGCCCGCGATCTTGGGCAAGCGCGAGGCATCGGCGGTTTTTATGTCATACCCTGCCGCCCTGGTCGCCAGCCGCGCCGCCGCCAGATCGGGATTGGCGTCGAGCGCGATTTCCACCGCTTCATCGGGCTGATGCGGCAGCCCGGCCAGCGGTGGCGGGGTTTCCAGTGCATCGGGCGCATGGCCGACCGCCTGAATATAGCGTTCGCGCGCGCCGATCAGATTCGATTCGGCCGTGCGCAAGGTTGCGCGGCCCTGCGCCAGCCGCGAATTGGACTGCGCGACGTCGGTGCGCGTCACATCGCCGATCTCGAACCGGTCGCTCGTCGCCTTCAGGTTGGTTTCGAGCACCTGCACATTCTGGCGGTTGAGCGCGACGATCGCGATATTGAGCGTGACATCGAGATAGGCCGTGACGACTTGCGAAAACACACTGGTCTCGGTGCCGCGCAGGCTGGCCTGGCCCTGCGACACGCGCGTCCTGGCGGCATCGACCGCGCTGCGCACGCCGCCGCCCGAATACAGCGGCACGTTAAGCGAGGTATTCGCCTGAAACGTGTCGCGCGGATAGAAATCGTAGGCGCCATAGGCCAGCTTTTCGATCGTATGCGTATAGATCACCGACCCTTGCAGGCTGGGCAATCCCTGCGCGCGCGCGATCGGCACGTTTTCATCGGTGGCGCGCTGTGTTGCGCGCGCGGCGGCCAGATCGGGATTGTTGCCATAGGCGACGATCAGCGCCTCACGCAGCGTTTCGGCCTGCGCGCCGCCGGCCGTGAAACTGGGCGCCATCATTATGGCTGTCCCGATCAGCAGTCTTACCCCCCGATGCATCGCTGTCAGAAACTCCAGCGCTGCTTGGCGGCAAATTCGGGCAGCAGCGCGAAATCGGCTTCGGCCAGTTTGGTGAACAGCAATTCGCCGCCGAGCCGCCGGCCGATCGCCAGCCGCGCAACGCCCCGCTCGATCAGGCCGGTAACGACGCGACCCTGTTCCGCCAGAACCGGCACCAGTCCTGCGGGAGCGACCTCGATCGCGCCGTCGATCAGCACCAGCGAATAGGGCGCATCGCCGCTCCAGTCGCCATCGGGCGCAGCCACGGTCACATGCGCGGTCAGGCGGGTGGCCAGCGCAGCCAGATAGGCGCCGGGCTTGCCGATCACGAGCACATTGTCGCTGAGCGTCGGTTCGGCCGCGGTCAGCATCTGCCCATGCGTCAGCGCGGGTGCGAGCACACTGCCATCGCCCAGCGGCACGGCGCGGTCCATGTACGCGACCGGGCGCGCGGCCTCGGGCACATGATCTTCGCGCGCGATCGCCGCAAACGCGGCAAGCAGCGTCAGGTCATTGACCCCGCTGACGCGCAGCTGGCTTTCGATCATGGCGCGGCGTGCGGCGTCGTTGGCTGCCGTCACGAGGTGGGCGCGGTCTTCGACCAAGGTCATGAATTCCCTCATTCGCTGATACGACGGGACATGCCCCCCGGTATAGCGCAAGGCTCTAGATTATCACTCTGGCCGCGCCAAGTCATTTGCATGTCGTCTGTCGAAGGCTATGGGCGTCTGGTTCGAAAGCCGGCGCCAGCCCGCCGCTCCATCCGCGATAAAAGGTGCATAGCATGGCCGACATGGTAACGATCAAAGCAGCAGACCTGATCGACAGTGTCGCCGACGCGTTGCAGTACATCAGCTATTTCCACCCGATGGATTATATCCGCGCGCTGGGCGATGCCTACCAGGCCGAACAGGGTCCTGCCGCAAAGGACGCGATCGCGCAGATCCTGACCAACAGCCGGATGTGTGCCGAAGGCCACCGCCCGATCTGCCAGGACACCGGCATCGTCAACGTGTTCATCAAATGGGGCCAGGATTGCCGGCTGGAAAGCGACCAGAGCCTGCAGGACGTGGTCGATGAAGGCGTGCGCCGCGCGTATCTGAACCCCGACAACCCGCTGCGCGCCTCGATCCTGGCAGATCCGGCGTTCACCCGCCGCAACACCCGCGACAACACGCCCTGTGTGCTGCATGTCGAAATGGTGCGCGGCAACACCGTTTCGGTCGATGTCGCGGCCAAGGGCGGCGGCAGCGAAAACAAATCGAAATTCAAGATGATGAACCCCAGCGATTCGATCGTCGACTGGGTGGTTGAAATGCTGCCGCAGATGGGCGCCGGCTGGTGCCCGCCGGGCATGCTGGGCATCGGCATCGGCGGCACGGCGGAACATTGCGTGCTGCTGGCCAAGCAGGCGCTGATGGAGCCGATCGACATGGCGACGCTGAAACTGCGCGGTGCCCAGACGGATATCGAACGCCTGCGCATCGAAATCTTCGACAAGGTCAACGCGCTGGGCATCGGCGCGCAAGGGCTGGGCGGGCTGGCGACGATCCTCGACGTAAAGATCATGGACGCGCCGTGCCATGCCGCCGGCAAGCCGGTCGCGATGATCCCCAATTGCGCCGCGACACGGCACGCGCATTTCACGCTCGACGGCTCGGGCCCGGTCTATCTCGAACCGCCAAAGCTGGACGAATGGCCCGATGTGCACTGGCACGCCGATGCGCTGGCCAAGCGCGTCGATCTCGACACGTTGACACCTGCCGACGTGCAAGGCTGGAAACAGGGCGACCGCCTGTTGCTCAACGGCAAGATGCTGACCGGGCGCGACGCCGCGCACAAACGGATCAAGGACATGCTGGCCAAAGGCGAGCAACTGCCCGTCGATTTCAACGGCCGGGTGATCTACTACGTCGGCCCGGTCGATCCGGTGCGCGACGAGGTCGTCGGCCCCGCCGGGCCGACCACGGCCACGCGCATGGACGGGTTCATGGACATGATGCTTGGCCTCGGCCTGCTGGCCAGCGTGGGCAAGTCCGAACGCGGCGTCGCGGCGACCAGATCGATCGCCGAGCACAAGTCGGCCTATCTGATGGCCGTCGGCGGCGCGGCCTATCTGGTCAGCCATGCGATCAAGGCCTCGAAAGTGGTCGGATTTGCAGACCTTGGCATGGAGGCGATCTACGAATTCACCGTCGAGGACATGCCGGTAACAGTCGCCGTCGACAGCGAAGGCCACAATGTCCACCAGCTGGCGCCCCTGGTGTGGAAGCGCAAGATCGCCGAAGAAGGCCTGCTGCCGGCCTGACCGGCGATCGACCAACGTTATACGATCCCCGACCGCCGCACTGGCGCCGGCCGGGCGATTCGTCTTAAACCGCAACCATGATCACCAACCACAAAATCCTCCCCGAAACGGGGAGGGGGACCGCGCGAAGCGTGGTGGAGGGGCCGGGCGGCCGGATACTCCGCTCGCCGGATCGCGCCAATCAACGCTCGCCCAATTACGCAACGTCGCAGCACGTCCGGCGATGACTCCCCCGGCCGCACCGCCCCTCCACCATCCTGCGGATGGTCCCCCTCCCCGTACCGGGGAGGATTTTATTCCCCACGTGCCCGCGCGGCAGGTGCTGGGATCGGCGGTGGCGATGTGGTCATGCTACTTCGTGCTGATCACGATGCGCGCGCTCGTTGCAGACATGGGCGAATTCGGCGATCTGCTGTGGCGCCGCGCGCTGGTCACGCTGGCAGGGATCGCCGTGACAATGCTGGCCTGGCCGCTGCTGCGGCGATTCGATGGCCGCCCGACCGCGACGCGGCTGGCCGCAGCGCTGGTCATCATGCTGCCCGCCTCGCTGGCGCTGGCGGTGGTCAACCAGCAGGCGTTCGCCCCGGTCGAGGCGCGCATGATCGCACGCCTGACCGACCATAACGGCCCTCACAAAGCGCCCGCGCGCAAACCGCACACCGCCGTCCACATCCGCCACGATGTCACGGGCAACATGCTGGTCGATGTCGACGATGCCGATCCCGATGCGGCCGACAGCGCGGATGCCGACCCGGATACCGAAGGCACCAGGCCCGCGATCACGGTGATCCAGAACCCGGTCGAACACGAAGGCCTGTGGCGCGAACTGACCGATGTCGCGCTGGGCCGCTATTTCCTGCTGATCGCGTGGGCCGCGCTGTACCTGGCGCTGGGCAATGCCGAGATGGTGCGCGCCGCCGAACGCCGCGAAGGCGAATATCGCCGCGCCGCCAAGGCCGCCGAGCTGCGATCGCTGCGCTACCAGGTCAATCCGCATTTCCTGTTCAACACGCTCAATTCGCTGTCCGCGCTGGTCATGACCCGGCGCGAGGATGCAGCCGAGCGGATGATCCAGGCGATGTCGAGCTTCTATCGCCACAGCCTGGCCGCAGACCCCGGCGCCGATGTGCCGCTCGCCGACGAAATCGCGCTGCAACGCCATTATCTCGAGATCGAGGCGGTCCGCTTTCCCGAGCGGCTGAAAACCGCGATCGATGTGCCCGATGCCGTGCGCGGCGCGCTGGTGCCGGGCATGATCCTGCAACCGCTGGTCGAAAATTCGATCAAATATGCGGTTGCCGCCACCATGCGCGCGGTCACCGTGCGGATCGTCGCGCGCGCCGAAAACGACCGGCTGGTGCTGACGATATCCGACGACGGCCCGGGCAAGACCGCCGAAAGCGGCACCGGCATCGGCCTCGAAAACGTGCGCAACCGGCTGGCCGCGCGGTTTGGCAACGAAGCACACGTGGCAAGCGGGCCGCAGCCCGGCGGCGGGTATGCGACCACGCTGGTCCTGCCGCTGACGACTGCGCCATCAGGCAGGAATGACAGGACGATGCGATGACCCAACCGCTGCGCACTTTGATCGTCGACGACGAACCGCTCGCGATCGAGCGATTGCAGATCCTGGCTGCGCGTATTCCCGCGCTGCATGTCGTCGGCACCGCCAGCGACGGCGCGCAGGCATTGCGGCTGGCCGAAGCATTGCGCCCCGACCTGCTGCTGCTCGACATGACCATGCCCGAAGCCGACGGCTTGACGGTGGCGCGCACGCTGGCCGCAAACAAGGCATGCCCGGCAGTAATTTTCGTCACCGCGCACGACCAGTTCGCCGTCGAGGCGTTCGATTGCGATGCAGTCGATTACGTCCTCAAACCCGTGTCCGAAGACCGCCTGATCCGCGCGATCGAGCGCGCGCAGGCGCGTCGCGACGGCACATCGGCCGAACCCGCGCCGGCAATTGCGCAGGCCAGCCCGTGGATCGAGGAATTCTGGGTGCCGCACCGCAGCGAACTGATCCGCCTGGCCGCGCGCGACATCGAGCGGATCGACGCCGAGCGCGATTACGTCCGCCTGCATGTCGCATCGCGATCATACCTGATGCTGCACACCATCCAGGGCCTCGAAGACCGGCTCGACCCGGCGTGCTTCATCCGCCTCCACCGCTCGACGATCGTGCGCCGCGACGGCATCGCCGGCCTGCGCCACGATGGCCTGGGCGTATGGTCGGCCGAACTGACCGACGGCACCGCGCTGCGCATCGGTCGTACCTATCTGCCGGGCGCAAAGGCGATGGCCGGGCGGTGAGCGCGTAAGGTGCTTGACGCTTAAGGGCCTCCGGCGGCCAAGGGCTATTGCCCATGGCGCTAACTTTGTTTTTTCTCGTCTTCCCGGGCTTGACCCGGGATCCCGCTTTTCTTTCGCGGTACCTTCAAATTCGGGTGTTTCCGCGCCGAAGAAGCGGGACCCCGGGTCAAGCCCGGGGCGACGATATTGTTATGTTAGCGCCTATGGGCTATTGCCCTTGGATCCCATTACTGGCCTGACCTGCGCGCTGTTGTGGCAGTTGCATCCCGCCGCGCAGCGGCAATCATGACAGCCGCTTTGCGGCGGGCGCTCGACCGAAAACGCGTGCGAACCAAAAAAACGGGTTCCAAGGGCAATGGCCCTTGGCTGCCGGAGGCCCTTTGAACGCCCGCCCCAGGACCCTTCCCGCACGAACGCACCTTGTCTCGAGAGCGCGCGCCGCATACTGCCGCATCATGGCGATCCCGACCAATCGCGCCAAACTGGCGACCCAACTCCGCTCGCGGCTTGCTGCGCTGACCGGTGCGGTGCTGCTCGCTTTCGTCGCGATCGGTTTTGCCCGGTGCGGTGACTGGGTGCAGGCGGTGTTTGCGCGCACCAATGCCGCGCATCCGCTGGCATCGCTGGCCATGGCGCCGCTGCTATTCATGGCGGTGGTGTGGATCACGCGTCGTACCGCGCCGCTGGCGCGCGGGTCCGGCATTCCCCAGGTGATGGCCGCGGCCGAACATCCGGTCGGCATCGCTGCCGGGCAATCGCTCGGCCTGGGCACCGCGACGGTCAAATTCTTCGGCACGCTGGCGGTCCTGGTCGCGGGCGGATCGGCCGGGCGTGAAGGGCCCAGCGTGCAGATCGGCGCGGCGATCATGCGCGCGGTCCACCGCTGGATGCGCGTTCCGCTGACCAGCGGCATCGTCATCGCGGGCGGCGCGGCGGGCGTGGCGGCGGCATTCAACACGCCGCTGGCGGGCATCGCCTTTGCGATCGAGGAACTGGCCGCGGCGTTCGAACAGCGCGTGGCGATGACGGTGATGGCGGCGGTGATGCTGGCGGGCCTGGTCAGCCTGAGCCTGGATGGCGACTACATCTATTTCGGTGCGATGACCGCGACGATCGCCGGCACGAAAATGCTTACTCTGATGATCGGCGCCGGTGTCGTGGCGGGCGTGTTCGGCGGGCTGCTGGGCGGCGGGTTTGCGCGGATCCTGATTGCCTTTGCGTGGAGCCAGGGCGGCTGGATCGCGCGCATGCGCAAGCGGCCGATCGTGCTTGCGGGCGCATGCGGCGTGATCGTGGCGGCCACCGGCTATCTCAGCGACGGCCAGTCGTGGGGCACCGGCTATGCCACCACGCGCGCGCTGCTGTCGGGCGGCGCCGCGCCGCTGTCGTTTGGCCCGACGAAATTTATCGCAACCGTCGCCACCGCGCTCAGCGGTGCGCCGGGCGGCATTTTCGCCCCGTCGCTGTCGGTCGGCGCAGGTCTTGGCCAATGGCTGTCGGTCGCATTCACCTGGTTTTTTCCCGGCATCGCGCCGGGCGCGATCGTCCTGGTCGGGGTTGCCGCCTATTTTACCGGCGTCACCCGCGCGCCGCTGACGGCAGTGATCATCGTAATGGAAATGACGGCCGATCGCGGCATGATCCTGCCACTGATGGCGGCGGCACTCGTCGCCGACGCGGTCAGCACGCTGGTGTGCAAGCGCAAGCTGTACCACGCGCTGTCGTTGCAATTCCGCTAGAGCACTACTGCCCGGTTCAGGGCTGCGACCACCTGCATCCGCGGGATTTCAGATCGTATGTCCCGTAATTGCGTCCGATATTGGCGCCGCCATCGGACGTCCCGACCCGATCGATATCGATATGAAATGTCGCTTTGCCCGCCGAAAAAGTCCCCCGTCCCCGATTGCCGAAATTATCGATAAACCGGATCGGCGTTGCGCCCTTCCGGCGATACGTCCCGTCGGCATGGATTTCCAGGACCTGGGGATTGTCCGGCATGACATTCCACGCATCCAGCACGTAGTGGCTGCCGGAAACCGCCAGCGTCGCCTTCATGACAAAGCGCCCCGGCGGAAATGACCCGCCCCCACCACCAGCGTCGATATTTTCGCTAAGGCAATAGTGCATGGTCTGGGGCGCAGCCGCGGCTCCTGCCGACGACGCGACAAGCGACAGCGGGATCACCCATGCCGGAAAGTTCATGCCCTGCATCAAATGCCATCACGCACAGGATCAAGACCGCCGCATGCGCGGCGGCCTTGATCAGCCGGTCAGTGTTGCAGGTTGGCCGGGATTTTCCCGCCATTGGCGGCAAGCTGGTCCATCACACCCTTGTGCAGCGCGATGTTTTCCTCGGCCGTTCCATCATCGGCAACATGGATGTTCAATTCGTTCGCCAGTTCCTTGCGCGCATCCAAGCTCGAATCCATGTCGAGCAATTTCAGCAGGTCGACGATCGACGTTTCATAATTGCCACCATCGCCCTTCTCGCTCGCAATCTGTTCGAGCACGGCGCCGACATCGACGGCCGCAGGTGCAGCGGCGGGTGCCGCATCAGCAGGGGCGGCAGCGGCGGGCGCAGCTTCCGGCGCTGCGGCGGGGGCCTGCGCGGCGGGATGCGAAAAGATCTTGTCCATGATGGTCGAAAAAATACCCATGGCCGTTCTCCGTGGCGAAGTTGAATGAGGATAGTGCAGATAGCAAGCATGCCCGCGCGACACCAGTTCCGGATTCGCGTCGGACGATGCAGGATGCGCAGCCTCGCATGACAGCAGCGTGAATGTGGGCGCTATGGGGCGCTGTTGGTCGGATCAGCGTCGGCGGTAAAGCGCAACCATACTGATGGCCGGCATCGCAGTGTTTCGCTGGCAGTCGAAACCGTGCGCAGCAAGCGAGGGCGTCAGTGTGACGCGTCTCCCGGCGACAAATAGCTTGTGTTTTGGACGTCATTGACGCATATTCCTTTCATGGATTCATGCCCCATTACAGTCGCTGAAACACACGGCTTTTTGCGGGCAGCGGCGAGAATCTGGAGCGAGGAAGAATTGGCGGCGCTTGTCGATCATCTGGCGCGCAACCCTGAGGATGGCGATGTCATTCCGGGCACGGGCGGGGTGAGAAAGCTGCGTTGGGGTAAGGCTGGGGTCGGCAAGCGCGGCGGTGCGCGGGTAATCTATTTTTATTATCAGCAGAATTGCCCGCTTTATCTGCTGCTGGCCTATGCCAAAGCGCAGGCGAGCGACCTGACGACAGATGAGAAAAAAGCCGTGGCAACCTTCGCCGCGGTGATCAAGACGGCGGCCGCTGGCCGGCAAGGAGCAATGGGATGAGCAGTTTTGGACAAGACCTGATCGCAGCAATGGAAGAGGCTGCCAGCCATGCCCAGGGCAAAGGCACGGTCGCGCGCGTCCACACCATCGATGTGCCCGACGTGCGCGCGATCCGCGACGCGCTGGGCCTGTCGCAGCAGGCGTTTGCCAGCGCCTACCGGATACCGTTGGCAACGCTGAAGGGATGGGAACAGGGCCGCCGCCATCCCGATGCAACTGCCAGCGCGTATCTGTCCGTTATCGCCGGCATGCCCGATGCGGCGCGCGAAGCCTTGCGCGCCGCCTGACGGCCCGGTCAGGCGTCCCAGAACGCGGCTTTTCGTCCATGCGCCAGCCGGAGATGAGCGACATAGGCCGCATGATCGCGGCGGTCGCCAAAATCCGCGATGTGGCGGCCAAGATCGGCGCATGTCTGGAGATGGCGCGCGGCGTGGGCATAGCGGGTGTGCCGGGCCTTGATCAGCGTAAAATCGATCATCGCGCGCAGCGCGAGCGTCGCGGCAAGCGGATGCCTGTTCTCCAGCACTTCGGCGGCCCGGTTCAGGATGTCATACTGGTTGCCGTCGAGTTCGCCCTGGCGAGTCATAATCAGTTTCGCCGCCAGGTCCGGGGCGGGCCAGTCGACCAGAAAAGCCAGCGCGCGATTGAAATCCGGGTGCCGGGCAACGTAGTCGAGCGCGCGGATTTCCGCCTCTTCGTCGTCGAAATCGGGCAGGCGCTTGATGTGCGCGCGCAGATATGTGGCATCCAGGTCGCGCGCGAACAGGGCCCAGCGTTCGGCCTGCGCGTCGTCCGGCCGGCCCAGCGCGTCGAGCGTGTCGATCCGGACGCGTTGCCAATCGTCCAACGGACTGCCCGGGCGGATCGCAGGCTCGGCAACCGTCAGTGCCGCCATCGCTTCTGCCGCGCGGCCAGCCTTCAGCAGCCGTTCGGCAATGTCTGCAGCCACGGCAGGAACGGCGCGTTCGGCAGCTGAAAAATGCGCAATGTAGCCGTCGACATCGCCCTGGACATCGGCGATGTCGGTCAACGCCCGGCGAATTTCGCGGGCACGCCCCCGTGCCGAAAGCTCGTCCAGGCGCAAACCGTACTCATTGGCACCCTTCGTGTTCGACGGGGAGGGCAGCGTTGTAGCCAGGTTTTCCAGTTGCGATTTCAGACTGGCCAGCCCCTCACCGCCGAGCGGCTTTGCCATCAATTCGATCAATCCATTGAACTGGCCGTACTTGTTGTCGATGACACCACCGTAAACCCGGTCCGCCAGCATCGCCGGCGACCACGCGGCTGGCCCGGCGAGCGTGCCGAGATCGGCGAGCGCCTGTCGCATGACCGCGCCGATCAGTCCGCTGCTGTCGTCGCACCGGTCGAAAATCCCTGGCACCATCGCCAGCATGCGCCACAGCAGTTCAAACGCCTCGCCCGGCGCGGACGGTGCCACATGCGCCATGATCGCCGCGCGCTGCACCTCCAGATCGCGCGCAAATGGCTTGATCTTGCGCCAGTCGAGAAACGTCTTCGCCTTGGCGATCGCGATCAACCGTTTGCGGATTTCCAGCGCCGCATCGCTGCCACCGGTGCGACTGGCCAGTTCCAGCCGCAGCCGGCGCTTGGCCGCAGCATTGCCGGTCGCCAGTTCGAGCACCAGTTCCGCCAGGCGTTCGGCACCCAGCGCGGTCAGGTTCTTCGCATTCAGGGTCTTTTCGGAAGCCATGGCGTTGCATCGCAAGGCATGCCCTGCGGGTCAAGCAGGCGCTAACCCAGTTCGGCCACTGCGCGCGCCGCCATATCGATCGCCAGTTCGGTCGTATCGGTGCCGCCGGAATCGGTGTTGGCGATCGTAATTGCACCAAACCGTTGCCGCGCGGCCAGATGCGGCGGAGGGCCGCCGGTTTTCAGAAAATCGTCATAGAGCGGTGAATACCAGTAGGAATAGCCGTGGCCCCAGCGGTTGACTGTCAGCCCGGCGATGTCGCGCGCCGGGTCGAAACCGTGGGCGCCGAGCGAGCGCGCAAGTTGCGTGCGGGTTTCGCGTTCGAACGTATCGAATGTGGTGGCATACATCTCGGCGCGGCCCAAGCGGAACTGGTCCTTGATCGGCAGGCCGGGCGTTTCGTAACCGCGCAGCATTGTCATCACGGTCGGCTCATCGGGCGTTGCCGAATGGGCATAGCCACCGATCGAGACCGGCTGTTCCAGGATGAGCGAGGCATAATAGCTGCCCGGCGCATTCATGTAACACGTGCCGGCCTGGTGAAAGGCACGCCAGTTGTTGAGCCACACATTGACCCACAGGTTGGGCGTCTTGACATTATAGGCCAAGGCCTCGCGTTGCGGCGCAGGCAGGTCGGGGCAGATATACGGAATCACGTAGTTCCAGCAGGCGAGCACACAATGTTTGGCGCGCGTCGTATGCAGCCGCCCCTCCACGCCGCCCAGCGTATAGCTAACCTCCACGCCGCCGGGTGTGTTGGCGACATGATACGCCGTGGCGTTCAGGCGCAG
Organism: Novosphingobium sp.; assembly: GCF_965214355.1. Classification (GTDB taxonomy): domain Bacteria; phylum Pseudomonadota; class Alphaproteobacteria; order Sphingomonadales; family Sphingomonadaceae; genus Novosphingobium. The sequence goes on along the minus strand of NZ_CBDCBI010000002.1, from coordinate 284,304 downwards.
GCGCGTCGGGTTCCCGGGATCGTCGAGCCGCGTATAATCGACACGTTCGAGCATCGACGTCGCCGGATCGCGCGCGCGCAAGGCGCCGGGGATCAGGCGGCCGACAAGCAACCGGGCAACAGTCGCATTGCCTTCGGGGAAATGATAGCTCGTGCCGGGTTCGTCGGTGTCGTAAGCCGCCGGCAGCCCCAGCCCGGCAAACCCCGGCAGGCCGAAGCGCTGGTGCGCGGATAGCGCCGTGGTCGACGACAGCCCGCGCCCGCTCCCGAAAGTGCGATCGCGCAGATAGGCCACAACCTGGGCATCGCACCCGGCGGGCCCGGTCAGGTAATCGGCATAGCTCATCGCATCGAGCCGGCGCACTTTTTCCTCTGTACTCATGCCCGCCAGGTAATCGGTCTTGGCATGGTACAGCCGATGGATATCCGCCTTTGCGCATGCCGGAAGCGGGGCATCGGCCATGAACCGCGCCCAGCGTGCATCGGCATCGGGCGGGACATTGGGCGAATACAGGAATGAAAAATCCGTCCATGGCGCGGGATCGGGCAACAGCACATCGCGACCAAACGTTTCGCGGTCGAAGAACACGCCCTGCCCCATGCCCATGCGCGCATAAAACCCGGGATCGACCGTATCGCGCGCCAGGGCAGCGATATCGATGCCGAGCGTGCGGTAGAGATCGACATGCGCACCTGAATCGTGATCGTCGGCGAAGATGTTGAAACTGCCCGCATTCGACAGCCGCATTTTAGCGCCCTCACCGAATTCATTGCGCTTCGCATGGCCGCCAAAATCGTCGTGGTTGTCGATGATCAGCACGCGCGCGTTGCCGCCGTGGCGCTGCTGATAGAACCACGCCGCCGCCAGCCCGCTGATGCCGCCGCCGACGACAATGAGATCATAGCTGTCGGCGGTTTCGCTGGCGCGGCCGGCGGGGGCAAAAGTGTGATCGCGCAGGGCGTGACCAGTCGAGTATGCGGCGGGGTAGCCGCTGCCGCGCATGCCGGTCAGCGCCGGCGGGTATGGGCCGGGATTGGTGCCCGCGCGCGCGATCCCGCCGGGAGTCAGCACCGCTGCGCCCGAGACGAGCGCGCCGTTGAGAAAATCGCGCCGCTGGATCGGGCGGTGCATGCCGAGGTCTTTGTCGCTGAACATGGGAAAAGGCGTAACGGGTCGGTTGCGGGGCGTAAATCGCCTTGTCGCGGTGAATACGCGCCACAGGCATGACAGCCGCTGCGCGCCGGGCGAACGACCCCAAAAGACGTGCAAACCCAAAGGTTTAGGGATCCAAGGGCGATCGCCCTTGGCCGCCGGAGGCCCCTAGGGTGTTTACGCGCATCACGCGCGCGGCGGCATCCGGCGATAGCTGAGCGCTTCGGCGATGTGGGTGCGGGATATCGTTTCCGCGCCGGCGAGATCCGCGATCGTGCGCGCCACGCGCAACATACGGGTGTAGCCGCGCGCGGTCAGCTTCATCGCGTTGGCCGCGCGGATCAGCAGGTCCTGGCCTGCGGCATCGGGTTTGGCATGGGTTTCCAGCAGGTCGCCATCGAGTTCGGAATTGTTGCGCCGAGCGGTGCCGGTCAGGCGCGTGGTCTGGATCGCACGCGCGCGGGCGACGCGATGCGCGATTTCGGCGGAGCCTTCGAGCGGGGGCGGCAGCGCCAGATCGCTGGCCGCGACCGGATCGACTTCGACATGCAGGTCGATGCGATCGAGCAGCGGCCCCGATATCTTTGCCTGATAATCGGCGGCGCAACGGGGTGCGCGGCTGCACGCCAGCGCCGGGTCGGCCAGATGGCCACAGCGGCACGGGTTCATGGCGGCGATCAATTGCACGCGCGCGGGGTAGCTGACATGCGCATTGGCGCGCGCCACGGTGACTTCGCCGGTTTCGAGCGGCTGGCGCAGCGAATCGAGCGCGGCGCGCTGAAATTCGGGCAATTCGTCGAGGAACAGCACGCCCAGATGCGCCAGGCTGACTTCGCCCGGGCGCGCTTTCATGCCCCCGCCGGTCAGCGCGGCGATCGAGGCCGAATGGTGGGGGCTGCGGAACGGGCGGGCGCGGCTGATCCGCCCTTCGTCCAGCGTACCCGCGACCGAGGCGACCATCGAAACCTCGAGCGCTTCGCCCGGCGTCAGCGGCGGCAGGATACCCGGCAGACAGGCCGCCATCAGCGATTTGCCCGCGCCCGGTGGCCCGACCATCAGCAGGTTGTGCCCGCCGGCCGCGGCGATTTCGAGCGCGCGGCGGGCGGTTTCCTGGCCCTTGACCTGTTTCAGGTCGGGGCCGCGCGCCGGCGCATCGGGTTCGCCCGGCGAGGGCGGGGGCAGCACGCGCGTGCCTTTCAGGTGGTTGAGCAGCGCGATCAGGTCGGGCGTGGCGATCACCGCCGTGCCGGCCCAGCTTGCCTCGGTGCCCTGGGCCGCCGGGCAGATCAGCCCGCGATCGGTCGCGCCCGCGTGCAGCGCCGCCAGCAACACCCCGGGGCTGGCGATCACCCGGCCGTCGAGCGCCAGTTCGCCCACCGCGACCAGTTCGGCAAGCGCCTCGCGATCGACCACGCCCATTGCGCCCAGCAGTGCCAGCGCGATCGGCAGGTCATAATGCGATCCCTCCTTGGGCAGATCGGCCGGCGACAGATTGACCGTGATACGCTTGGGCGGCAGCGACAGGCCCATCGCGGCGAGCGCCGAATGCACGCGCTCGCGGCTTTCGCCCACCGCCTTGTCGGGGAGGCCGACGACGCGAAAGCTGGGCAGGCCCGACGACAGCTGGCACTGCACTTCGACCGCGCGCGCCTCCAGCCCGAGATAGGCGACTGTCGCCACGACTGCGACCATGTGTGAGCCTCCCGGTTGTTTCGGGATTATGCGTAGCGGCTTTTGGTCCCGGCAAACGGCGCAACAGGTGCCGATTTGGCGCTAATTCCCGTCTTCGCCACTTCTCATGCTCACTGCCACGTATCGTCTTCGGCCTTGTCGATGATCGTATCGTCGTGCCCGGTGCGGTGCGACAGGAACACCAGGCTCATCAGCGCGCCCAGCAGCATGACCATGAAGCCGATGCCCAGCGCGCTGGCGATATACAGATGGATCGAAACCATCCCGAATTCGTGAAACAGGAGGACCCAGGTGAACGCAATCATCCCGAGCGCAAGTTCGCCAGTCCAGCGCATCATCCTGTAAAAATGCGCCCAGGCGGCGGCGGGCGTTTCGAGGAGGTGCGAGTCTGGCATCATCGCGCGATCATGCGCCAAACCGCAACCCACGGCAATTGCTTGCACCGGTGGGCAATTATGGCATGCTGACCCCGACAACAGCAGGAGGATGCAATGACAATTGCAAGACTGATCGCCGGACGTTCGGACACGGTATGGACCGTCCACGCCGATGACAGCGTCGCCGATGCGATCGCGCTGCTGGCCGAACGGCGGATCGGCGCGCTGCCCGTTACCGACGGTGATGGCGGCGTGGCGGGCATTTTTTCCGAACGCGACGTGCTGTATTCGCTGCGCAGGCTTGGTGCCGACCTGCTGACGCGCAAGGTGGGCGATGTCATGACTTCGCCAGTGGTAACGGTCAGCCCCGACCAGTCCGCGCTCGATGCTCTGGCGCTGATGACCAAACGCCGCTTTCGCCATCTCCCGGTGATGGACGGCGGCAAGATGGTCGCGTTCATCTCGATCGGCGACCTGGTGAAATTCCGTATCGAACGGATCGAGGCCGATGCCGAAGCGATGCGCGATTATATCCAGTCGGCCTGAGGGCGGTGGTAACGGCCCTTGAGTGACAGCCCCCAAGCGCCTATCTTGCGCGCATGACCAACACCGTATCGTCCGTAACGCTGTCCACCAGCGCCGCCGCGCGCATCGCCGCGATCGCCGTGCGCCAGGCAAAGCCCGCGATCCTGCGCCTTTCGGTCGAGGGCGGCGGCTGTTCGGGGTTTCAGTATCGCTTCGGCCTGGCCGACGCGCCCGAAGCGGATGACCTGGTCAGCGAAACCGATGGCGTGCAGCTGCTGGTCGATCCGGTCAGCATCGACCTGATTGCCGGCGCGCAAGTCGATTATGTCGAATCGCTGGGCGGATCGGCGTTCCGCGTGACCAATCCGATTGCCGCGTCGGGTTGCGGTTGCGGTTCCAGCTTCAGCGTATGAGCGACACGACAGTCACGATTGCCACCTACAACGTCAACGGAATCAAGGCACGGCTGCCGCGCCTGCTCGAATGGCTGGACGAGACGAGACCCGACGTCGCCTGCCTGCAGGAAATCAAGACCCAGGACGAAGGCTTTCCCGCCGATGCCATCGCCGAGATCGGGTATCAGGCCATCTGGCACGGGCAAAAAGGCTTCAACGGGGTCGCGATCCTGGCGCGCGGCGAAGCGCCGGTCGAAGTGCAGCGCGGTCTGGACGGTGAGCCCGAGGACGAGCATTCGCGCTATCTCGAAGCCGACGTGTTCGGCATTCGCGTCGCCTGCATCTATCTGCCCAACGGCAATCCGCAGCCGGGCCCGAAATTCGATTACAAATTGCGCTGGATGGAACGGCTGACCCGGCGGATGGCCGCGATCAGCGCGGCCGAGATACCCGCGGTCGTAACCGGCGATTACAATGTCGTGCCCACCAACCAGGATATCTGGGACCCGCGCGCGCTGGCCGATGATGCACTGATGCAGCCGCAATCGCGCGAGGCCTATCGCCGGATGCTGAATGCGGGGTGGACCGATGCCATTGCCACGCACAATCCGCGCGGCGGGGTGTGGACATTCTGGGATTACCAGGCGGGCGCATGGCCGCGCAACCACGGCTTTCGCATCGATCATGCGCTGCTTTCGCCCGAGCTGGCCGACCGGCTGATCGCGAGCGGCGTCGACAAGATCTATCGCGGGCGCGAAAAAGCCAGCGATCACACTCCGGTTTGGGTGCGCGTGGCCCGCTGAGCCCAGCGCTTGCGACACATCGCGACCAGTTAGCGGGGCGTTAACCGTTATCCAGTCATGAGGTTCCCTTGCAATTGCACGGCGACATCACCATTTCGCGCACCGAAGATGTCGCACTGCAGCACGATCCCTGCCCCCCGGGGATCGGCCAGATGAACGAAAGACGCAATGATGAGTCTGCTTGGCAAGGATCTGTATCGCGCACTGGCTCTGGGCTTTGTGATCGGATGCGCCGGAATGGCGCTGAACACGAACGACCTTGTAAGCCGCGCACAGGCCGCGACCAGCCATCTTTCGGCCCTCGGCCATGGTGCGATCCATCACCCGGCCAAAGCCTGAACGTTTTGCAAACATGCGCGCGCACGCCTAGTGTCGCGCCATGACCAGCCATATGCCCCACGATCTCGCCGGTGAACACCTGATCGATGCCGCGCGCGCTGCGCTCGTCAAGGCTGGCGAGCAGTGGACCGACATGCGCGCCGATGTCTACGACGCGCTCACCGAACGCGCCACGCCCGCCTCCGCCTACGATATCGCCGAAGGCGTCGGCACCCGGCGCGGCAAGCGCGTCGCGGCCAACACCGTCTATCGCATTCTCGACTTGTTCGTGCGCGTCAACCTGGCGCGCCGCGTCGAAAGCGCCAACGCCTATGTCGCCAATCCGCATCCCGGATGCCGCCACGACTGCATTTTCCTGATCTGCGACGTGTGCGGCCAGGCCACGCATATCGATGACGACCGGATGACCGGCGCCTTGCGCGATGCGGCGCGCCACGCCGGGTTTGCCGATGTGCGGCCGGTGGTCGAGATTCGCGGGACGTGCAGCCGGTGCGGGCCGGCGGAGTGAGTGAGAGCCTCCGGCGGGCGCTATTTAGGCCTCCGGCGGGCGCTATTTATGCCTCCGGCGGGCAAGGATCATCACCCTTGCATCCCGTTACTGGCTTGCACCGCGCCCTGGCTTTGCGTTTGCGCCCCGGCGTAGCGGCCTGATTCCAGCCGCTTTGCGGCGCGACGCAAAGGCCTGACCAGCACACAATCCAAGACGTAACGGATCCAGGGGCCCCGGCCCATAGGCGCTAACTTTGTTTGTTTTCGTCTTCCCGGGCTTGACCCGGGATCCCGCTTTTCTTTCGCGGTATCTGCAAATTCGGGCGTTTCCGCGCCGAAGAAGCGGGACCCCGGGTCAAGCCCGGGGCGACGGTATTGTCATGTTAGCGCCTATGGGCCCCCGGCCCTTGGCCGCCGGAGGCATCAAAACACTTTGCCCATCCGCTGCATCGGCACCGGCGCTCCGCCGCGATCGTCCACGATATCCTCGATCACGTGGTACCCCGCCGACAGGTACAGCGGTACGCCCGCCAGCGTGCCCATCAGTTCGCATGCGGCAAACCCCTCCGCGCGCGCCGCGGCTTCGCAATGCGCCAGCATCGCGCGGCCCACGCCGCGCCGGGCGAACGCGGGGTGGGTGTACATCGCCCGGATCCGCGCGGGCTCGGTCGCCGGGTCGAGCAGGCGTGGCTCGCGCAAACCTGCGCTGTGATCGCCGCCATACAGTGTCGCGCGCCGGCTCCATCCGCCGCAGCCTGCGATCCTGTCCTCCAGAAATGCGATGAAATAAGTGCCGTCGATCACCAGCTGGCGATCGAGGCCCATGATGGCACGGCTTGACGCGATCTGGTCGGGCGACAGGAATGCCCGTTGCAACGCGCCGATCGCGGCATTCATGACGATGCCAAGAGCATCGAGATCAGCGATCTGTGCGGTGCGGAACGCAAAGGTGGTCATTTGCGTGACCTGCAACGGCGATTACACTGCGCGCAAATGCTTTTTGACCTCAACGTCTGTTCGACATGCCGCAAATGGTTGTGTAAGAGTGGCTGATGCCTGCTAACTCGGCCACGCCGCTCCTCGATACCGTCGACATTCCTGCCGACCTGCGCAAGCTTCCGCCCACACAGTTGCGGCAACTCGCCGACGAGTTGCGAGCCGAAATGATCGAGGCCGTCGGCCAGACCGGCGGGCATCTCGGATCGGGGCTGGGCGTGGTCGAATTGACCGTGGCGCTGCATTATGTGTTCAACACGCCCGACGATAAACTGGTGTGGGATGTCGGGCACCAGGCCTATCCGCACAAGATCCTGACCGGGCGGCGCGCACGCATCCGCACCCTGCGCCAGGGCGGCGGCCTGTCGGGATTTACGCGGCGCAGCGAAAGCGAATACGATCCGTTCGGCGCGGCGCATTCGTCGACATCGATTTCGGCCGCGCTCGGCTTTGCCATCGCCAACAAGATGTCCGGCCAGCCGGGCAAGGGCATCGCGGTAATCGGCGATGGCGCGATGAGCGCGGGCATGGCCTATGAGGCGATGAACAACGCGAATGCGGCGGGCAACCGGCTGATCGTGATCCTGAACGACAACGACATGTCGATCGCTCCCCCTGTGGGAGGTCTTTCGGCGTATCTGGCGCGGCTGGTATCGTCGCGGCCGTTCCTGGAACTGCGTGACCTGGCGCGGCGGCTGTCGCGCCGCCTGCCCCGGCCGCTGGCCCAGGCGGCGCGCAAGACCGACGAATTCGCGCGCGGTCTGGCGATGGGCGGCACCTTGTTCGAAGAGCTGGGATTCTACTACGTCGGGCCGATCGACGGGCACAATCTCGATCAGCTGATCCCGGTGCTCGAAAACGTGCGCGATGCGGCCGAGGGTCCCTGCCTGATCCATGTCGTGACGCAAAAGGGCAAGGGTTACGCCCCCGCCGAGGCCGCCGCCGACAAGTACCACGGCGTGCAGAAGTTCAATGTCGTAACCGGCGAACAGGTCAAGAGCAGCCCCGGCGCGCCAAGCTATACCGCCGTATTCGCCAATGCGCTGGCCAGCGAAGCCGATCGCGATCCCAGGGTCTGCGCAATCACCGCGGCGATGCCGGCGGGCACCGGGCTCGACCGGCTGATCGCGGCGCATCCCGACCGGGTGTTCGATGTCGGCATAGCAGAACAGCATGCGGTGACCTTTGCCGCAGGGCTGGCCGCGCAAGGGATGCGCCCGTTCTGCGCGATCTATTCCACATTCCTGCAGCGCGCGTATGACCAGGTCGTGCACGATGTCGCGATCCAGAACCTGCCGGTGCGCTTTGCGATCGATCGCGCCGGGCTGGTTGGCGCCGATGGCGCAACGCATGCCGGGTCGTTCGATGTGACCTATCTGGCCAGCCTGCCCAATTTCGTGGTGATGGCGCCCGCCGACGAAGCCGAACTGGTGCACATGACGCACACCGCAGCGCTGCATGACACCGGGCCGATTGCGTTCCGTTATCCGCGTGGCAATGGCACCGGCGTGGCGCTGCCCGCAGTTCCCGAAGCCTTGCCGATCGGCAAGGGTCGCATCGTGCGCGCCGGCTCTCAGGTTTCCGGAGGCGGCAAGATCGCGATCCTGTCGCTGGGCACGCGGCTGGGCGAAGCGCTGAAAGCCGCCGATCAGCTCGATGCGCGCGGGCTTCCCACCACGGTCGCCGACTTGCGCTTTGTCAAACCGCTCGATGATGAGCTGATCCGCCGGCTGATCGTCACGCACGATGTCGTGATCACGATCGAGGAAGGCGCGATCGGCGGGCTCGGCGCGCACGTGCTGACGATGGCGAGCGACGAGGGACTGACCGATAACGGTCTGAAAATCCGCACGATGCGCCTGCCCGACGCGTTTCAGGAACACGATGCGCCAGACCGGCAATATGACCAGGCCGGCCTGACTGCGCCGCACATCGTCGAAAACGTGTTGAAGGCCCTGCGCCACAACAGCGCCGGGGTGCACGAAGCGCGGGCCTGAGTTCAGTAGGGCAGGTCGGGCAGGAAGTACCAGACCCCGACCGGCGCAAACGTCAGGCGTGTCACCAGCCAGGTGGCGATCAGCCAAGGCACTGCCGCCACCAGCCAGACAATGCCGAGCCGGCCCACGCGCCGCAGATCGGGCCAGAACGGCGTGCGCGACGCCCACAGCGTCCATTCGCGCCCCGACAATGCGGAATTCTTGGCATCCTGTAGCCTGGCACCGACCACCGCCAATACGACAAGCCCGCCGCAGCTTATGGCATTGCGCGCCGATGGCTCGACCATGACCAGGATCACGCACCAGATGGCGATCGAAAACATCATCGGATGGCGCGTGATCTTGTAGACGCCATCGGGCTGCCGCGTCGACAGACCGTTGAGATTGGCACCGACGAGCCCGGGATTGCCGAACAACGACGCGACGAACAGCGCGACCGCAAAATAGCCGATTGCAGCGAACGCAATCTGCAGCGCCGGATTGTTCGACGACCACAAGGCCGGGCCGTGCGGCGACAGATGATAGGCAACGAACATCACCAGCAGCAGCACGATCGCGATGATCGAATAGACGACTCGAAAACCCGTCAGGCCAAAGCCATCGATCGCCTGGCGGCGAAGCGTGTGTGACAGCAGGAAATGGCTGCCGACAAATGCGACCAAGGCCACTGCCAGAATGATCAGACCTTGCGACATTCCCCCAATCAACATGGTTTCCCGTCATGACACGCAGCTTCGAAGCGGCGGCGTAACACAGGTGATAGTCTCATATTGAGATGACGTCGAACCCGGATTGGTCCAACCCGGCTAGGACTAAAGGGCAAATTCCGGCCATTCACGTGACCCCGTGCATCAGCTTCTTGATCGGCCAGGCCAGCAGCAACAGCACGGCCCCGATCGCGACCGACACCCAGCCGATGACCGTGAACACGTGGACATACGTATCGAGGCTGAGCTTCGGATTGGTCACCTGGCCGCCAACCGTATCGACGCTGGCGATCTGCGCGATCACGCCGCCGACATATTCGGCGACGGCGATCGACAGGTACCACACCCCCATCATCAGCGCGACGATCCGCGCCAGCGACAGCTTGGTAATCATGCTGAGCCCGACCGGCGAAATGCACAATTCGGCGAGCGTCTGGAGCAGGTACATGCCCGCCAGCCACCACACCGAAACCTTGAACGTGGCATCGGCAAACGCGGTGCCCCACACCAGGAACAGAAAACCCACCCCGACACCGGCGATGCCGATCGCAAATTTGACCGGGATCGACGGTTCCAGCCCGCGCCGGCGCAGCCACCCCCACACCACCACCAGCACCGGGGCCAGCGTGACGATGAACAGCGCGTTGAAAAACTGCGTCTGCGCGGCCGACAGGCTGAACAGGCCGAACACGCTCAGATCGGTGTTGCGGTCGGCAAACAGCGTCAGCGATGTGCCCGCCTGCTCAAACAGCGTCCAGAACACGGTGTTGAACGTGATCAGGATCATCGCGGCCACCATCATCTGGAATTCCGCGCGGCTGCCGTTCCTCCAGGCGTAGACCAGGATGACCGGCACCGCGATCAGGAACGTGCCGAACAACAGCTTGCCCATCAGCGACAGCGCCAGGATATAGGCGATGATCCCGGTGCCGGTTGCTTCGGGCGTGGCATTCATCAGGTTTTCAAACAGCAGCATCACCACCGGCACCGTGACCAGCGCGACGACATAGATCAGCAGCGAACGGTCCTTGCCCCTGTCCGCCGGCGGATTGCCGAATGCCGCCAGCCGGCCGCCATCGAATTGCAGCCCGGCCCACGACAGCAGCATGCCGATCGCCGCGACCAGGAACCCGGCCCACCACCCGATCACATCGGCCAGCAGCGGGCACAGGATCTGCGACAGCAGCGCGCCCAGATTGATGCCCATGTAGAAAATCGTGAACCCGGCATCCTTGCGTGGATCGTCGGGCCCGTACAGTTCGCCGACCATCGTCGCGATATTGGGCTTGAAAAACCCGTTGCCGATCGTGATCATCGCCAGCGCCAGCAGGATAACCGCGGTGATCAGCGGAGACCGATCGCCGCCTGGTTCGAACCCGCTGGCCGCAACATGCCGCGCGACATGGCCATCGGGCGCCAGCAGCGAAATCGATCCGTCGGCTTCGCCATGGATCAGCAGTTTCTGGCTGTCCAACACCACGTAACGCCGCTCGCGCCCGCTGGCCGAAGGACGATCCACGACATTTTCCTGCACCACGGTGTGACGCACACCGTCGATATTCGCCCAGGGCTGCACCGGCTCACCGCCGAAACACAGCAGGAAATAGCCAGCGGCCATGACCAGCGCGCCGAACTTGACCGAACGCTTCGACCCGAGATAGCGATCAGCGAGCAATCCGCCGATCACCGGGGTCAGATAGACCATCGCCGCGGTGCCGCCGTAGATTCCGCTGGCGGTGCGATCGTTGAACAGGAAATGCTTGGTCAGATACAGCGTCAGCAGCGCGCGCATGCCGTAGAACCCGAACCGTTCCCACATTTCGGTCGTGAACAGGCGGGCGAGTTGACGGGGGTGACCAAACCAGTCGGCAGAAGCGGTGGTCAAATCTGGGGCTCTTTCGTACCGGTCGCCAACTTGCGTGTCGGAGCCGGGGGTAGCGTGCGAGTCCTAACCGGGATGGAGGCCGGGTCAATGACCTAATTCATGCAGCCGATGGCGTACCAGCCCGATTCGATTCGCCACGCGATCGCCAGGGCATGGCCGATTTTCGCCGGATTGGTCTCATATCGGGTCAATTTACCCGAAAGACGACAAAAACAATGCAATCGCACCGTCGATAAGATTGTCTGTAACCGCACACTCTGGCAAAACGCGCGCGGCACAGCAATTCGGGGCGCCGTGCCGATATAGGATGGGGGATGTCGCAGACATCCGGTTAGGGGAAGCACGGATGATCAAATCCGAATTGTTGCAGTCGTTGGCCAAGGAAAGCCCCGACATGCGCGGAGAAGAAATCGAACGCGTCGTTGAAGTGTTTTTCGATGAAATCGGCAAACGGCTTTCAGAAGGCGGCCGCGTCGAACTGCGTGGCTTTGGCGCATTTTCGACCCGCGAGCGCGATCCGCGCAAGGGCCGCAACCCGCGCACCGGCGAAACCGTCGAAGTGCCGGGCAAGCGCGTGCCCTATTTCAAGCCGGGCAAGGAAATGCGCCTGAAGTTGAACGCCGACGGCGAATGAGTTTGGGGTTTGGGCAGTTCATTTTGACCGCATGCCCGGCAACACCCGCCCGCTCGTCCTGGCGGACCTGATCCCCCATCCTGATGGATGGGGGACCAAGTCCGCCATGACGGCGTTTAATCGGGCCGAACGAAGTTCCCGAACGAGCAGCGCAATTGAAAAGACTTAATGTCCTGCGGCAGGCGCAGCAGTCGCACCAGCGGCCGTAACCGGCGTCGATGCGCCCGGCGCTGCGGCAGGCGCAGCCGCGCCCGCGGTCGTCGCTGCCGTCGATGCGCCAGCCGTGGGCTTCGCCGGGCCGGCCGCAGCCCCTGCGGGCGCTGCAGCTGCCGCTTCGGCGACGGGCGCGGGCAGCGGCAGGTTCGAACCCTTGGTGTTGAGATACAGGATCACGTTGGCGCGATCTTCGGGGCTGGCCAGCCCGGCGAACGACATCTTCGTGCCGTCGGCAAACGCCTTGGGGTTGGTCAGCCAGGTGTCGAGCGAAGCGAAATCCCACTTGCCGCCCTTGGCGTGCAACGAATCCGAAAATGCATAGCCCCGGCCCTGACCTTCGGCATCACCGACGACGCCCCACAAGTTGGGCCCGATGCCGTTGGCCGCACCCTGGTCGATCGTGTGGCATGCCTTGCACTTGGCAAAGACCGCCTCGCCCTTGCTGGCGTCGGCCTTGGCCAGGCGGTTGGCGATCGGTGCCACCACCGCAGCGGCGCCTGCGCCATCGGCGGCACCGACCACGGCATAGCCCATCTTTTCGGGCGCTTCGTGCTTGTCGGCCAGGAAATAATGGCTTGAAACCGTGGACAGGCCCAGGGCGACGATCCCGCCAAACAAAGTCCAACCGGCGATGGTGTTGAAACGGTCGTTCATGCCTTGCCCCGTAGTCCTTGATGCAGTGGCGAGCCGGATCCGGCCACGCGCCACTTCGTATTTTGCCAGTGGCTCTAGTCATCGCTCTGCCCGCGCGCAAGTCCGATTACCGCCCTAATGCTGCACCCGCAAACGGGCTTGTCCAACGTGCTCGCCCGGCCTAATCGCGACAAACCATGGCCAGTTATCCCAAACCCGCGCTCGCGCTTGTCGAAGCAATGACCCAGGCCGCCGCCGCCGATCCCGCGCGCGCGGTCGCATTCCAGGGCGCGCCCGGCGCCAATTCGCACCGCGCCGCCTGTGAAATGGTGCCCGGCGGCCTGCCGCTGCCGTGCTTCAGCTTTGAAGACGCAATGGATGCGGTGCGCGAGGGCCAGGCCGGCATGGCGGTGATTCCGATCGAGAATTCGCAGCATGGCCGGGTTGCCGACATTCATTTCCTGCTGCCCGAATCCGGGCTGTCGATCGTCGGCGAACATTTCGTCGATATCCATGCCGCGCTGATGGGGCTGGGCCACGGGCCGTTTACCGCCGCCTACAGCCATCCGCAGGCACTAGGTCAGTCGCGGCATTATCTGCGCAACAAGGGTATCATCCCGCTCAGCCACGCCGATACCGCAGGGGCAGCTGCGTATGTCGCGGAATTGGGCGATCCGACGATCGCCGCACTCGCGCCGCGGATCGCTGCCGAGCTCTACGGGCTCGACGTGGTCGAAGACAATGTCGAGGATGCGCACGACAACACCACGCGCTTTGTGCTGCTGGCGCGAAAGCCGCTCGATGTGGAAACGATCGACGGCCCGGCGATGACCACCTTCATCTTTGAAGTGCGCAATATTCCCGCCGCGCTGTACAAGGCGATGGGCGGATTTGCGACCAACGGCATCAACATGACCAAGCTGGAAAGCTATCAGACTGGCGCCAGTTTTGCAGCGACAACGTTTTTTTGCGACGTCGTCGGCAAACCGGGCGAGCGGCCGCTCGATCTGGCGCTCGAGGAGCTGGCGTTTTTTGCCAACAACTTGCGTATTCTCGGGACATATCCGCAAACCAGGGCGCGCGGATAGCTTGCGGGCGGGCGGCGCGCGTGTCAGCATCCTGGCCGTGACCGCACCTGCCATTCCAGCACATCCCGACACGGGGGCGGCCGCCTGGGCGAAAGCGCGCGCGATGGGCGACATCCAGTTCGCCCCGCTGAAGCCGATCGTTACCCCGCCGACCCCCCCGCCACGCTGGCTTGTCGATTTCCTCAAAGCGCTGGGCCGGCTGATCGAGCCGATCGGCGCGTGGCTGGGCAGCCATGCGCGCGTGATCGAGATCGGCGCGATCGGGCTGTTGGTGGCAGCGGTCGGCTGGTTTGCGTGGATCTTGTGGCGCGACCGGCCCGATCGGCGCGCGGCAGTCCCGATCGAGCCGACATGGGCGCCCGATGCGGCGGCGGCGACCGCGCTGCTCGCCGACGCGGCCGCGCTGGCCGACGCCGGGCAGTTCGATGCGGCGGTGCATCTGCTGCTGCGGCGCAGTTTCGACGACATCGCGGCCGCGCGGCCCGAATGGCTGACGCCCGCCAGCACCGCGCGCGAGATCACCGGCATTCCCGCGCTGCCCGGCGCGGCGCGCACCGCGTTTGCCGTGATCGCGCGCGAGGTTGAGCGCAGCCGGTATGCGCTGCATCCGCTGGGCCTGGCCGACTGGATCCGCGCACGCGATGCCTATGCCGCGTTTGCGGTGCCGCGCCCATCATGACCGTGCGCACATGAACAATCCCGCCGCCTTTGGTCCGCGCGGCACGTTTGCGATGATCGCGGCGGGCTTTGTCTCGTTCATCATCCTGCTGATGTGGATGGGCACCGGCACGCCGCAGGGCAACAACGGCGGCGCGCATGGCCTGGGCAAAGGCATTTCGGGCTATGCCGCGCTCGTCGCGATGCTGAATGCCGATGGCCACCCGGTCGAATTCAACCGCATGCCGGGCCAGATCGGCGGGCCCGAAGTGCGCGTGCTGACCCCATTGGCCGAAACCGATACCAAGGAACTGGCGCGCCAGTTGCAAATGCGCCGCGCAGGCGTGGGTCCGACGATCCTGATCACCCCCAAATGGTTGACCGGGCCGCTCGCCAATGACCCGCGCATACCGCCCGATGCGCGGAGGCGCGCGTGGGCGCGGGTGTTCGGCGCGCCTGCCGCGCCTGCCGGGTGGACCACGATCTGGGGCGCCCAGGCCCCGAACTGGAAAGGCGTGCTCGACAATGTCAGCGTGCATCTGGGCTATGCCAAAGCGCCGGCAGCGCATGGCTGGCGCAGTGCCGATGGGGCATCGGGCCCGTTGCCCGACGATCGCATCGTGCTGTCGGGCGGCGGCATGGACGATAACGAACACCCGCTGATCCCGCTGGTGCGCAGCGGTGACGGCCGGATTCTGGCCGGGTATTTTCCCGATGGCGGCGCCTACCCCGCGCTCGACGCGATGGCGGGGGTCGCACCGACCGGCTCCGATACGTCGATCCAGCCGCTGGTGGTCGTGTTCGAGCCCGACCTGCTGAACAACCGGGGCATGGCCAACCAGGCGACCGCGCTGCTCGCGCGCCGGCTGGTGCTGGCGAGCATGGGCAACACCCGCCGGCAGATCCTGTTCGACGTCTCGCTGGCGGGGCTGGGCGCGTCGAAAAACCTGCTGACCCTGGCGTTTACTCCGCCGTTCCTGGCCGCCACGATCTGCCTGATCCTGGCGATGGCCGGGTCGATCTGGCGCGGGTTTGCGCGGTTCGGCCCGGCACGCGCGGGCGCGCCGGCTGACCGGGTCGGGCGTATCGCGCTGGTCGAGGGCGGCGCAGCGCTGTTGTTGCGCGCGCGGCGGTATCACCTGATCGCCGCGCCCTATGCCATCGCTGCGCGCGAACGGCTGATCGTCGCGCTAAGCCTGCCTCGGCGCAATTCCGCCGATGAAACCGATGCCGCGATCGAACGCGTGCAGCGCGCGGTGGCGCCGGGCACGACGCCGTTCGGCGAAGTCGCCGCGCGGCTGGCGGGCGCGCAGGCGCCGGGCGCGATTACCGCGCAAGCGGCAGAATTACACAACATCGAAACGGCGCTTGGCCACATCAACCGGAAACCAGACAGACCATGACTCCAGACGATATCAGGACGCTTTCGGTGGCAATCCGGGGCGAAGTGGCCAAGGCGATCGTGGGCCAGGAGGCGGTGATCGATCATCTGCTGATTGCGCTGTTTTCGGGCGGGCATGTCCTGCTCGAAGGGCCGCCGGGCACCGCCAAGACGCTGCTGGCGCAATGCTTTGCCGCGTCGTTGGGCCTCGATTTCGGGCGCATCCAGTTCACGCCGGATTTGCTGCCCGGTGATATCCTGGGGTCGAACCTGTTCAATTTCCAGACCAGCCAGTTCACGCTTACGCGCGGGCCGATCTTCTGCGAAATCCTGCTCGCCGACGAAATCAACCGCACGCCGCCCAAGACGCAGGCCGCGCTGCTCGAAGCGATGCAGGAGCGGCGGATCACGCTCGATGGCGAAGCGCACACACTGTCCGAGCGCTTTACCGTGATCGCCACGCAAAACCCGATCGAAAGCCAGGGCGTCTACCCGCTGCCCGAGGCGCAGCTCGACCGGTTTCTGTTCAAGGTGCTGGTCGATTATCCCGATGCCGCCGAGGAAGCGCGCATCGTCACCCGCTATGCGCAAGGCAAGACGCGCGCCCGGCCGGCAGAGCTGGGCATCGTGCCCGTCGCCGATGCCGCGACGCTGGCCACAGCGATTGCCGCGACCGGCACAGTGACGATGGCCGACAGCATCGTCGATTACGTCGTGCGGCTGGTCCGTGCCACGCGCGACAGCGGCGATCTGGTGTCGGGCGCCAGCCCGCGCGCGGCGGTGCTGCTGGCGGGCGCAGCGCGCGCCCGCGCCGCGCTCGACGGGCGCGACTATGTCGTGCCCGATGATGTGAAAGCGCTGGCCACGGCGGTCCTGCGCCATCGCCTGTTGCTGTCGCCCGCCGCCGAAATCGAAGGCCGTGCGATCGAAACGATCGTCGCCGATCTGGTGACACGGACCGAGGCGCCGCGCTGACAATGCGCTGGTTCGCGCTTTTCAGAATCGGGCTCGCCCCATCGCCGCGCGCCATTCAGGCGCTCGTGGTGATGGCGCTGGTCGCGCTGCTGATCGGCGCATTTGCGCCTGGCGCCTGGACCGTGGCGCCGGCGGCGGGCACGGCACTGCTGCTGCTGGTGTTGGTCGACGGCTGGCTGGCAGGCGGGCTGGTCGCGTTTGACGTGACGGTGCCGCGCGACGGCGAAGTGGGCGAGCCGCTGCCGATCCGCATCGAGGCGCGGCTGACACGCACCGCTGGATGGACCCGCCCGAGCGCCGCACTGGCGGCCAGCCCGCGCCTGGCCGATGGCGGCCGCATCGATATCGCGCTCGACTGGGCCGAAGGCATGTGGCGCGGCACCAGCGAGCCTGCACCGATGCGGCGCGGCACCGGCCAGATCGAGCGCGGCTGGCTGCGCTGGCAGGGACCGCTGGGCCTCGCGCATCGCCAGGCAGTGCGCGACGTGGGCGCCGATGTGCGCGTATGGCCCAATCTGGCGCCGGCGCGCGGCAAGGCCCTGCAGATTTTCCTGCGCCAGGCCGATTTCGGGCGGATCGCCCGCGCGATCCGCGGCGCGGGCAGCGAATTCGAGGCGATGGCCGAATACCAGTCCGGCATGGACCGCCGCCGCATCGACTGGAAATCATCAGCGCGCCACGCCAGCCTGACCGCGCGCGAATACGAAATCGAGCGCAACAACCAGATCGTGTTTGCGTTCGATTGCGGGCAGGCGATGTGCGAACCGATCGGCGGCCTGGCGCGGATCGACCGCGCCGTCACGGCCGCGCTGACCACCGCCTGGGTCGCGCTGAAGGCCGAAGACCGTGTCGCGCTGTTCGGCTTTGCCGCAAAGCCGCTGGTGATGAGCCCGTTCATCACCGCGCCGCACCAGTTCCGCCGCCTGCAGGAGGCCGCCGCCGCGCTCGACTACAGCGCCGTCGATGCCAATTTTACCCTGGCGATGGCGACATTGGCGACCCGGCTGCAACGCCGATCCCTGATCGTGATCTTTGCCGATTTTACCGACCCCACCGGCGCCGAGCTGATGATCGAAAACTGCGCGCGGCTGGTACAGCGCCACCGCGTGCTGTTTGTCGTGATGCGCGATGAAGACCTCGACGATCTGGCCGGCGCCGCTGTTGCCACACCGGGCGATGTCGCGCGCGCGGTCGTGGCGCAAAGCCTGATCCGCCAGCGCGCGGTGGTGCTCACCCGGTTGCGCCAGGCGGGCATCCGCGTGATCGAGGCACCGTGGCAATCGATCGGCACGCATCTGCTGGAGACCTATCTGGCGATCAAGCGTGAAGGCAGCATCGGATGAGCACCTCCCTCTCCCGCTTTGGCGAAACGCTGGGCGGCTTGTTCTCGCGCAAACAGGGTGAAGCGATCGCCGCCGCCGAAGTCGCCTCGCTGCGCTCCGACCGCTTCCGCCAGGAGCGTGAGGGCGACTGGCGCCGGCTCGACCACATCGTCCGCCGCATCGAAGCCGGCCGCATCCGCAGTCTGTCGGACGATGACCTGGCGGCGCTGCCCGCGCTGTACCGCATGCTGGTCTCCAGCCTGTCGGTCGCGCGCGAAACCACGCTCGATGCCGCAACCTTGCGCTATCTCGAGGGGCTGGCGCAGCGGGCGTGGTTTGTCGTGCATGGGCCCGAGCTGGGCTTTCGCGGCTGGTTTCGCCGCTTTTTCGCCGGCGGGTGGAGCGCGGCGGTGCGCGCGATCGGGCCCGATATCGCCATCGCGCTGGTGGTGATGATCTCCGGCGCGCTGATCGGCTGGGTGCTGGTGTCGAACAATCCAGACTGGTTCTATACGCTGATGCCGCCCGAGCCGGGCGATACCCGCGTGCCCGGCGCAAGCCGCGCCGCGCTGTATGCCTCGCTGTTCGGCCAGTCGCATCAGGAAAACCTGTCGATCTTTGCCGCACAGTTGTTCAGCCACAACGCCGGCATTTCGATCATGTGTTTTGCGCTGGGGTTCGCGTTTGGCGTGCCGCCGATCCTGCTGCTGGTACAGAACACCACCGAGGTCGGCGCGTTGCTGTGGCTGTACCATGGCCAGGGGCTGACGCTCGAACTGATCGGGTGGCTGTCGGTGCATGGCACGACCGAGCTGTTTGCGCTGCTGCTGGCGGGCGGTGCGGGCATTCACATCGGCCGGGCGATGGCGTTTCCGGGCACCCGCGCGATGCTCGATGCCGCAGCGGCCGCCGGACGCCGTGCCGCCACGGTGATGACGGGCGTCGTGCTGATGCTGGTGGTGGCCGCGCTGCTCGAAGGGTTTGCGCGCCAATTGCTCGACGCGACCGCGCCCCGGCTGACGGTGGGGATCGGGATGCTGATCTGGTGGCTGACGTATTTCTATGTCTATCGCGGCCGGATGAGGGCTCGCTGATGGCGCGCTGGCCATGGCGGAAAAAGGCGCCGGTGGTGTATGGCGGCCACCTGATCAACCGCCGTGCGCGCGAAATCCTGACCGCCGAAGGGCTGCGCCTGCCGCTGACGATTGCAACGCGCGGTGCGCGTGCGGGCGCGGTGCTGATCGATCTGTTCCTCGTCTATTTCAGCCTCGCGCTGATCACCGCGCTGTTCATCTGGATCATCCACGGCATCGGGATCGACAAATTCAATCCCAAGAACCCGGCGCAAGTGATCTTTCAGGCGCTGGTGATCATCTGGATCATCTTCGTCTTCCTGGCGCGCAACATCTGGTTCCTGTGGTTCGAACTGGGCCCGCGCGGCGCGACGCCGGGCAAACGCATGACCGGGATCCGCATCGCCGCGCGCCCTGGCCGTGATGGCGCGGCGACGCGCCTGTCGGCAGAAGCGGTCATCGCGCGCAATCTGCTGCGCGATGTCGAACTGTTCATGCCGGTCATCTTCATCGGCAGCGCGCTACGCGCCGGCACCGACACGACAATGGCGGGCTGGGCCTCGCTGGTGTGGTTCGCGATCTTTGCGCTGTTCCCGTTCTTCAATCGCGACGCCTTGCGCTGCGGCGATATCATCGCGGGCACCTGGGTCGTCGAAGCCCCGCGCGGCAAACTGGATGCCGCGCTGTCGCTGGGCGATGCCGGCCAGGGGCTCAGCAGCGTGACCGGCGCGCAATACCGCTTTGGCGATGCGGACCTGGCGATCTACGGCGAATACGAATTGCAGGTGCTGGAACGCGTGCTGCGCGACAACCGCCCGCAAGTCCTGGCCGAAGTCGCCGAAACGATCTGCGGCAAGATCGGCTGGACCACCGGCACCGGCGACGAACGCGCGTTCCTGGAGGCGTATTACACCCAACTGCGCGCGCGGCTGGAAAGCGGCATGCGCTTTGGCCAGCGCAAGGCGGACAAATTCGCCGAACGATAATCCTCCCCGGAACGGGGACGATTCAGAAGATCGCGACTACGTGTGCGCCCGAGCTATCCGCGCGACCCCGGAACATGCCCGGCGTCGTGAACACCTGCGCGATTTCGCCTGCCGAAGACACCACGATCACGCCGCCGACCCCGCCCATCGCGCCGATTTCGTCCAGAACCGCGCGCGCAGCAACATCGGGCGCCTCGCCAATCAGCCGCATCCGCGCGCAGATCTCGTGCGCGGCGCCGGCGCGGATGAATTGTTCGCCAGACCCGGTGCAGCTGACCGCGCCGGCGCGATCGTCGGCATACGTACCCGCGCCGATCAGCGGCGAATCGCCGATCCGGCCCCAGCGCTTGCCGGTCAGCCCGCCGGTCGAGGTCGCCGCCGCAACGTGCCCCGCCGCATCGCGTGCGACGGCGCCGACGGTGCCGTATTTCATCCCCGCGTCGAACCAGCCATCGGGTTGCGCCTTCAATTCCTCCAGCTGGCGCAGCCGCTCGGGCGTGGCGAACCAGCTCGCTTGGGCCACGGGCACATCGTGCGCGCGGGCAAACACTTCGGCCCCGGCGCCCGACAGGAACACATGCGGCCCGGCCTCCATTACTGCGCGGGCAAGGCGCACCGGGTTTTTCGTCTGCGTGACGCTGGCGACCGCACCGGCCGCGCGGGTATCCCCGGCCATGATCGCCGCATCGAGTTCATTGGTGCCTTCGTAGGTAAACACCGCGCCGCGCCCCGAATTGAACTGCGGATCATCCTCCAGCACGGCAACCGCGGCGGTCACCGCGTCGACCGCGCTGCCGCCGGCGGCAAGTACCGCGCGGCCGGCGTCGAGCGCTGCGGCGAGCCCCGCCTCGTGCGCGGCGATCGCCGCTGCATCCATGGTGTCGCGGGTCATCGATCCGGCACCGCCGTGAATGGCGATCGACCATGCGTTTGGAAGTGTGTTGCTCATGCGCGGTGCGATAGCAGCGCCATGGCCGATGCGCAAAGTGTCGCTCAGGATCTTGCCATGGCGCGTCGGGCCGATCACACTGGTCGGCAATGTCCGCTCGCCAATCCCCTGATGCCGGCGCCAGCGTCGATCAATTGCTTGAGGCCGGGCTGGCGCACCACCGCGCTGGCGATCTTGCCGGCGCGGCGCGGTGCTATCAGCGCGCGCTGGAACGCGCGCCCGGTCTGGCGCGCGGCTGGCACCTGCTCGGCCTGACCCATGCGCAGGCCGGCGAGGCAGCCGATGCGATGGCGCTGATCACCCGCGCATTGGCGATCGACCCCGGCGATGCTGAGGCGCATGGCGACCTGGGCCACCTCCACCAGCGGCAGGGCCGGCCTGCCGAGGCCGCAGCGAGTTATCGCGCGGCGCTTGCCGCCGATCCGGCCGGCGACGCAGCCTGGCGGACCAGGATATGGACCGATCTTGGCATGGCGCTGTCTGCCACCGGCGACCGCGAAAACGCCATCATGGCCTGGCAGACAGCACTGGAGATCGATGCAGGGCGGATCGACACGCAATATCATCTGGCAAGCGCCTTGCATGACAGCGGCGCGCTGGATGACGCGGCTGCCGGTTATCGCACCGTGCTGGCGGCACAACCGCGCCATCGCGACGCACAAGCGAGGCTGAAACAGGCAATGGTGCAAATGGGCGCTCAACCCGGAGGTTGAGCGGCGCGCGCCGCGTCAGGCCCCGCGTTCGATCAGGTTTTTCAACGCTTTCAGATCGCGGTTGACCAGCTTGATGTCCGCAGAGAAGCGTTCTTCGTCCATGCCGGGCTGGCGATACAGCGTCAGGATCACTTCGGCGCCATCGCCGTTTTCGACCACGCGCAAGGGGACATGCACGCGCGCCGGGCCCGCATCGACCCAGTGATCCATCACGCCAAACGGATTGTGCGGGGTAAAGCGGATACCGACCGGTCCGTCGGCGCCGTCGGCGAGCCAGGACCCATCGTCACCCTGCCGCAATTCGCCATCCGCCAGACCCGCCGCCCACTTGGGAAAAAATTCCGGTCGCCAGATCCGCTCGTACAGCGCGCGCCAGTCGTGGCGGATCGAAATGCTGAACGAACGGGCAGGCAACATCGGGCATCCTTGAGTCAGTCCAACCCGGCCAGCGTCGCCAGCACCAGATCGGCATGCGCCTTACGGCAGATCAGCAGATCGGGCATATAGGTATCACGCTGGTTATAGACCAGCGGCGATCCATCGACGCGGCTGGCATGCAGCCCGTGCGCCAGCGCGACCGCGACCGGGGCGCACGAATCCCATTCGTACTGCCCGCCGGTGTGCAGGTAGATATCCGCCTGCCCCAGGACCACGGCCATCGCCTTGGCCCCGGCGCTGCCCATCGGGATCAGCTCTGCGTCCAGCTTTTCGGCCACCGCAACGGCTTCCCGCGCGGGGCGTGTGCGACTGACGACCATGCGCAACCGGTCGGGCGCGGGCGGCACCACGCCGGGCGCATCGCTGCGCAACACCAGCCCGGCGCCGGGCCCCATACCTGGCAGGGCGACCGCACCCAGCGCCGCGACACCATCGATGGCCAGCCCGACATGCACTGCCCAATCGGCGCGGCACTCGCCATATTCGCGGGTGCCATCCACCGGATCGACAATCCACACGCGGCTGTGCTCGAGCCTTGCAAAGCTGTCCTTTTCTTCTTCGGACAGCAATCCATCCTCGGGCCTGGTTTCGCGCAGCGCGTGGCACAAAAACTGATTCGCCGTCGCGTCACCGGCGCTGCCCAGGGCCTTGCCGGCAAACACGCCGCTGTCGCGCACAGTGATCAGCAAGCGCCCTGCCATGTCGGCAAGATGCGCGGCGAGATCGGCATCGCTCATCATGACGCTCACTTGAGAGGCAACAATTGCCGGATGATGAAATCGGCGGCTTCCACCGCGCTCATGTCGGCGGTGTTGACGCGGATTTCCGGCGACAGCGGCGCTTCATACGGGCTGTCGATCCCGGTAAAGTTCTTCAGCGAGCCCTCGCGCGCTTTCTTGTACAGGCCCTTCACATCCCGCTGTTCCGCCACTTCCAGCGGGGTGTCGACATAGATCTCGATGAATTCGCCATCGGGGATCATCTGGCGCACCATGTCGCGCTCGGCACGGAACGGGCTGATGAACGCAGTCAGCACGATCAGCCCGGCATCGACCATCAACTTCGCCACTTCGCCGACGCGGCGGATATTTTCGATCCGGTCCGCCTCGGTAAAGCCCAGGTCCTTGTTCAGACCATGGCGCACATTGTCGCCATCGAGCAGGAAGGTGTGCCGGTTCATCAGTGCCAGGCGTTTTTCCACTTCATTGGCAATCGTCGATTTGCCCGCCCCCGACAGCCCGGTGAACCACAACACCCGCGGGGTCTGGTTCTTCAGCCCGGCATGATCGACACGGCTGACATCGCTGGGCTGCCAATGCACGTTCTGCGCACGGCGGAGGCTGAAATGCAGCATCCCGGCAGCGACCGTCGCATTGGTGATCTTGTCGATCAGGATGAACCCGCCCAGCGTGCGGTTGTCCACATAGGGCTCGAACACGATCGGCTTGTCGGCGGTCACTTCGACCACACCGATCGCATTGAGATCGAGCGTCTTGGCCGCCAGATGCTCCATCGTGTTGACATTGATCACATATTTGGGCGCATGCACCGTGGCCGACACCGTCTGCGTCGCCAGTTTCAGCCAATACGCACGCCCCGGAATCATCGCTTCGTCATTCAGCCAGACCAGCGTCGATTCGAACTGGTCGGCGACCTGAGGCGGCGCATCGGCCAGCGCGATGACATCGCCGCGCGAGCAGTCGATTTCATCGGCAAGGCATAGCGTCACCGACTGCCCTGCAACCGCGCGGTCGAGATCGCCGTCACCAGCGGTTTCGCTTGCGAAACCGGCACTTGGCATCGTGACGATGCGCGTGACCGTGCTGGTCTTGCCCGACGGCAGCACGCGGATGGTATCGCCCGGCGCAACCGAGCCGGTCGCGATCAGGCCCGAAAACCCCCGGAAATCGAGATTGGGCCGATTGACCCATTGCACCGGCATGCGGAACGGCCGGTCGCGATCGCGCGCGGTGTTGACCTCCACGCTTTCCAGATGCTCGACCAGCGTCGGGCCGGTGTACCACGGCGTCTGCGGCGAATGCGTGGTGATGTTGTCGCCGGCAAAGCCCGAAATCGGCATTGCGGTAAACTGCTCGATGCCGATCGAACGCGCAAATTCGCCGTAGTCCTTCACGATGTCATCGAAGGTCGCCTGGTCGTATCCGACCAGGTCCATCTTGTTGACCGCGAGCACGATGTTCCTGATGCCGATCAGGTGGCACAGGTACGAATGGCGCCGCGTCTGCACCAGCACGCCCTTGCGCGCATCGACCAGGATGACCGCCAGATCCGCCGTCGAGGCGCCGGTGATCATGTTGCGGGTGTACTGTTCGTGCCCCGGGCAATCCGCGACGATGAACTTGCGCTTTTCGGTGTTGAAGAAGCGATAGGCGACATCGATCGTGATGCCCTGTTCGCGCTCCGCCGCCAGCCCGTCGACGAGCAGCGCAAAATCGATCGCCTGCCCCTGCGTGCCGACCCTTTTCGAATCGGCCTCGAGCGCGGCCAGCTGATCCTCGAAGATCATCTTCGAATCGTACAGCAACCGCCCGATCAGCGTCGATTTGCCGTCATCGACCGAGCCGCAGGTGATGAACCGCAGCATCGTCTTGTGCTGGTGCACATCGAGATAGGCGTCGATGTCTTCGGCAATCAGGTCGTCGGTGACGTAGATCGGCGATTCCAGGGTCTCGGTCATCAGAAATACCCCTGCTGTTTTTTCAATTCCATGCCCGCACCGCCCGCGTCCTTGTCGATCGCACGCCCCTGGCGCTCGCTGGTGGTGGTCAGCAGGGTTTCCTGGATCACTTCGGGCAATGTGCTGGCGGTGCTTTCGACTGCGCCGGTCAGCGGATAACAGCCGAGCGTGCGAAAGCGGATCGAACGCATCACCGGCACTTCGCCGGGCTCCAGCGGAAAGCGGTCGTCATCGACCATCAGCAGCATGCCATCGCGCATGACTGTCGGGCGCTCGGCGGCGAAATACAGCGGCACGATCGGAATAGCGTTGAGATGAATGTATTGCCACACATCGAGCTCGGTCCAGTTCGAGATCGGGAATACGCGGATCGATTCGCCCTTGGCCTTGCGCGCGTTGTACAGGTTCCACAGCTCGGGCCGCTGGTTCTTCGGATCCCAGCCATGGCTGGCGGTGCGGAACGAGAAAATGCGCTCCTTGGCCCGGCTCTTTTCCTCGTCGCGCCGCGCGCCGCCAAATGCCGCGTCGAAACTCCATTTGTCCAGCGCCTGCTTCAGCCCTTCGGTCTTCCACATGTCGGTGTGCAGCGCGCCATGGTCGAACGGATTGATCCCGCGCTCTTTGGCTTCGGGGTTCTGGTATACGAGCAGGTCCATGCCGCTGGTCTGCGCCATCGTGTCGCGCAACTTGTACATTTCCCGGAATTTCCACGTCGTATCGACATGCAGCAGCGGAAACGGCGGCGGCGACGGATAAAACGCCTTGCGCGCCAGATGCAGCATCACCGCGCTGTCCTTGCCCACCGAATACAGCATCACCGGATTGCCCGCTTCGGCCACGACTTCGCGCATGATGTGGATCGCCTCTGCCTCGAGGCGGGCGAGATGGGTCAGGGTGGATCGATCGGTTGGGGTGGACATGGTGCTCTTCCGGGTGTGCGTTGTCCGCCAGATCAGCCATGCGACACGAACTCGAACCTCCCATATGGGAGCAAAACAAGTCAGGCTGGAATGAAGGTGCTAAGCGGGCACAGAACGCGGTCGCAATGGCGCCCAGATCAGAAACCGGAATCGCGACCGATCGTAAAACGGTCGGTAAGCGGCCTGATCAAAGGCGCGTAGCGGTGGTGAAGCCGGGAGGGATAGGACATTGCGAAGTTCAGCGCCTGGTCGCGACGAAGAATGCGCTTGCGGTAAAATTCGCCTTTGGGTCCGTGCCCGGATGCCACAAGCCAATGGTCCTTGCCCGCCCGATAGGTGACGGCGTGCAAATGGCTAAGCACGCGGTGAGCGCAGTCATCGTGCCGCGCTGCGGGCCCAGTTGACGATCGCGCCCTCCGGCATCGCGCCGGCCTGACGGGCGACTTCACCGCCCTTGCGAAACAGGATCATCGTCGGGATCGAACGGATGTCGTAGCGACCGGCAATCGCCTGTTCGGCCTCGGTGTCGAGTTTCCCGAGACGCATCCAGGGCTCGAGCTGTCTGGCGGCGGCTTCGAAAGCAGGGGCCATCTGGCGGCACGGGCCGCACCATGACGCCCAGAAGTCCAGCAGCAACGGCACGTCCGAGCGGGCGGCATGGGCATCGAAGTTCGCCGCTGTGACGATAACCGGCTTTGCCGAGAACAGCGCGCTCTTGCACTTTCCGCACGTGCCGCTGGCCCCCATCTTCTGGCGCGGCACCCGGTTGAGCGTGGCGCAGACCGGGCAGGCGATGATCAGGGTGTTGGAAGCTTGCGTCGCCATAGTCTCTCCTGTCGCCAACACGCCGACCGCCTTGCAGCAAGAGCCGTATGCTGCAAGTTTCGCCGGCGCCACCGCGTCTCCGATATGAGAACTGGAAGGCGTATCGATCGGTTCCCTCTTTTCAGCGTAACGGGACAGCGACGACGACAACCACCGCAGACCATCCGCCGAGCCGATCAGGGCAGGACGCGGCGCGCGAAGGCGGCTGCGGCCGCCAATCCGCCCTGGTCTACGGTATGGCCGACACCTGGCGCGATATGCGTTTCCACCGGTACGCCGGCGGCCTCCAGCGCTCTTGCTGCCAGATCGAGGGAGCGGAACGGCACGACCTGATCGTCGGTGCCGTGAATGAGCAGCACCGGCGGTCGGCTCCTGATCTGCTGGTCCAACTGCTCGGGCGCGACCAGCATGCCGGAAATGCCGATAATGCCTGCCAAGGCGCGTTCACGGCGAAGGCCGACATGCAGCGCCATCATCGTACCCTGGCTGAACCCGACGAGCAGGAGCCGATCGTCGGTCAAACCTGCCGCCGCCATTTCCGCATCGAGAAAGGCATCCAGTTCAGGCGCAGCCGCCGCCGCCCCGCTGGCGCGCTCTACGGCCGAGAAGGTCGCAATCGGCCACCATTGGCGGGCATTGGCCATCTGGGGCAGCACGCCGGGCGCGTCGGGCGCGACGAAGGCCAGGTCGTGGAGCGATGGCTGGATCAACGCGGCAAGCGAAATGAGATCGTCACCGTTCGATCCGTAGCCGTGGACGAGCACCACGAGCCCGGTCGGCCGATTGCCGGAGAGCGGGGTAAGGCGTGGGCCGTTGAGCAAAAACGTATCCTTCCTGGTATGTGCGGAAAGGACGACAGCCTGCAAAAAAGCACAAGCGAAAAGCGCTTCAGGCCGGCTTTATGGCTCGCTTGTGCGCGGGACCGGGCATCGGCGCGAACCTCCCAAATGGGAGCAAAATGACTTGACCGAAGCTGGCGTGCGTGAAACCAGACACATATGGCCATTTTATCTGCCGATCATCGCGAGCTGTTTCTGCCGCTGATCGAAGGCATTCATGAAAGCCCCCCATGGGGCGCATTCATGCGCAATCTGGTCGCGCGGATGGTCGCGCGCCGCGCGTTCATGGTGATCACACTGGCCAATGCCGCACCCGACCAGGCGCCCATGGTCATCCACACCGCCGCACCGCGCGCCGCGCGCGAGGACCCCATCGATTTTCGCCGGCTGGACGCGCTGCGGCTGCATCCGTATGGCGCGCTGCGGCCGGGGCGGATCTATGCGCTCGACGAAATGCTCGACTACGACGATCGCGCACAACTGGCCCTGCAGCGCGCGGCGCTTGCCGACATGGGCATTCGTTATGGCCGATGGTTGCGTGTTTCGGTCGGCGGCGCCGCCGATGCGTGGCTGGTGCTGGTCCGCGAGCGCGAGGATTTCAGCGGGTCGGCGGTGGCCGTGCTCGATGCCGTTGCGGTGCACCTGGCCGCTGCACTGCGCACGCTGGCTGCGCTGATCGATCAGCGGCTGCAGACCGCGATGGCCACCAACGCGCTCGCGCGGCTCGGCGTGGGGCAACTGGCGTTCGATCGCGATGGCCGGGTCATGGCCGCCGATGCGGTGGCAGAGGCTGCGCTGACGCTCGTGCCGGAGGCGGGCGCGCGCGCCGGGCGGCGGCTGCATCTGCGCCCAGATGCGGCGCGCGCGTTGGAAAGTGCATGCGCCGATCCGCTGGCGCTGCCGCAAGTCATCCGCGTGGATGAGACGCGCGGCATCGATCTGCTGCTGCGCCGTGCCGACCTGGCGCTGGGCGATCCCAGCGCGCGCCCGGCAGTGATCGGCGTGCTGCGCGATACGGTGCGCGAGCCGGCACGCCAGGCAATTGGCGTGCTGGCCGCGCGCCACGGCCTGTCCGTGAACGAGGCGGCGCTGGCGCATGCGCTATCGCTGGGCGAAACGCTGACGCAGGCCGGGGCGCGCCTCCATCTGACTGCGGAAACAGCGCGCAACTACTCAAAACGGATCTACGCGAAAACCGGCGCGCACGGCCAGGCCGACCTGGTACGCATGGTGCTGACCGGCCTTGCGCCGCTGGCGTGAATCCTCCGCGAAACGGGGAGGGGATTCACACAGTCCGTTTACCTCTGTCATTCCCGCGTCCGCGGGAATGACGAAAAAATGGGGAATAGGTGGACGTCCTAACCCGTATCGGACATGATCTGGTTACAGCTTGCTGACCAGTTCGGGCACTGCGGTGAAGATATCCGCGACCAGGCCCAGATCCGCGACCTGAAAGATCGGCGCGTCTTCGTCCTTGTTGATCGCGATGATCGTCTTGCTGTCTTTCATGCCCGCCAGATGCTGGATCGCGCCCGAGATGCCGACCGCGATGTAGATCGCCGGCGCCACGATCTTGCCCGTCTGCCCGACCTGGTAATCGTTGGGCACATATCCGGCGTCAACCGCCGCCCGGCTCGCGCCGATCGCCGCGCCCAGCTTGTCGGCCAGCGGCGTGATCGTCGCGGCAAAGGTTGCTGCGTCTTTCAGCGCCCGGCCACCCGACACGATGATCTTGGCGCTGGTCAGCTCGGGCCGTTCCAGCTTGGCGATTTCCGCGCCAACATACGTCGACAGGCCCGCATCGGTCCCGGCCGCAACCGCTTCGACCGGCGCATTGCCGCCCGTCGCATTGGCCTTGGCAAACGCCGTCCCGCGCACGGTGATCACCAGCTTGGCGTCGGTCGATTCCACGGTGGCGATCGCGTTGCCGGCGTAGATCGGCCGCGTGAACGTCTTTGGCCCTTCGACCGACAGGATGTCCGACACTTGCGCCACATCGACCAGCGCGGCCACGCGCGGCGCGACGTTCTTGCCCGTCGTGGTGGCAGGCGCGACGAACACATCGTATTCGCCCAGCAGCCCGGCGATCAACGGCGCGACGTTTTCCGCCAGCGCATGGGCATAGATCGCATCGTCCGCCTTGAGCACTTTGCTCACACCTTCGATCTGCGCAGCCTCTGCCGCAACGGCATCGACGCCAGAGCCGGCGACCAACGCCACGACTTCACCCAGCTGCGCCGCAGCCGTCACCGCCGACAGCGTCGCGTCCTTCACCGACGCGCCATCGTGTTCGACCCAAACGAGGACCTTGGTCATCTCAGGCAACTCCCATTTCTTTAAGCTTGGCAACCAGCGCGTCGACATCGGCGACCTTGATCCCCGCCTGGCGCACCGGCGGTTCGCCGACTTTCAGCGTCTTCAGGCGCGGCGTCGTGTCCACGCCGTAATCGGCGGGCGTCTTGGTCGCCAGCGGCTTCGATTTCGCCTTCATGATATTGGGCAGCGAGGCATAACGCGGTTCGTTCAGCCGCAAGTCCGCCGTGATCACCGCCGGCAGCGCCAGCTTGACCGTTTCCAGCCCGCCGTCGACTTCGCGCTTCACGACGACGCTGTCGCCTTCGACGCTGATTTCATTGGCAAAGGTGCCCTGCCCGCGGCCCAGCAGCGCGGCAATCATCTGCCCCGTCTGGTTGCTGTCGTCGTCGATCGCCTGCTTGCCGGTGATGATCAACCCGGGCGCTTCCTCGTCCGCGATCGCCTTGATGATCTTGGCGACGGCCAATGGCTCGACCTGGTCCTCGGTCGAGACCAGAATGGCCCGGTCCGCGCCCATCGCCAGCGCCGTGCGCAGCGTTTCCTGCGCTTTTGCAGGGCCCACCGACACCACCAGCACTTCGGTCACCACGCCCTTTTCGCGCAGGCGCAGCGCTTCTTCCACCGCGATCTCGTCGAACGGGTTCATGCTCATCTTTACGTTCGCAAGATCGACACCCGTGCCGTCCGCTTTCACGCGCGGCTTCACGTTGTAATCGATCACACGCTTTACCGTCACCAGCGCTTTCATCGGATTGGGTTTCCTTTGTAGAATCAAGGGCATTCTAATTCGCGTTTACGTTAACGTCAATGCCTCCCCCCCTCCCCTTCAGGGGAGGGGCCGGGGGTGGGGCCTCTCGTCTGCTACCCACGTTCGCATGGTCACACGAGCGTTGGCGAGTGGGGAGAGGCCCCACCCCAACCCCTCCCCTGAAGGGGAGGGGCTTTTTTTGAAGGTTATGCCATTTCCAGGATGATCGCGTCCACCGCCAGGCTGTCGCCTGCGGCGGCGTTGACCACTTTGACCGTGCCCGATTTTTCCGCGCGCAAAATGTTTTCCATCTTCATCGCCTCGACCACCGCCAACGGCTGCCCCGCCTCGACCGTATCGCCTGCCGCAACGTGCAGCGCGACCAGCAGCCCGGGCATCGGGCAGATCAGGAACCGCGACAGGTCGGGCGCAATCTTTTCGATCATGTGCGACGTCAGATGCGCCACCCGCTGCGGCAGCACGTCGATCGCATGGATCGCGCCGCGCGTGGTCAGGCGGAACCCGGTGCGCAGCGGCTCGACTTTCATACTGAGCATGTCGCCATCGATCTCGGCATGCACCATCCGGTCGCCGGGGGTGTATTCCAGATCAAGTTCGAGCTCGGCGCCATCAACCGTCACGCCATCGGCCGCAACCACGACCGCATAGGCGGTCTTGTCGACGGTCACCGACCATTCGCCCGGCGGATCGAGCCGATCGCCCAGTTGCCCGTCGACCCGGCGCGCGCGATCGGCGCGCGCGCTGGCCAGAAAGCCGGCGATCGCAGCCAGGCTGCGCTGCAGTTCGGGGCTGGCCGGCGCGCCGTGGAACCCGTCGGGGTATTCCTCGGCAATAAACCCGGTGGTCAGTTCGCCCGCGCGAAACCGCGGATGCTGCATGATCGCGCTGACAAAATCGATATTGTGGCCCAGCCCCTCGATGTCGAAGGCATCGAGCGCGGCGACCTGCTTGTCGGCGGCCTCGTCGCGCGTCGCGCCCCAGGTCACCAGCTTGGCAATCATCGGGTCATAGAACATCGACACTTCGCCGCCTTCATAGACGCCGTCATCAACGCGGATGCCGTCGATCCCGCGCCGGCCGTTCGCCGCGCCATCGTCGGTCCAGCCCGGCACCGGCGGCGAATAATGCACCAGCCGCCCGGTCGAGGGCAGGAACCCGCGATACGGATCTTCGGCATAGACGCGGTTTTCGATCGCCCAGCCGTCGATGCCGATATCGTCTTGCGTAAACGCCAGTTTCTCGCCCGCGGCAACGCGGATCATCTGTTCGACCAGGTCGATCCCGGTGATCGCCTCGGTCACCGGATGTTCGACCTGCAACCGGGTGTTCATTTCGAGGAAATAAAAGCTTTCGCCCGTCGGGTCCGCGCCCGACACGATCAGTTCGACCGTGCCCGCGGAATAATAGCCGACCGCGCGCGACAGCGCGACGCACTGTTCGCCCATCGCCTTGCGCATCGCCGGGCTGACGAATGGCGAAGGCGCTTCCTCTACCACTTTCTGGTGGCGGCGCTGGATCGAGCATTCGCGCTCGTTCAGGTACAAAATGTTGCCGTGCTGATCGCCCAGGATCTGGATTTCGATATGGCGCGGGTTGAGGATGAATTTCTCGATAAACACGCGGTCATCGCCGAACGAATTGAGCCCCTCGCGCTTGGTCGCCTCGAACCCCTCGCGCACGTCCTTTTCGCTATGCGCCAGGCGCATGCCTTTGCCGCCGCCGCCGGCCGAGGCCTTCATCATCACCGGATAGCCGATTTCGGTCGCAATCCGCACCGCATGCTCGGTGTCCTCGATCTCACCCACAAAGCCGGGCACGACGTTGACATTGGCGGCCTTGGCCAGTTTTTTCGATTCGATCTTGTCGCCCATGGCCGCGATCGCGCCCACCGGCGGGCCCACAAAAGCGATGCCTTCGTCGGCCAGCGCCTGGGCAAAGCTGGTGCGTTCGGACAGGAAGCCATAGCCCGGGTGCACCGCATCGGCGCCGGTCTGTTTGCACGCAGCGATGATCTTGTCCGCGATCAGGTACGACTGCGCGGCGGGCGCGGGGCCGATGTGCACCGCCTCATCCGCCATGCGCACGAACGGCGCGCGCGCATCGGCATCGGAATACACCGCGACCGTCGCGATGCCCATGCGGCGCGCCGTCTTGATCACGCGGCAGGCAATTTCGCCCCGGTTGGCAATGAGGATTTTCTTGAACATTTATGTGTTCACTTTGCGATTGAGCAAGGAGAAATTCCCGCCTTGACCGTCGCCCCGGGCTTGACCCGGGGTCCCGCTTTTTGGCGAAGTCGCAGAAGGCAGCGGGACCCCGGGTCAAGCCCGGGGCGACGAAAGATCAGGTCGTGCGAGAGCGGCAAATTCACTCCGCCGCCTCGAGCGCTTCACCCGCCGGAGGCATATTGTGCCCCAGCAGGCGCAGCATGTCGGCGGCGCATTCGACCACGTTCGACCCGGGGCCGTAAATACCCTGCACCCCGGCTTCGCGCAGGAATTCGTAATCCGACGCCGGAATCACCCCGCCAGCGACAACCTTGATATCGCTGCGCCCGGCATCGCGCAGCAGGCCGATCAGTTCGGGGATCAGCGTCTTGTGCCCGGCGGCGAGCGACGAGGCGCCGATCGCGTCGACATCGTGTTCCAGCGCCAGCGCCACCGTTTCGGGCGGGGTCTGGAACAGCGGCCCGCTGACCACGTCGAACCCCATGTCCGCAAACGCCGACGCAATCACATTGGCGCCGCGATCGTGGCCATCCTGGCCCATCTTGGCGACCAGCACGCGCGGGGTATGCCCGATCCGCCGCGCGACTGCGACCACGCCGTCGACGACCTGTTGGTACCGGCTATCGCCTTCATACGCCGCGCCGTACACGCCCTTGACCGGGGTCGGCCAGGTGCCGTGACGGCCGAACACCGCTTCCATCGCGTCGGAAATTTCGCCCAGCGTGGCACGATGCCGCGCCGCCTCGACCGCCAGTTCCAGTAGATTGCCCTGCCCTCGCGCGCCCTCGGTCAGCGCAGCCAGTGCAGCCCGGCACTTCGCCTCGTCACGGGTGTCGCGCACCCATTTCAGCCGGGCGATCTGCCCTTCGCGCACCGCGTGGTTGTCGATGTCGAGCGTGTCGATCTTGTCTTCGCTGGGCAGGCGGTACTTGTTCACGCCCACGATCACGTCCTCGCCGCGATCGACGCGTGCCTGGCGCCCGGCAGCGGCTTCCTCGATCATGGCCTTGGGCCAGCCGGCGGCGACCGCCTTGGCCATGCCGCCCTCGCCCTCGACGCGTTCGATGATCGTCCACGCCTGGTCGACCAGCTGCTGCGTCAGCGCCTCGATGTAATACGACCCGCCCAGCGGATCGACCACATTGCACATGCCCGTCTCTTCCTGGATCACGATCTGCGTGTTGCGCGCGATGCGCGCCGAAAATTCGGTGGGCAGCGCGATCGCTTCGTCGAGCGCATTGGTGTGCAGCGACTGCGTGCCGCCCAGCATCGCGGCCATCGCCTCGACCGTGGTACGCACGACGTTGTTGTACGGGTCCTGTTCCTGCAGCGACACGCCCGAGGTCTGGCAATGCGTGCGCAGCATTTTCGACCGCTCGTCGCCCGCGCCCAGATTGGTCATGACCCGGTGCCACAGCACGCGCGCGGCGCGCAGCTTGGCCACTTCCATGAAGAAATTCATGCCGATCGCAAAAAAGAACGACAGGCGCCCGGCGAACTTGTCGATATCCAGCCCCGAGGCGACGCCGTATTTCACATATTCCATGCCGTCGGCGATCGTGAAGGCCAGCTCCTGGACTTGCGTCGCGCCGGCTTCCTGCATGTGATAGCCGGAAATCGAGATCGAATTGAACTTGGGCATTTCGCGGCTGGTATAGCCAAAGATGTCCGAGATGATCCGCATGCTCGGCTCGGGCGGATAGATATAGGTGTTGCGGACCATGAACTCCTTGAGGATGTCGTTCTGGATGGTCCCGTCGAGCAATTTGCGATCGACGCCTTGTTCCTCGCCCGCGACGATAAAGAACGCCAGGATCGGGATGACCGCGCCGTTCATGGTCATCGACACCGACATCTGGTCGAGCGGAATCCCGTCGAACAGGATCTTCATGTCCTCGACACTGTCGATCGCCACGCCCGCCTTGCCGACATCGCCGGTGACGCGCGGATGATCGCTGTCATAGCCGCGATGCGTCGCCAGATCGAATGCGACCGACAGACCCTTCTGCCCGGCGGCGAGGTTGCGGCGATAGAACGCGTTCGACGCTTCGGCGGTCGAAAAGCCGGCGTATTGCCGGATCGTCCAGGGCCGCCCGGCATACATACTGGCGCGCACGCCGCGCGTGAATGGCGCGAACCCGGGCAGGCCGGGATCGATGGTCACGTCGTCGGCGGTATACAGCGGCTTGACCGCGATCCCTTCCGGCGTGTGCCACGTCAGGTCCTTGCCCTTGACCTCCCTGGCGGCCAGTTTCTGCCAGTCGTCATACGTGGCCATGGACAGTTCCTCGATCAACGTTGTGCGTGGGGGACGCGCCTAACCCCTCCATCGTCATTCCCGCGAACGCGGGAATCCAGGCCCCACACTCGCGGTGACGTGGCACGTCGCCGCACGGTCCGAGCTGGATTCCCGCGTTCGCGGGAATGACAAGGTCTGTGGGGAGAGGACAGAAATCAGTGCGCATCTTTCGGCACTTCCATGATTTCGGTGAGCTGCCCCAGCATGTCCTTGGGGTGCAGGAAAAAGATCGGCGTGCCGTGCGCGCCCGTACGGGTGGGGCCAAGAATGCGCTTGCCCTGCGCAGTGAACCATTCGCGCGCCGCTGCGATATCGTCGACTTCGTAGCACAGATGATGCTGTCCGCCGGCGGGGTTCTTCGCGATGAAGCTCGCGATCGGGCTGGTTTCGCCCAGTGGTTCGATCAGCTCGATCTGCGTGCCGCCGTCCGTGCCCAGGGCGCCGCTGTCGTGCGGGGTGCTGACGAACGCGACTTTCACGCCCTGTTCGGGCAAGTCGAACGGCGCGGTGATCAGGGTCGCGCCCATCACATCGCGGTAATAGGCGATGGCATCCTGCATCGAAGGCACCGCCACGCCGACATGGTTCAGGCGTCCCAATTTCATGCGGAAAATCCCTCAGTCACACACAACATCCGCTCATCCTGAGCCTGTCGAAGGACACGCGCCGACCGTGGGCTTGGCGCCCGGACCCGCATCAGGTTCGACTGTCGCGCGTGTGCTTCGACAGGCTCAGCATGAGCGGGCGTGGGAGTGAGCGAGGGCGTGGAAGCAAGAGCGCCCGCGCCTTCACAGCGGAATGTTGTCATGCTTCTTCCACGGATTCTCGAGCGCCTTGTGTCGCAATTTGCGCAGGCCCAGCGCGATGCGGCGGCGCGTCGAATGCGGGTGGATCACCTCGTCGATGAAACCCTTCGACGCCGCCACGAACGGATTGGCAAAGCGGTCCTCGTATTCCTTCGTCTTCTGCGCGATGCCCGCCGCGTCCAGCCCGCGGAAGATGATCTCGACCGCGCCCTTGGCGCCCATCACCGCGATTTCGGCGGTCGGCCAGGCGTAGTTCAAATCGCCGCGCAGATGCTTCGACGCCATCACGTCATACGCCCCGCCATAGGCCTTGCGCGTGATCACGGTGATCTTCGGCACGGTCGCTTCGGCGTAGGCAAACAGCAGCTTGGCGCCGTGCTTGATAATGCCGTTATGCTCTTGCGCGGTACCGGGCAGGAACCCGGGCACATCGACGAACGTCACGATCGGAATCTCGAACGCGTCGCAGAACCGCACGAACCGTGCGGCTTTCTTCGACGAATTGATATCGAGCACGCCGGCCAGCACCAGCGGCTGATTGGCGACGACGCCCACGGTGCGCCCCTCGATCCGGCCAAACCCGCATATCACGTTCGCGGCGTGTTTCGGCTGGATCTGGAAAAAATCACCCTCGTCGACCACTTTGCGAATGACTTCGAGCATGTCGTACGGCGACGACGCCGACGCCGGAATCACCGTATCCAGGCTTTCGTCCAGCCGGTCCCACGGATCGCTGCTCGGGCGTACCGGCACGCCGGTCTGGTTGGTCAGCGGCAGGAAGTCGAAGAATTCGCGCACCGCGAGCAGCGCGTCGATATCGTTTTCGCACGCCAGGTCCGCCACCGAAGTTTTGGTCGTATGCGTGATCGCACCGCCCAGTTCCTCCTGCGTTACGATCTCGTTGGTCACGGTTTTGACCACGTCGGGCCCGGTGACGAACATGTAGCTGCTATCCTTCACCATGAAGATGAAGTCGGTCATCGCCGGCGAATAGACCGCCCCGCCCGCGCACGGACCCATGATCAGCGACAGTTGCGGCACCACGCCCGAGGCGAGCACATTGCGCTGGAAGATCTCGGCATAGCCGCCAAGGCTGGCCACGCCCTCCTGGATGCGTGCGCCGCCCGAATCGTTTATGCCGATCACCGGCGCGCCGACTTTCATCGCGGTGTCCATGATCTTGCAGATCTTCATCGCGTGGCGTTCGGACACGGCGCCGCCAAACACCGTGAAATCCTGCGAAAACACATAGACCAGCCGGCCGTTGATCGTGCCCGAGCCGGTGACCACGCCGTCGCCGGGGATAACCGTGTCGGGCATGCCGAAATCGACGCAGTTGTGTTCGACGTAAGCGTCGGTTTCTTCGAAGCTGTCTTCGTCGAGCAGGATCGACACGCGTTCGCGCGCGGTCAGCTTGCCCTTGGCATGTTGCGCATCGATGCGGCGCTGGCCGCCACCCAGATGCGCGGCATCCCGGCGTTTTTCCATTTCGGCGATGTTTGCGGACATGCGGCTGCCTTTTACGCGAAAATACGATTGCGTGTCGCTAGCCGCTTTGCCGTCGGACTGTCCAATGTTAATCTGCGAAGTTGCAAAGCTGTACTTTGCAAATATTCGGGATATTTCCATGACCACGCGCCAACGCCTGTTTGCCGGAAAGCCCTTGCGCGCATTGCGCCAGCGTCGCGGCATGCGCCAGGCCGAGATGGCCGGCACGCTGGGGATCAGCGCGTCATACCTGTCGCAGCTGGAAAACGACGAGCGCCACCTGACCCCGGCGCTGACCGATGCCTTGCGCACGGCGTTTCCGTTCGACTGGGCAGACCTGGCGCCCGCGGACGGCGATGCGCTGGTCCGCGCGCTGCACGATGCCCTTGCCGATCCGCAATTGCCGGGCGACGTGCCGGGCGAAACGATCGAGCGGCTGGCGCGGCAGTTTCCCGGATTTGCGGAGAAATTCATCGCCCTGCACGCGCTCCATGCGCAAACGCGGGTGCGGCTCGACATGCTGGACGAAACCATCGGCACCAGCATGGGTGGGGATGGAGCGGGTGGGGGCGGGCGCCTGCCCTGGGAAGAAGTGCGCGACTGGTTTCACCACGCCAACAACTATGTCGATCCGCTCGATCGCGCGGCCGAGGCGCTGGCGGCGCAGATCGCGGGCGATGACCTGTCGCCGCGCGTGCAATCGATGCAGGCGTGGCTGCGCCACAACGGGGTCAGCATCGCGTGGAACAGCGGCGGCCCGATGCGGCGGTTCGACCCGTTGCGCAACCATGTCGAGCTCGATTCGAACCAGCCGATCGAAAGCGGGCGGTTTCAGCTGGCCTACCAAGTGGCGGCGCTGGCGCTGTCGGGCCCGATTGCCGACATCGTCGCGGCGACCCCGTTGCACAGCGCGGCGGCGCGGCATTTGCTGACGATCGGGCTTGGCAATTACGCGGCGGGCGCGTTGCTGATGCCGTATGAGCGGTTTCGCACCGCCGCGCGCGAATTGCGCCACGATATCGACCGGTTGCGGCTGCTATTCCACACCAGTTTCGAACAGTGCTGCCACCGCCTGTCGACGCTGCAGCGCCCGCGTGCGCGCGGCATCCCGGTGTTTTTCTGCCGCGTCGACATGGCGGGCAACATCACCAAGCGCCATTCGGCCACGCGCCTGCAATTCGGCCGCTTTGGCGGCGCATGCCCGCTGTGGATCGTGCACGAGGCGGTCGCCATCCCCGATCGCATCCATGTGCAGCTGGCGCAGATGCCCGACGGCATCCGCTATGTCTCGGTCGCCAAGGGCCTGGTGAAGCCATCATCGAGCTATTACCGCCCGCCGCGTCGGTATGCCGTCGCGCTGGGGTGCGAGGCGACGCATGCCGCTGAATTCATCTATGCCGACGGGCTGAACCTGGCATCCGACGATGCCGTCGCGCAGATCGGCACATCATGCCGCACCTGCCCGCGCACGACATGCGACCAGCGGGCGTTTCCCCCCAGCGACAAGGCGATCGAGGTCGATCCGATGCGGCGCGATCTGGTGCCGTACCGGATTGTGGGGTAACCCAGCGCATGACTGCGGACAATGCACTGAACGATGCCCGTCGCGCGCTGGCGCAGGGCGACTTTGCCCGCGCCGCGCGCATGGCCGAGGCGGCGGGCCGCGCCGATCCGCACAGCGCCGAACCCTATTTCATCATGGCCATGGCGCTCGCCGAAACCGGGCACGTCGCGCACGCACTGGGGCGCGTGCAGCGCGCGACCGCGCTTGACCCCGACAACGCCGAATATCGGGCGCAAGATGCGCGCCTGCTGATCCTGCTGCAACGCGATGCCGAAGCACGCGTGGCCGCGACCCGCGCCGTCGCGCTTGGTTCCGAAGACCCGCTGGTGCTCGATACGATCGGTTGCGTGCTGGCACGGCTGGGCGACCATGGCGCGGCGCTGCCGCTGTTCGAACGCGCGGTGGCGGCGCGCCCCGACACTCTGTCATTCCGCTTCAACTATGCCAGCAGCCTGGGCTTTTTCGGACAGGCGGAGCAGGCCGGCGCGCAATACGAGGCGATGATCACGCGCGACCCGGGCAATGGCCAGGCGCATTACGGCCTGGCCGGCCTGTCCCGGCAGACCCCCGCGCGCAACCACATCCCCCGGATCGAGGCGGCGATCCCGCGCGCGCGCGACCATGCCGCGTTCGTCCGGCTGCACTACGCTGCGGCCAACGCGCATGAGGACCTGGGCGCAAACGATGCTGCCTTTGCGCATCTGGACGTGGCCAACCGCGCGCACAAGGCCCGCATCGGGTACGACCCGCAAACCGATGCGGCATTGGTCCGGGCGTTGCGCACGGCATTTGAACGGCCCGGCTATTTCACCGGGCCGGGCCTGCCCGGCGCCGCACCGATCTTTGTCGTCGGCCTGCCGCGCACCGGCACGACGCTGGTCGAACGCATTCTGGCGGCGCATCCGCGGGTTCGTTCGCTGGGTGAATTGCAGGCGATGCCGCTGGCGGTAAAACGCCTGTCGCAAAGCCCGTCGCGCCTGGTGCTGGATGCGCAGACCATCGCCGGCGCCGCCGGCCTGACCCCGCGCGATGTGGCGCAGGCCTGGCTGGATTGTGCACAGGCGCAGGCGGGCGCGCCGGGCGGCGCGCGCCTGCTCGACAAATTTCCCCTCAATTTCCTGTATATCGGCTTTATCGCCCGCGCGTTTCCCGATGCGCGGATCGTGTGCCTGCGCCGCCATCCGCTCGACAGCGTATGGAGCAATTTCAAGCATCTGTTTGCGCTCAATTCACCGTATTACGGCTTCAGCTACGACCTGCTCGACACCGCGCGCTATTATGCGCTGTTCGACGGCATGATGGCATTCTGGCGCGACCGGTTTCCGGGCCAGGTGATGGAGCTCGGTTACGAAGCGCTGCTGGCCGATCAGGAAGGGCAGACCCGCGCGTTGCTGGCGCATTGCGGGCTGGACTGGGACCC
Source organism: Novosphingobium sp. (assembly GCF_965214355.1). Lineage (GTDB taxonomy): Bacteria > Pseudomonadota > Alphaproteobacteria > Sphingomonadales > Sphingomonadaceae > Novosphingobium. Next base: position 243,710 of record NZ_CBDCBI010000002.1, on the reverse strand, counting down.
GGCCTGCCTGGAATTTCACACCGCCCGCGGCGCTGTCGCCACGCCCAGCGCGCAACAGGTGCGCCGCCCGATCAACCGCGATTCGGTGGATCGGTGGAAGGGGTATGCGGAACATCTGGCGCCGGCGATGGCGTATTTGCGCGACCAGGGGATCGGCTTGGGGAATGAGCCCGTTTAATGCCGGCTCGACATGCTTCCGGCGGCCAAGGGCCAACGCCCTTGGATTCCGTTACCGCCTTGACTTTGCGATCAGAACACCTTGCTCAATTCGATACCCGCCCGGCGCGGCGTTGCCACGCTTTGCGTATAATAGCGCGAGGCGAAACCGCTATCGATGATGCGGCTACTCAGATTGTTGCTGACCCCGGTGATGGCGTATTTGTCGAACAGGTTGTCGGCGTACACCTTCATGATGAACCCCTGATCGGTGAATTTATATCCGATCGAAGCGCGACTGGTTACATATGCGGGTAGGACCTGACCAAACCCCTGGTTGCCTGGCCGCGTGTAGACGTCCCCGTTGTAGGTGGCCGACATATTGAAGCTGAGAATATTGATACCGACCGGGACACTGTAATCGACATCAAGGTTGCCGGAATTCTTGGCGGAGCCGGGCAGGCGATCGCCGGCTGCGGCCGCTATTTTAATGTAGCCGCCATTGCCATAGTGGATCAATCCCGGAACATCCTGGGTGAGATGGGCGTCGTTGTACGCATAGTTGCCACTGATCGTCAGAGCGGACGTGGGCCTGGCGACGAATGTCAGTTCGACACCCTTGGATACGGCTTTCCCGCCATTGACGGTAATGCCGATCGCACCATTTTCGGTGACGCTGCCCAACTGGATACCATCCCAATTAATCGTATACGCAGCAAGTGACCCGTGCAATTTCCCGCCGAACAGCGAATACCGCACCCCGATTTCCTTGTTGTATGTCGTATCCGGCCCGAAGGACTGCTCATTGGGAAGTGCGCACAGGAACTGGAGCGACGGGTTTGCCGCCTTGCGCGCCGCGATGTCGGTCGGACAGGGCGCCACATCGTTTACCCCACCAAGGCGATACCCTTTTGAAAATGTGAAATATGCCAAAAGTGCACTGCTGATTTTATAGGAGGTGTTGGCTTTCCACACCGCGCCGCTTTTCGACGTACTGCCCGTGCTGCCGGCATAATTCACTTCAGGGTAGGGGGAATAGAGCGGCAGCGTCGAACCGCCATCGACGAACGCCTTGTAATGAAAATACCGGCCGCCGGCGGTTACCTGAAATTTCGATGTTAAATTGAACGTCGCTTCGCCGTAAACCGCCTTTTCGTCGTTCGAACTGCGTACATAAGACGCATATTCCCATTCGTCTGGCCGATTGTACTGATTTTCCTGAAAATAGGTGCTGTTTGCCTCGGCCCAGGCTGGAAATCCGGGAACGACTTCGTGATAATTGCTGGCGTAATTCATCTTGTTGTAAAAGCCGCCCAGCGTCCAGCTGAACGGGCCGCCATGCTTTGATACCAGTCGCAATTCCTCGTTGAACTGGGTGCGGCTGGACTGCTGCTCGTTGTAGCTCGTAAAATTTGGAAACTGCTCGTAACCGTAATTGAGATCGAGCAGCAGGTCTGTGTTATCGCCCTGATGTGCGTATTTCTGCTTGGTCCATGCGGTATCGGACACCAGCTCGGCAAAATGGCCGAGATCGCCTTCCACTTCGATCGCATAGAGATCGGACGTACGATGGGTCGGTTCAAGGTACCGCTTCGATGCTTGATAACGCCCGGTACCGAGCACGCCCCCGCTGTTGATCTGGTCACCGTTGGTGTCTGTGATCTGATGCGCCCATGTCAGATACGCGCGCAAGCCATCGACCGGAAAAAGCCCAAGCGTATGCCGCATCGAGAATGTGTCTTCGAAATTCACACCTCGATCAGTGTGTACGTTGGCGGCATTCTGCGCCGCGGTGGCGTTGTTGGTGCCCCAACCTGCAGGCGCCGCCCCGGTCGCCGGGTTGACCCCGATGACAGTGGGGCTCTGGCTTAAGGAAGACGGTTGCTGGGTGTAATCGCCGATGAGGCCACCGGGCTGCGGATTGGAGATGCCTGGCTGGTTGACCAGCCCGACATAATCGATGAAGCCCGGGTTATCCCAATACCCGACCGACGACCGAAGTGCGACTTTGCCCGCGATAAGCGGGATATTGACCGTAAAATTGACTTGAGCGCCCATTTCATGCGCGTGGCTCTCACCGAATATGCGCATATCGGCATTGCCTTCCCACTTGTCGGGATTGGGTCTGTTGGGCAGATAGCGGATTGCGCCAGCCAAAGTGCCTTCGCCGTAAAGCGTCCCTTGCGGCCCCAGCAGCGTTTCGACGCGGGCGATGTCCATGAACTTGAAATCGGCATAGATCGGCGTTTCGCCGAGATAAATCGCCAGCGCATTGTCGTAATTGTTGCCCGACGACTGTGTGTCGTCGGCAGACAGACCGCGCATGATGATCGTGCCGTTCGCACTCGGGCCGGTGTCCTTGATCGTCAGGCCGGGCGTCACCGCACCCAGGTCGCGGACATCGTCGATATGTTGATCCTGCAGGGCCTTTGCCGATACCGCGCTGATGTTGATCGGCACATCCTGCAAAGACGTCGATCGTCGCGTCGCCGTGACAACGATCGATTGATCGTCGGATGCAGCAGATGCAGGTGCCGGCGCTTGCGCGCCATCGGGCGTGGCAGCGCGGACGGCAATCGGACCCAGCCCGGCAGGGACAGTCGCGCACAGCAGCGCCAGACGGAATGCAGTTCGGCTTTTCATGAAACCCCCGGTCGCGATGTCTTCCTTCCCAAGCGGTATTTCCCGCGCGATCACCCGGCTGCGTCAGCCCGGCGCGTGGCCTCTGCGTGCCAACCCCCCTTGCGGGAGTGCGGATTATGCAAGGGTATGTCCGGCTCTTTACCCATCACGCTAGATGGCAATTTTCGATGATTGGCATAATTTTGGTCTATGGCTGATGCCGATTGACCCGCGCAAGAACTCCAAATACGCTGGCCGCTTCTGGATCAGGGGGCTGAAGCGATGAAGCGCACATTGGCATTTCTCGTTTCGTGGGGCTGCTGCATCGCACTCGCCCACGCCGCGCTTGCCCACGCCGCACCGGTCGCCAAACCGGGGCTGCCGGATATTCAGCAGCCGATGGCGGCACTGCCGCGCCTGGCCACGTTTCCCATCGCAAAAGTTGCCGACTGGGTCGCCATTGCGCCGGATGCGGTGTGGGTTGCGGGCAAGAAACCCGATGGCGTCCACCGCATCGATCCTGCAACGCAGACCGACACGCTGACTGTGCCTTTGCCCGGCGACGCCTGCGCCGGGCTGGCCATCGGCTTTGGCAGCCTGTGGGTGCCGGTTTGCGCGCACAAAGCCTATTCGGTGCTGCGGATCGACAGCGCAACGGGCCGCGTGCTTGCCAAGCTGCCGATGGGCCCGCCGGCGGAGGGCGGGATCGCTGCGGGCCAGGACGCGGTCTGGTTCGTTGTCGATGGCAAGACGCTGATCGCGGTCGATCCGGCAACGAATGCGCCGATCCGCCACATTGCGATCGCGACCGGGTCACAGGTGCCGGTGGTCGATGGCGACACGGTGTGGATAAGCAGCACCGAACACGATCTCGTGACCGCAGTCGATGCGCGCACCGGCGCCATTCTGGGCACGACCCCGACCGGCCCGCACCCGCGTTTCCTGGCGGCAGGCGGCGGCGCGATCTGGACGATGAACCAGGGCGACGGCACCGTGACGCGCATCGATGCGCGCACGCACACCGTTACCGCGACAATCGCGCTGGGCCTGCCCGGTGATGGCGGCGACATTGCCTGGGGCGATGGCGTGGTGCTGGTAACCGCGATCGGCCTGCCGCTGACTGTCATCGATCCGCAATCGAACCGCCCCCTGACGCAATGGGTCGGCACCGGCGGAGACTCGTTGCGCTATGGCCACGGATCGATCTGGCTGACCGATCTGATCAACGGCACCCTGATCCGCATCGATCCAACAGCGGCGAAACACGGGACCTGACGCGGCCCCGGCCATACCCGGCGGGGGGAACCAAACCCGTGCGGCGGCATTTGTATCAGTGACGATCCGCATTGTGCGGGAGAGGAAGCACCGATGACAAAACACGTTTTGACGGCCCTGTTGCTGGCAGCCACCACATTGCCGCTCGCCGCCTGCGTGGACGGCCCTGGCCCTGGCTATGCCAGCACACCCTACGCCTATGACGGGTATTACGACGGCTATTATGGCGATGTCTACGACGGGTACTGGGGCGACGACGGCGGGTTCTATTACCGCCGCGGCGCGGGCGACCGCCGTTACATCCGCGGCGACAACGCGCATTTTTCGCGCGAAACGCCCAACGGCAACGGCAACTTCCACGCCATGCACGGGTCGATGACCCCCGGCCGCGGCATGAACATGCCGCACTTTTCGGGCGGTGGTGGCCACGGCTTTGGCGGCCACGGCGGCGGCCATGGCGGCGGCGATCATCACTGATCGCTGACGACAGATCACAGTTTGAAGGCGCGTCTTGTCATGAGGCGCGCCTTCGCTGTTTCGCCCTCTTGAGGTGGCGCGCCGATTGTTCGATACTCGGCGGATGAACAAACATCCGCTTGTCGCCGTTTCGCTTGGTATCGCGCTGCTGCCGGCCTTTGCCTGCGCCGATCCTGCGCCTGTCACCGCCATGACTCCGGATATCGTCGAGAAATACGACGCGGTGCTGCCCGATGCCGATTACGTGCGCCGCGATGTGATGGTGCCGATGCGCGACGGCACCAAGCTGTACACCGTCATCGTGATGAAAAAGGGCGTCGCCAAAGCCCCGATCCTGCTGTGGCGCTCACCCTATGACGCGCATGGCGATGTTGCGCGCGGGCGCAGCCTGCGGTTGGTCGATCTGGTGCCGGCGGTGGATGCGCCGTTTGTCGAGGACGGGTATATCCGCGTCTATCAGGATATTCGCGGCATCCACCGGTCCGAGGGGCAGTTCGTGATGAACCGGCCGCTGGCGGGCCCGCTCAATCCCACCGGCATCGACGAATCGACCGACGCCTATGACACGATCGACTGGCTGGTGAAAAACGTGCCCGAATCGAACGGCAACGTCGGGATTCTCGGCTCGTCGTATCTGGGGTTCACCACGCTGATGGCCGAGATCAACCCGCATCCCGCGCTGAAAGCCGCCGTGGCCGAAAGCCCGATGGTCGATGGCTGGATGGGCGACGACTGGTTCCACAACGGCGCGTTTCGCGTCAGCGGGCTCGATTATGCGCTGGAAATGAGCACGGGCAAGGCCGATGCCGGCGCCGTGATGCCGCATGGCAATGGCGACGATTATGCCAACTATCTCGCGGCGGGGTCGGCGGGCGCCTATGCGCGCAAATACGGGGTCGATCAGGTGCCGTTCGTGCGCAAGCTGATCGAAAATCCCGCCTATTCCGAATTCTGGTCGGGCCAGGCGGTCGATAAACTTATGGCCGCGCGCAAGCTGACCGTGCCCACGATGCTGGAACTGGGCGAATGGGACCAGGAGGACAATTACGGCGCGCCGGCGGTCTACGCCGCGCTGAAGGATCAGCCGGGCCGTGCGCAATTGACGCTGGTGATCGGGCCGTGGCGGCATTCGGGGGCCAATCATTATGGCTATGACCTGGGCGCGCTGACCTTTGCGGGCGATACCGCCGCGCAATGGCGGCGCGACTGGATGAAGCCGTTTTTCGATCATTACCTGAAAGGCGCGCCCGATCCGCATGCGCCCGCCGCGATCACATATGCCAGCGGGATCGACAGATGGGAGCAATCGCCGCGCTGGCCGATGGGCAGCGCGACGCCGCTGTACCTGGGCCCAGACCAGAGCGCCGGATTTGCCGCGCCCGCAAAGTCCGGCGCGGTGTCGTGGACATCGGACCCGGCAAACCCGGTGCCGTTCGTGCCCCGCCCGGTCCATCTGGGCGATCGCGCGCAATGGACGACCTGGCTGGTGCACGATCAGCGGTTCGTCACCGGGCGGCCCGATGTCGTGACGTTTTCGGGCAAGCCGCTCGATCGTCCGCTGCATCTGATGGGCGCGCCCATGGTCGACATGTATATGGCCACGACCGGCACCGACGCCGATGTCGTGGTCAAGCTGATCGATGTCCATCCCGATGACGCGCCCGAGGATGGCCCCGGCGCGCGCGGTCCGATGGCCGGATACGAATTGCCGATCGGCATCGAGATCTTTCGCGGGCGCTATCTGAAAAGCTTTGCCCATCCCGAGCCTCTGAAGCCCGGCATGTTCAACCGCTTCCGCTTTGCGTTGCCCAGCATCGACCATGTCGTGCTGCCCGGGCATCACATTGCGGTGCAGGTGCAATCGAGCCTGTTTCCGCTTTACGACCGCAATCCGCAGAGCTTCGTGCCCAATATCTTCCTGGCGAAACCAGGCGACTATCACGCGGCGACGATGCGCATCGGGTATGGTGGCGCAACGCCGAGCGCGGTGATATTGCCCGTGGCGCCCTGATTCCCCGTCAGGACCATACCCCGATACGGAAAGCATCCCCCATGCCTGACCACCTGATCCAGATTCCCGCTGCCGATGGCCTGTGCCCGGTCCATGTGCTGACGCCCGATGCCGATGGGCCGCATGCGACGGGGCCCTGGCCCGCGGTCATCTACTATATGGATGGCCTCGGCATTCGCCCGACGCTGGTCGAGATGGCGCAGCGGCTGGCCAATGCCGGCTATCTCGTGCTGTTGCCCGACATGTTCTACCGCTACGGCCCGTATCCGCCGTTCGTGCCGGCCGAAGTGTTCAAGACCGGTTTCCGCGAAGCGGTCGGCCCGCTGATGGCGACCACCGGCAATGCCAGATCCGCGCAGGACACCGCGGCATTTCTTGCATGGTTGGGCACCAATCCCGATGTCAAAGGCACCGCAGTCGGCACGGTCGGGTTCTGCATGGGCGGTGGCATGGCGATCACCGCGGCCGGGACGTATCCCGATCGCGTGGTCGCGGCGGCCAGTTTCCATGGCGGCCGGCTTGCCACCGATGAGCCCGACAGCCCGCATCTGCTTGCGCCCCAGATCAAGGCCGAGCTGCTGATCGCGGGCGCGGACAACGATGCCAGCTATCCGCCCGAAATGGCCGATCGCCTGGTCGCGGCGCTGACCGGGGCGGGCGTGACGTTCAAGGCCGAGATCTACCAGGGCGCGGCGCACGGCTGGATGAAGCCCGATTTCCCGGTCTATGACGAGGCCGCCGCCGAACGCGGATGGAGCGAGATGCTGGCGCTGTTCGCGCGCAATCTGCACTGATTTATGACAACCCTGCCGACGCTGTTTTCGCCGATCACGATCCGCAATCTCCAGATCCGCAACCGGATCTTGTCGACAGGGCACGATACGACGCTGCCCACCGCGTTTGTGCCCAATGATGCGTTGGTCGCGTATCACCGGGCCCGCGCGGCGGGCGGCGCCGGATTGATCGTGATGCAGGTTGCAGGCGTACACGAAACCGCGCGCTATACCTCGCACCTGCTGATGGCGACGACCGACGAATGCATTCCGGGCTATGCCCGCGTGGCAGACGCAGTGCACGCGCACGGCTGCGCGCTGTTTGGCCAGCTGTTTCATCCTGGCCGCGAAATCATGGAGAGCCAGGACGGCACGCTGCCCGTGGCCTATGCGCCCTCGGCGGTGCCCAACGAACGGTTCCATGTCACCCCGCGCCCGCTGTCGTTGCGGATGATCGACGAGATCATCGCCGGCTATGCCGCCGCCGCGCGCCGGCTCGAACGCGCCGGGCTCGATGGCGTCGAGCTTGTGGCGAGCCATGGCTATCTGCCCGCGCAATTCCTGAACCCGCGCGTCAACCTGCGTCAGGATCGCTATGGCGGTGATGATCTGGCGCGGCGCCGCTTCATCGACGACGTGATCACCGCGATCCGCGCGGCAACCGGCCCCGATTTCATCGTGGGTATGCGCATCAGCGGCGACGAAAAAGACGAAGAGGGCTTGGACGCCGACGACGTCATGGCCGCGCTGGTCGCGTTCGACGGGCGCTTCGATTACTACAACATCACCGCGGGCACGTCCGCCGGTATCGGCAGCGCGATCAACATCGCCCCGCCGATGATGGTCGCGCCCGGCCATACCGCGCCGCTGTCCGCTGCGATCCGCGCCCGCGTGACCACGCCGGTGTTCGTCGCCGGCCGCATCAACCAGCCGCAGGACGCCGAGCGCATCCTGGCCAGCGGCGCTGCCGATATGGTCGGCATGACCCGCGCGATGATCTGCGACCCTGACATGCCGGCAAAGGCCCGCGACGGGCGACTCGACGACATCCGCGCCTGCATTGCGTGCAACCAGGCGTGCATCGGCCATTTCCACATGGGCTATCCGATCTCGTGCATCCAGCACCCGGAAACCGGGCGCGAGCTGACCTATGGCGCCTTGGTGCCCGCCGAGCGCCCGCGCCGCGTACTGGTTGCAGGCGGCGGGCCGGCGGGCATGAAGGCCGCGGCGATTGCCGCAGCGCGCGGCCATGAGGTCATCCTGTGCGAAGCCGGGCGTCAACTGGGCGGCCAGGCGCTGCTGGCGCAGACATTGCCCGGCCGCGCCGAATTCGGCGGGATCGTGACCAATCTGGCGCGCGAAATGACGCTGGCGGGCGTCGACGTGCGGCTGAACCAGCCGGTCACACGCGCCTTGATCGACGAGATTGCGGCCGACGCGGTGGTGATCGCCACCGGCGCGCGCCCGCGCGCAGGCCATGTCGAAGGCGCCGAGACCGGTCATGTCGTCAACCCGTGGCAGGTCCTGCGCAACGAAGTCAACGTCGGCGCATCGGTGCTGATTGCGGACTGGAGCCTCGACTGGATCGGCATGGGCCTGGCCGAAAAGCTGGCGCGTGACGGCTGCCGCGTGCGGCTGGTTGTCGATGGCTATATGCCCGGGCAGCGCATTCACCAGTATGTCCGCGATCACTGGGCCGGCGTGCTGCATGACCTCGGTGTCGAGGTGATCGCTTATGCGCGGCTGTACGGCGTGGACGAACGGACCGTCTATTGCCAGCATGCGACCAGCGGCGCGGCGATGGTGTTTGAAGACGTGGACACTCTGATCACCAATCTGGGTCATGAACGCGTGACCACGCTGGAAGACGAATTGGCCGAAACCGCGATCGAAACACATGTCATCGGTGACGCGCTGACTCCGCGCACCGCCGAAGAGGCGGTGTTCGAAGGGTTGAAAGTCGGCGTCGCGGTTTAGCACCCCACCTGTCGGTCGTCATGGCGGGCTTGATCGAGGGCCAGCGGGGCGGCGCGACCGTCAATCCGGTGTCTGCAAACCCTTGATCTGCATGGACACGATCTTGCCACTGTCGAGCGTGCGCGTGCCAAGTTCGACAAACCCGCGCTTTCGGTGAAAAGCAAGCGATCCGGGATTAGCGGGAACGAGGTCCATTTCTGCCGCCATCGTCAGGCTGCCCCGGCGTAGCGCCTGATCGGTCGCGTGGTCGTACAGCATGGTGCCAAGACCCAGGCCCCGCGCCTGGCCGCCGATCACGATCCGGTCGATATAGATGAACCGGGTGAGTCGGTCCGCAAACCACTGGAAATTGCCGTTGGCATAGGCTGCACCGTCCTGCAGCGCCAAAACGAAACCCAGCACTTCACCATGGCGCTGCGCAACATCGCACAATACGCTGAGGGTCAGCAGTGACCTGAACCCTGCGGCATCCATCGGGCTGGTAACGGCGACGACCGCCGCGTTGAGTGCCACGATGGCGGCGGTGTCATCGAGGGTGGCGGGGCGTATGGTGATCGTGTCTGTCATGCAAACTTTCCAGACAAAAGGGCCGGAGTTGCCCCCGGCCCTGCTGTTGTTGTGCTTCCACGAGAGCGTTTCGCGTGGGGCGACGCCCCTCCACCACTTCGTGGTCCCCCTCCCCGTTCCGGGGAGGATTTACCCCTTGAGCGCTTCGGCCAGTGTTTCGCCCAGCAGGCTGGGTGACGCGCTGACGCGGATGCCGGCGGCTTCCATCGCCGCGATCTTGCTTTCGGCATCGCCCTTGCCGCCCGATACGATCGCACCGGCGTGGCCCATGCGCCGGCCCGGAGGCGCCGAGCGGCCCGCGATGAAGCCGGCCATCGGCTTCTTGCGGCCGCGCTTGGCTTCGTCGATCAGGAACTGCGCGCCCTGCTCTTCGGCGTCGCCACCGATTTCGCCGATCATGATGATCGATTTGGTTTCGTCATCGGCCAGGAACAGTTCGAGCACGTCGATGAAATTGGTGCCGTTGACCGGGTCTCCGCCGATGCCGACCGCGGTGGTCTGGCCCAGGCCGATGTTGGTCGTCTGGAACACCGCTTCATAGGTCAGCGTGCCCGAACGCGACACGACGCCGACCGAACCCTTCTTGAAGATGGAGGCGGGCATGATGCCGATCTTGCATTCGTTCGGCGTCAGCACGCCGGGGCAGTTCGGCCCGATCAGGCGCGACTTGCTACCCTGCAGCGCGCGCTTCACGCGCACCATGTCGAGCACCGGAATGCCTTCGGTGATGCACACGATCAGTTCCATCTGCGCGTCGATCGCTTCCAGGATCGCATCGGCCGCGCCCGGAGGCGGAACGTAGATGCACGAAGCCGTCGCGCCGGTCGCGGCCTTGGCTTCGGCCACGCTGTCATACTGTGGCAGGCCGATGTGCGACGTGCCGCCTTTGCCCGGGGTTACGCCCGCAACCATCTGCGTGCCGTAGTCGAGCGCGGCCTGGGTGTGGAACGCGCCGGTCTTGCCGGTCATCCCCTGGGTGATGATCTTGGTGTTCTTGTTGATGAGGATCGACATGGTTCAGGAGACCTTCCGCACTTCGGCCACGATTTTCTGCGCGGCATCGCCAAGATCGTTGGCGGCCACGATGGGGAGACCCGAATTGGCAAGGATGTCCTTGCCCTGCTGCACATTGGTGCCTTCGAGACGGACGACGAGAGGAACCTGCAGGTTCACTTCCTTGGCCGCGGCGACGATGCCGTCGGCGATGATGTCGCACTTCATGATCCCGCCGAAGATGTTGACGAGAATGCCCTTCACCGCCGGGTCGCGCAAAATGATCTTGAACGCGGCCGTGACCTTTTCGGTCGTCGCGCCGCCGCCCACGTCGAGGAAGTTCGCGGGGAATTCGCCGTTCAGCTTGATGATGTCCATCGTCGCCATCGCGAGCCCTGCGCCATTGACCATGCAGCCGATGTTGCCGTCGAGCTTGATGTAGGCAAGGTCGTACTTGCTCGCCTCGATTTCGGCCGGGTCTTCCTCGGTCTCGTCACGCAGCGCGAACACATCGGGGTGGCGATACAGCGCGTTCGAATCGAAGCTCATCTTCGCATCGAGCACGAGCAGCTTGCCATCCGCCGATTCGACCAGCGGGTTGATTTCGAGCATGTCCGAATCGAGCGCGACGAACGCTTCGTACAGCTGCTTCGACACGATCTGCGCCTGCTTGTTCAGGTCGCCCGACAGCTTCAGCGCAAACGCGACCGCGCGGCCGTGATGCGCCTGGAACCCTGTCGCCGGATCGACGATGATCGTGGCGATCTTTTCCGGCGTGGAATGCGCGACATCCTCGATGTCCATCCCGCCTTCGGTCGATACGATCAGCGCGACCCGGCCGGTGCCACGGTCCACCACCAGCGACAGGTAGTTTTCTTTCACGATGTCGACGCCGTCGGTCACATACAGGCGGTTGACCTGCTTGCCGGCATCACCGGTCTGGATCGTGACCAGCGTGTTGCCGAGCATTTCGCGCGCATGCGATTCGACCTCTTCGATCGATTTGGCCAGGCGTACGCCGCCTTTGGCATCGGCACCGAGTTCCTTGAACTTGCCTTTGCCGCGGCCGCCCGCATGGATCTGCGATTTGACGACCCAGATCGGTCCGGGCAGCTGTTTGGCAGCGGCAACAGCCTCCTCGACAGTCAGCGCGGCGATGCCTGCGGGGATATTGACGCCGAATTTGGCGAGCAATTCCTTGGCCTGGTACTCATGAACGTTCATGCGAAGTGCTCCGCTGTCACGCGAGGAGAGGATATCCGGCACGACGCAACGGCCGCAACGGGAGGGTGCTCGCCGCCTTAAGCACACGGTCACGGGCTTGAAAAGGGCCGTGTTGCCGCGTCAGGTGCAAGTCACGCGCGCCCGCTTGCGCAAACGTGCATACGAATGAGTGTATTGCTGGCGATGCCGCGCGCAACAAGGGTGCCTTGCTTTGCCGGGCGGCATGGCTCATCGCCGTGGCGATGATCGATTATGCCCGCCTGACAGACATCGTGCGCCAGGCCGGCCGCCTGGCCATGGCGCACTGGCCGGGCGCCGGGCACAGCCTGAGCGTCTGGGAAAAGAGCCCGGGCGATCCGGTCAGCGATGCCGATCTGGCCGTCGATGCGTTCCTCAAGCATGAGCTGGGCGCGCTGTTGCCTGGCGCCGGCTGGCTGTCGGAAGAGACTGTCGACAGCACCGAGCGGCTGGATCGCCAGTTCTGCTGGGTGGTCGATCCAGTCGATGGGACGCGCGATTTCGTGCGCGGGCGCACAGGTTGGTGCGTTTCGGTCGCACTGGTCAGCGCCGGCCGCGCGTTGATCGGCGTGCTTGACGCGCCGGCGCGCGATGAATTCTGGATGGCCACCGCCGGGCGCGGCGCGACGCGCAACGGCCAGGCGCTGGTTGCCAGCAGTCGCGCGCATCTGCCCGGCGCGCGCGTGCCGGCAGACGCGCTGCCTCGCGCGGATCATGACCTGACCGCAGTCGATAAACCCAATTCGATCGCGCTGCGCATCGCGATGGTCGCCGCCGATGAGGCCGACCTGCTGGCCACTTTGCGTTGGGGCTACGAATGGGACATTGCCGCCGCCTGCCTGATCGCGCGCGAAGCCGGCGCGGCGGTCAGCGATGCCTGGGGCGTGCCGTTCGATTTCAACAAACGCGACCCGCGCGCGTTCGGCCTGCTGGTGACAGCGCCGGCGATCCACGGCGCAGCGGTGGCAAGGTTGGCGACCCGCAATCCTCCCCGGAACGAGGAGGGGGACCACACGTAGCGTGGTCCCCCTCCCCGTTCCGGGGGGTTTTCACGCCAGTTCAAACGCTTGGGGGAAATCCTCGGTTTCGATCGTGGCCTGCATCGCTTTGGCGTAGCGGTGGCCGGCGACGGTTTCGTGGTTGATCAGCGCATCGACTTTCGCCGCCAGATCGGTTGGAATCACCCAGTCCCACCGCGCGATGTTTTCTTCCAGGTGCGGGATTTTCGCCGTGCCCGGAATGGCCACGACATGATCGCCGCGCGACAGGACCCACCCCAGCGACAATTGCGCCGCAGTCACGCCCGCCGCTGTCGCCAGCGCCTGATACTGGCGCAACAACCCCTGGTTGTGCGTCCAGTTGGCGCCCTGGAATCGCGGCATGCCCGGGCGGATATCGCCTTCGCCCAGCGCCGCAGGATCGGCCACGCCATTGGCCAGCGCCCCGCGTCCGACCGGCGAAAACGCCACGAACGTGGTGCCGGTTTCGCGGCATGCCTCTAGCACGGCGATTTCCGCCTGGCGCGTCCACGGCGAATATTCGGTCTGCATCGCCGCGATCGGGTGCACGGCGCTGGCGCGGCGCAGCGTTTCCGCCGACATTTCCGACAGGCCGATCGCGCCGATCTTGCCCTCGCGAATCAGGTCCGCCATCGCACCGACCGACTCTTCGATCGGCACGGTAAAATCGCGGCGGTGCATGTAATACAGGTCGATATGGTCGGTTTGCAGCAGGCGCAGCGAAATTTCGAGCTGTTCGCGGATCGTTTCGGGTTTGCAATCGACCCCGCGTCGCTCGCCGCTGGCAAAAATGCCCATCTTGCTGGCCAGAAACACTTTGTCGCGCCGGCCTTGCAGCGCCTGGCCGACGAGCGTTTCATTGTGCCCCAGCCCATACAGCCGCGCCGTGTCAAAATGGTCATAGCCCAGATCGATCGCGCGATGCAGCAGCGCAATCCCGTCGGCATCTGCGGGCCGGTCTCCATAGGCCCAGCTGAGCGACATGCACCCCAGCCCGATCGGGTTGGTCGGACGGCCGTTTATTGCGCGTGATTCAATAGACATGCGTGGGCTCCTTGACGATGCGCCAATGCCAGCCGGCACGGCGCGCCGTCAAGGAGATCAGGTCTGATTGGAGCCACCCACCACGCCACTCAGGCGATCAGTTTCCGCCGCGCGCGCGCGACACGTCGTCCTGCGTGACCGGCACGATCTTGATTTCCACGCGGCGGTTGGCCGCGCGGCCCTCGGGCGTGTCGTTCGACGCGATCGGCTGGGTCTTGCCAAAGCCGGTGCTGCGAATGCGCTGCGGATTGACGCCGCGGGAAGTCAGATAATCGGCCACCACGCGCGCACGGTTTTCCGATAGCGTCTGGTTATATTCGTCCGTCCCTGTCGCATCGGTATGGCCGTACACGTCGACCAGCGAATTTGGATAACGGTTGAGATTGTCCGCAACCTGGTTGAGCGTGCCGGTAAATCCGGGCTTCAGCAGCGTGCTGTTGGTGTCGAATGTGACGCCGCCCGGCATGTTGACCAGAATCGCCTGGCCGCCATCTGCGGATCTGACATCGATGCCGCTGCCGGCCGTGTTTTCACGCAGCTCCTTGATCTGCTTGTCCATCGTATAGCCGACCGCGCCACCGGCGATCCCGCCGATGCCCGCGCCGATAATCCGGCCCGCACCGCCGCCGATCAGGCCGCCGAGCAACAAACCCCCGACCACCCCGACACCGGCGCCGATCGCGGTGCGCGATGCCTTACGCTGCCCGGTGTTGGGATCGGTCACGCATGCCGACGTGGCAATCAACGACACGCCGCACAACGATGTCAGCAGAATCCGACGAATTTTCATAACCCGCTCCCATGGCCAAAGCTCTGCGACCCATACCGCAAATGGCTGCGTGTGCCAGCCTGATACAAGTCTGATACGTTCCTAGCCGCCTCCCGGATGAATGAAATCCGAACAAATATGCCACGGCACTTCGCGAAACCCTGCAAATCTGTTAGCGGCTATGGCTGTGACACCATTTCCCTGGACCGACGTCGTAATCATCGGCGCGCTTGTCGTGCTCAACGGCCTGTTTTCGATGTCGGAGCTGGCTGTGGTTTCGGCCCGTCCGGCGCGGTTGAAAATCCGCGCGGAGGCCGGATCGACCGGCGCCCAACTGGCCCTCGACCTTGCCAGCGACCAGGGCAAATTGCTGTCCACCGCGCAGATCGGCATCACGCTCGTGGCAGTCATTTCCGGCGCATTCTCGGGCTCCAGCCTGGGCGGCCCGGTCGGCGAGCGCCTCGCGGCGATGGGCGTTCCCGATAAATTCGCCCCGGAAGCCGGCTTTGCCCTCGTGATCGCGATCACCACGTATTTCAGCCTCGTCATCGGCGAACTGGTGCCCAAACAGCTGGCGCTGCGCTCCCCCGAACCGATCGCCGTGATCGCCGCGCGCCCGATGGCGCTGATCGCGCTGGTCGCCGCGCCGCTGGTCTGGCTGCTCGACACCTCGTCCGATCTCGTCCTGCGCCTGACGGGCGCACACGACCCCGGCGCGCACGATGTCACCACCGAAGAGCTCGAAATGATCTTCGCCGAAGCCACCCGCACCGGCGTGATCGAGGAAGACGAACGCGCGCTGATGACCAGCGTGATGCGCCTGGCCGAGCGCCCGGTGCGCGACCTGATGACCCCGCGCACCGAACTGCACTGGATCGACCACCAGACCCCGCACGACGCGCTCGACCTCGCCATCGCCGGATGCCCGCACTCGCTGCTGCTCGTCGCCGAAGGCTCGGTCGACGCCATCATCGGCGTCGTGCGCGCGCGCGACGTGCTGCAGGCGCTGGTGCGGCACGAAATTCCCGACCTGACCGCGCTGATGAAAAAACCCGCGATCATGTCCGACCGGCTCGACGCGATGGACGCCCTGCGCCAGATCCAGATGGCCGAAGTCGCGCTCGCCCTCGTCCACGACGAATACGGACACCTGGAAGGCATTGTCACCCCCGCCGACCTGCTCGACGCCATCGCCGGCACCTTCGTCGCGCACGGCGATGACGGCGACACCCCGATGATGATCGAACGCGAAGACGGATCGCTGCTGATATCAGGCGCCCTGCCCGCGGACGCGATGGCCAACCGGCTCGACATCGACCTGTCCGACGACCGCGACTACGCGACCGTCGCCGGGTTTGTCCTATCGGTGATGAAGAAACTGCCGTCGGAAGGCGAGCATTTCAACACGCAGGGGTGGCGCTTCGAAGTGCTGGATATGGACGGGCGCAAGATCGACAAGGTCCTGGCGTGCCACATCAAGAGCGCGCATCCGGTCGAGGTGCTGGACGGGTAGTGGGGTAGGGGCCTCCGGCGGCACTCCAAACCCCACCCCGCACGTCGCCCCGGGCTCGACCCGGGGTCCCGCTGCCTTTTGCGCGGTATGCGGTATTGCACGTGGCACATGGCATTGAATTCGGCCGGCGCCCAAAGAAGCGGGACCCCTGGTCAAGCCCGGGGTGACGTGTCCATTCGGGGGGGGGGCACGCCCGGGCGAATTACTCCGCCCGGCGCGAAAATCAGTTCCCCGTATTCGTCTGCGCCGCCGGGCTCGTGCTTTCCGGCGCACGCACGATATCGCGAACGGCCGCGCCCTTGGGCACGGTCTGCGTCTTGGGATCGCCCACTGTGCTGCGGATCGCGGGGGCCGATGCGCCGGCCTTGCCCAAGGCATCGGTTTCCACCGCGCTGCGCGGGGCCGAAGCGCCGAACAGTGCGTCCAAAGCCTGGCGGCTCGAATCGACATCCTGCGGACGCGGCGCGCCGGGGTTCGGCGGGGCGAGTGCAAAATCGGGCGGCACGGCGAGCGGCGCCTGGCGCGTCACGGCGAATTCATCGGGTCGCGCGCGGTTGAACAGCGACGAATGCGAGCTGCACCCGCCAAGCAGGGACAGCATTACCGCGCAACCGGCAAAGACAAACAGGGCGGGCTTGCGCATCAAGAATTCTCCGTAGGGGGTATTGCGCGATCGTTGGCCGGCTTTTCGCCGGAAAGCAGCGAGCGGGCAAGCAGTATCAGCACGCCGCAGGTGATCGCCGCATCGGCAAAGTTGAAAATCAGGAACGGCCGCCATTGGCCGATGTGAAAATCGGCATAGTCGATGACGAAGCCATAAACCACCCGGTCAAAAATATTGCCCAGTGCACCACCGAGCACCAGCGCCAGGCCGATCACGTCGACCCGGCGGCGCTCGATCATCAGCCAGACTGCAACACCCAGTGCGATGGCCGTCGTCACCCCGATCAGGATCAGGCGCATATTGGCCGAGGTCGCGGTAAACAGCCCGAGTGAAACGCCGAAATTCTGCGTGTAGCGCAAAGCAAACACCGGCAGCAGCGGCACCGCATCGACATGATCGAGCGCAACCGGGCCAAGCAGTAGCGCCTTGACCCCGCGATCGATCGCAAACACCAGCAGCGCCAGGCCATAGCCGAATGCGCGCCGGGTCCACGCCTCGAACTGGCGCCGGGCTTCGGGACCGGGTTGATCGATCATGCGGAAACCTGGTCCCCGGAAAGCGTGTCCATTGCCACCACCACCTCGTCACAACGCGCGCACAAGTCGCCATCCTGCGCCACTTCTGGCAGATGACGCCAGCAACGGCCACATTTATGGTCATCGGTGCGGGTCACGCTGAGCGTGTCGCCGGGATGGACCGCCGCGGTGATGAACAGCTCGGCCAGATCGGTCGCCGCGCCGGCGTAGGGCACGGTAACGGTCGCTTCCAGTCCAGAGCCGACGACCTTTTCGCGGCGCAGCGGCTCTATCGCCTCGTTGACCGTCGCCCGCAGCGCACGCAATTCGGTCCAGCGTGCTTCATCAACCGAGACGGCCGGGATTTCAGGCCATTCGAGCAGATGCACACTGCCCCCGGCGGGATAGCGCGTGCCCCAGACCTCTTCGGCGGTGAACACCAGCACCGGCGCGGCGTAGCGCACCAGCGCCTGGAACAGCGTATCGAGCACCGTGCGGCACGCGCGGCGGCGCGTATCGGTCGGCGCGTCGCAATACAGGCTGTCCTTGCGGATATCGAAGAAGAACGCCGACAGGTCTTCGTTGCAGAAATCGGTCAGCGCGCGGACATAGGTGTTGAAATCGAAGTCATCGACCGCCGTGCGCAAGGTCGCATCGAGCGCGCCCAGCCGCGCCAGGACATAGCGTTCCAGTTCGGGCATTTCGGCCACGGGCAGCGCTTCGGCTTCGCCGAACCCTTCGAGTGCGCCGAGCAGGTAGCGGAACGTATTGCGCAATTTGCGGTACTGGTCGGCCACACCGGCCAGGATTTCCTTGCCGATGCGGTGGTCTTCGGTGAAATCGACCGACAGCGCCCACAGCCGCAGGATATCCGCGCCGTAATCGCGCATCAGGTCGATCGGGCTGATCGTGTTGCCGAGCGATTTCGACATCTTCAGGCCCTTGGCATCCATCGTGAAGCCGTGAGTCAGCACTGCCTTGTACGGCGCATGGCCGCGCGTCGCGCACGATTCGAGCAGCGACGACTGGAACCAGCCGCGATGCTGATCCGACCCTTCGAGATACAAATCGGCAAGCGGGCCTGAGTAGCCGGCGGGCCGCGTCAGATCGGGCCAGCGCCCGCTGCCCAGCACGAACGCATGGGTCGAACCCGAATCGAACCACACATCGAGAATGTCGGCGACGCGTTCGTAATCGGCCACATCGCGATCGGGCCCGAGGAACTGCGCGGCATTCGCGTCATCCCAGGCGTCGACGCCCTCGGCCTCGATGCCGGCAACGATCCGCGCGTTGACCGCGGCATCGACCAGCACTTCGCCGCTTTGGCGATGCACGAACAGCGCGATCGGCACGCCCCAGGCGCGCTGGCGCGACAGCACCCAGTCGGGCCGCCCTTCGACCATTGCGGCGATGCGGTTGCGGCCTTTTTCGGGCACCCAGCGCGTCTGCGCGATCGCGGTGACCGCCCGTTCGCGCAACGTGTGCGTATCGCCGTCGAGCGTGATGGCCTTGTCCATCGGCACAAACCATTGCGGCGTGCAGCGGAAGATCACTTTGGCCTTTGACCGCCACGAGTGCGGATAGGAATGCTTGTAGTCGGCGGTGGCGGCGACGAGCGCGCCCACTTCGCGCAAGGCGGTGCAGACCGGGCCGTCCGGCGCGTTGAATTTCGGATTGATCACGCTGCCTTCACCCGGCAGCCAGCCCCAGTCGGCACGATAACGGCCATCGGCCTCGACCGCGAACACCGGCTCGATCCCGTGCGCCTTGCACAGGATGAAATCGTCTTCGCCGTGATCCGGCGACATATGCACCAGGCCGGTGCCCGATTCGGTGGTGACGAAATCGCCGGCCAGGAACGGGCGCGGGCGCGCGTAGAACCCGCCGAGCGCATGCATCGGATGGCGCGCGATCGTGCCTTCGAGCGCGGCGCCGGTGATCGTGTCCAGCACGGTGTATTCGCCGCCCGCACGCGCGACGAACGTGTCGACCAGCGGCGCGGCCACCAGGTAGCGGTGTTCGCCCAGCGCGATCCGCAGGTATTCGACCGCCGCGCCATAGGCGATCGCCTGGTTGACAGGGATCGTCCACGGCGTCGTCGTCCAGATGACCGCATGCGTGCCGACCAGCGCGGGTATGGCGCTTTCGATGATCTCGAACGCCACATCGATCTGCGTCGAGGTGATGTCTTCGTATTCGATTTCCGCTTCGGCCAATGCGGTTTTCTCGACCGGGCTCCACATCACCGGCTTGGCGCCGCGATACAGCTGGCCGGTCTCGGCAAATGTCATCAGCTCGCGCACGATCGTCGCCTCGGCGGCGAAATCCATCGTCAGGTAGGGGTGGTCCCAATCGGCATTGATGCCCAGCCGCTTGAGCTGCTCGCGCTGCACATCGACCCATCTGCGCGCATAGGCGCGGCATTCGGCGCGAAATTCGGCCGGCGGGACTTCGTCCTTGTTCAGCTTTTTCTTGCGGTACTCTTCCTCGACCTTCCACTCGATCGGCAGGCCGTGGCAATCCCAGCCGGGCACATACGGCGCATCTTTGCCCAGCAGCGTCTGCGTGCGCACGACCATATCCTTCAGGATATGGTTCAGCGCATGACCGATATGCATGTCGCCATTGGCGTAGGGCGGGCCGTCGTGGAGGATGAATTTTTCGCGTGCTTTGCGGGCATCGCGAACGAGGCGGTACTGGTCCGCGTCGGCCCAGCGCGCGAGAATCCCGGGCTCTTTTTGTGGCAGGCCGGCCTTCATCGGGAAATCGGTCTTCGGCAGGAAGACGGTGTTACGGTAATCGCGCTGGGTCATGGGCCAAGGGCCTTAGCGTGGTCTTCGCGAACGCGCTAGCCCGCAGGCGGGCGTTGCGCGGGGGGTATGCGGCGTGGACAAATTGCGCGGGAAATTGATACGAGGTAGAGCGACCGGAATGGCCCCGATTACCGTCATTGCAGTCCGGGTTTAAGTTGCTGCTGATGGACACCAACGAACCACCTAGCTGGAATTTGGACGAGCACCTATCTGCGGGGGAAGTTGCGCTCTCCCGGATCGATGCGGATTACCTACACACCACACCCGAGCCTATTTGCCATCATTTTTCTGCAGTAAACCCGGTCGATCCGATGACGGTCAGCGTAGAGGCAACTTACCGCCATCTTTGCCTTCCGTTCTTGTCGTTTGGGGTGGAGTTCTTAGTAGATCGCTTGGAGGCGTGGGAGACCACAAACCCGGATCGCCAGTGGCTGATGACGCGAATACCTGCGATCTTTGCGGCAGCGAGTTCGTTCGGGCTGTATTACCAGGGGTGGACCTGGGAGCCTCGCAATCGTCAGCCGATTGGGGCAACTACTATCCGGGTGATCAACAAGCGCACTGCTTCAGGCAAGGGCAGCTAGCAATCGCCATATTCCGCCGTTCGATCGATTGTGAATATATGCGAGTGGCGATAAATTCAGCCGATTAAATCGGGCATCCTATTTCTGAATAGTACGCGCCATATTAACTTTCAATATACAATGCAAGCAGTTCCAATTTTGCTTTTGCCGAGTTGAGTAAAGTCCGACACGCGACTCTCTTAATAGTGATTACAATATAACCTAAAATTCCCAATTTTCATGCACATCTGCACAGTCACGCTAATGATTGGAATTTATCTTTGCAATCTGGTTCTTTCCCAACAACTGTCCCACAATGGGATGGTACTTTGCTGCAGGTGAAGCTCCCGCTTACACATCAGAGTTAAGGCGATCGTCGTTCCCGGAAATCTAAGATTGGCATGGATCATGCTTTGCGGAGCGCGCGGGCACCTAAGGGTAAGCTTTTATCGAGCGAAAAATGCCGGCCCGTATTTGAGACACTCTAAATTCAGGAGATTTCACATGCAGAAGAAACTTGTCATCGGCCTCATGGCTGCTGCAGCAACTTTGGGTTCGGCTGGTACCGCGAATGCTGCTGTCTTCTATGATTTTGCGGACGCCATTAAGGACATCACATTGGACACGGATGTGGCCTCGGACGTATCGGCCCTCTCGGGCCTTGCCCTGGCTTCTTCTCATGGCGTTGCTTCGGGTTGCTTTGGCAGCATTACGTGCGTCATTGACGTGAAGGTCGCTGGCGGCGACGATTACATCCTGTTGACCGCGAAAAATGTCCTGAATAAAAATACGACAATCGTCGCCACGGACGTCAGCAAGGTCAAAAACCCGATCCTCGCCGCGATCGACAAGGGTCTGGTTACCTTGGACACGTCCAAGGCCACAGGTAACAGTTTTGTTGTTGCAACTTCGGCTGTGCCCGAGCCTTCGACCTGGGCGATGATGCTGGTTGGCTTTGGCCTCGTCGGCTTTGGCATGCGCAAGCGTTCGAACGTCCGCACGACTGCCAGCTACGCCTAAGCACCGCACTTGGCGGGAGCGCCGCCGGTTGGAAGGCCGGCGGCGTTTCCATGTCCGCCTCCCCAATCGATCGAGCGGAGTTGGTACACGCGCCTAGTCTGCAAGCATCCGCCTGGCCTCGTCGCAGTCGATCGCGATCTGCGCCATCATCGCGTCAAGCGAATCGAATTTCCATTCGCCGCGCAGGAAATGATGGAACGCGACTTCGATATCCTGATCATACAGGCTGCCCGAAAAATCGAAGAAGTGCGGCTCGAGCAATTCCTTGGGCGGATCGAAGGTCGGGCGGATGCCGACATTGGCCGCGCCTTTCAGACAAGTGCCATCGGCCAGCCGCGCGGTGACCGCGTAAATGCCGTAGCGCGGGCGCAGGTAGTTGCCGAGTGCCAGGTTCGCGGTGGGAAAGCCGATCGTGCGCCCGACTTTATCGCCATGCTGCACCGGGCCACGGATGGCGAAGGGCCGGGTCAGCAGCCGTTCGGCGGTCTGGCAATCGCCCTGCGTCAATGCATCGCGAATCAGGCTGGACGAGACGATTTCTCCGCCCAGCAGCACCGGGCCGATCGTGCGCGTGCGCAGGCCAACCTGCGCGCCAAGCTCGGCCAGGACCGCGACATTGCCGCTGCGCGCCTTGCCGAACGTGAAATCCTCGCCCGTCACGACGCCCGCCGCGCCCAGCCGTCCGACCAGCAGATCGTGCACGAATTGAGTCGCAGTCGTGCCCGCCAGCACGTGATCGAACGCAAACACCAGCGTCGCCGCAGCGCCGGCCCGGGCAAACAATTCCTCGCGCTGGTCGAGCGTGGTCAGGCGGAACGGCGGCGCATCGGGCTGAAAATAGCGGACCGGGTGCGGATCGAACGTCGCGATGATCGCCGGGCGGCCTTCGGCGCGCGCCCATTCGACCGCTTCGCGCGCGACGGCCTGGTGCCCCAGGTGAAACCCGTCGAAATTGCCCAGCGCGATAATCGCGCCGCGAAACGCCTCGGGCAGCGGCTGGCTCGCGTCAAAGCGCATTATCGTGGGATCCGCCCATCGGGCCGGGTCAGTGAGTGGAAGGTAAATGCGGGTCGATCGCCATCCGCTTCGAAATGTTCGCCGATTTGGTCCACCCATTCGGCCGGGTCGGACGGGGGTATAAACGCGTCTCCCTCGGTGCGCGCATGAACCAGCGTTATTTCTGCACGGTCCATTCGATCCCAAAACAACGTATAGATTTGTGCACCTCCAAAAATAATCACTTCCGGGTATTGGCCACCGGCATAAGCCAGGCCGACCGATGCATCAGCCGTATGCGCAACCTCGGCGCCCTCGGAATGCCAATTTCTATCGCGCGTCAGTACGATATGGCGCCGGCCAGGGAGCAATTTGGGCAGCGATTCGAATGTCTTTCGCCCCATGATCAGCGGCTTGCCCATAGTCAGCGCCTTTACGCGCTTCAGATCGGCAGGCAAATGCCAGGGTAGATCCCCGTCATTGCCCAGTACGGTATAGGTGCCGTTTTCATTCAGCCCCACCGCCCACACGCCGATCAGAACTGGTTGGCTCACAGCACCAGCCGCGTGACATGGCCCATCTTGCGGCCGGGCCGCGCGGCGGCCTTGCCGTACAGATGCAGATGGTTGGCCGGGTCGGACAGGATTTTAGCCCAGTCATGCGCGGCATCGCCGATCAGGTTATCCATCACCGCCCCGCGTGCCGTCAATGTCGTCGCGCCCAGCGGCAACCCGCAGATCGCGCGGACGTGGTTTTCGAACTGGCTGGTCAGCGCGCCTTCGATCGTCCAGTGCCCCGAGTTGTGCACGCGCGGTGCCATTTCGTTGAACACCGGGCCATCCGCGGTCGCAAAGAATTCCAGCGTCAGCACGCCGAAATAGTCGAGCGCATCGGCAACCTTGGCCGCGAGCGCGCGCGCTTCGGGCACCTGGGCTGCGATGTCTGCCGGCGCGGGCACGGTCGATTTGCCCAGAATGCCCTCG
The DNA here is from genome assembly GCF_965214355.1 of Novosphingobium sp. Classification (GTDB taxonomy): domain Bacteria; phylum Pseudomonadota; class Alphaproteobacteria; order Sphingomonadales; family Sphingomonadaceae; genus Novosphingobium. Next base: position 219,718 of record NZ_CBDCBI010000002.1, on the reverse strand, counting down.
TTGTGCTCGTTGTGCGCGCTGTCCCAGAAGACCATCGCGCCATCGGTGCCGCGCGCGACAATCACCGAAAACTCGCCGAAAAACGTGACGAAACCTTCGTAGATCAGCGCGGCATCGTCGAGATCGACCACATCGGCGGAAGCTGGCGTCATGATCCGCCATTGGCCTTTGCCGTCATAGCCGTCGCGCCGTGTTTTCAGAACGCCGGGTACGCCGATCCGGGCCATCGCCGCATGCAATTCGGCACGCGTATCGACCGCGGCCCACGGCGCGGGGCGGCCACCAAGTTGTTCGACGAACAGTTTTTCGCTGGCGCGGTCCTGCGCCACTTGCAGCGCGCGGGCGGGCGGGCGCAAGGGCGCATGCGCCTCGATCGCGGCCAAGGGTTCGGCAGCGACGTTTTCGAATTCGTACGTGACGACGGCGCATGTCGCGGCAAAGGCCGCCAGCGCCGCGGTGTCGTCGAAGCGCCCTTGCGTGAACGCGGCGGAGACATCGGCGCCGATCGCATCGAATTCGGGCGCGTAAATGTGGCAGCGATAGCCCAGTTGCGCCGCTGCCAGCGCGATCATCCGGCCCAGTTGGCCACCGCCCAGGATGCCGATCGTTTCGCCGGGCGAGATGACGGTGCTGTCGCTCATACAGGGCGTTCGGCAATCGCGGCCGTCTGTTCGGCGCGCAAGGCGATCAGTTTGTCGGTCAGCGCGGGATCGCCGATCGCCAGGATCGCCGCTGCCAGCAGTGCGGCATTGGTGGCGCCCGCCGCGCCGATCGCCAGCGTGCCGACCGGAATGCCGCCGGGCATCTGGACAATCGACAGCAGGCTGTCGAGCCCCGACAGCGCGCGCGATTGGACCGGCACACCCAGCACCGGCAGATGCGTCATCGCCGCGACCATGCCCGGCAGATGCGCCGCGCCGCCGGCGCCCGCGATGATCACCCGAAAGCCCTGCGTATGCGCGGTCCTGGCAAATTCGACCAGGCGATCGGGCGTGCGATGCGCCGACACGATCCGGCAATCATGCAAGACGCCCAGCCGGTCGAGCACGGTCGCGGCGTTCTGCATGGTTTCCCAGTCGGACTGGCTACCCATGATGATCGCGACAGGAGGAAGAGGTGCGGTCATTTAACGCTCGGACAGATAATAACGGTCGGTCGCGGCCAGATTGTCATCAAGTTCGAAAATGATTGGCTGCCCGGTCGGAATTTCCAGATCGGTGATATCGGCATCCGAAATGCCCGACAGATGCTTCACCAATGCGCGCAGGGAGTTGCCGTGTGCGGCGACGATCACCGTTTCGCCCGATGCCAGCGCGGGTGCGATCGCAGCCTCATAATACGGCAGCACGCGTGCGATCGTGTCTTTCAGGCTTTCGGCATCGGGGATGGCGATCCCGGCGTAACGCGGATCGCGCGACAGATCGAACGCGCTGCCGGGTTCCAGCGGCGGCGGCGGCGTGTCGAAGCTGCGGCGCCAGATTTTCACTTGGCGCTCGCCATGCAGCGCGGTCGTCTCGGCCTTGTCGAGCCCGGTCAGCCCGCCATAATGCCGCTCGTTCAGCCGCCAGTCCTTGGTTTCGGGCACCCACAACCGGCCAGCGGCTTCGAGCACCAGATGCAGCGTCTTGATCGCGCGCGACTGAACCGAAGTGAAGGCGATGGTCGGCAACACGCCCTTTTCGCGCAACAGCGCGCCCGCGGCCGTGGCCTCGTCCGCACCTTTTTCGGTCACATCGACGTCCCACCAGCCGGTAAACCGGTTTTCCAGATTCCACTGCGACTGGCCATGGCGGACAAGGATCAGGCGGGGCATCGGCGTTCCTGTATCAGGGTCTGGAGTTGCGCGACGTAGCGCCTGGATCATGGTTTGGAAAGATCGGTCTTGGGCAGGTCCGCGCCGGGCTCGCCCGCCCGGTCCTCGGCGGCCACCGCGCGTGCCTGCGCCTTGCGCCGGTGCAGATTGGCGCGCAATTGCTCGGCCAGCCGCGCCTGCCGGTCGGTCTTTGCATCGGGTGGGCTTTGCGTCATCGCTGCGTTCTGGCGAATGGGCGGTTCGGGCGCAACCCCAACCTGCGCGAGCCGGACCTCGAGTGCTTGACAAAGCGGGCCCCCACAGCCAAAGGGCGCGCCTGTCCCGGAACACAGCTTTCCGGAATCAGCGGGAAATGGTGTGCTGCTGTAGCTCAGTGGTAGAGCGCATCCTTGGTAAGGCTGAGGTCGGGAGTTCAATCCTCCCCAGCAGCACCATTTCCCCGCGCGCGTGCAAGCAACGGCGCACAAACCTGACCCGCCCCCCACCCTCACCCTACCCACACCGTCATCCCGGACCTGATCCGGGATGACGAGTGGGGCGGATGTCGTGCGGATCGCGAGGATAGCGTTACGCCAGCAGATCCGCCCAATCCGGATGGCGTTTGAACGCTTCTGCAACATAGCTGCACTGCGGATCGATCTTCAGGTTCTCCGCGCGCGCATGCGCGACCAGCGCCTCGACCAGTGCCGCAGCCACGCCGCGCCCGCCGATCGACGATGGCACCAGCGTGTGTTCCGCCACCAGCACGTCGCCGCGCGTCACATATGTCAGTTTGCCGGTCGCCTCTTCGCCGGGCAAGGTCGCGATGAATTCGCCGCCGCTGCCGACGATGCCGGCAGAAATCAATTCGTGCGTAATTGTCATCTCGGTCATGATTTGGTCCTCACTGGGTTGACCGGCGTGTCGCCACGCCGCATTCGCTGTGGTCATGAAGTTCTTTTCCGACAACGCCGCCACGGTTCATCCGCATGTCTGGGCCGCGATGCACGCCGCCGATGCGCCCGATACCGGGTATGACGGCGACGGGCTGTCGCGCCGGCTTGATGACGCGTTTTCCGATCTGTTCGGTAAACGCGCGACCGCGCTTTGGGTTGCAACGGGCACTGCGGCCAATTGCCTGGCGCTGGCGGCGATGGTGCCGCCGTGGGGCGGGATCGTCTGCCACCGCGAGGCGCATATCGAAACCGACGAGGGCGGCGCGCCGGGGTTTTACACGCACGGCGCCAAGCTGATCCTGGCCGAAGGCGATGGCGCGCGGCTGACGCCTGCAACGATCGAGGCCGCGCTCGCACCGATCCGCGAAGGCGTGCACCAGGTGCAGCCGCATGCGATCTCGATCACGCAGTCGACCGAATATGGCCGGGTTTATACCCCTGCCGAAGTCGCCGCGATCGGCGCCCTGGCGGCTTCGCGCGATCTGTGGCTGCATATGGATGGAGCGCGGTTCGGCAATGCGGTCGCGCATCTGGGGTGTCACCCGGCGGCAATTACGGTCGATGCCGGGGTCGATGCGCTGAGTTTCGGCTTCGTCAAGAATGGCGGGATGGGTGCAGAGGCGATCGTGCTGTTTGATGACGCGCGCGATCCGGCGCTGATCGAAAGCATCCACCGCATGCGCAAGCGCGCCGGGCATCTGCAATCGAAAGGCCGCTATCTGGCAGCGCAGATCCTGGCGCTGCTGAAAAACGATCTGTGGCTCGGCAATGCGCGCGCCGCCAATGCGGCGGCGAGCGAGATCGCCGCGGCAGCGGGCGACCGCCTGATCCACAAGGTCGAGGCGGACGAAGTGTTTCTGGTGGTCTCGCCCGCGGAAGCTGCCGCGTTGCGCGCGGCCGGGTTCGATTTCTACGACTGGAACGCGCCTGCCGGCGCGCCCGGCGCCGCCCGGCTGGTCACATCGTGGAACAGCGATCCGGCGCATGTCGCAGCGCTGGCGCGCGCCTTATCGGCACTATGAGCGCGCAGGTCGGGGGCCGCGACCCCAAAGTCATTGTCGCCTTCATCGTCACCGCGCTGGTCTGGGGATCGACGTGGCTGGTGATCAAGGCGCAGATCGGACCCGTTCCCGCCAGTTGGTCGGTAACGTGGCGCTTTACCGGCGCGGCCATCGGCATGTTTGCGCTGGGGCTGGTGCGCGGAGATATCCGGCTGAACGCGCTGGTGCCCGAGCGCGCGGTGCTGGTCCGCGCCGGGCTGATCGGGGTCAGCCTGTTCTGCGGCAATTTTCAATTCGTCTATCGCGCCGAAAGCCATCTGACATCGGGGCTGGTCGCGGTGGTGTTTGCGCTGCTGGTGCTGCCCAATGCGGTGTTGTCGCGGATATTTTTGGGCACGCCGGTCACGCGCGGGTTTGTGCTGGGCTCGCTGATCGCGCTCGCCGGGATCGTGCTGCTGATGATCCGCGAATACCATGCGGCGCCGGCGGGTAGCGATGTGCCGCTGGGCGCGGGGATGACGCTGCTGGCGCTGGTGTGTGCGTCGACCGGCAATGTGTTGCAGGCAGGCCAGGTCGCGCGCCGGGTGCCGGCGGCGATGCTGCTCGCCTGGGCATTCACGATCGGCGCGGCGGTCGATTTTGTCATCGCCTGGGTGTTGTCGGGGCCACCGGTGTTCAGCTGGTCACCGATGTATGCGGGCGCCGTTGCATATCTCGCACTGGTCGGATCGGTGCTGACCTTTCCGCTGTACAACCTGTTGCTGCGCGAAATGGGGCCGGGTCGCGCGGCGTATAACGGCGTGGTGGTGCCTGTCGTTGCGATGCTGCTGTCGACCGCGTTCGAAAGCTATCGCTGGACCGGGCTGAATATCGCAGGTGCGCTGCTCGCGCTGGCCGGGCTGGTCGTCGCATTGCAATCGCGCAAGCCCTCGCGATAGGTGGCAAAGCGCGGCCGCCAGCCGAGCACGCGCAACGCCTTGCCATTCGCGACGCGGCGGTTTTCGGCATAGAATGCACGCGCCATCGGTGACAGGTCCGCCTGTTCGAGCGTCACCAGCGGCGGCGGCGCCACGCCGATCAGGCGCGCCGCTTCCTCGATCACAGTGTTGCCATCGCACGGTTCGTCATCGGCCAGATTGTAGACGCCGGGCGGCCCGGCCATGCCAGCGATCACGCCGCCTGCGATATCATCGACATGCACCCGGCTGAACACCTGGCCAGGCGCAATCAGTCGCCGTGCGGTGCCATCACGCAACCGGTCGAACGCGCTGCGCCCCGGGCCATAAATCCCCGGCAGGCGGAATACGCGCGCGCCCAGCGCCTGCCACGCGTGATCGGCATCGCTGCGCGCGGTGCGCCGGCCGGCGCCGATCGCGGCGGTTTCATCGACCCACGCGCCGCCGCAATCGCCATAGACTCCGGTCGACGACAGATAGCCGATCCAGCGCGGCGGGCCGTCGCGCAACGCGGCGCCATAGGCATCGAGCACGGGGTCGCGCCCGTCACGCCCCGGCGGCACGCTCGACAGCACATGCGTCGCGGTGCCCAGCGCTGCGCCGACACTGTCGCGATCATCGAAGGCGACAGCGCCATGACGCCCGGTGCCGTCGACCCGCCAGCCCTGCCCGGCAAGGCGCGCTGCCAGCACGCGTGCGCTATAGCCCAGCCCGAATACGAAACACCGCATCAGGGATTGGGCAACGGTGGCGGGGTCACTTCCTTTGCCCCGGGCACGTGGTCTTTCTTCCACTGCATCGCCATCCGTACGCGCGTCAGCCCCGAGGGATGGTCGTAGAACAGCGCCTCCTCGATCGCGGGCGGCGCGATCTTGCGATAGGTCGACACCTTCATGGCGGAGGCGGCAAACCCGTCGGGTTCGCGCGCAGCGTTCAGCCCGAACGCATCGGCCTCGCTTTCGGCCAGGCGCGTCTGGGTGTTGGTGATCGGCAGGAACAGCAGCGACAGCCCGGTCAATACCCCGACCAGCACCGGCAGCGCCGCCGGATCGTCGATCCCGCGCACCGCCCGCCGCCGTCCGCCCAGCGCGATCGCCATCGGGCCCAGCTTTGCCAGCAGCCACAGCTCCAGCGCGCTCAGCAGGGTGACGAAAACCACATCGCGCCAGACATGGCCCAGCACATAATGCCCCATTTCGTGCCCGACGATCGCGACCGCCTCAGGCACCGTGGTCTGTTTCAGCATATTGTCGGTCAGGCTGATCCACACCGTCGGGCCCAGTCCCGAGACATTGGCGGATATCCGGTTGCTCTGGCGCGACGCGTCGAACTGGTAGATGTTTTCCGCCGGAATGGCGTTGGCCGCTGCCATCGCGCCGATCCGGGTGCGCAAGGGCCCTGCGGGCAATTCGGTATACGTGTTGAACAACGGCGTGATGAAGACCGGCGCGACCAGCCCGAGCAGCGCGACGCACAGCCCCACGACGCCGGCCCCGACCAGCCACCAGTGCCGCGGAAACATCCGCATCACCGCGTTGATTACGGTCAGCAGCCCGCCGCCCAGGATCAGCGTCAGCAACGCCGCGATCGCCTGTTGCCCCAGCCAGCCGCCGAACGACTGGTTCATCAGGCCAAAGCGCCGCTCGCGCACGAAATCGATGAGGATCGTCCAGGGCAACTCGATCAGCGTCAGGCACACCAGGAACAGCACAGACACTGTCAGCATCACCATCCACGGTCGATAGCCGCTCCGCCGCAGCGCATCGCGGCAGCGCACCAGCACGCCGCTGCGCAAGATCATCCAGCACACCAGCACGGTCAGCAGCGACGAGACGATATCGATCCACACGCGCCCGTCGAAATACGCATCCGATCGCGCGCGCGCCACCGGGCCGAGCGTGGCCAGGTACAGCGCGGTCGCATGATCGACATCGAACGCCGCCGCGCGCGCCGGCAACGCCAGCGTCGCGCCCGCCAATGCCAGACCCATCGCCCCAGGATTACGCATGCCCGCCATCTTTGCCCCTCAGCCGCCGCCCCGGCTTGCCGCGGGCGAATACGCTGGGTGCGGTGCGCGAGCCCCGCAAGTCAAGCCGAAAGCCATATCTTTCTCGGGGTCCTGCGCGCGTTTCCCATTGGCCCACGCGCGCGCAGCCCCTACATTGGGGGCATGAACGATATGTCCAGCCCCCCCGCCGTCCACAGCCCCGAACCCGCGCACGCCGCGACCAACCGGCTCGACTACCGTGTGCCCGATTGGCAGGTACCCGAAATCGCACTCGATTTTGCGCTGTCGCCCGAGGCGACGCGCGTGCGTGCGACGCTGTCGGTTACGCGTACAGCACCCAATGCGCCGCTGCGGCTCAATGGCGACGGCATTGCGGTGGCGACGCTGTCGGTCGATGGCCAGGTGCACAACCATTGGGACATGGACGGCAACGACCTGGTCATCATGCTGCCCGGCGACCGCCACGAAGTGACGATCGAAACGGTGATCAACCCGGTCGCCAACACGCAATTGTCGGGGCTCTATGCGTCCAATGGCCTGCTGTGCACGCAATGCGAGGCCGAAGGGTTTCGCCGGATCACGTTCTTCCCCGACCGGCCCGATGTGCTGAGCCGGTACCAGGTGCGGATGAGCGGCGACAAGGCGCAGTTCCCGGTGCTGCTGTCCAACGGCAATCCGGTTGCCAGCGGCGACGGCCCGGCCGGCACGCATTGGGCGCAGTGGGATGATCCGTGGCTGAAGCCTTCGTACCTGTTCGCGCTGGTCGCGGGCGATCTGGTGGCGCAGCGCGACAGCTTTGTCACGATGTCGGGCCGCAAGGTCGATCTGGCCATCTATGTCCGCCCCGGCGACGAGACGCGCACCGATCATGCGATGCGCAGCCTGATCGCATCGATGGCCTGGGACGAGAAGGCCTATGGCCGCGAATACGATTTGGACTTGTTCAACATCGTCGCGGTGTCCGATTTCAACGCCGGCGCGATGGAGAACAAGGGCCTGAACGTGTTCAACACGCGCTATATCCTCGCCGATCCCGAAACCGCCAACGACGGCGATTACGACGCGATCGAGGGCGTAGTCGCGCACGAATACTTCCATAACTGGTCGGGCAACCGCGTTACGTGCCGCGACTGGTTTCAGCTGTCGTTGAAAGAGGGCTTTACCGTGCTGCGCGACCAGCAGTTCAGCGCCGATCGCGGATCGGCCCCGGTCAAGCGGATCGAAGACGTGCGCGTGTTGCGCGCCGCGCAGTTCCCCGAGGATTCGGGGCCGCTGGCGCACCCGATCCGGCCCGATTCGTATCAGGAAATCAGCAATTTCTACACCGCGACCGTGTATAACAAGGGCGCCGAAGTCATCCGCATGATGGATGTGATGACAGGGCCCGAACGGTTTCGCCAAGGCACCGACCTGTATTTCGATCGCCACGACGGCCAGGCCGCGACCTGCGAGGATTTCGTCAAGGCGATCGAGGATGGCGCCGGCATCGACCTGGCGCAGTTCCGCCGCTGGTACGAACAGGCCGGCACGCCGCGCATCGATGTGACGATGGCGCACGCGGGCGATACCGTCACGCTGACGCTGAAACAGACCGTGCCGCCGACACCCGGCCAGCCCGACAAGCAGCCGATGGTGATCCCGCTGCGCACCGCGCTGTTCGACCGCGCGACGGCCAAGCATTCGGGCGAACATCTGCTGGTGCTGACCGATGCCGAGCACACGTTTACGTTCACAGGCCATGCAACGGCGCCGGTGGTGTCGATCAACCGTGGATTTTCCGCGCCGGTCGCGCTGAACAATCCCCTCGCCGATGCCGATCTGGTGTTCCTGGCCGCGCATGACGACGATCCGTTTGCACGCTATGAAGCGATGCAGCAGCTGGTCGTGCAGCACCTTGTCGCCGCGATCACCGACAAATTGAGCGACACCGCGCGCGATTCGGGCCGGGCGGCGATCGGCGAGGCGTTTGCCAAAGTAGTGGCCGACCCCGCGCTCGACGACCTGATGCGCGGCGAATTCATCATCCTGCCAGGCGAAGGGTATCTCGCCGAACAGCTCGATCCGGTCGATCCGGGCCGCGTGCGCGCCGAACGCGAAGGGCTGAAAGCCTGGCTCGGCACGCATCTGTCCGAAGCGTGGCGTGCGCTGCACGACCGGACCGCTGCAATCTCGGGCGCGGCGTCGGGCACGTTCAGCCTCGACCCGGTGTCGCGCGGCGCGCGCAAGCTGAAGACGCAAGCGCTGGTCTATCTTGCCGCGGCAGACCCTGCCGAAGCGATTCGCCGCGCCGCTGCGCAATATGCCGCCGCCGACAACATGACCGACCGCCAGGGCGCGCTGATGGTGTTGTGCGGTTTGGACACTCCGGAGCGGGAGGCTGCCTTGGCCGACTTCGCCCGGCGGTTTGCCGGCAATGCGCTGGTGATCGACAAGTGGTTTTCGTTGCAGGCGGCGTCGCTGCATCCCCATGCAATCGAGCATGTGAAGGCGCTGGCCAAGCATCCCGAATTCACGCTGGCCAATCCCAACCGTGCCCGCGCGCTCTACATGGGGTTCATGGCCAACACCGCCGCGTTCCACGATCCGTCGGGCGAGGGCTATCGCATGATTGCCGATCTGATCCTGACGCTGGATCCGATCAACGGCAGCCTGGCCGCGCGCTTCGTGCCGCCACTCGGCCGGTTCCGCAAGTTCGAGCCGGGCCGCGCGGCGCTGATGCGCGGCGAGCTGGAACGGATTGCGGCTGTGACCACACTATCGCGCGATGTGCGCGAACAGGTGTCCAAAAGCCTTGGCTGATCGGGTCGAAGTGCTGACCCACGTCGCGCTCGCGGGCGTGGCGCACGGGTTTTGCGGGCGGCGCGGCGGGGTCAGCACCGGCGATCATGCCGGGTTGAATGTCGGCTGGGGCAGTGACGACGACCGCGCCGCGATTGCGGAAAATCGCGCACGGGCGGTGGCAGCGGTCTTGCCCGGCGCGGCGCTGGTGTGTGCGTATCAGGTCCATTCGTCCGACGTGGTGACCGTGACCGCGCCCTGGGCCGAAGACGACCGGCCGCGCGCCGACGCCTTGGTCACCGATCGCGCCGGGGTGCTGCTGGGCATTCTGACCGCCGATTGCGCGCCGGTGCTGTTTCATGATGCGCAGGCCGGCGTGGTGGGCGCAGCGCATGCTGGCTGGAAGGGCGCGCTTGGCGGCGTCACCGATACGACGATCGCGGCAATGGAAGCGCTGGGCGCACGCCGTGCCGATATCGCCGCCGTGGTGGGCCCGTGCATCGCGCAAAAAAGCTATGAAGTAGATGATGCGTTCGAGCGGCGTTTTGTCGAAGCAGACGCTGCAAACGCGCGTTTTTTCCGCGCCGGACGCGCCGGGCACAGCTGGTTCGACCTGGAAGGCTATGTCGTCGAACGCCTGCGTGCGGCGGGCGTGGGCACCGTCGCGATGCTGGGCGAAGACACCTATGCGCAACCCGACCGCTTCTTCTCGTACCGCCGCGCGACGCATAGAGGCGAACCTGGGTATGGCCGCGAAATAGCGCTGATCGGCTTGCCCGACTCTAATGCGTAAGCGGCGCCGGCCCCTTCGTTTTGGGTATCGGGCGCAGTAGCAGCACCAACGGGCTGACGCACACGATCCCCACCGCCAGCAGCCAGAACAGATCGGCGTAAGTCATGACGATCGCCTGCGCCTGGATTGCGTTGCCCAGCGACTGGTAGGCGGCGTCGCTGCTGCCGAGCGTCTGGCCCTGTTGCTGCATATACGTCTGCACCATGTCCGAATTGGCGGTCAGCGTTTCCTCGATACGCCGGCTGTGCAGCCACATGCGATGGTCCTGGATCACGCCGATGCTGGCCAGCGCCAGGCTGCCGCCCAGGTTGCGCGCGGTGTTGTACAGGCCCGAGGCATCGCTCGCCATTTCGCGGCTGACCGAACGGATCGCGGCGCGATTCATGTACATTGCGGAAAAAATGGTGCCGATCCCGCGCATCACCTGCGTTGCGGCAAACTCGGCGCCGGTTGATTGCACGGTCAGATCGACCTCCATCCACGACGACAGCGCCAGCAGGCCCATGCCGAACGCCACCGCGATGCGGATATCGATATTTTCCACCAGCCATGGCGTAAACGGCATCATCAGGATCATCGGCACGCCCGACAACAGCACGACCTGGCCCGATTGCAGTGCGTTGTATCCGGCGGTCCCGGCCAGGAACTGCGGAATAACGTACGAGGTGCCATAACTCACCATGCCGACCATCGTGACCATGATGACCACCGCGCCGAATTGCCGGTCGAGCAGCAGTCTCAGCCGGATCACGGGCTTGGTCGCGGTGGCCTGGCCGATGCCGACGAACACAAAGCCGATCGCCGATGTCGCGGCCAGCCAGCAGATCGTGGGCGACGAAAACCACTGTTCGCGCTGGCCTTCCTCCAGCACCACGGTCAATCCGCCCAGGCCAAGCGCCAGCCCGGCGATGCCGAACCAGTCGGCATAGCGCAGCATATCCCATTTGGGCCGCTGCGCCGGCAGGGCGACGAGCAGCAGGACCAGCAGCGCAATGCCGACCGGCAGGTTAATGAAAAAGGCATAATGCCAACTGACATTTTCGGTCAGCCAGCCGCCCACCACCGGGCCCACCACCGGCCCCAGGATCGTGACCGCGCCGAATATCGAGCTGCCGAGCGGCTGCTGTTCGCGCGGCAGGCGTGTGGCGATGATCGTCATCGCGGTCGGGATCAGCGCGCCGCCGGTAAAGCCCTGGCCGACGCGCCCGATGATCATCACCGGCAACGTGTGGGAAAAGCCGCAGGTCATCGAAAAGCAGATGAACAGCGTGGTTGCGATCAGCAGGAACGTGCGCAGCCCCAGCGCCCGCTCCAGCCAGCCCGACAGCGGAATGATCACGATTTCCGCAACCAGGTAAGCGGTCGAGATCCAGGTCCCCTCGCTACCGCTCGCGCCGATCTCGCCCTGGATGACAGGCAGCGAGGAATTGACGATCGAGATGTCGAGCATCGCCATGAACGCGCCCATCGCGCCCGCCGCCAGCGCCAGCCATGCCGTCAGGTCTGCCCGGACCGGCGCGAGGTCTGCATCCACCACAGTTGCCGGTCGTGTGACGGACGTTGCCGTGCTCATGATTCCTCTTCACCTCTCCTCCAGCTTTTTCACACCGCGGCCATTTCGGGCAAGCCTTAAGATCACGCTGCGACAAATCTGCAGGTTCATGGCGACCGCAATCCCGACGCCCCCTTCAGGGCAGGGGGTTGGGGTGGGTCCCCACCGACGCGTGTGACATCTTCGCCGGTACGACCAAGCCGAGAGGCCCCACCCCCGGCCCCTCCCCCGGAGGGGAGGGGGGAAGATGCACGATAATCAAGCCTTGGTATCAGTGGCGGCCTTGTCCTGCGCGGCGGGGCTCGACAGAAACGCCATACCCTTTTCCGACAGCAGCATGCCGATCAGCGCCTGCAGCGTTCCGCCGCCCTCGCCGTTCGCCCCGCCGGTGTTGATCTGCACCCGCGGCACGATGTCGACGCCCGAAGCTTCGAGCGCTTCGGCGAGGCGTTCGACGACCTGGCGTGCGAGCTGGTACTGTGCGCCGCCCGATGCCGCAGCCTGCTTTTCGATGGTTTCGGCGGTGGCGAGCCCGGTCTTGGTGATGCGGTCCGCCTCGGCGCCGGCCAGCGCCACGACTTTGGCGGCCTCACCCTCGCCGATGATCTTGATGCGATCGGATTCGGCGCGTGCCAGCGTTCGGGTCTGTTCGGCATCCTGCGTCGCGCGCTTTGCCGCCGCCTTGCCCTGGTTTTCCTGCACCGTGATCGACAGCTCGGATTCGGTGATCGCGGTCTGCTGGTGTGCCCGCGCCTGGGCCGCACGCAGCTCCTTTTCGCCTTCGGAGGCAATGCGCTGCTTCTGATAGGTCGTCACCTGCTCTTCGGCGACCTGGCGCTCGCGCAATTGCTGCAGCACCTTTTCGATCTGGTCGTTGCCGACAGCGGCGCGCGGCGTGCCGATCAGCACTTCCTGCAGCTCGAGATTATAGGCGGTGAATTTGGCGCGCATCTCGCCGCCGGCCTGCTCCTGGATGTCGGAGCGTTCCTGTAGCAGTTCGATCAGCGTCTTTTTCTGCGCGACATTCTTGAAATAAGCCGAGACCATCGGATCGAGCGTTTGTTCGACCAGTTTTTTGATGTCGCCAAAGCGCTGGATCACCAGCGGCGCCTTGCGATAGTCGATATGCACCACGACCGACAGCGGCAGCGTCGGCTCGAACGCATCGCGTGTGATCAGCGAGACTTGCGACAGGTTCTCGTCGAACTTGTGCTGGCCGGTGGTGTCCTGGTCCCACTTCAGGATGAAATTGGTTGTCGGCACGATGATGATCTTGCCGGCATACGTGTTGAACGCGTATTTGCCCGGCAGCAGTGGTTCGCTCCACACGCCGCGCGTGCCGCGATCGACCAGCTCGCCGTGGCGGTAATCCTCGCCCGACGTATCCGCGCCATTGTCGCCGGTATAGCTGATCACAACGCCAACGTGACCGACCTCGATCACGGTCTTGGGCACCATTTCGACCGTCGCAAACAGTCGGTTGATGAAATAGCTGCCTTCGACCAGAACCTGCAGCTGGCGCCCGCGGCGGCCGCCGGCGGCGATGAATTTTTCCGGATCCTGGAAGCTGTTGTGGAAGGTCGCGGGATCGGCCTGGTTGGTGCCGACTTCGGGCGCGATGATCTGGTCGGCGGTCAGCGCCGGGCCGTCGTGCACGGTCACCACGCCGATCTGATCGGTCGAATCACGGATCACCACCGTGTCGAATCCGGTGCGCTGCGCGATCACGGTCTGCATGTTGGTGAACAGGTCGGTGTCGTTTGCTTCGAGCATCACGCCATAGATGTGGTCACGCGTGATAATCACGAATTGGGCAAGGTTGATCGCATACGTGCCCTCGCGCAGGATCGTGCGCTGCGGACCTTTCTGCCCACCATCTTCGAGAAAGCGGCGCACATCGAGGAAATCGGCAGTGCGGACATTGCTGGCAAGCGTTTGCGTGGGCCCCAGCGGCGCACCGTCGCGCGCAAAGATATAACCGATCTGGCCTTGCGGGATCGTCACCAGCGGCTGGGCATGGATGCGATATTGAAACGGCATGAAGAAGTGATAGCCGCCGCGCAGCAGGACCGGCTGATACCCGGCCTCGCCATTCATGGCGATCAGCCCGCTGGTGATCGAACCATTGCGGCTCCACAGCTTTTCGACGATCGCAACGCGGTTGTTGCCGACGTATCGGACGCAGCGCGACAAGGTGAACAGACAAAACACGACGAAAATTGCGACGGCGGCAGCGCCGAACACATAGCTGTTTGTCATTTTATCTAAGGTGTCCTTGGGACCGGAAGACAAGCGCAAGAGCAGCGCCCGGGCATTATTTAGACCCGCTCAATGCTCATCACCAGCGAAATCGCCGCCAATATCGGGCGTGTCGTAGCGCATGGCGACATAGCGCGCGATGGCCTGGGCATCGCCTTCGTCCAGGCGGCTCTGTTCTGCCTGGAGGGCCGTCAGTGCGGTTGCGATGCGGCGCAAGGAGGTTGTTGCCAGCATGACGATTGCCGCCCGCCGATCGGCCGACGCGGTGGCAAGCGCGGCGCATGTCGTCCGCACGACTTCGGCAAGATCGGTGGACAGCGCCTGGAACCGGGTATCGGCATGATCCCAGCGCGGATCTCGCATCGCACTGAGCAACGCTGCCGGTTCGCCGCCGAGCAGGTTTGTCCCGTCCGCGATCGCGCGCGCGACACGCCGGGCAGACGCCAGCGCAGCACGGTTCGGATCGCTCGCCTCGCGCCGCGCACTGCGCCAGTGCAGCAACGGCTCGACCGCCATCGCGGTGGTGACACAGACGACGCCAAGCCCGGCGTAGCTGCCCAGAAACCACATGCTGAGCCTGGGCACCAGCGTAAGCATCGCCGCAAAGGGCGCACCGGCCGGAGCAACCATCAGTGCGGTCACCGGCATGGCGACGACATAGATCGGCACCGCAAAGTGCAGCCAGGCGGCAGCGACGATCTGCCATGCCGATATCTTGCGATAGGCCCGATTGTCCGCGCTGGCTTTGCCAATGGTCATGGCCCCGTTTGCCACGACGCCGGCGATTCTTGAATGCAGCCGACACAAAACATTTGGGCGCTGCGATCAGCACGGCTTCGGCGGACAAGGGCCAGGCGCAAAGCACGAACATAAGACAATCGTCGCCCGGACTTGATCCGGGGTCCCGCTTCTTTTGCGTGGAAATACACGGATCTGATGTGGCGCGAAGAAAAAGCGGGATCCCGGGTCAAGCCCGGGAAGACGAAAAAACAGCGTTACGGCTGTGGTTAACGGCTCTTGCCCACACGCCTCCTATCAGCAACGCTTCAGATTAGACGCACGCCACTAAAGCAGCCCCAACGCGATCAGATCCGCCTCCAGCGCGGCGGCATCCCCTGTAAAGTGGTGCACCTGCCACCCCAGTTTGCGCGCGGCGGCGATGTTGTCAGCGTTGTCGTCGATAAACAGCATCCGCGCGGGATCGTGGCCAAAGCGGCGCGCGGCCAGCGCAAAGATCGCCGGATCGGGTTTGACCAGCCGTTCGTCACCCGACACGACGATCTCGATCATGTGATCGAGCACGGGGAATGTCGGGCGGAACATCGCAAACGCATCGGCGCCGAAATTGGTAAGTGCAAATTGTGGCACGCCGGCCGTAGCCAGCCCTTCGACGAGCGGATGCGTGCCGGCAATCGGGCCCGGCACCGCCAGCAGCCAATGCGTGCGATAGCGTTCGATCAGGGCGCGCTCGGCGGGATGCTCCGCGACCCGCTCCGCGATCAACGCATCCATCGTCTCGCCGACGTCATGGCGGGAATGCCATGATTCGCTGACCACGGTCGTCGTGAAGGCGGCACGCGCGACCGGATCGGGGATGACATCGCGCCAGATAAGCGGGAAATCCCACTGCACCAGCACGCGGCCGATATCCCACACGACGGCATCGACTGCGGCCATGCCGTGTCCTTAAAAACGACCGAACCCCCGCCTTTCGGGCGAGGGTGTCAGGTACCTTGCAGCAGATCATGCCCCGACAAACGGGGCATGACGGATCAGCCCTGGCGGGCTTTGAACCGGCGCTGGGTCTTGTTGATCACATAAGTCCGGCCGCGACGACGGATCACGCGGTTGTCGCGATGGCGGTCTTTGAGCGACTTCAGGCTGTTGCGAACTTTCATGGCGAATCCTTTTGCCCGATGCGACCGGGCCGAAAAACAGAAATGGGCGGGTAGATGCGCGCCCCTTGAAAGTCAAGCTTCCGCACGAAGCTCGGTCAACCGGCGTTCCCACGCCAGCGCATGCGCCACGATTGTATCCAGATCGGCATGTGCCGGCACCCACGGCAGCGTCGCCTTGATCCGGCGGTTGTCCGAAATCAGCGACGCGGGATCGCCCGCGCGACGCGGGCCGAGTTCGCGCTTGATCGTCATATTGGTCACGCGATCGACCGCATCGAGCACTTCGAGCACCGAAAAGCCCCGGCCATAGCCGGCATTCATCGTCAGCGATTGCGCAGGATCGGCAATCAGCGCCTCCAGCGCCAGCACATGCGCGGCGGCCAGGTCGCTGACATGGATGTAATCGCGCACCCCGGTGCCATCGGCGGTATCGAAATCGGTGCCGAACACCGCGACTTTGTCGCGCTTGCCCAGCGCCGCCTCGACCGCGACCTTGATCAGGTGCGTCGCGCCTGCGGTCGATTGGCCGGTGCGCGCCTGCGGATCGGCGCCGGCGACGTTGAAATAGCGCAAGGCGCAATAGTTGATCGGGTGTGCGCGCGCCGTATCGGCGAGCATGATCTCGGTCATCAGCTTCGACATGCCATACGGATTGATCGGCAGTTTGGGACTGTCTTCACTGACCGGCGAGACTTCGGGACTGCCATAGGTCGCAGCGGTCGAGCTGAAAATGAAATGCGGCACGCCGGCGGCGACTGCGCTGGCGATCAGCGACCGGCTGCATGCCGTGTTGTTGTGGTAATACTTCAGCGGATTTTCGACCGATTCGGGTACGATGATCGACCCGGCAAAATGCATGACCGCGCGAGTCCCCTGGTCCGCAAAGATCCGGGCCAGCAATGCGTCGTCCGAAATATCGCCCTGGTAGAACGGCACGCCGTCGGGCACGGCAAAGCGGAAGCCGGTGACCAGATTGTCGATCACGGCGACCGGCCAGCCGGCATCTTTCAGCGCGAGGACTGCGTGGCTGCCGATATAACCGGCGCCGCCGGTAACGAGAACGGGAACCTTGCTCACTTGCGAATCACCTTCGTTGTCGCGTGTACTTTTGCGTACCCAAGCCTTGCGATAGAAGGAATCCCCCTAAGCATCCGTTGTAGTGCTGTCGGAAAAGCATATGTATGCAGCCGGCCAGTCAGGACCCCCGCCCCATGCCATCACGTACCGCCCGTAAATTCCTTGCCGCATGTATCCTGATGTGCGCGACGCCTGCCTTTGCGCAAGGCTACCCAGGCGGATATCCCGGACAGTGGGGCGGCGGCCAGCGCGTCGGAACGCAAGGCGGCGCCGAGCCATCGCGGCAGATCGATGTCGAGACCTTTCGTGCGGCGGATGCGGGCGATCAGCTGGGCAAAGGCCGGATCGTCGTCAGCGACGCGCCCACGCGCCCGCCGCGCAACAGCGATGGCGACGATAGCGCGATCGTCGTGACCGGGGATACCGAGGCCAAGCTGCCCGTCTATCAGTCCGCCGTCGTGGACCAGCTGGCGCACAAGGGATATGACATTTCGCATATTGCCGACCCCCGCCAACTGGTCGAAGTGATGATCACCAGCGATGTCGTCATTCCCGAAGAAGCACGACACAAGCCGGTCAGCGGCGAAATGAGCGTCGGCGTCAGCAATCGCGGATCGGGTTATGGCCTGGCGCTCGCGGTGGATCTGTCCAAACCGCGCAAGGCGATCATGGCCACGCGCATGGATGTGCGCATCCGCGACAAGGCCACGCGCAAGGTGCTGTGGGAGGGCTATGCCCAGGGCCAGTCGCGCGCGACGGAGAACGGATCGGACGGCATCGACGACGGGCATATGGCGACGCGGCTGGCCGTGGCGCTGTTTGCGCGGTTTCCCGATGGCAAAGTGGTTCAGGCGGTCGATCTGCCCACGCCGGGCCGCGGCGGCGAGTAAGGTTTTCCCATGACTGACACTTCTATGGCAATCGACGCCGCGTTCGACAGCGGCAATATCGACGTGCTGGCCATCGCGGGTACGCGCGCCGATCTCGCCATCCGCCGCGATGCGCATTCGGCGTTTTTCCAGTGGTTCCATTTTCGCGTCGCGGGCGCGGCCGGACGTATGGTCGAGCTGCGGATTACCGGGCTGGCGTCGTCGGCCTATCCCGACGGGTGGCGCAATTACAACGCGGCGTGCAGCGAAAATCGCATGGTCTGGGGGCGTGCGCCTGGCGAATACGATCCGGCGGTCGACGGCGGCACGCTGACGATCCGGCACCAGCCGGCGGGCGACGTATGCTGGTTTGCCTATTTCGCGCCCTATTCCTGGGAACGGCATCAGGACCTGGTCGCGCGCAGTGCGGCCGCGCCCGGCGTGACGCATCGCGTGCTGGGCCACAGCATCGAAGGACGGCCGATCGATTGCCTGACCCTGGGCACCGGCGCGCGGCAGGTGTGGTTCTATGCGCGCCAGCATCCCGGCGAAGCGATGGCCGAATGGTGGATCGAAGGCGCGCTGGCGCTGCTGACCGATCCGGCCGATCCGCATGGCCGGGCCTTGCGCGCCGCCTGCACATTCCACATCGTGCCCAATGCCAACCCCGATGGATCGGTCCGCGGGCATCTGCGCACCAATGCGGCGGGCGTCAATCTGAACCGCGAATGGCACGAACCGAGCGCGGAACGGTCGCCAGAAGTGTTGGCCATCCGCAATGCGATGGATGCGACCGGGGTCGATTTTGCGATCGATGTGCACGGCGATGAAGCGATCCCGCATGTGTTCGTCGCCGGGTTCGACGGCATTCCGTCGTGGCGCGAGGACCAGGGCGAAGGCTATCGCCGCTATCGCACGATCCTGGAACGCCGCACGCCCGACTTCCAGACGAAATACGGCTATCCGGCAGCGCGACCCGGCACCGCCAACCTGACGATGTCGACCAATCAGGTGGCGGAGCGATTTGGCGCGGTGGCGATGACGCTGGAAATGCCGTTCAAGGACAACGACGACCTGCCCTGCCCGTTGCAAGGCTGGAGCCCGGAGCGATCGGCCCTGCTGGCGCGCGCGTGCCTGCAATCGTTGCACGAATGGCTGGGCTGAGCAGCGTTTACGGGTTTTTAACATCCCGCGTGCAAAGCCGTGCGTATGGGTATCACCGCGCGCCTTTCACCAGCTCTGTTCGAAGACGCCTTGCGCTTCGCAATGGTGGTGACGTGCGCCTGCGCACTGGTCTGCGCGGGGCGGTTTATTCCGCTCTGAGGCGGGTTCCGGGCCGGGCGCCCAATCCGACAATCAGGTAATGCCGCTCGATCCTTCACCGCTCTCTCGCGCGTCACCCCGGGCTTGACCCGGGGTCCCGCTGGTCTTCCGCGCTGCCGTTATCAAAGGCAGCGGGATCCCGGGTCAAGCCCGGGATGACGTGGGATGGGGTTTCGACGTTGGTGGGTTTTTACAAAATCTCCAGCACCAGTTCCTTGGGTCGGCACAGCCGCACGCCCTTGCCGGTTTCCACCAACGGCCGCTCGATCAGCTTTGGCTCGGCGACCATCGCCGCCAGCACTGTCGCATCGTCTGCGCCGGGCAATCCACGCGCCTCGGCCTGGGTGCCGCGCAGGCGTAGGCCCTGTTGCGGCGTGATCCCGGCATCGCGGTACAGTTGCGCGAGTTTGTCGGCGGTGGGCGGGGTTTTCAGGTATTCGATCACCGTGACAACGGCGCCTGCCGCTTCCAGCAGGGCCAGCGTGTTGCGCGATGTGCCGCAGCCGGGGTTGTGCCAGATTGTCGCCTTCATGGTGCTCTCCCTCAAAGTACAGGCGTGGTCGATGTCGCGGGTACCGGCACGCGCTGGCCCGGTTCCTCGCCGCGCAAAATGCGCCCCGCGCGCTGGATCGTGCGGATCAGCCGCGGTTGAACACCGCAGCGACAGATATTGGTGATGGCGCTGCCGATATCCGCCTCGGTCGGATTGACGTTGCGCGCCAGCAACGCAGCCGCCGCCATCACCAGCCCGGGGGTGCAGAACCCGCACTGGATCGCCTGTTCGGCAACGAACGCCTGCTGCACCGCATGGTTGCGATCGGGCGACAAACCTTCGATCGTGGTGATCGTGCGCCCCTCGGCCTCACCCAGCGACAGCGTGCAACTGGGCATCGCCTGCCCATCGACAATGACCATGCACGCGCCACATTCGCCGGTGCCGCAGCCGTATTTGGTGCCGGTCAGATTGGCGACATCGCGCAGCGCCCACAGCAGCGGGACATCGCCATCGAGCCGGAATTCGACCGGTTGGGTGTTGACGATCAGGCGTGCCACTTGAAATCCTTGCGTTTCAGAGATGCCTCCGGCGGCCAAGGGCCATTGCCCTTGGATCCCTTTAATGTCTTGAACTGTTTGCTATCCTGACATCTGCGCCCCGCCGCCCCGCCGGACACCCACTCAATCGCGCCAACTGCGATCCACCTGATCGATCCGCCGCACCCACGCGGCAAAATCGGTCGCGCCCGGCTGCACCCCGGGGATCATCACCGAGCCGAGATCGCGCTGGTGCACCGCGACCACGTCGTCGGGCACCAGGCGCACCGGTTGCCCCATCGACAGGGTCGCCAGCTGGATTTCGCAGGCCCGCTGCAGCGCCCACATCTGCAGGAACATCAGCGGCAGTGTCGGCGCGAGCACGACCGGGCCATGGTTGCGCAGCATCAGGATGTTGCGATCGCCCAGGTTGGCCAGCAGCCGCTCGCCCTCTTCGGCGCGCACCGTCACGCCCTCGAACGTGTGATAGGCCAGCCGCCCGATGAAATTGCAGGCGTAGAAGTTGATCGGCAGCAAGCCTTCTTCCATGCTGCACACCGCCATCGAGGCGGTGGTGTGGACATGGCAGATCGCCTGCGCCCAATGCAGATGGCGGTGAAAATAGGCATGCTGGGTAAACCCGGCCTTGTTCACAGGATACGCCGACGCGCCCAGCGTGTTGCCGTCGATGTCGATCTTGACCAGGTTGCTGGCGGTGACTTCGCTGTACAACAGGCCATAAGGATTGATCAGGAACGCATCATCCTGGCCCGGCACTTTGACCGAGATGTGGTTGTAGACCGACTCCGACCAGCCGAGCAGATCGAATATGCGGTAGCACGCCGCCAGGTCGAGGCGGGCCTGCCATTCGGCTTCGCTGTAGGTCGTTTCGGGGCGGATCTGCGTGGCCATCTTGCTCTCCTCGGTTGCGCCGGTCCCGGTCAGGCCGCGCTTATTGTTTCGGGTGGTATCGCCATCGCCGGCTCGACCGCCATATTGTCGATCAGGCGGGCGCCGCCGATGTGGGCGGCGACCAGCAAACGGGTCGCCTGCCCGGTCCACTGCGCGACATCGTCCAGCGTTTCGGCGGTACGCAATTCGGCATAGTCGATCCGATCGAACCCGGCGGCCAGGATCGACCGGCGCAACGTTGCCAGCGCGCGGCTCTGGTCGCCGCCAGCCAGTATCGCGCCGATCGCCACCCGCATCGCGCGGTTGAGTTCGCGGGCGCGGATACGATCTGCGGGCGACAGATAGCGGTTGCGGCTGCTCATGGCCATGCCGTCGGCTTCGCGCACGGTCGGCACCCCGATCACCCGATCGGCCTGCGGCAGCGCGAGATCGAGATCGCGCGCCATGCGGCGGATGATCGTCAGTTGTTGCCAGTCCTTTTCGCCGAACAGCGCGGCATCGGGGCGGACCTGGTTGAACAGTTTCGCGACCACCGTTGCCACGCCGTCGAAATGCCCGGGGCGGTTCGCCCCGCACAGCACCTGGTCGAGCCCCTGGACCGCGATCGTCGTGGCAAATCCGGCCGGGTACATTTCCGCAACCGTCGGCGCCCACAACAGATCGACGCCGGCGTCCTGCAACAGCTGGCTGTCTTGCGCCAACTGGCGCGGATAGGCATCCAGATCCTCGTTTTCGCCGAATTGCAGCGGATTGACGAAAATCGACACCGCGACGCGATCGGCAACCTGGCGCGCGTGGCGCACCAACGCCAGATGCCCGTCGTGCAACGCGCCCATCGTCGGCACCAGTGCGAGGGTTTTTCCCCCACTTTTGAGCGCGATCAATGCATTCGCCAGCGCTGCGCGGGTCGAGACAGTTTGCATGGGGCTCGTCTCTCCTTTATCGTCCAGCCCAGATGAGGCGGGGGGTTGAGGCCAGTTGTGCCCGAGCAAAACGGTCCGGTGCTTGCCATCCGGATTTGGGCGTTATAGCCGCAAATTTCCAGCCTAAATTGCAACTCGCCCGATCGGCCGACATCTATCGGCGGATCAGGTGGAACTGCCCAAGAAGGAAGCGCCAGTGTCCGACGGTCCCCACCGTATAGTTTTTGCCAACGAAAAAGGCGGCACGGGCAAATCGACGACGGCCGTGCATGTCGCGATCGCGCTGGCGTATCAGGGCGCGCGCGTCGTCGCGATCGACCTCGATGCGCGCCAGCGCACGCTGCACCGCTATCTCGAAAACCGCGCGGAGACGCATCGCCGGCGCCAGATTGCGCTGCCCACCGCGGAATTTGCGGTGTTTGGCGGCGACAGCACCGACGAGCTCGACGCGCTGACGCACGAGATGGGCGCGTCGGCCGATTTCGTGATCTTCGACACGCCCGGCCGCGACGATCCGCTGGCGCGCCATGTCGCCACGCGCGCC
Source organism: Novosphingobium sp. (assembly GCF_965214355.1). Taxonomy (GTDB): domain Bacteria; phylum Pseudomonadota; class Alphaproteobacteria; order Sphingomonadales; family Sphingomonadaceae; genus Novosphingobium. The sequence goes on along the minus strand of NZ_CBDCBI010000002.1, from coordinate 197,045 downwards.
GATACGCTGGTCACGCCGCTGAACGACAGTTTCGTCGATTTCGACCTGATCGGGCAGGTCGATGCCGAAACCTTCAAAGTGCGGCGGCTGTCGTTTTATGCCGAGCTGATCTGGGAAGCACGCAAGAAGCGCGCAATGTCGACGATCAAGGACCAGCGCAAACAGATGGACTGGGTCGTCGTGCGCAACCGCACCGGCTATACCGAGGCGCGCAACCAGAAGCGTATCGACCAGGCGCTGACCGAACTGTCGAAACGCGTCGGCTTTCGGGTCGCCAGCGGGCTGTCCGAACGCGTGATCTATCGCGAACTGTTCCCCAGCGGGCTGACCTTGCTCGACAAGGGGCATCTGGGCGAACTGGGCACCAGCCATCTGGTCGCGCGCCAGGAACTGCGCACGTTGCTTGCCGGGCTGAACCTGCCGCCGATCACTGCTGCGGCGCAACTGCCGCTCGATCGCGTCAGTCCGGTTTCGGCATGATCGAACGCTTTGTCGTCCTGGCTGTGCTGGGCAGCCTGGTGTTCCGGTTTGCCACCGGCCAATGGCCGTGGGCGTGGTGGCAGGCGCGCAATGCACGCGGGGGCGAGAAACAGGCGCGCGTGTTGCTCGGCCTGGCGCCCGATGCCGGGCGCGAGGCGATCATCGACGCGCACCGGCGGCTGCTGACGCAAGTTCATCCCGATCGCGGCGGCACCAGCGACGCAGTGTTCGAGGCCAATGCCGCGCGCGACCTGCTGCTCGAACGGCTCGGCCCCGGCAACCGCGCCGCGCGCTGATCGTGTTTGCGGGCATCGCACGGCACGTCTTCGATCCGAGCGTGCTGCGCGCATACGACATCCGCGGGGTGTTTGGCGACACGCTGCATGCGCGCGATGCTTATGCCTTGGGCCGCAGCTTTGCGACGCGGGTGCGGGCGGTCGGCGGGGACCGCGTGGCAGTCGGGCGCGATGGGCGGCTAAGCTCGCTCGAACTCGAAATAGCGCTGGTCGCGGGCCTGATCGACAGTGGTGTCGATGTACGGCGGATCGGGCTCGGGCCGACACCGTTGCTGTATTACGCGGTCGCCTCAGCGCCAGAGGTGCACGGCGGCATAGAGGTAACCGGCAGCCACAATCCCAAGGATCACAATGGCTTCAAGATGGATCTTGGGGGCCAGCCATTCTTTGGCGATGACATATTCGATCTCGGCCGGATCGCCGCTGCCGGCGCGTGGAGCCGCGGCGCCGGCGCTGTCGAGGATGCCGACCTGGCGCAGGCCTATGTCGCGCGCATCCGGCAAGCGCTCGATGGCATAGACCCGGCCCAAATCGCGACCTTGCGCATCGGCTGGGACGCGGGGAACGGCGCGGCCGGGCCGCTCATCGAACACCTGGTCGGCCATCTGCCGGGGCACCATGTGCTGTTTCATACGTCTGTCGACGGCCATTTTCCCAATCACCATCCCGATCCAACCGAGGCAGAAAACCTGCGCGATCTGGTGGATGCCGTCGCGCGGGGACACATCGATTTCGGCTTTGCTTTCGACGGCGATGGCGATCGGATTGGCGTGGTCGATGGCCGCGGGCGGGTGTTGTGGGGCGATCAGATCCTGATGATCCTTGTCCAGGACCTGCTGCAACACCGCCCCGGCGCGCTGATCATGGCCGATGTGAAGTGCAGCCAGACGCTGTTCGACACGATCGCCGCGCTCGGCGGCCGCGCGCTGATGGCCCCGACCGGGCACTCGCTGATCAAATCGGGAATGAAGCAATCTGGTGCGGTGCTCGCCGGCGAAATGACCGGCCATGTGTTCTGCGCCGATGATTACTACGGCTATGACGACGCGCTGTACGCCGCGCTGCGCCTGCTCGCGGCAAGCGCACGGCTCGGTCATTCGTTGACCGAACTGCGCGACGCGATGCCCGAGACGCACGTTACGCCCGATCTGCGCTTTGCCGTGCCGGGCATGGATCCGTTTGCCGCGATCGCCGATCTGGTTGCGCGGTTGCGCGATGCGGGTGTGGCGTTCGATGGCACCGACGGTGCGCGCGTGACCACGCTCGATGGCTGGTGGTTGCTGCGAGCATCGAACACGCAGGCGATGCTGACCGCGCGCGCCGAGAGCCTGACCGAGGCGGGCCTCGCGCGCGTGCTGGACAATATGAATAGTTGGCTCGCGCGGATCGCGTAGTGCCTCGGTATGAAGTTCCGCTTCCGCCCTATCCCACCATAGCGCGGCTGCTTCACTGAATCTGGAAGCGGCCGTTCCGATGGCGATCCGCGCATACATCGGATCGACCTGGTTTGGGACTTAGCGGTCACAAAAGTCGTCGGCCGCGAACGGCGGGATCGGATAGAAGCAGGCACTCGCACCATAGGTCTCCGGAAGGCAAGCGCTTGTTAGGTGGCCGCCTCGGTGCCGCCTTTTAGAGTAGGCGCGCTCGGACCTAACGTCCGTCGATCGATGACGATGTCCCCGACTCCCGGCTTTGGCGCAGTTCCTCCCTCAGTCGTCCAACCTCCCGATCCAAATGTTTGATTCGATCGAGCGTATAATCGAAGCTGGTGGATTCCATCGCCTGCACGAAGGCCCAAACGGTCGCGAGGGCCCGGCGAAATTTCCCGGTCTTTGGCACCAAATGGTCGGCTGCATTTTTCATCGAACGCTCCTCATTGGTCAGGTTTTTTGGTCAGATAGCCGTCAGGCCGCCATCGACAGGAAGATCGATGCCGGCGAAGTAGCTGCGAAGGTCCGAAGCGAGGAACGGGGCCGGAAGCGATCTTGGCTGGGCGCCCCAAGCGCGCCAGAGGCGTCATCGCAGTGATCTGCTTTCTGGCTTCGGTCGCGCCGTCTCGGGACGGGTAGGCCCCCTCTTCAAGGAACCGCTTTGCGGTCGGCAGGCCAATGCCGCTGCTGCTGCCGGTGACGACGGCGATCTTGCTTTTTTAACAGCGGCATGGCCTTCACCGTCGTTAAAGTTGTGACCAACCTCCATCGACCGGAATTTCAACGCCGGTCGTAAAGGTCGCGTCGAACGCGAGAAAGGCGACAGCTTTCGCGATCTCCTCTGAAGTGCCGAAGCGCTTCATCGGGACGATGCCGAGCGTGTGCCCTTTCACGTGGGCTCGCATTTCCTCTGTGGGGAACACCTTTTCGAGAATGCCGGTATCGATGGGGCCGGGCGACACCGCATTGACGCGAATCTCCAGCGGAAGAAGTTCAGCGGCAAGCACACGGGCGAACGATCGCAGCGCAGCCTTGGCCGCTCCGTAGGTAGCCTGGCCCGGCAGACCTTTGACGTTGGCGACGGAGGTCGTGAGGACGACCGAGCCGCCCCGGTTGATGTGCGGCGCAAGCTTTTGGACCGCAAAAAACGGTCCCTTGGCGTTCAGGTTGAACATTTCGTCGTAGATGGCCTCGGTCACGTTTTCGAGAGGCGTTGGAATGCTGAAACCGGCGTTGACGAAAAGCAGGTCGATGGTGTCGAACTCGGTCTTCACTTGAGCGGCGAGAGCATCAAGGTCCGTCAACGAACGGGCGTCACTCGAAACCACGATGGCGTCGGTTCCAAGCGCGAGCCGCGCCGAATCCAGACCCGCTTGCGAGCGGCCAGTCACCAGAACGCGCGCGCCCCCATCGAGGAGCATCATTGCCGTCGCGAGGCCCATTCCGCTGGTGCCGCCGATAATCACGACCTTTTTATCTTGATATCGTTTCATGTGAATTGCCCTCGTGAGGTTATGATTACGTTGATAGTTTTGGACGATATCAGGAGATATTAGGCGCGATGTTGCATCGCTATCACTGCGACGGAGGCCGCCATCAGGACGGCCGCGGCCGGCAGGTGCCCCCAATCGCGGCTGCGAATTAGAGTTGCGACAGCGACCAGCATGAAAATGGCGCTTCCATTGGTTCCGACCCGCGCCGTCGCCGGGATGATGAGAAGTATACCGAGCGCTATTCCGAGGGAGCCCGCTACCCGGTGAAAGCCAGCCGGATAGCCCCAGAGCGCGAAGTTCTTAAGCGCCAGCGGAGGACCGGCGAGGTTGGCCGCGCCAGTCCCGATCATCACGACACCAAGTGCGATCGGAAGCCATACAGCGAAGTATTTGATCACAGGGTGCCATGCGCTGCGCTTCTTTCAGACACCTCCCTCATCCATTCTGGATGAGCTAAGTCGATGCCAGATACATTGACGACGGCCTGCCATGCAGCTTCCTGATTTGCACCGTCGAGAAGGTGCGGTTGGAGCTGCACTTCCATCGGGCCTGAGAATTTCCCTTGAGCCGAGGCGAAGAATTGCCCTGAAACGTCGGTCCCGAACTCAGATGCTTGGAGGTAGCGACGGGCCGCAGTTTCGGGTGTCTGATTCATGCCGGGAATGAGGTTCACGATCGGAATCATCAGATATTTCAACAAAGGGCCGGCATTTCGCGCAACATTGGTGGCATTCGATGCGCCGGGCGAGACAGCGTAAGCCGCCATGCCAGACGGTAGCCGGCGTGCGAGAGCCGCGACCCACCAAGCGACAACGAGCTTGGCGTCGGCATACGCATTGTTGGGTGCGTACTTCACGTGCGGCCCATTGCGGATCAGGGCTTCGACAGCAGCGGTTTGGTCGCCGTGGAAGTATTGGGCTGCGAAGGCGGGCGCATCGGTGTATTTGAACATCGGCACCCCCCCACGGGCAGGCTCCGCACTGGTGATAACGATCCGCGCGTTGGGGCTCAGCAGGTTGGCGCGAAGCAAACCGACAGTCAGTTGATGATGGCCGATCAGCGGGGCTTGAGACGCCTCGACGCCCGCCGCAGTGATGACGCGGTTCTTTCCCGGAACCATTCCGGCGTTGAGCAGCAAAAAGTCGATCGACCGACCCCGCTTGACGAGTTCGGCAAGCGCGGATTTAACGCTGGCCGGTTTGTCCAAATCCAGTTCGAGCGGCGTGAACACCTTCTTGTTGGTTTTAGCCAAGAGTTGTGCGGCCGATTCCCGAATCTGAGCGGCGCTGCGCCCGGTGATGATGATCTCACGCCAGCCCTCTTCGGCAAGAGAGCGGGCCGCCGCGTGGCCTAAACCGGAGGTGGCCCCGGTGACGAGAGCAATCGTATGTTCCATGGGCGGCTCCGTGGTAAAAAATGACGGTCGGACGGATCATGAACCGAGACGCCGACTTGCCATTTATGGACTGAAAGTGCATATAATTGCTGTGACAGCGCGGTCAAGGAGTTTTGGACTGAATGCTAAACAATGCTACTCGGGCGCGGGGACGACCGCGAAGCTTCGATGAGAATGAAGCACTGGAAAAAGCGACCCGGCTCTTCTGGTCTAAAAGCTATGACGGTGTGACGATCGATGATCTGATCGCAGGCATGGGCGTGGGGCGGCAAAGTCTGTATTCAGTGTTCGGCGACAAACGGACGCTCTTTCTGCGCGTCCTTCGGACATACGCGAGCGCAAAAGGTGCTCGCGCCGCGAAGGCGCTCTTCGCCCCGCTGACTCTTCGTGACTCTATCGCCAGCTTCCTAAGGCACGCCGTCGAGAGTGCGACCGCGGAAGGGACTGCGGCAGGATGTTTGATGGTGTGCGTCGCGCCCCTCGTGGACGACGCAGAGGTCAGGCAGTTCTTGAAAGATGCCGTCACTGCCGGCGCGGCCCTTGTTGAACGCCGTTTCCGGGATGGGATCACCGCGGGAGAAATACCGGCCGACTTTCCCGTGGTCGCGCGCGCGCGCCAAACCCTCGACCTTGCCCGTGGTTTGACAATGCACGCGCAGATGGGCGCACCGCGTAAAACGCTCCTCGAAGATGCGGACGCAGCGGCCGAATTATTGCTCCTGCCGGGCCTTAAAGGCAGCACGTTGAACTAGGCTCAGAACCTTTAAGTGGCGCGCTGCGCCAAACACCTCCCTGCATCAAAAGGACAATGTAATGGCGCAACGCGAATCAAATCCATCGGCGTCAGTGGATCGCCGCAATCCTGCGACGATGTGGAATATGGCGTCAGGCGGGTTCTCGCAGATTAGTATCGGCGAACCGGGCCGCATCGCCTTTGTGTCCGGCCAGATCGCGGCAGCACCCGGCAGCGCAGACCCTCCCAAGGACGTCGCTGGCCAGGCAACGCTTGCGACGGCTAGCCTCGCGGCCGCGCTCGATGAATTGAAGGCGTCCCCGCAGGACATCCTTATGATGCGCGTCTATGTCGTGAATGCGACCACCGAAGCGTTCCAGCAGGTTCTGAGCGCGCTACGGCCTCTGCTCGGGGACGCGAAGCCCAGCATGACGACGATCGGCGTTCAGGCGCTCTATACGCCGGAAATTCTGGTTGAGATCGAAATGGCGGTTCGACTCCCCTAACGTGGCGCAAAGCGGGCCCGCATATGTGGTCTTGCAAGTTGTATAGCGGCTATCGGCACCGCGGTGCCCGATAGCTGTGCGTTGGCAATGGGCCCTCGCCAGTCGGCTTGATGGTGGCGTGCGTCCCCTCAGGAATGACGGCGTTCAAGGCCAGTGGCCGGGACGCGCACTGTGGCAACATGGGGACCGTCGACAGTCCTGTTGGCCCACTGAATGACGGGTTCCGTCCGAAGCTGCCATTCGCAGCTCGCTTCACGAACGGCTTGAGTTGGTCGGCACCTGCCGCATCGGTTCTTTGCGACCAACCACCGCCATCCCGGCGCGCATTCGCGAAAGCCGCCAGCTCCCGAGCCCGTAACAACCGCGATTCACGCTGAGACACTACAGCAGATTAGCGCCGGTAGCACCTGACCGGCAGGTGCGGTATTGCACCGGTATGACCGACGCCCAGCTACCCCCCGAAATTGCCGCCTGGTTTGCGCAGCGCGGGTGGAGCCTGCGGCGGCACCAGGCGGGCGTGCTGGCGGCGGCGGCGCGGGGGGAGCATGCGCTGGTTGTGGCCGATACCGGGGCGGGCAAGACGCTGGCGGGGTTTCTGCCGACGCTGGCCGAGTTTGCGCCGTCGCGGCTGGGGGGGGTGCCGCCGCCCGAGGGGCTGCACACGCTGTATGTTTCGCCGCTGAAGGCGCTGGCCGCCGATGTGCAGCGCAATTTGCTGACGCCGGTCGACGAGATCGGGTTGCCGATCCGGATCGAGACACGTAGCGGCGACACGCCGAGCGAGCGCAAGGCGCGGCAGCGGGTGCGGCCGCCGCATATTTTGCTGACGACGCCTGAATCGCTGTCGCTGTTGTTGAGTTATCCCGAGAGTGCGGAGCTGTTTGCTACGTTGCGGCGCGTGGTGATCGACGAAGTGCATGCGTTTGCGACGGGGAAGCGCGGTGATCTGCTGACCCTGGCCTTGTCGCGGCTCCAGGCGCTCAGCCCCGCGATGCGGCGCGTCGCGCTATCGGCCACGCTGGGTGATCCCGATGCCTATCGCGCGTGGCTGGCGCCAGGCGGGGATTGCGCGCGAGTTGCGCTGGTCGAGGGCGATCCCGGCGCGCCGCCTGTGGTCGAGATCCTGCAGCCCATCGACAGCCGGGTGCCGTGGGGCGGGCATGCCGGGACGTGGGCGGTGCCGCAAGTGTATGACCTGATCCGCAAGGCACGCACGACGCTGGTGTTTACCAACACGCGGTTTCTGGCCGAATTCCTGTTCGAGAAGCTGTGGGATGCCAACGAGGACCTGCTGCCGATCGGGATCCACCATGGTTCGTTGAGCCGTGAGGCGCGCACCAAGGTCGAGGGCGCGATGGCGCGCGGCGAATTGCGCGCGCTGGTGTGTACCGCCAGTCTCGATCTGGGCGTCGACTGGGGTGACATCGACCTGGTGGTGCAGATGGGCGCGCCCAAAGGGTCTTCGCGGTTGTTGCAGCGGATCGGGCGCGCCAACCATCGGCTCGACAGCCCGAGCCGCGCGGTGCTGGTGCCGGGCAATCGGTTCGAGTTTCTGGAGGCGCTGGCGGCGTGCGATGCGGTCGAGGCCGGGCAGCGCGATGGGGACGAATTCCGGCCGGGCGGGCTCGACGTGCTGGCGCAGCATGTGATGGGTGTGGCGTGCGCCGGGCCATTCGACGAGGCGGCTTTGCTGGCCGAGGTGCAGTCGGCGACGGCCTACGACTGGCTCGATGCGGCGGCGTGGCAGCGGGTTCTGGCGTTCGTGGCGACGGGGGGGTATTCGTTGCGCGCCTATGACCGGTTCAAGCGGATCGTGCGCGACAAGTCGGGCGAATGGCGGCTGACGCATCCCGACCAGGCGGCGCGGCACCGGCTGAACGCGGGGATCATCATCGATTCCGAAATGCTGGAAGTGCGGTTTCGCAATGGGCGCGCGCTGGGCAAGGTCGAGGAAGGGTTTGGCGCGCAACTGGCGCCGGGCGATACGTTCCGCTTTGCCGGGCTCGATCTGGAGGTCGAGGCGCTGCGTGACAGCGCGGTGCTCGTACGCGCGGCGCGGCGATCAGGCCAGATCCCCAGCTATATGGGCGCGCGCATGCCGTTGACGACGCATCTGGCCGATCGCGTGCGTGCGCTACTGGTCGATCGCGCCGGTTGGGCGCGGATGCCCGACGATGTGCGTGAATGGCTGGAAATGCAGGACTACCGCAGCGCGATGCCGGGGCCCGATGCGTTGATGGTCGAAAGCTTTCCTTACGGGTCGCGTGAATACACGGTGTTCTACACGTTCGAGGGGTGGAACGCGAACCAGTCGCTGGGGATGCTGATCACGCGCCGGATGGAGCATGCGGGGCTGGCGCCGTTGGGCTTCGTTGCCAACGACTATGCACTGGCGGTGTGGGGGTTGAAACCGGTGACCGATCCCGGTGCCTTGCTGACGCCGACGATCCTGGCCGACGAATTCGATGAATGGGTGCAGAACTCGTACTTGTTGCGCCGCGCGTTCCGCGAGGTTGCGGTGATATCGGGCCTGGTCGAACGACAGCAGCCCGGCAAACGCAAGACCGGGCGGCAGGTCACGTTTTCGACCGACCTGATCTACGACGTGCTGCGCAAATACGAGCCCGAACATATGCTGATCGAGGCGGCCTGGGCCGATGCGCGCGCGCGATTGACCGATCTGGGCCGGCTTGCGGCCGTGCTGGAACGCGCGGCGCGGCACCTGGACCATGTGTTGCTCGATCGCGTCAGTCCGCTGGCGGTGCCGGTGCTGGTGATGATCGGGCGCGAAAGCCTGCCGATCGGCGCGGCGGATGAGGATCTGCTGGTTGAGGCGGAGAGTTTGGGCGCGACAGCGATGCGGCCTTGACCGGGCGTTCAGCGAGCCTTGCGTGACACTGGCCAGCCCTCATTGGCGGGCCACCCATCTCATAAGCCGCCGCATGTTGTCATTCCCGCGGACGCGGGAATCCAGGCTGAGCATCAAGCACAAGTCCAACCATTTGTCGTCCAGTCTGGATTCCCGCATCCGCGGGAATGACGAACAAGGATGCGATATGTGCATAGCGTAAAGGCCTGCCCTACATCCGCCAGGCATGAAAAAGGGGAACGGCGCGTGGCCATTCCCCTTTTCAAATTCAAAGAGATCGCATCGGAATGCAACCGCACTGGCCAGGCGCTTATTGGGGCGCCTTGCCGAACACGGCGTAGTTTTCGTTGCCGACGAAGCCGAACTTGGTCACCTTCGAATCGGTGATGATCTTGAGGATCTCGTTGGCGACTTCGTAGTTTGCATAAGGTTCGGGCTGGAACTGCAGTTCCGGCTCGACTGCCAAGGCCTTGGTCGCCTGCAACAGCGATACGAGGTTGCCCTGGGTAATCGGTGAGCCGTTCCACATGATCACGTTCTGGGTCGTGAGAATCAGCTTGTTCTTCACCGGGTTGATGATCGGATTGTTCGTCGGAGGCGTTGCCTGGGGCAGGTTGACGCTGACCGAGTGGGTCGCCACCGGGATGGTGATGATGAACATGATGAGGAGCACGAGCATGACGTCGATCAACGGCGTCGTGTTCATTTCCATCATCGGCGAGCCATCGTCCTTGCCGCCGCTCATTGCCATGGGTGGTACTCCTTGATCGCTGGATCCCGGTTACGGTGATCCGCCCGTCTGATGATCCGTGGGGGTCGTCCGTGCGGGTGTTACCCCGACACGGTTAGCCTTTGGCCAATATTTACCCGTTGGGATCCACCGGGGTCGAGATGAAGCCGACTTTGGGATAACCCGCAGTCTGCACGTTGTAGATCGCACCGGCAATGCACTTCCACGGAACGTGGATGTCGCCGCGAATATGGACTTCGGGAATCTTGTCCGGGTCCATGGATGCTGCACCACCTTCGCGCTTCACGATCGCATCAAGCCGGTCGAATGCCTGCTTGTACAATTCGGTGTTGTCGACCGGCGTGGTGTTGTTGATGTAAACGCGGCATTCACCCGTCGGCGAAGAGCCCTGATAGCCCGGCTGACGAGGGCTGCGGCCAGCAGCGTCGGTCGCAACCACGGCAAGCAAAAGGTTTTCCACTTTGTCCTGGGTCTCTTCAGACTTCAGGATGGGCACTTTCAGCTTTTCGATGGTCTGGATCGCGACGGGAACCGCAATGAGGAAGATGATCAGCAGCACGAGCATCACGTCCACCAAAGGGGTGGTGTTGATGTCCGACATCGGGCGTTCCTGGCCCCCGCCGCCTACAGACATTGCCATTGGTTAAATCCTATCCGTGTGACCACTTTACAGGTCTGGCCGCGTAGAAGTTTGGCTCCGTCAGGGTTGGGAATGTCCGCCCCCGACGTGCATTTCAGGACACTTTGATTGACCGGGGCCGACCCGAACAGGCCGGCCCCGAGGACCTTACTTCTTGACAGCAGCAACCGGAGCAGCCGGCTTTGCAGCAGGTGCGGCCGGCAGAGCAGGCTTCACCGCACCATGCGATGCGATGTTGGCCAGCACGTCGGTGCTGAACCCGGTGAGCAGTTCCGCGATGCGCTTGTTGCGTGCCTGCAGGTAGTTGTAGGCAAGCACCGCGGGAACCGCGACGAGCAGACCGAGCGCGGTCATGATCAGAGCTTCACCAACCGGACCTGCGACCTTGTCGATCGAGGCCGAACCGGCAAGGCCGATGGCGATCAGCGCGCGATAGATGCCGACCACGGTCCCGAACAGACCGATGAACGGCGAGGTCGCGCCCACGGTTGCCAGGAACGGCAGACCGCCGGCCAGCTTGGCATTGATCGAGTTTTCCGAACGGGCCAGCGAACCGTGCAGCCAGTCGTGGGCTTCGGTCTGGTCGACCAGCTTGGTCGTCTGGTCTTCGGCAAGCAGGCCGTCATCGACGATCTGGCGCCAAGCGCTGTTCTTTTCGAGCTTGCCCGTGCCTTCGCGCAGGGTCGATGCGCGCCAGAACGGGGCAATTGCCTTGTACTGGCTCATGACCTTGCCCTGTTCGAACAGTTTGGTCAGCAGGATGAAGAACGTACCGAAGGACATGATGCCCAGGATCGTAACGGTTGCATACGAAATGAAACCGCCGGCCTGGAGTGCTTCGACGAAGCCGAACTTGTTCTGCGGCGCAGCACTGGTCGCGGCCGCAGCGAGCGTCTGAATGAGCATTCCGATCTTCCTCTCAAGAATTCATACAATAGGGTAAAGTCTGGGCGATAAGAGACACAGGTGTCTCTCGATAGGGTGGGTTCGACGGAGCCCGAGGCGTGTTCACGAAGGTTTGCAAATCAATCCTTCGGAATTTGCCAGCGGACCGAATTGCTGAAACTGCCCGTGGTGGGGTTTCCATCACCGTCTGTGGCAGGGTTGAAGCGCGCACGGCGCGTAACCACGGCACAGGTCGTCTTATCCAGTTCGGGACTGCCGCTGGACTTGGTGATTTCGCAACTCGTGACCTTCCCATCGGTGCCGACGCTCACGTGGAAGCCGGTGACGCCTTCCTGACTGAGCTGGAGCGCGCGTGACGGGTAGTCGCTGTCTGATGCCCAGTCGCCCGGACGTCCCTTTGGTGTCGCAGCTTTTGCGGTAAACTTCGGGGGCGGCGGTGCGGGCGGCGCCGGGATCACCACGGCAGCTGGCGGCGCCGGGATCGGCGGCGGAGCTGTCACGGTCTGGAGCACAGGCGCCGGAGCGTTGAAAGTGATAGCCGGAGGCGGCGCCACAATCGGCGGAGGCGGAGGTGTATCCGTCTTCGGCGGTGGCGGCGGTGGAGGCGGCGGCGGTTTATCCGGGTCAATCTTGACCGCGGTCGTCACATCCTTGATCTTCTTAAAGGCCGAATATGCAAGGCCAGTGACCAGTGCATAAATCAACGCGATATGCAGAAGAGCAACGATGACGAGCGTCACGATCTTGTTACCGCTCATTTGTTGGTCAGCGTAAGCCATTCAGCCTTAATACTCCTGATCTTCCCCAAGGCCCTGGCCACGGAGACACACCCCCGAAACAAGGATCAAGATGGAGCCTCGCCCGCAACACCGTTGCGCACGATTGGCCAATCCAGCGATTTCATTCCACCCTGCCGGCAAACCGGTCCACCGACATCGGGCCCATGCATCGAACACGGTCCCGTCGGCGGTATCGGTCAGACATCATTATGTTTTGCCTGATCCGACGCAAGCATTAACGCCGAACCTTTGGGCGCGCAATTGCTTTATCGGTTCACATCTGATTCACCTCATATCGCCTCCTGAAGAGCCCGGGGGCAGCCCGTTTCAGACAGGCGTCGGTGCTTCAAGCCAGCAGGATACGCATATGTCAAAGCCCTTTCGCAAGACCTTTGAAACATGTGCGGCGGCGATCGCGCTGACCGTGATCACAGCTGGCGCAAGTCATGCCGCGTTTGCACAAAATGCCTCGGATTCTGCGGCTTTGGACCGGTTGCCCGACCCTGTTGCCCCGCACGCGCCAACCGCCCTGCCCGAGGGCGAAATCGCGGGTCAGACATATGCCGATATGGTCGATCTGGCGCTGGCCAGCCCCGTCGTGGTCAAGGCGACGGTGCGCCGTCAGACCCGCCTCGAACCGAGCGATTCGCCTGGTCTGGCCCCCGGTTTTGTCCGCCTTTATATCGAGGCGGATACCAATGCGGTGTTGGTCGGGCCGACGCTTGGCGAATCACTTCGCTTCCTTGCCGACATACCGATTGCCGCGAATGGCAAGATACCCCGGTTAAACAAGACACAGGTGTTGCTGTTTGGCAACGCGGTGCCCGGCAAGCCCGGCGAGCTGCAACTGAGCGCCGCAGACACTATGTTTGCCTGGAGCCCCGCACTCGAAACCCGCACCCGCGCAATCCTGACCGAGCTGATCGCGCCCGATGCGCCGCCGCGGATCATTGCGTTGCGTGAGGCGCTGCACGTGCCCGGCAATCTGGTCGGTGAAGGCGAGAGCCAGTTCTTCTTTACCACGCAGGGCGCCAATGGCAGCGCGCCGCCGGTGTCGATCTCGGTCGTGCGACGCCCGGGCGAGCCGACCCGCTGGGGCGTCAGCTTCAGCGAGATTGTCGATCAATCCGCACAGCCGCCGCGCCGCGACACGCTCGCTTGGTATCGCCTTGCGTGTGCGCTGCCCCCGGTCATGCCCGCCCGCGCCGCGATTTCGTCGGACGAGACCGACCGGCGGATCGCTGCCGAGGACTACGCGCTGATCCTGCGCGATCTCGGCCCGTGCCGGCGCAACCGCGTGACAAAGTAGCGCGGCCTTTACAAAACCGGTTCACGTCATGGCGCGATGCTTTTAAGGCAGAGCGCAATGCGGGCGGCAGTCGCCCGATCGGGGATATCATGAACGAACCTTTGCGTGTTGCGCTCGCCGGGCTTGGCACGGTCGGCGGCGGTGTGGTCCGCCTGATCGAGGCCAATGCCGACCTGATTGCGCGGCGCGCGGGCCGGCCGATCCGGATTACCGCGATCAGCGCGCGCAATCGCGGCAAGAATCGCGGGTTCAACGCGACCGCCTATGCCTGGGAAGACGACATGGTCATCCTGGGCGAACGCGATGATGTCGATGTCGTGGTCGAGCTGGTCGGCGGCGCCGATGGCCCTGCGCTCGCGCTGGCGCGCACCACGTTCGAGGCGGGCAAGGCGCTCGTGACCGCAAACAAGGCGATGATCGCGCACCATGGCATCGACCTGGCCAAACGCGCCGAAGCCGCGCACGTCGCGCTGAAGTTCGAAGCGGCCGTCGCCGGCGGCATCCCGGTGATCAAGGGCCTGAAGGAAGGCGCAGCGGCCAACCATATCCACCGCGTTTATGGCATCCTCAACGGCACCTGCAATTACATCCTGTCGACGATGGAAGACACCGGCCGCGATTTCGCCGATGTGCTGGGCGAAGCCCAGGCCAAAGGCTATGCCGAATCCGATCCCAGCTTTGATATCGACGGGATCGATGCCGCGCACAAACTGTCGATCCTGGCCTCGATCGCATTCGGCACCGCGATCGACTTTCCCGGCGTTGCGGTCACCGGCATCCGCCGCGTGCTGGCCGCCGATATCGCGCAGGCCGACGCGCTGGGCTATTACATCCGCCTGATCGGGATGGCCGATGTGGAATCCGCGATCCCCGGCGATACCTCTGCCGATTGCCGCCTTTTCCAGCGCGTGCATCCGCACCTGGTTCATCGCGATCACCCGCTGGCGCATGTCGATGGCGCGACCAATGCCGTTGTCGCCGAGGGCGATTTCGTCGGCCGCCTGCTGTTTCAGGGCGCGGGCGCGGGCGATGGCCCGACCGCGAGCGCCGTCGTTGCCGATCTGATCGATATTGCACGCGGTGATATCGGCGCGGCCTTCTCTGTGCCCGCCGCCGAACTGGGCCATGCCACCCGCGCCGACAGCGGGCATCGCACGGGCAAGACCTATCTGCGCTTCACCGTCGCCGACCGCCCCGGCACGCTTGCCGAAATCGCCGCCGCCATGCGCGATGCGGGCGTATCGATCGAAAGCCTGATCCAGAAGGGGCGCGTCGAAATCGCCGGCGAAAGCCGCGCGCTCGTCTCGCTCGTCACCCACGAGGGCCCGGAAAGCGCGATCGAGCACGCGCTGCGCCTGCTCGACGGCTCACCCAACCTGGCCGAGCCCCCGCTGGTCATGCCCATTCTGGACGTATAGGCGCCTAGTTTCCGCGGATTTCCCCGTGGCCGACGCGGTCTGCATCGGACCCCGGTGGCGCCGCAGGGATCTTGCGAAAGTCGATGTTGGGCAGCATGCCCGGCGGGCAGCCGCCGAGCATGCAGCCCAGCTTGATGCTGTGCCCGGTGATCCGGTTCGTCATCACATCGGGCGCGCGGGGCAAGCCGTCGCCAAGCGCGGTCGCCGAATCGAGTTCGCTCGGGATCGGCAGCCGATCGCGCGAATTGTCCCGTCTCTTGCCGCAGACGGTGATCCCGTTGGACACGGTTTCGTCTTCGCACCGCGGCTCGCGCGGGGATACCAGCACCCGCTCGGCCAGGTTCGGCTCGGCCGGTTCGCTTTCCGCCGGCAACGATGCCGCCGGGTTGTTGCCGTTGGCAGGCGTGCCCTGCTGCGCGGTGGGCGACCGTCCTGCAGCGGCCTGGCTCGACGCGCTTTGCGCCTGCGCAACCGCAAGCGGCGCCAGCGCCAGAACCGCGGCACAAATCACATGGGTAATTCTCGACAAGACCGTCTTCCTCAGTCTAGGGCTGTTGTGCATACGTGTGCACGCCGTCAGTTCACGACCCACCCCGACACAGGAACTACAGTGACCCAACCCATTGCACAACCCGCCCAGTCCACTGTTCCGGCCTCCAAGGTCCTTGATCGTGTCCTCGTGCTCGAAATGGTGCGCGTGACCGAAGCAGCAGCCATCGGCGCAGCCAAACTGATCGGCCGCGGCGATGAAAAAGCCGCAGACGCCGCCGCTGTCGAAGCGATGCGCGCGGCGCTGAACGAGCTGTACATGGACGGCACCGTCGTGATCGGCGAAGGTGAACGCGATGAAGCACCGATGCTGTTCATCGGGGAAAAGGTTGGCCTGGCGCCGGGCAAAGGCCCCAAGATCGACATTGCGCTCGATCCGCTGGAAGGCACGACGATCACCGCCAAGGCCGGCCCCAACGCGCTCGCCGTGCTCGCCGTTGCCGAAGAAGGCGGCCTGTTGAACGCACCCGATGTCTATATGGACAAGATCGCGGTCGGCCCGGGCTATCCCGACGGCATCATCGACCTTGACCGCACGGTCACCGAAAACGTGACCGCGCTGGCCCAGGCCAAGGGCGTCGCGCCTTCGGACATAGTCGCCTGCGTGCTCGACCGTACCCGCCACGATGACATCATCACCGAATTGCGTGGCCTTGGCTGCGGCATCGTGCTGATTTCCGACGGCGATGTCGCCGGCGTGATCGCCACCACCAATGAAGACACCGGCATCGACATCTACGTCGGCCAGGGTGGTGCCCCCGAAGGCGTGCTTGCCGCTGCGGCGTTGCGCTGTGTCGGTGGCCAGTTCAAAGGCCGCCTGGTGTTCCGCAACGACGATGAGCGCGCGCGGGCGAAGAAGTGGGGCATCACCGATCTGAACAAGCAATACGACCTGACCGAACTGGCCAAGGGCGATTGCATCTTTGCCGCGACCGGTGTGACCGATGGCTCGCTGCTGGCGGGCGTGAAGCGGAAGAAATCGGGCGTGATGACGACCGAAAGCGTCGTGATGCGCGCGAGTTCGGGAACTGTGCGGTGGGTGCGCGGGGAGCATCGCGCAAAGGTGTGAGGGTGGGGGTGCCTCTGGACGCCTGACTCTTCCCCCCTCCCCTTCAGGGGAGGGGCCGGGGGTGGGGCCTCTCGGCTACAATCCCACGTCGCGATGGTCCCATAAGCGTTGGCGCCTGGGGAGAGGCCCCACCCCAACCCCTCCCCTGAAGGGGAAGGGCTCTGGTATAATTAAATAAAAACCCCGCCGGATCGCTCCGGCGGGGTTTTTGTTTGGACCCGATAACGGGTCGGAAAAGCGCGGGCCGAAACCCGCGCCATTCCCATCAATCGTCATCACCCTTGATCAGGTAATCGCCGGCATCGCTGTCGAGCCCGTGGGTTTCACCCTCGACCGCAGCCAGCGGATCGTTGCCGATCGCAGCTTCCGCACCCTGCTTCAATTCCGCAGCGTGTTCTTCCGCAGCGGACTTCGGCGCGACCAGCGCGGTTTCGAACCGGCGGGTGGCGGCGCGCAGGGCGACGTCGCGGCTGGTGGCGGCAACGCGCAGCCGGCTCATGCTGGCACCCGTGCCCGCCGGGATCAGGCGGCCGACGATGACGTTTTCCTTCAGCCCGATCAGGCTATCGCGTTTGCCTTCGACGGCGGCCTGCGTGAGGACGCGGGTGGTTTCCTGGAACGACGCGGCAGAGATGAACGAACGCGTCTGCAGGCTGGCCTTGGTGATCCCGAGCAGGACCGGCTTGCCGACCGCAGGCTGTTCACCGGCGGCGAGCTTGGCGTTGTATTCGTTCATTTCCTCGAAATCGAGCTGTTCGCCCGGCAGCAGGGTCGTGGCGCCGCCGTCGGTGATTTCCACCTTTTGCAGCATCTGCCGAACGATCACTTCGATGTGCTTGTCGTTGATCTTCACGCCTTGGAGGCGATAGACTTCCTGGATTTCCGCAACGAGGTATTCCGCAAGCGCTTCGACGCCGAGCACTTCGAGAATATCGTGCGGATCGGGCGAGCCCGAAATCAGGTTGTCGCCCTTCTTGACGTAGTCGCCTTCCTGGACGTCGATCACCTTGGACTTGGGGATCAGGTATTCGACCGGTTCACCCTCTTCCGGGATGATCGCGATCTTGCGCTTGGCCTTGTAGTCGCGCACGAATTCGACGCGGCCCGAGATCTTTGCGATGATCGCGTTGTCCTTGGGACGGCGCGCTTCGAACAGCTCGGCAACGCGCGGCAGACCGCCGGTGATGTCGCGCGTCTTGGCAGCTTCGCGGCTGGCGCGTGCCAGCACGTCGCCGGCGTTGACCATCTGTCCGTCTTCGACCGACAAGGTGGTGCCCGGCGCCATCAGGTAGCGCCCGGCTTCACCCGAATTTTCATCGAGCAGCGTCAGGCGCGGCCGCAGATCTTCCTTCTTGGCGCGGCCACCGGCGCGGTTTTCGGTCACGACACGCTGGGCGATACCGGTCGCATCGTCGACCAGCTCGGTCAGCGTGCGGCCATCGACCAGATCCATGTAGCGCACGATGCCCGATTTGTCGGTGATGACAGGGGTAGTGAACGGATCCCATTCGGCCAGGCGTTCGCCCAGTTTGATGGTGGAGCCGTTCTCGTTGATCAGATGCGTACCATATGGGACACGGTGGATCGCGCGTTCGCGGCCATCGCTGTCATAGACCGCGATTTCACCGTTACGGGCAAGCGACAGGCGGCGGCCACGGCTGTCCGTGATCGTCGGGATGTCGCGGTATTGCACGGTACCGTCGCACAGCGATTCCAGATGCGACTGTTCGTTGACTTGCGCTGCACCACCGATGTGGAACGTGCGCATGGTCAGCTGCGTGCCCGGTTCGCCGATCGACTGCGCCGCGATCACGCCGACCGCTTCGCCGATGTTGACAGGCGTACCGCGCGCGAGATCACGGCCATAGCATTTGCCGCAAACCCCGACCGACGACGCGCAGATCAGCGGCGAACGAATGCGCGCGGATTGAATACCCGCCGCCTCGATCAGCGTGATCGCCGCTTCATCCAGCAATGCGCCCTTGGCCGCGACCACTTCGCCGGTTTTGGCTTCGATCATGTCTTCGGCCAGCGTACGGCCGAGGATACGTTCGCCAAGCGAAGCGATCGTCGAACCGCCCTGAACGATCGCGCGCATTTCCAGCGCACGTTCGGTGCCGCAATCCTCGATCGTGACGACGCAATCCTGCGACACATCGACCAGACGGCGGGTCAGGTAACCCGAGTTTGCCGTCTTGAGCGCGGTGTCGGCCAGACCCTTGCGGGCGCCGTGCGTCGAGTTGAAGTATTCAAGGACGGTCAGGCCTTCCTTGAAGTTCGAGATGATCGGCGTTTCGATGATTTCGCCCGAAGGCTTGGCCATCAGACCGCGCATACCCGCAAGCTGCTTCATCTGCGCCGGCGAACCGCGCGCGCCCGAATGGCTCATCATGTAGATCGCATTGACCTGCCGTTCGCGGCCGGAATCGTCGATCGGCGTGGCCTTCAGCTCTTCCATCATGGCCGCCGCGACCTGGTCGCCGCAACGGCTCCAGGCGTCGATGACCTTGTTGTACTTTTCCTGCTGCGTGATCAGGCCGTCCTGGTACTGCTGCTCGTAATCGGCCACCAGCGCCTTGGTTTCGTCGACCAGCGCGTCCTTGCTCGGCGGGATGATCATGTCATCCTTGCCGAACGAGATCCCCGCCTTGAACGCGTTGCGGAAGCCCAGCGTCATGATCGCATCGGCAAACAGCACGGTCTCTTTCTGACCGGTGTGACGATAGACCTGGTCGATGACGTCGGCGATTTCCTTCTTGGTCAGCAGGCGGTTGACCAGTTCGAACGGCACGGTGCTGCTTTTGGGCAGGCATTCGCCCAGCAGCATGCGGCCCGGCGTCGTGTCGTAGCGCTTGAGGAACGGCTTGCCCTTCTCGTCGGTCTGCGGAACGCGGGCGACGATCTTGGAATGCAGCGTGACCGCGCCGGCAAACAGCGCCTGATGCACTTCGGCCATATCGCCCAGCAGCATGCCTTCGCCTGGTTCGCCCTTGCGATCCATCGACAGGTAATACAGCCCGAGCACCATGTCCTGTGAAGGCACGATGATCGGCTTGCCGTTGGCAGGCGACAGGATGTTGTTCGTGCTCATCATCAGCACGCGCGCTTCCAGCTGCGCTTCCAATGACAGCGGCACGTGGACGGCCATCTGGTCACCGTCGAAGTCGGCGTTGAACGCCGAACAGACGAGCGGATGCAGCTGGATCGCCTTGCCTTCGATCAGCACGGGTTCGAACGCCTGGATGCCCAGACGGTGCAGCGTCGGCGCACGGTTGAGCATGACCGGGTGTTCGCGGATCACTTCATCCAGGATGTCCCAGACTTCCTTGCGTTCCTTTTCGACCCATTTCTTCGCCTGCTTCAGCGTCATCGACAGGCCCTTGGCATCGAGCCGGGCGTAGATGAACGGCTTGAACAGTTCGAGCGCCATCTTCTTGGGCAGCCCGCACTGGTGCAGTTTCAGTTCGGGGCCGGTCACGATGACCGAACGGCCCGAATAGTCGACGCGCTTGCCCAGCAGGTTCTGGCGGAAGCGGCCCTGCTTGCCCTTGAGCATGTCGGACAGCGATTTCAGCGGACGCTTGTTGGCGCCGGTGATGATGCGGCCACGGCGGCCGTTGTCGAACAGCGCATCGACCGCTTCCTGCAACATGCGCTTTTCGTTGCGCACGATGATGTCCGGCGCGCGCAGCTCGATCAGGCGCTTCAGACGGTTGTTGCGGTTGATCACGCGGCGATACAGATCGTTGAGATCCGACGTCGCGAAACGGCCACCATCCAGCGGCACCAGCGGGCGCAGTTCCGGCGGAATGACCGGCACCACGTCGAGGATCATCCATTCGGGACGGTTGCCCGAATCGATGAACGATTCGACGACTTTCAGCCGCTTGATGATCTTCTTGGGCTTCAGTTCCGACTTGGTCTCGGCCAGGTCCTTCAGCAGGTCCTCGCGTTCCTGCACCAGGTCGAGATCCATCAGCATCTGCTTGACGGCTTCGGCGCCGATCCCGGCCGAGAACGAATCCTCGCCGTGTTCGTCCTGCGCATCGAGCAGTTCGTCTTCGGTCAGCAACTGGTAGCGTTCGAGCGGGGTGATGCCCGGCTCGATCACGACATAGCTTTCGAAATACAGGATGCGCTCAAGCTGCTTGAGCTGCATGTCGAGCAGCAGGCCGATGCGGCTTGGCAGCGACTTCAGGAACCAGATGTGCGCGACGGGCGCGGCCAGTTCGATATGACCCATGCGCTCGCGACGCACTTTGGTCACGGTCACTTCGACGCCGCACTTTTCGCAGACGACGCCCTTGTACTTCATGCGCTTGTACTTGCCGCACAGGCATTCGTAGTCCTTTACCGGACCGAAGATGCGCGCGCAGAACAAGCCGTCACGTTCGGGCTTGAACGTGCGGTAGTTGATGGTTTCGGGCTTCTTGATTTCGCCGAACGACCAGGAACGGATGCGTTCCGGGCTGGCAAGACCGATGCGGATCTGATCGAAGCCTTCGGGCTTGGCGATCTGATTGGTGAATTTGGAGAGATCGTTCATTGCGTGTTCCTCGCCGGGAGGGAGAATTTCGTGTGGCTTGCGGGCGTGCCGGCGGGCCTGGCGGGCCCGCCGAAATCGCCGTTATTCCGCCGCGGCGGCCAGATCGTCGTCGTCGTCTTCAAACGAGGACAGTTCGACGTTCAGGCCGAGGCTGCGCATTTCCTTCACAAGCACGTTGAAGCTTTCGGGAATGCCGGCCTCGAACGTGTCGTCGCCCTTGACGATCGCTTCGTAGACCTTGGTGCGGCCGACGACGTCGTCCGATTTCACCGTGAGCATTTCCTGCAGCGTATAGGCAGCACCATAGGCCTGCAGCGCCCAGACTTCCATTTCCCCAAAGCGCTGACCACCGAACTGGGCCTTGCCGCCCAGCGGCTGCTGGGTGACGAGGCTGTAGGGCCCGATCGAACGCGCATGGATCTTGTCGTCGACAAGGTGATGCAGTTTCAACATGTAGATGATGCCCACGGTAACCTTGCGGTCGAACGCTTCACCGCTGCGCCCATCGTACAACGTGACCTGGCCCGAGGTGTCGAGCCCGGCCATTTCGAGCATCGCCGAAACGTCGGGTTCGCGCGCGCCGTCGAAAACAGGCGTGCCCATCGGCACGCCGGCCTTCAGGTTCATCGCCAGTTCGACGAGTTCGGGGATGTTGCGATCCTCGATTTCGGCGTGATACTTCGGCCCATAGATTTCCTTGAGCTTGTCCACCAGCACCGTCGGCACCGGCGCGGTCGTGATATCGGGATTGGCATGGCGCCAATCCTCGAGCGCATGACCGATCTGCTGGCCCAGGCCGCGCGCGGCCCAGCCCAGATGCGTTTCAAAGATCTGCCCGACGTTCATGCGGCTCGGCACGCCCAGCGGGTTGAGCACGATATCGACGTGCGTACCGTCGGCGAGGAACGGCATGTCCTCGACCGGCAGGATGCGGCTGATCACACCCTTGTTGCCATGGCGACCGGCCATCTTGTCCCCCGGCTGCAGCTTGCGCTTCACCGCGACGAACACCTTGACCATCTTCAGCACGCCGGGCGCGAGTTCGTCACCCGCTTCGAGCTTGGCCCGGCGGTCTTCGAACTTGTCCTGGATTGCCTTGACGGTCGCGTCGTACTGGGCCTTGACCGCTTCCAATTGCGTCTGGCGGCCATCGTCGGCAACCGCGAACTTCCACCATTCGTGGCGCTCGACATCGGCAAGCACCTGCTCGTCGATCTCGATGCCCTTTTTCAGGCCCTTGGGCGCGGCGGCCGCGGTCTGACCCAGCAGCATGTCGCGCAGGCGGTTGAACGTCGCACGGTTGAGAATGCCGCGTTCGTCTTCGCGGTCCTTGGCGAGGCGTTCGATTTCCTCGGCCTGGATCGCGCGGGTACGGTCATCGACTTCGATACCGTGGCGGTTGAACACGCGCACTTCGACGATCGTGCCCGAAACGCCCGGCGGCAGACGCAGCGAAGTGTCGCGCACGTCGCTGGCCTTTTCGCCGAAGATCGCACGCAGCAGCTTTTCTTCGGGCGTCATCGGCGATTCGCCCTTGGGCGTGATCTTGCCGACGAGGATGTCACCCGGGTGCACTTCGGCGCCGATGTAGACGATGCCCGCTTCGTCGAGGTTGCGCAGCGCTTCCTCGCCGACATTGGGAATGTCGCGGGTGATATCTTCGGGCCCGAGCTTGGTGTCGCGCGCCATCACTTCGAATTCTTCGATATGGATCGAGGTGAACACGTCGTCCTTCACGATGCGTTCGGAGATCAGGATCGAATCTTCGTAGTTGTAGCCGTTCCAGGGCATGAACGCGACGAGCACGTTGCGGCCCAGCGCCAGTTCACCAAGGTCGGTCGAAGGACCATCGGCGAGAATGCCGCCCTTTTCGACCAGCTCGCCCACTTTCACCAGCGGCCGCTGGTTGATGCAGGTGTTCTGGTTCGAACGCTGGAATTTCTGCAGCGTGTAGATATCGACGCCCGACTGGCCGGCCTCGATATCGCCCGAGGCGCGGATCACGATACGCGTCGCATCGACCTGATCGACGATGCCCCCACGAAGTGCGGAAATCGCCGCGCCCGAATCGCGGGCCACGGTTTCTTCCATGCCGGTGCCGACAAACGGCGCATCGGCCTGAACCAGCGGCACCGCCTGGCGCTGCATGTTCGAACCCATCAGCGCGCGGTTGGCGTCATCGTTTTCCAGGAACGGAATGAGCGATGCCGCAACCGAAACAAGCTGTTTCGGGCTGACGTCCATCAGCGTGACGGTGTCGCGCGGCGCCATGACGAATTCGCCATTCTGCCGGGCCGAAACCAGCTCGTCCTCGAACGCGCCATCAGTCGTCAGCATCGCCGATGCCTGCGCGACGGTGTGCTTCTGCTCTTCCATCGCCGACAGATACGTCACATCGCCGGTGACCTTGCCGTCGATGACCTTGCGATACGGCGTTTCGATAAAGCCGTACTTGTTGACGCGCGCAAACGTCGACAGCGAGTTGATCAGGCCGATGTTCGGGCCTTCGGGAGTTTCGATCGGGCAAATCCGGCCATAATGCGTGGGGTGAACGTCGCGGACTTCAAAGCCGGCGCGTTCGCGCGTCAGACCGCCTGGCCCCAAGGCCGAAACACGGCGCTTGTGCGTCACTTCGGACAGCGGATTGGTCTGGTCCATGAACTGCGACAGCTGCGACGAGCCGAAGAATTCGCGCACCGCGGCCACCGCCGGCTTGGCATTGATCAGGTCGTTGGGCATGACCGTCGACACATCGACCGAGCTCATGCGTTCCTTGACCGCGCGTTCCATGCGCAGCAGGCCGACGCGGTACTGGTTTTCCAGCAGTTCGCCGACCGAACGCACGCGGCGGTTGCCGAGGTTGTCGATGTCATCGACTTCGCCCTTGCCGTCCTTCAGATTGACCAGTTCCTTGACCACCGCGAGAATGTCGTCGGTGCGCAGGGTCGTGATCGTGTCGGGACAATCGAGGCCAAGACGCATGTTCAGCTTGACGCGGCCGACCGCCGACAGATCGTAACGATCGCCGTCGAAGAACAGGCCGTCGAACAGCGCTTCGGCAGTTTCGCGCGTCGGCGGCTCACCAGGGCGCATGACGCGATAGATATCGGCCAGCGCATGATCGCGATCTTCGGCCTTGTCGGCCTTCAGCGTGTTGCGGATCCACGGACCGGTGCCGATGTGATCGATATCGAGCAGTTGGAGGCTGTCGATGCCGACCTTGTCGAGCCCGTCGAGATTTTCAGGCGAAACTTCATCACCGGCTTCGATCCAGATGCGGCCCGTCGTTTCGTCGATCAGGTCGTGCGCAGCATAGCGGCCAAAGATTTCGTCGGTCGGGATCAGCAGCTGTTCCAGGCCGTCCTTGCCCGCCTTGTTGGCAGCGCGTGGGCTGATCTTGGTGCCGGCGGGGAAGATCACTTCGCCCGATTTGGCATCGACGATATCGAATGTCGGCTTCGTGCCGCGCCACTGGTCGAGTACGAACGGCACGCGCCAGCCGCCTTCGGCCCGCGCCCAGGTCACGGTCGAATAGAAGTGGTTGAGGATCTGTTCGCCGTTGAGGCCCAGCGCATACAGCAGGCTGGTGACCGGCAGCTTGCGCTTGCGGTCGATGCGGACATTGACGATGTCCTTGGCGTCGAATTCGAAATCGAGCCACGACCCGCGATAGGGAATGACTCGCGCCGCAAACAGGTACTTGCCCGAGGAATGCGTCTTGCCGCGATCGTGGTCGAACAGCACGCCCGGCGAACGGTGCATCTGGCTGACGATCACGCGCTCGGTGCCGTTGATGAAGAACGTGCCGTTGTCGGTCATGAGCGGAATGTCGCCCATGTAGACATCCTGTTCCTTGATATCGATCAGCGACTTGGTTTCGGTTTCGCTGTCGACTTCGAACGTCGCCAGCTTCAGCGTCACCTTCATCGGCGCCGCATAGGTAATCCCGCGCGCACGGCATTCGTTGACGTCGTATTTGGGCGATTCGAGCACGTAGCCATCGCGTTCCTTGATATCGAGGCTGGCGGTGCCCGCGAAATCCTGGATCGGGAACACCGAACGCAGCGTCTTTTCCAGACCCGAGACATAGCCGGTAGCCGGGTCCGAACGCAGGAACTGCTCATACGATTCGCGCTGAACCTCGATCAGGTTCGGCATCTGCACGACTTCGTGGTTGTCGCCGAAAATCTTGCGGATGCGCTTTTTTACACCGGGGCGTGAGCCTGTGTAGATCGGGGCTTTGGTCGCCATGAGGGTCGTGCCTCTTTCGTTAGTCGGGCCGGGGAAACGGCCGAAAAATGCCACGCGCGGCTGGTGGCACCATCGAACGGCAGAATGGCCGCGAGCCTTGATACGCACCGCTTCCCATAAGGAAAAAGTGGCATCGGCTGCAGCCTGCCGCGTCAGATGGAAGCCCGTCGTTTCCTTCCGTGGCAATCCCCCGCGCATGGGAAAGCCTTGCTCGAAACGATGGGTGTGGAGCTGCATGTAGGATTGCGGGGAGCGGTTGTCAAATTGTGCCGTGGCCCGACAGGATTTACGCCACCTTCCCATTCGCCATACCTGCGGCCTTGTCGTCATTCCCGCGGACGCGGGAATCCAGGCTCGGCGCCAGGCACCGACCTAACCATTTGGGGCCCAGTCTGGATTCCCGCGTCCGCGGGAATGACATTGAGAAGGTTTTCGCTGCCGAGCGATGACGTGTGCGCCTGGCGCGCGCCAAATCCTTGACTCATCCCCCCACCCTGCTATTGGCGCGCTCCTGATCAGGCCTTCGGGTCCGGTCTTCCGTCCAAGACCGCTGGTGCCACTTGTGGCTTAATCATCCAGCATAGGCGGGGAAAAGAGTTTATCCGGCCCTTCGCTCCTGCGTGGTGCCCGCGCCAGTTCATGGCGCATCTCCTTCCCTTCGTCGAAACGGACAGATCCGCGTGCAATCTTGCATGCGGACAACGTAGCCGGCCGCGCGGGCGCTTTGCCCGTTCGGCCACATGTGAAGGAGTAAGGCATGGATCGTTCGCAAAAAGCCGAGTCGGTCGCTTATCTTACCGATCTCTTCAACGAGGCCGGCGCGGTGGTCATCACCCGCAACCTCGGCATGACGGTGGCCCAGACCACCGCCCTGCGCACGAAGATGCGGGAAGCGGGCGCTACCTACAAGGTCGCGAAAAACCGTCTTGCCAAGCTTGCCATCCAGGACACGGACTACGCCGGAATCGGTGAATTTTTCACCGGCCCGACCGCAGTTGCCGCATCCAGCGATCCCGTCGCCGCCGCCAAGGTGATCGTCGAGTTCGCCAAGACCACCGACAAGATTGAAATCCTGGGTGGCGGGATGGGTTCGCATGTTCTCGATGTAAACGGCATCAAGGCACTCGCCACGATGCCGTCGCTCGACGAACTGCGCGCCAAGCTCATCGGCCTCATTCAGGCTCCGGCGACCAAGATCGCCCAGGTTGTCACCGCTCCGGCGGCCAAGCTGGCACGCGTCTTTGCTGCCTATGCCGAAAAAGATGCCGCGTAAGACACGTTCAAACCACATTTATCCAATCTCAGGAGTGATATATCATGGCTGACATCGCAGCTCTCGTCGCAGACCTTTCGAAACTGACCGTCCTTGAAGCCGCTGACCTTGCCAAGGCTCTGGAAGAAGCATGGGGCGTAAGCGCCGCTGCCGCCGTTGCGGTTGCCGCAGCGCCTGCCGAAGCCGCTGCCGCGGTTGAAGAGCAGACCGAATTCGACGTCATCCTGACCGGCGACGGCGGGAAGAAGATCCAGGTCATCAAGGAAGTGCGCGCGATCACGCAGCTCGGCCTGACCGAAGCCAAGTCGCTGGTCGAAGCCGCGCCGAAGGCGATCAAGGAAGGCATTTCCAAGACCGAAGCCGAAGAAATCAAGAAGCGGGTCGAAGAAGCCGGCGGTACGGTTGAAATCAAGTAAGCGATTTTTTTGCTCCGCCCTTCGGGCTGGGCCAGGATTTCAAGGAAGGGCGGCTCCTGCGGGGCCGCCCTTTTTGCGTGCGCCATCTTCTTGTTTCGTCACCCCGGGCTCAGCCGCTTTGCCATTCACACACTTCGTCATTCCCGCGGACGCGGGAATCCAGGTTGGGCGCCAAGGACAAGCCTTGCCACTTGGCGCTCAGTCTGGATTCCCGCGTCCGCGGGAATGACGAAGTGTATGGGGTGTGGCGTGAGCGCGGCGATCAGCGGATCGAGCGCGGGGCCATAGCGGCGCCAGCGAGCGATTGAGCTGGCATAAAGTGGACGGCGCACTTGCGCGACGCTGGCGGTACGGACGGCACGCGCCGAGGCATGGAATGCAAGGCACGCCGGGTCCCATTCCAGCCCCACGAACGCGACCAGGCGGCGCGCTTCGCCCTCCAGATCGCGCACGACGTCTTCGTAATGCACTGTCGTCAGCATTCCGGGCGGCAGAACGCTGTGCCAGTGGTCCATCAGGTCGACATGGCGTTGGTGATACCGCGCCAATTCGCCAAAATCATACGAATGGACCATGTCGCGCGCGAACAGCGTGGTGAATGCCGATACGCAGGTGTCGACCGGATCGCGCACGATCTGAATCACTTTGGCGTTGGGAAACAGCACCGCGATCAGGCCGAGGAAGAAGCAATTCGACAGCAACTTGTCGGTGATCCGCCGCGCCGCGCCTGCCGGTGCGCTGGCCGCCGCAAGCCAGGCGCACGCCATTACATCGACGTGATCCTGACGCAGTACGCCCATCATGCCGGGCCACCCGGGCAGGCCCGAAGCGTCGATCGCCGCGGGCAGATGGCGGGCTTCATCGCCGCCATGCACATCCGGGTGGCACGCCAGGATCTGTTCGACCAGCGTCGAGCCCGATCGCGCCAGGCCAACGATGAACACCGGCGCCGCCGAAGGATTGCCGACCAGGGCGTGGCTGGCCATGAATTCCGGGGTGAATGTTGCCTTGATCGCCTGGCACAAGGCGATCTGCGCGCCTTCGTCATACGCCAGATGCGCGCGCTTCAATGCGGCGCCCGCGATATAGTGCTCGATCGCCACCCTATGCGCGCCCCGGTCATCCAGCGCCTTGCCGGCGGCATAATGGAGCGGGATCAGCGGATCGTTGGGCCCGGTCAGCCGGTGCGGATCTGTGGCAAGCGCCCGGCATTCGGCTACGATCTGCGCAACAAGGTCGGGCTCCTGCGCGAAATCGACCAGATCGGCCAGCGCGGCATACGTGGCATGGGCACGCGGATCGATCTGCACCGCCTGGCGCAATGTGGCGCGCGCATCATCGATCCGGCCCAGCGCCTTTTGCACCACGCCCCATTCATGCAGCGCCTCGGCATTGCGCGGATCGGCGGCGACCAGTTCGGCCAGCACGTCGTGCGCATCCGCCAGTTGGCCAAGCTCGAACAGCACTCTGCCCAACACCAGCCTTATCGGCAGGTGCGAGGGATCGAGCGCCAGCACGCGATCGCACAGGCCTTGCGCTTCGACCAGGCGGCCGCGCCGCTGCTGTACCCGCGCGGCGATCACCAGCGCGCGACAATTGTCCGGATCGCGGGTGAGCGCTGCGCCCAGATCGACCAGCGCGAGGTCATAAGCGCCCTGCAGGAAACGCAGCAGCGCGATGTTGGTATGCGCATCGATCAGCGCGGGGTCATGATCGACGGCATTGTGAAACGCCGCGATTGCATCGTCGAACCGGCGCTGGTTGGTCAGCGCGATGCCCAGGGAAAACCATTCGGTCGGATCCATGCATGCTAATACGGCACGAACCGCGATCGGTTCAGGGCAGCGCCAGTGCAAATACCGCCGCGCCCACCGCGCAGACCAGCCCGGCAAAGGCAAAGGCACCGGTAAAACTGCCCGTGGCATCGACGATCATGCCGGTCACGACCGGGCCGACGATTCCCGACACGCTGCCGATCGCATTCTGCACCCCGATCCACCCGGCGGCATCGCGCGGGCCCGCATGATATTGCCCCAGCGCATAGACCATCGTCGGCAAACACCCCAGGAACACGCCGGTCAGCATGAGCGCGCCCAGCAATTGCGCCGGCCCATGCGCCAGCGCGATCCCTGCGATGCCCGCGATCGAACCCAGTTCCGCGATCACGCACAGCCAGCGCCTCACCGTGCCCGGATTGCCCCCGCGCCGCACCAGCACATCGGACAATTGCCCCCAGCCCAGCGATGCCGCGGCCTGCGTGACATACGTCGCGGTTGCCAGCAGCGTCATTGTCGCAATCGGCAATCCGCGCGATTTGACCAGGTACAGCGGCAACCAGAACGACACGAAGAAGAACCCGTAATTGGCCAGCGCGTGCGCAATGCCCATGATCCACAACGTGCGTCGTTTCAGCAGCGCGCGCACCGGCGACGGCGCCTCGACCGCGATCGTCACGACAGGCAGACGCGCCTGCATCGCCAGCCAAGGCACCACCCACACCAGCGTCACCGCGCCAAACGCTGTAAAAATCATCTGCCAGCCATAGCGCGCCAGGATCACCCCGCCGGCCAGCACGCCGACGGCAGGCCCAAGCGCCAGCCCCACGGCGACCACCGCATTGGCCAGGCCCCGCCGCGCCTGCGGCACATGCGCGGCGATCAGTTTCGAGGTACATGGAAACAGCGCCGCTTCGCCCAGCCCGAGCAGCAGGCGCAATGCAACGAGCATCACCAGGCCGCTGGCCAGGCTGGTCAGCAATGTGGCAGCGGCCCATAACGCGACCGATACCGCAAGCACGCGCCCGGCCGGCCAGCGATCGGCAAGCGCGCCGATGAACGGCTGGGTCAGCCCGTATGTCCAGAAAAATGCCGACACCGCCAGGCCGAACCGCGTTGCCGACAGGCCAAGCTGCTTGCTCATCAGCGGCGCGGCGATGCCGATCGCCCCGCGATCGACGAAATTGAGCATCACCGCGAGCGCCAGCAGCCCGACCAGGGTCGCGCCGAGCCATGGTGCTGTCTTTGCGGTCATCTGCGGCCCCCTGTTGTGGTGCTGCTGTTGCAGGCATCGGCGGATTGGGCAAGCGCGCAGCCACCAGCCCCACAACCTTCGTCATACCGGACCAAGTCCGGTATGACGAAGGTTGTGAAAGTGGGGTCAGTGCAGCGTTTTAAGGTACGCGATGATCAGCTTGCGCTTTGCGGGATCGGGCTGCCCGGCATAGCCCATGCGCGTGTCGGGCACCATCGCGACCGGGCTTGTCAGCCATTTGTCCAGCGTGGCGTCGTTCCACACCAGCCCCGATGCCTTCAGACCCGGGGTAAAGTCATAACCCGGAACATCGCCCGCGCGCGTGCCATAAACGCCGTACAGGCTCGGCCCGACCACGGTCTGTCCCTTTTCGACCGAATGGCACGACCGGCAGATGCCGAAGGCGGGCGGCGCGGCGCCCAGCGCGACGCTGGCGCCGGCGCCGCTCGCCGAATCGCTGGCCGCAGCCGGATCGCCCGCATCGACAGTGACATCGGGCTGCGGTTCACCGCAACTTGCCAATGCGCCCAAGATGACCAGCGCACATACCCAACGCATCGACCGCATGACTTTGTCCCGTAATTCGCCTTCCCTGCGTCCTTCGCCTGTTTCCATGCCCCGACGCAACCCCTATGGCGGCGGCATCATGTTCGAAACCCCGCCCCGCACCGTGTTTGGCGAAGCGCGCGCCACGCTGAGCCTGGCCGTGCCGTTGGTTGCGGCAAACCTGCTGCAGATGGCGGTGTTTGCGCTCGATGTGGTGTTTGTCGCGCGGCTCGGGCCCGGGCCGCTTGCCGCATCCGCGCTGTCGGTATCGGTGTTCGGCTTGTTCATCTGGTCGCTGAACGGGCTGGTGGGCGCGGCATCGCCGCTGATTGCCGCCGAACTGGGGCGGCGCAACCATGCCGTGCGCGAAGTGCGCCGGTCGGTGCGCATGGCCGGTTGGGCCGGATTTGGCGCGAGCGCAGGCGCGATGATCATCTGCAGCATGATCGGCCCGATCCTGCGCCTGGCGGGGCAGGATCCGGTGATCATCGCGCTGGCGGTGCCGTTCATGCATGTGCTGATGTGGGCGGCGATCCCGACCGTCATGGGCGGGCTGTTGCGCGGCACGGTCGCAACGCTGGGCCGTCCGGCGGTCGGCACGATGATCACCGGGCTGGCGGTGGTGTTGAACGGCACGGGCAACTGGCTGCTGGTATTCGGCCATTGGGGTTTCCCTGCGCTGGGACTGAACGGCGCGGCGATCGCCAGCGTCACGACCAGTGTGACGACGATGCTGATCTACTGCGCGGTCATCCGCTTTGACCGGCGGCTGCATCGGTATCGCCTGCTCGGCCGGTGGTGGCGCGCAGATTGGGCGCGGATGCGCGATGTGCTGCATATCGGTCTGCCGATCATGGCGACGATCGTCGCCGAGGCCGGGCTGTTCAACGGCGCAGCGCTGCTGATGGGCCGGCTGGGCGAATTGCCGCTCGCCGCGCATACGCTGGCGCTGCAACTCGCCTCGATCTCGTTTTCGGTGCCGTTTGGTCTGGCCCAGGCCGCGACGATCCGCGTCGGGCGCGCATATGGTGCGCGCGATCCACACGGCGTCATGCTGGCGGGCCGGGTCGCCTTGCTGACCGGAACCGGGTTCATGGCGGTGGCCGCCGCGCTGCTGCTGTTTGCCCCGCGCACGATCATCGCGCTATATGTCGATCCCGCGCTGCCCGCCAACGCGGCGCTGGTCGCGCTTGCCACGCAATACATGGTCGTGGCCGCCGCGTTCCAACTGTTCGACGGCGCGCAGACCGTCTGCGCGGCGCTGTTGCGCGGGCTGCAGGATACGCGCGTGCCCATGGTGATCGCGCTGTTCGGCTTCTGGGTGCCGGGACTTGGCAGTGCGATCTGGCTGGGGCTGTTTACGCCGCTGGCCGGTGTCGGGGTCTGGTCCGGGCTGCTGGTCGGGCTGGTGGTCGTTGCGGCCCTGCTGTTGTGGCGCTGGGTGCGCCGCGATGCGCTGGGTCTGGTGCCGCACCCGGTCGTGGCCGCGGCGGTGCGCCCTGCCCAACCCGTCCCACGCCCGGGCGAAACAGTCCTCGCTCCCTCTTGACGCTGCCCGTGGCGGGCACCATATGCGCATCGCTGGCACTCGGCACGTCCGAGTGCCAGCCCGTGTTTAAACGACTTGTCTGCCACAACGAGGGAGCACCCCATGTCATTCCGTCCGCTGCACGATCGCGTGCTGGTACGCCGCGTCGAAGCCGAGGAAAAAACCGCCGGCGGGATCATCATTCCCGACAGCGCCAAGGAAAAGCCCGCTGAAGGCGAAATCGTCTCGATCGGCACCGGCACCCGTGCCGAAAACGGCACGATCACGCCGCTCGATGTCAAAATCGGCGATCGCGTGCTGTTCGGCAAATGGTCGGGCACCGAAGTCAAGGTTGGCGGCGAAGACCTGCTGATCATGAAGGAATCGGATATCCTCGGCGTAATCGGCTGAGCAATTCGCGCTTCAATCTTCCCAAACAAGGACTACGCACATGGCTTCCAAGGACGTCCGCTTTTCGCGCGATGCGCGCGAACGCATTCTCAAGGGTGTCGACATTCTCGCTGACGCGGTGAAAGTCACACTCGGCCCCAAAGGCCGCAATGTCGTCATCGACAAAAGCTTTGGCGCACCGCGCATCACCAAGGACGGTGTAACGGTCGCCAAGGAAATCGAACTGAAGGACAAGTTCGAAAACCTCGGCGCGCAGATGCTGCGCGAAGTGGCTTCGAAAGCCAACGACAAGGCCGGCGACGGCACCACCACCGCAACCGTCCTTGCCCAGGCCATCGTTCGTGAAGGCCTGCGCTCGGTCGCAGCCGGCATCAACCCGATGGATCTGAAGCGCGGCATCGATCTGGCCGTGATCAAGGTCGTCGAAAACCTCAAGTCGCGCTCGACTCCCGTCAGCGGCAGCGCTGAAATCGGCCAGGTTGGCGTGATTTCGGCAAACGGTGACACCGAAGTTGGCCATAAGATCGCAGAAGCGATGGAAAAGGTCGGCAAGGAAGGCGTAATCACCGTCGAAGAAGCCAAGGGCCTCGAATTCGAGCTCGACGTTGTCGAAGGCATGCAGTTCGATCGCGGCTATCTGTCGCCGTACTTCATCACCAACCCCGACAAGATGACCGTCGAGCTGGAAAACCCCTACATCCTGATCCACGAGAAGAAGCTGTCGAGCCTGCAGGCTCTGCTGCCGATCCTCGAAGCTGTGGTTCAGTCGGGTCGTCCGCTGCTGATCATCGCCGAAGACATCGAAGGCGAAGCGCTGGCTACGCTCGTGGTCAACAAACTGCGCGGCGGCCTGAAAATCGCTGCGGTCAAGGCTCCCGGCTTTGGCGATCGTCGCAAGGCGATCCTGGGCGATATCGCCACGCTGACCGCCGGCGAGCTGATTTCGGAAGACCTCGGCATCAAGCTCGAAACCGTTACGCTGGCCATGCTCGGCCAGGCCAAGAAGGTCACGATCGACAAGGACAACACGACCATTGTCGATGGTTCGGGTGCGGCCGAAGACATCAAGTCGCGCGTCGACCAGATCAAGGCCCAGGTCGAAGTGACCACCAGCGATTACGACCGTGAAAAGCTGCAGGAACGTCTGGCGAAGCTCGCCGGCGGTGTTGCCGTGATCAAGGTCGGCGGCGCATCCGAAGTCGAAGTCAAAGAACGCAAGGATCGCGTCGATGACGCCCTCCACGCAACCCGCGCTGCCGTCGAAGAAGGCATCGTGTCGGGCGGCGGTACGGCGCTGCTGTATGCCACGCGCGCTCTCGAAGGCCTGACCGGGGCCAACGAAGCACAGACCCGCGGCATCGACATCATCCGTCGCGCCATCACCACGCCGCTGAAGCAGATTGCTGAAAACGCAGGCTTCGACGGTGTCGTCGTTGCCGGCAAGCTGCTCGATCAGCCCGATGAAGCGCTTGGCTTCAACGCGTCGACCGATGTCTACGAAAACCTGAAAGCCGCCGGCGTGATCGACCCGACCAAGGTCGTGCGTATCGCCCTGCAGGACGCAGCTTCGGTTGCCGGCCTGCTGATCACCACCGAAGCCGCCATCGTGGAACGCCCGGAAGACAAGCCGGCGCCTGCGATGGGCGGCGGCGGCATGGGCGGCATGGGCGGAATGGACTTCTAAGGAAGCCTGTTTTTCCCAGCCGGATCGGCTGATTCATGAGAGGCCGGGGGGAGCAGTCCTTCCGGCCTTTTTTTTGTTTTTTGAAGGGCCTCCGGCGGGCAAGGGCCATTGCCCTTGCATCCCTTTGTTGCCCCAAACCTAAAGTTCGAAGGACGCGCGCAGCATTTGCGCGTGGCGCTAACAACCTAGCGCGTTGGGCGAACTTTGCGCGTGTCCTTCGACAGGCTCAGGATGAGCGGATGTTGTAGGATTTGCGCCGAATTTAGCGCAATCGCGCGTCACATTGCTGGATACACCAAGCAGGACAGTAACGGGATGCAAGGGCAATGGCCCTTGCCCGCCGGAGGCAAAAAAAAGGCCGGAAGGATTGCTCCCCCCGGCCCTTCAGATCACAAACTTCAGAACCCCGCGCCGAACGTCAGGAACCACTGGCGCGGCGCGATCGGATAGACCGAATAGCTGTTCGTTGCCGAGCCGATCGAGATCGTCGAGGCGCCGGTTTCCTTGGTGATGTTGGTGACGTTCAGGCTGATGTCGGCCTTGGTCAGGTGCACCATTTCGGCGGGCAGATGCACCGCGAGGCGGGCCGAGGCGAGGAAGTACGAGGGCACGCTGGTGTCGTTAACATACGTGGCATAGCGCTTGCCGACATAATCGCCGATGGCCTGGAATTCGACCGGGCCGAAGTTGAGCGAGGCGACGGTCTTGTTCATCCACATCGGCGTGCCGGGGATGACTTTGCCGCAGGTCGGCACGGTACCGGCATTGGGCTGGCCGGCGGCGGGGACCACATAGCCGCCGATGCAGGTGCCGGTGGCGGCGCCGATGCCGCTGGCGGTCGCGGTGTAGTCGCTCTGATAGGTCGAGCGGTTGTACGACACTGCGTTGTACAGCGAGGCGTGCGGGCCGGCGTGGATGGTGAAGCCGGCATCGACGCCGTCGGTGTGGACACTGCCCACGTTGACCAGGATTGCGGTGCCGCCGGTGATGCCGCTGCCGGCGATACCGCCGGGGTTGGTGTTGATCGCCAGCTGACGGTTGCTGAAGTTCACATGGTAATAGTTGACCTGGGCTTCGAGCGCCGAGATCGGGCTGTCGAAGGTGCGTTTTGTGCGCAGGCCCACTTCATAGGTCCAGCTTTCCTCGGGCTTGCCCTGGCTGGCGAAGGTGTTGAATGCGGACTGGCTGCCGGTGAACCACGGCGATAGCGATGCGCCGCCCAGATACGTCATGTACTGGCGCAGGTTCTTCTGGACGTTGACATACAGCTGCTCGTGCGATGTCAGGTCATATTTCGCGCCGAATGCGGGCAGGAACCACTTGGTCGTGTTGATCCGGCCCTGCGGCAGGCCGCCGGCGCCCAGTCCCGACAGCGAACCGAGCTTTGGCTGCACCGGGTAATAGCCATTGGCCCATTGCGCGCTGGTCTTGAACCCGGCCTCGATCGCCAGGCGCTCGGTCGCGCGCCAGTTGTCCTGCAGATGCAGTTGCAGGTCCTGGACGCGGGCTTCACCCTGGTATTGGGTGAACAGCGGGTTCGACGGGCGGATATAGGGGGTAAAACTGCTGGGGTTGGTGGCATCGGCGCCATACCAGCGGCGCCACTGGGTCGCGCTATTGTGTTCGAACCAGCCGCCGAATTCGATCTGGTGCGCGCCGGCATCGAGATGCAGCGCAGAGACCACGCCTTCGCGATCAATGCGGTATTCGGTGGTGCGGATCACCTGGCCCGATCCGCCGGTAGCGGCGACGAGCTGCGCGCCGAGCGCGGGATTGCCGGTGCCGTTGTTGTTGCCGGTGAAATGCGTGTCGGTCTTGTAATTGGGGTCGAGGTAGGCCTGGATCACCGTGATCGACTGGCCCAGCGGCCCGGCCACAACGCCCACGCCATCGTTGTGGTGGAAATAGCCCTGCGTCGACCAGTTCAGCTTGTCGGTCAGATGCGCTTCATATTTCAGGTACCCGAGGTAATCGGTGCGCTGCG
The DNA here is from genome assembly GCF_965214355.1 of Novosphingobium sp. Lineage (GTDB taxonomy): Bacteria > Pseudomonadota > Alphaproteobacteria > Sphingomonadales > Sphingomonadaceae > Novosphingobium. The sequence goes on along the minus strand of NZ_CBDCBI010000002.1, from coordinate 160,752 downwards.
CATCGGAATAGTAGTTGTTGTAATTGCTGCCTTGCGCCGCCGGGGTGTTGCCATAAGCGCTCAGGTACGAGGTGTAGCCGGCGTAGTTGGGATAGCCGTAAGGGCGGATATACGGGGTGTAAGCCTGCGCCGCGGTGGTTGCCGGAATGCGGAAGCTGGTCGCATCCTCGTTGGGCTCGGTTTTTTGCGAATAGTCGAAATAGGCGGTCAGTTTGCCCACGCTGTCATCGTGGACGAATTTGCCGTTGACCTGCCAGCCGCCCTGGATGCCGTTGAAATCCCACGCGCGGGCACGCTGGCGCGCCACCGCGACATACGCGGCATTATCTCCGCCCGGGCCGAATGCGCCGCTGTCGATGCGGCCATAGGTGCGCGATGTGCCATAGCTGCCGACGGTTTCGGCAACTTCGAGCCCGAGCGATTTCTTGGGATCGGCGGTGAATGAATCGATCGCGCCGCCCAGGTTGCTGGTCGAGGCGGTGCCCAGGTCCCCGGCGCCGGTTGAGACGACGACACGGCTGACGACTTCGGAAATGACCGCGCGCTGCGGCGACAGGCCGTTGTAGTTGCCATAGTTCTGGTCACCCAGCGGCAGGCCGTCGAGCGTATAGCCGAGCTGCTGATAATTGAAGCCGTGAATGAAGATCTGGGCGTTCTGTTCGTTGTTGCCCCACGGATCGGACGAAATGTACAGCACGCCGGGCAGCGTCTCGATCGCTTTCAGCGGCGAGATACCCGGCAGGATCTTCTGGATTTCGAGCCCGGTCACGGCAGTGGCAGAACGGGTCTGCTTGGCGGTTACGATGATCGCTTCACCAGCGTCGGCCACCGGCGCGGCATCGGCGACAGCGGCCGGCGCGGGGTCTGCGGCATGGGCCAGGCCGCCGTGCAAACCCGCGATCAGTGCGATCGATGACAGAGACGCGCGAAGCGCTGGCGAAATGGTCATGAGAGTGCCCCCTGTTGGCAAAATTCCGGCGCCGTCTTGAGCGGCGATGGGGGGCGATTAGGCAGCCTGTGTGTCAGGACGGCGACGATTTCATGGCAGCGACTGTCTTATACCAACTTCGGGGCGTCCTCGCCGCGTTGCAGCAAGGACAGCATGCGGCCCCCGTAATCCTGCTGCGCATACGCGACAAAGCCCAGCCGGGCGGCGATCGCGAATGATGGGGTGTTGTCCTGTTCGATCATGCACGCGATCCGGCGGGGCCCCTGCATATGGTCGAACCACGCCAGCGCCGCGCGTGCCGCTTCGGTTGCATAGCCGCGGCCCCATGCTGTGTCACCGATGATCCAGCCGATTTCGGGCGTGTCATCGAAACCCTGGTCAAAGCCGCGCCAGCTGTGAAACACCCCGCAGATGCCGATGATCGGCGCCGAGCCGCGCTCGCGCACCATGAAACTGCCATAGCCGTACAGCGCCCAGCTGCCCGCATTGCGCGCGAAACGCGCGTATTCGGCGGCCATGTCGACCGGGCGATTCCCAAGAAAACGGCGCACGGTTTCAGGCGCGACCATAGCGGCCACACCGGCAAGGTCGGCAGCCACCGGCTGCGACAGCTCGAGGCGCGCAGTGGTCAGCATTACCAGTTCAGCGCATAACGATCGAGCGCGTGCAGCGCCAGGCCGACCAGTCCGCCAACGATCGTGCCATTGATGCGGATGAATTGCAGATCGCGCCCGACCGCGCTTTCTATCCGCCGCGTGACCGTGCGTGCATCCCACCGGCGCACCGTATCCGATACGATCCGCACGATATCGTCGCCATGCCGCGTGGCGAGCCCGGCCAGCGAGCGCCTTGCAAAGCGATTGACCATCGCGCGCAAGGCCGCGTCCTCGCCAAGCGCGCGGCTGAGGCCCTGCACGCCGAAATTACCATGCGATCCGGGCGGGGCGCGCAACAGCGCAATCAGCCCGGCACGACTGCGTTCCCACAGCGCATCGAGCCAGGCGGCAAAGGCCGGATTGTCCAGCGCATCGGACTTCAGCCGCGCGACCCGCGCGCGCATTGCGGGATCGTGCACCAGATCGTGCGCCAGCGTGGCCAGCGTTTCGTCGATCCGCAGCCGCAGCGGGTGTTCCGGGTCGATCACGGTATCGGCGAGCAGCGCATAGACCGCATCGAGCAGCGCATTGGCGAGCCGGTCATCGAGCCGCGCCCAGCGCATCAGCGTGCTGGTGCGGTCGCGGATCATCGCGCGCAGCGTCGGCTCATTGGCCTCCAGCAACAGCCCGGCACGGCGCAGCACGCCCTCGATCAGCGGCATGTGCCGGCCATCGGCGATCATGCCCGCCAGCACCTGGCCAAGCAACGGCGCCAGATCGATCCGGTCGATCTGGTTTTTGAGCAAGGCCTTGGCCGGGCGCCCGACTTTATCGGGGTCAAGCGATTCAAGGATGTCGGCCAGCAGGCTCGACACGCTGTCGCTGATCCGTCCGGGCGCGACCGTCCCGGTCGATCTGGCAGCTGCCAGATACCCGCCGAGCATGCCGGCGGCATCCAGCTTGTGCAAACGCCGTGCGACCACCTGGGGGGTGAGGAAATTGGCGCGCAGGAATGACGCCAGGCTGTCGGCGATACGGTCCTTGTTGGCGGGGATGATCGCGGTGTGGGGGATCGGCAGGCCGAGCGGGCGCCGGAACAGCGCAGTCACCGCGAACCAGTCAGCCAGGCCGCCGACCATGGCAGCCTCGGCAAACGCGGCCAGATAGCCGAATACCGGCTGACCATGGCCAAAATGGCGCGCGGCGACAAACAGCCCGGCCATCAACACCAGCAGCGCGGTCGCCACCAGCCGCATGCGCCGGCCGGGATCGACCGGAAACAAAGGAGCGGACAACCGCCGGGAGACCGCGTTCAGAGTCACTCAGCCGGATGGATTGCGTGCGCCGGATTTGGGCGGGATGCAGGCGACGCCGACCGGTCATGCCCCAGCAACCGTTTCGACAGCCACGGACCGACGCGTTTTTCCAGCCCGTCGGCCAGGCTGAACCCGGCCGGCACGATCAGCAGCGTCAGCAATGTCGACAGCGACAGCCCGCCGATCACCACGATGCCCATCGGCGCGCGCCAGCCGCCATCGCCGCCGATCGGCAGGACGGTCGGGATCATGCCTGCGACCATCGCGACCGTGGTCATCACGATCGGTTGCGCACGCTTGTGACCGGCTTCGACGATCGCTTCGTGACGGCGCTTGCCCGTGGCCATTTCCTCAAGCGCGAAGTCGATCAGCAGGATCGAATTCTTTGCGACGATGCCAAACAGCATCAGCATGCCGATGAAAACCGGCAACGACATCGAATTCCCGGTGATCGCCAGCAGCACCAGCCCGCCCAGCGGCGCCAGGAACAGCGATCCCATATTGACCAGCGGCGAGATGAAGCGGTGGTACAGCAGCACCAGCACCGAAAATACCAGCAGGATCCCGGCGCCGAGGGCGGCGGCGAAATTGTTCATAAGTTCTTCCTGGAACCGGTCTTCGCCCGCCGCGGTGTTGGCCACGCCATCGGGCAGGTGCTGCATGATCGGCAGCCGTTTGATCTCGTCCATCGCGGTGCCTTTCGCCACATCGGGTGGCAGATCGGCGCCGACGAACACCCGGCGGCTCTGGTTGTAACGCTGGATCGAGGTCGGGCCCGATCCGAAACCGATCGTCGCGACGCGCGACAGCGGGACCGAATCGCCGGTCACCGTCGGCACCGGAAGATTTTCCAGCGTCGCGAGATCGCGCCGGGATTCGACCGGCAGCTTGACCCGGATCGGGATCTGGCGGTCGGACAGCGAAAACTTGGCGCTGTTCTGGTTGATTTCACCCTGCGTCGCTATGCGGATGACCTGGCTTAGCGTCTGCGTGGTCACGCCAAGCGACGCGGCAAGATCGAAATTCGGGGTGATCTCGATTTCCGGGCGCCGCAGGTCGGCGCTGACGCGGGGACCGACGACATGCTTGAGCCCGCTCATCTGGGTGACGAGCGTCTGTGCGGTGCGTTGCAGCAGGTCGGAATCGGAGCCCGAGAGCATGATGCTGATCGCGCGGCCCGACCCGCTGTCGCCGCCGCCGCCGTTCTGGTTGGCAAAGCTGACGCGCGCATCGGGAATGGTTTGCAGCAGCGGCGTCAGGTCGCGTTCAAACCTCAGCGAAGTGCGCTTGCGATCATGGCGCAGCTGAATGTAGATTTCGCCGCGTCCTTCCTTGATCGATTCCAGCGCGACTCTGACTTCCTGCTGATGCTCGACCAGCGCCAGCACCTGGTCGGTCTTGGCCGTGGTCTGCGCGATGGTCGTGCCGGGCGCCATGACGATATCGATTTCACTGTCGTTGACATCGGTATCGGGAAAGAACTGCGTCGGTAGCGCGGCCATCAGCACGACGGTCATGATCAGCGCGCCAAAGCCGATGCCCATCATCCACAGCCGGTGATCGGCCGCCCGCGCACGCATGCGCGCCAGGATCCACGTCATCCATGTGGCTAGCGGACCACCCCCGATCCGCGCCAGCGTGCACCCGGCCACAAGCGCCAGTGCCGCCGCGATCGCACCGCCGCCCATGCCCGCCAACACCGGCACCGCGCCGGGCAGCGACTTTTGCGCCAGCGGCGTGTAAATCGCCCGGCACACCGCCGCAAAGGCAGTGCCTGCCACCGCCATGATCACCATCGGCACGATCCAGTACCACCATACACTGGCCCGGGGGACCAGGCCGACGCGGCGCGCCGCCGCTTTGCTCGTATCGAGCGACCAGCGCAGCACGCGCATGTAGCGGCGCATCCACACGCCGTCGTGGTCGTCGTGCGAACCGTGCGCAGTCATGAAATAGGCCGCCACCATCGGCGTGATCATGCGCGCCACCAGCAGCGAGAACAGCACCGCGATGACCACGGTCATGCCGAAATTCTTGAAGAACTGCCCCGACACGCCGGGCATCAGCGCGACCGGCAGGAACACCGCGACTATCGAAAATGTCGTGGCGACGACCGCCAGCCCGATTTCATCGGCGGCATCGATCGACGCCTGGAACGGCGTCTTGCCCATGCGGATATGCCGCACGATATTTTCGATTTCGACGATCGCATCGTCGACCAGCACGCCCGCGACCAACCCCAGCGCGAGCAGCGACATCGTGTTGAGCGTAAAGCCCATCAGCCGCATGACCCAGAACGTGGGGATCGATGATAGCGGGATTGCCAGTGCCGACACGATCGTCGAGCGCCAGTCGCGCAGGAAAAAGAATACGACGATCACCGCCAGCACCGCGCCCTCGACCATCGCCGACATTGAGGAGTGATACTGATCGCGCGTATATTCGACCGAATCGAACAGCACTTCGAACCGCACGCGATTGCCCTGCTCGGCCTGGATCTTGGCCATTTCCGCAACGGACGCATCATAGACCGCAACATCGGATTCACCGCGGGCGCGTGCGATGCTGAACGTGACGACCGGCTTGCCCTTGAACTTGGCCAGCGACGTGATTTCGCTGAACCCGTCGCGCACGTCAGCCACATCGGCCAGCCGCACGGTGTGTCCCGCCGCCAGCCCGACATCGATCTGCGACAAGTCGTAGGCACTGCGCGCATTGCCCAGCACGCGCACGGCCTGCCGCGATCCGGCAACTTCGGCCCGGCCGCCCGCGGCATTGACATTCATCGCGCGCAGGGCCGCGTTGATCTGCGTCGCGGTCACACCCTGCGCCATCATCCGGGCCGGATCGAGCGTAACGGTAATTTCGCGATCGACCCCGCCCGAGCGCTTGACTTCGGCCATGCCCGGAATCGCCAGCAGGCGTTTCGTCACCGCATCGTCGATAAACCACGACAGCTGTTCCAGCGTCATGTCGTCGGCCGACACGGCGAAATAGGCGATCGGCTGCGACGAGGTTTCGGCCTTGAACACTTGCGGTTCCAGAATGCCCTCGGGCAATTCGCCGCGCACGCGATCGACCGCATTCTTCACTTCGTTGACTGCGGCGTTGATGTCCTGCCCGATCTTGAACTGGACCTGGGTGGTGGCCGTGCCTTCTTCGGTGGTCGAGCTCAGCGTGTCGACGCCGGCGATCGTGCGGACGCTGGCCTCGATCTTCTGTGTGATCTGGTTTTCCATTTCGGTGGGCGCGGCGCCCGGCTGCGAAATCGAAACGATCACCATCGGGAATTCGATATCGGGCGTGTTCTGGACCTTCATTCCCATAAACGACACGATGCCGATGATCGTCAGGCCCAGAAAGAGCACGATCGGCACCACCGGGTTGCGGATCGACCACGACGACAGATTGCGGAAATTCATCGCGCCCGCCCGATCAGCTGGCTGGCACTGCGGCAGATTGGGGTGCGGCCATAACCGGCCGCACCTTGTCGCCGGGATTGAGGAACCCGCCGGCGCGCAGCACGATGCGTTCGTTACCGGTCAGCCCTTTGGTCACGGCGATCCCCGCCGGTGACACATCGCCGGTTTCGACCGCGCGGCGCTCCACTTTCTGCCCTTTGCCGACGACATAGACGAACGCACCGTTGGCATCGGACAGGATCGCGGATTCGGGCAACAATGGCGCAGTCGTCGATCCCGACCGCAGCGTTGCAGAGGCAAAGCCGCCGGGGCGCAGCGCCTTGTCATAAGGCAGTGCGATCCGGGCAATGCCCTGGCGCGATGTCGCGTCGATCGTCGGCTCCAGCTGCCAGACATGCCCGGTAAAATGCTGCGCGGTGCCCACCGGAACGATATCGGCGGGGTCGCCCACTGCCATGCGCGCCAGGTTGCTTTCCGACAGGCGCGCCTGCATTTCCAGCTCGCCATCCTTGGCGATGCGAAACAGCGTCCCGCTCGCCGAGCTGACGATCTGCCCGGGCTCGACCTGGCGCGTCAGCACCAGACCCGATTCGGGCGCCACGACATTCAGCCGTGCGGCGCTGGCGCGCAACTGGCCCAGCGCGGCGGTGGCCACGCGCACTTGCGCGTTGGCGGCATCGCGCGTGGCGACCAGCTGTTCGATATCGGCAGTGGAGATAAACCCGTTGGCGACCAGCTTCATCGAGCGGTCGAGCTTGCTTTGCGCCAGCCGCGCATTGGCGACTTCGACCTGCACGCTTGCGGCCTGGCCTGCGATCTGTTCCGATTGCACCGATCGGTCGATGACCGCCAGCACTTGGCCCTTGCCGACCCAGCTGCCCGCATCGACCAGCACCTGCAACACCTTGCCGCCTTCGCCCGCGATGCCCACGGGCAGGTCGCGCCGCGCGGCCAGGACGCCGCTGGCGGTGATCGAGCCCTGAACCGTCAGCCGGCCCGGCACGATCACGGTAACCGTCTGCGCATTGCCATCGGCATTGACCGTTGCGGCCGGGGCCAGATAGCGTTCGATACCATACCACCCGGCGCCAAGCGCCAGCGCGGCGGCAAGGCCGATCAGCAACAGCCGGCGCGGGGATGATGGGGGCGCGGCGGCCAGCGGCAGCATCGGATCGGCCATAAGATCCGATGTCTGCTGATCCGATGCCTGCTGATCCGATGTTTGTGTATCGCCAGCGCTGTCATGGTCGGCAAATGCTGCAGACCGAAGATTGCCAGCTTTACCCGTCATCGTATCCACCAACACACCCCAATACCTGTCAAACCCGGCCGATGCGGCGATCATCCCGAACGTTGCCTGTTCGAGATGCCGAATCGAGCGGGGCGGACACCCGAATTGCGCCCCGGCATATCATCGACCGACGCTAGTGCTGACAGCTTTGTGTCATAGAGGCCGATCCGACAAGTTACAATTCACGCTCTACCAACGACATGATGGGCAAAACGGCAGGGCAAACCGGAAGGGGCCACCGGTCGCTGACGACTGTGGCCCCCGATTGTCTGATCCCCTGCCCGCGCCGGATCGGCGCCGGTGGCTCAATATTTCTGCTGGCGCTCGTACAGCCCGCGATAATGCTGGATGCGCGTAACGCGCAGGCCCTGCATGCCCGACCGGTCGACCGCGCGCTGCCACGAGGCGAATTCCTCGAGCGTCAGATTGTAGCGTTCGCACACTTCATCGATCGTCAGCAGCCCGCCATTGACGGCGGCGACCACTTCGGCCTTGCGCCGCACGACCCACCGGGTCGTGGCCGGCGGCGGCAGGCTGTCGATCGTCAACGGTTCGCCCAGCGGGCCTATGACCTGTACGGGCCGGATCTTCTGGTTTTCAATCATGGCTGTTCTCATCGGCTTGGCGCTCCGCAAAAGCGCTCAGCGTGGTTTGGCGGCTGTCGACCGGTGTGCCCTGATTGACTTTTCCAGACGTTGAAGAGTTGGAGTTAATGGCGCGGTTACCAATTTCAAAATGTTCGAGCATGCGCGCGGTTCCCGTGTGAAAGCTGCCTGTTGCGCCGGTGGGCCCAATCTGGTCATGGGCGGGCAGGTCGTGGGCGCCGGACGCGATCGCCGCACCGATGGCGCGCGCATCCGCTTTACCGGCGACAGGCGCAGACAGTCCGCGCCGATAGTCCTGCGCTGCCACCAGCCGGGCGCACAATTCGCTCCAGCCCAGCGGACGCAGGGCTGCCTCGACATCGGACGCGTCGAATGCGCCAAAATCGTTGCGTCCCAGTTCCATCTTTCGGGACTTACACCCCGGTTGGCTAAGGGACTGTAAAAGCGGCCTTCATATGTGGTTAGGCATGATTAAGCCGCTGATACAGGCGCATCCGTAATGTCTACGCATGGGGCATCGCGGCGATGGCGCGGTCCATCAAAAACCCCTATAGCGCGCGCATGTCTGCGCCCCACGCCCCGATTTCCGCCAGTTCCGCCGTAACTCCGGTTGCCACCAATCCGGCACGATTTTTTTCCGATGCGATGACCGATCCTGGAAAGCTGTTCGACCTGCCCCGCCCCGCAAACCTTTGCCGCATCGTGGTCGCGATGTCGGGCGGGGTCGACAGCTCGGTCGTGGCCGCGCTGGCGGCGGCCAGCGGTGCCGAAGTCATCGGCATCACGCTGCAACTGTACGACCACGGCGCGGCATCGGGGCGCAAGGGCGCATGCTGCGCCGGTGACGATATCCGCGATGCGCGCGCGGTCGCCGACCGGCTGGGCTTTGCGCATTACGTGTTCGACCACGAGAACGACTTTCGCGAATCGGTGGTCGATCGCTTTGCCGACGATTACCTCGCCGGCCGCACCCCGATCCCGTGCATCCGCTGCAACATGGGGCCCAAGTTCACCGATCTGCTGCGCATGGCGCGCGACCTAGGCGCCGATTGCCTGGCCACCGGGCATTATGTACGCCGTATGGAAAGCGACCAGGGCGTAACGCTCAATCGCGCGATCGATCCGGCGCGCGACCAGTCGTACTTTCTGTATGGCACGACGCCCGAACAGCTTTCGTTCCTGCGCTTTCCGCTCGGCGGTCTGCCCAAAAGCGATGTGCGCGCGATTGCCGCCACGATGGGCCTGGGCGTGGCGACCAAGCCCGACAGCCAGGATATCTGTTTCGTACCCGATGGCGATTACGCGCGCGTTGTCACCGCGATCCGGCCCCATGGCGCACTGCCCGGCGATATCGTCCATGCTGCCACCGGCGAAGTGCTGGGCACGCACAAGGGGATCATCCATTTCACCGTGGGCCAGCGCCGCGGGCTTGAGGTCGGGGGGCAGCCTGCGCCACTGTATGTGATCGAACTCGATGCGCCGGGGCGCCGCGTGCTGGTTGGCCCGCGCGAGATGCTGGCCGTCTGTGCCGCGCATCTGGAGGATACCAACCGCATCGGCGCGCTGCCGGCAGGCACGCCGCTGACCGCAAAAGTGCGGTCGCTGGCCAAGCCCGTGCCGATCACGCTCGACGGGGCGCTGGGCGATGGCGCAGCGGTGACGATCCGCTTTGCCACGCCCGAATACGGCGTCGCACCCGGGCAGGCGGCGGTGATCTATGCGGGCGACCGCGTGGTCGGCGGCGGCTGGATCGAACGGACCGAGAAGAGCTGACCCCTCGTATCGTCAATCTGGGCAGCGTTTCGCTCTAACGCCCACCCGACCAAGGCTGCAACTGGCACCCCCAGCCCTCGTGATACGTCGCGGTCTGGCGCGCCAGGAACAGGAAACTGGCGCTGACGCTGCGGTTCGCCGGGTCATCGCTCAGGCGTACCCAGCTGGTCGCGCCCTCCATATCCTTGTGGCAGTCGTTCAGCGTGCGCCCGCCCAGATAGCGGCACGAACATGCCACCCGCGCGCCGTACGAGGCGCCGGTGCGTGCGTATTCGCGTGCCGGGGCCCAGATCCATGCCACGCCAATGACAATCGCCAGCACCAGGACCAGCGATACGCCCAGCGCCCAATGCCGGCGTGGTTGCCCGGGCGCGGTATCGGTCGCGGTGTCGGGGCGGTTGGTGTTTGTCATTGCCTGGCGTGCAAAACTCGGTGAAGGGTCGGGCAAGATGATTCCCGGTCGGCTGATCCTTATCGCTCCGCTTGCACTCGTGCCAGCGTTGATCGCCTGTCATTCGGCACCCGTCGCGGTTCCGCTCAATCCGGCAGCGCGCGCGGCGGTTACGGCCGATCCCGGCGATACGACGCGCGAGGCGCTGGCGCAAAGCATCGACGCTGTGTTTACCGCGCCCGGCGCCGGCGAAACCCGCGCCATGGTCGTGTGGCACGATGGCAAGCTGATCGCCGAACGCTATGCGCCCGGCTATGACCGCAACACGCGGTTCATCAGCTGGTCGATGGCCAAGACGGTGACGGGCGTGCTGATCGGGATGCTGGTGTCCGACGGGCGGCTGCGGCTCGATTCGTCGGTGCCGATCCCCTTGTGGCAGCGCCCCGGCGATCCACGCGGGGAGATCACGCTGCGCCAGTTGCTGCAGATGCGATCCGGGCTGCGCCATGTCGAGGGCGGCGATCCGCCATACCTGTCCGATGAAGTGCGCATGCTGTTTCTCGACGGGCGCGACGACATGGCCCGCTATGCCGAGGCGCAGCCGCTGCAATATGATCCCGGGCAGAAATGGGTCTATTCGACCAACACCGCAGTCATTCTGGCCGACCTGGCCGCGCGCGTGCTGGCGCCCAATGGAGCGCCCGAGATGCGCCGCCGGGCGGTGCTCGATTATCTGCGCACGCGCTTGTTCGATCCGGTGGGCATGCATTCCGCCGTGCCCGAATTCGATGCCGCCGGCACGATGGTCGGCGGCAGCTCGATCCATGCGACCGCGCGCGACTGGGCGCTGTTCGGTGAATTCCTGCGCCATCGCGGTGCTGCCGGCGGCGTACAGCTGGTGCCGCGCCAGTGGATCGATTTCATGACCTCGCCGTCCCCGCGCGAATCGCAATACGGCGCGCAGATCTGGCTCAACCGCCCGGCGACCAGCGGCCGCCCGTCATTGTTCCCCGATCGCGGCCCGGCAGACCTGTTCGCGTGCGAAGGCCACCTGGGGCAATACGTGCTGGTATCGCCCTCGCGCCGGCTGACCGTGGTGCGGCTGGGAATGACGCCCGAGGATCACACCGACCTGGTCGCCGCCAAGCTGGGCGATGTGGTCGCCTTGTTCAGGTAGTACGAAATCCGCGCGGCTCGCCTTGCGCCAGCAGCGCGGGGCTCGCGTCGGACAAGTCCACGGTCAAATCCTGCGCGCCCAGCTTGTCTTCGTCGATCAGGCCTTCGGGATCGGGATGAATCAGGATTTCGGTGCCCGGAAATTCGCTCTCCAGCGCGGCCTCGAGTTCGTCCATCACGTGATGCGCCTGCGTCACGGTCATCGCTCCATCGACCCAGACGTGGAACTGCACGAAATCGCGATTGCCGCTGGTGCGGGTGCGCAAGTCGTGAATACCCTTGAGCGCAGGATGGCGGCCTGCGACCTCGAGAAACCGTTCGCGTTTTTCGAGCGGCCATTCGCCGTCCATCAACTGCTCGATCGCCTCTTGCGAGGCGGCCCATGCGCCCCAGCCGAGCCAGCCGGCAATCATCAATCCGAACACCGCGTCCGCGCCGGGAATATGGCCCCAGCGCTCGATCGCCAGCGCCGCGATCACGGCAAAGTTGAGCAGCAGATCAGCGCTGTAATGCACATTGTCGGTGGCAATCGCCACGCTGCGCGTGCGCGCGATCACATGACGCTGATACGCGACCAGCGCCAGAGTCGCGCCGATCGCCAGCGCCGAAACCGCCATACCCAGGCCCGGATCCTCGACCGTGGTCTTGCCGAACATCTGCCCGATCGCGCGCACGGCCAGGCCGATTGCCGACAGCGAGATCAGCACGACCTGGAACATCGCGGCCAGCGCCTCGGCCTTGCCATGGCCGAACCGGTGGTTGGCGTCGCTTGGCATCGCGGCGATCCACACCCCGAGCAACGTCGACACGCTGGCCACCAGATCGAGCGCGGTGTCGGCCAGGCTGCCCAGCATCGCCAGCGACCCGGTCGACAGCACGGCCCAGCCCTTGAGCCCGAGCAGCAGCGTCGCCACCGTGATCGAGGCGAACGCGGCGCTGCGGTTGAGCCGGCCGCTGGCTTCGGCATCGAGATGGGGGCTGGTCATTGCCGTCTCCCTTACGGGTAGAGCATGGTGCTGGTCCACCCTGCCGTTGCGCCGATCCGCACAAAGCGGCGGCGCTCGTGCAGGCGAAATTCGCGGTCCTGCCAGAATTCGATCGCGTCCGGCCGCACGCGATAGCCCGACCAATGTGCCGGGCGCGGAATGTCGCCCTCGGGATATTGCGCGCGCAGGGCCGCGACCCGGTCGATATAGACATCGCGACTGGCGAGCGGGCGCGACTGGTCCGACGCGGCCGAGCCGAGCTGCGATTCGCGGTGCCGGCTGTGAAAATAGGCGTCGGCCTCTGCTGCGGTCACTTCGCTGACCATGCCTTCGATACGGATCTGGCGGCGCAGGCTTTTCCAGTGAAACAGCAGCGCGACATGCGCGTTGGCGGCCAGCTCGATGCCTTTGCGACTCTCGAAATTGGTATAGAAGACAAAGCCGTCGGGCCCGTAGCCTTTCAGGAGGACCATCCGCGCCGACGGATGGCCATCGGGCGTCGCGGTGGCCAGCGCCATCGCATTGGGGTCATTGGGCTCAGTGGTCTGCGCTTGCGCAAACCAGGCATCGAACACGGCGAACGGATCATGATCGGGAATGGCGTCGGATGCGGACATGAAAGGCGTATTCCATCGGTTTGCTGATTGCCCCGCCGCTCTGCCCGAAAGGCGGGAGGAAGCGTGAGTGATAACTTGCAGGATCGGGTCCGGGAACCTAGCTATCAGGGCTATGGCAGATCCTTATACCACACTCGGCGTCGATCGCAGCGCCACCGAAAAAGACATCAAGTCCGCTTATCGCAAGCTGGCCAAGGAACTCCACCCCGATCGCAACCGCGACAATCCGCGCGCGACCGAACGGTTCGGGCTGGTGACGCAGGCCTATGACCTGCTGTCGGACAAGGACAAGCGCGCGCAGTTCGATCGCGGCGAAATCGATGGCGACGGCAATCCGGCCGCGCCGTTCGGGTATGGCCGGGGCGGCGGCCAGGGCGGATTTCGCCATGACGGGTTTGAAGGATTCGCCGGCGGCCAGGCCGAAGGCGGTCCGGATCTTGGCGATTTGTTCGAAGGCCTGTTCGGCGGTCGCGGGGGCGGTGGCGGCGCACGGCGCGGGCCCCCGCCGCGCGGGCCCAATGTGACCTATCGGCTGGTCGTGCCGTTCACCGATGCCGCCACGCGCGAACCGCAGCGAATCACGTTGCGCGACGGCAAGACGATCGATCTGAAACTGCCCCCGGGCGTCGAGCATGGCCAGCAGGTGCGCATCCCCGGCAAGGGCGATCCGGGCCCCGGCGGCACCGGCGATGCGATCGTGGCGATCGAGATAGCCAACCATGCGTTTTTCGAGCGCGACGGCGACAACATCCGCCTCGATGTGCCGATCACGCTCGATGAAGCAGTGCATGGCGGGCGCGTGAAGGTGCCCACGGTCGATGGCGCGGTCATGCTGACCATCGCGCCCGGCACCACCGGCGGAAAGACGCTGCGCCTCAAGGCCAAAGGCTTCAGCCGCAAGGACGGCGAGCGCGGCGACCAGCTGGTCACATTGCAGATCGATCTGCCCGCCGACGATGCCGATCTGAAACAGCGGCTCGAGGGCTGGCACGACACGCGCAACCCGCGCGCGCGGCTGGGTATTTGACGGGCGACAGGCCTTTACCGGACCATCCGCCCGAACCGGTTGCGCCCGATCCGATCAAGGCGGCGATTGCCGAGACCGGCGTGGCCAGCCTTTCGCCGGAGGCACGGCGCGAATATGCGCGCTATGGACAGGATCACACCGAATTCCTGCATATGTACTGGCGCCGCCGGTCGCAGCGGCGCGCCATCCGGATCGTGCGCCGCGTCTGGGCGGGCGTGATTAACGACGGCACCATCCATGCAGGCAATTTTGCCTATATGATGCTGATCTCGCTGTTTCCGTTCTTCGTGACCGGCGCGGCGCTGTTTTCGCTCGTTGGCCGGGGCAGCGCGCGCGAGGCGGCACTGGCGACAGTGCTCGCGGCATTTCCGCCCGATGTCGCCACTGTGCTCGATCCGATCGCGCGCAAGGCGCTGGCCGCGCGCACCGGATCGCTGTTGTGGCTGGGCGGCGCGGTCGGGCTGTGGACCGTGGGCAGCCTGGTCGAAACGATCCGCGATGTGCTGCGCCGCGCCTATGGCACGCGCGTCAGCCGCGCGTATTGGCGGCGGCGACTGGGCTCGACCGGCCTCATCGTCGCCTCGGTCGTGCTGATCCTGCTGTCGATCACCGCGCAGATCGCGCTGGGTTCGACGCAGGAGGCGCTATTGGTGCGCGCGCCCCATCTCGAAGGCCTGATCATGACACTGGCGCTATCGAAATACGCGACGATGCCGCTGTTGTTCGGGGCGTTGTGGGTGCTGTTCGTGTCGCTATGCCCCGGTGCCTATCGCGGATCGCGGTATCCCAAATGGCCCGGCGCGCTGTTCGTTACGGTCTGGTGGCAGGCGATCACGCTGTTGCTGCCAAAGCTCATGCGCCACGTATTCTCGTACGATCTGACCTATGGCAGCCTGGCCGGGGTGATGATCGCGCTTTTCTTTTTCTGGCTTGTCGGCTTAGGGATAGTGGTAGGGGCCGAACTCAACGCCGCGCTGGCCGAAACGCCGGAGGAACGCGATCTGTTGGGGCAGGCAGACAATATTGAAACCGAGGGCGCATGACCGGACTGATGGAAGGGAAGCGCGGCCTGATCATGGGCCTCGCCAATGACAAATCGCTAGCCTGGGGCATTGCCAAGCGGCTGCGCGAAGCGGGTGCGGAGCTGGCCTTTGCCTATCAGGGCGAAGCGCTGGGCAAGCGCGTGCGTCCGCTCGCGGCCAGCCTCGACAGCGATTTCCTGATCGAATGCGACGTGTCCGACATGACCGCGCTCGACACCGCGTTCGAAACGCTGGCGGCGCGGTGGCCGACGATCGATTTTATCGTCCATGCCATCGGCTATTCGGACAAGAATCAACTGCGCGGCCGCTATTACGACACCTCGCTCGACAATTTCCTGATGACGATGAACATTTCCGCCTACAGCCTGGTCGCCGTGACCAAGCGCGCGTTGCCGATGATGACCGCGGGCGGATCGATCCTGACGCTGACGTATTACGGCGCGGAAAAGGTCGTGCCGCATTACAACGTGATGGGCGTGGCCAAGGCCGCGCTCGAGGCAAGCGTCAAATACCTGGCGAACGACTGCGGCCCGCTGGGCATTCGCGTCAACGCGATTTCGGCCGGCCCGATCAAGACCCTGGCCGCCAGCGGGATCGGCGATTTCCGCTATATCCTCAAATGGAACGAGCTGAACTCGCCGTTGCGCCGCAATGTCACGATCGAGGATGTCGGGGGCGCGGGCCTGTATTTCCTGTCCGACCTGGCGTCGGGCGTGACCGGCGAAGTCCACCATGTCGATGGCGGCTATCACGTCGTCGGCATGAAGCAGGAAGACGCGCCCGACATCGCGCTGGGGTGACCTGTTTGCTCCCCTTCCGCTTTGGGGGAATTCAAGTCATGGGAGAAAGGCCTCCGGCGGCCAAGGGCCAACGCCCATAGGCGCTAACGTAACAATATCGTCGCCCCGGGCTTGACCCGGGGTCCCGCTTCTTCGGCGCGGAAACGCCCGAATTTGAAGATACCGCGAAAGAAAAGCGGGATCCCGGGTCAAGCCCGGGAAGACGAGAAAACTGCCGCTTCGCATCGGATTACCAAGGCTGAATCGGCTTTAAGACCAATGTGTTACCGGGATCCAAGGGCAATGGCCCTTGGCCGCCGGAGGCTCTTCAGCCACTTACGCGAATCCGGTAGCCTAAAGCCGAGGAGCTTACTGGTGCCCTGGCTCGGCGTCGGCTGGCGGCGTCGCCAGTCCGCTGCCCCGCACTGGTGCACCCGGTTGCGCGTCGCCGGCCGTCTTTTCCTTCAGCAATTTGGCGTCGTACTGCTTTTCGATCGCCTCGACGCGGCGCTGTTCGGCGGCGGCATCGCTGTCGACGCTTTCCAGGCGCTTGGCGCGTTCGGTTTCGATCTGCTTGGCAAAGCGCACGCTCGACGACGATTTGCGCTCGGCATAGGCATTGTTGATCAGCTTGCCCAGGCAGCCGGTTTCCCCGCCGCCACCGATCGGCGAACACGAATTGGTGCCAAACGCGCCGACCGTTTCATAGGCCTTGACCCGTTCGGTCCACGCCTGGTTCGATGTCTGGTTGGGATTGTCGCGCAAATCCTCGGGGATCCGATAACGCTCGCTTTCGTTCTTGCGCGCGCAGACGGTGATTTCGGTGCTGGTCGAGGCCGGGCACGCGTCGGTGCCATAGACGATCAACTGGTTGACCCGTTCATCCCCTTGCGCGGCCAGCGCCGGCAGCGGCGCGGCAAGCCCGGCGACAGCACAGGCAAGCAGGGTGGGCAGGATCAAGCGGTTCATCACGGCAAACTCCGACTGCGGTTCATCGCACTATAGGCCGTTCGGTGCTTGAACGGTAGCTGAAGTGAAAAGCATTGCCGGGGTCAAATCCGTGCCGACAGCCGGATCGCCACGCGGCACCCCAGCCGGATCGCATTGAACATCAGCGGATAGGCCGGCGCCCGTTCTGCGCCGGCGTTCAGCGCAGCGCCGAGATGTTCGCGCTCGTCATCGCGAAATTCGCGAATCATGCCCGACAATTCGGCGTCACTATCGCCCAGCTCTTCGAGTTGCTGCGTATAATGCCGGTCGATTTCGGTCTCGATCGCAGCGGTGCAGGCCATCGCGGCTTCGGGCCCGATCAGCGCGGTCGCCGCGCCCAGCGCAAAGCCTGCCGCCGACCACAGCGGTTGCAACAGCGTCGGTCGCACGCTGCGTTTTGCCATCAGCGCGTCGAATTTGGCGCGGTGTTCGGCCTCTTGCCCCGCCATCCGGCCGATTTCGGCGGCGTGCGGCGCGCGATTGCCCATCACGGCCATTTGCCCGGCGTAAATCCGGGTCGCGCCGAATTCGCCGGCCTGGTCGACGCGGATCATTCTGTCACTCATGGTTTTGCTGTCCCTTACCGGCCACGGCGCGCGAGTCCTGCAATCCCCGCCGCCGCAATCAGCGAACCGAGGCAATTGTATCCTGCCATGCTGATCCCGAACAGCGACCAGGCGGCCACGTCACACCGGATCACCGGCGCGCTCATGATCGCATCGAGCGCATCGCCGCCACCCAGCCGCGTGGTCGAACATGTCGTCAGGCCCTGCCACCAGTGGTATTCGACGCCCGCATGAAACCCGCCGATCAGCCCGCTGATCACGATGCCCAGCACCGCCAGCCAGAACAGCACCGTCTGCGCACGCACATCGCGCGTCACCCAGGCGAGGATGGCCAGGACCAGCGCCGCGATATGCGCATACCGCTGCCACCAGCACATTTCGCAGGGCGCCAGGCCATAGCCGTATTGCGCGATCAATGCGGCCGCCATCGCGCCAGCCGGCACGATCATCGCCAGCGCGCGCGCCAGTTTCGGTACCGTCCTCACGTCAATTCTTTCGCGCGGCTTGCGCCGCAGCGGGCTTGCGCGCGGTCAAAGCCGCCGGCGTCGTGCGGCCGATCGTCTGCTCGGCGTACCACAGCTGGAAATCCTCGATGCCCTTGGCTTTCAGCTCTTCGGGCGTCATCTTGAAGCGCGGATCGGGGACGGCGTCCTTTTCCAGCTCCTTGTCGTCCTTCAACTCGTTCACGAGATGCCCGCGCAGATCGCTTTCGCGGTACGACCGCGCTGCGCGCTTGCGTGCATCGACGTCCGAAATCTGCGGCACGGCGATGTCGGGGTTGATCCCGCCCTCCTGCACAGAGCGGCCCGATGGCGTGTAATAGCGCGCGGTGGTCAGCTTCAGCGCGGTGTCCTTGCTCAGCGGGATCAGCGTCTGCACGCTGCCCTTGCCGAAACTGCGCTGGCCCATGATCAGCGCGCGATGCTGGTCCTGCAATGCGCCGGCAACGATTTCGGATGCAGACGCGGTACCTTCGTCGACCAGCACGATGATCGGCAGTCCGCTGGCGATATCGCCCGGCCGCGCGTTGTACACTTCGGTGTCGCGGGCATAGCGCCCGCGCTGCGACACGATCACGCCCTTGTCGAGGAACAGGTCGGACAAGGCGACCGCTTCATCGAGCAGACCACCCGGATCGCCGCGCAGATCGAGGATCAGCCCCGAAGGATGCCCGCCGGTCTGCATGCGGATCTTTGCCCAGGCATCGTTGACTTGCGCTGCGACATTGGCGCTGAAGCTGGAGACCGAGATCACGCCGATGCTGCCCACGACCTTGCCGTCGACCGGTTGCAGTTCGATGATCTGGCGCGTGATCGACACCTCGATCGGATCGTCGCGCCCGACTCGGTACAGCCGCAGATTGACCTTGGTGCCCGGCGGCCCGCGCATCTGATCCACCGCATCGTCGAGCGATCCGCCAAAGATCAGCTTGCCATCGAGGTGCGTGATGAAATCGCCGGCCTTTACCCCGGCCTTGTCGGCGGGACTGCCTTTCGTGGGCGCGATCACCTTGACCGCACCATCGTCGAGCGAGACGGTCAGGCCCAGGCCGCCGTACGACCCCTCGGTCTGCGTCTTCAGATTGGTGAAATCGCGCGCATCGAGATAGGCGCTGTGCGGATCGAGCGTGGCCAGCATGCCGCTGATCGCGCCTTTCATCAGCTTGTCGTCATCCACCGGATCGACATAGCTTTCCTTGATCCGCTGATAGACCGCAATCAGCTTGCCGAATTCGGGACCCGACCGTGCATCGATCGCGGCCAGACCGACAGTCGCCACCGGCACCAGCGCAATCGCGACGGCCAGTGCGGAAACACGAAGAGCAATGGAAAGGCGTATCGCCATGAGGAGCTTTCAATGAGATCGGGCGCGCCCGGTTTGATCGTATACCGGGGGCACCCTGTCACCATGATGTAAACGCGCCGCGCGCTGAATACCAGATGGACGATCGGGCGTAACCGGCGAAAAGCGCCGCCACGCGTTCAGGGATGCAGGAATTCCATCGGGTTGACCGGGTTTCCGTCCCGGCGCAGTTCGACCATCACGCGCGGATGGCCGGGTTCGGCCACGCCGAGCGGCGCGCCCTGCACGACGGTATCGCCGACAGCGACATCGATCCGGCCCAGCCCGGTGATCAGCGACGACCAGCCGTTGTCGTGCGCGATGATCACGATGCGTGCATAGCCGTTGTATGGCCCGGCAAAGGCAATCCGCCCCGCCGCCGGCGATACCGCCTGTGCCCCGCCCGACGGCGCCAGCGTGATGCCATGCGCTGGCCCGGTCGCACCGGTCTCGCCAAATCCGCCGAGCAAGCGGCCGGTAACGGGCAGAATTCCGGTGAAATGGATCAGCGGCGGGCCGCTATCGGCCCGTTCGACCATCAACATATGGCCAGGCTCGGCGCTGGCCATGCCGCTATCGAGCGGGCCCATATTCGACGGCCGCGGCAGCGGTCCGGGCAGCGCGGCCAGCCGCCGCCCCAGCGTATCGTCGCGTTCCAGCTGCGTGACCAGCGACCCCAGGTCGCGGGTCTGTTCGGCGAGCGCCAGCGCCCGGTCGGCCTCGCGCCCGGCATCGCCGGTCGCGGCGCGCGAGGCGATGCGCTGCCGGCTTTCGGTCGCGGCCAGGTCCTTCTGCCGTGCGCCAAGATCGTGCTGGCTGGCTTCAAGCCCCGCCGCAAGCGCGCGCGCCTGGTCCTGCAACTGGCGTCCGTGCGCGATCTCGGCGCGCAAGGCCGCAGTGCGCTGCGCCACTTCGGGCAACATCGTTTCGAGCGTCGCGCGCAGCCACACGGTTTCACGCAGCGAATCGGCGCGCATCAGGCTGAACGCCAGCGGCCGTCGCGCCATCATCTGCAACGCCGCGGTCAGGCGCACCAGCGGCTGTTCGCGCTGGGCAATGCTCGCGCGCAGATCGGCGCGATCGCGGTCGATCACTGCGATGCGCGCATGGGCGAGCGCGATTTCGGCCTCGGCCTGCTGGATGCGCGCGGCGATCGCGGCGGTTTCGCGCGCGGTGTGGTCGGCGGCCTGGTTTGCGGCGGCGGCTTCGCGGTCCAGCATGACGGCGCGCGTCCTGACATCGGCCAGCGCGCGGGTGGCCTGGTTCAGCGCCGCGCCCGCCTCGCCGCGATCGGCATAAGGCGCATCGAGCGCCAGCGCAGTGCCGGCCAGGACCACGGCAATGCCCAGTGCCACAGGAATGCCATACCGGCTCAAGGCGCGCATGTCAGCCTTCACGATGGTACGGATGGCCAGAGACGATGCTGGTCGCGCGCCACAACTGTTCGACCAGCATGACCCGCGCCAGCATGTGTGGCCAGGTCATCGGCCCGAACCCGAGCAGCACATCGGCGCGTGCGCGCAGATCCTCGTCATGCCCGTCTGCGGCGCCGATCAGAAACCGCGCCTCGCGCACGCCATCGTCGCGCCAGCGTTCGAGCACCCGCGCAAATTCGCCCGAGCCCATCTGCCGCCCGCGTTCATCGAGCACCACGGTGCGCAAGGCGCCGGCGGGCGGTGGCGGCAGCGTGCCACCGCGATCGGGCAATTCGGTCACTTTCAGCGCGCCCAGCGGCCCGGTCGCGATGCGCCTGGCATAGCGATCGACCATGTCCGCCTCTGGCGTGCGGCCGATCCGGCCACGGGCGATGACGTGCAATTGCATGCCCCGCCTTAGCGCAGATTATGAGCGACGCGAATCCGGATTTACGCGGCGCCCTGGTCGCCGAACGCCCACATCCGTTCCAGGTTGTAGAACGAGCGCACTTCGGGGCGGAACAGATGCACGACGATATCGCCGGCATCGACCAGCACCCAGTCGGCGGCAGGCAGGCCCTCGATCCGGACATGGCCGAAGCCGCCGTGCTTGATGCGTTCGGCCAGTTTCTGCGCCATCGACGCAACCTGGCGTGTCGAACGGCCCGACGCGACCACCATGAAATCGGCGATGCTGCTTTTGCCTTCGAGCGGGATCGAGACGACTTCCAGTGCCTGGTCATCGTCGAGCGACTGCATGACAAGATCGTGGAGCGAGGTCGGTGCCGGACGCGGCTGCACCACCGCAGCTTTTGGGGCGGTGTTGGCCGGGGTCGGATCAGGTTGAACTTCGGTCATCGGGATGGGATTGGCTCCGTCTTGAAAGGGCAGAAATGGCAAATGCGGCCCTTGCCCTGAATGGCGCAGACCGAAGAATTCGAACCCGACAAGTCAGGATTTTGCCCCGAGGTTTGGCAATCGAACCGGGTGTTTCGTCAGCATATCGCGCAAGAGAGCGGCGGGAATGCGGCGATGCCAATCCGGGTCGGCGGCGCGAATGGCCGTGGCCGACATCGGATCGGGATCGAAATGCAACGTGTACAGCGCCGGATTGCTCCGCCTTGCGCCTGACCCGTCTTTTGCAAGACATCCCTGCCCGTGCCGCCGGCGCCAGCGGCGCAGCCAGACCATGGCGGGGCTCGCCATAGCACGTGCATCATACCCCGGACGCGCGATGACTGCAATCGGCATCAGTCGCGCGATCCCGCGCCAGTTGCGCCAACGATGGAATTGCGCCAGATTATCGGCCCCCATCAACCAGATAAACCGGAACCGCGGGTACCGAAGCACCAGTTTCGCCAGCGTATCGGCGGTATAACGCGTGCCCATTTCGGCCTCGATCGCAGTCACGCGAATCGGCGCGCCGCGCGCAACACGCTGCGCCGAAGCATAGCGCGCCGGCAGGCCGGCCATGCCATCGGCGGGTTTCAGCACATTGCCCGGCGACACCAGCCACCACACTTCATCCAGGCCCAGCGCCTTGATTGCATGCAGGCTGATCCGCCGATGCGCGCCGTGAGCCGGATTGAAACTGCCGCCAAGCAGCCCGATTGTCCGTGTACCGGTCAGGATTACGGCCTGATCTGGCCAGTGCCGCGCACCAGCCATTTGTACGTGGTCAGTCCCTCCACCGCGACCGGTCCGCGCGCATGCAACCGCCCGGTGGCAATGCCGATTTCCGCGCCCAGCCCGAATTCGCCACCATCGGCAAACTGGCTCGACGCATTGACCATCACGATCGCGCTGTCGACATCGCGCAAAAAGCGCTCGGCGGCCGCCTCGTCGGCGGTGACGATCGCATCGGTGTGTCCCGAACCATGCGCCGCAATATGCGCCAGCGCCGCATCGAGCCCGTCGACGACCTTCACACTGACAATCGCATCGAGATATTCGGTATCCCAATCGGCCTCGGTCGCAGGCAGGATGCGCGGATCGATCGCGCGCGCGCGCGGATCACCGCGCAATTCGCATCCCGCCGCCAGCAGCGGTTCGACCAGGCCATGCGCATCGGGATAGCACGCATCGATCAGCAGCGTTTCCATCGCGCCGCAAATGCCGGTGCGCCGCAATTTCGCATTGTGCACGATCGCGCTGGCCATTGCCGGAACGGCCGCACGATCGACAAAGGTGTGGTTGTTGCCATCCAGATGCGCCAGCACCGGCACACGCGCATCGGCCTGCACCCGCGCGACCAGGCTCTTGCCCCCGCGCGGCACGATCATGTCGATCAGCCCCGCCGCACCGAGCATCGCGCCGACCGCGGCACGGTCCTGCGTCGGCAGCAATTGCACGGCGGCTGCCGGCACGCCGCCGGCGACCAGCCCGGAGACCAGCGCGGAATGGATCGCGCGGTTCGAATGCACCGCCTCGCTGCCACCGCGCAACAGCACCGCATTGCCCGCGCGCACGCACAGCGCGGCCGCATCGGCGGTAACATTGGGCCGGCTTTCGTAAATGATACCGATCACGCCGATCGGAATGCGCACGCGTTCCAGCACCAGTTCATTGGGCCGCGCACTGCGCTCGATCACACTGCCGGTCGGATCGGGCAGCACCGCAACATCGCCAACCGCCGCCGCAATCGCATCGATCCGCCCCTGGTCGAGCCGCAACCGATCAAGCAGCGCAGCGGTCAGACCGCCCGCCTCGCCCGCGGCCATGTCGCGCACATTGGCGGCAAGCACATCCGGCGCCGCCGCGCGCAACGCATCGGCCGCCAGCAACAGCGCGCGTTCGCGGGCGTCCGCCGGCATCGCCGCCAGCACGCGCTGTGCAGCGCGCGCATCGATTGCCAGCCGGTGGACGAGATCGGTCACGCTTTCGCCGCCGGGCGTATCTGCCTGTTGGGGCGCAGTTTCGATGATGGTAGCCATGGCTTGTCCTATCACGGCCACCGGTCACTGTCAGCCCCCGCACCGGCGTTCGAGTCGCGCGCGCGATCGGTCGGATTGGTTAGCGGTTCCGCCCTCCCGCGTTCCGTTGGCCGCTCTGACGCAACAGCCCAACGCTAAAATGGCATGATCCTAGTGCCCTGCAACCCTTTGCATACTAGGCGACACACGGCTGGAGTCGAACGCCCTGCGCACGGCGGGGTGGCATTCACGCCGGTATCGTGAAGCCACAAAAGGTCGCCAGTTTGCCAGGTCAAAGTACAATTCCTCCACGGCCCCGCCCGGGTGCCGCGCCTGCCGGTTGGCCAATGAACTGGATTGCAGGTCTCATCGCCATGCGCGGATGGATGCGGGCCCATGCGACACGCTGGTTTCCCGAACGCGAATTTTTCATGCGCAGCGAAGGCCATGTCCGCTTCGTGCGCATCTCCACCCGGTTTCAGACGCGGATCGCGGCTGCCCTGGCCGTGATGGTGCTGAGCTGGGTCGGCGTCCTCGCCTGGGCTTTGATCGGCCAGGTGTTTGACGGGTCCGACCGCCATGCGCTGCTCCAGCGTGAAGCGGCAGTCGCCAATGCCGAAAGCCGGGTCACGCGCTATCACGCCAATCTCGATGCGGTCGCGACCGATCTGAAACGCCGGCAGGATTTTCTCGAAAAGGCGGTGCAGAGCGTGATCGGGCCGATTCCGGCAACGCTGCCCAAAGGCACCGTCAGCGACAGCACGGGTGAAACCGCCCGGACCGTGCGCAAGATTTCGCAGGCCATGCCGCAGGCCGCCGGCCTCGCGCGGATCGAGGCGCGCCAGATCGCCTTTGCCGAACGCCTGACCCGGTTTGCCGACGACCGCGCCAACGCCGCCAGCGGCGCGATCCGCAAAGTCGGGCTGAACCCCGACAGCGTGATCGCCGGCGACGCGCATGCGCAAGGGGGGCCGCTGATCCGGCTCGGCTGGAACGGCATCGACCCCCGCTTCGAACGCCTCGCCGCCAGTCTGGGCCAGATGAGCGCCATAAATGCGGGGCTGGCACATATCCCCAACGCCATGCCCGCCAGCTTTGAATATATCTCGTCGGGCTTTGGCGTGCGCACCGACCCGATTGTCGGCGGCGCGGCGTTCCATCCGGGGCTCGATTTCAAAGGCCCGGTCGGCGCGCCGATCTACGCCGCCGCCACCGGCGAAGTCAGCTTTACCGGCGTGCGCCAGGGCTATGGCAATTGCGTGGAGATCAGCCACGGCCACGGCCTGGTCACCCGCTATGCCCATATGTCGCGGATTATCGCGCACCTGGGCCAGACCGTTGTCGCCGGCACGCCGATCGGCGCGATCGGCAGCACCGGCCGCTCGACCGGACCGCACCTGCATTTCGAAGTTCGCGTCAACGACCGGCCGGTCAATCCGCGCCCGTTTCTGGAGGCTCCGCTGCCCCATGTTTTCCAGGAAACCCAATCAACCGGGCGGCCCGTCAGCCATGGCTAATCGCGGGACAGACCCCAGCTTCTCGGTGCTTGGCGCCGATATCGTGCTGCGCGGCAGCCTGCACGCCGATGCCGACCTGCATGTCGATGGCACGATCGAGGGTGATGTCGTGTGCAAGGCGCTCGTCCAGGGCGAAGGCAGCACGATCACCGGATCGATCACCGCCGACAGCGTGCGCCTGTCGGGCACGACGCAAGGCCCGATCGAGGCCGCGCACGTGGTGATCCTGAAAAGCGCCATGGTGCGCGGGGATGTGCGCTATGACGCGCTGACGATCGAACAGGGCGCGCATGTCGACGGACATTTTGCGCGCCGCGACGGCGCGGCCAGCCCGGGTCTGGCGCTGATCGGGTAAACCACACCAAATTTTCGTGATGGCGCAATGAAAAAAAGGGGCGATCCGGCCGGCGGATCGCCCCTTTTTCGTAACCTGAAACCAGAAAATCAGCTGTCCGAGCGGCCTTCCGTGCGGCGCGCCGCAAGCCAGGCGGCCGCTTCGGCCTCGGGGCTCGCCCCGGCCGACACCGACACCTTGCTCAGCGCTTCGCGTTCGGCGCGCAGTTCCTCGATCAGCGCATCGCGATCGGACCCCAGACGGACATCGCCCTGGTCGTCTTCGGGAACGCCCATTTTCTTGGCGACCTTGGCGACCAGCGCATCGAGCTCGCGCTGCGAACACAGGCCCAGAGTGACCGGGTCCTTCGGGTTGATATTGCTGATGTTCCAATGGCTGCGATCGCGGATCGCGGCGATGGTGTTGCGCGTGGTGCCGATCAGCTTGCCGACTTGCGCGTCCGAAATTTCCGGATGGTTGCGCAGGATCCAGGCGATGCCGTCGGGCTTGTCCTGGCGCTTCGACACCGGGGTATAGCGCGGGCCCTTGGTGCGGCCGATGGACAACGGCGCCTTCTGCATTTTCAGCCGGTATTCGGGGTTCGCCTGGCCGCGCTCGATCTCGAGCTGGGTCAGTTCGCCCGAATGCACCGGATCGCGCCCGGTGTATTTGGCGCCTGCCAGATCGTCGGCCATCGCCTGCACTTCCAGGATATGCAGACCGCAGAATTCTGCGATCTGTTCGAAGGTCAGGGCGGTGATGTCGACCAGCCACGACGCAGTCGCATGTGGCATCAACGGATACGTAGCCTGCTGGCTCACGAAAACCTCTTTATAATAAAGCTGTGAAAACAATAAGGGCCGCCCCTGCGGGACGGCCTAGACTGTCATGATGTAGGCCAGCCACAATCAAACGGCAAGCTGCAATCGGATCGTATGGGTTGCGCTGTCGCGCGGTTACGCAACATTCAGCACGATTTTGCCGACATGGCTGCCCTGTTCCATCCGGGCATGTGCGGCCGCAGCCTCTGCCAGCGGAAAGCTGACATCCATCACCGGGCGCAATTCGCCCGCAGCCACCAGCGGCCATACGGTTTCGCGGATTTCACTGGCCAGCGCCGCCTTGAACGCGTCGCTGCGCGCGCGCAGCGTCGATCCGGTCAGCGTCAGCCGGCGCATCATCACCTCGGCCATGTTGATCTCGGCCCGCACGCCGCCCTGCACCGCGATCGTGACATGGCGGCCATCGGGAGCGAGGCATTTCAGATTGCGCGGCACATAATCGCCCGCGACCATGTCGAGCACCAGATCGACGCCGCGGTTGTCGGTGATTCGCGCGACTTCGGCGACGAAATCGGTCGCGTTGTAATCGATCGCATGAGTCGCGCCCAATTCGACCGCGCGCGCGCATTTTTCGGCGCTGCCACACGTCACGATCGTGGTCAGGCCGAACAACCGCGCCAGCGCGACCGTCATCGTGCCGATACCGCTGGTGCCGCCATGAACCAGCAGCGTCTCGCCGTCGCGCGCATACCCGCGCCCGAACACATTGTGCCACACCGTAAACAGCGTTTCGGGCAACGCCGCTGCCTCTGCCAGCGACAGCGCCGGCGGCACGACCAGGCAGGTGTCTGCCTGCGCCAGGCAAAACGGTGCATAGCCGCCGCCATTGACCAGCGCGGCCACCGGCGTGCCGATGGAAAGCTGTGTGACACCGTCGCCCAATGCGACGACATGTCCGGCGACTTCAAGTCCCGGGATCGGTGATGCGCCCGGCGGCGGAGGATAGACGCCGCGCCGCTGCGCCACATCGGGCCGGTTGACCCCGGCATGCGCGACACCGATCAGGACCTGGCCGGCCCCGGGAACCGGCACCGGCAGCGCTTCACCGCGCAGCATTTCGGGTCCGCCCGGCCCTGCAATACCAATCGCGATCATCGTGCCCGGAATCGTCGTGCTTGCGATACCCATGTGCCTGGCCGAACCTGTTGTTACGGGCGCGGTGCCCCCACGCAGAAATCCTATTAGGCCCCCCTACTCACACGACCGGTTGACAGCAAGAACGAAGGCGCTTCATTGTGCATGGCGATGGACGGTATCGACCTTCCGCGCCCGACCGGCGATCTGGCCAGCAAACTGGCGATGGAATCGCTCGACCATCTTTCGGTTGATGAACTGGGCGATCGAATCGCTCTGCTCGAAACGGAAATCGCGCGGACTGCGGCGCACCGCGACAAGGCCAGAACGCATCGCCTTGCCGCCGACTCGCTGTTCAACAGGCCGAAATCGTCATGATGACTGTCGCCCCTTCAAACCCCGGGCGGCACACCTATATTGCTGGTTCCAGATCCATCCAACGCAACCGCCCGTATCTCACGTTCAACCGTGGTGCAGGGTTTCTGTCACTCCTGCCAAACCCTCCTACACGTGGTTTATGCCCGGTTAAGAATCGAAGCATAGACTTGCCGTGGAACGATGTCCCCACCCTGCACCCGGCTATCTTCAGCCGGGCTGCCTGACGGAAGAGCGCAGATGCCCAGTTTTGCTCAAAGCCTTGAAAAGACGCTTCATGCTGCGCTCGCCAATGCGTCGGAACGCAGCCACGAATACGCCACTCTCGAACATCTGCTGCTCGCGCTGATCGATGATACCGATGCTGCGCAAGTCATGCAGGCATGCGGTGTCGATCTTGGCGATCTTGGCGATGTCGTGCGCCAGTATCTCGACCAGGAATACCAGTCGCTGAAAACGCAGGAAAAGGCCGATCCGCAGCCGACCGCCGGGTTCCAGCGCGTGATCCAGCGCGCGATCCTGCATGTCCAGTCGTCGGGCAAGGACACTGTCACCGGCGCCAATGTGCTGGTCGCGCTGTTTTCCGAACGCGATTCGTATGCGGTTTATTTCCTGCAGCAGCAGGATATGAGCCGGCTCGATGCCGTCAGCTACATCAGCCATGGCATCGGCAAGGGCGGCCGCCAGGTCGACAGCCGTGCGCCCAAGGGCGCCGAGGACGATGTGCCCAAGCAGGAAGAGAAGACCGACACCAAATCGAACAAGAAGGATTCGGCACTCGACCAGTTCTGCGTCAATCTGAACGACAAGGCGCTGCTCGGCAAAGTCGATCCGCTGATCGGGCGCGGGCCAGAGGTCGATCGCACGATCCAGATCCTGTGCCGCCGGTCGAAGAACAACCCGCTGTATGTGGGCGATCCAGGCGTGGGCAAGACCGCGATCGCGGAAGGCCTGGCGCGCAAGATCGTCGAGGGCGAAGTGCCCGAAGTGCTGTTGAAAGCGGTGATCTATTCGCTCGACATGGGCAGCCTGCTGGCTGGAACGCGCTATCGTGGCGATTTCGAGGAACGCCTGAAACAGGTCGTCAACGAGCTCGAGAAGATGCCCGACGCGATCCTGTTCATCGACGAAATCCACACCGTGATCGGTGCCGGCGCGACGAGCGGTGGCGCGATGGATGCGTCTAATCTGCTCAAGCCCGCGCTGTCGGGCGGCACGATCCGCTGCATCGGTTCGACCACCTACAAGGAATTCCGCAACCACTTCGAAAAGGACCGTGCGTTGCTGCGCCGGTTCCAGAAGATCGACGTCAACGAGCCCAGCATCGAGGACACGATCAAGATCCTCAAGGGTCTGCGCAGCGCGTTCGAGGAACACCACAAGGTCAAGTACACGCCCGAGGCCATCAAGAGCGCGGTCGAGCTGTCGGCGCGGTATATCAACGACCGCAAATTGCCCGACAAGGCGATCGACGTGATCGACGAAGTCGGCGCGATGCAGATGCTGGTGGCGCCATCGAAGCGCAAGAAAACCATCACCGCGCGCGAGATTGAGCTCGTGATCGCCACGATGGCGCGCATCCCGGCCAAATCGGTCAGCACCGACGACAAGCGCGTGCTCGAACATCTCGACCGTGACCTGAAGCGCCTGGTGTTCGGCCAGGACAAGGCGATCGAAGTGCTGTCCAGCGCGATGAAGCTGAGCCGTGCGGGCCTGCGCGATCCGGAAAAGCCGATCGGCTCGTTCCTGTTTTCAGGGCCGACCGGCGTCGGCAAGACCGAAGTCGCGCGCAGCCTGGCGCAGATCATGGGCATTCCGCTGCAACGCTTCGACATGTCCGAATACATGGAACGCCATTCGATCAGCCGCCTGATCGGTGCACCCCCGGGCTATGTCGGGTTCGACCAAGGCGGCCTGCTGACCGATGCGATCGACCAGCAACCGCATTGCGTGCTGCTGCTCGATGAAATCGAAAAGGCGCATTCGGACCTGTTCAACATCCTGTTGCAGGTGATGGACAACGGCCGCCTGACCGATCACCACGGCAAGAC
This sequence comes from Novosphingobium sp., assembly GCF_965214355.1. Classification (GTDB taxonomy): domain Bacteria; phylum Pseudomonadota; class Alphaproteobacteria; order Sphingomonadales; family Sphingomonadaceae; genus Novosphingobium. Next base: position 130,863 of record NZ_CBDCBI010000002.1, on the reverse strand, counting down.
CGTCGATTTCCGCAATGTGGTGCTGATCATGACCACCAATGCGGGCGCATCGGACATGGCCAAACAGGGTATCGGCTTTGGCGACGTGTCGAAGGAAGACGCCGGCAACGATGCGGTGCAACGCATGTTTACCCCCGAATTCCGCAACCGCCTCGATGCGATCGTGCCGTTCGCCTATCTGCCGCCCGAAGTTGTCAGCCGCGTGGTCGACAAGTTCATCCTGCAGCTCGAACTGCAACTCGCCGACCAGAACGTGCATATCCAGTTCGACAGCGATGCCCGCGCATGGCTGGCCAAACAGGGCTATGACAAGCTGTATGGTGCCCGCCCGATGGCGCGCGTCATCCAGGAAAAGGTCAAGAAACCGCTCGCCGAGGAATTGCTGTTCGGCAAGCTGGCGTTTGGCGGCGAAGTGCATGTCAGCCTGAAGGAAGACGCGCAGAAAGTAACCGCGCTATCGTTCGAACTGACTCCGGCGGCGCCAAAACTGGTCAAGCGCAAGATGCGCAAGCCCAAGGCCGGCACGACGCCGGAGCCAAATATCGACGAAGTATAACAAAATCCTCCCCGGTAACGGGGAGGGGGACCGCCCGCAGGGTGGTGGAGGGGCGGTGCCTCTTGGCGTCAAGTCCGCGATGAGGCACTCCCGGCCACCCGGGCAGGCGCGCCCGATCGTACGATTCCCTTGGGGCACCGCCCCTCCACCACGCTTCGCGCGGTCCCCCTCCCCGTTTCGGGGAGGATTTGGCACCCCGCCCCCATGTCGCGCATTACACACATACGATGCCATCTGATTTCGCCTGGATCCGCCCCGAACCCGGCGGGCTGTACATCCGCCCCGCCGATGTGTGGATCGATCCGTCACATGCAGTCGGCTCTGCTTTGGTCACCCATGGCCACGCCGACCACGCCCGCGCCGGCCATGGCGTGACGATGGCAAGCCCGGCAACAATCGCGATCATGCGCGAACGCTATGGCCAAATCGGCGAAGCATGGCCCATGCCCTATGGCGAGCGCGCAACCCTGGCCGGCGGCGTCCACGCCACGCTGATACCCGCAGGCCACGTGCTGGGGTCGGCGCAAGTCCTGCTGGAACACGCCGGCGAACGCGTGATCGTCACCGGCGATTACAAGCGCCGCGCCGATCCGACGTGCGAACCGTTCGTCGTAACCCCGTGCGACCTGTTGATCACCGAGGCGACATTCGGCCTGCCCGTATTCCGCCACCCGCCGATTGCGGATGAAATGGCGCGCCTGCTGGCCGCGCGCGAAGCCAATCCCGATCGCGCCATTCTCGTGGGCGCCTATGCGCTGGGCAAGGCGCAGCGTGTGATCAGCGAACTGCGCATCGCCGGATACGACGCGCCGATCTACCTGCACGGCGCAATGGAAAAAATGTGCCGGCTGTACGAAGCGCACGGTGTCGCGCTCGGAGAATTGCGCACCGTCGCCGGCACGCCCAAAGCGGCGCTGGCTGGCCAGATCGTGATCTGCCCGCCCTCGGCCTTGGGGGATCGCTGGTCCACGCGGATGCCCGATCCGATCCCGGCGATGGCCAGCGGCTGGATGCGCGTGCGCCAGCGCGTCAAGCAGCGCGGGATCGAGCTTCCGCTGGTCATTTCCGACCATGCCGACTGGGACGAACTGACCGAGACGATCACCCAGGTAAACCCGGCCGAAACCTGGATCACCCACGGCCGCGAAGACGCTTTGCTGCGCTGGTGCGAACTGACCCAGCGCCGCGCCCGTGCGCTGGCGCTCGTCGGCTATGAAGACGAAGACGACTGATGCGGCGGTTTGCGACCCTGCTCGATACGCTGCTGCTGACGCGGTCCCGGCTGGGCAAGATCGCCGCGATCGTGCGCACCTTGCGCGAAATGCCCGACCCCGATCGCGGCTGGGCTTTGGCCGCGCTGACCGGGGGGGTCGATTTTCCCGCGATCAAAGGTGGCACGATCCGCGCGCTGCTGGCCGGGCGGGTCGATCCGGTATTATGGGCCCTGTCGCGCGATTTCGTCGGTGACACTGCCGAAACCGCGTGTCTGTTGTGGCCCGAACCGCCTGGCGACCCCGGCCCCCAACCCTCGCTGACCGAAGTCGTCGAACGCCTGACTCATGCCACCCGCGCCGATGCGCCCACCATCCTGGCGGACCTGCTCGATCGCCTGGATGAAAGCGGGCGCTATGCGCTGCTCAAATTCGCGACTGGTGCCCTGCGCATCGGCGTCTCGGCGCGCCTGGCCAAAGTCGCCTTTGCCGAAGCGTTTGGCGTCGAGGTCGAGCTGGTCGAGGAATACTGGCATGGCCAGGCACCGCCCTACACCGCACTGTTCGCATGGGCCGCCGATGGCGCGGTCGCGCCCTCATCCGACCTTGTCCCGCTGTTCCGCCCGTTCATGCTTTCCAGCCCGCTGGAATACGGGACGCTCGATCTGAGCGAATTCGTCGCCGAATGGAAATGGGACGGCATCCGCGTGCAACTGGTCCATGTCGCGGGCCAGACGCGGCTCTATTCGCGCGGCGGCGACGATATTTCCGCCGCTTTTCCCGAAATGATCGGTGCGCTGAACGTTCCGGCCGTGCTCGATGGCGAATTGATGGTGCGTGGCGAGGCGCAAGGGTTCAGCACCGGCGTCGGCGCGGCAAGCTTCAACGCCTTGCAACAACGGCTGGGGCGCAAGACCGTCAGTGCAAAAATGCTGGCCGAGGCACCGGCATTTCTCAGGGTCTACGATCTGTTGCTGGCCGATGGTGCGGATCTGCGCCCGCTGCCTTGGCACGAGCGTCGTGTCCTGCTCGATGCATTCGTCGGTCGGCTCGATCGAATATACTTCGATGTGTCGCCGCTCATCGATGTGGCAGATTGGGATGCGTTGGCGGAATTGCGCGCGAGCGCACGCGACGCCGCGATCGAAGGGATCATGTTCAAGCACCGCCAGTCGCCTTACGTCGCCGGCCGGCGTGTCGGGCTGTGGTACAAGTGGAAACGCGATCCGCTACTGATCGATTGCGTTTTGATGTACGCGCAAGCCGGCTCCGGCAAGCGTTCGGGCCTGTATTCCGATTTCACGTTTGGCTGCTGGACCGGCGATCCCGACCACGGCGGCGAACTGGTGCCCGTGGGCAAGGCCTATTTCGGCTTTACCGATGCCGAACTCAAAGACCTCGACCGCCACGTCCGCCACCATACCGTCGCCAAATACGGCCCGGTACGCGAAACCGACAAATCGCTGGTGTTCGAAGTCGCCTTCGATTCGGTCCACGCCAGCAAGCGTCACAAATCGGGCGTCGCCATGCGTTTCCCGCGCATCAACCGCATCCGGCATGACAAGCCGGCGCATGAGGCCGATCTGCTGGCCTCTTTGGTCGCGTTGATCGCGGATTGATAACGGACATTTGGGCAGGTCTGTTACAACCGATCGATGATCGCCTATGACCGCAATCGACAGCGTTATGCCGTTGCCCTCGCCGCGCTGTCCGGCTGCGTCGATACGATCGGATTTCTGTCATCCGGTGGCTATTTTGTCGCGTTCATGTCGGGAAATACGACCCGCCTCGGTGTCGCGCTGGGCACTGCCCCGCATGAAGCGCTGGTCCCGGCGTTGCTGATCGCGGGCTTTGTCGTGGGGGTGACCGCCGGTTCGCTGCTCGCCACCGCGGCCGGGCGCCGGCGCAAGCCAGCGATCGCGTTGCTGGTCGCGATCCTGCTGCTGACGGGGGCTGCGGCCCGGCAACTGGGAATGGAAGTGGTGACGCTGGGCGCGCTGGTGCTTGCGATGGGAGCAATCAACAATACGTTTCAGCGCGACGGCGAAGTCGTAAGCGATGTTCTCAGGCCACGGCGATCCACGGCATGAGTTCGCCGACGCTGTTCGCCGGATGACCGTTGGCCAGTTTTTCGAGCGTCTGCGTCAGCCATGTATTCGGATTGATGCCGCTGAGCTTGCAGTTTTCGATGAGCGTGGCGATCACCGCCCAGTTGTCGCCGCCTTCGTCCGAACCAGCAAACAGGGCGTTTTTGCGATTCAGGGCGAGCGGCCTGATGCTGCGTTCGACGGTGTTGCTGTCGAGATCGACGCGACCGTCATCGAGGAACCGTGACAAGCCATCCCAGCGCGTCAGCGCATAGCGGATGGCTTCGCCGAGCTTGGCCTTTGCGCTGACTTGGCGGTTTTTGGTCTCGAGAAATGTCCGCAGGTCGTCGACAATGACGCGGCTGCGCTGATGTCGGATTTGCTGGCGCTGTTCAGCAGAGGCACCACGCACCTCGTCCTCGATCTTGTAGAGCGCTGCGATCCGCTGCAGCACTTCGACGGCGACCGGGGAATTGTCCGCCAGCTCGTAAAACTTGCGCCTGACGTGCGCCCAGCAGAACGCGAGAACGATCTGCTGTCGGCGCTTGGCCAGCGCGGTGTAGCCGCCATAGCCATCGACCTGCAGGATACCCGCAAAATTGCCGAGATGCGCTTCCGCCCGTTCCCCCTTGCGGTCGGCGGCATAGACATAAGCGACCATTGGCAGGGTATCGCCGCCCCATGGGCGATCGTCGCGCGCATAGGCCCACAGTTGCCCCGTCTTGGTCCGGCCATGCCCGGGATCGAGCACCGGCGCTGTTGTTTCGTCGGCGAACAATCGCTCGGATCGTCGCAATCGTTCCAGGATGTGGTCGCGCAAAGGGCGCAGATACCATGCTGCTCTGCCAACCCAATCCGCCAACGTTGAGCGATCAAGCTGGATACCTTGCCGCGCGTAGATCTGGGCTTGCCGGTACAATGGCAGGTGATCGGCGTATTTTGCGACCAGGACCTGTGCGATCAGTGCTTCGGTCGGAATGCCGCCCTCGACGATCCGCGCCGGTGCCGGAGCTTGCACGACTGCACCCTCACATGCGCGGCAGCCGTAGCGAGGCCGGCGCGTGACCAGCACCCGGAAGGTGATCGGCACCACATCAAGGCGTTCGGCAACGTCCTCACCGATCTGATGGAGCGCCCCGCCGCAGCAAGGGCAAGTCTTGTCCTCGATATCGACAACCTGCTCGATCCGCTCGAGATGCGCAGGCAGCGAGCCACGGTTGACCTTGCGTGGTCGGTCAGACCTGGACTGGCCGATTGCCGCGTCGCGTGCCGCACGAGCCTGACCCAGCGCGGTCTCAACATCTTCAAGGCCAAGCTGCAACTGATCAGGGTCAAGTTGTTCGGAACGCGCACCGAACCGGTGGCGCATGAAGGCATCGACAATCGACTGCAGCCGCTCGATCTCGGCGTCCGCCTCGCCCTTGGCCGCCGTCACTTCGGCGAGCTTGCGGGACTGCTCGAGTGCGAACGCACGCAGCGCTTCAACGTCTTCGGGAAGGTCCGCTTCCATGAGCATGGACGCATTGAATCAGCAGGAGAAAGCCCCGTCAACCGGCAATTTGCGGGGCGATGGGCTTGCGTCCGCCATGCACCCGGCGCCAGTCCAGCCCTTCCAGAAGCGCGCCCAATTGCGCTGCCGTCAGCCGCATCACACCATCCTGAATGCCCGGCCACTTGAAGCCGCCCTGCTCAAGTTTCTTGGCCATCAGACACAGGCCGGTGCCGTCCCACCAGACCAGCTTGATCCGGTCTGCGCGCTTGGCCCGGAACACGTAGATCACTCCGGAAAAGGGATCGCCGCCATACTCGGCACCGACCAGCGCAGCCAACGCGTCAGGCCCTTTGCGGAAATCTACCGGACGCGTTGCGACCATCACGCGCGCGCCGGAACCGGGCCCGATCATCGCGGGGCCTTGAGCGCTTCGATTACCGCGGCAATCACGCCGGCATCGGCGCCGCGCGCAATCTTCACCGCCACGCCATCGATCTCCAGTTCGACAGCAGCAGCTGTGGTACGCCGCCTGCGCCGTGTTCGGCGCGCAGCTACCGGTTCCGGTCGCGTGGACGGCTCGACCACTGCTGGCACGAACATCGTGCTGACCGGCTCTGTCAGGGGAGGCGCCAATCCCTGACCCTCAAGTTCTTTGCGCAAATCCTTCCGCCAGGCATAGACCTGCGAAGGATCAAGCCCATGTCGCCGCGCGACAGCGCCGACACGCTCGCCGCCAGTATAGCATTCCGCGACAATCGAGGCCTTGAGCTCCGGCGGCCATTCCCGCCGCTTGCCTTTGCCCGTGAATATCTCGAACCGCTGCGGGCCCTTGCTCACAGGATCATCACACGGGATTATCATAGGAGTAACGCCCTCGGCCCAAATCAGGCCGCGCAAACTCCACGCTGGGCATCACCCACGCAAGGTGGGGGCCGGACAGCGCTTACGCGAAGTCGCGATCGGGCTGACATACATGACCGGGGCGCTGGTCAAATTGGGTCAGGGATTGGCGCAGCGGCTGACAGGCCGGCCTTCACTGGGCTGGAGCAGCAACGCGCGGCTATGGTGCGGCCTGTTGGCCGGGGCGGTTACCGGTGCATTTCTGGACTCGCGGCTCCCGTTCGCAAGCCTCTGGATCGCCGCAGCGTGGGCGGGTGTCATGCTGCCCTTTGCTCTCCGGCTGTCGGCACCGGTCGCGTTTACCGGGGACGACGCCTAACCCAGTGCCGCCTTGTGCGCCCGCGCATTCGCCACATAATGCGCCACGCCCAATTGCATCTCGGCCAGCGCCGCATCGGTCAGATCGCGCATATACGCGGCCGGGCGCCCGCCCCACAATTGCCGCGACGCAATCCGCTTGCCCGGGGTCAGCAGCGCGCCTGCCGCCAGCATGCCGTCGCTTTCGATCACGCACGCGTTCATGACCGTGCTCGACAGCCCGACAAACCCGCGATCGTGGATGGTGCAGCCATGCAGCATCACCATGTGCCCAACCAGCACGTCGTCCCCGATCAGCGTGGGAAAGCCCTCCGGGTGGCGCGGATCGGGGCTGTCGCAGTGGATGACCGTGCCGTCCTGGATATTGCTGCGCGCGCCGATCACCACGCGGTTGACGTCGCCCCGGATCACACAATTGTACCAGACCGATGCATCGGGCCCGATTTCGACATCGCCGATGATCCGGCAGCCCGGCGCGATGAATGCGGTTTCGTGAATGCGCGGGGTTTGCCCGCCAAACGACAGGATCGTGACATCGGGGCGCATGGTCAGGCGCCGAGCAACCGCGCGGCGTGGAGCGCGTGGTAGGTCAGCACGCCCGAGCAGCCGGCGCGTTTGAACGCGGTCAGCGTTTCGAGCACCATCGCATCACGATCCGCAGCGCCGGCGGCCACTGCCGCCTCGATCAGGGCGTATTCGCCACTGACCTGGTAGGCAAAGACGGGCACGCCGAACGCCTGCTTCACGCGGTAGATGATATCGAGATAGGGCAATCCGGGCTTGACCATCACGCTGTCCGCGCCCTCGTTCAGATCGAGTTCCACTTCGCGCAGCGCTTCCTCGGCATTGCCCGGGTCCATCTGATAGGTTTTCTTGTCGCCTTTCAGCAAACCCCGGCTGCCCACCGCATCGCGAAACGGACCGTAGAAGGCAGAGGCGTATTTCGCCGCGTAGGACATGATCTGGACATGGATATGCCCCGAATCCTCGAGCGCGGTGCGGATTGCAGCGACGCGGCCGTCCATCATGTCGGATGGCGCAATGATATCCGCGCCCGCTGCGGCCTGGTTCAGCGCCTGCCCAACGAGCACTTCGACCGTGTCATCATTCACCACATAGCCGTGATCGTCGATCAACCCGTCCTGGCCGTGGCTGGTATAGGGATCGAGCGCGACATCGGTCAGCACGCCGATATCGCTGCCACAGGCGTCCTTGATCGCGCGGATCGCGCGGCACATCAGGTTATCGGGATTGAGCGCTTCGCCGCCATCATGCGTGCGCCGCTCTGGCTGCGTATTGGGAAACAGCGCCAGCGCAGGAATGCCCGCCGCGACCGCCAGCCTGGCCTGATCGACAATGCGATCGACCGACCAGCGCGATACGCCGGGCAACGCAGCCACCGGCACTTCGCAATCGTGCCCTTCGGTCACGAACAGCGGCCAGATCATGTCGGCAGGGGTGATTTCGACTTCGCGGTGGAGCGCACGGCTCCATGGCAAGGCGCGGGTGCGGCGCAGGCGCAGATGCGGATAGCTGGTCATGGGCGAAGTCATATCGCCCCCGGCGCTCGCGCAAAAGGGTTTTCAACCGCGGGCCGGTGTACCGAGCCGGGGCAACGCCAGATATTCGTTCATTTTCGCGCGAAACGACGCCAGTTCCCCGGGATCGACCTGGCTGTGATGCGGGACGAACCGCATCGACAGCGGATCGACCGGCTGACCATTGCGGTACAATTCGTAATGCAGGTGGGGCCCGGTCGCGAGCCCTGTCGCACCGACATAGCCGATCACTTGCCCGCGCGACACATGCTGGCCCATGGCCACCGCGATGCGGCTCATATGGCCATATGCGGTGTCGGTGCCCCCGCCATGCGTCAGGCGCACATAATTGCCGTGCCCGCCGTGCCACCCGGCATAGATCACCGCGCCATCAGTCACCGCAAAGATCGGCGTGCCATAGGGCGCGCCAAAATCGACCCCGGCGTGCAGGCGTACATACCCCAGGATGGGATGCCGGCGGTATCCGAACCACGAGGTGATATTGCCCGCAACCGGCGCCGCGAGCAAGCCTGATCCCGAACCCTGATCCGCTGAACCCGCGAACGCTTCGGGCGTGAAGAAATTGCCGTCCTTGCCCCACCGCATCACCCGCAACAGCGGTTTGCCCTCGCGCAGCACGCCGGCGTACAGCAATTCGCCATCCTGCCCCGATCCGCCCCTGGTGCCGTCGATCGCCTGTTTGTGCGACACCACCAGCTCGAACTGGTCGGTCGGCGCGATCGCTTCGAACGGCAGATACTGGTCGATCGCCTGAAGATAGGCCTGCACCGTTTCGGGCGCGGCACCGGCGGCGCGGGCCGAGCGATACAGGCTGGACCCGGCCGCTGCGACCAGATGTACCGGCGTAGTATCGACCGGAATGTCGTGTTTGATCAGCGTGAGCCCGCCGCCCTGTCGCACGATCGAGGCATCGAGATCATAGCGTGGCCTGAAAGTCAGCGACTGCAACGGCCGCGCCTCACCCACGGAAGCGCGGGGGCCGAGCGTGATGGCAAAGCGTGTGCCCGGTACGGGTGGCCCAAGCGGCGTGACCATGGCCTTGACCGCATCGGCATCGCCGGTGGTCAGGCCGATGCGTTGCAGCATGTGCGCCAGGTCATCGTTTTCGCCCAGCACGGCATCCAGCGCGATCGTTGCGCGTTCCGGCACCGAATCGAGCCGCACGACTTTGTTTGTTGCGGCAAAATGTCGCCCTGTCGCACCGCCGGTGATGAGGGGGGCAATGGCTTGCGCGTGAAACTCGGATCGCTCGCTATCGCCGGGCAGCGGCAGCGGCGACGCTTCGAATGGCGTCAGGCGGGGCATGCATGCAAGCGCCAGCGTCGCCAGCGCGATCAGGCGGGCAAGCCCGGCAAACCAATTCCGGCTGCCGATGGTGTCGCGCAGGTCCACCGCCAGCGATTGCCCGGCAAAGCGCGTTTCGATCCGGCGGCACCAGCGATCCCATATCCGCGCCAGCGGATGCGGCCAATCGCGCAAGGACGCCGGCAGCAGCGCCGGCCGCACGTCTGCATGCGACAGCGCACTGCGCCGCGTGCCGGCCTGCCCCGGCAGCGCGCGGCCAAATCCGCGCGGTTCGAACTGTGCGGTATCGGAGCCGATAAAGCTCATGCGCGTCGTCTTTCCGTTATACAGCCAGCACGGTATGATCCCTCTCACGCGCAGGGTTAACAGCGCGTAAAATCGCACCTGCTTTGCAGGTTTGGGGGCAATCATGAGCATATCCGAACTGGCCGGAGAACAGGGCGGATCCGCAAAGAACGTCCATTTGCCGGATAGCGCCACCGATCCGACAATGCCGGACGATGGCCACACGCACGAAACCGCGTGTTTGAACTGCGGAACGCCGCTGGTCGGCCCGTTCTGCACCGAGTGTGGCCAGGCGGCGCATGCTCACCGCACGCTGGCGGCGTTTTTTCACGACCTGCTCCACGGTGTGTTGCATTTCGAAAGCAGCATCTGGCACACGCTGCCGCTGCTGGTCGCGCGACCCGGTGCGCTGACGCGGCGGTATATCAACGGCCAACGCACCCGGTTCATCTCGCCGCTCGCACTATTCCTGTTCTGCGTGTTTCTGCTCTACGCCTCGATCCAGCTGACCGTGCAAGGCACCCCGCCCGAACCGCAACGCAGCAGTGTCAGCCAGACCACGCAATTGCAGCAGGTGGAGGCGCAGATCAGCAAATTGCAGGACGAGCGTCGCGCCGAGGTGGCCCACCATGACGACACCCATGACACAGACGTCGGTATCGCCAGATTGCAAAGCGTCTTGAGTTCGATTCGGCACGGCATCAGTCCCGAGGGGCAGTCCGCGACCATAACCGGGATGCCGACCGGTCTTGCCTTTGTTGACCGCGTGATCGCCAGCGTCAGGGAAAATCCCGAGCTCGTCCGCTACAAAGTCGAAAGCCACGCCTACAAGTACAGCTGGCTGCTAATACCGATCTCGGTCCCGTTCGTGTGGCTGATGTTTCCATTCGACCGCCGTTTTCCGATCTACGACCACACCGTGTTCGTAACGTATTCGATCAGCTTCATGACATTGCTCAGCGTCATTATGCTGATAGCGGACAGGCTGCGATTTGCGTCGTTCGATTGGCTGATCGCGGCGGTGGTGCCAGTTCATATGTACCGGCAGCTACGCGGCGCTTACCAATGTTCGTGGCCCGGCGCGGTCCTGCGCACGTTCGGTCTGCTGGTTGCGGCAGCCATTGCCCTGGGGATATTTACTCTGGCGATTGTGGCGCAAAGCACCGATTAGGAGGCTGCCGCAGAAAGTAACGGGATCAAAGGGTAATAACCCTTTGCCGCCGGAGGCCCTCAGGCCCCCAAAGGTTGCGGCGACGTGCCGGTATCCCGGCCGATAAACCGGCGTCCTGCCCGGGGCACCGACACGATTTGCGGCAAAGGCGGACGCGAGGTGTCGGTTGTCAGGTCGGGGCGGTCGAGCTTGCCGTTTTCGATCAGCGACTTGATTTCCTCGCCGGTCAGCGTTTCGTACTCGAGCATGGCTTGCGCGAGCAGGTGCAGCTTGTCGGCGTGTTCGGTCAGGATCGTGGTCGCGCGGGCGTGGGCATCGTCTACCAGGTGGCGGATTTCGCTGTCGATCAGCTTGGCGGTTTCGTCAGAGATCATCGTGCGTTGTGACGAGCCCATGCCGAGGTAACCTTCCTGGCTTTCTTCATAGAGCAGCGGCCCCAGCTTGTCGGACATGCCCCAGCGCATGACCATGTTGCGGGCAAGGCCGGTGGCGTACTGGATGTCCGACGACGCGCCCGACGAGACCTTGCCGTAGCCGAAGATGATTTCCTCGGCGACGCGGCCGCCCATGCTGACCGACAGGTTGGCCAGCATCTTGTCGCGGTGGTAGGAATAGCTGTCTCGCTCGGGCAGGCGCATGACCATGCCGAGCGCTCGTCCGCGCGGAATGATCGTGGCCTTGTGGATCGGATCGCTGGCCAGTTCGTTGACCGAGACGATGGCGTGGCCGGCCTCGTGATAGGCGGTCATTTTCTTTTCGTCTTCGGTCATGACCATGGACCGGCGCTCGGCGCCCATCATGACCTTGTCCTTCGCGTCTTCGAATTCCTGCATCGCGACGAGGCGCTTGTTGCGGCGAGCGGCGAGCAGTGCTGCTTCGTTGACGAGGTTTGCGAGGTCTGCACCCGAAAAGCCGGGGGTGCCGCGCGCGATCACGCGCGGATTGACGTCGGGGGCGAGCGGCACCTTTTTCATGTGCACGCCCAGGATCTTTTCGCGGCCTTCGATATCGGGGATCGGCACCACGACCTGGCGGTCGAAGCGGCCGGGACGCAGCAGTGCGGGATCAAGCACATCGGGACGGTTGGTCGCGGCGATGATGATGATGCCTTCGTTGGCTTCAAAACCGTCCATTTCGACCAGCAGCTGGTTGAGCGTCTGTTCGCGCTCGTCGTTCGAATTGCCCAGACCATGGCCGCGATGGCGACCGACCGCGTCGATTTCGTCGATAAAGACGATGCAAGGCGCGTTTTTCTTGGCCTGTTCGAACATGTCGCGCACACGGCTGGCACCGACGCCGACGAACATTTCGACGAAATCGGAGCCCGAGATGGTGAAGAACGGCACGCCGGCTTCGCCCGCGATGGCACGAGCAAGCAGGGTCTTGCCGGTGCCGGGGCTGCCCACAAGCAACGCGCCCTTGGGGATCTGACCCCCGAGCTTGGAAAAGCGTGTGGGATCGCGAAGGAATTCGACGATTTCCTGCAGTTCTTCGCGCGCTTCGTCGATGCCGGCGACGTCATCGAACGTGACGCGGCCCGACCGTTCGGTCAGCAGCTTGGCCTTGGACTTGCCAAAGCCCATCGCGCCCGAACCACCGCCCTTTTGCATCTGGCGCATGGCAAAGAAGATCATGCCCAGGATCAGCAGGAACGGCAGCGAATTGGCGAGGATATACAACAGGACATTGGGCTCTTCGGCCGCCTTGCCTGCGTAACGCACGCCCTTTTCCTGCAACAGGCGCGTCAGATCGGCATCACCGGGGACAGGAACGGTCTGGAACTGCTGTTCGTTTTTCAGCGTGCCGGTAATCTTGTCGGTGCCGATCTGCACTTCGCGAACGTCGCCTGCAACGACATGCGCGCGGAAATCGGAATAGCCGATCACGGTGCCGGCGGTTTCGCTGCGGGCGCTGAACATCGACACCACCAGCAACAGCGCGAGAAAGATCCCGCCGTATACCAGGAGGTTCTTGATCCAGGGGTTACCCTGTGGCTGGTCTTCGTTCATTGCCTGTCGCTTCCTGCCGGCCAGAATCATGCTGGCGCTGTCGTGCTACCACTTCGATACCACAATGTAGGATGACGTGGGTGAATGGCAATATAACCGCGCACCCGAATTTGCGCGGGTCCTGCGCATTTTTTCGTTCACAGTGAACGGTGCGGCGGCGCAAGCGTAAATCGCCATGGCTTTGCCCGCCCGTCGCCGCGAACGCCGCCAAGCGTGGCGACGTCCCCCGCCGCCAGCCTGTCATGCCACCGCGCAAGATCGCGGCCGCGCGGGGTGCTGCCGCCAAGGCGCGCAATCACCCGTTCCAGCACCCTGAGCGCCAGGGCGCGGGGCAGGTCCGGTTCAAGCGCCAGGCCCCCGTCAGCCTCGCCGATGGGCACGGCGGCGGCCGCCCAATCGAGCGCGACATCCGCCTCCGCCAGATGCCCTGTGCTGGCGGCGAGGCCCTGCCGGTCGAGCCAGGGGGCACCGGCCAGGTGCGTGCGCAGCCGCGCGCGTTCGAAACGGATATCGCGGTTCGACGGATCATCGATCGCGACCAAGCCGGCATAATCAACCACGTCTGCAAGCGACGCGCGGGCCCAGCCCAGCAGCGGGCGCAGCAGCGGCAGCGTGTCGCCCGGCAGCAGCGTGTCGCCCGGCACTTGGGCGATCGGGCGCATCGCGGCCAGGCCGCGCAGGCCCGCGCCCCGGTTGAGCCGCATGATCAGCGTTTCGGCCTGGTCATCGGCGTGATGCGCGGTGACCAGCGCCGCCAGTCCGGTGGCGCGGCACCAGTGCGCGAGCGCCTGATACCGCGCGTCGCGCGCGCGTTCCTGCATGGCCGATCCCCGATCCATCGCGATCGACAACGTGGTGTGGGCGATACCGAGTTCGCCACAGATACCGGCAACATGGGTGGCTTCGGCCGCACTTTCGGGGCGCAGACCGTGGTCGACCGTGGCAACGGCAAACCCGCCATCGGGCAGCGCCGCGTGCGCCAGGATCAGCAGCGCCAGACTGTCGGGCCCACCCGACACTGCCAAGCCGACGGGCAGGCAGGCGGGCCAGAGCCGCGCCCAATCCGCCCGAAATCTCAGTGCGTTGCGGTCAATTGCACGTCACCGTCTTGGTTACCGCGGTGTACTGGCCTTTCAGCCGGCCAGCCGATTCGCCCGGATACGTCTGATGAAATTCGCCCAACGCGATACACGCGCGCTTGGTGTCCTTCAGCCGGGTCATCGCCACGGCCAGGTACAGCAGGCTGTCGGGCGCGCGATCGCCGGTCTTGTCCGCGCGGTAGTTCTGCGCAAACCACTGCGCCGCTGCACCCGGCTTGTTGTCGTCAAGATAAGCGCGGCCCAGCAGGTTGCGCGCATAACTGATGCGCTTGTGGCTGGCATACTGCTTTACGAAATCGAGCAGCACGGCCTCGGCCTCGGCATAAAACTTCGCCTCCCACAGCCGGTATCCGTACATATACGCGTCTTCGCCCTTGTCATCGGACGAAGGCCGGTTGATCGCGGCGACCGCGGCCGCGCGATCCCCCGCAACGGGCGTGGACGGTGCAACCGCGCCATCATTCGCCGAATGGCGGCCCGGCTTGGCCGAAGGGGGCGTATCATCGACGGGAGCGGCAACCGGCGGCTGCGCCACAGGCGCCGCAGCAGCGCTGGCCTGTGTCGTTTCAACCGCGCCGACGCGGCTTTCCAGCTTGCCCAGCCGGTTCTGCGTGTCTTCGCCGCTCGCTGTCAGCGCTTTCATCTGCGCCTCGACCGCGTCCATCCGCGACAGGACATCGGCCAGCGCACCGGCATTGCCCGTGGGTACAGCGGTTGTCACCGTGGCCTCGCCCGGCGCGATTTCGGGGGCAAAGGTCTTGCCTGCGCCATCGGGAAACACTTTGCGCTGCAGCGCGCGCATCTGGCCCTCGATCCGGCGCAAGCGCGCTTCGGTCGTCTCGGTGCCGTCGGCTTGCGCATGCGCCGCAACCGGCACCAGCGCGGGCACAGTCAAGGCGATCAGGACCAGCGGCATCAGGCGCGTCGACCAGGTCGTGGATCGGCAAATCATCAATGGTCCCCGCAAAAACAGGTCGCCGGCGCAAAGCCAAGCAACGCCTTGATGCGTAGGCGCGCAAAGCGCCCACGCCAATCGCCTATTGCCCGAATACCTATTGTGGTGCCGCCGGGGCTGGTACGGCAGTGGGCACCGCCGTCGTCGGCGGTGCAAGATCGACCGAATTGTGATCAACCGGCGACTCGCGCAGCCGTCCGTGTGCCATATGCGTTGCAGGATGCGCCGCGGATTGGGTCGCGCCCGCCACCGGCGCAGCCGCGCCCGGCGTCATCGTCGGCGTGGCGCCGGCAGCCGGCACCGGCTGCCCCCGCGCCAGCAGCGCCTGCGCAGTGACAGGCACATCGCGCACGATCACCTGCTTGTCGGATATCGGTGCAACCGCCCGGCCGCCGACAGTAACGGTCAGTGCATCCGGACGGCCGGTCCACAGCTTCGGCTCGAACGCATCGGCGGGTACGGTGTATGCCTCGCCCATGGCGAGCTGCTTCTGCAACAGCTGTTGCCCATGGCCGTCGTAGAACTTGACCCAGATGGCATTCTCTTTGGCGGTGAACACCACCGGGCCCCCGGCGACCGCGGCCGGTGCAACCGCCGGCGCGCCGGCCGCAGCGGGCGTGGCGGCGGGCTGATCGGGCTGGGCCAGCGAGGGCAGTGCCGCATCGGGCGAATAATAGCTGCGCCAGAATACCGCGCCTGCGGCCAGCACCGCAACGACCAGGCCCAGAGCGACCCATGTCACCAGCCGCGACGGCGTCTTGGCTGGATCGTCGACATCGAACTGGTGCACCATGCGCGGTGCCGCGCGCGGCACGCCCGCGTCCATTTCCTGACGCGCCAATTCGGCCAGTTCGGCGCCATCCAGCCCGACGGCACGCGCGTAATTGCGGACGAAGCCCAGGACGTAAGGCCGGCCCGGCAACGCCGCAAGATCGCCACGATCGAGCGCCAGGACATGGCGGATGGTAATGCGGGTGCGCGCGGCAATATCGGTCGTGGTCAACCCCTGCGCTTCCCGCGCGGTGCGCAAGCGCGCGCTCGCAGTTGGCGGCACCGCCGGGATGCCGGCCATGGTCTCGTTCATCGCTTGCTGGTCGTTCCCACGATCATCATCGCCATCCCGGGGCACCACCTCGCGCGCGTCATCCATTGCCTTTGTGCAGCCCTTTGCATCGTAAACATTCACGCATCAGGCTTGGTTGCAAACGGAGAAATGTCAACGGGAATCGCGGTCAAATGGCCAGGGTTTGCGGTGCGCGGGTCAAGCCGGTGTCGCGCACGCAGGAAAAACGCCCAATCACTCAATCGCAATCGATACCGTGGTTTGCCGCCCATTCCAGCAGCGCCACGCGCATGCTTGGCGGCGGCTGCGCCAGCCAGCCGTCCATCGCGGTGCGAATGGCGCCCAGATCGACCTGCCCGACCAGCTCCTTGATCGGGCCGACCGATGCCGGCGTGATCGACAGCCGGGTAATGCCCAGGCCCATCAGCGCCAGCGCCTCCAGCCGCCGCCCGCCCATTTCGCCGCATACCGTGGTATCGGTGCCAAACGGTGCGACGGTGCGCACGACACGGCTGAGAAAGCGCATGATCGCGGTCGAAACCCAGTCATAGCGTTCGGCCAGCTTGGGATGGCCCCGGTCGGCGGCAAACAGGAACTGGGTCAGGTCGTTGGTGCCGATCGACAGGAACGACAAACGCGGCGCCAGGATATCGAGATATTCCGCAATCGCCGGCACTTCGAGCATTGCGCCATAGCGGATCGCCTCGGGCAACAGCTTCTTGCGCTTTTTCAGGAATTGCAGCTGGCTTTCGAACACGGCCTTGGCCGCGTCGAATTCCCACGGCTCGGTCACCATCGGGAACATCACGTTCAGCGTGCGCCCGCCTGCCGCCTCGATCAGCGCGCGCGCCTGCACTTTCAGCAAGCCGTCGCGATCGAGCGCAACCCGCAGCGCGCGCCAGCCCATCGCGGGATTTTCCTCCAGCGCGCTGTCGTCCTGCCGCAGGTAGGGCAGCACCTTGTCGCCGCCGATATCGACCGTGCGGAACACCACCGGCCGGTCGCCGGCGGCTTCCAGCACATCGCGGTAAAGCCGCGTCTGCCGTTCGCGCGCGGGCAATGTCGCCGAGACCAGAAACTGGAATTCGGTACGGAACAGCCCGATCCCGTCCGCGCCGGTCAGATTGAGCAGCGGCATGTCATCGCGCAGGCCCGCGTTGATCATCACGGTCACGCGCTGGCCGTCCTTCGACACCGGCACGACATCGCGCATCGCCGCATAATGCGCCAGGCGCTCGCGGTTCTTGGCAAAGCGCGCCTCGAACGCTTCGGCCATGCTCGGCGTCGGGCGCACATCGATCACGCCGCGATCGCCATCGACCAGCAGCTGGTCGCCCTCGCGCAGCTTTCCGCGCAGCCCGTGCAGCCGGCCGATTACCGGAATGCCCATCGCACGCGCCACGATCACGACATGCGCGGTCAGCGATCCTTCCTCGAGGATCACGCCTTTCAGGCGGCGCCGGTCGTATTCGAGCAATTCCGCCGGACCCAGGTTGCGTGCGACCAGGATTGCATCGCCTTTCAGTCCCATGCTGGCCGCGGTGCCCAGTTGCCCCGAGACAATCCGCAGCAGCCGGTTCGACAGGTCCTCCAAATCGTGCATGCGATCGGCGAGCAGCGGATCGTCGATCTGGCGCATGCGCATGCGGGTGCGCTGCTGCACGCGCTCGATCGCGGCCTCTGCGGTCAGGCCCGAATCGATCGCTTCGTTGATGCGCCGGCCCCAGCCCTCGTCATAGGCAAACATCTTGTACGTCTGGAGCACTTCGACATGTTCGCCGGCCGCGCCGAATTCAGCCTGGCTGGCCATGCGGTCGATCTGTTGCCGCATCTTGTCGAACGCAAGATAGACGCGCTGGCGCTCCGCCTCGATATCGTCGGCGACGACCTGTTCGATCGTCACGCGCGGCTGGTGAAACACCGCCGCGCCGCTGGCGATACCTTTCACCAAAGCCATGCCCTGCAACCGCTCGGGCCCGGTCAGATGCGCGCCAGACCCGTGCGTGTCGTCTTCATCGACCAGCCCGGCATTGGCGATCAGTTCGGACAGGACCATGGCCACCGTCTGCAGCGCCTCGATTTCGACTTCTTCGTACCGGCGCGGCTCGACATGCTGCACCGCGACCACGCCGACCGCACGCTGGCGCCTTACGATCGGCACACCCGCAAACGAGTGGAATTTTTCTTCGCCGGTTTCGGGCCGGAATGCGAAATCGGGGTGTGCTGCGGCCTCGGCCAGATTGAGCGATTCGATATTCATCGCGATCGTGCCGACCAGGCCTTCGCCGACCGCCATGCGCGTGACGTGGACCGCCTGCTGGTTCAGCCCGCGCGTCGCATACAGTTCCAGCATGCCTTCGCGCAGCAGATAGATCGAGCACACTTCGCTATCGAGCGTGGCGCCGATCACTTCGACGATCTGGTTGAGTTTTGCCTGCGCACTGCTGCGCGACGCCATTATCTCGTGAAGCGAGTTCAGGATCGCCCTTGCGGCGGCGGCGGCGGTCTGCGGAGGCATTGGCTTGGCCTAACGCAAGGTGTGTTTTTTGCAAGGCAAGAGCGCAGCCTTATCTGGAGCAAGCCAATCCACGCGCACTGTGCCCGAATGCGCGGGTTCGCACTCTGTCCCGCACGTCATGACAACGGGGCAGGCTCCCTACCCGAAACAATGGGCCGGCTCCCTACCCTACCTCCACGTCATCCCGGACTTGATCCGGGATTGTGCTTCTATGTGCGCTGACATGCGTATTGGCGCGCCCTTCCCGATCGCAAGTTACCACCGGGTTTGTCCGGTTTTCCGGGCGTTGCGCACAAGAAAGCACAATCCCGGATCAAGTCCGGGATGACGTGGGCTGGTGGATCGGGGCTGGGGGATCGTGGCTGGGGGATCGTGGGATTGGGGTTGAGGGTGGGGTAGCGTGCGGCGTTATATATGCTGGGCGTAACTGCCTGCAGGTCAGCTTTGCGCAGTCCCCGGCCCCGGCCCAATGGGGGGCGGGGCCGAAACCGGGAACCGGAACGCGCAAATCGTTCCCTGAATCACATCAATGCGGCTGGCTCAGCTCTTCCTTGATCCTGAACTTGCGCAGTTTGAGGTCCTTAAGAAGAATACCGTCGGGGGAAGGCCGGGCCATTTCCTCGGAAATTCGTCGTTCGAGGCCGGCGTGTTTGGTTTGCAACGCGCTGAAGTGTGAGGATTCCATCCAATACCTCCTTCATGCCAGGGCTTGTCATCGGGACGACATGTCCCGCTGCAAAAAGCCGTGGGAATGATCCTTTTCGGCCGATGCCGAAAGGGCTGTTGGCGCATCCGCTGTCGCGACTCGGTTCGGTGAAAAAGCCGCGGCAAGGGGTGCGTTGTCATGGTCCCACAATCGCCGTATCTTGCAAGCATCATCGCGTCGGTACGCATTGTTTGCGAGCCAGGTCGAAAGGGCTTGGCAAGCATGGCTCGACCTGACCTATGACGCATTCGATTCAGCAGGAGTTGCGGGCAGAGTGACCGAAGACGAAATGCGCAAACGGCTGACCGGGCTGCGCCTGGAACACCGTGATCTGGATGCCGCGATCGATGCCCTGACGATGGCCGGCGCCGGCGACCAGCTCCAGATCGCGCGCCTGAAAAAGCGCAAATTGCGGCTGAAGGACCAGATCAGCCTGATCGAGGACCACCTGATTCCCGATATCATCGCCTGACGCCCCGCACCGTTTCAATCCGACACAGTTTCGCCGCCCGGTGAAGAAACGACCGGTTGAGCCCCTACGCGGCACACCGCTATGCGTGTGGCATGACGTCATTGCCCAGCATCAATTCGCGTATCGTCGAAGCCCTGTACATCGAGGCGCTCGTCCTGGCCGATGCCGCGCGCGCGCGGTTTGACGAATTGCGCGAAACCGCCGGGGTCGTGCAGCCGGGTTGCGATACAGAAGCCGACAGCATCGAGCTGACATGCGAAGCGCTGCGCACTACCACCCGCGTGATGCATTGCCTGGCCTGGCTGCTCAACCACCGCGCCTGGTTCGCCGGCCAGCTCAACGCCAGCCAGCTGCGCCGCCACGGTCGCCTGATCACGCACTTTCCCGCCAGCGATGCGGCGATCGTCGCGCGCCTGCCTGAAGACCTGGGCGCGCTCGTGCATGAAAGCGAGCGGCTGTACGAACGGATCCAGCGGCTCGAACAAGCCTGGCGCAACGAAATCACGCCCGTGCCCGGCGCGATCGAACGGCTGCGCGACCGGCTGGCGCTGGCCCAATTGCGCGCGTGACCTGAAAAAGTTGCGCCGCGCAACCGCAGTGCCCATCTAGGGGGCATGACCCAAGCGATTCCCCTGGGCGACCTGCCCGGCGAAACCCTGGCCGATCCGGCCACCTGGCCCACCGGGCGGTCGGTGCTGCTCGAACCGCTGGTGCGCCGCGTGCTCGCGCCCAATCCGTCGGCCTATACCTATACCGGCACGCAGACCTATCTGGTCGGCGCAGGCACGAATGTTGCAGTGATCGACCCGGGCCCGGCCGGGGGCGGGGAAAGCGGGCACGCCGACACGAACGGCGATGGCCATGTCGAGGCCATTATGGCCGCCATCGGCAATGCGAAACTGGCCGCAATCGTGTGCACGCACACCCACCGCGACCACAGCCCCGCCAGCCGCGCCCTGCAGGCCGCGACCGGCGCGCCGATCATCGGCTGCGCCGCGCTCTCCTTTGTGGATGACGGGCCGCGTTCCGATGCGGCGTTCGACCCCGACTACCGCCCCGATCGCGTGCTGGCCGATGGCGAACGCCTGACCGGCGATGGCTGGACTATCGCGGCGGTGGCAACGCCGGGGCACACCAGCAACCACCTGTGTTATGCCCTCGTCGAGAGCGGGGCGCTGTTTACCGGCGATCACGTGATGGGCTGGTCGACCAGCGTCGTCTCGCCGCCCGATGGCGACATGGCGGCCTATATGGCCAGCCTGATGCTGCTGCAGGACCGCGAAGACCGCGTCTATTACCCCGCGCACGGGCCGCAGATCGACAATCCGCGCCAGCTGGTGCGCGGCATGATCGGCCATCGCCGCCAGCGCGAGCGCCAGATCGTCACGCGCCTGACAGACGCGGCGAGCACGATCCCCGATCTCGTCGCCGCGATGTACAAAGGGCTCGATCCGCGTCTTGTCGGCGCGGCCGGGCGCTCGGTGCTGGCGCATCTGATCGATCTGCAACAGCAGGGCCGCGTGATCGCACACGGTGACCTGTGGCAAGTTACGGTTGCCGAGCCCGGTGTCTCGGCCTAATTCGCGCCAAATTGCCCCAAAGGATTTGATGCCATGACGGTCATGACTCCCTCGCTTACAGGGCTCGATTTGCGCGCCGAAATCGATCGGCTGCGCAAGGATCGCAACGCCGTGATCCTGGCGCATTATTACCAGCGCCCGGAAATCCAGGATCTGGCCGACTATATCGGGGATTCGCTTGAACTGTCGCGCAAGGCGGCCGCGACCGACGCGTCGGTCATCGCGTTTTGCGGCGTGCGCTTCATGGCCGAAACCGCCAAGATCCTCGCGCCCGACAAGACCGTGATCCTGCCCGACATGGATGCCGGATGCAGCCTGGAAGATTCGTGCCCGCCCGACAAGTTCCGCGCCTTTCGCGAAGCGCATCCCGATCACATCGCGCTGACCTACATCAACTGCTCGACCGAAGTGAAGGCGCTGTCCGACGTGATCGTGACCAGCAGCAGCGCCGAGACGATCCTGGCCAAAATCCCGCCCGAGCAGAAGATCATCTTTGGCCCCGACCGCCATCTGGGCGGCTATCTCAATCGCAAGTTCGGGCGGGACATGCTGCTATGGCCGGGCGTGTGCATCGTGCACGAGGCGTTCAGCGAAACCGAGCTGATCAAGCTGAAGGCGCTGCACCCCGGCGCGCCGGTTGCCGCCCATCCCGAATGCCCGCCGCATATCCTCGATCACGCGGATTACGTGGGGTCGACCACCGGCATCCTGAACTATGCCAAAGCCGCCACCGCGCAGACGCTGATCATCGCGACCGAACCGCACATCATCCACCAGATGGAACTGGCCATGCCGGGCAAGACGTTCATCGGCGCACCCGGTGCCGACGGCAATTGCAACTGCAACATCTGCCCGTACATGGCGCTGAACACGCTTGAAAAACTGTACCTGGCGCTGCGCGACCTGACCCCGGTGATCGAGATCGAGGAAACGATGCGGCTGGCGGCAAAGAAAAGCCTCGATGCGATGCTCGACATGGCGTCGGGCACCGTGGGCCTTGGCGACCTGGGCGCGCGCTGAGCCAAGCCGCGATTTGCTGCGGCGCAGTATTTCTAGCAGGCGGGCGGTTGTCAGGGCCTGCGGGCATCCCTAAATAGGTTGCATATCGAAACTCCTGTCGCGTCCCCGCGCGACTTTCCAAAAAGAGGCCTGCCCCCGATGTCCGAAAACCCCGCGCACGACAGCCTGTTTCAACCCATCCAGCTTGGCGCGATCGCTGCGCCCAACCGGATCGTCATGGCGCCGCTGACTCGCGGCCGGGCCACCGACGATCATGTGCCGACGGCAATCATGGTGGAATACTACCGCCAGCGCGCCACAGCCGGCCTGATCATCACCGAGGCGACCGGGATCAGCCAGGAAGGCTTGGGCTGGCCCAACGCGCCCGGCCTGTGGACCGCAGCGCAGACCGAAGCATGGAAGCCGGTGACTGCGGCCGTCCACGCCGCCGGCGGACGGATCATCGCCCAATTGTGGCATATGGGCCGGATCGTGCATCCCGATTTCCTGGGCGGCGAACCCCCGGTATCGGCTTCTGCCACGACCGCGCCGGGACAGGCGCATACCGCCCGCGGCAAGCAGGATTATGTCGCCGCCCGCGCACTGCCGCTCGACGAATTCCCGCGCCTGCTCGACGATTACGAACGCGCCGCGCGCAATGCCAAGGCGGCCGGGTTCGACGGCGTGCAGCTTCACGCGGCAAACGGCTATCTCATCGACCAGTTTTTGCGCGACAGCACCAATCTGCGCGACGACACGTATGGCGGGTCGGTGGAAAACCGTACGCGCCTCTTGCGCGAAGCGACCGAGCGACTGATCTCGGTCTGGGGCGCGGACCGTGTGTCGGTACGCCTGTCGCCCAATGGCGATTCGCAAGGTACCGATGACAGCGATCCCGCTTCGATTTTCGGCGAAGCAGCCAAAGTGCTGCAGGCGCTGAACATCGGCTTCCTCGAACTGCGCCAGCCGGGCCCGGACGGCACATTCGGCCAGACCGACGTGCCACAGCAGGACGGTCTGATCCGCTCGATCTTTACCGGGCCGCTGGTGCTGAACAGCGATTACACCCCGGACGATGCCGCAGCGGATTTCGCGGCCGGCCGTGCCGACGCGATCAGTTTCGGCCGCCCGTTCATTTCCAACCCCGATCTGGTCGAACGCATCCGGGTGGGTGCAACACTGGCGCCCAACACCAATGTGCCGCAATCGTGGTACTTCCCCGGAGAGGCGGGTTATACCGACTATCCGACCCTGGCCGAAACGAAGGCTCTGGCCTGACACCATGCAGGCGCCGCGTTCCTGGCTGTTCATTCCCGCCGACAGCGATCGCAAGCTCGCCAAGGCGCGGGACACCGGTGCGCATGCGCTGATCCTCGATCTGGAAGATGCGGTTACCGCCGATCGCAAGCCGGCGGGCCGTGCCATGGCTTGCGATTGGCTGCGCGCGCCGGCAACGGCCGACCAGCCGGTGTGGGTGCGGATCAACGCGACCGATACCCCGTGGTGGCGCGATGATCTGGCCGCGATCGTCGCTGCCGCGCCGGCGGGCGTGATGGTGCCAAAGGCGGGCGGGCCGGATGACATCGCGCAGATCAGCGCGCTGATCGATGATCTGGAACGGGCGCACGGCCTGGCGCCCGGCCAGATCCGCCTGCTGCCGCTGGTCAGCGAAACCGCGCGCGCAGCGATCACTATCCCCGATTATGCCCGTGCCGCGTTGCCCCGGTTGGCGGGTCTGACCTGGGGCGCCGAAGACCTTGGCGCCGCGCTTGGCGTTACGCGCCGGCGCACGGTCGGCGGCGCCTGGACCGATGCCTTTCGCCTGGTCCGCGCGCAGACCTTGCTGACCGCGCACGCGCTGGAATGCTGGGCGATCGACACGCTGCATGCCGATTTCCGCGATGAGGCGGGTCTGGCGCAGGCCGCGGCCGAGGCGGCGGCTGACGGATTTACCGGGATGCTGGCCATTCATCCCGCACAAGTCGCGATCATCAATCGCGCCTTTGCCCCCGACGATGCCGCGCTCGCCGAAGCGCGCGCAATCGTCGCGGCGTTTGCCGACAATCCCGGCGTTGGTGCGTTGCAGATCGACGGCCGGATGATCGACCAGCCGCATCTGCGCCAGGCCAGGGCATTGCTCGGTCTTGGTTAACCCTGGAGCGGTCGGCGCCAACGTCCCGATCGCGTCAATCGGTCGGCGTGGCTTTCGGCGCGGGTTTGCCGGCGGCCGGATCGGCGATGTCGGGCGCATCATTGCCATCGGCCGCGTCGCTGGCCTGTTCGCCCATGATGTCGCCGGCGGTCGCATGCTTGCTCTGGTCGGGGTTCAGCAACGGATGCGATTGCGACTGGTCGAGATTGATCATCGCATCGCTGATCGTGCCGGGCAGCACCTGCGCGCCTGCAGCCAGGCCCTTGGGCGGCGTCGCGCTTTTGTCGCATCCGCCAAGCGCCAGCAAGACCGGCATGATCACCAAAAACCGCATTATTCCGTCGTCTCCGGTTCCAGCTGCGCCAGGAATGCCCCCATCCGCGCCAACAACGCCTTGTCCCATGCTTCCGCGCTGACATCCAGCCCCAGCGCGGCCAGGCTGGTCACGCCATAGTCGGCAATGCCGCACGGCACAATTCCACCGAAATGCGACAGATCGGGCGACAGATTGACCGAAAACCCGTGCATCGTCACCCAGCGCCGGATGCGCACGCCGATTGCGCCCACTTTGGCCTCGGCGCCGTCGGGGCCGCGTGTCCAGATACCGATTCGCCCGGGCGCGCGCCACGCCGCGCATCCGAAATCGCCGAGCGTGTCGATCACCCAGCCTTCGACCGCGTGCACAAATCCGCGCACATCGCGCGAGCGGCCGCGCAGATCGAGCATCAGGTATCCGATCCGCTGGCCCGGCCCATGATAGGTGTAACGCCCGCCCCGCCCCGCCTCGACCACATCGAATCGCGCATCGAGCAGGTCTTCGCGCGCGGCGCTGGTGCCCGCGGTGTAAACCGGCGGATGTTCGAGCAGCCACACCAGTTCACGCGTCGCGCCCCCACCCGTACCATTGGCGCCGATCGCGGCGTTGCGTGCGGTCATTTCGGCCAGCGCCTGGCGATAGGGCACGCGCGCCGGCGCGATGCGGATTTCGATATCCGCCGGCCTGTCACCTGTGGGTCGGGCATCGGTCATGACGCAAGCACTTGGCCCCGGCCAAAGCGCCATGCAAGGGGCGTTTGCGAAAACCGGTTTCCTCCGGTCATGCCGATGCACTACAGAGCGCAGGACATGACATTCGCCGGCCCCCGTATCAGGCCCGGTCATCAAGGATTTTGAACTTTGGGTATCCTCGACAGCAGCGCCGCATGGCACAGCGCACGGCGCATGGTCTGGGCCAATCGCGATATGCTGCTGGCGATTGCGGGCGTGTTTTTCCTGCTGCCGATGCTGGGCGCCGCGCTGGCGCTGCCTGTGCCGCAGATTACCCAGGGTATGAGCCAGCAGCAGATGGCCGATGTGCTCACCCGGTTCTATACCGTCTCGGCGCCGATTGCGCTGCCGCTGTCGCTGCCGATGCTGGTCGGATACCTGACGATCCTGGCCGTGTTTCTCGATCGTGATCGCCCGACGGTGGGCACGGCGCTGATGCTGGCGCTGCGGCTGTTCCCCAGTTATCTGGTCACGCAACTGGTCTGCGCGCTGGCGCTGTCGGTGCTGTGGGTGGTGGCCCTGGGCGGGCTGATGGTGATCGTGCCACAGGCCATTGCCGTGGTCATTTCGCTGCTGGTGATGATCTATCCGCTGATTCGCCTGATGTTGATCGGTCCCGAAATGGTTACCCAGCGGCTGCTCAACCCATTTCGCGCAATCGCCGCCGGCATCGCCCGGTCACGTCGGCATGTCATCGGCATGGCGCTGTATTTCGTGCCGGCCGTGGCACTGTTCGTCGTCGTCTACGGCCTGCTGATGATCGTCATCGGTGCCGCGCTCGCCAATGTGAACCAGCCCGAAGTGCAGCGCATGGTCAGCCAGGTGATCGCAGGCATCGTGGTCGCCACCGGCTACACCTATTTCACCGCGATCGTGGCGTCTGCGTATCAGCAGCTAGGCCCGCGGCCACAGGTATTCAATCCTTCCAGCCCCAGCTGATCACGCAAGGGGGCACATTGACCGGCTCGAACCCCTTGTCGATGCGCGGGAAATATTGGGCCAGCAGCGTGCGCGCGCGCGTGGTGTACTGATAGACGCAAAACGCGCCTCCGGTGCGCAGGACATTGCGCGTCGCGGCCATGATCGCGGCGCCGACGCCCGGGGGCAACGTGCTGAACGGCAGGCCCGACAGCACATAATCGGCATGGTCGAAGCCGTGCGCAGCGACGATCGCTTCGACATCGGTGGCCGAGCCATGCACGGCGCTGAACCGCGGATCGCGGATCGTGGCCTGCAGATAGGTGATGAAATCGGGATTGGTGTCGATCACGATCAGCGTGCCGTCGCGGCGCAAGCGGTCGAGCACCGGCTGGCAGAATGTGCCGACCCCGGGGCCGTATTCGACAAACACCGAGCAGTTGTCCCAATCGAGCGGCGCCAGCACGCGGCGGATCGTCCGGCGCGAGGACGGCACGATCGCGCCGACCATCACCGGATTCTTGACGAAGCCCTTGAGGAAATAGACCATCGGCGCCCACACGGTCTTGCCAGGCCCGATTTTCTCGACGAACGCGCGCGCCTTGCGTTTCAGTCGGGCAGGAAGCGCTTCAGCGGCAAATTGAGTCGGCGACATCTGCGGGAGAGACCTTTGGTTCAGCAATCACGACCACGGCAACACCCGGTCGCAAAATCCACGGTTTATTGCAAGTACGTTACAACCATCCCGCTGCAACATCGCGATGCCGAAGGTGGGATGCGGGCTCGTTCCTGCCCGTCGCAATGGCATTCGGCATGATAACGACACGATCGATGCCAGGTTCCGAACCTGCCGGTGCTGGCGGCCTGCCACCAGGCCGCATGGCGCTGCTGTTTATGGTCATGCTGATCACCGCAGCGGGCAACACCGCGATGCAATCGGTGATGCCGTCGATCGGCGCGCATCTGGGCATTGCCGATGTCTGGGTCAGCCTGGCCTATTCATGGTCTGCGCTGTTGTGGATGCTGCTGGCGCCGTATTGGGCGCGCCGGTCCGACCGCTCGGGGCGCAAGGCGATGATGGCACTGGGGCTGACCGGCTTTGCGCTATCGTTCGCGCTATGCGGCGCAGCGCTGCTGGCGGGGTTGCACGGGCTGGTCACCGGCATTCAGGCGATCCTGCTGTTTGCACTCGCGCGCACGCTGTACGGCGCCTTCGGCTCTGCCGCGCCGCCCGCAGTGCAGGCCTATGTCGCCGGCCGCACCAGCCGGGCCCGCCGCACAAGGGCGCTGTCCGTGGTCGCGTCCAGCTTTGGCCTGGGTACCGCACTCGGGCCCGCCGTTGCGCCAATGCTTATTGTGCCTGGCATCGGCCTGGTCGGACCGTTTGCCGCGTTTACGCTTGGCGCGCTGGGCGTGCTTGCGGTGCTCCACTGGCGACTGCCCGATGATGCGCCGGCCCGCCTGCCTGATACCCCATATGCGCAGGCCTTTGGCGAACACGCCGACGGCTGGCCGGGCAATACGCAAGACGACGACCCGGCGCCGGCCCGCCTGCGCTGGGGCGATCGGCGCATCCGCACGTGGCTGATCGCCGGGGCTTTGGGCGGTCAGGCGCAATCGATGCTGCTGGGCGTGATCGGGTTCATGCTGCTTGACCGGCTGGGGCTGCGCCATCATGCCGATGATGCCGCCGGGCCGATCGCGCTGGTGCTGATGTGCGGCGCACTGGCAATGCTGCTGGCCCAATGGGGCCTGATCCCGATGTTGGGGCTGGGCCCGCGCATGTCGACCATGCTGGGCATGGCGCTGGTCGTGGTCGGCACTGTGCCTGTCGCCACAGGGCACCAGCTGCAGACGATCGCCAGCGGGTTTGCCATGGCATCGGCCGGGTTCGGGCTGTTCCGGCCGGGATTTATCGCAGGGACCAGCCTGGCCGTTGCGCCCGGCGAACAGGGCGGGGCGGCCGGCATTGTCGCCGCGATCAATGGATCGGCCTATATCGTCTCACCCGCGATCGCGGTGTGGCTGTACAACCGGGCGCATGAAACGGTCTGGCTGCTGATCGAGGCGCTCGCGCTGATCGTCGTGATCATGCTGTGGCGCTCTAAATCGCTTGGTCTACCAGATCCAGCTGCCTGACCACGCGCAGCGCCGCGGCGTCCTCGCGTCGGACGGCAACGAACAGCAGCACATTCAACGCCAGCACCTGATAGACGAAATACCACAGCGGACTGCCGATCAGCATTGACACGCCGAGCACGATCGCCCGCGGATTGGGTCCCAGAAATTTCAGCATGAACAGTAAGGGCCGCTGTTCGCGTTGCACCGCGGCGCGGATCTGCGCCAGCGCGGTGCCGTCGCCGGCCTGGTCGGCCGCGATCGCGCGGTTCACTGCGGCGTCGATGATCATCGTGTTGGGGCTCATGCCCGATGCCAGCCGCAGATAACCGAGCACGAACCCGCGCAGGATCCACGACACCCCGCGTTTGTCCTTGAACAGCGCGGCGTCGGCCTGCGTCGCATTGTTCAGCCAGGGCGTGCCATACGTCCAGTACTGATAAAACCGGCGCTGCACTTCGACGAAATTGGCCTGCGCGACATGGCTTGCCCCGCCGGCCAGAACCCAGAACCACGCCCATCCCCAGCCCAGCACCGGCCCCATGATCGCCGCCAGCATCAGGTACAGCGCGACATGCCCCGCGTAATCGCAGATCCCGTCGATCAGCTCGCCCAGCGGGCTGGAGCGCCCGGTCAGCCGCGCCAGATCCCCGTCGGCGCCATCGACCACATGCCAGGTCATGTGCAGCGCCAGGCCCAGCAAGGCCGCAAAGGGCCAGCCCAACCCCCATACCGGGCCCCACCAGTAGACGATGCCCGCCGCCACCACGAACAGCCCGCCGGCCACCGAAACCATGTTCGGCGTAACCGGCGTGGGCGCCAGCGCACGCGCCAGGCGCCACGCCAGCGGGTGATACACGTAATGGTTGAGCGAATCCTGCAGTTCGCGCGGACGGTTTGGCCGCTTGATCGGGCCAGTCGATACAGGTTTTGGCGCTTTTGCCTGCAAAGACGGTGTCCCCGATGCCGTAGTCATCTTGCGGTAGTTCCCAATCGTTGTATGCGGTAACGCGAAGCCGGTGCGTGGAGCGGTGATTCGTCACACCTTGGGCTGGCGCATTACGTTGTCTGGATCGCCTGCGCTATGTGTGGTTTAAACGTGTCGTTTAAACGTGTGCTTTGAAGGTGGGGTTTAAACCCCACACCTTTGCAAGTGTTGCTTGACGATCAAGGGATTCCGCTTGCATTCCGGAATGATTTCGCAAACTAAGGCATTTTGATGACAGCCACCGGACCGTGGTGCCCTGTCGAAGAGGACGTGCTTACATGAAGCCAATCAAGGTCGCGGTGATCGGTGTAGGAAACTGCGCCAGCTCGCTAGTCCAGGGCGTGTATTACTACCGTCAGAACAATTCGGCCAGCGGCCTGATCCACGACAATATCGGGGGATACAGCGCCGGTGATGTGGAATTCGTACTCGGCGTCGATGTCGACGCCCGAAAAGTCGGCAAGGATATTGGCGAAGCCATCTTTGCCGCACCCAACTGCACGACCGTGTTTCACGGCGATGTGCCGCACATCGGCAACAAGGTGATCATGGGCCGCATCCTTGACGGGGTGGCCGAACACATGACCGGCATGGGCGAACGCGGGTTCATCCTGGCCGACGCTGCCGAGCCGACGCAGGCCGACATGGTCGCCGCGCTCAAGGCGTCGGGCACCGAGGTTCTGCTCAACTTCCTGCCCGTCGGATCGCAGGAAGCCACGGAATTCTACATGGAGGCCGCACTCGAAGCGGGCGTTGCCGTGGTCAACTGCATGCCGGTGTTCATCGCCAGCACCCCCGAATGGGAAGCGCGGTTTCGGGCCAAGCGCCTGCCGATTGTGGGCGACGACATCAAGGCGCAGATTGGTGCCACGATCGTTCATCGCGTGCTCTCCAGCCTGTTTGGCGCACGCGGCGTAACGGTGGAAAAAACCTACCAGCTCAACACCGGCGGCAACACCGATTTCATGAACATGCTCGACCGCCAGCGGCTGGGCAGCAAGAAGGAATCGAAGACCGAAGCGGTGCAGGCCATGCTCGCACAGCGCCTTGCGGATGAAAATATCCACGTCGGCCCGTCGGACTATGTGCCGTGGCAGAAAGACAACAAGCTGTGTTTCCTGCGGCTCGAAGGCACGCAGTGGGGCAATGTCCCGATGAATATCGAGCTGCGCCTGTCGGTCGAAGACAGCCCGAATTCGGCCGCGTGCGTGATGGATGCGATCCGGTGCTGCAAAGTCGCACTGGAACGCGGTGAAGGCGGCGCGCTGATCGGCCCATCGGCC
Source organism: Novosphingobium sp. (assembly GCF_965214355.1). GTDB lineage: Bacteria > Pseudomonadota > Alphaproteobacteria > Sphingomonadales > Sphingomonadaceae > Novosphingobium. The sequence continues at coordinate 100,071 of NZ_CBDCBI010000002.1, read as the reverse complement.
TATTTCTGCAAGCATCCGCCGCAGCAGTTCAGCGATGATGTCGCCGCACAGCTGGTCGAGGAATACATTACCGAACCGGCGCTCGCCGCCGAATAATCCCGCCTCCCGGCAGGATTGACGATAACGGTTGTTCAGGGCGGTGTTGGCAAATGCTGATGCCGCCCTTTTCCGTCGCGTGCGAAACGCGGCGCACTGGAGATTGCGAACGCATGGATGCGTTGATTATTGCGGCCGGTTTCGGCAGCCGCCTCGGCGCGATTTCGTCGTCCAAACCCCTGACGCCGGTCTGCGGCGTGCCGATCATCGAGCTGTCGATCCGCCAGGCGATGCTGGCCGGCGTAACGCGCGTCGTGGTCGTGACCGGGCATGAGGCGGACCGGCTTGAAGCGTTTCTGGCCGAACTGTCGTTGCGGCTTGCCATCGCCATCGTGCCGGTGCGTCTGTCGAACTGGGCGACGCCCAATGGGTATTCGGTCATTGCCGGTGCGACGCGCTGCGATGGCAATTACCTGCTGCTGATGGCCGACCACCTGTTCGACGTCGAGATCCTGTCGCGTCTGATCACCGAAGCCCCTGTCGATTGCGGCCTGACGCTGGCGATCGATCGCCGGGTCGACAGCCCGATGATCGACCCCGAAGACGCAACCTGGGTCAAGATGGACGATCGCGGGTTCATCCGGTCGATCGGCAAGACCATCACAGAATACGATGCCTGCGATTGCGGCGCCTTCCTCGCCACGCCCGAACTGGCGCCCGCAATCCGCGCGGCCATTGCCGCGGGCAAGGCCGGATCGCTTTCCGAAGGCGTCCAAATCCTGGCGCAAAACAACCGCGCCACGACGATGGACATCGACGATGCCTGGTGGATCGATATCGACGATCCGCACTATCACGCACTTGCGGAGGAAACGGCGCCTTGGCACATTGCGCAGGCGCTGGCCGACATCGGCCCCAAAGCCGAAGTCGCCTGATAACCCCACCGCCGTCGCCGGCAATTTAAAGCGTATGTCAGCCCGCCAGATGCCGCGTCTCGGGCACCACATTGGGCGGCTGACGCGTCGCAAACCACGCCGACAGATTGTCGACCATCGCCTGCCCCATCGCCGCGCGGGTCACGACCGAACCCGACCCCACGTGCGGCAACAGCACGACATTGTCGAGCGCGCGCATCGCCTCGGGCACATGCGGCTCATGCGCAAACACATCCAGCCCGGCAGCCAGGATTGTCCCTTTCTGCAACGCCACGATCAGCGCATCTTCATCCGCAACCGTTCCACGTGAAACGTTGATCAGCACACCGTCGGCGCCCAACGCCGCCAGCACATCCGCATCGATCATATGCCGGGTCTGCGCTCCGCCGGGAACTACGACGATCAACACATCGCACGCCTGCGCCAGCGCCAGCGCCGTGGGATACCAGGGATAGCCGACGCCCTGCTGCTGCGTCCGCCCGTGATAGGCGATATCGACCGCAAATCCGCCGAGCCGCCGCGCAATCGCCTTGCCGATCCCGCCCAGGCCGACAATCCCGACCCGGCGCCCACGCAATGACGGCGACAGCGGAAAACTCGCGTCAGTCCAATGCCCATCACGCACGAAGCGATCGCCGGCAGGGATGCGGCGCAGCGTCGCCAGCAACAGCCCGATTGCCAGGTCGGCAACTTCCTCGTCCAGCACGCCCGCGGTGTTGGTCACCACGATCCCGTGCGCGGCAGCCACAGCAATATCGATATTGTCATAGCCGACACCAAAATTGGCGATGACTTCCAGCGCGGGCATTCGTTCGAACAGTGCCGCGCCGATCGGGCCGGCCAGTGTGCTCGCCGCCATGCCGCGCACTTGCGCAAGTGCATCATCACCCGGGTTATCCCACAGTCGGTGCACGGTGAACGCCCGCTCGAGCGCAGCCATCGTGACCGGCGGCAGGGCTGCCCCGATCAACACATCAGGCCGCAACGGGTCGGTCACGGATATTTGAGATGGATCGTCGTGGCCAGATTGGCTTTGGGCACCGCCAGGCGCACCGTGCGAAATACCGGCAGGCTGGCCAGTGTCGGCGGATTGTTCGAAAATCCAAAGCCTTCGGTCGGGATCCCGAGCACGCCGCCACGGTTGATCGTGCCCGAATTGTCCTCGTCATGATAGACCGCGATCGCATAGACCCCGGTCGATGGCAGGAATACGCAGTACCGTGTCACATTGGCGACCGCGGGCGTGCGCACGACATACAGCGATCCGTTCTTGACGAGAAACTTGTCGGGATCGTCGGCATAAACCGTCGTGGCGATCTGACCCATGGCGTTGCGCACGCCATCGACCGATATATAGACCCACACATTGCTTTGCGGACCAAGGCACGGCGGCGCAGCCAGCGCCGGCGTCGCAATCAACCCGCTGGCCAGCGCCACAGCGCCGAACCCGGCTGGCACGGTTGTGTTTTTCAGGGCACGGTAAAGGGACCGAACGATGGAACGCATGGCTGTGTGAACCCGTTTCAAGCTGAATTTCCGCCGACATGGGACATTCGCGCGCGCTGCGCAAGGCCCCGCTCGTCTGCCATATTGTCGCGTGGCCGAGACAATTGGCAGCACTTGCGATGGCATAACGTCTGGCGCGTGTACTTGGTATGAATTTCCCCCCACCTGCGGCGCCCTGCGTATAATGTGAAATTCGCGTCAGAGCGTGTGGAAAACGCGCGCAAAGCGACTTGTGACAAATGGGCCGCATGGGTATCGCCGTAACGATCGGCGCTGGTTGACCTGGCGCGGTATTCTGGATTGCCCCGCTGCCCCCCCCCCCGGACGAGGCCATACAACGGCCGCCTCGATGAGCTTGAACCCATGACTGTGCCGCTGATTTCGCCCTCGATCCTGTCTGCCGATTTTGCGAAATTGGGCGAAGAGGTGCGCGCGATCGATGCGGCAGGTGCGGACTGGATCCATGTCGACGTGATGGACGGGCATTTCGTGCCCAATATCACGATCGGGCCCGTGGTGATCAAGGCGTTGCGCCCGTACACGGCCAAGCCGTTCGACGTGCATCTGATGATTGCGCCGATCGACCCTTATCTCGAAGCGTTTGCCGAGGCAGGCGCCGATCACATCATCGTCCATCCCGAAGCGGGGCCGCATATTCACCGCACGGTGCAGGCGATCCGCGCACTCGGCAAGAAACCCGGCATTTCGCTGAACCCCGGCACGCCGGCCAAAATGCTCGATTACCTGATCGACGATATCGACATCGTGCTGGTCATGAGCGTCAATCCCGGATTTGGCGGCCAGAGCTTCATCACCAGCCAATTGCGCAAGATCGAAGCAATCCGCAAGATGATCGACAAGACGGGGCGCGACATCCATCTCGAAGTCGATGGCGGGATCGATCATACGACCGCGGCCCTGTGCGTGTCCGCCGGCGCCACCGCGCTGGTTGCGGGCACCGCCAGTTTTCGCGGCGGCCCGTCGCACTATGCGACGAATATCGCCGCCCTGAAGGGAACCGGTTGACCCGCACCAGGCGCCCTGATCCCATCGTCGCACGCGGCGCTGCCCATCGCGGCGTCGGCGGCGATCTTCTTGCCGCGCACTTTGTGGCCGGCAACGGCGCAGGCCAGAGTGACGGATCGAGGCGCATGGCAATACCCCTGGGTCCCGATACCGAACATTTCGCCACCGCAGACACGCGGAACGAGGCCGCATTGGCGTTGGCCCCGCTCCCTTCGGCCCGGCCTGATGATGGCATGATGGAGCCGGGCGTGATCGAACCGGGGCGCGCGCTCGCGCTTGCTGATTTCTCCCCGCCACAGGTCAGCGCCGGCGAGCGGCTGATGCGCCTGGCCTATCGCTTTGGCGTCGGCCCGCGCACGCTGAACCCGTTCGCCAAACGCGCCGCACCGCGCCTGACCGCGACGGTCGCCAATCCGCTGCCCGGCGATCCATCGACCGGGACAGCGCTGCGCGCCGGGCATTTTGTGCTCCACGGACTCAAGGCGCCGATCGCCGACATCGAGTTTTCCGGGCCGCGTCTCGCCCCGCCGCTCGAACGATTGGTCCATGGTTTCAGTTGGTTGGCCGATCTGGAGGCCTGCGCGGCACGCGTGCAATGTTCCGGAGTTGCGGAACGAATCCTCAGCCGCTGGCTTACCGCCAATCCGCGCCCCGACGGGACCCCCGCCTGGGATGTCGGCAATGTCGCGCATCGCTTGCTGGGCTGGCTGATCCACGCGCCGCTGGTGCTGTCGAGCCAGGATCGCAAATTCCGCAACCACGCGCTGCACGCATTCGACAGCACCGCCGGCTGGCTCGATCGCAATGTCGGGCGCGCCGAAGACAAGTTGTCCGAAGTCGCCGGCTGGGTCGCGATCACCGCCGCCGGGCTGTTGCTCGCCAATGGCGGCGCACGGCGCCTGTATGGCGAGGCCGGGCTGATCCATGCGCTTGGCGATCTGGTCGGCGATGATGGCGGCGTGCTGTCGCGCAGCCCGGTGTGCCAGATCGAGGCGATCGAGCTGCTCGTACGATTGAAAGCCTGTTACAGCGCGGTGCGCGCCGAGGCGCCGCCACAGATCGACACGATCCTCAGCGTGCTGGTGCCGCCCTTGCTCGCGGTGCTGCACGGCGATGGCGCGCTGTCGGGATGGCAAGGTGCGCCCGCGATCACCGCTGCGCGCATCCAGGCCCTTGTCCGCGCCAGCGGCGTGCGCACCCGTCCGTTGCGCGATGCGCGGCAATGGGGATACCAGCGGGTCGCGGCACAACGTTCGATCCTGCTGTTCGATTCCGCCCCGCCCCCGGTTTCACGCCATGCCCGCGACGGTTGCGCCTCGACACTGGCCTTTGAATTCAGCCACGGGCCAGAGCGGATCATCGTCAATTGCGGCGGCGGCGCCTGTGCCGGCGGCCTGATCCCGTTGCGCCTGGCGCAAGGGCTGCGGGCGACCGCTGCGCATTCCACCCTGACTATCGACGATTTCAATTCGACTGCAGTGCTGATCAACGGCAAGCTCGGCACCGGCGTTTCCGAAGTCGATATCGATCGGCGCACGCTCGCCGGCGATGGCCCCGGCACCGGCGCCACCCGGCTGGAGGCCAGCCACAACGGCTATGTCGCGCGCTATGGCCTGAACCATCGCCGCATTCTTATCCTGCGCGACGATGGCACCGAATTGCGCGGCGAAGACAGCCTGCTGCCCAGCGGCCGCAAAGGCAAACGCGGCACGATCGCGGTCGTGCTGCGCTTTCACCTGGGCCCGCATATCGAACTGGCACAGGGTCGCGACGGCATGGGCGTCACGCTGGCGCTGCCCGATGGCAGCCTGTGGCAATTCCGATCGGGGCGCGACCCGGTCACGGTCGAGGAAAGCCTGTGGGCCGATGGCCAGGGCCGGCCGGTCGCCACGCGCCAATTGGTGATCACCGCCAAAGTGTCACGCAGCGGCGAGACATTCTCGTGGCTGCTCAAGAAAATGCGCTGATAGGATTCAAACGTGACGAATGTTAAAATCGGACGGGCACTGCTTTCGGTGTCCGACAAGCACGGCTTGGTCGAACTGGGCCAGGCCCTTGCCGCGCACGGCGTGGAACTCGTCTCCACCGGCGGCACCGCCGCCGCGCTGCGCGCAGCCGGCCTGATCGTGCGCGACATATCCGACCTGACCGGATTTCCCGAAATGATGGATGGCCGGGTCAAGACGCTGCACCCGGTCGTCCACGGCGGTTTGCTCGCGGTGCGCGACAACGCCGAGCATGTCGCGGCGATGGCCGAACACGCAATCGGCGCCATCGACCTCGTCGTCGTCAATCTGTATCCGTTCGAAGCCACAGTCGCGCGCGGCGCCGCGCGTGACGACGTGATCGAAAATATCGACATCGGCGGGCCGTCGATGGTGCGTTCGGCGGCCAAGAACCATGATTACGTAGCGATCGTTACAGATCCCGCCGACTATGCCACGCTGATCGCCGAAATGTCCGCCACCGGTGGTGCGACCACGCTCGCATTTCGCCGCAAACTGGCCGCCAAGGCCTACGCCGCCACCGCCGCATACGATTCGGCGATCGCCGCATGGTTCGCACGGGTCGATCAAGGCCAGCATTTCCCCGAAACGCTGACCGGCACGCACCGCCTCGTCACCCCGCTGCGCTACGGCGAAAACCCGCACCAGCTCGCTGCCCTATACGTCCCGCGCAGCACCGACGTGATCGGGCTGCCCCAGGCAGACCAAATCCAGGGCAAGGAGCTGTCGTACAACAATTATAACGACGCCAACGCCGCAATCGAACTGATCGCCGAATTCACCGATGCCGGCCCGACCGTCGTCATCGTCAAGCACGCCAACCCCTGCGGCGTGGCGACCGCGCCGACGCTGGTCGAAGCCTGGACCGCCGCGCTGTCATGTGATTCCGTGTCGGCCTTCGGCGGCATCGTCGCCACGAACACCCCGCTCGACGCGCCCACCGCCGAAGCGATCAGTGCGATCTTTACCGAAGTGGTCGTCGCCCCCGGCGCCGATGACGCCGCCCGCGCCATCTTTGCCCGCAAGAAAAACCTGCGCCTGCTGATCATGCCCGGCCTGCCCCGCGCCGACCGCGCCGCGCTGACCACCGTCCCGATCGCCGGCGGCTTGCTGGTGCAGGATCGCGACAACGGCCAGCTCGATCCCGCCGACCTCAAAGTCGTGACCAGACGCGCGCCGACCCCAGCCGAAATGGCCGATGCCCTGTTCGCCTGGACCGTGGCCAAGCACGTCAAATCCAACGCGATCGTCTATGCCAAGGACGGCGCCACCGCCGGCATCGGCGCGGGCCAGATGAACCGCCGCGACAGCTCTCGCATCGCCGCCGCCAAAGCCCAGGAAGCCGCCGAAACCCACGGCTGGTCGCAACCGCGCACCGTCGGCTCGGCCGTCGCGTCCGACGCGTTCTTCCCGTTCGCCGACGGCCTGCTCGCTGCGGCCGAAGCGGGTGCCACGTGCGTGATCCAGCCGGGCGGGTCGATCCGCGATGAGGATGTGATCAAGGCCGCTGATGATGCGGGTCTTGCCATGGTGTTTACCGGGATGCGGCATTTTCGGCATTAAGGGCCTCCGGCGGCAAAGGGCCAACGCCCTTTGATCCCGGAATTTTTTGTATTTGTACTTCGACTGCGGTGTCGCGCCCGCCGCGAAGCGGCTTTCATCCTGCCGCTTCGCGGCGGGACGCAAACGCAAAAACAGCGCACAGTTCAAGCCAGTAACGGGATCAAAGGGCGATGGCCGGTATAGACCGGCTACATAGGTAACACTTTGGACCGGCAACATGGGTAACAGTTCAGAGTATCGGGCGGGAGGACCGTTCGATGCCCTTTACAGGTCAAAGTGTTATGGACAGCCGGCTTGGGTTTGTGGCTGCGTGCCTCAAGAAAGAGGTGCCGATTGGTGATTTGTGCTCGCAGTACGGGATCAGCCGGAAGACGGGGTACAAATGGCTTTCACGTTATCTGGAGCTGGGAGCGTTGGGTCTGTCGGAGCAGAGCCGGGCGCCAAAGACGATACCCTGGCGCATAGACGCACAGACCGAAGCGGCGATCCTAGGGCTTCGCGAGCGCTTTCCGACATGGGGGCCGCGCAAGCTGCTGGCGCGCCTGGCGCTGGATGTTCCGGATGGGCACTGGCCAGCGGCAAGCACGATCGGCGACCTTTTGCGGCGCAAGGAACTGAGCCAGACGCGGCGTATTCGGCGCTCCGGGGGCGCGGGCCATGGCCAGCCGGCGATCCCGCAGGCCGCCAACGAGATATGGTCTGCAGATTTCAAAGGCTGGTTTCGGACAGGTGATCGTGTGCGCTGCGAGCCGCTGACGATCACTGACAATTACAGCCGCTACCTGATCCGCTGCGAGGCCGTGCCACGCGCCGACATGGAAAGCGTCATTCCACTTTTCGAACAATCTTTCAAAGAGTTGGGTTTGCCAGCATCGCTTCGCACGGACAATGGCCATCCGTTCGGGATGAGCCGGGGGCTCGGCGGACTGACCCGGTTTTCAGTGTGGTTGGTGAAGCTTGGCGTCATGCCCGAATACATAACCCCGGGCCGCCCTGATCAGAATGGTCGTCACGAGCGGATGCATCGTACCCTTGCCGAAGACACCGCCGCACCACCGGCAGATACGCTGCGTGAACAGCAGGCCCGGTTTGACACCTGGCGGCACCTCTACAACACCTACCGCCCTCACGAAGCACTGGGACAGATCTGCCCGGCGTCGGTCCACACAGCCTCGACCAGGCAGTTTCCCGACAAGATCGACGCATGGGACTATCCTGACGACCACTACGTCCTGCCCGTCACAGCCAAGGGTCTGGTTCGCTGGCGCGACAAAACACTCTACATCACTGAAGCTTTGGCCAACGAAACCGTAGCCATCGTCCAACGCGACAATGGAGACTGGACCGTACGCTTCCGCTGGATCGATCTGGCAACCCTGAGTGATCAGTCAGCCCAGATTGTGGGTTCAAAGCTGGCTCGTACGAGCCAGCTTTGAACCCACAATCTGGGCCAAATCTGTTACCTATGTTGCCGGTCTAAAATGTTACCTATGTCTCCGATTGCACCGCCCTTTGCCGCCGGAGGCCCTAAACCGCCCTTATCGCCGCGCCTGCGCAACCGGTACCGGCCCACCCAGCGGCATAGCAGGTCCACCGGCATAAAACCGCGCGGCCGGCGTTGTTGTGATCAGGCCGTACACCGCATCTTCCGCGTAACTTGGCCCTGCGTGCGGCTGCAGCGGCAGGATCGTGCGCAGGCCGGCGAGGAGCGCGGTTGGCGCTGTGCCGAAGCGGCGGGCGGGGTCTTGCGCCTTGCGGATTTCGACCCAGTTCGACGAAGTGATGAGGTCGAGCGCGAGCAGGTGGGTGGTAAGGTCAACGGCCTGGCGCGCGCGGTTTACTTTCAGGCGGGTTTCGCCTTGCAGGTCCTCGACAGTGGCGATGATCGGCTGGCCTTGCGGGACGACCGGGTTGATCAGGCCGGAAATCTCGATCCACAGGTCTGCGCCGAGGTAGGGTTCGGGGGACGGCAGTGATCTCGCCTGATCGGGAGTCATCACGTCGGTGCGTTTGACGCCGGTGAAGAACGGGTTCGAGAATCGCTCCATGCGTTCGAGCAGGATCACGCCCATGTTGGCGGTGGCGATGGTGAAGGCTTCGACCTGGTTGGCGAGAGGGTATGGGTCCCAATTGGCGTCGGAGAGGATGTAGCCGCCCTGGCCGTGGCTGAGGGGGCCGCCCTTGACGTGGAATTTCATCATCTGCGGTGTTGAAAGCTCCCAGCTGTCGCCGGGTTTCAGGCCCGGGCGGACCGCGGGGTTATGGTCCGAGACATTCATGGCGATCACGACGCTATCGCGCAGGTCGGCCCAGCTTTGCCAGGCGGAGCCGATGCGCTGGGTCGACGCGCGCAGGCTTTCGGGATCCTGGATGATGCGGCCGGGATCGTCCTGCAGCAGATAGCCGCCGCGCACCATGTCGAGCACGCGCGCGGCATCCCAGTTGAGCCAGGGGTAGGGCCGGTTCGACTGGGCCGGCATCGACAGCGGGGTGACGCTGGAATTCATGCCTGTCAGCGCCATCGCGGTGCCAAGATCGGCCCATTGCAGCATGTTTCCGGCATCGGCGACGAGCAGCGCGGAGTTGGCGGTGAACCACGCGTCGGTGCTGACCAGCGCGGCATCGTCGGCGCCGAATGGCGCGAGCGGGGTCAGGCCGGCCTGTTGCAGCGCTTGGGCGGCGGGCATGCGCTGGCCCTTGTAATGCACCTCGCCCTGCCCGATCATCACGCGGCCGAGTTCGCCCATCGGCGCCAGATCGCCTTCGCCAAGAGAGCCGCGCGCGTGCACGACCGGGGTGATGTCGTGGTTGATCAGGTCGAGCAGCATCTGCGTGAGGCCGGGGCTGGCCGCCTCGTACGACATCGTGTTGGCGCGCACCGCCATCATCGCCCGGATCACATCTTCGTGGTCGATTTCCGGTCCGGACGAGCCGGTTTCACCACGGGCGAAATTGGCCAGTTGACGCGCCTTGAGCAGCGCGGTGTTTTCCGGCGTCGTCGGATCACCGGCAAAGATCACGGTTTCGCGCTGATCGCCGGCGCCGCGGTTGAACCAGTAGACGCTGACGCCTTCGGCCGCGGCCTCCAGCAATAGGCCATAGGCATCGGCGGAGCGCTGGCGCGCGGCGGCGGACAGGCTGACTTTGGCCCCGTGACGCGCGATCGCGACGACCTGTGCGACGGAAAGGTCATGACCGGTCAGGACCACGGTCTGCGCCTGCGCGTCATCGGCGATCGGCACATACGCCTGGGCGCTGGCGGTCTCGGTGGTTGCGAAGGCAAGAACGAGCGCCAAGGTCGAGTGAAACAGCGTCATGCGAGCTCCCGTCACGATCGCGTTGGGGATCGCCGGGCTTACTCTAGTCGCTGCGGGCGGGGTGTCACCCCCTGCCCGCATCGACAATGTGCGTTGTGGTGAGGCAAGCGCTCAGCGATAAAAGACGTGGTTGTCGATCTGCGCGATGCGGATTTTGCCGGAGTCGGCGTGGATGCGGGCGGCGTGGAAAAACAGCGCGCCTTCGGCCGGGCTTTTCCAGGCACCGCGGTGCGCGATCAGGGCGATGCGCACGGCGTTCAGCCAGTTGTGGCTCGTCCGGTTGATCACCGGCATGGCACCGCCGTGGATGAACGAGAACTGCGCGTGCTGCATGACCACGCCGCAATACGATTCGGGAAAGCGACCCGATGCGGTGCGCGCGACAATGACGCGGCCGACCGCGAGTTGCCCGGCCAGGCTTTCGCTGCGTGCTTCGAAATACACAGCGCCTGCCATGCATTCGATATCCTGGGGAAGAGTTTCGGGAACCGGAACCGCATTGACGAGTTCTGCAAGGGAAACCGCGGGCGACATCGCGATGTCAGCGTCCTTGGCTTCGGGCGAACTGGTGGCGGGGTCGATCGTTACCGGCGTGGTTGCCGGTGTAACGGCGATCTTCGGGTCTAGGGAGACCGGGGATGCATAAGGTGCATCGATGACCTGCAACTGCGGGTCCTGGGGGCGGGCTTTGGCACCGGAAGTGCCGAATACCGCAAGAGACAGGCTCAAGGCAAAACCAAGCGCACTGGCCAGGCGAAACGGGTAACTCACTCTTTATCCAAATTGGGCGGTGGACATCGGAGCAAGGAGCGGTCACCGTCAACCACGACAATGAATGCCGTACATGGTCGATCGGAACCGTAAGCCGAGCCGTCTGCCCCCCGTCTGCGTGCCTGCAAAACCGGCTTTGTGCCGTGTCTTGCCGCCTGCGCATCAGCGGAGAGCACGCCTTGGTGAGGTCGAACGGATGAGTCAACCCACGAACGAGAATGTCAGCCGGCGTTCAGGATAGACCGTTCAACGTCTGCGATAGTCAGTTCGACCAGCCAAAGGTCGGGATCCTGCAGCTTGCGCCGGTCGAGATATTCGTCGAATTCACGACGCGCATCGGCTGTTTGCGCGCGTACCGCCGTCCACCGGCGCGGGCCTGCCGGATCGGGCATGCGCTCGTACAGCGTACCCAGCCACTCGCGATCGACCCCGACCACCAGGATCACGCCCGCATCGGGCTCACCCTTGTGCAAGACCATCGCGAACCCGCCCGCCGCAGCAGTCGCACGCACCAGTCCCGCGACCTCCAGAGCGGCAGGCAGGCGTGTCATGCGCCTGGTGTCGTTTCAGGCAGCATCGCGGTCGATGACATTGACCAGCAAGGCATACAGCGCATCGGCATCGGGCGCCGCCGACAGCCGCGCATGCATGCGATCATCGCGCATCAGCCGTGAAATTGCCGCCAGAGCCTGCAGATGCACTGCGCCCGCCTGGTCGGGCGACAACAGCCCGAACACGCAATCGACGGGCATCGCATCGGCAGATTCAAATTCCACCGGCTTTTCCAGGCGCAGGAATACCGCAACCGGCCGCGCCAGACCGGCGATCCGCGCATGCGGTATCGCGACGCCCCGGCCAAACCCGGTGCTGCCCAACGCCTCGCGTTCCAGAATGCGTTCGAGCACGACATCTGCATCGAGCGCGTAGGCAGCAGCAAAGTTCGCGGCAAGCGCCGACAGTATCTGCGCCTTTGAATCCGCGCGGATGACCCGAACTGCTTGTTGATCGATCGAAAAAAGCGCGCTCATTGCAAATGCGTTACCATTGAACGCCCGTAGATCCGGCCGCTCGTGTCGGGACGGGCCAATGCGCTTCATTTGGTACAGGTGCAAGCGGCGAATGGCGTATGGGAATGGGCCTTTGCATCCCGCAAAATACCGGCGGCAAAGGACGATGGCCCTTTGCCGCCGGAGACCCCTATTTCTTCGGCTCGACCCAGCCGATCGACCCGTCACCCCGGCGATAGACCATATTGTGCGTCCCCGTCCCCGCGTTCTGGAACAGCAGCGCATTGGTATTGCGCAGATCGAGCATCATCACCGCGTCGGATACAGTTGCGGTGGGCACGTCGACGCGGGTTTCGGCGATGACCAGCGGGGCGTCGGCGGGTTCTTCATCGATGCCGGGTTCGGCAAAGACGGTGTAGCCGGCGTCTTCGACCGTGGCGATGTCGCCCGAAAGGTTGGCATCCTGCTGGCGGCGGGTGTGGACGGCGTTTTCGTGGCGGTCCTTGATGCGGCGCTTGTAGCGGCTGAGCTGGCGGTCGATCTTTTCGGCGGACTGGTCGAGCGCCTGGTGCGCGTCCTGCGCGATCGAGCTGCCCTTGAGGATCAGCCCCTGGGCCACGTGGGTGACGATATCGCAGCGAAAGCCGCCATGCGGCGCCTTGCCCAATGTGACCTGCGAGGAGAGTGCGCGCGAGAAATACTTGTCGACGATCGTTGCGAGCCGCGCCTGCGCGTGCGCTTCAAAGGCGGTGCCGGCCTCGACCTGGTGTCCCGATACGCGAATATCCATGTGCAGTTCCTCTTTGTACGAGAGTGCCCACCGGGGCGACACGTCGATCGGGCGTGGGGATCAGGCGCGGGTCCAGATGGGATCTCCAAATCCCGCCATGAATGTCGCATGGCGGGCCAGTTCCGCGTCGCTCGGGCTGTGGGGCCGGGGCGTGCGGAAGGGGCGGGTAGACTGACCGGAACAGGTCAGAGTGTTGGCAGGCATTCCGGCCCGTGAAATGGTAAACGGCTGGTGTGACTGGATTGTTCCTGAAGGAACCTCGTCTGCCGCAAGCTCCAGCCCGATCTGGCGGCCGCCAAGCAATTCGACATAAAGCTGCGCCAGAAGTTCGGCATCGAGCAGTGCGCCATGCTTCGTACGATGGCTGCGGTCGATGCCATAGCGCGAACACAGCGCATCGAGGCTGAGTTTGGCGCCGGGATGTTTGCGCCGGGCAATCGCGATCGTATCGACCATGCGATCGAGCGAAATGATCGCGTGTCCGACCGCCTCCAGCTCGGCATTGAGGAAACCGAAATCGAACGCGGCGTTGTGCGCGACCAGCGGCGCATCGCCCAGGAATTCGATCAGTCCGGGGGCGTGGACGGCAAATTTCGGCTTGTCGGACAAGAAGGCGAGCGACAGTCCGTGGACGGCTTCGGCCTCGGCCGGCATGTCGCGTTCGGGGTGGCAATAGGCGTGGAACACCGCGCCGGTCGCGACGCGGTTGACCATCTCGATGCAGCCGATCTCGACAAGGCGGTGGCCGTTTTTGGGATCAAAGCCCGTGGTTTCGGTATCGAAGATGATCTCGCGCATTTGATGAACGATGGACCTGTGCGGCCACGCTGACAAGGTGGTGCCGCAAATTTCGCAACGATCGCAACCCGCAGACATCGCACGGGAAATGCTGTTGCACGTATTTCAGCCCGGATCAGCTGTGTGATTTTTCAACCGTAACGCGGCGACCAGCGCCGCGACGGCGCGCGCGGTTTCGCCCGGAGTCACGCCGGTGTCGATGACATGATCGGCGCGTTCGCGCTTTTGGGCATCGGGCACCTGCAGCGCCAGGATCTGGGCAAATTTCTCCTCGGTCATGCCGGGACGCGCCATCACGCGCTCGCGTTGCATCGCGGCGGGCGCGGAAACCACTGCCACCGCGTCAAGTCCCTCTGGCCCGGCCCGCTCGTAGAGCAGCGGGATGTCGAAAACGACCAGCGGCGCGTCGCCATGCTCCTGCATGAACGCCACGCGCGCCTGCGCGACGGCCGGGTGCATGATCGCCTCCAGCCGGCCCAGTGCCGCACGGTCGCCGAACACTTGCGCGCCAAGTTCCGCCCGGCGGACGCCATCGGGGCCCGTGCTGCCGGGAAATTCGGCCTCGATCGCCGGCAACAGTGCACTGCCGGCGGCCTGGAGACGATGCACCGCGGCATCGGCATCGAACACCGGCACGCCCAGTTCGCGCAGCATCTGCGCCACGGCCGACTTGCCCATGCCGATCGAACCCGTCAGGCCCAGAATGAACGGGCGCGCGCTCATGCCGTCAGCCTGGCGCGCAATTCCGTGTCGGCAGGGCCGCGTGGCGGTTTCGCGCCGAAAAAGCGGCGGAACGCGTGATCCGCCTGGCCGATCAGCATCGACAAGCCATCGACGGTGCGAAACCCGGCGCCGCGCGCCGCGCGCAGGAACGGCGTATCGAGCGGGCTGGTGACAATGTCGTAGAACACCGCGCCCGGTGGCGCGTGCGACAGATCGAACGCCAGTTCGTCCTGCCCGACCATGCCAAGGGCAGTGGCATTGACGATCAGGTCGAAACAGCCGGCGCGGTCGTCGAAGGCGAAATCGGTCGGCGCGGCGAAATGGCCGAGCTCGGCGATATGGTGTTCGCCGGTCGGATCGATTTCGCCGAGCAACACCTGGGCCTTGGCCGGATCGCGCGCGGCCAGCACGATCACCATGCCCTGATCGGCCAGCGCCGTCACGATCGCCCGCGCAGCACCGCCCGCACCCAGAATCCGTGCCATGCGGAACAGATGCGACTGCGTCAGCATCGGTTGCAACGGTTCGAGAAACCCGGGCACATCGGTGTTGTAGCCCACCAGCTTGCCGTTTTCGGGGACGATGGTGTTGACCGCGCCGACGCGGGCGGCAAGCGGATCGAGGTGGTCGAGCAAGGGCATGACCGCCTGCTTGTGCGGCATGGTGACATTGCAGCCGCGCCAGTCCGGGTCGGTGCGGCGTTGGGTGAGGTAATCGGTGAGGCCGGCGCGGGTCACATGGGTGGCGTGATAGGTGCCGGTGAGGTTCAGCTGTTCGAGCCAGTACGTGTGGATCGCGGGTGATTTCGACTGGGCAATGGGGTCGCCGATGACTTCTGCGTAGGGGTTGGTCATCGAGCGCCTCCGGCAGGCGTTTTAGCGCCTCCGGCGGCCAAGGGCCATCGCCCTTGGATCCCGTTACTGGCTTGAATTGCGCGCCGGCTTTGCGTTTGCGTCCCGCCGCGAAGCGGCAGGCTTGGAGGCCGCTTCGCGGCGAGCGCGCAGGCTGGAATACGCGCCAAGCCAAAATTTGCGGGATCCAAGGGCAATGGCCCTTGGCCGCCGGAGGCCCTTGTCGATCGGCGTGCGCGAAAGAAGGAACAAGCGGGATCCCGGGTCAAGCCCGGGATGACGAGACGTGGGGGTTTTGGCGTTTCGGCGCGAAATGCTGCACAAAGGCCCTTACGCACTTACGACCCCCTGGTTGCGCAGCGCTCCAAGGATCGCCAGCAACGGCATGCCGAGCACGGTAAAATGGCTGCCTTCGATGTGTTCGAACAGTTGCACGCCGCGTGCTTCGATGCGGAAGACGCCGACGCAGGCCGCGACGGCGGGCCATTCGCTGTGGAGATAGCTGTCGATAAACGCGGGAGAAAGGGGTCTGACCCGCAGTTTTGCGGTCTCCACGGTTCTCCACACGACGTGGCCGTCGCGGGCGAGCACGGCGGCGGAGGAGAGGGCCATGGTTTTGCCGGAGAAGAAGGCGAGGTGTTCGGCGGCCTGGTCGCGGCTGGTCGGTTTGTCGAACTGGCGGCCGCAGACATCGACGAGGGAATCGCCGCCCAGGACGAGTGCGCCGGGGGTTGCGAGTGATACCGCCAGGGCTTTGGCTTCGGCGAGGACCATCGCGACCTGGGTCGGGCAGACGCCGATCAGATCGCGTTTCAGGGCGGTTTCGTCGACGCCGGCGGCCTGGGCCACGTAGGGGATGCCTGCGGCGTCGAGCATGGCTTTGCGCGAGGCGCTGGTAGAGGCGAGGATGAGAGTCATTGGGCGGATCCTGTTGCGCCGTCGCGCCAGTCGGTGGTGTCGCGTTCGATGTCGGTACCGGTAGCGCCGCGCACGTTGTGGCGTTCGTTGTAGAGGTTGATCACGGCGGCGGCGGTCTCCTCGATCGAGCGGCGGCTGACGTCGATCACGGGCCAGCCGTTATCGGCAAACATGCGGCGTGCATACAGCACTTCACGGGCGACGTGTTCGCTGTCGACATAGGCGGTTTCGGGTGCCTGGTTGAGCGAGAGCAGGCGGTTGCGGCGCACCTGGATCAGGCGTTCGGGGCTGGTGGTGAGGCCGACGATGAGCGGCCGGCGCACTTCGTAGAGCGAAGGCGGGGGCGGGCTTTCGACGACGATCGGGATGTTGGCGACGCGAAAGCCGCGGTTGGCGAGGTAGATCGAGGTGGGCGTTTTGGAGCTGCGCGAGACGCCGGCGAGGATGATGTCGCATTGCTCCCAGTTTTCCCAGCCGATGCCGTCATCGTGGGCGATGGTGAACTGAATGGCGTCGACGCGGCGGAAATAGGCTTCGTCCATCAGGTGCTGGCGGCCGGGGCGGCCTTTGGCGCGTTGGTCGAACAGGGTTTCGAGTGCGTCGGTAACGGTATCGAGCGCAGAGACGCTGCGCAGGCCGAGTGCGGTGCAGCGCTGTTCGAGGCGTTCGCGGATTTCGGTGCTGACAACGGTGAACAGCACGAGCCCGGGGTGGATGCTCATTTCGCCGAGGATGCGATCGAGGTGCTGTTGCGAGCGGACCATCGGCCAGAAGTGGCGGACGACATCGGTGTTTTCGAACTGGGCCATGGCCGCCTTGGCGATCATTTCAAGCGTTTCGCCGGTGGAATCCGACAGAAGGTGGAGATGAAGCCGCTGCATGATACCCCGATTTACCGCGTTTTCCCGCAATTTGCGCTGCCTGTGGATAGGTACAGGATAAACCACGGGATGAAACCGTCGACAACATTCGGCCGCGATTTGCTGCCCGTGAACCCGAACGTCCGCGGCCGTTTCACCACAGGCGCGCTGCACTTGCCCACAGGGTGTGGACAAGGCGGACAACTTTCCCTTGCCACCCGGCGCGGGAGAGTCGCGGGCGAACTTTTTTGTGGGAATGGGGGAACAATTGCGGCAGAGCGCCGCCGTCCCCGTTATCCACAGGGCCAACTAATACCATCAACCAGATTCTAAGAATCTTTATAGTTTATGGAATGGAACCCACGCGCGATGCCCGGCCCGATCCTCGACACGCTTCTGGGCGCCGATCTGGCGCAGCGGCCAGTGTGGCTGATGCGCCAGGCGGGGCGCTATCTGCCGGAATACCGGGCTTTGCGTAGCGAAAAGGGCGGGTTTCTCGAGCTCGTGTATGACGCGCAAGCCGCAGCCGAGGTGACGGTGCAACCGATCCGGCGGTTCGGCTTTGATGGCGCGATCCTGTTCAGCGATATCCTGATCGTGCCGCATGCGATGGGGCAGACATTGGAATTCCTGGTGGGGGAAGGACCCCGACTGTCGCCGCGCGTACTCGATAGCGCGCTATCGGCTTTCCAGGGGGCGCCGGAGCGGCTGTCAGCTATCTATGAGACGGTTTCCCTGGTGCGAGGCCAGTTGGGTCCACAGACCACCTTGCTGGGCTTTGCGGGCAGTCCGTGGACCGTGGCCACGTACATGGTTGCAGGCGAGGGCAGCCGGGACCAGCACGAGACCCGGGCTCTGGCCTATCGCGACCCAGGCGCGTTCCTGGCGATCATCGATGCGATCGTCGCGGTGACCGTCGAATATCTGTCGGGACAGATTTCGGCCGGCGCCGAAGCGGTGCAACTGTTCGACAGCTGGTCGGGTAGTCTGGCGCCGCGCGAATTCGAACGCTGGGTGATTGCGCCCACCGCGCGCATTGTGACCGCGTTGGCGCAGCGCCATCCCAAAGTGCCGGTGATCGGCTTTCCCAAGGGCGCGGGTGAGAAACTGCCTGCCTACGCGCGTGAAACCGGCGTCGGTGCAATCGGTGTCGATGAAACGATCGATCCGGTCTGGGCAGACAAGGAACTGCCGGGAGGAATGCCGGTGCAGGGCAATCTTGATCCGTTGCTGCTCCTGGCGGGCGGCGATGCGCTCGATCTGGGCGCGCGCGCGGTGCTCGATGCATTTGCGGGACGGCCACATGTGTTCAACCTGGGGCATGGTATCGGGCAGTTCACCCCGATCGCGCATGTCGAACGGCTGTTGCAGGTCGTGCGCGGATGGCGCGCGCGCTGATTACGCGTCGGCTTACGCAATCGGGGGCGTTACCAGGATCCAGCCGATGCCGCTGCGTTCCACTCGCCCCGACCGGATCGGATAACCGGCGCGGCGCAGGGCATCGATGATCGCCTGCGCGGTCGGATGCCGGTTGGCGACATGTTCGGTCCAGAATACGTTCGGGCAGGTCGCCGACAGGCTGTTCGCGCCGCCGGGTGACAGGGAGCCGGCGGGTGAGAGGGCAAAGCCCATGCGGTGCGCCTCGAACCGGTAGGCGAACGGCACGACCGCGCGATTGTCACGGGGCGGCATGTCGAGCGCCAGCGTGTTCCAGTGCAAGTCGGGATGGACGGTTGCCTGGGGGCAGGCGTGGACGATCCTGGCGATTGCCATGCCGGTGCCATCCCAGCTCGGCTTGGCGATCGTGCCGAGGCAATTGGCATGGATCGCAAACCCTGTGGCGAGCAGGACCAGCATATCGATCACGATCACCGCCCGGACGGCAAGGCGGCGCGTGGCCGCATGCGCACCGATCGCCAGGATCAACGCAATGATCGGATCGAGCGCGACAAGATAGCGCGAAACCAGCATCGGCCGGTAGAGGTGCGCCGCCATCAGCACGGCCACGGCCAGCGCGAGCCCGGCGGCGAAGGTTATGATTACGACCGCGGACATTTGTGCATCCGGATCGCGCCGGCGCAGGGCAGGCAGAGTCACGGCCAGCCCCGCCAACGCGACAAGCAGGAGCACAGGATTGGCGTAGACCGCATCGTGCACTTCGGTTTCGATCGCCCAGCGCCCCGCATTGAATCCGCCCGGTATCCAGAACACGCGCGTGTTGGCGGCAATCGTCGAAAACTGGATCGCCATCGTGATCGCAAACGGGATCAGCGCCAGCGCTGCAATTGCGGTCAACCGGCAGGCATCGTTCCACCGCCGGGCAAAGGCATGATGGAGTACGGTCGCGGCCACCAGCGACCCGATGATCACGGTTGTCAGCACATGGACGCTGAACGCGACGGCCAGGACAAGACCCAGTGCGATCCGTGTCCATCGCCCGGCGTGGCCGAGGATGTCGCGCGCGAGCAGCGGCAGGACGATCGCGGCGAGCACGAACGACAGGAAATAGGATCGCAACTGGCCGATTTGATCAAGCGCGGGAAACGTCGCTGCAAGCGCCAGGCCATCGTACCAGAGGATCCGCGCGAACCAGGCGTCCGCGCGCGCGAGGCGTCCAAGCACCCAGACCAGCGTGACCAGCAGCACGCAATTGATCGCACGCATGCCCGCGATCGTGCCGGCGAGCCCAGTCCCCCCGAACCCGGTCCCCGCGATCAGCCGTGACCAGGCCCAGGCCAGCGCGTAGAACAGCGGTGGATGATTGTCGCGCAGCCACGCCGGGTAGAGCGTGGACAGCGGCGCTCCCGGCCGGACGACGTAAAGCGAATAGAATTCATCGTACCATGGCCCCCGGCCCAGGATCGCAATCATGGCGCCCGCACCAAACATCACCGCCAGGATGACAAAGCCGATCCGGCGCGCGATGGTGAGCGAAAGCGTTGTTTGCGAAAGCATTGCGCTGGGTTGGTCTTTGGTCAAAGAGCTGGAAACCCTATTATATCAGCAAAAGATTGATGGTTTGATACGCGATGCGGACACGCCAACGGATATGCCAGGCCAAGCAACGCTATCCCGACCGTGCGGCTGCCGCTGTGGTTGCGGCGCGCCACGATCATGCCGTGGCGCCCTATCGCTGCGATCGGTGCTTTGGCTGGCATCTGACCAGCCGGCTGAAAGGCAAATGGATCGCGAGATCCCCGCTTGCAAAAAGTGATGGACCAAGCGCACCACAAGTCGGCTTGCCAACCGAAACACCTTCCGGCAGCGCATAAATCCGTTTATTGCAACCCCATGATGCAGGTGCTCACGATGCTCTATCTCTGGCTCAAGGCCGGCCATGTCATCTTTGTGGTGTTCTGGATGGCGGGGCTGTTCATGCTGCCCCGGTTTTTCGTCTATCATCAGGAACTGCCGGAAAACGCGCCCGAAAATGCGCTGTGGGTCGAACGCGAAGCGCGCCTGCTGAAAATCATCCTGTGGCCTTCGCTGGTCCTGGTCTGGGTGTTGGGGATGGCGCTGGCGATCGGCGGCGGATGGTTCACGCAAGGCTGGCTGCACGCCAAGCTGGCGTTCGTGCTGGTGCTGACCGCGTACCAGTTCTGGATGGCGGGTTATGCGCGCCATCTGGCGCAAGGCCGGCGCAAGCTGGCGGGCCGGCAGTTGCGTCTGCTGAACGAGGTGCCGGGGGTGGCTGCGGCGATCATCATCATCCTGGTGATTATCAAGCCGTTCTGAGCAATCCTCCCCGGGACGGGGAGGATTTGGTAGTGGCTTGCCGATTGACGCGTGGTCCCCGCAGGGATAAAGGCAGTCACGCTAATCCGGATATTAGCCGTACGGGCCATGCGCCCGCACCCTGGTCTGCTTTCCCCAAGCCCATCGACCGTCCGGCCCGCACCCTTCCTTGCTGGAATATTGTATGCATCTGAAAGAATTAAAGAAAAAGACCCCCGCCGACCTGGTCGCGATGGCCGAGGAGCTGGGTGTCGAAGGCGCCAGCACGCTGCGCCGGCAGGACCTGATGTTTGCCATCCTCAAAGAGATGGCCGAAGATGGCGAGGAAATCCTCGGCATCGGCACGATCGAAGTCCTGCCCGACGGCTTCGGCTTTCTGCGCAGCCCCGAGGCGAATTACCTGGCCGGCCCCGATGACATCTATGTCTCGCCCAACCAGGTCCGCAAATGGGGCCTGCGCACCGGTGACACGGTCGAAGGCGAAGTGCGCGCGCCCAAGGATGGCGAGCGCTATTTTTCGATCAACCGCCTGATCAAGGTCAATTTCGACGACCCCGACGCCGTGCGCCACCGCGTCAATTTCGACAACCTGACCCCGCTTTATCCCAACGATCGCCTGCGCCTCGACACGCTCGACCCCACGGTCAAGGACAAGTCGGCGCGCGTGATTGACCTGGTCAGCCCGCAAGGCAAAGGCCAGCGCGCGCTGATCGTTGCGCCGCCGCGCACGGGCAAGACCGTGCTGTTGCAGAACATGGCCAAGGCGATCACCGACAACCATCCCGAAGTGTTCCTGATCGTTTTGCTGGTCGACGAACGCCCCGAGGAAGTCACCGACATGCAGCGTTCGGTCAAGGGCGAGGTCATTTCCTCGACCTTCGACGAACCCGCCACGCGCCATGTGCAAGTCGCCGAAATGGTCATCGAAAAGGCCAAGCGCCTGGTCGAACACAAGCGCGATGTCGTGATCCTGCTCGATTCGATCACGCGCCTCGGCCGCGCCTACAACACGGTCGTGCCCAGCTCGGGCAAAGTCCTGACCGGCGGTGTCGACGCCAATGCCTTGCAGCGCCCCAAGCGCTTCTTCGGCGCGGCTCGCAATATCGAGGAAGGCGGTTCGCTGTCGATCATCGCGACCGCGTTGATCGATACCGGCAGCCGCATGGACGAAGTGATCTTTGAAGAGTTCAAAGGCACCGGCAACTCCGAAATCGTGCTCGACCGCAAAGTCGCGGACAAGCGCATCTTCCCCGCACTCGATGTGGGCAAGAGCGGCACGCGCAAGGAAGAGCTGCTGGTCCCGCGCGATCAACTGTCGAAGATGTGGGTGCTGCGCCGTATCCTCATGCAGATGGGCACTATCGATGCGATGGAATTCCTGCTCGACAAGATGAAGGAATCGAAGACCAACGAGGATTTCTTTGCGACGATGAATCAATAAAAAGGCGATCGCCGGGGGGCGATCGCTTTTCATCCAGCCAGTTGTTCGGCCAGCCACTGCGCCGCCAGCCCGGCCACCGGGTCCGGTTCGCGGCGCAACGGCAGCAGCACGTTGTACATCCCGTCGGGCGCGACTTCGCGATCGCCCAGGCGGACGAGGCTGCCGTCATCGAGGTAGCGTTCGCACAGCATGTGCCAGCCGAGCGCAACGCCCTGGCCGGCGCGGGCGGCCTCGATCGCATCGGTGTAATGGTTGAAGCGCAGCGCCGGGGCCAGGCCCGGGCGCGCGGGCAGGCCGGCGCAGGCGAACCAGTCGGCCCACGAATACCATTGCCGGTCGCTGGCCTCGTTTTCGATCAGGTCGGCAGGGTCGGCGAGAAACCGGTCGGGATCGAGAAAGCCCGGGACACAGACCGGCACCAGGATGCTCTATCCGGGCGAGGACCACCGCGTCGATAACCCTGGCAAGCAGGCGCATTTGTGGAAGACGTATCTGGAATTCTTTGACCGCAATCTGACACTGTTGAAATGAAAAATGCCGGAACCGCTCGATCAGCGAGCGGGCGGCGCTGCATCACGGCCGGGCAAGCAGCGGACGAAATTCGCGGCCCTTTCGCCCAGTTCCTGCGCGCCGATCCCCGGGGTGTACAAGGCCGAGCCAAGACCCGCGCCATCCGCTCCGGCAGCCAGCCACCGGCCAAGGTTTTCCTCCGTCACCCCGCCGACTGCGAAAATCGGTACGTGCGCGGGGATCACGGCGCGCTGGGCCTTGAGATACGCCGGGCTGGCCCCTTCGGCCGGAAACAGTTTCAGGCCGTGCGCGCCAGCGTCGAGCGCGGCGAACGCTTCGGTCGGAGTGAAATAGCCCGGCAGCGAAATCATTCCCGCCGCCGCCGCCGCACGGATGACGTCTGGAACCACGTTGGGCGATACGATCAACCGGCCGCCTGCAGCGCGCACGTCGGCGACGTCACGCCCGGTCAGCACGGTTCCGGCGCCGATCAGCACATCGGATCCGTACCGCGCCGCAAGCAAGGCGACAGAAGCCAGCGGATCGGGCGAATTGAGCGGGACCTCGATCATGGTGAACCCCGCCGCGATGAGCGCATCGGCCATGTTGACCACTTCGTCGGGGCGAACCCCGCGCAATATTGCCACGAGCGGGCATCGGGCAGCCGCTGTGGCCAGCGCCGCGTGTGGATCGAACCGGTCAGTCATCGCAAACATGCCTCCAGATCTGGGTGATGCCAGCCACAAATGCAGCCTGGCTGTCGACCGGATGGGCGACACCGCCCGTCAATTCCACCGCTGTCGCATACAGGCCGGCCAGCGGCGCATCGGCCACGATATACACCGCCCGGCCGGGCACACGCGGTTCGCCGCCGACGTCATGGCCGATCAGCAGGCCCGAGGCATAGGCCGCACTGTCTGTCACGCTGCGATGGCCGAGCAAGGCGGCGGCGCGGACGCGGAACAGTTCGGTGGTCAGCCGCCCCGACAGGCCCGCGGCAACGCCTTGGCGAAAGGCGGTCCCATCTGTCACCGGGCCGGTTAGGAAATCGGCCAGCAGGCTGTGACCCTTCAACAGCGCAAACAGTTCGCCGGTCATTGCGGTGGCAAAGCCGGCGATGGCGCCGCCCGTCATGTGGGCCCATTTGCAATGCGTTCCGGGCTGACACAGCAGACCGTCCGGTGGCGCAAGCCCTGCGGCAACCGCGCCGAGAAACTGCACCTCTTCGCCGCGCATCACATCACCTGCGGCATCCGCCACGCCGGGCACGATCGCGGTGCGGCCGGGTTCTGCCCAGTGCAGCGCGCCGGCCAGATCGGCCAGACCCGCAGGGCACGGGCGATAGGGCACATTGACCCAGCCTTTCGCCGAGCCCGCCATGCCCGCCAGCACGACCGGATAGTCCCCGAATTCCGCGCGGATCTCTGCGACCGCCCTGGGAAAACCGCCTTTGGGCACCGACACCAGGCCGCGCGCATCGCGGCGCGCGCCGAGCACGCCCCCTTGCCGGTCGAGCACGAAGATGCGCCGGTTGGTCGTGCCCCAGTCGACTGCGATCAGGTCAGCGCCCACCTGTGTCGCCTCAATCGACAAAGGCATCGACACGGGTCCGCTGCCCGAGCAGAAACGCATCGGCGACATGGCGCAGCGGTGTGATATCGACATCGCTGGCGTGCGTGTGCACAAGCGTGGCAAAGCGCCGGTACAGCCCCGCATATTCGCCATCGGTGCCGCGCTGCGCTTCGTCAGAGCCGGTCATGACTCTGCCGCCATGGGTCAGTTCCAACCGCCCGGCGTCGGTTTCCACCACGATATCCCAGGTTTGCGGGCCGGTCTGGCGCCAGTCCAGATCCATCGTGATCGCGGTCTGCCGGCTGTCGGTAAAGGCCAGGTCGGCAGCGATCGGCGCCGCGCGATTGGCCGGGACCAGCAGGGTTGCCCGGGTCAGGAAAAAGGGCTGCGGCAAAATGGCCGTGGCGATCGACAGCGCATTGATGCCGGGATCGAATACACCCAGGCCACCCGCCTGCCAGATCCACGCCTGGCCGGGATGCCACACCCGCACATCTTCGCGCCATACGATGTGCACCGACCGGATGGTGCGGTCCGCCAGCCAGGTTCTGGCCGGCTCCACCGCGGCCGCAAAGCGCGAATGCCATGCGGCGAACAGGCTGACCCCGCGATCGTGCGCTGCCGTGCGCAGCAGCTCCACTTCGGCCAAAGTCGCACCCGGCGGCTTTTCCAGAAACACATGCAAACCGTGGCTGATGGCAGCAGCGGCCAGCGCGTACCGCACTTGCGGCGGCGTGCACAGCACCACGGCATCGATCGCAGGGCCCTGATCGAGCAGCGCATCCAGCGTGGCAAACCACGGCACAGTCAGCTGCGGATCATGAAGATCGACGACGGCAGCCAGTTGGAAATCGGGGCTGGCCGCGATCGCCGGCAGGTGCTGGTCGCGTGCGATCTTGCCCACGCCTGCAACTGCGATACGAATTGGCGCGGCCATGTCGCTACAGCACTTTCACTGATGCAGCGTATGGCTCTGCACGCGTTAACGGGTTGCGCAGCGGCAGCGTGAACGGCGCCGCCTCGATCTCGAACACGTCGCCCTCCTGCGTACGCAGATCGTCCGAGAACGATAGCGTCGCGGTTCCGAAGAAATGCACATGCACATCGCCCGGGCGCCGGAACAGATCGTATTTGAAATGGTGATGTTCCAGATTGGCGAGGCTGTGCGACATGTTCGTTTCGCCCGACAGGAACGGTTTTTCCCAGATCACCGTGCCATCGCGGCGGATGCGGCTCGTCCCGCGTACATCATCGGGGGCCGCGTCGATCAGCAGCTCCGGCCCGAGTGCCGCCTGGCGCAGTTTCGAATGCGCCAGCCACAGATAGTTGTGGCGTTCGGTGACATGGTCGCTGAATTCATTGGCCAGCGCAAAGCCGAGACGGAATGGTGTGCCGTCATCGCCGATCAGGTAAATCCCGGCCAGTTCGGGTTCTTCCCCGCCATCCTGCGCGAATGCGGGCATGGCCAGCGGCGCATCGGGGCCGACCAGTTGCGAGCCGTCGCCCTTGTAGAACCATTCGGGCTGTTGCCCGATGTTGCCATCCGCAGGCTTGCCCCCGGCCACGCCATCCAGGAACATCCGCATCGAATCCGTCATGGTCTGCCCCGACGCTGCAGCGGCATGCATCTTGTCGCGCCCTTCGGCAGAGCCGAGATGGGTGAGCCCCGTGCCGGACAGGATCAGGTGCGCCGGATCGGCGTGATCGATCGGCGGCAAAAGGTGTCCGGCATCGAGTTCGCGGGCAATGTCGACCGCCGCGCCCAGGCCTGCATCGCGCGCCGCCCGGGCAAGAGTGGTGCCGGCGGCAATGGCGCGCAAGGCCAGTTCGCGGATCGATGCCACGCCCGGCACCACATGGGCCTGCGCGCCATCGGCAAACAGGACGCAGCGTGCGCCATCCGGCGCGCGGTGCTGCAACAAACGCAAAGCCATCGTTTCAAACTCTCCGGTCAGTCAAGCGTGAGCACGCCGTCGATCAGCCGCGGCACACCATCGTTGCGGGAATCGTCGCGCAATTCGGGTGGCAACAGCCGTTGCGCCAGGTTCTGATAGCTGACCGGGCGCAGGAAGCGATCGATCGCCAGGCTACCGACCGATGTCGTGCGGGCATCGCTGGTCGCCGGAAACGGACCGCCGTGCACCATGGCATGGCCCACCTCGACCCCGGTGGGCCAGCCATTGGCCAGGATGCGACCGACCTTGCGCTCCAGCACGGGCAGCACTTGTGCGGCGAGCGCCTCGTCCGCGTCGTCCATCTGCACGGTCGCGGTCAGCTGGCCCTCCAGGCCGCGCAAGACCGCCAGCAATTCATCGGCATCGGCGCAGCGCACCACCACCGCGCTGGCGCCGAACACTTCATGCGCAAGATCGGGATTGGCCAGAAACGCTGCCGCCGTCGTCTCCAACAGCGCTGCGCCGCCCGAAACGCCCTCTCCTGTAGCACCTTGTGCCAAAGTCCGGGCGTTGGCCGCAAGACCGGACACGCCGGCGCGATAGGCATCGGCAATTCCGCGCGTCAGCATCACTTGCGCATCGGCCTTTGCCACCGCGTGTGCAGCGGCGGTGATGAATTCATCCAGCCCGGCGCCTTCGATGGCCAGGATCAGCCCGGGATTGGTGCAGAATTGCCCGGCACCCATCGTCAGCGAACCGGCAAACCCGGCGCCGAGCGCGGGCCCTCGCGCCTGCAGCGCTGCGGGCAACAGCAGCACCGGATTGATGCTGCTCATTTCGGCATAGACCGGGATCGGCACGGGTCGGGCCTGCGCAAGGCGCGCAAGGGCCAGCCCGCCTGCGCGCGATCCGGTAAAGCCGACCGCGGCGATATGCGGATCGCTGACCAGTGCCGCGCCCAGATCGTTCGAAGGGCCCACGAGATGGCCGAACACGCCGGCGGGCAAGCCGCACGCGGCGACAGCGCGTGCAATGGCCGCTGCAACCATGGCGCCGGTTTCGGGATGCGCAGGGTGGCCTTTCACGACCACCGGGCATCCTGCGGCCAGCGCTGCGGCGGTGTCTCCGCCGGCCGTCGAAAACGCGAGCGGAAAATTGGACGCGCCGAACACGGCAACGGGGCCCAGCGGGATGAACCGCAAACGCAGATCGGGGCGGGGCAGCGGCTGGCGATCGGGCTGGGCCGGATCGATCCTGAGCCCGGCCCAGTCGCCCTTGCGCACGACCGCGGCAAACAGCCGCAGCTGTCCGATGGTGCGGCCGCGTTCCCCCTCAAGCCGGGCGCGCGGCAAGCCGCTTTCGCGCATCGCCGCGATGATCAGGTCGTCGCCCAGCGCCAGGATTTCGAGCGCGATGGTTTCCAGGAAAACCGCGCGCGGTTCACGCGCCAGCGCGCGATAGGTGTCGAACGCGGCGTCTGCGGCGGCGCAGGCCGCCGCCACTTGCGGGACCCCGTCGACGCGGAACGCCGGGCCGTCGGGCTCACCGGTGTGGGCGGTGATCGAACGAAATTCTGTCATGGCAAGCTCCGCAAAAGGACAATCATATCGCCGCCGGCCGGGGCAGCGCATGGGTGGGGCGCGATCCCCACAGCGCATAGAACAACACGTACAGCTCGCAGGCCGCGGTCAGCAGGAACGAGGCCTGCAACCCGTAGCGATCGGCCAGCCAGCCCTGTACCACCACCAGCGCACCGCCCGCGATCGCCATGACCAGCAACCCCGATCCTTCCTCGGTCAGCGGCCCCAGCCCCCTGATGCCGAGCGTGAAAATGGTCGGAAACATGATCGAATGGAACAGGCCGACCAGGATCAGCGACCACATCGCGATAGGCCCGGCCGCTAACACGGTGATCATCATGACCGCGAACGCGCCCACCGAAAACAGCGCCAGCACGGTTTCTGCGCGCACTTTCTGCATGATGGCAGACCCGGCAAACCGCCCGACCATCATCCCGCCCCACAGCAGCGTCAGATAACGCCCCGCCGCTTCGTGCGTCAGATTGGCAACGGTTGGCTGGCTGACGAAATTGATGAACAGGTTGGCAACGCCGATTTCCGCGATCAGGTAGATGAAGATCGCAGGCACGCCGAACACGAGGTTGCGATGGTTCCACAACGACAGGCCCTTGCGCTCGTTTCCGGACAGGCGCTGTGTCGAGGACGTCAGGACCGGCAGGGGAAAGCGCAGAAAGACCAGCGCCAGCACGATCAGCACACCCGCGACGAGCGCATACGGCAGGATCACGGAGTGCGCATCGGCGATGCGCTGCGCCGGGGTGATCAGTGCGCCGGCCACGGCGGTCCCGCTTCTGGATCGTCCCAGGATCAGATAGGCGCCGAACATCGGCGCGAGCACGGTGCCTGCCGAATTGAGCGCCTGGACCAGGTTGAGCCGCGACGATGCCGTTTCCGGCCTGCCGACCACGGCCACGTAAGGGTTGGCCGCAACCTGCAGCAGGGTGATCCCGCTGGCGATCACGAACAGCATGACCAGCGTGACGCCATAGGACGGAATGCTGGCCGCGAGCATCATGCCCAGCGCGCCCGCCGCCATGATGCCGAGGCCAGCGACGATCGCCAATTTGTAGCCGAAGCGTTCGATCAGCTTGGCCGACGGGATCGACGCAAAGAAATAGGCGATGAACCAGACGGATTCGATCAGCGTGGTCTGCGTATAATCGAGATCGAACACGGCGCGCAGATGCGGCAGCAGCGTGTTGTTGATGACCGTGATGAAACCCCACATGAAGAACAGCGTCGCCAGCAAGGCCAGTACCGGACCAAAGGAGGCGCGGCTGCCTGGCCCGCCGTCGTCAGGCAGGCCGGAGGGACCGGGGGGGGCAACAGGCGGCATCGTGGTCCTCTCGTCGGTCGGGCCGGTGATGATCGGTCCGCGTGATCCGGCGGCTTGCACCCCGTTCATTTGTCGGACTATATAGGCGTTGCAACCACGTCAATGGGCAACGCGGCGGCATCGGAAAAGCAACAGGCAAGGGCAGCGGCATGGGCAGGATTATGGATCGTACTATGATCGGCGTAACCGCGCTCGCGCTGTCTGCGGCCGCCTGCACGATGCCCGCCCATGCAGCGGACGCGCAGCAGAAAAGCGCGGGAAAACTGCCCGATGGCCGCGATGTGGCGGTGATCACGCTCACCGCGCACAATGGCGTTTCGGCCCGTATCCTGGCGTATGGCGCAACCCTGCAGTCGCTGTTCGCACCCGATCGCAACGGGTACCCGGCCGACGTCCTGCTCGGCTATGACGACCTGGCGTCGTATGTCGATCACCCCAACTATTTCGGCGCCACGATCGGCCGCTATGCCAATCGCATTGCCGATGGAAAGTTCACGCTGGACGGCCACAGCTATCAATTGCCGCAGAACGACCATGGCCAGTCCCTGCATGGCGGGGGCCACGGTTTCGACAAGGTGCTGTGGCAGGTGGCAAAGGTGCAGTCGGGTCCCGTTGCCAGTGTCGTGCTGCGCCACGTCAGCGCGGACGGCGATGCCGGCTATCCCGGCACGCTGACAGCGACGGTGACCTATTCGCTCGACGAGCATGGCGATCTGGGGATCACGTTCGACGCCAGCTCTGACAAGCCGACCGTGGTCAACATGACCAACCATGCGTTTTTCAACATGGCCGGCGAAGGCAGTGCGGATGGGGCGCTGAACGAATTGCTGACTATTCCGGCCAGCGCTTATACGCCGGTCGACAGCCATCTGATTCCCACCGGCGAATTGCGCGGTGTCGCAGGAACGGTATTCGATTTCCGTAAACCCCACCCGATCGCGACGAGCGTGCGCGATGGCCATGATCCGCAGATCGTGATCGGCCGGGGCTATGACCACAATTTCGCGCTCGACAAAGGTGCCACGCCGGCGCCGGGCCTGGCTGCCCGCCTGACCGATCCTGCATCGGGGCGCACGCTCGACGTGCTGACGACAGAGCCCGGTGTCCAGTTCTACACCGGCAATTTTCTCGACGGCACTCTGGTTGGCAAACAGGGCCATGTGTATCGCATGGGCGACGGCGTCGCACTGGAACCGCAGAAGTTCCCGGATGCCCCCAATCGAAGCGCATTCCTGTCGGCGCGGGTCGACCCCGGCAAACCCTATCATCACGCCATGATTTTCCGCCTGTCCGTTCGCTGATCGAGAAGCCTGCATGACCAAGACAAAATTGCGCAGCCGCGCCTGGTTCGACAATCCCGACAATATCGACATGACGTCGCTGTACCTGGAACGGTATCTCAATTTCGGGATCAGCCTCGAGGAACTGCAGTCCGGACGCCCGATCATCGGGATTGCGCAAACCGGCAGCGATCTTTCGCCGTGCAACCGCCATCACCTCGTGCTCGCGGAACGTATTCGCGAAGGCATCCGCGACATGGGGGGCATCGCGCTGGAATTTCCGGTGCATCCGATCCAGGAAACCGGCAAGCGGCCGACCGCAGGCCTCGATCGCAACCTGGCGTATCTTGCGCTGGTCGAGGCGATCTACGGCTACCCGCTCGATGGCGTGGTGCTGACAACCGGATGCGACAAGACGACGCCGGCGCTGCTGATGGCGGCCGCGACTGTCAATATCCCGGCGATCGCGCTGTCGGTCGGCCCGATGCTCAACGGCTGGCACAAGGGCGAGCGCACGGGTAGCGGCACGATCGTGTGGAAGGGCCGGCAGATGCTGGCGGCGGGCGAAATCGACGAGGCGGGGTTCATCAAGCTGGTGGCGTCCTCCGCGCCGAGCACCGGCTATTGCAACACCATGGGCACGGCCACCACGATGAACAGCCTGGCCGAAGCGCTGGGCATGATGCTGCCCGGATCGGCCGCGATTCCGGCGCCCTATCGCGACCGGCAGGAATGCGCGTGGCGCACCGGCAAGCGCATCGTGGAAATGGTTCACGAAGACCTCAAGCCATCCGACATCCTGACCCGCGACGCCTTTCACAATGCCATCGCGGTCAATTCGGCGATCGGGGGCAGCACCAATGCGCCGATCCACCTGGCCGCGATCGCGCGCCACATCGGCGTCGATCTGCCGCTGCGCGACTGGCAGGATGTCGGCCACAGGATTCCGCTGCTGGTCAACCTGCAACCCGCCGGCGAGTACCTGGGCGAGGACTATTATCATGCCGGCGGTGTGCCGGCGGTGGTGGCGCAGCTGATCGGGCAGGGGTTGATCCGCGAAGGCGCGATGACCGTCAACGGGCGCACGATCGGCGACAATTGCCGCGATGCCACCATCGAGGACGACCGCGTCATCCGTCCGTTTGCCCAGCCGATCCTGCACGATGCCGGTTTTCTGGTGCTCGGCGGCAACCTGTTCGAGGCCGCGATCATGAAGACCAGCGTGATCTCCGACGAATTCCGCGATCGCTACTTGTCCAATCCCGATGATCCCGAAGCGTTCGAGGGCCCGGCGGTGGTGTTCGATGGACCGGAGGATTACCACCACCGGATCGACGATCCGGCGCTCGGCATCACGTCGGCCACGCTGCTGTTCATGCGCGGAGCGGGCCCGATCGGCTATCCGGGCGCGGCCGAAGTGGTCAACATGCGTCCGCCGAGCTACCTGATTACCGAAGGCGTGACGGCATTGCCCTGCATCGGCGATGGACGCCAGTCGGGCACTTCGGGCAGCCCCTCGATCCTCAATGCCTCGCCCGAAGCGGCGGCGCTGGGCGGCCTGGCGCTGCTGCGCGCCGGGGACCGCGTGCGCATCGATCTGCGCAAGGGTACGGTGAACGTGCTGATCGACGACGCCGAACTGGCCGATCGCCGCGCGGCGCTGAAAGCGGCGGGCGGTTATGCCTATCCGGCGAGCCAGACCCCGTGGCAGGAAATCCAGCGCGCGCTGGTCGGCCAGCTTGATACCGGGGCGATTTTGGAAGGGGCGGAGAAATACCAGCGCATCGCCCAGACGATGGGCGTGCCGCGGGACAACCATTGATGGCAACCGTCCGCAAGATCGAACGCGAGACGTGCGATGTGCTGGGCGAGGGCGCGCTGTGGTGCGCGCGCGACGGGGCGTTCTACTGGGTGGATATCCTGGCACCTGCGCTCAATCGGCTGACTTTGGCCAGCGGCGCAGTCGAGCGCTGGGCCATGCCCGAGCCGCTGGGCTGGGTGGTGGAGCATGCCGGCGGCGGTTTTGTCGGCGGGTTTCGCAGCGGCATTGCGTCGATCACGCTCGATCCGCTGATGATCGGCCCGCGCACCGGGCCCGAAGCGCACTTGCCCGGCAACCGCATGAACGACGGCAAGGCCGACCGCCATGGATCGATCTGGTGCGGCACCATGGACATGGCGGAGGAACAGGCGAGCGGATCGCTGTACCGGCTGGGCTCCGACGGCGCGTGGCAACAGATCGATGCCGGTTATCACGTTCCCAACGGGCCCGCTCTGTCGCCGTGCGGCGGCTGGATGTACCATGCCGACAGCGGGCGGCGTGTGATCTATCGCTTTTGCCATGACGGGCACACCGTGCAGGACCGGCAGCCGTTCATCCGGTTCGGCGAAGACGATGGCTATCCCGATGGCATGACCTGCGATGCCGAAGGGTATCTGTGGGTGGCGCACTGGGATGGTGGCCGGATTAGCCGGTTCGACCCCGATGGCGCGCTGGATCGCAGCATTGCGCTGCCGGCACAGCGTGTGACCAATGTCGCATTTGCCGGTGACGCGCTCGATCGCATGTTCGTGACATCTGCCGCAACGGGTCTGCCACCGGGCGAATTCGATGGAGCGCTGTTCGAAGTCGATGCGGGGGTAACCGGCAATCCCGCGCACGTTTACAGTGGACCGCTGCCCGGCTGAACGGGTGCTGCGCCGGCGGCGCCGGCGCGTTGCATCTGCGCGGCGGTGTCGGCCATGGCCAGATCCACCAGCACCCGCATTGCGGCCGCCGCCGCATCTCCATCGCCTGCCGCGATCGCGTCGTAGACTTTGACATGGTCGGGCATGGGGTTGCGCGGCAAGGTACGCCCGCGCTGCTTGTACCGGGTGGTCCAGTGCACGGCCGCGCCGATCGTCGATGACAGGACGATAAGCGCATCATTGCGCGTGGCGCGCAGGATCGCATCATGGAAATCGCGGTCTGCGGCCTGACCGGGCTCGGTGGCCAGCGAATGGCGGCGCATCCCGGCCAGTGCCTGTTTCATCGTGGACAGGTCTTCGCGCGTGCCGCGCTCTGCGGCCAGGCGCGCGGCGCCCGGCTCGACAATGGCGCGCAATTCGAAAATGCTGCGCACGAATTCCGGATCCGGCTCACCGGCAAAGGCCCACCCCAGGACGTCGGGGTCGAGCAGGTTCCACCGCGCGCGGGGCAGGACGCGCGTGCCGGTCTTGGGGCGGCTTTCGACCAGGCCCTTGGCGGCCAGCACCTGCATCGCTTCGCGAAAAGCGCCGCGCGACACTTGCAGCGCTTCGGAAAATTCCACCTCGCTCGAAAGGACAGTGCCTGGCGGATAGACTCCGGAGACGATATCCGTGCCCAGACGGTTGGCAATCGCGCCGCGCAACCTGCGCCCGGTACTGCGCCGCGCGCGCGGTCCGGGGGTATCGGCGGGGGATGCGGGCTGGTTCAAATCGATCCTTTGCGCGGTGTATCAATGGCCGCCGGGCGCCAACCCGCAAAGGGTGCGGATATTCCCGAGGATCAGCGCCCTGCCACTGGCAGGGCGCTGATGCGTGTCAGCCGTTCAACTTGTCCTTCACCGCCTTGGCAGCGGCGAATGTCAGCTTCTTTGACGCTGCAATCTGGATCGTCGCGCCGGTCGACGGGTTGCGCCCTTCGCGGGCCTCGGTCGCCTTCACTTTGAACTTTCCGAAACCGTTCAGGCTGATTTCGTCGCCCTTGGCCGCTGCATCGGCAATTTCGGCAAACACGGCATCGACGAGCTTGCGCGCATCGGCCTTGGTCAGCCCGTGCGCAGTAGCAATCGTATCGGCGAGGTCACTGTTGTTCATGACTTGAGTCATCCCTGGTTCGAGGAACCAACACTGCTAGCGGCAAAATCGGTGAAAATCCATGCAGCGAATGCGCGTAACCGGCAGGAAAGCGAAGCCGGGCGGGCGCGGGGGGAAGCGACGCGGGTTGCGCCGGCCCTGCGAAGCAGGGTTGCGCGCGGGATGTGAATGCCGATCTGGCCGGGTACACCATTCCGGTTAGTGCCGATATCGGCACGATCGAGACCATATTCATCCCAGAAACCGATCTGCAGGTGAACCCGCTGGGCATCCAGGGCCTGGGTGAACTCGGCAATGTGGGGCTGAATGCTGCGCTGGCGAACGCGTACTGGTGGCTGCCTTGCATCCGATGCCTGATCGGCAAAAGGTGCAAAGGCAACCATCCGGCAGATCCGCAGATCAATCGTAGATCGGGCGCAATTCGTGGTCGAGATAATAGCGCGTCATGGCCATTGATGCCAGCATGTCCGGCGAGCCATCGTATTCGATCGACATCCAGCCCTTGAATTCGTGCTGCTTGAGCAGGCGATAGAGGCCTTTGAGATCGAGATTGCCCTGGCCCGGCTCCCAGAACCAGCGCGTGCCGTCATCCGTTATCTCCGGGTCCTGCGCATAGCGTACGCTGTCAGGCTGGCTGGATGATGCCGTATCCTTGAGGTGGAACGTGCTGATGCGGTCGTGATAGTCGTTGTAGAACGTCAGCAGGTCTTCGCCCATGATCGAGATCTGCGCGGTATCGATGCAGTAGTGCACCAGCTTCGGATCGGTCAGTTCGATCAGCTCGCGATGGTTGGGCAGATTGATCGCGCAGAAGAACTCGTTGTGCAGGCCGACCTTGACCCCGTGATCGGTGGCATAGCGGCCGATCTCGTTCATCACTTTGGCGCATTGCTGAACCTGGTCCCGGCTCAGCGGGCCGGTGCCGTGGTAGTTCTGCGTCGGGCACGTGTTCATGTACGTGCCGCCGAACTTGACGATCGTATCGACAGCCTCGCGCCCCGAGCGCACGGCTTCGTCGAAATGATCCGCCGCGTGCGAAGCATGGGCCCCATGGAACATGCCGATCACACTGACCCCGCGCTCCCTGGCAAAGGCAGCGAAGTTTTCGGGCGTGCCGAACAGTGGCAGGATGTCGGCCAGATCCCAGGGTGCGACTTCGATCCCGTCGAAGCCGAGCGCGGACTGGTATTTCAGGATGTTGTCCCAGTCTGAATAATAGGCGCTGTTGGTTTTGTCTTCGTAATAGAAATCGCGGAAATTATCGATTTTCTTGTAGGGAATCGATTTCCAGTGGCTCATGTTGGCATAGCGAATGTTTGGCATCGCGCTGACTCCGTTCGTTATTTCTGTAGCTGGTTAAGCAGGGCGCGGGTGCGCAGCAGGGCGCGGAACGGATCCCGCGTCTGGCGCGCGCTGCACGTGACCGGCCCTTGATAGTCATGCGCGCCGAGCAGCGCGACAAGCTGGCCCAGATCAACAGACCCCATACCCGGATCGCGGAACACCTGGGTTGCGTGCTGGCTCGGAAACTCGGGATTGGGCGTTTTCCAGACATCGCCCGGATCGACAAAGCTGGTATCGGTCAGATGCACGCAGCCGATCCGCGCGCCATGCGCCGCGAAAAACTCAGGCGCCGGGATACCCGCAACGAACAGGTTCGCCGCATCGAGGTCGACTTTCACCGTGTCGGGCAAGGCGTCGAGCAAGGGCAGCAACCGCTCGCCGCCAAACAAGCTCCAGTATTCGTGGCGCAAGACCAGCGTTACCCCCAGCTCCGCCGCTTTGGTGGCAAGCCCTGTGAGCAGGTCGATCGTGCGCTGGGTAAAGTCCGCCTTCGTGGTTTCGATATCGGGATGGTATTGCGCGATACGGCCATAAAACGGCGATGGGCTGATGGCCAGATAGTCGGCACCCATGTCGGCGGCATGGGCCAGGGCCTCGCCGGCGAAATGCCCGGTTGCGCCGAAATAAAACCCCAGATTGTCGTTGCGCATGAACAGGTTGGGATCAAAGGTGATGCCCGTGACCCGCTCGATCCCGTGGCTGCGCAAAGCGGCGCGATAGTTGGCCGCGCTCTCGTATTTGGTGTTCACGCAATACCGGTTCATCGGAACGCCGCTGCGGCCACCGAATTGCCACACCGGCTCATAGGGAATCTCGATCGCCGAAAAGCCCGCTGCGGCGATCAGCGTATACAGCTCTTCCCAGAAATACCGGCTTTCGTAGCGGTTGCGGTTCGGCTCCTGGTACTGTCGATTGATCAGATCGAGGCTTATTGCGGCAGTTTGTGCATGCATGTCTGGGTTCCGTTTCTTCGGGTGACCGCGTCAAGGGTGATGGTGTCGGGGGGGTATCAACTGGGGTGGGCTGGCCTGCCTGCCGGCCACAGCATCAGCACCAGCGTTTGCGCGATGAGCAGGACCACCGAACCGCCGCTGTAGGTCCAGCGGATCGCCTGCCGCGCTGCATCGGTGACATGGCCGGGGGCATAGCCGAAAGCGCCCAGCACGTAGGCGAACCCGGCCGTGCCCAGCGCCATGCCCAGTTTGGTCGACAGGCTGATGCCGGCAGACAGCAGTCCCTCGCGCCGGGTGCCGTATTTGGCCTCGTGATAATCCACCGTTTCGGCAAACATCGCAAAGGTGGCGGTAATGGTGATCGATGTCGCCAGGCAGCCGGCGATGTAAAGGGCGAGAAACAGCGCGACATGATCCTGCACGAAGGGCAGCGCGGCAAACAGCACGGCGGCAATCGTCAGCGCCGCCACCGCGCCGTTGCGGGTGCCGGTGCGCGCCAGAATGGCGGGCGCAAAAAAGGCCGAGAGCAGCAGCATTCCGGCCACGGCCGGCAGCATGATCGAGATCATCCAGGGCCGGCCCATGACATCGATGGCGAAATACGCCGTCGCGGCCATCATCATGCCAAAGCGCGCGAAATACAGCAGGCAGGACGCGAACACCACCAGCCAGGCCCGGTTGTGGAGCATTTCCTTCACCGCGGGCAGGATGGCAAAATCGGGCGATGTATGGTCGTGGTGCCGTTCGCGGCAATTGCGGAACAGCATCATGGTGCACGCAAAACCGATGGCCGCAAACAGCGCCGCCACCAGCGTGAAACCGCGCTGCTGGTCCCCGCCGCCCAGTGCCGCCACCAGCGGCATCACCGCGGCCGCGCCCAGCACCACGCTGACCGACGTGCCGATCGAGCGCATCCCCGACAGATTGAGCCGTTCGCTCCGGTCGAGCGTCATCATCGGCATCAGCGCGGTGTAGGGTATGGCCTGGCAGGACATCAGGATACCCAGTGCCTTGAAGGTCAGGAACGCATAGACCAGCTGCGCGGGCTGACCCCAGGCGGGCACATGGAACACCGCCACCGACACGAGCGCATAAGGCACTGCGGTGCACAGGAAATACACCCGCGTGCGTCCCCACCGGCTACGCGTCTTGTCCACGGCAATCCCGACGAGCGCGTCGATCACGGCGTCCAGCAGCCGTGCCACCAGGAATACCGTGCCGACCGCAGCCGCGGGCAGGCCGACGACATTGGTGTAGTAGAACAACAGGAAACCGCTGGCCATGTTGTAGGCCAGACTGGTTCCCATGTCGCCAAAGCCATAGCTCAGCCGTTCGGCAAAGCCCAATTTTTCAGGTTGCACGTCCCCATCCTATCCCAAGTGGCGACAGATCAGGACCTGTCAGCAGCCCAGCTTTTGCCGGGTCAGCGCCAGGGACTGGTCCATGGGCAGCGTCGGAAAATATTCCAGCCCGATCGCGCCGGTGTAACCCAGGGTGTCCAGCGTCTGCATGACTTTGGACCAGTCGAGACTGCCGGTGCCGGGC
The DNA here is from genome assembly GCF_965214355.1 of Novosphingobium sp. Taxonomy (GTDB): domain Bacteria; phylum Pseudomonadota; class Alphaproteobacteria; order Sphingomonadales; family Sphingomonadaceae; genus Novosphingobium. The sequence continues at coordinate 61,933 of NZ_CBDCBI010000002.1, read as the reverse complement.
TCGTTACGATCGTCCATGTCGGCGACCTGCACATGCGCCACCAGATGGGTGCGGCCGGCCAGCACTTCGGCGATATCCTCGCCCATCACTGCGCTGTGCCACACATCGTACAGCAGGCGCAGATTGGGGCTGCCCACTGCCTCGACCAGATCGAGGCCCAGCTTCGTGCTGACCAGGTACATGATCGCGAAAAGCCGGGTGTTGAGCGGTTCGAGCAACAGCATGACGCCGGCCTCTTCCGCCAGATCGGCTGCGGCGCGCAGGGCGGCGACGGCGTTGGCGAAATGCTCGTCCTCGCTCATGCCCTCGACGCGGAAGCCCGAGGCGACGATCAGCGCGGGTTTGCCCAGTTTGGCCGTGGCGGCGATCGTGTCGCGAACGGCGGTCACCATTTCGTCGCGCTCGGCCGGATCGACAATCGAGCGACGCGGATCGACGCAGACGCCGGTCAGCGTCATGCCCGTTTCGGCAAGCGCCTGCGCCATGGCGTCCACCGGCTTGTCGCGCCACAGGTGAAATTCGGCAAGGTCGAATCCGCCGGCCTTGGCCGCGTGCAGACGCGCGGCGAGATCGCCGGCTTCGGCAAATTGCCATTCGATGCAGGATGAAAGTTGGTGCGGCGCAGACATAGGACCTTTTCCCATTCCACGGCCCCGTGGCGCTTGCGCGCTCGTATGCCTGGCGGGTTGAGCCCCGCTATTTTGTCGCTTGCGGCTCTCGCCGCATTTGCCGCGCAGGTCAAGATGATTTGTTGCCGCATCGGCCAGCCGGCAAGTGCCATGCCGGACATCGGGAATAATAAACCCTTTGTGTTGTGATCGTTGACGGATGGCCGATAAAACGGGACATGAAGTCATGAAACAAGATGTCGGCCTTTCCACAGCCTTGCGCGCACCCGTCCAGGGGCGGTCAAAGGCGTCCTACGAACGCATGCTTGTCGCTGCCGAAGCGCTGATGGTCGCGCGCGGTTCGGATGATTTCACCCTGCAGGACGTCAGCAAGAAGGGGAAAGTGTCGATAGGATCGATGTACAACCGTTTCGAGGGCAAGGAAGCCTTGCTTCACGCGGTTCAGTTGCGCGTGCTGGAACGGGTCGACATGCAGATGCATGACCGGCTGGCAGCGGCGCGCAGCGGTTCCAAGGATCTGAACCACCTCGTGGTGGCGCTGATCGACGCTGTGGCCGAAACGCTGCGTGCCCATGCCGACATCATGCGGCCGCTGATGCAGCGCGCCGGGGTCGATCCCTTGGTGGCAGCCACCGGCAAGGCGTCCTATGCCGCGACCGCCGAAGCAGTGAAGCAATCGATGCTGTTGTATGCGTCCGAGATCAGGCAGCCCGACCCGTTACGCGCCGTCGACAGTGCCTTTCGTACACTCTACGCCTCGATCGCCCGTTATCTCGGGTTCGGGACCAGCTCCGATGCGGCGTGGGAAGGAGACTGGATGGTGCTCAAGCAGGATTTGGCGCGCATGATCGCCGCATTCCTGAGCAGCGACATCACGCTTTAGAATGTGAACATCACCGGGACGTTCGCGGCCGTTCAGGCGCGTAAGGCTACAGACTGACCCGTTTTTCATCCGTGTTGAATGACGGGAAAGGTAGGTATGAAATGCGCAGTTTCTGCTGAAACGTCAGCGTGTGTTCGCCCGCAGGAAAGCCGCCTTGGTGGGCAACCGCGACAGTGGCCACCTCGCCAAAGGGCCAGCGGCGCTCATACGCGGTTTCCATTGCCTCGAGCGTGATTGGCCCGTGCCCTTCATCGAACGTTATGCTTTCGCGGGGGCAGGCCTGGCCGTCGATCGACACATTCAATTCTTCGATCATCGACAGGCCGAGACCGCGATAATACCCGAGTTTTGCCTCGAATGCGAAACCGGTGGGGGCGTCGGCAGGCCCCAGATTGCGCAAGGAGGCAGCGTCTAGCAGATATTTGTCGAACATCGAAAAAGTCCTCAGCGCTTGACGCGGTTCAAATCGAGCCAGCGGACGAAATCGTCGAGCCAGCCCGCCGTGGTAGTGCCCGGAACGCCCAGGCCAAAGCCATGATGTCCGGTCTGGAACAGATGGAATTCTACCGGGCGATGCGCCTTGTGCCAACTTTCGATCAGGCCCAGCGTCCCTGGTGCCATCAGGAAATCGTCATCGGCGATCGCCACGAACATCGCCGGTGCATCGGCCGGCACATCGCGTGCGGTCATCCGGGGATAGATCGGCGCGATAAAAGCTGGTCGCTCGTTTGCCGGCAGTTTCAGCGCGGCAGTCAGTGTCAGAAACGCACCGGCCGAAAAGCCCATCATGCCCACGCGCATTTTGTCGATGCCCCAGTCATCGCCATGCGCGCGCACATAGGCCAGGGCGGCACGGGCATCTTCCAGGCTGAAATCGGGCGTATCTTCGGGTACGTGCAAAGTCGTCGGTTTGCCACTGCGCCCCGCAACCATTTCGCGCATGAACTTGCCGAAATCGGCGGGGGTCGACAGCACGCGGTATTTCAGCACGAATGCAGCGATACCCCGCGCTGCCAGCGCGCGCGCCACATCATACCCTTCGTCCTGAATCGCCAACCCGAGGAAACCGCCACCCGGTGCGACGAGCACTGCCTCGCCCGTCGCCAGATTACGCGGCGGCAAAAACGGCAACAAGGTCGCCTGCTGCACATTGCGCACTTGTAGATCGCCGGTCTGGCGCAGCCAGCTCTCGGGCGGAGTGTTGGTCGCCTGTGGCGTGGGCAGGATGATTTCGCCTTCAAGTTGCGGTGCGGTGGCCGGCGCAAACAGCAGGGGCTGCTCCTGCGCGGCGGCGGGCAGCGACGCCGTCAAGGCTAGTGCGGCCGCGCACAGATGCCATCGGATCATGCTGCGGCCTCCGCTTGGGCTTGCGCGATCAGGCGCTCGAACATCACATGCTGGCGGCGGACCTGTTCGCGGCTGTCGACCACCTCCACGTCCTGGATCCAGCGATTGCCTTCGTATTCGGATGACAGCGTCCCTTCCCAGCCGGCCTTGACCAGTTCGGGGATGACATCGCCATAGGCCAGGCTGGGATCGGTGCAGTCCGGAGTCATTTCGTAGAACTTCGCCTGGATGTGGCGGAAATACGGTGCGAAATCGCCGATCCGTTTCGGATTGGCGTAAGGCGCGTGGCGCAGCGTTTCGGCCATGGCGATCTCGGCCTTGTTGCCGCCCATTTTTACCGCGACTTCATAGATCGTGTATTCGCTCATGATTTTCTGTTCATGGTTGTCGACGATGAATTGCGTGACCTCGGGCCGCGCGCCCTGGCGTTCGAACCGCGCGCGGAAAGCGGGCGGATAATGTTTCATGAAAATGCCCATGTCGGGCAGGATCCCCAGATGCCTGGTCTTCAGGCGGTCGGCCACCTCGATCGTGCGCAGGATCCACGCATGATCGAGATACCACGGCGCGTGCACCTCCACCCCCATGTGCACATCGTACCGTTCGGCAACCGGCACGCATTTTTCCAGGATGTCGGGGCGCACGAAAATCAGGACACGCATGTTCCTGATGCCGAGCCGGTGGCACAGCTTCAGATCGCGGGTGATGCTTTCGACCTGTTCGTCATCGGACATGATGCTGTCCTTGCGCAGTTTCGTATCGAGAAACATGTCGTAGCACGTGAAATGCGCGCCGTGGCGGGCCAGCATTTCGTGCCATTCGCCGACTTGCGCGTCGGTGATATGGGGAAATGTCGGCATGTTCTGTTCGGGCAGCACTTCGATACCGTGGGCGCCGATCGAGGCGGCAAATTCGATGCAGTCGTCGATCTGCATCTTGCCCAGAAACAGCTCTTCCTGAAAGCTGTAGAGGCTGACGCCGCGGGTGATTTTCGAGGTCATGATGATCAGGCTCCGTAAGCTGCGGAAGGGCGCGCGCGCCTGGAAAGGACGACCAGCGAGGCCACTGCACAGACCAGGCCGAATATGCCGGCGGCAAGGAAGGCGCCCTGCATATGGCCGGTCGCCTGCCGCAACAGGCTGACCAGCAGGGGTGAGGAAAACTGGCCGAAAAAGAAGCAGGCAGTCCAGATGCCCATGCCGCGCCCGCGATGGGCGAAGGGCAGTTGTCTTTGCGTCCAGGCGATCAGGGTGGGGACAGCCATGCCTGCACCCGTTTGCTGAACGGCCATGGCCACGACCATGCCGCGCCAGTCGTGGATCAGTCCGATGGCGGCAAGCCCTGTGCCCAACAGCGCGAACACGAGGAACAACTGCCACCGGGCACCAAATCTGCCGGTCAGCCAGAAAATGGCCGCGCCAGCCATGACGAACAGGCTCGGGATCGCGGTCAGGCGGCCGATCGAGCCTGAATCCATGACGCCGATTTCCTGCCATACCAGGCCGCCATTGATGATGAACACATAATAGAGCGAACTGGCCAGAAGCGTGACGACGCCAAACGCTGTTGCCTCGCGCAAGGGGAAGCTGGTGCGCTCTTCATCGATGCCCAGCATCTGGCGGGCGGTGGCGTCGCTGGCCGGTTCATACAGAAACGCCAGGCTGGCAAGAAACGCGACAAAGCCGACAGTGTAGATGAGAAAAATGCCGTTCCAGCGCACGCCGGTCAGATATCCCGACGCGACGATGACCGCGGTGGCCAGGAACGGCCCGACCAGCCCCTGGATCGTCAGCCAGAAATGGCGGCCCTTGTCGTCCCAGTAATCGCCGATCAGCGTGTTGAGCGTGGTCAGGATCGCAGCTTCCGCCACCCCCAGCGCAAGGCGCGAGACGTAGATCTGGTTGATCGAATCGAGGAAGAACGGGATCGAGCCGACCACACCATAAAGCAGGGTCGAACCCAGCAGCAGTCTGCGCCGCCCGTACCGATCGACAAACAGCCCGGCGAAAAGCGCCAGTACGGCAATGGTCAGGCCGGGTGCGGACACCATGGCCGGAACTTTGGTCATTGCCGAAGGATCGCGGGAGAAGTGCTGGATGATCGCAGGTACGGCGGGAAACATCGCGACAATCGCCACGATCGGCAAAAAGCCGACCGTGACGACTGTAATGCCTTGGGCCGCGCCGGCCTTTCTGGCCAGCGGGGGGGCGGCAATCGGCATATCTCTCTCCCGCAGTCTCGCCAGTCAGCCGGGCTGCTTTGAAATAAATTGGAATAATAGTTCTGAAAAGTATGACTTATACATGCCGGCTGTCAAGCCATCTTCGCGCTGTGGAGCGTGACTGTAAACGCCATGTCGCCGCAATGCCGCGCCACCCCGATTGCCATATCCTTGGGCAGGTCGTGCCAGCCGCCATCCCACTTTCTGAGCATGCGTGTCTCGATCGGCACGAATATTTCGCGCTCTTCGCCGGGCGTCAGCACCACTTTGGCAAAGCCGACCAACGCCAGTTCCGGATGGTGGCGGTACAGCTGCACCACCTCTGACCCAGCGCGCGGCCCGGCATTGCGAAGGCGTACCATCACGCCGCCCGGCGCCGCCTGCGCGCCCAGCCAGTCGAACCGCGTGTAACCCTGCCCCGCGCCAAAGGCATAAAGCGGCGCGCAGGCCCGGGCGGCAAAACCGCGATAGCCGATGTGCGTGGCGTCGCTGTAGGGCAGGTCGCCTTGTGGCCCCGGTGTCAGGGACAGCGCGGAATAATCGCCCTCCGCCCGTGCCAGCGTGACTGGCAGGCGGCCACCCGGTTCGCGTTCACCGTTCAGCACTTGCGCCAACGCCGGGCCAAAGCCTTCACCCGGATACCAGGCCAGCAACAGCGCGGCAGCGTGCCTGGCCCAGGTGGCGTCGAACGCATGGCCGACATTGGCAACGATGACCGTGCGCGGATTGACCGCGCACACGGCTTCGATCAGGCGCAACTGTTCGGCGGGCAAGCGCGTGTCGGGCCGGTCCTTGCTTTCCACGCTGGAATCCGACGTTTCGCCCACGATCAGGATGACCGCATCGGCATCGCGGGCCACCGCGATGGCGCGGGCCAGCATCGCTTCGGCGCTGTCGGGGCCGCGTACGCCGTACCACAGGCCGTGCACCCGCGCGCCGTCATAGTGGAAATCGACCTGCACTTTCACCCGCGTTCCGGCTTCCAGATGCAGCGTGGCACTGTCGGCATCGCCGCGTTTCAGGCTGCCCATCACGTCTCGCGCGGCCATGACCTCCGGCTTGTCGATCAGCACCCGATCGCCGACGCACAACCGCACGGCACCGGTCGCGCCAGCGTAGAAACGATGGTCGCCGGTGACTTCGGGGGTAAACCAGCCGCTGGCGCGAATGGCGGCAGGGGCGTTGAAGACACCCTGGTCGTGCACCCCGACGAACCACACCAGCGAATTGGCATCACGCGTTTCGCTGGACATGGGCGGAACAGCGGTGTCCGTCGTGGCGAAATAGTCGAGCGTCATGCCCGCGGCGCATCCGTCACCCAGGTCCCGGGCCGGCGCGACAGGCATGGCCGGCAGGCGGGGCTGGGGATCGACGCCGGGCTCATACGTCAAATGGGTGCCATAGGCATCGCGCAGCGCTTCAAGCGGGCGAATGGCATCGGGCGAAATGCTGATCTTGGCAAATGTGCCACCCTGATAGCAGGGGTTGGCCGCATTGGGCCCGATCAGCGCGATGCGCTGCCCGGGCGCCAGCGGCAGCAGGTCGCCCTCGTTCTTCAGCAGCACCATGCCGGCCGCCGCCGCCTCTGTCAGCACCGCCCGGGTGTCCAGCGTGGGGGGCGTCTTGGGCCCGCTCCACCGCTGCGCAGCCGTGGCCACGCGGGTGGCGGCATCGGCGAGGCGGTCGGGACTGGCATCGCCGGCCTCGACCGCGGCCAGCGCGTGGGCGCCCATGAACCGCGCCGGGCCCGGCATTTCCAGATCAAGCCCGCCATTCAGACTGCCCAGCGTGTCATGGGTGCCGAACCAGTCGCTCATCAGCGGCCCGGTGAACCCCCACTCCTGCTTGACGATCGTGGTAACGTGGCCCTGTTCGGCACAATAGGTGCCGTTCAGGCGATTGTAGGCCAGCAGCATCGCGCCGGCGCCGGCCGCCGCGCACAGTTCGAACGGCAGCAGGTAGACTTCGCGCAATGTGCGCTCATCGACAACGGCGTTCATGTGGTCGCGGTCGGTTTCGCTGTCGTTGCACACCAGATGCTTGGGGCAGGACCCGGTGCCGGTGGCCTGCAGCCCCCCGACCCATGCCGCGCCCAGCCATCCGGCCAGCAGGGGATCTTCAGAAAAGTATTCAAAGGCGCGGCCGGCCAGCGGACTGCGCGCCAGATTGACGTTGGGCGCCAGCACCATGTCGATGCCGCGTTCAACCGCCTCGCCCCCGACCAGCAAGCCGACGCGGCGGACCAGATCGACATCGAAACTGGCCCCCAGCGCCGTGGCGCACGGCGAGAGCAGGGCGACATCGCGCTCGTCCACCCGCCCGCTGGCGATGCCCATCGGCCCGTCGCTCAGCGTGATCGAGGGGATGCCGGCCTCGGGCACCGCGGCGGTGGTCCACATGCTGCCGCCTGTGGTCAGGCGGGCCTGATCGCCCATGGAAAGCGTCATGCGGCGTGCCCGGGCGCAGGTTTGGCAAAGGCCGGCATGACGCGTTCGGACAGCAGGCGCAGCGTCTGCTCGCCATAGGCCAGGCGTTCAGGCGTCAGGGGCCCGGTCGTGGTGCCGCACAAGATGTTGCCGATGCCAAGGTCGGCATAGGGCCGCAGATGTTCGATGACAGTCTCGGGCGAGCCGTGCAGGCACCAGGTGCCGATCCAGTCTTCGGTCAGGGCATTGGGCGTGCGATCGGTCTTGCGGTTGGCGTTATCGGCCTCGGCCTTGTCGTTGAAGGCGGCCTCGCGCTCGATGGCGTCCTGATAGGCGCGCAGAATGATTTCCAGCTCCGCGCGGGCCTGCTCGTCGGTCTCGGCGATGTGAACGGCCTGGTAGGTGTGCGTCGTCCAGTCCAGCGCGCTGGCGATGACGGCATCGCTGTGGCCGGCCTCGAGCAGATAGCCCTTGTACAGGTCGAACCATTTTTTCACATGGATGAAGGGCTGTGTGCCGCCGATCACGGGGGGCGTGAACGCGGGAATGAATGCGGGCCAGCCATGGGCCGCGGCGCGGCGGCTGCTGGCCTCCTTGAGTGCGACCGGCATCAGCCGGGCGTGCCCCGGTGTATAGGGGGCAGGGGCAATGCGCTGCAGCACGCGGCCCTTGTGCGGCCCGTTCTCGAATTCGATCGCGGGGTCTTCCATCGCCTTGGCCCACAATTGCTCGGCCAGTTCCAGATTGCGGTCCGACATGGCCGAGGCATCGCGGTAATCGACGCCAAAACCGATCATCTCTTCGGGCGTGGTGCCGCTGCCGACCCCGATCATCAGCTTGCCTTGCGTCAACTGGTCGAGAATGTTGATGCGTTCGACAAAGCGGATCGGGTGATGCAGCGGCACGGAGACCACGGAAAACCCGAAGTGCATATGCGGCAGCTTCGCTGCGAGATAGGACGCAAACATGAAGCTGTCCGACGCCACGGGCATATAGCCGTTGAAGTGGTGATCGGGCATGAAGATGGCATCGAAGCCCTGATTGGCGGCGCTGGTCGCATGGCCGATCAGGTCCTGGATGAGTGCGCGATCCTGATCGGCGGCTGTCGAGCGGGCGTTCAGGAAAACCGAAAAGCGCATGGGAAACCTCGCATTGGAAAGGATGACGCTGTGCCACGACAGAGGCGCACGTGCGGAATTCGAGAGTGAGGGCGATGGTCGCTGGTCCGGGTAACCTGAGGTTTCCTCGTGGACCGGTGAACCCATTGTCTCCCTTTGCGGACGAGGTGCGCCTCATTCCAATTATCAGAACTGTTATTCTATTTCAGTGATCGCTGCAATCCGATTTTTCCACCGGCGAATCAAAGCGGAGCGCCTGCCCTGATCGCATCGATTGCCGCGTGGTCGAGATTACGGATCATCACGTTGCGGAAAAACACTTCTGCAGCTTCGAATTCCAGCGCGATGCGCCCGCTGGTCAGCTTGGGCGAAACGCCATCTGCGCCCGCCTTGCCGATCATGCCGAACAGCGTCTGGACGATCCGGCCATTGACCAGATGCGCGGCCTGGTCGCCGAATGCGATCAGATCGAGCGTGTTCCAGCCATCGAGCCGTTCGTAATCGCCCGCGTGACGAAACCATTGCCGTGCGATCCCGCCGGCGTTGACCGGCGTTTCGTATGTGCGCGGCAAGCCGGGGAAATAATCGGGCCACAATGGTGTACCCCCCAGCAGCAGGCCGGGCAGCGCGCGGGTGTTGATCATGATGGCATCGCCGACATCGCCCTCCTCGATCTGGAATTCCACGCCATCGGGGAACAGCCGGTCGCGATCGGGCGCAAGGTGATAAAGCATGCCGCTGTTGCGCCGTTGCAGTCCGCGCGGCGCAATCCGCCGATGACCCCAGCGGAAATCCAGCCGCAAGTGGTAATCGTGCCACGAATCCAGCGTCGCGATATGGCCAATCGCCGCCCGGTCGGGCCCTGTAAAGTCCGGCCCCAGAAAATGCAGCATGCCATCGTGGATGGACACCGCATGATGCGGATCGCGTTCGCCCGAGCCATCCTGAAACAGGCTCCACCCGTCAAGGTCGTGGCCATTGAACAAGGCGCGCCAGGCGGTCCCGGCCGTCGGCGCCGCAGCGGCGGCAAGCGCGCGGGGCATGGCAGCCATGGCGGCCATGCCGCCCGCGCAACGCAGGATCTCGCGACGGCCGACGGGGCTGTGCGGGATCATTTGACCGGATAGTCCTTTGCCTCCTCGAGCACCGGCAAAGTCACCTTGCCGGTTGCGGCCCATTCGGTACCGCGTTCGATCAGCGTCTGCAGCCCGGCGAAATGAAGCGACACTTCGTCGTGGCCCAGCGTCATCGAAAACACCCGGCCTTTGCCGTAATCCGCTGTCCACACCTGGGGATGGTCGGCGTCCATGCCCGGCATCTGCGCAAGCTTTGCCGGGGTATAGGCGGAAAACGGGTATTTCGGCCCGGTCAGTTTCGGATCGTAGCTTTGTGCGGTTTCGTGCGCGGTCGCCAGCACATGCATTTTCGCCGCGGGATCGGCGCTCATATTCACGTACATGTCGTCGTTGTAGGTCCACACGAACTCGCGCATGCCCTGCGTGATCGGGTGGGTGCGATCGACGATGTGCACCGGAAAGGCGCCGGGCGGCGCGCGGCGGCTTTGCCCTGGCACCATGACCGCGCCTATCAGGTGCTTGTATTCGGGGATGTCGCGGCCCCAGGTGAACGACGAGTGGTAGGCGACCAGTCCACCGCCTTCGCGAACATACTGGTACAGCGCGCCAAACGCGGCGGGCGACCAGATGTGCTGCGCCGGGTCGGCATAGTTCCAGCGGCTTGAATAGTTCAGCAACACGACGTCGTACGCCTTCAGCGTTGCGAGATCGCCGTGGTCGAAATCCTCGGTCACGCGCACATCGAACCGTCCGGTATCCTGCAGCAGCGTGCGCAGTGCGTTGTCCACGCCGGTCCAGTCATGTTCATAGCTGTTCTGGCCGCTGATGATCAGCACGCGCAACCGCTTTTCTGCCGGATTGACCGGGATGTCGACGCGTTGCACGGTTTCGGGAGGCCGATAGTCGATTGTCACGATGACTTGCGCCGCGGCGGGCGCACTGATGAGCCCCAGCGCGAGCCCTATGGTGCTGGCCAATCGATTCATGGTTATCGTCTCCGGATGGCGTGGTCGCAAAGCCAGAATGCCGCGCCGCGCTGTTGATTAGAAGAAGTATTCGTATTTTTGTACAGCGATGCTGCGCGGCATGGCAAATGGAATCTTCGATGGCTCGCCACTTTGCCCGACTCGCGCGCGGATCGCGTTCCGGCAGGACGAAAAATTGGAATTTCGGTTCTTGACAGCGACGGGCAATTTATAGAATATCTATTCCAATAATAACGTCGACTCGTTGCCGGCGAAAAAATCGGGAGGATACGTCTGTGATCAAAACCAGCCTTCGTACCGCGTTGCTAGTCAGCGCATGCTGCCTGGCAGGGACCGCGCCTGTTCGCGCGCAAACCGCTGCGCCGGCCGCTGGTGCCACGCCTGCGCCCGACGTATCCGAAATCATCGTCACCGCACAGAACCGCAAGGAAAGCGTGCAGAACGTCCCGATTGCGATCAACGTCGTGTCGTCGGCCGCGCTCGAGCGCGCCGGGGTGACCGACTTTACCTCGGTGATGAAGGTCGCGCCGGAACTGAACATCACCACCGACACCAACAACACCCGCGTGTCGTTGCGCGGTGTCGGCACCAATTCGAACAACGAAGGCCAGGACCAGTCGATCGCGGTCGATATCGATGGCGAATATATCAATCGCCCGACCGTGCTCAACGCCGCAATTTTCGACCTTGACCGCGCCGAAGTGCTCAAGGGGCCGCAAGGCACGCTTTACGGGCGTAATTCGACAGGCGGGGCGATCAATTTCATCACCCGCCAGCCGGGCAATGTGTTCGCTGGCAACGCGTCGATCACGTATGGCAATTACAATCAGGTGATCGCTGAAGGCGGCGTCGATGTGCCATTCGGCGATATCGGCGCGGTCCGCGTTTCGGGCATCTACCATTCACACGACGGTTATACCGATCATCCCAACACGCCGTTCAGCCCAAGCTCGGCCTATACGCCAAGCAGCGCCCGGCGTAGCGAAACCGACGGCACCGGCGGCGGCCGTATCAGCCTGCGGCTGGAGCCGGCCAGCAACCTGCATATCAGGGTTGCGGGCGAGCATGTCGAAGATCGGTTCATTCCGCAGGACGAGGCTTATGCCGATCTCACCGCGCCGGGCAACAATCCGGGTGGCAGCACGACGAGCTGCGGCAATGGCTGGGCATCGGTCGGCACCGACCCCAGCGGCATGATCGAATGTGTTCCCCAGCACACCAATACGCTCGCCAATGTCGATCGGCACTCCTACAATTCGCCGACGCTGGGCGTCGGGCACGAGCGCCTGATATCGAGCGCGGTGCGCGGGCGGGTCGCGTGGGACGTGACCAGCGGGGTCAGGCTGACGTACACCGGGGCCTATCGCTATACCGACGACACCAACGTCCTGACGCTGGCGCCGACCTACCTGTTTCCGCACTTTGGCGAGACGGTCAAAACCCAAAGTCACGAATTGCGCGCCAATGGCGAAGTCTCGGGCGTGAAATGGCAGGGCGGTGCGTTCTATTTCCGCGAGCAGCAAACCAGTGATCAAGGTCTGTGGAGCCCCAACCTGTTTTTCCAGGGGTTCTACATCAATTACTTCAAGCACCCGACCGATACCAAGAGCATCTCGGGGTTCGGCCAGGTCGAGGTACCGCTGACCAGCAGTTTGACTGCGGTGGCCGGCGCACGCTACACCCACGACAAGCGTGATGGCCTGTGGAACAACTATACCTCGCCGGTCGGGCTCGCCGCTGTCGGCACCGGCCCGGTCGATCTGGGAAATGGCAATTTTGTCAGCCCGTATTGTACCGGCGCGCTTGCCAATCCATTCCATGCGCCGCCGTTCCTGTTCTGCCAGTCGCCAGGCGAGGAAAAGCTGCACTTTTCCGGAAGCAAGTTCACCTGGACTGCAGGCCTGAACTACAAGCCTGACACCCGCACGCTGATCTATGCCAAAGTTTCGACCGGTTACAAAGCCGGCGGGTTCGACGGCACCGGAGCCACGTTCCTGCCCGAAAGCAATACCGCCTATGAAGCGGGTGCCAAGCTCAACCTCGGCAATCGTGGCCAGCACACGCTGAACCTGTCCGGGTTCTACTACGACTATACCAATCTGCAGAACGATGTGCTGCTCAACCCTTCCAAAGGGGCGCAGACCTTCAATGCGGGCAAGGCCAGGCTCTATGGCCTGGAGGCCGAAGCGCACGTTCGCGCGACACCCAATGACACGATCAGCGCCACCGCCAGCTGGCTGCACGCCAACTATGTGCAGTTTACCGCCAGCGTGAACTATTACGGCGAAAGCGGGGCATATGCCCCGACGATCAACCTGGCCGGCAACCGGCTGCCGCAGGCCCCCAATTATCTGCTGACGCTCGCCTATGATCACACGTTCCATCTGGGCGACGCCGGAACCGTGACCGCATCGGCCTTCGAGCGCTACAAGGGCAGCTATTATCTCGACTTCTACAATTTCAACGATTCGCGTCAGGGCGCGCACACCGAGACCGATCTGAGCCTGGAATATCGTACTGTAAACAAGCGGTTCAGCTTGCAGGCCTATGTTCGCAATCTCGAGAACTATCGCTCGCTGGTCTATGCCGGAAACACCGTCGTCGCGGGCCAGGCCAACATCTACAACTGGGGCTTTGGCAATCCGCGCACATTCGGCGCGCGCGCCGGCTTCGAATTCTGAACCCGCCGACGGGGCGAACCGGCCGGTTCGCCCCCACACGGTTTCAACTCGCAGATCAATCGAGCCGACAGGAGTGAAACTGTGGAGTGTGCGCAGACAGGCTGGTCCCGGCGCGACCTGATCCGCATCGGGGTCATGCTGGCCGCAGCAACCGGCGTCCCGGTGTCGGCACAGGCCGTTGCCGGGCTGGCCGCGACGACGGACAGTGCGTCACGCATGCTGATGCGCAATGTCAGCCAGATCGTGATTCCACGAACCACGACGCCCGGCGCTGGCGATGTGGGGTGCGGCGATTTTGTCGTGCTGGCCCTGGCGCATGGGCTGGGCGGATCGCTTCAGCCAATGCGGGCTCCGGTCTCAGCAGAGTTTGTGCCTTTTCATCGTACGGATGGCTCGCTCGACTACGCCGGCTGGCTGCGCGCCGAGCTTGATCGCCGTTGCAACGGATCGTTCATGGCGCAACCGTTGGCCGCGCAACGCGCAGCGATCGGCGCGCTTGATGCGCAGGCCTTTGCGAATGACACCGGTGTCCAGCCGTGGCGCACGATCAAGGCCCTGATCCTGCAAGGGTATTATACCAGCGAAGCAGGCGGCTCGAGCGAATTGCGTTACGAGCCGTTACCCGGGCACTACGATCCCGATGTGCCCGTCACACCGCAAACCCGTGCGATCAGCAATGACTGGACCGCAGTCGATTTCGGTTAGCAAAGGCACACAGTTCATGGAATTCGATGCGATCGTCGTCGGCTCGGGCATCACCGGGGGATGGGCGGCCAAGGAGCTGACGCAGGCCGGGCTCAAGGTTCTGATGATCGAGCGTGGGCGCCCGATCCGCCACGGCGAAGACTATGCGACCGAAAGCAAGGCGCCATGGGACATGCCGTTCCGCGGTGAGGGCGACCAGGCGCTCTATGCACGCGACTATCCCGTGCAGTCGCTCAACCGCCATTTCACCGAATTCACCGAAGACCATTTTGTCAACGATGCCGCCAATCCCTACACCACCGGCGACGGCACCGACTTTACCTGGTTCCGCTCGTACCAGCTGGGCGGGCGCTCGCTGACCTGGGGACGGCAGTCCTATCGCTGGTCCGACTATGACTTCGGCGCCAACTTGCGCGACGGGCACGGTACCGACTGGCCGATCCGCTATGCCGATCTGGAGCCGTGGTATGCCAAGGTCGAGGATTTCATCGGTGTTTCGGGGGCGGCCGAAGGCTTGAAGCAGCTGCCCGATGGCCATTTCCAACCGCCGATGGCGCTCAATGTGGTCGAACACCATGCCCGCGTCGAAATCGCCAAGCGCTGGCCCGACCGCTGCCTGACGATCGGGCGGACTGCCAACCTGACCGAGGGCAAACCCGACGAGGGCCGCGCGCCCTGCCAGAACCGTTCGATCTGCGCGCGGGGCTGTTCGTTCGGCGCCTATTTTTCCACCCAGTCCTCGACGTTGCCCGCTGCACAGAAAACCGGCCTTCTGACCGTCATCACCGATGCCGTGGTCGAGTCACTGGATCAGGATCCGGTCACCCGGCGCATTGTCGGCGTGCGCTATATCGATACCAGGACCAAAACCCGCACCACCGCGACCGCGCGGCTTGTGTTCCTCAACGCCGGCTCGTTCAATTCGGTGCAGATCCTGCTCAATTCGGGCGGCGAACATGGCCTGGCCAATTCGTCGGGCGTGCTGGGTACGCATATCATGGACCACGCCAACACGCTGTCGGCGATGGCGATGATGCCGGGGTTCGAAGCGCACACCACATTCGGCAACCGGCCCACCGGGGTCATCGTACCGCGCTATCGCAACCTCGATACAATGGACGGGATCGGCCACACGCGCGGATTTTCGTTCCAGGGCGGCGCGTTGCAAAGCACCTGGACCCAAGGCAAGCGAATGGCCGGAGTGGGGACCGATCTCAAGGACAAGCTGCGCGTACCCGGGCCGTGGCGCATGGTGCTGGTCGGTTTTGCAGACTGCATGCCGCGTGCGACCAACCGCCTGACGCTCGATCGCAAGCGCCAGGATGCCAATGGCCTGCCGCTGCTGCATGTCGAATTCAGCTTTGGCGAGCAGGAACATGCCGCGCTGGCGCAAGCCAAGGCCGAAGCACACGAGATGCTGACCGCGGCTGGCGGCACCGTGATGATGGGTTTCGACCGTCCGGGCCCGGGGGGAACGGCCATCCATGAAATGGGCGGGGCGCGGATGGGTCACGACCCGGCGACATCGGTGCTCAACCGCTGGAGCCAGGCGCACGATGTGCCCAACCTGTTTGTCACCGATGGCGCGCAGATGAGCTCGTCGGCGTGCCAGAACCCGTCGCTGACCTATATGGCGCTGACCGCGCGGGCCGCGCATACGGCGGTCGGCATGCTGCGCGAAGGGAAAATCTGACAGCGCGGATCGCTGCTATTCGGTCAGCAGGCCCGCTGCCGGCGGCATCAGCCGCAATCGCCACGGGGTCCGATCCGCCGCCAGATCGACTACGAGCTCGGCGGGCTGGTCCTCCAGCAGCCAGCGCGTCAGGCGCTCGTAATGCGCGATGAACCTGTGCAGCTGCGCCTGCGTCATCGGCGGTCGCGATCCCCTGGCCGATCGATCCAGCTTCGCTTCCTGTTCGCCGCGCCACCCGAACACTGTTTCAAAGGACGGGGCGCTGAGCAGGGTGCGCCTGTCGAGCTTGGCGAACAGCGGCATGTATGGTCCTGCAAGCTGCTGGTTGACATATGTGCGCCACGACCCGGCCGGGTCCTCGATGCGTTCAAGGGCGTTTGCCGGCACTGCCAGCGCAGTCGGCGCCTGCGGGCGCGCACCCACGCACCAGCCTTCGAGAATGATGACGTCGGGGCGTCCCCGGAACAGCGGCCATTGATCCGGGGACACACGATCATCCAGGGTCTTGTCGAATGCCGGAATGGCGACCTCCTGATCGGGTGCGGCTTCCATCAGATGCGATATCGTCGCCTCGAGCAGCGCCAGGTCATGCGTGCCCGGCACGCCGCGCGTCGCCAGCAGGGGATGGACGGTGCGCGCCAAACCTTCGCGGGCTTCCCTGGTCAGGTAGAAATCGTCGAGCGAGGCGATCACGGCGCCAAGCCCAAGCCCGGCCAGATGGGCGACCAGCCGCACAGCGGTAAAGGATTTTCCGCTGCCCTGTGGCCCGCACAGCCCCCAGATCACCGTGCGGCCGAGGCGCGCACGCGTTTTGGCAATGTCTGCCACGATCGCCGCGTCCATGGCCGCAAACGCGGCCGGGCGGTCGCAGGGCAAGTCGATGATGTGGCGGGTGACGCCGCCGCCGCCGGGACCGTTGGGCGTAATCACATTGGCCTCTTTGATCTTTTGGTGGTCTGCATGCCGGATGACAGGCACGCGATGCCGCTCAGGCGTAGAATCGCGCTGCCCTGCCCGCAAGGCTGATCAGGAGCGGCGCTGGTGGCCACACGGCATCGGGCCCGGTGGCAAACCGTTCGATCGCCGATGTAGGCACAGGCCACGCCATCTGGATAAAGTGACCCGCGCAATGATCGTTGCTGCAAAACTGGATTGGTTGGTGACTACGCAAACCATTGTAAATTGTCTGGATTGACCAGCATATTAGGTTAGCTAACAGGAATAAAATAACGCAGACATGGGAAGACGGACAATCGTGCAGCGGCACGCGATCCGATCGAGAGAGGCACAGCAGCATGGCCGGGCAAGACACACACTGCGACGTGCTCGTCGTCGGCTCGGGTGCAGGCGGCCTGGTCGGCGCTTACACTGCGGCGCGCGAGGGTCTGTCGGTACAGCTGATCGAAGCGACCGATCGCTATGGCGGGATGACGGCCTATTCCGGGGCAGGCATGTGGTTTCCGTGCAATGCGGTGCTGCGCCGCGCGGGCCAGGATGACGACATGGCATCTGCGCGCGCCTATTATCGCGCGGTGGTCGGCGACCGCACGCCGGCCGTTTTGCAGGACGCCTATCTTGAAACCGGCGCCTTGCTGATCGACTATCTTGAAACCGATCCGCATTTCGCCTTCATGGTCTATCCGTGGCCCGATTATTATGGCGCAGAGCCCCATGCGCGCGCCGATGGGCGGCATATCGTGCCCGAACCGCTGCCGGCCGCCGCGATCGGCGCGCTGGAAGCGGTGTTGCGGCCCGCGCTGGCGCAGGATCGGAGCGGGCATCCCGCACCCGAAGTGTTGATCGGCGGGCAGGCTCTGGTCGGCCGGTTCCTGCTCGCATTGTCGCAGATGCCCAATGTGACGTTGTGCACCGCCACGCCGCTTGTCGATTTCATTGCGGAGGAGGGCGCAGTGACCGGCGCGATCGTGCGCGATGCCGATGGCAGCGAGCGGCGGATCCTGGCGCGGCGCGGGACTCTGGTCGCGGCGGGCGGTTTTGAACGCAATGCAGCCATGCGTGCCGAATTCGGCGTGCCGGGCGAGGCGGCCGGCAGCATGGCGCCGCCCGGCAACACCGGCCGGGCGATCGCAGCAGCGATGGCGATCGGCGCCGATGGCGACCTGATGGATCAGGCGTGGTGGTCGCCGGGCCTGATGCAGCCCGATGGCAGCGCGACCTTTACCGTGGGCATCGATGGCGGGCTGTTCGTCAATCACGAGGGCGCCCGGTTCGTCAGCGAAACGCTGCCCTATGATCGCGTGGGTCGCGCCATCATTGCCGCGCAAGCCGAAGGGCGGCTGACATTGCCGTTCTGGCTGGTCTACGATGACCGCGATGGCGGCATGCCCCCGATCCAGTATCCCAACCTGCCGTTCGCCGATCCGGCCGCCTATCGCCAGGCGGGACTGTGGCGCAGCGCCGCGACCCTGCCCGAACTGGCAGCAGCGATCGGCATCCCGGCAGACGCGTTGGTCGCGGGCGTCGGACGCTTCAACGCCTATGCGGCAAAGGGTGAAGATCCCGATTTTGCGCGCGGTGCCGAACCCTACGAGCGCATGTTTACAGACGGCAAGCCACCGCTTGCGCCGGTCGTGCGCGCGCCATTCCATGCCGCGGCGTTCGGGCTGTCCGATCTTGGCACCAAGGGCGGATTGCGCACCGATGGGCATGCCCGGGTGCTGTGCCGGCAGGGGGCACCGATTGCGGGGCTGTATGCCACCGGCAATTCGATGGCAGCGGTCAGCGGGCATGCCTATCCCGGTGGCGGCAATCCGGTCGGGTCGAGCATGGTCTTTGCCTATCTCGCCGCGCGCCACATGGTCGGCGGCTAACAAACGTTTATCCGCGCATCAGACCATCTCCGGCCGCATGATCGCATCGGTGCCGCCGTCGATGAAGATGATCTGGCCCAGCAGATAGTGGTTTTCGAACCCGAGCAGGAATCCGATCAATTCGGCCACTTCGTCGGGCCCGGCATAGTCTGTCACCGCCATCGGATTGCTCCTGGCCAGCGCGTCGATCATCTCGGGCTGGCTGAACAACGGCACGGTCATCGGCGTGGCGATGACGCCGGGGCCAACGCCGTTGAGCAGAATGCCCGCCCCTGCCCACTCCGGGCGCTGCGCCATGCGGCGGATCCACAGCGCCAGCGCGCGCTTGGTATCGAAATAGGTCGTGGCAGGCGCTGCGGCGGCCTGGTCCATCGCCGCGTTTTCATCGCCGGCAAGCAGCGTTTCGACAACTTCCGCGTTGCCAGGTAGCATCAGCGATGTCGAACAGATGCCCACGGCGCGCGCGCGCGACGATTTGGCAAGCATCGGGCGCAACCCTTCGAGCGTCGCGATCGCGCCGAAGAAATTGATCGCGATGGTTTCGCGCGGGCGGTCCCAATTGGAAATTCCGGCCCCGGCCAACACGCCGTCGAGCATGCCGCCGGACAGCCGCACGGCCTGTTCGATCATGTGCGCGCGGCCCTCGGGCGTACCCAGGTCTGCCTCGATATCGGCGTTGCGCAGATCGACGCCGATCACGTCGTCGCCTGCGGCGCGCAACCGCTCGACGGTCGCCTTGCCGATGCCCGACGCGGCGCCGGTGATCAGAATCCTGCGTGCCATGGTGAACCCTCTCGTGGTGATGCGGCAGAACCGCGTATGCGTTCGTAAATGACGCATTATGCTCTGTATAAATCGGTCAAAACGTCAGACTATGGGCTATATGCGATTATTTGTCCTATTTATCTACGCATTTCGGCAAAGCCGCCTATGCCGTCGCGATCAGGCGCCGGTTTGATCGTCGGCGTGCGCCGGCTTGCACCTCGCCGGGTATTCACCGCGTACAGAAAGGGGAGATCCATGCCACGCTGGGTCAATCGGCTGGAAGGGTCGAACCGGGCGAATCACGCGTTCCTGCTGACCGCGCCGGTTACGCCTGTGGCAACCGTCTAGGGCATGGGCACGCGCAGACTCTCGGGTGCTTCGGGCATATAGCCGTGATAGAATCCGGCGGCCCAGCCGCCATCGACGGCCAGTTCCGCCCCGCAGATGTACGACGCATCGTCCGAACACAGGAACAGGCTGGCGGCGGCGACTTCCGCGGGCTCTCCGATGCGTTGCAGCGGCACGCGATCATAGGCCCAGTGGCGTTCGTCGCCCGATTGCCCCTGCGGGTTGCCCATCGCCGTGTCGACCCCGCCGGGATGGACCGAATTGACGCGCACGCCGTGGGGCCCGAATTCCAGCGCCGCGGTCTTGGTCATGCCGCGCACCGCCCATTTGCTCGACGAATAGAGCCCGACACTGTTGGCGCCGCGAAACCCGTCGACCGACGAGATATTGACGATCGCGCCGCGCCGGGCAGCACGCATCACCCGGCCGACATGTTTCATGCCGAGCATCGGCCCTTTGACATTGACGCCGAACACGCGATCGAAATCGGCGACTTCGGCCTCGATCAGCGGGCCGAAACAGACGACGCCGGCATTGTTGACCAGCGCATCGATCCGGCCATGGCGGGCCAGCGTGTCCTTGACCAGCGCCTCCCACGAAGTTTCCTGCGATACGTCATGGTGGACATAGCGCGCGCTGTCGCCGATGCTTGCGGCCAGTGCTTCGCCGTCGGCATCGAGCAGGTCCGCGATCACGACTTGCGCGCCTTCCTGTGCAAACAGGCGGCACGTCGCCTCGCCCATGCCGCGTGCGCCGCCTGTCACGATCGCTATTTTTCCTGCCATCCGCATCATCGTGCCTCCCTTTGTCTTATCGTCTTGCCCTATATCCGCAAACAAATGGTCATGCAAAAACGAATATCGAGCATAAACACTTGCATGGGTCATAAATTGCGTATTTCTGGCGGGGTGAACGTCGCGGGAATTGCGGCAGGACACGCATTGGGCCATGCGATTCGCGCACAATCTGGCACCGGTGGCGGTCGGAGAGGAACTGAAATCATGATGTTTCACAAAGCGGTCGCAGCGCGATGAGCGGGGGCATGTTCGCCGGCAAGGTGGCGCTGGTAACCGGCGCCGGATCGGGCATCGGCCGCGCCGCCAGCCAGCGCCTGGCGCAAGAGGGCGCGGCGGTCGTCGTTGCCGACATCAGCGAAGCCGGCGCCCAGGCCACGGTCGCGCTGATCGAGGCGGCAGGTGGCAAGGCGATCGCGGTCGCAGCAGACATTGCCAGCGAAAGCGGCAATCTGGCCATGTTCGATGCGGCCGAGGCGGCATTTGGCGGGCTTGACCATGCGTTTCTCAACGCCGGCATGCTTCAGCCCTACATGCCGTTCGAAGAGGTGACGCTCGACTTGTTCGACCGCGTGCTCAACGTGAATTTGCGGGGTACCTTTCTCGGGCTGCGGCTGGCGCGCGAACGGTTGCGGCCTGCCGGGTCGTGCGTGGTGACTGCGTCGGCAGCGGCGCTGATCGGGTTTTGTGATGCGGCGGCCTATTCGACGTCGAAACACGGCGTGCTGGGATTGATGCGATCGTCGGTGCGGGCGTTTGCCGAACGCGGGCTGCGTGTAAATGCGATCTGCCCGGGCAATGTGCTGACGCCGATGAACGGTGTCCCGCAGGACAACAGCATCACCGACAGTCTTCCTGATCCCGACTATCGCGGTGGCCTGTCGGCACAGCACATTGCCGATGTGGCGCTGTTCCTGCTGTCACGCCGCGCCGCCGGCATCAATGGCGACGCGCAAGTCATCGACGCGGGTGCGTTCGCCGCGTTTCCGCCGTTCGATTTCTCGTCCTGAACCGCGCAGGCTGACATTTCGGGGCTGAAATTTCGGGCCAGAAACTTCAGAGTAGAGCGCTATGCGGGCGGCACAAACCGATGGCGCGAGAAAAACCGGTCGAGTTCACGTTGTTCGGGCGGTTTGCCGGTGAAAATCTCGACGTAATCGCCGATACGCGGCATGCGCACGGCAGGATCCTCGATCGTCTGCATGCTGATATAGCCGATCTGGGACAGATAGACCGTGCGTGCGCGCGTGTCGGCTTCGCGATCGGGATAGCCGAAACGGCGGAACATCCGACAGATCGCTTCGACGCGCTGCACATCGGCGGCGTGAATTTCGGCGGTTACCGACGCGCTTTGCAATGCCCAGCTGCGCACGGCGAATTCGAACCTGGTGTCGAACAGGTTGCTATCGATCCAGCAGTCGAACAGGTTCAGGATCGCCTCGGTGATCAACCACGGCACCGTGCCACTCGATGACCTGTACTTCGCGCTGAAACCGCTGTCGCGCAACCTGGGGGCGGCTGATTACGGGGCGCTGGTGGCGGGTACGCCGCAGGACCAGGCAGCCGAAGCGGCGCGCAATCCCGCGGGTGGATTTGCGCTGTACCGGATCGGGGATGCGGTATCTTCGCGCAACACCCATGCGGCCATTTATGATGCGCTGCGGTTGGTGAAGGATTTTTAAGCGCTCGGAGCGCGTGGACTTTGTCAGGTTTGCGTGACAGTCTCGTTCGACAAAGACGGGTCGTGCAGCCTAGAAGGAAACGCCATGAAGGTGAATGTCGAAGTCGAATGCAGCCCGGAAGAGGCGCGGCGATTCCTGGGGCTGCCCGATGTCACCAAGGCGCAGGAGGCCTATGTCGAGCATCTGGTCAAGGCGATGAAGGGCGAGACCTCGCTCGATCAACTGGGCAGTTATGTCAAACAGATGGCTCCGATGGGCGAGATGGGCATGAAACTGTTTCAGCAGTTCATGGAACAGGGGGCTGGCGCCGCCATGTCCGGTTTCAAAGGGTCCGGTTTCAAGGCGCCTGGGTTCAAAGGCAAGGGCGACGCTGGCGAATAAGGCATGGGCGGTGATACGATTTTTGCGCTCGGGTCCGGTCAGTTGCCGGCGGCGCTGGGTGTCATGCGGATCAGCGGGCCGGCGGCGGGGTTTGTGCTCGAACGGCTGGCCGGTGGCATGCCGCTTCCGCGCCGGGCAAGCTTGCGTCGGCTGACCGATCCGCGCGACGGCGCCGTGCTCGATCATGCCCTGGCGCTGTGGTTTCCCGGCCCGAACAGCGCGACCGGCGAGGACTGCGCCGAGCTGCATTTGCATGGCGGCAGGGCGGTGGCCGCTGCGGTAGAGTCCGCTTTGGCCGGATTGGGGTTGCGCAAGGCGGAACCGGGTGAATTTACCCGGCGCGGGTTTGCCAATGGCCGGCTCGACCTTGCGCAAGTCGAGGGGCTTGCCGATGTCCTGGCCGCCGAGACCGAATTGCAACGGCGCAGTGCGCAGGCCATGGCCGGCGGCGTGCTGTCTCGCGCGGCGGATGCCTGGCGTTCGGCCGTGCTGGCGCTGTCGGCGCAGATCGAGGCCTCGCTGGATTTTGCCGATGAGGGCGATGTCGATGGCGAAGCGGAGACATTGCCGCCAGGATTTGACGATGCGGCTGCGGCGCTGATCGCGACCTTGTCCGAATGGCTGGACCGCCCCCGGGCCGAGCCCTTGCGCGAGGGGTTTCGCGTGGTGCTGGCCGGGCCGCCCAATGCGGGCAAATCATCGTTGTTCAATGCGCTGGTCGAAAGCGAGGCCGCGATTATTTCGGCAGAGCCCGGGACAACGCGCGATGTGCTGGTGGCGGGGGTCGCGCTTGGCGGTATTCCTTTCAGCTTCGTCGATACGGCAGGTCTGCGGGACGAGGGCGCTGGCGAAATCGAGGCGATCGGCATTGCGCGCGCGCGCGCCGAGGCAGAGCGCGCGGATCTGGTGTTGTGGCTCGGGCCCGAAGGGCTGGGCCCGAGCGACCGCCCGTTATGGGAAATCGCCGCGCAATGTGATCGGGGCGGGTTCGGCAAGAATCCCGGCGCGTTACGGGTATCGGCTTTGAGCGGCGAAGGGCTGGCAGCGCTGCGCGATGCGTTGATGACAGCGGCGCGATCTTCGCTGCCAGCGCTGGGAGCGGTGGCACTGAACCGGCGCCAGGCGGAGTGCCTGGGTAATGCGCGGGCGGCCCTGACGGCAGCACTGGCCGAGCGCGATACCTTGCTTGTCGCGGAATGCCTGCGGCTTGCGCGGCGGGCGATTGACGCACTCGTTGGACGTGCCGATACCGAGGCGATGCTGGATACGCTGTTTGGCCGCTTCTGCATCGGCAAGTGACATGTTTCACGTGGAACATCCGCATCGGTTTTGACCTCGCGCTGCTAATCCGGTAACGGGACGCCATGCAGCAGTTTGATGTCATCGTGGTTGGCGGCGGACACGCTGGCGTCGAGGCGGCGTCGGTGGCCGCGCGCATGGGTGCGCGGGTCGCGCTGGTGTCGTTCGATCCGGCCAGGATCGGCGCCATGAGCTGCAACCCGGCCATCGGAGGACTCGGCAAGGGGCATCTCGTGCGCGAGGTCGATGCATTCGATGGCGTGATCGCGCGGGCTGCGGATGCTGCGGCCATTCACTATCGGATGTTGAATCGTTCCAAGGGCAGCGCGGTCCAGGGTCCGCGTATCCAGGCCGATCGCGCGCGGTTTCGCGTCGCGGTACAGGCGTCTGTCCGCGCGCAGCCCGGCCTGCATATCGTTGCGGGGGAAGCGGCTGCATTGCGGCTTGGCGGCGGATGCGTGACCGGGATCGATCTGGCCGATGGCACCGGGATAGCGGCACCCGCAGTGGTGCTGTGCACGGGGACGTTCCTGGGCGGGCGATTGTATCGCGGCGAGGAACGGATGGAAGGCGGCCGGATCGGCGAGGCAACCGCACAGCGGTTGGCAGCGCAATTGCGCGCGGCGGATCTGCCGATGGCGCGGCTGAAGACAGGCACGCCGCCGCGTCTCGATGGCCGCACGATCAATTGGGCGGTCTTGCCCGAGCAGGGCAGCGATCCCGAGCCGTGGACGATGTCTTCGCTTTCGCACGGGCGTGCCTTGCCCCAGGTGTTCTGCGCGATCGCACGGACCAACGCGCAGACGCACGATATCATCCGCAGTGGGCTCGACCGCTCACCGCTGTTCAGCGGCGCGATCGCCGCGCAGGGGCCGCGCTATTGCCCGTCGATCGAGGACAAGATCCATCGATTTGGCGACCGCGATGGACACCAGATTTTCCTCGAGCCAGAGGGTCTCGATGATCATGCGGTCTATCCCAACGGTGTCTCGACTTCGTTGCCGGTGGATATCCAGTTTGCGATGATGCGGAGCATTGTCGGGCTGGAGCAGGTCGAGATTCTGGTGCCGGGTTATGCGGTGGAATACGATCACATCGACCCCCGCGCGCTGCGGCCTAGCCTTGAGGTCAAGGCAATTCCGGGCCTGTATTGCGCCGGGCAGATCAATGGGACGACCGGCTACGAAGAAGCCGCGGCCCAAGGCCTCGTGGCGGGTATGCATGCGGCGGGGCGGGTGTTGGGACAAGCGGCTCCGGCGCTGGATCGCGCCAACAGCTATATGGCCGTGATGATCGACGACCTGACATTGCACGGTGTGACAGAGCCCTATCGGATGCTTACGGCGCGCGCCGAATATCGGCTGCGCCTGCGTGCCAACAATGCCGACAGCCGGCTGACTCCGCTGGCGATCGCCGCTGGTTGTGTCGGAGCCCAGAGACGCGAATGGTTTGCGCGGCGCGAGGACGAGCGCGCCAGGATCGAGGTCGCGCTGACGAGAGAGGCTTCCGCAAATGATCTCGCCTCGGGCGGTCTGGCCGTGCGCGCCGATGGTGTGCGGCGCAGCTTGAGTGAATGGCTGCGTTTTCCCGAAGTCACCCTTGCAGGATTGGCGCCCTGGCTGGGGGCAGACATGATTGATGGATCATTGGCCGGCGAGATCGAGGAAGACGCGGCATACGCGCCCTATCTGCAGCGCCAGGATGCGGAATTGCGCGACCTGCGCGCAAGCGATGGGGTACACCTGGGTGATCGATTCCCGTATGCCGATGTCCCCGGGCTGTCGCGTGAAATGGTCGAACGGCTGACCAAAGCGCAACCTGTGACATTGGCAGCTGCAGGTCGTGTCGGGGGGATTACCCCGGCGGCGCTGGCAAGCCTGCTGGTCCATGCCCGGCGTCATGCGGCATGATCGAAAGCGAAGCTGATGCGCGGGCATGGTTACAGGGTAGCGGTGTGGACGCGGCCGGCATGGAGCGGCTTGATCAGTTGGTGGCAATGCTTGCCGAAGAGAACGAGCGGCAGAATCTTGTTTCGCGTGCAAGCCTTGCGCAAGTCTGGCAACGACACATTGTGGATAGCGCGCAGCTGCTCGATGTTTCACGTGAAACATTGCCAGGCGGACCGTGGCTCGATCTTGGTACCGGCGCCGGATTTCCAGGGCTGGTGATCGCAGCGCTGCAGCCCGAGCGCGAAGTTGCGCTCGTTGATTCGCGCCGCTTGCGGACCGAGTGGCTGATGCGCGCAGTCGATGCGTTGAAACTCGACCGGGTAAACGTGGTGCTGGCGCGCGTGGAAGATTTGCCATCGCACACGTTTTCGGTGATTTCCGCGCGAGCGTTTGCACCGCTTGAAAAGCTGTTGGCACTTTCTATACGTTTTTCCACACCGCAGACACTTTGGTTGTTGCCGAAAGGGGCAAAGGCCCGGCATGAACTAGAAGAGCTCGACAAAGGCTGGCGGCATACGTTCCACGTGGAACAATCGCTGACCGATGCGCAGGGCGGTGTGCTGGTCGGCCATGTGCTCGGCGCGCCAAAACTCTAGAAAAGGCGCGCACCGATGATCACGATCGCGATTGCCAACCAGAAAGGCGGCGTGGGCAAGACCACGACTGCCATCAATGTCGCCACCGCGCTTGCGGCGACCGGGTGGAAAGTGCTGCTGATCGATCTCGATCCGCAGGGCAACGCTTCGACGGGCCTTGGCATCGGGACGCATGAACGCGAACGCTCGTCGTATGAATTGGTGATCGACCAAGTTCCGGTCAACGAATGTGCGATGCCGACGCGTATCCCGGGGCTCGATCTGGTTGCGGCCACGGTCGATCTCTCGGGCGCCGAAGTCGAGCTGGTCAGTGTCGACGATCGCACCGGGCGGCTCCGCAAGACCCTGTCTCACGACACCAAGCACGATATCTGCCTCATCGATTGCCCGCCCTCGCTCGGGCTGCTGACGTTGAACGCGCTGAGCGCGGCCGATACCGTGCTTGTGCCGCTGCAGTGCGAATTCTTTGCGCTCGAGGGCTTGAGCCAGTTGCTGCAGACGGTGGAGCGCGTGCAGGAGCGGTTCAATCCCGATCTCGGTATCCTGGGCGTGGTGCTGACGATGTACGACCGGCGCAACCGTCTGACCGATCAGGTGTCCGACGATGTCCGCTCGTGCCTGCATGACCTCGTGTTCGAGGCGGTCATTCCGCGCAATGTCCGCCTTTCCGAAGCGCCGAGCCATGGGCTGCCGGCGCTGATCTACGATCATGCCTGCGCCGGCTCGCAGGCCTATATGAAACTCGCGCGTGAAATCATCGCGCGATTGCCCGAGAAAAGGAAAGCGGCATGAGCGGCGATACGACGACGACCGATACGCCCGCCTCTGCTGCGAAGGCCGCAACGCCGCGTCGTGCCGCGCTGGGGCGTGGTCTGGGCGCGCTGCTGGGCGAAACGCGCCGTGAAGAATCGGTCCGCCAGCTTGCCGAGGCAACGCCGGCAGGCGGTACGCCCGATGCACAGGCGCCGACGATCGGGTTGATGCTGCTGCCGGTGTCGCAGATCGAGCCGCATCCCGATCAGCCACGCCGCCATTTCGACGAAACCGCGCTCGACGAACTTGCCGCCTCGATTGCGGCGCGCGGTGTGATTCAACCGGTAGTCGTGCGTCCGCTGGGTGATAACCGCTACCAGTTGGTCGCAGGCGAGCGTCGCTGGCGTGCCACGCAGCGCGCGCGGTTGCATGAAATTCCCGCGATCGTGCGCCAGCTCGATGACCGGGAAGTCACCGCGCTTGCGCTGATCGAAAACCTGCAGCGCGAAGATCTCAACCCGGTCGAAGAAGCGCGCGCCTACCAGAAACTGGCCGAACGCGAAGGCCTGACGCAGCAGGAGATTGCGCAGTTCGTCGACAAGTCGCGCAGCCATGTCGCGAATATCATGCGCCTGCTCGGCTTGCCTGCCGATGTGCTGGGCATGGTCGAACGCGAAGAGCTGTCGATGGGGCACGCGCGCGCGCTCGCGACCTTGCCCGATCCAGCCGCCGCCGCGCGCGATGTCATCGCCAAGGGCCTGTCGGTGCGCGAAACCGAAAAGCTGGCACGCAAATTGTCACGCCCCGACAGCGCCGGCCCGCGGCGCGCACGCGCCGATCGTGCGCCTGGCGAATCCGCCGATATCGCGGCGGTCCAGGCGCATCTCGAGGAATTTCTCGGCCTGAAAGTGACGATCAGCGCCGACGCCGATCCGCGCACCGGTTCGGTCTCAATCCGCTATACCACACTCGATCAGCTTGATCTGATCTGTCAGCGGCTGACCGGCGGCGCTATCTGAAGCCTCTCAGTCAAGCAGGGGACGGCGCGAGGCGTCGTCCTCGATGATCGTGCGGATCGTGATCAGCGTCTTGAACGCATACACCCCGCGATCTTCGCCCAGCGCGCGACGGGTGAAGCGGTCGTATTCCTGCATCGAGGCGACCTGGACTTTCAGCACATAATCATCATCGCCGGTCACATCCCACGCGGCGGTCACTTCGGGGTGGCTGGACAACGTGCGCGAAAAGCCATCCATCACGCTCGCCCCCGCCTGGCGCATCTTGACCAGCACATGCATCGTCAGCGCCGATCCGGTCAGCGCGGGATCGACAATCGCATGATCGGCGATGATCACGCGTTCGGCGCGTAGCCGGCGAAGACGCCGCAGGACGGCCGAAACCGACAAGCCGACCTTGTCCGCCAGGATTCGCGCCGGCTGCTGGTTGTCGCGGCGCACCTCGTCGATCAAACGGCGGTCGAAATCATCGATATCGATCTTTTTTCTCATATCGAACCAGATAACGCACAAATTGGTCGCACGTATACACAAAACAGGCGCCATTGGGCTTTCCAACGCGGGTATTTCCGGTTTCAGACATTGACCATCCGGTCTTCAATTCAACGCCGGCGCCGCGCGCGGTCCCGGCAGGAGAACACCCATGATCCGCACGATCCGTGCCGCCGGCTTTCCGGCTCGCTTCCTGACGCTTGCCCGGCAGACCTTTGAAGTCAGCGTGGCCTTCCACTATCGTGCGCCGTGGGCGCATGTTTCGCGCGACGGCACACGCAAAGCGGCCTGAACGATCGCGATGACGACCGCCTTGTCTTCTGCACGCGTCGGTTCGGCCGGCGCGCTGATGCCGTACGGCGCGCTGCTGGGTTCGATGATCAGTGTGATCGTCGGCACGTCGTATGCCAAGCAGCTGTTTGGGGAAGTCGGTCCCGAGGGGACCGCGCTATACCGTGCGGGCTTTTCGGCGGTGCTGTTGCTGGCATTGTGGCGCCCGTGGCGCCGGGCGTGGACACGGCGCGAGCTGATCGACATGGCCCTGTACGGCGGGTCGCTCGGCGCGATGAACCTGCTGTTTTACAAGGCACTGGCGACGATTCCGCTGGGCGTGGCGATTGCGATCGAATTCATCGGGCCGCTGGGCGTTTCGATGTTTCATTCGCGGCGGCTTGCCCATTTTGCGTGGATCGGGCTGGCGATTGTCGGGCTTGGCCTGTTGCTGCCGATCGCCGCACCGGTGCATGCGCTTGATCCCAAGGGCGTTGTCCTGGCCTTGCTGGCGGGGCTGTTCTGGGCATTTTACATCGTCTTCGGGCAGCGCGGCGCGCATGTTCATCCGGGGCAGGCCGTGGCGGTCGGCATGGCGGCCGCCGCGCTGGTAATTGCGCCGGTCGGCATCCTGACGGCGGGTATGCATTTGCTGAGCCCGCGGCTGATGGTGGCGGGGCTGATCGTCGCGGTGGTGTCGAGCGCTTTGCCATTTTCGCTCGAGCGCCTGGCGTTGAAGGGTATTCCCGGCCGCGCCTTCGGCGTGCTAGTCGCGGCCGAGCCGGCGCTGGGTGCGCTTGCCGGCATGGTGCTGCTCGGTGAAATGCTGACCCTACGCCAGGGCGTGGCGATCGCGCTGATCATCGCTGCGGGCGCCGGCTCCGTATTATGGAGCGGCGATCCCAGCCCTGGCCTACCCGAAAGCCACGGCTTGCCCGACAATCCGATCAGCGTCTAGCTGCCG
Source organism: Novosphingobium sp. (assembly GCF_965214355.1). Classification (GTDB taxonomy): domain Bacteria; phylum Pseudomonadota; class Alphaproteobacteria; order Sphingomonadales; family Sphingomonadaceae; genus Novosphingobium. Next base: position 32,028 of record NZ_CBDCBI010000002.1, on the reverse strand, counting down.
GTGTAGACGCGCTTGTCGTGCGCGCGGTGGACGACGTGATGGCGGTGGCCAACGACGCGGCGATCGGTGACATAGGTCGTCGTCACCGTTTTTGTCTCGGTATAGGGTGCCTGCGCCGGCTGCATCACCGGAACCATCATGTAACCCATGGGCGCGATACCATATGGCATCTGGCCATGGGGGCCCATCGGCGGCATGCCATAAGGCCCGGCGGGGACACCGTATCCGGCCTGGCCATAGCCCGGGGCATATTCGCGATGATCGCGATAGAACCGTTCGCAATCACGGTCGCGGCCGCGTTTCATGCCGTGCTCGATCGCTGCGCCGGCAACGTCATCATAACGATAGTTGCGGCAACGCTCGATCATGTGCCGCGTTTCGCGATCGGGCGCATAGGCGGGCATGGGCCCCTGCATCGGGCCCTGTATCGGGCCCTGCATCGAACCGGGCTGCGGCATCATGCCGGGCGCGCCGCCGGGAACCCATTCGCCGTCCCAATGACCGTCATGCCATGTGCCCTGAAACACCCAGCCGGGGGGAATTTCGCCCGGAGCCGCCTGCGCATGGGCCAGGCTGCTGCCGGCCAAAAGACAGGCCGATACAGCCACACGAGTCCAATTGCGCAAGTTCAAGTGCAGATGCATCGACCATCCCCGGGATCAGGCGGCGCCGCGCAAAACCGCGCGGGCCATCGTTAATCGGGGATTTACCACTCGAATCGGTATTTGGCCAAGCGGTCTGCCGGGCGTGTCCCGAATCGGATCAGGTACCGATGCGGGTGCTAATGGCGCACGCCAGTGCCCCGATTCCGGCGGTGTCGTCGGCATCGAACCGGCCGGCGCGCGGGCTGTCGAGGTCGATCACCGCGATGACCCGGTCGCCTGCCGTTACCGGTACGACCAGTTCGGACCGGCTGGCGGCGTCGCACGCGATATGGCCGGGAAACGCATGAACGTCGGCGACACACTGGCTTTGGGCGGTGGCGGCTGCGGTGCCGCACACGCCGCTTCCCAGCGGAATGCGGATGCACGCCGGCTTGCCGATGAACGGCCCTAGCACCAGTTCACCGGCGCCGGGCGCCAGGCGATAGAACCCGGCCCAGTTCAGATCGGGCAGATAGGTCCACATCAATGCGGCGAGATTGGCCATGTTGGCCACGCCGTCGGGCTCACCCTGGGTCAGCGCCAGTGCGGCGGACACCAACTCGCGATAAAGCTCCGGCTTGGGCGTAGCGGTGTGGGTGGGGGCAAAATCGAACATGACAGCGCGCATAGGGCAATTGCCCGTTGCTGTCGCCCCTGTGCCGCCCTAGATTTACCCGCATGACCTTTCTTCAGAAATTGCTGCTCGGCCTGGGTGCCGTTGTCCTGGTCGCCATCGGCGTCGTTGTCTGGCTGGCGCAGCCCGACCCGGCACAAGTGCCGTTTCTTCAGACCACCGGGCCACATCCCAAAATCACCGAGCCCCGGCCGCAAACGATTCCCACGATCGGTGTTGCCAGGCCCGTCGGCTGGCAGCCGGGCGAGGCGCCGGTGGCGGCGGCTGGCCTGACAGTTACCCGCTTTGCCGATGGCCTCGATCATCCGCGCACGCTCACCGTGTTGCCCAATGGCGATATCCTGGCGGCGCAGACCAATGCGCCTGCCGGCAAGGGCCCGGGGGGCCTGACCGGGCTGGTCGCGAAATACCTGTTCCGCGCCGCTGGCGCGGGCGGTGCCTCGCCCAACACGATCGTGGTGCTGCGCGACAGCAAGGGCACCGGCACTGCCGATCAGCGCTTCGTCATGGCCAATCCCGGGCTCAATTCGCCGTTCGGCATGGCATGGCGCGCCGAAGCTGCAGGTGGCGGCCGGCTGTATGTCGCCAACAACGATGCGGTCGTGTCCTGGGCGTTTCAGCCGGGGCAGACGACGCTGACCGGCGCGCCTGTAAAACTCATGGACTTGCCCGCAGGCGGCGAACACTGGGCGCGCAATCTGGTGCTGAACGGCGACGCGACCAAGTTGTATGTCTCGATCGGATCATCGACCAATATCGCCGATGACGGGATCGACCGTGAGGAAGGCCGCGCTGCGATCTTCGAGTATGATTTCGCCAAGCACACGTCGCGGCAATATGCCGCCGGCATGCGCAATCCCAACGGTATGGATTTCAACCCGCGCAGCGGCGAATTGTGGACCGTGGTCAACGAGCGCGACATGCTCGGGTCGGACCTCGTGCCCGATTACCTGACCAACGTGCCGCTTGGCTCAAACTATGGCTGGCCGTGGCTCTATTGGAAGAAATACCCCGACTGGCGGGTGCAGGCGCCGATCCCCAATTATCTGACCGATTATGTGCGCAAGCCCGAATACGCGCTGGGCGTGCATGTCGCTCCGCTGGGGCTGGCATTTGCGCGCGGTGGAAACCTGCTGGGCGAGCGCTTTTCCAGCGGGGCGCTGATCGCGGACCACGGTTCGTGGAACCGCAATCCGATGGCGGGGTACAACGTGGTGTTTGTCGCGTTCGACAAGCTGGGCAATGTTCAGCCCGGGCCGCCCTACACGGTCCTGAGCGGGTTTCTGACGCCCGATGGCCATGCGCATGGCCGCCCGACCTGGGTCGCGTTTGCGCATGACGGCGCGCTGCTGGTCAGCGACGACGTCGGCGGGGTGATCTGGCGAGTCGTGGCGCCGGGTGCGAAGCCGGCAGCCGCCATCGTGGCGATCCCGCCGACGGTCGCGCCGCCGCAATCGAAGATGCCCGATCATTATACGATCAAGAAGGACGACAGCTCGGATTTGAACAAGCCGACGACATAAGGGCCTCCGGCGGGCCTCCGGCGGCCAAGGGCCAACGCCCTTGGATCCCGGAAACTTGGGTTTGCGCGTCGTTTGTGATGATGCGCCCGGCGGGACGCCAACGCTGGACCGGCATTCAGTTCACGACAGTAACGGGATCCAAGGGCCGCTGGCCCTTGGCCGCCGGAGGCACCCTACCGTCTAAAAAAGCCCGCGCCCCGCGCGGCCGGCCAGTTCGGTCACATAGTGCCACGCAATTCGCCCCGAGCGGCTGCCGCGGCGTTTCGACCATTCCAGGGCATCGGCGGGATCGAAATCGAGCGCGTAGTGCGCGGCATAGCCGGTGACGATCGCCAGGTAGTCGTCCTGGCTGCAGGCGTGGAAGCCCAGGCTCAGGCCGAAGCGGTCGGCCAGTGCGAGTTGGTCGTCGACGACATCGCGCGGATTGATCGGGTCGTCCTGTTCGCGCATGTGGCGTTCGACGATCGCGCGGCGGTTTGACGTGACCGCAAGCCGCACATTGGCGGGCCGTGCCTCGACGCCGCCTTCAAGCCATGAGCGCAATTTGCGCGGGCCTTCGCTGTCACCGGCGTCGAACCCCAGGTCGTCGACCAGCACCAGGAAATTGCGCGATTGCCCGCGCAGGACGTTGAACAGATCGGCCAGGGTGGCATCGGCGGCGGCCTGGACCAGCGCGATGCGGCCGGGATGTGCGGCTGCTGCCGCGGCGACGGCGGCGCGCACAAGGGCGGATTTGCCCATGCCGCGCGCGCCCCACAACAGCATGTCATGCGCACAAGCCCCGGCGGCGAGCCGTGCGACATTGCCGGTGACGGCCGTTTTTTGTGCATCGATGCCCTGGATCAGGTCCAGCGCAGGCGCCACGAGCACCGGCACGGCGTGTGTCGCGGTGCCCTGCCAGACATAGGCGGGGTGGCTCAGCCAGTCGATCGCATCCGGCCCCGGCGGCGCCAGCCGGTCCAGCGCATCGGCTATCCGGCGCAGCAGGCTCTCTTCGGCAGGCAAATCACTCACGCTCCGACCAGTGCGGCGGTGTCGAGATCGTATAGCAGCGCTGCGCCGCCCATGGCGGCCGCGCCGAGGCCGCGCGCCTCGGGCACGATCGTGCGATTGAAAAACCGGGTGATTGCAGCCTTTTCATGCGTGCCGGTGGCATGCACCTGGCGCACCAGTTGCCACCCGGCGACGGCGACCGCGCACATCGTGGCAAACGGCACCGATCCGGCCAGCTTGTCATCAAGGCTGGCATCGCCGCTCGCCATCCAGCTGGCGATCGCGGCCGCATCGCGCGTCAGCGACGCCAGTTCGGGGCTTTCGCCGCAATCGGGCAGGATGTCGGTCAGCAGCGTGTGGATCACCGCGCCGTTGTCATAGCCCAGCTTGCGCGTGACGAAATCGGCGGCCTGGATGCCGTTGGTGCCTTCGTAGATCGGCGCGATGCGTGCGTCGCGATAGAATTGCGCGGCGCCGGTTTCCTCGATGAAGCCCATCCCGCCGTGGATCTGCACGCCAAGGCTGGCCACTTCGCAGCCGACATCGGTGCCCCATGCCTTCAGCAGCGGAACCAGCGCTTCGGCGCGTTTGGCCGCTGCCTCATCGCCCAGTGCGCCGCGATCGACTTGCCCTGCGGTGTAGTACAGCAACGCCCGCGCGCCCTCGGTCATCGAACGCATGCGCAGCAGCATCCGGCGCACATCGGGATGTTCGGCGATCGCGACCGGAGTCTTGTCCTGGGCGCCGGCGCGCGGGCTCTGGATACGATCGCGCGCATAGGCGGCGGCTTTCTGCAACGCGCCCTCGGCGATCTGCACACCCTGGCTGCCGACATTGATTCGCGCCGAATTCATCATCGTGAACATCGCGGCCAGCCCGCCATGTTCGCGCCCGACCATTTCGCCGACGCAAGCATCATGGTCGCCGAAGACCATCACGCATGTCGGCGAGGCATGGATGCCCAATTTGTGTTCGATCGAGGCGCAGCGCACATCGTTGCGCGCGCCGGGCTGGCCGGTGGCATCGACATGGAATTTGGGCACGGCAAACAGCGAAATGCCGCGAGACCCGGCCGGCGCGCCCGGGGTGCGCGCGAGCACGAGATGGATGATATTGTCCGCCAGGTCGTGCTCACCCCAGGTGATGTAGATCTTGGTTCCCTTGATCAGGAACTTGCCCTGATGCTCGCCATCCGCAATCGGGGTCGCAATCGTGCGCAGCGCGCCGACATCGGACCCGGCCTGCGGCTCGGTCAGGTTCATCGTGCCCGACCATTCGCCCGACACCAGCTTTGCCAGATATGTCGCCTTCAGCGCATCGCTGCCGTGATGGTTGATCGCCTCGATCGCGCCGACCGTCAGCATCGGCAACAGGCCAAAGCCCATGTTGGCCGCGCCCAGCGTTTCCATCACGCATGTCGCCAGCGTAAACGGCAGGCCCTGGCCGCCGAATTCGACCGGCCCGGCGATGCTGTTCCAGCCCTGTGCGACAAAATCGGCATAGGCAGCGCGAAATCCGTCGGGCAAATGCACTTCGCCGTTGTCCCACTTTGCGCCTTGCGTGTCGCCGATCCGCGCCAGCGGCGCCCATTCGCCTGCCGCGAGTTGCCCGATACCCTCGGCAATCGCGGCCACCAGATCGGGCGTCGCATCGGCAAACCGCGCATGGGCCGCGATATCGGCGATCCCGGCGTTTACCTGCATGGCCAGGATCTGGTCGGCGGTCGGGGCGGTAAAGGACATCGTGCGGTTTTCCTTGGCAACGCTAGGCCAGCGCCTATAGCGAACCATCATGCCTGCGACAAAGTCCAACTGCATTTTGGCGCAAGATGCCGGCGCGATCGCGCGTGCCGCCGATGTCATCCGCGCTGGCGGCACTGTCGCGGTCCCGACCGAAACCGTCTATGGCCTGGCCGCCCGCGCCGATCGCGATGATGCGGTTGCGGCGATCTATCGCGCCAAGGGCCGCCCCGATTTCAACCCGCTGATCGTCCATGTCGCGGATCTCGCCGCAGCGGAACGGCTGGCGGTATTCGATGCGACAGCGCGCGCTTTGGTCGGCGCATTCTGGCCCGGGCCAATGACGCTGGTGGTGCCGCGCCGTGACGAGGCGGGCCTGAGCGCTGCGGTATGCGCAGGATTGCCCACGGTCGCGCTGCGCTGCCCGGCGCATCCGGTCATGCGCGCGCTGATCGCGGCCACGCATTTGCCGTTGGCGGCGCCATCGGCCAACCGCAGCGGCGGCGTCAGCCCGACCAGTGCTGCGCATGTCGTGGCTTCGCTGGGTGATCGGGCAGATCTGATTCTCGACGGTGGCCTGTGCGCGCGCGGCATCGAATCAACGATTGTCGCGATTCGTCCGCACGGGGGCTGGACGCTGTTGCGCCCCGGACCGATCGACCACGACGCGATTGTCGCAGTGCTGGGGGCCGGCAACGAAGTGGCGGCGCATAGCGGGATCGAGGCGCCGGGCCAGTTGGCCAGCCATTATGCGCCAGGCAAACCGGTGCGGCTGGATGCGCTGGCGCCCGAGCCGGACGAATTCATGATCGGTTTTGGCGCGATTATGGGCGCGATTTCATTATCCTCATCGGGCGATCTGGCGCAGGCGGCATCGCGGCTTTACGCGTGCCTGCATGCTGCGGCTGCGGCCATGCAACCGCGCATTGCCATCGCTCCTGTACCTGACAAAGGTCTCGGGCTGGCGATCAACGACCGTCTGCGCCGCGCCGCGGCATGAGACGAGCCGTGGGCGCAATGCTTGTTCGCCCCCGTTTGGTGGGCTAGGTGGAACCCCGATATAGCTGGGCGCAGGGATTGTGGCGGTTTGATGAGAATGGGTAAGACCGGGCCTGTCCGGATGGTTTCGAACCGATCGGCGGCGATCATCGGCGCTGGCGCGACGTTGGCCGCGCTGCTGTCAGGATGTGCCAGTTCCGCCTTCATGGGCCGCGACGGGCCAACCTCGGGGCATATCACGGGGGCGACCGTGCCGGGGCCGGGCCAGGCGGCGCTGCTGATCGATGTTACCGATCCGGTGGCGCGGCGGATCAATACGGCGATGAAACCGGCAGGGTTTGCCACGACGTTCGGGCAGGGCGTGCCGTATGGCGCGCTGATCGGGCCAGGCGACACCTTGCAGATCGCCGTGTTCGAGGCGCCGCCCGCGCTGTTGTTCGGGCCGGGTATCGAAGGCGCCAGCAATGGCCTTGCCTCGCCATCGCAGCGCGGGACCAGCCTGCCCGATCTGATCGTCAATGCCGCAGGCCAGGTCGATGTGCCCTTTGCGGGCCGCATCGATGCACTGGGCCGCGCGCCGCAGCAGGTGGCCGCACAGATTGTCGCGCGTTTGCGGGGCAAGGCGCACGATCCGCAAGTCGTCGTGAATATCGCAAAAGGGGCGTCATCGGCGGTGACCGTGGTCGGCGATGTCACCAACAGCGTGCGCATGCCATTGACGTTCAAGGGCGAGCGCCTGCTCGATGCGCTGGCCGCTGCCGGCGGCAGCCGCGATCCGGTCGACAAGGTCAATCTTGAGCTGACCCGCGACGGGCGCCATACGGGCCTGCCGCTCGACGACCTGATCGCGATGCCCGACCAGAACATTTTCCTGCGCCCTGGCGATGTGGTGACATTGTCGTATCAACCCGCCAGCTTCACCGTGCTGGGCGCCACCGGCCGCAATGACGAGGTCAAGTTCGAGGCGCGCGGGATCACGCTGGCGCAGGCGCTGGGGCGCATGGGCGGCCTGCGCGATGATCGTGCCAATCCGCACGGGGTGTTCATCTTCCGGCTCGAAGATCCGGCAGCGCTTGACGGCGTGTCGGGTGTCGCCCCCAATGCGGATGGCAAGGTGCCGGTCATCTACCGTGTCGATCTGCGCAATCCGGTGGCGTTCTTTGCCGCGCAGCATTTCGGCATTCGGGACCACGATGTGGTCTATGTAACAAATGCGCCAATTACCGACATCCAGAAATTCGTGACCATCATCGGGGCTGCAATCTATCCGGTAATCGCGGTCAAGGCGGCCAATTTATGACGTCCAGACTGAATTCGTTCGGCAACACCCTGCGCGGGCTGGGCCCGCTGTTCCACCTGTGCGTGACGATTCCGACGCTGATCGCGCTGGTGTATTTCGGGCTGCTCGCCAGTGACGTCTATATTTCGGAATCGAGCTTTATCGTGCGCAGCCCGAACAAGCCCGAATCTTCCGGCTTTGGTGTGCTGTTGAAAACGGTGGGCTTTTCGAACAGCGGGGACGAGATCTACGCGGCGAATGACTATCTCGCATCGCGCGAGGCGTTGCGCGCGCTCAATCGCAACGGCGCGGTGGCGCAGTCGTACGGGTCGCACCAGGTTTCGATGTTCGACCGGTTCGATCCGCTGGGCTATCGCGGCTCGTTCGAGACGCTGTATCGCTATGTCGGCAAGAAGATTGCGGTGCAGTACGACAGCTCGACCGCGATCACCACGCTGACCGTCCGGGCGTTCAACCCGCAGGACGCACGCCGTTTCAACGAGCAACTGCTCGAACTGGCCGAGACCCAGGTCAACACGCTGAACGACCGCGCGCGCACCGATCTGGTCGCCGTGGCCCAGCGCGAAGTCGACCGTTCGCGCGCCGAGGCGCGGCAGTTCGCGGTGGCGCTTGCCGCCTATCGCGACAAGGCCGGGCTGGTCGATCCGGAAAAGCAGGCCGGTGCGCAAGTCCAGATGGTCTCAAAGATGCAGGACGAACTGATCGCGGCGCAGATCCAGTTGCGCCAGGTGCAGGAGATGGCCCCGCGCAGCTCCGAGATCGAGCCGTTGCAGGCACGCGTTGCCGGGCTGCAACAGGCCATCGGTGCGCAGACGCAGCGCGCGGCCGGTGGCAATGGATCGCTGTCGAGCGCGGCGGCGGAATACCAGCGGCGCGCGTTCGACGAACAGTTCGGCGAAAAGCAGCTGGCCGCAGCGCTCGGCGCGCTGGAAGAGGCACGTCTCGATTCGCAGCACAAGCAGGCCTATGTCGAACGCATCGTCACCCCGGCGGTGCCCGATGAAGCGATCGAGCCCAACCGCCTGCGCGGCGTGCTTGCCACGTTCGTGATGGGGCTGATCGTGTGGGGTATCGCGTCGATGATGCTGGCCAGCTTGCGCGACCACGTCGAATGACCGCTTCGGGCATGCAAAATCGCGAAATGGGCGATCTGGCAGGCTCGTTGCGGGTGCAGGGGCGGGTCATCTACGCGCTGCTGATGCGCGAAGTGCTGACTCGGTACGGGCGGCACAATATCGGGTTCCTGTGGCTGTTTGTCGAACCGATGCTGTTTACGCTGGGCGTGGCGGCGATCTGGACCGCGTTGAATTCGGTCCATGGCAGCAACCTGCCGATCATCGCGTTTGCCATCACCGGATATTCCAGCATCCTGTTGTGGCGCAACATGACGTTTCGCTGCATCGGATCGATCCAGCCCAATCTGTCGCTGCTGTACCACCGCAATATCAAGCCGATCGACATCTATATCTCGCGGCTGATTCTCGAGATGGTCGGCGCGACGACGTCGTTGATCGTGCTGTGCGTGGTGTTCGGGTTCTTTTCGAGCGGGATTACCTGGCCGGAAAACCTGGCCGAGCTGATTGGCGGGTGGATGTTGCTGGCCTGGTTCGGCATGGCGCTGGCGGTGCTGCTGGGTTCGCTGTCGGAAGATTTCGAATTCATCGAAAAGCTGTGGCATCCGGCGCAATACCTGCTTGTGCCGTTATCAGGCGCCGCGTTCCAGGTGGATTCGCTGCCGCCGCGCGTCCAGGCGCTGGCGCTCAAGCTCCCGACGGTTAACGGGCTGGAGATTGTGCGCGAAGGGTTCTTCGGGTCGAAATTCCACGCGCATTACGATGTCGGTTATACGATCTGGTTCAACGCGATCATGACTGTGGTCGGGCTGCTGCTACAGCGCAAGATGAGCCGGGAAGTCACGCCCGAGTGATCGTGCTTGAGGACATCGTCAAAGTCTATCACACGCGGCTTGGCGGCCACCGCGTGCTCGACGGCGTGTCGATGACGATCGAGCCGAATGAAAAGGCAGGCGTCCTGGGCCCCAACGGCGCGGGCAAATCGACCTTGGTGCGGATCATCAGCGGCGCCGAGCAGCCGACTTCGGGCACGGTCGTGCGCAACATGTCGGTGTCATGGCCGCTCGGCTTTGTCGGCGGATTTCATTCCAGCCTGACCGGGTACGACAATATCAAGTTCATCAGCCGGGTCTATGGCCGGAAGGCCCAGGCGCTGCTGCCCTATATCCGCGAATTTTCGGAACTGGGGCATTACCTGTTCGAGCCGGTCAAAAGCTATTCGGCCGGGATGCGCGCGCGGCTGGCCTTTGCGATTTCGATGGCGATCGATTTCGACTGCCTGATCATCGACGAAGTCATCGCGGTGGGCGACCAGCGGTTTCAGGAAAAAAGCCGCGACGAATTGCTGAACCGCCGCCGTGACAAGGCGATGGTGATCATCACGCACGAAATGCACTTCATCCGCGAAAATTGCAGCGTGGTCTATGTCGTGGATCACGGCCACTTGCGCAAATTCGATGACGTCGATGAAGGCATCGCCTTCCATGAAGCGTCGTTCCGGCCTCAGGTCTGAACGACGCCGAGATAGCGCGCAGCCACATCCATCGCGCGGTCGATCGTTACATCCATATCGAGATACTGGTACGTGCCCAGCCGGCCGACGAACGTCACGCCGGTTTCGTGCGCGGCGCGGGCCTCGTATTGTTCGAGCAGTGCGGTTTCGGCGACCATGCGGATCGGGTAATAGGGTACATCATCCGGGCCGCAGGCGCGGCTGTATTCGCGGAACACGATCGTGCGGTCGAAGGTGGCGGCTTCCCACGGTGCGAAATGCTTGTGTTCGGAAATGCGCGTGAACGCGACGCTTTCATCGCAATAGTTGATCACCGCCGTGCCCTGGAAATCGCCGTCCGCACGCTCTGCGACGAAATCGAGCGTGCGATAGCCCAGCCGGCCCAGGTCATAATCGTAATAGCGATCGAGCGGTCCGGAATAGAATGTGTGGGCAAAATGTTCGCCAAGGTCGCCATGCGCGACGCCCAGCCGGACCTCGATCAGATCGTGGCGCAAAATGCTTTCGACGATCGGGGTATAGCCGTGGCGCGGCATGCCCTGGTGGCGATGGTTGAAATAGTTGTCGTCGTAATTGAAGCGCAGCGGCAGGCGCTTGAGGATCGAGGCGGGCAATTCACTCGGCTCGCAGCCCCATTGCTTGCGCGTATAGCCTTTGAAAAACGCCTCGTAGAGATCGTTGCCGACAAAGCGCAGCGCCTGGTCCTCGAACGTCTGGGGATCGGTGATATCCATGCGCGCGCGCGATTCGATGAAGGCACGGGCCTCGATGGGCGAGAGCGCCGTGCCGAAAAACTGGTTTATCGTGTGCAGGTTGACCGGCAGCGAATAGATCTTGCCCTGCACATTGGCTTTGACCCGGTTCACATACGGCATCATTTCGCCGTGGCTGGTCACAAACGTCCACACCCGCTCGATATCGGTGTGAAAGATATGGGGTCCGTATCTGTGTACCAGCACGCCGGTTTCGCCATCGCGCTCGGTATGGCAATTGCCGGCGGGATGCGCGCGCTCGTCGATGACCAGGCTGGCGATACCCTTGTCGGCCAGCAACCTGGCGATGGTCGCGCCCGAAAAGCCGGCTCCAACGATCAGCACTCTCATAGGCAAAGTCCTTGGACGTATGGCTTTGTCGACAGGGCCGCACCGTGCGGCACCGGGCGGCAGCGTCGCGGCGTATTTGCCAAATCGGCAACTAAAGCAAGCGCAGCGTTGGATCGGGTCCGGTCCGATAGTGCAACTTCGCTTGATTTCGGAACAACCCGGCGCCACAGGAGTTCCGGGAAGGCCGCACGATTGAACAATAATCGGTTATGGGGGCATACGTTGTGGCACGCAGGCATGGCGAGGCTTGCCGGTCTGCGTTCAGCAACGCTAAATGCGTTATTGCCAACCCCCATGTAATACAACGGCGAACAAGCAGTTCTGCCACAATTGGCCCCCGCTTTGTACAGGTGGATTTTGTGTTTGATGAATTGCGCAAAGGCATCGATCCCGCAGTCAGGTCCGGTGGCAATTCCCTATTCGATGCGCACGATCTGCTGGGCCGGGGCCGTGATGTCGTGCGGGCGGGGCGCGATGCGCTCGGCCAGCTGGAGCGCGCGCTGGATCACACATTCGTTGCCGCGTGCGAAACGATTTTTGCCGGCGGTCGCCAGCTGGTCGTAACCGGCATCGGCAAATCGGGGCATATCGCGCGCAAGGTTGCCGCGACATTTGCCGCCACCGGCACGCCGGCCATTTTCATCCACCCGTCCGAGGCGGCGCATGGTGATATGGGCAATCTGGTGCCGGGTGATGTGCTGCTGGTGTTTTCCAATTCGGGCAAGACCAGCGAGTTGCGGCCCATGCTCGACTATGCGCGGGCGGTGCACGTGCCGATCATCGGCGTCGCCTCTCGCGGCGATTCTCCGCTGATCCGTTGCGCCAGTGTGGGCATCGTGTTGCCGCATGTGCGCGAGGCATGCGCGGTCAATGTCGCACCGACGACATCGACGACAGTGCAACTTGCGCTTGGCGATGCGCTGGCGATGGCCGTGATGGACATGCGCGGAGAGACGCGCGACGCGATCAGCGCGCGCCACCCCGGCGGCAATATCGGGCTGGAGCTGATCCCTATCGGCGATATCGCGCTGGGCGCAGACCGCATGCCGCTGGTCGCGCAGGACTGTGCGATGCGTGATGTTGTTACGACAATCACGCGCAGCTGTTGCGGCATCGCCGGGGTGGTCAATGCCGCCGGGCAGCTGGTCGGCGTAATTACCGATGGCGATCTGCGCCGCAATTTCGAACGGCTGCACCAATGTCGTGCGATCGATGTGGCGACGATGGACCCCCGCGTGGTTGGTCGGTCGTTGCCCGCGATCGACGTGTTGCGACTGCTCAATGCGCGCAAGATCACTTCGGTGTTCGTCGTCGAGGACGGGGCAATCGCGCCGGCGCGGCCACTGGGCATTGTCCATGTCCATGACCTGCTGCGGCTGGGTCTGGGCTGATCCATGGCCGCGCCCGCGCCCTTTGCCATCATCATCCCGGCGCGCAACGCCTCGACGCGTTATCCGGGCAAACCGCTGGCGCCGTTGCGCGGCGCCACGGGCCAGGTGCGCCCGCTGATCGAACGCAGCTGGATTGCGGCCACCCAGGTCGCGGCGCCTGCGCAGGTTTGGGTCGCGACCGATGATCAGGGCATCGCCGAGGTGGTGCGCGAGTTTGGCGGGCAGGCGGTGATGACGCCCGAAAACTGCCGCAACGGGACCGAACGCTGCGCGGCCGCACTGGCGGTGCTGGGCGACATTGCGCCGGTCGTGCTCAATTTTCAGGGTGATGCGCCGCTTACCCCCTCGCACGTGGTGCCGGAACTGGTCGCGGCGCTTGGGCATGATCCCGATGCCGCGATGGCGACGCCGGCGATGCGCTGTTCGGCCAGCATGGTGGCCCATCTGCTGGCGGATCAGGCGGCGGGGCGGGTCGGAGGAACGACCGTGACGTTCACCCCGGCGGGCCGGGCGCTGTATTTTTCAAAGCGGGTGATCCCGCATGTGCCGGCGGATGCCGCCGGTGGGCATGTCCATGTGCACCTGCATCTGGGCGTCTATGCCTTTCGCCCTGCTGCACTGGCGGCGTATGCGGCACTGGCGCCGTCTCCGCTCGAACAGATCGAGGGCCTGGAACAACTGCGGTTTCTCGAGGCGGGGCTGCCGGTGCGGGTGGTCCCGATCGACGCCGTGGGCTGGGATTGCATCGAGCTCAACAATCCGCAGGACGTCCCCCCGATCGAGGCCGTGCTGCTGGCGCGAGGCATCGCATGACCCGTGCTGCGGTCACTTTGCCTGGCGGCGTGGTGTTTGCCAACCACGCGCCGATGGTGCTGATCGGCGGGATGAACGTGATCGAGGATCGCGATACGCTGTTCGCCGTCGCGTTACATTTTCGCAATATTACAACGCGGCTTGGACTGCCTTTCGTGTTCAAGGTATCGTTCGACAAGGCAAACCGATCGTCAATGGTTTCCTACCGGGGGGTTGGTCTGGAGCAAGGGTTGAGCCTGCTGGCCGAAGTAAAGGCCGCATTCGGATTTCCGGTGATCACCGATGTGCACGAACCGTGGCAGGCCGAACCGGTCGCGGCGGTAGCCGACATCGTGCAATTGCCCGCATTCCTGGCGCGCCAGACCGACCTTGTCACCGCGATCGCACGCACCGGCAAACCGGTCCATGTCAAGAAGCCGCAATTTCTGGCACCGCACGAGATGCGCCACATCATCGCGAAATGCGCCGAGGCAGGCAACGATCAGGTGCTGCTGTGCGAGCGCGGCAGCAGTTTCGGCTATAACAACCTGGTCGTCGATATGCTGGGCATCGACACGATGAAGGCTTATGCGCCGGTTACCTTCGACGTGACGCACGCGCTGCAACGCCCGGGCGGGCGCGAAGACAGCGCCGACGGGCGTGGGCCCCAGACGGCCGTGCTGGCGCGCGCGGCGGTCGCGGTGGGCATTGCCGGGCTGTTTGTCGAGGCGCATCCCGATCCGGCAAAAGCGCTGTGCGACGGACCAAGCGCGCTCCCGCTCGCCGATCTCGAGGCGCTGCTGGTACAGGTCATGGCGGTAGATGCCGTGGTCAAGACTTCGGCGCAGCCGCAATGACGGCGGAATTCCCGTTTTCGCGCCTGGTCGATGCCCGTGCGCAGCAGCGCCGGTTCCTGTTTCTCCAGGGGCCGCCGGGGCCGTTCTTTCGCGAACTGGCGAGCGCGCTGGCAAAGCGCGGCGCGGGGGTCAGCCGCATCAATCTGTCGGGCGGCGATGTGCATGACTGGCCAACCGGGGCCACGAATTATCGCGGACGCATGCGCGACTGGCCCACGTTCTTCGATCGGTTCGTGCGTCGCCACGATATTACCGATCTCGTCGTGTTCGGCGATTGCCGGCCGGTGCACCAGGCGGCGCTGAACATGGCCAAGCTGCGATCGCTGCGGGTGTTCGTGTTCGAGGAAGGCTATATCCGCCCCAACTGGATGACGCTGGAACGTGACGGGGTGAATGGCCATTCACCGTTCGGACGCGATCCCAAGGCGATCCTGGAAAATGCCGCCTGGTTGCCGCCGGTGCCCGAATTGCCGCCGATCACGGCCAGCTTCAGGCGGCGCATGCGCGACAGCTACTGGCATTATCACCATGTCGTGACGGGACGGCTGCTGCTGAAGTTCCCGTTTTACCGGTCGCACCGCCATGGCTCGATCACGCTCGACGGGATCGGCTGGCTTTTAAAACTGCGGCGCACGAAACGGCTGGCCCGTCATGCGGATGCGCTGATCCGGCAGCTGGCGGGCGCGCGCTATTTCCTGTTTCCGCTGCAATTGAACGGCGACTATCAGATACGTGCCCATTCGCCGTTCGGGTCGATGACGGCTGCAGTGGACTTCGTGATCGACAGCTTTGCCGGCCATGCGCCGGCCGATGCGATCCTGCTGATCAAGGATCATCCGCTCGACAGCGGGTTTCGGGACTGGCGGCGCTATGTGGCGCGCCGGGCCGAAGCGCTGGGCATTGCGCACCGCGTGCAGCATATTGCGGGCGGATCACTCGATGACCTGGCGCAGCAGGCGGTCGGGATGGTGTGCATCAACAGCACATCGGGCACGCTGGGGTTGGCCATGGGCAAACCGGTGGTGGTGCTCGGCGATGCGGTTTACGATATTCCCGGTCTCACCCACGAGGGCGGGCTCGACAGTTTCTGGTGCGATCCGCAGACGCCCGATCCGGTGCTGTACGATGCGTTCAAGCGCTCGCTCCACGCGCGTTGCCTCGTGCGCGGCGGGCTGGCCAGCGCCTCGGCGATGCGCATCCTGATCGAAAACAGCGTCGACGGCCTGTTGCTGGATACAGGTGCCGCGGGTCTTGTGCCAGACCTTCCCTGGCAGGCTTACTCGCGAAACCGGGCCCCGGAGCAGTCATGACAAGCCTGGCTCAATAGCGCATCTGGCGCTCGTGCAGATCGCGGTAATGCTGCAATCGGGTCACGCGCAGCCCCTGCATGCCGGCGCGTTCGACCAGGCGGCGCCAGGCCACCAGTTCCTCGATCGAGATGGCATAGCGCTCGCAGGCCTCGTCGATCGTCAACAGGCCGCCGTCGATCGCGGCGACGACTTCGGCCTTGCGGCGAATGACCCAGCGGTTCACGCCGGCAGGCGGCAGGCTGGCAAGGGTCAGCGCTTCGCCCAGCGGGCCGACGACGGAAACAGGACGGGTTTGCGGAATTTTGAACAAAACGACGGGGCCTAATGAAGTTGCCCGATCCTGATAGCAGGCCCGCGCCACCACGCGGTGAAGCGCTATGGTTAACGCGGTGGTAACCGGATTTACGGTTGGCAGGTGACCCGGCCGACGCCGGTAACACGGATATCGCAGTGCGCCTTGCCATGGACATTGACGACGCCGGTGCCCAGCACCGAGCCCGTGACCCGGCCATCGCTGTTCAGCACGCCGGTTCCTGTGCCCGCGACATCGACCACCGCCTCATCCGTGCGCAATTGCGCCAGATCCACATCGCCACTGCCGGCAAGGGTCAGCGCGACTTTGCCGGCACGGCCGCTGCCGGTGAACGAACCCGATCCCAGCACTTCGACATCGAGCTGCGTGGCTGCGATACCGGCGATCACGACATGGCCCGACCCGCCAATCGTCACGCCCACCGCTTTGCCCACCAGCCGGTCGTTCGACATCGTGCCCGAACCTGCCATCACCATGTGATCGACCGCCGGATCGGTAATCGTCACGGTTGCGGTGCCGTTGCCCGCATTGGCATCGGGCTGTCGCCCGATCCCAAGCTTTCCGTCATTCAGCACGAAGCGTAGCGCAGCGCTGGCGCGCGCATCGCCATCGACCCGTATCGCGAGGGCGTCACCTTGCACGATATGAACCGTGTCCGGGCCGAGCAGCGTGATGTCATGTGCGGTCTGGCCAGCCAGGTCGAGCTGTGCCAGCGGCACCCCGGTATGCCCGTCGATCGACACTCTGGGCGCGTCGCACCCCGCCAGCGCCAGGCCGAGACAGGATAGCGGAATCAGCGGGAATCGAGACATATGCGGGTGTTTTCCAGCAGCGAGCCACCGATCGTGCCCGATGAAATACTGTGCGACGCAACGCACTCAACGCAAACGGGCCACCGGTCTCCCGGCGGCCCCCTGACCTGCCAGCGGGAAATCCCGTTCAGGCGGTTTCGTAATACTTCGGCGCGTGCTCGTTGAGGATCGCCAGGATCTTCTTGAGCGCGGTCGGCTCGTCGGTCTTTTCCATCGCGGCCAGTTCGCGCGCGAGGCGCGACGATGCGGCCTCGAAGATCTGGCGTTCGGAATACGACTGTTCGGGCTGGTCATCGGCGCGGAACAGGTCGCGGGTCACTTCGGCAATCGATACCAGATCGCCCGAATTGATCTTCGCTTCGTATTCCTGGGCGCGGCGCGACCACATCGTGCGCTTGACCTTGGGCTTGCCCTTAAGTGTATCAAGCGCTTCGCGCAGCGTCTTGTCCGAAGACAGCTTGCGCATGCCGATCGCTTCGACCTTGTTCACCGGCACCCGCAGCGTCATGCGTTCTTTTTCGAAGCGGAGCACATACAGCTCCAGCTTCATGCCTGCGATTTCTTCATTCTGGAGCTCGACCACCCGGCCGACACCATGCTTTGGATAAACGACGTAGTCCCCAACATCGAAGGCAAGAGCCTTGACTGCCATTGCATATCCCTTTCGACACGGCGGGAGAAACGGTTGCGGATGCTGCGTGCCGCGCCAATGCCAAACCGGCATTCGCGCACAGGCACGTTGGCGGGTATCCCGGGCCCTTTTGGGGAGTGGTCCGGCAAACGACCGGCAACGCATAACGCCTTGCCCAGTCTTACGAAGCCCAGTGATCCGTTTGCCGTGTGTCCTGCCTGATTCGTGTTGCAAAAAGCACAGTACGGAAAAAGTTCCCGGTGCCTGATTGCGTATATAGCAACTCTGTCACAAAAATTCCAGTGCCGTAAGCACCCGAATCTGGTCAAATTGAACCGTATCCCGTTGCCTGAGTGGCAATGGGGTCATTTTCCGGTTCGCGGACGCGCGTTCAGTCGCCTTCGCCGGGCTCTGCCGAAAAGAATTTCTCGAACTTGCCGTCCTGGCCCTTGTGCTCGTCGGCGTCGGCCGGCGCGTCCTTCTTGGCCGTGATATTGGGCCAGTCGGCGGAATATTTGGCATTGAGCTCAAGCCATTGTTCAAGCCCGCTTTCGGTATCGGGCAGGATCGCTTCGGCCGGACACTCGGGCTCGCACACGCCGCAATCGATGCATTCGCTGGGGTTGATCACCAGCATGTTTTCACCTTCGTAAAAACAGTCGACCGGGCACACCTCGACGCAGTCCATGAACTTGCACTTGATGCAGGCTTCGGTGACGACATAAGTCATGGTGGCGCGTCCTTCGGATCTTCGGTTCGGTCGTGAATTGCCCGCCGTGCTAAAGGCGTCGGGGGGCAGCCGTCAACCCCGCGCAGGCACATCGCCCCGCAAGATTTAGTTGCCCGTTTCCACAATCCGGTAACACGCCTGCGCCTCGGGCGCCGGGCCGCGCCGGCCGGGAATCGCCAGCACCTCGATCACGCGCACCGCATCATGCGTGGGCAGCACCAGCACATCGCCCTCGCGCACAGTGGCGCTGGCGCGCTCGATGCGCCGCCCGTTGAGCCGGATATGCCCCTCGCTCGCCCACCCTTGCGCAAAACTGCGGCTGCAGGCCAGGCGCAGATACCACAGCAGCTTGTCGATCCGCATCGTGTCTCCGATCACGCTTTGCGCTCCCATCAGCGCATCAATCCGGCCAGCGCGGCAAATGCCCCCGTCGCCGCATGCGGCGGGACATGCGCCGGCGCCGGCACCGCCACGCGCGGTGGGCGCCAGTCCCATAGTGGCGGCGCATGCGGGCCGAAAGCACCGTCGGCCAGCGCCCGTGGCATCGCCACACGAAATCCGGCCGTGCGCAGCAACGCGGCATAACTCGCCGTCGAAAGCCCCATCGACCGTGCTTTTGCGGGGTCGAGGAACACGCGCCAGCCCGGTGCACCGATCCGGCAGCGATGCGCTTCGGCCACCAGCCGGTCGGCCAGATCGATGCGCAGCGCCTGGTCCCCCAGGCGGCGATACCCGACCGGAGCGGCGCGGCCCTCAACCGTCGCCGGCATGCCCGGCGGCGGTGCCAGCGGGCTTTTGCCGCGCAATTGCGCCAGATGCAGCCACAGCCGCATTGTCGCCGGACGCAGCGCAGTGGGCATGAACAGATCGAGCCCGCCGATGCGCACACCCAGCCGCCTCAACGCCTCACGCTGGCGCAGGTCAAGCCGATCCAGCCCCGCCGTTTCGCGCGGCAAAACCCCGCCGTTGTCGATTAGTTTCAGCAGCAGCGCGCGCAGATCGGGGCCAAGATCGGGCGCTTCGGCCGCTGCCGAAAGCCGGCGCAATGGGCCCAGCGCGCGATCGGTGTGGCGCGCAAACCAGCCATCGACCGCATCGCGCACATCGTCACGCACCGCTGCCGGCAACCGGGCCAGCGCCGGTTCGAGCTCCACCCGCGCATCGAGCAACCCGCGACCGGGCACCAGCCGCGCAACCAGGGTCTCGTCCCACACCAGCCCCTGCGCGGTAAGGCTCAGCCCGTCGGGCTGCGCCGCGGCTGCCGTCAGCAACGCGGCGCGCTTGGCAAACAATCCCGGCAGATGCCGTTCGGCCGCGGCAAGCAGCAGTTTGCGATCGGCCGCGCGGGCCAGCGGATCGACGACAAAGCGAAAGCCCTCCAGGTGCCCAATCGGCTCGTCATCCACGAGCACCGCACCCGCTTCGGACAACCGCACCGGCAGCAATCCGGCATCGGTCCCGGCCTTGCGCATCAGCACTGTCGTGCGCCGGTTGACGAACCGCTCGGTCAGCCGCGCATGCAGCGCATCGGACAGCCGCGTTTCGACCGCCCGCGCCCGTGCCGCCATATCCTCCCGCGCCAGCACCCAGTCGGGGCGCTGTGCGATATACGCCCAGCTGCGGATCGCCGAAATCCGCCCCTGCAGCGTGTGAATATCGCCGGCCGGATTGTCGAGCTGCGCAATCGCCTGCGCGACATAATCCGCGCCAAGATACCCCTGGCCCAAGTCCTGCCACAGCCGCGCGACAAAGCGCGCATGGGTATCACTGCCCTGCTGGCGAAAATCGGGCAGACTGCATACGTTCCAGAACCGCCGCACCGCAGCGCTGCCGCGCACCGTGTCGGCCACTGCGGCATCGCCCGCCAACAGCCGCAACACCGCCAGATCGATCCCTTCGGGCGGCGTGGCCAGCTCGCCGCGCAGCGGCGGCGCCGACAAATCGCCGATCAGCCGATCGAGCGTATCGAACCGCGGCTCCGCATCGCGCCAGAACAGCCGGGTCAGCGGCGCAAACCGGTGCTCCTCGATCGCATAGACTTCATCATCTGTGAATTCAGCCGAATCACCCAGCCCCGACAGCGTTCCAAACGTGCCATCCCGGTGATGCCGCCCCGCACGCCCCGCAATCTGCGCCATTTCCGCCGTCGTCAGCCGCCGCTGCCGTTGCCCGTCGAACTTGGTCAGCCCGGCAAACGCGACATGATGGATATCGAGGTTGAGCCCCATGCCGATCGCATCGGTCGCCACCAGGTAATCGACCTCGCCCGACTGGTACATCGCGACCTGGGCATTGCGCGTCTGCGGCGACAGCGCGCCCATCACCACCGCCGCCCCGCCGCGAAACCGCCGCAGCATCTCGGCCATCGTGTAGACCTGCTCCGCGCTGAACGCGACAATCGCGCTGCGCGGCGGAATACGCGACAGCTTCTTGGCGCCAACATGGCTCAGCGTCGAAAATCGCGGCCGGCTGACAATCTCCGCCTCGGGCACCAGCGCGCGGATCATCGGCTCGATCGTGGCCGAACCCAGGATCATCGTCTCTTCGCGCCCGCGCGTATGCAACAACCGATCGGTAAACACATGCCCGCGCTCGGGGTTGGCCGACAACTGCGCCTCGTCCAGCCCGATAAACGCAAGGTCCGGCCGCTGCGGCATCGCTTCTGCCGTACACAGCAGCCACCGTGCATGCCTGGGCTCGATCCGCTCTTCACCCGTGATCAACGCAACCTGGCTCGCACCCTTGATCGCTACGACCCGGTCATAAACCTCCCGCGCCAGCAATCTGAGCGGAAACCCGATCGCGCCCGACGAATGGCCGCACAGTCTTTCGATTGCGAGATGAGTCTTGCCGGTGTTGGTCGGGCCAAGCACCGCGCGGACATTGCCCGTCTCTCCGCGCGCACCGGCGGATCGGTCACCCTGCAAGGATCGCTGGCTGGCCATAGGATGCGAATGTGGCGTGGGCGTGTGACAATCGCAAGCAGTCGCCCGGGAATTATCCCCCAAGGGCTGAAATAGAGCCTCCGGCGGCCAAGGGCTATTGCCCTTGGATCCCGTTACCGGCTTGAATGATATGATTTTTCGGGGGGGCGTGCCGCCGCGTTACTCTATGCCCGACAGCGGCGCTTACCCGTCGTAATCGGCGCCCAGCGACGTATTGCGCACCGGGGCCGCTGCGGTAATCCGCAAGGCTTCGGCCGACTGCGACAGCGAACCGATTTCATCGACCTGGTCGTCGTCGTCGGGCTGCACTTTCTGCAGCGACTGGACCAGATTTTCCATCAGGATCACCGGACGCACGGTTTCATCCGCGATTTCACGCAGTGCCACGACCGGGTTCTTGTCCCGATCGCGATCGATCGTCAGCTCTGCACCGCCCGAAATCGCGCGGGCGCGTTCGGCGGCCAGCAACACGAGGTCAAACCGGTTGGGGATCTTGTCGACGCAATCTTCGACGGTAACGCGCGCCATACGGAGCTCTTTTCGCAAAACTGAAGGTCGGGATAAGCGGCCGCCACTAAGTCGGGGCGCCCGCAGAGTCAAGCATGCGCCGCAAGTGCGCCCGGGCCGGCCAAATCGCAAACAGAGCCGCGAGATTCGCGCATGCCATATCTTCCTGGCTATCCCAGATGTCGCCTTGCTCGCCATTGTAGGCTGCAGCGTCGTTGGGCGCGAGCGTAAGTGTAAGCAGCCACTCGAAAATTTCGTAAAGCGAACTCATTCCGAAGACGAAAAATACCGCGAACGCCAATCCTGCAAATCGGCTCATACCCATGTGCCGAATGGCAATCTCTGCAATCGGCACAACCATGAGCAAGCCAAAGCTGGTGTGCACCAGCCGATCGAACATGTTTCGGTGAAAGCCGAATGTGGCGTTGATGTCGATACCCAGCGGAGCCAGCCACTGCCGATACGGCACAAACGAATAAGACCAGCGCGCTGCCACCAGATGAAGCAGTACGAAGGATGCCAGGCACAATGCCGCCATGTTGCTGATCGGCCAGCGCCGCAATAGCCACGCGGCCGCCGGCAGACCCAGGACAACCGGACCAATCTGCAGATACGTGTTTTGCGGATAGAGCGCGCCCCAGCCGCTCATCGGCAGGGCAATCACTATGCAGGCGAGCATCGCCCACTGCGCTCGGGAAATGTTTTGATCCATCAAACGCGCCCCCCGCCCCCCTACATAAGGGCTGATGCCGCATAGCTGGCACGCCGATAAACTGGCAATTCATTTCCAGTCTCTACGGCTATTGCGATCGCCCGATAAATTTGGAGATGTTGCACCCAATACGCGCAAATTCAAAGTTACGGGTTCCAAGGGCGATGGCCCTTGGCTGCCGGAGGCCCCTTTGTATCCCGGTAAAGTCCGGCACACCGTGGAAACTTAGTCATCGCCGTAAGACGAGGCGCCCATTTCATCCGGCGCCAAATCCGAAAACCGCGTAATCCTCGGTTCGAACTTCATCCGCACTTTGCCCGTCGACCCGTGGCGCTGTTTGGCGACGATCAGTTCGGCCAGGCCATAGACGCGCTCCATGTCTGCGGCCCAGGCGGCGTGCGCTTCGTGCGTCTTGGCATCGTCGCCGTCGATCGGGCGCTTGGGTTCGCGCGACTGGACGTAATAGTCCTCGCGAAACACGAACCACACCATGTCGGCGTCCTGCTCGATCGATCCCGATTCGCGCAGATCCGACAGCATCGGGCGTTTGTCCTCGCGCTGTTCGACCGCGCGTGACAATTGCGACAGCGCGATCACGGGCACGGACAATTCCTTGGCCAGCGTTTTCAGCCCGCGGCTGATTTCCGAGATTTCGTTGACGCGGTTGTCAGACCGGCCCGACCCTTGCAACAGCTGGAGATAGTCCACGACGATCAGCCCGATATCATGCCGCCGCTTCAACCGCCGCGCCCGCGCGCGCAGCGCACCGATCGTCAGCGCCGGCGTGTCGTCGAGATACAGCGGCAATTCGTTCAGCCGCTGGCTGGCGAACGAAAGCTGCTGAAAATCCTCGCGGCTGATCCGCCCCATGCGCAAAGCTTCGGAACTGATCCCCGACTGTTCGGCCAGGATACGTGTCGCCAACTGGTCAGCGCTCATTTCCAGGCTGAAAAACGCGACCGCAGCACCCACCGAATCCTTCAGCGCGATGCCGTCGAGCAGATCGCGGCGCAGCCGGTCGGCGGTGTTGAACGCGATATTGGTGACAAGGCTGGTCTTGCCCATGCCCGGGCGCCCGGCGAGAATGATCAGATCCGAATCGTGGAGCCCGCCGATCTTTTCGTTGATGCTGTTTAGGCCCGTCGTCTTGCCCGAAATATGCCCGCCCGACAGGAGCGCCTTTTCGATCATCTGCAGCGATGCACGCGATGCCGTGCCGAATGTCTGCGCCTCGCTGCCCGTCGCGGCGCCCTCGGCCACCGCGTACAGCGCCGCCTCGGCCAGCTCGATCTGGCTGAGCGGCGCGACATGCTCGCTCGTATCCATCGCCTTTTCGACAAGCGTGCGCCCGACCGAAATCAGCTCTCGCAACAACGCCAGGTCATAGATCTGCTGCGCCAGCTCGCGCGGCGCGAGCAAGCCCTGACCATCC
The DNA here is from genome assembly GCF_965214355.1 of Novosphingobium sp. Taxonomy (GTDB): domain Bacteria; phylum Pseudomonadota; class Alphaproteobacteria; order Sphingomonadales; family Sphingomonadaceae; genus Novosphingobium. The sequence goes on along the minus strand of NZ_CBDCBI010000002.1, from coordinate 8,075 downwards.
GCAGTCAGCCGCGCCAGATACGCCGTGCCGCCCAGCTCCAGCAGCCCCTCATCGGCCTCGAAATACGGCTTCAACGTCACCGGCGTCACCACCGCCTTGCGATCGAGCAGCGCCGCAATCCGCGAAAACACCCGCCCATGCACCGCCGCAAAGAAATGCTCCGCCGTCAGCGGACAGGTCATTTCCTCCAGGATGCGATTGTCGATCAACACCGCGCCCAGAAACGCGGCCTCAGCCTCGACATTGGCGGGCAACGCGCGCGGGGTGGCGAGCGTCTGTTCGGGTTCGCGTAGCATGAGGGGGGAGGTTACGGCCATCGCGGCATCGTACGCGCGAAGCGCAGAGCGTTAAAGCTGTGTCGGGCGATTTCGTCTGTGGATAGTGGGGAAAGGGGGCCTCCGGCGGCCAAGAGAGCGCGCGGTGCAGGCCAGTAACGGGATGCAAGGGTGATAACCCTTGCCCGCCAGAGGCCCTTGATGCCAAGACGTAAGCAACCATGCCGGATCCGCGTATTGCACACATCGAACTCGACGAAGCGACGATCATCTGGCGCAATGCCGATATCGAGCAGGAGCGTCGGATTGCGATCTTCGACCTGATCGAGGAAAACAGCTTTACGCCGCTGCGTGCGTCAGCGGCGGGGCATCACGGGCCGTATCATTTGCGGTTATCGGTCGAGGATGGTCGTCTGGGTTTGACCATCGGCGATGATACCGGTCAGCATCTGGAAACCGTGATTCTGGGTTTGGGGCGGTTTCGGCGGCCGATCCGGGATTATTTCGCGATCTGCGAATCGTATTACCAGGCGATCCGGCGCGCTTCGGCGCAGGAGATCGAAACGATCGACATGGCCCGGCGCGCGGTCCACAACGATGCGGCGGCGATGCTGCTGGAAAAGCTGGAGGGCAAGATCGCGACCGATTTCGCCACGGCGCGCCGGCTGTTCACGCTGATCTGCGTGTTGCATATCAAGGGTTAGAATTGTGGCGTTGTGGGGATGGGCATAGTGGCAAAGGCGCGCGTGAACCGCTGGCTGCTGGTCCCTGCGGTGATTGTGGTCCTGGGTATCGCGGCGTTTTGCGGGTGGCGCTGGGCGATTCACTGGGTGCCCGATCGCGGCACATATCCGGTGCAGGGGCTGTGGCTGGATGCTGGCGATGGCGCGGTCGAATGGCGCACGGTCAAGGCCAACGGACCTGGCGGACATGGGCCCGATTTCGTCTATCTGACCGCAAGCAACGGCGCCGATCGGCGCGATCCGGCGTTTGCCGCCGCGTTCGATGCGGCGCGCGCGGTCGGGCTGCAGGTTGGTGCTGTGCATGTGTATGACTTGTGTGCACCGGCCGACGCGCAGGCGAGCAATTTCGTGACGACGGTGCCGCGCGACAAGCGCATGCTGCCCACCGCGATCGCGATCGACCTGGATCCCGCGCGCTGCCCCGATCCGCCGGGCGAGGCGTCGATCGACAGCGAACTGACCACATTCCTCAACGAAGTCGAACGGCATCTGGGCCAGCCGGTAATCTTGATGCCGACGGCCGCGGCGGAGGCGCGCTATCACCTGGCGGCGCGGGTCGATCGCAATGTGTGGGTGACGGGCAGCTATCGTGTGCCCGATTACGTTCGCCGGCCATGGGTCTTGTGGACCGCGACGAATCGCCTGCGTATTCCGGGCATTGCGGGGCCGGTGCGCTGGGCGGTGGTGCAGCCATGATCGATCGCGATGCGCTGGTCGCGGCGGCCCATGGCGCGATGATGGCGGCGTATGCGCCGTATTCGGGATTTCATGTCGGCGCGGCGCTGCTGTTTGCCGATGGCACGGTGGTTACCGGCAGCAATTTCGAAAACGCCAGCTATGGCCTGTCGCTTTGCGCCGAAACCGTGGCGGCGGCGCGCGCCAGCCACGAGGGGCATCGCGCCGGGCTGATCGCAGTGGCGGTCGCAGGCGGGCCCGGCGGCGTGCCCGGTGCAGTCGTGGCGCCATGCGGGCGTTGCCGGCAGGTGTTGCACGAGCTGGCGGCGCTGGGCGGGACCGATCCGCTGATTATTGCCACCGGCGCGAACGAAACCGTGGACATGCGGCTCAGCGCGCTCTTGCCACTGGCGTTTGGCCCGGCCAATCTGGCGCCGCAAGTTTCTCCACTTTAAGTTTTTCCAACCGAAAGGGCGTCATTGTCCATCCTCTCCGACCGCTGGATCCGTGAAAAAGCGCTGAACGAACGCATGATCGAGCCGTTTGTCGAAAGCCAGCGGCGCGATGGCTGCATCAGCTATGGCCTGTCGTCATACGGGTACGACGCGCGCGTAGCCGATGAATTCAAGATTTTCACCAATGTCGATTCGGCGATCGTCGACCCGAAGGATTTTGCCGCCAATTCGTTCGTCGATCGCAAGACCGATGTGTGCATCATCCCGCCCAACAGCTTTGCGCTGGCACGCACGGTCGAATATTTCCGCGTGCCGCGCGACGTGCTGGTCATTTGCCTGGGCAAATCGACGTATGCGCGGTGCGGGATCATCGTCAACGTCACCCCGCTGGAACCCGGCTGGGAAGGGCATGTGACCTTGGAATTTTCCAACACCACGCCGCTGCCCGCGCGCATCTACGCCAACGAAGGGGCGTGCCAGTTCCTGTTTCTGCAGGGCAATGAGCCGTGCGAAGTCAGCTATGCCGATCGCGCGGGCAAATACATGGGCCAGCGCGGCGTGACTTTGCCCAAAGTCTAGCCATCAGTTCTTGCGCAAGGCCGCCACGCAGGCGACCCGATCGACATCACGCCCATCGCCGCGCCGCGCGTCGACATAGGTCGCGGTGGCCCGCCCGCCGCGCTCGCCGGGATACAGGTACGCGTCGAGGATACACGCGGTGCCCGACCATTGCAGCTTGCGCGCGTCGCCTTCGCGGATGTCGAGCCGGGGTGTGCCGAACTGGCGCACGAGCGCTTCGGCATCGGCGCCGATCACGGTGCCGAGCGGTTCATCGCGCCCCGGCACGTGGCGCGGCGCGTGCGTTTCGGGCCTGAGCGCTGCGACAGGTCGTGCGACCTCTGCGCTGCATGCACCCAGCAGCAGGATCATGGATATGGCTGGCAGCGCGCGCATCGGTGCGCTTGCCATTGCGTGCGCCACCCTTTGTGTCAATCGGGCACGCGCGGCGCCCGTCGCGGGTACGCTTCGCCTTGCCGCAGGGGCGCCGAACGCTTAGGCGCTGCGCAATCATTCTGCCGGAGGCCCCGCTTGACCCAGACCCGTTCAGCCCGTTTCGATGTCGTCGCGATCGGCAATGCAATTGTCGATGTGATGGCGGCGGCCAGCGAAGACCAGATCGTCTCGCTGGGGATGGCCAAGGGCGGCATGACCCTGATCGACGAGGCGCAGGCGCAGGCGCTGTATGCGGGCATGGGTGCTGCGCGCGAGATTTCGGGCGGATCGGCGGCGAATACGCTGGCGGGGCTGGCAGCGCTGGGCGCGTCGTGCGGCTTTATCGGCCAGGTATCCGACGACGCGCTAGGCACGGCGTTTGCCCATGATATTCGCACCGGCGGGATCGCGTTCGACACGCCGGTGCGTCCCGGCGAGCCATCGACTGCGCGTTGCCTGATTTTCGTGACGCCCGACGGGCAGCGCACAATGAACACGTTCCTGGGCGCGTCGCAATTTCTGCCGGCCGACGCGCTTGATGACAGCGTGATCGCCGATGCGCAGGTGTTGTATCTCGAAGGGTATCTGTGGGACCCGGAAGAGCCGCGCCGCGCGATGCGCCGGGCGATTGCCACCGCGCGCGCCGCGGGGCGCAAGGTTGCGTTCACGCTGTCCGATCCGTTTGTCATTGCGCGTCACGGCGACGATTTCCGCGCGCTGATCGATGCCGGCGACATCGATATCCTGTTTGCCAACGAACATGAACTGGCCGCGCTGACCGGGCTGGACGATTTCCACGCCGGCATTGCTGCACTGGCGCCCAAAATCCCGACACTGGTCGTCACGCGCAGCGAACAGGGCGCCTATGCGGTCAGCCAGGGCGAACACGCCAATGTCGCCGCTGCGCCGGTTGCGCACGTGCTCGATACGACTGGCGCGGGCGATCTGTTTGCCGCCGGTTTCCTGTTCGGCCATGTGCGCGGGCAGGCACTGGCAACGTGCCTGACGCTCGGCGCAGTGTGCGCGGCCGAAGTGATCTCGCACTACGGCGCACGGCCCGAGGCCGATCTGACCGCACTCGTGGCACCGTTCCTCGCATAATATCCTCTGCGTGCCAGATTTCGATCCGCTCGATCATCCGCACCGCCGGCGTAACCTGCTCACCGGGCGCTGGGTGCTCGTATCGCCGCATCGGGCCAAACGGCCGTGGCAGGGCGAGACCGGCGATCCCGCGCCGCGCAGCGCCGTTGCCTATGACCCGGGATGCCATTTGTGCCCGGGCAACACGCGCCTGGGGGGGCAGGTCAATCCTGCCTATCCGGCGACGTTCGTCTTTCCGAACGATTTCCCCGCGCTGATGCCCGATACGCCGGCGCCCGACAGCGGCGATGCGGTGTTCCGCATCGCCCCGGCGCGCGGGGTCTCGCGCGTGATCAGCTATGCGCCCGATCACGGCAAGACCTTGCCCGATCTCGACGAAACGGCAGTGCGCGCGCTGGTTGATACCTGGGCCGCGCAATCGGCGGAGCTGGGACAGGCTCACGCTTACGTCCAGGTGTTCGAAAACAAGGGCGCGATGATGGGCTGTTCCAGCCCGCATCCGCATGGCCAGATCTGGGCAAGCGATTTCGCCCCCAGCGAAGTGGCCGACGAGGATCGCGAACAGACAGCCTGGTTCGATGCGCACGGCGCGGATCTGCTAGGCACGGTGGTGGCGCGCGAACTGGCCGATGGCACGCGGGTGGTTGCGGTCAATTCGCACTGGCTGGCGGTGGTGCCGTTCTGGGCGGCTTGGCCGTTCGAAGTGCTGCTGATCGGACGCGATCCGGTCGGGCGGTTGCAGGATCTGGGTGACGAGGCGCGCGATGCGCTGTCACGGATTTTACGGGCAATTACCGGGCGCTATGATGCGCTGTTCGATTGTGCGATGCCCTATTCGATGGGTTGGCACCAGGCGCCGGGCACCGGGCCTGCACCCCATTGGCGGTTGCACGCGCATTTCTATCCGCCGCTGCTGCGATCGGCACGCGTGCGCAAATTCATGGTCGGGTTTGAAATGCTGGCCGAGCCGCAGCGTGACCTGACGCCCGAAACCGCCGCCGAACGGCTGCGCGCGGTAACGCCGGTCAATGGCGCGACGGCGTAACTGTTTCAGACCGACTGCATGCCGGGTGTCGGCATGTCCTCGCTCCGATCAATCGGTCTCGCGGGCAATTTCGCGCCAGCCGATGTCGCGGCGGCAGAATCCGTCGGCAAAATCGATCGCATCGACCGCGTGATAGGCGGCGTCGCGCGCGGCAAGCACGCTGGCGCCGGTGGCCGACACGTTCAGCACGCGCCCGCCGCTGGCGCGCAGCACGTTGGTCGCATCGCGGAACGTGCCGGCCTGAAACACTTTGGCACCGCCCGCTTCGGCCACTGCGATATCGGCGATCATTCCGCCTTTGACCGGCGTGCCGGGATAGCCTGTGGCGGCCATGACCACGGTCAGCGCGGTCTCGGGCGAAAATGCGGGCGGCGCAATCGCCGCCAGCCGGTTTTCGGCGACGGCCGACAGCAGTTCGACCAGGTCGCTCGTCAGCCGCAGCATCAGCACCTGGCATTCGGGATCGCCGAAGCGCGCGTTGTATTCGATCAGCCTGGGCCCATCGGGTGTCAGCATCAGCCCGGCAAAGAGCACACCCGAATACGGCGTGCCCGCCTCGGCCATCGCCTTGACCGTGGGCGCGATGATCCGCGTGATTGCTTCCTGTTCGAGCGCAGGGGTCAGCACGCGCGCGGGGCTGTAGGCGCCCATGCCGCCGGTGTTGGGCCCGGTGTCGCCATCGCCGACGCGCTTGTGGTCCTGCGCCGACCCGAACGCGACGATCGTCGCCCCATCGGTCAGCGCAAACAGGCTGACCTCTTCGCCGGTCATGAATTCCTCGATCACGATTTCGGCGCCGTGCCCAACGGCATTGGGGCCGAAGTCGCCGGCAAACATGTCGGTAATTGCCGCGCGCGCATCGGCGGCGGTATCAGCAATCACCACGCCTTTGCCAGCGGCCAGACCGTCGGCCTTGATCACGACAGGCAGGCCAAAGCCGGCGAGCGCGGCCAGGGCGTCGGCTTTATTCGTGCAACGGACATAGCCTGCGGTGGGAATGCCGGCGCGAGCGCACAGATCCTTGGTAAAGCCTTTCGACCCCTCGAGTTGCGCCGCAGCCTGCGACGGGCCGAACACGCTGATGCCCGCAGATCGAAGGCTATCGCCCAGGCCATCGACCAGCGGCGCCTCGGGCCCGACCACGACCAGATCGATGGCATTGTCGTTGCAGAAGGCGATCACCGCTGGATGATCGGTCAGTTCGAGCGCATGGCACTGCGCGTGCCCGGCGATACCCGGATTGCCCGGCGCTGCATGAAGCTTGCCCAGCAACGGGCTTTGCGCCATTTTCCACGCGAGCGCATGTTCGCGTCCGCCACCACCGAGCAACAGGATATTCATGAGCAGTCCCTTCGATGACGACGCGCCGAACGGGCTGTTAGCGAGGGAAGCGGCGGGCGACAACGCCCCCGCGCTGTCGATTACCGAACTGTCGCAACAATTGAAGCGCACGGTCGAAGATCGGTTCGGCTTCGTGCGCGTGCGCGGCGAGCTGTCGGGGGTCAAGCGCGCCGCGTCCGGCCACCTGTATTGCAGCCTGAAGGACGAGGGCGCGCGGCTCGACGGGGTGATGTGGCGCGGCAGTGTCCTGCGGCTGGGCTTTGCGCCCGCCGACGGTATCGAAGTGATCGCGACGGGCAAGCTGACGACGTATCCCGGCCGATCGAACTATCAGATCGTGATCGAGCGGATGGAGATCGCGGGCGAGGGCGCCTTGCTCGCGCTGCTGGAAAAGACCAAGGCGCGGCTGGCGGGCGAGGGGCTGTTCGATGCGGATCGCAAGCGCGCGATTCCGTATCTGCCGCGCGTGATCGGCGTGGTCACATCGCCGACCGGCGCGGTGATCCGCGATATCCTGCACCGGCTGCGCGATCGTTTTCCCTGTCATGTCGTGGTGTGGCCGGTGCTGGTGCAAGGGACGGGCGCGGCGGCACAAGTCGCGGCGGCGGTGCGCGGGTTTTCCGAACTGGCGCCCGGCGGTCCGATCGCGCGGCCCGATCTGGTGATCGTTGCGCGCGGGGGCGGCTCGATCGAGGATCTGTGGGCGTTCAACGAAGAACCGGTGGTGCGCGCGATTGCCGCCTCGACGATCCCGGTGATCAGCGCGGTGGGCCACGAAACCGATACGACGCTCGCCGATTTTGCCGCCGACCGGCGCGCGCCGACGCCCACCGCGGCGGCGGAAATGGCGGTGCCGGTGCGCGCCGAACTGGCCGCCGCCCTTGGCGAACTGGACGCGCGGCGCAACCGTGCGATCGCGCGCCACGTGGCGCAGGCGCGCGAACGGCTCGACCAGCGCGCGCGCCGGCTGCCGCCGCCGCAGGCGCTGCTGGCGGCGCAGGCGCAGCGGCTCGACGATTGGGGCGAACGCCTGCACCGCTCGCTGGGCCACCGCACGCAGATCGCCGCCGCGCTGCTGGCGCGGCACGCGGGCGCGTTGCGCCCGGTGCTGCTTCAGGCACGGTTGCGGCGCGAAACCGAACGGCTGGGCGCGGTACGGTTGCGCCCCGCAACGCTGGTGCACCGCGTCGACGTGGCGCGCGGGCGGGTCGATGCGCTCGATCGCCTGCGCCGTTCGCTCGATCCGGAGGCGCCGTTGCTGCGCGGTTATGTGCTGGTCACCGATGCGGCCGGCGGCCTTGTCAAGACCCGCGCCGCCGCCGCAGCGACCCATGAATTGACGCTGAAATTCGCCGATGGCCCCTTGGTGGTCATGCCTGCGGGCGGCGAACCTGCAACGGTCAGGCCGGCACCGAAACCGCGTGCGGCGGTGCCCGATGCGGCCGCG
>NZ_CBDCBI010000001.1:0-126451 GCF_965214355.1 Novosphingobium sp. | reverse complement strand
ATCGATCCCGATCGCGTCGGCCCCGGTTTGCTGCGCATAGGCGATCAGCTTGCCGCCCGCACCTTTGGGAAAGCCGATCACCGGGACGCCGGGATGGCGTTCATGCAGCGCGGCGATGATCCGGGCATTGGGTGCGATCACCCAGCGTTCGAACTGTGCCGGGCTGAGACTGCCCGACCAGCTGTCGAACAGCTGCACTGCCATGACACCGCATTCGATCTGGCGGGACAAATAGGCGATCGTGGCATCGGCAATGGTATCGATGATCAGCGCAAACGCATCGGGATCGCGGTAGGCATAGCGCCGGGTTTCATGCTGATCGCGGCTGCCGGCGCCGGCGACCATGTATGTGGCAACGGTCCAGGGCGATCCGGCAAAACCCAGAAAGGTCGTTTCCGGGGGCAGCGCCGCAGCGACCAGGCGGACCGTTTCATAGACCGGTTCATAGCGGGTCGCATCCGGCACCAGGCTGGCCAGCGCATGATCGACCAGCGCAGGAGCCAGGCGCGGACCTTCGCCCACGCCAAAGCGCAAATCCTGGCCCAGCGCCCAGGGCACGATCAGAATGTCGGAAAACAGGATCGCACCGTCAAAGCCAAACCGTCGGATCGGCTGCAGCGTGATTTCGGCCGCACTTGGCGAATCGGTTGCCAGTGCCAGAAACCCGCCCTTGTCCGCCCGCAACGCGCGGTATTCCGGCAGATATCGTCCTGCCTGGCGCATCAGCCATACCGGCGGCACCGCGGCGCGTTCGCCCTTCAGGACTTGCAGGAGCGGCCTCATGACCACGTCGCCAACGGCGGCAGGCTCATCAGGATGGCGTCGATATTGCCCCCGGTCTTCAGCCCGAACAGCGTCCCCCGGTCATAGACCAGGTTGAATTCGGCATAACGCCCGCGCCAGGCCAGCATCTGTGCGATATCATCGGGGCTGAAGGGGGTGTCCATGCGCCGGCGCACGATCCGGGGAAAGGCGTCGAGAAACGCCCGGCCGACATCCTGGGTAAAGGCAAGATTTGCGGCAAAATCGCCCTCGAGATGGTCGTAGAAAATACCACCGACGCCGCGATGGACCTGACGATGGGGAATATAGAAATAGTCGTCCGCCCACTGCCGATATCGCGGGTAATACGCCGGATCGTGCCGATCGCACGCGCTTTGCAGAGTCGCATGAAAATCGGCCGTGTCTTCGTCATAGGGCAAGGGCGGGTTGAGGTCGGCACCGCCGCCGAACCAGCGTTTGGTGGTGACCAGAAATCGGCAATTCATATGCACCGCCGGCGCGTGTGGATTGGCCATATGCGCAACCAGGCTGATCCCGGTGGCAAAAAAGCCGGGATTGTCGCCCGCGCCGTGGATCGTGCGGGCAAAGTCGCCTTCAAAATTGCCCGCCACGGTCGACACATTGACGCCGACCTTTTCGAACACTTTGCCTTTCATCACGCCGCGCACGCCGCCGCCGAATTCGCCGGCCGTGTCATCCGCTGCCGATCTGTCCGGTTCGGTACGGTCCCAGGCGGTGTATGCGAAATCGGCATCGGAACCGGCCTCGCGCTCGATGCTGGTAAATTCGGCGCAGATCAGGTCGCGCAGGTGTTCGAACCACTGGCGCGCGGCGGCCTGTTCGGTGTCGAGTGCTGGCATGGTCATGCGGCGAACAACTGGCGGATGCTGGCAGGTGCCCGGGCCAGCAGATCGTGCGCCAGCATTACCGGATCGTTGCCAGACCCGGCGACATGCGCGCTGCCATCTTCTGCATACAATTCGGCGCGGATCGTGCCGTCTGTGTGGGCCAGCGCCGCAACCGGCGAATGGCAATCGGCATGCAGCGCGGCAAGCAATGCGCGTTCGGCCAGCACGCTGGCATGAGTCGCCGCATGGTCGAGCGCTGACACCAACCGGTGGATCGCCGCATCGCTTTTGCGAATTTCGATGCCGACCGCGCCTTGCGCCGGCGCGGGCAGCATCACATCGAGCGCGATCGCGACACCCACGTCGGGGCGATCGAGCCGTTCGAGGCCGGCTGCCGCCAGCAATGTCGCATCGGCTTCGCCAGCTGCCAGCTTGGCCAGCCGGGTGTCGACGTTGCCGCGAAACGAGACGATCGTCAGATCGGGGCGGATCCGCAACAATTGCGCCCGGCGGCGCGGCGAACTCGTGCCCACCGTCGCCCCCTGATGCAGTGCCGCAATCGAGGCGGCCCCGATCAGCCGATCGCGCACATCGGCACGCGGCAGTATCGCAGCGATGCTGATGTCTGCTGGGCGGACCGTTTCGACATCCTTCATCGAGTGCACTGCGCAATCGATCTCACCACCCAACAGCGCCCGGTCGAGCTCCTTGGTCCACAACGCCTTGCCGCCGATTTCGGCCAGTGGCCGGTCCTGCACGATGTCGCCGGTCGTGCGGATGACAACGATCTCGGCCGTGATTCCGTGCGCGGCGATCAAACCGTCGCGCACCATGCCCGCCTGTACCAGGGCAAGGGGTGAACCGCGCGTACCAATCCTGAGGTGAGTCACGAAAATGCCGCTCCATCGCAAGGCAGCATCAAGACCAGTTCAATATGCGGCATCCAGGGGTCTTTCTTGTTTTGCGCAAAGCCTGATCACGCACCCGGCGTGGGGCAGATTGCAAGGGACGGGCTGTCAGGCAAACGGGCGATTGAGCCGGACGATCGCCGCATTCAGCCATGAGGCGAAACTGACCCACAGCAGGTAAGGCACGATCAACAGGCTGGCGAAATGCGAAATCGGCCACAGCCCGACCACCAGCGCGACCAGCGACGCCCACAGGAAAACCACCTCGATCAGGGCCAGATCGGGCCGGCGCATGCGGAAAAACAACGGGCTCCACGCGGTGTGAAACACGGCATTGGTCACAAACAGGATCACGACGCTGGTGCGCGCGGCGTGATCGGGCGCCGCATTCCACGCAATCACCGCCGACCATGCGGCAAGCCCGAGGATGATCGTCCAGGCCGGCCCGAACAGCCAGTTCGGCGGTTGCAACGCGGGTTTGCGCAAGTTGTGATACCAGGGCCCGATCGGGGTCATCAGCCCGCCAAACCCGCCCAGGAAAATCGCGACGGCAGCGGCAATGATGGCAGGTGTAGAGGGCAAGGTCATGGCGGTCCTGCAGAGTCCGTCTTGTGGAGTGTCCAACTCCTGTTACACATCCCCCATGCGCATGTCTTTCCCATTTTCCGCAATCGTCGGCCAGGACGAAATGAAACGCGCGCTGATGATTGCTGCGGTCGATGCACGCATCGGCGGGGTCATGGTGTTCGGCGATCGTGGCACCGGCAAATCGACTGCCGTGCGCGCCCTGGCCGCCCTGCTGCCACCCATTCCGGCCGGCCTGGCCGGATATCAGGACGGCACGCTGCGCAAGGGTACCGTGCCGGTGCCCTTCGTCGATCTGCCGCTTGGCGCGACCGAAGACCGCGTGGTCGGGGCGCTCGATCTGGAACGGGCACTGGGGGCGGGCATCAAGGCGTTCGAGCCGGGATTGCTGGCGCGGGCCAACGGCGGGTTCCTGTATATCGACGAGGTCAATCTGCTGGAGGATCACATCGTCGATCTGCTGCTCGATGTTGCGGCATCGGGTGAAAACGTGGTGGAGCGCGAGGGCCTGAGCGTGCGGCACCCGGCCCGCTTTGTGCTGGTCGGCAGCGGCAACCCGGAAGAGGGCGAATTGCGCCCGCAATTGCTCGACCGATTCGGACTGTCCGTCGAAGTGCGTACGCCGCAAGACCTGGCGCAGCGCGTGGAAATTCTCAAACGATGCGATGCGTTCGAGCGCACGCCCGAGGTCTTTGTGGAAAGCTGGCGACGCGAAGAGCGCAAGGCGCTGCGGCGGATCGCGCGCGGTCGCGCGGCACTGGCAAATGTCGCTGTGCCCGATACCGTGCTGATGTTTGCCTCGCGGTTGTGCATGGCGGTCGGCGCAGACGGCCTGCGCGGAGAGCTGACCCTGATGCGGTCGGCACGGGCGCTGGCGGCACTCGATGGCGCCGATGCCGCAACCCATGATCACATCCGGACCGTGGCGCCGATGGCGTTGCGCCACCGGCTGCGGCGCAATGTGCTGGACGAAACCGGATCGACGGTGCGGATCGAGCGTGCGCTGGAAGGCCTGGGTGCATGATTGCGCCGGGCGAAGACGACGTCTTTGCCGATGCAATCCTGGCCGCGCGGCTGTGCGCGATCGATCCGGGCCTTGGCGGCATGATCCTGCGCGGAGGCGGGGATATCCGTGACGCGGTCATTGCGGCGGTGCGCGGTGCCCTGCCGGCGACAGCCCCGATACGGCGGATGCCCGTGCATATCGATGACGACCGGCTGTTGGGCGGGATCGATCTGACAGCGACTCTGGCGGCGGGGCGGGCGGTGTCGCACGCCGGGCTGCTGGTCGAGGCCGATGGCGGCGTTGTGGTCGTACCTATGGCCGAACGCATGTCCGATGCTCTTGCCGGACGGTTGGCGGCCGTGATCGACAGCGGCGCTGTCGGCACCGCGCCGGCCGCCTTTGTCCTGGTCGCGCTCGACGACGGCATCGAACCGGACGAGGCGGTTCCGTCTGCCCTGGCGGAGCGTCTGGCCTTCCGTATAGATCTGACCGGCAGCATGGTCCGTGATTTCGATGGGGCCTGCGATCCTGTCGCTCGCACGCCTGCTGCGATATCGGGGGCAGCATCGCCAGAAATCCTGGAAGCCCTTGTCGCCACGGCATGTGCACTGGGCATCGATTCGGCACGCGCAGTGCTGTTTGCCTTGCGCGCGGCGCGAGCAGGTGCGGTTCTGGCGGGCCGCGATGCGATCGGCAAGGACGATGTCATGCTCGCCGCGCGGCTCGTTCTGGCCCCGCGTGCCACGCGTGTGCCGGGCGCCCCCGAAGACGACGCGTCCATCCCCGAGGCGACGCCCCCTGCGCCCGATGACGGCGGCGAACAGGAGCGTGGCGAGCCCGCGCCGCTCGACGACGTGGTGCTGGCCGCCGCGCTGGCGGCGCTGCCCAAAGATGTGCTGGCGCGCATTGCCGAGGGCCGATCGCGCCGCACATCGCGCGCGAGCGGCGCCGGGGAACGGCGAACATCGCATGCCCGGGGGCGGCCGATGGGCGCGCGCGCCGGGCTGCCGGGTGGCGGACGGCGGTTGAGCCTGATCGATACGCTGCGTGCGGCGGCCCCCTGGCAAACCCTTCGCCGCAAACACGGTGCGGACACGGGGCGGGTGCAGGTTCGCCGCGACGATCTGCGCGTTCGCCGCTTTGAGACGCGGGCGCAGGCGCTGACGATTTTCGCTGTCGATGCCTCGGGTTCGTCGGCCATGGCGCGGTTGGCCGAAGCAAAGGGCGCGGTCGAGCTGTTGCTGGCGGCCGCGTATGTAAAGCGCGCCGAGGTTGCCCTGGTGGCGTTCCGGGGCGTGGCGGCTGAAGTGTTGCTGCCCCCGACCCGTTCGCTGGCGCGCGCGCGGCGCTCGCTCGCTGCGCTGCCCGGTGGGGGAGGGACGCCGCTGGCTGCCGGACTGAACGCGGCGCGTGAACTTGCCGAAACGGGACGCGCGCGGGGGCGTACGCCGTTTGTCGTCGTGCTGACCGATGGCCGCGCCAATATTGCCGCCGATGGCGGGACCGATCGCACCGCCGCGCAGGCTGATGCCCAGGCCGCGGCCCGGGCGATCGGTGCAACCGGAATTGCATCGGCATTTGTCGACATTTCGCCGCGGCCAAGGCCGGAAGGCGCGGCGTTGGCGGCTGCCATGCATGCGCGCTATCTTCCTCTGCCGCGCGCCGATGCGGCCAGCATGCATGCCGCCGTGCGCAGTGCGCAACCGCAATGAGCCGGGCACCACGCTGGGATGTCGAAGGGCGCGACTGGCCCAATCGCGCGCACAGTCGCTTTGTCACAAGCGGACGGCTGCGCTGGCATGTGCAAGTGATGGGGCCGCAAGATGGCGTCGCGCCGACGCTTTTGCTGCTGCACGGCACAGGGGCTGCAACGCACAGCTGGCGCGCGCTCGCGCCGGCGCTGGCCGATCATTATACGGTGGTCATGCCCGATTTGCCTGGTCACGGCTTTACGTCGGGCAGGCCGGCGGGCGGCCTGACGATGCGCGCGATGGCGCGCGAACTTGGCACTTTGCTGGATCTGCTCGACATGCGGCCGCATGGAATTATCGGGCATTCCGCGGGTGCGGCAATTGCGATCCGCATGGTGATCGACGATGTCGTCAAACCCGTCGCGATCGTCGGTATCGGCGCAGCGCTGCTGCCGTTTCCAGGTCTTGCGGCAAAACTGTTTCCGACGTTGGCGCGCATGCTGTTCGTCAATCCGTTGGCGCCGCACCTGTTCGCAAGGCTTGCCCAGACCAGCGGTGAGACTGCCCGGTTTCTGATGCGCAGCACCGGCTCAAGGATCGATGCCGAAGGCGTTTCCCTTTATACGCGGCTGCTTGCGACGCCTGGCCATTGTGCGGGCGCGATCACGATGATGGCGGATTGGGATCTGGGCGCGTTGCAGCGGGATCTGCCGCGCCTGACGGTACCGCTGCTGCTGGTCCATGGCGGTGGTGATGCCGCGATACCGCTGTCGAGCGCGCGTGCCGCGGCGGCAATGATCGACGGCGCGACCGTGATGCCCATCGCCGGCCTTGGCCATCTTGCGCACGAGGAACGACCCGGCGAAGTCGCCACGATCATCCGGCAATTTATGGAAGAGCACTGATGGGCAGCCAATATTTCAGTCTGTTCGATATGGCGATTTGCGCCGTACCAGCCTTGAGCATCGGCCTGTGGCAACTCGTTTCGGTCAACCGCGAGATCCGCCGCGACAAACAGGCATCGCGTGAATTGCCGGAAAGCGCGGCCTTGCCAGAAAGCTCGCCTTTACCAGAAAGCGCGCCCTTACCAGAAAGCTCTGGGCATCCGGTAAGGCAGCATCGACTGGATGACCGGTGAGCGGAACCGGCCGAGCGACAGGCTTTCGTGTACGGCGACGACGTTTTCCCCGAACAGGCGGGTGTCCAGCGCAGATCGGGCGTAGAACGGCGCATCGATCCAGGTTTTGATCACGCGCGGGTCATGGCCGGCATCGGCCCGGGTCGCGCGCTTTACCAGCCAGCCCGTGCGCGGCAGCCGCGCCGATGGCGGTTGATCGACATCGTGCCAGCGCCCCTGCCGGTCGAATGTCAGCGCCAGGTCGAACGGCTCGCCGCCACGGCGGCGGCCTTCGTACAGCACGGCCACGTCATTGCCGAGATGCGCCCGCGACCAGTGCCAGTCGTCGAACCCGTCTTCGAGCGGTTCGGTGCCGAAATTCGAATCGAAATAGCCATCGCCCAACCAACGCGCGGCCGGATGGGTCATGCAGACTTCGACCCTGGCACGCGGTGCGACCGGGTGCCAGCGGTGCCGGCCCGCGGGATCGAGATGGAACGCAGTGGTACCAAGCATCTCGGGCGTCACGCGCACGGTGCCGCGCACCTTGTAGGGCAGGGGCGCAGAGATCTCGGCAATGTCGATCACCAGGCTGTCACCGTCCCAGCGCATTGCGCTCGGGCCGACGGAAAAGGTGTCGGCGTCGCGGTGTACGCGATGTCCACCGCGTTCCGTCATGGCCCAGGCAGACCCGCGCGGGCCGTTCAGCGATACATTGATCGCGCAATGGTTGTCCGGTCGCCTGCGCCCGCTCAATTTGTAATAGGGCGAAAACACACTGCCGACAAAGGCGATGATCGTCAGGCCGCAGGAACCGTCATCGCTCGTCGCATCGATATACCACCACGCATAGCCGCCGGGATCGACCGCGACATCGAAGCGCGGTCCTGCAGCAGGCAATCGGCGGCTAAGCGGCCGGAAAGCGCCGCCATCGGCAAGCCCGCGCCGGGGTGCGTGCTGCCCCCCGCGCAATAAAGCCCAGGGATCGCTGTCCGGCTGCCCTGGCGGCGGAAGGAGGCCGCCCACCCGTGCGAGGCCGGTCCATAAAGGGCTCCACCCGTCGACGGGAACATCGCCGCGAAATCCCCGGGCGTGGTCAGGACTGTTGCCGGCGCCAGATCGAGCGAAAGTCCCGCCCGCGAAACGCTGTTCAGCATTGCCAAAGTGCATCTGTCGATCTCCGCTTCGGTAAATGGGGTCCCGCTGCCTGCATCGCCGTCGGGGGGCGCATTGACGAGAATTTGCAGGCGTTCGGCGCCATCGGGCGCGTGCCCTGCATCGTTGCGATCGAGCGCACAGACATAAACGCTGGGGGCCACGGCCAGCCGTCCGGCGCGCAAGGCCGCAAATTCGGACCGGTAATCGTCAGAAAAGAAAACATTGTGGCGCAGCATCGCAAAGCCCGACGTCCTTGCCTTTGCAGTCCACACCATCGCGCTGAGCGAGCGGCGGCGCCGCGCAACGGGCGCGACTGCGCGCCGTGCGGCGGGGCCGAAGCAACCGGCGCCGATGGCAGCGGGATCGGCGTTGCAAACGACCGATGTTGCTCTGATCCGCTCTCCGCCTGCCAGCACGACGCCCGCTGCACGGCCGTGTTCGATCACGATCTCGTGCACCGGCGAGGAATAGCGAAAGCGGACGCCATTGCGCCGACCCAACGCTTCGAGCGCCAGCGCCAGCTGGTGCATCCCGCCGTCGATCAGCCACACCCCGCTCGCTTCGACATGCGAGATCAGCATCAGCGTGGCCGGGCATTCGAACGGCGATGATCCGCAATAGGTGGCATAACGGCCAAACAGCTGCTGCAGCCTGTGATCGCTGAAATAGCCGCCGAGCGCGCGCCACATCGATGTGTATGGGCGCAACGTGCAATAGTCGGCGAATCCGCGTGCGCCCATGCGCCACCCCAATGTCAGCGGATCGGGCTTGGTGGCGCGCATGAAAGGCGTATCGAGCGCGTCGAACAACCGGCGGGCCTCGGCACGAAAGGCGCGATAGCCACGCGCATCGGCCGCTCCTGCAAAATCGCCGATCGCAGCTTCGCTGGCGGCCGGATCGGCAAACAGGTCGAGCCGGTCGCGGCCCCAGGCATGGCGGGCCAGAGTGCTGGCGGGCCGCATGACGACCTCATCGGCCAGCACTGCGCCGCATGCGGCAAATATGTCTTCGAACACAGCGCGCAGCGTGAACACCGTTGGCCCGCCATCGATGGCGGCGCCGCCGACCGGCACGGCGCGCACCTTGCCACCGGGCGTTTCCGCGGCCTCCACCAGCGTCACGTCGCAGCCGCGGGCGGCCAGCAGCGCGGCGCTGACCAGCCCCCCTATTCCGCTACCGATCACGACCACGCTGTCGATTGGCATTCGCCTGAGCCTTCCACCCGGTGTACCCTGTGATTGACGTAAGGCTAACATGTGTCCACAAGATTGGACACATGAAATCGTCCAAACTCCTGAACTTCGATTGGTCCTGGCGGTTGCGCCGTCTGGGCTGGCGAAATCGTCTGCTGGCATCGCCCCGGTTTCAGCGCTTTGCGGCCGGCTTCGTGCTGACCAGGCCGGTTGCCCGGCGGCGGGCCAAGGCGCTGTTCGATCTGGTGGCGGGGTTCACGTATTCGCAAATCCTGGCGGCGTGTGTCCAGACCGGGCTGTTCGATGTGCTGGCCGATGGGCCGCAGGGTCTGGCGACGATCGCTGCGCGAATCGATCTGCCCGAAGCGGGCGCCGACCGACTGCTGCGCGCTGCCGCTGCGCTTGATCTGGCAGAGCCGGTCGGGTCATTGTGGGCGCTTGGTAGCAGCGGCGCGGCGCTGCGGGGCAATCGCGGGATTGCCGAAATGGTGGCGCACCATGCCCTGCTTTATCGCGATCTGGCCGATCCGGTGGCGCTGTTGCGGCGGGGCGGCGGGGGTGGCGCATTGTCGCAGCTGTGGCATTATGCGCAGGATGCTGGCGGTGGCGACGCCGGCGCCGTGGCGGATTATTCGGCGCTTATGGCGGCGTCGCAGCCGATGGTCGCCGCGCAAGTCATTGCCGCATATCCGTTTCATCGCCATCGCCGGCTGCTTGATGTTGGCGGCGGGGAGGGCGGGTTTCTCGGATCAGTCGGCGCGCAAGTGCCCAGGCTGGATCTTGGCCTGTTCGATCTGCCGGCGGTCGTCGATCGCGCCCGTTCGCGGTTCGATGCCGCTGGCCTTGCGGCGCGGACGCGGGTGTTTGGTGGCAACTTCCTCGTCGATCCGCTGCCGCAAGGCTATGACTGCATATCGCTGATCCGGGTCCTGCACGACCACGACGATGCCCCCGCAATGGCGTTGCTGCGCAACATTCACGCCGCTCTACCGGCTGGCGGCACAGTGCTGATCGCCGAGCCGATGGCCCAGACCCGTGGAGCGCAAGCGGCCGGTGATGCCTATTTCGGCTTTTACCTGCTGGCCATGGGATCGGGCCGCCCGCGCAGCGCAACGGACATTGCGGCAATGTTGCGCGCGGCGGGATTTGGCCGAACGAAACTGGTGCCGACCGCGATGCCGCTGACTGCCAGCGTGATAATCGCGATCCGCTAAAATTAGTGTCCAATTTATTTGACAACTTAAATCGTCAAGATAAGATTACATCCAAGCCAACCCCTGGTGGGCGGCACGGGACATTTCGGATGGATACCACAGCGGTCATACTTGAGGCACCGGAACGGCTCGCGCTGCGATCGTTGGCGCTGGTTGCGATGACCGCTGGCGACATCCGTGTCGAAATCGAATGGAGCGGGGTGTCCTCGGGCACGGAAAAGCTGCTCTGGTCCGGGCAGATGCCGGCTTTCCCGGGCATGGGCTATCCGCTGGTTCCCGGGTACGAATCGATCGGGCGCGTGGTCGATGCCGGCGCGGATGCCCGTGCGCGGATCGGCGAATGGGTGTTTGTGCCCGGTGCAAATTGCTATCGCGATGCGCGGGGCCTGTTTGGCGGAACGGCCCGGACGGTGATCCTGCCGCAGGCGCGCGCCATTCCGATTCGCGAATCGATCGGCCGCGATGGTATCCTGCTGGCGCTGGCGGCAACTGCGCGCCACGCGATCGTGGCGGGCGGCGTGCCTGACCTGGTGATCGGCCACGGTATCCTGGGCCGCCTGATCGCCCGGATCGCGATGGCGATGGGTGGCGCGGCGCCGACGGTATGGGACACCAATCCTGCGCGCCGCGATAATTTCGACTATCCGGTCATCGACCCTGCTGCCGACGATCGGCGCGATTACGCCGTAATCTGCGACGCGAGCGGCGCAACAGATGCGCTGGACTTGGCATTTGCGCGCCTGCGCAAGGGCGGCGAAGTGGTGCTGGCGGGATTTTACGACCGGCTGTCCTTTGCATTTCCGCAAGCGTTCATGCGCGAGGCGCGGATGCGGATCTCTGCTGAATTTACGCCGGCCGATGTCGCCGCGGTGATCGCGCTGCTCGATGCCGGATCGCTGAACCTGGGCGGGTTGATCACGCACGAGCGCCCGGCATCTCAGGCGCTCGACGCCTATCCCCAGGCATTCACCGACCCCGAATGCCTGAAAATGGTCTTGGATTGGAAAACGATATGAGCATGTTCGATCCAGGCCTCCTGCGTGAAGAAGCGTCGTTCGAGCCCGATCCGGTACCGACCGGACCGGTAACCAAACAGACGCAGATCATCGCGATCTACGGCAAGGGCGGCAGCGGGAAATCGTTCGCCCTGGCCAATCTGAGCTACATGATGGCGCAGCAGGGAAAGCGCGTGCTGCTGATCGGCTGCGATCCGAAAAGCGACACGACCAGCCTGCTGTTCGGCGGCAAGTCGACGCCCACGATCATCGAAACCAGTTCGAGAAAGAAACTCGCCGGCGAAGAGATCGGGATCGAGGATGTCTGCTTTCAGCGCGACGGCGTGTTTGCGATGGAACTGGGCGGCCCTGAAGTCGGTCGCGGTTGCGGCGGGCGCGGGATCATTCACGGCTTCGAAACCCTCGAAAAACTGGGTTTCCACGAATGGGGCTTTGACTACGTCCTGCTCGATTTCCTGGGCGATGTGGTCTGTGGCGGCTTTGGCCTGCCGATCGCGCGCGACATGTGCCAGAAAGTGATCGTCGTCGCGTCGAACGATCTGCAATCGCTGTATGTGGCCAACAATGTCTGCAAGGCGGTCGAGTATTTCCGCAAGATGGGCGGCAATGTCGGCGTTGCCGGCATGATCCTGAACAAGGACGACGGCACTGGCGAAGCCAATGCTTTTGCCAAGGCGGTCGGCATTCCGGTGTTGACGGCCATTCCCGCCAACGAGGACATCCGCAGAAAGAGCGCGAATTACCAGATCATCGGCAAACCCGGTGGGCAATGGGCATCGCTGTTCGAGGAACTGGCGATCAATGTTGCAGAGGCGCCGCCGTTGCGGCCGGCGCCGCTAGATCAGGATGGGCTGCTCAATCTATTCAGCGCCGATGTGACGGGCGCGGACTTTACGCTGCGCCCCGCGACCCAGGCCGACATGCGCGGCAAGGAATACGTCGTCAAACCGTCCCTCGAAGTCGTCTACGACGCGGTCTGACGGTATGCACGCCGCCACCCAACCCGATACGTTACAGGCGCGCGAACGCGATGTGATCGATCTCGCCGTCGCCGATGCCGGCGGGTGTGGATCGCAATCGACACTGCGCGATGCCGCGCTTGCCGCCGGCAAGTCCGACGTTCTCGATCGCTATGCGGCGGATTATCCCAAAGGTCCGCACGACCAGCCGCAATCGATGTGCCCGGCATTCGGATCCTTGCGCGTCGGCCTCAGAATGCGGCGGACGGCAACGGTGCTGTCGGGCTCGGCGTGTTGCGTTTATGGCCTGACGTTTACCGCGCACTTTTATGGCGCCAGGCGCAGCGTCGGCTACGTGCCATTCTCTTCGGAAACGCTCGTTACCGGTAAATTGTTCGAGGATATCAAGGAAGCGGTCGAAGGTCTGGCCGATCCTGCGCTTTACGACACGATCGTCGTGACCAATCTGTGCGTGCCGACCGCGTCGGGTGTGCCGCTGCAACTGTTGCCCAGCCAGATCAATGGCGTGCGGGTGATCGGCATCGATGTTCCAGGGTTCGGCGTGCCGACCCATGCCGAAGCCAAGGATGTGCTGGCGGGTGCCATGCTGGCTTATGCGCGCAAGGAAGCCGAAGTCGGGCCGGTCGCCGCGCCTGCCAATCGGGCCGATCGGCCTACCGTGACTTTGCTGGGTGAAATGTTTCCCGCCGATCCGCCGGGCATCGGGCTGATGCTGGAGCCGCTGGGTCTTGCGGCCGGGCCGGTCGTGCCGACGCGCGAATGGCGCGAACTGTATGCGGCGCTCGACTGCGCGGTCGTCGGTGCAATCCATCCGTTCTACACCGCCAGCATCCGCGAATTCGAGGCGGCCGGGCGAAGCGTCGTGGGATCTGCGCCGGTCGGTGCCGATGGTACCGCGGCGTGGCTCGATGCGATCGGTGCGGCATGCGGCGTGGCGCAGGCGAAAATCGACGCGGCGAAAAACCGGTTCATTCCGGCCATCCGCGGCGCGCTCGCTGCCCGGCCGATTGCCGGGCGGATTACCGTATCGGGCTATGAGGGTTCGGAACTGCTGGTCGCCCGGTTGCTGATCGAAAGCGGCGCCGATGTGCCGTACGTCGGCACGGCGTGCCCGCGCACGATCTGGTCCGAGGCGGATCGCGAATGGCTGGAAGCGCACGGCGCGCGCGTACAATATCGCGCCAGCCTGGAACAGGATATTGCCGCGGTCGAGGAATTCGGTCCCGATCTGGCGATCGGCACGACGCCGGTTGTCCAGCATGCCAAGCAAAAGGCGATCCCGGGGCTTTATTTCACCAATCTGATTTCGGCGCGGCCGCTGATGGGCGTGGCCGGCGCCGGCAGCCTGGCGACCGTGGTCAATGCCGCGCTTGGCAACCAGCATCGCTTTGACAAGATGACGGCGTTCTTCGAAGGCGTCGGCACCGGTCCGACGGCGGGCGTGTGGGAAGACACCCCGGTCGATCGCCCGGAATTCAAGGCGAAATATGCCGCAAGGCGCATCGCTGCGGCCAAGGCAGAGGAGCATGTCGGCACATGACCCTCATCATCGATCATGATCGCGCGGGCGGATATTGGGGCGTAGTGTATGCGTTCACCGCGATCAAGGGCCTGCAGGTCATCATCGACGGGCCGGTCGGTTGTGAAAATCTGCCGGTCACATCGGTGTTGCATTACACCGACGCATTGCCACCGCACGAACTGCCGATTGTCGTCACGGGCCTTGGCGAACAGGAACTGGGCCGCGACGGCACCGAGGGCGCGATGAAGCGGGCCTGGGCGACGCTCGATCCCGATCTGCCTGCGGTCGTCGTGACGGGCTCCATCGCCGAAATGATCGGTGGCGGCGTGACGCCCGAAGGCACCAACATCCAGCGGTTTCTGCCGCGCACGATCGACGAGGACCAGTGGCAGGCCGGTGATCGCGCGCTGACTTGGCTCTGGACCCAGTTCGGGCCCAAGAAAGTTCCGGCGCTGCGCCCGTTGCGCGACGGGGAAAAGCCCCGCGTCAATATCATCGGACCGATGTACGGCACGTTCAACATGCCATCCGATCTGGCCGAAATCCGCCGCCTGATCGAAGGCATCGGTGCCGAAGTCGGCATGGTGTTTCCGCTTGGCAGCCATCTCGCCGACGTCCGCAAACTCGCGCTCGCGTCGGTCAATGTCTGCCTGTACCGCGAATTCGGTCGCGGGCTGTGCGAGGCACTGGAACGCCCTTATCTGCAGGCGCCGATCGGGCTCGAGAGCACCACGCGCTTCTTGCGCACGCTTGGCGAACTGACCGGGCTCGATCCCGAACCGTTTATCGCGCGCGAGAAGCATACGACGATAAAGCCGCTGTGGGATCTGTGGCGCTCTGTCACGCAGGATTTCTTCGGCACGGCCAGCTTCGGCATCGTGGCCACGGACACATATGCGCGCGGCATCCGCAAATTCCTCGAAGACGATATGGGATTGCCGTGCAACTTTGCGGTGTCGCGCTGCGCCGGCACGAAATCGGATAACCAGGCGATCAGGGACATGATCGCGACCAATCCGCCGCTTGTCCTGTTCGGCAGCTTCAACGAACGGATGTACATGGCCGAAGCGGGCACGCGCGCCGGCCCGGATGGCGTATTCATTCCGGCCAGCTTTCCCGGCGCGGTGATCCGCCGTCATACCGGCACGCCGTTCATGGGCTATTCCGGCGCGACTTATCTTGTCCAGGAAGTCTGCAACGCGCTGTTCGACGCGCTGTTTCATATCCTGCCGCTGGCTGGCCAGCTCGACAAGGCCGACCCGACGCCGGCACGGTTCGAGCGTGAAGTGGCATGGGCCGACGATGCCAAGGCCGCGTTTGACGCAGCTGTGGAGCGCGCGCCGGTGCTGGTGCGGATTTCGATGGCCAAGCGCATTCGCGATGCCGCCGAACGCGCCGCGCGCCGCGCCGGCGAACCGTGCGTTACCCCCGAACGCCTGGCGATAGCCCTGACCGAAAGTCAGGCATCGTGATCGCGACCGTCATTCCCGCCCGTCCCGATCGGGGCCGCGCGCGTACACCAATCCCTGCCGGCACCTTTGCCTGTGCGGATACCGCCGGGGAGCGCGTTCAATGCTCCATCCTCGTCGGGAACAAAGGAGATGCAAGCCATGAGTGATCCAAACGACCGGATGGGACCGGGGACATACCTGACGCCTGAAGAGGCCAAGGAATTCCACAAGCTGTTCATGATCAGCTTCCTGATTTTTACCACGGTGGCAATCATTGCCCACGTGCTCGTGTGGAACTGGCGTCCTTGGCTTTGACTCCGGTCAACCACCAATTTCGGCAGTAAGTAAGGGGAGTCCACGACATGTGGCGGATTTGGCTGATTTTCGACCCGCGCCGTGCGCTGGTCGCACTGTTCATCTTTTTGTTTGTGCTCGCACTGATGATTCATTTCATCCTGCTCAGCACCAACAAGTTCAACTGGCTTGATGGCCCGCGCACGGCTCCGCTTGCTGCCGGGGCGGCAGTGCCAGGCACCAAGGCGCCCTGACCACGCGTTGCCAATGCGATTTCGAGTGCGTGTGGGCTGGCCCCGTGCCGGTTCCCACCCACTCGGAAACGCGCAATCATATCTAAAAAAGACAATCCGCCGCGGCTGCTGCGGGTTGGGGGAATAGCCATGGCGCTGCTGAGCTTCGAGCGAAAATACCGGGTCCGCGGAGGGACGCTGATCGGAGGCGATATGTTCGACTTCTGGGTCGGCCCGTTTTACGTCGGTTTTTTCGGCGTAATGACTGCGATTACCGCATCGCTCGGCACAGCCCTGATATTTTACGCAGCATCGCTCGGCCCGACCTGGAACCCGTGGCTGATCAGCATCGCACCGCCCGATATCGCGTACGGCTTGTCGTTTGCGCCGTTGCGAGAGGGTGGATTTTGGCAAGTCATCACGGTTTGCGCGATCGGAGCCTTTGTCTCCTGGGCGCTGCGCGAGGTTGAGATCTGCCGCAAGCTGGGCATGGGCTATCACGTTCCGTTCGCTTATGGCTTTGCGATCTTTGCCTATGTCAGCCTGGAGGTGATCCGGCCGTTCCTGCTTGGCGCGTGGGGATTTGGCTTTCCCTATGGCATTTTCAGCCATCTCGACTGGGTTTCGAACACCGGCTACCAATATCTGCACTTTCATTACAATCCGGCGCACATGATCGCCGTCAGCTTTTTCTTCGTAACCGGCGGTGCGCTGGCCTTTCACGGCGCGCTGGTGCTGTCCTCGGTGAACCCGCAAAAGGGCGAGGCTGTCAAATCGCCGGAATATGAAGACGCATTTTTCCGCGACACGATCGGGTATTCGGTCGGTACGCTGGGCATTCACCGTCTGGGTCTGTTTCTGGCGTTGTCCGCCGGGTTCTGGAGCGCGGTGTGCATCATTATTTCGGGACCGTTGTGGACCAGAGGCTGGCCGGAATGGTGGACCTGGTGGCTCAATCTGCCGATTTGGTCTTGAAGGGGGGAGCTAGTCGATGGCACGCTATCAAAACATGTTCACCCAGGTGCAATTGCGCGGTCCGCTGGAAGCAGGACCCCCGTTGCCCGCGGGAAGCTTTGCGCGCAGTGAACTCAGCACATACAATTACTGGGCCGGCAAAATCGGCGCAGCGCAGATCGGGCCGATTTATCTCGGCAAACTGGGCATCGCTTCGCTGGTGTGCGCATTCCTCAGTTTCGAGATCATCGGCCTGAACATGTGGGCCAGCGTGAACTGGAATCCGATCCAGTTCGTGCGGCAGCTGCCCTGGCTCGCGCTCGAGCCGCCGGGACCGGAGTGGGGCTTTACCCTGTTCGTCCCGCTGGCGCAGGGCGGGTGGTGGCAGATGGCCGGGTTTTTCATGACGAGCGCGCTGATCCTGTGGTGGCTGCGTACGTTCCGCCGCGGCAGGGCGCTGGGGATGGGCGACCATGTTGCCTGGGCCTTTGGTGCCGGCATCTTCCTGATCATCACGCTGGGGTTCATTCGCCCGATGCTGATGGGCAGCTGGGCCGAAGCCGTCCCGTTCGGTATTTTCCCGCATCTTGATTGGACCGCGGCGTTCTCGATCCGCTACGGCAATCTGTTCTACAATCCGTTTCACTGCCTTTCGATCGTGTTCCTTTATGGATCGACCTTGCTGTTCGCCATGCACGGCGCGACGATCCTGGCGGTCGGACGCTATGGTGGCGAGCGCGAGATCGAACAGATCACCGATCGCGGTACAGCCGCCGAACGCGCGGCGCTGTTCTGGCGCTGGACCATGGGATTCAACGCGACAATGGAATCGATCCATCGCTGGGCATGGTGGTTTGCGGTGCTCACGCCGCTGACCGGCGGCATCGGCATCCTGCTGACGGGTACGGTCGTCGACAACTGGTATCTGTGGGCCGTGATGCACGGCTATGCGCCCAGCTATCCCGGCACTGGTGTCATCGATCCTGCACTTTTGCCGGGAGCGCCGAAATGAGCCGACGTATCAGCGCAATCGCCCTGCGTTCCATGGCGGGATTGAGTGTCCTCCTGGTCGGCGGGTGCGAACTGGGGCCCAAACAGTCCCAGCAGACCGGCTATCGTGGCGCCGGGCTCGATCAGATCTATGATGTCGCGCACCTCAAGCCGGCCGCCATCATCCCGCCCGAACCGTACCCGCTGCCGCCCGACGGCGGGCCGACTGCGGCGCAGACATACAAGAACGTGCATGTGCTTGGCGGGGTCAGTACCGAACGGTTCAACCACCTGATGGCCGAGATCAGCCAGTGGGTGGCGCCGCCGGCGCAGGGTTGCAACTATTGCCACAACCCCGAAAACATGGCGTCGGACGAGAAATACACCAAAGTCGTGGCGCGCCGCATGCTGCAGATGACCCAGACGATCAATTCGCGTTGGTCGGACCATGTCAAGCAGACCGGGGTAACCTGCTATACCTGCCACCGGGGCAACGCCGTTCCCGAATACAAATGGGCGATGGCGGAAGGCGCGCCGAATCCCGGGTCCATCCGTGGCAACAAATTCGGCCAGAACACGCCCGACGCCAATGTCGGTTATGCCTCGCTGCCCTATGATCCCTTTACGCAGTATCTGCATGGCTCGAACCAGATCCGGGTTGCGGGCGATACGGCTCTGCCATCGCCAACGTCGCATGCTTCGGTCAAGGATACCGAAAAGACGTATGGGCTGATGATGCACATGAGCACTGCTCTTGGGGTCAATTGTACATTCTGCCACAACACCCAGTCGTTCCGCGCCTGGAACCTGAGCCGGCCGCAGCGGGTCACCGCGTATTACGGCATACGCATGGTCCGCAACATCAACGACGAGTACATCAACTCGCTGCAAGCGGTGTTTCCCGGCTATCGCAAGGGGCCGCAGGGCGATCCCTACAAAGCCAATTGCACCACCTGCCACCAGGGCCAGAACAAACCGCTCGGCGGGGTCAGCATGATTGCCCAGGCCCCGGCACTGCGAGGCCCGACCATACAGACCGCGCTCCTGCAAAGCGGTGCGGCGCCTTATGACAAGGCGCCGGTGGAAGCCCAAAAATGACCGCATGCGGCACCGACGGGATCGGCGGTGCCGCATGTCCTGATCTCGGCCGGTGTCTTTGGCCGTGATCCGGAGCCACGCGTCTCGCGCGGCGCTCTCCGAAGAAATGCATGTCCGCCGGTTGCCCCGGTTTGCCGCGCCCTGCCGGCTGATGCAGATCGTGACCCTGTTGGGCGAAAACGGGGGCGATGCGGCGCGCGACCATATCGAGCTGTTGGCGCAATCGGCGCAATTGCTCGTTCCCGTCGCGGCAAAATACGCCGTTCTGGGGTTTGATCCGGTGACCCTGGTGTGGGAACGGCACACCGAGTTCGCAACATATACCCTGCTGCTGCCGGGGGCTTTCGATGCCCGGTTCGATCCGGATCATTTCGAACCATTGCTGGCCAGGGTCATGAACGGCATGCCCGGCGACATCATCCGCGCCACCCAGATCGCCTGCGTCGCGCGCGATGCTGCCGACCCGACGCCCGAAGAGCAGGCAGTCTGGTTCGATGCCGAAGCAACCGTGATCTGCGACGTTGCCGACGGTGCGGCCCGGATGCTTTCCGATTTCCGCCTGAACCCGGATGGCTATGGCCGGCTGCTGGTGCTTGACCGGGACATGGCCGGCGATGAACCGGCGCAGCTGGTCCTGCGTTTGCAGGAACTGGGCAACTATCGCAATATGGCCCTGCTGGGCCTGCCGCTGGCGCAACGCCTGACGCCGGTGGTCACCGGGCTGGAGGGCCGCCTGGCGGACCTGACTCAGGCGGTATCGGAGCGTACGACCAAGGACGACCAGCTGTTGGACGAACTGACGTACCTGTCTGCAGAACTTGCCCGACTGGTTGCCGAAACACGCTACCGGATGAGCGCCACGCGGGCGTACGCGCAGATCAGCATGGACCGGCTGGCCTCGCTCAAGATCGGCGGCGTCCGCGGCCATCAGACGCTGTTCGACTTCACCGAGCGGCGGCTGTTGCCGGCAGTACGCACATGCGACAGTTTTTCGACGCGGCTCGAAGATATTTCGCAACGCGCGGCATGGACCAGTGAATTGCTGCGGACGCGCGTCGATATTGCGCTGGCTACGCAAAACCGGGATCTGTTGTCTTCCATGGACCGGCGCACACACCTGCAACTGCGTTTGCAGCAGGCCGTCGAAGGTTTGTCCGTGGTCGCGATCAGCTATTATCTGGTCGCCTTGGTCGGCTATATGCTCGGCGTGATACCGGGTTTGAGGCACGATCTGGCCATGGCCCTGGCCGTGCCACTGGTCGTTGCCTGCGTCACACTTGCCCTGCTGCGTTTGCGCCGAAAATTGCACGAATGACCGGGAAACCCGTGGTGCCCGGCGATCGCGGCATGACGTATCCCGTGACGCCTGACGCGCGCTACTTCGTCGTGCGCGGACGGCTGTGGCGATTGTCGAACCCCGCGCTCAACCCAGCCGAACGCGAAAAGCTGGTCCATGATCTCATGGTGGCGCGTCGTGCGGTCGCGCTTGCCAGGAAAGCGCATGACAGCGCGGCCGAAGACGAGGCCCGCATGTCGGTCGACACCGTGAAACGGGCGCTTGGCGAACGCGGCCCGGTCTGGTGGGATGATGGTGCACCCGATTACAACCGGCATATGGCGCGCAACACACCTTATGCCGACTGGTTTGCCGCTCTGGGCTGAGAAATGGTTAGCCAGGTCATCACGCTCTAGGCTCGGCGCGGGTGGCTGACGACCGCATCGAGCAAAAATAACGGATCATCCTGCCAAATCGACGTTGCCGCATCGAGCTTGCCATCAAGCGCGGCCTGGCGCAGGAAAAAGCGCAGATCGCGCATTTGCCGGCCCAGTGCCGATCCGCGGCGGTGCAGGCTCGTGCCTACCATCCGTTCGGCAAGCGCCAGTTGCGCGACCGCGACCTGCTCGATCGCTTCGCGCGCAAACAGCGACGTGGCGATGGCATCGTTCGTGGTGCCGCCTGGTAATTCCGCCGCACGACACGCCTGCCATGCCCATAGCAAGGCGGTATGCGCATGATGCGCTACATGCCCCAGACGCACACGCATCGCGGCGTCGTCGGCACTTGCGCGTTGCCGCATCTGATCCAGCGTACCACGGGCAATGGCCGACATGGCTCCGGCATAGGCCGCGCAAAGACGCCAGACCCCGCCATTGAAATCCGGCTCCATGAACAAAGCGCCGGGCGGACCGAGCAGCCAGTCGTCGCCGGCGGGCAAACCGTCGGTGATGAATTCGCCCGAACACGTGCCGACCATAGCGGCTACATCCCATGCATCGCCGCGCGCACGATCGGGATCGTCGGCCTTCGCCAGGACCATCCGAAATCCCCCCTGCGCGTCGCTCGCAGTAACGATCGCACAGGCCACTTCGCCGAGGCCCGATGCAAACGTCTTTGTGCCGTACAGCGCATGATCGCGGACGATGGCCGGGCGATCACCTTGCGCGCCCCAGATGCCAAGCAGCGCGCCGCTGCGAACATCGGCGAAAATCCGCTCGCGCTGCGCTGGCGTGCCATTGCGCGCGATCAGGCGCACGGAATTTACGTGCCCTTCATAAATCCGCGTTGCCGGCAGCGACACCGAGGCCAGGCTGAACAGCGCGGTAAAGCCGTCGTTGGCCCCGGCGGCACTTTGCGCCCAGTCCTGACCGCCAAAGGCGATCGGCAGGGCGGCCTGCAACCAGCCGTGTGTGCGCAGCAGGGCGACTTCAGGTTTTGGACCGCGCACGCCGCGATCGAGCGCCTCGGCGCCGGCCGCGACTTCGCGCAACAATTCGGGCGAGCGGGGATCAGGCGACATCGCGCACATCGTGCGTGGCGAGCAGGTGCTCGATCCGCGCAATTTCATCGGGCAAGTCGCAAGGCCGCAGCGGTTGGGCGGCCAATTCCGAATTCCGTGCCAGAAATTTGGCCCAGGCGGCGCCAAAGACATGCTCCGCGCTTGCGGGCACGCCATGCGATCCCGCCCATGCCGCAAATTCGCCTTTCGCAAAGGCACAGCGGGCTTGTCGGCGCAATACCAGGCGGCGTTCGAGCAACGCTGCGGGGATGACCAGTTCGTCGCACAGATATGTGCCCGCGATCCGGTCACGCAGCGCGGTCGCCATGCCACCCTGCGCGCGGCCATCGACACGCGCCGATGCGACGACATGCGGCGCGGTGGCATGGCGGACACCGCCATCGCGAGACAGCACCGCATCAATCAAGGCGCGATCTTCGCCCACCGCGACATCGGGCACTCCGCCGATCGCATCGAACATGCCGGCGCGGATGCCGATATTTGCGCCACATTGCTGCGCGTGCCGCGGCGCCGGGTTATGCGGCAACGGATCGATCGCATCCTCGATCAGGGGCAGCAGATTGCAGTACCGCCATTCCAGCGCGCCGATCTCCAGCGCCATAGCCGGATGGTGCTGCATCTCGTCCCAATTGGCGCTGACGCGCCCGGCCACCAGATCGACCCGGTTATCGGAAAAAGCGGCAAGCATGGTTGCAACCCAGTCGGGATCGGGGACAGTGTCTGCATCGGTCGTCAGCAGGACACCATCGTCGCGCACCAGTTCGCGCGCTTGCGCCATGGCCAGTCGCCGCGCCGCCCCGGCGCTGCCTGCGCCCGGGTCGAACCAATGCTCGATCACGTATACATGGGCAAAGCCTCGCGCGATCCGTGCCGTGCCGTCGCTGCAATTGTTCGCCAGCACAAGCACGGTGCCATCCTCCGGCTCGATATCGCGCTGGCCGGCGATGGCTGTCAGGCATGCGCCGATACGGTCCGCTTCGTCATGCGCCGGAATGGCGATTGCCCAGGCATGATGTGTCATCGCGCGGCCTCGAGCCGGTCGATCCGCATCGTGTCGTTGCGTTCCTGGCGCGTCGGGTGCCAGCCCAGCAATGCGGCGGCCGCGATAGCAGCCTCGGCCGCTTTTTCGCCGTCGATCGCGATAGCCATCGGCCCGAGATAATTGACCAACACAATCACCGCCCCGGGGTTTG
This sequence comes from Novosphingobium sp., assembly GCF_965214355.1. Classification (GTDB taxonomy): domain Bacteria; phylum Pseudomonadota; class Alphaproteobacteria; order Sphingomonadales; family Sphingomonadaceae; genus Novosphingobium. Next base: position 103,419 of record NZ_CBDCBI010000001.1, on the reverse strand, counting down.
CGCGCGCCAGGCATGTCTCGACCAGGGCAACCAGGCCGCGCAGGCCAAGGTAGTACAGGAAATCGCTCAGCATGATCAGGTCAAACGACCCTTCCGGAAACTGATCGGGCATGCGTGCGAGCCGGATGTCGACGTTGGGCCATGGCTGAAGCCGGCGGCGGGCATGACCGATCGCGGCGCGCGACGCATCGACTGCAACCAGGGCGTCGCAGCATCGTGCCAGCCGTTCGGTCAGCACACCTGCCGCGCAGGCAATTTCCAGCCCCCGCTCGAACTGCCGCCCGTCCAGCGCGGCGATCGTGCGCGCAAACCGCACCTGTTCGTATGGCGCCTGGTCATACGCCCAGGGATCTGCGCTTTGCGAAAACAGCGCGTCGAATTCACCCGGGTCGTTGGGCGCTTCCAGGATTGCATCGACGCCCGCGACCGGCCAGAAAAACTCCGCTTGCAAGAACGGTTCGATCATCTCGTCGGTCAGGGTAAAGCCGTGTTCGGGCGCGATCACGTGGCCACGCTGGGTTCTATGCGCATCCATTGCCCGCAGCTTGCAGTCGCTATCTTTGTCGTTATCGAATGGCAGCTGGCGGAACATGTCGCCCGGACTGTGCCCGTCGATCCGGCTGCCGACCGGCATCGTCCACAAGGCCGCGATCGCGCCCTGCTGCCAGAGCATGCTGGCAATGCCGAATGCCGCCTTGTGATCCACATGCGCATCCCCCGGATCGGTCGTGATCAGCGTATGCGCTCCGTTCGACTGGCAAAACGCCGCGATGCACGCGAGCGTCGTTGCATCCCAGTGGCTGGCAACTGCGCCATCGGGCAAATCGCAGAACAGCACGCTGGGTGGAGCATCGAGGAGGATCGTCAGGCCATCAAGTGCTTCGGCACGGCGCGTCTGCGCCAGCTTTTCGGGCGGCCAGTCGGGATGGTGGTGCGATGCCTGTCCGCTGGTGAGAAACACGACGCCGCAGGCAATCCCGCGCTGCTGCGCCTGACGCATCAGCATCGCCGCTCCGAGCAGATCGTCATCGGGATGCGGCACCAGCATGACAAACGGCCGCCCGGCGGTAATTTCGTCAACCGTCAAAACCGGCAAATCAGGGGCAAGATGCGCACCATCCACGGCGGTCATTCCTTCGTCGCACCATGATGCATTGAACAACGGGAGAATGCATGGTCCTTGTGCGTGAGAAACCGGTCAGAAGAAAACATGTTCCCCGGGCTGAGACGCGTAGAATATCAAGTGCCGAAAGATGCCCGGTACAATTATAGGCTACTGCCGCCGAAAATTTGCTTTCTGACGAGGCGTCATAGATTTCATACATCCAAGCGCCAGATTATAGCGAAACGTAGTCTGGCAAATTGTTCCCGAATATTCGGGCGTATTACGATCACCGACCATTTTTAATGTGACAGGTCCTTTTGCGCAAGTTTCCGCAGGTTTCGCCAAGAAGGATCTTGGGCAACCCGGGAACATAACCTGCGCAGCTTCATATCCTGTTCATGCTTATTTTATCGCTCGCCTTGGGGGGCTGCATCAAAGGTCCGCCGGTCGAATTTGGATTGACCGAGGATACCGGTGGCCACATCACGTATGTGCTGGGGGCTGCCACCGCGCTTGTCCGCTCGCGCCACGTCGACGAGATCGAGATCGTCACCCGTCTGATCGATGATCCAGCGCTGGGCGCAGCCTATGCCGTACCGGTTGAATCCGTCGCGCCCGGGTTGCATATCCGCCGCATTGATACCGGCAACCGGCAATATCTGGCGAAGGAAGCGGCCATTGCCGATCGGCCCGCGTTCCAGGCCGCGCTACTCCGTTATATTGCCGGACTGAAGCGCAAGCCGGACCTGATCCATGCGCATTTCGCCGACGCCGGTGCGATCGCACTGGATATCCGCGACCGGCTGGGCATTCCGTTTATCTATACCGCGCATTCGCTGGCCATCGACAAGGCGCTTGCCAACGACGACGGCATCGACATGTCGGCGCGGGTCGCCGAAGAAAATCGCATAATCGGCGCAGCCAATGCGATAATCGCATCGTCACGCGATGAAGCGGAACGGCAGTTGATGCTTTATCCGGCCGCCTGCGCCGCGCGCATCCATTGCATACCGCCGGGCGCAGCGCTCGACGGATGGGACCAGGGCAACGTTGCCGGGGCCAAAGGCCTGGTCGCGCCGTTCCTGCGCGACCCGGCCAAGCCGATGATCCTGGCGATTGCGCGTCCAGTGGCAAAGAAAAACCTGGCCGGGCTGATCGATCTGTATGCCGCTGACGCGCTATTGCGCGCGCGCGCCAATCTGGTGATCGTGGCGGGCCTGCGCGATGGCCCGCACAGTGGCGAGCCCGAGCAGCGCCAAGTCATCGGCGCGCTGCTGGAGCGTCTCGATCGTCACGATCTTTACGGGAGCCTGGCATTGCCCAAGCGGCATGGCCAGGCCGATGTGAGCGGACTTTACACGCTGGCCCGGCAAACCCGCGGCGTGTTCGTCAATCCTGCGCTGACCGAGCCTTATGGCCTGACACTGACCGAAGCAGCGCTGCACGGTCTGCCGGTGGTCGCCACGTGCCATGGCGGTGCGGCGGACATCGTTGGCAGCCTTGACCATGGCCAGGTTGCCGACCCCCGCGATCCGGCAGGCTTCGCCGCCGCGATCAACCGTCTGCTGAAAGACCGCAAGACATGGGCAAAGGCATCGCAAAACGGGCGTCGCAACAGCGCGGCGCTGAGTTGGGATGCCTATGCGGAGCAATTTGTCACGGTTGCCCGCACGATTTTGCCTGCTGCATCCGTCGGGGCGCCGGCAAAGCCAACGCGCCTGTTGCTGTGTGATATCGACAATACCGTTACCGGATCTCGCCCCGGTGCGCGCGAACTGGCGCAATATCTCGCCGCCGAACCTGCGCTGGCATTCGGCGTCGCCACCGGCCGGTCGCTGCAGGAAGCGGTGCGCCTGTTGCGGGAGTGGCACCTGCCTGACCCCGCCGTGCTCATCACGTCTGTCGGGTCGGAGATCTATTGGCGCGATGGCGGGCATCTGGTGGCCGATACAGCTTTTGCCGGGCATATTGCCCAAGGTTGGCAGCCCGCCGAGATTGCCGCGCGTGTGCGTGGCATCTGCGGTGCTGAACCCCAGGCACCGGTTGAACAGCGGCGCTACAAGCAAAGCTGGTTTGTCGACGAGCGTTCGATCGTCGCAGCGATCCGCGACGCAGTCGCCGATTTGCCGGTGCGCGTGATCTACAGCCATGGCCGGCTGCTCGATATTCTGCCGGAACGCGCAGGCAAGGGCGCGGCGATGGTGTGGGCGGCGCGGCGCATGGGTATCGCGCGCGACCAGGTCTTTGCCGCCGGCGACAGCGGCAACGATATCGATATGCTTGCCGCGTGCCGCAATGCGATCCTGGTGGCCAATCATAGCGAAGACCTGCACGCGTTGCGCGACTCGAGCGCGGTCTATGTCGCGCATCGTTCGCATGCCGGGGGTATTGTCGAAGGGATGTACGCTTACGCACGGCGCACCGCGGCATGAGCCATGCGATCGGCTATTTCGTGCACCACCAGGGCCGTGGACATGCCGAGCGCGCTGCCGCCGTTGTCAACGCGTTGGACGCATCATGCGACGTGACGCTGTTTTGTGCCCGCACCGATATCTTTCCGCCGCTTGCCGCCAATGTCCGCATTCAGGCGATCCCGTCGTTGTTCGAGCCACCTGCGGGACACATCGACCGGCCCGCACTCGCGGCCACACGCACGCCATCCACGCTGCATTGCGCGCCGCTGGGGTGGCCCAGCATTACCAGCGCAGTGGCCACGATCACGCAGTGGTTCGCGACAGCTGATCCGGCGCTGTTCATCACCGACGTTTCCGCCGAACTCGCGCAACTGGCGCGTATCGCATCGGTACCGTGCGTGGTCGTGTTGCAACACGGCGAACGCAGCGATCCCGGCCATGTCGCGGCCTATGAATCGGCGCTCGGCATCCTGGCTCCCTATGCCGCCGCGCTGGAGCAGACCGATCGGCCCGCGTGGATGCTGGACAAGACGCATTATGCGCCGGGCCTGGGGGTGCCCAGCACGATGCCGGATCGGGCGGAGGCACGCGACACGCTGGGGCTGGCGCACGACGCGGATATCGTGCTCGTCGTTTCGGGGGGCGGTGGAACCGGGACACCCGCCCCGCCGCTGACGATCGGCGCGCGCGCCGAGCCGGACGCGTTGTGGTTGACGATCGGGCAAATCGAGCACCAGTGGCACGAAACCGCGCCGGGCAATCTTCGGCACCTTGGCTGGGTGGACGATCCGGCGAATTATATCGCCGCGGCCGACCGCATCGTTTCATCGGCGGGCGATACGACGGTCCATATGATCGCCGCAGCCGGCCGGCCGTGGATCGTCATTCCCGAGTGGCGCTATTTCGACGAGCAGGTGTTCAAGGCGCGGGCGCTGGGCAAGGCCGGCGCGGCGGTGGCGCTCGATCACTGGCCGGCACATGCCGCAGCGTGGACGGATGCCTGGCGCCGGGCTGCGCTGATCGATCCGGCAGACCAACGCGCCCTGGTCGATGCCACGGCAGCGCAGGGTTGCGCCCGCTGGCTGGAAACGCTGGCGACACATGTTTCGTGCGAATTCTCAACCCCTGTCAGAGATGCTGTCCAATGACCTTGTCCGTTTGTACCATTGGCCACGGCCGCTCCGATCACCTGGTCAACGTGGTGAAAGGCCTGCAGATGCAGACTGTCCGGCCCGATGAGCTGGTGATCGGCGTGATGCAGTCCGATGAATACGATCTGCCTGCGGCCGACTTTCCGATCCGGCAGGTCCTGCTCGGTGGCAACACGCTTGCGCTGTCGGCCGCCCGCAACGCCGCCGCGCGCGCGGCCACGAGCGACAAACTCGCCTTTCTCGACATCGATTGCATTCCGGCACCCGAACTGGTGTCGGATTACAGTGGCCTGCTCGATTGCGGAGAGGCCCTGCTGATGGGCGAGGTGTTGTACCTGCCTGCGCATGCGACCGAACACGGCGTCGATTACCGGCGGTTTGCCGACGTTGCGGTCCGGCATTCGGACCGGGCAGGGCCGCCCGACGAACCGCTGGGCGAATGCAGTGATTATCGCTGTTTCTGGTCGCTCAACTTTGCGATGCAGCGCGCTGCGTTCCTGAGTATCGGCGGCTTTGATGAAACATATGTGGGGTATGGCGGCGAGGATACAGATTTTGGCCGGGTCGTGGCGACCAGCGGCATCCCGATCAAATGGTGCCGGGGTGCCCTGGTCTATCACCAGTATCACCCGCACCACATGCCGCCGGTACACGCCATCGACAGCGTGATCGCCAACACCATTCGCTTTTCGCAAAAGTGGGGCCATTATACGATGGAACACTGGTTGCAGTGTTTTGAGATGATGGGCCTGGTCCGGATGGACGAGGGCGGACTGGTGCGGGTGCGCGAGGTAACCGAAGCCGACCTGGCGCTGACCCGACAGCAAGCGCATCAGCCTTATGCGAGCGCCGCCTGGGTGTTCGACGAATTGAACCGGCGGGCCGCGATCGCCGCCGCATAAGCGGCCTCGTACCCGTCGATCATCGAACCGAGGGAAAACAGGCGTTCGACGCGTTGACGGCAGGCCGTTCGGGGCAAACCGGCGGCGATCGCGATTGCGCCTGCCAGATCGGCACTGTCCTGCACGATCACGCCGCAATCGCCGATGACTTCGCGCATGGCACCGCGATCGAGCGCGGCGATCGGCACGCCGCAGGCCATCGCTTCGACATTGACCAGTCCAAACGGCTCTTCCCACATCGGTGTTGCGATCAACACCGAGGCCGAACCTATCTTTTGCGCCAGCGCCTGCCCCGCCAACGCGCCATGATAAACGTGATCGGCGTCAAGGCGCGGCGCCACTTCCCCCTCGAAATAATCCATGCAATCGATCGGACCAACGATATCGAGCGCGAACCCTTGCGCTTTGGCGGCATCGATGGCGACCGCAGTGCCCTTGTTGGGCGTCACCCGTCCACACCACACCGCGCGACCGTTGCCTTGCGCAATAAAGGGCCACAACGTCGTATCGATCCCGTTGTAAACCACCGTTGCGGATGGCGGGGTGGTCGGCCACCAGTTGGCCAGATGCGCGTGCGATGTCAGCGTTTCGCGCAACCATGGCGCGGTATTGCGCGCAACCGAATCCGCCAAGCCGTCAAATGGCGGGATATGCAGCGAGGTGACCATCGGCTGACCCGCGCGTGACGCCCAGTCGAGCAGCGTGGGATGCATCGTGTTGTTATGGACGACATCAAAACCCTCTTGCGCGATGATTGCGGTAGCCTGTTCAAAGGCGATGTCCTGGATTTCCGATAGCTCCGGCGCATCCATCCACAGCGCCCAGGGCAGAACCGCCTCATGATGGCGCGGCGCCAAGGCGCGCACGGGCAGCGCAGGATCGCTGTCGCCGCTGGCGAACAGGGTGACGTCATGGCCGCGTGCAACAAGAGCGCGGGTCAGCCCATGGCAATGCGCTTCCATCCCGCCCATGAAAGGTGGCGCGATCGGATAGCGAAGATGAGCGACGACCGCGATGCGCATGGATCTCTTTCAAGGAATAACCCTGGTTGTCCGTCACGAGACACCGGGAAGGCAAAAATGATGATGCCGTGCAGATCATAATGCCGGTGTCATCCGCTCTGTTCCGCCAGATGTATTGCGCGAGGCTTTGCCCGCTTGATTGAAACGCGCATTCAGCCTGCGAGTTTGCAGAAACGTAAGGCCGGACGAATTGTTGCGAACAATTCGCGCTTGCGGAAATTTTTCGGTTTCAGTTGGATTTCGTCGATTTTTTGTGCGCCTCATGGCGCCATTCACGACAGCCGGGCGTTGGTCTCATGCGTCACAGGGCGACCGATCTGCGCATGACGGCGCTATCAGCGCATATTCCATGGAGAGAAATCATGTCCGAGATTACCACGCTGCAGGAACTGTATGTCGATGAGCTGAAAGACTTGTGGTCGGCAAACGACCAGATGGCCAAAGCGCTGAAGAAAATCGTCAAGCATGCGACCGATGAAAAGCTTACGGATCTGCTGGAGAAATCGCAGGAGGGGATCGCGGCGCACACCGACATTCTCAAGGAACTGATCGAAAATCAGGATGCCAAGGTCAAGAAAGAGCATTGCAAGGGCATGGAAGGCCTCGTGGCCGAAGCGCTCAAGCATTCTGTCGACGAAGCGCCGGAAAAGGGTCCGGTCCGCGATGCTGCGATCATCGCACAATTTCAGCGCATGACTCATTACGGCATCACCGGGTTCGGAACAGTGGCGGCGTTTGCCAAGGCGCTCGAGCTGGATGATGACAGCACCAAACTCGAAACGGCGGTCAAGGACATGCATCGCGGCGATGACCTGATGAGTGAACTTGCACAATCAGCGGTCAATGTGGCGGCAAGCGACATCTGATCCGTGAGGCGAGCCGGCGTCCCTCCGCCGGCTCGCCCTTGGCGGGTCCAAACGTATCAAAAGCCCAGCGATAGTTGCGGCGGCTTATGTGATTTTGGCGAAGGCAGGTTCCGGGGCAAAAGGCATCGTGCCTGCCCTGTGAGGCTGTAGACCGCCATCCGCTGGCCACCGCGATTGATGTGATCGACAGCAAACCCCTTGTAGTGGCGCGTGACCAACCCGCCCGCGACCAGTTCGGAAATTGCCCGGCTCAGATTGGTCTTGCCCGAGATCCGCACCCGGTCGCGCAATTCTGCCTCGACCAGACGCTCGCCAGACTCGCCGGCTTCGTGCAGGCGGCCTTCGTTGCGTAGGCTTTCGCGCACGCGCCCGGCCAGCGCGACGCGGCGCGGATCTCGCCGGCCCATCGGGCCCAGGCCGTCGCACAGCCAGTCGCGCAAGGGCAGGGGGCCCTGGCCGGTCATCACATAGGGGCCGGCAACACCGTCGGGCCCTGCCGCTTGCGCGACAAGGCCCAGCACCATGAATGCGTAACGCGGGCGTGTGCTGATATCGGCCAGACGCTCCAGCAGCGCAGCCGTCTCGTTCGCCGCATAGCGCGGCACAACGGGGATAGAACGCAAGAAAGCAGGTTGGATCATAACAGGAGCGAACAGAGCACAAAACGGGATTCCTGTGAATCCCCCTTGATCAACAAACACGCTTTTGTCGGCTGTGACACTTTACCCAAGGGTAAAGTGTCATGCGTGATCATCTTGCCGAATCTTTCGGGCAACGAAGAAACCCGGGAAGGTCGATAGCGTTTGGTACGCTCCACCAAGTTGAAGGATTTGCGTTGCCCCATTTTCTGATTGCGGAAAGCGAGACCCCCGACGAGCGCCAGGCGCGGCGCGCGCGCGCTGGCAAAAGCTCGGGCGAGACTTACGCCGCCACGCTTGCGCAAATGCAACCGGGATGCACGGTGACGATCGTTGCGCCGTCCGATGAGGACGCGCAGATTTTCGAAGCGCCCAGGCTGGCCGAATTCGACGCCGTGTTCCTGACCGGCTCACCTTTGCACGTCTATGACGATCAGCCCGAGGTGCGCCGCCAACTTGCGTTCATGCGCAATGTCTTTCGGTCAGGCACACCGTCGTTCGGCTCGTGCGCTGGGCTTCAGGTGGCAGTTGCGGCCGCCGGTGGCACGGTGCGCAAGATGGCCAAGCAGATGGAGGCCGGCATTTCGCGCCGGATTACCGCCACGGATTTGGGCCGCAATCATCCTTTGCTGGCCGGGCGGCCGGCCAGCTGGGACGCGCCGGCAATCCATGGTGATGAAGTGGCGACATTGCCAAAGGGGACAATCCTGCTGGCCGGAAACAGCGTGACGCAAGTGCAGGCGGCCGAGATCCGGTGCGAAAACGGCGTGTTCTGGGGCGTTCAATATCACCCGGAGCTTGCGATTGGTGAAATCGCGGTCGCGCTGCGCGATCAGGCGGAAGATCTTGTCGAGGCCGGCCTTGCCGAAGATGTCGCGCAGGTTTTTGAACGGGCAGACCACTTGGCCGCTTTGCACCGCACACCGGACTCGCTGTCGCTGCGATGGCTGCTGGGCGTGGATGGCGAATTTTCCGACGAAATCCGGCGGCGGACCGAAATCCGGAATTTCCTCGATCATCTGACGTCGCTGAAGATGTTGGGAGAACGGGCCGACGGTCTGGAGGCTGCGGTCGGATGACCAAGCCACAGCTCTCACTGGAGGCAAAGCGACCGTCGTAAACCAACCAGGCAGCGTGGCGGAACATCACGGCCGACCACCGATATGCATTCAAGAATGCCGGCAAATGTTCCAAAGGAAGCACGAATGGACGATCAAGACAGAAAGTGGATGCGACGGGCGATTGAAATTGCCCGTTCGAATGGCACGGACCCTGCTGATTCCCTGCTGGGCGCGGTCATTGTCATGGATGGGCGCGAGATTGCCGGCGAAGCCAACCAGACCGACACATTACCCGACTCTACCGCGCATGCCGAAATGATGGCGATCCGCCGCGCATGCGAAACCCTGGATGAAGCCGAACTGCGCGGCGCAACGCTGTATTCGACGCTTCAGCCATGCGGAATGTGCACGATGGCGATCATCTGGTCGAAAGTGGGGCGCGTGGTTTACGGCGCTGGCAAGGCCGATGTGCATGAAATGTATTTCGAAGCCCGCCACACCGATACGCTGGATTTTATCGCCAACGCCTATCGCGACGACATCGTGATCGAAGGCGGGTGCCTGCGCGCAGAATGCGCAGACCTGTATTACGGGCCCGACGCTGAATTGCCGGAAAGCGAGCAGGCGAACAAGTGACCATTGGTCTGCCGGCTCTGGCGTGCGGCGGTTGGTTGCGGTCGCGCTGACGCTCCCAAGCAATTCGACGTTTCATTTACATAACGTTCGACCGGGGCACCGAGTTTTCCGCGTTCGCCAGGCTGGAAGCAAACCTCGGCATGACGAGCTATGTGTGTGCAAGCCGTCAGCGGCAATCCGGCCATCGACGAACGGGCTGGCAAAGGTTCGCGGCTTCTCGTTTTTAAACAGGGCTATCATGAGGTTCCGTGGGAGTTTCTTCAGCCGTGTACGCTAAGGAAAAATGAAGTTCTTGGGATCGAAGCGATTAGCGCGGATTGGGCGGTAGCGTTCGAGGGGGTGGTCAATCTCGTTCCACAGGTAGTCGCCGGTGAGCGCGATATGGCTCCAGGGCAGCGGTGCGACCTGGGCGAGAAGCGCATCGGGGATTCTGGTTCCCTGGTCATGCACGAAGCGGACGGCGCGGCTGAGATATACGGTGTTCCACAGGATGATCGCGTTGACGACGAGGTTGAGGCTGTGGATCGGCGTGCAAAAAGGACCCGGCTAGCGGGGTGATCGGCGTCCAAAAGGGGGTCTGACTCAAATTCCGTGCAGATTTGACAAGATCGGCCGTCAGAGTGCCAGTTCCTGCTGGTGGACAGACAGGAGTGCGAAGCGATGCGTGCACGGGAATGGGACGACAGCCTGTCGCTGCCAGGGTTGATCGTAGATGAGCGGGCAGTCGTAGATGGTGTTGTAAGGATGTCGGGCCGGATGGCTGCATCGGACGCAACCTGTCCGGATTGCGGCACCACGTCGGCATCTTGCCACAGCCGATACGATCGCACGCTTTCGGATTTGCCGGTCAGCGGATCCATGGTTCAGATTCGGCTGTCGGTGCGGCGCTTCAGGTGCGTCCATGGGCCTTGCTTGCGGCAAACATTCAGCGAGCCGCTGGCGCCGACCTTCGGCCGCCGGTACGGTCGGCGGATCGGCCGCTGTGATACGTTGCTACGCGCGGTCGCTGTCGCTCTCGGCGGCAGGCCGGGCGCGCGGATGATGGCGCGACTGGCGGTACCGTGGTCGCGGGACACGATGCTGCGTGCCCTACGACGGGGCGACCCGATGGCAGAACCGCTGCCGCCCGCCCGGGTGATCGGCATCGATGACTTCGCCTGGCGCCGCGGGCACAGCTACGGCAGCATCGTCGTCGATCTGGAACGCCGCCAGGTCATCGACCTGTTGCCCGACCGGCAACGCGAGACTGTGATCGCGTGGCTTCGGGAGAATCCGCAGGTCGAGATCATATGCCGGGATCGCGGGCCGGGCTATGTCGCTGCGGCCAACGAAGCGGCGCCCCAAGCCCGGCAAGTGGCGGATCGCTGGCACCTGTTCGAGAACGCGTCTGCGGCATTCCTGGCCGCGGTGCGTTCCGAAATGCCCTGCCTGCGCAGGGCGCTGGCGCCGTCGGGACCGGTCGATCCCGCGACCCTCACACGGGCCGAACGCCTACAGTGGGATGGCGCCCAAATCCGGGAGACCCTCAACCGACAGATCCTGGCTCTGGCCGGCCAAGGCGTGCCGATCAGGGCCATGGCGCGCACCACCGGCGTTTCGCGCCAGACCATCCACAAGATCCTGCGTGGTCAACGTCACGACACATTTCGTAATCGCCAAAGCTCGCTTGATCCCTGGTCGCTTGCGCTTGAGGCTGAGTGGAACGCGGGGTGCCGGGTCGGCGCGGAGCTATGGCGGCGGTTGAAGGCATCGGGCTTTGCCGGCTCGCTACGCGTGGTCAGCGAATGGACCACCCGCCGGCGCCGTGACGAAAAACTCGGCCATGCCGCTGGCGCCTCGATGAGCGCGCGTACAATCGCCCGCAACATGACGAGCGAACGGGAGACAGGCTCGGCGCAGACGGCGATGATCAACGCGGTGATCGAGACAGCTGTACCCGCGCTGGTCGCGGCCCGCGACGTCCTTGACCGTTTCCACGCTATGATGCGCTCCAAGGACGAGGGCCGCCTCGATCCGTGGATTGCCACGGCTGCCAGCAGCAAGCTCGCCGCCTTCGCCGCTGGCGTCGAAGCGGACAAAGACGCCGTGGCAGCCGCTATCTCGAGCCCATGGTCGAGCGGACAAGTCGAAGGCACCGTTAACCGCCTTAAGTCGATCAAGCGCCAGATGTACGGCCGCGCCAAGCTCGACTTGCTCAAGGCAAGGGTCATGGCACCAGCATGATCGCTATTTGCACGGAATTTGAGTCAGACCCCAAAAGGGAACCACCATTCCGATGGTTTAGAGTAAGCGATGTTCTCAGGCCACGGCGATCCACGGCATGAGTTCGCCGACGCTGTTCGCCGGATGACCGTTGGCCAGTTTTTCGAGCGTCTGCGTCAGCCATGTATTCGGATTGATGCCGGGCAGCTTGCAGTTTTCGATAAGCGTGGCGATCACCGCCCAGTTGTCGCCGCCTTCGTCAGACCCAGCGAACAACGCATTTTTGCGATTCAGGGCGAGTGGCCTGATGCTGCGCTCGACGGCATTGCAATCGAGATCGACGCGGCCGTCATCAAGGAACCGTGACAGTCCATCCCAGCGGGTCAGCGCATAGCGGATGGCTTCGCCAAGCTTGGCCTTTGCGCTGACCTGGCGGTTTTTGGCCTTCAGAAATATCCGCAGATCGTCGACAATGACGCGGCTACGCTCATGCCGGATTTGCTGGCGCTGTTCTGCAGGGGCGCCACGCACCTCGTCCTCGATCTTGTAGAGCGCTGCGATCCGCTGCAGCACTTCGACGGCGACCGGGGAATTGTCCGCCAGCTCGTAAAACTTGCGCCTGACGTGCGCCCAGCAGAACGCGAGAACGATCTGCTGTCGGCGCTTGGCCAGCGCGGTGTAGCCGCCATAGCCATCGACCTGCAGGATACCCGCAAAATTGCCGAGATGCGCTTCCGCCCGTTCCCCCTTGCGGTCGGCGGCATAGACATAAGCGACCATTGGCAGGGTATCGCCGCCCCATGGGCGATCGTCGCGCGCATAGGCCCACAGTTGCCCCGTCTTGGTCCGGCCATGCCCGGGATCGAGCACCGGCGCTGTTGTTTCGTCGGCGAACAATCGCTCGGATCGTCGCAATCGTTCCAGGATGTGGTCGCGCAAAGGGCGCAGGTACCATGCTGCTCTGCCAACCCAATCCGCCAACGTTGAGCGATCAAGCTGGATACCTTGCCGCGCGTAGATCTGGGCTTGCCGGTACAATGGCAGGTGATCGGCGTATTTTGCGACCAGGACCTGTGCGATCAGTGCTTCGGTCGGAATGCCGCCCTCGACGATCCGCGCCGGTGCCGGAGCTTGCACGACTGCACCCTCACATGCGCGGCAGCCGTAGCGAGGCCGGCGCGTGACCAGCACCCGGAAGGTGATCGGCACCACATCAAGGCGTTCGGCAACGTCCTCACCGATCTGATGGAGCGCCCCGCCGCAGCAAGGGCAAGTCTTGTCCTCGATATCGACAACCTGCTCGATCCGCTCGAGATGCGCAGGCAGCGAGCCACGGTTGACCTTGCGTGGTCGGTCAGACCTGGACTGGCCGATTGCCGCGTCGCGTGCCGCACGAGCCTGACCCAGCGCGGTCTCAACATCTTCAAGGCCAAGCTGCAACTGATCAGGGTCAAGTTGTTCGGAACGCGCACCGAACCGGTGGCGCATGAAGGCATCGACAATCGACTGCAGCCGCTCGATCTCGGCGTCCGCCTCGCCCTTGGCCGCCGTCACTTCGGCGAGCTTGCGGGACTGCTCGAGTGCGAACGCACGCAGCGCTTCAACGTCTTCGGGAAGGTCCGCTTCCATGAGCATGGACGCATTGAATCAGCAGGAGAAAGCCCCGTCAACCGGCAATTTGCGGGGCGATGGGCTTGCGTCCGCCATGCACCCGGCGCCGTCCAGCCCTTCCAGAAGCGCGCCCAATTGCGCTGCCGTCAGCCGCATCACACCATCCTGAATGCCCGGCCACTTGAAGCCGCCCTGCTCAAGTTTCTTGGCCATCAGACACAGGCCGGTGCCGTCCCACCAGACCAGCTTGATCCGGTCTGCGCGCTTGGCCCGGAACACGTAGATCACTCCGGAAAAGGGATCGCAGGTATTCGCCTCGCTCTCGACGATTTTGGGGCGGGTTATGCATCGATCGCGTATCTGAAAGAGATTACCTTTGATCGGATCAAGATCGACGGAGAGCTTGTCGACAACATCGCCCATTCCGTTGATGCTGCTCGTCTGCTCCATGGCGTGCTGCAATTATGTTCAGCAGTCGGCGCAAGGGTAACGGCTGAAAAGGTAGAAACAGAAGAGCAGGCCGCCATCCTGACAGGCTTCGGATGCGATCGACTGCAGGGTTACCTGCTGGGCCGCCCTATTACTGCTGGCGCTGGGCCCATGGGATTTCGTGCCGTAACCAAGTGTGCTTAAGTGTTGATAGGCGTCGAAGCGGAACCCCGCTTGAAGCGGGCTAAATATTTGTCAAAAAATAGATTTGAATTTGGAGGACGCCCCGATCGGCGCCGATCGGGATGTCCTGAAGAGGGGTATTCTGGCTCTCTTTCAGAGGTTTGTAGCTCCACGGGGCACCTACCCACACCTCAGGATACCCTGGTGCCGGTGAACCTTGCCCGAGAGGAGCTGCGCTACGCACACAACTATGAGAACGGGATGACCCTGCGGGTGTTGCGCGACAACGCCGTCGGCAAACTCCGCAAGGGGGATTACCGGGTCGTCAGCGTGGAAAACGGCGGCCGTGTCTGGCTCATGGGCCCAGATGGCAAAAACCGCTACATCCGGCCCGACCTGATCGATCCAAACGAGCGTCGCGATCAGCTCAAGCTCTTCGAAAAAGATCAGATACGCCTCCATGAAGGTGACCAGATCCGGTGGGGCGAACGCGACAAGGAGCGCGACATCTTCAAGTCGGAAAAGGCAAAAGTACTCGCCGTTGGTCCCGAAGGGATCACAATCGAAAATGCGCGCGGCCGGGTGGGAATTGTCCAGCCCACTGACCGGATCATGAAAAGCGTCTCGCTCAGCTACGCCGTTAACATGGCTACGCCATTAACATGCACAAAGCACAGGGCATGACCGGCGACAAAGGCATCGGGGTCTGAATCCCAATGAACGCAATCTCTCAACGTCGCGCCTGTTTCACGTCATGGTGACACGCATCAAATATGACATGGAAATCGTGACCAGCAATTCAGCCATGCTTCAAAACGTCATTGCCAAACAATCCGGCGATAAATTCTCAGCACTCAGCACGGTCGGTGAACACCAAATCCCGACGTCACGGCGGGCCCCACAGGACGCAGTTTACAACCGCAATGAAAACATCGGAAAGCTCCAGAAACCCGGTTTCTGAATGGAACGCGGGGTCAAACGCCCGGGCGGACCAGCTTTGCGTTTGCTGTCGATAGTGAGCCGGAAGGGGCTGGAAGCGATAGTATGAAGGCTGGCTTCTATCCTCAAAAATGGGAATTTCTCCGCTGGTCATTGCCACGGTGTGAATGATAAAGACGACACCATCTGTCGAACCCAGCCGTGTCTTCAAATATCAAATTGGTTAACGACCGCGCTTTGTCAGTGTGGCATAATGGCTACTGCCAATCGGTATCGATGTGTTCAGAAATTCATTTCAATAAACGTCGCGCAGATAGCGTTTTTCCTGCGCCATCTGCGCAACATAATCGTTGGCGTCGTCCTGCTTCATCCCGCCGTGGCGCGCCACGATTTCGCGCAGGGCCTTGTCGACATCGCGGCCCATGTGGTGGGCATCGCCGCAGACGTAGAATAGGGCGCCCTCTGCCAGCCAGCGCCACAGTTCCGCGCCTTGTTCGATCATGCGGTGCTGGACGTAGATCTTGTTGCCCTGATCGCGCGAGAAAGCGAGCGAGAGGCGATCGAGATGGCCTTCGTTGCGCCAGGTTTCGATTTCGTCGCGGTAATAGAAATCGCTGGCCTGGTGCTGTTCGCCAAAGAACAGCCAGTTTGCGCCGCGCGCGCCGGTCGCCTGGCGTTCTTGCAGGAAACCCCGAAATGGGGCGATGCCGGTGCCGGGGCCGACCATAATGACCGGCCGCGACAGGTCGCTGGGCGGCCGAAACCGGCTGTTGCTCTGCAAGAAGATGCCGGCGGATCGCGCTTGGGCGCGGTCAGCCAGAAATGCCGAACAGACGCCTTTGCGGCGTTGACCGAGACAATCGTAGCGTATGGTCGATACCGTCAGGTGGACTTCGTCGCGATGCGCTTTCGGGCTTGATGCGATGGAATAAAACCGGGGTTGCAGCGGGCGCAGCACCGCCGACAAGTCCTCGATTGTCAGTTTCACGCCGGTTTCGCGCAACACATCGGCGATCTGGCGACCCCACAACCAACGGTCGAATGCGGGTTTGCGGTCGGGGTCGAGCAAGGGCGCAAACGCGGCACCGGGGCAGCGCGCAACAACCAGTTCGAGAAAACTGATCGTCAGCCTGGCGATGTCCCAACGGTGCATCAGCGCTGTCGCCAACGGAAATTCGCCTACGTTCCTAACAAGTGCGACCGCATCGGCGCGCAAATCCAGCAAGCCGAGAATTTCCTCCACCAGGGCCGGGCAATTGACCGGTATGACTCCCAGCGAATCCCCCGCCTCATACACAAAGCCCGTATCGGCGAGGGTAAATCCGAATTGACGCACTTCCTTTTGCGCCCCGGCACCACTCAACAGCACGTTGCGTATCAGCGATGCATGCAACGGCGCCTTGCGGGTGTACCCTGCCGCCGGGGGCGATGGCGGAACGCTACGCACGACACTGGCAGGTCCGGGTGCCGCCAGATCGGCGATTATCGCGTCGAGCCAGACTGACCCTTGCGTTTCGTAATCGGGCTCGCAATCCACGCGCGGGACAACCCGGTTTGCGCCCAAAGCCTCCAGCCGGGCATCGAGCTTGCGTCCGAAACCACAGAACTGGGCGAAGCTGGAATCGCCCAGTGCCAGGACAGCGAAACGCCCCCCGGCCAGCGCCTGCGCATCCGCTGCCTCAAGCGCATGCCAGAACGCGGCGCCATTGTCGGGCGCATCGCCGTCGCCGAACGTGCTCGCGATCACGAGCGTGAGCCGCGCCAGCTTCAAATCGGCCGGGGTGGCCTGGTCCATTGCGATCAGCCGCGCCGGACAATTCGTGGCGCGTATCCGCTGAAGGCAGGTTTGCGCGAACATTTCGGCATTGCCGGTCTGCGATGCCCATAAAATCAAAACGTCGTCGGCAGGTTCAGCGTCTGGCAGCGCGGATGGCGACATTCTTGAGAACAGTCCCGCCAACAAACCGTTAATGTAGTGGCGGCGCAGCGCGTCAAATGGCGCATTTTCGGGCACAACGGGCACGCCGCCCAGCGCGTCGGCCGATCGCAGCGAGACGACGAACCCCGAAAGCCAGGCACCTTCCGCCTCGTTCAGGGCGGGCGGTCCCGCGCCGGTCAGGCCTAGAGCCCGGGTAAAGGCGTCGACAGCCTCGACCTGAAACGGTTCGGCAGTGGCCTGCGCGACCGGCGCCGCCACAGCCACGCGGGTCAGTTCAACGGCACAGAACTTGAATGCTGGCTGTAGCGAAACCGGATCGACCACATCCGAAGTCACCGCATTGACCGACAGGTTTTCGCCAAAGGCATCGTTCCAGTGGAACGGTGCAAAACAACTGCCAGGTAACACGCGATCGCTGATCACGGCGGGCAGGACCGCATGGCCCCGGCGCGAACGCACTTTGACCCGGTCGCCGTCGCCGATGCCCAAGGCAGCGCCATCTTCGGGATGCAATTCGACGAAGGGTCCGGGGTTCAGCCGATTGAGCGTGGGAACTTTGGCAGTCTTGGTCAGCGTATGCCACTGGTGCTGAAGGCGTCCGGTGTTGAGCACCAGCGGGTACTGTGCATCGGGCAATTCGGCCCGTTTCATGTGCGGACGTGGCAGGAACATCGCCTTGCCGCTGTCGGTCGGAAACGCGATCCGCGGCGCGATCCTGTCGTCGCCCATGCGCTGCGTTTGGCTTATGCCATCGTTGCCGTAACGGATCGGGTTGCGGCCGCTCGGCGCATCGGGCGGGCAGGGCCACTGTGCGGACGCACCGCGCAGCCGGTCGTGGCTGATGCCGCGAATGTCATACCCGGTCTGCGGGTTCCAGAACCGTGCCAGTTCATCGAACACTTCCGCAGCCGATTCATATGTAAATGCATCCGCATAGCCCATCGCGCAAGCCACGCGTGCGATGATCTGCCAATCGCCCATGGCTTCGCCGGGTGGTGCAACGGCTTGTTCCATCAGGGTCATGGTGCGTTCGGAATTGACCGAGACCCCGGCGCTTTCCGCCCACATCGCGCCGGGCAGGATCAGGTCGGCATAGCGATTGGTTTCGGTGTCGAGAAAGACATCCTGTGTGATCACCAGTTCGGCCGCCTCCAGCGCGGCAATCACTGTCTGGCGATTGGCGACGCTGGCAACCGGGTTTGTGCAGATGATCCAGCAGGCTTTGACTTTGCCGGCGACCATGTCTTCAAACAGGGCGATCGTGCCGGTGCCCGCATCTGCCCGGATTGTGCCGGGGGTTATGCCCCACAGCGCCTCGACATGGGCACGATCGGCGGCATTCAGCGTGCTGCGCTGGCCCGGCAGGCCGGATCCCATATAGCCCATTTCGCGACCGCCCATCGCATTGGGTTGCCCGGTCAGTGAAAACGGCCCGCTGCCCGGGCGGCAGATCGCGCCGGTCGCCAGGTGCAGGTTGCACACTGCATTGGTGTTCCAGGTGCCGTGCGTGCTCTGGTTCAGCCCCATCGTCCAGCAGGTCATCCAGTCCGCCGCCGCGCCGATCCATTCTGCCGCCCGGCGCAGTTCGGCCTCGGACACGCCGGTGATATCCGCGACTGCGGCGGGCGGATAGTCGGCCAGGAAATCCGGCATCGCCTCCCACCCTTGCGTATATTGCGCGATGAACGCGTCATCGACTTTGCCGGCCTGCACCAGCAAATGCAGCAACCCGTTGAGCAGAGCGAGGTCTGTTCCGGGTTTTATCTGCAGGAACAGGTCGGCCTTTTCTGCAGTCGCGGTACGGCGCGGATCGACGACGATCAGTTTGGCGCCCGCTTTGACCCGGTCCATCATCCGCAGGAACAGGATCGGGTGGCAATCGGCCATGTTGGCGCCGATCACGAAAAACAGGTCGGCGCGGTCGAAATCCTGGTACGATCCGGGCGGCCCGTCGGCCCCCAGCGACAGCTTGTAGCCACTGGCCGCACTGGCCATGCACAACCGCGAATTGCTTTCGATATTGTTGGTGCCGATGAAACCCTTGCACAACTTGTTGGCGAGGTATTGCGCCTCGATCGACATCTGTCCCGATACGTAAAGCGCGACCGCGTCGGGGCCGTCGCGATCGATGATCGTGCGTAACCCTTGCGCGGCGCGCACGATCGCGTCGTCCATCGGGATCGCCCCATGGTCGCGGCTGTCGGGAAGGCGCGCATAGGCTCGTGTTGCGCGGCCCTGGGCGCTGACCGGCACATGGCAAGACGCGCCCTTGGTGCATAGCCGCCCGAAATTCGCCGGATGATCCTTGTCGCCCGACACTTTGAGAATGCGGTCGCCGCGTACCTCCATCACGATGCCGCAACCGACACCGCAATAGGGGCACGCGCTTTTGACCAAGGTCGTATCGGAGCCGGTAACGGTCATGAAGTCAGAACAGAAATTCGCTCTGGAGCCAGAATTTGCGGGTGGTCGTGCCTGCACCGAGAGCAGATGTGCTAACCGCTTTGTAATCGGCGTATTTGACCAGCCAGTTCAAGCGCCCGGTCTGGAAACCGGCCGACCCGTCCCATTCGTGGCCATAGTTGACGGACTGGATATCGCTATCGAACTGGTGATACGTGACCCGCGCGGTCAGGCCCTTGATACCGATCGCTTTGGGAAAGGCATAAGCCAGGCCGCCATACTGGTCTTTCAACCCCCGCGCTGGCGTTGTCAGGAACACATCGGCCCAGCCGTCGAACGCGTGAAGCGTGGCCATCGGCGTCTGGACGGACCAGGGCCCGCCTTGCGCAGAGGCATCGCTGCCCATGTCTTCATAACCTGCGGTTGCGGTCAGGCCATACGCCGAAAGCGAGGCCTCTGCGGCCCAATAATCGGCGGCATAGTGACGCGGATTGTCGCGAAAACTCGATTGCCGGGCATAGCTGGCGGCGAGGTTGAGCTTGACCGTCTTGCCCAGCGGTAGACCCGATGTCGCACGCACACCATAAGTCTGCGAACTGTCGAGCTGGGAACGCGTCTTCGCCAGATTGGAAAACGTTGTCGGATCGTAATCGAGCAGATAGGCAAAGCCTTTTACCGCCAGATATGTGTTTCCGAGCGAAGCGCCCAGAAACTCGAACCGGCCATTGTATGACACGCGCGGCCCGGCGTCGGTGCCATAAACGCTGCGCTGGCTGTCGGAATATGTCGCATCCAGTGCCAAAGGTCCGAACGCCGCCGTTCCGCGCACTGCGTCAAAGGTCGTTTCGTTCTGCCGCCAGGCCGAGGCCCCGACCCAGCGCTGATCGTCCAGAACGATCACCTGCCGCCCCACGGTTAGCGAAACGTGCTTGTCCCTGTACTGCACTTGCGCGCGGTTCAGTCCGACATTCTGCGGATCGGCGACCACCGCGCGAGTAGAACGATACTGGCTGCTGGCGGGCAGGGCATAGGGAAATGCGTTGTACCCGGTGTCGATGGCGAGGTTGCCTTCGCCTTCGACCAGCGCCGACAAGTGGCTGGGTGCATAGCTGATTTCGCCGCCTGCGCGCAGCCGTGCGGTTACCGCATCGGCTGACAGGTTCCTGACCGGTTGCGAAACATCCTCCCAGCGCAACCGCAAGTCGCCGATAGGGTCGAATTTGAACCCCGCGCCCATATCGACCGGCGCGCCGAATACCGGCCCGGATGCAGGAGCGGTGTCCGCATTTGCCGCAGATGCGCCACAGAGCAAAGGCAAGGCCGCCAAGCCCAAAAGACGAGTTTTTCTGTTCATGGTAGCCCCCTCAATATCGCAAAATCAGACCTGGACGCCGACGAGCGCGGCACCCCAGGTGGTCCGCCAACGTGTCTTGACCGCGCTCAGACCGGCCAGTGCGACAAGGGCAAGCGCCGCAAACACGAGGAAACCGGGGCCCATGGAGCCGGTCAACTGCTTGGCCACGCCGAGCGAAGAGGCGAGGTAGAAACCGCCGAGCCCGCCCCCAAAACCGACCAGCCCGGTCATCACTCCGATTTCATGGCGAAATCGCAGCGGCACCAATTGGAATACCGCGCCGTTGCCGGCACCCAGCGCAGTCATCACGCACAGGAACAGCGGGAACATCACGACGAAATGCGCCGGGGAAAAGCTGATCACCGCCAGCAGAACCGCCGCCAGCGCATAGACTGCGCTCAGTGCGCGGATCCCGCCAATGCTGTCGGCCAAGGCGCCGCCGATCGGCCGGACCATCGATCCGACGAACACGCAGGCCGCTGTGGCATAACCAGCCTGGATCGGGGTCAAAGCCAACTCTGTCGTATACCAACTTGGCAAAGAGCTGGCCAAGCCGACAAAACCGCCGAAAGTCACGCCATAGAACAGGATGAACCACCACGCATCGGCCTGGCCCAGCATGCTGAAATAGGCGGCAATATATTTGCCGAGCGGCTGTTTTTCGGGTTGATTGGGACTGTCCTTGGCAAACGCAATGAACGCGACCAGCACCAGAGCGGCAGGGATCGTCGCTAGCGCCAGAACATTGTTCCAGCCAAATTCCCGCGCCAGCAAAGGGGCAAACAGCGCGGCCAGAACGGTGCCGGAATTGCCCATGCCGGCAATGCCCATCGCCTTGCCCTGATGGTGCGGGCCGTACCAGCGACCGGCCAGCGGCAAGGCAACCGCAAACGAAGCGCCCGCAAACCCGAGCACCAGACCCACCGCCAGCAGGCCCGCCATCGTGTGAATGCCGATACCCCAAGCGCCGAGCAAGCCGCCGATCACGATCACCTGGCTGATGACCCCCGTCCGTTTCTGCCCGATACGATCGGCCAGAAACCCGTTGACCAGGCGCAGCACGGCGCCCGCCAAAGTCGGTATTGCGACGACAAACCCTTTCTGCGCAGGGTTCAGATGCAGTTCGGCAGCAAAGATCGGCGCCAGCGGCCCGAGCAGGTTCCACACCATGAAAGCGATGTCGAAATAGAGAAACGCCATGATCAGCGTAGGCCGATGGCCAGACTGCCAAAACGACGCATCCGACGTTGCCGGTACCGCGCCCGCGGAGCCCGCAGTTTGGGGAAGGATGAGAGTTTGAACTGCCTGGTGCTGTTCGGCTGTGGCTTCGGATAAAACGCGCAAAGGGCCTGCTCCTTGAAAAGAAGGGCGGCGCCGTTGCCGTGATGTCGATGATGGGATGATCGGGTGCGACGCGCCTTTGCGTTCGCTCCGAGCCATTAAACTGCCCTGATCCCGCGAATGATGCAAGTGCGAAATAATTCGCAAAATTGCGCATTGCCATGGATCTGCGTACCCGCCACCCTCGCGCGTATGCGTGTGGCGATCATCGATGAAAGTGCGGTGCGGGCCTCGGTC
Organism: Novosphingobium sp.; assembly: GCF_965214355.1. GTDB lineage: Bacteria > Pseudomonadota > Alphaproteobacteria > Sphingomonadales > Sphingomonadaceae > Novosphingobium. Next base: position 80,986 of record NZ_CBDCBI010000001.1, on the reverse strand, counting down.
ACCCACGAAGGACTGGCCGCGCTCGACGATTGCGAGATCTTCGTTTTCACCGAAAGACGCGGGCTGGTCGCGCGGATTGCCGAGCTGAATCCCGATATCGTGCTGATGGACCTGGGAAATCCCAGCCGCGACGTCCTGGAGGAATATTTCGCGGTCAGCCGGGCGCTGGCGCGCCCGATTGCGATGTTCGTCGATGATTCGGACGACGAAGCGATTGGGGCAAGCATCGACGCCGGCGTTTCGGCTTATGTCGTCGATGGTTTTGCACCGCACCGTATTCGCTCGATCCTCGACCTGGCGGTGCGCCGGTTCCATGCTTTTTCACGTTTGCAAAACGATCTGGCCGACGCGCGCAGCAAGCTGGCCGAACACACTTCGATCGATGCGGCAAAGCGTATCCTCATGCGTTCGCGCGGGCTGACCGAACCCGCCGCCTATGCAGCCATGCGCAAATCGGCGATGGATCAGGGCAAGCGTATCGCCGATATCGCCGACGCCTTGATTACGGCGCACAAATTGATCGGAGGCGATTGAATGAGTTCGGAATTTTCTATCGGTTTCCTGCCGCTGGTCGATGCGGCGCTACCGATTCTGGCGTTCGAACACGGGTTTGCCGCCGAAGAGGGGCTGAAGCTGCGGCTGGTGCGCGATGTCAGTTGGGCCACCGTACTCGACCGGTTGCTTTATGGGCATACCCACGCTGCGCACATGATCGCGCCGCTGGCGATCGCCACCACGCTGGGACGCGGTCGTCCGGCCCAGCCGCTGGTTGTGCCGTTTGCTCTGGGGCTGAACGGAAATGCCTTGACCATGCGGCCTGAACTCGCCGCGCTGGTCGCGCCGCAGGGGCAACTGGGCGATCCGGCACAGGTCGGCGATGCGCTGCGCAAGGTGGCGGGCGCGCGCCTGGCCGAAGGAAACCGGCTGCGCTTCGCGGTGGTTCACCGCTATTCGAGCCACAATTACATGCTGCGTTATTGGCTTGCGGCTTGCGGCATCGAACCCGATCGCGACGTCGATATCACGGTCGTGCCCCCGCCGTTCGCCGCCGATGCGCTGGAGGCCGGAGAGGTCGACGCGATCTGTGTCGGCGAACCGTGGAACAGCGTGGCGGTCGAACGCGGCGCCGGGGTGATCGTGCTGGCCACCGCGCAGATCTGGCGGCGCGGGGTCGAAAAGGTCCTGGCGATGCGCAAACCCGTGCTCGACGAACGCCGGAGCGAAGTCGAGGCGTTGATCCGCGCAATGCGCCGCGCCGCCCGGCAGTTCGTCGGCGAGGACATGGCGCGCGAAAACGCCGCGATCCTTGCCCGGCCCGAATATCTCGACGGACATGCCGGCCTGATCTTGCGCGCGATTACCGATCGCTTGTGCCTGACCCGGGGCAGCCAGCCATTCCATTTCGCCGATTTCATGTTCCAGTACCGCGAAGCGGCCAATTTCCCGTGGGTTAGCCAGGCGCAATGGCTTTACACCCAGATGATTCGCTGGGACGGCGGCGCGATCGATATGGACGACGTGGCGCGTGCGGGTGCGGTATTTCGGCCCGACGTCTATCGTTCGGCACTGCTCGGCACCGATGAGCCGCTGCCTGCAGCCAGTTCCAAAGTCGAGGGAAGCCTGGCCCGGCTGACCGCAGTCGGTGCGCAACAAGGGGCCATAGTGCTGGCAGACAACCGTTTTTTTGATGGCCGCGTTTTCGATCCTTATGAAATCGAGGCTTATGCGGCAAGCTCGTCCCGACCCGGGCGATAATTGGACTGTCTTCGCAGGTGCAAAAGCGCTTGGCGAAATTGCCAACCGGGTATACACCAAAATCACAAATCGGTGATCCTTTTACCCAATGGCGGGTAAACCATTAGGGCGATCCGAAAAAACCCATCTGACATTGCGTGGCAACGAAGCCGCCTCGATCCGGGCCCCGGGTGGGCCTGATTCGTGGCGGATTTTCGCGTTGGCGCGCCCGGTCGAGGAGCGAAAACGTGAATGCATTGTCCGAACTGACAATCCGGAGCGGCACTGCCCGGCGGCTGGTCGTGATCGGCAACGGCATGGCTGGGTGCCGCGCGGTTGAAGACATACTCGCCCGCGATCCCGGCCTTTTCACGGTAACCATCTTCGGGGCCGAACCGCGCGTCAATTACAACCGGATCATGCTGTCGCCGGTGCTGTCGGGCGAAAAGAGCTTTGACGAGATCGTGATCAATCCGGCCGCGTGGTATGCCGACAACGCCATTACGCTGGTGTCGGGCGATCCTGTTGCGGCCATCGACCGGACGGCCAGAACCGTCACGAGCGCCTCGGGACGGGTCGAGCCTTATGACCGCCTGTTGATCGCGACGGGGTCCGAGCCATTCATCATTCCGGTTCCGGGCAAGGACCTGTCAGGGGTCGTGACGTTTCGCGATCTCGATGATGTCGACCGGATGCTGGCTGCTGCAGATATCGGCGGTCACGCCGTTGTCATCGGCGGAGGACTGCTCGGGCTCGAAGCGGCACATGGGTTGAGCTTGCGCGGCATGACTGTGACCGTGATCCACCTGATGCCGACGCTGATGGAACGGCAGTTGGACGAAGCCGCCGGTTATCTGCTTCGCACCGAACTCGAACGTCGCGGGCAGACGATTTTGACCGGTGCTGACACCGCCGAAATCCTGGGCGCTGGCGGCAGGGTTACCGGGGTCCGGCTGAAAGACGGCCGCGAATTGCCCGCCGAGATCGTAGTCATGGCGGTCGGCATCCGGCCCTCGACCGCGCTGGCGCGCGCAGCGGGGATCGAAACCGAGCGCGGCATCGTCGTGGACGACCATATGGTCACCAGTGATCCGGCGATCTGGGCCGTGGGCGAATGCGTGCAGCATCGCGGCGCATGTTATGGCCTGGTCGCCCCGCTGTGGGACATGTGCCGCAGCCTAGCCGATGCCGCCACCGGCACGCCATCCGGTTTTGCCGGGGCGGCGACTGCAACCCGGCTGAAAGTATCGGGCATCGACCTGTTTTCAGCGGGCGATTTTTCCGGCGGCGACGGGTGCGAAGACATCGTCATGCGCGATGCCGCGCGCGGCCTCTACAAGCGTGTGGTGGTGCAGGACGGCCGGTTGGTCGGCGCGGTGCTCTATGGCGATACCAGTGACGGCAACTGGTATTTCGACCTGCTGAAACGGGGCGAGGATGTCCGCGAAATCCGCGACGCGCTGATTTTCGGTCAGGCCTTTGCGATGGGCGGCAATGCATTCGCCGATCCCGACGCGGCAGTGGCGGCCTTGTCGGATCAGTCGGAAATCTGTGGCTGCAACGGGGTGTCCAAAGGCACCGTCATGGCCGCGATCGCGGGTGGTGCGTGCAGCCTAGACGCCGTGCGTGGCACGTGCAAGGCCAGCGCCAGTTGCGGATCGTGCACCGGCCTCGTTGAAAGCCTGTTGCGGCTGTCGCTGGGCGACAGCGTAGAAGCGGGCCCGCGCACGATGTGCAAATGCACCAGTTTTACCCATGGCGACGTGCGGCGACAGATCGTGGACCAGGGACTGCGCGCGATCCCTGCGGTCATGCAGCAATTGGGCTGGAAAACGCCCGACGGCTGCGCCTCGTGCCGTCCGGCCATCAATTATTACCTGCTCTGCACCTGGCCGGGCGAATACCAGGACGATCAGGCCAGTCGCTTCGTCAACGAGCGGTTGCATGCCAATATCCAGAAGGACGGCACGTATTCGGTGGTGCCGCGCATGTGGGGCGGGATGACCAATCCCGACGAACTGCGCGCGATTGCCGATGCCACCGAAAAATATGGCAGGATGGTCAAAGTAACCGGCGGCCAGCGGCTGGATATTTTCGGCGTCAAAAAGGAAGACCTGCCCGCGATATGGTCCGATCTCAATGCTGCGGGAATGGTTTCAGGCCACGCCTATGGCAAGTCGCTGCGCACGGTAAAGACATGCGTCGGGTCCGAATGGTGCCGCTTCGGCACGCAGGATTCGACCGGGCTGGGCATTCAGGTGGAGCGGCTGACCTGGGGAAGCTGGATGCCGCACAAGTTCAAGATCGCCGTTTCGGGCTGCCCGCGCAATTGTGCCGAGGCGACGATCAAGGACTTTGGCGTGGTTTGTGTCGATTCAGGGTATGAATTGTCGGTCGGCGGCAATGGCGGGATCAAGGTGCGCGCCACCGACTTCCTGTGCAAAGTCGCAACCGAAGCCGAAGTGCTCGATGTCTGTGCCGCGTTCATCCAGTTCTACCGCGAAGACGCCTGGTATCTCGAACGCACCGCGCCGTGGCTCGAACGCATCGGGCTCGATCGGATCAAGACGCGGTTGTTCGGCGATCCCAAGGCGATCGGCGAACTGGCCGCGCGTTTCCGTTATTCGCAAGAGTTCATGCAGGACGATCCCTGGGCGCGCCGCGCCGCTGGCGAAGATGCCGATCTGCACCAGCATATCGCAGAATTCCGCCCTTTCCCGACGCTCAAACTGATGGAGACCGTGTGATGATCGGCGATTGGATCGACATCGGCCCGACTACCCAGATCAGCCCGGGCAGCGCACGCACTCTGCCGGTGCAAGGCGGCGAGGAAATCGCCATTTTCCATACGCTCGACAACCAGTTCCACGCGCTGGTCAACAAGTGCCCGCACAAACACGGACCGCTCAGCCAGGGGATCATCCATGGCTCGGTGGTCACCTGTCCGCTCCATTCGTGGAATATCTCGCTGAAAACCGGAGAGGCGCAGGGGGATGATCAAGGTTGCGTCCCAGTAATCCCGATTCGGATCGACGCCGGTCGCCTGTATTTGCGCCGCGATGCCTTGGTCGCGGCGCGCGCGCCCGATCGCGCAGCCTGAGCGATGGAGCGCCCGGTGATGGACGACGATTTTCCGGCAGGTATGGTCTGGCTGGTCGGCGCCGGCCCGGGCGACCCGGAGCTATTGACGCGCAAGGCCGAACGGCTGATCCGCCGGGCGAGCGTCATCCTTTACGACGCCCTCGTCGGTCCGGGCATTCTCGACTTCGCCGCCCCGGGTGCGCGGCTTGAACACGTGGGCAAGCGATCCGGGCGCCACTCGCGCGATCAGCGCACGATCGACCGCATGATTGTCGAGGCCGCCTTGGCAGGCGAGCGCGTGGTCCGGCTCAAAGGCGGCGATCCGGCGATTTTTGCGCGCGCCGGTGAAGAACTAGGTGCCGCGCGCGCGGCGGGCATTGCTGTGCGGATATGTCCGGGGGTCACGGCGGCAAGCGCCGCCGCGGCAAGCCTTGGCACCTCGCTGACGTTGCGCGGACTGGCCCGGCGGTTGACATTGGTGACCGCACATGCGCGGGCAGGCGAGGCGCTTACGCTCAATTGGTCGGAACTGGCCGACCCCGATGCGACGCTGGCAATCTACATGGGCAAGGTCGTTGCCGCGCAAGTCGCCGAAAACCTGATCCTGGCTGGCCTGAACCCGGATACGCCGGTCGCCATGGTCGAAAATGCCAGCCTGCCCGATGAACGCGTGGTACGCACGCGGCTGGACCTGCTCGGGCTCGTGGCTGATGCCGCCCTGGGGTCGGGCCCGGCGCTGCTGCTGATCGGATCGGCTTTGGCCGACAGCGGCGCTGCAGTCGGTGCGCGGTGCCAGGTCATGGTTGCGGCACGCCCCCCAAAGTAAAGCGCCCGGACCGATGGGATTCATCTGCACGGGTGGCCTGGCGTGTCTTGAGCAGATCGTGGCGGGTGACAATTCCAACCACTTTGCGCGTCGTCGGGTCAATCACCGGGACACGGCCCGTGCCGGTGGCGAGGATCATGTCGGCAATTGCGCCGGCCAGAGTTTCTGGTGCGACGCACGGCTGCGATGCATCGGACACCATGTCGGCCAGCGTGGCATCGGGTTCGACATCATCGGACCTTCGACCCAGCGCATCGGCGCGTGAAAACAGCCCGATCAGCCGCTGATCGCCGTCCACCACCGGATAACTGCGATGACGCGCCGGGCCGGCCATGAACGCCAGCGCATCGCGGGCCGCCATGCTCCCGGGCAGGGTTTCGGGATCGACAGTCATGATCTGCATCGCCTGATGCAGGTCGAGCGGGTCAACGCTGTATTCCTGCGTGATATGGCGCCCGCGCCGTGCGATTTTTTCGGTGAGGATCGACCGGCGCATGATCAGCACGCTGATCGCATAGGCGCCGGCGGCGGCGGCCAGGGTGTGGGGCAGGGCTTCAAACCGGCCGGTAAGTTCCGCTGCGAACAGCGCCCCGGTCAAAGGCGCGCGCATCGCACCGCTCATGATTCCGGCCATGCCCAGCATCGCCCAGAACCCGGACCCGCCCGGCAGAATCAGCCCGGCCAATGCGCCTAGCGCGCCGCCCAGAATCAATAAGGTGTCGATAAGCGTCGAAGCGGAACCCCGTCCATTCGCGGTACAAGCGCCTAACAATCCTAAATAATATAACTTTTGACAGGGTCCCGATCGGCGCCGGTCGGGACCCTTTCTAATCTCAGGTCGTTCGCATTAACAATTGCTTAGGCGAACTCCTGCTGGGTCCCGCTTCGACGCCTATCCACACCTCCTTGGGTTGGGTTCAGCCGCGATCTGAAACTCTGCCCGTCGGCGAGACCGGGTGTGCAAACGGAGGGGGGCTTCGCGGGGAACCGGCTGCACGAACGCAATGCGCGAAGGAAGCTGGGCGAAAACCAATTCGAAGATCGCTGAGGGCTGGCCTTAAGCCGCGTTAGCGACCCTTATCGGTGGCCGACTTTGGGCTAGGGGCGCGTCACGCCTGGGGTGCGGGCCGGAGGCAACGCCGCTGCATGTTGACCTTATTCTTGGTCAATTATATACACTGCTAGAGTTGGGCAAGCGCCTGTATCATTGCATGCCGGCCATCCGCTCATAGAGCGAGGCTTTCCCCGAAGCTGCCAGTTCCGCGTTCCAAATTTCCATGGCCATCATGCCCGGCAAAACGTTGGTCAGGGTCCATATCAGCTGCTTCCAAATTGGCTCGCTCTCCCCGACAATGAAGAGCCGTTTATCGGTCCCGTCCATGATCCCGAATACCAACACGCGGATGCGCCGGTCACTGGTTTGATCAACCAACGCCATGACTGCGCTGATGGTCAAGATTGCGGATCAGGCCACCACCCGCTCGCCCCATCGATCTGCAACCCCAAACCACTATCCGCGATGCCTGCCGACGCACTGCCAATGCCTCCGCCATGTCAGGCTGCCTGTAAAAGGCGCTATCATACAAAGCCACGACGCTTGCAACGTTAACAAGTGATCTTGAATGTGGGTGTAACCATGGCCTCCTTTTTGGGTGTTGGTTTCAGTTGCGATCCAAAACTCTGCCCGTCGGGGGAGACCGGGTGTACAAACGGAGGGGGCGCTTTGCGGGGAACCGAGCTCTACGGAGCGCGTCAGCGTGAAGGAAGCTTGGGCGAAAGCCAATTCGAAGATCGCTGAGGGCTGGCCCTAGGCCGCGTTATTGACCGTAACCGTCAGGCCGAGACTACAAGCTCGGTAAGCTGCGCCAAGGGCGCGGGCCCGTAGGCAAAACTCGGCGAACAGGAGAGGTGCCAGGCGCACAAAATATCTGTATCTGAGTTCTTCTCTGAAGCAATTTGATGGCAAAACCGTGAGGCATTATGGCGCTTGACCTAACCCCGCTGGCATCTGCACTCGCGCGATTGGAGGAGGGCTATGCCCGCTATCTGAAGGATACGTCGGACCAGCAAATTCGCGACGGCCTCGTTCAGCGCTTTGAATTCACCTATGATCTCAGCCACAAAATGTTGAAACGCTACCTGACCCAAACCGCCCCGACCCCAGAGGTTGTCGAGCATATGTCGTTTCCTGCGCTGATCCGTACCGGTTCTGAACAGGGACTGCTGCGTGGCGAGTGGGCGCAATGGAAGCTATATCGCGATAAGCGCAACATCACGTCCCATACCTATGACGAGGCCAAAGCCTTGGAGGTGGTCGCAAGCATACCTGATTTCATCTTCGAAGCCGGTTTTTTGCGCGACCGCCTTGTCGAACGCGCGGGCACGGAATGACGGGGTTGCTGGACCTGAGCCCGGAACATGAGGCGATCCTGCTCGAGACGCTCGCGAGGCATGTGCCAACGGGCATCGCTGTCTGGGCGTTCGGTAGCCGAACCAAGGGCAATGCGCAGCGCTATTCCGATCTCGATCTGGCCTTGGCCGGTAAACATCCGTTGCCTGCGGCGCTGCTGAGTGACCTTGCAGACGCCTTTGACGAGTCTGACTTGCCGTGGAAAGTGGATCTGCTCGATTGGGCGACCACCAGTGAAGCTTTTCGCAAGATTATTGACGAGGACCGTGTGATCCTGATCGACGGGACGCCTGTGAGCCAGCACGCTGCCGGCGGCACAACGAGTTCCAGGGCCGCCAAACCCCGCGGTCATTTAACATATATCAGCACCAGGTCGCGTCTTTTATAGTAATTTCAATCGGTTGATAGCAGAACGTGTGTCAACTGTGTTTCGCCCATAATTTGGACGCCCAAGGGAGTTGGAAGTGCAAGACGCCGCAGGCGGCTCACTTCAAACTCCCTTGAGCGTAACTCGATCGATGCGCGACGGTTTAATCTTCGGCCGGCGGCGGCGGAGCAGGCGCATTTCCCGCCGATACGCGCGTCAGGACGACTGTGTAGAGCTGGTGCCAATGCTCAGCCTTGCCGCGCTCGCGTTCGGCTGTTCGGTCCGCCTTGGCTTTTTCGGCGCGCGCGTCGCGGAGCTCGGTTTCAAGGCGATCGATCTTGTTGCGAAGCGCGGCTTCGATGTGCCGGTATTCCTCGGGCGTTCGCAGCGGGACCTTCTTGCCGTTAATTACTTCGGTTTCCGCACGGGTTTCGACGCGTTCCTCTCCGATCTCGTCGACGAAGTTGTTATAGAGGTATTGGCGGCTGACCTTGGCCTCGCGGGCCACCGACACGAACGTCACGACCTGCTTCGTTTCGCGCAGGCGCATGATGGCATCCTCGACCGCGGCGCGCTTTTCTGCACTGCGGCGGCTGCGGGCATCGTTGAGTGTTGCGATCCGCAGATCGGGTCCCATGGTCATGATTTCGCGTCTTCCCGAGCAGAGGCTGGCTTGTAGCGCTGCTTTTCGCCCTTGTAGTGGCCGTGCTCCTCGATGGAACGGACGATGGTGTCGGTGTTGTGGACAGCGTCTTTGTTCCGCTGCAACCGCTTGCGAGCGATGTCTGCCAAGCGGGTTTGGCCGCCCTCCTCGTAATTCTGGGCTTCCTGCTCGAGCCCTGCGATCGCGACGTAAAGTCCGGCGCGTTCGCCGCGGAAGTGCTCGAGGTCGTCACCATCGGCGCGGAAGAACCGGCAGGTCAGACAGGCATGGGCATGCTCGCACCATTCGCCAAGCTGGCCCGGCAGGGTGCAGGCACCGCCGCAAACCCGTGTGGCCAGCATGGTTTCCTTGCGCAGCAGGAGATCGCCGACGGCCTCGTCGACCTTGCCGGCAATCGTGAAGAACTGCCCGCCGCCTTTGCGCAGCAAGGTGTTCTTTTTGAGGTCGAGGCGCTTGTTGACGTACATCGAGGCCATGTCGGGCGAAGCATGGCCGAGCTCGAACATGATGCTCAGGATGTCGTGCCCTTCGGCTGCCATCTGTGTCCCGCGATGGTGGCGCAGCGGATGCCACGAGAAGTCGAACGGATTGCCTTCGCCATCGACGATCCCGTGCCTGAGGCTCAGCATTCTGAGCTCCTGCAAAGTCCAGTTGTTGCCGAGGAACGATTCCCGTTTCCCATAAAAGACCGGGAACAGGTACTTGGTGGCGTGACCATACCGCGCCCGGATACGATGTTGCTGGGCTTCGATCAGCTCGATCATGGTCCGGTGCGCTGGATCGGTTGCCAGCAAAGGCTTGGTGTTCCAGCGACTGACCTTGTTCTGCCAGAACGTGAACAGCATGAATCGCTTGTCGTGCGGATCGGGCCGCAGGCAGTCGAAGAGCAGGGCATGCAGGTCTTCCGCTCGTGCCCCGGTTGTGATCCCGATCATGAAGATCGCAGGGATGGGCGCGGGCAGTTCATCGAGCCTGGCCACCATGGCGGCCAGGGCCTCGGGAGGCGCCGCCCGGTTGGCGCCTTCACGCGAAGCGTAGAGCCGGTTGCGGGGGTCATCTGGCGCCTGCTTGTAGCGGATGCGCCGTGCCGCGCGCTTGTCGAGCGCAATCCGAGGCCACTGCCCCGGCAGCAATACCGGCGCCGCGCGCAGGAGTTGGACGATATCGGTGTACCAGTTTTTGCCGGCGGTGTGCCGCGTGTTCCCCCAGGCCAGGTAGCGCTCCATCAGCGGCTCGTTGATTTGTCCGGCGGCGGCAATTTCCTGTTCGCACAGGAACCGCGCGAACAGACGCAAGCGCGAGATCAACGTCACCATGGTGGCCGGCGCCAATTCGCCATGCGCGACCTTGTCGAGCAGGAAGCCGCGCATCAGCGGGCGAAGCCACGGCTCGAAGTTCAGCAAGCTGATATAGGTGTCGTTCAACCGCTGCCGATCACGGAAGCGCGTGTCGTCTTCGCTGTAGAGATCGTTGAGCAGGATGATGTCACGGTCATGCATCGGCGCCATCTGCGCCCGGTTGATGATCGCGAAGCGATGGATATCGCCGAACAGCTGTATTTCCGGTGAGCGGTACTGGGTGGTGACGATTTCGCCATCCCGGATCCACTGGCGGGTCTGGCTTTGCCTGCGCTGCCCATAGTTCGTGCCATACCAGGCGGCGTAAAGCGCCAGCACTGCATCGCTGTGCTGGTTCGATTTGCGCGCTCCCGCGTTATCGGATGGCGCGAAGCCCGGGTGAGGGATGTCGGCAAGGCAGGTCGCCTCAAAGTGGCGAAGCAGGTCCGCACCTTCCTCGACGAGATAGCGGATCACCGGGATGCGGCGCTGGAACCAGTGGGCGTCCGCCTTGCGATCGTCGAGCACGGATGCCGCCAGGTACGTCTTGATCTCGTTGGTCAGGACCGGAACCGCAGCGCCAAGCGGCAGGCTTGCATATGTCTGGCTCAACCAGGGATGGCCGAACACCTCTCGCATTACGGCGTCCGACCAGATGGTATTGGTGACGAGGAGGGGGGATATTTCAGCAAGACGCCCTTCAAGCCAGTTGCTGTAGCGATCGGTATCGTGCGGTGTGCCGCCGACTACCGCCAGCGGCGTCATGCCCATCGCAAATCCTTCCCGAGCAGTTCCGCCTCACGAAGTTTCCCAAGTCTTTCATGCACCTCGTTGGGACCTGTGAGATAAAGTCTGCGGATTTCCGAGGCGAACAGGTGCTGGTAGAACGCTGCGGTCGTCTGCGGGCTGGCATGCCCAAGGCGATCAGCCACTTCGAGCAGGCTGTATCCCGCCGCGATCGCTTCGGATGCATGGCTGTGGCGGAACATGTGCCAGCTGAAGGCGATATGGGTGCGCTGCCTCAGCATACCCGCGAGCTTCTGCGCGTAAGACAGGCCCATGGCATGGCCGATGGCGCCGGCTTTGACATTGGCAAAGACATATTCCGCGCCGGCCTCGAACGCCGGCAGATATTCGTTGCTGGTGAGGTAATCGACGTACATGTTCAGCACGTATTCGTGCACCGGCACACCGCGCGTGCGCCCGGATTTCGCGCGGGCCTCATTGGCATTGTCTTCGCGCGGAACGACCCAGATGACCCTTTCGGCAAGATCGATGTCAACGTGGCGCAAGCCCAGCGCTTCACCGATCCTGAGGCCGGTGTTGTAGAGCAGCACAATCAGGAACGCGTCGCGCGCGAGCCCGCAAGCCTCGATTAGCCGCAACACCTCGCCTGGCGTCAATCGCTTCTTGAGCACCTGCTGCTGAACCTTGCCGGGATCGCCTGACAGATAGCGGTCCTTGCGCCGCGTCGTGCGGCGCTGGCTGATATGTTCCAGGAACGGCTTGTAAAGTCGGTGCCCGTCATAAGCCCTGGCAACATCACGGGTGTCGACCGCGAAGTCGTCGGTGCCATTGTAGAAGCGATAAAACGATTTGACCGCGAGCTGGATCTGATTGCGCGTCGATGGCGCCAGAATTCGCGTTTTCTGCTTGTTCAGCAGGATCAGCCGCGGGCTCGGCAATGCATCTTTTCGCCGCGCAAGCCGCCAGGCCAGGAAACTGTCATACAACGCTACCGTGGCTTCACCGATGCCGGCGCCATTGGCGACGATGAAGTTCGCGAAGTCGACAACGTGGCGAACATACGCACGGATCGTGTTCGGCGAAGTGCTGGTTTGTTCGAGATGCACGATCCAGTTACGAAGGCTTTCGACGACATCGCCATCGTCATTCACAACCGTCCACGCCCTGCGACCGCCGGGCATTTCGATGCGTGCAGCCTGCCAAGGCGTTGTGGCGAACGAAGTGGACACGGTCGCAGATACTGTTGAAGGAAACCGGATACCGCAAGCGATTCCCATCACACTGGACACAGATTACATGGACACTCGTGGTGTCGCTATTAACATAATTAATATTATCGAACCAGATAATTGTAAGCGCCAGATAGAAATGTCCCATCCCGCTATTTTAGAAATGTCCCATGCTGATGGGCGCTCGCGGGTCTGTGGTGGCATAGTCATCCTTCAGTGTCTGAAGGATGTGTCTATGACGGTGGTGGCAATGAGCCAGAGCGAGCTCTCGCGATACGACACACTGCTTCGGGTTACGCGGCGCGAACTGCGAGTTGAGGACGCTGCGACACTTTTGGGGTTGTCGCGTCGTCAGGTCGGTCGATTGCTGATCCGTTTGCGCGCGGATGGTGCCGAAGGCCTTGTTTCCCGCAAACGCGGCAAGCCCAGCAACAGGCGGCATAGCGATACTTTTTGCGAGCGGATCATGACGCTGGTTCGTGAGCATTATGCTGATTTCGGGCCGACTTTGGCGACCGAGTATTTGGCCGAACGGCACAAGATCACGATAGCGCGCGAGACTTTGCGGCAGTTGATGATGGGGGCCGGATTGTGGCAAGACCGTGCGGCGCGGCGCCCTCGCCCTTACCAACCGCGCTACCGGCGTGATTGCCGTGGTGAACTGATCCAGGTCGATGGCTCGAAGCACTGGTGGTTCGAGGATCGCGGGCCGCAATGCACCTTGCTGGTCTATATCGACGACGCAACCAGCGAACTGATGCAGCTGAAGATGGTCGAGAGCGAGAGCACGTTTTCCTACATGGATGCGACGCGCGAATATATCGAACGTCACGGCAAGCCTGTGGCGCTATATTCAGACAAACACTCGGTTTTCCGCAACAACACAGCGTCTGCCAAAGGTGACGGCATGACGCATTTTGGTCGTGCGATGGAAACACTGAACATCGAGATTATCTGCGCCAATTCTCCGCAAGCCAAGGGTCGGGTCGAGCGCGCGAATGCGACTTTGCAGGACCGGTTGGTCAAGGCGATGCGGCTCGAAGGTATTGCAACGATCGCTGAGGCTAACGCGTTTCTGCCGGCCTACATGGCGCAGCATAATGCGCGGTTTGCCAAGCCCGCGTTCGATGCGCGCGACCTTCACCGCCCCCTCGCCTCGGATGATGATATGCGCGTCGTGATGGTCTGGCGCGAAGAGCGCGCGGTAACCCGGGCCTTGGCGTTGCATTACAACAAGGTGCTGTTCATCCTCGAACCGACAGAGATCACCCGGCCGTTGGCGGGCAAGCGTGTGGATGTGTGCGAATATCCTGATGGCAGCCTGGAAATCAGGCACGGCGATCATGTGCTGCCCTATCGCGTGTTCGACAAGATCTGGAAAGTGAACCAGGCAGCGATTGTCGAAAACAAGCATCTCGATGCCGCGCTGATGATGGCCAAGCTGATGCAGGAGCAACTGCCGGTGCGGAAGCGCAACAACAACGAACCCAAGCGCCGATCGCAGGGGGCACATATGTTTGCGGTGCCGGAGCCTGACGCATTAGCGCCGGCTAAACGCAAGCGTGGACGCCCTCCCCTGCGCCAACTCACGCTCGCGGAAAAGGAGTAACGCCGACTTCAGGCAATGATTACGGCGTGATTATGGGAGATTTGGTAATCTGCAGAAACAAATGCCTGCACGCCTCATCTTCCGACGCAAATCGGCTGGCAAAGTAGCGCCCACCTCTTTCACAATAATAAGTGGTCCAATAATTCGGTGTGCCGGCGTCACGTATTTGAACATGGCGGAGAACAAAGATGTCTCCGGGGAAAGGATCCGGATCAGATCCGAGAACGTCGAATACTCTCGGATCGACGTTTGCGGCAATCAAGCGATCGTGAAGTTCCTGGCGATCCATTTTACCCCTCGCGCTTTGGTCCAGTCAAACACCTCCGTTAGCAGAGCACGAGGAGACTGTCCGCCAACTAAACGGTTCCGCAGATTAAGCGGGCCCACTGCAGAGCAGCGGGTCCGAGGCGCATCCATGCCAGCCCAGTGCATCAGCAGGGGCTACGCTGCACAATTTGGAGGGTTCCGCGCAGCCCCTGCTGACCCCGGCGTGTGACATTTCTATCTGGCGGAATTTGTGTCTTTTCTAAATGGCAGGAACAATGATGTTCCCGGGCGGACGCTAACAGGAAGTGCACACTTTGAGGATTCGAAGGTTCACTACACGAAAGTGAGTTTTGTGGACGCTAAGCGTAAACGGATCACGAACGGCTGCGACCGGTGATTTTGTCCTTGTCGAATTACGGGTGGCGACAGGCTTGCCCGTCATGCAACATCGTCCTGGGACGCGCGGGATCGCCTAAGCAGTGCTGGCACGGTCAAGCCTTGAACGAAGATGGAAAAGGCGACCACAGCGAAGGCGACGCCGATCAGCGCATCATGCTCCGGCAACGCTGTTGGAGCAGCGAGCGCGAGTGCCAGGGCAAGAGCGCCTCGCAACCCACCCCAGAACAAGATGTGCTGGGTAAGGCGATCCGTCGCGAGCGCCGAACGACGAAAAAGCCAGGTTATCGGATAGACGGCAATTGCACGTCCAGCCAGCACAAGGGCAGTTCCAACTGCGGCCGGTAGCAGATAGCCGACGAGCGGTTGGGTCGCCTCCCGGCTCCCGATCAGCAGGAATACAACCGAGTTGGCGAGGAAAGCGGCGAAAGCCCAAAAGCGGATCATGGCTTCTCCGCCGGCATCGCTAAGCCTGCGTCCGCGCCCCCAGTTGCCGACCAGCATGCCGGCGGCAAGCGTTGCCAACACGCCCGACACGTGCAGCTTCTCTGCGATCAGAAAGGATCCGTAGGCCGCGAGCATCGTCAGCGTGATCTCGACAAGATGATCGTCCGATCCGCCGGCAATGATCAGAACCAGTCCTGCGACGAGTAGACCGCACAGGACGCCGCCGCCCGCCGTCACCACGAGCGAGAGGGTAACGCCGCCCGCACTCATGTCTCCTCCTGCGATCCAGGCCACGACGAGTGTGAACAGGACTGCAGCCGCACCGTCGTTAACGATGCTTTCCGCTTCCATCAGGAAACGGAGCCGTTTCTCCGCATTCTGCTCCTTCATCATGGCGATGACCGACACTGGATCGGTCGCGGCGATCAACGATCCGAACAGCAGCGAAGCCTGCCAGCCCCAGCCGATCAGCCAATGCATACCTCCCGCGACGACAACCGCCGACAACAGCGTGCCGACGAACGCCATACTCAGGACCAACGGTGTCTCGCGTTTGAATTGGCCCCAGCCGAGATGCAACGCAGCCTCGAAGATCAGAGGCGGCAGCAGGAACGTGAAGATGATTTCCGGGGTCAGAACGAGCCGGCTCTCGTAGCCGAACAGGCTAAGGGCTATGCCGGCAACCACGAGCCCTATTGCATAAGGCAATCCCACCCGCCGTGTGACGATAGCAACGAGACAGGCCACAAATAGCAATAGCCCGAGCGTAACGACATCGACGTGGTGCACGAGTTTTCCTTTACGATCAGGTCGCGCTCGAACCGCGCATAGCCGATCAGCGCCACGGCCGGTCCCGATCTGTCCGTTTTCCCATCGATTTGCAGTCTTGTCCGAATCGCCATCGTGGGTCCAGAGTTAACGGACACAGTCATGCTGACCGCCAGTCATTGGCGTGTCGTAAATCCATCAAGCCAACGTGCAGTGTCGCCTTGTAGATAGCGCTACCAAGTGGGGACAATTGGTGGCAATCAAGGGCGCAGGCAGCGCTAAAAAAAGCGCGCTTGGGTCATTCACAGGATGTCAGATATGAAAGCAGCGTTGTTTGCAATTCGCATGGTCGGCGTGTTTGGGGCGCTCGGATCGGTCCATGCGTCGGCGCAGGAGCCGGCCCGGATTCCGGCGGTAGAAACAAGCAAAAGCGGTGGCGCGCCGGACAGCGCGTTTCGGGATCAACCTTTGGTCCGCAGCTTGTACACAGCCGATCCATCCGCGCATGTTTTCGGCGGCAAGATTTATGTCTATCCATCGCACGACGTCCCGACGGCCGCACCCGATGACGATCTGGGCAACGAATACGCGATGCGCGATTATCGCGTTCTGCGTCTCGACCATGTCGGCGCCCCGGTTACTGTCGGCGGCGTGGCGCTCGATGTCAGGAATGTGCCATGGGCCTCCAAACAGATGTGGGCACCGGATGCGGCCTATCGCAACGGCATCTATTATCTTTATTTTCCGGCGCGCGACCGGTCGCTCGACAAGAACGGCCTCGGCACGTTTCGCATCGGCGTTGCCACGTCCAGAAATCCGATGGGGCCGTTCACTGCCGAGCCCAAACCGATCCCGGGCAGCTTTTCGATGGACCCGGCCGTGTTCACCGACACCGATGGCAAGACTTACATGTATTTCGGCGGCATCTGGGGCGGGCAATTGCAGCGCTGGGCCAAAGGCCATTTCGATCCCGCCGGCTCCGACACCGACTTGCATGACGACAGCGCGCCCGCGCTGACCGGGAAAGTCGTGCAGATGGGCGCGGATCTGAAAAGTTTTGCCGAAAAGCCGCGCGATGCGGTCATCCTGGACCAGAATCACAAGCCAAT
This sequence comes from Novosphingobium sp., assembly GCF_965214355.1. Taxonomy (GTDB): domain Bacteria; phylum Pseudomonadota; class Alphaproteobacteria; order Sphingomonadales; family Sphingomonadaceae; genus Novosphingobium. The sequence goes on along the minus strand of NZ_CBDCBI010000001.1, from coordinate 63,995 downwards.
CCTGGGCGGTGATCACGAACGGCGGTTTTTTGAAGCCTCGTGGATGTTCAAGCGCAACGGCACATATTATTACACGTATTCAACCGGGGACACGCATTTCATCAATTATGCGACCGGAACGAGCCCCTATGGCCCGTTCACGTATGCGGGGCATATCCTGAAGCCTGTGCAAGGCTGGACAACGCATCACTCGATCATCCAGGCGGATCATCAATGGTGGCTGTTTTATGCCGACACGCAACTGTCGAACAAGAACCACCTGCGCAATGTCAAAGTCACGCAGCTGACCTTCAATCCGGACGGCACGATCCAGACCATCGATCCGATGGTCGCGCGCTGACAGATACACCTGAGCGCGTGCGCTGCGTTAAATCCGCACCGGATTTAACGCAGCAGCTCTAGCTCAGCGCGGTAGATCAACCGTGTGATCGATGTCGAATTGCGCCGATACGGTCGGTAATCCGCTGTCGGGCTGGCCCCCGCCCAGGCTGAGGACATAGTGCCCCGGCCATACCTGCCGCGCCCCGCCCGGCGTGACCGCCGACAGGTCGCGTGGGTCAAGCCTGAGCGTGACCGTACGCGCTTCGCCGGCCTTGAGCGCAATGCGTTGAAACCCGCGCAGGGCTAGGCGGGGCGCCCCCGGTTTCTGGGGCACGCGCAAATACAGCTGCACCACTTCGTTGCCGTCGCGCGGCCCGGTGTTGCGCACTTCGGCACTGACCCGGATGCCTTTGGCCGCATCGCCGTCAACCGGTGACACCACCGGGTTGCCATAGGCAAAGTGCGTATAGCTTAGCCCATAGCCAAATCCGTACACCGGCTTTCCGGTGAAATAGCGATACGTGCGCCCCTGCATCCGGTAATCGTCGAACGCGGGCAGATCGGCAATGTCGCGATAAAACGTCAAAGGCAGGCGTCCGGCAGGATTTTCCTGGCCTGTCAGGACCTTGGCGAGCGCAAGGCCGCCCGCCTGCCCCGGATACCAGGCCTCGACAATGGCGGCGGCGTGGTCGCGTGCCCAGGTCAGGTCGATCGCGCTGCCGTTGAGCGCCACGACCACGACCGGTTTGCCCGATGCGCGCGCTCTTTCCAGCATCGCGCGCTGGTCCGCCGGCAGGTCCAGCGAGGTTTTGTCGCCGCCTGTAAACCCGTCGATCTTTACCGGCATTTCTTCGCCTTCGAGATCGGAGGTCAGCCCGACTGCCGCCACGATCACATCGGCATCGGCAATACCTGCCGCCAGCGCGGCATCGGCATCGGGCGCGATGCGTTTCCAGATCAGGCCGGGTGCGGCTGCAAGCTTGCTTTCGGATTCGAAATGCAGGGCATAGCGTTCGCCCTTGCGCAATGTGACCTGGCTCAGCTTCACCGGCTCTGACCATTGCGAATACTGTTTGGCGACCAGGATCGGCGTGCCATCGTGGTCAAGCGTGCCTTTGACTCCGGTCACGCCCAAGCGATAGGTCCCGGATTCCGGTGCGACGAAATATCCTGACCATTGCACTTTGTAGATGTCGCCGATCTGGGGCAGCCCTTCGGTGTGCGCAATCAGATTGGGCTCGATCCGCCGCGCAACCGGGGTTGCCGCAAATGTCCGCTGGCCGAATGCCGCGGTCGTGCCCACGGCGTTGAAATACGCCGCCTGCAGCCCCGGCTTGCCATCAGGTGTCTGAAACAGCCCGTCGGGAACCAGGTCGCCATCGGTGATCGATGCGCCGAATGGCACCAGGCTGATCTGCGCGGCGGGCATCACCTGGCGCAGGCCATCGATGACGGAAACCGGCTTGCCCGATTGCGCCGACGAATAATTGCCGCGCAACACACGCGTGGCATCGCCCAGCGGACCGATCACGACGACTTTGGCCCCGGGACGAAGCGGCAGCGTGCCATCGTTTTTCAGCATGACAACGCTTTCGATCGCCGCGCGCAGGGCCAGCGCCTGATGCTCCGGCGTGCCGATCGCGCTGACCGGTACCGGAGGATCGCGCCGCTCGGCAAGGCCGGGCAGATCGCCTGTGCGAAACCGTGCCGAGAACAGCCGGGCCAGCGCCCGATCGAGGTCGTTGGTCGTGATCAATCCGCGCTGCAGCGCTTCGGCATACCGCGCGCCAAGGCCGGTCGCCGCCGACATCGTCTGGGTGTTGCATTCATTGTCCACCCCGGCTTTCAACGCGACCGCGACGGCCGCTGCCGGGTCCGGGGCATATTTGTGATGGTCGGCAATATCGACGACCGCATCGCAATCGGATACGACATAGCCGGTAAATCCCCAGGCGTTGCGCAAATGGTCGGTCAGCAAGGGCTCGCTGCCGCACGCGGGTTGGCCATCGATGCGATTGTACGCGCACATGATCGAGCCGGCCCTGCCCTCGACAATGGCCGCACGAAACGCAGGCAGGTATGTGTCCTCAAGATCGTGAGGCGTGACGAACACATTGGCCCCGTGGCGCGTCGATTCGGGTCCCGAGTGCACCGCAAAATGCTTGGGCGTGGCAATGACCAGCGGCAGATCGGGATCGGGCCCCTGCATCCCGGTCACAAAGGCAACGCCCAGATGCGCCGTCAGGAACGGATCCTCGCCATAGGTCTCCTGCCCGCGGCCCCAGCGGGGATCGCGAAAGATATTGATATTCGGCGACCACGTGTCGAGCCCGGTGCCGATCACGCCAAGATGCCCGGTCTGCCGGCCCAGGGTATGCAGGGCGCGGTTTTCGATGCTGATCGTCCCGGCGACATCGTGCACCAGCGGCGCATCGAACGTTGCGGCCAGCCCGATGGGTTCCGGAAAATTGGTCGTGGCGATCGCGCCGATCGCGCCATGCAGCGATTCTGTCCACCAGTTGTAGGCCGGAATGCCCAGACGCGGGATTGCCGGCGCAACATTGACCAGTTGCGCAATCTTTTCATCCGTCGTCATGCGCGCAACAACCGCCGTGGCCAGTTGATCGGCCTGTTCGCGCGGGTTGAGGACGGGCTTGGCCTGCACGGACGCGACCGTGCCCGGCCATGCCAGCGCCAGAACCAGCGACCAGGCCAGAGCGCGTGGCGGCAGGGCGAAAAACGCAGGACGCATCCGAAATCTTCCTTCAACGATCAGCGTCAGGCGCGCTGCTTGCCATCTCACAGGACATATCCCGACCGTGCGGTGTGCCGGCATCGCGATGCCCCTCACTCTTCCCGGCCCGTGGTGTCCGGGCGACGCTGGTTTCGACCAACTTGGTGCATAGCTAATTCAAATAGGTAGCGCTATCAAACGAATTGTCCGCGCACCGCCGGGCAATATGCCGGGCGTGATCGCGCGCAGCATCTTGTCACATGGCGCGCCGGCTGGGAGCACAGGGATGAACCGCCTCGGAACTTTGATGGGTGCCGCGATGCTGGCCACGACCGCCGGCGCCGCGATCGGCCAGACCGATCCGCTGGCGCCAACCGGGCAATGGAGCATCGATGCGCGCGGCAGCGCCCCGGTGCCCCCGATGGGCTGGAACAGCTGGAACGCGTTCAACAGCGATATCGACGAGACCAAATTGCTGGCATCGGCGACGGCGCTGGTCACGACCGGCCTGGCTGCCAAAGGCTATCGCTATGTCGATATCGACGATGGCTGGTGGCTGAAACGGCGCATGCCCGATGGCCGCCTGATCATCCGCGCCGCCAATTTTCCGTCGGCAGCAACGCCCGATGGCGCGACCAGCTTTCGGCCGCTGACCGACCGGTTGCATGCCATGGGGCTGAAGGCCGGCATTTATTCCGACATCGGCCGCAACACCTGCGGCCAGGCGTACACGTCGAACTTTGCCAACCAGCCGCAAGGGCGCATCGACGAGCGCGAAGTGGGACTGTACGGCCATGTCGACCAGGATATCGCTTTGTTCATGGGCGCGTGGGGATTTGATCTGCTGAAAGTGGATGGTTGCGGCATCCGCGCCATGACGCCGGCCAATCCCCACGTGGCATCGGGCGACTATCGCGCGCTGGGGCCGCTGATCGATTACGACACCCTGCCCGACACCGATATTGCCGGCGTCCGCAAGCTGTACGAAGCGGTGGCGGTGGCGATGGCACGGACGCGCCCGGCACACGACTACGTGTTTTCGCTATGCCTGTGGGGCGGCGCAGATGTGCGCAGCTGGGCGCGGTTCGTGGGCCAGATGTCGCGCACCAGCCAGGATATCTCGCCCGACTGGGAGCGGATGCTGCACAATTTCGATTCCGCGGTGCGCCGCGAACTGTATGCGCACCCCGGGTCGTGGAATGATCCGGACATGCTGTATATCGGCACCGGCGCCTTCGCTGCCGATCACCCGGTGGAGGCTCGCACGCACCTGACCTTGTGGGCGATGCTGAGCGCGCCGCTGATGATCGGGTATGATCTGCGCAAGCTGACCCCGGCCCTGCTCGACATTCTCGGCAATCGCGCGATCATCGCGCTCGATCAGGATCCGGCGGGGAACCAGGCGGTGCTGGCCTTTGACAGCGATACCGTGCAGATCCTGGTCAAGACCCTGGCCGATGGCGACAAGGCCGTCGCGATTGTCAATCGCACCGCCGCGCCGGCCGATGCGGTGCTGACCGCGCGGCACATGAAATTGCGCCCGGATACCGACATCGCGCTGACCGATTTGTGGAGCGGGACGATCAGTCGTTTTCGCGAAGAGCAGCCGCTGCATCTGGCCGGGCACGAAACGCGCGTGTTCCGGGTGCGGGGCGTGGCCGCGCGGGCGCAGGGCCTGTATCTTTCCGAACAGACCGGGCGGGTCAACCCCGCGGTCGACGGCATTGTCGAACCCGAAGCGGATCCCCTGGTCCATCGCGGAGTTCTGCCCTGGCGCAGTACGCGCGGCGATGGCGAACATCCCGCCTATGGCGGCTGGGGTGGCGCAAGAGCGGATGCAACGCCCTATGGCCAGGCTCTGAAACTGCACGGCGTATCGTTGGCCAACGGCATCGGTGTTCTCGCCAATTCGCGGATCGAGGTCAAAAACGCTGGGTATCGCCGGTTTTCGGCCCAGGTCGGGATCGACGATTCCGCCCGCGATCGCCGCATGCCGGTGCGCTTTGCGGTCTATGGCGACGGGCGTCTGCTAACGCAGACCGAGCCTGTGCCCTATGGCGCGGTGCCGGTGGCCATCGATGCCGACGTGACCGGCGTGGCGATCATCGAACTGGTTGCACGCGGCGCGGCCGATCCGCGCTATCCCGATCCTGTCGCCTGGGGCGAGGCGGCGCTGGACAGATAAGCGCACCACCGCGACCCCGTCAGGGACGCGGGCGCACCTCGGTCTGCAGCGGACCGCCCTTGCCATCCAGCCACCCCCCATCGGCCAGCCAGTCGGCCAACCGGTCGGGCCAGTGAATGATCGACAGCAGGCTTGACCGTTCGCCCAGATTGAACGCGTGATCGGCCTGCGCATAAAGGTGCAGTTCGGCCGGCACGCCCAACCCCTGCAATTGCTCGTACAGTTGCAACGCCGGTTTGGCACAGCATTGGTCCAGCGACCCTGCCGCGATGAACGCGGGCGGCGCCTCGCGCGCAGCGGTACCCGGAATGCCGAGCGGCCCGGGAAAGATCGCGACCTGGAAATCCGGACGCGCATCGAGGCGGTCGATGGCGTCCAGCGGCCATGTGCGCGCGGGTTCCGGATTGTCGGCCACCAGCGCCACCAGTTCGCCACCGGCCGAAAAGCCCATGACGCCCAAGCGGTGGGGATCGATGCCAAGCCGCGCCGCATTGGCGCGCACCGTCCGGATGGCCCGGCGCGCATCGGCAGCGGCATCGCCCTCGATCGAATAGGGTGACCCAGGTTCGCGCGCGAGCCGGTATTGCAGCACGAACACGTTGACGCCCATCTGGTTGAGCCGGGGGGCGACATCGATGCCTTCCGTCGTCCATACCAGCAGGCGATGCCCGCCGCCGGGGATCACGATGATCGCGGCGCCCGAATTATGACGGGGGTCGGCAGGATAGACGGTCAGCGATGGTTCGTGGATATTTTTCAGCCAGTAATCCTGCGCCTGCACCGCTTCGCTGCGGCGTTTGGCCGGCGTGTTGGGCGCGCCAGCAGGCCAGAGCACGATCCTGGCCGGCACGGGCATGGCCAGCGGCCATGGCGCTCGCGAGGGCAATGCAGGCGGCGACGCAGCGTCGGCATGGGCGGGCGTTGCGCCCAGCGCGAGCCCCTGCCCGAGTCCCAGCCCGCCGCACGCGGCCAGCGCCATCCCGGCTGCCGCGAGAATCTTGGTCAAACGTGCCATCGAAGTTCCTGACAGAGCCCATGACGCAAAGCGCGCGGGCGCCGTCCGAATATGTCGGCGTACTGCCGATGACGTCAAGCCGCCAATGATTGCGCTACCTTTTTATTGTGCATGGCGCCGCAATGTATGCGATGAAATCAAAAAACTCCCCTGTGAGAGAGGACAATACCCATGACATCTGCCCGATTGTCGCGGCGCGGTGTGTTGGCTGCGGCGGTGACGGCCGGCCTTGCCGCCAGGGAAGCGGTCGCTGCCACGCCCGCAATACCACCGCGTGCGCAAAGCCAGATCCTGTCGGGCGTCGATGACATACCCGACCCGATGGGCGACCGCATGCGCTGGGCGGTTGTCGGCCTGGGCAATTTCGCCGTGGGTCACATGATGCCGGCCTTTCTGGAATCGCGGCGTGCACGAATCACCGCGCTGGTTTCGGGCAGCCCGGCAAAAGCGGCCGATCTGGCCGCACGCTTTGGCGTGGCGCGGTGCTATACATACGAAACATTCGATCAGATCGCCCACGATCCGCAAATCGATTGCGTCTATATTGCCTTGCCGGTCGGGCTGCACGCAGCCTTTGCCATTCGTGCCCTGCAAGCGGGAAAACATGTGCTGTGCGAAAAGCCGATGGCATCGACAAGTGCCGAATGTCGCGCCATGATCGCAGCGGCGCACACCGCCAGGCGCCAGTTGGGCGTGGCCTACCGCGTGCATTTCGATCCGTTCAATCGCCAGGTTGCGCAGATGATCCGATCGGGCGAGATCGGTGCGGTGCGGTATCTGTCTGCAGACAATTGTTTCGACGCAAATCCTGCATTTCCGCCGCACGCGTGGCGCCTGACCAAAGCGCTGGGCGGCGGCGGATCGATGTTCGATTATGGCATTTATGGCCTGAACGGTACGCTCATGATGCTTGATGACGCCGCACCGACCGATGTTAGCGCGATCTATACGACCCCGGCCGGCGATCCGCGCTTTGCGCAAGTCGAAGGCGGCGTCCTGTGGCGCATGCGCTTTGCCGGCGGCGTTCATGCGCAAGGCTGTTCGTCGTATGCGATGTCGCACATCAATCGCCAGCTCGTTACCGGCACACGCGGCAGCCTGGCGATGGATCCGGCCAATGTCTATGATCGCAATGTCGCACACAGGCGGCGGGTGGATCAGCCCGACGTGGTCATCGACACCACCGCGTCATTGCCGCAATTTTCCGCCCAGATCGACGCATTTTCCCAGGCTGCGCGCGACAATGTGCCGCACCGCACGCCAGGGTCCATGGCCTGCGCGATATTACCCTGATCGAGGCGATCTACCGCAGCGCCGATGCAGACGGCGTCGTGGTTCGCCTGTAACGCAGCCGGGGCAATCGCTGCTGGTGCAATCGCTGCTGGTGCAATCGGATACGCATCGGCGTGGTCAGACGCGGGCCGGCGGCGATGCTTGTGCCATTCCTGACGGGATTGTCGGCGAAGTGTATCATAGCCCCATTTTTCGGTTGCAATCGTCGCAAATTCACGCATATCTATCGCAGTTGGTAGCGCTATCAATGGAAACACTGATAAAGCGGGCTTTGTCAGCCATCGATTGCGCCGCACCTCTGACGTAATTCTGAAAAAAATTAAAAGTGGGAGAGCAAAGTGAATAAAAATGGGGACATGACAGCCGTGCTTCGTCTTGCGCGCCTTGTTTTGTTGGGTGGGGTCTCAACCGTAGCTATCGGCGCAGTAACGCCAGGCGCATTTGCCCAACAGGCCGCTGCGCAACAGGCAGCACCAGACATCACATCAACCAACGCGCCGGCACCGTCGGAAATCATTGTTACCGGGCTTCGTGGCTCGTTGCAGCGCAGCCTGGATATCAAGAAGAACGCCGTTGGCGTCATCGACGCGATTTCGGCCGAAGATATCGGCAAGTTTCCCGACTCGAACCTCGCCGCTGCGGTTCAGCGTATTCCGGGCATTTCGGTCAGTCGCGGTGCAAGCAGCCTCGGCGGCCTGCCGACCTCGACCGGCGATGCGACCGAAATCACGGTTCGCGGCTTCGGACCGACTTTCAACGAAACGCTGTACGACGGGCGCCAGGCTTCGACCGGCACCAGCAACCGCGGCTTTGACTTCAGCGCGGTCGGGTCCGATTTCGTCAGCGAAGTCGACATTCTCAAGACGCCAGACGCGACGCTGTCCAGCGGTGCGATCGGCGCGACGATCAATATCAAATACCCCAAGCCGTTCGATCATCCGGGCCTGCGCGCATCGGCATCGTTTTCCGGCAAGTATTCGCCCGATGCCAAGAGCGTTACGCCAAACGGTGGCGCGTTGATCAGCGATACATTTGCCAACAACACGATCGGTATTCTGGCCGACTTTGCTTATTCCGACAAGAAAACGCGCCAGAATCACGTCAACATCCAGGGCTGGGAGGGCAACAGGTATATGGCGCCCGGCCAGTTTGCAGATCCAGCAGCCGCGATGGCAGCCGGGTTCACCGATGCGGGTGCGAAGACCAATCCTCCCTCCAATCCGGCGTCCTGGGTGATCCAGGATTATGGCGTGTATCAGGAGCATACCGAGGACAAGCGCATCGACGGCCGCCTGGTCCTGCAATGGCGTCCCAGCGACTCGATCGAAATGACGCTGAACGACGACTATTCGCGCGATCACCTTAGCCAGCAGCAATATGGCTACTCGGTGTGGTTCAACGCCAGCTCCCTGACCGGGGTCGAGCGCAATGCCAACGGCACGTTGACGAACTTCTCTCAGGCCAACACGCCGACCGATTTCCAGTCACAGATCAATTCGTCGGTCATCGTCAACAACGAAGTCGGCTTCAACACCAAATGGACGGTCAGCCCCAAGTTCAATGTCGTTCTCGACCTTGATCGCGCTGAATCGCAACTGAATCCCAAGGGTGAATTGAGCAGCCTCGACGTCGATGTCGGCTATGGGCCGTCGAGCCCGAACGGCATCAATGGCACCAATGTCGGCATTGCCGGCGTTGCGCCTGGCAGTTTGCCGTATCCCACGGGTATCGGGCCAAACGGTAACGCGGCGATGTTCATCAACAACGGCCTCATTGGCTCGCATGTTCTGCCGATTACTAGCCAGCAGAACAAGGACGTCGTTACTCAAGGCAAACTTGAAGGCGCCTGGTCCGAAGACACGCTGAAAATCAAATTTGGTGTTCAGTACGTCAATGACAAGAAAAACCTCAGCGAATATGACACATTCGCCAACAATGACTGGCAGGCGTATGCCGGGTACGGTCCGGCATCGAACAATCCCGGCGGTGTCGCCCTACCGCAGAACCTGTTCACCAATTCGTTCAGTACGGCGAATTTCATCAACGGCTTCAAGAACGGGGGCAATCTGCCTGCCAATATTCTGGCGTTCAATCCGTATTCGGTGCTGAACTATCTGCAAGGGCTCGGCAATCCGCAGACCAAAGTGATTCCGGGTGCAAACACCGCGTGTTGTATACCGGCATTCGATGGCATCTATCGCACGGCTCCCAATACAGGCAGCTTCCAGACGATCGAGGAAAGCACTGCCTCGGCCTTCCTCAATATCAACGATGAAACGCGTGTCGGTGACATGCCACTGAAGATCAACATGGGGTTGCGTTTCGAGCAGACTACAACGCGATCCTCTGGCCTGGCTACCCTGCCAGTGTTGCTGACTATTCAGTCAAGCGATCACACTGCATTCCAGGTCAAAACTGGTGACATCACCCCCGTCACCAGCAAGAACGTGTATCGGTATCTACTGCCAAACCTCGATCTGGTCTTGTCGGCAACCGATCACCTCAAGATTCGGTTCGATGCGTCACGCACATTGACCCGTCCGCCGCTCAACCTGCTGACCCCGGTTCTCAATATCGGCGCGACCCAACGCCTGAACAGTTTGAACGCAACCGGCGGCAATCCGAACTTGCAGCCTTATCTCTCGGACAACCTGGATCTGGGTGCGGAATGGTACTATGCGGCCAACTCGTACATCTCGCTTGCCGCCTATGGCAAACAGGTCAGCAACTTCATTATTGGTGGTACGACTCGTCAAACCATTAACAATGTAATCGATCCAACGACCGGGCAGCCCGGCCAATTCAGTGTCACGACCAACATCAATGGTCCATCGGCTGCGGTCTATGGTCTTGAAGGCGCCATCCAGCACGTCTTTGGCAAGTCGGGCTTTGGGGCCCAGGTCAACGGAACCCTTGTTGGTACGAACAAACCGTATGACAAGGCCAATACCGACGTCAGCAACTTTGCGGTGACCGGCCTTGCCAACTCGGTCAACGCCGTGGCATTCTTCGACAAATATGGCTTCCAGGCTCGTGTCGCGGTCAATTGGCGCGCCGATTACCTCGATCACTTTGGCCAGCAGCAGAACAATTCGGCCTTTGGGTCGGAGCCGACGTTCGTGAATGCCAATACCCAGGTTGACTTCAGCACCAGCTATGACGTCAACAAGCACCTCAACGTCTACTTCGAGGCGCTCAACCTCAACAATTCGACGTACAGCACGCACGGGCGGTTCAAGGAGCAAGTGCTCGATGTCGTCAAATTCGGCCGGAGCTTCACCTTCGGCGTGCACATGAAACTGTAAGCCGGCAAGGTTTTCCAAATCCGGGGTTGCTCTTTCGGGAGCAACCCCATTTTTGTCTGGCCGGAATTTCGGATCGTGCGTTACCCTTGCGTTTTGATGGTGGTTGCCGTGCACGCAGTAAAGAATATCGTGATCGTTGGTGGCGGTACGGCCGGATGGCTGACGGCCGGCGTCATTGCCGCCCGCCACCAGGGCCTTATGAAGTCGGGCTTTACCGTCACTCTGGTCGAATCCCCGACGGTCAGCATTATCGGCGTAGGCGAAGGCACCTGGCCGACGATGCGCTCGACGCTGGCCAAGATGGGTGTGTCGGAAACCGAGTTTTTCCGTCATTGCGACGTGGCGTTCAAACAGGGCGCAAAGTTTGCCCATTGGACGACGGGTGCGCAAGGCGATGCCTATCATCACCCGCTGATGATGCCGCAGGGCTTTACCCAGATGAATCTGGCGCCGCACTGGCTGGCAGCAGAGCAGGTCGGCACGTTTTGCGACGCGGTCAGCCCGCAGGGCGTGCTGTGCGACGAGGGCCTGGCGCCTAAGACGATCGCGACCGCCGAATATGACGCGATGGCAAATTATGCGTATCATCTCGACGCGGGCAAGTTTGCGCCGTTCCTGCAGAAACACTGCACGGAAAAGCTGCATGTCCGCCACGTGCTCGCAGACGTCGTGGCCGTCAACCAGACCGATACGGGTGATATCGCCAGCGTGCTGACGCGGGAAGCCGGCGAAATCGCCGGGGATCTGTTCATCGACTGTACCGGTTTTTCGTCGCTATTGCTGGGCAAGACGCTGGGCGTCGGGTTCAAGGATTGCAGCGACGTGCTGTTTTGCGACACGGCGCTGGCCGTACAGGTCGATTACGATACGCAGGATGCCCCCATGGCATCGGAAACGCTGTCGACCGCGCAAAGCGCAGGGTGGATCTGGGATATCGGCCTGCCCACGCGGCGCGGCGTGGGCCATGTCTATTCCAGCAACCATATCAGCGAAGACCAGGCGCATAACGAGCTGATGCGCTATGTCGGCAAAAGTCATCAGCGCAATACGGTCCGCAAAATTCCGATCCGTTCGGGGCACCGGGAGGTGTTCTGGAAAAAGAATTGCGTTGCAGTGGGTCTGGCGGCAGGTTTTCTCGAACCGCTGGAGGCATCGGCGATCGTCCTGGTCGAGCTGTCGGCCAAATTGATCGCAGAGCAGATGCCGGCCAACCGCGAAGTGATGGACATAATCGCAGCGCGGTTCAACGAGACGACTTCCTACCGTTGGGGTCGGATCATCGATTTCCTGAAACTGCATTATGTGCTGACCAAGCGGACCGACACGCCGTTCTGGCGCGACAATCTGGAAGCATCCAGCATTCCCGATCGGTTAAAAAATCTGCTGACGCTGTGGAAATACCAGTCGCCGTGGTTTTTTGACGAATTCGACCGTCTGGAGGAGGTTTTTCCCGCCGCCAGCTATCAATACGTCTTGTACGGCATGGGCTTCAAAACCGAAGTCGAGCCGGACGAAAACGCCCGATCGTCATTGATTGCAGCACGCATGTTTCAGGAAAATACCGCCCTCACGCGAAAAATGCGGACACAACTGCCGAAAAACCGTGATCTGATCGCCAAGATACATCAATACGGCTTTCAGGCAATTTAGCTTTGGACTGTCCTTCCCGTATGCCAAATATCGCAGTGCTCAATGGTGAAGCCCACAAGGATATTCGTATCAAAACGGATAGCGCAGCGCATCTTGGCGATGCGGTACGCTTCGTGCCGGTGGTTTTGCCGGAATTTACCAATCTGATACTGCATTACCCGCTCTTCTTCTCAAAAGATGCCGATACCGGAGCTTTTTACTGCGGTGCGATGATGGGCTTCGATGAAGAAGAGAACCTGTTTCTGGGCAAGCGTGCGCCGCTTGACATCTATCGTCCGCTCAATCTGCAGCGTGGGCCGTTTTTCACAGCGGGCAACGAGTTGGCCATCGACCTCGATCATCCGCGCATAAGCCGGATGGAAGGGCAGCCGCTGTTTGGCCCCGACGGATCGGCCAGCCCGTACCTTGACAGCATTGTGGGCACGATGCGGGCGCTGACGACCGGGGCAACTGCGACCAGGGCGTTTATCGACACGCTGTTGCAGCACAAGCTGATCGAGCCGATTGCGATCGATGTAGCATTCGATGACGGAACGCGGCGTGATGTGGTGGGGCTCTACACCATCAGCCAGGACACCTTGCAGCAGCTGGACGATGCCGTGGTCACCGATCTCTTTCGGCGCGGGTATCTGAAGCTGATCTATCTGATGATGGCATCGGTCAGGCACGTCAACGGGCTTGCCCAGATGAAAAACCGCGCCTTGCTGGATCTGGGTTGATATCCCCCATGCGTGCGCGATGACAGGGCACTCGCCTGCCACGATCGACGGCGCCAGCTTGCGCGATCCTGCGCAATTTTACGCAGAGGTCGTGGCCGGATGCCGCCCGGTCATCATTCGCGGCCTGGTTACGCAATGGCCGATCACCCGCGCCGCCACGCACTCTGATCAGGCATTGAGCGCCTATCTGGACCAGTTTGCCGCGACCGGCGACGTCGAGGCCTTCATCGGTTCGCCGCAGATCAAGGGCACGTACTACTACAACGACGACCTGGCCGGCTTCAATTTCGAGCGCCGCACCATGCAATTGCGCGATGCCATTGCGGCGATACTGTCTCCGCCCGCAATGGGCGACGACACGATCTATATCGGGTCGATCCCGGCAGAAGCGTATCTGACGGGGTTTGCACAGGCCAACCCGATGCCGTTGCTGGCGCCGGCGATTGCGCCACGGCTGTGGCTTGGCCACGCTTCGACGGTTTCTGCGCATTATGACACGCTCGACAATCTGGCCTGTGTCGTCGCCGGCGAACGGCGGTTTACGCTGTTTCCGCCCGATACCATCGGCAATCTGTATGTCGGGCCGATCGACCACACGATGGCGGGGCAACCGGTCAGCCTGGCCGCATCGTCGGGCGACGCCGGCGCCTATCCGCGCTTTGCGCATGCACGCGAACGGATGCTGGTGGCCGATCTTGCCGCGGGCGATGCGCTGTATCTGCCCAAGTTGTGGTGGCACAAAGTCGAGGCGACCGCGCCGGTCAATGGCCTGGTCAATTACTGGTGGGATGCTTTCGCCGCCGGACCGGATTCGCCCTATACCGCACTGCTGCTGGCCATGATCACGATGAGCGAGCGGCCGCTGGCGGAGCGCAACGCCTGGCGCGCGTTTTTCGATCACTATGTCTTTCGCCAAGACGGGCACCCGCTGGCGCATTTGCCCCCGGACAAGCACGGCCTGCTCGGCCCGCTGCGGCAGAACTACGGCGCGATCCGGGCACGCGTCATGCATCTGCTGCGCAACCTGCACTAGACGGCCCTGCGCCCACCGGGCCGGGCCGACCCACCACGAGAGAAGGATTGCCATGTTTGCAAAGCCCCCCTTGCGCGGGATCACCGCCATCCTCGGTCTGGCGACGGCGATGGCCGCGCCGATGGTCCTGGCGCAAGCCGCGCCCGGGGCCGCGCCCGGCGCCGCAACCGAGACGGCGACGGGGACGATCCATGCCGACCGCCCCGGGCCGGTCATGAACCGCCAGGTGTTTGGCCAGTTCGCCGAACATCTGGGGCACGGGATCTACGGCGGGGTCTGGGTCGGCGCGAATTCGGCAATACCCAACGACCACGGTTATCGCAGCGATGTCATCGCGGCGTTGCGCGCGATCAAGGTCCCGGTGGTGCGCTGGCCCGGCGGATGCTTTGCCGACGAATACCACTGGCGCGACGGCATCGGGCCGGCCGCCGCGCGCCCGGTCAAGATCAACACCAATTGGGGCGGTGTAAACGAAGACAATGCGTTCGGAACGCAGGAATACATGGGTTTTGTCGAACGGCTGGGCGCAGAGGCCTATGTGTCGGCCAACGTCGGCAGTGCGCCGCCGAGCGAAACGGCCGCGTGGATCGAATATCTGACGTCCCCGACCGGATCGACCCTGGCCAAGGAACGCGCCGCAAACGGCCATCCCGCGCCGTTCAAGGTGACGTACCTGGGCGTGGGCAACGAGCTGTGGGGATGCGGCGGCAATATGCGCGCCGAATATGCAGCGGACCTGACCAATCGCTATGCCCAGTTTGCCAAATCGGGCGCGGGACCGATGCTGAAGATTGCCAGCGGGCCGAGCGATTCCAATTATGAATGGACCGACACGATGATGCGTCTGGCGGGCAAGGCTATCGACGGCCTGTCGCTGCATTATTACACCCGCCCGCGTGATGCCAACTGGAACGACAAGGGACCGGCGCTGGGCTTCACCGAACGCGAGTGGGCGGCAACGATGGCGCATACCTTGCAGATGGAAGAGTTCGTCACGCGCCATTCGGCGATCATGGACAAATACGACCCGGCCAAAAAGACCTGGCTGGTCGTTGACGAGTGGGGCACGTGGTACGACCCGGCGCCCGGCACCAATCCGGGCTTCCTGGTCCAGCAGAACAGCCTGCGCGATGCCGTTGTCGCCGCGCTGAACCTCAACATTTTTGCGCATCATGCAGACCGCGTGAAAATGGCGGCGATCGCGCAGATGGTCAACGTGCTGCAGGCGATGCTGCTGACCGATGGCGTTCGCATGGTCAAGACGCCGACGTACTGGGTGTTCGACCTGTACAAGCCCTGGCAGGATGCAACGACGCTGCCGATCGATCTGCAATCGCCGGTCTATCGCAACGGCGACACCGCCCTGCCCGCGATCAGTGCCTCGGCGGTGCGCGACACGGGCGGGCGGATGCATGTCGCGCTGGCCAATCTCGATCCGCACCGCGCGATACCGGTTGCCATGACCTTGGCGGGTCTGCGCCCCGGCTCGGTTTCCGGGCGTATCCTGACCGCACTGGCGATGGACGCGCACAACGATTTCGATCACCCCGATGCGCTTGTGCCGATGCCGTTCCACGGCGCGCAAGTGAAAGGCGGCGCACTGGCGGTTGCACTGCCGCCGATGTCGGTGGTCGTGCTCGATCTGCAGTAACCGGGCACGCCAGCCATCTGCCGGGGATTGTCAGATGGTAGCGCTACCGCTACACCGGCCGGCATAAGAACAACGACGGAGAGATGCGATGATTCGAGCCTTTGGCATGACGCCATTGCGTCGATCGGCGCGCGGTATTCGCACGGCGGTTTGGCTTTGCAATGCAGCGATCGGGTGCATGATCGCAACCCCGGTCGTGGCGCAGAACGATCACATGACCACCATCGCCATCCCGGCACAGCCCGGTGCGATTGCGTTGAACACAGGCGGTGTCGCCGGAGCCAAAGCGCCCGAAGCATGGCACAGCCAGTATGGCAGCATGTTTGCCCGCAATGTGACGGCCGCGACTCTGACGCCGTTTCTGCCCGATCCGGCCAAGGCCACAGGGACCGCGGTCGTGGTGGCGCCTGGTGGCGGATTTCAGTCGCTGTCGATGGAAAACGAAGGGTGGGACGTCGCACGCGCGCTCGCGGCCAGGGGCGTTGCCGCCTTCGTCCTGAAATACCGGTTGCATCAGACACCGCAGGATCTAGCCACTTTTGCCGCGCCACCTGCCGCCACATCCGGGACCAACCGGCCACGACCCGATGCCAGCGCCATGATGGCGGATATCGACCCGCAGATCGCCGACGCGCGCGCAGCATTCGCGCTGATCCGGCAGCGGTCGGGTAAATGGCATATCGATCCCGCGCGCATCGGAATGATCGGCTTTTCGGCAGGCGCCATGCTGACGATGGCAACGACATTGCGCGCGACCGATGTGAAACCAGCCTTTGTCGGCGATATCTATGGCCCGATGACAGCGATGACCGTCCCGGCGGATGCGCCCCCGCTGTTTGTCGCGCTGGCCACCGATGACCCGTATTTCGGCAACAGCGGGTTTGGCCTGATCGATGCCTGGCGCGCGGCGAAGCGCCCGGTCGAACTGCATTTCTTCGAACAGGGCGGCCACGGCTTTGGCATGTATCAGAAGCCGACGACGAGCACCGGCTGGTTCGACGAATTCGTGCGCTGGATGACGATGCACGGGTGGGTGAAACCAGCGGGGTAATCTGCCGCATCCAGAAATCCCGGCCGCAGGCAACGATACGATAAAAGCAGGAGTTGATGGTGCTGAAATACGTGGGAACCGCCTTGCTGGCCTCTGCCAGCGCGCTCGCCGGCCCGGCCGTTGCGCTTGGCCAGGCGTTGACCGTGACGCCGGCCCAGACGCTGGAGATGCAGGGCCTTACCGTCGTGATCGATCAGAACCAGTTCAACCCGATCTTTTTCGACGAGAAAAATGCCGGCATCCAGATCATTCTGCATGGCGACCGGATTGCCACCGATGGGGCGGTCCGGCTCGATCGCACCCCGGAGCAATGGGCCCCGGTCCCGGCATTTGTCGGCCGCACGCTCGGCAAGGAGCCGAACCAGGTCGTCGTGCGATCGGCATACAAGGCCGCCAATCTCGCCTATACGGTCAAAGTCACCGCCGAGGGTGACGGCTTTCGCATCGCAGTCGACCTGGATCAGCCGTTGCCGGAAAGCCTGGCGGGCAAAGCCGGGTTCAATCTCGATTTTCTGCCGACCACCTATTTCGGCAAGACATACCTGATGGATCGCGCGCCGGGCCTGTTTCCCCGCCATCCCGACGGCCCCATGGCAAAGGACGGATCGGGCGATCCACTGCCGATCGCAGAGGGCGGCCATGCGCTGACGCTGGCACCCGAAGACCCGTTGACGCGGGTGACGATCGCCTCCGACGGGGCGCCACTGATGTTGTACGACGCCCGCAACCGTGCCCAGAACGGCTGGTTTGTCGTTCGTTCGATGATCGCGGCCGGCGCCAGGGACAATGCGATCGTGTGGCACGTGCGGCCCAACGTCATAAAGAACTGGGTGCGCCAGCCGGTCGTATCGTTCAACCAGTCCGGCTATACCCCGACCCGCAGCAAGATCGCGATGATCGAACTCGACCCCAATTTTTCCGCGCCGCGCGAGGCGCAACTTGTCAAACTGGCGGCCGATGGCACGCGCCAGACGGTGTTGAGCGCCGCGATAAAACCGCAAGGCCGGTGGACACGCTACAACTATGCCAGTTTCGATTTTTCGTCGGTGCGCGATCCCGGCATTTATGCAATTTCCTATGCGGGCAGCACGACCAACCCGTTCCGGATTTCGGCGGATGCCTACGGGCGGATCTGGCAGGCATCGCTCGATACGTTCATCGCCGAACAGATGGATCATATCGGCGTGCGCGAACAGTACCGCGTCTGGACAGCCCCTTCCCACCTCGACGATGCGCGGCAGGCACCGCCGAATATCGTGCATTTCGATGCCTACAAGATGGGTGCAAACCTCGATTCGCCGTTCAAGCCGGGCGAGCATATCGCCGGCCTGAGCGTCGGCGGCTGGCAGGATGCGGGCGATTACGATATCCAGACGCCTGAAAACACGATGGTCGTGCGCGATCTGGTCTGGGCGCGCGAACTGTTCGGGCTCGATTGGGACGAAACGAGCATCGACGAGACTGCCCGGACTGTCGAAATTCGCCGGCCCGACGGGATCGAGGATGCCGTGCAGCAGATCCGGCACGGCACGCTGCAGCTGCTGGCGCAATACAAGGTGTTTGGCCACGCCATCGTCGGCATCGTCGATCCGGCGTTGCGCCAATATGCCCATCTGGGTGAGGCAGGGTCGCAGACCGATGGCCTGATCTATGATGCCGCGCTCAAGCCCAACACGCAGACCGGTGTGGCATCGGCGATTCCCGACGATCGCTGGGCATTCACGACCGACTATCCTGCCAACGACCTGCTGATGGCAGGCGCGCTGGCCGGCGCCAGCCGGGCGCTGGCCGCCAGTGACCCGGCCATGGCGGCCCAGGCGCTTGCCGCGGCGAAGACGCTGTGGGCCCGGCAACAATCGGGCACCTTGCGAGCGGGCGACGGGCGCGATGACGGCACCTGGGCACGGTCGCCGGACATGAGCAATGTCTCTGCGACGATCGAACTGTTGCTGACCACCAAGGGCGACAAGGTCTATGCCGATCGGCTGCGCGCCCTGATGCCCGTGATCCGGCAGAATTTCGAAGGAGTCGCCAGTGTCGCAGTGCGCGCGATACCGTTCATGGACGCAGATTACCGCGCGCAACTGGTGCCGCTGGTCAGGGCGATCAAAGCCCGGGCGGACGGCGCGGACGGGCACAATCCGTTTGGCGTGCCGATCAGCATGGGCGGTTGGGGTGGTTCCAACCAGGTCGTCAGCTTCGGCACGACGATGTACATGCTGCACAAGGCCTTTCCGGATATTGTCGGCACGGCCTACACGCTCGACGCGCTCGATTACGTGCTCGGGCGCCATCCGGCCAACAACCTGTCATTCGTATCGACAGTCGGAACCGCGTCGAAACTGATCGGCTATGGCCACAACCGCGCCGATTATACGTTCATCCCGGGCGGGCTGGAGCCCGGCATGGTTGTCATCAAGCCGGACTTTCCCGAAGTAAAGACCGACTGGCCATTCCTGTGGTTCGAAAACGAATACACGGTCAGCACGACGGCTGCGTACATTCTTGCAGCGCGCGCTGCGACGGCGGCTGCGGCGGAAACGTTCTAACGCTTGCGCGGCTTGCGCCTTGGCGCGGCGTCGGATTGCCGGCGGACAAACTGATAATCCATGCGGACGTGGGTCACCGCCTCTGCGGGATCCGCGTCGTCGGCCGGGGTGCCATTGCGCAGGTGCTGGACCAGCAGATCCACCGCCGAGCGCGCCATATCGCTGATCGGTTGGCGGATTGTCGTCAATTCGGGCCAGATTGCGGTCGCCAGCGGGGTATCGTCAAACCCGCAAACGGTAAGGTCGCCGGGCACATCGAGCCCGCGCCCATGCGCGATTGCCATGGTTGCGGCTGCCATGTCGTCGTTGCTGGCAAAGATCGCGGTGGGCGGCACGGCCTGGTCGAGGATGTGTTCCGACGCATCGAGGCCAGAACGGTATGTGAACAGCCCTTGCGCAACCAGCGCCGGATCGAACGGCACACCCGCCTCTGCCAGCGCGGCGCAATATCCGGCAAAGCGGCGTTCGCTCGCCGAGATATCGGGGTTGCCCTTGATGAACCCGATCCGCTTGTGCCCCATCGTCAAAAGATGGCGGGTCATTTCCTCGGCGGCGAGCTGATCGTCGATATTGACCGAGGACACATCGGTCCGGATATGGCCGGTGGCAACGGCAACCGTGTAGATCGATGCAGCCTTGAGCGCAGCGAGCATGTCGTTTGAATCGCACAGCGGCGGTGGCAGCACCACGCCAAACACGCGCGCCCGGTGCAAGTGGTCGATGACCCGGTCGACGGTCATGTCATCCGCAAATTTTTCAACAGTCAGCAGGACGTTGAGCCGACTTGCCTGATCCAGGCTGCCCATCAGGAATTCGGACAAGTACGACGCCGAAGGGTTGGAATACAGCAGGCCGATACGGGTTTCTTTTGCACCTGCCAGCGTCCGCGCCGCCGGGCTGGGTTCGTAATTCAGCTTGGCAATGGCCTGTTCGACACGTTCCCGCGTTTCGGGACGCACGGTTTTGTGGTCGTTGATCACGCGCGAGACCGTCATCGGCGAAACGCCGGCATGCTCTGCAACATCGGCGATCGTAGGTGCGCTGCTTTGTCGGCGCGATCCTTTGGTGCTCATCATGCGGTCAGCCGGGTTGAGGGTGCCACAAATGGCGGTTTTTCGTCGTACCCAAAACCCGCCTCAATGCCAGCCCAAAATCGTCCTTCCCCCAACCAGGGCGGGGCGGCGTTCTTATCCAGGCGATCCAGCAAGATCGGCCGAACGTTATGGCCCGACGGAAAGCTCGAACCCGGGCAACGGGATACCGCGCGCGTCGCGGGTGTTGATCAACGGATTGCCCGCCCAGCCATGCCGCACGCGGGTGACGGGTCTGCCATCATCCGATAGCACGACACTGGTCCCCTCTATGCGCGCGGGGGCATAGCGACAACTGGACTGGCCTGCGCCGCACAGTTCAAATCCGATCGGCGCGGCCGCGCTCCACGCGGCCAGCCCGCCTTCGATTCCGGCAAACACGACCCGGATGGCAGACCCTTCGCGACGGGCCGAAATCGGCACCGGCAGCGCAACGCCCTGGGCCGCCAGCGCGAGCCGGTGGCCCAGGCTCGCCTTGTTGGCCGGGTGGATATTCTCCGCCTCGCCAAGATCGATCGCAGTGACCAGTGCGGTGTCGGGCTCTGCGACGCTTGCCAGGCGCTGGTCCTCGCGCACGGTGGCCCATCCCGATTCCGTCGGGGCCAGTTGGGGCGCGCCAAAATTGGCCAGTTGCACCACCAGCATTTGCGCGCTCGATCCGAACTGGCCGCGCCATCCCTGGATCAAGCCACGCAGCCGTGCCTCATAGCCCGGTATGCCGTCATCGCTTTCACCCTGGTACCATGCCACGCCTTTCAGCGCGAAATGGCCGAAAGGCGCGATCATGGCGTTATACATCACGCCGATACCGCCATTGGAATCCCACGGCGCGCGCGGCGGATAACTGCTGACGGGCGCGATCGCATAGCGCCAGTCCGTCGCGAGCGATAGCGGTGTACCCCCCTCGACGGCCCATTGCAGATGGTCGGCCGGGCTGGTGAAGCCACCGGTGCCATAGCTGTTGGTGATGGCGACCATGATCTCGTTGGCCCCCGCGTGCAGATAGGATGGCGGCACGCGATAGCGGCGTTCGTAATCCCAGCCGAAACTGTTGCCCACGGCGTGGCCATTGACCCAGGTCATGTCCATATCGTCGAGAATGCCGAGATTTAGCGTGCCGCCCGCCCTCACTTGCGCCGCATTCAACGTGACCTGGCGGCGCAGCCAGACCGTACCCGTAGCATGCGACGCCAGAGGGGTGCCGGTCCAATCGTTCCAGTAGCCGATCTTCGGGACCGGGTGCCACGCCAGTGTGTCGGGTGCCAGCCATGGCCGCGATCCGCCGGTGCCCCCGGCGTACCAATCGGCCCATCGCGGGGCAAAGGCAGCCACGGCGCCGAGCGGATCACCCGGAAACTGACGCAACAGCGCCATGTCGGCAGAGCCGTACAGCGCCACGCCGGTCGCAGGTGCCAGCCACGGGCGGATTTGCGATCCACCCCAGCTCGCATGGATCGCGCCGATCGGCACACGCGATGTCTTGCGCAATTCGCGTGCCATGAAATAGCAGGCCGCCGAAAACGGCGACACGCTGGCCGGCGCCGCTGCCTGCCAGTTTACGGCGGTAGGAAAATCAGCCTTTGGGACAGTGCTCGTGGCTTTGGCGATGGTCAGCAGCCGCAGACCGGCGTCGGCCGAACCCTCGGCGACACTGGGTCCATCGAGCGCGCGTGTCAGCGGATATTCCATGTTGGACTGGCCCGAGCACAGCCAGACATCACCAATCAGGACATCGTGCAGCACGATCGGCGCAGTGCCCTGCCCGGCGGTGATTTCGATCGGCACCGGCGTGGCGCTGGCCGCATGGGCGGCAAAGTGCAGCGCGAAGTGACCGGCGGCATCGGCGGTGGCAGTCGCACGGTCGGTTCCCACCGACCCGGCAACGGCTTCGCCCGCGTTGGCCGTGCCCTCGATCACGATCGGCGCATCGCGCTGGATGACCATGTGATCGGCCCATGCCGGGCCCGGCACCGGCGCGGCCGAGGCAGATGCCCCAGCCAGCAGGGCCGGGATCAGGAGGGCAGACCCTGTGGAGATCGAAGGGCGCGGCTGGCGGCAACGCAGCGACACGGTTTGCAAAGCATCAATCAGGGTCATTGTGAACACATCCGTATCACCGCTGTTCCCCTGCCCGTCCGCCTTTTATGATAGCGCTATCAAAAAAGGCGGGCGGGCAGGTACAATCATGAAGAACCCGGTCAGCCGGTCATGTCTTCCAATTCTATGCCTTTGGTTTCCTTGACCATGCGCAGCACGAATATGGCCGATAGCGCAGCACAAATCGTGTAAAAGCCATAGGTTATGGGTAGGCCCAGGGTTTTGGCCGCAGGGGGAAAGCTGGACGAGATGGCGTAGTTTGCCAGCCATTGCGCAGCGCCGGCCACGGCCAGCGCCGAACCGCGCATCTGGTTGGGGAACATTTCACCCAGCATCACCCACATGACCGGACCCCAGCTGATGTTGAAGAACACCACATAGGCATTGGCGGACAGCAGCGCGAACGTCCCGATACCGGCGGGCAATTGCAGTTTGCCGTGGATGAACACGCCCTGGGTAAAGCAGAACGTCAGCATGGCCAGAGTGACCGTCATGCCGATCGAACCGATCAGCAGCATCGGTTTGCGCCCGATCCGATCGACCGCCAGCACCGCGATCAGGCAGGCGACGATGGAAACCGCGCCCGAGATGATATTGACCTTGAACGAATCCGCTTCGCTGAACCCGACCGCCTGCCACAGGATCGCGCCATAATAAAACACCACGTTGATCCCGACGAGCTGTTGAAACACCGCCAGACCGATCCCGACCCAGATGATCGGGCGGACGCGACCGGTGCCACGGTCCAGCAGATCACCAAATGTCGGGCGATGGTCGGCAACTAGCGAATTGTTGATGTCCTGGACTTTGGCGTGGGCGGCGGCCCCACCAAACAAGCGGGCCATGACGGCCTCGGCCTCGGCCATCCGGCCTTTCGACACCAGGAACCGCGGGCTTTCGGGAATGACGAGCAGCGTACCGAGAAACAGCAGCGCCGGGATTGCCTGCACCCAGAACATCCAGCGCCACGCTGCATAACCATGCAGGATCTGCAGCGAGTTGCCGGCCCATTGCGCCAGCAGGTAATTGGCGACGAACGCCCCGGTCAGGCCGGTGATGATCATGATCTGCTGCACGCTCGACAGCCGCCCGCGAATGCCGGCAGGCGTCACTTCGGCGATATAGGCAGGCGACAGCACCGAGGCAGCACCCACGGCAGCGCCGGCCAAAAAGCGGAATGCAGCAAACACGCCAGCCGACTGCGCCGCGCCTGCGCCCAGCGCAGACAGCGTGAACAGGACTGCGGCGGCCATCATCACCATGCGGCGGCCCATCACATCGGCCAGTCGCCCGGCGATGAAGGCCCCGGTCGCGCATCCCAGCAACAGCGAGCTGACCAATTGGCCAAGCGCCGCATCGCTCAAGCCGAACGCAGTCTGCAACCCGACCTGCGTGCCGTTGATCGCGCCCGAATCATACCCGAACATAAAGCCGCCGATCGTCGCCACCCCGACGATTGCGGCAATCAACGGTAAGTTGGTCTGATCGCCAACCGCTGCCTGTGGATCGCTCATCCCCTGATATCCTCTGTTTTGCCGCGTCGTTTGCGCGGGACCCGGTTCGTTGATTCGAACGGGCTGTGTCGGTTAAGAGGACAAGCACACGAAAAGAGGTTGTACAAGTCCAATTGGTAGCGCTAACCAGCTGGCCAGACGAAGTGAGTCATAAGCATGTTTTTGGGATTGGACATAGGCACTTCGTGCGTGAAAGCCGTGGTGGTGGACGAAACAGGCACGGTGGTCGGACAGGCCAGCGTGGATCTGACCAGTTCGCGACCGCATCCGCTGTGGTCCGAACAGGACCCGGCCGACTGGTGGTCTGCCACCAATTCTGCAGTCAGCCAGCTGCCGGCCGGAATCCGGCGTGGCGTGCGCGGCATCGGCCTTGCCGGACAGATGCATGGCGCCACATTGCTCGACCGGTCGCACCGTGCGCTGCGCCCCGCCATTTTGTGGAATGACGGGCGCGCTGCTGCGCAATGCGTGCAGCTGGAGGCAGATTGCCCCGACCTTGGCGCAATTTCGGGCAACCGCGCGATGCCCGGCTTTACCGCGCCGAAGCTGATGTGGGTGCGCGAACACGAGCCGGCGATTTTCGATCAGGTTGCGATGGTGCTGTTGCCAAAGGATTATGTGCGGCTGCGCATGACCGGCGATTGCGCTTCGGACATGTCGGATGCGGCGGGCACGCTGTGGCTCGATGTCGCCCGGCGCGACTGGTCCGATCGGCTGTTGGCAGCAACCGGGCTGACGCGCAGCCAGATGCCCGCATTGCACGAAGGATCCGACATTACCGGGCGCCTGCGCGCCGAACTGGCCGAAGCGTGGGGCATGGACCAGGTCCCGGTGGTGGCAGGCGGCGGCGACAATGCCGCCGGTGCGGTCGGTGTCGGCGTGGTCCGGCCCGGCGACGCATTCCTGTCCTTGGGAACATCAGGTGTGCTGTTCCTGGCCAATGCCACTTACCAGCCCAATCCTGCCGGCGGCGTGCACACCTTCTGCCACGCCCTGCCCAACCGCTGGCACCAGATGGCTGTGCATCTGAGCGCTGCGAGCTGTATCGACTGGGCCGCGCGGCTGACCGGGCTGAACGACGCGGCCGCGCTGTTGCGCGTGGTCGAAAATCGGGGCGCACTGGCGCAAAGCGTAGTGTTCCTGCCCTATCTGTCCGGCGAACGCACCCCGCACAACGATCCCAATGCGACCGGTGTGCTGTTCGGCCTCAATCACGACAGCGATGCAGCCGTCGTGGGCCAAGCCGTGCTTGAGGGCGTGGCCATGGCCTTTCGCGACGGGCTCGATGCGCTGGTCGATGCCGGCAGCCAGCTCGATACCATCACGGTCATCGGTGGCGGGTCGCGTTCGGCCTATTGGGGACGATTGCTCGCCGCATCGCTCGACCGGCCGCTGACCTATCGGCGCGGCGGCGAAGTCGGGCCGGCCTATGGCGCGGCGCGGCTCGCACAACTCGGCGTCGACCACGGCACTGTCGAAATTGTATGCGCACCGCCGCCGGTCGACCGGGTCATCGAACCCGAACCCGCCCTGGTCGAACATTTCGCCCGGCACCAACCCCATTTCCGTTCATTGTATTCCTCTCTGCAGGCCCGTTTCAAGGAGTGCCAAGCATGACCAGTTATTTCGCGGACATCGAACCGATCCGCTACGAAGGCCCGGACTCGACCAATCCGCTGGCATTCAAATTCTACGACAAGACCCGCATGGTGATGGGCAAGACGATGGAAGATCACCTGCGTCTGGCGGTGTGCTACTGGCACACGTTCTGCTGGGACGGCTTCGACGTGTTCGGCGCCGGTACGTTCAATCGGCCGTGGCACGGCGGCCCGGTCGATCAGGCGCGCGCCGAGCACAAACTTGACGAAGCGTTCGAATTTTTCACGCGCCTCGGCCTGCCCTATTTCTGTTTCCACGATGTCGACGTGATGGCTGTGGCCGGCACGATCGACGAACATGTCCGCAATTTTGCCACGATCATCGACAAGATCGAGGGCAAGATGGCGCAGACCGGCGTCAAGTTGCTGTGGGGCACGGCAAACCTGTTCAGCCATCCGCGCTATATGGCGGGCGGCGCGACCAATCCCGATCCCGATGTGTACCGCTTTGCCGCAACGCAAGTGCGCCAGTGCCTGGAGGCGACGCATCGCCTGCATGGTGATAATTACGTGCTGTGGGGTGGCCGCGAAGGCTACGACACTATTCTCAACACCGACCTGGCGCAGGAAAAGGCGCAATTGGGCCGGTTCCTGAACCTGGTCGTCGAGCACAAGCACAAGATCGGCTTTACCGGAACAATCCTGATCGAGCCCAAGCCGCACGAACCGACCAAGCATCAGTACGATTTCGATGTCGAGACCGTGTATGCATTCCTGCAGAAGCACGGCCTGGAAAACGAGGTGAAGGTCAATATCGAAGCCAACCATGCGACATTGGCAGGCCACAGTTTCGAACACGAAATTGCAACGGCCGTATCGCTGGGCATTCTGGGATCGATCGACATGAACCGCGGCGATCCGCAGAACGGTTGGGACACCGACCAATTCCCGAACGATGTCCGCGAAATCACGATGGCCATGTATTATATTCTCAAGAACGGTGGCCTGGGCACCGGCGGCAACAATTTCGATGCCAAAGTGCGGCGCCAGAGCATTGATGCGGTGGATCTGTTCCATGGCCACGTCGGCAGCATCGATGTCCTCGCACGCGGTCTGCTCGGCGCGGCCAAGCTGATCGAGGGCGGACAGCTCGATGGCATCATTGCCGAGCGGTATGCCGGCTGGCAGACTCCCGAGGCGCAGGCCATGTTGTCGGGCAGCATCGGGCTCGCCGAGATTGCCGACAAGGCCGTGGCCGACGGCGTTGCGCCCAAGCCTCGCTCGGGACGGCAGGAAATGCTGGAAAACATCATCAGCAATTGCTGCTGAGCCGGCGGAACGTGTGCCAGCCAAAGGGATCATCGTGGTCTGTTTGACAGACGCCAGATGCTGAACTTTTGCGATGTGCCCGATACAGCGGATAGCGATGTCTTCCGGCTTGGCACGCCGGACAGTTTCATCGCGATGTCGGTGACCGGCGGGATGCTGCTGGGCTGGCACCATCACGGGCAACCGCTGGTGCGCAGCGCGCTTCCTTCGGTCATGACGTGTACGCAGCCGGTCGACAGCGCCGGTTTTCCGCTGGTGCCGTATTCGAACCGGATTGCCGATGGCCAGTTCCGCTGGGATAGGCAGCCGGTCCGAATTCGGAAGAATTTCGCGCCGGAACCCCACGCCATCCACGGGGTGGGGTGGCGCGCGCGCTGGCGTCTCGACGCGATCGGGCGCGACAGCGCGGTGATGAGCATGCATCATGCCGCCAATGCAGACTGGCCCTGGCCCTTCGTTGCGCGGCAACGCATCGTCCTGACAGGCGGCGTGCTGTCGTTGGAGCTGGAGGCGCGCAATCTGGCCGATCACGCAGTGCCCATGGGATTTGGCCATCACCCCTATTTCGATGCGCAAGGCGCAACCTTGCGGTTTGGTGCGCAGACCGTATGGCGCAATTCCGCCCTGCACCTGCCCGACCAACGCGATCCGCCGCGCGGTGATTTCGATTTCGCCGATGGCGGCCTGGTTGCCGGCCGCCGCATCGACAACTGCTATGAAGGCTGGGACGGCGTGGCAGACATTGGCTGGGACGGGTTGCCCTGGCGACTGGCGTTGTCAGCCACAGCCGGATTGCCGTGTGCCATCGTCTATATTCCGCAAGGCGAGGCCTATTTCTGCTTCGAGCCCGTCCCGCACGCAAACAATGCGCTGAATCTGCCGAATGCCTCGCCTGTCCCGGTAATCGCGGCCGGCGCCTGTTTCAACGCCACCATCCGCATGGCTGCGCATCCTGCAAGGGCGCCGGATTGACTGCCCTGGATCACGGGCACGGCAGCACCGTGTCTGCATCGGTGCCGATGCGGATTTCGCCCAGCGCATAATCCGCAGGTCCCGACGTGCCGATCGCAAAGGCCGTGCTGATTGCGTGCATGTCGACGCCGTGGGTGGCAAAACAGCGGAGCGGCAGGCCGTAGCGGACATAATGATCGGAGGTTGGCACGGTGATCGGCACCGCAGTCCCGCAGACTTTGCCGGTGCAGCGCATTTCCAGCCGGGCGGCCAAGGCCGGGCCGAAGTTGCGAAGGGTCATGAGCACGAGGGCATCGCCATTGGTCTCCCGGGCCAGATCGATCGGGCCGGGCGGATCCAGCAGCAGATTGGCGATCCCCGCCGTGACGGTAAACCGCCGCGCGCCTTCCTGGACCTTGAAGTCGGTGGCAGCGATCGTCATCCGTCCATCCAGCGCCTTTGCCGGGACAGCGCTGATCCGGGTCTGATCGTCGCCGGGCGATCCCACCCGCAGCGACCAGCCCGCGGCCGGCACACCATTGGCAAACCACACCCGGCTGTCACCGCCAGCCGCCGTGGCGGCAAGCTCGGCCAGCGGCGCCCACTGCCGGTTGCTGCTGGCATAAGTAAGCCCGTAGCCGCGCGGGTACAGTACACCGTCCGCGATCTGCGCCTTGAGCGGCCAGTTTGCCGGCAGCGTGCCGCTAAACCCGAAACGGGGTCGGCCCCGCGAATCGCCAAACAGCACGTCGGCCAGGCCTTCGCCTTCGCTGCCGGGCAACCAGGCCACGACAAACGCATCAGCCAGGTTAAGCGCCGGATTCACATACAGCGGACGACCAGTCAGCATGACGGCGACCACCGGGATGCCGGCCGCTTTCAGGCGGCGGATCGTGGCCCATGGCGCGGTCAGGTCCGCATCGAGCTGCAACGAGGCGCGATCGCCCTGAAATTCTGCATAGGGCTTTTCGCCAAAGACCACCACGGCGGCGTCGGGGCGCGTGGTAAACTGGCCATCGGGGGACAGTTCGGCGGTGCCGCCTATCGTGTGCGCCGCTTGCGCCAGACCCTGCCACAATGACGTCGCGCCGGGGAATTGGGCATTGGTGAGCCCGGTCCCCTGCCAGCTGATCGTCCATCCGCCCGACTGGCGCGCGATATCGTTGGCGGCGTCGCCCGCCACCAGTAACCGGATACCAGGCCTGAACGGCAACACGCCGGTATTTTTCAAGAGTACCAACGATTTGCGCACGGCTTCGCGTGCGATCGCGCGGTGGTCGGGCGCGCCCAGCAGCGCCCAGTCGCCCGACAACGGACGGGCCGAGGGACGCGGCGCATCGAACAGGCCCACCCGGAATTTGACTCGCAGGATACGCGCCACCGCATCATCGACCCGTGCCATCGCAATGTGCCCGGCGCGGGTCTCGGTGACCAGATTTTCCCACA
Source organism: Novosphingobium sp. (assembly GCF_965214355.1). GTDB lineage: Bacteria > Pseudomonadota > Alphaproteobacteria > Sphingomonadales > Sphingomonadaceae > Novosphingobium. The sequence continues at coordinate 34,463 of NZ_CBDCBI010000001.1, read as the reverse complement.
CGCTTTTCCAGGTGTCCGGCGCCATGTACATATCGATGCCCGCCACCAGCGCCTGCGGACACGCGGCGTTGGTGCATCCTTCGACCTGGCCATGCGCGTTCCAGTCAGAAACGACGAAGCCGCCAAAGCCCATGCGCTGTTTGAGCACACCGGTCAGCAGGCTGGCGTTGCCGGTCATCTTGTGCCCCTGCCAACTGGAAAAACTGGCCATGACAGTGCCGACGCCGTTTTCGATTGCCGGCCCGTAGGGTGCGCCGTGAATATCGCGCAAGTCGATTTCGCTGATCGCGGCATCACCCTGGTCCACGCCATTGGTCGTGGCGCCATCGGCCAGGAAATGCTTGGTCGATGCCAGGACCTTGCCATGGGCCAGCAGATCAGTCTGCGCAGGCGGGCCCTGCAATCCGCGCACCATGGCGCCGACATAGGCAGAGACCAGCGCAGGATCGGACGAATACCCTTCATAAGCGCGGCCCCAGCGATAATCCTGGGGAACGGCGACGGTGGGTGCAAAAGTCCATTCCTGCCCGGTCACGCGGATTTCCGCAGCAGTAGCGGCGCCGATCCGTTCGATCAGTGCGGGATCGTGCGCCGCGCCAAGGCCGATGTTGTGCGGAAACAGCGTCGCGCCGATGATGTTGGAATGGCCGTGCACCGCATCGATCCCCCACAAGGCCGGGATGCCGACCCCCCCATGCGCGGTATCGGTCGATGCGGACCAGTATTCGTCCGCCAGTTTCAGCCATTGGGGGGCGGGCGCCAGATCGTTGCCATAAGGCCCGCTGCTGCCCCCGCTCAGCACGGAGCCAAGGTGGTATTTGCGCACGTCATCAGGCGTGGTGAAGGCGATGTCGCCCTGAACCAGTTGCCCGACTTTTTCCTCGAGGGTCATGCGTGACAGCAGGTCTTTAATTCTGGCTTCGGCGCGATCATCCGGTACGACCGGCCAGTGATACTTTGGCCATATCTGCGGATGCGCAATGCCTGCGCCGCGCTGCGCGGAAGCGGCGGAGGGTGTTGCCGCGTCACCGGCTTGCGCGCAGCCGGGCGCCGCAACGCAGAACGCCAGGGTCGCCCATACCGAATACAAGAAAATGCCGTCAAGCCGTCGCGACATGCTGCTTTCACCCACCCGTTTGCGGCATCTTTGGTACCGCTACCTTGGCAACGATGGCACCGATATCATACGGCGGTCAAGCGCCTTGGTTTGCCGCATGGCACACCAGGGTGGCCAACCCGGCACTTCACCTTGGTGCACACACGACACATATCGGCTTTTCGGCGCGCGATATCTGGTAATGTCGGCGCGAGACCGCGGCCTGCTGTGTGCGGCGCGGACTGGAACGGCAATTGAAGCATGAGCGACGATAACCCCGGCGAGCGCGGCCGTGCCGTCATGATGACAACGCCGGGACGGATCACCGTGTGGCATGATGGCGCATGCCCGCTGTGCGCGCGCGAGATTGCCCTGATGCGGCGTCTCGACAGGCGCGGTGCCATTCAATTTGTCGATGCGGCGGATCAGGCGACCGCGTGCCCGATCGATCGATCGGCGTTGCTGGCCCGGTTTCACGCAATGGAGGATGGCCGGCTGCTGTCCGGCGCTGCGGCGTTCGCCGCCATGTGGCGCGCAATTCCGCTTTTACGCCCTCTGGGTCTGCTCGCACGGCACCCGTTCGCGCTGCGGGTGCTGGAATGGACGTATCGCCGCTTTCTGAAAGTTCGCCCTCGCCTGCAGGATTGGCTTCGCACATGACACCCGTTCCCGACCCGCCCCGCCCCGGCCAGGAAAGCGTGTGGCGCTACCCCCGCCCCGCGATCGCCGAGCTTTCGCCGCGCCACATCCGCGTCATGCATGGCGGCATGGTCGTGGCAGACACCCGGCGTGCGGTGCGCACGCTCGAGACCAGTCATCCGCCCAGCTATTATCTTCCGCCCGACGACATCACGCCGAGGGTGCTGCAGCCTTCGGCACGCCGATCGTTTTGCGAGTGGAAGGGCCATGCAGTCTATCATGATCTGGTGATCGGGGATCGCCGGTTGAAAGACATCGCCTGGAGCTATCCTGATCCCACCCGTGCATTCCGGTTGCTGCGCGATCATGTCGCGTTTTATGCAGGCCCGCTGGACCTGTGCACCGTCGATGGACAGCAGGTCATTGCGCAATCCGGACAGTTCTACGGTGGCTGGATCACGCCGGACGTAGCCGGCCCGTTCAAGGGCGAGCCCGGCAGCCAGTGGTGGTAAATCTTCCACCCGCGCTGCCCGCCTGGCACGAAGCGCCGCGCACCCGCCCGCTCAACGCCGGGCCGATCACGCGGACAAGCGCGAGAAAGCACTGGTCTATCGCCTGCCCGAAGGATTAAACGCGAAGCATGAAAAGCGCGCAAGCCGGCACAGTTTCCGACGTGGTCAAATGATCGACGAGACGCATGACGGCACGGCGCGAAGCTGGGTCGCGTCGGCCAACGGGCATTGCGACTTCCCGATCCAGAATCTTCCATTCGGCATCGTCTCGTCCAGGGGCAGCAAGCCGTGGGCAGGCACCGCGATCGGCGACTATGTGCTCGACCTGCATGCAGCCGCGGCCGCCGGGCTGCTTTCCGGTGCAGCCGGTCGTGCGGTTGCCGCGATGGCAGGCGGGACGCTGAACGGCTTCTTCGCGCTTGGCCCGGCTCCCCGCCGGGACCTTCGCCGCCAGCTCTTCGCCTTGCTTCTGGTGGGTTCGAAACATCGCGCAGCGACCGAACAGCTGCTCAAGCCGTTATCGGAGTGCGTGGCCTGTCTGCCTGCACAAATCGGCGACTACACCGATTTCTTTGTCGGCATCCACCACGCAATGAACGTCGGTCGGGTGTTCAGGCCAGATCAACCGCTACTCCCCAACTACAAATACGTGCCGATCGGATATCATGGCCGCGCCTCTTCGGTGGTTGTGTCCGGCACCACCATAAAACGTCCGCGTGGCCAGGTGCGTCCCTCGCCCGACGCGCCACCGCGCTACGAACCATCGCGCCGTCTCGATTACGAGCTCGAACTGGGGCTTTGGCTGGGAGAGGGTAACGAACTCGGCGCCACGCTGTCAGTCGCACAGGCGCACGAACGCATCGTTGGCCTCTCGCTTCTCAATGACTGGTCGGCGCGGGATGTCCAGGCTTGGGAGAATCAGCCGCTTGGGCCGTTTCTTTCCAAAAGCTTTGCCACGACCATCTCCCCCTGGGTCATCACGGCCGAGGCCCTGGCGCCATTCCGCATTCCCCAGCCATCGCGGCCGCCCGGTGATCCTCAACCGCTGTCCTATCTACTCGACGCAGCGGATCAGGCGGGCGGCGCGCTCGACATCGAGCTGGAGGTGACTCTGGCCAGCCCGGCGATGGAGCGAATGGGACTTGGCCCGGCGACGCTGTGCCGGTCGAACGCTTCCCATATGTATTGGACTGCCGCCCAGATCGTGACCCACCATGCCAGCAACGGCTGCAATCTTCGGCCAGGCGACCTGATTGGCACAGGCACGATTTCGGGTCCCGATGCCCTGTCCTGCGGCGCGTTGATCGAGCGGACGCGCGGCGGTGTCGAACCCGTGATGCTTCCTGGCGGAGAAAGCAGGATCTTCATCGAAGACGGCGACCGGATTTTTCTCAGCGGACGATGCTCCCGGGCGGGATTTGCGACAATCGGCTTTGGCCCTTGCGAGGGACGGATAGTGCCATCACCCTCAGCAAGCTGATTGGCGATATCCTCATATGCCAGCAACAGGAAAACCACGATGAAGCGCGAGGTCATTGATGAATCTCGATAATCTGTCCAGCAATCAGAGACGTGTCGTAAACGTGGCGGGCGAGGAAACATAGGCAACGCCTTCATGCAGCGGCTCTGCATGCCGCAGCGCAAGCGCACGGCCGTTTGCCTTCATCCGCTCATCGGCAGTCGCCCAGTCGGGCACATCGTCCCCTGCCATCGTCCAGCGGACCGTGCTCGCCTCGGCGCCCCAGTTTGCGAGGCGCGGCATGGCGGTGCGGTGCGCCCCGCTCAGGACATAGCGCATCATCGCCTGCTCATCGCGCCACACCGTCATCGTCCAGAACGCAAGATCACGGTCGCGGCGCACGGCGCCGGCAATATAGCCGTCCGACCGGCGCATTTGGGCGATCGCGCGCTGCGCATGAAACAGGAACGAGGGCACGAACCGCCAGGAGCGGGTACGAAAACGTGTGACGCTGACAACGGGCAAGATTGCACCTCGTAAACAGGGAAAACCTTCTGATCGCAAGCTTACGCCGGCATCGTGGCGGCAATGGCTGCGACATCTGCGGCAGGGGCCGAACCTGGCGAAGCCGATGTTTCCGGCGCCCAGGATCGCGATCCGCAGAGATGGAAATTGCGTGTCATGCGTGTTCCCAAGCCAGTTGCGATGCGATGCTGATTGCATTTAGCGCCACCTTTGTGGACATGCTATGCGTTGCAATCCGCAATATCGTCGCGATCGTCCGGAAGTGTCATGGATCCCCTTTCCGAAGTGCTCTCCCTGCTCAGGCCCAACAGCTACGGTTTCCGGGGTCTTGAAGCCGGGGGCGAATGGGCGCTTGCATACACGGCGGCCGAGGGCATCAAATGCTTTGCGGTCGAGACCGGCGGCTGCTGGCTGCTGGACGACCAAACCCCGGCGGCGGTCTGGCTGGATCCGGGCGACTTCGTGTTGTCGCCCGCGCGTCGCGCGTTTCGCCTCTGCAGTTCGCCCGATGTGCCCGCGATTGACGCCTACGCGTTCTTTCCGCGCGTCCCTCCCGGTGAAACCGCCGTGCTGAACGGGGGCGGCAGCTGCACCGGTGTCGGGGGTTTTTTCGGGTTCAGTGGCAAACATGCCGAGCGCCTGCTGGGGATGCTGCCGCCGGTCGTGCATATCCGGACCGAACCGGACAAATTGGCGCTGCGCAGCTCGATCGAACGCCTGATGCGCGAATTGCGCGTGCAGCGGCCCGGCCATGCCCTCATCGCCGGGCATCTTGCCCAGGCGTTGCTGATCGAGGCGTTGCGGCTGCATCTGGCGGATGATGCGATGGCCAGCGCTGGCTGGCTGTTTGCGCTGGGCGATCCGCAGATACTTGCCGCGATAACCGCGATGCATGCCGACCCGGCGCGTAAATGGACGCTGGCCATGCTCGCCGGACTTGCCGGCATGTCGCGATCGAGCTTCGCGCTGCGATACAAGGAAAAGGTCGGAGAATCGGCGATGGACTATCTGACCCGCTGGAGGATGATGGTGGCAGCGGACCGCCTGACCCATGCAGGCGTCTCGGTTGCCGAGGCCGCGCGAGGCGCCGGATACGAATCCGAAAGTGCCTTTGGCGCGGCTTTCAAACGCATCATGGGCGTGTCGCCGCGGCAGCATGGCAGGGCCGCTCGAAGTCGCGTCGTCGGGCGGCGAAACCCGCTTCACATTTCGCATGCCAATCCGGAAAGATACGTAGGAGAACCCAGGCCAGGATGATGCAGGTTTCCGGGGCGAAGATCGCGATGAAGACATCCCACAAGTGGCACGGCCGACGTGATCACTTTTGAGTATACGATTGACGATTGAATGAAATTGAGCCTATGTTCGCTCGATTATATTCAGATTGGATGCTAATGGCTGACACGACTTCAGACGCGAGCCGGATCGCCGAGCTGGCAGACGCCGGCGTTCGAATGATCGAACGCCTCCGCCGGAAAGCCTTTCTCCCCGATACGCGCAAGGGTCTGGATGTGCGATACGGCATCGCCGAGGCCGCCACTCTGCTCGGGTGCTCGACAAACCGCATTCGGATGGCCGAAGATGATGGCCGGCTGCCCCAACCGCCGGCCACCGATTCCGGCCGCCGATCCGGCTATACCATTGAAGAACTTCTGAATATGCGTGAAGTGCTGGGCGCCTCCCCTGCCCGCGCGCCGATGGATCAGCCGCCCATAATCGCCGTCCAGAACTTCAAGGGCGGCGTTGGCAAATCGACCGTGACGACCCACCTGGCCCACTATCTGGCGGTACAGGGCTATCGCGTGCTCGTGGTGGATTGCGACAGCCAGGCGACGACGACGACGCTTTTCGGGCTCAATCCGCATTTCAACGTGACTCGCGAGGAAACACTCTATCCGTATCTTTCGATCGACCCGACGCAGGCCGACCTTCTTTATGCGGTAAAGAAGACGCCCTGGCCCAATGTCGATCTGATTCCCTCGAATCTCGAGTTGTTCGATGTGGAATACGAGATGGCAGCAGCCGGCGCCGACGGCGGGAGCATTCTTGCAACACGGTTCCGAAAACTGAAAGCTGGTCTTACGGATCTTGCACGATCGTACGACGTCGTGCTGCTCGACCCGCCACCTGCACTGGGCACGATCAGTCTTGCCGTCATGCAGGCGGCCAATGCGCTGATCGTGCCGTTGGCGGCAACAACCCCGGATTTTTGCTCGACGGTGCAATTCCTGTCGATGATGGAGCAGGTCATCGATCAGCTCGGGCAGGCCGGGATCGATGTCGACTATGCGTTCGTCCGCCTGATTTGCTCGAAATTCAACGGGAATGACCCCGCGCATGCCATGGTCCAGCAGATCATGGAACAGACTTTCGGGCCGGCCCTCTTGCCGGTGCCGATACTGGAGTCAGCGGAAATAAGCCATGCGGCAATGCGGATGATGACCGTATATGAACTCGACAAGCCAATCGGGACAACGCGGACGCACAAGCGGTGCCGCACAAATCTCGACGAGGCACTTGGCCAGGTAGAGCAGCTTGTCCGCCGGGGCTGGGGCCGTGTATCGCCCGTCAGCGAGGAGGCTCTTGTCAATGAAGCCGCTTGACGCCCCCCGCCCCGCTGCAGCCCGCACTCCGGTGCCGTCGCCGGCCGATTGGGAGCGATCCGATGGCGCGTAATCAAAAGGGCTATCTCGCCGATCTTCTTGCGGACGAAGATGCGCCTGGGGTCGACTCTTCGAACGACGAGACCAGCGCGCGGGCGACCCCTCCGGCCAGGCCGGATCGCATGCGCGGCAATACGCTGCTCGGTCGCGAGACCGCGCTGGCACGCGTTGCCACCGGTGAAGTCCGCCAGGTCACCCAGATGCTCCTGGATCCCGCGCGGGTTCGCGTCTGGAGTGGAAACGCCCGCCTCTATGAGCATCTGACCGAAGACAACTGCCGCGAATTGATCGATTCGATCCTCGCAGAGGGCGGGCAAAAGGTGCCTGCCGTCGTCCGGCGGGTCGCTGACGACCCGGCGCACGATTTCGAGGTGATCGCCGGCACGCGTCGTCACTGGTCGATCTCGTGGCTCAGGCGCAACTCCTATCCGGAGATGCAGTTTGTCGCCCAGGTGGCGGTTCTCGATGACGAAGCCGCCTTTCGGCTTGCTGATCTGGAAAACCGCGCGCGTACAGACGTCTCCGATCTCGAGCGCGCCCGCAATTACGCTGCCGCCCTGCGACAACATTACGGCAACCATATGACCCGGATGGCAGAGCGCCTCAAAGTGTCGAAGGGCTGGCTCTCCAAGATGCTGAAGGTCGCAGCGCTGCCTGATATGGTCGTGTCGGCCTTCGCCACCCCGTCCGACATCCACCTGAAACCGGCTTATGCCCTGGCACAGCTTCTCGATGACAAGACCAGGGCGGCCGCCATCGTCGCCGCCGCCAAGGTGCTGGCAAAACAGCAAGCAGGGCGCAAGTCGAGTGGTGAGCCAGCCCTTGCCGCCCCCGAGGTGTTCCGTCGCCTTCATCTGGCGACGCAGAATACGGCAGATGCCAGCGAACCCTTTATCTTCCAGAGCAAGTTGGGCCGAACAGCGCTGAGTGTCGTGTCATCCAATCGGCAGGGGGTGACCATCAGGCTTCATGCCGGCTCGGGGGCCACCGAGGAAGATCTGCTTCGGGGCCTGCGCGAAGCACTTGCATATCTCGATGACACAGGCCGCAATCGTCTTCGTTGAGCGCATGTTTCCCCGGGGAAACATGCGCAGCTTGCCAACACCCGCGACAGGCCAACCACGCCGCAAGCGCGCGCCCATTGCCGGCCGGAGGTCGGACGCCCTCCCCTGCCCCGCCCTGTCGTCTGCATCGCCCCTGCCCTGCACCCGGTTGGAGCCACGAAGTTTCCCCGGGGAAACTTTGCCTATCCGCCTCAACGCCAGCGCGCGGTCCTGGAACCTGGGCATCGATGCCTTCACCGGGCGACGCCCCCGCCCCGCCCTGCCCCGAAACCCCGCCCTGAAACGCAAACATCACTCACCAGGCAGCATCCGTGACAAAAGCAAAGAAAACCCAAATCAGCGACCAGTTCGACCTGTTCCTTCCCTATATCGCCGATCTGCCTCTGCGCGATCAACGCGAGATGATGGAACGACCGTTCTTCAGCCTGGCAAAGTCAAAACGGATCAAGCCGATCGACTACAATTCCCCTGACGGCAAGTTATGGGTCCATGTCTCGGCAAACCCGGGTTATGGCATGGCCACGATCTGGGATGCGGATATCCTGATCTATTGTGCGTCGACACTTGCCGATATGGCTCGCCGGGGCGCGAATGACGTTCCGCGCAAACTCCATCTCATGCCATACGATCTGTTGCGCGCGATCGGCCGCCCCACGACCGGCCGCGCGTATGAACTGCTCGCCCAGTCACTGGACCGCCTGGTCTCCACCACGGTCAAGACCAACATCCGGGCCGAGAACCGGCGCGAGGCAACCTTCAGCTGGCTCGATGGCTGGACCCAACTTGTCGATGAAAAGACCGAACGGTCGCGCGGCATGACGATCGAGCTAAGCAACTGGTTCCATGAAGGTGTCCTCATGCAGGGCGGCATCCTTTCGATCGATCGCGCGTATTTCGATATCAGCGGAGGCAGAGAGCGCTGGCTCTACAAGGTTGCGCGAAAGCACGCAGGGGGTGCGGGCGAAGCCGGCTTTGCAATTTCGCTACCGACGCTGTTCGAAAAATCGGGGGCCGAGGGGCAGTATCGGCGCTTCAAGTTCGAGATTGCAAAAATAGCCGAACGCAACGAGCTGCCAGGATACGCCGTGACGGTCGAGCAAGTTCCGGGCAAACGTGAACCAGCCTTGCGCATGCGGCGGCGATCCGAGGCCGACACCGAGCACACGACACGCCATCAGAAAGGGCAGGGGGCTCGCCGACCGGACACCAAACCGAAGGGCGATGCCGGCGCATCCAACGAACGGTCATCATCGACAACCGTCCAAGCGCAAGATAGCGCCTCGACGAACACTTATGATGTCCGCAGTCTGGTGCGCCGTACCGTTTCAAACCTGTCATCCAGGGCGACCGAAGGTTTCATCACCGACCAGACGATGCAAACGCTGCGGAGCGATTGTCCGGGCTGGGACTATCAGAACCTCCACGCGCTTTTCAGAGAATGGATTGACGGCGACCCCTCGCGCACGCCTGTCAATTACCAGAATGCCTTCCTCGGGTTTGTTCGAAGGTATGACAAGGACAACCGCCATACCCTCCGCGGCTAAGCCGTTTGCCGTGCAAATCGGCCCCAAGCGTTCCTGAAGTGTCGGGCCCTGGTTGCCTTACCGCTGAAATTCACCCACCTGCGCAGCCTCTGGCGCGGCCAAGCCGAATTCTTGAACCTCTATTCCTCGATTGGCCTCGAAAATGATTCAAACCCTATGCCGAATGTGCCTGTTTTCTTGACCCATCGACACATCAGGAACGAATCACGGTATTCCGGGAACCGATAGTCGACACATCGGGAACACAATTCTCGATCCTTCAGGAACACAGGCTCGATACATCGGGAACGACCGATCCGGCAATAGCGGCCAAATACAAGACGTTACGACCGACTCGCGCCGACTTAACTATCTAACCCCTAAAGAAACCAGTCTAACAGCCCGGATTCTTCTTTTCAGTGAATCTGATAAGAAAGACATAGGGTATCGGGGCAGGGGGGTACGCGCTCGAGGCGCTTCCAACCAAATCACAAGCACAGCAGTGACGCGATATCGTATTCAGCGTCGACACCGCTCAACCGTGAACAAAGCGACCCGCAAACCCGTCGCCGAAACAATCTGAGAAGTTGTGCATTTTTTCGTCATTGAATGTGTAAAGACCATTGGACATTCAGGCGTGCGGGGCCGAAAGTGCAGGCGCTGGACAGATATGCAGCGGAGAGGATGATATGATGCATTCAGTATCGAAAAGTCGGCTTGGTTATGTGGCCGTGTGTGTGTCGGTCAGCGTGCTTGCGCTGACGGCGTGCGCAAAGAAAGCGCCCGACACAAGCACGACGACGGCCGCGACGGCCCCGGATCCCGCCGTCGCCGCGGCATCGCCTGCGGCACCCGCAGCGGCGGCACCGGCCGCGGACAACACAGACACGATCAGCGGCGTCAAATATGCCAGCTACACTGGCGACGCGGTGGCCGGCAAAGCCGATTTCACCACATGCATGACGTGCCATGCCATCGAGCAGGGGGTCAACAAGATCGGTCCATCGCTTCACGGCGTCGTGGGACGCAAGGCCGGCAGCATCGATGGCTACACGTACTCCGCTGCCAACAAGGGCAGTGGCATAACCTGGACCGAAGCAAAGCTGTTCCAGTATCTCGAAAATCCGCAGCGCGTTGTTCCGGGTACGAAAATGACCTTTCCAGGCTGGTCCGATCCGCAAAAACGCGCCGACGTGATCGCCTATCTCAAAACCAACTCCTGACCATCTTGTACCCGGCGATTGCGATCGCCGGGTACGGATCATCGGTGTCGGGCGATGTCGGCAAGATGGAGCGGAAACGAAACCAGCAGGGGCAGGGCGATCCAATACCATTCCTGCCCGGCCAATGCCGCCCGCAAGGCAACTAGCATCATGATACCCGGGGAGAGCCGGAGCACCGCGTCGGTGTTTTTCCAACCGCCCACACGAACCAGCCATACATATTCGATCGTGATGATCGTCAACACGATATCGACAGCGTGGCCGCTGGCATAGAGCCAGTGCAGCGTGGTCAGGAGAACGGCCCGTTCAGCCGGACGATGATCATGTTGAAGTATCCGGTATACATGACCCACAGCAAATAGGGCAGCAGCAAGAGTGCGCCTGTCATTGAACGGCGCCAGATGGTGATGACCAGCGCTGCCACCGACAACCACAGCCCCATGACTTCGATCTCAGCCCAATCCGGCCGGTGAAATCGAAAGAACAACAGGCTCCACAAGATATTCAGAAAACCGTTCAACGCAAACAGGCCCAACAGCCATTCGCGGTCCTTTGACCGCGGCATGGCAAGCCAGGCGGTAACGCCCGCCAATGCCGCGAAGCCATAAACCGCTGTCCACGCCAGGCCATAGACGGCATCTGCCGGTGCCCACCGCGGTTGCGCAAGGCCATGATACCACGGACCGATATCGGTGATCGTCGCGCCCATCACCGCCACGCCAATGGCGATGATGCCCGCGATCAGGATGGGAAAGATCCACGCACGGCTCATCGTGCGGGCGCCGTCATGGTAGCCAACAAATGCCGCATATCCTTGAGGAATATCCGCACATAGGCGAGCGGCCGGGCATATGTCAGACGTTTGTTCATGTACGCAGGCCAAATCAGGTTCTGCACGTCGCGGTCCTTGCACATCATCACAAACCGTTCCCGTCGCCGGTCGTTGCGATACCAGAAATACTGCATCATTCCAAGAATTCGGAAAACCTGGCCATGCGATCGCATGAAAGCGCGGCGCGCCTGTTTGAGCGCGCGCGGATCGCCTGAAACGAGAAAGGCGTTTACCGCGCTTGCCGACCAGCGCCCCGCGACCATGGCATAATAAATCCCCTCGCCAGACGCAGGAGCGACCACGCCGGCGGCATCACCGGTAACCAGCACGTCACGTCCATTGTCCCATTTGCGCAGCGGCCGCAGCGGAATAGGCGCGCCTTCGCGCCGGATCGTTTCGCAGCTGTCCAGATGCTCGCGCGCGCGCAGCCGGGTCACCGCATCGCGCAACGAAAAGCCCTTGTTGGCGCTGCCGACCCCGACGCTCGTGGTATCGCCATGTGGAAACACCCAACCATAAAAATCGGGCGATACACTGCCCTGATAAAACACATCGCAACGCTCGCGATCAAACCCTGTGGCATGTGGTGCGGGCGAGCGGATCACTTCATGATAGGCGAACACGCAAGGCATGCGTTCGGCGCCGGCAAGCGCACCACGCGCCACGCGCGACCGGGCGCCGTCGGCGCCGATCACACACCGGGCGCGCACACGGTGCTGCACGCCCGCGCGCGCTTCGGAAAACACCACGATGGCGCCGGGCTGCGCATCCCGCTCGATCTGGTCAAAGGTTCCGGTGGCACGCGTTGCGCCATGATCCGCGGCACGTGCGCGCAGCCATTCGTCAAAGGTTTCGCGGTCGACCATGCCGACAAAGGCACCGGTCTCCGTTTGATCGACTGCCATGTCGACAGTGCTGTCCGACGGCGCGATCATCCGGGCCGAACGCGCGCGGCCGACGATCAGGTGATCGGGAATGGCAAAGTCGCGAATCAGCCGGGGCGGAATGGCTCCGCCGCATGGCTTTATCCGTCCCGCGCGATCCAGCAGCAACACGCTGTGCCCGGATGCAGCAAGATCGGTGGCTGCAGTCGCTCCGGCAGGGCCTCCGCCCACGACGACACAATCATATTCTATCATTGTTGCGCACCGGCAAGTGTCAACGTCCTGACGGTCTGTGCCGCACCGCGCAACGCGAGCGACGCCGCCACCAGAAAAAGCAATGCTTCTGCGCCAAACACGATCATGAACGTTTCAGGCGTCGACCCGATCAGCGCACGGCCCGCGTCGATGCCGACCGCGCCGGTCAGGCCGCCAAGCGCAAAGGCGATCGCCTGGCCCGCGCCCCATACGCCCATGCGCATGCCGACACGCCCGCCATCGACGCTGGCCAGCGCCATCATCTCGCCGATCGTGGCGACAGCAAACACCCCGTTGGCAAAGCCCAGCAGTGCCACGTTGAGCGCGAGCGGCCAGCCCAAGCCGATACGTGCCGCAAAGGCCAGCCCGACAAGCGCCAGCGCAGAGCCGATGCAGCCGCCCACGACCCACCGGCGCAAGCCCGTGGCGCCGCGCCCCGCAAATGCACCGCCGCCAAGCCCCACGACGATCATGCCTGCCAGCACGCCGCCATGTTGCACCCCGGACAGCTGGGTCGATTGCCCCGGGGTAAAGCCGAACAACAAACCGGCAAAAGGTTCAAGGATCAGCTCCTGCATCGAGTAGGCGAGCATCGACAGGAACACGAACAGCGTGAACCGGCGCACTTCGTCATCGGCCCACATGGCGCGCAACGCGATGCCAAATGGCTGGTGTGGTGCCGATTGCCCGTCTGTCGTACGTGTCAGGGCCTGTGCGGCGACCGCAGCGGGTGCTCCTTCGATTCCCCAAACCGCCAGCATCGCGGTCAGGAACGCCGCGCCGGCGACGCTGCCGGCGACCATGGCCAGACGGGGCAGTGAAAAGGGATCGATCCACGCCCCTGCGACGCCGGCGGTGACGACGATACCGGCCACCATCATGATCCAGGTGATCGATGCCGCGGCCGCGCGCCGGTCCGGTGTGACGCGGGTGGCAAGCAACGCCAGCAACGATGTGCCCGCCGCGCCCACACCGGCACCGATCATCGTAAAGGCGACGACGGCCGCAGGAACACCCCAGGGCGCCCGGACCGCAAGCAGATTGAGCGCGCCAACCGCCAGCATCGTGCCGGACGCCAGCGTTGCCATGCCAAGCACGATCAACGGCGTACGCCGGCGACCCCCGTCCGACCCATGGCCCCAGGCCGGGCGCGAAAGCTGCACTGCGTAATGCCAGGCAACCAGCCCGGCAGGCAAAGCCGCCGGCAGCGCGTATTCCACCACCATGACCCGGTTCAGCAGCGATGTGGCCAACATCACGATAGCGCCGATGGCACTTTGCACGAGGCCGAGCCGGACGATGCCAAGCCAGCCGAGCGCAGTTCGGCCGGTTACAGTCTGAGCGCTCGCATTTGAGGCGCTCACAGGCCAGCCACCCCGCCAAGCGCAAGCGCCGACGCGAGCATGCCCAGCACATAAAGCGTGGTGCCGGTCGCGTTGTACCACGGCGTGTTTGCGCGCGGATCGCGCAAGAGCCGGGGCATCAGCCCGATCTGGCCCGCAACGAGCGCGGCAACGATACCCGCCACTGCCAGATGACGCCAGTGAACCAACAAGGCGACAACCGCGATCTGGGCCACCGCCATGACCAGGCAGGCAATGCGCGCCGCCGGGCCGACGCCGAGCGTTGCGGGCAGGGAACGGATACCCATGGCCTGATCGCCCTCGATGGCTTTGAAATCGTTGAGCGTCATGATCCCGAACGCGCCGCCGGCATAGAGCGCCAGAATGGCGAGCACATGGGGCGGGGGCAGGGTGCCTGCCATGACGCTGGCGCCGGTGAACCAGGTCAGGCCTTCATAAGTCAGCGCCACCGCTACAGGGCCCCATATGCCGCTCCTTTTCAACCGGAACGGCGGCGCGCTGTATGACCACGCGCATATCAGCGCAAAAATCGTCGCGATCAGGACCCAGGGCCCCATTGCCGCCGCCGCCATCAAGCCGATCACAGTGCCGATGACGGCAATTCCCAGGCCCCAGGATCCGGCGATACGGCCCGATGGGATCGGCCGGTCCGGTTCGTTTATGGCGTCGACATGACGATCGAACCAGTCGTTTACGGCCTGGCTTGTCCCGCATACCAGCGGCCCGACCAGCGCTATGCCGGCGATGACGAAAGGCCAGCGGCTCGCTATGGGAACCCCCGATGAAACCACCCCGCACATGAACGCCCAGATGGGCGGAAACCATGTGATCGGCTTGAGCAGTTCGAGAATGTCTTTGGGGGCAGGAAAGGGCGTTTCGAATCCCGGGGCGCTTAATCGTTCCATCGCCGAAATGCTATACTTGACAGGAAATAGTGTCAAACCGAATAGACAGCGCCAACGTCGTGCTCGCACTGTGGCGAAGTTGCCATTCTCTCGATATTACAAGCGCTTGCGCGAAGCGCTAGATCTCCGCGGGGACCAGATTGCCAAGCCCGTGCCGGTGCAGCTTCGAATAGAGGCTTTGCCGGCTGACACCCAGGATTTCGGCGGCGGAGGCGCGGTTGTCAGAGGTGTATACGAGTGCTGCCTCGATGCACAGCCGCTCGATCAGATCGGTACTTTCGCGCACGATATCCTTGAGCGACATCCGGCCGACCAATTCGGTCAATTGCCCGACCGAGCGCGGCACGTCGCCGGGGCTTACGGGAACACCGCGCTCCCGCCGGGCAACATCGCGGATCGTGAAGCCAAAACATTCGCTGTCGCCCATCGGGGCGCACACCGCTGAAACCTCGATCTCTTCTTTCGAACCCGCCGCGCCGCGCATGATCGTGGCGACATTGCGAACCGCACCATGTTCGCGCAACTGTCCTACGATCAGTTCCAGGTCGATCCCGGGGCGACCCAGCCATTTGCCCAGTTGCAGGCCAACGACCCGATCGATCGACGATACCTCGGTCATTTCGAGGAATGCGGAATTGGCCGTCAGGACATTCAATTCGCGATCGACCAGGACAAACGAATCGGGCATCCGCTCGATGACACTGCCCAGCAGCGCGTCGAACTGTGGCACTGCGTTTGATTCAGGGATCGTTTCGATGCGCACGATAAACAACGGCTTGCTTGCCTGGCGGAACAGCCGCGCAGCCAAACTGGCGTCGCCGCGACCATTGACCATGCGCAATCCGAGCGGCGCGCGATCGTCGGTCACTTCGGCCGCGCCCAGATAAGCAATCAGATCATCACGGTGTTCAGGTGCGACGATCTCGGTGAGGGCGCGACCGGCAAGATCACCAGGGCTGGCGTCGAGCAGGCGGTATGCGGCCGGATTGGCTTCGCGGATACGGCGGTCTTCGGCATCGACAATCAGCACCGGTTCCGACACGCTGTCGAACAGCATGTGATAGCGGATCTCTGACTGGCGCTGGCGGATGTAGTCACGCTCGATCGCCTGCTGCGCCTGCAACAGGCGTTGCTGCATCACGGCTGCACCGCGCAAGTCCCGGCCGATCGCGATCAGATGATCGTCGTCGCCCAGCGCCAGCATCAGATACCGTATCGGAACGTCGCCGCCCGGCGTGACATGATTGACCTGCCGCCACCGCAAGGCTTTCTGGGCGCCGGGTTTTGCTGCATCGGCCAACATTTCGGCAACTTTGGGCCGGCTTTCGATTGTGACCGTATCTATCCAGGCGGTTCCGACCCAATCGGCGAATTCCTGGCTGGCGAGTTCGCCATGCCCCACTGTGATATCGACGATCATGCCGTCGCCGGAAAGGATCAGCGCAATATCGCCAACCGCCGCCAGAAATGCCGAAACGACACCCGCTGGCAGTGATCCCTTGACCAAGTCGGCCATGGGGAAGGGGGCGATTGCCGAATTGGCGCTATGCATATCCATGGCCGGGTTTTAGCACTCCTGCGAACCAGCGTGATGACCAGCTCTCGTTTAATTGCCCGCTAAAGCCTGTCTCTGCCGTGTACGAACAAGGCCAGCTGCCACTTTCAAGGCCACTTGTGCATCAGGTGCGGTACCATCCGCGCCCACTTTCTCTGCTTGCCCGGGATCTTTGCTGAACACTGGCCCACCGACCATAATGCTGACTTGCGAATTTTTGGACACATTCCGCAGTGCAACAATTACCGAGGGCAGGGTCGCGATATGACACTCGCAGCTGACCGTCAACCCGATCATGTCGAACCACTCTTCGCCGACGCGTCTGAGCAGCTCTGACGTCTCGGCACCACTCAACCGATCGGTAATCCAGCCATCCCGGCGGAACATTTCGTCGATCACGACTGTGCCGAAGTTATGCTGGTCGCCTGGCATCGATGCAAAAAGGGCGCGGTGGCCGCCGGCAGCAAGCAATCTTTCCGACGGTGCACGTGCAGCAATAACATGCACGACTTCTTGCAAGCGCCACAGCCCCATGGTCACATCGACGAAGTCGCAGCGGTCGCTTTCCCAGTATTCGCCAAGCAGTCGTGCAGTGGGCGCCAACAGGTCGACCATGACCGTATCGACTGTCACGCCGCGCGCCAAAATCGCCTCTACATGGGCGAGCAGGACGCCGGCGTCGACTTGCAGCACCAGCACCGCGAGCGCCTCTGCTTCACCGACAACGATGCTGGCGACGACCGCAGCGGGGATCGTGTCGAACGTTTCCAAAGCATGCGCAAGCATCAGGCGCGGAATAACCTCGTTTTCGATCAGCCGGGATAGCGAGTTCTTGAAATCGGTCGTGGCAATCACGCGAAACGCGGCCAGATTTTTCGTGTCGGCATCAAATGACGGAGACACGCGCGCGCTGAACTCCGACGCGCCGTGTTGCGACGCATGTCCGGCATCGCCGGGCCAAGCTGCATTTGCGTCGGAAAAAGCAATCGTCGCCATAACCAGCTCCCGCCTGGCAAACACCACAACCACATGCCCGGGCCTGCCGCCTTTGCAGCGTGCGACTCGAATACCCCTCGAACCTAGACTCATTTATAAGTGGCTGGCAACCGGATTAGCGGCCTGTGTGGCCCAAAGTGTCAAAATATTTGGACGTCAAATTTTATTGACACTTCTGCCAATGCTGCCCTAGTCTTTCTTCACACAGAGCAAGGGTGGCGGGTAGCGATGCGGTCAAAGGACCCATTTTTTGCAGATGGCAGGCAGGTCGGTTTCCGCCCGCTTTATACGCCCGCCCAACGGCTGCGCCGCGACACGACATCGTGGACTCTGGTCCAGGGTATTCTTGCCCCCGTCCAGGTTCTGATTTTCCTGATCAGCCTTACGCTCGTCTTGCGTTACCTCGCCACCGGCCACGGCGCGTTTGCCGCGAGCGTGTCAATCGTAATCAAGACATGCACGCTTTACGCAATCATGCTGACCGGCTCGATCTGGGAAAAGGTCGTGTTCGGCAAGTGGCTGTTCGCAGCGCCGTTCTTCTGGGAAGACGTGGTCTCGATGCTCGTGCTGGCGTTGCATACCGCATATCTGGTGGCATTTTTCGGCGGGTTGGGCACAGACCATGGCCGGATGCTGATCGCGCTTGCGGCCTATGCCAGCTATGCGGTCAATGCGACGCAATTCGTTCTGAAGCTGCGCACGGCGCGGCTGCAAGGCAGCGTCCAGCCACACCTGGCGATGGCCGCATGACCGTCGTGTCGGCGTCCGGACTGGCAAGCGAGCTGGCGGGCTGCACGACATCCCCGGTGCTGCGCGAGCGTGGCCAGCGCGAAGTGTTTTGCGGACTGACCGGCATAATCTGGCTGCATCGTAAAGTGCAGGATGCGTTTTTTCTCGTGGTCGGATCGCGCACGTGCGCGCATCTGCTGCAGTCTGCGGCAGGCGTGATGGTGTTTGCCGAGCCACGTTTTGGCACAGCGATCATCGAGGAACGCGATCTTGCCGGCATGGCCGATTGCAACGACGAACTCGATCGTGTGGTCGATCGGTTGCTGGCCCGCCGCCCCGATATAAAGCTGCTGTTTCTTGTCGGATCATGCCCGTCCGAAGTCATCAAGCTCGATCTGTCGCGCGCCGCCGCGCGGCTGTCGGTCAAGCATGCCGGAATGACGAAGGTCCTGAACTATTCGGGCTCGGGCATCGAAACCACCTTTACCGAAGGCGAGGATGCCTGCCTGGCCGCGCTGGTGCCGGATCTGGCCGCCGACACGTCGGATACGCCAAGCCTGATGATCGTCGGCACATTGCCCGATGTCGTCGAAGATCAGTTTCTGCGGCTGTTTGCCCAATTGGGCATCACGACCGTTCACGCATTGCCGGCGCGCAATGCCGGCGCCATGCCGCCGGTGGGGCCCAACACCCGCTTTCTGATGGCGCAGCCGTTTCTGGGTGAAACGGCCCGCGCGCTGCAGGATCGCGGCGCGCAGCGGATCGATGCGCTGTTCCCGTTCGGCGCCGAAGGCACGACCAGCTGGCTGCATGCCGCCGCCAGCGTGTTCGGCATCGACGAAATGCATTTTCGCCGCACGGTCGCACCGGGCCGTGAACGCGCCAAACGCGCGATCGACCACGCGCGCGCCCGTCTGGAGGGCAAACGGATCACGTTCCTGCCGGATTCGCAGCTGGAAGTGCCGCTGGCACGGTTTCTGGCGACCGAGCTGGGCATGATCCCGGTCGAAGTGGGAACGCCCTATCTGCATCGTCGTCATCTGGCGCAGGAACTGGCGTTGTTGCCGCCTGGCACGGTGATCAGCGAAGGGCAGGACGTCGATCGGCAGCTGGACCGCGTGCGCGCCGCCCGGCCCGACCTGACAGTGTGTGGCCTGGGTCTCGCCAACCCGCTGGAAGCCGAAGGGCTGACGACCAAATGGGCGATCGAACTGGTGTTCTCGCCCATCCATGGTTTCGACCAGGCCGGCGACCTTGCCGAACTGTTTGCCCGTCCGCTGCGGCGGCGCGACGTTTTGAAAGTCTAGGGCGATGCAGCTGACCGTCTGGACTTACGAAGGACCACCGCATGTCGGCGCAATGCGGATCGCAACCGCGATGGAAGGCGTGCACTACGTCCTTCACGCGCCCCAGGGCGATACTTATGCCGACCTGCTATTCACGATGATCGAGCGTCGCGCAAAGCGCCCGCCGGTCACATACACGACATTTCAGGCGCGTGATCTGGGCAAGGATACCGCCGACCTGTTTCAGCGGGCGGCGCGGGATGCTTACGCGCGGTTCAAACCACAGGCCATGCTGGTCGGCGCATCGTGCACGGCCGAATTGATCCAGGACGACCCGGCGGGCCTGGCCGAAGCGATGCGGTTGCCTTGCCCGGTCATCGCGCTCGAGCTGCCAAGCTATCAGCGCAAGGAAAACTGGGGCGCGGCAGAAACGTTTTACCAACTGGTGCGCCAGCTCGCCGATAAAGACGTGACGCGCGCTCCGCGCGAAACGCGCCGGCCCACGGCCAATCTGCTTGGGCCAACGGCGCTGGGCTTTCGCCATCGCGACGATCTTATCGAAGTCACCCGGATGCTGGCGACAATCGGTGTCGACGTGAATGTCACCGCGCCGCTGGGTGCGACACCGGCCGACCTGGCGCGGCTGGGCCAGGCCGATTTCAATATCTGCCTGTATCCTGAAATCGCCGACACGGCGTGCCGCTGGCTGGACAAGACATTTGGCCAGAAAACCGTGCGGACTGTCCCGATCGGCCATGCCGCGACGCGCGCCTTCATCACCGAAGTGTCGATGCTGGGCGGGCTGGACCCATCTGCCGCACTCGGCCGCTTCGAAAGCCTGGGCAATCTGCCCTGGTGGAGCCGCTCGGTCGATTCGACGTATCTGACCGGCAAGCGGGTGTTCATTTTCGGCGATGCGACGCACGCGGTCGCAGCGGCGCGGGTGGCCCGTGATGAGCTCGGTTTCGAAGTGGTGGGCCTGGGCTGCTACAATCGTGAATTTGCCCGCGATGTTCGTGAGGCGGCCGCGCTGTACGGCGTCGAGCCGCTGATCACCGACGATTATCTCGACGTCGAAGCGGCGATCCAGGAGGCGCAGCCCGAGCTGGTGTTGGGCACGCAGATGGAACGGCACATCGCCAAGCGCCTGCGTATCCCTTGCGCCGTGATTTCCGCCCCGGTCCATGTGCAGGATTTTCCCGCGCGCTACAGCCCGCAGATGGGTTTCGAGGGCGCCAATGTGCTGTTCGACACGTGGGTCCATCCGCTCGTGATGGGGCTGGAGGAGCATCTGCTGACGATGTTCCGCGATGATTTCGAATTCAGCGATGGCGCAGGCGCTTCGCATCTTGGTCATGGCGCGGCGCCTGCGGCCCCTTCGGCCCCTGCAGACTCGCCCGCCGAACCTGTGACCGAGAACATCTTTGCGGCTGTGTCCGGCTGGTCCAGCGACGCTGAAAAAGAACTTCTGAAAATCCCGTTCTTCGTGCGTGGGAAAGCACGGCGGAACACCGAGCGCTATGCCACCGAGCAGGGCATCGCCGCCATTACGCTCGAAACGCTCTACGATGCGAAGGCGCATTATGCCCGCTAGTTCAGCCATCACCGCCATGTCGGTTCCGGTCCGTGTCGTGATCATCACGCTCGACAATCATCTTTCGGGCGCGGTCCTGCGCGCGCAGGAACAGTTCGCGGCCCGGAATTCGGGCGTGACGATCGGGTTTCATGCCGCGGCCGATTGGGACGAAGAGCCGGGATCGCTTGATCTTGCGCGCGCCGACATTGCGCGCGGCGACATCATCTTGATGACGATGCTGTTCCTTGAAGATCACATCCGCGCCGTGCTGCCGCAACTGGTGGCGCGCCAGAACGATTGCGATGCGATGATCGGGCTGATGTCGGCGGGCGATGTCGTCAAACTGACCCGGATGGGCGATTATCGCATGGACAAGCCCGCCACCGGGCTGTTGTCGATGATCAAGAAAATGCGCGGCACCACCAAGTCGGGCGCGAGTTCGGGCGCACGGCAGATGGCCATGTTGCGCCGCCTGCCAAAGCTGCTGAAATTCTTTCCCGGCACGGCGCAGGATGTGCGCACCTATTTCCTGACGATGCAATACTGGCTGGCGGCGTCGGATGACAATGTCGTCGACATGATCCGCTCGCTGGTTGATCGCTATGCCGACGGCGAACGCCGCGCCCTGCGCGGCACGATGAAAGCGGTGCCACCGCGCGATTATCCCGAAGTCGGGGTCTATCATCCGGCGCTGGCGCAGCGCATGGCCGCCACCGCGACCGAATTGCCGCGCCGTCGCGGCGCCAAGGGCACAGTCGGCCTGTTGATGCTGCGCTCGTATGTGTTGGCAAAGGACACCGGCCATTATGACGGCGTGATTGCCGCCCTGGAAGCGCGCGGGCTGAACGTGATTCCGGCGTTTGCCGGCGGGCTCGACGGGCGGCCGGCGATCGAGGCGCTGTTCATGAAGGGCGGGGTCGCCATCGTCGATGCGGTTGTCAATCTGACCGGTTTCAGCCTGGTCGGTGGCCCAGCGTACAACGATACTGCTGCGGCCGAGGCGATGCTGGCAACGCTCGATCGGCCCTATATCGCCGCGCATCCGGTGGAATTCCAGACTTTGCAGGCCTGGGGGACAAATCGCCAGGGCTTGCTGCCGCTGGAATCGACGATGATGGTCGCCATTCCCGAACTCGACGGTGGCACCGTGCCGATGGTGTTCGGCGGGCGTTCGGACGGGTCTGACACGCCATGCACCGGCTGCCAGCGCGGCTGTACCTTCCCCGCGTCGAGCCAGGTCCGCGCCATGCAGGCGTGCAGCGAACGCGCCGAGATGTTGAGCGCCCGGGTGCTGCGGATCATCGAACTGCGCCAGGCCGCAAATGCCGAAAAACGCATCGCCGTGGTGCTGTTCAATTTTCCGCCCAATGCCGGCGCGGCCGGTACGGCCCAGTTTCTCAGTGTTTTCGCCTCGCTGCACGCAACGCTGCTGCGGCTTGATCGCGAAGGGTATACGGTCGATGTGCCGGCATCGATCGATGCCTTGCGTGACCGCGTCCTGGGCGGGAACGCCGCTCGCCACGGCACCGAGGCCAATGTCCACGCCCGGGTCAGCGCCGATACGATCGTGCAGCGCGAGACCTGGCTTTCCGAAATCGAGGACGCCTGGGGGCCGGCACCGGGAAAACTGCAATCCGACGGCAACGCGGTGCAGATTCTGGGCGCGCAATTCGGCAATGTCTTTGTCGGGATTCAGCCTGCGCTTGGCTACGAAGGCGATCCGATGCGGCTGCTGTTTGCCGGCCGCTACACGCCGACGCACGCGTTCGCCGCGTTCTACCGCTGGCTGAAAGAGGATTTCTGCGCCCATGCCGTGCTGCATTTCGGCACGCATGGCAGCCTGGAATTCATGCCGGGCAAACAGGCCGGACTTAGCGCCAAATGCTGGCCCGACCGGTTGATCGGCGATCTGCCCAATATCTATCTGTATGCGGCAAACAATCCGTCGGAAGGCGTGCTCGCCAAACGCCGCTCGGGCGCCACGCTGATCAGCTATCTGACGCCGGCTTTGACCAATGCGGGCGTCTACAAGGGTCTGGCCGATCTCAAATCGTCGGTCGAACGCTGGCGCCATGCTGAACCCGGCAGCGACGAATGGACCGATCTTGGCGAATTGATCGGCGATCAGGCCACCGCGATCGATCTCGACGGCAGCGACATTGCCGCTCTTGCCGCCAAATTGTACGAAATCGAACGCGAACTCATCCCGCAGGGGCTGCACGTCGCAGGCGCCGCAGCGACTCGCGAAGAACGCATCGACATGATCGCCGCGTCTGCCAGCGCGCGCGGTGAATTGCTGTCGCTCGACACGATCGAGGGCCTGGTTGCAGGCACGCTTCGGCTCGATACGCCGTTGCTGCGGGACATGGACGCGCTCAACACCGCGCTGTCCTCGAATGGCGAAATCGACGGCATCGTTCATGCCCTGAATGCGCGCTATATCCGTCCGGTCACCGGCGGCGATCTGCTGCGCTCACCGGAGATCCTGCCGACCGGTCGCAACATCCACGGGTTTGATCCGTTCCGCCTGCCTTCGGCTTATGCGGTTCGCGATGGTGCGGCGCAGGCGCAGCGCCTGGTCGAACGCAGCCTTGCCGATGCCGGCCATATTCCCGAAACGGTCGCGATGGTGCTGTGGGGCACCGACAATCTGAAAAGCGAAGGCGCGCAGATCGCCCAGGCTTTGGCGCTGATGGGCGCGCGGCCACGGTTCGACAGCTATAACCGGCTCGCCGGGGCAGAGCTGATCGGCCTTGAAGAACTGGGCCGCCCGCGCATCGACGTCATCGTCACGCTGTCCGGCGTGTTTCGCGATCTGCTGCCGCTGCAGACGCGGATGCTGGCCGAAGCGGCATTGCTGGCCACGCAGGCCGACGAGCCGTCTGCATTGAATTTCATCCGGCGTCATAGCCTGGCGCATCAGGCCGAGCATGGTTGCGACATCGAAACGGCGGCTTTGCGCGTGTTTTCAAACGCCGAAGGATCCTACGGCGCCAATGTCAATCTGATGATCGATAACGGCGGCTGGACCGATCCCGACGAACTGGCCGACAGTTTCGAACGGCAAAAGGGCTATGCTTACGGGACCAAAGGGGTTCCTGTCCGCCAGGCGGCGATTTTGAGCTCTGCGCTCAGGACGGTCGATTGCGCGTACCAGAATCTCGAAAGCGTCGAACTCGGCATCACCACGATCGACCAGTATGTCGATGCCCTGGGCGGGATAAGCCGCGCCGTCACGCGCGCCAAAGGCACCGCGGCGCCCGTCTATATCGGCGACCAGACGCAAGGATCGGGCAAAGTGCGCTCGTTGCAGGAACAGGTCGCCCTGGAAACCCGTACACGCATTCTCAATCCGGTCTGGACCGAAGGTTTGCTGCGCCACGGATACGAAGGCGTCCGCCAGATCGAGGGCAGTGTCACCACGACGATGGGCTGGTCTGCGACCACCGGCGAAGTCGATCCCTGGGTCTATCAGCGGATCGGCGAAACCTACGTGCTCGATGCGGCCATGCGCGAACGGATCGCGGCGCTCAATCCGCGGGCGGCGGCGCGTGTCGCGCACCGGCTGATCGAGGCGAGCGAACGCAATTACTGGCAACCCGATGCGGCAACTCTGGCCGCACTCCATGCTGCAAGCGATGAACTCGAGGATCGTCTCGAGGGTGTCGTTGCGGTGGCAGCGTAAGGAACTGATATGGCTTTGCTCGAACTTCCCGCCCGCACGCGCGACAGGATCGGTCTTGACGGGGATGGCAGCGTGCAAGTCGCGCTCGATCCCAACGACCGGATCGGATCGGCAAAAGTGTTTGCCGTTTACGGCAAAGGCGGGATCGGCAAATCGACCACCTCGTCGAACCTGAGCGCCGCATTTTCGCTGCTCGGCAAGCGCGTGCTGCAGATCGGTTGCGATCCCAAGCATGACAGCACATTCACCCTGACCAAGAAGCTGATGCCCACGGTCATCGATGTGCTGGAAACGGTCGAGTTTCACAGCGAGGAATTGCGGCCCGAGGACTACATGTTCGAAGGTTACAACGGTGTGATGTGTGTTGAGGCCGGCGGGCCACCGGCAGGCACCGGTTGCGGTGGCTATGTCGTGGGGCAGACGGTCAAGTTGCTCAAACAGCACCATCTGCTCGAAGAAACCGATGTGGTCATCTTCGACGTGCTGGGCGATGTGGTGTGCGGCGGGTTTGCCGCGCCGCTGCAGCATGCCGAGCGCGCCGTGGTGGTCGCAGCCAACGATTTCGACAGCATTTTTGCGATGAACCGCATCGTCGCGGCGATCAAGGCAAAGTCGAAGAATTACGATGTCCGCATGGCGGGGGTTATCGCCAACCGGTCGGCCGCGACCGACGAGATCGACCGGTTCAATGCCGCGACCGGGTTGAAACGCCTCGCGCATTTCCCCGATCTCGATGCGATCCGGCGTTCGCGGCTGAAAAAATGCACGCTGTTCGAAATGGATTCGACACCCGAAGTCGATGCCGCCTGCCTGGAATACAAGCGGCTGGCCGCGCAGATGTGGGCGGGTTGCGATCCGCTCGACGCGCAGCCGATGAAAGATCGGGATATCTTTGAATTCCTGGGATTCGAATGAGATGACCACCGCGACCTACGACCGGTTCCGCGCGAACCTCGAAACCTATTTCGACCGTACCGCGGCCAGGGCGTGGGAACAGTTGACGTCCGATGCGCCGGTCAGCGGGGTTCGCGCGACCGTGCGCGCCGGCCGGACCCGGATGCGCAACACGCTGCTGTCATGGCTGCCATCGGACATGACCGGCCTGCGCCTGCTCGACGCGGGCTGCGGCACGGGTGCGCTGGCAGTGGCAGCGGCCGAACGCGGCGCGGATGTGGTTGCGATCGATGTCGCAGGAAGCCTGGTAGGAATAGCTGCCGAACGCGCCCCGCGCGGGCTGTCGATCGACTGGCGCGTGGGCGACATGCTCGACCCGGCCCTGGGCCAGTTCGACCATATTGTGGCGATGGATTCGCTGATCCATTACAAGCCGTCCGACATCATTGCTGTGCTGCACCAGTTGGCCGGCAAGACGCGCGGCACGATCGGCTTTACGTTTGCACCGCAAACGCCGCTGTTGATGGCGATGCTGGGGGCAGGGCGGCTGTTCCCGCGCGGCGACCGTTCGCCCGCAATCCTGCCTGTGCGCGATGTGGCACTGCGCAAAATGATCGGCGATGCCCTGCCGCACGCACGGATCGGCCGCGATGAGCGCATTTCGGCCAGCTTCTACACCAGTCACGCCATGGAGGTGCTGACGCAATGACTTATCTCGGTGCCTTGCGCGCGTCATTGGCTCCGGACCGCGTGCGCGGGGCAGCGGGCCGTCTGGAAAGCCTGAAGACCGGCTCTTTCTGGAACCGTCTCGGTACGCGGTTTCTGCCGTTTGCCGATGCCGCGACGGA
This sequence comes from Novosphingobium sp., assembly GCF_965214355.1. GTDB lineage: Bacteria > Pseudomonadota > Alphaproteobacteria > Sphingomonadales > Sphingomonadaceae > Novosphingobium. The sequence continues at coordinate 7,950 of NZ_CBDCBI010000001.1, read as the reverse complement.
TGACCTGCCGCTGGGGCGCCTGTTGCGGTTGTCGCTGTTCCAGATCTCGGTGGGCATGGCCGCAGTGCTGCTGACCGGAACGTTGAACCGGGTGATGATCGTCGAATTGGGCATGTCGGCCAGCCTGGTCGCAGCGATGGTGTCGCTGCCGCTGGTGTTTGCGCCCTTGCGCGCGCTGATCGGTTTCAAATCGGATCATCATGCCTCGTTGCTCGGCTGGAAGCGGGTGCCCTATATCTGGTTTGGCACACTGATGCAGTTCGGCGGCCTGGCGATCCTGCCGTTCGCGCTGCTGATCATGTCGGGCGGCGGTACCGGGCCTGCGCTTGTCGGACATCTGGGTGCGGCGGCCGGCTTCCTGCTGGTTGGCGCGGGCATGCATACGACCCAGACCGCCGGGCTGGCACTGGCAACCGATCTTGCGCCCGATCATGCCCGGCCGCGGGTCGTCGCTCTGCTTTATGTCATGCTGCTGATCGGTACGATGGTCAGTGCGATCGTGATCGGGCAATTGCTCGCGAATTTCAGCCCGACCAGGCTGGTTCAACTGGTGCAGGGTGCGGCGGTGCTGACGATGGTGCTCAACCTGACGGCGCTGTGGAAGCAGGAAGCGCGCAATCGCCTCCCCGCCGGCAAACGCGAGGTTCCGCCGGCATTCCGCCAGGTCTGGGCCATTTTCATCGCGCGGCCCAAGACGATGCGTCTGCTGGTCGCGGTCGGGCTTGGCGCCGCTGCGTTCAGCATGCAGGATGTGCTGCTCGAACCGTATGGCGGCCAGATCCTGGGGCTCAGCGTCGGTGCGACCACGTGGCTGACTGCGCTGTGGGCTTTCGGCATGCTCGGCGGGTTTGCGCTCGCTGCGCGCCATCTGGGCGAGGGCCACGATCCGCACCGCCTGGCCGGCTTTGGCGGGTTCATCGGCATCTTCGCATTCCTGTTCGTGATTTTCGCCGGGCCGCTTCATGGCGTCTTGCTGCTAAAGATCGGCGCGACGCTGATCGGATTTGGCGGCGGGCTGTTCTCGGTCGGCACACTGACCGCGGTCATGGCGATTTCCGATGATGATGCGCTGCTGGGCCGTACCGGGCTGGCACTGGGTGCCTGGGGCGCAGTGCAGGCGACGTGCGCCGGCCTTGCCATCGCACTCGGCGCATTTGCCCGCGACCTGATTTCCGCCGCGGCGGTGGCCCACGATCTCGGGCCTTCGCTCGATGGGCCCATCACCGGTTACGCCTGTGTCTATTGTATCGAGATTGCGCTGTTGCTGTGCACGCTCGTCGCGCTTGGGCCGCTCGTCCGCAGCAGTGATGGCGGGACCGCCAATGTTGCTGGCCGCTTCGGCCTCAGCGAATTTCCGATCTGAAAGGGACTGACATGCACCCCGATCTCACGCCGCATCTCGATGTCGCACTGCTTGTGTTCAACGCATTCGTGCTCTTTTTTGTCTGCCTCGTGTTCTATCTTCGCCGTGAGGACAGGCGCGAGGGGTATCCGCTGGAGGATGAGGCAACCGGCCGCATCGACACCTTTGGCGGCCCGCTGCACACGGCGGAAACCAAGTCATTCCTGCTGCCGTTCGGCCATGGCATTGTCACCGCCCCCACCAAAGGGCGCGAACCTGTCGACATCGCGGCGCGCCGCACCGAGCGCTTTGCGGGTGCGCCTTATGTGCCGACCGGCGATCCGCTGGTCGATGGCATCGGGCCGGCGGCCTGGGCCAACCGCGCCAAGCGTCCCGACATCGATATGGAAGGGCACCCGCGTATCGTGCCGTTGAGCGGGGCCGCCGGGTATGGCGTTGCACCGCGCGATTCGGACCTGCACGGCTGGCCGATCCTCGGTGCGGATGGCGCGATCGCCGGGACGGTCTGCGATTTGTGGATCGACAAAGCCGACCGGCTGATCCGCTATATCCAGTTTACCGCCACGGACGATCGCGCGCTGGTTGGCCCGGCCCTGGTCCCGATGATGATGGCAACAGTCGATCGCCGGCGTCGCCGGGTCGTGATCGATGCGCTCAACGCGGCGCAATTTGGCGGTGTGCCCCGCCTCGAGGCAACCGACCAGATCACGCTGTATGAAGAAGAGCGCGTCATGGCCTGGTTTGGCGGTGGGTACCTTTATGCCAATGCCGACCGGCAGGAGCCATTGCTGTGACCGAATACGACAACGAACCGATCCCCGGCCTTCCGGGAATACTGCCCCCGGGTGAGACGATCGTGTGGCAGGGATCGCCGGATTGGCGCTCGCTTGCGCGCACCGCGTTCCACACGCGGCTGGTCGCGGTCTATTTTGCCGGGCTCTCGCTCATGGCGGCCTTGTTCGCGGTCAGGCATGGCGCCTATGCCGGCCTGGAACTGACAGTCTCGTTGGGGCTCGTCGGGCTTGGCCTGCTCCATGTGCTTGCCTGGGGTTCGGCGCGCACGACGATCTACACGCTGACCAACCGCCGCATCGTGTTTCGCATCGGCATGGCCGTACCCAAATGCATCAATTTGCCGTTGGGAATGATCGCGTCAGTCGATTTTGCCGGTCGCGCCAATGGCACCGGTGATCTGCCGCTGACGCTCATCGGCGCGCCAAAGTTGGGCTACGTCGCGCTGTGGCCCCACGCCCGGCCGTTGAAAATCGCCCGGCCGGCCCCGATGATGCGTTCGGTGCCACAGGCGGCGACGGTTGCGGCGCTGGTTGCGCGGACGTGCCTTGCTGCCAATCCGAACGGCCGTATCGCGCCGATCGAGCACGCGCAGGCGCAAACGCCACGTACCGCCGCCCCCGCATTTGAAGAGGCACACCCGGCATGAGCAGCACCCACAGCCATTCCGACATGCTGCCGCGCGGCACTCTGGTGATCGCCGGCGCGCTGGTTGCATTTGCCTTTACGTCAACGGCGATCGTGCGCGTTGCCGGCATTCCCGCTGCTGCCTCGCCTGCGGCAATGCGGATCGAGGCAAAGATTGCGCCCGTCGCATCGCGCGACTTGCGGTTCCTGGACCGCGCGGATGGTGCCGTGGTGATCGAGGATGTGCATTCGGGTCAGCCGGCATCGGTGATCCCCGCCGGTCAGAAAACCGGCTTCATCCGCGGAGTGATGCGTGGCCTGGCCAGAGAACGCCGTTCGCGCGGGATCGGTTTTCAGCCGCCGTTCAATCTGACGCTGTGGCGCGACGGCGAGCTGTCGCTGACCGACAGCGCGACCGGCCGCCAGATTGAATTGACCGCATTCGGATCGACCAATCGCGCAGCCTTTGCCGCGCTCTTGCCTGCACCAACTGCGTCTTCCCAGGCTGTGCCGGGACGTGCGCCATTGACGGTACCGGTAACATGATCGCGCTTCGCCGCACATCGTTCGATACGACTTGCCGGGTGGAAGTCGAACACAGCGACGAATTCCTGTGCGCCCATGTCGTGCTGGCGAATGATGTCGCGGTGGGGCCCGGTGATTGTGTGCGGGTTCACGGGGCACCGATCAGCGTGGGTTTCGGCGAGCGCCGCGTAGTGGAGCGCGCAGTTACAGTCGAGCGCGCGAGCACCGTCACGCGGTTGTGGACCAAATTCGTCGGTCATTTCGAAATGGCCGAATTGTACGAAGTCAGCTTTTCGGATCGGACCACCCTATGAATGCGATGACCCCGATCAAGCTGGCAGCGTCCAGCCCTGTGCAAAGCGGCGAGACGCTGGCGGTCGCGCGCGAAAACACGATGCTGTCGCCCAAATTCTACACCACCGATTTTGCGGCGATGGACCGGATCGATGTGTCGGGCATGCGCCGCGAATGGGATGCGCTCATCGCCGAAATGGCAAGCGATCCCAATCGCCTGCATTTCAAGCGGACCGAGGCATTCGACGGCGTGATCGAAAGTCTGCCCGATGGCCTGCGCGAGGAATTCACCGATTTCCTGATCAGTTCGCTGACTGCCGAATTCTCTGGATGCATCCTGTATGCCGAGATCGCCAAGCGGGTCAAAAATCCCGACATCAAGCAATTGTTCAAGCTGATGAGCCGCGATGAAAGCCGCCATGCCGGTTTCATCAACGACACGCTGAAAGATGCCGGGATCGGTATCGACCTGGGCTTTCTGACGCGGACAAAGAAATACACGTATTTCCGCCCGAAATTCATTTTCTATGCGACGTATCTCAGCGAAAAGATTGGGTATGCGCGGTACATCACGATCTTTCGCCATCTTGCCAAGCATCCCGAGCTGCGTTTTCATCCGATTTTCAACTGGTTCGAATTGTGGTGCAATGACGAATTCCGCCACGGCGATGCCTTTGCGATCCTGATGCGCACCGATCCCACATTGCTGACCGGGATCAACAGATTGTGGATCCGGTTCTTTCTGGTTGCCGTCTATGCGACGATGTACGTGCGCGATCACAACCGTCCGGCGTTCCACCAGGCGCTCGGGATCGATCCGACCGATTACGACAACCGCGTCTTTACGATCTGTTCGCAGATTACCCGTCAGGTCTTTCCGGTGGTGCTCGACACCGACAATCCCGCCTTTGCGCGCGGGCTTGAAACCATGCGCCGGATTGCCGCAGGGATCGACGCTGCGAAAAAACGCGGCGGTGTGATCGGTGCGATCCAGCGCGCGGGTCTGACTGGCCGGGCAGCGATCACGTTTGTGCGGCTGTACCTGATGCCGGTCAAACCCAACGAAGCGCCGGCGCAGGTCTGCATGGTTCCCGCCTGGTGACTTTGCCCCCGCTGCTCTTTGCGCTGTTGATATGGTTCATCGGCACGGCCGCGGTCGTTTGGCTCGACAGTCGCCCGGCCGCCACGTTTCGCACCAGCCTTACGCTTGCTGGCCTTGTGGCGATCGGCGCTACCGGCCTGGTGTGGTGGTCTGCCGGTGACGACAGCCTGAAAGGCGCCTATCTCGGTTTCGGCGCGGCCATCACGATCTGGGCCTGGCACGAAATGAGCTTTCTGATGGGGGAAGTCTCCGGCCCGAACCGGGCGGAATGTCCCGCCGGCGCAGTCGGCTGGGCGCGCTTCAAGGCGGCGACCGCAACGGTCATCCACCATGAGCTCGCCATTGCGGCGACGACGATCGTGCTGTTTGCAATCACCTGGCATTTGCCCAACCAGACTGCACCGCTGACATTCCTGCTGATGTTCGTGCTGCGGTTATCGGCGAAATTCAATCTGTATCTGGGCGTGCCCAACCTGAGCGATGAGGTGTTTCCGGAACACCTCGCCTATCTGAAAAGCTATTTCCGCAAACGGGCGATGAACCCGCTGTTTCCGGTTTCGGTGCTGTGCGGCAGCGGCTTTGCGGTGTGGGTGTGGCTCGTCGCGCAGGCGGCACCGATCGGCAGCGGAAAGGCAGCCTGTGCTGGCCTGCTTGCAGGGCTTGCCGCGCTGGGTGTGGTCGAGCATCTGTTTTTGGTGATCCCGGTGCGCGATGCGGAGCTTTTTCGCTGGGCTCAAAACACCAAAGTGAATACAAAAGTAACAAAATCAGAGACCATGATATGAGTGGGGAGACGGCGATGGATTACGACGCAGCATTCGCAGAGCAGCTGGATGGCCTGCGCGGCGCGGGCAATTACCGGGTCTTTGCCGAGCTCGAGCGTCGCGCCGGCAGTTTCCCCCGTGCCAGCCGCTGGACCGAAGACGGCCAGGTTTCCGATGTGACCGTATGGTGCTCGAACGATTATCTCGGCATGGGCCAGCATCCCAAAGTGCTGGACGCGATGCACGAGGCGCTCGACCGCTGCGGCGCGGGGGCGGGGGGCACGCGCAACATTTCGGGCACCAATCACCAGCATGTCGTGCTCGAGTCCGAACTGGCCGATCTTCATGGCAAGGAAGCTGCGCTGATCTTTACGTCGGGTTATGTGTCGAACTGGGCATCACTTTCCACACTGGCCGCCCGCCTGCCCGATTGTGTCGTTTTTTCGGACGCGTTGAATCACGCCTCGATGATCGAAGGCATTCGCCACAGCCGCGCCGAATGCCAGCGCTGGCGGCACAATGATTGCGCGCATCTCGATGAATTGTTGAGCGCTGTTGCCCCCGGCCGGGCCAAGCTGGTCGCCTTCGAAAGCGTGTATTCGATGGATGGCGACATTGCTCCGATCGCCGACATTCTCGATGTCTGCGAAAAGCACGGTGCGTTCACGTATATCGACGAAGTCCATGCGGTCGGCCTGTATGGCCCACGCGGCGGCGGGATTGCCGAGCGCGAAGGCCTGATGCACCGGATCGACGTAATCGAGGGTACGCTGGGCAAAGCGTTCGGCGTGATGGGCGGCTATATCGCCGCATCGAAAAACGTCTGCGATTTCGTGCGCAGCTTTGCCAGCGGGTTCATCTTTTCAACCGCCTTGCCCCCGGCGATCGCGGCGGGTGCGACGGCATCGATCCGGCATCTCAAAGAAAGCCAGATCGAACGCGTGCGCCACCAGAACCGGGTGAAAATCGTGCGCGACCGGCTGAATGCCCTGGGCATTCCGCATTTGCCCAATCCCAGCCATATCATCCCGATCATGGTGGGTGATGCGCACCATGCCAAAATGATCAGCGACTGGCTGATGGACAATCATGGCATCTACGTTCAGCCGATCAATTACCCGACCGTGCCCAAAGGCACTGAACGGCTGCGCATCACGCCGTCGCCAGTACACACCGATGCCGATATCGACCGGTTGGTCGAAGCGATCAGCGAAATCTGGTCGCAATGCCGCCTCGCGCGACAGGAACTCGCGGCATAGCCCGAAACGGCACGATCAAAACACCGCGTGTTCGCCGCGCTGAACGCTGCGTTCGCCGGCGATCACCTGCGCGTAAAAATCGAAAAGCGTTTCCGATCCGGTCGATGGCGTGGCCAGGGCATCGTAGCGGCCGGTGACAGGATCGAGCACAAGCATGGATTCGGTCGCATAATAGCGGCCGATGCGTGCCAGTTCTGCCTTGGCGGCGAGGGAAGGACTGATCCGGCCAAGCGTTGCAAGCACCACGATGATCGTATCGAGCAGGGCAATCGGCACGCGCGTAAAACGCGGTTTGCGGCCGAGCAGGGCAAACAGCCGGTCGGCCTGCGCGCGCGGCGTAACAGCCTCGCCCGGTCCACCGATCGGCAGGATCCGGTTGCGACGGCTCGGTTCGTCGAGGCATTGGGTCAGAAACCATGCAAGGTCGTCGTCGCTGATCGGCTTGCACGCAGTGGCTGTGCCATCCCCGAACATCAGGAACGACTTGCCCTGTCTGATGCGGTCGATCTGCCCGGACAGCGATTTGAAAAATGCTGTCGCGCGCACGATCGAATAGTCCATGCCCGACTCGATAAGCACCTTTTCGAAAGCGAGTTTGGCTTGCTGAAACGCCAGGGTGGGTTTCTGGACGCAGATCGCGGAAAGCAGCACCATATGTTTTACGCCGGCAGCCCTCGCGGCATCGAGCACCACGATATGTGCGGCATGGTCGATTGCCCATGCATCGCCAGGTGCGCCTGTTCGCGACGTCAGACACGAAACCAGGGCATCGAACGGCTCTGCGCGAAACCCGTCGCGCGCGACTGACCCGGCATCGGTCACCTGGCCGAACCGGATCGTAGCGCCTGCCAGCTCGGCCAGGGCGGCACTGCCGGGCCGCACGAAACACACGACGTCGTGGCCCGCCTGTACCAGCGCCCGAACGGTCGCGCGCCCGATCGTGCCGGTCGCGCCAATGACAAAAACGCGCCGGGGTTGAAGTGACCGGCCTTGCGTCACATGCCCCGCACGCGCGCCAGCAACCGCTCGACATGCGCGATCGGCGTGTCCGGCAAAATTCCGTGGCCCAGATTGAACACATGGGGCCGATCGCCAAATGCGCGCAGCACGCGATCGATCCCGGCATCGAGTTGCGCACCACCCGCAATCAACGCAAGCGGGTCGAGATTGCCCTGGACCGGCAGATGGCGCGGCAGCGCCGCGTTGGCCCAGGCCGGATCGACC